>DLGJ01000005.1:0-838833 GCA_002482645.1 Hyphomicrobiaceae bacterium UBA7697
GCTCCGTCGCCTTCGCGCTTGAAGGCCTTGAGGCCGCCGCGGCCGAGCGCGGCCCGGCGGACGCCGTGCGCGAGCCGGACGCGGGCTTCCTTCGGACGGCCCGGCGCGCGCCGGACGACAATCGGCAGTGGTCTTTTCACTCTCACGCGAGCCTCCATTCGCGTATTCGCCCCGGACTCGATAAGCTTGTGGCTTCGCCCCGCCCCTCGTAAAACCCACTATTGAGGAGCATTCCTCCGAACTGCCAACTCTGAATACCGGGGAAGGACTGGCCCATGAGCAATGCGCGTACGATTCTCATCATCGACGACGACGATGAGTTGCGCGAGTCCTTGAGGGAGCAGTTGTCTCTTCACGAGGAGTTCGAGACGGAGCTCGCTTCGACCGCTCAAGACGGACTGAAACTTGCCCGGAACGGCCATGTCGATCTCGTCTTGCTCGATGTGGGACTGCCGGATCTCGACGGGCGCGAAGCCTGCAAGCTTCTGCGCCGGAGCGGCTTCAAGGGCCCGGTCATCATGCTCACGGGCCAAAGTTCCGACGCGGACACCATTCTCGGGCTGGAATCGGGGGCGAACGACTATGTCACCAAGCCGTTCCGCCTCGGCGTTCTCTTGGCGCGCATCCGCGCCCAGCTCCGCCAGCACGAGCAGAGCGAAGATGCCGTCTTCACCATTGGCCCGTACACGTTCAAACCCGCCGCGAAGCTGCTTCTGGATCCGGCCGGCGGAAAGATCCGCCTGACGGAAAAAGAGACGTCCATTCTCAAATATCTGTACCGCGCCGGCGAACGGGTCGTGACGCGCGACGTGCTGCTGCACGAGGTGTGGGGATACAATGCTGGCGTCTCCACCCATACGCTCGAGACCCATATCTACCGTCTGCGTCAAAAGATCGAAAAGGACCCGTCCCAGGCGGAGCTTTTGATTACCGAGACCGGCGGCTACAAGCTCGTTCCTTGAACCGACCTCAGTCGATCTCGAGATCGACGATTACGGGAACGTGGTCGGAGGTGCGCTCCCAGTCGCGCGTCTGGTCGAGCACGCGCATCGACGTGGCCGCTCCGTCAAGCGCGGGCGTCATCCAGACATGATCCAGCCGCCGGCCGCGATTGGAAGCGCGCCAATCGCGATTGCGGTAGCTCCACCAGGTAAAGAGCTTCTCTTCCGGCGGCACGTGGCGGCGCATGACATCGATCCACTCGTGCGATGCCAGCGCCTGTGCCATGCGCTCCGTCTCCGGTGGCGTATGACTGACCACTTTGAGGAGCTGCTTGTGCGACCAAACATCGGTTTCGAGCGGCGCCACGTTGAGGTCGCCGACCAGAATCATGCGGTTCTTGGATTTCGCCTTGTGCGCGCCGGACCAGTTTGTCAGCGCATCCAGAAAATCGAGTTTGTGCCGGAACTTGTCGTTCACGCCGGGATCGGGAATGTCCCCGCCCGCCGGAACGTAAAAATTGTGAAGGGTCAGTGGCTTGGAGATGGACGCCCCCTCCGCCAGCATGACCGAGACATGGCGTGCGTGGTTGTCGCCGCAAAGGTCGAGCCGGCCGGTCCCGGCCAGAGGGACTTTCGAAAGGGTCGCGACGCCGTGATAGCCCTTCTGGCCGGTCACCGCCGCAAAGGGGAAGCCCATCGCCTCGAAGGCCGCGCGCGGGAACTGCGCTTCCTGGCACTTGATTTCTTGAAGGCAGAGGATGTCGGGGTTCTCCGCCCGGACGAAGCGCTCCACCAAGTCGAGCCGCAAGCGAACGGAGTTGATATTCCATGTGGCCAGTCGCAATCGCATGACCGGTTTGCTAGTCCCTCCGCGCCCTCCAGGCAATGGCGGAGGTGCCCCGCGCGCGGATCCTCAGCCAAAAAGCGGAGGGATAAAGAAGGAGGGACAAAGAAAAAGGCGTCCAACCGCTGCGCGGGGTTGGACGCCTAAGCGCGTTCTTCGCGCGAGCCGGGAGGGAAGCCGGCTCGAGCAGACCACATCTTCGGCTAGACGGGGGGCACTACCGATGAAAGCGATGTGGTCCGCTTCTGTTCAAGACTTATGCAGTCCGCGATGCAATTTCAATGCTTCGGAGATCGAAAACTTAATAACTGGTAAATACGTTGAAGGTTCGGCGGTAAGTTGTTGACCTAGCCGCCCATTCCTTGAAACGGACTAGACGGCACATCGTCGGATTTGAAGAATCGCGACGACTTTTTTCGTCCCCGGACGAGATTATCGACCGTGACTCGCGTGGTCAGCCCTTGCGCGTCGGTGATGGTCCATTCCCGCAGCTCGAGCTGGGAGCCGGAATCGAAGGATAGCTTGATGTGACCGGCCGTGCCTTTGCGGTCCTCGAGTGTGATCGCCAGGACATTGTTGTCGCGCTCGACGCCGACGATCTTGGCATCGCGCCCCAGATCCACGTTCTTGGCCAGCAGGAGCCGGAAGGGAGTCGATTTGATCGGATATTTCTCGACCGTTTTCAGGCTCTTGTCCTCGATGGCCAGGGAATGGCCGTCGGCGATGATGCGCAACGGATTCGGCGGTGCGTAGTCGAACCGGATTTTTCCCGGGCGCAGAACGTAGAACCGGCCGTTGGAGCGCTTATTGCTCGAATCGGTCTGCTGGAAATTGCCCTCGAGGCTGGTCACGCCGTTGAAATAGGCGTTGATCTTGTCGACCGCATCCGCCTGCTGCTGACCGATCAGAGGGGTCGGTCCCTTCGAGGCTTCGACGGCGACCTGCCAGCTAGCGCCTTCGTCCATCTTGGGCGGGACGATTTCCTCGACCGGCGCGGCATCTTCCGCCGGAATGGCGTCCTGGCCGATGGACGGGCGCAGCGCGCCTTGAGGCGCGGGCTGCGAGGCGGCGGCCTGCGGCGCGGGCGGAGTCTTCGTCACGGTCGTCGAAGAGCCTTGAGCGTTGGCCAGGCTCATGGTCAAGCCCAGCGCGAGCGGCAAACTTGCGGCAACTCGTGCGGCGCAGCCTCTAATCATAAATCCCCCTCGTCATGGCCGTCCGGGCGAGGACGTTGGTCGAACGTCTTCGGATAGATGATTCCGTCAAATCTGGTCAACTTCTAGGCGTCGGCCAGCATTGGGACGGCCTGTCGCGGGCTAGTAGGGAGCGTCTGCGTCGTCGTTCCCGACCAGAATATCACGCTTGCCGGCGTGGTTGGCGGCACCGATCAGACCTTCCTTCTCCATGCGCTCGATCAAGGTCGCGGCGCGGTTATAGCCGATCCCAAGCCGGCGCTGGATATAGCTGGTCGAAACTTTCTTGTCGCGTAGCACCACGGCCACAGCCTGATCGTAGAGATCGTTGCCGCCGTCTCCGTATTCCGGGGCCACGTCACCGCCCGAATCGTCGCTGCCGTCGTCTTCGGTGATCGCGTCGAGATAGGCGGGAACGCCTTGCCTCTTGAGATGGTGGACCACCTTCTCCACCTCGTCGTCCGATACGAAGGGGCCGTGCACGCGGATGATGCGGCCGCCGCCGGCCATATAAAGCATGTCGCCCTGTCCGAGCAGCTGTTCGGCGCCCTGCTCGCCGAGGATCGTGCGGCTGTCGATCTTGGACGTGACCATGAAGCTGATCCGTGTCGGGAAATTCGCCTTGATCGTGCCCGTGATGACGTCGACGCTCGGACGCTGGGTCGCGGTGATCAGGTGAATGCCGGCCGCGCGCGCCATCTGCGCCAGGCGCTGGACCGCGGCCTCGATATCCTTGCCCGCGACCATCATGAGGTCCGCCATCTCGTCGACGATGACGACGATATACGGCATCGCCTCGTAATCCATCTCCTCTTGTTCGTAGATGGCCTGGCCGGTCTCGCGGTCGAAGCCGGTCTGCACCGTGCGGGTCAGAGTCTCGCCCTTGGCTTCGGCCTGCGCGATCCGCGCGTTGTAGCCCTTGATGTCGCGGACGCCGAGTTTGGACATGCGCTTGTAGCGCTCCTCCATCTCGCGAACGGTCCATTTGAGCGCGACAACGGCCTTTTTCGGGTCCGTGACAACGGGCGCCAGGAGATGCGGGATGCCGTCATAGACGGACAGTTCCAGCATTTTGGGGTCGATCATGATGAATTTGCACTGCTCCGGCGACATCCGGTAGAGCAGCGACAGGATCATGGTGTTGATGCCGACGGACTTGCCCGAGCCGGTGGTGCCCGCGATCAGAAGATGCGGCATGCGCGACAGGTCGGCGACCATCGGTTCGCCGCCGATCGTCTTTCCGAGCGACAAGGGAAGGCGCGCGTCCGTTTGCTGGAAGTCGGGCGATTCCAGAAGCTCCCGCAGCACGACCATTTCGCGCCGTTCGTTCGGGAGCTCGATGCCGATCGCATTCCGCCCGGGCACCACGGCCACGCGGGCGGCGATGGCGCTCATGGAGCGGGCGATGTCGTCGGCAAGGCCGATTACGCGCGAAGACTTGGTTCCGGGCGCGGGCTCGAGCTCGTAGAGCGTGACGACCGGGCCCGGCCGTACATTGGTGATCTCGCCCTTGACTCCGAAATCCTGCAGCACGCCTTCGAGCTCGCGCGCGTTCTCCTGGAGGACTTCGTCGCTGATGCCGCTGCCGCGGGCGGCGCGGGGCTTGGGCTGCAACAGCTTGAGCGACGGCGGGTCGAATGGGGCGCCGCTGGGGCGCGCGGCCACGCGCGTCTGCTTGCGGGCCGGTTTGCCGTCTTCCTGTTCGAGGCGGGTGATGCGATAGCCGGGCGCCGCCGCGCCGTCATTGTCGCCGCCGTCGTCGTCGGGATACCGCTCGTCGCCGTACCGGTCCTCGACAAGCGGCGCGGGGCCGAACGACGGTTCGATCCGGCCATCGTCGTAGGTCAGGCGCTTTGGCTCGTCCCTTCGCACATCCTGCGGCTCGTCGGGCTCGAGGTCCTCATCGTCATCGGCCTCGAAATCCTCCTCCGCGATTGTGCCGGCCTTCGGCTTGCGGCGGAAGAGGCGGCGTGTCCGCGCGAAGCCGTCGATCACGACATGCATGCCTGCGCCGAGCCAGGCATTGGCCCATTCCTCGGCGGCACTGGCGCGCGGCGCCCAGAGCGCGATGAGCTTCGAGGCACTGGTGCCGCAGGCGAAGAACAGCAAAGCGAATCCGGCGATCAGGAATGCGAGGCCCGCGACGAACGAGACCGCCGATTCGGGCAGGAACGGGCCGATGATATGAGCGCCCGCCATGATGAAGTCGCCGAGGATGCCGCCGAGCCCGTTCAGCAGGGGCCAGCTCTTGGGCTGAGGCAGTCCGGCGAAGGCGGCCGCCAGCAGGAGTGCCGAGAACGGCCAAGCGAGAAGGCGGTACTTGATCTTGTTGGGAACCGTGCCGGCGACGAGGTGCCAGCCCCAGACCGCCAGCGGAAGGAACAGGAAGATCGCCGCAAGACCCAAGGACTGAATGCCGAGATCGGCGATCACGGCGCCCCAATCGCCGAGCAGATTGCGCGGAACGACCGGAGTCGCGTTGTTGAGGCTGGGATCGTGGACGGACCAAGTGGCAAGGCTCCCCCACACGGCGCAGGCGCCCGCGATCAGGACGAATCCGTAGGTGCCGAACACCAGACGGCGCAATCCGTTCTCCACGGCGCTTGGAAGAAGCCGCCGTCGTGTCGTCGATCTGCCTATCGGTGCCATCCCTCTAACCCAATGTGGCGACGATTCGCGCAAGGCCCTCGCGCGTTGTCTCCTCGTCGTGCACGAGCGCGAGCCGGACGAAGTCCAGGCCCGGATTGGCCTGGCGGCTCTGCGGCTTCGTGAGATAAGTCCCTGGAAGAACTTTGACACCACACCCTTTCCAAAGGGTTTTCGCCGCGGCTTCGCCGCCGCCGAAATCGGCCATATTCAGCCAAAGAAAGAAGCCGCCGGGCGGTTGGGCATGGCCGTAGCGGCCTTGGAGGATCGAATCGGCCGCCTCGAAATTGGCCCGGTAGAAGGCGCGTCCGGCCTCCACATGAGCCTCGTCGGCCCAGGCGGCTGCCGACACGTGCTGGATGGGGATGGGTACTTGCGGGCAAGCCACGTTCCGGAAGCGGAAATAGGCCTCGATAAAGTCCGGATCGCCGGCAATGAAGCCGGAGCGTAGACCCGGCAGACCCGATCGCTTGGACAGCGACTGGAACGACAGGACATTTGCGAGGCTGCCCGTGCACGCGTGTGCAACGTCGAGAGCCCCAGGGGGTGCCGCATCGCAGTAGATTTCGGAATAGCATTCGTCCGCGAAAAGCAGGAAGTCGTGGCGGCGTGCGAGGGCGATCGCCTTCGCCAGATAGTCGCGTGAGGCGACCGCGCCTTCCGGATTGGACGGCGAACAGAGATAGAGCGCGACCGTCCGGCGAAGGATCGTCTCGTCGATCGCGTCGAGATCGGGGAGGAATCCCGATTGCGGGCCGGAGGGCAAGAACACCGGCTCGGTCCCTGCGACCGCCGCCGCCGCCGCGTAGACTTGATAAAACGGGTTCGGAATGAGCACGACGGGATCGGCGACGTGGGATTTCCGCGCGCGTGCCGGAAAGATCGCGGAGAACAAACCCTCGCGCGAGCCGTTCAGCGGCAGGATGTGCATTTCCGGATCGACGGTCCCCTCAAGCGCCGGATAGCGCCGCGCCATCCAGCCGCCGATCGCCTCACGGAGCGCCGGGATGCCCCGGATCGGCGGATATTTGCCGAACGCCGCCAAGTGCTCTTCCAGAACGGGCTGCACGAAAGGTGGCAGCACGGTGTGCGGTTCGCCGAGCGAAAAGTTCAAGGGTGTGGCGCCGGGCGGCGTGTCTTCGAGAAGCGTATTGAGACGCGCGAAGGGCGAGCGGACAAGTTCCTCTAAGTGTGTCATTGCAAATCGCTGAATGAGGATATCGAACTTTGTTAGAATGGAATTTCGTCATCAAGTTCAGGCTTACGATTTGTAGCAACAAGTTCTCGGTTCTTATTAAGAATAGTATATGTACCATCACTGGTTATTTCGACATATCCACCATCTTTAAAATAGAACGAAATCTCATCATCATCAAAGATAAGCTTTTTTACTAGTGGATGACCAACGATAACGTCCTTGGCGACCTCAGTTAATATGCGAACTTCTGCTAGGCGACTGCGGAAACGCTCTACGATCGTTTGATAGTCGTCGCGCGATTTAAGAGCTTCATCCAGCAGGCGCCGCGCAGCTTCCACTTCGGATGCAAGGCCCAACGCCTCTTGATAGGCGACAATCCGCTCTACGAGCTCTGTCGGTAGTGCATATACTCGTCGCTGAGTCTTCTCTTTTGCCTCTTCCATGTTACGCTCCGTGTAACAACGCTTTACACTCACTTGACACCAATTTATGTCACTTCTAGCCTTACACCAACGCTCAACGAGTCGCAATTGCGATAACCGGGGGCCGACAACCACAGCAGGAGGATTAAGTCCTATGTCGAAAGTTGTCTCAGTAGGCAGTTCGGAGTTGTCACGGATTGAAGATCATGGAGGGCCCGAGAGTATTCGGCTTCGGCTTGTGACGGAGGCACGGCGCACTTTTGGTGAAAGGGCTGCAGCTCAGCTGTGGGTCAAGCTGGACTTGCCGATCGTGCCGGCGATGCTTGAGGGATACGGGCAGCGCGATCTCTTTGATCTACGCCGCCCCTGAATAGAGGCTGGCACGGAAAAAGACCCCGGCGTTTGCGGCGCCGGGGTCTTAGGTAGAGCTAGCCGTCAAGGGAGGAGGAGACCTAGCTCGAATTCTCCTGCGTTTTTGTCCCTCTTGGTTGCTGCGCGAAGGCCTATTGGACCACCTCGCCATGGAGGTTGATGTCCAGCCCTTCGATCTCGACGGGCTCGCTCACCCGGACACCAACGAGGATGTTGGTGACGATCAGGATCGCGAAGGTCGCGATCGCGCACCACACGATGGTGGCGGCGATGCCCCACAGCTGCGTCAGCACCTGGGCGGCATTGCCTTCGATCAGGCCAGGCGTGCCGCCAATGGCTTCGACGGCGAACACGCCCGTAAGGAGCGCGCCGACGATGCCGCCGACGCCGTGGATGCCCCAGACGTCGAGCGAGTCGTCATAGCCAAGCGCCTTCTTCACCGTCGTGGACATGAAGAAGCAGATCAGACCGGCGGCGATACCGATCCAAAGCGCGCCCCAGCCGTCGACGAAGCCGCAAGCCGGGGTGATGGCCACCAGACCGGCAATGGCGCCGGAGATGATGCCCAGCACGGACGGCTTCTTGTGGACGATCCACTCGATGAACATCCACGACAGTGCCGCAGCCGCGGTCGCGACTTGGGTCGTGACCATGACCATGCCGGCACCGGCGCTGGCGCCGAGAGCCGAACCGACGTTGAAGCCGAACCAGCCGACCCACAGCAGCGAGGCGCCGATCAGGCTGAGCACCAGGTTATGCGGCGCCATGTTTTCGGTGCCGTACCCGATGCGTTTGCCGAGGAAGAGGCAGGTCACGAGACCGGCGACACCGGCGTTGATGTGCACCACCGTACCGCCGGCGAAGTCGAGAACGCCGTCTTCCGAAAGGAAGCCGCCGCCCCAGACCCAGTGACAGACCGGGGCATAGACGATCAGCGCCCAGAGCACCATGAAGATGCACACGGCCGAGAACTTCATGCGGTCCGCGAAAGCGCCCACGATCAGAGCCGGCGTGATGGCGAAGAACGTCATCTGGAAGGTGAAGAACACCGTCTCGGGGATGGTGCCGCTCAACGTCTCGACGCCCACGCCGTTGAGGAACATCTTCGAAAAGCCGCCCACATAGGCGTTAAGCGATCCGCCATCGGAGAAGGCCAGCGAATAGCCGACGACGAACCACGTGACCGAGAGCAAGCAAACGATCGCGAAGCACTGCATCAGCACCGCCAGCACGCCTTTCTTGCGGACCATGCCGCCATAGAAGAGCGCGAGGCCCGGAATGGCCATCATCAGCACGAGAACGGTGGATGTGAGCATCCAGGCCGTATCGCCCGTGTCGAGTTTGGCGGGGGCTTCTTCGCCCTCGCCCTCCGCGGCAAGGGGCTCTTCGGCCGGAGCTTCTTCCGCCTGGGCCAGTTGGAATGTGCCCGCTTGGGATTCGGCCATCGTGGCCATGGATTCGCTGGCCATGGACTCGCTGGCAATGGGCGCGCTGGCAACCGGCGCGTTGGCCGCTTCGGCGGCGCTACGTGCGATTGCCAGGTCGGCATGGGTCAGGGCCAGCAAGGCCAGCACCGCCATCACGCCGAACGCGTATTTGGCAAAGGTCGTCATCTTCAACTTTCCCCCTCTTAAAGTGCAGATTCGTTGGTTTCGCCGGTGCGAATGCGCACCGTTTGCTCGACGGGAACGACGAAGATCTTGCCGTCGCCGATCTGGCCGGTTTTCGCGGCCGCAACGATCGCGTCCACGGCCGTGTCGACCATCTTGGCAGGCACCACGACCTCGATCTTGATCTTCGGTAGGAAGTTCACGGCGTATTCGGCGCCACGATAGATCTCGGTATGGCCCTTCTGCCTCCCGTAACCCTTGACCTCGGTAACGGTCATGCCTTGCAGTCCAAGCTCGGTGAGGGCTTGGCGCACCTCGTCGAGCTTGAATGGCTTGATGATTGCCATCACCAGCTTCATCTGTTTGAGCCCTCCTTCGGTTGACGGCCGTCCGGGCGGATATCGCCACGGTTCTGGCCGATGGAACCCGTTAACAGAGTCAAGCGGCGTGCCAACTCCGAGAAGAAGAGGTCAAGCTATTGTTTTTACGAATGATTTTCCGCTACGAGGAGGCGGTGTCCGATGCTTGAGCAACACGTAATCGCCTAAATATTAGGCAACCAAGCCGCGTTGCTCGCGGATAGGACTAAATCCTATCGGAGCGTTCGCGGACGAGCCCTTCCTGGGCCGTCGAAGCGACGAGACGGCCGTCGCGGGCGAAAAAGGTCCCGCGGCAGAAGGCTCTTGCGGATCCCGAAATCGGGCTGTCTTGGACGTATAGGAGCCACTCGTCGGCCCGGAACGGCTGGTGGAACCACAGAGCATGGTCGAGACTGGCCAACATCAAGGTCGGGTCGAACACGAAGCGGCCATGGGCGACGAGGGCCGTGTCCAGCAGGGTGAAGTCCGAAGCGTAAGCGAGCACGCATTGGTGCAAGGCTTGGTCGCCGGCGAGTTTGCCGTTGGCCCTGATCCAGATCATCTGGCTGGGCTCTCTCTTCTTGGGCGACAGGTAGCGGGACAAATCGACGGGCCGCATCTCGATGGGCCGCTCGGCCTGCCAATAGGCTTTGAGCTGCGGGGGCAGCCGGTCGATCAGCGTCTCGGTCAGCACCGCTTCGCTGGGGACGTCATCGGGCTGAGGCACGTCCGGCATCGTCATCTGGTGCGAAAGTCCCGGCTCCTCGCGGTGAAAGGAGGCGCCCATCGAGAAGATGGCCCGGCCATGCTGAATCGCCACGACGCGGCGGGTCGAGAAGCTTTTTCCGTCCCGGATCCGGTCCACCTCGTAGATGATTGGGACGGCGGGATCGCCCGCGCACAAAAAATAGGCATGGAGCGAATGGGCGGCCCGTCCTTCCACGGTTCGCTGGGCCGCAACCAGGGCTTGGCCGATGACCTGACCGCCGAACACCCGTTGCCATCCCACTTGCGGGCTGAGGCCCCTGTAGAGATCGTGCTCCAAGGGTTCGAGGTCGAGGATCGACAGAAGTTGCTCGACGGCTGTGCTCATGGATGGTGCCTTGGTCTATCGTCGTGTCTACCGGGCCGGTTTGGGCGATGTCCGCGCCGCCCAAGCCCATAGCAGCTTTGCGGCCAATTCGAAAAGACGGTGCGGGCCGTGCGCGGCGCGGAATGCGAGCAGTGGCGCGGGTCCGGCCGCTCGCCTATAGAGAGGCTGTGTCGCAGATGCCAAACTCAAGAAGCGGTTTCCGCATCGTTGTCGCCGGCGGCGGGTTCGCCGGTGGAACGCTGGCGCTGGCGCTGGCCAAGCTCGCGCCGAAGACCTGTGGGGTGACGCTGGTGGACGCGGCGCCCCCAAGTGCGCCGCGCGGGCGCGATGGCCGGGGGCTCGCGCTCTCTCCGGCGTCGAAGAACCTGCTCGCCGCGATTGGGTTGTGGCCTCGCCTGGAGCCCGGCGCTCAGCCGATGACGTCCATCGAAGTCACAGACAGTCCTTTGAACGCGCCGCTCCGCCCGCATCTTCTTGGCTTCGCCGAGGACGTCGCCGATGGAGAGGCTCATGCCTGGCTGGTGGAGGCCGGCGCGCTCCTCGAAGCCATCGGGGAAGCCGTCACCGCCACGCCCTCGATCGAGCTGATCGCACCGGATAGTGTCGAGACATTCGGAACGGATGCCTTTGGCGCCGATATCCGTCTCGCGAGCGGCCGGGACTTGCGCGCCGCACTTCTCGTGGCCGCCGACGGCAAGAAGTCCCGCCTGCGCGACCAGGCGGGAATCCATTGCATCGGCTGGTCCTACGACCAGATGGGCATCGTCGCCACCATCGCTCACGAGCGTCCCCATCACGGCCGCGCCGTTCAGCATTTCCTCCCCTCCGGCCCGTTCGCCATTCTGCCCCTCACGGGCAACCGGTCTTCGATCGTCTGGACCGAGGACGCGGACAAGGCGCAAGACTTGGTGCAAGACTTGGTGAATGGCGCTCCGGACGTGTTTCTCGCCGCGCTCGGCCGCCGGTTCGGACACCGCCTCGGCGAGATTTCCCTCGAGGGCCCCGCGCGGACCTTTCCGCTCTCGTTTCAGATGGCCCGCGCCTTTGCCGGAGAGCGCTTGGCTTTGGTGGGCGATGCGGCCCATGTGGTGCATCCGCTAGCGGGCCAGGGGCTCAATATCGGCTTCCGCGACGTGGCCGCCTTGGTGGAGACCGTCACCGAGACGGCCCGGCTCGGCCTCGATATCGGTTCGGCCGCGGCGCTCGAGCGCTATCAGCGCTGGCGGCGTTTCGACAGCGCCTTTTCCGGCGCGGCGATGGATGGGATGAACCGCCTCTTCTCGAACGACAACGCGCCGTTGCGCGCGATTCGCGATCTCGGCATGGGGCTGGTCGACCGCGCGCCCGGGCTGAAGCGCTTTCTCGTGCGCGAGGCATCGGGCGCAACCGGCGACGTCCCGCGCCTTCTGAAGGGCGAGGCTCTCTAGCGGCGTGGCGGGCGATCCCAAGTCAGCGGGAGGCTTCGTGACGCGGTTCGCGCCCTCGCCGACCGGTCTATTGCATCTCGGCCACGCCTATTCCGCGCTGACGGCATGGGAGGCCGCGGCCGAGGCCAATGGCGTCTGTCTGTTGCGGATCGAGGATACCGACGCCGCGCGCGCTCGCCCGGAATACGAGGATGCCGTCTACGAAGACCTGGCTTGGCTGGGACTGTCCTGGCCGGACCCGGTCATGCGTCAGTCCGAGCGCCGCGCCGCCTATGGGCACGCCTTGGAACGCCTCGGCCGGCTCGGCGCGATCTATCCGTGCCGCTGCACGCGCGCCGATATTCGCGCCGCGCTCGCGGCGCCACAGGAAGGAGCGATGTCCGATAACGCGGGGAGCGCGGTCTATCCGGGCACGTGCCGCGGCCGCGCCATGCACGAAGCCGGGCCCGGCGATGCGATCCGCCTCGACATGGAGCGCGCGCTCGGGTTTCTCGAGGGGGAGGCGCTAACCTGGCACGAGACCGGCCCCGTCCACCCCGGACACCACGTGGCCGATCCGGCGGCCATGCGAAACGAGATCGGCGACGTGGTCCTGGCGCGCAAGGATATCGGCACGGCGGCCTATCATCTGTCGGTCGTGGTGGACGATGCGGCGCAAGGGATAACGCACGTCGTTCGGGGCCGGGATCTCTTGGGATCGACGCCCATCCACCGGCTTCTCCAAGCGCTGCTCGAATTGCCTGTACCGGTCTGGTTTCACCACGAGCTCGTCCGGGACGAAGCGGGCAAGAGGCTCGCCAAGCGTGACGATGCCCGGTCGATTCGCGCCTATCGCGAGGAAGGATTGTCGCCGGATGAGGTCAGAAACTTATGCCGAATACGGATTAAATAGGCCCGCTGCAGCGTGCGGCCCGACATCACGACTCATCCAGCTTGCGGGCTTCCTCGGGCAGCATGATCGGGATACCGTCCCTGATCGGAAAGGCGAGCCCGGCTGCGCGGCTGATGAGTTCCTGGCGCGACGCATCGTATTCCAAAGTCGTTTTCGTCAGCGGACAGACTAAAATCTCCAAGAGCTTTGGATCGACGCCCCCTGCTTCCGGATTCGGCTTTTCCGTCGGCTCGGTCATTGTAGCGATGTTCCTGAATTGTCGTCCCGCGCCGCGAGTTCCATCTCCGCCAGCGCGACCAGTGCTTCGGCCCGGTCGCTGAGGCTGCCTGCCTCGAGAAGGGCCTGCTTCTCCTCGGCGCCATATGGGCACAGGATCGACAGCGTGTTGATCAGCTGCTCGTTCGCGGCCGCGTTGATCCGTTCCCAGTCGGCATTCAGGCCGTTGGCGTCGAGATACCGCCGCAGCGTCGCGAGAAGTCGAACGCGATCCACGTCGTCTTCGCCGAGATCGACGATAAAATCATCCGCATACGGTATAAAATCGACGGTGAATATCCGAAATGGCGCTTCGGAGGCGATCTCGCCGCCGAGCGCAAAGCGCGCGATCCCGCCGAGCGAAATCACGAGCGGCCTGTCCTCTGTTTCGTTGAAGGCGGTGATGCGGCCGGCGCAGCCCACCTTTCGGACGGGAAAGTCCTTTCCTTGAGGAGACTCGGCGGAGCCGGTCTCCGCCGCGGGCTGGACCACGCCGACCAGGCGGTCGTTGGCGAGTGCGTGATCGACGAGCGCAAGGTAACGCGGCTCGAATACGTTGAGGGTCAAGGACGCGCGCGGGAGCAGAATGGCACCGCGCAACGGAAAGACGGGCAGCGTGGGTGGAAGATCGCTGGGGCTGCTGTAGCGGCTGGTCACGAATGGCGCCTCATCGCGGCGGTTAGGCGAAAAGCAAGGACGAAAGGCGTTGTCTCCCCGCCGCCGTTGCCGGGTCGGCCGCGCCCCAAGCTTCGAAGAACTGCACGAGCTGCTTGCGGGCCGCGTCGTCGTTCCAAGTCCGGTTCTTGGCGACGATGGCGAGCAGAGCGTCGAGAGCGCCGGCGCGGTCGCCCGACGCATTCAGAGCCAGCGCGAGATCGAACTGGGTCTGGGGATCGCCGGGGTTCTCGGCCAGCTTCGCACGTAACGCGTCCACATCGCCGGCGTCGCCGGACTTGCGCGCCAGGTCGAGGGCCGCGCGGGCGCTGGCGACCGGTGCGCTGTCGGTCTTGTCCGGCGGTGCGAGCGCCAGCGTCTGCTCCGCGCGGTCGAGATCGCCGGTCTTGATGTAGCATTTCGTCAGGCCCGCGAGCGCCTCCATGTTCTCCGGATCTTCTTGGAGAATCTGGCCGAAGACCTGCGCGGCCGTATTGACGTCTCCGGCCGCCAGGGCGGCCTCGGCCGCTTCGAGATCGGCGGACGCGCCTGCCGTCTCGCCCACGAGACGCGCGATGAATGCGGCAATTTGCGACTCGGGCAACGCACCCATGAAACCGTCCACGGGACGCCCGTCCTTGAAGGCGAATACGGCGGGGATGGACTGCACGCCCATCTGACCCGGTATCTCGGGATAGTCGTCGATATTCATCTTCACCAGACGGACGGCACCTTTGGCCGCACGGACGGCCTTCTCGAGGACCGGCGTCAACTGCTTGCAGGGGCCGCACCAGGGCGCCCAGAAGTCGACCAGCACGGGCCGTTCCTGCGAGGCCTCGACAACGTCGCGCACGAAGTCCTGCGTCGTGGTGTTCTTGATGGTTTCGGTACCGGGCGTATCCTCGCCGCCCGCGCCGAGGATCGGGGTCTCAATGCTCATTCTTGAATCCGTGGGCTGCTCTTCGGGGCGGCAATCGCGATTGCCGCGCTCGATCGAAAGGATGGGCCGTCGCGGCTCGTTTGGCAACCTTGGTGTGGCAACGGATGGAGGCCGCGTGAGACCGCGAACCTCATTGCAGCGGCAGAACCAGAGGCTCGTGTCCGCAAGCCCGCATGAACCGCAGCAAGTCGCCGGTCGCAAGGCGCGTCGTCGCGCGGTTGACCAGCGGATGACAGTTGACCTCCGAAAAGGCCATCAGCGCCTCGTCCACCACCACCGCGGCGAGCGCGCGCGACCCCTCATGGATCAAAGCGAGCGCCGTCACCGAGCCCGGTTCGACCCCGAGGACCGCCATCATCTGTTCTGGCTTGCCGAAGCTGAAGCGCCCGAGGCCGAGCGTCTTGGCCAACGCCTT
The DNA here is from genome assembly GCA_002482645.1 of Hyphomicrobiaceae bacterium UBA7697. Lineage (GTDB taxonomy): Bacteria > Pseudomonadota > Alphaproteobacteria > Rhizobiales > Methyloligellaceae > Methyloceanibacter. The sequence continues at coordinate 15,262 of DLGJ01000005.1, forward strand.
GAGGTCGACCGTGGTGTCTTCCTTGGCCACGACCAGGACGAGCCGGTCATCCTTGTCCCTCAGGAAGAGGTTCTTGGTGTGGGCGCCCGGGATCCTGCCGCGCAAGGCCTGGGACTGCTCGACCGTGAACATGGCTTCATGTTCCACAGTGTCGGAGGCGATTCCCAGTTCTTCGAGCCGGGCAAAGAGTTTGGTGCGTGCTAATTCCATTGCCTTTGGTGCGAGGTTCCTTTAATGGGGGCCCCTCGGCAGGGGCGCAATTCAGTCCCGGCCGTGGCGCTGCCGGTCCGAGTAGACAGTCCCGGCGCGATCCACTACAAGGCGACTTGTGTGGCAAATGACCACCCACGGACTTGAAATTCAAGGCTGACCGGTGGTTTGGAGTGCGGGTGTAGCTCAGGGGTAGAGCACAACCTTGCCAAGGTTGGGGTCGTGGGTTCGAATCCCATCGCCCGCTCCAAAATTTCCGACATGTTGAGCGACCGGCAGATTTCGCGTTCGGCTCATAGGGGTTGAGGGACGACGGGTTCGTCCGAGCGGAATCGCACTCGCCGCCTTGGGGGGCTCCCGGCGGAGTGTCCTTGGGCACGGTCCTCACGCCGAAGGCAGCGCAAGAGTGAGCCCAAGAGCGGGCTCAAGAGCGGGCTCAAGAGCGGCGGCGGTTGACCAAACGCAAACCTCTGATTGGCATCAGGATCACGTCACCCAATGGGCGTCGCTTTGACCGGCACCGGAGAGGGCAGAGGGCCCGGCCGGTGCCCCTGCCGTGTCGAAGGTTAGAAGGGGAAGAAGCCTCGGCGCTGCGGGGCCGACCGGCGTGAATAACGCTGGCGGGTGTCCCGCTGGCGCGCGTAGGACGGCGCGGCGCGGCGCTGGGTCGAGGCGCGCCGGCTCGGTTGAGGCGAGACGCTTGCGCGCTGCACCGCCGATCCCTTGCTCGTATCCCAGACGAGGAAATCCGCGCCCTTCGGCAGCGCGGCCGAATTGATCGCGGTATCGGCCACGATCAGCGACGAGCCCGGCGTCAGGCGCTCGGAGATCTTCTGCCGGACGTCGTCGGGAATCTCGATCCGGTTGAGAACGGACTCGGCGGTTTCCTTGTCGTTCAGGCTGATGGCCGTCCAATTGGCCTCGGTGGCGCCGGGGGCGAAATGCATGACCGTGAACAGATGCGTGCCGAGGGGCTTGTCCGGATCTTCGATGCTCACGGGCGTCGAGAAGACGCTGGCGAATTTCTGGCGCACGAAGAGCTGACCCTCCGGTGGCTCCGTCTTGCCGGCAACCTCGTAAATCTTCTCGATCATGTCTTCGGTCAGCGCGCCCGTCTCGGGCAATTCGTTGTCCTTCTGGAACGCCTTGAGCGCCCGGACCGTGGCGCTGCCGCGCGTGCCGTCGAAATTCTGCGGCGCCAGATAGCCCATATCCGCCAGCATGTATTGCACGTCGACCGTACGGTCCCGCTCGGTCCGCCGGGTAACGAGGATGCGCAACGGCTCTTGGGACAGCGGTTCGGCCGCCTCCACGGCGGCCGCGGCGATCCCGGCGGTAAGGCGCGAGACCATCACCGACGGGCGCTCCAGCGGAACGGGCGGGTGGTCGTTCACGCCAAGTACCGAAAGGGAGACTTGAAGGGACTTTTGCGCCTTCGCCTGTACCGGATCGGCCGAGACCGTCAGGATCGGCTGCGCCGCCGGTTCCACATCCGTGGCCGCCTCCGGCAGCGAGGCAGACTTGATCTCCCCGGCTTCCCCGGCCGGTTCGTCCGTTGCGGTCAGCCTGTCTTGGCCCTTGGGCTCTTTGCGATCGGCCAGGCGATCCTGGTGCTTCATGACGTCGTCCGGCTGTTCGGCCTCCACAGGGCCGACGCCGGAGCCCGTACGGGGCTTCGCGGTCAGCGCATGAGCGCCACTGCCCATGAACGGCGCGGCACCGGGATCGATGGCGTGATGCGTGGTGTCGTCGAGCGAACCCGAAAGGCTCTGGGCGGGCGCGATCGACCCGGTCGTCTCGGGGATCAAAGCGAATTTTGCGGACGCCTCGCCCTTGCCGGTCTCTTTCGGTCTCAGGGCCGTCGCCTTGGCGAGGATGACCTGGTTGCCGAAGGTCTTGCCGGCGGGCACCTCAAGGCTCGACTTGCGCATCGGCTTGGCCTGCACGCTGTCCTGCGTCAGGAGTTCCGGCGGCATCGGTGGCGGGAGCGGCTGAAACAGGGCGGGGTGCGTGATCGGCTCCGGGTTCAACATGCTGTGCGCGACGACAACCTGCTCGCCGACTTCGGTCATGGAAAACAGCTTGGGCGCGAACGAGTAAGGCAGACGCACACAGCCGTGAGAGGCCGGGTAGCCGGGCACGACGCCGGCATGAAGCGCGGTCCCGGTCCAAGTCAGACGCTGCATCCACGGCATCGGTGCGCCGTTGTAGAGATTGGAATAATGCCGCCGGCGCTTCTCCAGGATGCTGTAGATGCCGGCCTTGGTGGAATGGCCGCGCTTGCCGGTGGAGACGGCCGTCGTCGTGATTAACGACGTGCCGCGATAGATGTGCGCCTTCTGATTCGGCAGCGAGATGACGATCGTCATCGGATCGTCGGGGCTGGTGCCCACGGTGCCGCTCTCGGCCACGGCAGGCGCAGCCCAAAGGGCCGCAGCGAGCACCGCAGCGCTGGAAAAGGTCGAAATTCGAAAAAGGGTTTGCATGTCGGCGCCCGCCCATGTGGTCCAGGTTTTACGCCAACGCAACACCGCAACTGCGCTCATAAGAGCCCCCAAAACGACTCACGAATCAGCCTAAAAGAGGCCTCCGACTTTGACTAGCAAAGCCTTCGGATTGACTAACGGCCACCGAGACTTACACCGGCGCGTGGCCGTTCCGCCCCCTGTGGAAAAAGCTCTGCCGTGGCCCGCACTTAGTTGGTGCGTCGGGCGCCGGAAGGGAAGAGGGAGTCCGGCGCTGACCCTGTCGCGGCACCGAGAAAGTTCGCCGCTGTCTCATTCGCGCAACACCAATGCGGGTCCAATGCACTTTGTGTCGCGGTCTTTGGCGCGGTACCGCTTGTCGACGGCGTAGGCTATAACTAGACGGAGCCTTGACGTGACAAGGGCTTCGGATCACGTGGAGAGGGGGAGACGCCATGCAGGTCTTGGCGAGGTTGTGGGGCGGTCCGGCCGGCCGCGCCAGTGTGGTGATGCTTCTGTCGGTGTTGCTGGCCGGTTGCGGAATCAACACCATCCCGACGCTCGACGAACAGGCGAAGGCGGCCTGGAGCGAGGTGCTGAACCAGTATCAGCGCCGGGCCGATCTCATCCCGAATCTGGTGGAGACGGTGAAGGGCTTTGCCGATCAGGAGAGCAAGGTGCTCACCGACGTGGTCGAGGCCCGGGCGAAGGCCACTCAGATGCAAATCCCGAAGGACATCCTCACGAACAAGGAGGCCTTCGACAAGTTTCAGGACGCTCAGAATTCTCTTTCCGGCGCTCTGGGCCGTCTGCTCGTCGTCGTGGAGCGCTATCCGGATCTCAAATCCAACCAGAACTTCCTCGCGCTTCAATCGCAGCTCGAGGGCACCGAGAACCGGATCGCCATCGCCCGTCGCGACTACATCGCCGCCGTCAAGGACTACAACACCGAGCTTCGGACCTTCCCCGGCCGGATCTGGCACATGATCCTGTATTCGGGGCTGGAGCCGATGCAGAACTTCTCCGTCGCTGAGGAGACGACCCAGGCGCCCAAGGTGGAGTTCTAGCGGTCCTTTCCCACGGGTCCCGTTTCGAGGGTCCCGTTTCAAGGGTCTCGCCAACCGGGGTCTCCATGGCTGTTACCGTCCAGCGCAGAGTGAACCCAGGCGGTCTGCTCTGCCTCCTTGCCGCGCTGGTCTGTCTTGCCGCCATGCCGCGTCCGGCGCTGGCCGACCCGGCCTTTCCCGCGCTGACCGGGCGCGTGGTCGACGACGCCAACCTCTTGAGCCCCGAGGATGAGCGGGACCTCGCCGAGACGCTAAAGCAGCTCGAAGAGAAAAGCTCGGATCAGCTCGTTGTGGTCACGCTGCCCTCTTTGCAGGGCTACACCATCGAGGACTACGGCTACCGGCTCGGCCGCCATTGGGGCATCGGCACCAAGGAGCTGAACAACGGCGTCTTGCTCATCGTCGCGCCGAACGAACGCAAGGTCAGGATCGAGGTGGGCTATGGGCTCGAACCCATCCTCACCGACGCGCTCTCGCGGGTCATCATCGACAATGCGATTCTGCCACGGTTCCGGACGGGAGACTTTTCCGCCGGCATCAAGGAGAGGGTCGAGAACATCGAACTCGTGCTGACGGGCGATGTGGCCGAGTTGGAACGGCGGGCCAGCGTCCGCCGCGACGCGGACCAGGCACCGATCGACTGGTTCACGGTCCTGCTCTTCATCGCGATCTTCATTCTGATCATGTATCTGTCGAGCACTGGCGCCGTGGTCACGCCGGGCAGGGGGCGCGGCGGGCGCTCAGGCTGGGGCGGCGGTGGCGGCGGTTGGAGTAGCGGCGGTGGAGGGTTCTCCGGCGGCGGGGGCGGCTTCGGCGGCGGCGGTTCCTCCGGAAGCTGGTAGGGCGCACGGTGCGCCCCACATTGCCGGTTCCAAAGCCGGTCATTATCGCCATAGTGTGCGCGGGGCGCCCCCCGGCGCCTCTTCTACGAAGACCTTGAGCGATGAAACCGTTCACCCGCGAGGAACATATCCTGATTGCCGACGCGATCACCGCCGCCGAGAAGACGACCAGCGGCGAGATCGTCGTGGTCGTGGCGCCGTCCTCGTCCGGCTATTACTTCTTCGCGCTTCTGTGCATGGCCTTGATCGCGCTGTTCGTGCCGCTGCCGCTGATTCACCTCACCAAATGGCCCATCGAGTATGTCTACCTGATCCAGCTCGGAGTGTTCGCGCTCGGCGTCCTCGTCGCGCAATGGCGGCCGCTGCGCGTTGCGATCGCGCCGCGCGGGCTGAAACAATCGCGCGCGCATCTGCGGGCCATCGAACAGTTCCTGGCGCAGGATCTGCACACCACGAAAGGGCGCACCGGCGTTCTCATCTATGTGTCCGACGCCGAACGCTACGCCGAGGTGATCGCCGACAGCGGCATCTATGAGAAAGTCCCGCACCACGTCTGGGACGATCTCATCGACAAACTTACGGCGGATATCGGCAGGGGCGATCGCGTGCAAGGGTTTGTCGATGCCATCGAGACCGCCGGCAAGATTCTCGCCGGGCACTTCCCGCCGGGGCCGCTCGGGGAGGACGAACTCCCGAACCATTTGATCGTGCTCGATGCCGCAAAGCTTGCCTAGCGCCGCGCAGCCGGTTCGCAAGCGCGGACTGATCGGATGGGCCCTGTTCGACTGGGCCACCCAGCCCTACTACACGCTGGTCGTCACCTTCCTGTTCGCGCCCTATTTCGTGAACGGGTTCATGGACGATCCGGCGCACGCCCAATCGTTATGGGCGTATGCGACCGGGACGGCGCAACTCGCCGCGGCCGTGCTGGCGCCGGTGCTGGGGGCCATCGCCGATGCGGGTCTGCCGCGCAAGCCCTGGATCGCAGGCTTCTCGGTGATGATGGTCGCGGGGCTGTGCGGATTGTGGTTCGCGGTGCCAGGTGCGACAGCCGCCGTGCCTATCGTGCTGGTCTCCTTCGGCCTCGCCACGCTCGGCGTCGAACTCGCCACGGTGTTCAACAACGCGATGATGCCGGGCCTGATCTCGGAGCGGCGGCTCGGGACGCTGTCGGGGCTCGCCTGGGCGGTCGGCTACGCGGGCGGGCTTGCGAGTCTCGCTTTGGTCGCCGGCTTCCTCGTGACGAACCCCGACACCGGCAAGACGCTGCTCGGCTTGTCTCCGGCCGTGCCGCTCGATGCCTCCACGCGCGAAGCCGACCGGCTGGTCGGGCCGGTCTCGGCCCTTTGGTACCTCGTGTTCGTCGTGCCGATGTTTCTGTTCACGCCCGACAAGTCCGGCGAGGTCTCCGTGGCAAGCCCCATCAGAGCGGGCCTCGGCCAGTTGGTGCGTTCGCTGAAGGACTTGCTGCGCCACCATCGTAACGTCGCCTTGTTCCTGCTCGCGCGCATGCTCTACGCGGATGGGGGTGCGGCGGTCTTCGCCTTCGGCGGGATCTACGCGGCCAGCGTGTTCGGCTGGGGGCCGACGGAGCTTGGCTTGTTCGGCATCATCCTGACGGTCGGCGCCTTTTTCGGCGCCTGCATCGGGGGGATGCTGGACGACTGGGTCGGCTCGAAGTCCGTCATCATCTTCGGGCACGTGATCTTCATCGCCGGTGCGATCGGCGTTCTGTCCGTCGACGCCGACGAAATTCTCTTCTTCGTGCCCGTGGTGCCGAAAGCCCCCGGCCTTGGAACGTTCGCATCGGCAGGCGAGCAGGCCATGCTGTTCTTCGCCGTCCTGATCGGCCTTGCCGTCGGGCCGGTGCAGGCCTCGAGCCGCACGCTGCTCGCCCGCCTCTGCCCGCCGGACAAGACGACCGAGTTCTTTGGGTTCTTCGCCTTCTCGGGAAAGATCACCGCCTTCGCCGCGCCGCTGGCGATTGGCGCCATCACCGCGCTCACGGGCAGTCAGCGGCTCGGGATCTCCGTCAGTCTTGTGTTCCTCGTCGCGGGCTTGCTGCTGTTGCTTCCGGTCCGCCCGTCCCGATGAACCGCGCCGGTGCGCGAGGTTCCACGCCGCCGCCGCGCCCGTAGGGGCCGGGGTCAACCGTCATACCGAACACATATCCATACCGGAGAGTGAGCGCCGAACAGGCAGCGAAGGACTGCACCGTGGAAATGTACGCGTATTCGCGTTACGCTCCGCGCAGAGGGCTTACATTGGGAGACAGTGCGCGAAATCCACCGATCGGGGGCGATCATGAAATATTTGGGTTTGGGCGGTGCTTTGCTGGCGGCGTGTTTGCTCGCGGCCTGCGAAAAGCCGAAGGACGACGACAAAGCCAAAGAAGCCGCGCCAGCTGCGGCGGACGATGCCGCGAAGGACGCCGAGCCGTCGGCGGAGATTCCGGTCGACGAGCAACCTGCCGGCGAAGGCATGACGGAGGAGGAACCGGCGGCCTCGGAGCTTGAACAACCGGCCGCGGAGACCGAGCCGCCTGCGCCCGAAAGCAAGCCTGCGCCGGCCGAGAGCGAAGATCCTGCCGCGGAGGAACCCGCAGCGGAAGAGCCGGGGGCCGAAGAGCCTGCGGCCGAGGAGGTCACGACGGAGGAGACCGTCGTGGTGCCGCCGGCCGTTTCGGAAGACGCACCGACGGAGCCGCACAAGGGCGAGCCGCCGTCGCCGAACCAGCCGCAGCCGGTCTTTCCGGACGACGGGGCCGTCACGACCGACGAGCCTGGCGCCGTGATGGAGGAAGAAGTCACCGAAGGCGTCGTCGTCATGCCGCCGACGGTTTCCGAGGATGCGCCCAAAGAGCCGCATACGGGCGAACCGCCNNTCGCCGAACCAGCCGCAACCGGTCTATCCGGACGGCGCGCCTGGTGCCAGGACCGAGTCCGCCGCCGAAGCGCCCGCAGAAGGGATCGTCGAAGAGGACGTGATGGAGGTCACCACGCCTGAAGGCAAGACGGTGATCGTCGAGGACGACTACGAGACCATCGTGGTGCCGCCGGCCGTTTCGGAGGACGCGCCGAAAGCGCCGCACAAGGGCGAGCCGCCGTCTCCGAACCAGCCGCAGCCGGTCTATCCGGACGGGCTCTAGGCACCGACGAAGGCCACAACATTTCAGGACAGCGAGAGGCCTCCCTTCGGGGAGGTCTTTCTTCTTGGGGGCGCCTCTTCTTATAGCACCCGGCTAATGCCGGAAGTGGCGCATGCCGGTGAAGATCATGGCGAGACCCGCCTCGTCCGCGGCGGCGATCACCTCGTCGTCGCGCATGGACCCGCCGGGCTGGATCACGGCGGTCGCGCCCGCCTCGGCCACCACGTGCAGGCCGTCGGCGAAAGGGAAGAAGGCGTCCGACGCCGCCACCGACCCGATTGTCAGCGGCTGCGAAAGACCGAGCGCCTCGGCGGCGTCTTGCGCCTTGCGGGCGGCGATGCGCGCCGAATCCACACGGCTCATCTGCCCGGCGCCGATACCCACCGTCGCGCCGTCCTTGGCGTAGACGATCGTGTTCGACTTCACGTGCTTTGCCACGGTGAAGGCGAAAATCAGATCGGCGAGTTCCTGTTCCGAAGGTTTGCGCTTGCTGACGACTTTCAACGCGTCTTGATCGACCAGGCGGTTGTCACGGGACTGAACGAGGATTCCGCCGGAGAGCGAGCGGAACGTAATGCCCTCGGCGCGCGGATCCGGAAGTCCGCCGGTGAGCAGGAGCCGCAGATTCTCTTTGGCGGCGACGATGTCCTTCGCCGCATCCGTCGCGTCCGGCGCGATGATCACTTCGGTGAAGATCTTGACGATCTCTTCGGCGGCCTCGGCGTCGAGGGTCGCGTTGAGCGCGACGATGCCGCCGAAGGCGCTCACGCCGTCGCAGGCAAGCGCCTTCCCATAGGCCTCGGCCAGTGTCGGCGCGACGGCGACGCCGCAAGGGTTGGCGTGTTTGATGATCGCGACGGCGGCTGAGGCGTTGGGATCGAACTCGGCGACCAGCTCGAAGGCCGCGTCCGTATCGTTGAGATTGTTGTAGGAGAGCTCCTTGCCCTGGACCTGCCGGGCGGTGGCGACGCCGGCGCGCCGCTCCGCTGTCCGGTAGAATGCGGCCCATTGATGGGGATTCTCGCCATAGCGCAGCTTGGCCTCGCGTGTGCCGGCGAAGACGCGCTTTCGCGGCGCCGTCACGTCGAGCCGTTCGGCGAACCATGTCGCGATGGCGCCGTCATAAGCGCCCGTATGGGCAAAGGCCTTGGCGGCGAGATGCCGGCGCGTGCTGCCCGTGGTGCAGCCTTCGTGCGTCGCGAGTTCTTCGAGGACTTGCTCATAGTCCCTCGGATCGACGACGACGGCGACACCGTCGTGATTCTTCGCCGCCGCGCGGATCATGGCGGGGCCGCCAATGTCGATATTTTCGATCGCGGTGGCGAAATCCGCCCCGTCCGCCACGGTGGCCTCGAACGGATAGAGATTCACCACCAGGAGGTCGATTGGCGGAATCCCATGGGTCTCCATGGCGGCCACATGTTCGGCCTTGCCGCGCATCGCGAGCAGACCGCCGTGAATTTTCGGATGCAGGGTCTTCACGCGGCCGTCCATCATTTCCGGGCTGCCGGTGATCTCGGCGACGTCGACGACGTCGAGCCCAGCCTCGCGCAAGGTCTTGGCCGTCCCGCCCGTGGACACGAGCGTCACGCCGTGCTTGGCGAGCGCCTTGGCGAAATCGGCGAGGCCGGTCTTGTCGCTGACGGAAAGGAGCGCTCTTGCAATTTTTCGTGTCGGCATCGCTTACGTGTCGCTTGAACGGGTCTCGGGGGCGTCGTTGGGATCGATCAGCGGATGCGGCGCCGTCTCTTCGCCGGTCCTTTCGAGATTCCAGACAACGCGGACATCGCGGGCTTCGCCCATCATACCGCTGAGCACGATCTGCGAGGTCACTTGCGGTCCGCGCGGATCGGCGAGCAGCACGCTCTCCTCGATACTCATCTCCTCGGCATTGGCGCTGAGGCGCCAGGTTTCTCCGTTGCGCAGCACCAGCAGCGCCGACATGCCGTCGCCCATCAACTGGGCCTTGACCGAGGGATGGAGATGAAAGCGCACGGCATAGGAGCCGGCGATCAAACCCTCGGGACTGCGCAGCCCGCGCGTCGAGAGCTTCTCCTCGCTGGAGATCAGATTGCCGTCGGGCGCGATGAGGATCTGCCGGGCGTGGCTGATGCCGTAGCGCTCCACATAGCCGTCGTGGGAGCCCTTGATGCGCAGGTTCCCGCCCTCGCCCTGATCGGAAAACGCCCCTTGCGGGTTGAGCGGACCGATCAGCGCCGCGTCCGCTTCGGGCTCCGCGCCCTCGCGCGCGACGGCGAACTCGGCCAACGAGTCGTCTTCGAGGCTCAAGGTCGAATGCGCCGGCGTCGTGCGCGAATAGAGCCGCCATTCCTCGAACTCCGGCGTCGGCGCGCCGCAATTGATGACGATCGGCGCATCGCCGGAGCTCATCTCGAACGACAGGAAGCCCGCATGGGCATCGCGTGTGAGGGAGGCCGCGGGCGGGGGCCCGAGATCGCATAGGATCAGAGTCGTACCGGCCTCGACGCGCACATAGCCGGAATTCGCGGCGGAGCGGACTGGGGCGCCGTCGATGTCGTCATAGGCACGCACCGTCGCCAGGGCATCGGTCGGCGTCGGGCCGGCGCCGTTGAAGCGGGCCATCGAACCGTCGCCAAGCCGGAAGAAGCGCAGCATCGGCATGATGCGGTCGACCGCGTCCGTCAGTTCCTTGGGCGGCGTACGGTCGCGGGCCACGAAACATTGACGCAGCGGCAGCAGATCGAGCAGCAATTCGATCAGCGCTTCGGGATTGCGCGAGATATGTCCGCCGTCCGGCAGGATCTGGCGCTCGAGCTCGCGGCAAAACGGCTTGGTGTAGCGATCCACGACCGGCTGCTGGTCGGCGATGCAAAGCCCGCCATAGAGCAGCGCCATGAGCGACAGGAGCCGCGGCACGCCGTCGGGCGCGTCCCGGTAACCGGCGGACAGATAGCGAAGTTGCGCGGTGAGTGCCTTGAGGAAGGCCTCGTAGGCTTCGGGCTCGCTCGCATCGAGAATGAGAACCGAGTTGGACAGCCACGAAATCACGCGCCGGGCGACAATCTCCGGCTGCCAGGCCAAAGGCGGAATCTTTCCCCGTAGACGGATGAAATCGTGAACCAGCGCCTTCGCCTGCTCCCGCGCCAATTCGGAGTCCGCGGCCCGCAAATGCCGGAGCCAGCCGAAACCGTATAGCCCGCGCGCCCAGCTTACCGAGGGCGGATCGATTTCGAACGGCGATTGCGCACCGATCTCGGCGAGCTTTCCAGCGAGGCCAAAATGCCCGTTGTAAATCTCGGTCGCGAAACTCGGATCGGCGGTGCGCAATTCCTGCGGGGCGAGAAGAAGTTGTTCGGCTTGCGAACCGGGGTAGCTGATGGTGGCCATTCCGGACAGCATCAGCCGCCTTAACGGACCTGGACCGCCAAGCTTCACCTCTTGAGCGCCGGAATTGCGCTCGAAGGCCTGTTCGCCCGCCATAAGGATCGTTCTCCACTCGAGCTGCGATGCGCCGGATCGGTGCCGCGCTCTCCCCCCGCTGCCTGTCACCCAAGCGGGGGCATTGTCGTGCAGCGCGCACCCAAGGGCAAGTGGCTCGGGCGGTTCATCCCTAGCCGGATCGGGCGAGCCTTGCGGCGAAAAATCCATCCATGCCGCTCCATTCCGGCGACGTGAGCCGCAATTGGTCCGGAAAGGTTCGAAGCACACCGGACGCTTGAGCCCAATCGGTGCCGCCAAAGGGCTCGTCGGCGCGCAAGGGTTCGATACGGAGCGAATCGTTCCGCGCGAGTAGCGCCGCGATTTGCGCCTCGCCTTCCTCGGGCTCGAGAGAGCAGGTGGAATAGACCAAGGTGCCGCCTGGTTTCAGCATGCGCACGGCGTTGTCGAGAAGCCGCGCCTGGAGGCCGGTCAGTTCCGCGATGTCGGCATCCGATTTGAGATAGGCGACATCGGGATGGCGGCGGATCGTGCCTGTCGCCGAGCACGGCGCATCGAGGAGAATGGCGTCGAACGGTTCGTCCGGCTGCCATGCGGTGGCATTGGCCTGAACCGTCTCGGCCGGGAGCGAAAGCCGCGCAAGGTTCTCGTTCAGGCGTGCAAGGCGGGTCTTGGAAAGGTCCACGGCCGTCACGGCGGCACCGGCCGCCGCAAGCTGCGCGGTCTTGCCGCCGGGGGCGGCGCAGAGATCGGCGATGCGCTTTCCGGCGATGCCGTGCAGGAGACGCGCGGGGATCGAGGCCGCCGCGTCCTGGACCCACCAAGCGCCTTCGGAAAATCCCGGAAGCTCCTCGATCCGGCCTTTCGGCAAGAGGCGCACGCTCCCCGTCGGCAGCACCTGTCCGCCCAACTGCTCCGCCCACGCGTCCGCGCCGCTCTTCACGGTGAGGTCGAGCGGGGGTTCGACGAGCTGCGCATCGGCGATCGCCTCCGCACGGTCCTCGCCCCAGGCCCGGACCCAGCGGTTCCACAGCCAGTCGGGCGTGTTCACGCGGCCCGCGTTGAGAGCCTCGGCGATCCCGGCGCCCTTCTCGGACACGCGCCGCAACACGGCGTTGACCAGCTTGTCGTAGCGCTTGGCGCGCGGGTCCCATTGCGCTAGGCGCACGGCCAGATCGATGGCCGCATGCGGGGGTACGCTCATGAACAGAATTTGGGCCGCGCCCGACAACAGGATCGGATAGAGCGTCCCCGCCCGCGCCGGCAGGCCACGATCGAGAAACGTCTCCAGTACGCGGTCGATCTGCCCTTTGCGCCGCAAGGAGGTACCGACGATGGCGCGGGCGAGGGCCCGGTCCCGTGGCGGCAGATCGAACATGGCGCCGTCCCGGACACGGCCGAGCACGTCGTCGAGCGGCTGCCGCTTCTGCAGGACGGCCTCGAGGACGCTGGCGGCGGCCCGCCGCGCGGGCAAGCCGACCTGATGGTCGCGCGTGCGGGACAGTGTCTTGTTCGGGGGGGTGGTTGCGGTCATGTCATCGTCTCCAAGGTGCTTCGGGTTCTAAAATCTCGGTCTGGGGCGATGGCCTTCGCAATGGCTAAGCCGGTGTTGGAATTCTAACCCCAAGGTCCGCGCGATCCGCCACGCGGACTGTCGGGAACGCTTCCGGACCAGGGACCGGACGCGGCGGGATCGCTTCGCGTGCCGCGCTCGGGGGTGAACGCGCCGCCTCCGGTGGAACCGGCGCCGTTGGCCATGGCGACGAGCCGCGCGACGCGCTCCTCCATCGGCGGATGTGTCGCGAACAGATTGTCGAGTCGCACGCCGTGAAGCGGGTTGACGATAAAGAGATGTGCCGAGGCGGGGTTCTCCTCCGCTTCCTCGTTGGGGATGCGGGCCGCGCCGCCGGCGATCTTCTGCAAGGCCGACGCGAGCCAAAGCGGATGCCCGCAAATCTCCGCGCCGCCCTTGTCGGCCTGGTACTCGCGCGTCCGGCTGATCGCCATTTGCACGAGACCGGCGGCCAGAGGCCCCAGGATCATCAGGGCCAGCGTGCCGATAAAGCCCATATGATTGTTGTCGCGGTTCCCGCCGAAGAACATCGCGAAATTCGCAAGCATGGAGATCGCGCCCGCAATGGTCGCGGTGATCGTCATCAGCAGGGTGTCGTGATGGCGGATATGGGCAAGCTCGTGCGCGATTACGCCCGCAAGCTCCTCCTTGGTGACCGTCTGCATGAGGCCGGTGGTGACGGCCACGGCCGCGTTTTGAGGGTTCCGCCCGGTGGCGAACGCGTTCGGCTGCGGATTGTCCATGACATAGACCTTCGGCATCGGCAGATTCGCATTCCGCGCGAGCTGGCCGACCATGTCATAAAGTTCGCGCGCGTCGCGGCCCTGGTTCGGATCCACCAGATGCGCGCCATACATCTTCAGGACCGCTTTGTCCGAATTCCAATAGGCGAAAAGATTCATCCCGCCGGCGAGGACGAGCGCCATGACCATGCCGGTCTGGCCGCCGAGCAAGAACCCAATTCCCATGAAAAGGGCGGTCAGCGCCGCGAGCAGAATCGCAGTGCGGAAATAGCTCATGAACCCTGTGGCCTCCTCAATCCGTCCAAAAATCGCGGAAATCCGCCGCTTGCTATATGTTGGGAGCCGGGAGGCCCGGCGCAAGAGCTTGGCGTGGCGGGGAAAATCGGGCGCGTCGGGCCTCCCCGAAGGACAAGCTTAAGATCGCGCTTACCTTAACACTTCATCAATCGGAAACCCGCATTCTGGCGGCAAGACAGTACAAGGAGTAACCCGACATGCCTGCCGCACTGCAAGTTTCAGACGAGGCGCGCCAGAAGTCCGCGCGCCGCGCCAAAAGCGCTCCGTCCAAGGACATCCAGCTGACGTCTGGACAGAAGCGTTTGATTCTCAACAGCTTTTTCCGCGTCGAGCCGGCGCTCGATCTCGTCGCGCAGCTCTTCTTCCTCAAGCTGTTCCGTCTCGATCCCGGTCTTCGCAAGAAGTTCGACGGTCCCGTCGAGATGCAGGCCAAGAAATTCGCCGCCGGTGCGAAACTCGCGATGATCTCGCTCGGCCATGAAGACGGCCTCGCGCCCACGCTGAAGCTGCTCGGTACGCGCCACCGTCAGATGGGCATCCGGTCCCGCCACTACCGCACCATGTCGCGGGCGCTGGTCTGGACTCTCGAGCGTTCCCTGGACAAGTCCTTCGACCGCGAGACGCGGGACGCCTGGAACGCGATGCTGGCGCAGTTCACGAAGGTGATGGCCGGCTAGCGGCGGCATCCGGTTGGACCGGCAGCGGTCATTGAGGAGGGGGTCCCGTTCGGGACCCCTTTCGCGTCTCAGGTCCGCGATCCGCTATTTCGCCGGCGCAACCCTGACCTGCGCGGTCCCGTCTTTCGTGACGTAGATGGTGACGTTCTCTTCGGGTTCCAGGACCTGGGCCTTGCCGTCGACGGAGAGCTGATCGGCCGTCACCATGATCTCGTGGCCCTCGACGATGATCTTGACCCCGTCCGAGACGGTTTCCTGGCTAAGATTCATGTAGTGCCCGGCAACCGTGACCGTGCGGTTGCCGACGGTCAGGGTCGTCGTCTCGGTGGCATCGTCGCGCGAACCGATATTGCCGATCAGCAGCACGAACACGATCACCAGCCCGAGGGCCAGTGCGATTGCGACAAGGCCGCGCATGATCCACGCCATCGAGAGTGCCCCTAAAGTTCTCACACCCGGCGTTCATAGCGCGGTTCGGCCGGGCATGGGAGCCCGGCCGGGGCGGTTACGTCGTTTGCCGGTTCTGTCGGTTCTCGATCAGGTGGGAAACGACGCTGGGATCGGCCAGTGTCGAGATGTCTCCGAGATTGCCGTACTCGTTCTCTGCGATCTTACGCAGGATGCGCCGCATGATCTTGCCCGACCGCGTCTTGGGCAGGCCCGGCGCGAACTGGATGTGGTCCGGCGCCGCGATCGGGCCGATCTCGTTCCGGACCCAATCGCGCAGCTCCTTCTTCAGCGCGTCCTCGCCGTCTTCGCCAGCCATCAGTGTGACGTAGCAGTAGATGCCTTGCCCCTTGATGTCGTGGGGGAAACCGACGGCGGCCGCCTCGGAGACCTTGGGATGCGCGACAAGCGCCGATTCGACTTCCGCCGTTCCCATGCGATGGCCCGAAACGTTGATGACGTCGTCCACGCGGCCAGTGATCCAATAATAGTCGTCGTCGTCCCGGCGGCAGCCGTCGCCCGTGAAATACATGCCCTTGTAAGCGGAGAAATACGTGTCCACGAATCGCTGATGGTCGCCATAGACGGTTCGCATCATGCCGGGCCATGAATCGAGGATGACGAGATTGCCTTCGCCCGCCCCCTCGATCGTGTTGCCGTCAGCGTCCACCAAGGCGGGCTGGATGCCAAAGAACGGCCGCGTCGCGGAGCCCGGCTTCAGTGCCGTGGCGCCCGGCAGCGGCGTGATCAGGATGCCGCCGGTCTCGGTCTGCCACCACGTGTCCACGATCGGACACCGGCCTCCGCCCACCACGTGGTAGTACCACTCCCACGCTTCGGGGTTGATGGGTTCGCCGACCGAGCCCAGGAGTCTCAACGACTCGCGGCTCGTGCTCTTCACATAGTCGTCGCCGGCGCCCATTTGCGCACGGATCGCCGTGGGCGCGGTATACAAGATGTTGACCTTATGCTTGTCGATGACCTGCCCAAA
Organism: Hyphomicrobiaceae bacterium UBA7697; assembly: GCA_002482645.1. Taxonomy (GTDB): domain Bacteria; phylum Pseudomonadota; class Alphaproteobacteria; order Rhizobiales; family Methyloligellaceae; genus Methyloceanibacter. The sequence goes on from DLGJ01000005.1 coordinate 31,142, forward strand.
GCGCGACGGATCGGGAAAATTCGGAACGCCCTCGAACATCAGCGTCGTGGCGCCATTGGCAAGCGGTCCGTACACGATGTAGCTGTGGCCGGTAACCCAACCCACATCGGCAGTGCACCAATAAATGTCGCCATCGTGGTAGTCGAATACGTATTGGTGCGTCATCGCGGCATAAACGAGATAGCCGCCGGTGCAATGGACCACGCCTTTCGGGGTGCCGGTCGAGCCCGACGTGTAAAGGATGAAGAGCGGGTCCTCCGCATTCATGGCTTCGGCTGGGCAATCCGGGCTGGCTTCCGCCATCGCCTCGTCGAGCCAGACGTCCCGTCCATCCGTCCACGGAATATCGCCGCCCGTATGGCGAACCACCAGGACCTTGTCGACGTGACCGCTCTTCTCCACGGCGGCATCCGTATTGGCTTTGAGCGGGACGGCGCGTCCGCCGCGGCGTCCTTCGTCGGAGGTGATGACCACGGCCGATTTGCAGTCCTCGATCCGGCCCGCGAGCGAGTCCGGAGAGAAACCGCCGAACACGATTGAATGGATGGCGCCGATGCGCGCGCAGGCCAGCATGGCGTAGGCCGCGGCAGGAATCATCGGCAGGTAGAGCGTCACCCGGTCGCCCCGTTTGACGCCTTGCGCCTTTAGCACATTGGCAAGGCGGCACACATTGTCGTGCAATTCGCGATAGGTGATGTTCTGGGCGGGCGTTGCCGGGTCGTCGGGTTCCCAGATGATGGCGGTCTGATCGCCGCGCTTTTCCAGATGCCGGTCGATGCAGTTGGCGGACACGTTGAGCGTGCCGTCTTCGAACCATTTGATGGAAACGTCCGGATAGGAAAAGGTCGAGTTCTTCACGCGCGTATACGGCTTGATCCAGTCGAGGCGCTGTCCTTCGCGTCTCCAGAAGGTATCCGGGTCCTCGATGCTCTCCTTGTAAAGCGCGGTATATTTCTCGTTGTCGATGAAGGCGCGCTTTCTCCACGCATCCGACACCTCGACGGGATCGAGTTTATAGACCTTATGCTTGGACATCGGCCCGGTTCCTCCCTATACGCAGAAGCCTTGGTGGCATTTTCTCGGCACATTATGACGCGATGCGGTGCGGCGGAGAAGCGCCCTTGCGTCATCCTTTCGTCTAGAGCCCGAATGCGCCGATGATCGCACCCATGACGAGCAGAACGGCCAGCCAATGGCCGCCGTCGATCGCGGTCAAACTCGGTTTGGCGCCGCTGAAGGCGTGATTGACGCCCATGGTGGTGATGACGAAGCCGACCCACACGAAGAGCGCGCTGATCAATCCGTTCTTGACGGAAAGGCCGCCGAGATGGCCCATGAGACCGGCCAGCATGATCGCCATGACCAGGTCGGCAACGAGCGCGATGACGAAGGGAAGGGCGTGCGCGATGCCGCCCCCGCACGTAATGTCGTCTTCGGTCTTGCCGAGCGCGCCGAGCCGAGCCTTGCCGAAGACCGTGTACCAGACCGCGCCGACGCCGAAGCCCGCGAGTGCCGCGACGGCCACGGCAAGATAGTTCATGCCTGCGAATGTCATGCCGTCGTTCCTCCGATTGCTGGCCGTCACCGTCGCCCGCGCGACATTAGCCCAGGACCGGCGGATGGGGCACTAGTGCAGGGGCGGATTTTTCAGACCGCCGAGCGCGCAGACCGCTTTCCACTCCGCCGCGGTGACAGGCTGCACCGAAAGCCGGGAATTGTTGACGAGCACCATCTCCGCGAGCTTCGGGTTCGCCTTGATCTCGTCGAGCGTGACCGGCCTTGGCAGGTCTGTCACGGCCGCCACGTCCACGCACTCCCATTTCCCGGTCGTGTCCGTGGAGTCGGGATGGACTTCCGTCACGACCTCGACGATTCCGACACAGGCCTTCTCGCCGATCGAGTGGTAGAAGAAGGCAAGGTCGCCCTTCTTCATCGCCCGCATATTGTTTCGGGCCTGGTAGTTGCGCACCCCGTCCCATTCGGCGCCTTTTGCGCCTTCCTTCTTTTGATCCTCCCAAGACCAGGCGCCGGGCTCGGATTTCATCAGCCAGTATGCCATGGGGCCCTAGGCCTTCTCTTCGGGCTTGCCGAGGGACCAGAGCCACGGGCGGATATCCACGGACGCGAACAGACCGGCCTTGGCGAACGGATCGGCGGACGCGATCCCCCGTGCCGCCGCGAGAGAGTCCGCTTCGATGACGACCAAGCTGCCGTTCATGGTCTCCCCGTCTTCCGCCGTGAAGGGCCCGGCGAATTTCAGCGCCTGCCCGAGACCTTTGAGATAGGCGAGATGTTCCGGGCGATGGGCCTTGCGGATCGGGAGTCCGTCGGGCTTGTCGGTGCAGATGAAGGCAAAAAGCATCGGCAGTATCCTTTTCTCGATGGCGGAAGTCCATGTGCCCGCGCCGTCAACCGGTCATCCGGCTTCGGATCGCAAGGGCCGCGAAAGAAGTGCGCCGATGGCCGCGTCGACGGTGGTCTCGCCGGTCACCACCGCGTGGACCGCTTCGGCAATGGGAAGCTCGATCCCCCGCGCGCGCGCGATTTCGACCATGGCGTTGGCGGTCGCCACGCCTTCGGTGACGGACAGGCGTTCGGATAGGACCTCGGCGGTGCTGGCGCCGCGGCCGAGCGCGACACCCAAAGACATGTTGCGCGACTGCTCGCTCTCGCAGGTCAGCACGAGGTCGCCGAGCCCCGACAAGCCGATCAGGGTTTCGAGCGCGGCGCCGAGCGCCACGCCGAAGCGCGCCATCTCGGCGAAACTGCGGGTGATGAGACCGGCTTGCGCGCTCTTGCCGAGCTCTTTACCGACCACGATTCCTGCGGCGATAGCATAGACGTTCTTGACCGCGCCGCCGATCTCGGCGCCGATGACGTCGTTGCTCCAGTAGCAGCGGAAGAGCGGCGAACTCAGCGCGTGGGACAGCTGGCGTCCGAGGGGCTCCTCGGCCGTGGCGAGGGTCACGGCCGTCGGCAGTCCGCGCGCGACCTCGGCGGCAAAGCTCGGCCCCGACAGAACGGCGATGGTCGCGTCCGCGAGCACCTCGGCGGCGACTTGGGACATCAGCCGTCCCGTTTTGCGCTCGATGCCCTTGGAGCAGAGCACCAAAGGCTGGCCGTCGTGCAGGTAGGGTTGCAGGGAGCCCGCGATGTCGCGCAGATGCTGCGCCGGCGTCACGATCAGCAGGGCATCGCACGTGGCGACCTCGCTGAACTCCGACGTCGCTTCGATGGCCGGGTCGAGCGGCACATCGGGCAGATACACCGCGTTGCAGTGCGTGCCGTTGATCGCCGCGACTGTCTCCGGCTCACGGGCCCACAGCAACACGTCGCGGCCCGCGCGCCGTGCCACGGCGGCTAGCGCCGTTCCCCACGCACCGCCGCCGACTATCCCGAGAGTTTGAAGTTGCATGCCCACCACCGCGACTTCTTTTAGCGCAAATTCACCCATGCGGTGGACGAATTCGCCGCCTGTGTCATCCCGTCAGGCCTTTACGCCCGCCCCGAGCGCCGGCGGGGCGTCCGGATCGAGCGGCCAGCGCGCGCGTGCCGGCGCGGCCATGCCGTCGCTGAGGCCGCGGGCCAGCCGTTGTACTCCCGCCCAGGCGATCATGGCGGCATTGTCCGTGCAAAGCGCCGGCGGCGGCACCACCAGACGGTACCCGCGATTCCCCGCGATCTCGTCGAGGGCGGTGCGAAGCCGCCCGTTCGCGGCGACGCCGCCCGCCGCGACGAGCGCCGGGTCCGGACCCTCGGGCAGCCAGTCCTCGAACAGCGACATCGCCCGCAAGACGCGATCGCGCACCACGTCGGCCACGGCCTCTTGGAAACTGGCGCAGAGATCGGCCACGTCCCGCTCGCTTAATGGCGCCCTCGCCATGGCCGCCTGCCGCAGCGCCGTCTTGAGCCCGGCCAACGAGAAATGGGGCTCGGGCCGGCCGAGCATGGGGCGGGGCAAGGCGACGTTCGGCTCCCCCTGCGCGGCGTGGCGCTCGACTTCGGGGCCACCTGGATAGCCGAGGCCGAGCAGCTTGGCGGCCTTGTCGAAGGCTTCGCCGAGCGCATCGTCGAGCGTCGTGCCGAGGCGTTGATAGTCGCCGCAATCCTTGACGATGAGGAGTTGCGTGTGTCCACCGGAGACAAGGAGCAGTAGATAGGGCGGCGGCAAGCCGTCCGTCAGCCCCGGGCTCAGCGCATGGGCTTCCAGGTGATTGACCGCGACGAACGGCTTTCCGCAAGCAAGGGCGATCGCTTTCGCGGTCGTCAGGCCGACGATCAGGCCCCCGATCAGGCCCGGTCCCGCCGCCGCGGCGATGCCGTCGATGGCGTCAAAGCTTACGTCCGCCTCGGCCATCGCCTGTTTGATGGCCGGGTCGAGCAGGTCCACATGGGCGCGAGCGGCAATTTCGGGCACGACGCCGCCATAGGCCGCGTGAAGATCGAGCTGGGCGCGGACCACGTTGGACAGGATCTCGCCGTGTCCGTCCGGGCGAAGCCGCACGATCGCGGCCGCGGTTTCGTCGCAGCTCGTCTCGATACCCAGAAGCGTCAGCGGTTCCCGTTTCATTTCTCGGGGAATAGCACACCGATCGGCTTCAGAAGCAGGTTTACGGCCGGGATCAGCACCGATCCCAGCACGAAGCCGAGAACGGCGTCGAGGAAGGCCGTGATGAGCCAGGGGATCGCACCCGAGGCGCCGTCGCCCGCGATCCACGTCACCGCTGCCCCGATCACATCGTGCGGCAAGGAAACGTGAAGCGTGTGGAGGCTGTGGACCACGATGCTGCCGCCGACCCAGAGCATCGCGACGGTTCCGACGGCCGAGATCACGTTCAGCACGGTGGGCATGGCCACGACCAGCCCGCGTCCGAACGCGCGGATCGCCCCCAGCGGCCCGGTTTGGCTCAAATGCAACCCGACATCGTCGACTTTCACGAGCAGCGCCACGGCGCCGTAGACAATCACCGTGAACAGAATGGCCACGGCCGCGAGCGCGGCGGCACGGGTCAAGAGACTGTCGGTCTCGATGGTCGACAGAGCGATCGTCATGATTTCGGCCGACAGAATGAAGTCGGTCTTGATCGCGCCTTGGACGCGCTGCTTCTCGAGATGCGCGGCGCTAATGGTCTCGGCCTGCTCGTGTCCCTCATCGTGATGGCCGAGCAGCGCATGCCAGATTTTCTCGGCGCCTTCGAAACATAGATAGGCGCCACCGAGAATGAGGAGCGGCGCGATGACCCATGGCGCGAAAGCCTGAAGCAGTAACAGCGCCGGCAAGAGAATGACGAGCTTCGAAACGATTGAACCCGCCGCGATCTTGGCGACCATCGGCAGCTCCCGCGCGGCGGGAAGCCCGGTGACGTATTTCGGCGTTACCGCCGCGTCGTCCACGACGACGCCCGCCGATTTGCCGGTCGCCTTGGCCGCATGAGCGGCGATATCGTCAACCTGCGCCGCCGCCAGCCTGGCGATGGCCGCCACATCGTCGAGCAATGCGAGAAGGCCACTCATAGTCTTGTGCGTTGCCCCGTTATCTTGTGCGTTGCCCCGTTGGTCATCGGCCGAGAAGGCCGGCGACAATCTACTACGCACGATGGTAGGGACGCGACAAGTGCCGACCGCGCCGGTTTGGCGGGGGCACGCAATTCGTGATCTGCAAGCCGGCTTATTCCCGCCGGGACATTGAAGGGTCCGGAAAAACGGTCCATTAATACCAGGGCTCGAAATACAAGGGCTCAAACCTGAATCGGTGGCGTAGCCGCCTGTTAATTCAAGGATTTTTCTCTCATTGCCCGCCTCACTTCCCATCGGCACCCGAGGCAGTCCGCTTGCGCTCTGGCAAGCCGAACACGTGCGCGACCGGCTGTTCGCCCGTCACGGCCCGGATCGCGGCGCGGCGGCGCTAAAGGTGATCTCCACGAGCGGAGACCGTATCCAGGATAAGCCGCTGGCCGAATTCGGCGGCAAGGGGCTGTTCACCAAGGAGATCGACGAAGCGCTTCTGCGAGGCGACATCGCTTTGGCCGTGCATTCCATGAAGGATCTGCCGACGCAGCTTCCGGAGGGGCTGTGTCTTGCCGCGGTGCTGCCCCGCGCCGATGTCCGCGATGCGTTTCTCAGTCCCGTCGCGCCGTCATTGGCCGCGTTGCCTGAAGGCGCGGTGGTGGGAACCTCGTCCTTGCGCCGGGGCGCGCAGGTGAGGCGGCTGCGGCCAGACCTCAAGGTCGTCGACTTTCGCGGCAACGTGCAGACGCGGCTGCGGAAGCTGGCCGGCGGCGTGGCGGATGCGACGCTACTGGCCAAAGCGGGCCTCGACCGGCTCGGCCTCGCCGATGCCGCCACGTCGGTTCTGTCCGTGGAGGAGATGCTGCCGGCGGTGGCGCAAGGGGCCATCGGCGTGGTCGCGCGCGACGACGACGCGGAGACTTTGGCTCTTCTCGAACCGTTGAACGATACCGCGACATCGGTGGCCGTGACATGCGAGCGGGCGTTCCTCGCCGAACTCGACGGCTCTTGCCGGACACCGATCGCGGGTCTCGCCGAGATCGGCGCCGGGACAATCCGGTTTCGCGGGTTGATCCTGTCTCCCGGCGGCGCAGAATGGCACGATGTCGAGATGACGGGTCCCGTGGACCAAGCGGAAGCTATCGGACGGCAGGCTGGCCAGACAGTACGCGGCCGTGCGGGCCCTAGTTTCCTCGAAAACCTGATGTGAAGTGACGATATGCGTTTGCTGGTAACGAGGCCCGAGCCGGATGCGACCCGCGAAGCCGAGACTCTGTCGGCTCTGGGGCACGAACCGGTGCGGGCGCCGATGCTTGAGATCGAGTTTCTGAACAGCGTGCCGCTCAATCTCGACGGTGCGCAGGCCCTCGTGATCACCAGCCGCAATGCGTTGCGCGCGCTCGGCACCCATCCGGAACGGGAGCGGGCCGTCCAATTGCCGCTTTTCGCTGTCGGCGAGGCGACAGCGTGGGCCGCGCGGCAGCTCGGCTTCGGCGAGGTGACGATCGGGCCGGGCACGGGCGCCGGTCTGCCGCCGATCATTTGCCGTGAGGTTCATCCCGACAACGGGCCCCTCGTCCATCTCGGCGCGGAGAAGGTGGCGTTCGACCTGAAAGGCGCGCTCGAGGACAGTGGTTTCGAATTGCGGCGCACGATCCTTTACCGGTCCCATCCGGTCGAAACTTTGAGCGAGTCGGTCGTCGAGGACATTAGGAATGGGACGATCGATGGCGTGCTGCTGCTGTCGCCCCGCACCGCCCGTGCCTTCGTCCGCGCGATCGAACGCCACGGTCTCGTCACACAGGCTAAAGCTCTCGTTTGCTATTGCTTGTCGAAGGCGATAGCAGAGGCCGTCGTCCCGTTGGGACTGGCCTCGCGCGTGTCGCAATATGCGCGCGAGGAAGATCTCATTGCGCTCCTGGAGTCCGATGCGTGATGCTTCTTTCGATACGATTCGGTGGCATGTTGTCCGCCATGCAAAGGTCATGACGCGATGAGCGGAACCTTCGACGAGAAAGGAACAGAGTCCGGCGCGTCCGGCAAACGTCCCACGCCGACGATAGAAGGCACGGCGACAGAAGTGTCTGTGGACGCCGTTGCCGGGGATGCGAAGACCGAGACGCCCGAAGCGGCGTTGCCCGGCGCCGGCGCACCGGATGACGAGACGTCTCCCCTCGGCGATGACGGCACCGAACCCGGCGACGAGGCAACCGAAACCGATGACGAGGAGGTGACGCCGGACGGCGGGATCTCCGAGCGGCCTGTCGCCGCCGCCCCCGAGCGGCGCTCGTTCGGCAGCCGGCTGCTGGGCGGGCTTGCGGCGCTCTTTACCCATGCCTTGGCCGGCCTCGCGGGCGGTCTCGCGGTCTTGGTGGCGCTCTCGTTCGGCTACCTTCCGTCGGGAAGCGTGAAGGACGCGGCTGGGGTCGGCGCGATCGAGAACCGCGTCGCCGCGCTCGAATCGTCGCCGAAGACGCCGGATAGCGCCAGCGAGCTCGAGACGTTGAAGGCACGTCTCGCCACCCTCGAGTCGCAGACGCCCGAGGCGCAAGAGCCCAGCGCGAGCCCGGCGGAGGTCGAGGCTCTGTCGGCGCGCGTGGCACAGATGGAATCGAGCCTCGCATCAATGGCCGAGGCGGCCAAGGATGGCGGGGACGTGGCGGATGCGGCGGCGATCAGCCAGCAGGTCGCGGAAGCCGAGCAGCGGCTCGACAAACAGATCGAGAGCAAGGTCCAGTCGGAAATCCAATCGGCGCTCGCGAGCGGCACGGCCGGTTCTGGCTCCGACACGAAGGCCATCGAGACCTTGAAATCCGAAATCGCCGGTATCGACGCGAAGCTCAAGGCTCTCGCCGAAGCCGAGCTGAACGCGGACGGCGTTTCGAAGTTGATGCCCGATATCGCGGAGCTCGAAGACCGCCTCGGCAGGATCGAGTCGACGCTCCCGCCGCTCGCGAACGCGCTCGACGAGGAAAACGCGCAGACCAGGAAGGCGAGCGTGGCCATCGCCTATGCGAGTTTGCGGGAGGCGGTCAATGCGGGGCGTCCCTACGTCACCGAGCTCACCACCCTCACCGCGCTTTCCCCGGGCGCGAACGATTTCGGAGACCTGATCGAATATGAAGATCGGGGTATCCCGACGGTTCCCATGCTGACGGCATCGTTCGGGCGCTTGCGGGACGAGGTGCTGTCCGCGACGAGCGATGCCGATGCCGGCTCTCTCCTGGGCCAGCTGATGGGCAATGCGCAAGCGCTGGTCAAGATCCGGCGGATCGGCGAGCAGGCCGAGGGCGACTCTCCGGACGCGGTGACGGCGCGCGCGGGCGCGGACCTCGAGACCGGCAATCTCCAGAAAGCCACCGCCGAGATCGAGAGGCTCGACGGGCGCTTCGCCGAAATCGCCGGGCCGTGGCTCGCCGACGCACGTGCGCGGCTCGATGCCGACGCGACCCTGCAGCGCCTGCAGGAGGTCCTGCTCGTTTCTCTCGCCGGAGGCGGCAACGATCCCATTGCCGGCGCCGGGAAGGAAGGCGAAGAGTAAGAGCAGCCGATGACACGCATCTTCCTTTTCATCCTCATCGTCCTTGGGGCCGCGCTCGGCCTGGCCTGGCTGGCGGACCGTCCCGGTTCGGTCACGGTCGAATGGCTGGGCTATCAGATCGAGACGAGCGCATTCGTCGCGGTGTTGTTCGTCGCGCTGTTCGCCACGGCCATGGTCCTGGCGTTGGCGGTGCTCCGCTATCTCTGGACGCGGCCCTCGGCGATCGCTGCCAGCATGCACCAGCGTAAACAGAAGCAGGGATTCGACGCTCTCTCTCGCGGTCTTCTGGCCATCGGCGTCGGCGACCGGAACCAGGCCCAGCGTTATGCGGGCATCGCCCAGCGCAAGCTGCCGCGCGAGCCGCTTACGGCGTTGCTGCGGGCCCAGACCGCGCAACTCAAGGGTGACGACGCGGCCGCGCGGCGCGCCTTCGAGGGGATGCTCGACACGGAGGAAACTGAGTTGCTCGGCGTGCGCGGGCTCTTCCTCGAGGCGAAGCGCGCCGGGGACGAGGACGCCGCGCGTCATCTGGCGCAGCAGGCCGTGGATCGCAATCCCACGCTTGCCTGGGGCGTCAACGCCTTGTTCGATCTTCAGGCCCGTGCCGGCGATTGGGACGATGCGCTGAACACGCTCGCGATCGCACGGCAGAACGGCCATGTGGATTCGCCCGCGTCCAACCGCCGCCGAGCCGTGTTGCTGACGGCCGAGGCCCGCGAGACCGAGGCCTTCGATCCCAGCAAGGCCTTGACGCTCGCCAACGAAGCCCTGCGCCTGGCGCCGTCGCTCGTGCCGGCCGCGGACATCGCCGGCCGGCTGTTCGCCTCGAAGGGCGAGGCGCGGGCCGCGTCGCGGCAGATCGTGCGGACCTGGAAGCTTTCGCCGCACCCGGATCTTGCGGTGGCCTATGCCTTCGCCAAGCCGGGTCTTTCCCCCAAGGACCGGCTGAAGCGCGTCGAGTATCTCGCCGGCCTGACGCCGGACGATGTCGAAGGCGCCGTCGCTGTCGCGCAGGCGGCCGTGGACGCGAAGGAGTGGCAGCGCGCCCGAGCGGCGCTGGAGCCGTATATCGAGGATGCGCCATCGGCGAGAATCTGCACGCTCATGGCCCGGATCGAGGGCGGCGGCGGCGACAAAGGCCGGGAGCGGGAATGGCTGGCGCGCGCGCTCCGGGCACCGCGCGACCGGGCCTGGATCGCCGATGGCTATATCTCCGATCGCTGGCTTCCGGTGTCGCCCGTGACCGGCACGGTCGACGCTTTCGAGTGGAAGGCACCGGCGGACGCCATCGGACGCCCCGACGAAACGCTTCATATCGAGGAGTGGACCGCGCCGCCGCGCGACGCCAGCGCGATGTTACGTCAAAGCGCGGCCGCCGATGTCGAGGCGGAGCAAGGCGCCGGCACATCGAGCCCCTCCGGGGACGCCGAACCGGAACCCGCGACGGCGGACGATCAGGTGATAGAAGGCACCGCGGAGGAAGTCTCGGTGACCGAGGTGCCGCCGTCGAAGATGGACGCGGACGCGCCGCGCGCGGCCCACGACGGCATGGGTCCCGGCGAATCGCGGCATGACGGTGCGGGCAAGGAAAAGGCACCGGAATCGCAGGCCGGACCTACGGACTCGAACGCCGGCGTGCCGGCGGCCGAGAGCACAGCCTCCGAGAGTTCGAAGGCGGACGGCTCCCGTGGCCCCGCCGGCACGTCCATCCCGGCCGTGATGGTCCCGCAGCGCCCGCCGGACGACCCCGGAGTCGCGCCATCGGATGCGGACGAAAGCGAGGTTTCGCTGGAACGGTTCCGCACTGCCCATATCCGATAGCGGCGCGGTTCGGGGCGCCGGACGCCGGGATTCTCGCCCCGGCGCGCTTGCGCAGCGCGGCCATTCGCTTTAATCACAGGCTCCACACCGGGGCCGCAATAGCTCAGTCGGTAGAGCGGCGCATTCGTAATGCGTAGGTCGGGGGTTCGAATCCCTCTTGCGGCACCACTTCCTTCCATCCGTCAAATACGAATTCCGGACGGTTCTCGGTCCGGACGGCGCGGGTCCGCGCCAGGAACTGCAAGGCGCAGGGAACTCGCCCCGTGCCTGCGGCGTTCCGCGTCGATCACGACCGGCGCGGCCTCGAACCGGCGTTGAGCGTGAGGATCTGCGCCATTACTCGGCGGCTTGCGCAAGACGGACGCCGATGGGTTGACCGTTTTCCTGCCAATACCGGTACAGCACGGCGATCGCGCAAGATGCGAGCCGTGCCTTCTCTCCGTCGGCGCGGCTGGTCAGGATGATCGGAACTGCCGCTCCGAGCACGATGCCGGCGGCCTCGGCGCCGGCCACGAAGACAAGCTCCTTGGCGAGCATGTTTCCCGATTCCAGATTTGGCACGATCAGGACTTCGGCATGTCCGGCGACCAGCCCGGTCACGCCCTTGGTCTTGGCCGCTTCCGCGTCCATGGCATTGTCCATGGCAAGCGGACCGTCGACGATCCCGCCCTTGATCTGTCCGCGCTCGGACATCTTCGAGAGCACGGCGGCATCGAGCGTCGAGGGAATCTGAGGGTTCACCGTCTCGATCGCGGACAAGACACCGACTTTCGGCGTCTCGATGCCAAGAGCGCGGGCGAGGTCGATCGCGCTCTGGGTGATGTCGACCTTGGTCGCGAGGTCGGGCGAAATGTTGATCGCCGCGTCCGAAACGATCAGGATGTGATCGAGGCCGGGCACGTCCATCACGAAGGCATGGCTCATGCGGCGGCTCGTGCGCAAGCCGCCTTGGCGTTTCACCACGTGATGAAGCAAGTCGCTTGTATGTAGATGGCCCTTCATCACGGCGCCCACCTGCCCTTCAAGAGCGAGCGCGACGGCTTTGGCGGCCGCGGCGCTGTGATCCGGAATGTCGATAATCTCCGTGAGGCCGAGATCGTCTCCGCTCTCCTTCGCCGTCCGGCGAATGAGCGCTTCGGAGCCGATGAGAACGGGACGAATGAGCCCGTGCTCCGCCGCCAGGAGCGCCCCGCCGAGAGACTCCTTCTCTTCCGGTGCGACGACGGCGGTCACGAGAGGGTCGAGCCCCGCACAGGCATGGATGTAATGGTCGAAATGCCGGTGCCGCTGGACGACAACCTCGGGCAGGTCCTCGAGGTCCACGGTGACTTTCCGCGCTGGCGCCAGCACTTCCGCGACCCCCTCCGCAACGGTTTTGCCGCCCCGGCCGGTGACGACCGTCTCCAAGATCACGAGCGGCTCGGCGAGCTTCTGCTTGACGGTCACGGAAACCGTCAGTTCGTCGCCCACATGCGCGCGTTCGAGGAACCGAAGACTTTGGCCGCGGTAGAGCGTACCGGGGCCGGGCAACACGTTGCCGAGGACCGAGGAGATCAGCGCGCCCACCCACATGGACGGCGCGACCGCCTCGTTCGGATCGCCGTCGTCCTCGTCTGGTATGTGGAGCGGATTGAGATTCCCGGACGCGTGCGCAAACACGTAGAGGTCGTTGGCCGTACAGATGCGCTTGATCGAGGCGGTATCGCCGATCTCCAGTTCGTCGAAAGGCTTGTTCTCGCGGATCATGATCGCCTCCTAGCCTCTACCGCATTCCGCAGCGCCAAAGTGCACCCGTCCCGGCGAAGGCCGCATATCGCGCGCCGGGTCCGGCCGGTGGTGCCTTGCCGTTGCTTGCAGTTGTCCCCGGCCGGCGCGACCCCGGCGCGTGCGTACAAAATCGATGACAGGTCGACTACAGTCTGTGGTGCTCCCGGGGGGCGCCGGGAGAGAACGGGCAACCGCTCGAGATCGCGCAGTTCCAAAGTCTACCGGTGCAACATGACAGTTCGGCCTCATAAGGACGCGTCGGTTGCGCGATATGGTCGCGGGGTTTGCGCCGGCGCGCGGCAGACGCGCCGGCCGCTATTCCTCGACGGCTTCGTCCTCGATCTCGTCCATGCGGACATCCGAAGAGAGCTTCTGCTCGGCCTTTTCCGTCGGCTGACGGGTGAAGTCGTCCAAGGTGCCGACCTCCTCCGCATCGCGCCAGAACGCGATGGGACTGAGCAGGTAGGACGTCACGAGCTCCGCCAGGGAGCGTAAGGCGTGGATGTGGATGCGTTCCCAGCCGTGAGACGCATCGACGCCGAAGCAGATCAGAGCCGTGCGCACATCGTGGCCCGCTTCCACCGCCGACGCCACATCGGAGCGGTAATGACGGAAGACATCCTTCTGGTAGAAGATGTCGTCGTCACGGCACAGCCGGGCGAGCTTGCGCGTCAAGTGATAGTCGAACGGGCCGTTCTGGTCGGCCATGGCGAGCGTGACGCCGAACTCGGAGCTGTTTTGGCCCGGCGCCGTCGTGCCGTTGTCCACGGCGATGAGCGAGGCCACATCCTCGGTAAGGACGTTGGAGGCACCGACGCCGACCTCTTCCTCGATGGTGAACAGGAAATACACGTCGACGGGGAGTTGATTCCGGACGGGGATCAGGGCCTTGAGCGCCGCGAACATGACAGCGACGCCCGCCTTGTCGTCCAGATGCCGCGAGCAGATGAACCCGTTGTCGAGAAATTCGGGTTGCGGATCGATGGCGATCACGTCCCCAACTTCGATGCCGAGCTTCGAGGCCTCCTCGGCATCCGCGCAGCGCGCGTCGACCCGGACTTCCACGTGGGCCCAGCCGGTCGGCTGTTCGTCGACATCGTCGCCGAAGGTGTGTCCGGATGCCATCAGGGGCAGGATCGTGCCACGGTAGCTGCCGCGCTCGGTGAAGATTGTGCACCGTGCGCCTTCCGCGAACCGGGCGCTCCAATAGCCGATGGGGACGACGGCGAGGCGGCCATTGTCCTTGATGGCTTTGACCTGTGCGCCGAGCGTATCGAGATGAGCCGCGATGGCGCGGGCGGGACGGCGCGCTTTGCCGCGCAACACCGCGCGAATGGCGCCGCGCCGCGTAACCTCGAACGGGATTCCGAGCCGGTCGAGCTCCTGCCCGCAACGCTGCACGACGTTGTCCGTGTAGCTGGTGGGGCTGGGAATCTTGAGGAACTCTTCGAGCGTATCTGCGAGATAGGCCAGGTCGATATGCAGAATCGTCATGCGAAAGTCCCTTCCCTGGAGCTTTCTCCGCGCGGATGCCCCTGATTGAGCGTTATGGGTAGTACGGTGGCGGCTAGATTTGAAGCGCCTTGCGCACCGGCGCCGGCACCGTCTGAGGGAAAAGCATGTCGACGAATCGTGCCGCCGTGGGCTGCGGCTCGTGGTTGGCCAGGCCCGGCCGCTCATTGGCTTCGATGAACCAATAGTCCGGTTCGGTCGGCGTCTTCACGATGAAGTCGATCCCGGTCACCGGAATCTCGATGGCCCTGGCCGCCGCGACCGCGGCGTCTATCAATGCCGGGTGGAGAATGCCCGTGACGTCGTGGATCGTTCCGCCCGTGTGGAGATTGGCGGTCTTGCGGACCACGATCGACTCGTCGGCCGCCGGGATATCGTCGTAGCGGAAACCCGCCGCCGCCAGGCACCGCTCCGTCTCCGCATCCATGGGGATCGCGGATTCGCCGCCTGTCGCCGCGAGCCTGCGGCGCGTCTGGCGCTCGATCAGCTCGCGCACCGTCGACTTGCCGTTACCGGCAATGGTGGCGGGCTTGCGGATGGCCGCGGCAACGACCCGGTAGTTGATGACGACGATGCGCAGATCGACGCCCTCGACGAAGTCCTCGACGATGACGTCGTTGCAGATCGTCTTCGCGTAATCGATTGCGGCTTTGGCGTCCGCCCAATTCTTGAGTCCGACGGCGACACCCTTGCCTTGCTCGCCCCGCGCCGGTTTCACCACCACGGCATCGCGATGTTCGACGAACGCCTTCGCGTCCGCTTCGTCCTCGACGGTGATCTGCCGTGGCACGCGCACGCCCCCGGCCTCGACGATGCGGCGCGTGACGCGCTTGTCGTCGCAAACGCTCATGGCGATGGCGGTGGTCAACGAGGTCAGACTCTCGCGGCATGTCACGGAGCGGCCGCCATGGGTCAGCCGGAAGAAACCTCCCTCCGCGTCGATGATGTCGACGCCGATGCCGCGCCGCTGCGCTTCGTCGACGATGATCCGGGCATAGGGGTTGAGAACGTCGTATTCGTCGGACGTCTCGGTGAAGAGATTCTCGTTGATGACGTTCTTATGTTTGACCGTGAACGTGGCCCAACGGATGAAGCCGAGCTTCTCGTAAAGGGCGATGGCGAGCTTGTTGTCGTGCAGCACCGACAGATCCATATAGGCGCAGCCGTGCTCCTTGAAATGTTCCGAGAGGCGCCGGACCAGCGCTTCGCCGATTCCGGGCAGCGTGGATTGCGTGTCGACGGCGAGACACCAGAGCGAGGACCCGTTCTCCATGTCGCCGAATGCCGCCTTGTGATCGACGCCCGTCACGGTGCCGACGATGGCACCGGTTTGGTCGTCCACGGCCACGAAATAGGTGATGGCGTCGTCGTCGCGGTGTTCCCAGAAGAAATTCGGCGCGACGGTCACCATGCGCCGTGCGGCATAGATCCGATTGATCTCTTCGGCGTCTCGCAGAGAGTTGAGACGCCGGACGTGAAACCCGCGCGGCTTGGTCTCGGCAGGGACGTATTTGTCGAGCTCGAGCCGGTATGTATGCGACGGGTCGAGGAACAATTCCTGCGGCGCGGCGGCAAGCACCACGTGAGGGTCGAGGACATAGAAGGCGATGTCGCGCTGGCCCGGCCGCTCCGCGCGGAGGCATTCAGCCAGGTCGGAGGCCTTTGCGAAGGTCTGGCCGAACACGAGGCGTCCCCAGCCGCAATCGAATGCGACATTGCCGTGGATCGCGCTCCTCGGAGTCAGGGTCTCGCGTGGAGCCGCCCCTTGCGAAGGGGGAAGGGTGGCGCTCTTTTCCGTGCTCATACCGCTGCCTAAAGCTTGTGGGTCTGAAGCCAGAGTTCCAACAACGCGCACTGCCAAAGTTCGGATCCGCGCAGTGGCGTGATATGCGCCTTCGGATCGGCGAACAGGCTGTCGAGGTAGCCGGACCGGAAGAGACCGCGATCTTGAGCTGCCCGGGAAGAGAGCGCGTCCTGGGTCATTTCCAGCACCGGACCGTCGATATATTTGAGCGCCGGGACCGGGAAATAGCCCTTGGGCCGGTCGATGACGGATGACGGGATCACGTCGCGGGCCACGTCCTTCAACACGCCCTTGCCTTCGTCCTTCAACTTCAGCTCAGGCGGGACGCGCGCCGCGAGCTCCACGAGTTCATGGTCGAGAAAGGGCACGCGTGCCTCGAGGCCCCAAGCCATGGTCATGTTGTCGACCCGCTTCACCGGATCGTCGACCAGCATCACCGTTGTGTCGATGCGCAAGGCTTTGTCGAGCGGCGTTTCCGCGCCGTCCTTCATCAGATGCCGTTCGACCAATCGTGCCGGTTCGTCTTCGTCGGCCATCCAAGAGCCGTTGAGATGACGCCCGATTTTCTCGCGGTCCCGGTCGAAGAACAGCGCCGTGTAATCGGACACGATATCGTTGGAGCTGGCGAGCTTCGGATACCAGTGATAGCCGGCGAACACTTCGTCCGCACCCTGACCGCTTTGCACGACCTTCACATGTTTCGCCACTTCGCGCGACAAAAGGTAGAAGCCCACATTGTCGTAGGAGACCATCGGTTCGGACATGGCGGCGATGGTGTCGGGCAGCGCCTCCAGCATGTTCGCTGTCGGGATCATGATCTTGGTGTGGTCGGTGCCGAAATGCCCGGCGATGATGTCCGAATATTTGAATTCATCTCCGGCCTCGCCGTGCGCCGCCTCGAAGCCGATCGAGAATGTCTTGAGGTGCTGCTGCCCGGCCTCGGCGAGAAGCCCCACGATCAGGCTGGAGTCGACGCCGCCCGACAACAAGACGCCGACCGGGACGTCGGCGATCATGCGCCTGTCGACGGCACGGCGCAGCGCCGCGCCGACCCGGTCCTTCCATTCGCCGCCGCTCAGGGCAAGATCCCCGGACGAGCGCGCGAAATCGAGATCCCAATAGGTCGTATCCTTGAAGCGGCCGTCGGGTTCGACGATGCGCAAGGTCGCGGCCGGGAGCTTGCGGACGCCGCGCAGGATCGTATGCGGCGGCGGCACGATGGCGTGGAACGTCATGTAGTGGGCAAGGCCGACGGGATCGAGCGCCGTATCGGCACCGCCCGCGGCGACGAGCGCGGGCAGCGTCGAGGCGAAGCGCAGGCGTGCCTTGTTCTGCGTGTAGTAGAGCGGCTTGATTCCAAGACGGTCGCGCGCCATGGCGACCCGCCCCGTTTCGCGCTCGTGGACCACGAAGGCGAACATGCCGTTGAAGCGCACGGGCGCCTCCGGACCCCAGGCGTGCCAGGACTTGAGGACGACTTCCGTGTCGCTCGTGGAGAAGAACCGATAGCCTTTCGCCTCGAGTTCGGCCCGAAGCTCCTTGTGGTTGTAGATGCAACCGTTGAAGACGAGCGTGAGCCCAAGGTCCGAATCGACCATGGGCTGCTGGCCGCGCTCCGACAAATCGATGATTTTCAAACGGCGATGGCCGAAAGCGAAACGTCCCCTGGACACGACGCCCCCGGCGTCCGGTCCCCTCGGAACCATCGAACAGGTCATGGCGTCAATCGCCTCGACCGACGCAGGCGAGCCATCGAATGTGATCTCGCCGCACAATCCGCACATATCTTACTGTCCCGGCTGAATAAATGTTTGCGTTGAGCCGAAGGGCATAATCGAAGATGTAAGCAAGAATGGGGCCGCTCTTCGCTAGGCTTTTCCAGCCATGCCGCTCGAACTCGCAAGACTTTAGAATTGCAGTGATGGACGGAATTATTGCACTTGATCCTGTCTCGATCAAATCGACGGACGCGGAATGACCGGCATAAACGGGTGCATATGCCCATTTTTCGGGCAGGAGGGCCGAAAAATCATCAAAAACACTTTGGCAACCGTTATGCTTAACGTCGTGAAATCGTCAAAGAGAGGAGGGCTTGGCGCAAATGTGACGGCCCAGGCGGTTCACGGCCAAGGAACTGCCCTGTTTTGCCATTATGTTTAGAACTCTTGCGCGACCCTCTCCTAGATCATGATAGCTGTACGCGAACCCGGGATATCGCCTGGAGGACTAGAGGAACGACGAATGCGGGGACGTTTCGCCATCGCAGGTCTGACAGCCTTGGCCATATTGGCTTTCGGCGCAGTGGAATTTGCCGTTCCGTCAACGGCGGCGGCCGAGTTCCGCATTCCGGGTCTGTTCGACGGTAAGCGGGTCGTCAAACGCAAGCGCTATCGGGCAAAACGGCCTGTGGCGCCCCCCCGCAATCCTGTTCGGGTTACCGCCGCGGTCTCCGCCGCCGCGGTGGCGCCCGAGGTCGCGAAGAAGAGCACGGCGGCGGTCGTTGCCGGCACGGCGGGCACCGCGAGCGTGTCTCTGGCCCTGCCGGCTTCACTGCGGGTCGCGGCCAACGTGCCGGACGCCAAGCTTGAGACGGCCGCCGAGTCCGAGACTGCCCCCAAGTCCGAGACGGCCCCCAAGTCCGAGACTGCCGACAAGTCCGAGACAGCCGAAGCGCCGTCCACCGGTCAGGACGCGTCCCTGGCGGAGACGGCCGCGAGCGAGTCTGAGGACGCGAAGGCGGGCGAGACCGGCGGCGCAGGCTCCAAGACCGCCGAGACCGGGAAAAGCGAGTCCGAGACATCCGAAGCCGAGACTCCCGAAGCCGAGACTCCCGAAGCCGGGACTTCCGACGTCGCGACTCCCGAAGCCGAGACCGTATCGGCGGCCGGCGGTGGCGAGGCCGAGCCCAAGGAGAGCACCAAGAACGACACCAAGGATGACGCCGGGGCTGCGGACGAGGGCGATACGGCGTCTGCGGCAGCGGAAACGGCCGGCGCCGACAAGACCGGCACCGAAGCGGCCGATGCGAAGCCTGCGCCCGCCGCCGATGACGGAACCGGCGAGCAGAAAGACGTTGCCTCGGCCGGGACGCGTGCCGACGAACCTGCGGACGGCGAAGGCGTGGACACGAAGGCTGAAGCTGGCACGAAGCCGGACAGCGACGTTGCCGAGCGCACCGGCGAGGGCGCCGACGAGGCGGCCAAGGAACTGTCCGGCGCGATGGACCGCGACGATTCGAATTCGGCTGGCGGAACCGGCACGGCGGACGCCGATGGTGACGATGAGAACGCGGCCAAGCCTGCGGCGCCGGCGGATATCTCCTCGCCCGCGTCAGATGCTGGGCACGATACGGCGCAAGCTGGCACGAGCGAGCCGCCCGCGCCCGAAACCAAAGATACGGCAGAGGCCGGTAGCAGCTCTGATTCCGATTCCGGGACGCCCGCAGCGGGCACGGGCAAAGACACCGCCCCCCACGACGCTGCCGCTGAGGACACCGCAGCCAAGGACACCGCTGCCAAGGACACCGCTGCCGAGGACGCTGCTGCCGAGGACGCTGCTGCCAAGGACACGGCGCCGAAGGACACGGCCGCGAAGGACAGCGGCACCAAGGACCACGTGGCGGAGGCGGCGAGCGAAGCGGCTGACGAGACGGCAAAGGTTGTGGAGCCCAAGGTTGTGGAGTCTAAGACTGCGGCGTCGAAGACTGTGGACTCGGCCGAGGCGGCGATCGAGGCCGCGGACAAGACCGTGGAGGATCAAGCCGGCGCCAAAGCCGGGCCGGAGGACACCACCGAACGCGATCCGGAGACCGTGAGCGCCGGGCTGGCTCCGCCGGCCCCGGATCCGAAACCCGAGGTCGCCGCCAGCACCGCGTCTGCCGAGAGTCGAGACTCCGGGTCCCAGGGGAATACCGAACCGCAAGACAAGGTGGAGTCCCAAGATAGGGGGGAGTCCCGAGACACGGCGGAGCTGGACGAGAAGCCTCGTTCCGCGCCCGAGATCGCGGCCACCGCAAAGCCCTCAGTCACCGCGTTGGATCAGACCGCCTCGATCGAGCCGACGGCCGGAGCCACGGCGCCGACGGACGACAGCGCGAGCCCCGGAAACGGCGAGGGCGCGACGCATGCCGATGCCGAGCCCGATAGCGCGAAGGATTCGAGCAAGGCGGCCGGATCGGAAGAACCGGCCGATGTGACGGCTGCCGCGCGGGATGCAGCCGATTCGCCTGCCGGGCAGCCGAGCGGCCCGAAGACAAAGACCCATAGTCCCAAGGCCTATGACGCCACGGTTGTCCTCGAGATTTCGCCGCCGCCCGGTGCCGGGCAGGCCGAGAACGGCGGCACGAAAGTGGCTTCCCTCACGGAGCAAGATGACGTGTCCGCCGATGACGGGAAGCTGGAAGAGGCGGCCGAGACCGGACCTCCACCCCCGCCGCCCGTCGATCCCGTGATCTTGGCGGTACGCTCCAAGCTCGAAGGCGCGGACGCGCCAAAGATCGCGACGGCGGATCTCGATGCGCTCAAA
This sequence comes from Hyphomicrobiaceae bacterium UBA7697, assembly GCA_002482645.1. GTDB lineage: Bacteria > Pseudomonadota > Alphaproteobacteria > Rhizobiales > Methyloligellaceae > Methyloceanibacter. Next base: position 51,619 of record DLGJ01000005.1, read on the forward strand.
AGCGTCTATGCGGAACGTGACGGCGATCCGCTCTGGATTGCCGGCGTCGGATTATCGGCGAATGCGAAACGGCTGATCGCGACCATCGGCGATGCCGGCGATTGGGGGCTGGATGCTGCCTCCTACAAGGTGCCCACGGCGGATGCCGTGCTGGATTCGGACGAGGCGCGTGCCGAAGCCGAGATCGCGCTCTCGGCGGCCGTTCTGAAATATGCCCGTCATGCGCAGACCGGCCGTCTCACGCCTTCGCAGGTCAGCAAGCTGTTCGATCAGCATCCCGAGGCGCGCGACCCCAAGACGGTTCTCACCGGGATCGCCGCATCGAATGCGCCAGACAAGGCGCTGCTCGCATTTCATCCGCAGAACGAACAATATCAGGGGCTGCACACCGCCCTGGTCCGCGCGCGGGACAACGCCAAGGCGTCGGGCCGCAATCCCGACGGCGACCGTGAAGTCCAACGCATCGTCATCAACATGGAGCGGTGGCGCTGGCTTCCCGCCGATCTTGGGAGCTTCCACGTCTGGAACAACATTCCGGAGTTTCAGGTGCGCGTTCGCAAGGACGGGCGCACGATCTATCAAGAGAAGACGATCGTGGGGCAGCTGAAATACGCGACGCCGTTCTTCTCCGCGCCGATGCGCAACATCGTGTTCAACCCGAACTGGACCGTGCCGCCGACCATCGTCCGCGAAGACATCGCGCCGAAGCTCAGGGGTCCGCAGCGCGGCGGCTTTTTCGGCGCCGAGTCCCGGAACGCAATGTTGCGGCGCTACGGGCTGGCCGTCAGCTACAAGGGCAAACCGATCGATGCGGATTCGGTCGATTGGAAGAACGTTAACATCCACAGCTATACGTTCCAGCAGGATCCGGGCCCCTACAACGTGCTCGGTCAGTTCAAGTTCAACTTCCCGAACAGCCATGCGGTCTACATGCATGACACCACGCAGCGGGAGCTGTTCGCGCGCAGCACACGTTCGCTGAGCCATGGCTGCATTCGCGTCCATCAACCGGCCCAGTTCGCCGCGCTGATCCTCGGCGAGGACAAGGGCTGGTCCATCGGAAACGTTCAGAACGTGCTCGCTCAGAGCCAAGGCCGGACCAAGGTCATCGCGCTCAACCGGAAAATTCCGGTGCACATGACCTATTTCACGGCCGTGGCCGACGAGCACGGCTCGGTTCGGGAGTTCGGCGACGTCTACGGCATCGACAATCGGATGGCCCCGAAGCTCTTTCCGACCCCGGCGCATTTCCAGGTGCCCTATTCTCCCGATATCGCGGAGACGGCGCCAAGCCGGCCGGCACCCAGTTCCCGTCCGTCGCAGCGCCGCCGCAGCGCCAACACCGTCGAGAATTTCCTCTCGGGGATTCTCGGCAACTAGAGCTGCCGCTTACGTGCGTGCGAGCGTGCCGGCAATCTCGCGCGCGAAGGCCGTGAGCGAGGGGTCGCGCGCGCCCATGACCAGAACGACGTCGCCTTCCCGGGCATCGTTTGCGATCGTCTCGATCAACCACGGCCGCGACGGCGCGAACGACGCATTCGTGCCCGTGCCGGCAATCTCCGCGACGATGTCGGCGGACGAAAAGTCCCGCGTGGCCGTGCCGCCCGCGTAGAACACTTCGAGCATGTAGAGCCGGTCTTGCGGAGAGAGTTCGTTCGAGAACGTGCGCACGAAGTCCTGCCAGAGAAAGCGCGTCGGCCCGTAGCCGTGCGGCTGATAGATCGCCATGACGCGCCTGCCTCTGAGTTTGGCGGTCCGGATCGCCGCGGCGATCTTCTCGGCGTTATGCGCGAAGTCGTCGACGACCTCGATGCCGCGCGCGCGCGCGACGGTCTGGAAGCGCCGCCCGATGCCCGAGAAGCCGGACAGCGGTTTGGCCATGCCTTCCAAGGGGAGACCCACGGCGCGGCAGGCGGCGATCGCGGCCAGCGCGTTCGTTACGTTGTGGAGCCCTGGCACCGGAATCTCGAACGCAACGTCGTCCACCTTGAAGCGGGCGCCGGCGGCGCTGTGCTCCACTTCGCGTCCGCGAATATCGGCCCGCTCGCTCAGGCCGAAGCGGATCGCCCCGCCCGCGAACGGATCGAGATTTTCGTCGTCGCCGACCACGAGGCGCTCGCGCGTTCGCGCGCGCAAGGTGGCGAACATTGCCGCGACCTCGTCCATCTCCTTGTGATCGCGCTGGAGATTGAGGATCACCCCGATCGACGGCGCGTAGCGCACGAGCGAGCCGTCGCTCTCGTCGGCCTCGACCACGAGGAGGCCGGAGGCGCCCGCATAGGCATTGCCGATCAGTCCCTCGGCTTGCAGTGCCGGGAGATCGCCGCCGGTGATGACGGACGGATCGGCGCCCATGCCGCGCAGGATCTCGAAAGTCATGCCCGTCACGGTCGACTTTCCGCTCGTGCCCGTCACCGCGATGGACCGGTAGGCGCCGACGAAGTGCGCCAGCATTTCCGAGCGATGGACGATGGGAACGCCGCGCGCCTTCGCGGTGGCGACGTCGGGCACGGTCTCTTCGACAGCCGTGGATACGACCAGCGCGGCGCAGTCCTCGCCGATTCCGCTGCCGTCTTGCGGATACACGCCGATCCCCAACGCTTCGAACCGGGCGCGCACGGCGCCGCGCTCGCCATGGTCGAAGGCGCGGTCGCTGCCGCTGACGCGGCCGCCCTTCATGGCTTGGAACTGGGCGATGGCGCTCATGCCCGATCCGCCGAGTCCGGCATAGTGAAAGCGTCCCGAAGCAAGATCGGGGACCGCGCTCGTGCCGGAGGGCGCGATCAGGACGATATCGCCCTCGCGCGCCCGATCGAAGAACGCCGTGACGTCCGCATTCCTCATGCGCACGCAGCCGCACGAGGCGGGCGTGCCGATGAGGTCCTCGTGATTGGTGCCGTGAATATAGACATAGCGTTGCAGCGAGTCGCAGCCGGGTCCCCGATTGACGCCATCCTCGAGGCCGTCGAGCGTCAGGATCCGCGTCACGATGAGATCCTCGGAACAGGGTTCGCCGAGCCAGGTCCGGCCCGTCGGCTCCCGGGACTCGAAGACCGTGCCGGGCCCCGCGCCCGCGCCGATCTTCCGGTCGATGCGGTGCCAGCCGGGCGGCGTCTTGAAGGAGTTTTCCTCGCCGCCAATGCCGTTTCGCGCGGTGGAGACGGGCCAGGAGGCGACGGCGGCCCCGTCCTCCACCAGCGTGCCGGTCTGCCGCTCCACATCCACGACGAACAGCCGCTCCGGCGCGGCGTCCGGCGCACCCGGACGTTTGAGCGCGGTCTCGAAAAGCGCAAGGGCGCGGGCGGATATGGCGGGAATCGGCGGCGTCACGCGGCGCACTCTGCCACAAGGCGCCGCCGCGGTGTCACCCTTTTATCGTCGGGAGACGAACGGCATGGCGCACCTGTTCAGAACAGCGGCCCGCCATAGGGATAGTAGTATTTCCAATAGCGGTACTGGAACGGGCGCCAATAGCGCCGGCACTGCCAGCCGCAATTGCGCGTGCCGCGCCGGACGGTCTTCTTTGTCCGCGTCCGCTTTGCGGCGGTCTCGACCACCGAGCTGGCGCTGTCCGAGACCGCATGGACCGCTGTTCCGGACAGGGGAACCGGTGCCGCGCTTGCCGGAGCGGCAGCGATCCAGACGGCGCCTAGAAGCGCCAGGACGACGAAGGCGATACGCATTGGACAAGGCTCCTCTCGGCCGGACCCTCGGCGGCGGGCTGCCGCCCGTCATGACGATGTCCGGAGTTTAGCACGCCTGTGTGCCACGGCCTTACCCGCGTCTTGGCGAATTGGTTACCGTGTTCCGGCGTGCCCCGTCCCAATGCACGTTAGAGAACTGCGGCGGCGGCGAGGAGGATCAGGACCTCGCCGGTCTGTTCCGCGGTGCCGAGCACATCGCCGGTCTGCCCGCCGATCTTTCCGATGGCCATGCGGGCCAGAAGGGTCAACGCCAATGCCATCAGCAGCGCCGACAGGAGCGTGACGCCGAGGCCGAGACAGAGTAGCGCCACCACCAGCCCGATGGCCGCCGCTTTGGCCGCGGCCGCTTCGGTCGGTTTGCCCGCGCCCGCCGACAATCCGTCGTCGCGCGCGCGCGGAACCAGGCGCATGAACAGCGGAAGCGCCCCCCGTGCGCCCGCATGCGCGCCGATCAGCGCCAGCGCTGGAAGTACCGCACCGGCTGACGCCAGGCTCGCCAGAGCGCCGATGCGCAGCAGGAAGGTCACGATCAGGGCGACCACGCCATAGGTTCCGGTCCGGCTGTCGCGCATGATCTCGACGGCCCGCTCGGCGCTGCGTGCGCCGCCGAATCCGTCCGCCGTGTCGGCCAGCCCGTCCTCATGCAGACATCCCGTTGCCAGCGCGGTCGCGGCAACCGCAAGCGTGGCGGACACGAAAGCCGGCAGGTCCAAGATCGCACAACCGGTGAAGACCGCGCCGCCGATCAGCCCGACGACGGCCCCCGCCACCGGAAATGTCCAAGCCGCGTCGGTCAGCCGCGCGCCGGCCGGTGCTGAGACAGGGAGCCGCGTGCAAAAGGCTAGGCCCGCCCTGAGGTCCGTGGTAATGCCGCCCATGCAGTCGAAATCCTTGTCTCTCCGTATGCCGTTCCCGAACCTACGCTGAAATGTCTCGGTTTTCTTCCTTCGATGAGCTGCGCGCCGCCTGTCTGGAGTTGCCGGCGCCGGATACGGCCGCCGCCGGGGCGGCCGCGGCGCGCGAGACGCAGCTGACCAAGCCGCCGGGCTCCCTCGGCCGGCTCGAGGACCTCGTGGCCTGGCTTGCCGCCTGGCAGGGGCGTAACCCTCCATCCCTCGACAGGTGCGAGATTCTCATCTTCGCCGGCAACCACGGCGTCGCCGCACAAGGAGTTTCCGCCTATCCGCCCGAGGTGACGGCGCAGATGGTGGCGAATTTCGAGGCCGGTGGGGCCGCCATCAACCAGCTCGCCCGGACGGGTGGCGCCACGCTTCGCGTGACGCCGTTGGAATTGAACCGGCCCACGGCCGATTTCACGTCGGCGCCGGCCATGAGCGAGCCCGAATTCATCGGCGCGGTGAGCACCGGCTACGCCCAGGTTCCGGACGATGCCGATCTGATCGTTCTTGGCGAGATGGGTATCGGCAATACGACGGCCGCGGCCGCGATTTCCGGTGCGTTGTTCGGCGGTGGCGCCCGTTTCGCCAGCACGGGAACGGGCGTTGGCCGGGACGGGTTCGGCCGCAAGCGGGCGGTGATTCAGCAGGCGCTGCTCTACCATTCCGACATTCTCGGCGATCCCTTACGGGCCGCTGCCGCTGTCGGCGGCCGGGAACTCGCCGCCATGATGGGCGCGTGCCTGGCGGCCCGCCACAAGCGGATACCGGTCCTGATCGACGGTATGGTGTGCTCGTCCGCGGTCGCGCCGCTGAAGGCGTTGCGGGCGGACGCGCTGGATCATGCGCGCGTCGGCCACCAATCGGCTGATGCCGGTCACGGGGTCCTGTTGCAGGAACTCGGAATGACGCCGCTGCTCGATCTCGGCATGCGGCTCGGAGAAGGCTCCGGCGCGGCCGTGGCGCTGCTCGTCTTGCGCGCAGCGCTCGCCTGCCACACCGGCATGGCGACGTTCGAGGAAGCGCAAGTCTCCGGGAAGTCGGCGTCCTAAGCGCCAGCGATGGCGTGGAAGAAGGTGCCGGTCACGTTGCCGCGCCGTCCGCCCGTACGGCCGATGCCGTTTCCCTCGCCGTCCGTCAGCGCCGCGAGGGGGGCGTCGTCCCCCGGGTCGATCACGCTGGCATAGTGGAATTCGTGCCCGCGCACGCGTGCGCCCGCTTCGCCCAGCACGCAAGGCGCCAAGAGCGCGGCCTCGCGATAGCCGAGGTGAAGTTTACGGTTCGCGAAACTGGTGCTGTGGCTCAACAGCCCCGCCATGGCCTGGCGCGTTCCGTCCGCGTCGATGAGCCCTTTCCCCAGCACCATGTAGCCGCCGCACTCGCCATGGACAGGCCGCGTCGCGGCGAATTCCGCCAGCTTCGACTTGAAGTTCGACGCCGCTGCAAGCCGGCCCGCATGGAGTTCGGGGTAGCCGCCCGGCAGCCAGCAGGCATCGCACGCCGCATCCGGCCCTTCGTCGGCGAGGGGGGAGAAGGGCACGAGCTCGGCGCCTTGCGCCCGCCACCCCCGCCCGAGATGCGGATAGAGAAAGGTGAAGGCCGCGTCCCGGGCGACGGCGATGCGCATGCCGGGAGGCGGCAGGAAGAGTCCCGTGGCCTGGCTTTCGGCAATCCGTGGGGCCCGCGCCAGTCCCACGATCGCATCGAGGTCCAAATGCTCTTCGGCGAGCGCGGCGAGTGCGGCGAAGCGCGCTTCGATGTCCTCGTGCTCGCCGGCCTGGATGAGACCGAGATGGCGTTCGGGCAGTGCGATGGCCTTGTCGCGCGGAAGCATGCCGAGAATGGGGATTTCGAGTGCGCCGATGGCGCGCGACACAAGCCGCGCGTGCCGCTCGCCCGCCACGCTATTGAGGATCACGCCCGCGATCCGCACCGCTGGATCGTGGGTTGCGAAGCCCCGCAGCAGCGCTGCCGCCGATTGTGCTTGCGCCGACACGTCGATGACGAAGATCACGGGCAGCCCGAACCGCGCGGCGAGATCGGCCGTGGCACCGGTTCGGCCCGCCGCACCGGAGACACCGTCGAAAAGACCCATGACACCTTCGACGACGACGAGATCGGCACCAACCGATGCGGTAGCCATGAGGTTGTCGAGCAAGCCGGGCGGCATCGACCAGCTATCGAGGTTGACGCTTTCCTCGCCCGTCGCGCGCGCATGAAAGGCGGGGTCGATATAGTCGGGACCCGACTTCGCCGCGTGAATACGAAGACCCCGGCGTCTCAAGGCGGACAGCAGGGCGAGCGTCACCGTGGTCTTGCCGGCGCCCGACTTATGCGCCGCGACGATGAGACCGGGCGCGGTCATTGCGCGCGGGTCCCGTGACGGCGCATCGTTTGCGTTCTATAGCGGTCCTTATGGACGAGAAGAACGGTCAACTCCGCAAGGGATGGACGACGGGCGCATGCGCCACGGCCGCCGCGAAAGCCGCCTATACGGCGCTGCTCGGCGGCGCGTTCCCGGATCCCGTGGAGGTGACGCTGCCCGGCGGCCAGCGTCCCGCATTCGTGCTCGCGACGACGGCGCGGAAGGACGGCGCGGCGCGCGCGGGCGTCGTGAAGGACGCGGGCGACGACCCGGACGTGACGCACGGGGCGCTGGTTCTCGCCACGGTCCGCCGGGGCGCGCCCGGATCCGGTGTCACGTTTCGCGCGGGCGAGGGAGTTGGCACGGTTACGAGGGCCGGTCTTCCCATTCCGCCCGGCGAACCGGCCATCAATCCGGTGCCGCGGAAAATGATGCGCGAAGCCTTGGGCGAAGTCGCCGCCGTGCATGGCGTACCGTGCGACGTGGCTGTCGAAATCGGCGTCCAGAACGGCAAGGCACTTGCCGCAAAGACCTTGAACGGGCGCCTCGGCATTGTCGGCGGGCTGTCGATCCTGGGGACGACCGGGATCGTCGTGCCCTATTCCTGCGCGGCGTGGATTCACGCGATCCATCGCGGCGTGGACGTGGCCCGCGCGGCGGGGCTCACTCATGTCGCCGCGTCGACCGGTTCGACATCCGAGCGCGCCGTGCAGGCGCTCTACGGCCTGCCGGAGATGGCGCTGATCGACATGGGCGACTTTGTCGGCGGAACGCTGAAATATGTGAAGCTGCACCCGGTGCCGCGCGTCACCATCGCCGGTGGCATGGGTAAGATGACCAAGCTGGCGCAAGGGCTGTTGGACCTGCACTCCAAGCGCGGCTCCGTCGATCTCGAAGCGTTGGCGGCCCTGTCCAGGCGGGCGGGGGGATCGGCGGAACTTGCCGCGCGCATCGAAGGGGCGAATACCGCCGCCGAGGCGTTCGAGCACGCCGGGGCCGAAAACATTCCTCTGGGGGACGAGGTGGCGCGCGCAGGCCAAGAGACGGCCTTGCGGGTGGTCGCCGGCAAGCCGGTCGCGGTCGAGGTCGTCGTCTTCGACCGTCAGGGCCAGCTCGTGGGACGCGCTCCCTTCACTCACGCCGGGCCTCCCCGGTAACGGCGGCGGTAGTCCGCGTCGTAAAGTGCGCTTTCCCGGAAATCTTCGCTGGCGAGAGCGCGGCCGACCAGAATCGTCGCGGTTCGTTCGATCGGGTCTGCTTCGAGCAAGCCGCAAATCGTCGCGAGCGAGCCGCGCACGATCCGTTGTTGCGGCTGCGTCGCGTTGGCGACGACGGCCACGGGACACGCCGCGCCATAGAACGGCAGCAAGCTCTCCACGACGCTGGGAAGCGCATGGATCGCGAGATGAATGGCAAGCGTCGCGCCGGTCGCCGCGAAGGCCTCGAGGGTTTCGCCTTCGGGCATGCGCGAGGCGCGGCCCGAGACGCGCGTCAGCACGACGCTTTGCGCCACCTCCGGCACGGTGAGTTCGCGCCCCAATACGGCCGCCGCCGCGGCGAAGGCTGGAACGCCCGGCGTCAACGTGTAGGGGATGCCGCGTGCGTCGAGACGGCGCATCTGCTCGGCGACGGCGCTGAAGACCGCGAGGTCTCCGGAATGCAGCCGGGCGACATCGAGCCCTTGCGCGTGGGCCGCCACATACTCCGCCTCGATCTCGTCGAGCGCGAGCGGCGCGGTGTTCACGATCCGGGCCTCCGGCGGGCAATAGGCGAGAAGGTCCGGCGAGACGATCGATCCGGCATAGAGACACACGGGACAACGCGCGATGAGGTCGCGGCCGCGGATTGTGATCAAGTCCGCCGCACCCGGTCCCGCGCCTATGAAATGGACGGTCACGGTTCCCGTGCGGTGCTTGCAAGCGCGCAGGTCACAGGTCCGAGGACGATGCGCGGCGCAAGCAGCGCGGCGTCGGGACCGGCCGCGGCAAGGGCGGCGCCCTCGGCGACGGACGGCACGCCGAACATCTCGTTGACGCGCGGCGAGAACGACTTGGTGCGCGGCCCCGCGGCCTGGAGGGCCGCCGGCTTCACGAGCGTGATTTGCAGTCCCCGCGCCGCCGCGACGTCCAAGAGGCCCTGCTCGCTGCCTTTGCCGTCCGATGTCGCCAAAGAGGTCAAGGTCTCCGGCGTCAAACCCGCCTCTTGCAGCGCCGCATCGATGGCCGCGTCGATCTCCGCGGCCGTGGCGCCTTTGCGGCAGCCGATCCCTGCAACAATCATGCTTTCCCCCACGTCCATTGCGTCACCGGCATCGCCGAACGCCAACCCGTCTTGCCGCCAACAGCATCCGCGCGCGAAATCGCGAGGCGGCTGAGGCGTCCCCCGAGCGCGGCGTGCCGCGCGATCAGTTCCGTTTCCGTCTCGAGCGTCACCGCGTTGACGACGAGGCGTCCGCCCGGTTTGAGCGCATCGATGCAAACGCCGAGTAGATCGTCCGCGCTCCCGCCGCCACCGACGAAGATGGCGTCCGGTTGCGGCAGCCCGCTCAACGCTTGCGGCGCCCGTCCTTCAATCACATCGAGATGTGGCACGCCAAAGGCGGCGGCGTTGCGCGCGGCGCGCGCGGCGCGCGCGGCGTCCGCTTCGACTGCGATGGCGCGCAGCGAAGGATGGGCCAGCAGCCACTCGATCCCGATGGAGCCGGAACCGGCGCCCACGTCCCACAGGAGTTCGCCGTGCCGCGGGCGGAGCGACGAGAGCGTCACGGCGCGGATTTCGCGTTTGGTGATCTGCCCGTCATGTTCGAACAGGTCATCGTCGAGCCCGGGCGTATAGGCGAGAATACGCGCGTCCGGCGCGGCGGCGACCTCGATGGCGACCGTGTTCAACGCCGCGATTCCGGTAAGGCCGAACCCGTGGGCTTGAGTGCTGCGGATATGTTCGCGTTCGCCCCCTAGTGCCTCCAGCACGGTCATGTGCGAGGCCCCAAAACCGAGCGAGGTGAGCAGTTTCGCCAGCGCCGCTGGACCGCCGGCATCCGACGTCAGGGCCAAGATATGCGCACCGGGGTGTAAATGCGGCCGGATGCGGTCCAGCGCCCGTCCGTGAACCGAGACGAGCGTCGTGTCCGGCAGGGCCCAGCCCATGCGGGCCGCCGCCAGGCTGAACGCGGACGGCGCGGGGACGACCCAGGTTTCATCGGCGGGGACATGCGCGGCGAGCGTCGCACCGACGCCATGGAAGAAAGGATCGCCCGACGCCAGAACGCAGACCCTTCGTCCGCGCATGCCGACAACCTCGCCGGGTGCGAGCGAAAACGGCGAGGGCCACGGTTTTGCCTGGCCCTTGATGAGCGGCGCGGCAAGCTGAAGATGGCGCAGTCCGCCGAACACGATCTCCGCGTTCGAGATTAGATCGCGCGCCCCGCGCCCCAGCCCATCGACGCCGTCCTCGCCGATGCCGACGATGGACAGCCACCGGCGCGATGGGGCAGTGTCCGCTGCGAACGATTCAGGATGGGCCATGAAGATCCTCATTCTCGGCGGTACGACGGAGGCCCGGGAACTCGCCGGCAAACTCGATGCGCGGGACGGCACGGAGGTCTTGCTTTCGCTGGCGGGCCGCACCGCGCATCCGCGCGAGCAGGGCGTGCCGACGCGGATCGGCGGGTTTGGCGGTGCAGGCGGTCTCGCCAGTTTCGTGCGCGACGAAAACATCCGTCTGCTGGTCGATGCCACGCACCCATACGCGGACAAGATCTCGGCGAACGCGCATCGCGCGGCGGAAGAGACAGGCGTGCTTTTCCTCTCCTTGCGCCGTGCGCCGTGGGAAAAACGGCCGGGCGACACCTGGATCGAGGCCGATACGGCCGCTGACGCCGTCGAGGCGCTGGGCGAGAGGCCGGCCCGTGTCTTTCTCGCGCTCGGCCGCAAGGACATCGCGCCGTTTGAGGCCGCGCCGCAGCATGCCTATCTGGTCCGCAGCGTCGATCCCATCGACCCGCCGCTCGCCGTTCCCAATGCGATCTACGTGACCGCGCGCGGGCCCTTCAGCGAGGCGGACGACCGCGCGCTGCTGGAGCGGCACCGCATCGGCGTCGTCGTGTCCAAGAACAGCGGCGGCAGCGCCAGCTACGGCAAGATTGCCGCCGCCCGCGCGCTCGGCCTTCCCGTCATCGTGGTGCGGCGTCCGGCTCTTCCCGATGTTCCGTCCGCCGCGACGGTCGCAGAGGCCGTGGCGTGGTGCGATCATGCGTTCACCGGGGAGGCCATGCGCGGCGTATAGACAAGCGGCGCGCGGCCGTCACGCGCGATCACCCGGGTCTCCGGAGACCCGACGATGATGAGCGTCGCCATGTCGGCTGGCGTCCCGGCGGCCTTGTCCAACGTGGTGACGGCGATGGACTCGTCGTCGCGTCCGACAGCGCGTCCGAAGATCACGGGCGTCTCCGCCGCGAGGTGGCGCTGAAGGCGGGCGAACGCCTGGCCGAGCTGCCACGGCCGCGCCTTCGAAATCGGATTGTAGAAGGCGATGACGAAGCCGCCCGCCGCCGCCGCGTCGAGCCGCCGCTCGATCAGGTCCCAGGGCTTCAGATTGTCCGACAGGGAGATGGCGCAGAAATCGTGGCCCAGCGGGGCGCCCGCCCGCGCCGCCACGGCGAGCATGGCGGTGATGCCCGGCAGAATGCGCACGTCGAGCGCGCGCCAGGCCTCGGGGCCTTCCTCGATCTCGCCGCACACGGCCGCCGCCATGGCGAATACGCCGGGATCGCCCCCGGACACCATGGCCACATGCGCGCCCGAAGCCGCATGGGCCAAGGCGTCTTGCGCGCGCGTGCCTTCGACGCGATTTCCGGACGGATTGCATTTCTGGCCTTCGCGTGAGGGTACGCGGTCGAGATAGGGTCCGTAGCCGTAAAGGGCTTCGGCTTGCTCCAGCGCCTCGCGCGCCTCCGGAGTCAGGAAACGTGCATCGCCAGGTCCAAGGCCGACAACGGTCAAGCGCCCGCTCATCGGCGCTCCTCCCAGCCGGGCACGAGCACGATGGCGAAATAGGGCGCGGTCATGTCCAGTTTGTCCGTGAGCTTCATCACGGCCGAGTTGGTCATGGTGCCGCGTTCCACATAGATCGCGCGGTCGAGGCATCCCGCGCGCTCGCAGGCCCGCCGGATCTTCGGCAGATGCCGGCCGATCTTCATGACCACGGCGGCGTCGCAATCCGCCAGCCGCCGTTCGAGCTCGACCTCCGGCAGCGTGCCGGGCAGAACGGTGAAGACGTCGTCGCCTTGGGTGATCGGTGCCGAGGCCGAAGACCAGCAGCCGGACATGCCCGTGACGCCGGGAATGACCTCGGCCGGATAGCGGCGGCTTAGGCGCACATGGATGTGCATGTAAGAGCCGTAGAACAGCGGATCGCCTTCCGACAGAACGGCCACGTCGCGCCCGTCGTCCAAATACGATGCCACCGCCGCGGCCGACACATCGTAGAAGTCGGCGATGGCGTCGCGATAAGCGGCCTGCTCCTTGGGGATCTCCGTGGTGACCGGATAGAGCAGCGGCAGCTCCTCGGCGCCGTTCAGGTGGGTTTCGACGATGGTCCGCGCCTTGCTGTCGTTCCCTTCCTTGGCGAAATAGGCGACGACGTCCGCCGCCTTCAACGCGTTGAGCGCCTTGAGCGTCACAAGTTCCGGGTCGCCGGGCCCGACGCCGACGCCAATCAAACGGCCGGTCATGATCTCGTCCTCATATGCCTTCCTTGGCGAGCGCGTTCAGTGCCGCCGCCGTCATCGCGCTGCCGCCCATACGTCCGCGCACGACGAGCCAGGGCACGCCATAGCCGTTGGCCGCAAGCGCATCCTTGGATTCGGCCGCGCCGACGAACCCCACCGGAACGCCAAGAACGGCGGCCGGCTTCGGTGCCCCCGCGCCCAGCATCTCCAGAAGATGGAACAGGGCGGTTGGCGCATTGCCGATCGCGACCACGGCGCCTTCGAGCCGGTCGCGCCACAGTTCGAGCGCGGCGGCGGAGCGCGTTGTCCCGAGGTCTTGCGCGAGTTCCGGCGTGCGTGCGTCGCGCAAGGTGCAGATCACGTCGTTGCCGGCCGGAAGGCGCCCGCGCGTGACGCCATGGGCCACCATCTGCGCATCGCAAAAGATCGGCGCGCCATTCCGCAACGCCCCCCGCGCCGCCGCGACGAAGCCCTCCGAGAATTCGATGAACGCCGCCGCATCGACCCGGCCGCAGGCATGAATCATGCGCACCGCGATCTCCGCTTCTTCCGGTGAGAAGCGCGACAGGTCCGACTCCGCGCGGATGATGGCGAACGACCGCTCGTAGATCGCGGTCCCGTCCCGGATATAGTCCTGCTTAAGCATCCTCGCTCTCCGCTACAATTCGCTGCACGGCTCGGGCGACCAAATCGTCCGTAGAAAGAGCGTCTCCGGACAGGTGCCGCACCTCGCCGCCGCAAATGAAGTCCGCGCCATGGGAGGTTCCCACGATGGTCAGAGGCGCGGGTCTCGGACGCGCGCAGCCCTTGGGGCATCCCGAAACATGCAGCGCGAAATCGCCCTGGGGAAGACGTTCGGCAATTTGCGCCGCCAGCTGGCGCGCCGGAATGTATCCGGAAGCACAAGCGGGCGCACCGGCGCAGGCGGCGATGCGCCGCCGCGCATCGCGCGCATCGACGACGAAACCGAGCGTGTCGGCCGCGGTGCCGAGCGCGAAGGCCGTCATTTCGCCGATGGGCCCGAGCAGAAGCGAGCGCTGCGGCGCCAAGGCAACCCAGTCGGCCCCGTTCGCTCCGGCGATTTGCGACAGCGCGATGAGGTCGAGCGCCTGCGCCTGCCCGAAGGGGAGCGCGACGCCGATGGCGCACGACCCGTCATGCAAGCGGTGAAGGCCGATCGCTTCCATGGCCCGCGTCGCGGGGCGCTCCTTCAAAGGGGCGACACGATCGCCGGCGATACGCATGAAAGGCGCGGCGCCCTCCCGCGCCACCACGTCGCGCATGCGCGCCTGCGGCCCGTAATCGGCCAGGACCGCCAGCAAATCCGCCACCAGCGCCGGCGCGATATGCGGCGTGGTCACGCCGAGCGGCGTCGCCGTGTCGCCATCGCCGCCGAGCGATACGGCGAGCCCGGAGGACTCGCCCGGGTCTACGGCGCGCAGCCGGATATCCGCCGCCAGCGTATCGAGCGAGATCGGTCCGCCGTCGTCGATCACGACGGAGACTTTCGGCGCCAAACAAAGGGCTCGTGCGGCAATGGCGGCGCGCGTCGCCGAAGCGATGCCGCTTGCCCGAATGCGCGCGGCCGGGTCCGTGGGCAGCGGGTTGGCGACGACGGGGACGTGCTCGTCGAAGGCAAAATCGAGGGTTTCGACGGCCGATGCGAAGCGCGGGGCAGAGGTCTCGTTCAGTCCCCTCACCTGCAAGCTGCCGCGCGCGGTGATTTCCATCAGGCCGTTGCCGTGGGTCCGGGCCGCCGCGCACAGTGCCGCGAACGCATCGATTGGAATGAGCCCGGACGGCACGATGCGGGCGAGCAGCCCGTCGCCCGTCTCCATGGGTTCGGCGAGACACGGACATGCACCGCGGGCGAGCGTCTCCCGGCCGAGCGCATTGCGAACGGGGTTCCGGCTCATAGGACCGGCTCCGCCGCGCCAAGAAGCGCCGCCGTGCCGAGGTCGTTGCGCTTGGGATGCCAGAAGCCGCGCCGGTGCGCCTCGTCCAAGCGGCCGGCGATCGCCCGCGCCGCATCCGGGTTCTCCCGTAGCAGGAAGTCCCGCACGGTGTCGTCGCCGAGGTAAGCGCCGTGGATCGCGTCGAACAGCGCATCGGAGACGGCATGGGTCGTTTCGGCGAAGTCCGCGAGCCGGTCGACCGTCTCGGCGAGTTCGGCCGCCCCGCGCGCTCCGTGGCGCATCATGCCGGCGATGAAGGCCGGGCTGATGGCACGGGCGCGGACGATCCGCGCCAAGGCTTGCGGGAGAGGCCGCGCCTTCGGGGCGTCCGGGTTGGTCGTATCCAGCACCACGAGATCGGGCTTCGCGCCAAGCGAGCGCGCCGCCGCCGCGAAGCCGCCCATATGCGCGACGTCTTCGGCCCCTTCGAGAATGTCGCGGGAGGGATCGTCGCTCAGATGAACGAGAAGATCGGCCTGCGCGATCCGGTCCGCGAAGGCGCCGTCGCGCGCGGTCCCGGTTCCGTCCGCGCCGCCATAGACATGCGAGGTCGCCGCCAGATAGGCCCCGCCCAGAACCGCGTCGGAGGTCCCGGTACCGAGCAGATCCTCGATGCCGGCGCCATAGGCGCCCGGCGCATTCCCGAAGATACGTTCCGGTACGGTGTCTCCAGTCTCGCGAAGCGCCGCCGCGAGCGGATTGTCGTGCGCATCCTCGTCGCGCGCCGCGACGAGTTTGACGGCCGCGTCGAGAAGCGCGATCTGCGCCGGGAACAGATCCCGGAACAGACCCGAAATCCGAAACGTCACATCGACGCGCGGGCGGCCGATAGACGCTGGCGGAAGCACTTCGATGCCGGTGACGCGGCCCGTTGCCGGGTCCCAAGCCGGGCGGCAGCCCATCAGCGAGAGGCCTTGGGCGATCTCCTCGCCGCCGGTGCGCAACGTGGCGCTGCCCCAAAGGTCGATGACGAGCGACCGGGGCAGGTCGCCATGTTCCTGCATGTAGCCGCGAACGACCTCATCCGCCGCGCGCTTGCCGAGTTCCATGGCCGTCGGCGTCGGCAACACGCGCGGGTCGGCCGTGTAGAGGTTCCGTCCCGTGGGCAGCACGTCGCGGCGGCCGCGCGAGGGAGCTCCGGCCGGGCCAGGCGCCACGCGCTTGCCGTCGAGGGCATCGAGAAGGGCAACGCGTTCCGCCTCGGCGCACGACAGCCAGGCCTCGTCCTCGGTCACGGGCGCGCGCCCATAAATATGGAGCCCATCCTTGACCGCGAGGTCCTTCAGGTCGCACAGCCAGGTATCGATCTTGCGCAAGGCTTCCTGCTCGCACTCGCCGCGCGCGAGGCCCGCCTCGTCGGCGAGCCCGGTTTCCCGCGCTTTGTCGACGATCAGGCTGGCCAGCCTGTCGCGCCGCCGCCGGTCGAGCCCGTCGGCGATCGCGTATTCGTCGACGAGCTGTTCCAGTTCGAGCGCCGAGCCGGACATTTCCGTGCCCGTCAGCGGTGGCGGCAAATGACCGATGGTCACGCCTGCCACGCGGCGCTTCGCTTGCGCGGCTTCGCCGGGATTGGAGACGATGAAGGGGTAGAATACCGGGAGCGCGCCGAGCACGGCTTCGGGAAAGCACGCCGCCGTCAGCGCGACCGCGTTGCCGGGCAGCCATTCCAGCGTGCCGTGGGCGCCGAGATGCAGCACGGCATCCGCCTCGACGGCATGCTGGAGCCATAACCCGAACGCCAGGAGGGCATGGCGCGGCGGCAGCACGGGATCGTGATAGTCGCTGCGCCGGTCGCACGTATTTCCCCTGTCGGGCGGAAGCGCGACGATCACGTTGCCGAACGGCGCGGCGCGGAAACGAAAAGCGCCATCGCGGAAGTCCGGATCGTCTTCGGGCGTCCCCCAGGCCGCGCGCATCGCCTCGCCGATAGCGTCCGGCAGGCGGGCGAGATGGGCCTCGTAATCGTCCAGGGTGAATGCCGGCTCGCGTGTCCCGTTGTCGAGCGCCTCGAGCAGCTTTCTCGCGTCTTCGGGAACAGGGCCAACGGCGTAGCCTGCGTCCCGAAAGTCCGAAAGGGCTGCGAGAACGCTTGCCGGAACGTCGAGGCCAACGGCGTAGGCGGCGCGGCCGCCAGCGCCCGGATAGTCGGGAAGAACGACGGCGATCTTTCGCTCCGCGCGAGATGTCGTCCGGAGGCGGACGAGGGCCGCGATCTTGCCGGCCGTGGCCTCGATCCGATCCGGCTCGGGACGGCTCACGAATCCGGCAAAGCCGAGGGCTTCGTCCTTCTCCTGCGTGTCCTTGAAGCCGAGGGTTCCCGCCAGCACCCGCCCGTCGAGCTCGGGCAAAACGACATGCATGGAAAGGTCCGCGGGGCCGAGGCCGCGCGGGTTCGATGCCCAGGCTTCGCGCCGCGTGTTGGCGACGACGGCCTGCAACACCGGGGCATCGCAACCGTCGAACACGCCGTCGCCCGCGGCGAAGGCGGTGGTGGTGACGACGACCGGCGGTGCCAGCCGTTCGAATGCGCCGCGCACGAACGAGACGGCCTCGGGGTCCTTCAAACTCGGAACGAATAGCGGGACGGGATCGAGGCCGCGCGCGGACAATGCGCCGCAAAGTCCGTCGATGGGACCGGTGTCGGCGGCAAGGAGCGACGCCCGATAGAACAGGATCGGGATCGTACCGCATTCGGCGTTCCGGCTTCCGTCCGCCAGCAGCGCGTCGAGACCGGTTACGCCCTCGCCCGGCCGGTAGACGCCCATGCGCGGAAAGACTTCCGGCGCGGGCACGTCGCACGGCGTGCCCGCCAAGCACGCGAGACGGCGCAACAGCGACCGGAGATTCGCATTGCCCCCTTCGCGGAAATAACTCAGCAGCGTCTTGAGATCGGTCTCGGGAAGGGTCGACAGTGCGAACAGCCGCTCGTCGTCGCGGTCCTCTCCCGGCAGGACGGCGAGCGCGATGCCACGTTCGCGCGCCCCGGCCGCCAGTCTCTCGGCGCCGTAACGCCACCAGTCGAGCCCGCCCAGCAGTCGCACCACGATGACCTTTGCGTGCTGGGCCACGGTTTCGATCCAAAGATCGATGGACATCGGGTGGCGCAGATCGCGCAGATGCGCGAGCCGCACCGGCGGCAGATGCTCCCGCTCGTCCGCATAGGCCGCGGCAAGCCCGGTCAGATCGCTGTCCGTGAACGACAAGACCACGATATCGCCCGGCGTCTGGCCGAGGTCGATCGGCTCGGCGATGTCGTCGAGGCTCGCGGCGCTTGTCTGCAACAGGTGCATCTACGGTGCCTTTAGCGTTACCGGGCAGCGTTACCCGGCGAGCGACGCCGTCACGGCATCGCGGTCGAGGCCTTTGAGCCCGATCACGACGACCTTGCCTTGGCGCTCTTCGCCCGCGTCCCAGGGGCGGTCATAATAGTGGTTCACGCGCGGTCCGACAGCCTGGATCAGAAGCCGCATTGGTTTGCCGGTCACGGCGGCAAAGCCCTTCACGCGTAAGACGTCCTGCGTTTCGGCCAGCTCGGCGACGCGTTTCGTGATGTCCGTAGGGTCGTCGACCTCGGCGATCGGCACCACGAAGGTTTCGAAATCGTCGTGATCGTGATCCTCTTCCGTATCGTGATGGGTTTTGCGGTTCTCGATGTCGTCTTCCGCACCGACGCCGAGCCCGAGCAGGGCGGTGGCGTCGACCTTGCCGTCCGAAACCGTGACGATGCCGATGCCGCGCGGAATTGTGTCCGTCACCGTCTTCATCGCGCGTTGCAGCCCATCGTCGTCGAGCAGGTCGCGCTTGTTCAGCACGATCAGGTCGGCGCAGGCGATTTGATCCTCGAATACCTCTTCGATCGGATCGTCGTGATCGAGCGCATCGTCGGCGCTCCGCTGCGCCGAAAGCGCTTCGAGGTCGGCGGAGACCCGGCCGCCGGCGAGGGCCGCGCCGTCCACCACGGCAATGACGCCATCGACCGTCACCCGGTTCTTGATGGCCGGCCAATGGAACGCTTGGACCAGCGGTTTCGGCAGCGCGAGGCCCGACGTTTCGATGACGATGTGATCGACCTGTGGCGCCCGCGCCAGGATCTCGTCGAGCGCGGGCACGAACTCGTCCGCGACCGTGCAGCACAAGCAGCCATTGGCGAGCTCGACGATATTGTCCTCGGTGCAGTTCTCGTCGCCGCAGCCTTTCAGGATTTCGCCGTCGATGCCGACGTCGCCGAACTCGTTGACGATCACGGCGAGACGCCGCCCATTGGCGTTGGCCAGCACGTGGCGGATCAGCGTCGTTTTTCCAGAGCCGAGAAAGCCCGTGACGATCGTGCAGGGAACGCGGGCGACGGATGTCATTCAAAATCCTCCGGTGGTGGTGAAGTCCAATGGCGGGATGCGGGCAATCAGCCCGCGCTTCAAGGGCTCGGGGCGTCCGCGCCACGGCAGGATGCCGTCTTCGGCGCCTGCCAGCAGGAGCGCGCCCTCGACGAGGGCCGGTGCGTCGCTCGCGGCGTCCAGCCCGCCGAAGATATATGTCCAGCTCTTCGGCGTCCGCATCGCCGCGCTGAGGGAACGGCTGCAATTGCCGAGACATTCCACGCCGGTGACGGTTACGCCCGTGCCGTTCGCGGCCCTTGCCGCCGCCGCGGCGAGCAACGCCCCCGGGCGCGGGTTCTCGTCCGCCGCCCCGGCCTTGCGGCAGGTCACGCAGACATAGACCGTGGGCCGGTTCCCGGCCGCGCGGGTCTCGTCCTTGGCGCTGGAATTGCGGTTGAGCGTCACCCTCGAAATCCTGTTGGCTACGCGGTTCAGAGCCGTGGCTTATAAGGGTGCGCAGCGGCCGGATCGCATGGGTTCGGCCATGAAACCAACCATCCCCGAGGCACCCCGCCCGGCGGACGACCAGATCGACGGCAGGTCTCCTGGCTTCGCGGGTCTCGACCCTCGCCGCCTTCCCGGGTCTGGCCCAGTGGCGATGGCTCGGGCGCCGGAGGACGGATCCTCAGGCTCGCCGCATACAGTTGCGGGGGCAGCCGCGGATTCGGAGACGATCCGTACCGCGTTCCCTGTTTGCTCGAAACGAGCGACCGTCAATGACGCACATAAGAAGCTCCGGGCGCCGTTTGTCAATGTGCGGGCACGTTTTGCGGCACGACGGAGCCCCCCGCGTTTCTTCCTTGCGGCGACTCCCCCGGCGGCTATAGTCGAAGGGCCGTTGGTTCCCGCATGAGGCGGGACGCAAGAAGGGAACGCGGTGAGGGACAATCCCAATTCCGCGGCTGCCCCCGCAACTGTATGCGGTGAGCACCCCTCTACTCGCCACCGGAGCCAGCGCTCCGGGAAGGCCTGAGGGGATGCGCCGACCCGCGAAGCCAGGAGACCTGCCGCGGCATCAACCTTGAACCGTGCCCTCGGGTGGAGGGTGCCGGAAGGAAATCTTGATGACGACTCGTTCCACCAAATCCGCTTCCGATCAAAACAGCGCCGTCGCGCTCACCGCCGACCGGGCCGTGCCCGTGTTCATGGCGGCTCTGCTCGGCATTTTCATCATCGGCGGGGTTGGCTTCTCTCATATCGAGGCGGTGCACAACGCGGCACACGACTACCGTCATTCCATGGCCTTCCCCTGTCACTAGGGAGGTGCGGACATGGATTATTTTCGCAGCATCGTCGTTGTTGCGGCCATTGCGGGCATCGTCGCCGGCATCGGCATGACGATCGCGCAGCAGCTCGTCACCGTTCCCATGATCTTGAAGGCGGAACTCTTCGAGGCGCAAAGCGCTTCGGACGGATCGTCGCCCGCGACTGCCGCCGGGGTGGCCGCCCACGATCACGGAGCACAGTCCGAAGCACACGGCCATGCAGAGCAAGCCGGAGCGCACGACCATGGCGACGGTTGGGCCCCGGCCGACGGTATCGAGCGGACGGCCTTCACCTTGCTGGCCAATGTGGTCACCGGCGTCGGCTTCGCGCTTTTGCTGGTCGCCGCCAGCGAACTTTTCGGCGGACTCGCCGGGTGGCGCCAAGGCGTGTTCTGGGGTCTCGCGGGATTCGTGATCTTCACGCTCGCGCCAGGCCTTGGGCTCGCGCCGGAACTCCCCGCAATGCCGGCCGCCGAGTTGGGCGCGCGTCAAATCTGGTGGGTCGGGACTGTCGTCTCGACGGCGCTCGCCCTGTGGCTGCTGTTTTACGTCAAGTCGCTACCAGCAACGGTTCTGGCATTCGTGCTGCTGATCGCACCGCATGTGATCGGCGCGCCGCAGCCCGCCAGCCACGAGAGCCCCATTCCGGACAATCTGCATCACAGCTTCATTGTCGCCGTGGTGCTGACCACGCTGGTGTTCTGGGGCCTGCTCGGCGGTCTTGCGGGCTACGCCAGGGAGCGCTTCATCGGACACGCTTAGATGACGCCAACAGCGAACCTCGAGGACGAAGGGATCACCCTCGTCCTCGGCGGTGCCCGGTCCGGAAAAAGCCAATTCGCCGAGCGCTTCGTCGCGAGCTTGCCGCGGCCTTGGATCTATATCGCCACGGCCGAGGCGCATGACGACGAGATGGCCGCGCGCATCGCCGACCACCGTGCGCGCCGCGAAGCCCGTTGGGAAACCGTCGAGGCGCCCCACGAATTGCCGCAAGCCATAGCCGCCGCTCCGAAAAGCGCCGTCGTGCTTGTCGATTGCCTGACCTTGTGGCTGTCGAACATCATGCACGGTCCGTTCGACGTCGACCGGTCCATGGATCAGCTTGAAGAGGCGCTTCACCGGCGCGAAAATGCAACCGTGCTGGTTTCCAACGAGGTCGGACTCGGGCTCGTGCCGGAAACACCACTGGGACGGACGTTCCGCGACGCGCAGGGCCGGCTCAACCAACGCATCGCTGCCGCCGCGAGCCGCGTCGTTTTCGTGGTCGCCGGACAGCCGCTCATTGTGAAAGGAAGCACATGACCAAAGCCGCCGACGAGGAAGAGCGCGCGCGCCACCGCGCAAAGATGGCGAAGCGCAAGGAAGTGCAGGACGCCGAAGTCGCCGGGAAGACGGTCGAGAAGGGTCTCCTGATCGTCCATAGCGGGACGGGAAAAGGCAAATCGACGGCGGCGTTCGGTCTTGCCTTGCGCATGATCGGGCGCGGCAAGCGCGTCGGCATCGTGCAATTCGTCAAGGGCGCCTGGCACACCGCCGAACGCGATGCGCTGGAGACCTTCGGCGATCGGGTGGCCTGGTATTCGATGGGCGAAGGCTTCACCTGGGAAACGCAGGATCTCGCGCGCGACATCGCCGCGGCGGAACGGGCCTGGGCAAAGGCCGTCGAGCTGATGGACGATCCCAGCTTCGATCTCGTCATCCTCGACGAGCTCAACATCGCGCTGCGCTACGACTACCTGCCGCTCGACCAAGTGGTCGCGACGCTGAAGGCCCGGCGTCCCAATCTCCACGTGATCGTCACGGGACGGAACGCCAAGCCCGAGCTGATCGAGGCCGCCGATCTCGTCACCGAGATGACGCTGGTCAAGCATCATTTCGCCGCCGGCGTGAAGGCGCAGGCCGGCATCGAATTCTAGGGATGACCGCGCGCGCGCTGATGTTTCAGGGCACCGGCTCCGACGTGGGCAAGTCCCTGATCGTGGCGGGGCTCGCGCGCGCGCTCGTCTTGCGTGGGCTGAAGGTCGCGCCGTTCAAGCCGCAAAACATGTCCAACAACGCGGCGGTCACGGCCGATGGCGGCGAGATCGGCCGCGCGCAGGCGCTGCAGGCGCGCGCGGCGCGCATGGCGCCGACGGTGGATATGAACCCCGTGCTTCTGAAACCGCAGAGCGAGGTCGGCGCGCAGATCGTCGTGCGCGGCCGCGTCTACGGCAAGGCCAAGGCCGCGGACTACCAGGCGCTCAAGCCGGACCTGATGGGCGCGGTGCAGGAGAGTTTCGCGCGGTTGAAGGCCGGGGCCGACATCGTTCTCGTCGAAGGCGCGGGCAGCGCCTCGGAAGTCAACCTGCGCAACAACGACATCGCCAATATGGGCTTTGCGCGCACATGCGACGTGCCCGTGATCCTGATCGGCGACATCGACCGGGGCGGCGTCATCGCCAGCCTCGCCGGGACCAAGGCGGTGCTCGATCCGGACGATGCGAAGATGGTTCGCGGTTTTTTGGTCAACAAGTTTCGCGGCGACCCGGCCCTGTTCGCCGGCGGCATGGCGCGCATCGCCGGAGCGACGGGCTGGGAAGGTTTGGGACTGATCCCGTTTTTCCCGGATGCGCGCGCGCTTCCCGCGGAGGACGCCCTCGCCCTGGACCAAGTCCAGGCCGGCAAGAACGATCCGAAACTGAAGATCGCCGTGCCGTTGCTTCCCCATATCGCCAATTTCGACGATCTCGATCCGCTCGTGGCGGAACCTGCGGTCGAGATCGTGCGTGTGCGGCCCGGAACGGCGTTGCCGGGCGACGCACAACTCGTGATCTTACCGGGATCGAAAGCGACTTTGTCCGATCTTCGGGCGCTGCGGGACGCCGGTTTCGACATCGACATCGCGGCGCATATGCGGCGGGGCGGCGCCGTGCTCGGGCTTTGCGGCGGCTATCAGATGCTGGGCCGCGTTTTGCGCGATCCGGACGGCATCGAAGGACCTCCCGGCGAGGCGGAAGGCTTGGGGCTTCTCGATATCGAGACGACGCTGTCGGGAGAGAAGCGTTTGGAGCCCGTGCGCGGGATCACGTTCGATAGCGTCCCGTTCGAGGGCTACGAAATGCATATGGGCCGCACCGATGGGCCGGATTGCGCGCGGCCCTTTGCATCGTTGGCGGATGGCACGACGGAAGGCGCGATCTCGCGGAACGGAACAGTCTACGGCACCTATGTGCATGGGGTCTTCGCCAGCGACCCGCAGCGCTCGGCCTGGCTCGCCCGCTTCGCCGCGGGAACGGCGCAAATCCGCTACGATGACCAGATCGAAACCATCCTCGACGGCCTCGCCGCGCATCTGGAAGCCCATGTCGACATCGATCGCCTCCTTACATTGTCGCGGTGATGGCCGCGACGATCGCGACCGCCGCGATCAGAAGCGCATCGGCCGTGGCGTAAAGGCGAAGCGCCGCGCGGATATCCTTTGCCGCCGCATCGCGCCGCCCGTCGCCGAGCCAGGGGCCCTGGACTTGCGAACCCGCATAGGCGCGCGGGCCCCCGAGCGCGACGCCGAGCGCGCCGGCCATGGCCGCTTCGGGATATCCGGCATTGGGCGAAGCGTGCTTGGCCGCGTCGCGGCACATCGTTCGCCAGGCGCGCGGTGCCGACGCGCCTCCGGTGAGCCCGGCGGCGCAAACGAGCAAGACGCCCGACAGACGCGAGCCCGGCAGGTTGACCGCATCGTCGAGTTTGGCGGCCGCGCGCCCGAAATCCTCGTAGCGTTCCGAACGATGGCCGATCATGCTGTCGGCGGTGTTGATCGCCTTGTAGACGGCCCCGCCCGTGAGGCCCGTCAGCCCGATCCAAAACACGGGCGCGACCACGCCGTCGGAAAAATTCTCGGCAAGGCTTTCGATGGCCGCGCGCGCGATGGCGGATTCGTCGAGCGGCGCGGTGTCGCGCCCGACGATTTGCGACACGGCGGTCCGGGCCTCCTCGATCGTTCCGGTCTCGAGCGCATCGGCGACCGCGGCGACATGCGTGTAGAGGCTGCGTTGCGCGATCAGCGTGCTGGCCGCGACGGCGGCGAAGAGCAAACCGAAGGGCAGGAGCAAGAGCGTCTTTTCCAGGAGGAACGCGGCCATGCCAACGACGAGCAACAGGAGCAACAGCGCCATGAGCCCCGCGCGGCGGCGCTCCGCGGCGGACTTCGCCGGGTCGTTCAGGCGCACATCCAGCCAAGCGATCAGGCGTCCGATCCACGTAACGGGATGGCCGGCAAGCTTCACGATCCGTTCGGGATAGCCGATGGCGAGCTCGACGAGCATCGCGAGAAGCGCTAGCGGTGCGGCCATGACGTCCCCAATACCATCCTCACCCAAGCCCGGCGCAAGTGCCGCCGAAGCGCCCATCGGCCACGGCGGCGATCTCGGCGCGGCGCGCGCGCTCTTTCCCGGCGCGCCTGAGCCAATCGTCGACCTGTCGACCGGCGTCAACCCTCATCCCTACCCGATTGCCGCCGTCGCCAGCGAGGATTTCGCGCGCCTTCCCGAACCGGTGCGGCTCGCGGGGCTCGTAGACCGCGCTGCGGCCTTTTACGGCGCGCCGTCGGCGGAGCATGTCGTTGCCGCGCCGGGCGGCCAGATCCTCATGGCGCTGATCGCGGACCTCTCGCCGAAGGGCGAGGCTGCAATTTTGGGCCCGACCTATGCCGAACACGCGCGCGTGACCGCGTTTGCGGGTCATGACGTCGAGACGGTCAGTGCGGTCAACCGGCTTGGCGCGGCGCCGCTTGCCATCGTCGTCAATCCGAACAATCCGGACGGACGTCTCCTGCCCCGCGCCGCGTTGCTGGCGATTGCCGAACGTCAAAAAGCCCATGGCGGGCTCCTGGTCGTGGACGAGGCCTTCATGGACGCGGAGCCGGACGAAAGTGTTGGTGGGGACGTCGAGAGCGCCAACATTGTGGTGCTGCGGTCGTTCGGGAAGTTCTTCGGCCTCGCGGGCTTGCGTCTCAGCTTCGCGCTGTCGGGACGGGAACTGGCGGCGAGACTCCGGGCGCGGTTGGGGCCCTGGCCGGTCTCCGGCCCGGCGCTCGCCATCGGGGCGGCGGCGTTGTCCGATCGGGCCTGGATCGAAAAGACGAGAGAGGATCTGCGGGCTTCGTCCGGGCGTCTCGGCGCGCTGCTCCGCCGAAGCGGCCTTGAGATCGTCGGCCGGACGGGTCTCTTCTGTTTGGCGCGCAGCCCCGATGCGCAAGGCGTTTTCGGAAGGCTCGGAGAAGCGGGTGTCTTTGTTCGCCGCTTCGATGAAGACCGGCATCTCTTGCGGTTCGGTCTTCCGGGAACGGAAATAGAATGGAAGCGCCTGGAAGATGCGCTTCGGACCCCAGCCTAGCGGGGCCGTCCGGCTGCAGAGCTCTTAGTGGGCCCAGCGGCGATTATAGTGCTCGGCCAGCTCGATGCTGCCTTGCGCGTCTTCCGGCAGGAGCCGCGCGATCACACCCATGGCAAGCTCGACGGAGATTTCGCTGCCGCCGCACTCTTTGAGTTGATCCCGAAGCCAGCCATAGACTTCTTCGTCGCCGGATTTCAGCCCTACGGCAATTTCTTCCAGCATTTGCACCAACGATTCGGCTGCCATGGCATCCTCCAATCGAGCGCAGCCCACGAGAACGCAAGGGCGTGCGGCTGGGTTAAGGCGTTTCTGGTGCGATTCTTCCCCGCAACGATCATACCTCAATGGTGCGGATGCGAAGTTGCTCTAGAGCCACAGTCGGGCGTTTTCTCCCAACTAATTGGGACCTAACGTAAAAGCGGGCCGCTGGAACGCCGATTCGGGCGGACCCGTGAACGGGATCGGCTTCACGGATGCGGTCGAGACCGGATCGTCGTCCTCCACGGCGGCGAACAGACCTCCCGTCGGCTGGGGCCGGCAGTAATGCTTGCCACCCTTCGTCACGTTGGTGACGAGAAGGTCCACGTGAAAATGGTTGTAGTGCTGCCGGTCGCTGCCGGGTCCCAGCACCGTATAGAATTCCCGGCAGGCTCCGGCGAACGCTTCCCGCAGGAACGCCTTTTCGCGGGCCGAGCCGCGCCACCAGCCGCCGACCACGGTGATTTGCTTCCCGTCGGCCAGCACGAAACCGGCGATGTCCAACGCATTGCCGAAGGAATGTTCGGAAAGCTTGCCGGTCGATTTGCTGTTCCGCCCGCGGCAGCTATAGGACGAGATTTGCTTGATCTCGACCACCGGCTGCCGGAATTGCCGGAAGGCGGCGCGTTGAACGGAGTTCTCGACCCAGCGGTTCAGGGCGACCGTCATCGGGCAGCCTATGAGCGCCGGCGGCGACACCTGGACGCGGCCGCCCTGGGTGGCGGACACCCGGAGCGGCGCCGCGACGCTACAAGCGCTTTTCCCGCGAATCGCCGGGACCTGGCTCACATAGGACGCGGCGCGTACCTGGCCCGAGGCCATGCATTGCGCCTCGGCACGGTCGCGCCATTCCGCGCGCGTGTCGCGCGGAATGCTTCCGCCGCATGAGCTAAGAAGAACAGAAGCCGCCACGAGCGCGGCCGGATACGCGATACGAGCCCCCAACATGACGCAGACATTGGGGCCAAGGTTCTGAACAATTCTTCAATACGCGCGGCGGTGGGCCTGGGTCCAGGGCGCCGGGCCGAAACGGCCGGGTTCCGGTCCTCAGGCGAGTCCGACCGCCTTCCGGGCACGGGCCGTGACGGACTGCCGCGTGGTGGAGAATCCTTCCCAAGGGTCTCCCTTGAGCCGCGAAAGCCGGGCGGGGAGCGTCTTCACCGTGTAGGGCGCCCCGTTCTTCAACCGCGCCAGTTCCGGCCAGCGCAAAGGCGTGGCCACCGGCGCGCCCGGCTTGGCGCGGGGGGAGTAGTTGCAGATGGCCGAGCTTCCCCGGCCGTTCCGCAAATAGTCGACGAAGATCTTGCCGGCCCTGGCCCGCTTGAGCGGATTGGCCGTGTAGCGGTCCGGGGCCGTTGCCACGAGCGTATCGGCGACGGCTTTCGCGAACGCCTTCACCTCGGGCCAACCGGCTTTGGGCGTCAGCGGCGCGACCACGTGGAGGCCTTTGCCCCCGGTCGCCTTGAGAAAGCTGACCAGTCCGAGTCGCGAAAGCAGGCCGCGCACCTCGGAAGCGGCCGCGCGTATCGCGCCGAAGTCCAGGGCTTCGTCCGGATCGAGGTCGAAAACCACGCGATCCGGCGTTTCCGGTCTGTCGACGGTGACGCCCCAATCGTGGATTTCCAATGCGCTGAATTGGACCAGCGCGAACAGCCCGTCGGCGTCGTCGATATAGATGTAGGGCTTGTCGGTCTCGCCGCCGGGAATCCGGATTTGCTTGATCGCGCCGCTCATCCCCTTCGTCGCGTGCCGCTGAAAAAACCGGGGGCCATCCAAGCCGCCGGGGCACCGGACGAGGCTGATCGGACGTCTTGCGGCATAGGGAAGCATCGCGGGGGCGACGCGTTCCAGATACCGCGCGACGTCGGCCTTGGTAATTCCGGCTTCCGGGTAAAGCACCTTATCGGGGCTTGTGAGCGTGATCCCGCCGAAGCGGAGCGATCGGGCGCCGGACGTCGTGATCTTTGAACCCATTCCCGTCTCCCTGATCGGCATCGAGGCACCGAGCCACCGATACCGGATATGACTCGGGCATCGAAGGTCAGGCTTGCAAGCGCGGGATTTCAGTGCTTGCTTGCCGCCCAATCGACACCTCGGCACCAAGTGGACGTTGACGGTCACAGAGTATGCACCCGGTTCAAGAATCGCGAGAGCCGCCAAAGCCCGCAGCCGTGATTACCGGTGCGACGCAAGGCATCGGCCGCTTCCTGGCGGACGAGTTCGCAAAGCATGGTCACACGCTCCTACTGGTGGCGCGCAACGAGGCCCATTTGGCCGATGCCGCGAAAACCGTTGCCGCCAGCTACGGCGTTCCGGTGCACTATGCCGCCTGCGATCTGACCACGGGCGAAGGCTGCGACAGGGTCGTGAAGGCGCTCGCCGAAAACGGACTCTATTGCGAGTCGCTCGTCAACAACGCGGCCGTTCTCACGGCGGGCTTCTTCCAGGAGCAAGAGCGCGAGGCGCTGCTCAGCATCGTCGATCTCAATCTTCGCGCGACCATCGATCTCACGCGGCGGTTTCTGCCCGGCATGATCGCGCGCGGCGCCGGCGGGGTGTTGAACGTCTCCTCCGTCGAAGGTTTCATGCCGGTGCCGTATCACGCGACCTACGCGGCGACGAAGGCGGCCATGATCTCTTGGAGCCGGGCCCTGGCCTACGAGGTCATGGGAACGGGCGTTCGCATCTGCACGGTGGCGCCGGGGCCGGTCGTGACCGATATCCATGCCAAGGCGGGCTCGGAGAATTCACGCTATGTGCGCTACTATCCGCAAATGGAACCGGATGTTTTGGCGGAGGCCGCCTATCGCCGCTTCATGCGCGGCAATTGGGTGATTCTCGAAGGCTGGCTCAACAAGATCGTCGCTATCGGGGTCCGCTTCGTTCCCGGCTTCTTCCTCATTCCCGCCTCG
This sequence comes from Hyphomicrobiaceae bacterium UBA7697, assembly GCA_002482645.1. Taxonomy (GTDB): domain Bacteria; phylum Pseudomonadota; class Alphaproteobacteria; order Rhizobiales; family Methyloligellaceae; genus Methyloceanibacter. Next base: position 80,448 of record DLGJ01000005.1, read on the forward strand.
GGCTGGTTCTTCCACGTGCGCGACGCGGACGGCAATCTGGTCGAGCCGAAGCCGATTCGGCATCCGGACATGGCCGATCACGGCAAGGAATGAAGATTGGGAAATTTGGTGGAGCCGAGGGGAGTCGAACCCCTGACCTCAGCAGTGCGATTGCTGCGCTCTCCCAACTGAGCTACGGCCCCATTAGAGCCCCGCATTTAGGGAGCGGCCCCGGTCTCTGTCAAGCGAGGGCCGCATCGGCAGAGCAATTCTTGGCTTGGCGGGGCCCTGTCTCTCCTGGGGCGCCTCGCGCCGCGTCATCTGACCTTGCTCCTGCGGCCCCGGGCCCCGTGTCACAGGGCTTGCCCTCGGGCGCGCCGGTCCGCTACATGGGACCCAAGGCCATGCAGGGAGGGGCCTTTTCATGGTGCCATTGATCGGATTCGTTGCTCTCGTCATCGATCTCTTCATTTGGGTCGTGATCGCCAGTGCGATTTTGAGCTGGTTGATCGCCTTCAACGTGGTCAACACGAACAACCGCTTCGTTTACAGCATTGCCGACGCGCTTTACCGGATCACGGAGCCGGCCCTCGCCCCCATACGCAGCTTCATGCCTAATCTCGGCGGCATCGACATCTCGCCGGTGATTCTCATTCTCGTCCTGTTGTTCTTGCGCGACGTCGTGCTTCTGGGCTGGCTTCTGCCGGCTTTCGTCTAGGCGCCCGCTCATGGGCGAGCCGCGCCATACCGGCGACGCGGCGCCATCGGGCGGCGCTCCGAGATTGAAGGTCCGGCAGACCGAGAAGGGCATTGCCATCGCGGTGCGGCTCACTCCGAAATCGGCGCGGGACGCGGTTGAAGGGGTCGAGGAGTTCGGCGGCGATCCGGTGCTGAAGGCCAGGGTCCGCGCGGTGCCGGAAAACGGCCGGGCCAATACGGCCCTCGAAACGCTCATCGCCGATTGGCTGGAGGTGCCCCGTTCTTCGGTCTCGATCGCCCATGGAAGCAAGGCGCGTATCAAGATCGTGGCCGTCGACGGCAATGCCATCGTCCTGTCGGCCTTGATCGCGACCCGTCTCGCCGAATTCCGGAACGCCGGCGGCTGACCGGCGCGCGTTCTAACCCGCGGCCTTCGCGATTTCCGCGGCAATGGCCTCGGCGGCGCCGCGCGGGTCGGAGGCGCGGGTAATCGGGCGTCCGACGACCAGATAATGCGCCCCGGCGCCAATCGCATCGGCCGGCGTGACGACGCGGGATTGATCGTGCGTCGCGGCGCCGGCGGGCCGAATCCCCGGCGTGACGATGACGAAGTTGCGCAAGCGCTCATGCAGCGCGCCCGCTTCCTTGCCGGAGGCCACGACGCCATCGAAGCCGGAATTCTGTGCCAGCCGCGCCCGTTCCTGAACCAGCGCCAAAGGCGGCATTTCGATCCCCTGTTCCGACAGATCGGAGCGGTCGAGATTGGTGAGGACGGTCACGCCAAGGAGCTTGAGCGCGCTGTCGCCACGGCCGCGCACCGCCGCGTCCAGCGTCTTGCGGTCCGTCGCATGGACCGTGAGGAAATGCGCGCCCGTCTTGGCGATGGCCGCGGTGGCCCGTTCGACCGTCGCTTCGATATCGAGAAGCTTCGCGTCGAGGAAGACGCGAAGCCCCTCGTTGGCGAGTTCCTCGGCGAAGGCCAGCCCGCCCCGGTAGATCAATTCGAGACCGATCTTGTAGATGCCGACGCTACCGCGCAGCTTCGTGACGAGGTCGCGCGCTTCATCGAGATCCGCGACGTCGAGCGCCACGATGATCCGGTCGTTCGGCGTCAGCGTCTCCGAGTTCATGTTCGTTCCCCCTATTCGTTGCTAAGCGGCGAATTTCCGCGCGGCCACGGCTAGAGCCTCGACCACGCCGGCAAACATTTTCTGGCGGGCGTCGTCGACGAGACTGCCGTCATCGGCAAAGGCCTTCATCGCGCCCGGTAGAGCCATCTGTTGCGGAATGACGGTCGCTCCCAGGCCGACCGCGAGGACCTCGCGGAGTTGCAGCAGCGACCGCATCGCCCCGTAATAGCCCGGAGACGCCCCGGAGATCGCGAAGACGCGTGTGCGGAACACGTCGGGTTCCGTCCGGACGCGGCTGACCCAGTCGACCGTGTTCTTCAGAAGCGGGGGGATGCCGGCGTTGTATTCGGGCGTCACGATCATCACGCCGTCATATTCGCCGAGCAGTGCCTTGAAGGCTTGCGCGCGCTCCGGCACACCTTCGGCATCCTCCAAATCGCCGTGGTACAGCGGCATGGGGTAGTCGGAGAGATCGACGAAGGTCGCCTCGATCCCGTTGGCCTCGGCGATCCTCTGTCCGAGCCGTGCGAGCTTCTTGTTGTGGGATCCCTCCCGGGCGCTTCCTGCGAAAAACATCAACCGCATTGGCGTTTCCTTTCTCGCGTTCGGTCAGGCGGGCGGGTCCCAACAGTCGGCGTCCGCGTTCCAGCGCGTCCGACACTCTCCATCAACGCGAATGGGCTGAAAACGGGGAGTGCGGGACGAATAAGGCCGGTGGGTGAGGTTCGGCGGCTACTCGCCGATCCCCTCGAAGAACTCTTTCACCCGCGCGAAGAAGCCCGCCGATTCCGGGCTCGTGTCCGAATTCGATTCGTCCTCGAACTCCCGCAAGAGCTCGCGCTGCCGGCGGGAAAGGTTCTTCGGCGTTTCGACTTCGACTTGGATATAGAGATCGCCTTGCCGTTTGGACCGCAAGACGGGCATGCCCTTGCCTTTGAGCCGGAACTGTTTCCCGCTTTCGGTTCCTTCGGGCACCTTCACGCGGCTGCGTCCGCCGTCGATCGTCGGTACTTCGAACTGTCCGCCCAGCGCCGCTGTCGTCATCGAGATCGGCACGCGGCAGAACAGATCCGCGCCGTCGCGCTGGAAGAACTCGTGCGGTTTGATCGACAGAAAGATGTAGAGGTCTCCCGGCGGTCCCCCGCGCAAGCCCGCCTCGCCCTCGCCGGCCAGCCGGATACGCGTTCCGTCCTCGACGCCGACGGGGATCGTCACGGACAGGGTCCGCTCGCGCGTCACGCGTCCGGTGCCCTGACAGCTCGGGCACGGATCCTCGATGATTTCGCCACGGCCCTCGCAGGACGGGCAGGGGCGCTCGATGGTGAAGAAGCCTTGGCTCGCGCGAACCTTGCCGAGGCCGCCGCAGGTGCGGCAGGTGGTCGGCGAGGTACCGGCCTTGGCGCCCGAGCCGGAACAGTCTTCGCACGTAACGCTGGTCGGCACGCGAATCTGCGCGTTGCGGCCTACATAGGCTTCCGCCAGCGTGATCTGCATATTGTAGCGGAGATCGGCTCCCCGTTCGCGCCCGGATCGCTGCCGCGGCCGCCGCGCGCCCATGAACTCGCCAAACAGATCGTCGAACATGGCGGACATGGACTCCGAGAAATCCGCGCCGAAACCATGCGCCCCGCCGCCGCCAAATCCGGACCGGGCATCGAATGCGGCATGCCCGAACCGGTCATAAGCGGCCCGGCGCTGAGGGTCCTTCAGGATCTCGTAGGCTTCGTTGACTTGCTTGAAGCGTTCTTCCGCTGCCGGGTCTCCGCCGCAACGGTCCGGGTGGCATTCCTTCGCAAGGCGGCGGAACGCGGTCTTGATGTCCCCATCGTTCGCCCCGCGGGCGACGCCCAAGACCTCATAGTAGCACTGCTTTGCCATCACCCCTCCGGACCCTCATGCCGCGTCCGGACGAGGCGGCATGCCGGTCTCTTATTGGGCTTGCGCGGAGCCCTCGCGACGATCGAGGGCTCCGCCGCCGTGTTGGAACTGCGTTACGCGGACTTCTTGTCGTCGTCGTCCTTGACTTCCTCGAAGTCGACATCGACCACGTTCTCGTCGCCACCGGCGCTTCCACCCGCATCGGCCGAAGATCCCTCGTCGCCACCGGCAGCCTGATTGGCTTGATACATCGCTTCGCCCAGCTTCATGGAGGCCTGCGCCAGTGCCTCGAGCTTCTGCTTGATGGCTTCGGGGTCCTCGCCTTCGGCGGCGGTTTTCACCTCGGCCATGGCGGCCTCGACCGCGGACTTGTCCTCCGCGGCGACCTTGTCGCCGAAATCGGACAGCATCTTCTCGGTCGAATGAACCAAGGCCTCCGCCTGATTGCGCACTTCGACGAGTTCCCGCCGCTTCTTGTCTTCCTCGGCGTGGCTCTCGGCTTCCTTGACCATGCGGTCGATATCCGCGTCCGTCAGGCCGCCGGAGGCTTGAATCCGGATCGACTGTTCCTTGCTGGTGGCCTTGTCCGAGGCGGATACGTTGACGATGCCGTTGGCGTCGATATCGAACGTCACCTCGATCTGCGGAACGCCGCGCGGTGCGGGCGGAATGCCGACGAGGTCGAACTGGCCGAGCAGCTTGTTGTCGGCGGCCATTTCGCGTTCGCCTTGGAACACGCGGATCGTCACCGCGTTCTGATTGTCCTCGGCGGTGGAGAAGACCTGGCTCTTCTTGGTCGGGATCGTGGTGTTGCGATCGATGAGCCGGGTGAACACGCCGCCCAAGGTTTCGATGCCGAGCGACAGCGGTGTCACGTCGAGCAGCAGCACGTCCTTGACGTCGCCCTGCAGCACGCCCGCCTGGATCGCGGCGCCGATGGCCACGACCTCGTCCGGGTTCACGCCCTTATGAGGATCCTTGCCGAAGAAGGTCTTCACCGTCTCGGCGACTTTCGGCATGCGCGTCATGCCGCCCACGAGAATGACCTCGTTGATCTCGCCGGCCTTCAGCCCGGCGTCCTTCAGCGCGGCCTCGCATGGCGCAATCGTCCGCTTGATGAGGTCCTCGACCAGGCTCTCCAGCTTGGCGCGGGTGAGCTTCATGGTCAGATGCTTCGGACCGGACTGGTCGGCGGTGATGAAGGGCAGGTTGATTTCGGTTTGCTGAGTCGAGGACAACTCGATCTTGGCCTTCTCGGCGGCTTCTTTGAGGCGTTGCAAGGCAAGCTTGTCGCCGCGCAGGTCGATACCGTTCTCTTTCTTGAACTCATCGGCGAGATAGTCGACGAGGCGCATGTCGAAGTCCTCGCCGCCGAGGAAGGTGTCGCCGTTGGTGGACTTCACCTCGAACACGCCGTCGCCGATCTCGAGGATCGAGATGTCGAACGTGCCGCCGCCGAGGTCGTACACCGCGATGGTCTGGCCGTCCTTCTTGTCGAGACCGTAGGCGAGCGCCGCGGCCGTCGGCTCGTTGATGATGCGCAGAACTTCGAGGCCAGCGATCTTGCCGGCATCCTTGGTCGCCTGGCGCTGCGCGTCGTTGAAGTAGGCCGGCACCGTGATGACGGCCTGTTCGACCTTCTGACCGAGATGGGACTCGGCCGTCTCTTTCATTTTTTGCAGGATGTAGGCGGAAATCTGGGAGGGAGAATATTTCTTGCCATGGGACTCGACCCAGGCATCGCCGTTGTCGGCCTTTACGAGCTGGTAGGGAACGAGCTTCTGATCCTTCGCCACGGTGGGGTCGTCCCAGCGGCGGCCGATCAAGCGCTTGATGGCGAAGAATGTGTTCTCGGGATTGGTAACGGCCTGGCGTTTGGCTGGCAGTCCGACCAGCACTTCGTCATCGTTGGTGAATGCCACCATCGACGGTGTGGTCCGCATACCCTCGGCATTCTCGATCACCTTCGGGTTGGATCCATCCATGACCGCGACACAGGAATTCGTCGTGCCGAGGTCGATACCAATTACTTTCGCCATATCCGAGCCTCTCTTTCTGGCAAACCGTCCGGGCCCTCATTCGGCACCCAAGATTGATAAACGCGCGGCATTTCGTTCGAAACGGCGCGATCCGGTCCCCAATTGTTACGTGGCCCCCACGGGGGAAAACCGCGCGGGGTTCCGCGGTTATATAGGTGCCAACCCTATGTCCCGCAAGGAGAAGACGGGAGACTTCCGATTGCTCGAGCGGGTCGTCACGACACGCGCTTCCACGCTCCGACGAGGATCGGGGTGATGCAGTAATACCGGCCATCGGCCGCCGCTTCGGCCATTTCGGCTCGAAATTTCTCGGCGCGCGCGATGTCGGCGATTCCAAGTTCCACGGCCGAGGCGAAAAGTCCTTGGTAAACGCCGATTAACATTGCCGCCATGTCGCTGAGCGGAAGGAATTTCACCTCGGACCGCGTACCGTCGGGAGCGCCGATATCGGCCGCATCGAATTGAGCGGGGAGTTGGCGTCCCGCGCGCAGATTGCGGCCATGCGCCCGAAATACGCCTTCGAACAGCCGGTTGAATTCCATCATGGGCGGGCAGAGCGGCTCGATGGCGATCGCCTCGAAATCGAACTCCTGCGCGGCGACCACGCCGCCGGGTTTCGTCCAGCGGTGCATTTTTTCGAGGATCGCCACCGGATCTGGCATGTGCATGAGAAAGAACCGGCAATAGGTCAGGTCGAAGGGCGCGCCCGGCAGCGTCTCCGTGTGCAGCACGTCGCCCTCCACCAGGCGGACATCGGCGCCGGTTTCGGCCCTAAGGTCCGCGAGGGCTTGACGGCCGAGCTCGCCGTCGATCTCGAGGCCCGTGACGGTACCCGTATCCCCAACCCGGTCCGCCATGAGCCGCATCACGGATCCCGGGCCGGACCCCACGTCCAAGCAGGACATTCCCGGTTTCAGACCAATGTCGTCGAGCAGAATCTCGGACGCGCCGCGCCACATCTCGGCCTGGTGGCGCAGCCGGCTATATTCCTGGTCGTCCCGCGCATGCACATAGTCGCCCGCCCGAACCGGCGCCGTCTCGCTCATTCCACCTCTCTCGCACAATCAAGGTCGTTCCTGCCCGCGCCGCACGCTATACGGTGGGACCGGAAAGAGATACGGAAGTCTAGGGCAAAGGGCGCGTGCTGTACTTCGAAAACAAGCTCGATTCCGCGGCGCAAGCCGGACTTTTGCGCGAGGTCCGCAAGATTATCGGCGAGGCGCCGCTTTACGTTCCAACGATGCCCCGCTCTGGCTGTCCCATGTCCGTCCGCATGACCAATGCGGGCGCGCTCGGCTGGGTCACGGACAAGGCGCGCGGCTATCGCTACCAAGCCGTTCACCCGGTCACGGGCGCGCCCTGGCCGGAAATTCCGGAACGCCTCCTTGATCTGTGGGCCGAACTCGCCGGCTACCCGCATCCGCCCGAGGCGTGCCTCGTCAACTACTATGCGGGGACGTCCAGAATGGGCCTCCACCAGGACCGCGACGAAGACGATTTCGATGCGCCTGTGCTGTCGGTCTCGCTCGGCGATTCGGCCATGTTCCGCGTGGGCGGCATCACGCGGAAAGGGCCGAGCCGCACAGTCGAGCTGAAATCCGGAGATGTGGTCGTGCTTGGCGGAGCGGACCGGCTCGCCTATCACGGCGTCGACCGTGTCCTTCCCGGCACGAGCGGCCTTCTGGAGGAGGGCGGCCGCTTCAACCTGACGCTCCGCCGGGTCACCAAACCGGCGTAAATCCGCCCGGTCCTAGGTCTGCCCCGGATTGTCGTCGTTGGCCGCGCCGCCCGGACCGAAGCCATTGCCTTGGGTCCCCTGCTGGGCGGGTTTCGGTGCCGGAGCGGCCTTCGGTCCGCCCTTCGACACGGCCACGAGCGCGGGACGCAAGACCCGATCGCCGATGGTGAAACCGGCCTGCATGACCTGCACCACGGTCCCGTCCGGCACGGTCGCGTCCGGCACTTCGTACATGGCCTGCTGCTGATTGGGATCGAAGCGCTGACCGAGCGGCTCCAGCTTGGTCACGCCGTGCTTCTCCAGCATCTTGAGAAGCTCGCGTTCCGTCAGTTCGACGCCTTCGAGGAAGCTCTTGAGAGCGGGATCCTGCGCGGCGCTGTCGGCGGGCACATGCTCGATCACCCTGCGCAGATTGTCGCCGATGGTGAGCACGTCGCGCGCGAAATTGGAGATGGCGTAGCGCGCCGTATCTTCCTTCTCGCGTTCGGTGCGGCGGCGCAGGTTCTCCATGTCGGCCATGGTGCGCAACAGCTTGTCGCGCATGTCGGTGTTTTCGGCCAGCACGGTCTCGAGGTCGCCCGCGACATCCGCGCCCGGATCGGCGGGAGCCGCCGTCTTCGGGGCGGCCTGGTTCGCCTGCGGATCGTCTGTGTGGCGTGGATCGGAAGGTTCGTCCGGCATCGAGTCTCTCGGTTTCAGGATTGAAAGGAAGAGCCCCGGATATCGACCGGCGGGGCTGAAAAATCAAGGGACATGGCGGTAATGGACATGGCGGTAATGGACATGGCGGTAATGGACATGGCCACACTGGACTGGGCCGCAATCCCGGCGAGGGTGCCGCCCCGTTCCGGTCTAGGGGACCAGCCGCCCGAGAAGCCGGGCGGTATAGTCCACCATCGGAATGATACGGGCATAGTTCAGCCGGGTCGGGCCGATCACCCCGAGCACGCCCACGATCTTCTGCTCGGTGTCCTCGAAGGGCGAGACGATGAGGGCCGATCCAGACAGCGAAAACAGATTGTTTTCCGAGCCGATGAAGATCCGCACGCCTTCGGCGCGTTCCGCCAGCCCGAGCAGCTGGATCAGGCCCTTCTTCGCGTCGAGGTCCTCGAATAGGAGGCGGACGCGTTCCAAGTCCTCCATGGCCTTGATGTCCTCGAGGAGATGCGCGCGGCCGCACACGATCAGGCTTTGCCGGTCGTCGGCTTCCCCCGACCACGTGGCGAGGCCGTCGGTGACGACCTGCGCGGTCAAGGCGTCGAGCTGCGCGCGGCGCTCTTCGATTTCCTTTTCGACTCGCTCCCGGGCCTCCTCCAGGGTCATCCCGCCGACGCGCGCGTTCATATAGTTGGAGGCTTCGGCGAGCGAAGACGGAGGCAGGCCTTCGGGCAGCGTCACGATCCGGTTTTCGACATCGCCGTCCTCGCCCACGAGCACCGCGAGCGCTTGGCCCTGACCCAAATTGACGAACTCGACATGCCGAAGCCGCTTGCTCTGCTTTTCCGCCAGGACCACGCCCGCGCACCGGGACAGACCCGACAACATGTCGCCGGCCTCGGCGAGGTAGTCGTCCAGCCCGCGGCGGCGCCCGCCCGCGACCATGCGGCTTTCGATCTCCTTCCGCTCCGTCTCCGAGATATCGCCAATCTCGAGGAGGCCGTCGACGAAGAGCCGCAAGCCGGTCTGCGTCGGCATGCGGCCGGCGCTGGTGTGCGGGGCGTAGATCAGGCCGAGCCCTTCGAGGTCCGACATGACGTTGCGGACCGACGCGGGCGATAGCGTCATGGGCAGCGCGCGGCTCAAGTTGCGCGAGCCCACGGGTTCGCCCGTCGTGAGATAGGTTTCGACAATTCGCTTGAAGATTTCGCGCGAGCGCTCGTTCAGCTGCCGCAATCCCGCCGCGGCCTCGACCGCGGCCCTGATGCCTGTAACCTCTGAGTGACCCATGGCCGGAAATTTAGGAAGCACCCGAGACGGCGTCAAACGGAGTTACGTCAGCGCGGGGGCACAGGCTCAGTTCTCGGGCTCAGTTCAATGTCCCGAACCCGGACGAAAGGGCCGGGGCAACGTCGCCCGGAGCGCCGAAATGGGCGAAATAGCGCGCATTGATGTGCTCGACCGGCAGGACGATCAGCACGTCGGTCGTCCCGAACTGTCGGTCGATGACCGCGCCGTCGCCGATATACGCGCCGAGCCGCAGATATCCTTTGATCAAGGGCGGCATCGCCTTCAGCGCCGCGCGCATGTTCACCGCTTCCTTCGGCATCATGTTCATATCGACGCGCAAGTGATCGTGCGCGCGAACATGCCACTCCTCGGGCGCCTGCGCCGTGTGATGGAGAAAGCTCAGCGCCATCGCGTGGCTGGCCGGATCGACCCCGGGGAAACTCGCGCAGCCGATCATGACGTCGCCGCCGTGCTGGCGCACATAGGACCAGATCCCCTGCCACAGGAGTTCCACCGTCCGCCGGTTGCGGTAAGGCTTCAGCACGCAGGACCGGCCGAGCTCCATGAAATTGCAGCCGGGCTTGGACTGGATCAGCGGCGCGATGTCGTATTCGCCTTGAGTGTAGAAGCCGTCGTTCTCGTCGGCGATGTCCTGCCTCAGAATGCGATAGGTGCCGACGACCTTCGAACGTCTCCAAGCCGTCTTGGCCGGGTCGCCATGGTCCACCACCAGAAGATGGTCGAAAATCGCATCGTAGGCGTCTTCGTCCCTGCGCGAGAGGATTGCAAGCGCGTTGGGCGTTGCCGCCATCTCCTCGTAAAAGACCTTGTAGCGCAGCCGTTGCGCCCTGCGAATCTCGCTCTTCTTCCGTGCGAGACGGACCTCGAGCGAGCCCATGCGGCCATAGACCTGCGGCGGCTGGAAACGTCCGCGCAGACCGCCCGGCAGGGCCCGGCGACGGCCCATGAACGGGAGCCCCCCATACATGCCTGGCCGGAAGTTCAGGCCGGGAATCCGTCCGCCGGCCAGAAACTTCTCTGCCAGACGTCCCGAAGTCGATTTTGTCGGCATGGTTCTACCCATCTGACGATTTGGGGGATCTTACCGCAGGTCCTCGTTAGGCCGCCCACGGAGTGCATCGTCTTTGCTGCTCACCCGATTCGGCCACATAAGATGTGGGTTAGCAAACCAATTCGAAGTCAATATGACAGCCGGTGGAAAGTCGCGGGCCGCGAACCGCGAAACTCTTACGCAGCCCCGGCGCCGGCCGATGGAGGTGCGCCGAGCCAGCGCACGAGAATGTTCTCCAAGTCGGTCTTTTCGAACGGTTTCGCGAGATAATCGTCGAGGCCGGAGGCCAGAAACGAGGCGCGATCCTCGGTGAACGCGCTGGCGGTCAGCGCGACGATCGGCGGCCTGTTCGCGCCCGGCCGTGCGCCTGCGGGATAGAGGGCGCGGATGCGAGACGCGGCCTCGACGCCGTCCATGTCCGGCATGTGGATATCCATCAGGACGAGATCGAAGCCGCGCTCCGCTTCGTTCGCCTCCCTGACCCTGGCGATCGCCTCGGCGCCGTTCCGGGCATGGACCACGGCGGCGCCGGCCTTTTGGAGCACGGTTCGCGCCAGGAGCGCGTTGATGTCGTTGTCCTCGGCCAGCAGGATGGTAAGCCCCTTGGCGGGATGCGGAGACCGCCCGGCGGAATCGGGCGGGTCGAGCGGCCCTTCCGTCTGCGGGATGTCCGCAATGGGTGCAAAGAGCTGGGTGAGCGCCGAGGCCGGGCGCACCGGGCGGACGAGATATCCCGTGAAGCCCTTTTCGCTCAGGGCCGGATAGGCGTTCCGCTCGCTTGGATCGATCGTGACCACCGCGCGGGGCTTGCTTTGGCTGGAAGGACACGCCAGGAGCGGAATAACCGCGCTCGCGCCGTTCTCCGCGCTTGCCTTGTCCGTGAACAGCGCCGTAAAGGGCTCGCCCTTCCCGGCGGCGCGTTCCGCGATGCGGGCACAGTCCTGCAAGGAAGCGCGGGCCGCCGGAATGCCAATGGCGGAAAGAAGCGTTTCCGTAAGCCCGGCCTCGACCTGGCCGTTCAGGACGATCAGAACACGTTCGCCGGCGGGCGGTTTTGGCCAGGCCTCGCAGAGAGCCGGCGTCCGCGCGGGAACGTCAAGAGGCAGTTCGACCGTGAAGATGGCCCCCGAGCCGGGCCGGCTATCCACCCGGATCTCGCCGCCCATCGCCTGAACGAGCTTCTTCGAGATGGCAAGGCCGAGCCCCGTTCCGCCATGCCGGCGGGCCGGCCCTTGCTCGGCCTGCTCGAACTCGGAGAAGATGCGGCCGAGCGCCTGGGGCGGAACGCCAGGCCCGGTATCGGCCACGTCGAAACGCAAGACGGTGCGGCCCTCATGCGTTGGGTCCGGAACCCATTTCGCCGTCAGCGAAACGCCGCCCTCCTCGGTGAATTTGATCGCATTGCCGACGAGGTTCATCAGAACTTGCCGGATGCGCATTTCGTCGCCGATGACCGTTCTCGGCAGATCGGGTGCGGCGAACCAGCCGATCTCAAGCCGCTTGTCGCGGGCGCGCGGCGCCAGAAGCTCGACGACACCCTGGATCGTGCCGGAAATTTGGAACGGCGCGGGGCGCAGTCCGATCTTTCCGGCTTCGACCTTCGAGAAGTCGAGGACTTCGTCGATGAGCGCCAGCAGCGTCGTTGCCGATGTGGAGATCGCGCGCGCGTAGGTGAGCTGCTCCGGCGAGAGTTTGGTGTCCAGCAGGAGGTCCGTCATGCCGAGAATGCCGTTCATGGGCGTTCGGATTTCGTGGCTCATCGAGGCGAGGAATTGCGATTTGGCTTGGCTCGCGGTCAGCGCCTGATCGCGCGCGCGCGCCAAGGCCAACTCGGCTTCGCGCTGCTCCGTGACGTCGCGTCCCACACTCTGGGTCTCGGACCGGGCCTTGCCGTTCCCGGGCAAGGCGAAATCTTCCCAGAGGAACCAGCGCGGTCCCGAGACCGTGGCAAGTTCGATCACGCGGGTGTTCCGGGAAGCCGAGTGCGTGCCCTTGTCCCGCGCGGCATCGCTGGCAAGGATGGGAAGCGACAGGGGACGGCCGAGCACGTCGGGACGGTTCACCCCGAACGTCCGGCAGAACGCATCGTTGACGAAGGACAGCAGCCCATCGGCATCGCGCCGGGCGATGACCTCGTCCTGGTGATCCAGAAGGTCGCGATAGCGCGTCTCGCGCTCGCGGACTTCCCACTGCAAATCCTTGATGGATTCGAGGCTGGAATCGAGTCGGTTTGCGAGGGCCTCGAGTGGCCCGCGGCCGGCCTCTGGGCGCCAGCCGGCGGCGACCGCAAGCAGCGCGCCGCCGAGAAACGCGCATAGCAGCGCGAGCGCGGCGGTGCCGCCCATGCTCGTGATTGCAATTCCGATGAGGGCGAATGCAAGGATGGCCGTGGCTACCCGTACACGCACTCCACCGGCGCTGTCAGCGCCGAAGCTCTGCCAGATCGTGTCCTGCACTGTTTTGACGCCTGTTTATCCGCCGGGCTTTTGCCCTGGCTTTTCATTGGCGCCGAGCATGGCAGAGAAAACTTGAGAAACCCTTAGGGCGGCCGCGACGGGCGGGTCAGGGCCCGAAAAGCCGCGCTAGGCAGCCATTTTGGCACGGCGCAACGTCTCGCCGCGATAGCTCAGCGCCTCGGCGATATGGATGCGGGAGACCGTTCCGGCCCCGTCGAGATCGGCGAGTGTCCGCGCCACGCGCAAGGTCCGATGATAGCCGCGTGCGCTCAAGGAGAGGGTCTCGGCCGCGTTCCGCAGCAAGGCAAGACCCTCGGCGTCCGGAGCCGCGACCTCCTCCAGCACGGCGCCGTCGGCTTGCGCGTTGGTCCGCAGACGCGCGAGGCCGAACCGCCGGTAGCGGTCCGTCTGGATCGTCCGCGCCGCCGCGACGCGGGCCCGCACCTCGGCGCTGCCTTCCGTGGGGCGCGGCAGGACGAGGTCCGCGGCCGTAACGGCGGGCACCTCGATCTGCAGGTCGATACGGTCGAGCAACGGGCCGGAGATACGCGCCTGATAGCGCTCGGCGCAGGATTGCCCTTGACGGCACGCATGGCCCGGCTCGCCCGCGTGGCCGCAGCGGCATGGGTTCATGGCGGCGACAAGCTGGATGCGGGAGGGGTAGGCGATGCGGTGATTGGCGCGCGCGATCACGGTCTCGCCGCTCTCGAGCGGCTGGCGCAACGCGTCGAGCACCTGCGGATTGAACTCCGGCAATTCGTCGAGGAAGAGAACGCCGAGATGGGCCAGCGCCGCTTCGCCGGGGCGCGGGCGCGTACCGCCGCCGACAAGCGCCGCCATGCTCGCCGAGTGATGGGGCGCGCGGAAAGGCCGGTTGCGCCCGATGCGCCCGCCCGCGAGATCGCCCGCTAAGCTGCGGATCATACTGACTTCGAGCATCTCAGCGGGCGCCAACGGTGGCAGGATCGATGGCAAGCGCTTGGCCAGCATGGATTTTCCGGAACCCGGCGGTCCCACCATGAGGAAATGATGACCGCCCGCGGCGGCGACTTCGAGGGCGCGCTTCGCCGTCTCCTGCCCCTTGATGTCGGCGAGGTCCGGCATCGCCTCGTCTTCCGGCTCCAAATTGGGTTCCGGCCGCCGCAAGATCTGAAGGCCCTTGAAATGGTTGATCAGCTGCAGGAGATCGCCGGGCGCGAGAATGGGCATGTCCGCCGCCGCCCACGCGGCCTCGGCCCCGCAAGGTCCGGGGCAGATCAGCCCCTTGTCCATCGCGTTGGCTCCGATGGCCGCCGGCAGGGCGCCGGCAATCGCGGCGATGGACCCGTCAAGGGCGAGCTCGCCGAGCACGCAATGACTTTCGACGGCATCGGGCGCGATGGCCCCGGCCGCCGCCATGACCCCAAGAGCAATGGGCAGGTCGTAATGGCTGCCTTCCTTCGGGAGATCGGCGGGGGCGAGGTTCACGGTGATGCGCTTCGGCGGCAGCGCGAGCCCGATGGCGTTCAGCGCGCCGCGCACTCTCTCGCGGCTCTCGGCGACCGCCTTGTCGGGCAATCCGACGACGGTGAAGGCGGGGAGCCCGGAGCTGATCTGAACTTGAACGTCCACCGCGCGGGCCTCGATGCCCTCGAACGCCATCGTCGTCACCCGCGCGAACATGCTCCAACCCCCGTTTGACCGATTGCAGCAATGCTATCTGAACGTGTGCGGAGGCGCAAGAACAATAAGAGAACAAACGCCAGGTCTGCCAATTCCGGCGCGATCGTGTTTGTCTTCGCCAATGAAGAAAGATTCGATCCCGCTCGGGTTCTTGATCCACGCAGGCGTCTATTTGGCAGTCGTGGGACTCTGTGCCGCTTTGGCCCTGTCCCACGACCCGCCGCGGCATTGGTTCGTGTGGGTGGCGGCAGGCTGGGGCATCGGGCTTGGGGCGCACGCCCTGGCCGTTTGGCGCAGTCGTACGAGACAGCGGAAAACGACCTAGCGCGCGTCCACCTTCGTCTCGATCACGTCCCAGATCATGGCGGCGATGTCGTTGCCGCCGAACGCCTTCACCTGGCGGATGCCGGTGGGCGAGGTGACGTTGATCTCGGTGAGATAGTCGCCGATCACGTCGATGCCGGTGAAGATGAGGCCGCGCTTCTTGAGTTCCGGCCCGAGCCTTGCGCAGATCTCCTCCTCGCGCGGGGTCAAGGTCGTGGCCTTGGCGGTGCCGCCCACATGCAGGTTCGAGCGCGTCTCGTCCGCCGCCGGAACGCGATTGATGGCGCCGGCCACGTCGCCGTCGACGAGGATGATGCGCTTGTCGCCCGCGCGCACGTCCGGCAGATAGCGCTGCACCATGATCGGCTCGCGGAAGGTCTGGCCGAGCAGTTCGATCAGCGAATTGAGATTGGTGTCGCCCTCGGCGATGCGGAAGATCGCCGCGCCGCCATTGCCGTAGAGCGGTTTGACCACGATGTCCTTGTGCTCGGCGCGGAAGGCGCGGATCTCGTCCGGCGAGCGGGTCACGAGCGTCGGCGGCATCAGGTCGAGGAAGTCCAGCACGAACACCTTCTCCGGCGCATTCCGGACCGAAGCCGGATCGTTGACCACGAGCGTTCCGGGCTGCAGCCGCTCCAGCAGATGCGTCGTGGTGATATAGGCCATGTCGAAGGGCGGGTCCTGGCGGAGCTGGACCACGTCGAACTCCGCGAGGTCGACGCTGCGCGGATGCGCGAGCCGGTAATGATCGCCCGGCTTGTCCTCGACCGTGAGGCTGTGTCCATGGGCGATCAGCTTTCCGTCCTTCAGCGAGAGATCGGACGGGGTGTAGTAGAACACGTCATGGCCGCGCCCTTGCGCCTCCAACAGAAGCGCGAAGGTGGAATCCCCGTTGATATCGATCCGCTCGATCGGGTCCATTTGAAAAGCGACTTTGAGAGCCATGAGTTCCTTTCCGGCGCGTTGTCCAGTTCAGCCTCGTCATGCCCGGACTTGGTCCGGGCATCCAGGCCATGACCGTCCAGATTGTCGAAGTGCTAGTGGAATGGATTGCCGGGTCAAGCCCGGCAATGACGACTCTTTGCGGACCCGGCGTCAAACGGGAAATGGGTCAGGCGTTCTCGTCACCACGGAACACCCGGGCCATCCACTCGTCCTGGGTGATCTGGCCCGCCTTTTCGACGGCCGCGGTCTCGTCCGGGCGCAACACGTCCTCGAAGCCTTCGATGCGTTTCCATTCGCAAAGCGGGGTCTCCGCGCCGGCCCGCGGAACGTAGCGAGACGCCGCCACCTTGTCGTAGCGGTGCACATAGCGGGGACAGTTCATCCAGACATCCGAGACGGCGACGCGCACCGCGAGCTGTGCCTCCTTGAATAGGTCTACTTCGGGACCGTCCATGACGATCTCGGCCCTGCCTTGAAGCCGCAACCGGAACGGGCGATCGAAGGCGATGAACAGCATGCCGATCTCGGGATGCGCGTTGATATTGCCCATCGACAGGTACATGCCGTTGCCGTCGTAGCTGGGAAAAGCGATCGCGGCCGGATTGAGCACCTTCACGAGTCCCGGAGCGCCGCCCTTATAGGACACGGTCGGCCGTCCCCGGTGGTCGACCGTCGCCAGGAAGAACATGTCGCGGCTTTCGATGAAGGCCTTCGCCGCCTCGTCGATCCCGGTCTGCGCCGCGACCTGCTCGATGCGGTCCGCCATCTTGCGGCTCTCGAAATGATCTTGAAGTTCCCGGTGCTGAGGTCCGAATAGCCGGCTCATCGAAAATCCTCCCATTGCGCCTTTTGAGCCAGACGCTAGCCGCTCCGGCGAACACGCGCCACACTCAAAGAGGAAAGGCATTCTCGATATGCCGGGGCCACGACCAGGGCGCCGCAAGAACGACGTCGAAAGCGATGTCGTGACCGGCATAGTTCGGGTGGCTGGCCAGCCAATATTGCGCCGCCCGGACGATGCGGCGCTTCTGCTTCGCCGTCACGGCGAATGCGGCTTCGTCTTGCGTCCTGCGGCGTTTCACCTCCACGAAGGCGAGGCGCTGGCCGCGCGTGGCGATGAGGTCGATCTCGCCCACGGGCGAACGGTAGCGCCGCGCCACGATGCGATAGCCCTTCAGGCGATAGAGGCAGGCGGCGAGCGTCTCCGCCATGATCCCGTCATGATAAGCCTTGCGCCGCGCACGGCTCATGGCGCGCCGTTCTTGGTGAGCGCGAGGCCCAGTTCGTAGACGCGCGCACGTTTCACGCCGCGTGCCTCGGTGACGGCGCGCACGGCGTCGCGGAAGCTCATGGTTTGCAGCGCGGCCCTCAAGTCCTCCGTAAGGCGCGCATCGTCCACCTCCGCCGCCTCGGCGCTCGGGGGCGCAACGACGACCGCGATCTCGCCCTTGAGGGACTGGCCTTCGATCTCCGCCGCCAAAGTGTCGAGCGTGCCCCGATAAAGCGTCTCATGCAGCTTCGTCAGCTCGCGCGCGACCACGGCCTCGCGCGGCCCTAGCACCTCCGCCATGTCGGCGAGACTCTTGGCAAGGCGCGGCCCGGTCTCGAAGAACACGAGCGTGGCGGGTGTGTCTTTCAAGGCCGCCAGGCGGGATTGGCGGGGGCCGGATTTCGGCGCCAGGAATCCGGCGAACAGGAAGGTGTCGGTCGGGAGGCCTGCGCTCGTCAGCGCCGCGAGTGCCGCCGAAGGGCCGGGGATGCTCGTCACGGTCAGACCTTTGTCGAGCGCATCACGCACCAGCTTGTAGCCGGGATCGGAGATCAGCGGCGTCCCGGCATCGGAGATCAGCGCGACGGCATAGCCGGCCTCGATCCGCGCAAGCAGGCGCGGCCGCTCCCGCTCGGCGTTGTGCTCGTGATAGGGGATCAGCTCAGCATGGATGTTGAAGTGCGACAGCAATTTGCGGGAGTGCCGCGTATCCTCGGCGGCCACCAGCGGCGCACGGGCGAGGACTGCGAGCGCCCGTAAGGAGATGTCGCCGAGATTGCCGATGGGCGTCGCGACGAGATAGAGCCCTGCCGCGAGCGGACGGTCGAGCAGTTCGGCCAGGGTCTCGCTGGCGCGGGCGATCGTTCTGGCATTGCCGTCGGAAGGGCCGGTGTCGTGCACGGGGTCCGTTCTCGCTGGTTGAACCGCTTCGAGCCTCAGAGGTTAGGCGGATTCGGCCCCGCCCGCACCCAGCGCTCAGGCGGCAAGCTCGAGGATCAGCCGCTCCAAGACGACACGCCCCGAAGGCGTCGCCGTCAATCGCGTGCCGTTGCGGCGTAGTAGGCCTTCGGCGACGAAGGTCTCGATCAGCGCTTCGTCGAGGGCTGCGCCGCCCAGCGCGGCGAAACGGGCCATGTCCAGGCCTTCGACAAGGCGGAGTGCCATCAGGAGATATTCCTCCGCCGCTTCGCTCGCCGTCAGCGTTTCGTCGCTCGCGAGTCCGTGTCCTTGCACCTCCACCTGTTCAAGCCAGGCTTCGGGCAGCCGCAAGGTCGAAAGCGCGTGCCTCACACCATCTTGTGTGACGCGCGCATGCGCGCCCGCGCCGATACCGGCATAGTCGTGGCCGCGCCAATAAAGGAGGTTGTGACGGGATTCCGAACCGGGAACGGCGTGGTTGGAAATCTCGTAGGCCGGAAGGCCGGCGGCCTCGCAGACCTCCTGGGTCAGGAGATACATCGCCCGGGCGTCCTCGCTTTCCGGCGGCCGCAAACGCCCGGCCTCGTACAGCGCTGCGAACGGCGTCCCGTCCTCGATGGTGAGCTGGTAGAGCGAGAGATGATCGGCCGCGAAGCCGAGCGCGCGGGAGAGTTCGTCCTTCCAGGCGGCGCGCGATTGTCCTTCGCGCGCATAGATCAGGTCGAACGACACGCGACCGAAGGTTTGCCGCGCGAGACGCAAGGCAGCCAGCGCTTCGTCAGCTGTGTGGAGGCGACCGAGAGCCGTCAGGCTGGCATCGTCCAGCGCCTGCACGCCGAGCGACAGGCGATTGACGCCGGCGGCCGCGTAGCCTCTGAAATTCGCGGCCTCGACGCTGGTGGGGTTGGCTTCGAGGGTAATCTCCGCGCCTCTGTCGAGCGTCCAATGAGAGGCGATGGCATCGAGGATCGCGCCCGTGATGCGCGGCGGCATCAGTGAGGGTGTGCCCCCGCCGAAAAAGACGCTTGTGACCGAGCGTCCCGCCGCGCGTTGCGCGAAATGAGAGAGCTCCCGCAGATAACCCGCTAGGAAGCGCTCCGCGTCGATCCCGCCATGGCGGACATGGGAGTTGAAATCGCAATAGGGGCATTTGGCCGCACAGAACGGCCAGTGGACGTAGACGCCGAATGGCTCTCCGCTGGACGTGGGTGTGCCCGTGCCTGCTTCAGCTCGCGTTTTCGTCTTCGTCTTCAGCATAGGTCGCTTCGATCAGTTGCTCGAAGGCCCGCATACGGTGCGAGAGATCGTTCTTCAGTGCCGGGTCCATCTCCCCGAACGTCTCCTCGTGCCCTTCAGGAACGAAGATGGGATCGTAGCCGAAACCGCGGTCTCCGCGCGGCGGCCAGGCGATGGCGCCGAACACGCGGCCCGTGAACACGGCGTCTTCGCTATTGGGCGCGGCCAGCGCGAGAGCACAGGTGAAATTCGCACGGCGAAAGCCGCCGCCGGTCGCCTCCAAGGCCTCGTATACCCGCTCCATGGCGTGGCCGAAATCCTTCTCCGGCCCGCCCCACCGGGCCGAGTGAATGCCGGGGTCGCCGCCGAGCGCCTCGACTTCGAGGCCGGAATCGTCGGCGATCGCCATCATGCCCGATCCGGCCGCCGCCGCATGGGCCTTCAGAAGCGCGTTGGCCTCGAAGGTCTCGCCGGTCTCCTCCGGCTCCGGCAAAGAGAGGCTTCCGGCCGAGACGCACTCGATTCCGAAGGGCTCGAACAAGTCCCCGAGCTCGCGCACCTTACCTTCATTGTGGCTCGCGACGACGATCCTTGAACCGCGATGGAGGGCTCCGGGTCTCAGCAAAGCGTCACCTCAGGCAATGGTCAGCTTCTGCAGTTCGACCAGCTGGCCGATGCCGGTGCGTGCCAGGCCCATCAGCGCATCGAACTTCTCCTGGCTGAACGGCTCGGTCTCGGCGGTGCCCTGAACCTCGACGATCCCGCCCTTGCCGGTCATGACGAAATTCGCGTCCGCGTCCGCTTCCGAATCCTCGGCATAGTCGAGGTCGAGCACGGGCTCTCCGCCATAGAGACCGCAGGACACCGCGGCTACGTGGTCCCGCAGAACGCCGCCGGAGATCATGCTTCGGGCTTCCATCCACGCCAGCGCGTCGTGCAAGGCGACCCAGGCGCCCGTAATCGAGGCGGTGCGGGTGCCGCCATCGGCTTGCAGCACATCGCAGTCGACGACGATCTGCTTGTCCGGCATGGCGGCAAGGTTGGTCACCGCGCGCAACGAGCGCCCGATCAAGCGCTGGATTTCCTGCGTTCGCCCGGACTGCTTGCCGGAGGCCGCCTCGCGGCGCGTCCGGTCATGGGTGGAGCGCGGCAGCATGCCGTACTCCGCCGTGACCCAGCCACGTCCGGAACCTTTCAGCCAGGGCGGAACGGTTTCGGCCACCGACGCGGTGCAAAGGACGTGGGTCTCGCCGAAGCGGACAAGGCATGAGCCTTCGGCATGGCGCGAGGTGGCGCGTTCCAGGCTGACGGGGCGCAACGCGTCGGGCGCGCGTTTGGAAGGGCGAATGATGACGGTACTCCTGGCGAATGGCGTTGAAGCCGCGCACCCTAGAGGACGCGTTCCGGCGGGAAAAGCCCTTTCCCCAGAGGACGCCCCCCAAAGGACGTCTGGCATGCTCTTGTGCGCGCGATGGCGAAAAGCTAGGACCCTTCGATGAGCTGGTGCGACAAGGTCCTTGGATATTGCGATGCTTCGGGCGGCGCGGTGGAGCCCGTTCCCGCGTATGACGGCGTCTTCGCCCGCATCGACGCCCTGCCCCTGACCGATTGGGTGCGGGCCTGGCGCGAGGTCTGCCGGACCAGGTTCAGCGATCAGACCCCCGGGGTCTATGCGTTCAAGTCGCATTTCGACCGCCTCTCCCATGACGATCCGCAGCGTGGCGTGGCCTTCATCGAAGCGGCCCTTCAGAACGAAACGGACGATGAGGTGTTGCTGCTGCTCGCCAAGAGCAAGGTGCTCGGACAGCTCCTGGTTTTCCGGGCCGAGATCGCGACGCCTCTGTTGCAGGAATTGGCGCTGCGGCAGCCGCGTCTCCGCATCCTCATGGGGTGTGAGGCGCCCTCGATCGAAGGCGGGATGGTGGAGGATGCCGGCCTCAAGCGGCGGCTTCTGGCGATCTGCGACGAGCCCACCTATCGCGCCTGGCAAGAGAGCGTCTTTGCCGCCAAGCCGGAGCCGGTCGACTTCGCATCGCTTTCGATTCCCGAACTGGCCGCCAAGTGGGTGGAGATCAAATCCCGTTCCGATGTCGAGATCGAGCGCGACGGCCATTGGTACGATCTCATGGATTATCAGAGCGAGCTCACCGGCAACGACCCCATGAAGGCCTTGGAACTGGTGAAGGCGATCGTCGAGATCGAGGACAACCCTCATCTCCTCGGCCTGCTGTCGGCCGGAATGCTCGAAGATCTCATTCCCGCCCGCGACGGCCCCGTGGTCGATGCGGTTGTGGAGGAAGCCAAGCGCAATCCGCAATTCCAGGATTTGCTGTGCGGCGTCTGGTTCAACGGCATGAGCTCCGAGGTCGCGGCGCGCCTGACCTGGGCCCGTGGTCAAAGACAGCCGTGACGGCGAAGATGGCGAGCGGGGACACACAATCGCAGCCGCGTGCCGCAGACGGCGTCACGCCCATGATGGCGCAATATCTGGAGATCAAGGCCGCGAACGCCGACAGCCTCCTCTTCTACCGCATGGGCGATTTCTACGAGATGTTCTTCGAGGACGCCGCCATTGCCTCCCGCGCGCTCGGCATCGCGCTCACCAAGCGCGGCAAGCATCTCGGCGAGGACATTCCGATGTGCGGCGTTCCGGTTCATGCCGCCGACGACTATCTGCAGCGCTTGATCGCGCTCGGTCATCGCGTCGCCGTGTGCGAGCAAACCGAGGACCCGGCGGAAGCGAAGAAGCGCGGGGCCAAAGCCGTCGTCCGCCGGGACGTGGTGCGGCTCGTGACCCCCGGCACGCTGACCGAGGAATCGCTCCTCGATGCGCGCGCGCACAACTTCCTGACGGCGCTGTTCCGGGAACCGCAACGGGAAGGGGCCGAGCCCCGCTTCGCGCTGGCCTCGATCGACATCTCCACCGGCGAATTGATCGCCGCCACATGCCGGCTCGCGGATTTGCCCGGCGAACTTGCTCGAATCAGGCCGTGCGAGATCCTG
The DNA here is from genome assembly GCA_002482645.1 of Hyphomicrobiaceae bacterium UBA7697. Taxonomy (GTDB): domain Bacteria; phylum Pseudomonadota; class Alphaproteobacteria; order Rhizobiales; family Methyloligellaceae; genus Methyloceanibacter. Next base: position 102,744 of record DLGJ01000005.1, read on the forward strand.
TCGGGCGAAGACATCGCCGGCGACGACGGGATACGTGCACTGATCGGTCAGGCCGGTGCCGCGCTCACGCCGTGTCCGCGCGCGCATTTCGATTCGGTGCGGGGCGAGCGCGCTCTCAAAGAACGGCTCGGCGTCGCCGCGCTCGACGCTTTCGGCGAGTTTTCGCGCGCCGAGCTCGCGGCGATGGCTGGGCTCCTGACCTATGTGGAAATCACGCAAGTTGGACGCGCGCCGCTCTTGCGTCCGCCACGCAAGGAAGGTGCCGGACACCTCCTCGTGATCGACGCGGCGACCCGCGCCAATCTCGAACTTGTCCGCTCGAATCAGGGGACACGGGCGGGCAGTCTGCTGGCGGCGATCGATAGGACCGTCACGGCGGCGGGCGCGCGGGAATTGGCCGGACGCCTTGCAAGCCCGCTGACGGATGTCGCGGCGGTCAACGCCCGGCTCGACGCCGTGGGATATTTCGCGGACGAACCGCGCCTGCGTCAGGATTTGCGCGATGCGCTGAAGGCGGCGCCGGACTTGGCGCGCGCGTTGGCGAGGCTCGCCTTCGGCCGTGGGACACCACGCGATCTCGGCGCTGTCGGCACCGCGATCGGCGCGGCCCACGCGCTCGCGGCACGGCTCTTGAGTGCGGGCGAAGTGCTGGGTTTGCCACATGAGCTGATGGGTATCGCCGAGCGCTTGGCGCAAGCGCCCTCGGATGTCGCGGATGCCTTGGCGGCCGCGCTTGCCGAGGAATTGCCGGTCAATGCGCGGGACGGCGGCTTCGTGCGGCCCGGCTTCGAGCCAGACCTCGACGAGCTTCGTGCCTTGCGCGACGGAAGCCGCCAGGTGATCGCGGGGCTACAGGCCACTTATGCGGAGGCGACCGGCGTCAAGTCGCTCAAAGTCCGGCACAACAACGTGCTCGGCTATTTCGTCGAGGTGACGGCGCTCCATGCTCCGACGCTGACCGGGGTGCCGCATGCGGAAACGTTCATCCACCGCCAAACCATGGCGAACGCGGTGCGCTTCTCGACCACGGAACTTGCCGAGCTCGAATCCCGCATCACGTCGGCGGCGGAGCGGGCGCTGGCGCTGGAGTTGGACACCTTCGCCAAACTCACGGCCGCAGTGCTCGAGGCGGAGCATGCCTTGTCGGCGGCGAGCGCCGCACTTGCCGAACTTGACCACTTTGCGGGACTTTCGGAACTTGCGGTGGAGCAGCGCTACGTGCGGCCGCGCATCGACGAGAGCGCCGTGTTCGCCATCGAGGAAGGGCGCCACCCGATGGTGGAGCAGACCCTGCGGCGCGAACGGAGCGCCGACTTCATCGGCAACGATTGCCATCTATGCGGCGGCGCGGGCGACCGCAACGCAGCTCCCAGCGCGCTCGTCGTGACCGGCCCCAATATGGGCGGCAAATCCACATTCCTGCGCCAGAACGCGCTCATCGTGGTGTTGGCGCAGGCGGGCGCGTTCGTGCCGGCCAAGACCGCGCATATCGGCGTTGTCGATCGGCTTTTCAGCCGCGTCGGCGCGGCGGACGATCTCGCGCGCGGGCGTTCCACCTTCATGGTCGAGATGGTGGAGGCGGCGGCGATCCTGAACCAGGCGACGCCCCGCTCCTTCGTGGTGCTCGACGAGATCGGCCGGGGCACGGCCACATTCGACGGTCTGTCCATCGCATGGGCCGCGCTCGAATATCTGCATGAGGTCAACAAGTCGCGCGTGCTGTTCGCGACCCACTATCACGAGCTGACGGCCCTCGCCGACCGTCTGCCGGACGCGGCCAATGCCACGGTCGAGGCGAAGGAATGGCGCGACGAGATCGTTTTTCTCTACCGCGTGAAAATGGGCGCCGCGGACCGGTCCTATGGCATCCACGTGGCCAAGCTCGCGGGACTCCCGGCTCCGGTCCTCGATCGCGCAAGCGCGGTGCTCGCCGAACTCGAAAAGGCCGATGGGCGGCCGAAGCCGGCCGACCTCGCCGGCGACCTCCCCTTGTTTCAAGCCGCCGCCGCGCCGCGTCCGGCCGATTCGCCGTCCAAGCTGGAACAGGCGCTTCGCGGCTACAATCCTGACGGCATGACTCCGAAGGAGGCTCTCGACGCGCTCTACCGTTTGAAAGGCTTGACGGAAGACGATGCCTGACGCGGGGATGTGGTAAGATTTGCCGAAATGGACCAAGCGGTACTCAGAAAAGCGCCCTATTTCGATTTCGACCTTTTGCGGGAGCAAACAGAAGGCCTCGTGCGCGAGCATGCGGGGCAAGACACCCAGCTCCGTGGCGCGTTGGTCGAGTTTCTGAAGCCGCTCGTGGAAGGGGCTCACGCGAGCGCGAAGGCGCAGCTCGAAGACGACGGCGATGGGCGCGCCTGCGCGGCCGGGCTGTCGGCCTTTCAGGACGAGCTGATTCGCTTCGCCTACGAATTCACGACGACCCACGTCTATCGTGCCGAGAATCCGTCCACGGCGGAACGCATGGCCGTCGTCGCCCAAGGCGGCTATGGACGCGGCCTGCTGGCGCCCGGGTCCGATATCGATCTGCTGTTCTTGCTTCCGTACAAGCAAACCGCTTGGGGCGAGAGCGTCGCCGAGTACATGCTCTATTTGTTGTGGGACCTTGGCTTCAAGGTCGGCCACGCGGCACGCACGATCAGCCAATGCGTGCGGCTGAGCATGGCGGATATGACGATTAGAACGGCGCTGCTCGATTCGCGTCTGATTCTCGGCGACGAAAAGCTCTTCGCCGAATATCTGCACCGGTTCCGGCGGGAAGTGCTCGATGTGGACGCGCGTGCCTTCGTCGAGGCGAAGCTCGCCGAACAGTACTCGCGGCATTCCCGTGCGGGCGGTTCGCGTTATCTCGTCGAGCCGAACGTCAAGGAAGGCACCGGCGGCCTGCGCGACCTGCATACGCTGCACTGGCTCGCCAAGCACATCTTTCCCGACCAGGCCGAGGAAGAGTTCGTCGAAGCAGGCGTGTTCACGCCCGGGGAATACAGCAGCTTCCGCCGCTGTGAGTTCTTTCTCTGGACGGTGCGCTGCCATCTGCATTTTCTGACCGGCCGGGCGGAAGAGCGGCTCAGCTTCGATCTTCAGCGCGCCATGGCCGAACGTCTCGGCTACCGGGATCATGGCGGGCTGAGCGGTGTCGAGCGGTTCATGAAGCATTACTTCATGATTGCCTTGGAGGTGGGACAGCTGACGCGGATCGTCTGTACCGCGCTCGAGCTGAAACAGCTCAAATCGGTGCCGTCTCTCAACGCCCTGTTCGCGCCTTTCAACTGGCGCCGCCGGGCCAAGCTGCGCCGCACGTCCGATTTCCGGATCGAGAACGGCCGCATTTCCACCGTCGCCAAGGACGCCTTCAGCGCCGACCCGGTGAACTTCATTCGATTGTTCGTGCTGTGCGACGAGAGCCAGGCGGCGCTGTCCCCCGAAGTACTGCGTCAGATCCGAGCGAACTTCCGCTTCATCGACGAGGACCTCCGTCGGAACCCGGCGGCGAACCGGTTGTTCATGAAGCTGCTCACCTCGGCCCGCGATCCGGAAGCGGTCCTGCGAAAAATGACCGAGGCGGGCGTTCTCAGCCGGTTCATCCCGGAGTTCGGCCGGGTGGTGTCGATGATGCAGTTCAACATGTATCATCACTATACGGTCAACGAGCATCTCGTCCGCACGGTCGGCTATCTCGCCGCCATCGAGCGCGGTCAGCACACGGCCGAGCATCCCCTGGCCAGCGAAATCGTCAAGGCCATCGACAACCGCCGCGCGCTTTACGTCGCCGCGCTGCTTCACGACGTGGCCAAGGGGCGCGGCGAAGACCACTCGATCGCCGGCGCGCGGCTCGCCCGGGAGCTCTGTCCGCGTCTGGGCCTTACCGCGTCCGAAACCGAGACGGTGTCCTGGCTGATCGAACATCACCTCACCATGAGTCTGTTCGCGCAAAGCCGCGATCTCAACGATCCAAAGACCATCAAGGACTTCGCCGAGATCGTTCAAAGCCGCGAGCGGCTCAAGCTCCTCCTGGTCTTGACGGTGTGCGACATCTGCGCGGTCGGGCCGGGAACCTGGACCGGGTGGAAGGGGCAACTCCTGCGGACGCTCTATTTCGAAACCGAGCCGATGCTCGGCGGAGGCCATACCGAGCTCACGCGTTCGGAGCGCCTGAGCCGCGCTCAGGATGCCTTGCGCGAACGGTTGAGCGATTGGCCGGACGAGCATTTGGACCGGTTCATCAACCGTCACTATCCGGCCTATTGGCTCCGGACCGATCTCGACGTCATCGCCGAGCACGCGCGGCTGACGCGCGATGCCGAGCAGCGGGACAGCGCGATCGTCACCCACATCTCGACCGACGCGTTTCGCGGCGTCACGCAGCTTACGCTGCTCGCGCCGAACCATCCGTGGCTGCTCGCCATGGTGGCGGGTGCGTGTACCGGCGCCGGCGCCAACATCGCCGACGCGCAGATTTCGACCACGCGCGACGGCATGGCGCTCGATACGATCCATCTGGAACGCGAATTCGATCGTGCGGAGGACGAGGAACGCCGGGCGCGCAAGATCGCCGCCTCGATCGAAAGCATGCTGATGGGAGAGACGACCGTCGTCGATGTGATCAAGAGCAAGGCCACCGGCACGTCGCGGCTTTCGGCGTTCTGCGTCGAACCTCAAGTCATCATCGACAACACCCTGTCCGATGCGCTGACGGTCATCGAGATCAACGGGCTCGATCGGCCTGGCCTTCTCTACGAGGTCACGCGCGAAATCTCGAACCTCAATCTCGACATCGCCTCGGCCCATATCGCGACTTTCGGCGAGAAGGCCGTGGACGTCTTTTACGTCACCGATCTCACCGGCAAGAAGATCACGAGTTCGTCCCGCGAGGCTTTGATCCGCGAGCGCCTCACGCGCGTGCTCCGGGAGACGCAGGACCCGGAGCTGGAACTCTCGTGAGGCCCGCGGCCATGGCCGCGGGTCCTCAAGGGCGCGGCGCGGCGGCTACCCCCCCGAAAGCGGGTCCGGCCTTGGCACGCGACCCATGAAACTTTATCGCGGATTCGCCACCGTCGGCGGGATGACCGTCGTCAGCCGCGTGCTGGGGTTCGTGCGCGACATCTTGATCGCCGCCGTTCTCGGCGCGTCCGCGATTTCCGATGCGTTCTTCGTGGCGATCCGCGTGCCGAATATGTTCCGCCGCATCTTCGCGGAAGGAGCCTTCAATGCCGCCTTCGTGCCGCTTTACGCGAAGCACCTGCACGAGGACGGCGAGACGGCCGCCCGGGCCTTCGCGGCGCGGGCGCTCGCGGGGCTCACGGCCGTGCTGGTGGCGTTCGTCGTTCTTGCCGAGATCGCCGCGCCATGGCTGGTGATGCTGCTCGCTCCCGGCTTCTCGGGCGACCCGGACAAGTTCCGGCTCACCGTGCTGCTGGTTCGGATCGCGATGCCCTACCTCCTCTTCATGTCCTGGGTCGCGCTCTATACGGGCCTGCTCAATTCGCTCGGCAAGTTCGCCGCCGCCGCCTTCGCGCCCAGCCTGCTCAATGTCGTCCTGATCGCCGTGCTGCTCGGCCTTGTGGCGACTGGTTCGGGCGAGCATACGGCCGCCGGCGTGGCGCTGGCCTGGGGCGTCGCCGTCTCCGGGCTGCTGCAAGTGGCCGTCGTCGTCTTCGCCGCGCTCCGGGCAGGCTTGCGACTGAAGCACGAGCGGCCGCAATGGACGCCCGACATGAAGCGGCTTTTGCGGCTGGCGGTGCCGGGGATCATCGCGGGCGGCATGGCGCAAATCTCGATCGTCATCGCTACCATCGTCGCGAGCCTCGAAGACCGCGTCGTGTCTTGGCTCTATTACGCGGACCGGATCTTTCAGCTGCCGCTCGGGTTGATCGGCGTCGCCGTCGGCGTCGTGCTCCTTCCCGATCTCAGCCAAAAGCTGCGGAGCGGCGATCGCCGGGCGGTGGCCGAGAGCGAAAACCGGGCGTTGGAATTCTCGCTGCTTCTGACCGTTCCGGCCGCCGTCGCGCTGTTCCTCTGCGCCGAACCGATCATGCGCGTCCTGTTCGAGCGTGGCGCCTTCACCACGATCGACGCGCGAGCATCAGCGGGCATGTTGTCGGCGCTTTCGCTCGGCCTGCCGGCCTTCGTGGTGGTCAAGTCGCTGCAACCGAGCTTCTTCGCGCGCGAAGATACGAAGACGCCGATGCTCTATACGGGCATCGCGCTCGCCGCCAATGCGGCGCTCAGCGTCCTCCTGTTCACCGTTTTCGGTGCGCCGGGCATCGCGCTCGCCACCAGCCTGTCGGGGTGGCTCAACGCCGGTCTGCTGGCTTGGGCCTTGCGGGCGCGCGGCGAGTTCATGCTGGACCGGCGATTCCGGCAAGCCTTCCGGGGCATAGTCCTCGCGAGCGCCGTCATGGGGTTCGCACTTTGGGGGGCGATGACGCTGCTGCGCCCCTATTTCGATCCCGCCTACGGGCTTGCCATCCAAATCGCGGCCTTGGCCCTCCTGATCGCCGCGGGGCTCTCGATCTATTTCGCCATCGCCACGGCAGCCGGGTCCTTGAAGCCCCGCACCCTCTTAAAGGACCTCCTCGGACGCTAGTTTTGGGCGAAAACCGGCTTGCGTCTTGAAATTCGTCCTCTATGTTGCGGTGCAACATAACCTTGTACCATGACTTGAGGGGTGAGAATGTCAGGACGTCCGCGCCGTAGCGTACTCTATATGCCGGGATCCAACGCACGCGCGCTGGAGAAGGCCAAGACGATCTCGGCCGATGCGCTCATCTTCGACCTGGAAGATGCCGTGGCGCCGGACGACAAGGTGTTGGCGCGCGAACAGGTCTGCGCTGCCGTGAAGGGTGGCGGCTATGGGGGACGCGAGGTCGTGATCCGCGTCAACGCGCTGGAGACCCCGTGGGGCGCGGCGGACATTCTTGCAGCCTGCGATGCCGTCCCGGACGCGATCTTGATCCCGAAGGTGATCCACTCCGGCGATATCATCTCCGCCGCCAAACTGCTGCAAAGCGTGCATGCGCCCGCGAAAGTGCGCCTCTGGGCCATGATGGAGACGCCCATGGCGATCCTCAATGCCCGCACCATCGCGGCCCGCGCCGTCTACGACGACAACAGGCTCGAATGCCTGGTCATGGGCACCAACGATCTCATCAAGGAATCGCGCGCCCGCGCGTTGCATGACCGCTTCGCCGTGGTGCCGTGGCTCGCCATGACCCTTGCCGCCGCGCGCGCCTACCGGCTCGACATCATCGACGGTGTGTATAACGACTTCCGCGATGTGGAGGGCTTTCGCGACGAGTGCGAGAAGGGCCGCATCCTCGGCATGGACGGCAAGACGCTGATCCATCCGAACCAGGTCGGCCCCTGCAACGAGATCTTCTCGCCGAGCGCCGAAGAGGTCGAATGGTCCCGGAAGGTCATCGACGCGTTCGGTCTGCCGGAGAATTCCAAGAAGGGCGTCATCGTGGTCGAGGGCCACATGGTGGAGCGGCTGCATTTCACCATGGCCCAGCGCGTGGTCGAGATCGCCGATCAAATCCGCGCGCTCGAAGCGTCCGCCGGGTAGGGCGCGCACACGCCGGTCTTGCGCCCGCGCCTGCCCCACGCCATAACCCGGCGTGGTTCAGGGGCAGGGCATGCAAGAGACACCGAAGCAAGACACACCAGCACGAAAGACGCGCGTCTTTTCCGGCGTGCAGCCGACCGGCAATCTCCATCTCGGCAACTATCTCGGCGCGATCAAGCGCTTCGTGGAGATGCAGGCGGACCATGAGTGCCTGTTCTGCGTGGTGGATCTGCACGCCATCACGGTGTTCCAGGACCCGGACGAACTGACCCACAACACGCGCGAGGTCACGGCGGCCTATATCGCCGCCGGCATCGACCCGGCCCGCAGCACCATCTTCAATCAGAGCCAGGTCTCCGGCCATGCGGAACTCGCCTGGATCTTGAATTGCGTCGCGCGTATCGGCTGGCTCAACCGCATGACCCAGTTCAAGGAGAAGGCGGGCAAGGACCGCGAGAAGGCCTCGGCCGGGCTCTATGTCTATCCCAACCTGATGGCCGCCGACGTGCTGCTTTATCACGCCACCCACGTGCCCGTGGGCGAGGACCAGAAGCAGCATATCGAGCTTGCCCGCGACATCGCGCAGAAGTTCAACAACGATTTCGCCAAGACCATCGCGCGCGAAGGCTACCCGGACGGTTTCTTCCCGCTGCCCGAGCCGCTGATCGCCGGTCCCGCCACGCGGGTCATGAGCTTCCGCGACGGCACCAAGAAGATGTCGAAGTCGGACCCGTCCGATCTCAGCCGCATCAACATGACCGACGATCGCGACACCATCGCCAAGAAGATCAAGAAGGCGAAGACCGATCCCGAGCCGCTGCCGTCGGAGGCCGACGGGCTGAAGGAGCGGCCCGAAGCCGACAATCTCGTCGGCATCTACGCGGCGCTCGCCGGGACCGGCAAGGACGCGGTGTTGGCCGACTACGGCAACGGAGAGTTCTCGACCTTCAAGAATGCGCTGGTGGACCTCGCCACCGAGAAGCTCACGCCCATCGGCGATGAAATGCGGAGGCTCCTGTCCGATCCGGTCGAGATCGACCGCATCCTCGCCGATGGCGCCAAGCGGGCGCACGGCGTGGCCGATCCGATCCTGGCCAAGACCAAGGACATCGTCGGCTTCATCCGGAGCTGACGCCGTCATGCCCGGACGCGATCCGGGCTCCACGCCGTGATGTCTCGGCGCGTGCCGAGGCCGGTAGACTGGATTACCGGGTCAAGCCCGGCAATGACGGTGAAGCGGAGAGGACGGCCGCAAGACCAAGGACCTCGTCGGTTTCATCCGGAGCTGACGCCGTCATGCCCGGACGCGATCCGGGCATCCACGCCGAGACGTCTCGGCGCGTGCCGAGGCCGGTGGAATGGATTGCCGGGTCAAGCCCGGCAATGACGGTGAAGCGGAAAGTCTAAGCCTCGACGCCGGTCCCGATCGGGCAGGAAACGCCAGTGCCGCCGAGCCCGCAATAGCCGGCCGGATTCTTGGCGAGATATTGCTGATGATAGTCTTCGGCGAAATAGAACGTCGGGGCGGGGGCGATCTCCGTGGTGATCGGGCCCATCCTTCGTGCCTTCAGCGCCGCGTCGTAGGCCGCCTTCGAGGCGAGCGCGGCCTTGGCTTGTTCGTCCGAGAACGTGTAGATCGCCGAGCGGTACTGGGTGCCGACATCGTTGCCCTGGCGCATGCCTTGGGTCGGGTCGTGACTCTCCCAGAACGTCTTCAGAAGCGCCTCGTAGCTGACCGTCTTGGGGTCGTAGACCACGAGCACCGCCTCGGTATGGCCGGTGCGTCCGGTGCAGACCTCGTCATAGGTGGGATTGGGCGTGGGGCCGCCCGCATAGCCGGCGGCCGTCACCAGCACGCCGGGAATCTGCCAGAACTTCCGCTCCGCGCCCCAAAAGCAGCCAAGGCCGAACAGCGCCATCTCGGTGCCTTCGGGGTACGGCCCTTTGAGGGGCGCGCCGTTGACGAAATGGGTCTCCGCCGTGGGGATCGGGCGGTCGCGGCCGGTCATGGCCTCTTTGGCGCTTGGGATCGGCATGGACTTGCGTGTGAGACCGAACATGGACAGGAACATGGGTCCTCCCGGAGCGCTCTTCCAGGGCGATAGGCGTCCCGCGCCCGCTGCCGCCGATCACATTCGCGCTAGCGGATTACGGCTCCAGCCAACGAAGTTCCTAGGGATGAAGCCCCTCATTGATGAAGACTTCAATTGATGAAGACTTCGACCTCTTTGCGCTTCTGCCCGAGCCAATAGAGGAAAACGCCGAGAATGCCGAATACGACCCAAGTCGGCGCGGCGAGAATCGACACAATAATGGGGTCCCAAAGCCATGTGCCCACGGTGCCGGACACCCATTGGCGGAAGCCGTCCAGCATCTCGGGGAAGACCAGCCGCCATTGCTCGCCGAGCGGCGTGACGACCCACGCCCCGCCGCCCGCCAGGCTCTTGGTGGCATCGACGACGGCCGCGACCATGGCCAGCAAAAGCAGCCAAATCCCGAGTGTTCGCAGGACGAAGCGCATAGGCAGTGGACTCCAAGGGTTTCCGTTTAGATACGCGATCCGCATCGCCCGTTCAAACGCTTCGAATTTTTGGCAGCTTCCGGGCCTTTAGCTCGCTTGAACCAGAAACGCGCTTCGCTATAGTGCGGCGCTTCGCGCGCAGCGCAACGGAGAGATGGCCGAGTGGTCGAAGGCGCACGCCTGGAACGCGTGTAGGCGGGTAACCGTCTCGAGGGTTCGAATCCCTCTCTCTCCGCCACCGCCCGTACCCGCGCTCATCCGCCGAGGGCGGTCCCGATCACACCGATAGCCGCGCCCAGGAAGAGCAGCCCACAGGCGATGGCCTGGGTGATAAATCCAGGCAACCGGCCGGACACGCCCGCGCGATAGCCGAGATAATACCAGATGCGCCCGCCGACCCAGACGAGCCCCAGCAGCGCCGCGGCAGCGTCACTCAGATAGAGCGCACACAGCCATAGCGGCACGAGGAACAGCGGCATCCACTCCAGCGTGTTCATATGCACGCGGAAAATACGCTCGAAATCGGGGTTGCCCGTGGTAGCCGGGAGCGGGACGCCGAATTTGGCGCGCGCGGCCGCGACACGCGTGCCAAGGAACAGATACCAGGCGACTGCCAGCAGCGTCACGATGGGCGTGAATATCGGCATCGGGTCTCCTTCCGCTCTTTCCGCTCCGATCTTGGCCACATCCAACCGGGCCGGCATTGCGGCGCCGTCACCCTAAGCGGCCGTGTGGCTCCCGGCCAGCGCCGGACGGTTGAACGGGGTCTCCAAGACGAAGTCCACCATATGACGAAGTCCACCATACCTTCGAAGCCGACGACCGCATGGACCTGTGTGGAAAATCCGGAATCCTCGGCTTAGGCGGCCCGGTGGTTGTCCAAGGAGGGCTCGGGGCCGGTGGTTTTGCTTGCAAATGCGGCACTCGTCCCCTATTTGCCCAGGGGTCGGATCGGCCGGGGGGTGCTCCAAGATATTGGCTTGCGACTCTGCGTTCGCGATGGCTGGTATCGGCGCGCCGGGGACGGTGCGGCGAAGCCGCATGCCGTCTCACGGAGCTCTTTGTGAAGGGGCCGTGCGTGGCGGAGCTCCAACGGGCAACGTTCGGCAGGTGGGTGGCCGTCGGCGAAAATCCACCTACAATGTCAGAACCTTGCTTTCAGGCACACCGCGCAGGGCGCGCGTCGTGCCAAACCCGAAGGGCTGTGTTCCCGTTCGTCCCACGCAAGAATAGCCGAGACCGTGAACATCAATTTTGCCCCGACCCTGAATATCAACTCCATCCTGAGAGATTGGGTGGAGCGCCAGCCCGACCGGCGGCTCTTCGCCTTTGTCGATTCCCGGGGCGAGGTTCTCGAAGACTATAGCTATGCCGCCTTTTCTCGACGGGTGGAGACGCTGGCCTCCGCGCTGATCGAGGTCGACGGGCTGGTGCCCGGCGAACGCGTGGTTCTGTCCTATCAGCCGGGTATCGAGCTGGTGGCGGCGCTGTTCGCCTGCTCGAAAGCCGGGCTGGTACCGATTCCGACGCCGTCGCTCAGCGCCTTCGACTTCGTCGCCTGGATCGGCCGCATCGATCATATCGTGGCGGACAGTGGCGCCGCCGCATGGCTCGCCTGCGGCCGCACGCTCGAACTATTCGAGGAAGGCCGGCAGCGCTACGCCGACCCGATTCCGCGCGAGGCCGCGAACCGGCTCGAAGCGCTCGCCGTGATCGAGACGACGGCCATCGAAACCGATCCGGAGGCGCGCGCGCCGGACCGGCCGCAGCCGATCGCCTTTCTCCAATACACGTCCGGATCCACCAACAATCCGAAGGGCGTCTGCGTCTCGCACCAGAATCTGATCGCGAATTGCCGTGCCGTGGTCGATTACGACAACCAGATCGCGGTGACGTGGTTGCCGCAGCACCACGATATGGGGCTGATCGGCTATTACATCTACGCGGTGCTGTCCGGCGGAACCACTTGGGGGCTGTCGCCGCGCTCGTTCATGCAGAACCCGTCCATATGGCTGGAACTGCTGACGCGCCACAAAGCCACCGCCACGTCGGTTCCCAATTTCGCGCTCGAACTTTGCCTGAACGAGCGCCGCGTGCCGCCGGCCGATCTCGAGCGCTACGATCTCTCGTCCTTGCGCATGTTGATGGTGGCCGCCGAGCCGGTCTCTCCGGAAACCTTCGAGGCCTTCCGGCGGAAATTCGCCCGCTGCGGCCTGAGGGACGAGGCGCTGTTCGTGGCCTTCGGACTCGCGGAGTTCACGCTCGCGGTGTCGAGTCACGGCCGCCGCGCGATCTCGGTGGATCGCCGGCGTCTCGCGCAAGGCCAGGTGTCTCTCGTGACCGAGACGAGCGGGGTGAGCCATGCCTTGCCGCTCATGAGCTGCGGGAGCGCGCTCGGCGACACCGATCTCCGCATTGTCGATCCCGGCACGGGCATCGAGGTCCCGCCAGGGCGAACCGGGGAAATCTGGTGTGCCGGGGCGGGCCGCGCCTTGGGCTATTGGCAGAAGCCCAAAGAGAACCAAGAGATCTTCGAGGCGCGGCTGGTCGATGCGCCGGACGTCCGCAAGCCCTTCCTGCGAACCGGCGATATCGGGTTCATGCATGACGGGGGGCTTTATGTCTGCGGGCGCCTCAAGGACATGATCATCATCCGTGGGCAGAATATCTATCCGGAGGATATCGAAGCTCTCGCGCTCCAGGTCTATCCGGAACTGCGCCGGAACGGCGTCGTCGCGTTCTCTTCCGGCGACGGGCAGGAGGTGGACATCACCCTCGTCGCCGAAGTCGCCCGCGGCAACGAGATGCCAGACGAAATCGAAATCGTCCGCGTGATCCGCGAGGGCCTTCAGGTCCCGGTGGCGCGCGTTGTGTTCGTCCCGCCGCGCTCGGTCGCGCGTACGAGTTCCGGCAAGGTGCGCCGCGCCCGCACGCGCGAGCTTCTGGAGACGGGGCAGTTGCCGGTCCTCGTCGATACGCGCCACGCGATGACCGCGAGCCAGGCGGACGGCGAGTCCGACGTCTACGAACTCGAATTGCTGAAGGACCGCTACGGCATCACCGGCGAAGAGGACTACACGCTGTTCGATGCGGGCATCGATTCGCTCGATCTGGTCGTGTTCCTGAACTGGATCAAGGACTCGCTCACCGACCGCAACGCGCCGGAACTGGCCGAGCGCGTCAATCCGAGACTCCTTTCGTCGATCTCGATCCGCGATCTATTCGCGCTGGTCCGCCAGTTCGTGACGGCCCCGGCGGCGGCCACCCGCGCGATGGCCGAGTTCTTTGCCCACGCCTACGAGGCGCGGCTCGCCGCGGAACAGGAAAAGATGCTGGCGGACCGCTCCTACAAGGCAATCGACCGCCGCGTGTCAAACCCGGCGGGACAGAAGATCGGTACGCTCCTCACGGGCGGCACGGGCTTCCTGGGGCCGTTTCTCATCGATGCGTTGCTGAAACAGTCGGACGAGGATCTGCATGTCCTTGTACGCGGCCGCAGCCTGCAACAGGCGCGCGCGCGGCTCGACAAGGCCTTTTTGGAGAACGTCGTCGACACTCGGAGCCGCGAAGCCTACCGGACGCGCGTGCATGCGATCCTCGGCGATTTAGAGCAGCCGCGCCTCGGCCTCGACGATGCGACCTGGATGCGTCTCGCGGACGGCGTGGACACCGTCTACCACAATGGCGCGCTGGTGAATTACCTCCTCACCTACGACCATATGCGGGCGGCCAACGTCCAGGGTACGGCCGAGGTGCTCGATCTGTGCTTCACCGGCCGCGACAAGGTGCTGAACTACATCTCGACCACCTTCATCTTCGGCTGGGCGGTGAAGGACTTCCTCTACGAGAGCGACAACAACGACGGCATGGACCGTCTCGATTTCGGCTACAGCCAGACGAAATGGGCGGCGGAGCAGAAAGTGTTCTCGGCCATGAAGCAGGGTCTCACGGCCCGCGTGTTCCGGCCCTCGCTGATAACGCCCGCGCTCAACGGCCATGGCGGCAATCTCGATATCGCGCTTCGCTTGCTCAGCTTCATCGTCAAGCACGGGCTCGGGGTGAGGGCGGGCAATCAGGTGAGCTTCATGCCGGCCGATATCTCCGCCGACAACATGATCGCGATCGCCCGCCAGGAAGACACGCTGGGCCAGACGTTCCATGTCGTGCGCGACGAGCACGAGACCATGCCGATGATTACCGACATCATCGCCAAGCGGCTCGGCACGTGTTTCGAGATGCATGACTTGACGAGCTTCGTGCCGCAAGTCATCCGGCGCTGCACGCGCGCCGATCCGCTCTATCCGCTGCTCGATTTCCTCGTCGGCTCCGTCGACAACATTTCGCGCATGGAGTTCAAGCGCTACGAGAGCAGCAACTATCAGACCGCGCGCGACCGGGTCCTGGTCGCCCGCGAGGACCCGCCGCTCGAAGTCGTCGTCGATGGCATCTTACGGTTCTTGAAAGTCCGCAACTTGCTGTAGAAGCCTCCAGCGTAAGGGGCGTCATCGCGACGCGGGCGGGCGCCTTGTACCGGATGCCGTGGGAGCCGACAATTCCGGCCGCCGGCAATTGCCGCCAATGGAGCGCAGACGATGATCACCTTGTACACGTTCGGACCGGCGGCCGGCCTTCCCGATCTGAGCCCGTTCGTCACCAAGGCCGAAATGCTGCTCAAACTGGCGGGGCTCGACTACGGCACCGACACGAGAGGGTTTCGCAAGGCGCCGAAGGGCAAGCTGCCTTTTATCGACGACGATGGCGAGGCCGTTGCCGATTCCACGTTCATCCGCTGGCATATCGAGAAGAAATACGGTTTCGATTTCGACCGGGGACTGGACTCCGAACAGCGCGCCACCGCATGGGCCTTCGAACGCATGTTCGAGGACCATCTCTACTGGGCGTTTCTCGATGCGCGTTGGGGCGACGACGGGAACTTCGATCGCGGTCCAAGCCTCTATTTCCAAGTCCTGCCGTTCCCTGTGCGCGGCATCGCGCTACGCAAGACGCGCGGCAAGGTCCTGGAACAGATCAAAGGCCACGGCATGGGCCGCCATTCCAATGCGGAGATCGTTGCGCTTGGAACGCGCTCGCTCGATGCGGCGGCGGATTTTCTCGGAAGGAAGCCGTTCATGATGGGCGCCGAGCCTACGGGCCTCGACGCCACGGCCTTCGCCTTCCTGCTCGGCGCTCTATGTCCCGTGTTCGACACGCCCCTGCGGACGGCGGCGGAGCGCCACGGCAACGTCAAGGCCTATGTGGGCAGGATGGCGGAGCGCTACTACCCGGAATACGCGGATATCCGCGAGTGGGTCGTCTAAGGCAATGCGGCGCACCCAATCGTCCGGAACGAGGGCCTGCGCGGCCAACGGCGGTCCCCCAAACGTAGAATCGAGAGGATTTGCGGCGCTATTGCCCCGCGGCGCCGGTGCCGGCGGGACAGTCCGCCCCGAGATACTTCCCGTCGATCTTCACGCCCATGCGTCTGATGGCGCCGAGCGGCGGCTCGAAAGTCGTCTTGAGCGTGGCGTGGTAGCGCGTCTCGAAATCGCCGGTGAAGGTGGAGCTGATGATCTGCTTCCCTTGCTTGGTTGTGCAGACGACGTCGACGGTGACGCCTTCGTTGAGCGGCGTCACCTTTGGTTCCGTGCAGTCGCCGTCCGCGGGGCGCACGATATCGTCGTCCTGCCCGACGCAGGTCTTGATCGTCGTCATGCCGGAAACGGGCGCGACGGTCGTAATCTCCCATAGTCCGGGTTTGCGCTTCGGAGCCATTTCGGCGGCGGCCAGAACGGCGGGCGACGACAGAATGGCGACCATGCACCCGGTCGCGATGCTTATCCGTCTCATGAAAGACCTCACATGTTGGTTCCCGGCTCCGCCGGCGGTTGTAGCCAGACCATGTGCTGTCGCAGAGAAGGAATGCGCCGCCAACCGGAATAGCGCGGCTCTTCTAGAAAAAGAGAGGCGGATTTTCTCCCGGCTCAACGGCGCAAAAGTCCTACGGCCGATCGCCCGCGCCGCGTCAAAAGAGTCCTTGCCCTGAAGCGTCCGTTTGCCCCAAGTCTGGGCGAACCCGCACGCGCTTCTGCGCCACCGCCACAATCCCGGTCTAGACCGCTCTCGTCATGTCCAGCACGTCACACAGTTCGCCGCCGCAAAGCACCGCGTCCGGAGCGCCGGAGCAGAAGAT
The DNA here is from genome assembly GCA_002482645.1 of Hyphomicrobiaceae bacterium UBA7697. Classification (GTDB taxonomy): domain Bacteria; phylum Pseudomonadota; class Alphaproteobacteria; order Rhizobiales; family Methyloligellaceae; genus Methyloceanibacter. The sequence goes on from DLGJ01000005.1 coordinate 119,025, forward strand.
GGCCGTGGCGGTGCTGATGGCGATCAGCGTCTGCCACATGCTCAACGACGTGATTCAGTCGCTGATCCTTGCGATCTATCCGATGTTGAAGACATCGCTCGCGCTCGACTTCGCGCAGATCGGCTTCATCACATTCATCTTCCAAGCGACGGCGTCCGTGCTTCAGCCGTTGGTCGGCTACGTTACCGACCGTTATCCCACGCCCTATTCGCTGGTGGCGGGCATGGCGTCGTCCCTAGCCGGTCTGCTCCTGATCGCCTACGCCTCGACCTACACCGCCGTTCTCGTGGCCGCCGCGTTGATCGGCATGGGCTCGTCCGTGTTCCATCCGGAATCGTCGCGCGTGGCGCGGCTCGCGTCGGGAGGCCGTCACGGAACCGCGCAGGCGGTGTTTCAAGTCGGCGGCAATTTCGGGACCGCGCTTGGGCCCCTGCTGGCGGCCTTTATCGTGCTGCCCCACGGTCAGAGGTCGATCGTGTGGTTCTCGCTCTTTGCGCTGGTGGGCATGGTGGTGCTCGCCGGTGTCGGCGGGTGGTATGGCAAAGCGCTGAAGCTGCAACCGATTTCCCACGCGGAAGAGCGTGAGGCGATCGCGGCGCTTGGCAAGCGCAAGGTCGCCAAGGCTCTGGTGATCCTGGTGACGCTGACCTTCTCGAAGCACTTCTACCTGGCTTCCATCGCGAGCTTCTACATCTTCTATCTGGTGCACACGTTCGATCTGTCGGTGCAGAGCGCCCAGCTCTATTTGTTCCTGTTTCTCGGAGCGGTGGCGGCCGGTACCGTGATCGGCGGCCCGATCGGCGATCGTATCGGGCGCCGCCGGGTGATTTGGTGGTCGATCCTCGGCGTCTTGCCCTTCACCTTGGCGCTGCCTCATGTGGGGCTCTTCGGCACGGCGGTGTTGAGCGTGATCATCGGCTTGATCCTCGCCTCGGCGCATCCGGCCATCATCGTCTACGCACAAAGCCTGATGCCGGGGCGGGTCGGTATGGTGGCCGGGTTGTTCTTTGGGCTCGCCTTCGGGGTCGCGGGCATTGGCGCGGCGTTGCTCGGCCGGCTCGCCGATGCCACCAGCATCACCTTCGTCTACAATGTCTGCGCGTTTCTTCCTGCGATCGGTCTGCTGGCGGCTTTCCTGCCGGAGATGTCAAAACCAACGCGTAAACCCGCTGAGGGGAAGTCGCCGCTTCCCGCCGACTCACCTCAAAACTTGACAAGTTGATGACATGCTCCGGTGGGCGAACTTCATCCCTTGGTCGGTATACGTCTTGGTTTTGTCTTAATCGGCTGCTCTTTGCTTCGCGAGTTAACGTTAATGAAACGTCACTATGCTCCGCGACACTGCCTCGGTATGGAAATTCGAGACTCTGCAGGTGCTTAGCGATAAAATGAACGGTAGAAGCGCCGATGCTGAGGCTGAGTTCGGCGTTTCCTCGTTGAGTTTTGCGTAGCGTGCCGAGCGGCGGACGGCGGGGTTGCCCTTTAAGGCAAGCCCTTGCCCCGATCTTCGGTTGTTCAGAAGTTCAGTGATTTTCAGGGGGGTAATTGATGCGTGATATTCGCGGGGACCTTCAAGACCGCGCAAGCTTCCTCGAGGAACAGATTAGTGCGGCAAGAATTCAATTCGAAAAGCGCATGGAGCGGTTCGCGCGGGAGCACGAGGCCAAGATCAGCGATCTTCAGGCCGAACTCGAAGCGGTGACCATGCTCATGGAGCGCGAATACCGGCGCATCATGAGTGCGCCGGATGTCGAGGACGAGCGTTCCCGGCCCGCCGTACGGCCTGCACAGGACGAACAGCGTCCGGCCGCAGCGCCCGCCGCCTACCACGAAACGGAAGCCGAGGACGAGGAACCCGAGTCCAGGCTTTTGCCCGAGTCCCGGCCTTTGACCGAGTCCCGTCCGGTGCGCGAACCTTATCGCGAGACCGCCGAGGTGGAGCGGCCCCGTCCGGCCCCGGCCGCCGAGGACGAAGCTCCCGCGCGCCGCGCGCCCGAGCCGGACTATGCCACGCGGCCCGCGCCGCGCGACGACGAGGACTATCGGCGGCCCGCCGCGGCGGAAGCCCGGCCCCAGCGCCCAATTCCGGTGGAGCAACCGCTGTCCGAGGGCCGTCCGGCTGCGCCGCAGATCTATGACCGCCCGGCTGCCCAGGCATCCGAGCCGCGTCACGAGCCAGAGCGCCGTCCCGAAGCGGAGCGCCGTCAGGCGCCGTCCCAGGCGCAACAGCCGCCCTTGGCTGATTTTCTGATTCGTAAACTCGGCGAGGCTGGGGCCATGACGCTGGACGAGCTCTGCGGTGTCGCCATTCGCGAGGGATACTTCGCCGAGGGCGACAATCCCGACCGCACGGTGCACACGACGTTGATGAACGTCGTCAAGGCGGGCTTCATCCGGCAACTGCCGAATGGAACCTTCGCCCCGGCGACCGTCATGGACACGATCAGGCTGCGGCGCGCGATTTAGCGCCGCGCCGGCTCACTCTCGGGCCGTCCGCGCAGGAGCTCGACGACGTCTCTCCGGATCTTGTCTTCCGTATAGCGTGCAAGCGCTTTGCGGTCCGGAAAGTCGTCGAGCGGGATGGGCGGCCCGATCCTGATATTGGCGTCCAGCGGTCCGAGGCCCAGCAGCCGCCAGGCATGGCTCGCCATGTCCATGTCGCCGTACCAGGCGACTTGGGGCCGCCCGCGCCGTCCGAGCGGCAGCCCGTAGAACTTGGTATAGGCCAGCGCCAGCGTCTGCACCGAGACGGTCTCGCCCGCAGGCTCCCCGCCCGGCGGTTTCACCGCCGCGAAGAGCGCGCTCCGGAACGGCAGGACGCCGTTGCCGTCACTCGACGTTCCTTCCGCGAAAAACACCACGTGATCGCCTTGCTCGAGCCGGTCGAGAATCTCATTGGCTTTGGTCCCGACCTGCGCGCGCCGCTCGCGATCCACGAACACCGAACGTTGAAGCTTCGCGAGCCATTTGACGAACGGCCAGGTGGCGACCTCCTTCTTGGCCACGAAGGAGACCGGCGCCACGGCCGACAACACGGTGATGTCCAGCCAGGAGACATGGTTCGAGACCACGAGCACGCCATCGTCCCGAACGATCTCGCCTTCCACGTGAAGGCGCACGCCTACGATCTTGCAGACCTGGCGGTGGTACCAATGGGGGAACGTCCGGGCAAAGCGCGATCCGGTCCGGACGAACAGGAGCTGCAGCGGCATGAGAGGCAGGGTGAAGGCAAAGAAGGCCGCCAGCACCAGGAATGCGCGCAGGTTTTTCATCGTTCAGGGGCGAACCGGGCAGGTCTTAGGGAATAGTGAGATGGCACAGGCACTTAATAACAGGTGCGCCGCCCGTAGCGCGTGATGCACAGGCCTTGTAAGGCCGGATTCCCGGCGCGAACCGGCAGCGGTTCGGTCCGGCATTCCGTCCGTGCATCGCCGCCGCTATAGGTGATCGTGTCGCAAACCTCGCGCGTGGCCGCCTGGACGAGATAGACGTCGAACTCGGAAGGCAAGGTGACCTTAACATTCGGAGCGGCAGGAGCGCTTGCCGGTGTTGACTGGGCGGCACCTCGATTGGGGGCCGAGGCCGGACTCTCGGCCGCCATTGCCTCTGGATCCGCCATGGCTTCTGGATCCAATGGAACGGCATGGTCCGCCAAGGCGAAATTGGACAGCAGCACCAGCGCCGCAGCGAGACAAAAGCGCATTCCCATCACGCCCCCCCTTCCGGCCGTTAACCTCTGGTTAACGTTGTCCCGGCGGGCGCCGGAAGTCAAACCGCCGTGGCGCGCCTATTGTCCGTTTTTCCGCTTCTTGGGTTGAATCGGGGTTCCGAACAGTTCGAGGCGGTGGCCGATCAACTGGAATCCGAGTTCACGGGCCACGCGCTCCTGCAGGCGTTCGATTTCCTCGTTGGTGAACTCGATCACTTCGCCCGTCGCGACGTTGATGAGGTGGTCGTGATGGTCGCGTCCCACGGGCTCGTAGCGTGCGCGGCCATCGCCGAAATCGTGGCGTTCGACGATGCCCTCGTCCTCGAGAAGACGGATGGTGCGATAGACGGTCGACAGGGAAATGCGCGGGTCGCGCTCGGCCACGCGGCGGTAGACTTCCTCGACGTCCGGGTGGCCGTCGGCTTCCGACAAGATTCGCGCAATGCTACGGCGTTGACCCGTCATCCGGATCCCGCGCTCGGCACAAAGGCGCTCCAACCTGCTTTCCCGCCGGGTCTGTTTGGACATAAATTCAACGAGGCGCGAATTGAAGGGCGTTTGCCCCGCAACCGGCGCCGGCTCAGCTCGGGTGGTTCGCTAACCCGCATCATCGGGGGGTGGGCCGCAAAGGGCAAGGGCGAAGATCGTGGACGGCGCCACGGGCTCAAGGCCGAGCCCGAAGATCGAGACGCAGAACGGCGGCATCGGCGCCGTTTTCGTAGTATCCGGGCCTACGCCCCACCGGGACCGCCCCGAGGCCCCGATAGAGCGCGAGCGCGGGCCTATTCGTCTCCTCGACCTCGAGAAAGAGCCGGCCGACGCCGGCGGCCCCTAAGACCTCGGCCGCTTCGCGCAGCAGGGCCTGCCCGGCGCCACGCTTGCGATGATCCGGCAGCACGCCAATTGTCAGAAGCTCGGCCTCGTCCGCCGCGGTGCGCGCAATCAGAAAGCCGGCGGGTTCCTCCCCGGCGATCGTGGCGATGAGGCAGACCGTCCCCGGTCCGGCGATGAACCGTGTCATGGCTTTCTCGTTCCAGGGTCCGGTTTCGTTCAAGGGTCCATCGCCATCGGGCGATTCGCGGGAGCCGAAACACGCCGCATGGAGAGCGGCGAAGAGAGGGGCGTCGTACGGTGCCGCCGCTCTGATCTGCAAGCCGTCCATCTGCAAGCCGTCCATCTCCAAGCGATCCACATCAAGGCCGTGCGTCATCGGCGGCGTTCCAGAGCAGCACGTTGCGGCTTCGCGTCCGGAGGACGCAAGTAGAGCGGCCGCAAGATCTCGAGCCGATCGGCGCTTTCGCTGGCAAGCTCCGCGAGCGCCACGGCGCCGGGCTGTAAATCCGTCAGTGCCGGTTCGAGCGCGCGCCCGTGCGCGGCGGCGGCTTCCGCGAGAAGGCTCGCGCCGTTGCCCGCGGCCACGCCGAGACCTTCGGGGAGGTGCCGCACGGCATCGGCGGGCGCGCAGAGCAGGGGTCCTTCGAGCCTTGCGCCGTCGCTGTCATAGAGGCCGAGATAGAGCATATCGCGGCGTGCATCGACGGAAATGGCGAAAGCGCCGGCCGGGTCGAGGCCCGCGCGAAGTGCGGCGCGCGCCATGACTGTCAGACTGTCCGTCCCGTAAAGCGGCGCGCCGGTCACGAGCGCGAGGCCGCGCGCGGCGGCGATCGCGATACGCACGCCGGTGAAACTGCCGGGACCTTGCGTCGCGGCGACGGTGCCGAGATCGCGCGGCGCCAGCCCGGCCTCGTTCAGCGCCTCTTCCACCATGGGCATCAGCGCTTCGGCGTGTCCGCGCGGCATCGCCTCTTCGCGGACGAAGAGGGTTCGCGACGACTCCGTCGTGCGCAGCACGGCGGCCGAGCAGACTCCCATGCTCGTATCGAGCGCAAGAACGTTCATGAGACGGTCTTAGAGGATGCGGGCGGCTTGGTCGAAGTCGAATCGCGGCGATCTGGGGCGGAGCGCGGTGCTGTCGCCATAGCCCAGATTGCAGAGAAAGTTCGACGTCACGTTCGTTCCGGCGAAGAAGGTCCTATCGACCCCGGCCGGATCGAAGCCGGACATGGGGCCGCAATCGAGACCGAGCGCTCGCGCCGCCATGATGAGATAGGCCCCCTGCAGCGTGCCGTTGCGGAAGGCCGTCTCGGCGATCTTCTCGGGCTTGCCCGCGAACCAGCTCTTGGCGTCGGTGTGGGGAAAGAGCGCCGGCAGGTGCTCGTGGAAATCGTGATCGTTGCCGATGATGGCGCAGACCGGCGCTCGCATCGTCTTTTCGCGATTGCCCTCGGAGAGGAAGGGCTTCAGCCGCTCCTTCGCTTCGTGCGACTTCACGAAGACGAATCGCGCCGGACTGCAATTGGCGCTGGTCGGCCCAAGCAGGACGAGCGACACGAGCTCGCGCAACAACGCATCCGGCACGTCCTTTTTTTGCCAGGCATTATGAGTGCGCGCTTCGTGGAAGAGCTGTGCAAACGAGGCGTCTGGGAGACGATCCGTCAAATCGGGCGTACTTCCTGAACTTCAGGAACGAAGTGCCGCAACAGGTTTTCGATGCCGTGCCGCAGCGTCGCCGTCGAACTCGGGCAACCGGAGCACGCGCCGCGCATATGCAGGAAGACTACGCCGTCGCGGAAGCCCTGGAACGTGATATCGCCGCCGTCCTGCGCCACGGCGGGGCGCACGCGCGTATCGAGAAGCTCCTTGATCGTGTTGACGGTTTCCTCGTCCTCCGGTGCGAAGAACTCCTCGCCGCCGGTCTGCTCGGCGTCCGCGCCGGACGTCATCGCCTCACCGGACAGATAGTGCTCCATGATCGCACCGAGAATGGCAGGCTTCAGATGCTGCCACTCGCCGTCGCCCTTGGTGACGCTGATGAAATCGGACCCCAAGAACACGCCCGATACCCCGTCGATCTCGAAGAGGCGTGCGGCCAGCGGCGAGCTCTCGCTCTGCCCGGCATCGCGGAACTCGATCGCGTCCCGGTCGCCGAGCACGTCTCGTCCCGGAAGGAATTTCAAGGTAGCCGGGTTTGGCGTCGCCTCGGTTTGAATAAACATCGCGGGGGCCTTTTCGCGTCCTCAGAGAAAATTAGGTTAGAACAATTCTATATTTGAGCCCGGACCGGCGCCAAGTCAAGACGGTGGCGGGTCTTTCCGTACGGCATGCACAGCCGGACATGCGTTCCTTATGCGAGCGCCAGAATCTCTTCCGTCGACAGATGTCCCGGTACGACCGTGATCGGCGTCGGGAACATCCCTGCAAGCCGCCCGCCGGCAAGGCTGGAGACAAGCGGCCCCGGGCCGGAAGGGTCCTTCGAAGCGCCGAGCACCAGGACGCCAATGTCCGGATCTTCCTCGATCAACGTGGTGATTTCCTCCGATTTCGTGCCTTCGCGCACGATTTCCTCGGGAACGAGCTCCTCGAAGCCCATGGTCTTGAGTTTCCGCCCGAAGAGGCGGAACACGGCCTTCGCCTTGTTCTGCCCTTCCTCGCGCGCGACGTCTTCGACGCCGAGCCAATGCATGGCGCCGTCCTCTGGCTCGATCACGTAGAGCAAGGCGAGCTGGCCCTTCGTGCGCTCGGCCCGGCTCGCCGCGAAGGCAAGCGCACTTTCGCACTCCGGCGTTTCGTCGACCACGACCAAAAATTTGCGCTTGTGACCCTCGAGATAGATCTGGCGCTTCTGACGGCGGAGGGACGGCGCGGATTTCTTGTCGGCGGACTTGTCGCTCATCGTGTGGTAGAATGTCCGTTGGTGGCCTCGGCGCGCATGCTGCCACCTCCGGGGGTGCGCAACAAGCCGGTTCTGCGGCCGTGCCGCGGCTCTCAGGCGAGATCGATGGCGTGGCGCTTCAGGTCTTCCAGCGCCACGATCTCAAGCGTTGCCTGGTGCGTGGCACCGAGAACGACACGCGGAGCCTCTCCAGCTTGGAGGGCCTCAAGCCAGCGGGCCGCGCACAGGCACCAACGGTCGCCCGGTTTCAGGCCCGGAAATCCGAAGTCGGGAACGGGTGTCGTGAGATCGTTGCCACGGTCCTTGGAGAACGCCAGAAACGCCTCCGTCACCTCGACGCAGACCGTGTGCAATCCCACATCGTCGAGCCCCGTGTGACAACATCCGGTGCGGTAGAACCCCGTCAGGGGCCGCTCGGAACACGGCTTCAAGGGTTCGCCAAAGACGTTCTTCTGACCTTCGAACGGGTTTGAGCGGCGCTGCAGCATGGCAAGGAGTGTGCCCGATCGGGGCTCTCGCGGAAAGACGCGTTTTGGCCGAAAGACCAGCCTTCAGCGGACGGGATTCCGCTCGGGCATCTGCATCGTCAGCTTCTTGGTACCGAGCAGGGCCGCGAGCTGCGCTTGCGTCAAGACCGGCACGCCCGGTCCGGCTTCCTTGCTGGTGGCGGCCTTGACCGCGACGGGGGGCAGTTCGTCGCCCTGCTTCAGCGGATCGACTCCGCCCGCCGTCAAGACGTTCTTGCACTCGCTCGGAAGGTCGGCGAGCTCGCCGCGCTTCTTGCGGCTGGAGACACTGGCGCGGTGCCGCAGCGGGTCCATGGGACTCAGCCCGTGCTCGGTGGCCCATTTCGCCGAAGCCTGGAGTTTCTTGTCCCAAGCGGCAAAGTCCTTCGCGTCGCAGCCGAGGTCGCCCGATACCGGTGCCTGCCCATCGCAGCCGTCCATGCCGGGAGGACATTTCAAACGGACGTGAAAATGATAGTGGTGATTCCACCAGGGACGAACCTTGGCGAGCCAAGCCTTGTTCTTTCCGGCCGCGCCGGCGCGTTCGCAAAGGGCCTTCTTGATCGCGGGGTGGACGAAGATGCGTGCCACTTGATCGTAAGTGGCCGCGCGCCGGATGAGCTTGATCTGCAAGTCGGTGAAGACGTCCGGATCGACGTTGAACGGGTCCTTCAACATCGACATGGCGGTCATCTCTTCCCGCTCGGCCGGAGACAGGACGCGGTCGGGCATCGGTGTCAGCCAAATGTCCGCATCGAGACCGATCTGGTGGCTGGTATGGCCCGTGAGCATCGGCCCGCCGCGCGGTTGCGAAAGATCTCCGACAAGAAGCCCCGGCCAGCCGTCGAAAGCATGCGCGTCGCTGGCGAGACGTTCCATGTAGTCTATCAACTGAGGCGTGCCCCAATTCCGGTTTCGCGAAAGCCGCATCACCTGCCAATCGGGGCCGTTGATGGGAAGCGAAATGCCGCCCGCGAGGCAGCCCTTGGCGTAGCCGCCGATGGACCGCGCGGCCAGCGGCGCCGGATTCGGCACGGATCCGAACAGGTCGTTCGCGGGCGCAAGCTTGGCGGGCGGGACGTGCTTTGGCGGTTCCGGTCGGCGCAGGGGCAGCCCGACCTCCGCCGCGATGTCCTCGGCGTCCTCTTCGTCCGGGGCGGAAGCCTCGTCGTCTTGACCGGAATCCTGATCGGGGGTCTCGAGCGGCTGGGCCTTGTTGAGGGTCTGCTTGCCGTTTTGCTGTGGCGTGTCCGCGCCGGGCGGCGCCACGTGCTGCGGCCGTACGGAACCCTGCGGCGAGGCCGTCTGCGCGGTTGCGGCGCCGGCCATCAGAATCGCTAGCGATAGACCGATGATCAGCCTACGCATTGTCCCCCGGCCATATGACATGGGCCTCACGTGCTGAAGACCAAGAAGCCGGCACAGTACCATAAACAGGACCAAGAATAGGAGCCCCTTAACGCTATTGAATCGTTTCGGCTTTCAGGCCGAGCGCTGGTTCTGCGCCGTTCAGGAGATGTTCAGTCCCATGGCTCTAAGCTGCCCCGTGACGCAGCCTGAAGCACCGCGCAAAGCCGCGCCGCGCAAGTCGGGCATGAACTGAAGGTTGAAGGAGATACGACAAATGCGACGTTTCTTGGTCCTGATCGTGTGTTTGGGCACCGTGTTTGGCCTGCCCGGTGCGGCCTTGGCCGGTGTCTTGGCGCAGATCGACCTTTCCAGTCAGCGGATGCATGTCTATGTCGACGGCAAACCGAAATACACATGGAAGGTTTCGACCGCGCGGCCAGGCTACCGGACGCCCACCGGGACGTATAAGCCTTATAATCTCGTGCGGTACCACCGGTCGACGATCTACAACGGGTCGCCGATGCCCTACTCGATCTTCTTCAAGGGCGGGTACGCGATCCATGGCTCGTACGAGACGAAGCATTTGGGCCGCCCCGCTTCGCATGGCTGCGTGCGGCTGCACCCCTCGAACGCGGCGCGCCTCTATTCGCTCGTCCAGCAATACGGCAAAAGCAACACCACCATCCGGATAACCCATTAGGTCCGCCGCGCGGCTAGCGTCTTCCGCACACGGAGGGCGCGGGCGCGCCGCGAAAGCGCTCGTCCATCCACTTGAGCGCGGTCCGCACGCTGTCCCGCGCCGCGAATGTGTGGCTCGTACCGGGAAGCTCGACGAACATCACGCGGGTTCCTTGGGCGCAGAGCCGGTTCCCGAACTGCTTCGTGATGGCGGGTCTGACGATCGTGTCCGCGGTTCCTTGCGCCAGGAACACGGGCACCGGCTGGCGCCGGTTTCCCGGTGAGTTGCGCTGCATAAGTCCTTTCCAAGGCTCGGTGCTGGCCGGGTTTGCTTTCAGGAAGCGCTTGCCGGTGAGATTTTTCTCGTCCCGCTGCAGGGCTTCGAGATTGGCGATCGATTCGATGCATGTGGTCGCCATGGCCTCGTAGGGGCGCATCGCGTCCGGCTCCACCATCGACGAGGCCGGATCGCCGGTCAGGCGCGACCACGAATAGAGCGCCATCGCGGTCAGGTTCTTGCCCGCGGCGGTGGATTTGTCGGCATCGAACAATTCGACGAGATTTGTGGCGGGCGCCGCGGCCGCGACACCGAGCAGGTTCAATTCGGGCGCATAGGACTTCGCCAACTCACCGGCATAAAGGACGGCATGGCCGCCTTGGCTGTGCCCCCAGGCAACGAAACGGTTCGAAGCGCGCGAGTTCGGCAGCGCCCGTGCCGCCCGCACCGAATCGAGCACCGCGCGCCCTTCGCTCTCACCGATCAGATAAGGATGGAGCTCCGGCGTGCCGAGGCCCGGATAGTCCGTGCCGACGACGATGTAGCCCTTAGCCAGCATTTGCGGCAGATCCCAGGTCATCCCCGCCACATCTGGCAAGAGGGACGGCGCGCATTTTTCGACGACGCCCGAGGTCGGGTGCGCCCAGGCAATGATGTTCCTCCCGCCGGCCGGCGCGGGTCCGGCCGGAATGAAAATCGCCGCCGAGACCTCGATGGGCTCACCCTTCAGCCCGGTCGACCGGTAGAGAATGCGGAACGCCTCGCTTCCGCCTGGACCGCCGCCTGGCAACGGCCAGACATTCAGGATCTCGCCCGGCTTGGCGGCGGCGGGTTGATATCCGGACAGCGCCGCCACCAGAGCGGCGGCAAGGACACATGCGCCGAAGGCGAGACGCAATCCGCGGGAGAGGGGGGTCGGCATATTGGGACGGCTCCGAATCTGGCGGGGCTGATGAACAGAACAGGCGCGCCAATGATAGAGCCCGACATACGCCGTTCCGCAAGGGCTCTCGGGCGACGTTGCAAAAGTTCCGGCGCTGCGACGCCACGGATGTTGATTTTGCCCCGCCCAGGGGCACAATCGTTTCGGGCACGCGGGACCGCCTCGAACGAACCGTGCCGTGAGGGAAGCGATACAGGGGACTCCAAGGAGCACAAGAATGTCGACAGCCGCCACCACGCTCGAAGCCTTCATCGACAGAGTCGGCGGCGTTGCCACGCCTTTCTCCATTGCGATGCCGGACGGCGCCGAGCGCAATATCGGTTCCGGTGCGCCGGCCTTTCATGTGGACCTGCATAATGACCGGGCGCTCAAGGCCCTCCGGACGCTGGACGAGGCGGATATCGCGGAGGCGTACCTTCAGGGCGATATCGATATCGAAGGCGATATGCTGCAGCCGTTTGCCTTGCGTGAGTCGCTGGACGACAAGCATCCCCTGGTGACGGCCTGGCGCTTCATCCAGCCCGCATTGTTCGGGCAGGTCTATACGAACAAGAAGGCCATCGCCTCCCACTACAATCTGGACCCAAAGCTGTTTCTCAGCTTCATGGACCCCGTGTATCCGGCCTACAGCCAAGGCATCTACCGGAACGACGACGAACCCCTGTCGAAAGCCCTTGAGCGGAAGTTCGACTGGGCCATCGAGAAGTGCGAACTGACCGCGGGTAAGCGCGTGCTGGAGATCGGTCCGGGATGGGGCGCCTTTGCCGGCCATGCCTTGCAGTCGGGCGTCGACTTCACCGGCATCACCAACTCCGAAGTCTCGCAGGCCTTCCTGCGCGACAAGCTGGCCAATTTCGGCGACCAGTTCGACATTCTGCTGACGGACTTTTACGACTTCGAGCCCGACGAGCCGTTCGATGCCATCGTCATCATGGGCGTCATCGAACATCTGCCGAATTACGAGAAGGTGCTGCGCAAGTTCTACCGCTTGCTCAAGCCGGGCGGCCTCGTGTTCCTCGACGGCAGCGCCGCCCGGAAAAAATACGAGCTGTCGACCTTCATGGTCCGCTACATCTATCCCGGCAACCATTCCTTCCTCGTGCTCGACGATTTCATCAACAAGATGAACAAGACGGAGTTCGAACTCGAGGAGTTGCACAGCGACCGCTGGAGCTACTACCTCACATTCAAGCAGTGGGCGGAGAATCTCGAGGCGAACAAGGACTACATTCTGAAGACCTTCGGCGACTTCGAGTACCGCCGCTTCCGGCTTTATCTCTGGGGCGCCACCTACGAGTTCTTTTCGCGCAATCTCGATTGCTACCGCATGCTCCTGTCGAAGCCGAAAGACGCCTGAGCGGGAAGCGCTGCGGCTAGGCGCGGGAAATTTGCGCGAACGGCTTGACCTGCCACAGGCGGCGCGTGACGCTCGTCGCTAAGCGAGAATCGCCGACGGGAGGAACGCATGTGTGACCGCAGCACCGGTAGGGGGTTGTCTCGGCGCACGCTGCTGGCAACCGCGGGCGCTCTTACGGCCGCCGGCATTTTGCCGCTTCGAGCCGCATGGGCCGAAAACAGTGCGGCGCCCAATGCCATCACACCCTCCCAAGCGCTCGCCCGTCTGACGGAGGGCAATGCGCGCTACATGGAGGACAGTCTCAAGGAAAGGGACTATTCCGTAGGGCGCGCGGCACGCGCAGAAGCCCAGCATCCGGTCGCAGGTATCCTGTCCTGCGCCGACAGCCGCGTGCCGCCGGAGATCATTTTCGATCAGGGGCCGGGCGATCTCTTCGTCTCGCGCGATGCGGGCAATGTGGTCAGCAATTACGGCTTGGCCAGCTTCGAGTTCGCCGTGACGAGCCTCGGCATTCCGCTCATCGTAGTGATCGGCCATACCGGTTGCGGCGCGGTCGCGGCCGCGCTCGGCGCCTCGACATCGCGAAAAGACCTTCCGGGGCATTTGCCCGAACTCGTCAAGGCCATCGAGCCCGCGGTCATCACGGCTCATGGCCGGCACCCCGGCGATTTTCTGGCGGCGTCGATCGAAGAGAATGTCCGCCTCGGCATGACGCGGCTGAAGACGCAATCGAAGATCATCGGCGATGCCGTGACCTCCGGAAAGGTGGGCATCGCCGGTGGCGTCTACGATCTCGAAACTGGCGCGGTGAACTGGATCTGACGGAGACCGTCATGGAAGACGCATTTCGGCGTTGGCAGTCCGAAAAGACCGCGGCCTATTTGTCCCGCGCCGTCGCCGAGAACGAGCCCGACCCGAAAAGGGCCAAGCTGTTCGAGAAAATGGCCGCGGCCGCCGAGGACCAAGCGGGTATCCTCGCCAAGGATCTGAAGACGGTGCCGGTCTTCAAACCGTCCATGCGATCCCGCATCACCGTCTTCCTTCTCGGAATTTTGCCGCCGCGTACGATGCGGAACGTGCTCTCGGCCCACAAGGTTCGCGGGGTTTCCGTCTACCGGACCAGGCTTCCGGAGCCGGAAAAGAAGGACGAGAGCGGCCATCCCTGGCCGACTTCGGTGGACGAGATCGGTCAGCAGCATAAGACCTATACGAGCGGAACCCTTCGGGCCGGTGTGTTCGGCGTCAATGACGGTCTCGTCTCCAACACCTGTTTGGTGATGGGCGTGGCCGGCGCGGGCGTCGGCGCGAACGAAATCCTTCTGACCGGCGTCGCCGGCCTGCTGGCGGGGGCCTTTTCGATGGGCGCGGGCGAGTTCATCTCCATGCTGTCGCAGCGCGAGATGTTCGAACACCAGATCGCGCAAGAGAAGGACGAACTCGAGCGCTACCCGGACGAGGAAGCCGAGGAGCTTGCGCTGATCTACGAAGCGCGCGGCATTCCGCTTTCGGATGCGCGCGACATGGCCAAGCATTTGATCGCGAATCCGGAGAAGGCCCTCGACGCGCTGACGCGCGAGGAGCTCGGCCTCAACCCGGAAGAATTGGGTGCGCCCATGGGTGCGGCGGTTTCATCCTTCCTCACCTTCTGCGTGGGCGCGAGCGTTCCCTTGATCCCGTTCCTGCTCGGCTACGACAAAGAGGGGATCGTAATTGCCGCCGCCATCGCGGGTGTGGCGTTGTTCGGCGTGGGCGCGGCGCTCAGCCTGTTCTCGGGCCGCAGCGCCGTTCTGGGCGGTGCGCGCATGCTTGCGGTCGGTTCGATCGCGGCGGCGGCGACCTACTTTATCGGCTCGTTGTTCGGGGCGAGCGTCGCCTGAGCCTACCGCAGGAGGGCCCCCTGCGGCTCTCGGCCGCTTTCCGCCGGCGGCAATTCGGGACAAGATAGGCGTTGGGCGCCCATGTGTGCTGGGACCCAACAGCAAGGGCACCCGACCCAGGACTTCGTCACAAAAAACGATTCGGGAGCTGAGCATGAGGAAACGACTTGTAGTGGCGGCTGCCGCCTTGGCGGTCTTCTGCGCGGCGGACGCGTCCGCCCAGGATGCCGAACACGGAAAGCAACTTTTTGCCACCTGCCAAACCTGCCATGGGGCAAAGGGAGAAGGGCAACAGGCGCTCAACGCGCCTCCGCTCGCAGGGTTGCCGAGCTGGTACACGGTTCGCCAGCTGGACCATTTCAAACAAGGCATCCGTGGCGCCGACCCGAAAGACACGTACGGGCAGCAAATGGTGCCGATGGCCAAGATGCTCGCAACGGATCAGGACGTCGCCGACGTTGCGGCCTATATCGAGCAGCTCGGTAAATAGACGCGAGCGGGCGGCTTGATCGGGCCGCGGCCGTCGCGAGAGACGAAAAGGGCGGGAGCGGCGCACGAAGCCGGTCCCGCCTTTTCGATTGGGCGGATGGCTTGGGCGCCTGAAGTACCGCATGAAATTCCGAAAAGGCCTATGACATTCGCCATGCGCCTTCAGATCTTCGGCGAATTTGAGACGGGCGCTTAACGAGCCTTTCATGTGGGGCGTGCATGGTGCGGCCGACAGTTTCTTGAGGAGAGAGCCCACCATGATCCGCCGCGCCGCGACCTATATCCTTGCCGCATCGTTTGCCCTTGCAACCTCCCCCGTCTTCGCCTGTACGGGCATCAGCCTCAAGTCGCAGGACGGCGCCGCGATTCGCGGACGCACACTCGAGTTCGGCTTTCCTCTCAAATCCTCCGTCATCGTCGTTCCGGCGGGACAGGAGTTCAGAGGTCAACTGCCGGATGGCGGCAAGGGCCTGACCTACAAGACGCGTTACGGCGTCGTGGGCGCCAATGCGCTCGGCGCCGTCGCGATTATCGACGGACTGAACGATCAGGGCCTCTCCATCGGTCTGTTTTACTTCCCCGGCTATGCGCAATATGCGGAGGTCACGAAGGAGAATGCGTCTCGTGCGCTGGCGCCGCAGGACTTCGGCCTCTGGGTGCTGGGCAGTTTCGCCACGGTCGATGAGGTGAAGGAAGCCGTCAAGGACGTCGCCGTGGTGGGAACGCCCTTCCCGGGCCTCGGCAGCGCCAAGGGCATGCCTGCCGACGCGCACTTCTTCATCCAGGACAAGACGGGCAAGTCGATCGCGATCGAGCCGCGCGACGGGGGCCTCAAAGTCACCGATGCACCGCTTGGGGTCATGACCAACGCGCCGACCTATGACTGGCACATGACCAATCTGAAGAACTACATCAACCTCACGGACAAGGACGCAGGACCCACGAAGCTCGGCGCGGTGACGCTCAACGCCACGGGGTCGGGCTCCGGCATGCTCGGCTTGCCCGGCGATTTCACGCCGCCGTCGCGGTTCGTGCGCGCGGCCATGTTCAGCCAGGCGGCAACGCCGAACGAGAGCGCCGCCGACGCCGTGTTCAGCGCCTTCCACATCTTGAACCAGTTCGACATCCCCAAGGGTTCGGTGGTGAACGACTCCGTCGGCGGGGCGATCCCGGAGATCACCGAATGGACCAGCGTCAACGATCTTCAGAATCTCCGCTGGTACTTCCGCACCTATCGAGATCAGTCGATCCGCATGGTCGACGTCAAGGAAGCGATCGAGGCGGCGAACGGCAAGATCGGTTTCATCGAGATGGAGACGGCGCCGCAGTCCGTGTCGAACGTGTCCAAGGATACGAAGGCGATGACGGCAGGGCCCGCCGGGGGCGACTGACGCACTCGCCCTTCGGACGGGTTCGAACGGCCTCGGGCGTCCCGCTCGGGGCCGTTTTTCGTATTTGGGGCGCCAAGCTGTTTCATTTGGAGACAATTTGACGAGAACTTTACGCATTGCGGCCCGGAAGACGAGACAAGGCGCGCTGACACGCTTAGGATCGGCGCTGTTGGGGAAACATTTCAGCGCGTTATCATGACTCTACCGTCTTTGAGATTTCTTGCCGGATCCAGGTGGATTCTTGCCGGCGCTTTGGTCCTGACGCTGTGCCTGGCCGTGTCCGCGCCGCCTTTCGCCGTGGCTCAGGATGCACCGGAGGACAGCGAGGCCGCGACCGGACAAGCCGCGCCGAGCGACGCGGGTCAAGAGGATGCGGGCCAAGAGGACGCGGGCCAAGAGGACGAGGCGGCGGACGACACGGATACGGGGGATACCCCAGCGGACGCCGAAGCCGGCGACGAGGCGGATGCGCCGGCCGGTCCGTGGGAGATGTCCAAGCCATGCGAAAATGCGCAGCATCCCTATCAGGCCGATCTCTGCACGCAGTGGCGTGCGGCCGAGGCCGCGGAGCGGACGGCGGGACTGACGCGCCTGCTAATGCTGATCGGCGCGCTCGCGCTCCTGCTTCTCCTTGCGATGTTCGTGCCTCTGATGATGGCGGTCCGCGCGGCGCGGCGCGCGGCTCAAGGCGGCGGGGCGGGCGCGCCGGTCTCGCCCCGGACGGCGGACCGCGAAGCGGAACTGCGTGCCTATGTCGACGTGGATTCTCTGGAGTTCGTCGAGACGCCGGAAGCCGAAGGCATCGTCAAGGTCAAGATCGCGCTCCGCAATTCGGGCCAGACGCCGGCATTCAAATTGGAGAGCGTGGCGGATATGGCGATCCACGACATTTCGACCGAGGAATTGCTCCCGGTTCTGCCTCTCCCCGAGGAGTCCTCGCTGGTCCCGGTTCGGCCGCGTCTCGGCCGCGATGCCACCGCGACCGTGATCGTCGAATGCGAATCGACGCCGAAATTCGCCGAACGCGTGACGAGCGGGGAAGCGACCATTCTCGTCTGGGGCGCCGTCGGCTATTTCGACGTGTTCGATCGCAGACGCCGGACGGTGTTCCAATATCTGTGCAACGCCGAGACGTTGGACACGGGGCAGATGTTCAAGCCCATGACGCGAGGCGACGAAGACGGCTAAGAGCCGCTCTCTCTCGAGGACTTTTGCGCTAAGCTGCCGAAGGACGTGACTCGCGCGGCCAGCGGACCGCGGGGCCGATCCATGAGGAGATCGTCATGACGCCCCGCTCGCCATTGCGGTCCCCGCAATCCTCCGCGGACAACCGTGCCAATGTCCTGCAGGGGCTTCTGATTGCGGCGATCGTGATTGGAGGCCTGTATTTCGGGCAGGAGATTCTGCTCCCTCTCGCCGTTGCGATCCTCTTGAGCTTCGTGCTGACGCCGCCGCTGCTGTTGCTGCAGCGGATCAAGGTTCCCCGGGTTCTCGCCGTCGCCGTCGTCGTGGCGGTCGCCTTCTCCATCCTGGGCGGCCTCGGCTGGCTCGTCTCGCGCGAGGCCACCAAGCTCGCCGCCGATCTGCCGAGCTATCGCTACACGCTTTCGGAAAAGATCCGCCTGCTGCGCGAAACCACGGCCGAATCGCAAGTGCTGAAGAAGGCAGGCGAGGTGCTCGAAGACCTGGAAGCCGAGCTGGAGCAACCGGAAACGCCGGCGGCCGCGCCCGCGCCCGGCACCGGGGACGCCGGGCAGGGAACCAAGCCCATCCCGGTGGAGATTCGCGTACCCGAACCGACGGGGTTCGACTTCTACCGCTCTATCGCGGGAACCGTCTTGCCGCCATTGGTAACGGCCGGCGTTATCCTGCTCTTCGTGGTCTTCATCCTGCTGCAACGGGAGGATTTGCGCGACAGGCTCATCCGGCTGTTCGGCGCATCCGATCTCCAGCGCGCGACGGCGACCATGAGCGAGGCCGCGACGCGGCTCAGCCATTATTTCCTGAGGCAGGTTCTCGTCAACGCCACTTACGGCACCCTCATCGGCCTTGCGTTGTGGGCCATCGGCATGCCGAGCGCCATTGCGTGGGGCATCCTCGCAATGGTGATGCGGTTCGTGCCGTATGTGGGTTCGTATATCGCGGCGGCTCTGCCTGTGCTGATCGCGGCGGCCATCGATCCGGGTTGGACCATGGTGCTGATGGTGATCTCGCTCTATGTGGTAGGGGAGTTCACCATGGGCCAGGTCGTCGAGCCCCTGGTTTACGGGCGCGGCACGGGCGTCACGCCCATCGCGGTGATCGGTTCAACGGTGTTCTGGACCTGGCTGTGGGGACCTCTCGGCCTTCTCATCGCGACTCCGATGACTGTCTGCCTTGCCGTGCTCGGCCGTCACGTTGACGGTTTGCGTTTCTTCGACGTCTTGCTCGGCGATCAGCCCGCCCTGTCGCCGGAGCAGAGCTTTTACCGGCACACGCTGATCGGCGATGCGTCCGATGCCACCTACCAGGCGGAGCTCGCGCTCAAGGACAAAAGTCTGCTCGCCTATCTCGACGACGTCGCGCTAGGCGGACTTGCCTATGCCGAGAGGGACCGTGCGCGCGGCAGGCTCGAAGACGTGCAAGCCGAACGGATTGCCGAAACGGTGGCCGAGATTCTCGAAAACCTCGATGCGTTCGAGCCGAAGCGCTGGTTCTCGCGGTTGCGCAGGCATATCGAGCAGGCCGGTGCCGAGAACCACAGGGACGGAAATTCAGCGGACGAGCCGGAGACAGAGGATGCGCATGTGGTCGATCCGGACAGCCTTGCGCCGGGCTGGAACGAGGACACGCCCATTCTCTGTATCGGCGCCCGCTCGGGCCTGGACGAGGCTGCCGCGCTGATGCTCGCGCGTCTGTTGTCGAAGCGCGGTCTCGGAGCCGAAACATTGCCGCCGAGTGCCATCGCCGCCGGCAACATCGAAACGCTCGCGTCGGCCTCCGCGAAACTTGTCTGCCTGTCCTATCTCGGATTTGGCGGCGGTCCCGTGCAGATCCGCTACGCCGTACGGCGCCTGCGCCGCATCCTGCCCGAAGGGACTCTCATCGTGGTGGCCTATTGGATCGGCAATGGAGAGGAGAATACGGCCGCAAAGATGCTCGATGTCGTACAAGCCGACGCCTATGCCGCCACGTTGCACGAGGCGGTGAGCATTTGCGAGAAAGCCGCGACCGGGGATCTCAAGCCCGCGGGGCGCGACGGCAACGGAGCCCGATCGGCCATGCCCACGGCACCGGTTCCGCCGAGACCGAAAGCGGCGTCGAAGCGGAAAGCCGGTCCCGCGCCGGTCTAGGATCGCGCCGTCTGCGCGCCCGGTCCCGGCGCCCGGAAACACAACGCCATGAGACCGCCGAGAGCGAGGGCAGCGGCCAGGAAGAGGAGGGCCGCGGAGAAACTTCCCGTCGCTTCCTTCAGGATACCGACGATATACGGACCCGCGAACCCGGCCGCGTTGCCCATGGAGTTGACGAGGGCGATGCCTGCGGCCGCGCCCGCGCCGGTCAACAGCGCGGTGGGCATCGCCCAAAACGGACCGAATGCGGCATAGAAGCCGAGCGTGGCGATGGTGAGCGCCACCATGGTGGGAAGGAGCGGTCCCGAATAGGCGGACCAGGCGAAGGCGCCTGCCGCCAAGAGCAACGGCAAGGCGATGTGCCAGCGCCGTTCGCCCGTGGCGTCGGAATGGCGTCCCCACACAACCATGGCCACGGCCGCGAACAGATAAGGGATCGCGGTGAGGAAGCCGACCGCGAGCGGGTCGAGCCCAAAACCGCCGATGACCTGCGGCATCCAAAACCCGATGCCGTAGAGCCCCGTGACCATGAGAAAATAGAGCCCGCCGAGCGCGAGGACCCGCGGCCGTGTGAGCGCCGCGCGGAGGTCGGCATAGCCGGATTCGGCCGTCTCCTTCGCTTCGGCGTCCAGCGCACGCGTCAGCGCGGTTTTCTCGCTATCGCTCAGCCAGTCCGCCTCATGCGGCGTCCCGGTGAGGACCTTCAGCGCGAGGATGCCAAGCAGGACGGCCGGAATGCCTTGGATCACGAACAGCCATTGCCAGCCCGCGAAGCCGAAGAGGCCGTCGAGTTCCAGGAGAGCGCCGGAAACCGGACCGCCGATCACGGTGGCGAGCGGCACCGAGGCCATGAACAGCGCGACGATGCGGGCGCGCTCGGCCGCCGGGAACCAATAGGTCAGATAGAGGATGATGCCTGGAAAGAATCCCGCCTCCGCGATCCCAAGCAGCGCGCGGGTGACATAGAAGCTCGTCTGCGAATGAACGAGTGCCATGGCGCAGGCCACGAGGCCCCAGGAAACCATGATGCGTGCGATCCAGAGCCGCGCGCCAAAGCGCCGGAGAGCGAGATTGCTGGGAATCTCGAAAGCGATATAGCCGAGGAAGAAGATTCCCGCGCCAAAGCCGTACACCGAAGGCGAAAAGCCCAGATCCTCGTTCATGTGCAGCGCGGCGAAGCCGACATTGACCCGGTCGAGAAAATTGACCGTGTACGCAAGGCACAGGAACGGGATCAGCCGGACGGTTGCTTTGTGGATCGCGGAGGTCAGGCTGCGCGCATCGTCTGTCTGACGCTTCATTGGAAGTCCGCTTGGCGTATGCTCTCTGGAACGGGAACGATTCGGCTGACACCCTAGAGGAGGGTTCAATCCATGGCTATTCCGGTGGATGCCGCCGCCGCGGCGCTGCGCGAGGCGATGCGGGAGACGGTGAAACGCTACTCGCTATGGTACTTGATCCAAGGCGTGCTGCTTGTCATCGCCGGCGTGCTGGCGATCGTTTCGCCGGTGATCGCGTCCGTCGCCGTGGTGTTCCTGCTGGGCTGGATTCTGATCGTCAGTGGCGCCCTGCAAGCCATCGGCTTGATCGGAGCGAGCCATGTGCCGCATTTCTGGCTTCAGCTGATTTCCGCCGTTCTCGCGGCGCTGATCGGCGTGCTGCTGCTGCGCTCCCCCGAAAGCAGCCTGCTGGTGATGACGATGTTGCTCATCGTCTATTTCATGGTCGAGGGCCTCGCCAAAGTGATCTTTGCACTGACGATACGACCATTTCCCAATTGGGGCTGGGTTTTGGCCAGCGGATTTCTCGGGATCGTCTTGTCGTCCTTGCTCTGGACCAACATGCCGCTGAGCGCCGAATGGCTGCTCGGCTTCATGCTGGGGCTGCTGCTTATCTCCGAGGGAGCCGCGCTCGCCTATCTCGCCTGGCGCGTCCGCACGGCGCCGCCGGTGACGGACAATTAGGGCGCGCCGCTCTTCTTCAGGAAGCGCGAATAGATATAGCCCTCTCGCTGGGTGTCGGGGTTCACCACATGGATCCAGTTGCCCTCGCGGCCGACGACGCGAAACTTGGTGCCTCGTGGGACGACCTTATCGGTTCCCGACGATGACGACGGTCCTTTGCGGATATTCACGGGGCTTGCGACTTCCATCCATTCCTCTTGGGCGGAAAGACCGGCAGCGGCCTTGACGAGCTTCGACAGCGGCCCGGGCTCCGGTTCTTCACCTCCCTCCGAGGCGAGCAGTTGCGGCCGCACGGTGCCCGACGCGGATGTTTGACTGCTGGCCAGTTGCTGCTGTTGCGGCGCGTCCCCGGCTGCATGCTCCGGCGCCGTGGCGGCGCCCGGCTTTCTCAGCGGTGGCGCCACCGCCGGCCTCATGGCGATCGACGTGGCGGTGCCGGAGGCGTTCGCGATAGCGGGCGCCGCGCCCCAGCGAGCGGTTAGGGCACGCAGCGCCTTGTCGCGATTGGCGATACCGAGCCCGGCGGCTCTGGCATACCATTTCGCCGCCTCCGCCCGGTCGGGCTTGATCCCCTGGACGCCGAGACGCGCGACGATATCCGGATCGTAGGTCGCCCCGGCCGCGAGGGCCGCTTCGCCGCTTCCCGCTTCCGCCGCGCGGCGATAATAGGCGCGCGCGCCAGCGAGATAACCGACGTCGATCATCTTCCGTCCATGCGCCATCAATCCCTCGATGCGATCCGATTCTCCCGACCGGATGACGAACCCGGCCGAGGGCCCGGACGCGGAGGGCAATTCCGCGCGGGTCTTGTCCGGCCTGCCGTCCGTACCGGACGAAGCGCCGGTGGGCGGGTCCACCGGTATCGACAAGGCGGCGGAGGCATGCGTGCTCGATGTGCCGCGGGCATCATGGCCGGTCTCCGCGAGGGCCGCATCGAGGCCGGCACCGTCGGAGCTTCCAAGCAGAGCCATGCCTCCGGCAAGGGCGGCGGACGCGATCGCCAGCGCGGAAGCCAGAAGCATTGCGCGCCGCCGCCGTCCGCTCCACCGTGCAGGAGCCGTGTCGAGCCGGGGCAGAACGGTCGGGTCGGCGCCGGCGGAACGCGGCCGCGCCGATGCGGGCGCAAAACGCCGCGCAAGCGATGATGCACTATGCTCGGCCGCCGCCGTGAGCGCCGGGTCGGCTGAACGGGCCGCGTCGAGCCGGCCCGCATGGCGCACTACGCCGTCCCCAATGCCGTCTTGTTTCAGACCTGGCTGTCCCACGATGACCTCCTTCGAAAGATGCCGAGGGCCGCTCGGTCAGTTCGATTTCTGCGCCGCGCTCCAGGCTTTGAAGGCGCGAAACAGCCGGTCCTGTTCCGCTTCCGAGGCTGGATCGCCGCCTGCTATGGCGATCGCTCCGCCCTGCGCCAGAAACGCCTTGAAGCGTTCCCGTTCGCGCGCGTCCGAGAGCGCCTGTGTCCTTGCCGTGTCGATCCAGGCTTGGGCTTGCGGTGCCCGCCGCCAGCCTTCGAGCGTTGCGGCGAAATTGACCTCGCGCCATTTGGGATGGTTCGGCGGTTGCCGCAGCACATCGAATCTGGAGAAGAACCGGTCCACGAAGCGCTCCAGCCGCTCTTGGCGTTTCGCATCGTCCGGTTTGTCCAACGCCACGAGCACGGCGCTGACCGAGACGGTGTCGACGCTCTGTCCGTTTCCAATCAGCGCCGGGTAGTCGCCGTGGCTCAGGGCCGCCGGGTAGGTGTCGTCTTCAAGGTCCTTGGCGTAGGGGATCGCAAGGAGCTTCAGGCCGGAGCCGGGGCCGAGTTGCGCGACACGCGCGATCGGCGTGGGGCCGATCAGGATCGCGGCGTCGATCTCGCCCGATTGAAGTTGCCGCACCGCCTCGGCCGTGTCGAGATGCGTCTCCCGAACCTCGATCCCCAGCGCTGCGAAAACGATTCGAGCGGCGATCTCCGTTCCGCTTCCTTCCAGGCCGACATTCACGGTCTTCCCGTCGAGCGCCGCGGCAGTCTCGATCCCGGACCGCGATAGAAGGTGCAGATCCTCGTTGAAGAGTTTCGCCACATAGACGAGCTGGTCGCGAATGGGACCGAGTTCCCCGGTCCGTGCGAAATGGCCGAGGACTATCGACTGCGTAATCCCCAAGTCGACGCCGTCCAGGAACAGGACGTCCCGGACAGTTTGGGCCGGACCCTTGCCCACCATCGGAACAATGCGCAGCGACGCGCTGTCGTCGAGCACGGCCGCCACGTCTTGAGCCAGGGCCGCATTGCCTTCATGGGTCGTGCCCGACATGAGCGTCACCGCTGCGTCGCCCGGCTGTGGCCGGTCGTCCGGCGCGGACGCATCTTGCGGCCCCCCGGCCTCGTCGGCTGCTAGTGCCGTGTCGAAGACGATGGACCCGGGCGCCCCCAATGGCGCCAGCAGGCAGAGCCCGGCCAATCCAAAGGCCGCAACGGTCCGCATGGCTTGTCCCTCATACACGCGTCCCCCGAGCCGAATGGAAAGGGATCGATTTGCCTCTGTCAAGTAATTAGCTCGAAAAATCAAACCAAGACCGCAAGATTGCCATATATACGACAAGCACCTCACGATTTCGGCAAAATAAAGTCATGTAATAATCGGTGAAGACATGCAGAGAGTCTTGCGTTAAGCAGAGATTGCTTACGCATACTCCCTGGATACCTCCAAAAAGGCGCGGCGGTGCCGCCCGTGCAACGCGGGTGCAGCTTCATAAACGCAAGGAGGGGCGGTTTGGTTTCCGCGGGAGAGGCGGCGAGCCTAATCGGCGTCCATCTTGAGCGCGGCGATGAAGGCTTCCTGCGGAATATCGACCTTGCCGAAGGTCCGCATCTTCTTTTTACCCGCCTTCTGCTTCTCCAGCAGTTTGCGCTTACGGGTGATGTCGCCGCCATAGCATTTGGCGGTGACGTCCTTGCGCAGCGCGCTGATGGTCTCGCGCGCGATCACCTTGCCTCCGATTGCGGCCTGGATCGGGATCTTGAACATGTGCCGGGGGATCAGGTCCTTCAACTTCTCGACCATGGCGCGCCCGCGCGCCTCGGCGCGGCCCCGGTGCACGATCACCGACAAGGCATCGACCGGTTCGGCGTTCACGAGCATCGACATCTTCACGAGGTCGCCCTGCTCGTACCCGGTGATGTGATAGTCGAACGAGGCGTAGCCGCGCGTCACCGATTTCAGCCGGTCGTAGAAATCGAACACGACTTCGTTGAGAGGTAGATCGTAGACGATCATGGCGCGCTGGCCGGCGTAGGTCAGCGTCTTTTGCCGTCCGCGCCGGTCTTCGCAAAGCTTCAGCACGGCGCCGAGATGCTCGTCCGGGACGAGAATGCTGGCCTCGATCCACGGCTCCTCGATGCGCTCGATCTTCTGAGGCTCGGGCATGTCGGCCGGGTTGTGCAGTTCGATCATCGTGCCGTCGGTCTGGAACACGTGGTAGACGACCGAGGGCGCCGTCGCGATGAGGTCGATATTGAATTCGCGCTCGAGCCGTTCGCGGATGATCTCCAAATGCAGGAGACCGAGAAAGCCGCAGCGGAAGCCGAAGCCGAGCGCGGCGGACGTCTCCATCTCGTATTCGAAGCTCGCATCGTTCAGGCGCAACTTGCCGACGGCTTCGCGCAGGTCCTCGAAGTCGCCCGAGTCCACGGGAAACAATCCGCAGAACACGACGGGCTGGGCCGGCTGGAAACCCGCCAGCGGCTCGGGCGTCGGCCGCTTTTCGTCCGTGACCGTATCGCCCACGCGCGTATCGGCCACTTGCCGGATCGACGCGGTGAAGAAACCGATCTCGCCCGGGCCGAGCCGGTCCCGCATCTCTTGCTTCGGCCGGAAGATACCGCACCGGTCGACCTGATAGCCCGCGCCGGTCGACATCAAGCGGATGCGCTGGCCCTTGCTCAAGGACCCGTCGATGACGCGCACGAGAACGACGACACCGAGATAGGCGTCGTACCAGCTATCCACGAGCATCGCTTTCAGCGGTGCGTCCTTGTCGCCTTTCGGCGGCGGCAAGCGATTGACGATCGCCTCCAAAACGTTCTCGACGCCGAGGCCGGTCTTGGCCGAGATCTCGACCGCCTCCGAGGCATCGAGCCCGATGACGTCTTCGATCTGGGCCCGGACCTTTTCGGGCTCGGCGGCCGGCAGATCCACCTTGTTGAGGACGGGGACGATCTCGTGATCGTTGTCGAGGGCCTGGTAGACATTGGCGAGCGTCTGGGCCTCGACGCCTTGGGTCGCGTCGACGACGAGGAGCGACCCCTCGCACGCGGCGAGCGAGCGGTTCACCTCATAGGCGAAGTCCACATGGCCCGGCGTGTCGATCAGGTTCAATTCGTAGAACTGGCCGTCCTTCGCCCGGTAGTCCAGACGCACCGTCTGCGCCTTGATGGTGATTCCGCGCTCGCGCTCGATGTCCATGGAATCGAGCACCTGCTCCTTCATCTCCCGCGCGGTCAGCCCGCCGCAGAGCTGAATAAGCCGGTCGGCCAAGGTCGATTTGCCATGGTCGATATGGGCGATGATCGAGAAGTTGCGAATGTGGGAAAGGGGTATGGCCGAACTCATGGGCGGCTAGGTAGGGGAGCAAACCGCCCAAGGTCAAGCTGGGAGTGCGCCCGTCTCGCGCCGCCGGTGATAATGGCGAAACCATGGGGGCTGTTGCCGCAATTTTGCAGTTGTCGGCGCGTAAGAAAACGCCGATAGGAAGACCCCTTCCGGTCCTACGGGAATCGGTCGATTCGTACGTTCGCTGTTGAGTGGAATTGCGTAGCGGCTGATAGGCCAGATTGCCGGTGGCGCCGAAGCCTAACGTCTAATCTCTTTTTCCATATCCAAGACTCTCTCCAAGGAGAAAACTGATGCAGAAGAACCTGTTTCTCGCGGCTGCCGCTGCTGCACTGATCGCCGGCGCGACTGTTGCCGCTCCCGCCCAGGCCGCAACGACCTGCCAGGAAGCCGCCAAGGCCAAGTCCGAGCACTTCAAGGACCGCGTGATGTATAAGCGCGAGTGCAAGAAGGCCTACAAGGCCGCTCAGGGCAAGGAAGGCCCGCTGGCCAAGCTGAAGGACCGCTCGTAAGCGCTCCGAAAGTCACTGAAGTTGCGAGAAAGGGGCTCATTAGGGCCCCTTTCTTTTTGCCTGTTGTTCTTTGCGCCGCTACGCCCGGTTCGGCGCGCGGCGCGGACTCGGCCCAACGCGTACAGAGGAGATCGATACGATGAAAAAGACAATTCTGCTTTCGATGGCGGCGGCGATGGTCGCCGGTGCCGCGACGGTCGCCATGGCACCCGCACCGGCGATGGCCGGCCCGAGCTGTGGAGATCGCGCCGAATGGCTCTATCCTTACGATCGGTGGGCGCGGAAGGCTTACAAGCAGCGCTGCAAGGACCGGCAGCAAGCCTGGAATCAGGACCGCAAGGCCTGGAAGAAAGCCCGCAAGCGCAGGGGCGTCTGGATCGACTACTAGACGTTGATTCGAATCGGAAAGCGGGGCCTCGTGCGATGCGCGGCGGCCCCGTTTCCGTATCAGCCATGCTTGTCGCCCCAGATCTCGGAAAGACGCTGGGCCCTCCCGCAGTTCCACTTGTAGTATTTGTAACTAATGGGATTCTTGGTGTGGTAGTCCTGGTGATAGTCCTCGGCGGCGTAGAACGTCGTCGTCGGACGAATTTGGGTTGCGACGTCTTGTCCGAAGCGCTCGGCGATGTCTTGCTTCGTCTTCTCCGCGAGTGACTTTTCCGCATCGTCCGAAACGAACACCACGGTCCGGTAGGCGGGACCCTTGTCGCAGAACTGGCCGGTGGGATCGAACGGATCGATATTGTGCCAGTAATTGTCCAGAAGCTGCGCATAGGTGACTTTTGACGGGTCGTAGGTGACCTTGAGAGCTTCGACATAGCCCTCGTGGCTGCCATAGGTGGGATCGGGCGCCGTGCCACCCGCATAGCCCGAAACCGTGTCCGTCACGCCGTCTACCTTGTCGAACGCATCTTCCACGCACCAGAAGCAGCCTCCGGCGAAGATGGCGGTCTTCGTAACGCTGGCGTCCTCGGCGCGCGCGCCGTGATTGTTCGCGGCGAATACGAACAGCGTCAGGAAGGCGGCCGTCAGGCCGGCGAAAATCCATCGCGCGATCATCGAACGTCTCCACATTGTTGTCTGCCTCGGACGATAAGGAGTCGGCCGATGCCGCGGTAGGGGCTCTCTCGCGTCCGTGATTGGAAGTGATGCGACTCCGTCGGCCCCTGCAGAACGTATTGGAACGGCCGCCGGTTGGAGGCTATTGAGAGCTATGCAACAGCCGAACCTGTCCTTGCCGCCGGAGACCATGCGGCCCGCTTACGACGTGGTCGTCGTCGGGTCCGGTTATGGCGGCGGCGTCACCGCGTGCAGACTCGCGCGTGCCAAACAGCGTGTCTGCGTTCTGGAACGCGGCCGGGAAGTGCCGGTCGGATCGTTTCCGTCGCGCCTGCCGGAACTTCGCCGCGAGTTTCAGGTGAACGACGGCAAGAAACGCTCGGGCTCGCCGACCGGGCTTTACGACATGCGGATCGGCGCCGACATCAATGTCTTGGTAGGATGCGGGCTTGGCGGCGGCTCGCTGATCAATGCCGGCGTTGCCTTGCGCCCCGACCCGCGCGTGTTCGCCGGCGGGGCGTGGCCCGAAGCGATCAGAACCGATGGGCTTCTGGACACCGGTTTTGACCGGGCGGCGGACATGCTGCGCCCCATGCGCTATGCGGGCGCTCCAGCGC
Organism: Hyphomicrobiaceae bacterium UBA7697; assembly: GCA_002482645.1. Classification (GTDB taxonomy): domain Bacteria; phylum Pseudomonadota; class Alphaproteobacteria; order Rhizobiales; family Methyloligellaceae; genus Methyloceanibacter. The sequence continues at coordinate 147,417 of DLGJ01000005.1, forward strand.
TCACCAAGTACCGGGCGCTCGAGGCGGCAAGCGTCGCGTTCGGCAAGGCGCCGGTGACGGCGCCGGTGACGGTCAGTTTCGAAGACGGCGTGAATCCGGCAGGAGTCGCGCAACGCGCCTGCACCCTGTGCGGCGATTGTTGTTCCGGCTGCAACGTGGGCGCCAAGAACTCCATCGCCGTGACCTATCTCACGGACGCGAAGGCCCATGGCGCGGACATCTTCACCGAATGCGGCGTCAGCCATGTCGAACAGCTGAGTGGCGGTTGGCGGGTGCATTTCGCGTTGTCCGGCGCGGACAACGGACCCGCGCATGTGGATGGGAAGACCGTGGTGCTTGCCGCGGGCACGCTGGGCTCCACGGAAATCCTGCTTCGGTCGCGCGAACGCGGGTTGAAGACGTCGGACCGTCTCGGCGAAGGGTTTTCCGCGAACGGAGACATCGTTGCCTTCGCGCTCGGCGGCAGAAACCGGGTCAATGCCGTCGGCGTCGGCGAGCCGCCGAAATTCACCGGCGACCCGGTCGGCGCATCCGTGGCCGGGCAGATCGAGCTGCCCGACGAAACCGACCTCAACGCCAGCATGATTATCCAGGAAGGCACGATGCCCTCGTCCGTCGCTCCCCTTCTGCCGGTCTTTTTCGTCGCGGGCGGTCGGCTCTTGGGCGCGGCGCAAAGCCTCCTCAAGGGGGTCTATCAAGGCCCGTTGTCGCGGCTGCGGAGCTTCTTCGTCGTCTCGCACGATGATGCGTGCGGGCGCCTCGTGCTCCGGGACGGCGCCTTGCGAGTCGAGTGGCCGGACGTCGCGCGGCAGAGGGTCTATGCCCGGGTCGACGAAGCTCTGACCAAAATCGCGAATGAAGCCGGCGCCCGCTACATCAAAAATCCGCTCGTCGGGACCTCGATGGGGACGAAACCCGCGACAGCGCATCCGCTCGGCGGCTGCGGCATGGGCGAAACGGCCGAAACCGGCGCGGTCGATCACAAGTGCCGAGTGTTTTCCGGCTCCTCGGGGGGCGAGACCCACGCGGGACTCTACGTGTGCGATGGATCGGTAATGCCGCGCTCTCTCGGCTGCAATCCGCTCCTGACCATCAGTGCACTGACGGAGCGTGCCATGGTTCACTTCGCCCGCGACCGCGATCTGACATTCGATACCGAACCGGTTCGGAGCGGAGCTCAGCTCGAAGCCACGGTCTAACGGCCAGCCAGGCACGCTGGACGCCGGTGCCGCCAACGACGGGGCGAAAGAAGCGCCGCGAGGCGAACGCATTTTTCGGGTTCGGGCAGTTCGAGGCCGCGCTAGCGCGCCAAAAAAGAGGGCCGCAAAGAACGGCCCTTATTAGTGGCCGAAATCTGAGATCAGACTACTTTTTTCGGGACGGGTCACCCTTGGTATCGCCATGGCCAGATTTGGGCATGCGCTCCACCGTTGTGGTGTTGGGACGGCGCTTTGCCTCCTCCACCGGGATCAGCCGGCCAGTCTTTGCATCTCGTCCAATCGGAAAAGTCTTACTCTTCGACATTTCTGCTAGTCTCCATGTTTAAGCGCCTTGGGAGGCGCAGGGAGAACAATAGGTGCTCCGATTCTTGTGAGAACACAAGGCGAACATCCAGAAGAAAAATCGTTATATAGCGTAGACTTAGAGGCGCTTTTTTTGGACGATTAACGCAGCGTGCCGCCGGTAGCCTTGGCCACGCCCGCGATCACCTTTTCCGCGACCGCGTCGATCTCGGCTTCGGTCAGCGTCTTGTCGCGGGGCTGCAGCGTGACTTCGATGGCGAGCGACTTCTTGCCCTCCGGCACGCCTCGGCCCGTGAATTCGTCGAAGACGCTCACATCGGAGATCAAGGCGCGGTCGGCACCGGCCGCCGCGCGCACCAACACGCCGGCCTCCACGTCCCCATCGACCAGGAAGGCGAAGTCGCGACGAACGGACTGCAAGTCGGACGCATCCAGCGCCGCGCGCGAGGTGCCCTTGCGTTTTGCGCCCGGCACGTTGTCGAGGAAGAGTTCGAACGCGGCCATGGGCCCGTCCGCATCGAGTGCTTCGAGCGTATCGGGATGAAGTTCGCCGAACACGCCGAGCGTCACTTTGGGGCCGAGCTTGATCGCGCCCGAGCGTCCGGGATGGAACCAGCTAGGGGCATCACGGACGATCTGCACCTTGGCCTGGGTGAGACCCAGAGCGGTCAGCGCGGCCATGGCGTCGGCTTTCGCCGCCTCCCAGCCGGCGGCGGGCGCCGCGCCCGACCAGTGGCGGCCATGCCCGTCCAGCGACGAGTGTCCGAAGCGCACGCCCGATGCGGCGGTATATTGGCCGTCCGGTTCGGGGCCGCGATAGGCTTGGCCGAGCTCGAACAAAGCGCCGTCGGAAAAGCCGCGATCGCGATTGCGTTTTGCCGCGCCGATCAGGCCAGGCAAAAGGCTCGGCCGCATCTGCGACAGTTCCGTCGAGATCGGATTGTCGAGGGCGAGGTCCGGTGCGCCCCCGCCGAAGTGCTTGGCTTCGCCATGCGGAACGAACGACCAGGTGACGGCCTCGACGAGCCCGCGCGCGGCGAGCAAGCGGCGCACGGCGCGTACGCGCCGCTGCCCTTCGGTCAAGACGGGTTTGGCGACGCCCGAGTGGCGCGCCAGCGGCGTCGCGGGAATCCGGTCGACGCCGGTCAACCGCACCACTTCCTCGACGAGATCGACGGGAATCGAAATGTCCGGGCGCCAAGAAGGCGGCGTCGCCTTCAAGACGTTCGTCTTGCCTTCGAGCTTGACCCCGAGCGCGGAGAATTTCCGGCGAATGTCCCGGTGTGGCAGCGCCAGCCCGCTCAGGCGGTTGATCAGCGTCATGTCGAAGCGGAAGGCCGGGTTCGGCCGTGGCGGCTTTCCCGCCACCGTGATGGTGCTCGCCTCGCCGCCGCACAGGTCGAGCGCCATGGCCGTCGCCATCTCGAGTCCAGGCAGCACGGATTCGGGATCGACGCCGCGTTCGAAACGGAAGCGCGCGTCGGAGACGATGTTCAACGTGCGGCCAGTCCTTGCCGTGCGCTTCGGATCGAAATAGGCCGACTCGATGAAGACATTGACGGTGTCCCCGGTGCAGCCCGTGTCCTCGCCGCCGATCACGCCGCCGAGACCGAGCACGGCGGCATCGTCGGCGATGACGCACATCTCTTCGCCGGCCTTGTAGGTCTTGCCGTCGAGCGCCGCGAAGCTCTCGCCGCTTTTGCCGAGCCGCGCGCGAATCGTACCGGCGAGTTTGTCCGCGTCATAGACATGCAAGGGGCGCGCGCGGTCGAACGAGATGTAGTTGGTGATGTCCACCAGCGCGTTGATGGGACGAAGTCCGATCGCCTTGAGGCGGGCCTGCAGCCAGTCGGGGCTGGGCCCGTTCTTGACGCCCCGAATGAGGCGCCCCGCGAAGACCGGACAGGCGTCCTTGGTCTCCTTGGCGAAGTCGAGCTTGATCGGCACGGGATTATCGAAGCTTCCCTTGACCGGCTTGACCGTGTCCTTCTTGAGTTTCCCAAGACCGGCCGCCGCGAGATCGCGGGCGACGCCGCGCACCCCGAGGCAATCCGGCCGGTTCGGCGTGATGGCGATATCGAACACCACGTCGTCGAGACCGAGCGCCTTCGCGGCGGGGCTGCCGGCGCGCGCCGTCGCCGCAAGCTCGATGATGCCGGTATGCTCGTCGGAAAGTTCGAGCTCCCGCTCCGAGACCATCATGCCGTTCGATTCGACGCCGCGGATCTTGGCCTTGGCGAGCGTGAAGTCGAGGCCGGGCACATACGTGCCGGCGGGCGCGAACACGCCCTTCATGCCGGCACGCGCATTGGGCGCGCCACACACGACCTGCAGCGTTTCCTTGCCGGTATCGACTTGGAGGACCTGCAGCTTATCCGCGTCCGGATGCTTCTCGGCCTTGACGACCTCGGCCACGCGGAAGGCTTCGAGCGCCTTCGAAGGGTCGACGACCTCCTCGATCTCGAGCCCGATCAAGGTCAGCGTGCCGGCGATCTCCTCGACGGACGCGTCCGTGTCGAGATGCTCTTTCAGCCAGGACAGGGTGAACTTCATGGTCTAGCTCAGCCCCCCGGCAAGCGTGGGTACGGAGAGCGGCGCGAAGCCGTAATGCTTCAGCCAGCGCAGGTCGGCGGCGAAGAAGGCCCGCAGGTCCGGCATGCCGTATTTCAGCATGGTCAGACGGTCGATACCGACGCCGAAAGCGAAGCCCTGATATTTCTTGGGATCGAGATCGACGGCCTTGAGCACGTTCGGATGCACCATGCCGCAGCCGAGAATCTCGAGCCATTCGTCGCCTTCGCCGATGCGGATCTCGTCACCCACCTTGGCGTAGCCGATATCGACCTCCATCGAGGGTTCGGTGAAGGGGAAGTGGCTCGCGCGGAAGCGCATCTTCACTTCCGGCACTTCGAAGAATGCCTTGCAGAACTCTTCCAGCACCCATTTCAGATGGCCGAGATGGGTCTCCTCGTCGATCACGAGTCCTTCGACCTGATGGAACATCGGCGTGTGAGTCTGATCGCTATCGCAGCGATAGACGCGTCCCGGCGCGATGATGCGCAAGGGCGGCTTGTTCGCCAGCATGGTGCGGATTTGTACCGGGCTCGTATGGGTGCGCAGCACGGGCCGCGTCCCGTCCGGTCCTTCGGCGAAATAGAACGTGTCGTGATCCTGCCGGGCCGGATGCTCCGGCGGGATGTTGAGCGCGGTGAAATTGTTGAAGTCCGTCTCGATGTCGGGGCCTTCGGCGATGGAGAAACCCATATCGGCGAAGATCTCGGTGATCTCGTCGGTAACCTGGCTCACCGGGTGAATGCGCCCCTCGGCGAGCGGTCCTTCGCGCACGGGCAGGGTCACGTCCGCGCGTTCGCCGGCGAGCTTCGCGGCCGTCGCTTCGCGGGAGAGCGTTTCGTGTTTTGCTTCCAGCGCCGCCGAAACGGCCATCTTCACGGCATTGACCGCTTGGCCGAAATCCTTGCGTTCCTCGGGCGGCATCGAGCCGAGCCGCTGCATCAGTCCGGAAACCCGGCCCTTCTTGCCGAGCGCGCCGACGCGGACCTCTTCGAGGCGTGCAAGGTCGGACGCACGCGCGACCTCCTCAAGCAGCTCTGCTTTGAGGGTGTCGAGCTCGGACGCGCTCATCGGGCTGACGCCGTCATGGGTCTCGCTCCTTTGCCGGTTGGAGCCGGGCCTTAGGCCCGGGCGGCAGTGGCAGCTTCGACCAGCCCCTGGAAGGTTTGCGGCTCACGGACGGCGATATCGGCCAGAACCTTGCGGTCCAGCTCGATACCCGCCTTCTTCAGGCCGTCGATGAGCTGGCCATAGGTCGTGCCATGCAGGCGCGCGGCGGCGTTGATGCGCTGAATCCACAAAGAGCGGAAAGTGCGCTTCTTCACCTTGCGGTCGCGATAAGCGTACTGACCGGCCTTCTCCACGGCCTGCTTGGCGACGCGGATGGTGTTCTTACGGCGTCCGTAATAGCCCTTGGCCTGCTTGATCACCTTGCGGTGACGGGCATGGGCGGTGACGCCACGTTTCACACGGGACATTTATCGGTGCTCCTTAGCGTTCGTCTCAATCTCGGCCCATCCGGGCGCAAGCCCCCGCCCTAGCGGGCGTAGGGGAGAAAATTCTTCTTCACGATCTTGGCGTCTTCGTCGGACAGGACCATCGTTCCCCGGGCATTCCGGATGAACTTGTTGGTCCGCTTGATCATGCCGTGACGCTTACCGGCGGCGAGGCATTTCACCTTGCCGTTGGCCGTGACCTTGAATCGCTTCTTGGCACCGCTCTTCGTCTTGAGCTTGGGCATTTGGCTTCCTTCTTTGACCGGCACCGGCATGAGCCAGACCGGCGTTCTTGAAAAAATGCTGGAGAGCATGTGAGCCGCCACGGCATGCCCTGCCGGGCGGCTCCTTGAACCGCGGGTTATAAAGGGATTTCCACCTCGAGTGCAAGGGGGGCGCCCCCGCCGAAAGCGGCCCGCGCGACGCATGTCCGCTCCCTAGCGGGGCGCGAGCACCATCACCATTTGGCGGCCTTCGAGACGTGGCTCCGATTCCACCTTGGCGATCTCGGAGGTGTCGTCCTTGACCTTGTTCAGGAGCTGGATGCCAAGATCCTGGTGGGCCATTTCGCGGCCACGGAAACGCAAGGTCACCTTGACCTTGTCGCCTTCCTCGAAGAACCGGTTCATCGACCGCATCTTCACGTCGTAATCGTGCGTGTCGATGTTGGGCCGCATCTTGATCTCTTTGATCTCGACGGTGCGCTGTTTCTTGCGCGCCTCGGCCGCCTTCTTCTGTGCCTGATATTTGTACTTGCCGTAATCCAGGATCTTGCAGACCGGCGGGTCCGAATTCGGCGAGATCTCCACGAGATCGAGGCCGGCCTCCTGCGCGCGGGCGAGCGCATCGTCGATATCGACGACGCCGACATTCTCGCCGGATGCCTCAATGAGCTGGATTTGAGGAGTGTCGATTCCCTCGTTGACTCGGGGGCCGCCCCGGTTGGGGGCGAGCTTCATGGGCCGTCTTGCGATGTCTCAGTCTCCTAAAATGTTGTTGCGCCCTCGCCGCGGCGAGGCACGGGGCGCGGGAGTAGAACTCCGTGTGGAAGCGAAAGGTTCTACAAGAACGGGGTAAGGGCTGACAAGTCGTTCCGCAATGGGGTAGTCGATCAAGCTCAAAGAGACGGTGCGTCTTCTTGCGCGGCACGAGAAAAGTTCCCGGCCAAGGCAACGTAGAGAGCGCTCAGTCCGGCGAGCGCGAGCAGCCATGCCTGCCACATGCCCCAACCGAAGGCGAGGATGGCGAAGAGTGCCGCGAATTGGGCCAGCGCATAGCGTTGGACCGGCGGCGGCAAGCGCCGTAACGACATGACCAGAGACGCGCCGGCTGCCATGAACAGGATGACGCCGGCAGCTCCGAGTTCGTACCATGTCTGCAGGAACGCGTTGTGCGCGTGCGCACCGGCCCGCCAGCCGAAGCCTTCGGTTTTCTGTTTGGCCTTCCAGTGTTTCTCACGGTTTTCGGGCGCTTGGTCGAGCTTGCGGGTCGAGGATGCGCCGATGCCAAAGAGCGGCGCCGATCGAACGTGCTCGGCCGTGTAGGCCCACAGCGTGAGCCGCGCCTGAGCCGAAAAGGGCAGCCAGTCCGCCTTGTGGAGTTCGGCCTTGTAGGCAGCCAGTGCCAGCGGGATGACGAGTGCGAAGGCGAGACACCACCCGAGCCAGAGCGCTCTCCGCGTCAGGTTGGGCCAAGGGGTCGCCAAAGCGAACACGAGCACGCTCACGACGAGGGCTGCCTTGGACGAATCGTGTTCCGATAGAAACGGCGACGCCGATTCCGGCGCCGACGAGAAACGCGGTGGCCGCCATGCGTAGCGAGCGCTCCGGCCGGCGGGCCAAGGCACGGCACCCTGCAAAGCTCATGAGAACGACCGCGAGGAACCAAAAGGCGGCGGTGAAAGCGCGCTCGTGATCGAGAGACCATGTCGCGTTGATGAAGAGATAGGCGGCAGCAAGGCCGAACAAGGCTAGGGTAGTGTCGATCCGGAACAAGGTCTTCAGGCCGGCGCCCCGCGCAATCGAAAGCCCGGCGCAACACAGGGCGATCACAAGAACGGTCGCGACCGAGGTCTTCGGTACGAGAAGCGTCAGGAGCGGGCAGAAGAAAAACAGCGCACGGATGATGCCGGGCTCTCGCCGGAGAGCGAGGTTGGCAAGGTTCCCCATTGAAGCGTCCTGTCTTCCCCTCAAGCCCAAGACACGGCCCCGGACCGCGGTTGGCCGCCGCGCCGCGCCGGACAGGGCGGGTCCGATGGATTGATTTTGCCCGGGTGCAATGGCACCTCGGCCGCAACCCCGGAAGGGCTTGTCCTGGGAAAGACGTTGGCCCGCAAGGGAACCCGTTGGGCGTTTGCGGGCCTATCAGGCGAGCGTTACCCGATCGCCTTGCGGCACGGGGATCTCCGCCCCGAAATTGCCCCAGCGCCGCTGAACGCGGCGAACGATCTGGTTCACGAAGCGGACGGCCTCGCCGCTGATGAAACTCGAAGCCCTGCTTTCGAGCGCGATCGGGCGTATGGAAGCGGTCTCGTGACGGGCATCGCGCCACGTTTCCCACAGCCGCTGGTCGATCCAGTTGTCCGCTTGGATCTCCGCGACAATGTCCTTGGGCACCAGGTCCAGCGTCAGCGGCGTCCATCCGGCACCGCGCGCCAGGTCCGCGAGCATATTGTGCGGCTGCGCGTTGGCGGGAATGCCGATGCGCTCGCCGAGCACCGAGAGAAAATCGTCGCACAGCGTGTAGTCGCCGACGAACCAGAACATCGACAAGAACGCATTGGCCAGTTCGTATTTGTCCTGATCGGACAGGCTTGCGATCTGCACCCAGCTCAGCTCGAGAAAGTTCTCGAGAATGTAGTGCGTGATGAAGTTCCGCCGCATGGCGCCATACGCCACTTCGACCCCGTAGGGCTGTAGCCCTTCGTTGATGTACCGGGTCATGCGGTAGTTGTAATAGGACACGAAGTGGCTCGCGGGATCGCGCAGGAGCAGGCTGCGTTTGATGAGCCGGTTCTCGAAAAGCGGATCGAGCGAAATGCCGAGATGGTGGCCGCTCACCACGAGCGTCGTGCCGGGGTCCGGAAGGTGCGTGCGGTCGTAGCGGCGCATGAGCCGCCCCATGCCGCGGCGCTTCCGCAGACGGTGATAGGCGGAGGCGGGCAGAGCGCTCGCCAGGTGCCGGTCGATCGTCCGGCCGGCGCATTTCGGCACGTGATAGACGAAATGCAACGGCGGCGTGTCGACGCCGCACGGCACGTTCGATCGGGTTCTCATTTCTGAAGGTACGCTCGGGAACATAGCTAGAAGACTGACACCGCCATGCTTAACAATCTCTTTCGCGAATAGGTTCCCACTTGAAAAAGCCCTGCGGCGCCAGTGGGATCGGAGAATTCAACGGGAAGAGCGCAGCAGGTGGCGGCGGGAGCGGGGCGAAATCGAGGCAGAATCGGACAGGCCTCCACACGATTTTTTGAACTAGCCGAAGGATGCGGCGAGTTGGGTGCCCAGCAGTTCGTCATACACGGTCAGGGTTGCGCGCTGCATGTCTTGCAACGCGAAGCGGCTTCTCGCGTTCCGGCGCCCGCGCTGTCCGATTTCGTCAAGTGTCTGACGGGGCAACGATAAAGCCTCGGAGAGTGCGGCTGCTAGAGCGCCCGCGTCGGCTGTCCGCACCACCCATCCGGTGAAGGACTCGTCCTCCTCCCGAGCCACAACGTTCTCGCCCGCCGCACCCACATCGGTGACGATCACCGGACATCCGGCGGCTTGGGATTCGATGCTGGTGCGTCCAAATGTCTCCGCCCGGGTCGAGGCCACCACGGCCAAATCCGCCAGTGTGAAGGCTGCCGGAATGTCGTCGCAATGTCCGGCGAGGCGCACGATTTCGCCGAGGCCCGCTTCCTCGATCTTGGCCTCGAGCTCCGCGCGATAATCGTCGCGGCCTTGGCTGTCGCCCGCGAAGACGATCACCGCATCGCCAAGCCTACCTTGCGTCTTCAACAGGCGTGCCGCCTCGATCGTGTGGAGGTGACCCTTCCAGCGCGTCAGGCGCGCGGCCTGCAGGACGACCCGCTGTTCCGGACCAATGCCCCAGGCGTCGCGCAAGCGGTCCACGCGTTCCGGCGCGATCCGGTCCGGATCGAAGGCCGTCGTGTCGAAGCCGCGATAGATGACGTGGAGGTGCTCGGGCGGAACGGGATGGCGGCTCTCGATGAGGCGCGCCGTGTAGCGCGAGTTCGCAATCACCCGGTCGCCGCGGGCCATGACGCTGTTGTAGAGCGTCTTCAGGCGGCTCCGTCCGCTATAGGCGCCATGATAGGTGGTGACGAAGGGCCGCTGCGTGCGGCGCGCCGCGAGGTAGGCGCTCCAAGCGGGCGCCCGGCTGCGCGCGTGCAGCAGCGTCACGTTCCGCTCCTCCACGATCCGCGTCAGGTGCCGCGCGTTGGCGAGAATCGTGAGCGGGTTCTTGCTCGCCGCCGGCAGCGGAATGAGCTCGCCACCGGCATCCCGGAGCGCTGTTGCCAACCGGCCGCCTTCGGTGGCAACCAGGGCCTTGGCTCCGGCGCGGGTCAGCGCCTCCGCGATCTCGATCGTCGATTGCTCGCTGCCGCCGGTTTCCAGCCGCGGCACGACCTGCAATATGGTCACGTCCGGCATCGCGTCGTGTCTATCCTCAAATTCCCGGATCGCGGGTGGGTCGCAAGATGGATCAGCAAGAACCACATTTTTTGGAGATTGGCCAAGGAGAGAATGGAAAAGGGCAGATGCCCCGGCGCATCGCCTATCGCTTCGATACGGGCGCGTCCGGCACGGCGCCGGCCGTCGTCTGGCTATCCGGATTTCTCTCCGACATGGGCAGCACCAAGGTTCAGTACTTGAGCGATTGGGCGGCGCGCCAAGGCTACGCCATGCTCCGTTTCGACTATTCCGGCCACGGCCTTTCCGGCGGCGACATCGAGAAGGCCTCCGTCGGCGATTGGCTGGAAGAGGCCCGGACGATGCTTGAGCACGTGGGCGAGCGGCCCGTGGTTCTCGTCGGGTCCTCGCTCGGCGGCTGGATCTCGTTGCTGCTGGCGCGGGCGATGGCGAGAAGCGGCTATTCCCGGTTGCAAGGTCTCGTGCTGATCGCGCCGGCCTGGGACATGACCGAGAAGCTGATGTGGGAGAAGATGGGCGAGAAATCGCGCAACGCGGTTCTCACCGAAGGCGTGTTCTACGCCCCGTCCAATTACGACGATCCCTATCCGATCACCAAGATCCTCATCGAGGAAGGACGCAACCATTTGCTCGCCTCGGGCGGCATCGAAGTGAATGCGCCCGTCCGCATTCTTCAGGGCATGCGCGACGAGGACGTGCCCTGGGAACATGCCCGGGCCCTGGTCGATCTCTTGGCGACGGACGATGTGGACCTCACCCTGGTCAAGACAGGCGATCACCGCCTCTCAAAGCCCGAGGACCTGGAACGCCTGTCGCGAACGATCCAAGCGCTGATCGACGGTACTTCGGCGTCCGCCTAGCACTCACGGTTTGAGCGCGGCCAAACCTTCGCGGAAGGTGGGATAGCACAATGTCACACCAAGTTCGGATTTGATGCGCGCATTGCCGATTCGGCGGCTGCCCTCATAGAAGCTGCGCACCATGGGCGGCAGGTCGGCGTCTTCGAAGTCGATTTCGGGCGGCGGCTCGACTCCGATCATCCCGGCCGCGTGGGCCACGACATCGCCCGGCGCCGCCGGTTCGTCGTCGGCGACATTGTAGATCGCTCCCGCGCGCGGCCGCGCGATCGAGGCCTCCAGCACGGCGGCGATGTCGTCCACATGAATGCGGCTGAACACCTGCCCCTGCTTGTTGATCCGCCGCGCGGTCCCGGCCTTGAGCTTGTCGAACACGCTGCGACCGGGACCATAGATTCCGGCGAGGCGAAAGATCTGCACCGGCACGCCCGTCGCCGCGCCGAAATCGAGCCAAGCCTGCTCGGCCGCGACGCGGGCTTCGGTGCGTGTACTGTTGGGTTTCGGCGGGGTGTCTTCGTCGACCCAGCGTCCTTGCTGATCGCCATAGACGCCGACCGTCGACAGATACCCGACCCATTGCAGCGTGCCGAGGCGGGCGAGCGCGTCGCGGTAGTGGGCCAGCACGTGGTCGCCGCGCGCGTCCGGTGGAATCGAATGCAGGAGATGCGTCGTGCCTTGCAGAAGGCGGTCCACCGCGGCGCCGGGCGCCTCGCCCGAGAACAGCGCAGCCTCGTAACCCTGCTCTCGCAAGGCGTCGAGCTTGGACTCGTCCCGCGCCGTGCCCGCGGCCGTCCAGCCTTGCGCCACGAGACGCGCGGCGAGCGCTTGGGCGCAATAGCCAAATCCGAAGGCGAAGAGGCGCATTACCGGGCCCCTCCGCGTGCGTCAATTTCCCACTCCGCCCGCACGTGCTCGTCCGTCTCCGAAGCAAGGCAACCGGCGCGCAAGACCGAAGCGCGCTCCGGCGCCAGTCGCCGAAGCGCCCAGACGGCCATGGCCCGCACGAGTGGCGAAGCGTCCTGGAGCAAAGGTTCGACCAGGGGGACAAGTTCGGGCTCGCGCGCATTGCCCGCCGCGATCAGGACATTGCGCACGAACCGGTCGCGGCCCGTGCGCTTGACCGGCGTCTTGCGGAACCGCGTGCGAAAAGCGGCGTCGTCGAGCGCCAGGAGTTCGGCGAGCGGCGGATCGTCCAACTCGGCGCGCACGGCAAGTTTCAATTCCCGGGAGCTCTTCGCGAATTTGTTCCAAGGGCAGATCGCGAGACAGTCGTCGCAGCCGTAAATGCGGTTTCCCATCGCTTCGCGGAATTCCGGCGCGATGTGGCCCTTGTGCTCGATGGTGAGGTAGGAGACGCACTTCCGCGCATCGATCCGGTAAGGCGCGGTGAATGCGTCTGTCGGGCATGCATCGAGACAGAGGCGGCAGGCGCCGCAATGGTCGGCTTCCGCGGCGTCCGCCTCGATCTCGGCCGTGGTGAAGATCGCGCCGAGGAAAAGCCACGAACCGAATTCGCGCGAGACGAGGTTGGTGTGTTTGCCTTGCCAGCCGAGACCGGCCTTCGCTGCGAGCGGTTTTTCCATCACCGGCGCCGTATCTATGAAGACTTTCACGCCGCCGCCGGCGAGGGCCTGGATTTGCCCGGCGAGCTGTTTGAGTTTGCCCTTGATCACGTCGTGATAGTCGTCGCGCTTCGCATAGATCGAGATGACGCCCCGGGTGGGGCCCGGCGGCGACGAGAGGACGTCGTTCCCGTCGCCATAGTTGAGCCCGAGCAGAATGATGCTGCGGGCCTCGGGCCAAAGCGCGCGCGGCGCCTTGCGGCGTTCGGCGGTCTCCTTGAGCCATCCCATGTCGCCTTCGCGCCCCTCGGCGAGGAACGCATCGAGCGCCTCGCCCATGCCGGCCGGCGCGTTGGCGGCGGTCACGCGCATCGTGTCGAACCCGAGGGCCTTCGCCCGTTCGGCAATGGTCGATTTCAGCGCTTGCGCCATGCCGTTCGATTGCTCGCTCGTATCACGCCATGCCGGGTGCCGTTGCCGCGGGCGTTCCTCAGAAATCGAGATCGGCATACGTGCCAGCCGGAATGAAACCCGCGACGCGATCCTGCAGCAGCGGCCGGAAGGACGGCCGGGACTTCACCAGTGCGTACCATTGCTTGGCGGTTTCGAACTCGTCCCAAGGAACCTCGCCGAGATAGTCGAGCGCCGATAAGTGCGCCGCCGCCGCGAGGTCCGCGAAGCTCATGGCATCGCCCGCGAGCCAGCTGCGCGTCTCCGTCAAATGGCCGATATACGTCATATGGTAGCGCAAATTGTCGTGCCCCGCCCGCATGGCCTCCATATCCGGGGACGTGCTGTGCGGTCCGAACCGGCGGAAAACCTTCTCGACGACGAGGTAGTCGGTGACCTCTTCGTGGAATTTTTGATGGAACCACTCGACCAGCCGCCGCACCTCGGCGCGGGCGGTCGCATCCCCCGGAAAGGGTTGAAAGGCCGTCAACGGCCGCTCGTCCATCGTGTCGGACAGCCATTCGGAGATGGCGTAGGCGCCCGCGATCGGCGTTCCGTCGTCCGGTAGCAACACAGGGAGCGTTCCGGCAGGGTTCAGCACCAGGAACTCGGGGCGCCATTCCCAGGGCTTCTCTTCGTTCAGTTCGACCTCGACCTTGCACTCGGACAGCGCGAGGCGAATTGACCTGGAGAAGGCGCATAGCGGATGGTGGAGAAGATTCGCCATGGTGGGCTTTAGCGGCTATTCGGTCGGAAAATAAATCGCGCGGGACACAGGCGCCTCGTATAGAACCTGCGGCCTAGACGAACAAGCGCCTCGGGGGCGGGCCGCATGAGGGAAGTGGGACCATGACAATAGAGCAGATCATCGTCATCGCGGTGGTTCAGGGGATCACGGAATTCTTACCGATTTCCTCCTCCGGCCACCTGGTCCTCGTTCCCTACCTGTTTCACTGGCCCGATCAGGGGCAATTCGTCGACGTCATGGTGCATGTGGGCACCTTGTTCGCCATTCTGATTTATTTTTGGCGCGACGTTTGGAAGATCACGCTCGGCGCGCTGGAGCTGTTCAAGGGCAAGGTGACGCCCGAGGGCAAGCTCGCGATCTATATCGTGCTGGCCACGATCCCCGCCGTGGCATTTGGCCTCTTCCTCAAAAAGTTCGGTTTCGGCGACTTGGAGCGCAGCGTCACCATCGTCGCCTGGAACACCGTGATCTTCGGCATTCTCATGCTGATCGGCGACATGATGGGCAAGCAGGAGAAGACCATCGAGAACATGACGCTGAAGAATGCGCTCATCGTCGGGGTGGCGCAGGCTCTCGCCCTGATCCCGGGCACCAGCCGCTCGGGCATAACCATGACCGCCGCGCGCTTTCTCAACTACACGCGCCCCGATGCGGCGCGGTTCTCGTTCCTGTTGGGCATTCCGGCGATCGCCGGCGCTGGCGTGCTGACGGTCGGCGAGGCGCTGGCGTCCGGCGATGCCATCACCATGGATGCGGTTTACTGCGCGATTTTGACGTTCTTCGCAGGCCTTGCGGCCATTGCCTTCCTGATGGCGTTGGTCCGGCGGATCAGCTTTCTGCCCTTCGTGCTCTACCGCATGGTGCTCGGCGGATTCCTGCTGTTCATGATCTACAGCTAAGAACGTGATCTACAGCTAAGAGCGCGGCCGTTCCGGCGCCGGTAGCGCGGCTCAGGCCTTGTAGACCGAGAACTGGCCCCGCGGCCGGAACTGCTCCAGATATGCGGGCACGACGCTGGCCACGGGCACGGGCTCGATGCCGAGGCCCTGAAGCGTCCGCCCGTCCTTGATCGCATCGTCGCCGACCACGTTGTCTCTCTCGAGAAGACGGACCTGGTCGACCGTGAGCGGCGGGTTCGGCAGCCATTGCAGGAACGCGCCCTGGAGCTTTGCAAGCCAGAAGGGAAGCGGGACCAGCGGACGGGACCGCATCGTGTAGGCGAGCACGCGCTCCATCACCGCGCGCATCGACAGAACTTCCGGGCCGCCGAGCTCGTAGGGTGCATCGGTCCGGGTACGTCCTTCGATCGCCGAGACGAGCGTTTGCGCCACATCGCCGACGAAAACCGGCTGAAACTTCGTGTGTCCGCCGCCGATCAAAGGCAGGGCCGGGAAGAGCTGCGCCATGGCGCCGAAGCGGTTGAAGAACTCGTCCTCGGGCCCGAACACGACAGAAGGCCGGATGACGGCCGCATCGGGGTAGACCGCCTTCACGGCCGCTTCGCCTTCGGCCTTGGTCCGGGCATAGATGGATGGCGAGTCCGGATCCGCGCCAATGGCCGAGACATGGACGAACGTGCCGGCGCCGGCGGCTTTCGCGGCCTCGGCGACGTTGCGTGCCCCTTCGTCCTGGACGGACTTGAACGTCTGCTTGCCGCTCGCGAAGAGGATGCCGACAAGGTTCACGACGGCGTCCGCGTCCTCCGCCGCGGTCACGAGCGAATCGGGATAGCGCACATTGGCCTGGACGGGCACGATTTGCCCGACGCCGCCGAGCGGCTGCAGATGACCGGCGAGATCCGGCCTCCGGACGGCAACCCGGACGCGCGCTCCGGTGCGCGCGATGGCGCGGACCAGATGGCGGCCCAAAAATCCGGAACCGCCATAGACGGTCACGAGCGCTCGGTTGTTCAGTGTGACGGCCACTTCGATGCCTCGTTTTCTAGCCAGGCAAATTTCGCAGCTGCAACATGCCATGAAGACGCGCGGCCTTGAAGGCGCTTCTTCGTCTCACGGCCGCGTTCCGAAAGAATTGACATTGCGCAGCGCCAATCGTACCTGATCGCGTTCAAGCCCAGGTGGCGGAATTGGTAGACGCGCTAGCTTCAGGTGCTAGTGCCCGTAAGGGCGTGGAAGTTCGAGTCTTCTCCTGGGCACCATCCCGGTCTCGCCGCGCGAGGTTCGCGGCGAGCGGATTTGACGGCAAGAGGGTGCGCACGCCCCTTTCAGAGAGACGCAATTGAGCCAATCCCAGACCGTCGAACTCTACAAAGACGATTTGCCGCCGGGCCGGTTCGCGGCCAAGTCGATCGCGGTCGACACGGAAACGCTCGGCCTCAATCCTCATCGCGATCGCCTTTGCCTCGTGCAGCTGTCCGGCGGGGACGGCACGGCGGCCCTGGTTCAGGTCGACCGCGAGGGCGAGGCGCCGGAGCTCAAGCGCCTTCTCGCCGACGAGAGCGTGCTCAAGATTTTTCATTACGCCCGTTTCGATGTGGCCGTTCTCAAGCACTATCTCGGCGTGAACACGGCACCGGTCTATTGTACCAAGATCGCTTCGAAGCTGGCACGCACCTACACGGACCGGCATGGTCTGAAGGACCTTTGCCGGGAGCTTCTCGGCATCGAGCTGTCCAAGCAGCAGCAATCCTCCGATTGGGGGGCCGCCGAGTTGAGCGCCGACCAGCGCAACTATGCGGCGAGCGATGTGCTATATTTGCACGCCCTCAAAGAGCGGCTCGACGGGATGCTCGAGCGGGAAGGGCGCGAGCATCTGGCGCGCGCCTGCTTCTCGTTCCTGCCCACCCGCGCGGAACTCGATCTCGAGGGCTGGGCCGATATGGACATTTTTGCCCATTGAGATTTGCCCATTGAGGCTGGGGAAGGACCGAAGGTTCGCGGTCGCAATCTGATCAAAGTCCTGCGGCTAGCTAGTCCGGACCCCGGTTGGCGCAAGGGTGCGCGGAGCCGGGGCCGCGGCAAGTGGCGCGGGCCCACGGCAAGTGGCGAATGTGATGGCAATTGAGGCGAATCTCGCAGGCGCGCGCGCGGCCCACCGCGTCCGGACGCCCGAGGAGCGCGCCCGCGCGTTCCGCAGCGCCAAGCGCCATAGCTGGCTGGTCCGCATCCTCCGGAAGGTCCTTCCGGTCGTGGCCGTGCTGGTCCTTGCGGCATATTTCGTCTCGACGCGCATGAACGTCCATGTCGGAGGAATAGCGGCCAGTATCGACGGGATGGAAATCGCCAACGGGGCGTTGCGGATGCTCAATCCCACCTTGAAGGGCAAGGACGAGGAGAACGGCGATTACGTCATCAAGGCCGACTACGCGGACCAGGACGTCGCCAATCCGAACCTCATCGACCTCAACACGATCAAAGCCGACGTGAACAATTCGTCGGCGGGCACTTGGTCCAAGATGCGGGCCGTGCGCGGCAAATTCGACAGTAAGGCGGAACGGCTCATCCTCAAGGACCACATCACGTTCGAGACGAGCACCGGGGTGACCGGCGAGCTTTCCTACGCGACGCTCGACATGAAGAAGCAGATCCTGCGGTCCCACAACCCAGTCAAGCTGGACCTCCCCAACGGAACCGTCCGGTCGAACGCGATGACCTTGCGGTCCGGCGAGAACACGATCGTCTTCCGCGGCGGGGTGAAGGTTCATCTTGACCCCCAGAAGGGCAAGGACCAGGGGGCGGCCGTGCAGGCGCCGCCGGCCGCCGCCTCTCCACAGGCGGCCGCGCCGGTTGCCGAAGGCGCGGCTCAACCGGGAGCGCTGCAATGAGGCTTCGGAGCCTCTTCGTCTCGGTTCTCGGGGCCGCCGCCGGCTTGAGCGTGCTGGGCGCGGTGCTGCCGCTGAACGTGTCCGCCGAGGAGGTTCGCAACGCGTTCGGCACGATATCCAAAGACTCCGGCAAGCCGATCGACATCGAGTCCGATACGCTCACCGTCTACGACGAGAAGAAACTCGCGGTGTTCCGAGGCCGTGTGAAGGCGGTGCAGGGGGAGACGATGCTCCGCGCCGCGCAGCTTGACGTTCACTATGTGGGAGGCGCCAACAAGCTCACGGGACGCCCGGACCCGAAGCAGGAGGCCGCGCAAACGAATGCGGAAGCCGGTGCGGGACAGGACGCCGGAGGCCAGGCGCAGATCGAGAAGATCGTCGCGCGCGGGAATGTGATCGTCGACGGCGAGGAAAATCAAACCACGACGAGCGACGAACTGGTCTACGACGTTGCCGCTCAGAAGGTGACCGTGACCGGCAACGTGGTGATCAACACCGACGAAGATCAGACGACGACCAGCGATTGGGCGATCTACGACGTGGCCGGGCAGACGGCTGTTGTCGGAGGCAATGTGGTCTTATCTCAAGGGGAGAACGTGCTAAAGGGAGACCGGCTCCACGTTAACCTCGCAACGGGCGAGAGCCGGTTCGAGAACACCGGAACGACGCCGGATGGCAGCAGGCGGATTCGCGCCCTGTTGTTGCCGAAGGACGACGACGGGAAACCGGGCAAGGGCAAGAAAAAGAACGACGCCGCGCAGTCCCCGTAGCCGGATCGGTAAGCTCAATGGACGGAGCAGGGTGTGTCCATGTGCCGGGCAACCTTTAGACGGCAGAGATCGCGGATTTTCTGCGGTGCTGATTTCTGTAGGATTTAGCGAGTGCTTTAGCCGATATTAACGGGCGCTCGCTTTAACCGAAGGGTGATAAGACCTGTGGGCAAAGTGTTCTCGATTCCGGGACAAGGGGCCGTCGCCGCTCCGCAAGATGCGCTTGCAGGGCAGCATCCCCCGTACGCGCCTCAAGCCCAGCACGCGCCTCAAGGCCAGCGTGTCCCGCCGGGTCAGCACGCGCCGCCGCAACAGCGCGCGCCGCAAGCCCCGCCAAGCCCGCAAGCTCCGCCGAATCTGCAAGTCCCAACAATGCGGACCGGTCAACCCGTTCCGCAGCGTCCTCCGGCGGCTCCGCCGCCAGGGCAGCAGCAACAGGCCGAACGGCCTCATGAGAGCGGCCCTCACACCTTGCACGACCCTGGCGAGGGGTGGCTCACGATCCGCTCGATCGTCAAGAGCTTCAAGAAGCGGACGGTGGTACGCGGCGTCAGTCTTGACGTGCGGCGCGGCGAGGCCGTGGGTCTCTTGGGTCCGAACGGCGCCGGTAAGACGACGACGTTCTACATGATAACGGGCCTCATTCCCGCCGACGAAGGATCGATCAAGATCGACGGCCAGGATGTCACGCGGCTGCCGATGTACCGGCGCGCGCGGCTTGGCATCGGCTACCTCCCGCAGGAGGCCTCGATCTTCCGTGGACTGACGGTCGAGGAGAACATTCTGGCGGTTCTCGAAACGGTGGAGCCCAACAAGAAGGCGCGCATGGAACAGCTGGACTCCTTGCTGGAAGAATTCCGGATCACCCGGCTCAGGAAATCGCCCTCCATGCGTCTGTCCGGCGGCGAGCGCCGGCGCGTCGAGATCGCGCGCGCTCTCGCGACCCGCCCGTCCTACATGCTGCTCGACGAACCGTTCGCCGGTATCGACCCGATCGCCGTGAACGATATCCGTGCCCTTGTCCGCCACCTGACTCAGCGCGGTATCGGCGTTTTGATCACCGATCACAATGTCCGCGAGACTCTCGACCTCGTTGGCCGCGCCTATATTATCCATGACGGGACGGTTCTCACCCACGGCACGATGCACGAAATCGTCAACAACGAAGACGTGCGGCGCGTCTATCTGGGCGACCAGTTCAAGATCTGAGTTTCCGATCGCAAGCGAGTTCGTAGATGGCGATCAACGCAAAGCTCGAAATGCGCCAGACCCAGGGTCTGGTCATGACGCCTCAGTTGCAGCAGGCGATCAAATTGCTGCAACTGTCGAACATGGAGCTCACTGCGTTCGTCGAAGGCGAGCTCGAGCGCAATCCCTTGCTCGAACGGGCGGAGGGCGACGGTCCGGCCGACGGCGCCCCGGACGACCGCTCGTCCGATTCCGCCGATGTGAGTTCCGACGGCGCGTCCGAGCCGAGCGACGCCGACGACTGGGTCGATCTCGAATCGGGAGGCGACAGTAGCCGCACGGACGACATGGACGTGGACCCGGGGGACATGTTTCCGGACTCGGAGGATTTCGTTCCCGGTGCGGTGATGGACAGCGGCTGGAGCGGTTTGACGACGGCCTCACGAGCGCTGTCCGGCGATGGGGCCGATCTCGAATCCTACGTGGCCGAGGAGAAGACGTTGCGGCTCCATCTTTCGGAGCAACTCGCTCTGGCGTTTCCCGACCCCGTGCGGCGCATGATCGGTCAGCACATTATCGATATGACGGACGAGACCGGGTATCTTCGCGGCGATTTGGAAGGCCTCGCAACGCAACTCGGCGCACCGCTCGAACTTGTCGAGGAAACGCTTGCCGCGATGCAGTGTTTCGATCCATGCGGCGTGTTCGCGCGCGACTTGCGGGAGTGTCTTACGCTTCAGCTGAAAGAGCAGGATCGTTGCGATCCGGCCATGGCCGCGTTGATCGACAATCTGCATCTCCTTGCGACGCACGACGTCGCGGCGCTGAAGCGCGCGACGGGCGTTACGGACGAGGATCTGGCCGACATGGTCTCCGAGGTGAAGCGGCTCAATCCGAAGCCTGGCCTCGGATACGGCTCGGTACCAGCACAACCCATCGTTCCGGACGTGCTGCTGAGGTCGCTTCCCGACGGCAGCTATCACGTCGAGCTGAATTCGGACACGCTGCCGCGCGTTCTCGTCAACCAGACCTACTATGCGACGGTCACGAAGTCGCCGCTGGGCAAGCAGGACAAGAGCTATCTCGTCGACTGCCTGCAGACCGCGAACTGGCTCGTGAAAAGCCTCGATCAGCGGGCGCGTACGATCCTCAAAGTGTCGCAGGAAATCGTGCGTCAGCAGGATGCGTTCTTCACCTACGGTGTCCGGCACCTCCGTCCCCTCAACTTGAAAACCGTGGCGGATGCGATTTCGATGCACGAATCGACCGTGAGCCGCGTCACCGCCAACAAATACATGGCGACCAATCGCGGCTTGTTCGAGCTGAAGTATTTTTTCACCTCCGCGATTCCCGCCACCGGCGAAGGCGATCTTCATTCGTCCGAAGCGGTGCGTCATCGCATCCGCGAAATGATCGACGCGGAAGCGGCCGGAGACGTCTTGTCCGACGACAAAATTGTCGAGCGTCTCAAGGAGGATGGGGTCGATATCGCGCGCCGCACCGTGGCGAAATATCGAGAGGCGCTGGGCATCCCGTCGTCGGTCCAGCGGCGGCGTCAGAAACGCATGGCGCTGGCGGTCAGTGCGTAGCCGTTCGCGATTTGGCGAAATGCCGGAGGTTTGGATTTGACACCCTCCGAACGGAGTACTAGCTTCCGGCCTCCGCTATCGAAGCCGCTCCGGACTGGGCCGGGACCTGGATGTCCCGCTGCTGGCTTCGTATTTTGCGGGAGGCGCGGCAGAGCAGCGCTGATCGGTGGAACATTGGCGGGCCGCCCACGGGAAATATCGGCACAGCAAGTTACCGGATAGACTTCTTCACAAGCGTTACGCGTTCGCGTTCAAATATGCGTTATGTAGTGTCGGCGAGAGTATCGCGGACGCCATTCCCCTTGAGCGGGAGAGAAACTGCAGGCCCGCGCGTCTCCGTTGGAACGGTCGCGCAGCACAAATCGTTTGTTGATCCGAATGGAACGCGCTCCCGAAAGAGCGCCACGGGTAATCGAAATGTCTCTAGCCGATCTGATCGCGCCCGAAGCGGTGCTCCCGTCGCTCGACGTAAACGACAAGAAGCAGCTTCTGGCCGAACTTTCCGCGCGCGCATCGGCGTTCTCCGGTCTTCAGGAACGGGAGATTTTCGACACGCTTCTGCAGCGCGAACGCCTCGGGTCCACCGCCCTTGGGCAGGGCGTCGCCATTCCGCACGGCAAGATGTCGGGTTTGAGCAAAATCGTCGGTCTGTTCGCTCGACTCGAGAAGCCGATAGACTTCGACGCGGCCGACGGAGATCCGGTGGACATCGTGGTGCTGTTGTTGGCGCCGGAGGGCGCGGGCGCGGACCATTTGAAGGCGCTTGCCCGTATCTCGCGGCTGTTGCGCGACCGGCCTGCCGTTCAAAAGCTCAAAACGTCAAAGGATGTCGAGGCGCTTTACGCCGTTCTGACCCAGGACGAGGCGTCCTCGCACGCGGCCTAGCGCGTAAGGGCCGCGATGGCGGCGTGACGGAACGTACGTACGAGGCTAGTGCACGCTTAGCGGAACGAGATCGTTCTCGAGGGCATTGGCGATTGCCGCGTTTCGGCTATCGGCAAGTGCGATCGGCGTTCCGTCCGCACTCAGCACGGCGAAGAGATCGATTCCTTGAGGAGCATCCTCGAGCGCCGGGAACAGCCGCTCGGCGGCGTCGGAATCGAGCTGCTTGATGTAGGCGACCTCACCTTCGCCCAAGAGCGCAAGCTCCTTGGGGCTCATCGTGATCTCCGCCTCGTCGTCTTCGTGTTCGGTCATCAACGTTGCTTTCAAACAAATCAGCTTGCGGACGTGATCCCGACCTTGCGGACGCGTTTCTCCCGGCTCGGCCTCTCGAGTTCTATGGCGAGGAGGCCGTTGTGTAACTCGGCTTTACGTACTTCGACGCCGTTGACAAGGGCAAATGTCCTCTTGAAGCGGCGCGCGGCGATGCCGCGGTGCAGATAATCCTTGTTCTCGTCGTCCGGCTTCTCTCCGCGAATCTGCAGGACACCGCCCGTTATGCGTACGTCGAGCTCGCTACACGCGAAACCGGCGACGGCCAGCGTAATCCGCAACAATTCCGGGCGGTTCGAACCGGCGGGCAGAAGCTCGACGTTGTAAGGCGGATAACCGCCCTCGACCGGCTTGCACGACGATCCCTTTCGGGCACTTCCGAAACTAATCCAAAGGCTGCCGTCGAGTGGTGTCATGTATTACCCGGCGCGGGTGCCTCTGGCTCCACACGGCGCGATGGCGCGCGAAGTTCTTCCGCGAAATTCTTCCAAGTTACTTCCGATCTTCCAACGATCTTACAAGTCACTTCCGATATGGGAGCGTGTGAGCCGAAATCAAGCTGGGCCGTCACGGACTTAAGTGCCATTGGGACGCCTGGCCGGGCGAAAGCGGTCCCGCGGCGAGCAGATTGCCGCATGAGCATCTTGACGCACCTACCTAGTGATAGGTAGGATAGTGAGCCATGCTGGACGATGGACATAAACCGTCTGCGCCGTGCCCTATGCCGCGATGCTGCGGCTGCGGGGTTCACGCGCTGTCGCGCCGGAACGTCATCCGGGCGGCGCTTGCGATCGCCTCGGCGCCCTTGCTCCGCTACATGCCGGCGCATGCGGCCTCGGCCGACTTCAGCGAGGTGGCGCCCGGCGTGTTCGTCCATCAGGGCCGCTATGAGGTGCAGTCCGCGGAGAACGGTGGCGACATCGCCAATGCGAGCTTCGTCGTCGGGTCCGACGGTGTGGCTGTGATCGACACGTCGGGCAGCGCCAAGCTCGGGGCGGAGTTGCGCGATGCCATCCGCGCCGTCACCGACAAACCCATCAAATATGTCATCAACACGCATATGCATCCCGATCATGTCTTCGGGAATGCCGCCTTCAAGGAAGACAACCCCGAGTTCGTCGGTCACTACAAGCTGGCCCGGGCCCTCGGCACGCGGAAGGAGAGCTATCTCACCGCGAACGAAGAGATGATTGGCAAGGAGGCCTTCGCGGGAAGCGAGATCATCCTCCCGACGCGCGGCATCAAGGAGCCGACCAAGCTCGATCTCGGGGACCGCGAACTCCTGCTCGAACCGCAGCCGACGGCCCACACGGATAACGATTTGATCGTGACGGATCTGAAGACGAACACGCTCTTTCTGGGCGATCTCCTCTTCTCCGTTCACGTGCCCACCATCGATGGCTCCATCAAGGGCTGGCTTGCGGTTCTCGATGAAATGGGCAAGCGCAAGGCCGCACGGGTCGTTCCCGGTCACGGCCCGAAGACGATGGAACTGCCGGGGGCCTTGGAGCCGGAGCATCGCTATCTCGCGGCGATCGCCGGCGATGTCCGGCGGCAAATCGCCGAAGGAAAGACTCTGGCGGAGGCGACCAAGTCGGCGGGCTTCTCGGAAAAAGATGCCTGGAAGCTGTTCGACCAGTACCATGTCCGCAACGTGACCGCGGCGTTCGCCGAACTCGAATGGGAATGACCCGGAAAGAACCGGTGGGAGGAGCAAGGAAGCCATGACATACGGTTTCAACAGGTTGAGCCAAACGCTTTGCGCCGCCGGGCTTGCGGTGTGTGTGATCGTCCTAGCCGCGACCCCGCTTCGAGCGGGCGAGGATTTGTGGCCGGTCCTCAAAGAGCAGGCTTTCGGCGACCGTCCGATCGCCGAAGAGGACGGAATGGTCGTTCTGGAAACGCCTCAGAAGGTCGAAGACGCCGCGCTCGTTCCGATGACCGTGCGGATTCCGCCGCATGTGAAGGACAAGCTGAAGTCTCTGTCGCTCTTCATCGACAACAATCCCGATCCCAAGGTGGCCACGCTCACCTTCGGTCCCGCGGCCGGTGCCGGCGGCGAGCGCAATTTCAGCACGCGCGTGCGCGTCGATAATTTCTCCCGCGCCCGGGCCGTGCTCGAGCTGGAAGACGGCAGCCTGCACATGGCATCGAAGTTCTTGGCCGCGGCTGGCGGTTGTGCCGCCATGCAGGCGAAAGATCCGGAAGCCGATCAGGACGGGCTGGGCAAGATGATTGTACGGACCTTCCCGCCGGCTCTGAGCAGCAATCCGATTTGGGCCGGGCAGGTGATGATCAAACATCCGAACCACAACGGCATGCAGCTCGACATCAACACCGCGAAGTTCATTCCGGCGCGCTACATCAAGACCATGACCGTCAAACGGGACGGCGAGTTGGTGTTCGAGATGGATGGGACGTTCTCGATTTCGACGAACCCGAATTTCCGCTTCACCTTCGCCAAGGGCGAGGACAATGACCTCGAAGTCACGGCCGTGGATACGGATGGAGTCGAGTTCAAGGGAGTCTCGAAGCGTCAGGGCGGATCGTAGGAACGCCGCCATGGACGAATTGAAACGAGAGGCTGACATGGAGAGCTCGGCGATATGCGTGCCGAAGGGTGGCTCTTGACGCCGCTGTCGAGACCGATTGCTCCGTGAACGCCGTTTTGGGAAGGCAAGACCTGTTCGGCAACGAGACGCCAAGACGCTGCTTTCTCTAGACGCTGATCTTCCAGGAAGCTGTTCTTGAAGGATCCCGGAAGCACACCTGACCAAAGCGAAGGCGGACCACGCCAAGACGACGCAAGAGTGCGAGGCCGAGAGGCGGCGAATGTCGGTTGGAACACGAGACCTGCTGTTGAAGGAAGCGGAGACGCTCGCGCGAACGCGGGGCTATGCCGCGTTCAGCTATGCGGATCTGGCCGAGCGCGTCGGTATCCGGAAGGCCAGCGTCCATCATCACTTCCCCACCAAGGAAGCGTTGGGCGTGGCCTTGATCGACGGCTATCTCGCGAATTTCCAGTCTGCGCTTTCCGATGTCCTCGAGGAAGAGAGATCCGCGCGGCGGCGGCTTCTGACCTATTCCGGCTTCTTCTCCGAGAGTCTGCGCGACGGGCTCATGCCGCTTTGCGCGGCCCTGTCCGCGGAGGCGGTCGCCTTGCCGCAATCGATGCAGACGCGGGTCTCCACGTTCTTCGAGCTCCATCTCGAATGGCTTTGCCGCGTCGTGCGCGACGGGATTTGCGATGGGGAGTTTCGTTCCGATCTCGATGTGCGGTTGACCGCGCATGCCCTGCTCAGCGTCCTGGAAGGAGCGAGCCTCGTCGCATGGGCGCTGAAGGACAGTACGCATATAGAACCGACATTTGCGCAGGCCGTCGCGGGCCTTGCCGAGAACGGTGCGGACTGAGTTTGTTTGGACTATGCCGTAAGGAACGCGACATCAGCGACCCGGCGGCCGCAAGTTAGCCGCCCCTCCCTTGGCACGTGATTTTGGGTCGATTGCCCCGCAAAAGGCGCATACGATCCTTCGCGTTGGTCCTTGAGGGAAGTGGAGGCAAGGGATGATCGTCTTTCGGGCTCTGCCGGTTGTGGCGTTGCTCGCATCCGCGCAGGCTGCCGCCTATGACGGCTTCGAGGCGGATTTCGCGACATGCACCCAAGGCAACGATAGCGGCGCGGTGGTCGCTGCCTGCACGCGGTTGATCGACAATGCGTCGGCGGAGAACGCGGTCACCGGCATGTTCTACGGGTTGAGGGCAGCCAACAACAACGACGCCGCGCAAAACTGTGCCGATGCGCGAAAGTCGCTGACGCTCGCCGAGGACGACGCCATCAAGACGCTGTCTCAGCAGCTCATCGATCAGAATTGCTGAGGCTCTCGCCGGATCGAGCGCCGCCGCCGAAGATCCCGTTGCGGACTCGATGGACCCGGCCGGTCATGGCTCGGCTGGGTAGTCCGCCGGAGCGCCGCCGACAAATTCAACGCGCCGGGCGATGGCGTCGCGCGCCGAGCTTCCGGGACGGCCGGCCGTCGATGTGTGGATTGGTGGAGCCAGGCGGGATCGAACCGCCGACCTCGTGAATGCCATTCACGCGCTCTCCCAACTGAGCTATGGCCCCTTTAAGGATAGTGTACGAAATCCGCCGCCGCGGCCGCGTCGATTTCAGACCGCATCGTTTATTCCCAGCGGCCCGTTCATTCAAGCGAAATACGACTCGAAGCGGCACATCAACCCATGCGCGGCACGTTTGCCGGTCGTCGAGCGCGGCCGGCCGGCCGCTAAACGTCGTCTTCGCGGTCGTTCTTGACGATGCCGGTGACGCCGGAGTCTTCCTCTTCGTCGTCCTCGAGAAACGCATCTTCGTCGTCGTCATCGGGAATCTCGTCGCTGTCGTCTCCGATGTCCACGATCTCCTCGTCGTCGACCGCGGCCTCCTCGGCCTCTTCCGCCTCGTCGAGACTGATGACCTCTGCACCGCCCATAACAGGCGATTCGTCTTCCTCTTCAACCTGAGGCTTCGCCGCGGCGGCGCCGCGCCGCGAGGTCGGGCTCACCTGGTACACGGCTTGACAGACGGGGCAGGTAATCGGTGAGCGGCCCAGGTCGTAAAACCGCGCGCCACAGCTCGCGCACACACGCTTTGTTCCCCGTGCGGGTTTCGACATCTCTCTCCTCGAACATAGTCTAAGCGTGACTCCCCATTGCCACGCCTCATGCGTAGTGTCAAAAGCTATCAAGCATCCTCAAACAGCAATCTGAATTCCATGCCGCAGCCTCTGACAGCTCGCCGATCCGCAGCCATTTCCGGACGCGTGAGAGTTCCGGGCGACAAGTCCATCTCGCACCGCGCCTTGATCCTGGCCGGCCTGGCAACCGGGCGTACGCGTATCGAGGGCTTGCTCGACGCGGACGACGTGACGGCCACGGCCCGGGCCATGCAGGCCCTTGGCGCCACGGTGTCCCGGAACGGGGACGCGATCGAGGTCTTGGGGCAAGGGGTCGGCGGTCTCGGCGTGCCGGACGGCGCTCTCGACTTCGGCAATTCCGGAACGGGCAGCCGGCTCATGCTCGGCGTGTTGGCGGGATACAATATGCGCGTTGTGCTTACGGGGGACGCCTCGTTGTGCCGGCGTCCCATGAGCCGCGTGCTGACGCCGCTCGCGCAAATGGGTCTGAGGGTCGAGGGCGAGGGAGACACCTTGCCACTCACCGTGGAAGGAACGGACGATATCTTGCCGATCGTCTACGAGTTGCCTGTGCCGTCGGCTCAGGTGAAGTCGTCGATCCTCCTGGCCGGTCTTCATGCGCCCGGCCGTACGACGGTCGTCGAGCCCGTGCCGACGCGCGACC
Organism: Hyphomicrobiaceae bacterium UBA7697; assembly: GCA_002482645.1. Lineage (GTDB taxonomy): Bacteria > Pseudomonadota > Alphaproteobacteria > Rhizobiales > Methyloligellaceae > Methyloceanibacter. Next base: position 175,184 of record DLGJ01000005.1, read on the forward strand.
ACACGGAGCGTATGCTGAGGTTTTTCGGCGCCGAGGTGAAGGTCGAGACGCGCGAGGACGGTTCGCGCGCCGTGACGGTGGCCGGAGACGCGGAACTGACCGGCGCGCACGTGGCCGTCCCGGGCGATCCGAGTTCGGCCGCCTTTCTGGTCGCGGCCGCGCTGATCTGTCCCGGCTCGGATCTCGTCATCGAGAACGTGCTTCTCAACCCGACGCGCACGGGCTTCTTCGACACGCTGCGGGAGATGGGCGCCGATATCGAGATCGTGGACGAGCGCGACGAGGCCGGCGAACCGGTGGGCGATCTTCGTGTCAGGTCGAGCGGCCTCCGCGGCGTGCACGTGCCGCCCGAGCGGGCTCCGTCCATGATCGACGAATACCCCATGCTTGCGGCGCTCGCCGCCTTCGCCGCTGGGGAGACGCGGATGGAGGGCCTTTCGGAATTGAAAGTGAAGGAGAGCGACCGGCTGGCAGCTACGGCAGCCGGGCTGGCCGCATGCGGAGCCGAGGCGCGGATCGAAGGCGACGATCTCATCGTCTCCGGTACGGGCGCGGTGCGAGGCGGCGGGTTGATCGAGACCCACATGGATCACCGGATCGCCATGGCGTTCCTGACGCTTGGTCTCGGCGCCGAGGAGCCTGTCACGGTGGACGACATTGGCATGATCGCCACGAGCTTTCCGGCGTTCGTGCCGCTGATGAGCGGACTGGGAGCACAACTCGGATGATCGTCGCCATCGATGGACCGGCGGCGTCCGGAAAGGGCACGCTGGCAAAGCGCGTTGCCGCTCACTACGGCCTGCCTCATCTGGACACCGGCCTGCTGTACCGGGCGGTGGCCCGGGATGCCCTGACGAGTGCCATCGGCCTGGACGATGCGGCAGGGGCCGCCAGGGTCGCAGAGGCCTTGGAAGTCGCCACGCTCGCGGACCCCGACTTGCGGACCGCCGAGATCGGCGAGGCCGCGTCCCGTGTCGCGCGTCATCCGGCGGTCCGCACGGTGCTGCTCGCCTACCAGCGCGCCTTCGCTAGCGCCGCGCACGGCGCGGTTCTGGACGGGCGGGACATCGGCACGGTGATCTGTCCCGGCGCCGATGTGAAGCTCTTCGTCAGCGCAACGCCGGAAGTGCGCGCCTTGCGCCGCTTTTTGGAACTGACTGGGCGCGGCGTGGACATTTCCCAAGGGGCCGTGCTCGCGGATATCCGCGCGCGCGACGAACGGGATTCCACCAGAGGGGCCGCGCCGCTGGTGCAAGCGAAAGACGCGGTCTTGCTCGATACGTCAAATTTGGATATAGACGCGGCGTTCAGGGCGGCGCTCGATCTGATCGAGGCTGCGATGAGCCGTGCGGGGCGGGCCGGTTGAGGTCGTGCCCATTTGGCGTTGGCTCATTGTCTTTGGACAAACTTGAAAGACTTTCCGCGGGGTGAAGCGAAGCGGGCCCGGCTGCCGGACATGGCGGCCGTCCGAGGCACGGCAGCTTTCGCCCCATTGGATCAACATCAAACCTCGGGTTCAGCCGTATCGGGGCCGAGAGCCAGCGACGAACGCCGAGTAGGAGCATAAATGACCGAAGCGCAGACCAGCATCAGCCAGCCGAGCCGCGACGAGTTCGCAGCCCTCCTCGAGGAATCTCTAACCGGCGCAGCGCTCGTTGAAGGCAGTGTGGTCAAGGGGACGGTCGTCAGCATCGAAAAGGATGTGGCGATCATCGACGTTGGGCTTAAGACCGAAGGCCGCGTCCCCCTCAAGGAATTCGGCGTCGCGGGCGCCCCATCCAAATTGGCAGTCGGCGACGACGTCGACGTCTATCTCGAGCGGGTCGAGAACGCCGCCGGCGAAGCCGTGCTGTCCCGCGAGAAGGCCCGCCGCGAAGAGAGCTGGGTCCGTCTCGAAGAGAAGTACAAGGCGGGCGAGAAGGTCGAAGGCGTCATCTTCAACCGCGTCAAGGGCGGCTTCACCGTCGATCTCGACGGTGCCGTGGCCTTCCTTCCCGGCAGCCAGGTCGACATCCGTCCGATCCGCGACGTGGGCCCGCTGATGAACACGCCGCAGCCGTTCCAGATCCTCAAGATGGACCGCCGCCGCGGCAATATCGTCGTATCCCGCCGTTCCGTTCTGGAAGAGACCCGCGCCGAGAAGCGCGGCGAGATCGTGGCCCGGCTTCAGGAAGGCCAGGTCATCGACGGTGTGGTCAAGAACATCACCGATTACGGCGCCTTTATCGATCTGGGCGGCATCGACGGCCTGCTGCATGTCACCGACATGGCTTGGCGGCGCGTCAATCACCCGAGCGAGATCGTCAATGTGGGCGACACGGTGAAGGTGCAGATCATCCGCATCAATCCCGACACGCAGCGCATCAGCCTCGGCATCAAGCAGCTCGAGGCCGACCCGTGGGAAGGCATCGCCGCCAAGTACCCCGTGGATGCGCGCTTCACCGGCATGGTGACCAACATCACCGACTACGGCGCGTTCGTGGAGCTGGAGCCCGGCGTCGAGGGTCTGATCCACGTTTCCGAGATGAGCTGGACGAAAAAGAACATCCATCCCGGCAAGATCATTTCCACGAGCCAGGAGGTCGAGGTTCAGATTCTGGAGGTCGATCCCGACAAGCGGCGTATTTCCCTCGGTCTCAAGCAGACCCAGGAGAATCCGTGGGTGGCGTTCGCCGCGGCTCATGAGCCAGGCTCCGTGATCGAGGGTCAAATCCGCAACATCACCGAGTTCGGCCTGTTCGTCGGCCTCGACGGCAGCATCGACGGCATGGTTCATTTATCCGATTTGGACTGGTCCAAGTCTGGGGAGGAAGCCCTAAAAGACTACAAAAAGGGCGACACGGTACAGGCGGTTGTCCTGGAGGCGGATTCCGAGAAGGAACGCATCAGTCTCGGCATCAAGCAGCTTTCGGCTGATCCGTTCGAAGGCGGCGCCTCGTCCGAGAAGCTTGCCAAGGGCGCGCGTGTCACCTGCGAGGTCACGGCCGTCAAGGACAACGGTATCGAGGCCAAGCTTCTGGACCACGATCTGACGACCTTCATTCGCCGTTCCGACCTGTCCCGCGACCGGTCCGAGCAGCGTCCTGATCGCTTCGGCGTCGGCGAGAAGTTCGATGCGGTCGTGACTCAGGTCGATCCGAAGACGCGGAAGCTCTCCGCCTCGATCAAGGCCCTCGAGATCGCCGAGGAGAAGGAAGCGGTGGCCCAGTACGGTTCGACCGATTCCGGCGCTTCGCTTGGCGATATTCTCGGCGCGGCCTTGAACAAGGCCAAGGGGTCCGACGACGCCAAGGGGTCCGACGACGCCAAGGGGTCCGACGACGAGGCCGGCGACGAGGACGAGGCCGCAGCCAAGCCCAAGTCCAAGCGCGCGGCGAAGGCCGCCGCCGACGGAGACGCCGCCGAGGAGTAGTCCGGTGCGCCTCACCTCTGCCTGATTTCAATGTTCAACGGGCCGTGGTCTAATGGACCATGGCCCGTTTGAGTCTGGACAAGAGCCGCGATCGATGAACTCAGACGCCGAAAGCATCGTCGAACGGCGCCGCCTCAAGCGGCGCATCTCCCTTTGGCGCCTTGCCGCAGTGATTCTGGGCGTCTTGTTTCTCGCGATCATGGTCATGGGCGACCCGGAAAGATCTGGCTCGGGTGGGATTCTGCCCCATGTCGCGCGCGTCGACATCGACGGTGTCATTACCAACGACCGCAAGGTCATCGACCTGCTCGACAGGGTCGGCAGGGCCTCCCAGGTCAGGGCCGTGATCCTCGAGATCAACAGCCCCGGCGGAACAACGACCGGCGGCGAGGCTCTCTACGATGCGATCCGCCGCCTGGCGGAGAAAAAGCCGGTTGTCGCGAGTTGCGGAACCCTGGCGACGTCGGCGGCCTATATCGTTGCTCTCGCCACGGATCGGATCTTCGTTTACGGCAACACCATCACCGGCTCGGTGGGCGTCATCTTCCAATGGGCGAATGTGACCGAGCTGATGAAGACGCTCGGCATCAAGTTCGAGGACGTGAAGAGCGGAACCCTCAAAGCGGTCCCCAGCCCATTCGAGCCGACCACCGAGGAGGCGCGCGCCGTCACCGAGGAGATGGTCGACGATGCCATGAAGTGGTTCGTGGGCCTTGTGAAGGAGCGCCGTGACATCGAGCCCGGCTCCATTCCGGGTCTCACCGAGGGGCGCATCTATTCCGGCCGCCAAGCGGTCGGCTACAAGCTGGCCGACGAGATCGGGGACGAACGTGCGGCCCGCGCTTGGCTGGTCAAGGAGCGCGGGATCCCGGCGGGATTGCGCATCCGGCAGTGGAGGCCGAGGGAGGATCGAAACGGCATTCTCGGCCTCGTGTTCGACTCCATGGCCTCCGCCCTCGGTGTCTCCGGCGGCAACGTCGCGGCGCTTCTCGACCGGGCCGCGGCGAGCCTTGAGCTTGACGGTCTGGTTTCGGTTTGGCACCCTGCGGGCCGTTAGTTGGGGGTATGGAGCGCAGCTCTTCATTTAGCTGCGGTCCTTCTGGGGCGTGCCAATGATCAAATCAGAGCTGATCCAGCGGGTGGCCGCCGCCAATCCGCATCTTTTTCATCGCGATGTCGAGCGGATCATCAACATCGTGCTCGATGAGATTACGGGCGCACTGGCCCGCGGAGATCGCGTCGAATTGCGCGGCTTCGGCGCATTCACCGTCAAGCACCGCGCCGCACGGCAGGGCCGCAATCCACGGACCGGCGACACGGTCTTCGTGGAGGACAAATACGTGCCCTTCTTCAAGACCAGCAAGGAATTGCGGGAACGCTTGAACCCCGATGAGGGTCAAGGTGGAGCGTAACGCAAGAGCTCTTGGGCTGTCTCTTATGATGCAGCCCCTTGGGCCGTGTCGGACCCCTTAAGGAGCGGCACGTGACACGGAAGCTCGTTTTCGGACTGGTGGTCATTCCGCTAGGGGCGCTCTTGATCGCGCTCGCCGTGGTCAACCGTCAGCCGGCGGAACTCGTTCTCGATCCCTTCGGGGGCGGCCAGGGGTACATGGTCGAGGCCCCGTTCTTTCTATTCCTGCTTTGCGCCTTTGCTCTCGGCCTGTTGATCGGCGGATTCGCGTCGTGGCTCAATCAAGGAAAATGGCGCCGGACCGCGCGCGACGAAGCCCGGGAGGCCCGCGACTGGCGGCGCCAGGCAGACCGGCTGGAACGGGAACTCGAGACCGCCAACGCCGCCCCCCGGCAACGGCCCCAACTCCCCTCCGGATAAGCCGCCTCGATGGATCTGCTGACCGTTTTCGGTCTCGTGGCGGTCACGGCCATGCTGGCCACCTATGCCCTCGAGGAGCGTAGCCCCTGGTTCGTCTTGGCTTTCGCGCTCGCTTGCCTGCTTGGGTCGGCCTATGGATTTCTCCAGGGCGCATGGCCGTTCGGCGTGCTGGAGGCCGTGTGGGCGGGGGTCGCGTTTCACCGCTGGCGCCGCCGGAGCGGACGGTAACGCCAATGTTGCAGTGCGATGGACTTAAGCGCCCGGATTTCATAGGGTGAGCGCCGCTCGCGCCGTGCGGGCCAGCAACACTGAGCCAGAGTTTTCCGAGAGCCTCCGTGACGGTCGATGTCAAAATCTGTGGCGTGCGGACGCCTGCCATTCTCGACGCTGCGGTCGCCGCCGGCGCCGGTTTCGTTGGCCTCGTGTTCTTCGAAAAGAGTCCGCGCAATCTGACTGTCGCCGATGCCCGCGCCTTGGCCGCTTCGGCACGCGGACGCGTCAAGACCGTTGCCGTCTTGGTGAACCCAGACGACGCGCTGGTCGATCTGATCTCGGCCGAGGTCCAGCCGGATGTCTTGCAGCTTCACGGGTCGGAGGCGCCCGAGCGTGTCGCCGCGATCAAGCAGCGCACGGGCCGGCCGATCTTCAAGGCGATCCCGGTCTTCGACGCGGCGGACGTGGCGGGCGCGTCGCGCTATACGGGGTATGCGGATCAGATTCTGTTCGATGCGAAGGCCCCCGCCGGTTCCGGCTTGCCTGGAGGAAACGGCATCAGCTTCGACTGGCGCATCCTCGATGCCGCGGACGCGCCGTTTGCCGTTTCCGGCGGGCTCGACCCGGACAACGTCGCCGAGGCGATCCGGTTGTCCGGTGCGGCGCTGGTCGATGTGTCCTCCGGGGTCGAGACGGCGCCTGGCATCAAGGACGAAGGGCTGATCTCGAAGTTCGTTCACGCGGCGCGCAGCGCCCCACAACAGCACAAAAAGGCATCCTAACGACCGATGACCGAGCCATTGAATACCTATCGCGGCGGCCCCGACGAGCGTGGCCATTTCGGCCTTTTCGGCGGCCGCTACGTGGCCGAAACGCTCATGCCGCTGATCCTCGATCTGGAGCGTGCCTATAACGCGGCGAAAGAGGACCCGTCCTTTCAGGCCGAGCTCGATTCGCTGAACGCGCATTATTCAGGACGGCCGAGCCCGCTCTACTTCGCCGAGCGTCTCACCGAGCATCTCGGCGGTGCCAAGATCTATTTCAAACGCGACGAGCTCAACCACACGGGCTCGCACAAGATCAACAATTGTCTCGGGCAGATTCAACTCGCCCGCCGCATGGGCAAGACGCGCATCATCGCCGAGACGGGCGCCGGTCAGCACGGCGTGGCGGTGGCGACGGTGGCCGCGCGCTTCGGCCTTCCGTGCGAGATCTATATGGGCGCCACCGATATCGAACGGCAGAAGCCGAACGTGTTCCGCATGCGTCTGCTCGGCGCCAAGGTCAATCCGGTCACGTCGGGTTCGGGCACGCTGAAGGATGCCATGAACGATGCCTTGCGCGACTGGGTCGCGAACGTGCACGACACGTTCTACATCATCGGAACCGTGGCCGGTCCGCATCCGTACCCGGCCATGGTGCGCGACTTCCAGTCGGTGATCGGCAAGGAAGTGCGCGAACAGATGATGGAGCGCGAAGGGCGCCTTCCGGACACGCTGGTGGCGTGCATCGGCGGCGGTTCCAACGCCATGGGGCTCTTCCATCCGTTCCTCGACGACCGGTCCGTGGCGATCTACGGCGTCGAAGCCGGCGGACACGGCATCGACGTTCCGAACGGCCACGCCGCGTCCATGACGGGCGGACAGCCGGGCGTGCTGCATGGCAATCGCACCTATTTGCTGCAGAACGACGACGGACAAATCCTGGAGGGCCACTCCATCTCCGCGGGGCTCGACTATCCGGGCGTCGGCCCCGAGCATGCCTGGCTCAGGGACTCCGGCCGTGTCACCTATGTGGCGGTGACCGATAGGGAAGCGCTTGAGGCCTTCCAGCTCTGCACCAAGCTCGAAGGCATCATCCCGGCGCTCGAGCCGTCCCATGCGCTGGCCTATGTCCGCAAGCTCGCGCCCGCACTGCCGAAGGACAATTTGTTGGTCATGAATATGTGCGGCCGCGGCGACAAGGACATCTTCGCCGTCGCCGAACACCTCTCGATGGAAATGTAGCGATGACGAGGATCGATCAGACATTCGCACGGTTGAAGGCGGAAGGGCGCGGCGGTCTCGTCACGTTCATCACGGCGGGCGATCCCGACTACGAGACGTCGCTGTCCATGTTGAGGGGATTGCCGGCGGCGGGCGCCGACATCATCGAACTCGGCATGCCGTTTTCCGATCCCATGGCGGACGGTCCAGCCATCCAAGCGTCGTCGCTGCGCGCCCTGAAGGCGGGGCAGACCATGAAAAAGACGCTCTCCATGGTTAGGGAGTTCCGCAAGGAAGATCAGGTCACGCCGGTTGTGCTGATGGGGTATTACAACCCGATATACGTCTACGCCGTCGATCGCTTCGTCGCGGACGCGAGCGAGGCCGGTGCCGACGGTTTGATCATCGTCGACTTGCCGCCCGAGGAAGACGAGGAGCTTCGTCCCGCGGCGGTGGAGAAGGGTTTGAACCTCATTCGCTTGGCGACGCCCACGACGGACGAGGCCCGGCTTCCCGCCGTGCTCGCGAATACGTCGGGCTTTGTCTATTATGTGTCGATCGCCGGGATCACGGGAACGGCGGCGCCCGACGTAACGTCGGTTGGGGCGCATGTTGAACGGATCAAGGCCCGTACCGATCTTCCCATTGCCATCGGCTTTGGGGTGAAGAGCCAGGAGCAGGTGCGCGATCTGGCCGCCGTGGCCGAAGGCGTCGTGGTCGGGTCGGCCTTGGTATCGGCCATTGCCGGCACGCTCGACGAGGATGGGCGCGCGACCGCGGAGACGGAACCGAAGCTTCTGGGGCTCGTGCAATATCTCGCCGAGCCCTTGCGCCAGCGTGCCGAGGCTTCGGCGATCTAGAACGGAAGCAGCGTAGAGAGTTGGACCGGTGAACTGGATCAATAGCGTCGTCAGACCGAAAATCCGCAGCTTCCTTCGCAAGAAGGACATGCCGGACAATCTCTGGGTCAAATGCCCCGAGACCGGGCAGATGATCTATTACAAGGATCTCGAGGCTAACCAGTTCGTCGTCCCCGGTTCGAACTTCCATATGCGAATGACTGGACCGGCGCGGCTGAAAGCGCTGTTCGACGACGGCAAATACGCGGCTCTGCACCTCCCGGACGTTCCCCACGACCCGCTGAAGTTCCGCGACGAGCGCCGCTACTCCGAACGTCTGAAGGACGCCCGCGGCAAGACCGGATTGAACGACGCGATTCATTCCGGCATCGGCAAGCTGCACGGCGACACGGTCGTGGCCGCGGTTCAAGATTTCGACTTCATGGGCGGCTCGCTCGGCACGGGTGCGGGCGAAGCCGTGATCTCGTCCATGCGCGCGGCGCTGGTCCGCAACGCGCCGTTCATTCTGTTCGCCGCCTCGGGCGGGGCGCGCATGCAGGAAGGCATTCTGTCGCTGATGCAGATGCCCCGGACGACCGTGGCCGTCGAGGAACTGCGCGAAGCGAACCTTCCCTACATCGTCGTGCTGACCAATCCCACCACGGGCGGCGTGACGGCCTCGTATGCCATGCTCGGAGACATCCATATCGCCGAACCTGGTGCGCTGATCGGTTTCGCGGGCCCGCGTGTGATCGAACAGACCATCCGCGAGCAATTGCCGCCGGGCTTCCAGCGTGCCGAGTACCTGCTCGAACACGGCATGGTGGACATGGTGGTCCACCGGCACGAATTGCGCGGCACGCTGGCGCGCTTGTGCAATCTGCTTCTGCATCGCCGCCTCGGGGCCGCCGCCGAGGACGAGGTGAGGGCTCTGGCGCATCATCCCGCGGAGCACGCCGATGGGGCGCAACCGGCCGAAGGCAACGCCGGCGGGGGCGCGAACCATAAGGGCAACGGCCTCGCCGTAAGTCACGACGAAGAGCCGGAAGCGGACGAGGTCTTGACGAACGCCCCCGGCAATGGCGCTAATCAACAGACATCTCACAATGCCTGAGTCGTCTTGGTCCGGTCCCCGGATGGAGACGGCCTAAGCCAGGCACCCGGAGCAAGGTTCCGTCGAGAAGGCTCATTGAGGATTGAACACTCTCCCCGATAGCGCCGGAGGTGCGTCGACGGACCCGTCCGAGGTCATGAGCACGACGCTCCTTGAACGGCTGAAGTCGCTTCATCCGCAGTCGATCGATTTGTCTCTAGGCCGGATCGAGACGCTTCTCGCGCGCCTCGGCAACCCGCAAGACAAGCTGCCTCCCGTGGTGCATATCGCGGGCACCAACGGCAAGGGTTCGACGCTCGCGTTCGTGCGGGCGATCGCGCACGCCCTCGGCAAAGGGGTGCATGTCTATACGTCGCCCCATCTGGTGGACTTTCACGAGCGGATCGTCTTGGCCGGACCGCATGGCGGCGCGCCGATCAGCGAGGACAGGCTGGTCGATTGTCTGGAGCGTGCGGAGGCCGCCAATGGCGGCGCGCTGATCACGCTGTTCGAGATCACCACGGCCGCGGGCTTTCTCGCTTTCGCCGAAGCGCCGGCCGATCTCCTATTACTGGAGACAGGTCTTGGCGGACGCCTCGACGCTACGAATATGGTCAAGAAGCCGGCGCTCACGATCATCACGCCGATCGCCATCGATCACGTGTCGTTCCTCGGCGAAACGCTGGCCAAGATCGCGGGCGAAAAGGCCGGCATCTTGAAGCCGGGCGTTCCCTGCATCGTGGGGCGGCAGGAGACCGAGGCGCTGGACGTGATCGAAGCGCGCGCGGCGGAGATCGGCGCGCCGCTGCATCTGGCCGGACGCGATTTCGATGCCTACGAGCAGCAGGGGCGTCTCGTATTCCAGACGGCATCGCGGCTGCTCGATCTGCCGCTGCCGCGTCTGTCCGGCCGGCACCAGATCGACAATGCGGGCATGGCCATTGCCGGGGCCAGCGTCATTTTCGGCGATGAACTTGCACAGAGCGCGCTGGAGGATGGCCTCGTCAGCGCACGCTGGCCGGCGCGCCTGGACCGTCTACCCTTGGGCGCGCTTCACGCCTATGTCAGCGAGGGTACGGAGATTTGGCTCGATGGCGGCCATAACGAGGCCGGCGGACGCGCCGTGGCCAACGCGCTGGCGGAACTCGACGAGCGCGTCCCGCGCCCCGTGCATGTCATTTGGGGCATGATGGACACCAAGGATGCGCAGCGCTTCATCGCGCCCTTCAAAGGTCTCGTGGAGCGCATCTACACCGTGCCGATCCCCGGCGAGCCGAACGCCTTCGACGCCGGGCCGCTGGCGGACGTCGCGCGTTCGGAGGGATTCGAAGCGATTCCGGCGAGCAGCGTGCAAGAAGCGCTGCTGCGGTCCACTTCGGGCCGCGCGCCCGCGCGCGTTCTCATCTGCGGCTCGCTCTATCTCGCGGGCCACGTCCTCAAACTGCACGCGGGCTGAGGCTGGGAAACCGGCTTAGGCTACGCCGTCGACCGCGCCGCCGATCCAGGCCGCGAGGTGGTTCTTGGGATAGGCGCCGCGGAGCGTATCCACCACTTGCCCGTCCTTGAACAGGATCAGCGTGGGAATGGCCCGCACATTGTAGGTCGCCGGCGCGCCCGGATTCTCGTCGATATTGAGCTTGGTGATCTTCACCTTGCCGGAGAGGTCCTGGGCGATCTCTTCGAGCGCGGGTGCGATCTGGCGGCAAGGCCCGCACCATTCGGCCCAAAAGTCCACCACTACCGGGGTCGAGGATTTCAGCACCTCGGCTTCGAATGTGTCGTCTGAAATCTTCTCGGTCGCCATCGATCGTCTCTCCTTGTCGCCGGGCAGGTCGAATCCTGCCCGGATCGGTCTCTTGCACCGGAACCTAGGTATGCCCTTCTGTCGCGTCAAGGCTGCCTTGCGCACTCAAGATGTCGCGTTCGGCCGCTTCAAGTAGAGCCGAGGAAATTTCCATGAGCCGCGGCCCGTCGGTCCAAAGGAGCGCCGCGCGGATCGTCTTTCCGGGAAACATTTGCCGCAACGCCAGCCGATAGGCGGCAAGCTGACCGATATAGGCGGGGGCGACTTCCGATTCCGCGAGAGGCGGCGGTCTGTTGGTCTTGTAGTCGAGGATCAGGAGTCCGTCGCCAAGTACGGCGAGCCGGTCGATCTGCCCTTCCAGATCGAATGCGCGGTCTCCGGTGCCGATCCGCGCCACGACCGGAACCTCGGCGAGGCTTTCCGGCGCGAAGAGCGGAGCGAAATCTGGATCGCCGGCGATGGCGAGCGATTCGGACACGATCTCTTGGCGCGCCGCCGCGGAAAGCATGTCTCCGCGCGCCGTCACGAACGCCTCCGCCGCCCGGCGTCGATCCTCCGGGGCCACCTGCGGCAGATGCTGCAGAAGCGCATGGATGAGGCGTCCCCGCACGAAACGCATGTTTTCGGCCAATGCGCCCGGTCCCAAAGCGGGTTGTTCGGGGCCGAACGGACTCTCGCCGCTTGCGTTCGCCGCAAGGCGCGACGGAGACAACCTCGCCCCGGCGCGCTCCTCGGGCGCGGGCGTCTGCGCCCACTCCGGCAGCGGGGCGACCGTTCGCGTCTCTCGTGTCTCTTTGCCGCCGCGCGGCTCCTTCGCCTGCGGACACGCCATCCGGGAGACCGGTCGGCCTTCGAAGTCCTCGCCCGGCGTTAGATGGCCGCGCAGGCCCCGCTCGATCAGATCGTACCAGCACCCGTCGTTCCGCGCCTGGACGCCCTGCCAGCCGCACACATAGAGCCGGTCCTCCGCCCGTGTCATGGCCACATAGAGCAGCCGCCGGTACTCCTCGTCCCCGGCACGTGCCATGGCGGCCTTGGTATCGGCGAGGCCCGGGACGCCGGAATGGCCGGAAGGCGGCCAGAACAGATGATGGGTGTCGTCCGGCGCGCCGTCCCGGCGCGGCGTGAGGTAGATCTGCGGTCCTTGGCTGCGCGGCACCGAGCAGGTGTCGGGCATGATGACGATCCGGGCCTGCAGGCCCTTCGCTCCATGCACGGTCATGATCCGCACCTCGTCGCGGTCCTGGTCCATGTCGCGCTTTACGTCGATGTCGCCCTCGCGCAGCGCGGCGATGAAACCCTGCAGCGACGGCGCGGCCTCGCGGTCGTAGGCGAGCGCCGCATCGAGAAATTCGTCGATCGCTTCGGCTGCTTCGGGCCCGAGCCGCGACAGCATGCGTTTGCGCATGCGCATGGCGTTGTTGCCGAGCAAGGCCGTATAGAACTCGTAAGGCGGCAACATATCGGCTTGGCCGAGCCAGGCACGCAATTGCGCCGCTGCTTCCTCATATCGGGGATCGCGTTCGGCCTCCGCATGCAGGACGGCCCAGAGAGAGCCTTTGCGCCCATGGGCCAGATCGAACAGCGCGTCCTCGTCGAGCCCGAACAGCGGGCTTCGGAGCACGACCGCGAGCGCAAGGTCGTCTTCGGGCATCAGCAGCACGTCGGCAAGGGCCATGAGGTCCTGCACCGCCACTTGCTCCAACAGCCGCATGCGGTCCGCGCCTGCGACGGGAATACCCGCCCGTTTCAACGCGCGGATCATCGGTGCGGTGAACGGCGCGCGCCGCCGCACCAGGATGAGGACGTCGCCGGCGCGGACCGGGCGTCCTTGCGACTCCAAAATCTCTCCGTCACGCAGCCAATGATGGATCTGCTTGGCGATGCGCTGGCACAGCGCTTCGAGTGCATCGGCGCCGCTCTCGTCTTCGTTCCAGGGTTCGAACGGAGCGCTCGGTTCCGCCTGCTCCGTCTCTTCGACCTTCCAGAGCTCGACGAGGCCTGCCTCTCCTTGACGCGAGGCATGGTGCTGGATGATCGCGCCGTCCTGAAACGTGAGACCGCGCGCCGCATCGTCTTGCGCGAAGACGAGGTCCACCGCTTCGAGTATGGGAACGGTCGAGCGGAACGATACGTTGAGGGGCACTTCGTGCCATCGCATCTCCGCGCCGCGCGCGATGCCGCGAAACCTGCGTCCCGTCTCGCCGAAGCGGACGGGGTTGGCACCTTGGAAACTGTAGATCGACTGCTTTTCGTCGCCCACGGCGAACAGCGTGCGTGGTTGTTCCCGCGCGCCGGCACCGGCGAAAAACTCCGCCGCCAGCGCGTCGACGATCGCCCATTGCTCGGGGTTCGTGTCTTGGGCCTCGTCGACCAGGATGTGATCGACACCGCCGTCGATCTTGTAGAGCACCCACGCGGCCGCGCTGCTTTGCGATAGGAGCGAGAGGGTCTTGACGATCAAGTCGTCATAGTCGAGCGCCGCCTCGCGGCGCTTCCGTGCGTCGTAGGCGGCGTCGACCGCAGCGGTGAACGCGAGGACCGAACCACTCGCCTCCGCGACCCGCAGATGGCCGAGATCGGTTTCGATGCGCGCGAACGCTAGCTTGGCGTCGTCGAGCATGACGGCGATGTCCGGTACATTGTCGCGCACGGCTTTCGTGATGAGCTGAGCGCGCGGCTCGCCCTTCTGCGTCAAGAAGAGCGTCTTGAGCGCGGCCGCGCGCGCGTGTCCCGAATATTTGCGCGCATCGCGCAAGGTTGCTTCGGCCTTTGAGTCGGTCTTCCCCTTTCCGAACTCGGCCAACGCCGCGAGCGCGGCATCGATCCGATCGTCCGGGAGCACATTTGCTTGCGCGGCGAGGAGCGATTGTTCGTCGCGGCCGGCAACACCGAGAAAGTCCTTCAAGGCTTCCGCCTCGGCCGCGGGCCATTTGGCGGAGCTTCTCGGGAGCCCGTGGCGTTGGGCGATCCGCGCGAGTTCCGCGCGCTTCGCCAGGATCTCACCCACGATCTCACGGAACCGGTCCTCGTCGGTTAGCGCGACGATCTTGGAGAGCGCGACGCCGAGGGTACTTTCGGGGTCGGACGCCGCCTCCGTGGCGACCGCATCGAAGGCCTCGTTTCGGTAGCGCGCGGCGCTCGGTTCATCGAGCACGGTGAAGTGCGGCGTGACCCCGGCCTCCAACGGGAAGCGTTGAAGCAACCGTTCGCAGAAGCCGTGGATGGTGTGGATTTTCAACCCGCCCCGGGCTTCGAGCACGCGCGCGAACAGCCGCCGCGCGGTTTGCATCTCCGTCGCGTTCGGTGCTCTCCGCAACAGGCTCCGCAACGTTTCGCGAAGATCGCCGTCCTCCATCAGCGCCCAGCCCGACAGAGTCTTCAGCAAGCGGTTCTGCATCTCCGCCGCCGCCGTCTTCGTATAGGTCAGGCAGAGAATGCTTTCGGGCTGCGCATCCGCGAGGAATAGACGCAAGATGCGCTTCACGAGGACGGCCGTCTTTCCGGTGCCCGCGTTGGCCGACACCCAGGCGGAGGCATCCGGCTCGGAGGCACGCGCTTGGTTGGCGTCGGCGATCTCGACGAGCTCGGAGCTGCCGGTCACGACGGTTCTCCTTCCGTCAGCCACTCCGGAACGCGCGCGAGCTGCGCGTAGTCGTCGAAGCGGTAGGCGGAGGCGAAGGCCGGTCCCACGCGCCGTTTGACCTCGTAAGGCGTCGCCGGATCGTCGAAATACGCGATCAGATTTTCGAGGCGTTCGCGCGCGAGTTCGGCCAGCGCCTCCGGGCGCTCCTTGCTTGCGTCTTGTTCTTCGCCGCCGTCGCCGCGCCCCGACGCCCGGACATAGACCAATCCGCTGACGGTCCGTGGACCGAGTTCCGCGAATCCGCCGGTCTCGGCGATTGCCGCTTCGAGCGGCAGTTGCGGCTTGTAGAGGTCCGTCACATGGCTTGGGCCGGGCGGCGCGCCGGTCTTGTAGTCGTAGATCACGAGGCTGCCGTCTTCGGCTTCGTCGATCCGGTCGGCGCGGGCCGTCAGCCGGAAGCCCGACGGGAGCACCATCTCGCCCGGAATCTCGGAGAGGGAGCGCGCGACATTCGCGCGGCGCGCAGGTTCCG
Organism: Hyphomicrobiaceae bacterium UBA7697; assembly: GCA_002482645.1. Lineage (GTDB taxonomy): Bacteria > Pseudomonadota > Alphaproteobacteria > Rhizobiales > Methyloligellaceae > Methyloceanibacter. The sequence goes on from DLGJ01000005.1 coordinate 190,479, forward strand.
TCGCCGCGAACCATTGGGCAAAGAGCCGAAAGCCCGGCCGCCAGAACGCTTCGAGGCTTGGATGCACGCCCAGGCTTTCGAACGCCGCATCGCCCATGTCGCGGAGCACCGTTTCGATATCGTCCGGCAGTGTGTCCGGATAGGCGCCGGTGAACGCGTTGAGAATCTTGTGAAAGACCGAGCCGCGCAAGGCGATGTCCGGCGGGGCCCCAAGCGGCATCAGGGGCGAGAGCTTCAAGATGTGCTTCGCGTAGATCTCGTACGGATTGGCGATCCAGCGTTCGATCTGGGTAACGCTGAGCTTGCGCGGCCGTGCGGAGACGGGAGGTCGTGGTTTGGGCGGCTTCGCCGGCGCGAAGTCCTCGATCGCATCGCGTTCGCGCGCCCATGCCACCCAGGTCATCGGGGGCTGAAGTCCCTCGTCGAGCCCGGCGGCGGAGACCAGCGCCCGCAGCCGTTGCAGCCAGCGCGACGGGACGGTCGGCACGCCCTCGACCTTCAGCGCGCGGCTCAGCACCACGGATTTCGCGCCGAGGGCCTGAGCGAAATCATGGGCGGCAAGGCCGATGCGGCGCTCCGGCGGCGACAGCCCGAGCCGCGCCCGCATGGGCCTGCTGAGCCACGGATCGGCGTCTTGAGGCCGGGGCCAGGACCCTTCGTTGAGGCCGCCGAGCACCATCAGGTCCGGCTGCTGCAGGCGGGCCTCCATCTGGCCCCAAATGAACAGGCGCGGATGGGCGGGCCGGCGCGGCCGCACGGCCTGCCCCGCGAGCAGCGTGCGGTAGACGGCCGGATAGCTTTTCGCGGCGAGCTGCAATCCGCCGCCATCCTCGATGAGCCGCGACAGGAGCACGGCCAGCGCTTCGCCCGCGTCGCCGGCCCACAGGGGCGCGGCGCCTGTCTCGTCGCGTGCCAGCGCTTCGGCTGCCTCGGCGTGCGCTTGCACGAGTTGTGCGGCCGAGGCCTCACCACCGCCGCTGAAGAGGTCCGCAAGCGGCGCGAATGCGTCTTTGAGCGCCGCCGCGAGTGCGGCGGCTTCGTCGCGTTCCGCCTCTGTCGTCGGCGCATATGGATTGGGCGCCGCTAGGGCCCGCGCGATACCGGATAGGCCGCGGTCGAGATAGATATCGCGGAAAATCGCCCGTTCCAGGAACCGCGCGACGCGCCGGGTCTCGCCCGCGGGGCGCGACAGCCGCGTCAGCGGGTGCTTGAGGAGCGCCATCAGCTCCACAGGGGCGAAATCGCTCTCGACCGCCCCTAAGACCAGGTCGAGAAACGTGCCCGGCAGCGTATGGCGGATTGGCGTACCGGCGGAATCGTCGATGGCGAGGCCGTAGTCCTTGAGGCGCGCGGCGACGCGCCGGGCGAGTTCCCGGTCCGGCGTCACCAGCGCGGCGGTCTTGCCGGGCTGCTCGATCGACCAGCGCATAATCAGCGCGATGGTCTCGGCCTCGTCGTGGGCGGTCGGCGCTTCCACGAGGCTCAGTCCCCGCAGCGCCGCCGCCATATCGATCTGGCTCTTGCCGGTGCCGGCCAAGGCCTCCTGCCACAGTTCGGTGGTCTCGGCGGGCCGCAGGGTCTCGCTGACGAGGCGCAAGCGCATCTGCTCCGGGACGGCGGGCGCGCTCGAAGGCACGGTGGCAACGTCCGCGCGCGTCGCGCCGAGCTTCGTCAGGAGTTCGGCCATCCCGGCCTGGGGGTGCTCGGGATGGGCGCTCAGCGTCTCCCAACTCTCGTCGTCGAGCGAAAGGTCGAGGCCCGGCAAAACCACCGCGCCGTTCGGGAGGGAAGCGATGGTTTGAAGCAGCCGCGCGGTGGCGGGCACGGTGCCCGTCGAGCCTGCGGCGATCACCGGAAAAGGCGAACCGTCCGCGAGGCGCTGCGTTTCCTGCGCCATGAGAAGGTTGCGCCGCACGACCGGCGAGACGAGCCCAATGCCGTCGAGAAATTTCGGCCATTGCTCGGTGAGAATCGCGAGGAAGTCGACCGTGCGCGCCCAATGGGCCGCGAGGTTGTCCGGAACGAGCGCTTCGAGCGCAGCGAGATCGGCTTCTTCCGAGTGGGCCGTATCCATGAGCGCGGCGAGATCGGCCGCGAGGCTCGCCGCTTGCGCCGGCGTCATGGGAGGGCGCCCGTGCGTGGCCGCAGAACTTCCCTCAGCCGTACTGCGGGACCAGGCAAGGATCATGCGCATCAGCGCGATCAGCCTTGCGGTGGGCTCGATGGCGGGCGTTCCAAGATGGGAGTCGGCCGCGCTGAATTGCTCCGCGTCCAGGATCAGCGCGGCATCCTCGTCGGCATGGCCAAGCGCCAGGATACGCGGCAACAGCATGGCTTCGCCGCCGGATTCGGCGAGGAACGCCTCGCGCAAGGTCCGCGCGGCGCGGCGCGTCGGCAAATAGATCGTGGTCTTGGGCAGGCTGAGCCGGCCGGGTTTCGCCCCGCCCGGCGTGGGCAGATCCCCGGCCAGGATGGCGCGGGCGAGCGTCGTCAGGAACGGCGCCGAGGGCGGGATGGTGTAAAGGCGGGGATGTGCGCGGGGCTCGGGCACGCTCGCCGCTCAAGCGCCTTCGTGCTCGAGCGATGCTTCCGCCTCTTCGAGCGCGTCCGGCGTGCCCACATGCATCCACCGCCCATCCAGACGCACGCCGTAGAGACGTCCCTTGGCCAGCGCGCGATCCCACAGAAGGTTCAGCGAGAAGGGGCCATCTGGCGCGTTTTCGAACAGCGACGCGGTGCATAGAGAAACGCCCGCGAAAGCGAAGGGCACGACCTGCCGTTCGCCGCGCCGGGACAAACGGCCGTCCGGCTCCATATCGAAGTCGCCGCGCCCGTTATAGCCGAGGCTCGTCGACAAGGGGGCCAGCAGCAGCAGGCAGTCCATGAGCGCCGGATTCCAATGGCGCACCATGTGAGGAAGGGCGGGCGTCACGCCCTCGCTCCAAACGGAGTCCGAATTGTGGATGAAGAACGGCCCGTCGCCGAGAAGGGGCAGGGCCTTGGCCGCGCCGCCGCCGGTGTCGAGCAGGAGTGCGCGCTCGTCCGAGACGGCGGTTTCGGGACCGCGATGGGAGCGGGTCTTCAGGTGCGTCTCGATCTGCTCGGGCAGGTAATGCACGTTGACCACCGCCGTTTCGACCCCGGCTGCGTCGAGGCGGTCGAGGACGTGATCCAGCAGCGCTTTTCCCATCAACGGCACGAGCGGTTTCGGCATGGTTTCGGTGATGGGGCGCATGCGCTCGCCGAATCCGGCGGACAGCACCATCGCTCGACGAACGCGGGTCATGACAATGTCCTTCTAGAGCGACCGGGGTGGAAGCTCGTCCGCGGCCGGGAATTCCCGCGCATAGAAGTCGCGCAAATCCGCAAGGCCGGGATGGGCGAGATCGCGTTCCAAATAGCGTGCCACCCGGGGCATGTGAGCAAGATATGCGCGCTTTCCGTCACGTTTCGCCAGCCGTGCAAAGATGCCGAGGATCTTGGAATTCCGTTGGGCACCAAGCGTGGCGTAAAGCGTCCGGAAGTCATCGCTGGAGAAGGCTCCGCCCCGTGCCGTTCGGGCCGCACAGTACCGGTCGAGTTCGGCCCGTTCAAGCGCTTCGGGAACGTCCAGCCGGGCATCCTGAAGCAAGGAGACGAGGTCATAGGCCAGCGGCCCGTAAAGCGCGTCCTGGAAGTCCAGAAGGCCGACATTCCGGGTCCCTTCGCGTCCGGGCAAATGCATCAAATTGGGCGAGTGGAAGTCCCTCAGGACCCAGCCCGGATCGGCCTCGGCGGCGCGTTCCAGATGCGGCCGCCATAGGGCCTCGAATTCGCTCCTGACCGAGGCGGGCAATTCCCGTCCATGTGCCGCGGGCCACAGCCATTCGACGATCAGGGATGCCTCGATGAGCATGGCCTCCGCATCGAAGCGGGGGAGGACGTAAGCATCGTGCCCTTGAACCGGCAAGGCCGGGCCGGGCGGCAACTCGGATAGCGCGAGGAGGACGTCGACGGCCTTGCTCCAGAGGACGCCCTGGCCGGTGCCGCGCTCCATGGCCGTCTTGAAGACCGCATCGCCGAAGTCCTCCAGAACGATGAAGCCCTTCTCGAGGTCGAAGGCTTGGATTTCGGGTGCCGAGAACCCGCGGGCCCGCAGAGCTTCGGCGACGGCGACGAACGGCGTCACGTCCTCGGCGAGATGCACCAGCGCGCTATAGGGCTTCCCGTCCCGGATCGGGGGGCCGTCTGGCTGCCGGGGCGCGTTCATGAGCACGGCGCGCCGGTCGGGCAGCACGAGCCGCGCATAGCCGCGCGCGGACGCATCTCCCTGCAGGTACCAAGCGTCGGCTTCGGCAAACGCGGTCCCTTCGAGGAAGCCCGCAAGCGCCTGCAGCCTGTGAAGCCGGCCTGCCCAATTTCCACGCCCCGTGAGAACGAGGCTCCGCGTGCCGGCTTCGCCGGTCTCGTCGAGAACGATGTCGAGGCGGTCCTGCGGCAGCCATCCGGCGGCCCGTTCGGGCCATTCGATCAGCAGCGCCCCGTCCGCCAGCGCATCGTCCAAGCCCAGTTCCTCCAACTCGCCCTCGTCGAGGCGGTAGAAGTCGCAATGGCTGAGTGCCAGGCGCGGCGTCTCGTAACGTTGAATCAAGCCGAACGTTGGGCTCGGCACTTCGCTCTGGCCGTCGAAATGACCGACAAGCGTCCGGGCCAAAGTCGTCTTCCCGGCACCGAGGGGGCCGGACAGGGTCACGACATCGCCCGTCTTGAGGTTGAGTGCGATCCGGCTGGCAAGCCGGTCGAGACGGTCCAAATCGACCCCGTCAAGCCGCCAGATTTCGGTCATCCGGCGCTGGTCGCCCGCAAGGGGCCCGCTTCCGTCTCGGGCGTCTCAACGTCCTGCTTCAGCGGCAGCAGAACCGTGAAGCGCGATCCCTCTCCCGGCTCGCTATCGAGCGAAACCGTGCCGCCATGGAGTTCCGCCAGGCTCTTGACGATGGAGAGGCCAAGACCGGCGCCCCGGTGACGCGACCCTTGGGTCCGGCTTTCGAAACGGTCGAACACGGTGTCTTGGAAGTCCTCTGGTATCCCTGCGCCTTCGTCCTCGACCGAGAAGGCGATCATGGCGCCATCGCGACGGCAATTCAGGCGGACCACGGTGCGAGGCGCCGAGAACCCGATGGCGTTGGCGAGCAGATTATAGAGGATCTGGGTCACGCGGCTAGCGTCCGCGACCACCTCGTCGACGCCTCTCTCGATGGCGATCTCGAGCCGGACGTCGTTCTGCTTGAGCCGTTCCTCGACGCCCTGGCGTGCGGCTTCGATGATGGCCGAGACGCGCACGGGGGCGAGTTTGAGCTTCAACGAGCCCGCATCGATCGTGGCGAGGTCCAGAATGTCGTCCACGATCGCGCGCAAGGTCGTGCCGGACGACAGCATGTCGTCCACATATTCGCGCTGTTTCTCCGTCAGGGAACCGAATGCGGGTTCGGCGAGCATCTGCGCGAAACCGAGCATGCTGTTGAGCGGCGTCCGCAACTCGTAGGAAACGTGCGAAACAAAGTCGCTCTTGAGCCGGTCCGCGGTTTGCAGCGCTTCGTTCTTCTCGATCAGGGCGCGCTCGGCGCGTTTGGTGTCGGTGATGTCCGAATAGGTGAGCAGCGTGCCGCCATCGGGCAGGGGCAGCGCGGCGCAGGACAGCACCGTTCCGTCGGGCCGGTCGAACTGGCTGTCATAGGGATGCCGCTCGGCGACGATGGCGGTCACCGCCGAACGGGTTCGCTCCCATTCCTCGGGAGCATCGTAAAGAAGGCTGCACCAAGCGGTGACTTCGTCCACATGCGGTTCGGCATCGAGGAGTTTCGGCGTGAGGCACCAGATTGCCGCGAACGCGCTGTTGTACAAACGCAAGCGTCCGTCGGAGCCGAACACGGCGACGCCTTCGCGCAACGTGTCCAACGTCTCCCGTTGGACTTGGCTGAGAGCGTTGTACCGGCTTTCCAACGCGATGTGCTCGGTAACGTTCTCGTAGAGATATGTCACGCCGCCCTCGCTGTTCGCATCGGCGATCACGTGAAGCATGATGCCATCCGGCAGGTGCCAGCGGTCTTCGATCTGCTTGTCCGTGCCGTAGGCGGACAGCCATTCCTGCTTCCAGGCCCGGTACTCGGCGCGTTCTTCTAGCCGGCGCGCCTGCCGCAGACGATCGAGAATTTCGCCGTCGCGGGGCCGGGTGCCCAGCCAATCCGCATCGAGCTGCCAAAGATCGACATAGGCTTGGTTGTAATGCGCGAGCCGCTGTGTGGAATCGAATACGGCGAAGGCGGTGGCCAGCCGGTCGAAACCGCGGAAATGCGTGTCGATCAGGGCCCGGGCGGCCGTGTTGTCGCGCTCGTTGCGCTTGGCTTCGTCGAGCAGACAGCGCAAGGCTATGACCTGCTTCTCCAGCTCTTTATGTTTTTCGGAGAGTTCGGCCAGTTCGAGCCGTTGGCCCGCGATATCGCGGATCTTCAACACCAGCGTGTGGCCCGCGGTCCGGCCGTCGGCCTCCACGTAACGGTCGCGCGTCGTGCGCAGCATCAGATTGAACGGTTCGCCGTGCTCGGCGAGGATTTTCATGGCCGATTCGAGATCGGCTGCCGAGCCTTCGTCGAGCCACCGCTCGAAGGCGAGAAGTTGCGCCGGGTCGCGCGGCACGCCGAACCCGGTTGGCAAATTCGAAACAAGGAGTTCCGCGTCGGCGGTCTCGCCGAGCGTCAGCAGGGCCTGAGGCTCGGCGGCGAGAACCGTTTCGAGTGTGTTTTCGCTCAAGGAGAGGCGTTCTGCTTCTTCGGCCGCTTTCGCCTCGCGCGCGCGGGCGCGCTTGATCGCGCGCAGGCAGGCGATGATCATGCCGACCGCAAACGCGATGATGCCGAGATCAAGGACGAGCTTCAGCAGCGTGTAGGGATCGAGAAAACCGCCATCCGCGGCGTCTGCCTCATGGACCGGCAGGAGCCATGCAGGAACCGAATAGGCGAGAACGCGGCGCAGCGTCATGGGCCACCTTGAATCAGGCGCTGCCTCCCCTCTGCTGGTCCGCATGGTCCCCCTCGCTCCACGCCGCCGCTGTGATGCCGAACGTCCGGCGGCACTGTCGTTCCACGCCGCGTCATGACAAAGCCCTTGCGCGCCCGAAACTCGCCGCCGGCCGGACGCGGAACAGGGCGGGCATAAGCCAGCCGCAAGGACGAATCACTTTTAGACTAACTGTTTCGGTTCCTATTGCCCACAGCTCCCGCGAGCATTGCCGCAACGCGAAACGGCGCACCGGAATCTCGCCGTCGGCGCCGGGTATCGTGCTTGAGGGAGTTGCTCGGGTCGCGTCCGCCTATGACGGGGTTTCGGTGCCGTCGGCGGACGTTTGCAACGCTCGCTGCCGGTAGTCGCCGGGGGTCATGTTCGTCCAGCGCCGGAAGGCGCGGACGAAGTGGGCCGGATCGGAATAGCCGAGTGAAAAGGCCATCTCCATGCCGGAGAGAGTCTCCGACCGGACAAGATGCAGCGCCGTCGTCCGGCGGATGTCGTCGACCATCTCCTCGAACGAAAAGCCCCAATCGTGCAAGCGCCTCTGCAGGGTTCGGCTGCTCAGGCCAAGCCGGGGCGCGATCCTGTCGAGTGTCACGCTATCGTAGGGCAAGGCCGCCTTCACAATGCCGGCGAGCACGGCGGGGGCCTTAAGCGGATCGGTTTGCTCGGCCCGCGCCGCCTTCGCACGGAGCTTGAAGTTCAGGATGTCCCGGTCGATCACGATGCCGTTGAAGCCGCTGTCGAATTCGATCGAAGACCCGAAGATCTTCTCGAGGCCATCGCCATAGCGTGCCGATGGGAACGCGAAACGCGCGCCGACGGCCTCGGGGACGTCCGCCAGTAGCGCCACGTTGCGCAACACGGCGAGCGATCCGAGAACATGTTGCAGAGGGTCGTAGTTCGACCGGCCCGCATAGGCGAAGCTGACGAGGGCGTGCCGTTCGGTCAGCCGAAAGCGAACCTCCGCTCCCTGAAGCAACAGTCCGACACCGGAGACCGCCGTCCGGCAGGCCTCCTCGAGTGTCGATGCGCCCATGGCCGCTTGGCCCCAGAGGCCGAAATCGGCGAGCCGGGCCTGATTGCCGATCTCGGCGCCCGGGAAGCAATCGCCAAAAATCGCTTCGAGTTCCACCCCGAGCTTGAAGCAGAGTTCGCGCGGCAGCCAGCCGCTCTCGTGGAGCATGTCCGACGGCGAAATCTCGGCGCGCTTGAAGACCTCGCGCGGAGAGATCGACCGCTCGCGAAGGTACCGGGCGATTGGCAGGAGCGTACGAGGGTTATGTGCAAAGCCGACGTCCCGCATACCCTAATGCTCCGCCCCCTGACGTGGCAGAGACGGTCAGTCTTCCACGCCGCGGATTTAGTCCGGGGCCGAACGGTTTCCCGCCGGCACCCGGCATCCCCTCATGCTGCAAGAGTGGCAGATTGGCGCCAAATGGCAATGTGGAATTGCCGGGCGTGAGATAGCTCTCTAGAAGCGCTCGCGGAATCGGTCGGCTGGCCGAGGCCGAGCGTTCGCATGGATATCGATTTCGATCGGGCGGAAGCTGGTGCCAGCGGCCGCCACCGTGCATGCGCCTTCCTTGCTGGAAGGACGCCGTCCGGCACGGGCAAGACAGGAGTGAAGGACAATGCGGATCCGGGACATGCGTAAGTCGGTCTTGGCGTTGGGGATTGCGGTTGCGATTTGGCCAACCGCGGCGGCCGCGCAGGTCGTAACCGGAACGCCTGGCTCGCCGACCGCGACCACGACGCTCGACGGACGTTACCTTCCCAATCCGCCCGCGCCGTTCGGCGGCCGGATCAATCTGAATGCCGACCAGTCGACGCCATATTGGCCGCCGCGCGTGATGCCGCCCAAGGGTGCGCCGAACATCCTGCTCATCATGACCGACGATGTGGGCTTCGCCGCACCGAGCACGTTCGGCGGCGTGATCCCCACGCCCGCGCTCGACCGCATCGCCAATGCCGGGCTGCGCTACACGAACTTTCATTCGACGTCGCTGTGCTCGCCGACGCGCGCGGCGCTGATCACCGGGCGCAATCATCATGCCGTCGGGTTCGGGGTCATCACCGAGCAGTCCACCGGCTTTCCCGGCTACAACAGCATCATCGGACCCGAGAACGCGACGATCGGCCGGATACTGCTCGACAACGGCTACCGTACGTCGTGGTTCGGCAAGGATCACAACACCCCGGATTGGGTGGCGAGCCAGGCAGGGCCCTTCAATCAATGGCCGACCGGCATGGGCTTTGAGTATTTCTACGGCTTTGTCGGCGGCGACACGAGCCAGTGGCAGCCCAACCTGTTCCGCAACACCACGGCCATCTATCCGTATGTGGACAATCCGACATGGAACCTCACGACGGCCATGGCCGACGACGCCATTCACTGGCTCAATCAACTGAACGACATCGATCCGTCCATGCCGTTCTTCCTGCATTACGTTCCGGGCGGTACCCACGCGCCCCATCACCCGACGCCCGAATGGATCGAGAAGATCTCGGACATGCATCTGTTCGACGATGGCTGGAACAAGCTGCGCGAGACGATCTTCGCCAATCAGAAGAAGCTCGGCGTCATACCGCAGGATGCGCAGTTGACGCCCTGGCCCGACAAGCTGCTGCGGAAGTGGGAGACGCTCTCCGACGAGGAGAAGAAGCTCTACATCCGCCAGGCGAATGTCTATGCCGCGTATCTAGCGTATACGGATCATGAGATCGGCCGCGTGATCCAGGCGGTCGAAGACATGGGCAAGCTCGACGACACGCTGATTATCTATATCAGCGGCGATAACGGCTCGAGCGCCGAAGGCTCGCCGAACGGTACGCCCAGCGAAGTGCTGCAGTTCAACGGCGTCGAGCTTCCGGTCGAGAAGCAGATGAAGTGGTACGACGCATGGGGCACCGACCGGACCTATCCGCATATGGCCGTCGCCTGGACCTGGGCCTTCGATACCCCGTTCAAATGGACCAAGCAGATCCCGGCCTATTTCGGCGGGACGCGGCAGGGCATGGCGGTGTCGTGGCCGCGCCACATCACCGATCTCGGCGGTGTGCGCACGCAGTTCTCTCATGTCATCGACATTGTGCCGACACTGCTGGAGATCACCGGCATTCCGGCGCCCGTCATGGTCGACGGCGTCGCGCAAAAGCCAATGGACGGCGTGAGCCTCGCCTATACGTTCGACAAGGCCAATGCCGACGCGCCGTCGCGGCATCACACGCAATATTTCGAGATGATGGGCGTGCGCGGTCTCTATCATGACGGCTGGATGCTGAGCACCGTGCCGCAGCGTGCGCCCTGGGTCCTGCTCGGGCCGGCGATCACCGATCCCGCCAACGCCTATGAGTGGGAGCTCTACCACGTCGCCGAGGACTGGACGCAGAATCACAACGTCGCGGACAAATATCCCGAGAAGCTACGCGACATGCAGCAGCGCCTTTGGGCCGAGCTGCAGAAGTACAACGCGCTGCCCCTCGATGCCTCGGTCGCCACGCGCCTCGTCGCGCCACGTCCCAACGTGACCGCGGGCCGAACCGAATTCACCTATTCGGGCGAGCGCGTGACCGGCATCCCCCATGGCGATGCGCCGAGCGTGCTCAACACCTCCTACACGATCACGGCCGAGGTCGACATTCCCGAAGGCGGTGCCGAAGGCATGATCCACACCAATGGCGGACGCTTCGGCGGCTACGGCTTCTACCTCTTGAAGGGAAAGCCGGTGTTTCTCTGGAACCTCCTCGATCTGGAACGCCCGCGCTGGGAAGGCGACGAGGCGCTCGGCCCCGGCAAGCACACGATCGCGTTCGACTTCAAGTATGACGGGCTCGGCTTCGGCACGCTCGCCTTCAACGACATGAGCGGCATCGGCAAGGGCGGCACCGGAACGCTGAAGGTGGACGGCAAGGTGGTCGCCCAACACCGCATGGAGCGCTCCGTGCCGCTGATCCTGCAATGGGACGAGACCTTCGATATCGGCGCCGACACCGGCACGCCGGTCGACGACAACGACTACAAGGTTCCGTTCGCGCTCACGGCCAAGCTCGAGAAGCTGACCATTGCCCTCGATCAGCCGAAGCTCACGCCGGAGGACATCGCCAAGCTGGAACAGGCGAAGAAGGCGGCCGCCGACGCCCAGTAGGGCAAGACGAAGGGGCCGCGCGGAGAGGCGCGGCGATAGGCGCCACCAGCGGTTCGAACCCGTGTCGGACCGGAGCCTATCCTGGCGCCACCGTCTCTGCTAAGGCTGCGCCCGCAATGTTCGGCCAATCCTTTTGGTTCTTCTCGAATTTCGGCGAATTCGAACGCGGCCTCTCGGCGGCGATGGTCACCCTGTCGATGCTCGGCATGGGGGCGACGCTGACGGTGCGCGATTTCGCGACCACGCTGTTTGCCTGGAAGGGACTTGCCGTGGGCATGGCCGCGCAGTTGCTCCTGGTCCCGGCCTGGGCGGGGCTCGTCATGTTCGCGCTCAGCCTGTTTCCCGACGGCTTCGGCGGTTTGTCGGTGGCCGGCGCGGTTGGCATCGCCACGGGACTCGCCCTGATCGCCGCCATGCCCGGCGGCTCGGCTTCGAACCTTCTGACGTTTCTGGGCAATGGGAACGTCGCCCTATCCGTCTCGTTGACGGCCATCACGACATTCGCGTGCCTCCTCGCCACCCCGGTCGTCCTGGCCTCGCTGGTGACGGTGCAGGTGCCCGGCGAGATCGACATCGACAAGTCCCGGATCATGTTGGATATCGGCTTGTTCCTGATTGCGCCGCTCCTCGCCGGAATGGTGGTCCACGCCTGCACGAACGACCGCCAGCGGGTCATCTTCGTCAAGTTCATGGTCCGCGCCAGTCTCGGCTTGCTCGCCCTCATCATCGTCGGCTCGCTGGGCGCGGGACGGTTGAAATTCGCCGCCTATGGTTGGCTGGGACCGGCCGCCGTCATCGTGTTTTGCATTGGCGCCGTCGTGCTGGCACGTCTGTTCGCCCATGTGTGTGGCACCGTGGAGCGGGACACCTTCGCGATCGTCATCGAGGTTGCCGTCAAGAACGGGCTGCTGGCGCTGCTGGTCCTGACCTCGATGTTCCCGAACCATATGCTGGCCGAGGCCGGGCCCGACGCTTATTTGATCGCCGCGGCGCGCGACGGCTGCATGTTCGTGGTGCTGTTCTTCAGCGGCGTGGCCCTGGCCACGGGTATCGTCGCGGCGCTTCGCTCGCGCAGACTCCTGGCGCCTCGCGGTTAGGTCGAGGGAGCATACGGATTGTTCGGGAAGGTTTGGAGCGGCGGCAAAGGCGGCGTGGCAATCCGCACGCGGCATTTCGGCTTCCGGGCTTGGCCGGATCGGTAGTAACGTCGCGGTCACGAGGGAACGAGCGCGTATCGGCGAGAGCTTTCCACCTCCGGGCCCCGAGGCGATCGAAATGCGTCAGAGCTGGACCGATCTTCACGAGCGTTGGCGGGATCCGCTTCTCACGGTTTTGACCATATTGCTGGCGCTTCTGATGTTCGTTCTCGCGCCCTTGCGGGCAGAGAAGATTCCGGGCGCTCAGGAAGTCGGCTTTGCGCTGGTCGCGTTGGTGACGGGCGCGGTGTTGATTCTCTCGGGAAAGCGGTTCGCAATTTGGGCGCTGCTGGCAGCGATTCTATTGGCTGCTATCGCCGCGATCCACCGGCTCTATCAACCGTCGATTTTGGATGTCTATCTCGACGCCAGCGCATGGCTCTTGATCAGCCTGGCGCTCATCCTCGAAGTCGGACGCGCCGTTTTCGGTCCAGGACGAGTGACCTATCATCGCGTGATCGGTGCGGTGCTCCTCTATCTCGCCATCGGTCTGGCCTTCGCCGCGCTGTTCGCGTTTATCGGCGCCGCCTCCGACTCCGCGTTCTCGGGCTTCGTCGTCAAGGACAGCACCAGCCTCGCGGATGTCATGATCTATTTCAGCTTCGGGGCGCTGACCGGAATTGGCTCCGGCGATATCACAGCGTTGCATCCCGCGGCCCGCAGTCTCGTCCTCGTCGAAGCCATGATCGGACAACTCTATCCCGCGACTTTGCTGGCACGGATCGTGACGCTCGAGGTCGAAGACAGAGGGCGTCCGCCCGGGACCTAGGCGCCGGCTGTGTCTGAAGGCATTTGACCGAACGCGGCGGCGCTTTGCAGCACACCTGTGAGCCTTTGCTTCCGATTGAGCTGGACCTGGCCGGGGACGCGATGCGGACGTTGCAAGATTCGAATAGCGAAGAGTTCGGCATTGTGAGAGCGTCCAGGGGAGGTTCGCCCGGGTGTCGGTTCCTGCCGCTTATGCTATCCACACGGTCCACGATTTCGCCGGGCGTCATGGTTCAATCGGGAACTCAAAATGCGTCACACAAGCCTTGCCACCTGCGCCGCCTTTGCGCTTCTGCTCTCTTCCGCCCAGCTCGGCCAAGCGCTGGCAGAGGTGCCTCGGTCGATCACCACACCCGACACTGTCGAGACGAGTATCGGCACACTCCAATTCAAGGACGGCGCACCGAGCGCGGAAACGGCTGCCGCGGTATACGACAATCTCGATTTCACTTACGCGTTCCGCGCCTTCACCGACACCTTCAAGGGCGTCAGCATTCAGGCGGTACTCGAAGGCTTCGAGGCGGCGGGGATCAAGGACAACGAGATCCTTCTGTTCTCGGAGCTCATGGATTCCAATTCGCTGTTCCTGACGGCCAATGCGGATACGGTTTATTATCTCGGCTTCGTCGACCTCTCGGACGGACCGATGGTCGTGGAAACGCCCCCCGGCGCGCTCGGCACGTTCGACGACATGTGGTTCCGCTGGATCATCGACTTCGGCCGGCCGGGGCCGGATCGCGGCGAAGGCGGTAAATATCTGCTCGTGGGGCCGGACTACGACGGCTACCTGCCTGAAGACGGCTTCTATGTCGCGCACGCCAAAACGAACCGGGCTGTCATTCTCGGCCGCTCCTTCCTGACCAAGGACGACCCGGCGCCCACCGTCAAAGTCATCAAGGATAACCTGAAGATCTATCCCTTTGCGCCCGGCGGCGCCGGCCTGTCCATCGCCCGCTACCTCGAGGGCGGCGTTCAACTCGGCCGGAACGCCGAGCCCAAGACGCCGGTCTTCCACGAGGGTACCGGGCTGTCCATCAACACCGTCCCGCCGAACGATTTCAGCTATTACGAGATGCTGAACCGCCTCGTGCAGAGCGAACCCGCGGCGGTGCTCGACCCCGAACTCATGGGTCCGATCGCCGCCATCGGCATCAAGAAGGGGCAGGACTTCGCTCCGGACGGCAGGATGAAGAAGATCCTGACGGACGCGGTGGCCGTCGCCAACGCCACCGGCCGCACCCTCGGCTTCGCGCCGCGCGATCCGGACTGGTACTTCTACGAGAATTCGCAGTGGTGGAACCCGCTTTTCGCCGGCGGATACCTGTTCGAGACGCCTTTGCCCGAGATCACCAAGGACGGCGCGAAGCCGTATCCTCCGACGGGCTACAAGCAGAACGACGCCCGGACTTCGTTTTTCTACAATGCCACGGGAATCACGCCGGCCATGGCGATGCGGCTGACCGGCGTCGGATCGCAATATCTGTTCGCGAGCAAGGACGCGAACGGGGACTTTTTCGACGGCGCGAAGACCTACAAGGTCGTCTTGCCCAAGGACATCCCGGCCGAGGCGTTCTGGTCCTTGACCCTCTACGACAATCAGACCCGTTCGATGCTGCAGACGCCGCAGAAATATCCCCGCGCGGGCTCCCAAGCCTATCCCTCTCCCGCCGCCGAGGCGGCCGAGGACGGATCGACCACGGTCTGGTTCTCTCCAGAACAGCCCGATGGGGTGGCGCGCGGCAACTGGATCCAAACCGACCCGGATAAGGGCTGGGTCGTCCTCCTGAGGCTTTACAGCCCGATGGCGTCGTTCTTCGACAAGAGCTGGCAACCGGGCGGCATCGAATTGGTGACGCGGTAGCGGCCGAGGACCTTCGCTGTTGATGCCGGGCGCGATCGGTCCAGATCGATCCACGGCGTGCCGGAACCGGCCGCACCGGCAGGCTCCGGCGCGACGGCAAATACCCGCGTTTGATAACCGCCGGAGTCCGCTTGCGTCGCCCGGGCGCCTCTACCAAAGTAACGCACGTGCGAAAGGAACATCGGCCGCGGACGGTTCGACGCTGCCAAGGCAGCAACGGGCCTCTTGGCATGCAGCAATGCGCCTCTTGGCCTGGACGGTAAGTTTTGCGAGCATACGGCGCGAAGGGCCTCTATGCGGGGTATATCGCTTTCATGGGGAGGGACGGCGAATGACCTCTTGTAGAGCCTGCGGCGCGCCTCTTGGCGCAGACGATAAATTCTGTAGCGCGTGCGGCACGGAAGTCGACGCCTCGCTGGAGGTGACGGAGGGGTCGCTGCCGGCGGCCGGCCAGCCGAACCTGTTCAGGGACGCCATTGTCTTTTTCGTTCTTGCGGCCGCGAGCACCCTGATAGCGGACTTCATCGAGGTTCAACTGGCCCTGAGAGCGACATGGGACATTACGTCCACACCGGCCCTCTACCTTGTCTATGGGCTGCTGGCGATGGGCGCTTTCGTCATTCTCTACATCCTTTGGGGGCGCATTTTTGGAGGCGGGAAATCGGCCTATTCCGGCCGGGCCTTGGCCGTTCAGGTGATTTGTCTTGGTCTTGGCATGGCGATCCTGTTCTACGGCCCGATCACCGACGCGCTCTATGAGTGGACCGATCCGGAAGGCCCGCTCTGGTATCAGTTCGACCTCCTGAATGCCTTGCTCTCCACGTTGCTCTATGCGGTGTATCTTGCTGTCACCGGGCGGCGGGCGAGTTGACGGCCTATCGCCAAACGCAACGCGCCGTTCGGCTCTGACGGCCGGCGGTCTGCAGTTCACGTCCTTTGGGGGCGAGGGAAGGCCGAGGCGTTCGTTTGCAAGCCCGCCGGTTGACCCGCTACGATAGACGCATCGTCGTCCGGTTTGAGGCGCCAACGGACATTTGAGCCCACGCTTACCACACGCCCTACCGTCCCTGCCCAAACCGCAAATTCATGCCCGCGCGGACGACGTTCGCGGTGTCTTCGATGTCCACGAAAGCCGCCGGCAGGAAGCTGTATTGGGGATCGAGCGCGATGCGTTCGGTGCCGAAGTCGTAATAGGCGTATTCGACGAACACCGAGAGGTGGTGCGAGAACGCGTATTCGCCGCCGCCGCCGATCGTCCAGCCCGCGCGCGTATCCGTGGCGCGGTAGGCGGTGCCGATCTGCGTGGTTGCCGCGCTATACGAGACGCGCTCCCAGGCGGCACCGCCCTCCGCATAGAGGAGCAGCTCGCCGAACGCGTAGCCGAGCCGTCCCGTGAGCGACCCGAGCCCGTCCGTCTCGCTGTGATAGAACACGCCCGTCTCGTGGGTTGAGGCGTGCGTGCCGCTCGCGCCGGTCCAGCCGTAGCCGCCGCCGATCCCGGCCACCACGCCATTGCCGAGTTGAACGTCGCAGCCCGCCTGCACGCCGCCGATGAAACCTTCGATGCCGTGCCCGCCGAGCGAAACGCCCCGATACGCGCCGCCTTGCGTCTGGGGAATCCATTTGTCGCTTTGGCCCCAGGTCCCGCCGGCGTGACCGCCCGCGTAGCAGCCGGTCCATTGTGTGGCCTGTGGCGCGGTCTCTGCGGCTTCGGCGAGCCTACCGCCCGCGAAGCCCGGCCCCGCGAGTGCGATTAAGATTACGACGGCAAGACCGAATATCCGCATCGCTTTGCCCCCCGGCGATGAGGGATCACTATAGCCCCAGCCGCGCGGCGTGCCAAAGGCCGGCGCCCGTCCCGACGGCCGGCGACACGTCCGATCATGGTCATGCCCGGACTTGATCCGGGCATCCACGAGACGGCGCCAGCCATGCTCAAAGACGTGGATGGCCGGGACAAGCCCGGCCATGACGAACGACGGCGACCCATGGGCCCCGGCGCGGCGCCCCCAACAAAAAGGCCGGGCGCGATGCCCGGCCTTTCTTGTCTTCGCAATACGGCGCCGCCGTGCCGTTCGCGCCTAGTAGCGGTAATGCTCGGGTTTGAACGGGCCGTCCACGTTCACGCCGATATAGGCGGCCTGCTCGTCGTTGAGCTTGGTGAGCTTCGCGTTGAGCTTGGCGAGGTGGAGCTGCGCGACCTTCTCGTCGAGATGCTTCGGCAGCACATAGACCTTGTTCTCGTACTTGCCGGAATATTGCCACAGCTCGATCTGGGCCAGCACCTGGTTGGTGAACGAGGCGCTCATGACGAAGCTCGGATGCCCCGTGGCGCAGCCGAGATTGACGAGCCGGCCTTCGGCGAGGAGCAGAATGCGCTTGCCGTCGGGGAACTCGACCTCGTCTACCTGCGGCTTCACATTGTGCCACACATAGTTGCGCAGCGCGCCGACCTGAATTTCGGAATCGAAGTGACCGATATTGCAGACGATGGCGCGGTCGTGCATCTCCCGCATGTGGTCGATGGTGATGACGTCCTTGTTGCCGGTCGTGGTGACGAAGATGTCGCCCTTCGGTGCGGCCTCTTCCATCGTGGTGACCTCGTAGCCCTCCATCGCCGCCTGCAGCGCGCAGATCGGATCGATCTCGGTGACGGCCACGCGCGCGCCCTGGCTCTTCAAGCTCTCGGCGCAGCCCTTGCCCACGTCGCCATAGCCGCACACGACCGCGTATTTGCCGGCCAGCATCACGTCGGTGGCGCGCTTGATGCCGTCGGGCAGGCTCTCGCGGCAGCCATAGAGATTGTCGAACTTGGATTTGGTGACGCTATCGTTCACGTTGATCGCGGGGAAGGGGAGGCTGCCCTTCTTCTGCATCTCGTAGAGACGATGCACGCCCGTGGTGGTCTCTTCCGACACGCCTTTGAGATTGTCGCGGACTTTCGAGTAGAAGCCCGGGTCGCGCGCGAGCCGCTTCTTGATGGTCTCGAACAGCGCCGCTTCCTCGTCGTTGCCCGGCTTGTCGAGAACGAACGGGTCCGTCTCCGCCTGCGCGCCGAGGATCACGATCAGCGTGGCATCGCCGCCGTCGTCGAGGATGAGATTGGCGGTCTCGCCTTCGGGCCATTCGAGGATGCGGTCCACATAGTCCCAATATTCCTCGAGCGTCTCGCCCTTGATCGCAAAGACCGGCGTGCCCGTGGCGGCGATGGCGGCCGCGGCGTGGTCCTGCGTCGAGAAGATGTTGCACGATGCCCAGCGCACCTCGGCGCCGAGCGCCTGCAGCGATTCGATCAGAACCGCTGTCTGGATGGTCATATGCAGGCAGCCCGCGATGCGCGCACCCTTCAGCGGCTGCGCGGCGCCATATTCCTCGCGCACGGCCATCAGTCCCGGCATCTCGGTCTCGGCGATGGCGATTTCCTTACGGCCCCAATCGGCGAGCCCGATATCCTTGACGTGGTAGTTCATGCCGTTCTGCCCCTGGCTGCATAAAGATATAAAGAAGTCGTTATATGTTATAGCCGGTCCGGGGAGTCAAGACGGGGCCGAGCGGTCCCAGGCGGCGAAATTGCCGCGCCGGGACTTGCGGCCGGTATGCGGGGGAGCCCCTTAGTCGTCTTCGCCGAAGCCGTCTTCGACGAGCGCCACAAGCGCCTGGATCGCAGCCTTCGCGTCGCCGCCGGTCACGGCGATATGGATCGAATGGCCTTGGCCCGCTGCCAGCATCATCAAGCCCATGATCGAGGTGCCGCCGACGGTTTGACCTTCCCGGCTCACCTGGACGTCGGCGGAATACGCGCCGGCGGTGCGGACGAACTGCGCCGAGGCGCGGGCGTGAAGGCCCTTCTTGTTCGGAATCGTCACATCGGCGGCATAGGCGCCGTTGGCGGGATCGGTCAGCGTGATGCGGGCTCTGAGGCCGGACATTTAGTGTGCCGCCAGGATTTGGCTCGCGACGCTGATATATTTGCGCCCGGCTTCCTGTGCCTGGGCGATGGCCTCGTCGAGACCGCATTCGCCGCGCACGCTGGCCAGCTTCACAAGCATCGGCAGGTTCACGCCGGCCACGACCTCGACATCGGGCTTCTCCATGGCGGAGATCGCCAGGTTCGACGGCGAGCCGCCGAACATATCGGTGAGAACGACCACGCCGTCGCCGGAGTCGACCTTTGCGAGCGCGGCCAGCATATCGGCGCGCCGCGCGTCGAGATCGTCGTCCGGTCCGATACAAATCGTTTCGACTTGCTCTTGAGGTCCGACCACGTGTTCCAGCGCCGCCCGAAATTCGCACGCCAGATTTCCGTGGGTCACGATGACAACGCCGATCATGCTACCTCTGGGATGATTGCTGCCCAGCCGAAGGGCGCTATCTTGGTCGGGCTAATGCGGACTGCGCAAGCCCGAACCCGCCTTCGTAAACCCTATTGTTCGGTCGCACGCAAGTGCGCCGTGGCGTTGACAATCGCCATTCGAAGCTTCAATGGCGCCGATGCTTCGAAGGGCGCGACTTTCAGCACGGGTAATTCAACCCCGGCGAGCACCGTGCGTTCCCAGGGATCCCGCGGCATGCGCGGCACATCGTCCGCGTTCACGAGATCGCACACGAGTACGAGCCGCGCGGAGGCGAGACGAGGGGCCGGTTGAATGCCAAGTCCCCTGACCTCGATCAGTCCCGCCAGCGTCTCCGGCGCCGACGCGACGATGCCATCGGCCATCGCCGCGAGAGACACTTGGTCGTCGGCGACCAGCCGGTGCGCGGCGCCGTTCTCGTCGGGAAGCGCGAGGAAGCGCAAGGCGAGGTCCGACTTCCCCGAACCCGAACGTCCGCGAAGCAATGCGGCATTGGAGCCGAGCGCGATACACGTGCCGTGGACGAATTCCGGTTTCATGGCAAATTTTCGGCTCCTCACGCGGCGGCAAGCCGGATGACGAAGCGCGCCCCGCCGCTCCGCGGAGGCTTTCCATCGGGGCCGGCGGGCGTGCCGTCTCGCGGCGGCCGGTTCTCCGCGTAAAGGCGGCCGCCATGGGCCGCCACAATCTGACGGGAAATGTTGAGACCGAGGCCCGAGTTCTGGCCGAAATTCTCGTGCGGCCGGTCGGTGTAGAAGCGCTCGAAAATGCGTTCGAGATTCTCCGGCGGAATGCCGGGTCCTTCGTCCTCGACACGCACCTCGATTTGGGGCCCGCGGCGTTGCGCCTTGATGGTCACGCGTCCGCGCGGCGGCGAGAAGGAAATTGCGTTCTCGATCAAATTGACCATGACTTGGTGCAGGCGGCTGTCATGGCCGAACACGCGGTAGGGATAGGTGCCCTGCACGCGCGCGATTTCGAGCCCGACCTCGGGAAGGCCGTCGCGATGGATATCGTTGTAGAGCGAAACGGTCGCGCGCAAGAGCTCGTCCATGTCGACGGGACCGGCGTCTTCGCGCGCCAGTTCCGCATCGAGCCGCGAGGCATCCGAGATATCGCTGATGAGCCGGTCCAGCCGCTTCACGTCGTGCTGAATGATTTCCATCAGCCGTTCGCGCGACTCCGTGTCCTTGACAAGCGGCAGGGTCTCGGTCGCGCTTCGAAGCGAGGTCAAGGGGTTCTTCAATTCATGCGCCACGTCGGCGGCGAAACTTTCGATCGCGTCGATGCGGCTATAGAGAGACGCCGTCATGTCGCGCAGCGCGCCGGACAGATGGCCGATCTCGTCGGACCGGTCGGTAAAGTCGGGAATCTCGGCGCGCGCCTTGACGCTGTGCCGGACACGCTCGGCCGCCGCCGCCAGCCGCTGCATGGGACCGGCGATCGTGTTGGCCAGGATCAAGGACAACACCACGGTCACGGCCGCGGCGAAGATCGACACGCGGAAAATGCTCCAGCGCTCGGCCGCGACGATCTTGTCGATGTCGCCGCCTCGCGTGGACAGGAGAAGCACGCCGAGCACGGCCCGCATCCTCTCGACCGGGACGGCAACCGAAACGACGATTTCGCCTTTGTCGTTCTTGCGGACGATCGGCACCGAGGTGCCCGTCAGCGCCGTCGCCACTTCCGGATAGGCCTTGCCGTTGACCGTTCCGATCTCCTTGTAGACCGGCAGATCCGTGGGCTGGAACTGATTGGCCACCGCGTTCCAGAACGTGGTCAATGCATCGGGTTCGGAGGTCTCGGGCGGTGGCAGGTCGTAGCGCAGAACCTCGCCGCGCGAATAGAACGTGTCCGAATCGAGGATCAACGCACCGTCGCGATCGTAGATGCGCGCCCGGCTGCCGGTAGGCTTCACCAAGGGACGCAGGATGGGCGCGGCGCGCTCCGGGTCGATCGTGAATCCAAGGGCATTGGAAAACGCATCGCCGGTGTTGAATCCCGACTGGCCGATTTCCTTTTCGAGTAGCGCCTCCGCATCGACCTCGGAGTCGCTCGCGTCGACACCGGCCGACGCCGCGATCGCACGCGCGATGATCTCTCCTTGGGTCTGAAGGCTCTGCACCTTGGCGTCGATCAAACCCGCGCGGAACTGATTGAGGTACAGAATGCCCGAGACGAGGATGGCGAGCCCAATCAGATTGAGCACGACGATCCGGCGCGTGAGGCTCGAAAACCCGTGGCGGAACGGCCGATGCTGGCCGAGCCAGCGCGAAAGCCGCTTCAGCCAATAAAGACCCGCCCGGCCCATGCGCATGGCACGGTTCCGCATCGTCGCGGGGTCCTGCTGCCAGGACCTTTCGGCCTCGGCAGTCATCGGTCTCGCCTGCTATTCCTTGAACCGGTAGCCCACACCATAAAGC
This sequence comes from Hyphomicrobiaceae bacterium UBA7697, assembly GCA_002482645.1. GTDB lineage: Bacteria > Pseudomonadota > Alphaproteobacteria > Rhizobiales > Methyloligellaceae > Methyloceanibacter. The sequence goes on from DLGJ01000005.1 coordinate 212,271, forward strand.
GTCTCGATCACATCGAAGCTCTGGTCGACGGCCTTGAATTTCTTACGCAACCGCTTGATGTGGCTATCGATGGTGCGGTCGTCGACATACACTTGGTCATCATAGGCCGCATCCATCAGCGCGTCCCGGCTTTTTACCACGCCCGGCCGCTGTGCCAGCGCCTGCAGGATCAGAAACTCGGTCACGGTGAGGGTCACGGGCAGGCCGTCCCACACACAAGTATGGCGCTCCGGGTCCATCTTCAGCTTGCCGCGCTCCAGGACCTTCGACTTGTCCTCGACGGCCTGCGCCGTATCGCGGGGCTGAGAGCGCCGCAGCACGGCCTTGACCCGCTCGATCAAGAGGCGCTGGGGGAACGGCTTCCGGATATAGTCGTCCGCCCCCATTTTGAGGCCGAACAACTCGTCGATCTCCTCGTCCTTCGAGGTGAGGAAGATCACCGGCATCTCCGTCCGCTGCCGCAGGCGGCGCAGGAGCTCCATGCCGTCCATGCGCGGCATCTTGATGTCGAGGATCGCGAGGTCCGGGGGGCTTTCGAACAATCCGTCCAGCGCGCTCGCGCCGTCGTTGTAGGTCTGGGTCTTGTAGCCTTCCGCCTCGAGCACCATGCGCAAGGAGGTGAGGATATTTCTGTCGTCGTCGACAAGAGCAATAGTTGGCATAGGGGGGCCTTTTTGCGCGCTGTACGCGATTTACTGGGTGATATGCTCTTAGGGCTGCGCGAAAACAGTGGCAGCATCGGGGCAAAGCTTGTTGTACTTTGCGCCACACCCATCGATACCGGGATGCAACAAAAACCGTTATGGCGCAAGTAAATAACTCTCCTGAACACCCTGACAAAACGGCGATCGCGGCCGAAGCCCGCAAATTGATCCGGGAATCCTTCAAAGCCTCCCTGGCGACCTTGGATAGTCCGGACGGCGCGCCCTACGCCTCTCTCGTCACGCTGGCCACGGATGCGGCAGGCGCACCGCTTTTCCTGATTTCGACGCTTGCCCGCCACACGCGCAATCTCGTGCACGATCCGCGGGCGGCAATTCTGATCGACGGCACCGACGGCGGGAGCGGAAGGGGAGGAGATCCGCTGCAGGGCGCGCGTCTCACATTGAGCGGGCGGGCGGAAAAGACCGACGATCCGGCGGCGGCGCGCCGCTTTCTAGCGCGCCAGGCCCAGGCTGGATTTTACGCCGATTTCCCGGACTTTTCCTATTGGACGCTGCGCGTGGAAGGTGCTCATTTCATCGGCGGCTTTGGGCGTATCGTGGATTTGGCGCCGGAGGATCTTCTGATTCCGCTCGCGGGCGCCGATGAGGTCCTTGCGGCGGAGGGCGGCATCGTGGCACACATGAACGAGGATCATGCCGATGCGCTCGCGCTGTATGCGCAAGCCTTTGGAGGCGAAGCCGCCGATCCGGCTTCGCAATGGACGATGACGGGCCTCGATCCCGAAGGGTGCGACCTCCTGCGCGGAACCGCCGGGCTGAGAATACCGTTCGCAACTCGGGTGCTGACGTCACACGATGCCAGGAAGGAGCTTATCCGCCTTGTCGATGACGCGAGGGCCAAGCTGGGTTCCCCAAGTTAATCTCGAACCGAGGATCGGCCTGTGGCGCCTTGCCGATCGGCAGTTTCTTGTTACCGCAACATTGTTGAGTTTAGCTAAGTCGACCGAAAATACCATCAACTGAAAGATTAGGGACGAAACCGCATGAATATTCAGTCGAAAGTAGCTCCCACCACGAACCAGAAGGTTTTGGATTTCGTGGAAGGAGCAAAGGAGTTGTTCAAACCCGAGCAGGTTTATTGGTGCGACGGCTCCAAGGAAGAGTATCAGGCGATGCTGAAGGCTTTGGTCGACGGCGGAACCGCGATGTGGCTGAATCCGGAGAAGCGTCCCAACTCGATCCTCGTCCGTTCCGACCCCAGGGATGTCGCGCGCGTGGAGGATCAAACCTTCATCTGCTCCGAGAAGGAGGAGGACGCCGGTCCGACCAACAATTGGTCCGATCCGGCAAAGATGAAGGAGACCATGCGGAAGCTGTATGACGGCGCCATGCAGGGCCGCACCATGTATGTGATCCCGTATTCCATGGGCCCGATCGGTTCGCCCATCGCCGGTATCGGCGTGATGGTCACCGATTCCGCCTATGCCGTCGCGAACATGCATATCATGACGCGCGTCGGCGATGCCGTCTGGAAGGCGCTCGGCGACAGCGACGATTTCGTCCGCGGCATGCACACGGTGGGGGCACCGCTGAAGTCCCAATCTCAGGCCGACGTGCCGTGGCCGTGCGACGAGACCAAGTATATCTGCCACTTCCCGGAAACCCGGGAGATTTGGTCTTATGGCTCCGGCTATGGCGGCAACGCGCTGCTCGGCAAGAAATGCCACGCGCTTCGCATCGCCTCCGTGAAGGCCCGCGACGAGGGCTGGCTCGCCGAGCACATGCTCATCCTCAAGCTCACCAATCCGAAAGGCGAAGTGAAATATATCGCGGCCGCCTTCCCGAGCGCCTGCGGCAAGACCAATCTCGCAATGCTGAACCCGACCATCCCCGGCTGGAAGGCCGAGACGATCGGCGACGACATTTGCTGGATGAAGTTCGGCGAAGACGGGCGTCTCTACGCGATCAATCCTGAAACCGGATTCTTCGGCGTCGCGCCGGGCACGTCGGACAAGTCCAACTACTACGCCATGCGGACGCTCGATGCGAACTGCATCTATTCCAACGTCGCCCTCACCGACGACGGCGATGTCTGGTGGGAGTCCATGACGGACGAGCCGCCGGCACACACGACAGATTGGCTGCGCCGCTCGTGGACGCCGGAGTCGGATCGTCCGGCCGCGCATCCCAATTCGCGCTTCACGGCACCGGCCGGCCAATGCCCGGTCATCGCGCCGGAATGGGAAGATCCCAAAGGCGTGCCGATCGACGCCATCCTGTTCGGCGGCCGCCGGGCCTCGGTGGTGCCGCTGGTGATGGAAGCCGCCGATTGGCAGCAGGGCACGTTCCTGGGGTCCATCATGGCCTCGGAGAAGACGGCCGCCGCCACGGGCGGTCTCGGAACCGTCCGCCGCGACCCGATGGCGATGTTGCCCTTCTGCGGTTACCACATGGGCGATTACTTCGCCCATTGGCTGAAGGTCGGCGAGAAGGGCGGCGACAAGATGCCGAAGATCTTCTACGTGAACTGGTTCCGGAAGAGCCCCGAAGGCAAGTTCCTGTGGCCCGGCTTCGCGGAGAACTCCCGTGTCCTGAAATGGATCTTCGAGCGTTGCGACGGCAACGCCGAGGCGGTCGACAGCCCGCTCGGCAAGGTGCCGGCGGAAGGGGCGCTCGATACCGAGGGGCTGGACGTGGACGCCGCGGACCTGAAGGAGCTGCTGAGCATCGACGTGGAAGGCTGGAAGGCGGAAGTCCCCTCGATCAAGGAGCACTTCGAGACCTTCGGCGAGAAGCTTCCGGCCGGTCTGAAGGACGAACTCGCCGCGCTCGAAAAGCGTCTCGGCTGACGCCACATACTTCGAAGCAGACTGCCGTCATGGCCGGGCTCCGTCCCGGCCATGACTCGTTTGACACATCGTTTCCGCCGGCGCGTTTGAATCATCCGGCGCTTGCCGAAGCGGGCGCCGCGCCTTACGCACATTCCCGATGAAGAAGACGCGAAATGTCGTCGCGGCCGGTCATTCCCTGACTGCTCAGGCCGCGGCCGAGATCCTTGCCGACGGCGGCAATGCCTTCGACGCGGCCATCGCCGGCGTGTGCATGAGCTTCGTCGCCGAAGCGGTGTTCGCATCGCCCGGCGGAGGCGGTTTTCTGATGGCGCGCGAGGCCGGGCGCCGCGACGCGAGGCTGTTCGACTTTTTCGTGGAGACGCCGCTGAAGCGGCGCGCCGAAAAGGACGTCTCGTTCTTCCCGATCCATGCGGATTTCGGACCCGCGACCCAGGAGTTCCATATCGGGCTGGGGTCGAGCGCGACCCCGGGCCTGGCGCAAGGCCTGTTCGCCATGCACGAAGCCTATGCGCGCCTCCCCATGAAACGCCTCGTCGAACCGGCCGTGCGCGCGGCCAAGCAGGGCTTTCCCCTGACGCGCTTCCAGGCCTATCTCTTCACGGTGATCGCGCCGATCCTGAAGGAGAGCGCCGAAGCGCGGGCGATCTTCGCGCCGGGCGGGGAGCTTCTCGAAGAGGGCGCGACGTTCCGGAACGAAGGTCTCGCCGAAACTCTCGAATGGCTGGCCGAGGACGGCGCGCGGCTCTTCACCGACGGGGATATCGGCCAGGCCATCGCCGCCCAATCCCGCGACCGGGGCGGTTATCTCACGCTGGAGGATTTGAAGCGTTACGAGGTTCGTCTGCGCGAGCCGCTGCTGTGGCGCTTCGGCGGGGCGTCCGTCGCACTCAACCCGCCGCCTTCGGCGGGCGGGGCCCTGATCGCTTTCGGTCTTTCCTATCTCGCGGGTCTCGTCGAGGCGGGCGGCACGATCGACGCGCGCGCCCTCGGCGCGGCGATGACCGCAACCAACGACGCGCGCCGCGCTTACGGTCCGGACTTGGCGGCGCGGCTCGCGAGCGGTGCTCTCGCGCGCGAAATCGCCGCCGCATCCGCCACGTCCGCCGCGCCGCAGGCCTATCGCGGTACGACCCATATCAGCGTGATCGACGGCGACGGGAATGCCGCGGCCGTTAGCCTCTCCAACGGCGAAGGTAACGGCTTCATCGTCGGCAATCACGGCTTCATGCTCAACAACATGCTGGGCGAGGAGGACGTGGCGGGCGGCGCCCCCGGCGTCTGGCCGGAAGGGGTGCGCATGTCCTCCATGATGGCGCCGGCGATCCTGCTGGAGCCGGACGGCACCGTGACCGCGCTCGGCACCGGCGGGTCGAACCGCATCCGCACGGCGATCCTCCAGGTCGTCGTCAATCTGATCGCTCACGGCATGAGCGTCGAAGACGCCGTGGGCGCGCCGCGCGTCCATGTTGAGCGTTGCGGGACTGTGAGCTTCGAGCCGGGGTTCTCGGAAGGAGAAGAGGCCACGTTCCGTGCGCACGGCGAGAAGGCCAAGGCCTGGCCCGACCGGAACCTGTTCTTCGGCGGCGTGCATGTGGCGCGCTGGCACGAGAAGCGCGGGGGCGAAGGCGCGGGCGATCCCCGCCGCCAAGGGACGGCTGTTGTCCTCTAACCGTCGAGCCGTCGTAAATCGTCAAGCTCCCGTCGCAAGGTGACAACAGACGAGACGGCGCACGCGGGAAGATCGCCCGATAGGATTTGCACGGAGATCGTCATGAAGAATGCTGTCGCCATCTACCACGTCGCCTTCGAGGACGCGGGCATTCTCGAACCGGTGCTCGACGAGCGCGGTGTCGGGCTGACCTATTTGCAGGCGGGCCGCGACGATCTTTCCCCGGCGCTGGATGCGGACCTCGTCCTGGTTCTCGGCGGTCCCATCAGCGTCTACGAGTTCGACCGCTATCCGTTCCTGAAAGGCGAGCTCCAGACCATCGAGGGGGTGGTCAAGAAAGACATTCCGGTCGTCGGCATCTGCCTTGGCGCGCAGGCGCTCGCGGCCGTGCTTGCGGCCCGCGTCTATCCTGGCAAGGAGAAGGAACTCGGCTGGGACCAGTTGATCTTGTCCGAAGACGGTAAGGACTCTCCTCTTGGCGTATTGGAGGGACGGCACATTCTCAACTGGCACGGCGATACCTTCGATCTGCCGTCCGGCGCGACACGGCTCGCCTCGACATCGATCACGCCCAATCAAGCCTTTGCCTACGGTCCCAACGTTCTTGCACTCCAGTTCCACGTGGAGCTTCCGGAACAAGACATGGAACGTTGGCTGATCGGCCACACGCTGGAACTCGCCAATTCCAAAGTCGACCTGAACGAGATGCGCGCCGAGACCGCGCGCCACGCGCCGGCGACGAACGTAGCGGGCCGCGCGCTGTTCAAGGATTGGCTCGACCGGTTGCCGGGCGCCTGACGGTCCTGGCGTTTAGCCGCCTTCCACCGCCGTTCCGAACACGGCCATGGCGAGGCCGAGCCCGGCGAGGGCGCTATAGACGATCGCCCGGGCGCCGAACGGCTTTCTGTCGTGTGCGATCTTCGCCGCAATGGCGGATTGAATCGCGTAGTAAAGCGCGAAGGCCCGCGAGGCATAGGCGATGATCTGGAACACGTCGGCGGCCCAGGTTAGGGCGATGCCGGTCACGATCAGCAGCAGATAGCCGAGACGGCTCGAGACCGTCCCGTTCGTCAGTTCCTCGAACAGGCCGCCGGAGCCGCTCGTGTCCGCCACCGCCGCGCTGAGCTGCGCGCTGAGCGCGGCCGCCACCAGCAGGACGGGCAGGATCGGCGCGACCAGATCCATCATGTCGACAATCGCCGTCTCGGAGAATTTCAGTTCGCTGCGCGTGAAGACGAATGTGATCAGCCCGATATAGGTGAGATAGATCGCCGTCGAGACGATCTGGGCGAGCAGCATGGACGAGATGCGCGTCTTCGCCGAATAGGTCTCGCCGAGATAACGCGAGGTCTCGAAACCTTGCACCGTGACGATCAGGCCGAACAGAAGCGACACCGCCTGCCAGCCGCTCACTGCGGGCGGATTCAAGACGAGCCCGCCGGAGAGCGCCTTGTTGCCGAAGAACATCGCAAGGCCCACCAAAAGACCGGCGATGACGGCGAGCTTGATCCCGACGGAGACTTGCTCCAGCCGCTCCAGCGCCGAAAAGCCGCGCGTCCAGCCGACCGCCAGGATGAGACCGAACATCGCCGTGGTGAGGAGCTTCGCGTCGAACGTGTTGTCGGCCGGCGTGAGGCTGACGCCGAAGGCTCCGAACAGGTTGAGGTAATAGGCCACCGAAATGATGTAGGCGAAGGCGAGCACCCAGGACGCGGCGGTCTCCATGCGCTCCACGGCCGGGCCTAGCGCGCCGGGGGACGCATCGCGGGCGGCGATGTTGTAGCGGATGGCCCAGCCGAACAGTGCCGCCAGCGCGCATAGAGCAACCATGGCCAGCAGCCCATAGGCGCCGAAGCGGTCGTCGAGGATCGGCCCGAGCACGAGAAAGCCGGACCCGATGATGGAGGCCAGGGGCGTCAGCGTCGCGCGCCAGAGCGGATCGTTCGCAAGCCGTGGCCACGCCATCAAGGCCGCGACCGCCACGACGGCGAGAAGAATGAAGACGCTCAGCATGGTTTCAATCGAGACACGGACGGGATGGCCCTGCGGCCAGCGAGCCCGGCCCGCTTGTGGCGATGAAAGCCGCTAGCGTTCCGGAACCTGCCAGTCCGCAGGCGGAACCTGACGGCGGCGAAGCCGGATGGCAAGCCCCACGGCGACGCCGACGGCGATGGCGATGGTGAGATTGGTCAGGACCGTCAGCACAAGCGTCAGGACCAGCAGGAGGCGGTCGGACAGGCGTCCGGACATGTATCCCCGCCATTTATGCGGCTCGCTCATATACCAGGCGGTCAGGATGAGGAGCGCCGCAAGCGCCGGCAGCACGAGCTTGCCCGCGAGCGGCGCGGCCGCCAGCATGATCGCGAGCACCGTAAGCGCATGGATGATCCCGGCGACGGGCGTCCGCCCTCCGGCGCGGACATTCTTCGCCGTGCGCGCGATGGCGCCGGTCGCGGGAAGTCCGCCGAACAGCGCCGAGCCGATATTGGCGGCGCCTTGGGCGATCACCTCGGCGTTGGGCCGGTACGACCCGCCGATCATGCGATCCGCCACCATGGCGGAGAGCAGCGATTCGACGCCCGCGAGGAAGGCGATGATCAGCGCGCTCGGCAGGAGTTCGACGATTTTCTCGACCGAGAAGGCGGGCAGCGCCATCGGCGGCAGGCTTTGCGGCAGCGCGCCGTAGCGCGATTCGATCGTGTCGACCGGCAGCTCCGTCAGATAGGCGATCGTCGAGACGGCGGCAACGACGATGATCGTGCACGGCCAACGCGGCAGGACCCGGCGCAGCAGCACGATGGAGACGAGCGTGGTGACGCCGGCCAGCAGCGCGGCAAGGGTGGCGGTGCCGCGCGCGGCCCACAGCGCGGAGACCTTGGCCACGAACTCGGCTGGAAGATCGCCGGTGGTGATCCCGAAAAAGTCCTTCAGTTGGCTCGTGGCGATGATGATGGCGATGCCGATGGTGAAGCCGTTGATGACGGCTTCCGGGATGTACTGAATCAGGCTGCCCGCCCGCAGCGCTCCGGCCAGGAGCAGGATGAGCCCGGCCATGAAGGTCGCGAGCACGAGCCCGTCATAGCCGTGGGTGGCGATGACCCCGTAGACCACGACGATGAAGGCGCCGGTCGGGCCGCCGATCTGCACCCGGCTGCCGCCCAGCAGCGAGACCAGAAGCCCCGCCACGATCACCGTGACGATGCCCTTGGCGGGATCGGCCCCCGACGCGATGGCGATGGCAATGGCAAGCGGAATCGCCACCAGCGCCACGGTCACGCCGGCGATGGCGTCGTGCAGGAACTCTTCGCGCGTATAGGTTTTGAGCGTGGTGAGCAGCTTGGGCTTCATGGCCCATCATCTGCCGCAATAGCCTCAGCCTATCAATGGCGCACTTTGTCCATAGCGATGGCGCGAGCGAGTTTCGATGAGGTGCGACCCGCGCAGGCTAATGCGCGGCCTCCCAATTGCCGGCGGCGCGGGCGTCGACTTTCAGCGGCACCTTGAGCTGGAGGGCGGGCTCCGGCGCCGATTCCATGATGTCGCGCGCGACCGCCATGGTGGCTTCCGCCTCGGCTTCCGGTGCTTCGAAGATGAGTTCGTCGTGGACCTGCAGCAGCATGCGCGCATTGAGTCCCGCGTCCTCTAGGGCCTGCGGCATGCGGATCATGGCGCGGCGGATGATGTCGGCGGCCGAGCCCTGGATCGGCGCGTTGATCGCCGCGCGCTCGTAGTTCCCGCGCAGAGACGGATTCTTGATGTTGATCTCAGGGTAGTGGACCTTCCGCCCGAACAGGGTCGAGACGAAGCCCGCATGCCGCGCCTCCGCCTTGGTCGCCTCCATGTAGTCCTTGATGCCGGGAAAGCGCTCGAAATAGGTCTTGATGTACGCGGCCGCCTCGCCGCGCGGGATGCCGAGCTGCGCCGCGAGCCCGACGGCCGAGATGCCGTAGATGATGCCGAAATTGATCGCCTTGGCCCGGCGCCGCACGCCGGGGTCCATGCCTTCGATCGGCACGCCGAACATCTCCGACGCGGTCATGGCGTGAATGTCGAGCCCGTCGGCGAACGCTTGGCGCAAGGTCGGCGTGTCGGCCATGTGGGCGAGGACGCGCAGTTCGATCTGGCTGTAGTCGGCGCTGATCAGCGTCTTGCCCGGCTCGGCGACGAAGGCCTTGCGGATCTCGCGGCCTTCTTTCGTGCGGACCGGAATGTTCTGGAGGTTCGGCTCTTGGCTGGCGAGGCGTCCCGTCGTGGTCGAAGCGAGGACATAACGCGTATGCACGCGGCCGGTCTCGACGTTGATATAGGCGGGCAGAGCGTCCGTATACGTACTTTTCAGCTTGGCAAGCTGCCGCCATTCCAAAATTTTCTGCGGCAGGTCGTGGCCCTCGGCGGCCAGTTCCTCCAGCGCGGCGGCGTCCGTGCTCCAGGCGCCGGTCTTGGTCTTGCGTCCGCCGGGCAGGCTCATCTTGTCGAACAGGATCTCGCCGAGCTGCTTCGGCGAGCCGATATTGAAGTCCTCGCCCGCGAGTTCGCGAATCTCGTCCTCGAGCCGCGCGATGGTCTGCGCGAAACTGCCGGAGAGCCGCGCCAGCGTCGCGCGCTCCACCTTGATGCCCGCGCGCTCCATGTCCGCGAGGACCGGCTGCAAGGGGCGCTCAAGCGTCTCGTAGACGGTGGCAACGTGATCGGCCGTCAGCCGCGGCTTCAGCACCGTCCACAGACGCAAGGCCACGTCGGCCTCCTCGCCCGCGGCTTCCGTGGCTCGGGCCACCCCGACGCGGTCGAACGGTATCGCGGCCTTGCCCGTGCCCAGCACCTCCTTCTCGGTGAGGCAGGTATGGCCGAACAGAGACGCGGCGCGTTTTGCCGGGCTGTGATCCGCGCGCCCCGCATCGAGCGCATAGGAGACGAGGGCCGGATCGTCGACGGCCCGAAGCGCGATGCCGTAGCGGGCGAGCGCCACCATGGCGGACTTTGCGTCGGGCACGACCTTGAGCAGCGCGTCGTCTTCGAGCAGCGGATTCAGCAGCGGCAGCGCCTCGCCCGGCGGAATCTGCACGATCTGCGTTTCGCCGCCGAGATCGAGCCCATCGTCCGCGCGGTGGGACATCGGCACATAGGCCGCTTGACCTGGCGCGAGCGACAGAGCGATGCCGGTGATATCGCCGGTCATCGGATCGGCCGCCTCGCGTTTCACCGACAGCGCGGCGTAGCCCTGATCGCGTGCGTGCTCCAAGAGCTCGGCCAGGCGCGCGGTGTCCGTCACCGTCTCATAGGCGCCCCGGTCGAAGGGAATGTCCTCGATGCGCCCTTGGCGTTCGGCGGCCAGCTCTCTCGGCGACCCGCCCTGAACGGCGATGTCGCGGGACGGCCCGGTCGCGCCGCGCGGGCTTTGCCGCAAGGGGTGGTCGTAGTCGTCCTTCTTCTTGCGGGCCGTCTTTTTCGGCTTGTCCATGCCCTCGGGCAGAGATGCGCCAAGACCCTCAGCTACACGCTTCGTGAGCGTCGTGAACTCCATCTCGCGCATGAAGCCGAGGAGTGCCTCGGGCTCCGGCGGCTGTACCGCGGCCTCCGCGAGGGGCACGTCGAGCGGCGTTTCGGTGTCGAGCGTCACGAGCGTGCGTGACAGCCGCGCCTGGTCGGCAAATGCGATCAGGTTCTCGCGGCGCTTGTTCTGCTTGATCTCGGAGGCACGCGCGAGAAGCGTGTCGAGGTCGCCATATTCGTCGATGAGCAGCGCCGCCGTCTTGACGCCGATGCCCGGCACGCCCGGCACGTTGTCCGACGTATCGCCGATCAGCGCCTGCACCTCGATGACCTTGGAGGGCGGCACGCCGAATTTCTCGATCACCCCTTCGTCGTCTATCACCTTGTTCTTCATGGTGTCGTACATGACGATGCCGGGGCCGACGATCTGCATCAGATCCTTGTCGGACGACACGATGGTCACGTCCGCGCCGGCCGCGCGCGCCTGCATCGCGTAAGTGGCGATGAGGTCGTCGGCCTCGTAGCCTTCCTTCTCGATGCACGCGACGTTGAACGCGCGTACCGCGTCCCGGACGAGCGGGAACTGGGGAATGAGGTCCTCCGGCGCATCCGGGCGGTTGGCCTTGTAGCCGTCGAACAGGTCGGAGCGGAACGTCTTCGCCGAATAATCGAAGATCACCGCCATATGGGTCGGCGGGGCGAGCTCGCCCGTCTCGCGCAAGAGCTTCCACAGCATCCCGCAAAAGCCGTGCACCGCGCCGATCGGCAGGCCGTCCGAGGGACGGGTCAGCGGCGGCAGGGCATGATAGGCGCGGAAGATATATCCGGATCCGTCGATCAAATAGACATGGTCGCCCGGTCCGGCCGGTTTGCCGGCGCCGGAAGAGGTGCTGTTCTTTGTGGTCATGGCCTAGGGACTATAGGGATTGCGCGCCGCGTGTGGGAGGGGCAAGGCCTGCCCCGCCCGCCGGGAAACGCAAAAGGCCCCTTATGTGCGCGGTTCTTTTTCGTCCATGTCCTCGACATTGCCGGGGGCGAAGGCCTTGTCCGTGCCGCCGAACGTCTCTTCGATGTAGCCTTTGAAATATTCGCGCAGAGCCGGGAAGGCGCGGGCGAACCGCCGGAAGTCTTTCTGCGCCGTGAAGAGCAGCAAGCCGTCCTCCAGCGCTTCGACCAGCCCCGTCCGCAAATGCGATCTGAGCAGGACGCGCTCGCCGAAATGATCGCCGGGCCGAAATTCCTTCTCGAAGTGCTCGCCCGTTTCGGGATTGTCGATGGTCAGCTTGAAGCGGCCATTCACCACCGTATAGAAGCCGTCGATCAGCATGCCGGGTTCGAAGACTTTGTCGCCCTTCCAAAAATGGATGTAACGCGTCGCCGGCGGCCGGATGCGGAGCTGCACGATATTGGGCGGCATGACGGCATTGATGAGCCAGTTCAGCCCGACGCGGAGCTTCGCGATGAACCCGGGCAGGAATGACAGATAGAAGCCGCGCCACAACAGCCAGGCCAGGATACCCGACATCTTCACCCCATAGACATCGGCGACGGCCTTGCTCATGCCGAGCGAGGCGAGCGAGCCCTTCGACTTGTAGGCGAAGGGCTTCATCTCCTCGCCTTTCAATTTGGCCACCAGGTTCGCCGCGAGCTGAGAGCCCTCGCGCACGGCGAATTGCGCGGTTTGCGTTGCGTAGTCCGCCGGGTCTTCCTTCGGATCGTCGTTGAGCGGGATCAGCGCCGCGTCGCCCAAGGCCCATACGTGGTCGTGTCCGGGCACCTGCATGTAGCGGTCGGTCCTGATGCGGCCCCAATGCATGTCGAGACCGAGCGCCTGCACCAGAGGATGCGGTCCGTTGCCGATCGTGGCCACCACGGTGGACGTGTTGATGATACGGCCGTCGGTCAGCTCGACACCTGTGGCGGTTGCGGATTTGGTGCCGACTCCGGTCAAGACCTCGATGCCGTTCGCACGGAGATTCTCCGTCGCGTAGTCGGCGAGCTCGGCCGGGAAGGTCGGCAGGATACGCGGCGCGAATTCGACGAGATACATGCGAATGTCTTCGCGTTTGATGTTGCGGTAGTAGCGCAACGCGCGGGTTATCAGCTCGTTCAGCTCCGCCGCGGTCTCGACGCCGGAGAAGCCTGCGCCCACCACGACGAAGGTCAGGAGCTGATCCTTGACCACCCTGTCCGTCGTCACGTCCGCCGTTTCCAGGCAACCGATGGCATGGGTCCGCAGGACATCCGCGTCGGTCAGGTCCTTCATCGTCAGGGCATGGTCGGCCATGCCTGGAATCCGGTCGAGATCCACCCCCGTGCCGAGCGCAATGACGAGTTCGTCGTAAGGGAGTTCCACCGGCGTCATCCGCGCACCCTGGATGACGATGACGACCTTCCGGTCGAAATCGATTCCCATGACCCGCGCCTGGCGGACCTGCACCCGCTTCAAGAGCTGCCGCAGGGGCACCACGGCGTCTGACGCGTTCAGATTGGACGAGGCCACTTCGGGGAGGAGCGGTTGGAACACGAAATAATTGTTGTTGTTGATGAGCTCGACATCGACGAGGCCGCGGCCCAGCTTTTCCAAGGACTTAGCGGCGAAGATGCCGCCAAAGCCGCCGCCGATTACGATAACCTTCTTCTTGTCCGCCATGGGCCGCCCAGCCTTCCGTTGTGATTGCGTGAAATAGGTGACGCCTATGATACGGCGCGTCAAGTCGCCGCATAGCGGGCGTTCCGGTGCGTGTCGTCCGCCCAAGCCCTGACGCTGTGCGCCGTTGCTTAAGTTTTGCGGTTTAGATAGGGTCCGGCCCAGAGTCTGCGTAGCACCCGTAGCTCAGCTGGATAGAGCGCTGCCCTCCGAAGGCAGAGGTCACAAGTTCGAATCTTGTCGGGTGCGCCACTAAACGATTCTTCGGTCGATCGGGTTGCACCCAGCGGGCGCTGGTGGTGAAAGCGAAGAGGGGACGAGGTCCCGCATTCCCTCTGCCCGAGAGGATCATTGCGATCGGGAGGGCCGTTGTGAGGTCGTTTCTCCTAGCGATCGGCCTGGTTGTTCTGCCGGCCCCCGCTATATCCGGCCCGCCGGACCTGGCGCCGGTGACCTCGGCCGAGGTCAAGGCCGCTCTTCTGGCCGCCACCTGTTCGGGTTGTCACGTCAAGGCCGTAACCGAAGGCGGTTTTCCGTCGATTTACGGCCGTCCAGCGGCGGAGACCCGTGATTTGCTTCTCTCTTTTCGCTCGGGCCAGCGCGATGGCACGGTGATGAACCGGCTCGCCAAGGGTTACGACGACGCGGAGATCGCGCTTCTATCGAACTACCTCGCTAGCCAAGGGACCGCGCATTGATGCTCGGAGGCAGACCTTTTTCTTGGCGCGGGCGCGCTCCCGCATGAACGCCGCCCCGGGCAAACCGACCCGCCGCCGGTTCTTGGCGACGGCCGCCACCGCGGCTTTTCTCGCCGGCATGCCTTCGCGGTTGAAGGCGGGGGTCACCTCCGCGAAGGTCGTCGTGATCGGCGGCGGCTATGCCGGTGCGACCGTCGCCCGCTTTCTGCGTGCCGCCGATCCGCGCATCGGCGTGACGCTGATCGAGCCGAACCGCGCGTTCTGTTCCTGCCCCTTCAGCAATGCCGTGATCGGCGGATTGGAGCCGTTCTCGGTCCTGCGTTTCGGCTATGGCGGCGTCGAAGCCACGGGCGTGCGCCTCGTGTTCGAGAAGGCGGCGCGCGTCGATCCCGCGGCGAAGACGGTGCGGACGGAAGGAGGGCTCGTCTTCGCCTACGACCGCCTGATCGTGGCGCCGGGCATCGAATTCGTCTGGAATGCGATCGCCGGCTACGACGAAGCCGCGTCGGAAGTCATGCCCCATGCCTGGAAGGCGGGGCCGCAGACCTTGCTCCTGCGGAAACAGATCGAGGCGATGCCCGACGATGGCGTGGTGGCCATCGCGCCACCCACCAATCCGTTCCGGTGTCCTCCGGGTCCCTACGAGCGGGCAAGCCTGATCGCGCACTATTTGAAGATCCATAAGCCGCGCGCGAAGCTGCTCATCCTAGATGCGAAGGAATATTTCTCGAAGGAGATCCTGTTTCGCCGCGCCTGGAAGGAGCTCTACGGCGACTTGATCGAATGGCATAGCGTCCTGGATTTCGGACCCCTCGTCGCCGTCAAACCAAAGGAGAAGGTGCTGGTGACGGAGACGCGGGAGTTTCGCGTGGACGTCGCCAACATCATCCCGCCGCAACGGGCGGGGGGAATCGCGCTGGAGACCGGTCTTGCGGACGAAACAGGCTGGTGTCCGATCGATCCGGTCACGTTCGAATCGCGCCTGCAGCCCAATATCCACGTTCTCGGCGATGCGTCGATCGCCGGAGCGATGCCGAAGTCCGCCTTCTCCGCGAACGCGCAAGGTAAGATTTGCGCGGTTCAGGTCGCCCGGCTCTTGAATGGCGAAGGACCGATTCCGACGAAGCTGGATAACGTCTGCTACAGCCTGGTCGGGCCCGGCTATGGCATTTCCATCGCCGGAGTTTACCGGCAGGGCGAGGACATGATCGAGGAGATCGAGGGCGCCGGCGGAATCAGCCCGATCCATGCGCCGGCGAAAGTCCGGCTGCTGGAGGCCGGTTACGCCGAGGACTGGTTCCGGTCCATCACGGGACAAGTCTTCGGCTGATCCGCGGCCTTTAGAGAAACCTCTCGACAGTCGAAGGCTCGGGCCGCCTTGCGGATCGAACCCGCCGCGGTCGAGGCCACCCCGGAGCCAGGCCTCATGTCGGGCGAACTTAGCCGGCCTTCTTGAACTCGGCCGCTTCCTCGGACCCCTTGGTGGCGTCGCCCGCCGTGTAGGCGTGCGCGCCCGCACCGGCCAGCTTGCCGCCGGCGACGATCAGATACTCCTCCCGCAGCGGCTTGCCCGCGAAGAAGTCTTCCAAGATCTCGCGAGTCCCGGCGGCGTAACGCGCCTGGGCGGACAAGGTGGTTCCCGAGACATGCGGGGTCATGCCGTGATGGGGCATCGTCCGCCAGGGGTGGTCGCGTGGCGCCGGTTGCGGGAACCAGACATCGCCCGCGTAACCGGCAAGCTGGCCGCTCTCCAGCGCGCGCACGACGGCATCGCGGTCGGCGATCTTGCCCCGTGCGGTGTTCACGAGATAGGCGCCGCGTTTCATCTTGCCGATCAGCGTGTCGTTGAACAGATGCTCGGTGCCCGGATGAAGCGGCGCGTTGACGGTCACCACGTCGCATACCTTGACGAGGGAATCGGCGTCGGGGTGGTAGGTGAGGCCGAGGTCCTTCTCCACATTGGCGGGCAGGCGGTGCTTGTCGGTGTAATGCAGTTTCACGTCGAACGGCTTCAGCCGTTTCAGCACCGCAAGGCCGATGCGCCCGGCCCCGACAGTGCCGACATGCATGCCCTCGATGTCATAGGCGCGTTCCACGCAATCGGCGATGTTCCAGCCGCCTTTGACGACCCATTGATAGGAGGGGATGTAATTGCGCACGAGCGCGAGAATCATCATGACCACATGCTCGGCCACACTGATCGAGTTGCAGAACGTCACTTCGGCCACGGTGATGCCTTTGTCGATGGCCGCCTGCAGATCGACATGGTCCGAACCGATCCCAGCGGTAATGGCGAGCTTTAGCTTTTTGGCCTTGGCGATCCGCTCTTCGGTCAGATAAGCGGGCCAGAACGGCTGCGAGATCACAATATCGGCGTCCACGAGCTCCTTCTCGAACGTGGAATTGGGACCGTCCTTGTCGGACGTCACCACGAACTCATGACCGCCGTCCTCGAGGAACTTGCGAAGTCCGAGTTCGCCGGAGACGCAGCCGAGCAGCGCGCCCGGTTTGAAGTCGACGGCGCTCGGGCTCGGCGTCGTCGTTCCGTCGGGATAGTGATCGATCCCGGGGATGGCATCTCGCGCATATTCCGGCGGATAGCCGCCGGCCGGATCGTCGTAGAGAACACATAGAACCTTTGCCATATCGGCACTCCTTTCGGGGCGCCATGGACCCGTGCGAAGGGCTTCCGCCTGTGCCCGGAGCTGGAACGACCGACGACCTGGGGTCACATGCCGCTGTCATGGGATCGGGGCGCGGCGTGACGCGCTCGGCCCGATCCGCGTCTTCGCTAAGCCGGCGGGGTTCTTTTGTGTTTGGTGGGTTGGCCCGGTGCCGGCGCCGCAATCACGCACCTCCCGGTGCGTGTCTCGGACCGACCTGTCCGATCGATCCTGTGTCTGTGTTGTCATGTGGGGATCGCGAGCTTTGACGACAACCGCGCGCGGCACCGTTGGATTGCCACCGGCCGCGCGGCTACCGCCCGCCGTGGATGAACTGCTCCAATTGTTCAATTACGAATTGCTGATCGCTGATGACGGAGTTGACCATATCGCCGATCGATACGATCC
This sequence comes from Hyphomicrobiaceae bacterium UBA7697, assembly GCA_002482645.1. GTDB lineage: Bacteria > Pseudomonadota > Alphaproteobacteria > Rhizobiales > Methyloligellaceae > Methyloceanibacter. The sequence continues at coordinate 229,366 of DLGJ01000005.1, forward strand.
CGACAACGCGTCCTCGCTCCAGCACGGGCAAATGCCGTACGCCCCTTTTGGTCATGATCGCCATGCACTCTTCGACGGAATGGTCCGGCCGGACGCAGGCGACGTGCGTCGACATGATGTCGGCGACCGAGGTTTCCGACGACGTCCGTCCCATCAGCGCGATCTGGCGCGCATAGTGCCGTTCGGTGACGATGCCCACGAGCTTTTCTCCCTCCATCACGACCAGAGACCCGACATTGGTGTCGGCCATCATGCGAAGAGCCTCGAACACCAGCGCGTTGGGAGAAATGACGTGGACCTTGCGGCCCTTGGCATTGAGGACATGCTTTACCAAAGTCATCGGGCGGTCCCTATCGGCATCATGGATGTTTCACAATGCCAGAATGCGTGCGGAACGGTAACTCGTTCGTAGGCGGATTCGTTCACTTCGGCGGCTCCCGGCCACACGCCCTGGACGCACCGGCCGCGTTCTCCTCATACCACCACCTTGCGGTACAAATGCCATGTGGCGTGCCCGAGTATGGGCAGCACGACGATCAGGCCAATGAATGCCGGTAGCGATCCGATCGCCAGGCCGCACGCGACGATGAAGCCCCAAGCCGCCATGGTGCCCGGATTCTTGGCGACGGCGCGGACGGAGGTAATGACCGCCCTGTAGAGTCCCACGTCGCGGTCGAGCAGCAGCGGGAAGGATACGACGCTGATCGTGAGCACCAGCACCGCGAATAGGAAGCCGGCGCCCATGCCGGCGGCGATCATCCACCAGCCCGGGGTCGTGGTGAACACGTCGCGCGCGAACGCCGCGATGGAGGCCGGCTGCTCGGGGCCCACCGTGACGTGAAATATGGCATACGCCGCGGCGAGCCAGAGTAAGAAGATCCCAAGGAGGCCGATCCCCAACAACAGCATCGCACCGAAGGCCGGAGAGCGAGTCACGCCGAACGCATCCGCCCAGTTGACGGTGGCGCTTTGCTCCCGGCGCCGGCTCATCTCATAGAGGCCGATCGCCGCCACCGGACCGAGGAGTGCGAATCCGGAGGCGAGGGGGAACAGCAGCGGCAGCACGTTGTTGCCGATCGTCAACCACGCGAGCACGAGGCCGATCACTGGATAAATGAGGAAGAGGAAGATGACGTCGCTCCGGTAAGCTTCGAAGTCGTCAACGCCCTTCGCCAGCGCATCCCGGAGATCGGCGAGGCCGATTCGCCGCACGATCGGTAGAGGGGCGTTCCGGGCTTTGGCGCTCCCCATCAGCACGTGCCCGAGCGAGGCCACGGACGTGGCGGCATCGGTTACGTGGTCCCAAGCCCACTCAACGGGATTCCTGATATGATGTATGTCAGCCATCGTCGCTCCTCCAAAGAACTTGGTTCGAGCTGGTGCAGACCACCCCCGATGACGTGCAAATCCGCCGGTCCGCGACAGAACCGTATCGAAACGCTTCATTATACTCCTTTTTGGGGCGCAAGTCGCGCTGCGGCGCGGAAGACGCCGCGTGGCGGCAATCGACCGAAGTCGCCTTGAGCGCCAGGAGAGGCCGCTAGGAGAAGCAGCGCCGATCCGGCCTATCGCCATGGGCCCGTCTTCGCCGTCCGTCGCGGCGGATTTCTTCGGCGCGATGGATACGGGCCTTCCGTTGGGGCGCCGCGCCTCTACTCCAGCGGCCAAATCTCGACCACGCCATGCGCGACGGCGCAGGGAACATGCGAGACCTTCTCGATGGCCTCTTCCAGGCTGGCGGCGTCGATCACCGCGAAACCGGCGACAGGTAGATCGGATCTCATGAACGGGCCGTCGCGTGTCTCGATGCCTGCCGCGTCGGGGTTGCGCACCTGCACCGGCGTTCCGGCGATCCCCATCACGGCGCCGCCGGAGACCAGCCTCGCGTCCTCCGCGTGAGCCGCGTCTCTGACGGCCTGCGGTGTGCGGTCGTAGCCGGCCCGGTCGCCATATCCGATGGTGATGAATTTGGGCATGATCCCAACTCCGTCTTCTATCTCGCGAGCACGATGTGGGTGGCCGCCTCGGTCGCGGCCTGTTCGGTGACGGAGAAGCCGAGCGCGGGCAGTTGTCCCGCGCTCTGAACGTCTTACCGGAGCGCCTGGATCCGCCGGCACCATCGGATCGTCCGAAATCCACATACTATAGGTGACCGCGATCGTCGTGCGCGCGGCGCGGTCTAACCTGCGCGCGTGAGAACGACGGCGGCTTCGGCGGTCTGCGTGATATAGGTGAGCGTTTCCTGAAGATAGAGCGTGACGGCCTCCGCCGAATGGCTGAGATAGCCGATCGAGATGTCCTGGCCGAGATAAAGGTCGAAATCGCCGCCGCGCGTCGTCACCACGACCCCGCCCTTGATCGCGGGGCTCCAGACGATCTCTTTATCCACCAATCTCTGGATGTGCTTCAGCAGGGGATAGCCGCCCTCGCTGCCGCCGGTCAGCGCCGTGTAAGGCTCCGCCCCCAGCAGCAGCGCATAGGGTCCGTTGCAGCCGACGAGCCGAAGCTGATTGACCGCCGCCGCGATGGTCTCCGGGTAATCGTCGAGACGGTCCGGCAGCGCCATGGCGGGATTGCTGGACGTGTGCAGCATGCCTTGGATCGCCGCATCGCCATAGCCTTCGAACACGACATGATCCTCGGCCGCCGCGATTATCTTGGCCGCGTCCTTGAGCGGCTGCCAGTCCGAGTCGTTCGAGCCGCGCGCCACGTCGTCGATCGCCGCGCGGGTGAGCTGAAACGGCACTCTGAGCTCAATCAACGGCTTCACATCGCGCCGCGAGACCTCGATGCCCTCGCGGAAGGCGGGGGCCTTGACGGTGTGGCCGGTTCCGACGGACGAAAAATCGAATCCATTCGGCCCGTGGACATCGACCATGCGCCGCGCGCCGAGATAGCGCTTCAGCGTCCGTGTCGCCTCCTCTTCGATTTGCTCCCAGGCTTCGCTGGAAATTGGCGCCAGTTCGCGATGGAGATTGTTCATGCCTCTCATGCCTCCTGCTTCAGAGGTCCGATATTGAGTGTGCCGTCAGAGCGGCGCGGCGGTGCCGGCTCCGGGCCGGGCGTGTCGCTGCTTTCCGGCTCCTCCCCGGCGGCGGGTGCGCCCTCGGACGTCACACCGTCGAGAAATGTCACCGTGGGGCAGAAGAAGAGAGAGCCGGTGACGGGCGTGCTGAAATCCAGCAGCCGATCGTAATTTCCTGGCGGATCGCCAAGGAACATGTTGTCCAGCATCCGCTCCGTCCGGCTCGGCGAGCGCGCGTAACCGATGAAATAGGTCCCGTATTCGCCTTTGCCGACCGCGCCGAAGGGCATGTTGTCCCGCACGATGTCGAGCGCGTTGCCGTTCTCGTCGTTGATCGAGGTCAGCGCGTTATGTGCGTAGGACGGCTTTACGCCATCCAGCAGTTCGATGTCGGAGAGCTTCTTGCGTCCGATGATGTTTTCCTGCTGCTCGACCGGCACGCCGTTCCACGCCTTCATGTCATGCAGATATTTCTGCACGATCACGTAACTCCCGCCGGCGAAGTCCGGATCCTCCTCGCCGATGAGCACGGCATCGAGACAAGCCTGCCCGGTTGGGTTCTCGGTCCCGTCGACGAAGCCGAGCACATCGCGATCGTCGAAGAACTTGAAGCCGTGCGTCTCGTCGACCACGGTGACCGCGCCGTCCAGACGCACCATGATCTGCGTCGCGAGTTCGAAGCACAGGTCGGGCCGCCGCGCGCGGATATGGAAAAGGACATCGCCCGGCGTCGAGGGTGCGTGATGGACGCCGTTGATCTCGCGGAACGGATGCAGTTCTTTCGGGGCAGGCGTGCCGAACAACCGGCCCCAGGCCGCGGCACCGAACCCCATCACGCAGGAGAGATCGCCGTCGAGATCGCGGAATCCCACGGCCCGGATAATTCCAGAAAGATCGCCGCAAAAGCTGCGAACCGTCTGAACGGCACCGCCGCCCTCGTTCACAGTCCCGACTAGAAAGATCGCCGAGCGTGAGAGTTTCGCTGCAACTGCTTGGCTTTCGACTGATTCCACGAGATGCGTCTTCACAGCTTGAACGGATAGATTTTGTAGCGTACCGCGCGGTCGTGGCTCAACCCAAATCGCGACCGGCCGGTGGATCCTGTCACGGACCGTGTTCTTTGCGCCAACGCTGTCCGGCCATTCCCGTCCCGGCCGCGCCGGAGTCTCGCAGCGTCATGCGGTTGACGCCCGAACGGTTGACGCTCCTGTACCGTAGCGCGTAGTCCGTCGGACGGGGCCAACCGCGACGCCGGGGATCTCAAGACGAATGTGGTGGCAGGGGACATTTCAAGAGGCGCTTCAAGGCGTTCTCGGAATTTTGATCTTGTTGGCCTTTGCCTGGGCGATCGGCGAACGGCGCAACGCGGTCTCCGCCCGCGTGGTCGCGAGCGCGATGGCGCTGCAGTTCGCTCTCGCGGTCTTGCTGTTGCGCGTGCCGCCGGTCACGGTGGCGCTGTCCTGGCTCAACAAGGCGGTCGAGGCGCTGCGTCAGGCGACGCTGGCCGGAACGTCCTTCGTGTTCGGCTATCTCGGGGGCGGGCCCGTTCCGTTCGAGCCCACGGCGCCGCAGAACGTCTTCATTCTCGCCACTCAGGGCCTGCCGCTTATCCTGATCGTCAGCGCACTGAGCGCACTCCTCTTTTATTGGCGGATTCTGCCAAGAATCGTGCAGGGCTTCGCCTGGATGCTGGAACGGACCATGGGGCTCGGCGGCGCGGTCGGCGTCGCCGCGTCCGCGAATGTCTTCGTCGGGATGATCGAAGCACCGCTCCTGATCCGGCCTTATTTGCGCGAGTTGAGCCGCGCGAGCCTTTTTCTGGTGATGACGGCGGGCATGGCGACGATCGCCGGGAATATGTTCGTGCTCTATGCCACGGTCCTGACGCCCGTCCTGACCGACGCCGCCGGCACGCTCATGACGGCTTCGGTGATTAGCGCGCCCGCCGCCGTTGCCATCGCCGCCTTGATGGTTCCGGGGGATCTGACCGGCGGCACGGTGGAGCAAATGGACCCGGAGAGGAAAGCGGCCAGCGCCGCCGAAGCGGTCGTCGATGGCACGCTCGCCGGTCTCCGGCTTGTGGTCAGCGTGGCGGCGCTGCTGATCGTGGCTATCGCGCTCGTGCATTTGGCGAACCAGGCACTCGGCCTCCTGCCGGACGTCGGCGGTGCGAGCTTGAGCCTGCAGCGCATCCTCGGCTGGGTCCTCGCACCCGTCGCTTGGCTGATCGGCATTCCTTGGAACGAGGCCGGACAGGCGGGCGAGTTGATGGGCACGAAGATCGTCCTCAACGAACTCGTCGCCTATCTCGAAATGGCCGCTCTTCCCGAAGGTGCGTTGTCGCCGCGCAGCGACATCATCTTGACTTACGCGCTTTGCGGCTTCGCCAATCTCGGTAGCCTCGGCATCATGCTCGGCGGTCTCGTCACCATGGTGCCAGAACGCCGCGCGGAAATCGTCGCGTTGGGACCGAAGGCACTGATCGCCGGGACGATCGCCTGCTTCCTGACGGGCGCCGTCGCGGGGCTTCTTGCGTGAGGCGCGTCACGGACGCCCAAAGCGGGCTCCTTCCCTCTGCGCATGCACGCCGCATCCCGTTCATCTCTATGGTGATTGAAGTGGCGTTGAGCTAAATATGCATCGTGCGCGCAATGGATGATTGAGACGTTGTTGGGTGAAGCGCGACACTGAGGAGAACACGCAGATGCGTAGGTTTCTTTTGATTGCGGCCGCGGCGGCCATCGCGCTCGTCGGCCTTTCTGCAAATAGCTGCGGCGGGAACGGCAACGAAGAGGCGGCGCCGCCCAAACCGGCCGAAGAGATGCCCGCGGCGCCGGACGATTCGGCTCCGGACGACGCGGCGCCAAGCGACTCGGACGTGCAATAGGGCGGTCACGCCTGAAACGGATGGAATAAAGCCGGGGTTACGGTCACGCGCCGTAGCTCCGGCTTTTATTGTTCCCGGGGAAACGCGGTCACGAGCGGCGCGAGATCGCGCGCGGTGTTCCAGTCGCCGCCAGGCGGCGTAAGGCCGAGGCGTACGACGACGAGATCGCGGGAGGGGACGATCGCCACCGCCTGGCCGTTATAGCCTTGCATGTAATAGGCATCCTCGGGCATTGGCGGCTCGCCTGGGACGTCGTCCTCGCTCTGAGGTTTCAGCCAGATCTGCGCGCCGTATTCGCCGTCGGGAGATTGCGGTGTCGGCTCGGTCGAATAAGCGACCCAGCCTTCGGGCAAGAGCGTCTCGCCGCCCCATTTCCCATCCCGCAGGAAGAGCAGCCCGAGCCGCGCCCAGTCGCGCGCCGATGCGTAGAGGAAGGCGCCGCCCATGAGCGTGCCCGACGCATCCGGCGCGAACATGGCCGTGCGCATCCCGAGCGGACCGAACAGGCGGCCGCGCGGGTAGTGGAGATAAGTGCGCTCGTCGTCGAATGTTTCCCGTAAGACGCCGGCGATGATGTTGGTGGTTCCGGTGGAATAGGACCAATGACTGCCGGGGCGATGCTCCAAGGGCTTGGAGGCCGCGAAGCGCGCGGTGTCAGGGCGGAGATAGAGCATCCGTGCCACGTCGCTGAGGTCGTTGTCATAGCCTTCGTCGAACGCGAGTCCCGAGGTCATGCGCATCAATTCGCCGAGCGTGATCGCGCCGCGCGCATCGCCGCCGTTACGCCATTCCGGTAGAAGTCCGGTGTCGTCGAGCGAAAGCGCGCCGTCCTTGATCCGCATTCCGATCAGCGCGTTGACCGCGGCCTTGCTCATGGACCAGCCGACCAGCGGCATGTGCGCGTCGAAGCCGGCCGCGTAGCGTTCGGCGACGATCCGGCCGTGCCGGACGACGACCAGCGCCCGCGTTCCGCGCGGGCGTTCGGGCGACGGCTCGGCGAAGATGGCCTCGACGGCGCGCGTCGCCGCCTCGCTGTCGACGCCGTCCGGCCAGCGGAAATCGTCCGTCCACGGACCTGCCTCGACGCGTTCGCCTTCGGGCCATTCGGCGTCCGCCTTGGGCGATGGCGCACCGGAGAAGAGATCCTTCGTCTCCGCCCGGAGCAGGGCCGGCGGCCTGTCGTGAATCAGCGTGCAGCCCAGCCCCTCGCGGTAGATCGCCGTCTGGCGGGCGAGACCGAGCAGCGCGGCGCTCGCCTGCCGTGCGTCCGCGTCCACGGTGGGCGTGAACAGGCGCAAAGGACGAAAGCGCGCACCCGCGAGATTGGTCGCGATCACGTCGCTCATGGGACGGCCCGAAACGAACACGCCCGAACAGAGCGTCTGGGCGAAATAGCCCGAGCCGACCAGCGCCGTACGGTAGAGGCGCGGGCCGAACAGGATCGCGGCGGCGATAACGGCGAGGATCGGCAAGATCCAAAGTCGGCGTAACGGTCCGAATCGCATGGGGGTCGCTCTCGCCGGTCGAAAGAGCCGTACGGTTAAAGTGCCTGCGCGGCCTTCAGCACTTCGTCGACGTGGCCCGGCACCTTCACCTTCCGCCAAATGGCGCGGATGACTCCCTTGCCGTCGATGAGGAAGGTCGAGCGGTCGATGCCCATATATTTGCGGCCATACATGCTCTTCTCGACCCATGTGCCGTAGGCGTCGCACACCTTGCCGTCTTCGTCGGACGCGAGCGGGAAGGTGAGATCGTATTTGTCCTTGAACTTGTCGTGCTTCTTCACCGGGTCCTTGGAGACGCCGATGACGGTTGCGTTCACCTTGGAGAAGTCGGGCAGGGCGTCGCGAAAGGCGCAGGCCTCCGCCGTGCAGCCGGACGTGTCGTCCTTCGGATAGAAGTACAAGACCACGGTCTCGCCCTTGAGGTCCTTCAGCGAGATTTCGCCGCCGCCGTCGGTCGGGAGGGTGAAGGTGGGGGCCTTGTCGCCGGCGTCCAAGCTCATTCCGTCGCGTCTCCTATCTAAGCCGTTTCGTGACCCGCAAATGCGGGATGGTCTGTTCGAAGAACGTAGCGCCTTCCGGGGCATAGCCGAGCTTGAGGTAGAAGCCCTCCGCCCCGACGCGCGCATGGGCGACGATAAACCGGAAACCGGCCTCGCTGCCCCAGCGCTCGGCATGGGCCATGAGACGCGTTCCGATGCGCGCGGCCTGCTTCTGGGTCGAGATCGCCATCTGTTTGAGGTGTAGCGTCGTCTCGTCGAGCGGCCGCAAGGACACCGTGCCCACGACAGCGCCGCAGTCGATCGCGCAGAAGTGCTGGCGCATGGAATCGTCCGCCAGTTCCTCGTTGGAGATTCGAAGTCCCAAAGGACGCCGCAGGATCTCCTCGCGGAGGCGCAACGCATCCCGGTAGAGGCCCGAGTCGAGCGGGGCCTCGAGGATCACGATTGTCGAGTGGCTCGCCATGGGTCGTCTCACTCCTGGTTTGCCGGCGCTTGCGGCGGTGCCTCGGCCAAGCGCTCGACCATTTTCCAAAGTGCGCTGATCTGCGGCGCATCCTTGCCAAGATAGTCCAAGCCCGTATAGCCCCACCAGTCCCAGCAGCCCTGAGGATTGACCGCGCTGGAGGCGATCTGCGGAAACAGAATCACGAGGCGGTTGGTGTCGGCCAATTCCGCGTAGCCGGTTCTCTCGACGAAGGTTTCGCCGACGACGGCCCGTGATTGTTGGCACCCGTGCAGAGCGACATGGACGCGGCAGCCGGGCTCCGTCCGGCACGAAGGCGGGACGTAGACCACGCCTTCGCCGGCTAGCCCGCCGCCGGGGCCGGCGAACTCTCCCTGTTCGAACACGATGAAGTCGCCTTGTGCCTCGGCCGAAGCCGGTTTCAACGGACCGTAGATCCAGCCGAGAATGGCGCGCGCCTGATCGTAGTCGCAGTCGCTCACGAAGGGCGGTTCCGAAAGGCCGCACGCGGCTCCGCCTTCTTCGGTAATGAAGGCATGACCGCCACTGCCCTTGACGTAAGTCAGGTTGGCCTCGGGCACCCCGGCGAGCTCGTAGAAGCGTTTGGCCGCCTCGACCACCGGGCGGCCGACGGTCGAATCCTCGTCGCCCGAATAGAGATAGACATTGTGTTTCGCGAGCGCCGGAAGCGGATCGATCTCTCCTTTCTCCGCCAGTTCCTTGGCTCGGGCGAACAGCTTCGCCGCGTCCGGCTCTCCGAGCGTGGTCTGCATGCATTGTTGAGCCGCCTGTATGGCGTTCTGCGCCACGCCGGTCAGCCAATAGGGGAAGAGGCGCGCAGTGGCCGTCTCGGCACAGGCGAAGGGTCCGCCTGCCACGATCCCCGCGCCGACCACGTTCTCCGCATGGGCGACCTCGAATTGTCCCGCCATGAAGGCACCGGACGACAGGCCCGACACCGAGGTTTGCGGCAGCGCCGCGCCGAGTTTCGGCAGTGTTTCGGCCGCGACGGCGGAGGATGCGGCGAACAGCGCGGCGCTGACGGCCACCGCGAAGGTCAGCCTCGTGAGCTTGGCCGCCATACGCGTTTTCTCGGAGCGGGACGTCGTCATCTTCGGTCCTCGTGTCGTCACATTCGAAGCAATGATCGATCGCCATTCCCGTATCACGTGGCACGGGGTCTCAATATGACCTTTGGGATCAAAAACCACTTGCAACCGGGACTCGCGGGGTGCAAATAGCTGCCCCTTATTCGACTGGATCTATCTGCTGGTTGGGGAGGACGCCATGTCCAGTGACGCCCTCTTCCAATTGGGGATGGACTTGGATCATGGTTCAAGCACCGCCCAAACGGAAGAAACGCTTTCCATGTGCCTCGAGTCCGAGACGGGCGAGGAGCGCAAGGACTTTTTCTGTGAGCGAGATGGTGTGCGCTACGCGGGCACGCATCTCATAATCGACCTCGTCGGGGCGGAGCGGCTCGACGACCTAGACCACATCGAAGAGACGCTGAGGCAGTGCGTGGAGGCCGCGAACGCGACGCTCCTGCATATCCATCTGCACCACTTCGAGCCGAATGGCGGTGTGTCGGGCGTCGCGGTTCTCGCCGAATCGCATATCTCGATCCATAGCTGGCCTGAATACGGCTATGCCGCGCTCGACGTGTTCATGTGCGGCGCGGCCGATCCGAATGCGACCATCGATGTAATGAAGCGGGCATTTTCCCCCGATAAGGTCGTCGTCAAAACCGAACTTCGCGGCAGGGAGCTTGAACGATGGACCGCTGGGTCGAAGAAACACTCCATGAAGGCTTCCGCGTCCACCTGAAGGCGGACAAGGTCCTTTTCGACAGCCAGACGGACCATCAGCAGCTGATTATCTTCGAGAACGAAGATTTCGGCCGGGTGATGATGCTGGATGGCGTGGTCCAGCTCTCGACGCGGGACGAGTTCGTCTACCACGAGATGATGGCGCACGTGCCGCTGTTCGCCCATGGCAAGGCGAAGCGCGTGCTCATCGTCGGCGGCGGGGATGGCGGCGTCCTGCGCGAAGTGCTGCGGCACCCGGAGGTCAAGAGCGCCACGCTGTGCGAGATAGACCGCAGCGTGATCGACCTTTGCCGCACGTACTTTCCGAACATTTCCAACGGCGCGTATGACGACAAGCGCACGCGCGTGGTGATCGCCGACGGTACCAAGTTCGTCGCCGAGACGGACGACCGGTTCGACGTGATCTTGGTGGATTCCACCGATCCGATCGGTCCGGGCGCCGTTCTCTTCACCAAGGAGTTCTATGCGAGCTGCCGCCGGGCCCTGAAGCCGGGCGGCGTGCTCGTCACGCAAAACGGATTGCCGTTCTTGCAAGCTCCCGAACTTCAGCAATCGGTCGGGTATTTCCACCGGCTGTTCAAGGATGCCTTCGCTTATCTTGCGACGACGCCGAGCTATTTCGGCGGATCGATGTCCTATGGCTGGGCCACGGACGACGCGAGCTTGCGGCAGCACACCCGGAAGAAGATCCAAAAACGCTACGAGAAGGCCGGAGCCTTCCCGACGCGCTATTGGAGCCCGGAGATGCAAGCCGCCGCGTTCGCGCTCCCCAACTACATCCGTGAGCTGGTCGAGGCCTAACGGCCCCGGCTAGAGCTTGCCGAAGGCGGGCAGATCCCCGACGAGCGGCAGGCAGTAATCGTAAAACGCCCCGCTGACATTGTTGCGGCCGTCGGTGAAGTCCTCCGGCATGTGCCGCGCATGGCGCGCGACGGCGGACAGATCCGCCCGTCCGAAGGCGCTGCGATAGCTGTCGATGGCGTTCGACGTCCGCACGATGGTGACGGAGGCGCCGCCGCCGCCCTCGGCGGCCAGCGCCGCCGCATGGCGACCGACGCCGCGTGCTTCCATGGCATCGACCGGCGACGTCGCCGGCCAGCAACGCTGAAGGTAGCCGAACGTGTCGGCGCGGACGCGGGGCGGCTTTCCGCCGGCGGGCGTGAGCCCTTTCTTCACGGCATCGGCAAGCCCGTCGCCGAGCGCGCCGGAGCCCGAGAGCTGCACATTGCCGTGCGCATCCACCTCGCCCGAGCGCATGAGCTGCGGGCCGATCTCATTGCCGCCCGCGTCCCGGATGCCTTCGCTGACTGCGATCTGGCAGCGCCCCAGCGCCGTGTAGACGGCCTCCACATCGCTCAAAAACTCGTCCATGACGAACGGCACTTCGGGCACGTAGATCAGATGCGGCGCGGGCCGCTTGGCCGCGTCCTTGTCGGTGTTCCGCACGCCGCGCGCCAGCGACGCCGCCGCGGTGAGGAAGCCGGCATTGCGCCCCATGATTACGTTGATCTTGATGCCGCCGAGGCTGGCGTTGTCGAGCGCATCGCCCATATGGGCAAGCGTGACGAAGCGCGCCGCCGAGGCAAAGCCGGGCGTGTGGTCGTTCTCCTTCAGGTCGTTGTCGATGGTCTTCGGCACATGGAAGCAGTGCATCTCGTAGCCCGCTTCGGCCGCCTTCTCGCTCACGATGCGGCAGGTGTCGGCGGAATCGTTTCCGCCGATATAGAAGAAATAGCGGATGTCGTTCTCGCGGCAGCCGTCGAGGATCTGGGCGCAATAGGCGTCGTCGGGCTTGTCGCGGGTGGAACCGAGTGCGGCCGAGGGCGTCTGCGCGATCAATTCGATCAGCTCGGCCGGCAGCTTGGTGAGGTCGGCCAAATCGCCGCCGTTCTTGGCGATGCCGCGCACGCCGTGACGCATCCCATAAATGCGCTGCACCTTGCCGGAGGCCACAAGGCCGGTTTGCAGACCTTCGATCACGCCGGCCAGCGACTGGTTGATGACGGCGGTGGGACCGCCGGACTGCCCGATAACCGCATTGCCGGTAGGAAGATTGGACACGCGCTACCCCCTGTGCTCCTCGTGGAAGCGGCACAATGCCCCGGAGCATCGGCACGTTGCAAGACGAAGCTGCCGCGCCGTGCGCTGTTCTAGGGGCGCCGCAGCAAATGCAGGCTGAACAGGCCGTCCGCGTCCGTCCAAACGCGCATCGGGAGCCAGCCGGCGCGCCGCGCCAAGGCCTGGAAGCCGCCGATGGAATATTTGTGGGAGTTCTCGGTGTGAATGCGCTCCCCCTTTGCGAAGTCGAAGCGTTCTCCGAGCAGCTCCACGGTCTGGCTGGCAAGGCTCTCGAGGTAGATTTCGATCCGGCCCGCGCGCCCGTTGTAGAGGGCCCTATGCGCGAAACGGCGGGTGTCGAAGTCGCCGCCGAGTTCGCGGTTGATTCGCGACAAGAGATTGAGGCTGAAGGCGGCGGTAACGCCGCGCGCATCGTCATAGGCGGGAAGCAGAATATCGAGGCTCTTCTCGAGGTCGACGCCGACCAGAAAGGCGCTTCCGGGCCCGAGAAGCCGCGCGGTGTTGTCGAGAAAGGCAACGGCTTCGTCGTGGGTGAGATTCCCGATGGTCGACCCCGAGAAGAAGCCGAGCGGACGTTCGGCGCCGATACCGTTCAGATCGCGCGCTTTCGTGAAATCTCCAACCACGGGGCGGACCGTGAGCCCGGCATGGTCCCGTTCAAGCCGCTCCGCCGCAGCGGCGAGAAAGCTCTCGGACACGTCGATGGGCACGTAGGTCCGTAAATCCCGAAGCGCCTCGATGAGAAGGCGGGTCTTGCGGCTCGATCCGGAGCCGAACTCCACCAGCGTCTCGATGGCCCCCGCACAGTGGGCGATCTCCGCGCCATGGGTGCGGAGCAGGGCCGTCTCGGTCCGGGTCGGGTAGTACTCCTCGAGCCGTGTGATGTCCTCGAAGAGGGCCGAGCCCGTTTCGTCGTAGAGGAAGCGTGAGGGGATGCTGCGCGGCTGCTGCGCCAAGCCGCGCAGAACCGCATCGGCGAATTCGGCGGCTTCCGCCGAAAGCCCGCTACCGCCGCGGTCCCAGTCGCTGGCGATCTCGCCGCGATGCTGAATTCTGGTGGCGGTTCGCGCCATCAGGCGTCCGCCGCGAGCCTGACGCCCGTGAACTGCCAGCGCTGATGAGGATAGAAGAAGTTGCGGTAGGTCCGCCGGATATGCCCTTCCGGTGTGGCGCAGGAGCCGCCCCGGAGGACGAACTGATTGCACATGAATTTGCCGTTGTACTCGCCGACCGCGCCGGGCGCCGGTTTGTAGCCGGGATAGGGAAGATACGCGCTGGCTGTCCACTCCCAGACGTCGCCGAACATCTGGGTCACAGCGTCGCCGTTTGCCGCGGGCATCGGCCTCAAATGGCCGGCCTCAAGCATGCGTCCTGTCTCTGAAAGCCGTGCCGAAGCGTGCTCCCATTCGAATTCGGACGGCAGGCGGTATCCGGCCCAGCGCGCGAAGGCATCGGCCTCGAAGAAGCTCACATGAGTCACCGGCGCGGCGGGGTCCGCCTTGCGAAGTCCCTTTAGGCTCATCTGGGAATAGCCGGTATCGCCGCGTTCGAAGTAGAGCGGCGCGCGCCAGCCTTCGGCGTTGACCGTGTTCCAGCCGTCGGCGAGCCACAGCGCCGGCGTCTCGTAGCCGCCGTCTTCGATGAAGGCGATCCACTCCGAATTCGTCACGCAGCGATTGGCAAGTTTGAACGGACGGATCAGCTGTTCGTGGCGCGGCCCTTCGTTGTCGTAGGCAAAGCCGCCGCCGCCGTGCCCAATCCCGAAAATGCCGCCGTCGAACGTGGTGAAGCTCATTGGCGGCGTCGGGCCGGCCGGCGTCGCATTGGGGCTTTCGCGATAGGCCGGTTTCAGCGGCTGGGACGCGAAGAGGCTCAAAATGTCGGTGAGCAACAATTCCTGATGCTGCTGCTCGTGATTGACGCCGAGTTCGATCAAATCGGCGGCGTCTTCGCCGAAGCCCTGCGCGAACAGCCGTTCGAGTGCGTCGTCGATATAGGCGCGATAGTCGCGAACCGCCTTGCAGGACGGGCGTGTCAGCAGGCCCCGGAACGGGCGCGGATGGCGCGGGCCGACGCTCTCGTAATAGGAGTTGAAACAATACTCGAAGCCGTCGTCGAAACGGGCATAGCCCGGAAGGAAACGCGACAGCACGAAGGCTTCGAAGAACCAGGTCGTGTGCGCGAGATGCCATTTCGTCGGACTCGCATCGTCCATGGCCTGAACGACTTGATCCTCCTCGCTTAAAGGCAGCGCAAGATCCAACGAAAGCGCGCGAGTCTTTCTCAAGCGCGTGTGCAACGGATCGAGACTGGCGGTGGAGCGGCGATTGGGGCCGGCGTTGGCAAGTTGCGTGAGGGGCATGAGTCCTCCCTTGGCTCGCATGGCGCGTCGAGCGCGACTTTCAACTCAACACGGTGTTTCGCTGCTTGTTCCACATCTCCAAACGAGCCACCATGCACAATTCCGTGACGGCATTCTAATCGCAAAGGGACGGTTGTTGTGACCTCCTCGGACCAGGACCCCTTGATCGTGCTCGACGGCCGTCAGTCGGAAGCGGCCGCCGCGCTGCAACGCGGCGTTTGCCGGACGTTGCGCGCGCTCGGGCTTTCGGTGATCGCCGAGCTGCCATTGGCGAATGGGCGGCGTGCGGACGTTGTGGGGCTGTCGCCGTCGGGCAGCATCACGATCGTCGAGATCAAATCGTGTCTCACCGACTATCGCACCGACGGCAAATGGCACGAATATCTCGACTATTGCGACCGGCTTTATTTTGCGGTGGCGGCGGACTTTCCCCATGAGGTGATTCCCGGCGATGCCGGGCTCATCCTCGCCGACCGTTATGGTGCCGAACTCGTGCGCGAGCCGAAAGAGGAGCGGCTCAGTGCCGCGCGGCGCAAAGCGATGATGTTGTGTTTCGCGCGCGCGGCGGCGCTGCGCCTCCAGCATCATCTCGATCCCGGTTGCGGCTTGAGAAGCTGATACGGTCCGCTATTTGGGCGCGCGTTTTGCCAGGATTCGCTGCAGCGTCCGGCGATGCATGTTGAGCCGCCGCGCCGTTTCCGAGACGTTGCGGTTGCAAAGCTCATAGACCCTCTGGATATGCTCCCAGCGGACACGATCGGCCGACATCGGATTTTCCGGCGGCGGCGCCTTGTCGTCGGGCGAGGCGAGCAACGCGTTGTAGACGTCGTCCGCATCCGCGGGCTTCGCGAGATAGTCGGCCGCGCCGATCTTCACCGCCGAAACGGCCGTGGCGATGTTGCCGTAGCCGGTCAGCACGACGGCACGCGAATCGGGACGGAGCTCCTTGAGCGCCGCGATCACATCGATGCCGTTGCCGTCGTCGAGGCGCATATCCACGACCGCAAAGGCCGGCGCGCGCTGCCGAAGCAGAGCCAGGCCTTCGTTCACGGATTCGGCCGCCTCGACGGCGAATCCGCGCGTCTCCATCGCCCGCGCAAGCCGTTGTAGAAACGCGCGATCGTCGTCGACGATCAGCAGCGTATTGTCCTCCAACGGCCCGCTGAATTCCTCTGACATGGTCGAAACCGGCTGGACGTCCATAGATGCTCCCTTCGCGGTAGAGCCCGGCCCAAGGGGGTATCCTCCCAAACACTATGAGATTGCCTTGAACGGCTTGAGGCTACAGGTAGGTATTTTTGCACCGCGTGACAAGTCTTGGCCCTTCATACCAAAGACTAATCGGCTCAAATACCACGAAATTGTGCGCCTGAAGCACCTGTAACCCGTGCTTGTGGTCATCTTGAGGCGAAGTTTAGATGCTTGCGTGAAATTGCGCCGTTAGAGGGGAAATTCCGGGCCGTCGCTGCATTGCGGCGTTTCGAACGAGTTGCGCGGCCAAACCACCGTGACGATGGCGCCCGTTTGCGGCTCCGGCCGGTTGGCGAGTTCGAGGCGCGCCCCGGACCGCTCGAGCAGCGTCTTGGCAATGAAGAACCCCAGGCCCATTCCGGCATTGGCCGGCTCGTCGCGAGCGAAGTCGCTGGCCGGCCGCGTCGTCACGAACGGCTCGCCCAGCCGTTCGAGAACGTCGGGCGGGAAGCCATCGCCGTCGTCCGTAATGACGATCCGAACCTCGTCTTTCGACCAACTGGCCTCCACCTTGACCTCGTTTTCGGCGAAATCGACGGCGTTCTCGACGAGATTGCCGAGCCCGTAAAGCATCCCTGGATTGCGATCGGTGACCGGTTCGCGCGCCGCGTCGACCTCGGCCGCGACGCCTCGCTGCGGACCGGCCGTCACCGTGATCGGAACGGAGAGTGGCCGGTAGGGCTCCACGACCTCGTCGATGAGATGTGTGACCGGTAAGCGAGAGACGATGATGTCGAGTTCTTCGGCGCGCGCGCTCAGCTCTTTGAGGATATCCCGGCAGCGTTCCGCCTGATTTCGGACGAGAAGCAGATCGTCGTAAAGCGCTTCGCCCTTCTTGGCGTCGCGCAAGAGTTCCTTGGTCGCGACGGCAATCGTGGCGAGGGGCGTGCCGAGCCCGTGTGCCGCGGCGGCGGCCATGCCGTCGAGCGCCGACAGCTTTTGTTCGCGCGCGAGCACCATTTCCGTGGCCGCGAGCGCCTCGGCCATGCGGCGGTTCTCCTGCGCCGTGCGCCACGTGTAGAAGCCGATGAAGAGGATGCCCATGACCACGGCCGTCCACAGGCCCAGGAGATACAGCATCGGGATCGCGATCTTCTGCGTGTGGCACCACCCGATCGGGTGATCGAAGACCGTCACGTGCGCGTGGCCGTTGTGGCACCAGGGCAGGGGAAAATGGTAGGCGACCAGCACGGTCGCCGCGCCGATGGCGAGAAGTCCGAGAGCGATCGTCGTCCGCAGCGGCAGCGCCGAAGCCGACACGGCGACCGGCGCGACCAAGAGAAAGGCGAAGGGGTTCTGCAATCCGCCGGTGAGATAGAGCAGCGCCGCGAGCTGCAGGATGTCAAAGCCCAGCATGAGGAAGGCGGAGCGGCTGGCCAGGCGCAGGCTTTCGGGGTAACGCACGCTCAAAGCCACATTGAGCCAAGCCGACAACGCGATCACGGCGAAACACCAGCCGAGCGGCACCGCCATGCCGAGCACCACATGGACGACAAGCACGGTCACGCTCTGACCGATCACGGCAAGCCACCGGAGACGCACAATGGTATGCAGGCGCAAGCGGCTGTCGCTGGTGCGCAACCATTCGGGCATGGCCGTCTGCGACGAAGATTGAGGGCTGTCGACCAGGGTCATGCGGAAATCCTAGCACGGGCCAAAAGCTATAATTCCGACAAAGATGTTCCGTACCGCAGGGCGCGCGCGCGGCAAGGTGTCCCGGAACGCGCGCCTCTGTCTCAAGAGAGTCTGTCTCAAGGAAGGATGCGAACGCGGTGGCGCGAGATATGGCACAGGTCGAAGGCGGCGCGGCGAACGCGCCCGTGCTTCCGATTGTCGCGCGCGGCCTCACCAAACGCTTCGGCGCCGTGACCGCCGTCGACAATCTCGACTTTTCCGTCGAGGCGGGGACGACCGTGGCGCTGCTCGGGGGCAATGGCGCGGGCAAGACCACGACCATCGCCATGCTGCTCGGTCTCATCCGGCCGAGCGCCGGCGAGATCGAGGTCTTCGGGACGGATGTCGCCCGCAATCGGTTCGCCGTCGCGCAACGCATGAACTTTCAAAGCCCCTACGTGGATTTGCCTCAGCGGCTCACCGTGCGGCAGAACCTCATGGTCTATGCCGGATTTTACGGGATCGCGAATGCGCGCGAACGTCTTGCCGGAGTCGCGGCGCAGTTGCAGATCGATACCCTTCTCGACAGGCCGACGGGGAAGCTGTCCGCGGGACAGAAGACGCGCGTCGGATTGGCGAAAGCGCTGCTCAACGCGCCGGAACTGCTCTTGCTCGACGAGCCGACCGCGTCGCTCGATCCCGACACGGCGGACTGGGTCCGCCAAACACTCAAGACGTATGCCGCGGCCCGTGGGGCGACGCTGCTGATCGCCTCGCACAATATGACCGAGGTCGAGCGTCTCGCCGACCGTGTCATTCTCTTGCGCGCCGGACGGATCGTCGAAGACGAAACGCCCCGCGCGCTCATCGCGTCCTATGGCCGGGAAACCCTGGAAGACGTGTTTCTGGACGTCGTTCGCGGACGCAGCGTGCACGATTCGGCCGAACGGGCCGAGGGAGGCCGGCCGTGAACCGTCCCTCTGGCTTCGACGGTGTCCGGCCGGTCCTTCTCCCGCCCGCGGGAGCGCAGGCCTCGCTCCGCCGTATCGGCGCGTTGCTGAGGCGCTATATCTATCTGCTGCGAAGCTCGAGCGTGCGCGTCGTCGAGCTCATCTATTGGCCCTTTCTGCAGATGCTGACGTGGGGCTTCCTGCAAAAATTCCTCGCGACCACGAACAATCCCTACATGCAAGGCGCGGGCGTTTTGATCGGAGCGGTGTTGCTGTGGGACATACTGTTCCGCTCCAATCTCGGCTTTTTCACCACCTTCATCGAGGAGATGTGGTCGCGCAATCTCGGCAATCTCCTGATCAGTCCCTTGCGGCCCGCGGAACTTGTCGCCGCGCTCTGCCTCTGGAGCATCATGCGTCTGTCGATCGGCATGATCCCTGTGGCCGCGGCGGCCTTCTTCGTCTTCGGGTTCAATCTGCTCGATCTCGGACTGTGGCTTGCGGTCTTCTTCTCGATGCTCGTGCTGACCAGCTGGTCCTTGGGACTGATCGCTGCGGGCGTCATGCTGCGCTACGGGCTCGGCGCGGAGGAACTGGCGTGGTCGCTGGCTTTCTTGCTGTTGCCACTTACGTGTGTCTATTACCCCTTGGCCGCGTTGCCGGGCTGGTTGCAGCCGGTCGCGCTCGCCCTGCCTCCGACGCATGTCTTCGAAGGCATGCGCGCGATTCTCTTGGAGCATCGGTTCGATGCGAGCGATCTGTGGTGGGCGCTAGGCCTCAATGCGGTGTATCTGGCCGCGGGTTACGGCGTATTCCGTTGGTTCTTGAGCAGCGCGCGCGAGAACGGCTCGCTGTTGCAACTGGGTGAATAAGGCGATGCGACGTCCGTTTCTGCTGGTGATCGTTGGCGGTTTTCTTCTGGGATCCTTGATCGGCGTCGGCGCGCTCGTGTTCAATCAAGGGAGCCAAAACCAAAACCGTGTGCTGACGAGCGGGACCGCGTTGGTCGGCGGTCCGTTCAAGCTCGTCGGCAAGGACGGCAAGACGGTCACGGACGAGGATTTCCGCGGGCGCTACATGCTCGTGTTCTTCGGCTTCACCCATTGCCCCGATATCTGCCCCGCGGAGCTTCAGGTGATGTCGGCGGCGCTGGACGAACTCGGGAGCAAGGCCGGCAAGGTCGTTCCCGTCTTCATCACTCTCGATCCGGAACGCGATACCCCCGAAGCCGTAGGGGCTTATGTTGCCAATTTCGGTCCGAATTTCGTCGGTCTGACGGGATCGCCGGAAGACATCGCCAAGGCGGCGAAAGCGTACCGTGTCACCTACCAGAAGTTTCAAGACGAGGGCACGGACGGCAATTACAGCGTCGACCATTCGGCCCTTCTTTATCTCATGGGCCCCGACGGCAGGTTCGTGACGCATTTCCCCTACGGAACGTCCCCAGGAAAATTGGCCGAGACGTTGCGCCGCTATCTCTGATCGGGCGACAGTCCCCCCCCTGCGGCCATCTGTCATTGCATAGCAGCATAGAATCACCATTTCATATTGCGATGCAGCAATAGAATGAACGTTATTGGAGGCAGCGATGCTGTACCACCTCTACGAGCTGAACCAGGCCGCGCTGCATCCGGCCCGGGCGACGGCGGAAGCTTATCGGATGCTGTGGCGAAATCCGCTGAATCCGGCGTCCCATACGGTTATGGGGCGCGGCGCGGCGGCCGCGCTCGAGCTGTTCGAACGCTCCACGCGCCGCTATCGCAAGCCCGAATGGGAGATCGATTCGGTGACGGCTCACGGCCGGACCGTATCCGTGAAGCCCGAGACGGTTCTGACCAAACCCTTCTGCAATCTGGTGCATTTCCGGCGCGATCTCCCCGAGACCGTGCAGAAAAAGGACCCGAAAGTCCTTTTGGTGGCGCCGATGGCGGGGCACTTCTCGACCCTGCTGCGCGGAACGGCGCGCGACATGCTGCCCGATCACGATGTCTATGTGACCGAGTGGGTCGACGCGCGATTTGTGCCCCGCGCGGCCGGCTCGTTCGATCTTGACGACTATATCGACTATATTATTGAATTTATTGACTATTTCGGCGGAGACGTACATGTCGTCGCCGTCTGTCAGCCGACTGTGCCCGTCTTCGCGGCCGTATCGCTGATGGAGGGGCGGCGTGCCAAGAACGTGCCCCGCTCGATGGTGCTCATGGCGGGGCCCATCGACGCGCGCAAAAGCCCGACGGCGGTCAACAAATACGCCACCGGCAAGCCGTTGAGCTGGTTCCGCCAGAACGTCATCACCCAGGTGCCGTGGCCCTATCCCGGCCATATGCGGCTCGTTTATCCAGGTTTCCTTCAACTCTCCGGGTTCATGGGCATGAATCTCGAACGGCATGTGACCGCCCATCGCGATCTCTTCCACAACCTCATCCAGGGCGATGGAGATTCGGCGGACAAGCACCGGGAGTTCTACGACGAGTTTCTGGCCGTGATGGATCTCTCGGCCGAGTACTATCTCCAAACGATCGAGACGGTGTTCATGGAGCACCGCCTGCCGAAGGGCGAGATGCGCCACCGGGGGGAGCTGGTGGACCCCTCCCAGGTCAAGCGCGTCGCCCTGATGACCGTCGAGGGCCACAAGGACGACATCACCGGCGTCGGCCAGACGGAGGCGGCACAGGATCTGTGTGCGAGGCTGCCGGACGGCATGCGCGCGCATCACCTGCAGGAGGGCGTCGGGCACTACGGCGTCTTCAACGGCTCGCGCTTCCGGGGCGAGATCCTTCCGAAAGTGCGCGACTTTATCCGGACGCATCAGCGGCCGAAGAGCCTTTTCAAGCGCGTTTTGGCGCGTGTCGTCTAACCCGTTGGCGCGCGGACCCGCTCGTCGCCATGCTACGCTGGCTTCCACTGATTCGGCCGCCAAAGAGGCCGTGCGGCGGGGTAAGCGGAATGCTGAAGCGTCTTAAGCTCGGACGCGTGGGAACGGTCGAGGTCCAGATCAGCGGTTTGGACGTGCCGCTGGTGCTGCGCCGCAGTACGCGGGCCCGGCGCCTGAGCCTCCAGGTCAGCGAGGTGCGCCGGGGTGCCATGCTCACCATGCCGGCCTATTCGAGTCTCGCCGAAGCGGAGCACTTCCTCGCGCGCCATATGGACTGGCTCAAGGCGCGCCTTACGAATCTTCCCGATCCCATCCCGTTCGTGCACGGGGCTATCGTGCCGTTGCGCGGTGTGGCGCATGGCCTTCGCTTTGCCGGACCTTCGCGTAGGCGCGGGGTCGTGTGGATCGAGGAGCCCGACAATGCGCGGATCGCCTCGGTCTGGCCGCAACAACCGGCAGGCGATGCGGCCGGCCTGCCCCGTCTGTACGTGGCGGGCAACGAATGTCACGCGCCGCGGCGGCTGCGCGATTGGCTGAAACGGCAGGCGCAGGCCGACCTCAAGATCCGCGTCGGCCTTCATGCCGAACGGCTTGGCGTCACGCCGAATCGCATCACCGTCCGCGATCAGACCACGCGCTGGGGATCGTGCTCCTCGACCGGCACGCTGTCTTTCTCGTGGCGCCTGATTCTCGCGCCGCCCTTCGTGCTGGATTACCTTGCCGCGCACGAAGCCGCCCATCTCGAAGAGATGAATCACGGGCGCAAATTCTGGGCCCTGGTCGAGAAGACCATGCCGCGCTACGGCGAAGCCCGCGATTGGCTGCACGCTCACGGCTCCAAGCTCCATGCCTATGGCGCGGACGGCCTGCCGGTCCCGGCGCAAGAAGCGTGATTTCTCAAGACGCCCGACTCTTATCGACCGTCTTTGAGCCGCGGCTCTGCCACGGGAGCTAGCCGCCGCCGAAGAAGCCGATCACGCGCTGGTAGAAGGGCCGTGTGCCGCCGCCGCCCGTGCTTCGAGCGCCGAAGCCGAAGGGCAACCGCGCCGCGATCGCATCCTGACCTTGCCAGGGCCGGTTCGGTCCGCGCGGCGCGGGCAGCGGCAAAGGAGGCTTGCCCTTATGGGCGGTGGCCATGATGTCGTGCCACAGTCCGGCCGGAAGAGAGCCCCCCGTGACTTTCTTCATCGGCGTATTGTCGTCGTTGCCGATCCAAACGCCGCCGACATAGTGCGCCGTGTAGCCGATGAACCAGGCGTCGCGCGAGTTCTGGGTCGTGCCGGTTTTGCCGCCGGCAGGATGTCCGGGAATCGCGGCGCGTTTGGCCGTGCCGTGCACGACGACGGCGCTCAGCATGTCGTTCATGGCCGCCACGTGATAAGGCGCGATCACCCGGCCGGCTGCGGTGCGCTGCCGCTGATACACGACCTTTCCGTTCTCGTTGCGGATGCCCGTGATGACATGGGGAAGAACCCGCGAGCCGCCATTGGCGAACGGGGCATAGGCGCCCGTCAATTCCAGCAGCGTCACTTCCGACGTGCCGAGCGCCAGCGACGGCTGTGCATGCAGTTTCGAGGTGATGCCGAGCCGTTGCGCCGTCTCGGCGACGCGGCGCGGCCCCACATTCGCCGTGAGCTTCACCGCCACGGTGTTGAGCGAATGCGCCATGGCGTAGCGCAGGGAGACCTTGCCCTTGTAACTGTTCGTGTAGTTCGTGGGCTTCCAGCCGCCGATATTGACCGGGCTGTCATAGGCGATCGAGGCCGGGGAGAAGCCCGCTTCCAGCGCCGCCAGATAGACGAACGGTTTGAACGCCGAGCCGGGCTGACGCTTGGCGTTGAGTGCGCGGTCATAGGGACTGTTCCGGTAGGACCGGCCGCCGACAAGCGCACGGACGGCCCCGTTCGCGGGATCGAGCACGACGACGGCCCCCTCGCCGGCACGGAGTTTCCGGCCCTCACCGTCGAGCAGGGCGCGCAAGCGTTCCTGCGAAAGACGCTGCAGGCGCGCATCGACGGTGGTTTGGACGATCAAAGCCTCGTCGTGATCGCCGACATATTGGGGCAGCAGTTCCGCGACCCAATCCACCGCGTAGGGGTAGCCCGTATCGTCCCCCTTGGCTTTCAGCTGCAACGGTTGCCGGCCCGCCGCGCGCGCCTCCGCCCCGGTGATGAAACCCGCATCGACCATATTGGCGAGCACCACCTGCGCGCGGGCGCTTGCCGCGCGGATGCTGCGCGTCGGCGCATAGCGGGACGGCGCCTTCAGAAGGCCTGCGAGTACGGCGGACTGCGCCAGGGTGACGTTGCGTGCCGACTTGCCGAAATAGTGCCGCGCCGCCGCCTCGACGCCGTAGGCGCCGCCGCCGAGATAGACGCGGTTGAGATAGAGCTCCAGGATCTCGTCCTTGGAGAAGCGCCGTTCGAGCCAGACCGTGTAGATCAGTTCTTCGAGCTTGCGGGTGACCGTCCGTTCCGGTTCCAGGAACAGGTTCTTGGCAAGCTGTTGGGTGATGGTCGAGCCGCCTTGAACCACCGTCCCCGCGCGGAAATTGCGGTAGCTCGCGCGGATCATGCCGGCCGGGTCGATGCCCCAATGATCGTAGAAGCGGCGGTCCTCCGTCGCCATCACGGCCTTGACCAGATGATCGGGGAGAACGTCGATCCGGATGTGACCCCGGCGCAAGCCGCGCTCGGCAAGCACCGAGCCGTCGGCGGCAAGAACCGTGACGTTCGGCGGCCGGTCGTCCAGCGTCGCCAGAAGCGGATTGGGGACACGCGAAACGAAATAGAACACCGCGGCGGCGAGGATGAGCGTGCCCCACAGCGAGGCGAGCAGGCCGAATCGGGCAGCCTTGAACAGGTAGGGATGGCGCCGCGACAGCCGCTTGTACCGGGCCCAAACACCGGTCTGCTTCCCGCGCGGGCGCCGCGTCGATGGCGGCTTGCGGCCTACGGGCGGCTTCGGCGCCGGCTTGCGGCCGGGAGCGCGTCTTTGGCCGGTGCTTTGAGGTTGGGGCCTGCGCTTCGGGCCGCTCATACGCAACGGTACTCCATACAAGACGTGGAAACCGGGTTCGAACACCGGCATTGGAAATCGGCGTTGCCGCGGCCAGAAACGGACCGCCGGCGCCCTCGACTTGAGGCCACCGTAGGGGTAACCACGTTGCTATCCCGTTAAGGACTGTGGCGCCGAGCGGCCGGCTACACGTCCAGATTGGCGACCTGAAGCGCGTTCTCCTGGATGAACTCGCGGCGGGGTTCCACCACGTCGCCCATCAGGCGGGAGAAGATGTCGTCGGCGTCCTCGCCTTCCTTGATCTTCACCTGCAGGATGGTGCGCGTGTCAGTGTCGAGCGTCGTTTCCCAGAGCTGTTCCGGGTTCATTTCGCCAAGGCCTTTGTAGCGCTGAAGGGAGAGCCCCTTCTGCCCCGTCTCCATCACGGCGCGCAGGAGATCGGATGGCCCGTGCACGGTGAGGCTCGTATCCTTCCGCCTCAGCACCGCGGGCTTGGCGTAGACTTCCTGCAGGTGCTGCGCGAACTGGTCGAGCTTCAAGGCGTCAGCCGAGGCGATGAAGGGCCCGTCGATGAGATGGGATTCCATCACGCCCCGCAATTCGCGCCAGAAGCGAAGCCCGCCTTCGGGAAGCGCCTCGCCTTCCCATCCTTGCTCGGTTTCGTCGGACTGGGCATCGAGGCGCCGCGCGATGTAGTTGGCCGCTTCCTGCGCCTGGTGCGCATCCTTCAACAGGGAAGGATTGAGAACGCCTGCAATGGCCGCTTGCTCGATGATGAAGCGCGGGTAGCGGCTATGCAGCCCACTGAGGATATTGGTGATCTTGCGCGCCTTCTCCACGATGTCGCGCAAATCGCCGCCGCCCCGTGCGGCGTCGTCTCCCGTCACCAGCAGCGCATCGACGAGTCCTTCGCCGATAAGATAGTCCTCAAGACCTTTCTCGTCCTTGAGATAGCGCTCTTGGTTGCCGCGCTTGACCTTGTAGAGCGGCGGCTGGGCGATGAAGAGGTTTCCCGCTTCGATGATCTGCGGCATTTGCCGGTAGAAGAAGGTCAGCAGCAGCGTGCGGATATGCGATCCGTCCACGTCCGCGTCCGTCATGATGATGATCTTGTGATAGCGCAGCTTGGAGAGGTCGAACTCATCGGCGATGCCCGTGCCGAGCGCGGTGATGAGCGTGCCGATTTCGGCGCTGGACAGCATCTTGTCGATGCGCGCGCGCTCCACGTTCAAGATCTTGCCGCGCAAGGGGAGCACCGCCTGGAACGCCCGCTCGCGCGCTTGCTTGGCGCTGCCGCCGGCCGAGTCGCCCTCGACGAGGAACAGTTCCGACTTGGCCGGATCGCGCTCCTGGCAATCGGCGAGCTTGCCGGGCAGGGAGGCGACGTCGAGCGCGCCTTTGCGCCGCGTCAGCTCGCGGGCCTTGCGCGCGGCCTCGCGCGCCGCCGCGGCTTCGACGATCTTCTGCACGATGTTGCGCGCTTCGTTCGGATTTTCCTCGAACCATTGCGACAGCCGCTCGGCCATGACGCTTTCCACGACGGGGCGCACTTCCGACGAGACGAGCTTGTCTTTCGTTTGGCTCGAGAATTTCGGATCCGGCACCTTCACCGACAGCACGCAAGTCAGCCCTTCGCGCGCATCGTCGCCCGTCAGCGACACCTTCTCCTTTTTCGCGATACCGGACTCGGCCGCGTAGGTGTTCACCGTGCGGGTCAGCGCGGCGCGGAAGCCGGCCAGATGCGTGCCGCCGTCGCGCTGCGGAATGTTGTTCGTGAAGCACAACACGTTCTCGTGGTAGCTGTCGTTCCACCACAGCGCGGCTTCCACGGCGATGCCGTCTTGCGTCTTGTCCACCACCACGGGCTCGGTAATGAGCGCGTGTTTGGTGCGGTCGAGAAATTGCACGAAGGCGCGCAGGCCGCCCTCGTAGTGCATCGCCTCGGATTTCGGTTCGACGCCGCGCAGGTCGGTCAGATTGATGCGCACGCCCGAGTTCAGGAACGCGAGCTCGCGCAAACGATGCTCGAGCGTCGAATAGTCGAAATCCGTCATGGTGAAGGTGTCGGTGGAGGGCACGAACGTGATCTGGGTGCCGGTCTTGCCGTCCGAATCGCCCACGACTTCGAGCGGAGCCTGTCGTACGCCGTCGGCGAACTCGATTCTGTGCTCCTTGCCGCCGCGCCAGATCGTGAGCTCCAGCCTGCTGGAGAGCGCGTTCACCACCGAGACGCCGACGCCGTGCAGGCCGCCCGAGACCTTGTAGGAGTTCTGGTCGAACTTCCCGCCCGCATGGAGCTGGGTCATGATGACCTCGGCGGCCGAAACGCCTTCGTCCCGATGGATCTCCGTCGGGATGCCGCGGCCGTTGTCGTTCACCGTCACGGAGCCGTCGGCATTGAGCGTCACGTTGATCTCGTCGCAATAGCCCGCGAGGGATTCGTCGATGGCGTTGTCGACAACCTCGTAGACCATATGGTGCAGGCCCGAGCCGTCATCGGTGTCGCCGATATACATGCCCGGACGCTTGCGGACGGCGTCGAGGCCTTTCAGCACTTTGATGGACTCTGCGCCGTAATCGGCCGCGGCTTCAGCCTTGCGTTTGGCAGCTGGTGTCATGGTCTATGAGGTAGCTTTTTTGAAGTGGTTTCGTGGATCTTCGGGCCGCCTGGCGCGGCGGCCGGCGAACGCTTGAATCATGGCTCTATCATACCCCGATTCACGGCCAAGATTTGAGCATCTTCTGCAAGTGGCGAAAAAAGTTCCCGGTCCGTTCCCGTCATCCAGGCTTGGACTCCGAGCCTCAGAATTTCGTCGAACAGTGCTTCGCGGCGCCTAGCGTCCAAATGGGCGGCAACCTCGTCCAGAAGCACCAAGGGGGCGGTGCCTTCCAGGGTTTTGATAAGTTCGGCCTTGGCGAGAACGAGGCCCAGCAGAAGCGCCTTTTGTTCGCCCGAGGAGCAGATGGCGGCGGGAGCGTTTTTCGGGCCGTGAACCACGAGCAGGTCGCTCCGGTGAGGCCCTTCGAGGGTCCGCGCCGCCGCGCGGTCCCGGTCCCGGCATTCCTCCAGAAGAATGCGAAAGGCATCCTCGGCTTCCGTCGCGGAGCGTTCCGTAAGGTCGGCTTCCAGCGTCCCGTGCAGCGACAGCACCGCATGGGGGAACGGGGCGGTGCCTTGCGCGGCGCGGGTCTCCTCGATGAGGGCGGAAAGCCGCTCGACCGCGTCGAGCCGTGCCGCCGCGATGGCGACGCCGGCTTCGGCCATTTGCTCCTCGAGCCCTTCGAACAGGCTCTGCGAGGTCTCCCGCATCTGGAACAGGCGATTGCGCTGGCGCATGGCCCGGTCGTAGCGATTGAGCGAGCTTCGCAGGCCCGGCGCGATGGCGAGCACGAGCCGGTCCAGGAAACGCCGCCGGTCGGTGCCCCCGCCGGTGAAGAGCCCGTCCATGGCCGGGATCAGGAAGACGTGCTTCACATAGTCTCCCAGTGCGCCGGCACTCCGGTCCTTTCCGGCGATGCGTACGGTGCGCCCGGTGCTCTCCTCGCCTGTCCCCGGCACAAGACCCGTGCCGATGTCGAGTTCGCCATGACGGGTACGGACGGTCGCGGCGATCGCGAAGCCGCCCTGGCCCTCGTGGCGCGAAAGTTCCGCGTAGGGCCGTCCGCGCAGGCCATGTCCCGCGCCGAGCAGCGACACCGCTTCGAGAAGATTGGTCTTGCCGGAGCCGTTTTCGCCGACCAGCACGACCGGGCGCGCATCGAGGTCGAGCCGGGCGCCGCCATAGTTGCGGAAGTCCGTGAGCTTCAGCGTTCGCACGGAAAGACGCGCGGCGGTGCGCTCCGGCGCGAACGCGGGGTCGATTTCGAGGTCGCGTTCGTGCGGGCTCGCGGTCATACCCGCATCGGCATCAGCACGTAGAGCGTCGATGCGTCCTTCACATCGCGGACCATCGTGGGCGAGCCGGGATCGGCGAACAGGAACTCGGCCGTCTCGCTCTCGAGCTGCTGAGAGATATCGAGCAGATAGCGCGCGTTGAAGCCGATTTCGAGCGGATCGTTGCCGTAGCTCACCGGCAGCTCTTCCGTGGCGCTGCCCGACTCCGGATTGTTCACCGAAAGCGTCAGCGTATCGCCCTGGAGGGACAGCTTCACGGCCCGGCCCTTGTCGCTGGACAAGGTGGAGACGCGATCCACCGCCTGCTCGAACGTGGTGTTGTCGAGTTCGAGACGCTTGTCGTTTCCTTGCGGGATCACGCGCTCGTAATCGGGGAAGGTTCCGTCGATGAGTTTCGAGGTCAGCACCACCTGTCCGGCCGATACGCGGATCTTCGACGGCGACAGTTCGATCCGGATCTCTGCGTCGTCGGTTTCGGCGAGCCGCAGCAGGTCGGCCACCGTCTTGCGCGGCACGATCACGCCCGGCATGCCCTTGGCGCTGCTGGGCAACGGAATCTCGACTTGGGCGAGGCGGTGGCCGTCGGTCGCGACCGCGCGCAACATTTCCTTGCCGTCCGAGTCCGCCTCGTGAAGGTAAATGCCGTTCAGATAGTAGCGCGTCTCCTCCGTCGAAATCGCGAAGCGCGTCTTCTCGATCAGGCGTTTGAGGTCTCCGGCCGGAAGCGTGAAGGCATGGCCGAGATCTTCCACCGAGAGCGTCGGGAAGTCGTCCGCGGGCAGCGTTTGCAGGGAAAACTGCGCCGGGCCCGATGTGATCGTCAGGCGCTCTTGCGCGGCGTCGCGCTCGATCGAGATGTCTCCGTCCGGAAGCTTGCGCACGATGTCGTTGAACATATGCGCCGGGACCGTCACGGCGCCGTCTCCCGAGACCGAGCAATCGACCGTCTCCACGACCTCCATGTCCAAATCGGTCGCCGTCAGCTTCAACGCGTTCGAGCCCGCCGTGAGCATCACATTCGACAGGATGGGAATCGTGTTCCGGCGCTCGACCACGTTCGCGACATGCGCGAGGGCTTTAGCGAGTTTCGGCTTCTCGATGGTAAGGCGCATGGTTGGAGAGTACCCCGAAAACGAGAGTTTTTTCCGCTGACAGGCCCCTGGTCCGGTGCCCGCATCGAGGCTGAGACCAGGCTCCCGGTTGAGCCGCTACTGTCCTGATGATCCCCTTGCGAATCGGGCGAAAAATCCGCAGCTCCGAAGCCAAGTGAACTTGCAGCGGCGGGGCGGATTTTGCAAGTGGGGTAAGCGCTCAAAGGGCGCCGGAGATGCCGGCAACGGCGAGGGCCGGAGCTGAAGCTCCAGGCCGTCGCGTTGCGGTCTCAGTCCCGCAGGAGCCGTTTCAACAGCTCGATCTCCTCGCGGAGCTGCGTGTCGTCGCTCATCAGCTGCTCGATCTTGCGGATCGCGTGCAGCACCGTGGTGTGGTCGCGGTTGCCGAAGCGGCGCCCGATCTCCGGCAGGGAACGGGAGGTCAGCAGTTTCGCGAGATACATGCCGATCTGCCGGGGCCGCACGATGGACCGGTTCCGCCGGCCGGACAGGAGGTCGCCGCGGTTCACGCCGTAATGCTTCGAGACCGTGCGCAGGATGTCGTCGATGCGGACCCGCCTGGGTTCGGCACCGCGCATGAGGTCGCGCACGATCTGCTCGGCGACGGCGATGGTCACCGGCTCGTCGGTGAGCTGGTAGCTCGCCCGCAACCGGTGGACCGCTCCTTCGAGCTCGCGGCCGCTTTCCGTCAAACGTTCCGCCAGAAAGGCAAGGACCGTGTCGGACACTTCGAGGCCGTCCGTGTCGGCGCAGGCTTCCGAAGCGCGCTTTTCGAGGATCTTGTGGCGCAAATCGTAATCCATGGCCTTGATTTCGGCGACAAGCCCGCCGCCGAGGCGCGAGCGCATGCGCATGTCGAGCTTGTCGAGATGGGTCGGCGCGCGATCGGCGGCGACCACCACCTGCCGCCCGCCGTCGATCAGCGAGTTCAGCGTATGGCAGAACTCCTGCTGGATCGTGGGCCCTTGCAGGAACTCCATGTCGTCGATCAGGAGAATATCGATATTGCGCAGCTTCTCCTTGAAGGCGAGGGCGTCGCGGGCCCGCAAGGCTTGAACGAAGCCCGACATGAAGCGCTCGGCGGTGAGGTAGAGCACCTCGGCCTCCGGCTTTTGCCGCGTCACCTCCCACGCCATCGCATGGAGCAGGTGGGTTTTGCCGAGGCCGACATTGCCATGGACAAAGAGCGGGTTGAACGGCGATTGCGGGCTCGCGGAGGACTGCGCAACCTGTTTGGCCGCGGCGTGCGCAAGCTTGTTCGTGTTGCCGACCACGAAACTGTTGAAGGTGAGGCGCGGATCGAGCGGCGAGCCCTCGAATCCGTCATAGCCGGTGCGCAGCGGCATCGGCAGCGCCGTCCTGTCCGCGACCAATTGCGGGGAGGCCTGGCGCATGACGGGGTTTTCTTTAGGCGGCTCGACCGTGAAATGCGGCTGCCGCACGGTGAACTCCACCCGCTCGGCCTCCGGCCATTCGCCGCGCGCCTGCCGCAGCACCGCGTCGTAGTAATGGGTTCGCAGCCAGTTTCGCAGAAAGCGCGTGGCGACGGTCAGATGGATGACGCCCGCCGCGACAGTGTCAACCTCGACGCCGCGAAACCAGCTCGCATAGACGTCCTCGCCCAGCTCACCGCGCAACCGTGATTTGACGCGCGTCCAAGCCTCGCCCGGCGCGCATTGCTCCTCTTGTTGGGCCCCACGACCGTGGGCCCGTGCCTGTGCCTCTGCCACGATATTGTTCTTTCCTAATCATTCTTTTGTCGCGCCAATACGCACCGCACGCAGTTACCTGAGCAGCCAACAAACTTTTAGACGCGGACTATCCCGACAGTCCCATGACCGGTCCCCTAGCTCTGCTGCCAGGGAAGTCCAATCGCTTTCCAACCAAGCAGGGCGCCACGATGCCGCTCGTCGTCGAGAGGCCCTTCGAAGCCCTCACTGACGTTGTGACACGCGCCATACCCCGCTGCCGCCATGACCTTGGCTGCGGCCAAACTCCGGCTACCCGAGCGGCATATGAAGAAAAGATCGTCGTTTGGTTGGACACCGATGGCTTGCAGTTCGTTCGCAAGCCGTTCGGCAAAACGCGGATCGACGGATTGGTCCGGAAAAGTTTGCCATTCCACCAGAACGGCGCGCTTCCCTAAGCCCCCGAGATCGGGGATTCCCACATATGTCCATTCCGCGCGTGTACGCACATCGACCAATTGCGACCGAGGATTCCTCTGGAGCGAGCTCCAGGCTGACGCCACATCAACCTCATCGACCGCGTTCTCGTCCAAGTGCGTGCCCAAAATAGAGCCTCCTCCTCCTCAAATTCGTGAGCACGGTACAAGAACAGATTTCGTGCCGAACACAAAACGTGGTGAACTTGTGTGTTTTGCACACGTAATATTCACAACTTACGCATAAGCATTCCACAAGATTTTCATGGCTCCCCCCTCTGAAGACACAAGAAAACCTGTCTCGGCAAAGGTCGAGATCAAGGCACTTAATTGTAAGGAGGGGACGTCCCCGTTCGGATAACCAGACTATACACAGGCTCTACGTGGCGATCAAGCAGACGAGTGCGCGGCCTCAAGCAGTATTCGTCAGTAGACTCATCACCGAGGCGCGTTTGCCAAACCCCTGTGCATAAAGCGTGAATCGGCAGGCTCCGGCCGCCGGTTCGTGTCGATGGGCGCTTTTCGGCGCCCGCCGGCGCCGAAATTTTTTTTTCGGGGCACATCCGGTGGAAAAGTCCGGCCCTTTGCCTGTCGCGGCGCTGTCAAACAATTGAAATCGCAGTGTCAAGCCGTTGAAACATTCGCGCGCGAAGCGGCCGCTCGAACCGTTGTACGCGCGCATCTGTGGCAGTCGGACCACACATTGCAGGCCGCTGCGTGGCGAGGCGTTCGGCGAAACCGGAGAGGGGGTGGCGAGAAGGCCGCGGCGCGGATGGCGCGCGTCCGGCCCGCGTGGAATCGAAAAGGGCGCGCATGGCTGCACGCCCAATCTGTTCCGGGATGGAGCGGCCGTCTCGCGGCCGGGTCGTAAACCGACGGGGAAAGCGTGGACGCGGTTGGCCTACGCGCCCATGGCGCCCACGCGCTTGGCGAGGCGCGACACTTTCCGCGAGGCGGCGCGGCGGTGGAGAATGCCAAGCTGCGCCGTGCGGGCGACGACCGGCTCGGCGGCACGCAGGGCCGCCTGAGCGGCGTTCTTGTCGCCGGACGCGATCGCTTCCTCGACCTTGCGGAGATAGGTCCGCATATTGCTGCGCCGGGTCTTGTTGACCGCGGTACGGCGGGTGGTTTGGCGAACGGCTTTCTTCGCCGACGTGGTGTTAGCCATGTTCAGAATCCTTGAAGGCTGCTTTGGGTCCGCGCTCCGCAGCTCTCGAAAAGCGCCAAAAGTGCGAATTTGGCATGCTCTATAGCGAGCGCCCCTCAAAGCGTCAACTGGGCGGCGCCAACGCCGCCGTTCCCCGGTCCCGTTGCACCGCGGCCGTATCGAGGCGACGAGGCTGGACGCCGGCCCGGCCACGGCGCCATGCCCTCGCCGGCGTGCCGCCGGTCTCTACCGGTTCTTGAAGTTCGGCTTCCGCTTCTCGATGAACGCGGCCATGCCCTCTTTCTGATCCTCTGTGGCGAAGAGGGAGTAGAACTGGTTGCGCTCGAACCGCACCCCTTCGGACAAGGTCGTGACGAAGCCGCGATTGATCGACTCCTTGATCATCATGACCACATGCGTCGGGAAGGTCGCGATCTTGGCCGCGGTCTTCATCGCTTCGTCGCGCAAGCGCTCGACCGGGACGACGCGGCTGACGAGGTTGGATCGTTCGGCTTCGTCGGCCTTCATCTGGCGCCCGGTCAGGCAGAGCTCCATCGCCTTGGCCTTGCCCACGGCGCGGGTCAGGCGCTGCGTGCCGCCGGCGCCCGGCATGATTCCGAGACTGATTTCCGGCTGACCGAACACGGCGTTCTCCGCGGCGATGATGATGTCGCACGACATCGCGAGTTCGCAGCCGCCGCCGAGCGCGTAGCCCGCGACCGCCGCGATGATCGGCTTGCGCGTGGCCGCGATCGTGTCGTAGGGCGCGAGAAACGCCGTGCTATAGGCCTCGACGGACGTCTTGCTCTGCATTTCCTTGATATCGGCACCGGCGGCGAACGCCTTCTCGTCGCCGGTAATGACGATGCAGCCGATATTGGGGTCCTTGTCGAAGACGTTGAGGACATCGCAAAGCTCGCCCACGAGCTGCGAATTGAGGGCATTGAGAGCTTCCGGGCGATGGAGCGTGATCGACCCCACTTTGCCTTCGCGTTTTACGATCAGCGTTGCATAGGTCGTCGCGGCCGGTTCGCCGTTTATCGTGGCCTGGTCCATATACATGTGCGTCTGTTCCCTTATTTTTGGCAGATTGGACAGTAGAAGGTTGAGCGGCCGCCCTGAACGATGCGGCGCACCGTGCCGTCACAGGCGTCCCCCAGACAGGGTTCCCCTTCGCGGCCGTAAGTTCGGAAGCTGTGCTGGAAGTAACCCAGCCCGCCATCGGTGCGGCGATAGTCGCGCAAGGACGATCCCCCGGAACGAAGCGCGTCGTTCAGCACGGACTTGATGCTTTGCACGAGCGCCGTCGTCTTCTCGGTCGGCCGTCCCGTTTTCGTCGCCAGCAATCCGGCCCTCTTGAGCGGCGCGATGCCGGCGCGATGAAGCGCTTCGCAGACATAGATATTGCCGAGTCCCGCGATCAGGCGCTGGTCGAGAAGCGCGGCTTTGATCGGGGCCGTTTTGCCCTTGAGCTTCGCGGCGAGCCATGCGGCATTCAGGCCCTCTCCGAGAGGCTCGATGCCGAGTCCTTTGAAGAGGGCGTGGCTATCGAGCGTCGCGCTCGGCACGAGGTCCATGATCCCGAAGCGTCGCACGTCCGAATAGCGGACCGTGGCGCCGTCTCCGAGGTGGAAGACGATGTGCTCGTGTTTGGAGGCCGCGTCCTGCCCATGGACGAAGCCGCCGGACGTATTCGTGCCGCCGCCGGGCGTGTCGACGATGAAACGGCCCGTCATGCCGAGATGCATGATCAGAACTTGGCCGTCGTCGAGGCGGGCGAGCAGGTATTTGGCGCGCCGGTCGAGAGACTCGATGGCCCGTCCGGTCAGGCGCTCGCTGAAGCGCGCGGGCAGCGGGAAGCGCAAATCCGGCCGGCGTTGTTCCACGCGCGCGAACGCGTTGCCGACCAGAACCGGCTCCAAGCCCCGGCGGACGGTCTCGACTTCAGGCAGCTCAGGCATGGCGCTCCATCGGGGCGGCTGCGGACATTGCGGTGCACAGTAAATTCATTGCGCTGCAACAATAGCCTGAACTCGGGGCTTAGGCTATTGTCCGCTGCTATGCCGGAAAATGTGAAAAATCGGGACTTTTCGGGGGGCGAGGCGAGCTTTGGATTCGCGCGCGTGCCCGAGAGCGCACGCCAGGGCCTCGTCAACGAGGTCTTCTCCAAGGTCGCCAGCCGTTACGATCTGATGAACGATCTGATGTCGGGGGGCATGCACCGCCTCTGGAAGGCGGATCTCATCACGGCGCTCGCGCCGCCCAAGTCGGCTACGGACTTCGCGCTGATCGACGTCGCGGGGGGCACGGGCGACATCGCCACGCGTTTTCTGGACGCGGGCGGCAGCGGAGCCGAGGCCGTGATCTGCGACATTTCCAAGGAGATGCTGGACGAGGGCCGGATGCGGGCGAAAGGCCGCGAGCGCTTGACCTTCGTTCAGGGCAATGCGGAAAATCTGCCGTTTGAAGACCGCCGCTTCGACGCCTACACGATCGCCTTCGGTATTCGCAACGTCACCCATATTGATGCGGCGCTGGCGGAGGCCTATCGTCTGCTGAAACCCGGCGGACGGTTCCTGTGCCTCGAGTTCTCGAACGTGGAAATGCCGCTTCTCGACCGGCTCTACGACGCCTATTCCTTCAACGCGATTCCGGCCCTCGGACGCCTTGTGGCCGGGGACGCGGAGTCCTATCGCTATCTCGTGGAAAGCATAAGACGCTTTCCTGATCAGGAACGCTTCGCCCAGATGATAAAAGACGCTGGGTTCGAGCGCGTGCGCTACCGGAACCTGACAGGGGGGATCGCGGCCATCCATTCGGGCTGGCGGCTCTAGATGAGGCGGTAGACGTGAACGCCATTGCGAATATGGCGCGGCTGACGAAGGCGGGCGCGACCCTTGCCTGGAGCGGCGCGCGCTTCTTTCCCGAAGATGCCAAGACCTCGGGCCCGCTCGCCGTGTTCGGCCGTTTGACCGCGCCCTTGCGCAAGGGCACCGGCTCGGGCAACGAGGCAAGACTCTCCACCGCGCTGACATCGCTCGGCCCGTCCTATATCAAGCTTGGCCAGTTTCTCGCGACCCGGGACGACATTATCGGCCGGGAACTCGCGCGCGATCTGTCGACATTGCAGGACCGGCTGCCGCCCTTCTCCAAGGACGAGGCGGTCAAGGTCGTCGAGGCCGAGCTCGAAGCCCCGCTCGGCACGCTCTTCACCGAATTCGGTCCGCCCGTCGCGGCGGCCTCGATCGCTCAAGTCCACAAGGCCAAGGTGAGGTCCGCGGACGGCGGCGAGAAGGACGTGGCCGTCAAGGTGCTGCGTCCCGGCATCGAGCAGCGTTTCAAGAAGGATCTCGATTCCTATTTCTTCGCCGCGCGGATGATCGAACGCTTTCACGCGCCCTCGCGGCGCCTGCGCCCCGTGGCCGTGGTGGACACGCTGGCGAAGTCGGTCGCGGTGGAGATGGATCTCCGCATGGAGGCGGCGGCCATCTCCGAGATGGCGGAAAACACCAAAGACGACGAAGGCTTCCGCGTGCCCGTGGTCGATTGGACGCGCAGCGCACGGCGCGTGCTCACGCTCGAATGGATCGACGGCGTTCCCATCGGCGACATCGGCAAGCTCAAAGCCGCCGGGCACGATCTGAAGGCTCTCGGGGCGGATTTGATGCAAGCCTTCCTGCGGCATGCGCTGCGCGACGGCTATTTCCACGCCGACATGCACCAAGGCAATCTCTTCGTGGACGGACAGGGGCGTATCGTCGCGGTCGATTTCGGCATCATGGGCCGCCTCGGCATGAAAGAACGGCGCTTCCTCGCCGAGATCCTTTACGGGTTCATCACGCGCGACTACACGCGCGTCGCCGAGGTGCATTTCGATGCGGGCTACGTGCCGCGCAAGCATTCGGTCGCGCAGTTCGCGCAAGCCTTGCGCGCCATCGGCGAGCCGATCATGGGCCGGCCCGCGAGCGAAATCTCCATGGCGCAGCTTCTGGGCCAGCTTCTGCAGTACACCGAGGTGTTCGACATGCAGACGCGCCCCGAGCTGATCATGCTGCAGAAGACCATGGTCGTGGTCGAGGGCGTCGGCCGCACGCTCGACCCGAACCTGAATATGTGGGTTGTGTCCGAGCCGGTGGTGAAGGAATGGCTGGAGAGCCAGCTCGGCGCGGGCGCGCGGATCGAGCAGGCCGCCGAAGGCGCGGCCTCGGTGGGCCGCTTCGTCGGCGATCTGCCGAAGCTCCTGCGCCAAGCCGAGCGAACGGCGGACTCCTTCGCGGAGATGGCCGAGGACGGGCTCAGGCTGGACGACGAGAGCGTGAAACGCATCGCGCAAGCCCAGCGCAGCCAAGACCGGTGGACCCGCATCGGTATCTGGATCGGCGCCTTGGCGCTGGTGGCGATAGCGGCGTCGGCGATTTTCTGAAGCGCGGTCGTGCGCGGGCCGGTGTGGTAGAGTGTACGGATCGAAGGCAGAGAAACGCATCATGCTGAACGGCAAACGCATCCTACTGATCGTCGGCGGCGGCATCGCCGCCTACAAGGCGCTGGAGCTCGTTCGCCGTCTGCGCGAGCGGGGCGCGGACGTGCGTGTCGTCCTGACCGAAGGCGGGGCGCAGTTCGTGACGCCGCTGTCCTTCTCGGTTCTGTCCGGCGAGAAGACCCTCACCGATCTGTTCGACCTGAAGGACGAGGCGGAGATCGGCCATATCCGGCTGTCGCGCGAGGCCGATCTTCTCGTGGTGGCACCGGCCACGGCGGATATCCTCGCCAAGATGGCGGGCGGCTTTGCGAACGATCTCGCCTCCACCGTGCTGCTCGCGACCGACAAGTCCGTGCTCGTCGCGCCCGCAATGAATGTGCGCATGTGGGAGCATCCCGCGACCCAGAGAAATATCGCGACGCTGCGCGCGGACGGCGTGCGCTTCGTGGGACCGGACGAGGGCGACATGGCTTGCGGCGAGTTCGGGCCGGGCCGCATGGCCGAGCCGGACGCGATCGCCAACGCGATCGAGCGGGCGCTGCCCGCCGCTCACGGTGTTTCGCTCGCGGGGCGCCATGTGCTGATTACCTCTGGGCCGACCTACGAGCCGATCGATCCGGTCCGCTACATCGCCAACCGCTCCTCCGGCAAGCAGGGCAATGCTCTGGCGCGCGTCGCCAAGGAGATGGGCGCGCGGGTCACCCTCGTCTCGGGCCCGACGCAACTTCCGGACGTTCCCGGCGTCACGACGATTAGAGTCGAAACGGCCGCCGACATGCTCGATGCCGCGCTGGCGGCCCTGCCGGCCGATGTCGCCATTTGCGCCGCCGCGGTCGCCGATTGGCGCGTGGCGCAGCAGGCGGCGCAGAAGCTCAAGAAGGAAGAGGGACAGACGGCGCTCAGTCTCGCGCTCGCCCGCAATCCCGACATTCTGGCGACGCTTGCAGCCCCCGGCGTGCGGCGGCCCTCGCTCGTGATCGGCTTCGCCGCCGAAACCGAGACCATCATCACCCATGCGCAAGAGAAGCTGAGCCGCAAGGGCGCCGATTGGATCGTCGCAAACGACGTTTCGCCGGACACCGGCATCATGGGCGGCGACCGGACGGAGGTCCATCTCGTCTCGGCGTCCGGCGTCGAGGACTGGCCGGGCATGGGCAAGGACGAGATGGCGGCAAAGCTGCTCGCCCGCGCCGCCGAGGCGCTCCACGACCATAGCCTCGCGGCGGAGTAGGCGCGCGATGAGGCCTCGCTTGCGCCTACTGCGGTTGCCTCATGGCGAAGGCTTGCCGCTGCCCGCCTATCAGACCGGACATGCGGCCGGCTTCGATCTGATTGCGGCGGTCGAGGAGGACCGGCCACTCGTGCTGACGCCGCGTGCGCGTGCGGCCGTGCCGACGGGTCTCGTGTTCGAACTCCAGTCCGGCTTCGAGGCGCAGGTGCGGCCGAGGTCGGGCCTTGCGCTGAAGCACGGGGTGACGGTGCTGAACAGCCCGGGCACGATCGACGCCGATTATCGCGGCGAGGTGAAGGTCCTGCTTGTCAATCTCGGCGAGGCGCCGTTCGAGATTTGCCGCGGCGACCGCATCGCCCAAGTCGTCGTCGCTCCGGTGGCCCAGGTCGAACCCGTCGCGGTCGAGTCGGTGACCGAAACGGATCGCGGGCAGGGCGGTTTCGGATCGACCGGCTCCAAAGCCTAGCCGGGCTGGTAGCCGCCGCCTGGAACCCTTAGATAACGATCATGCTGACCGACGACGAAATCGCGCGCTATCGCCGCCATTTGGTGCTGAAAGAGATCGGCGGGGAAGGCCAGCAACGCCTGAAGGCCTCGCGCGTACTCGTCATCGGGGCGGGCGGTCTCGGATCGCCGCTGATTCTATATCTGGCGGCGGCGGGCATCGGACAGATCGGTGTGATCGACGACGATCGCGTCAGCCTCGACAATCTCCAGCGTCAGATCGTGCACGAGACCGAATCGGTCGGAAGGCCGAAGACGAGAAGTGCCGCCGCGGCGGTTTGGCGCCTCAATCCCCATGTGGACGTGAAGCTCTATACGACGCGGCTCGTGGCGGAGAACGCGCTCAGCATCGTAGGCGCGTTCGACATCGTCGCCGACGGTTCGGACAATTTCGGCACGCGCTATCTCCTCAACGATGCCTGTTATTTCGCCAAGCGGCCGCTGGTCGCCGCGGCGCTCGGTCCGTTCGACGGTCAGCTCACCACGTTTCGCGCCTTCGAAACGGACGAGGATGGGACGCCTCGCCCCAGCTATCGCTGCCTTTTCCCAGCGCCGCCGCCGGATGGGACTGTGCCCGCGTGTTCGGAAGCCGGCATCCTTGGCGCGGTCGCGGGGGTTCTCGGCTGCCTCCAGGCGGTGGAGGTGGTCAAGGAACTGCTCGGAATCGGCGAAGGACTGGTCGGGAGGCTGTTGCTCTACGACGCGCTTCAGGCACGGTTCTCCTCGGTCCGGTACGGCTGGGACCCCGACAACCCGCTCAACGGGAAAAATCCGCTCTATACGGATCTGTCGCATCACGTGACGGCGAATGCGTCCGCGGCCGTGGCGCAATAGGACTTCTCAATCTTTTGCGTTCACGATTGGCCGGTAAAATTCTAACGTCGGCTTCCGGACCGGGAACGCCGTGCGCCCGGTGTTCGTTTTCGGAATGGCGCGTCGGCGCGACTGTCTAGACGGGCAATAGGAGCCTCCGCGCCAATGGCTGACGCGCAAAGGCAACGGACGATCACTGTCGAGTGCGCGGTTGCCGGCGGCGGTCCAGCCGGCGTCATGCTCGGCTTTCTGCTCGCGCGCGCGGGCGTGAAGGTCGCCGTCCTCGAAAAGCACGAGGATTTTTTCCGCGATTTTCGCGGCGACACCATCCATCCCTCGACGCTTCAAGTCATGCACGAGCTGGGCTTGCTCGAAGCCTTTCTGAAGTTGCCGCATCAGCAGGTCGAACGGCTCGGCGCGGAGATCGGCGGCCAAATGGTGCAGATCGCCGACTTCTCCCATCTCCCCACGGCGGCGAAGTTCATCGCTCTGATGCCGCAATGGGACTTTCTCGATTTTCTCGCGGCGCAAGGGAAGCGCTATCCGGGCTTCGATCTCCATATGGCCGCGGACGTGGACGAGTTGATCTCCGAGGGCGGCAAGGTCGCCGGTCTCAAGGCCGCCACCCATCATGGCGATCTGGAAGTCCGGTCCGATCTCGTCGTCGGCGCCGACGGGCGGCACTCGACGGTGCGGTCTCTCGCTCGGCTGCCGGTGGAGAATCTCGGCGCGCCGATGGATGTGCTGTGGATGCGTCTGTCGCGGCATCCCGAGGACGGTGAAGAGACGCTGGGACGTATCGAGCCAGGCCGCGTCTTCATCATGATCAATCGCGGCGACTACTGGCAATGCGCCTTCGTCATTCCGAAGGGCGGGTTCAACGATCTGCGGCGGAAAGGGCTCGAGAAGTTCCGGCTCGCGATCGTGGCGCTCAAGCCGTCGCTGGCCTCGCGCGTCCACGAACTCTCCTCATGGAACGACGTGAAGCTGCTGTCCGTCCGGGTCGACCGTTTGGAGAAATGGTACCGGCCGGGCCTGCTGTGCATCGGCGATGCGGCCCATGCCATGTCGCCCATCGGCGGCGTCGGCGTGAATCTCGCGGTTCAGGATGCGGTGGCTGCCGCCAATATCCTGGCGCGGCCGCTCCGCGAGGGACGCCTCACCGAGGAGGACCTGGCGCGGGTGCAGAAGCGCCGGGTCCTACCCGTCAAGCTCACGCAGCGCCTGCAGGTGTTTCTCCAGGACCGCGTGATCTCGAACGTGCTGTCGGGTTCGGAGATCGAATCGATTCCGTTCCCGCTCCGCATGCTGAACGCCTATCCGGTGCTGCGCCGTATTCCCGGCCGGATCATCGGTTTGGGATTCCGGCCGGAGCACGTCGCGTTGGCGGAGGCCGCGTCTACGAAGGCGGCTAACGGACCGTCCTAGAACATCGCTGGGTGAACGCGATCGGGCGGCGCATGTCCGTCGAGGAAGGTCTTGATGTTGACGATGACCTTCTCGCCCATGTCGATACGGCCTTCGAGCGTCGCCGACCCCAAATGAGGCAGCACGACGACCCTGTCGTTGCGGAGCAGCTTGGGGTTCACGGCGGGCTCGTGCTCGAAGACGTCGAGGCCGGCGCCCGCCAGCTCCCTGTTGTCGATCATGCGTGCCAGCGCGTTCTCGTCGATCACCTCGCCGCGCGCCGTGTTGACGATATAGGCCGTTGGCTTGAGAAGCGAGAGCCGCCGCGCCGACAGCAGATGATAGGTCGCGGGCGTGTGCGGGCAGTTGATCGAGACGATATCCATGCGGGCCAGCATCTGGTCGAGACTGTCCCAATAGGTTGCCTCGAGGGCCTGTTCGATGTCCGAAGAGACACGGCGCCGGTTATGATAGTGGATTTGCAGTCCGAACGCCTTCGCGCGCCGGGCCACCGCCTGACCGATCCGGCCCATGCCCACGATGCCGAGACGCTTCCCGTAGATACGGTGCCCGAGCATCCAGGTCGGCGACCACCCATGCCATTCGTCGCCGCCCGACTTCAGCAGGGCCGCGCCTTCCGTCAGCCTCCGTGGCACCGCCAGGATCAGCGCCATGGTCATGTCCGCCGTATCCTCGGTGAGGACGCCGGGCGTGTTCGTCACCAAAATCGCGCGATTGCGGGCCGTGTCGAGGTCGATATTGTCCACGCCGGTCCCGAACTGGGCGATGAGTTTGAGGTCGGGCCCCGCCTGGCTGAGCACGGCCCGGTCGATCCGGTCGGTAACGGTCGGCACGAGCACGTTCGCCTCTTTCACCGCAGCGATCAGCTCATCCCGCGAAAAGGGCTTGTCTTCGAGGTTCAGCCGCGCGTCGAAGAGTTCCCGGAGCCGTGTTTCGACGACGTCCGGCAACTTACGCGTGACGATAACGAGCGGTCGTTCAGAAGCCATAGTCATGTCCCGTCAGGAGGCTGGGCGATCCCGAACCTCAGTTTTCGTTGATTTATGCGCTTTGTCTAACAGAAGGGACTTCGAGAGATAAAGCGTCAACTTGGCTCACGGGCTTGCGGGGTGCCCGTCAGGAGAGGCGGCGGCACCGTTGAGCCACGATCCGTTCACTTTTCTCCGCCATTCAATGGGAGGCGATTCGATAGCCAGGGGGGCATATGCATGGGCATTGGCGGCGCGGCGCGGCTGGGACTGGCGCTGGCTACGGCCGCGGGCGTCTTTCTCGCAGGTCTTGACCTGACAGGGTCCCCACCGCCCGCCGCGGCGGGCGAAGTCGTCATTCCGGTGGCCGCGAACGGAGCGAACGGGACCGCCACGGGTCTCGCCGTGCCGCGCTTCGTCAGTCTCAAATCGGACAAAGTCAACGTCCGGCGCGGCCCCAGCACCGACCAGGCCATCGTATGGGTGTTTTCCCGCGCGGGGCTGCCGGTCGAGGTGATCGCCGAGTTCGAGAACTGGCGGCGCGTCCGGGACAGCGAAGGCGCGGACGGCTGGGTCTACCATAGCCTCCTGAGCGGCCGGCGTACCGTCCTGATCAGCCCCTGGAGCAAAGGCCAGGAGAGCCAGGTCTCGATTCCGCTGCATGAGAGCGGTTCGGCCGGGTCCGGCGTCGTGGCGCAGCTGCGGCCAGGGGTCATCGGCGACGTGATCCGGTGCGACGGCAAATGGTGCAAGCTCTCGGTGGGGAGCTACACCGGCTACGTCCAGCAGGACAGGCTCTGGGGCGTCTATCGCGACGAGAAGGTCGAGTAGCCGGGAAAAGAACCGGAACGGGCGGGCAGCGCGCGGCCCGTGGCGGCGCCTAATCCTCTTTGTCGACGAGACGGACCAGCACGTCGACCCGCGAAATGGCCTTGCCGTCGGGCGCCTCGGGCAAACCCTCGATTCGGATCGCGCTGGTATGGATATCCAAGAGGTTTCCGGATTGCTCGCAGAAGAAGTGGAAATGGTTGGACGTATTGGTGTCGAAATAGGTCTTCACACCCTCGACCGCCACCGCGCGCAGCAGCCCGGCCTCGGTGAACTGGTGGAGCGTGTTGTAGACCGTCGCCAGCGAAACCGGGACCTTCGACGCGACGGCCTCCTCATGCAGGCGCTCGGCCGTGACATGGCGGTCGCCTTCGGCGAACAGAAGCCGTGCGAGCGCGACACGCTGGCGCGTCGGCCGGAGCCCCGCGTCGCGCAACAGCCTCGCCGCATCGCCGGCGGCAATCATCTTGGCATCGTCTGCCGTGGACGTTCTTTCCATGATCTTCATGCGCGTAAGTCGTTGAAGCGTGGAATATAGTGGCAAGCACCACCGACCGCAATGCTATGTCCTGGCAGACATTT
This sequence comes from Hyphomicrobiaceae bacterium UBA7697, assembly GCA_002482645.1. Lineage (GTDB taxonomy): Bacteria > Pseudomonadota > Alphaproteobacteria > Rhizobiales > Methyloligellaceae > Methyloceanibacter. Next base: position 272,879 of record DLGJ01000005.1, read on the forward strand.
CACCGCTTTGACATGAATCAGACGGGACCTGGCGAGCCAAGGTCCCCGGCGGTTACCCTCAGCCGGGCTTTTGGTGGCCCGATCCTTGTGTTAGGAAACCAGCCCACCAAATTGGCCATCAGCGCGACGAAGGACCGATAGAGTGCAAAAACCATTGGCGGAACGGCAGACCAGCTTCGACTACGAGGATCTGCTTGCGTGCGGCCGGGGCGAGCTATTCGGCCCGGGCAATGCCCAACTGCCCCTGCCGCCGATGCTGATGTTCGACCGCATTCCTCTCCTCGACCCGGAAGGCGGGGAGCACGGCCGCGGCCGGATCGTTGCGGAGTTGGATATCCAGCCCGATCTGTGGTTCTTCGCGTGTCACTTCCAGGGCGATCCGGTCATGCCGGGATGCTTGGGGCTCGACGCGCTATGGCAGATGCTCGGCTTCTTCCTCGGCTGCACGGGCGCGCCAGGGAAGGGGCGCGCGCTCGGCGTCGGAGAAGTGAAGTTTTCCGGCATGGTGGTGCCGACCGTGAAGAAGCTCGAATATATCGTCGAGGTAAGCCGGGTCATCAGCCGCAAATTCACCCTTGGGACCGGCGACGGCTGGCTCAAGGCCGATGGCGAAGTCATTTACACGGCCAAGGACCTGAGGGTCGGTCTATTCCAGGCGGACGAAGCCGCAGCAGCCAGTGCCTAGACGTTTTGTCGCGGCACGGGGTCGAGGACATTGAGCCAATGAAACGCGTTGTCGTCACCGGCATGGGCATCGTCTCCTCCATTGGGAACAATGCGCAGGAAGTGCTGGCCTCTCTCCGTGAAGCCAAATCGGGCATCGTCAAGGCCGACAAATATGCCGAGCTCGGATTCCGCTCCCAGGTCCATGGCGCCCCGACGCTTGCCTGGGAGGATGCGATCGACCGCAAGGTCCGGCGCTTCATGGGCGCCGGCGCCGGGTGGAACTATGTCGCCATGGAGCAGGCGATCCAAGACGCGGGGCTCGAGGACAGCGACGTCTCGAACGAGCGCACCGGCCTCATCATGGGCTCGGGCGGTCCATCCACACGGGCCATCGTCCAAGCCGCCGATACGACCCGCGAGCGGGGGCCGAAAAAGGTCGGTCCGTTCGAAGTCCCCAAATCCATGTCGTCGACGAACTCGGCGACGCTATCCACGCCCTATCACATCAAGGGCGTGAGCTATTCGATCTCGTCCGCCTGTTCGACCAGCGCGCACTGTATCGGCAATGCGGGCGAGCTGATTCAGCTTGGCAAGCAGGACATCGTGTTCGCCGGCGGAGGCGAAGAGCTGGATTGGACACTGTCGGTGCTGTTCGATGCCATGAACGCCATGTCCTCGGATTTCAACGACCGGCCCGAGAAAGCCAGCCGCGCCTATGATGCGGCGCGCGACGGCTTCGTCATCGCCGGTGGGGCGGGCGTGCTCGTGCTCGAGGAACTGGAGCATGCGAAGGCGCGCGGCGCGAAGATCTATGCCGAGCTCGCGGGCTATGGCGCGACGTCCGACGGCTACGACATGGTGTTGCCCTCCGGCGAGGGAGCGGTGCGTTGCATGCGCATGGCCCTGCAGGGGCTCGACGGCGGGACGATCGACTACATCAATCCACACGCGACCTCGACACCTCAAGGCGACGTCCTGGAGATCCAGGCCATCCGCGAGGTGTTCGGTGACGCATGCCCGCCGATCAGCGCCACCAAGTCGCTGACGGGGCACTCGCTCGGCGCGGCCGGGGTCCATGAGGCGATCTATTCGCTGCTGATGATGAAGAACGGGTTCCTCTGCGAGTCGGCGAATATCGAGAACTTGGACCCGGAGGTCGCCGACATGCCGATCCTGCGCGAGCGCAAGGACGGCGTGGCGGTCGATACGGTGATGTCGAACAGTTTTGGGTTTGGAGGCACCAACGCCTCCCTCGTTTTCCGCCGGTTGGATGGCTGAGGCCTGCGGGACGGGATTTACGGCAACTTCAAGCAGAGTAAGCACGATGACGAAAGATATTGCACAACCTGGACCGCTGATGGCGGGGAAGCGCGGCCTGGTGATGGGCGTCGCCAACGACCGATCGATCGCCTGGGGCATTGCCCGGGTTCTGCACGGCCAGGGCGCCGAACTCGCTTTCAGTTACCAGGGAGGCGCTTTCGGCCGACGGGCCGTTCCCCTCGCCGAATCGATCGGGGCCAAGATCATCGAAGAGGTCGACGTCGAGGATCTGGACAGCGTCGATCGCATGCTTGATGTGATCCGGAAAGAGTGGGGAAAGCTCGATTTCGTGGTGCACGCGCTGGCCTTCTCCGATCGCAACGAGCTCAAGGGCCGTTACTGCGACACGACCCGGAAGAACTTCGAGCACACCATGGTCATCTCGTGCTTCTCGTTCACGGAGATCTGCAAGCGTGCCTCCGATATGATGAACGAGGGCGGCTCGCTGCTGACGCTGACTTATGGCGGCTCCACGCGCGTCGTGCCTTGCTACAATGTCATGGGCGTCGCCAAGGCCGCGCTCGAGGCCAGCGTGCGCTATCTCGCCTCCGATCTCGGGCCGCAAGGCATCCGGGTGAACGCGTTGTCCGCCGGGCCCATGCGGACGCTCGCCGGCGCGGGCATCTCCGATGCGCGCACGCTGCTCCACTATCAGCAGAAGCACGCGCCCATGCGCCGCTCGCCGACGCTCGACGAGGTCGGCGGGTCCGCGCTCTATCTTCTGTCCGATCTGTCCGGCGCGGTGACCGGCGAGGTTCATTTCGTGGATTGCGGCTATGCGACGACCTTCATGCCCGATCTCGAATCGCTCAAGACCTTCGAGCGGGCGGACGAACTCGGAAACGCGATGGACAAGGCCGCGCCCCGGGAGGCTGCGCAGTAAGGTCTCCGTTGCACGGGAGATGGCCGGTTCTCTTTTTTGAGCGCCAATCGACGGTCACATTTTGACCGCGAAGACTGGCAACAAGAGGCCGGAACCAACGCGCCCAATGCGGGTGCGAAACGAAGACCAACATAAGTAAGGAGGAAGACGTGGCCGAACTGATCGTCATGGTATGTCTTCTGGCCACGCCCGAGAAATGCCGGGAGTATCGGGTCGCGGATAAGCAGTACACCGACGTCGTGAGCTGCATCCGGACCGGCGGCGAGAACTCCGATGCGTGGCAGAGGGCCAACGACAAATATTTCGTCATCGGCTGGCGCTGCGCCAAGGGGGCCGATGTGCCGGAGGCGCCAAAGAGCTAAGGCCGGGAGCTAAGTCCGGCCGGCCCGGTCGCGAGCCAGGGCCGAAGCGCAAACCCATTTGCAGTTTGCCAAAACAAAGGGGCGCCGAGGCGCCCCTTTGTCGTTTCTGATTTTGGCGGGTGCCCGGCCTAGCTGGCCTCGGCGACCTCTTTTTCCTCGCCGGTGTCCTGGTCGACGACCTTCATCGACAGGCGGACCTTGCCGCGCTCGTCGAAGCCGAGCAGTTTCACCCAGACTTGATCGCCTTCCTTGACCACCTCGCCGACGGTCTTCGGCCGCCCTTCGGCGAGTTGCGAGATGTGCACCAGTCCATCGCGCGGGCCGAAGAAGTTCACGAACGCGCCGAACTCCATCACCTTCACGACCTTGCCCTGATAGATCTCGCCGACTTCGGGCTCGGCCGCGATCGCCTTGATGCGGGCGATGGCCTGGCGAATCGACTCCGCATTGGCGGACGCGATCTTCACGGTGCCGTCGTCGGAAATATCGATCTTGGCGCCGGACTCCGCGACGATCTCGCGGATGACGGAGCCGCCCGAACCGATGACCTCGCGGATCTTGTCGGTCGGAATCTGGATCGTCTCGATCCGGGGCGCGTACTCGCCGAGTTCGGGACGAGCCTCGTTCAGCGCTTTGTCCATCTCGCCTAGGATGTGCATGCGCCCATCCTTCGCCTGATCCAGCGCGATCTTCATGATCTCTTCGGTGATGCCGGTGATCTTGATGTCCATCTGGAGCGACGTCACGCCCTCGGACGTACCGGCCACCTTGAAGTCCATGTCGCCGAGATGGTCCTCATCGCCGAGAATGTCGGACAGGACGGCGAACTTGTCGCCTTCCTTGATGAGGCCCATGGCAATGCCGGCCACCGGCCGCTTCAGCGGCACGCCCGCATCCATGAGCGCGAGCGAGGAGCCGCACACCGTGGCCATGGACGAGGAGCCGTTGGACTCGGTGATCTCGGACACCACGCGCAGCGTGTAGGGGAACTGCTCCCGGTCCGGCAGGATCGGATGAACCGCGCGCCAGGCAAGCTTGCCGTGGCCGATTTCGCGGCGCCCCGGAGAGCCCATGCGGCCGGTTTCGCCGACCGAGAAGGGCGGGAAGTTGTAGTGGAGCAGGAACGTCTCCTTGTACGTGCCCTGCAGCGCGTCGACGAACTGCTCGTCGTCGCCGGTGCCGAGCGTGGTCACCACGAGAGCCTGCGTCTCGCCGCGGGTGAACAGCGCGCTGCCATGGGTGCGGGGCAGAACGCCGACCTCGCAGGAAATCGGACGGACCGTGACGAGGTCGCGGCCGTCGATGCGCTTCCTGGTGTCGAGAATGCTGCCGCGAACGACGTCCTTCTCGGCTTCCTTGAAGGCGCTCGAGACCTTGCCGGCGAACGCGCCGTCGTCGTCTTCCGGAACGAGTTCCGCGACGACCTTCTCCTTCACCTGCGCGATGGCATCGCGGCGTTCTTGCTTGGCGACGATGGCATAGGCGTCCCGCAGTCCGGCACCGGCCAACTCGCTGACCTTGGCGACCGTCTCGGAATTGTCCACGGTCTTCAGCTCCCACGGCTCCTTGGCGGCAACCTCGGCGAGCTTGACGATGGCCTCGATCACCGGCTGGAAGTGCGTGTGCCCGTACATCACGGCGCCGAGCATGACATCCTCGGGAAGCTCGCTCGCTTCCGATTCCACCATCAGAACCGCATCGGTGGTTCCGGCGACGACGAGGTCGAGCGACGTCTCGGGCATCTCGTCGACCATCGGATTCAGGATGTACTTGCCGTCCACATAGCCTACGCGGGCCGCGCCGATCGGGCCGAGGAACGGCACGCCGGACAATGTCAGCGCCGCCGACGCCGCGACCATGGCCACGATATCGGGATCGTTCTCCATGTCGTGCGACAAGACGGTGGTGATGACTTGAGTTTCGTTCTTGAAGCCCTTGGCGAAGAGCGGACGGATCGGACGGTCGATCAGGCGCGAGGTCAGCGTCTCTTTCTCGGTCGGACGGCCTTCGCGTTTAAAATAGCCGCCTGGAATTTTTCCGGCGGCGAACGTCTTCTCCTGGTAATTCACGGTCAGAGGAAAGAAGTCGATTCCCGGCCTTTCCTCTTTGGCGGCGACGACGGTCGCCAGCACGCAGGTATCGCCATATGTCGCGAGGACGGCGGCGTCGGCCTGACGGGCGATGCGCCCAGTCTCGAGTTTGAGTGGGCGCCGGGCCCATTCGATTTCTACGGTGTGTTTATCGAACATGTGTGTGTCCCATTCGGTAGGGAAAGAATAGGCAATCCCATCGCCCGGTGGCGATGGGACGGCCCGTGCATATGCTTGGAAGCTCCAAGGCCCGCCGCCGTGCGGCGCGCGTGCTACCGGCGAATTCCGAGCCGGCCGATGAGCTTCTTATACCTCTCTTCGTCTGACGCTTTCACGTAGTCGAGCAGGCGGCGGCGCTGGCTGACCATTTTCAACAGCCCGCGACGCGAATGGTTGTCCTTTCCGTGCGTTTTGAAGTGCTCGGTCAGGTTGCTGATGCGTTCGGTGAGGATGGCGACCTGAACTTCCGGGGATCCGGTATCGTCCGCCTTGGTCGCGTATTCCTTGATAAGCTCCTGTTTGCGTTCAGCACTAATCGACATCGGGTTCTCCTTGTATTTGAAGGTTTTGACGAGGCCGGGCCGGGATGTCGTCCAGCGCGGTCGGAATACGTGGCGCGCGGCGGCGAAAATCGTCGCAAAAGGCCGCACGCAACCGCTGCACTATAGGGATTATCGTCCCCGAGACCAGCGGAATTTCAGGCCTTATTCCGTGAGGTTAAAGACCCGCGAGGGGCGGAATTCTCCTTGCTCCACCTCCCCGAGAGCCACGAGCGATCCCTTGGAAACCGCGTAAACCGGCCCCGTCACGATTGGGGCATCGCGGCCCCGCAGCAGGACGGAGCGCCCCTGACGCAATTTGGCGGCATCGGCCGCGGTGATGCTGAGAGACGGAAGGTCCTCAAGCGCCGTCTCCACGGGCTTCAGCAGCCCGAGCAGTGCGTCACGGTCTTCGCCGGCCGCCCGTTCCACATCGGCCAGAGTCACCGCGTCGTCCTCGGTGAAGCCGCCCACCCGCGTCCGGCGCAAGGCGGAGATGTGGCCGAGGCAGTGAAGCGCACGGCCGAGGTCGCGGGCCAAGGCGCGGACATAGGTGCCCTTGCCGCAATCGGCTTCGAGAACGCAGGTGCCGGGATCGGGAATGTCGACGATCTCGAGCCGGTCGATCGTAACCGTGCGCGGCGGCAGCTCGAACTCTTCCCGGTCGCGGGCAAGGTCGTAAGCGCGGGCGCCATCCACCTTCAGCGCCGAGAAGCGCGGCGGGATCTGCTCGATGTCACCGGTGAACCGAGGCAGCGCGGCCTCGATTGCGGCGCGCGCCGGGCGCTTGCCGCTCGTCTCCGTAACCGCGCCTTCGGTGTCGTCCGTCTCCGTCTCCGCGCCGAAACGCACCGTGAAGCGATAGGTCTTGGCCCCGTCGACCGCGAACGGGACCGTCTTCGTCGCCTCGCCGAACGCGATGGGCAGAATCCCGGTCGCGAGGGGGTCGAGCGTTCCGGCATGACCGGCCTTGGCCGCGTCGTAGAGCCAGCGCGTCCGTCCCACCGCTTTGGTGGAGGTCAGTCCTTCCGGCTTGTCCAGGATCAACCAGCCATTGACCGCTTGGCCTTTCCGCCGCCGTCCCATACGGATCGCCCTTCGCTTGCTTCGCTAGTCGTCGAGGTCGCGCGCGACCTGGGGGGAGGCGAGCAATGCGTCGATCCGCGAGGAGGCCTCGAATGTCGTGTCCTCGCGGAAGCGGAGTTCCGGCATGAACTTCAAGGCCACCCGCTTCGCTACTTCGCCGCGCAGGAAGCGCTTGTGCTGCTCCAGGTGCTTGACGACTTCGTTCGCCTCGCCGCCGCCGAGCGGCATCACGTAGCAGGTGGCGATCTTGAGGTCCGGCGACATGCGCACTTCCGGAACGGTCAGCGAATGACGTGCGATGACGTCGTCCATCACGTCGCCCCGCGAGAAGATGTCGGCGAGCGCGTGGCGGATAAGTTCGCCCACCTTCAATTGGCGTTGGCTCGGCGCGCGTGCGCCTTTGTCTCGGTTGCTCATCTTGGATCCTAACTCAAACCGTCATGCCCGGACTCGATCCGGGCGTCCATTCCGAGACGTTTCAGTCACCTGAAGTTCAGTTGGAATGGATTGCCGGGTCAAGCCCGGCAATGACGAGTCCGACATCCGGGGCTTTCGGACTTAGAGCGTGCGCTGGACGTGCTCCACCTGGAAGCACTCGATGACGTCGCCTTCGCGCATGTCCTGATAGCCCTCGAACGCCATGCCGCATTCCTGACCGGCCACCACCTCTTTCACTTCGTCCTTGAAGCGCTTGAGCGTGGACAGCTCGCCCTCGTGAATAACGACGTTGTCGCGGATCAGGCGGACATGGGCGCCGCGCTCGACCTTGCCTTCGCTCACGCGGCAACCGGCAACCTTGCCGATCTTGGAAATGTTGAACACTTCCAGGATCTCGGCGTTGCCGAGGAAGGTCTCGCGCCGGGTCGGCGACAAGAGGCCGGACATGGCCTGACGCATATCGTCGACGAGATCGTAGATTACCGCGTAATAGCGCACCTCGACGCCGTCGCGCTCCGCGGCGACGCGCGCCTGCGCGTTGGCGCGGACGTTGAAGCCGAGAACCACGGCGCCGGATGTGGAGGCCAGCGAGATGTCGGATTCGGTGATGCCGCCGACGCCCGCATGCACGACGCGCGCGCGGACCTCGTCGGAGCCAAGCTGCGCGAGCGCGGCATTGATGGCCTCGACCGACCCTTGCACGTCGCCCTTGATGACCAGCGGGAACTCCTTGATGCCGTCTTCCTTGAGCTGATTCATCATCTGCTCGAGGCTGCCGCGCTGACCGGCGACCGCCAGCGTCTTGCGCCGCTCGCGCTCGCGGTACTCGGTGATCTCGCGGGCCCGCGCCTCGTTCTCCACGACGGCGAACTGGTCACCGGCTTCCGGAGCCGAGTCGAAGCCCAACACCTCGACAGGAACCGACGGTCCGGCTTCCTTGGTGTGGTCGCCGACATCGTTGATGAGCGCCCGCACGCGGCCCCAAGCCGAGCCCGCGACGATGATGTCGCCGAGCTTCAGCGTGCCGCGCTGGACGAGGGCCGTGCCAACAGGGCCGCGGCCCCGCTCGAGCTTCGCCTCGACGATCACGCCCTCGGCCGGGCGGTCGGCATTGGCCTTGAGTTCCAGAACCTCCGCCTGAAGCACCACGGCCTCGAGCAGGACGTCGAGATTCGTCTTCTTGATCGCCGATACTTCGATCTCCAGCGTGTCGCCGCCCATGCTTTCCACCACGACCTCGTGGCTCAAGAGTTCGGTGCGCACGCGTTGCGGATCGGCGCCTTGCTTGTCGATCTTGTTGATGGCGATGATGATCGGCACCTCGGCCGCCTTGGCGTGGTTGATCGCCTCGATCGTTTGCGGCTTCACGCCGTCGTCGGCCGCCACGACCAGAATGACGATATCCGTCACCTTGGCGCCGCGGGCGCGCATGGCGGTGAAGGCCTCGTGGCCCGGCGTATCGATGAAGGTGATCTTCTGGCCAGAGGGCACCGTGACCTGATAGGCGCCGATATGCTGCGTGATGCCGCCGGCCTCCTGGCTGACGACGTTCGCGGCCCGGATGGCGTCCAGAAGCGACGTCTTGCCATGATCGACGTGGCCCATGATGGTCACGATCGGCGCACGCGGTGCCAGATCCTCGTCCTTGTCTTTCGCGCCGATAAAGCCTTCTTCGACATCGGCTTCGGAGACGCGGCGGACCGTGTGGCCGAAATCCTCGGCGATGAGCTGCGCGGTGTCCGAATCGATCACGTCCGTGATCTTGTGCATCGCGCCGTCCTTCATCAGGTACTTGATGATTTCGACGCCCCGCTCGGCCATGCGGTTGGCGAGTTCCTGAATCGTGATGACGTCGGGGATCGTCACCTCACGGATAATCTTCTGTCCAGGCTGCGCGCCGGTCCCCTGCTTCTTCTGCCGTTCGCGGTGACGCTTCAACGAGGCAAGGCTGCGCTGACGCTGCTCTTCGTCGAGCGCGTTGGTGATGGTCAGGCGTCCGCGAACGCGGCGCTCCTCGCCACGCCGCGGTGTGGCGGTGCCCTTTTTATGGCGCGCGTCGGCTTGCCGCTTCGGCTGTTCTTCCTTCTCCGGCTCGAGGGGCCGGCGGGCGGACGCTTCGGCTGTCGGGGCCGGCTTGGCCTTGGCCCCTGCCTTGCCCTCCGCCTTTTCCCCGGCCGCGTCCTCGGCGGCCTTCTTCGCCTCTTCCTCGCGTTTGCGCGCGTCGGCTTCGGCGGCTTCCTCGGCGGCTTCCTTGGCGCGCTGCTCCGCAAGGGCGGCCTCGCGCGCGGCATCTTCCTTGGCGCGCTCGCGCTCTTCGGCCTCGCGGACCCGGGCGTCGGCCAGCGCCTTGGCGCGGGCGTCCTTCTCCTCTTCGGAGAGCTGCTTCAGGACGACCCCGGAGCGGCGCTGCTTGCTCGCGGCGGGCTTCACGGCCTCTTTCACAGGGGCTTTGGCCTGAAGCGTTTCCTTGGGTTCATCGGCGGACTGAGCGGCCGTCCCGCCGGGTCCGATCGACCGGCGCTTCTTCTTCTCGACCAAGACGGACTTGGAGCGCCCATGGCTGAAGCTCTGGCGTACATGGCCCGATTCAACGTTCCGGCGCAAATTGAGTGTCCTCTTGCGCCCGCCCGTTTTGCCCTCAGTCTCGTTGGTTTCGCTCATTCTTGTTCCGTATCCAATTCGTATTTGTCTGCGAATGCAGAGATGCCCTCGCGGTAGCGCTCGGCACGCGTGGCCGCCGCAAGGAACTTTTGAGCCGCACCGCCCTGGATGAGGGCAGCATGTATCACATTTGTCCGTCCCGATGCCAAACCCAATTCATCTGAGGTAAAGGCACAGATGACCGGGAGGCCTCGACCTTGCGAGGCGGCTCGGGCCTTTCCGTCCAATTTCCGGCATCCGTCCGCCGCCGCGTCCGAGGCGTGAACCAAGGCGGCAACGCGGCCCGTTTGCAGGGCTTCCTCGGCCTTGGAATGGCCGAACACCACCCCGCCGGCCTTGTTGGCCAGGGCGAACGCACCGAGAGCGGAATCTTTCAGGAGACCGCCGACCTGGCCGGCAAGGCCGTCCGGGATCTTGGCATCCGTCTTCAACGCGCGGCCGAAGGCCTGGCGTTTGACGGCATCCGCCACCGTATCATAATCGGCGGTCAGCCAAACCCCACGGCCGGGGAGGCGCTCCTTGAGATCCGGGACGATCACCCCGTCCGGACCGAGCACAAAGCGGATCAGGTCGGATTTAGGCCGGTGGACGCGCGTGAGCGCGCAGCGCCGCTGGGTATCCCCAGGCGCACCTCGCGTCTCGCTCTGCACCGCCGTTTCCAACTGCAACCACCTTGTACGCTAGCCGGCTCATGACGCGGATGCGTCGTCGCCGGAAGCCTCTCCATCCGCGGACGTCTCCACGTCTTCCGCGGGCTCTTCCTCGGCCGACTCCGGCTCGGCTTCGCCGGCCTCATCGGCGATCAAGTCAGCCTCGTCGATCCAACCGGCCTTCACGCGCGCGGCCAAGATCAGGTCCTCGCATTGCGTCCGGGTCAGGCCGAAGCCGTCCAAAAATCCGGAATGCCGAATGTTTTCGGTGTCCTTCCGCTCGGTCCATCCGGCGAGATCGTCGGTTGCGCAATCGGCCAGATCCTCGAGCGACTTCACGTCGTTCTCGCCGAGCGCCACGAGCATGGCCGTGTTGAGGCCTTCGAGTTGCTGCAGGTCGTCCGCCACACCGAGCTCTTTCCGCTTGGCATCGAGTTCGGCTTCGAGCTTCTCGAGATGCTCCCGGGCGCGGGCCTGAATCTCGCCCGCGGTTTCCTCGTCGAAGCCTTCGATCGAGGCAATTTCGTCCGTGTCGACGAAGGCCACTTCCTCGACCGAGGAGAACCCTTCCGAGGCCAGCAGCTGGGCGATGACCTCGTCCACGTCGAGCGCTTCCATGAAGGTGGCCGAACGCTCCGCGAATTCCGCCTGGCGGCGCTCGGACTCCGACGCCTCGGTCATGATGTCGATGTCCCAACCGGTGAGCTGAGAGGCGAGGCGCACGTTCTGGCCTTTGCGGCCGATGGCGAGCGACAATTGCTGATCGGGGACCACCACCTCGATGCGCTCGGCGTCTTCGTCGAGCACGACCTTGACCACCTCGGCGGGCGCGAGCGCGTTCACGATGAACGTGGCCGCATCGGGCGACCACTGAATGATGTCGATCTTCTCGCCCTGGAGCTCGTTCACGACGGCCTGCACGCGGCTGCCGCGCATGCCGACGCAGGCGCCGACCGGATCTATCGAACTGTCCCGCGATACCACGGCGATCTTCGCGCGGCTGCCCGGATCGCGGGCGACGGATTTGATGGTGACGATGCCCTCGTACACTTCCGGCACTTCCTGGGCGAAAAGCTTGGCCATGAAGTCGGGATGCGTGCGCGACAGGAAGATCTGCGGTCCGCGCTGCTCGCGCCGCACGTCGTAGACATAGGCGCGGATACGGTCGCCATAGCGGAAATTCTCGCGAGGCAGCGTCTCGTCGCGGCGAACCACCGCTTCGGCGCGTCCAAGGTCCACGATGACGTTGCCGTACTCGACGCGTTTGACGATGCCGTTGACGATCTCGCCCACGCGGTCCTTGTATTCGTCGTACTGACGCTCGCGTTCGGCTTCGCGCACTTTCTGCACAATCACCTGCTTGGCGTTCTGCGCGGCCACGCGGCCGAAATCGAGCGGGGGCAGGGGCTCGGCGATGAAGTCGCCCACTTGCGCCGCCGGGTTCTTGCGGCGCGCGTCGGCCAGCGCGATCTGCGTGGCTTCGAGCGTCACGTCCTCGACGACCTCCAGGAGCCGCGCCAGCGAAATCTCTCCGGTCTTGGGGTCGACTTCCGCCTTGATCTCGTTCTCGCTGCCATAGCGGGACTTCGCCGCCTTCTGGATCGCGTCTTCCATGGCGGTGATGACGACTTGGCGGTCGATCGACTTCTCCCGCGCGACGGCATCGGCGATCTGCAAGAGCTCCAGCCTGTTGGCGCTCACGCCTGCCTGGGACATTCCTTAGCCTCCAAACAAAGTTACGTTCATAGTCGTCCGGCGAAGGCCGTCCGCAAACCTCATTGAGCGGCTTTCCCGCCCGAAAGATCGGAGCGAAGCCCGTCGAGATCGGCGACCAGCTTCGCTTCGCCGATGAGCGAGAAGGGAAGGCCGATGATGACGGGCTCGGCGCTGCCCTCCAGCTCGATTTTCAAATGCACTTCGTCCTCGACGACATCCTCGATCGTGCCCTTGAACCGTTTCCGCCCGTCGACCGGCTCCTTCAGCTCGATCTTGGCGTTGTGTCCCGCCCACAGAGCAAAATCGCTCGGACGGACCAGCGGCCGGTCGATACCGGGCGAGGAAATCTCCAGCCGGTAGGTTCCGGGCATCGGATCGTAGGCGTCGAGCACCGGCGACAGGCGCCGGCTGATCGTCGCGCAATCGTCCACGCTCATCGTACCGTCCGGCCGTTCGGCCATGATCTGCACCGTGCCGCCGTCGCGGCCTGAAATCTTTACGCGGACCAATCGGAATCCGAGTTCGTCGAGCACGGGCTCGGCAAGGTCGGCGACCGCCCGTTCGATTCCGGTTTCCCGGACGAAGCGGCGGTCTTCTGCTGACGCAAGGCTCGACATGGTGTCTGCGCTCGAAGGCTTTGTGTCTGCGCTCGAAGGCTTTCCGCGACCGTCACCCCGGATGCGCTTGGCCAAGGGTGCGACCGGAAGCCCAAAACAAAAAGGAGCGGGCCGCAGCCCACCCCTGATCAGATCAATCATGAGTTTCTGGCGCTAATATACGGGCTTTTTCCAAGGTTTCAAGTTCCAAGGTTTCAAGCGCGCCGCCCGGGAAATGCGAAACCGCCTCATGGGGCTCCGATTATTCGGGCAGGAGCTGCCTGCGAACGCGCGCGAAATCCGCCGCCCGTTCCAGGCTCAAGGCGCAAAGGCAGGCGGCCTGGTTTCCGCCCGTGGCCGTGCCGCCAAAGGCGAGCTCGTCCTCGAAGGTGCAGTTCGCGTCGCGATAGGCGATCCACTTCTTCTGAGCACCCGTCAATGAGCTGAGAACGCCGTCCGGGCTCTGGCCCATCTCCTTGGCCCAGCCCCGGACGGCGGCCTTTAAGCCGCCATAGGCGTCGTTGAGTTGCGCATCGGCAGCCTCCGCGGCACGGCCGAGACAGGCCTTGTACTCCACGTTCGACTGGGTTTGCGCCTCGCACGCCGCGTAACAGGCCGCTTCGATATTGGCGCCGGAGAGGGGCGCGGCGGCCGCAAGCGCCGGAAGGCCGACCAATACGAGAGCGAGCATGATTCGCGGCATGTTCAACTCCTGGTTTAGAGACGGGTGAAGCGAAGATAGACAGGCTTCCTGCTTTCGCTCAACGCCTTTCTCTCATAGCGCGTCTCCGGCCAGTCCGCGGGCCGCGCGCGCCAGTCCGAGGCCCGGCTCGCCGTCCACGCGAAAGCCCGGTCGCCGCCGATGGCGAGCAGCGCCTCGCGCACATAGTTCAAGTCGTCGCTGGCGAAACGCAGTTCTCCGCCGGACCGCAAGACGCGGGCGAGAGCTTGAACGAGCTGCGGCGTCACCAGCCGCCGTTTGGCCTGCCGCTTCTTGGGCCAGGGGTCCGGAAAGAGGATGAAGGCGCGCGAGATCGAATGCTCGGGGAGCCAGTCGAGGACCTCCCGCCCATCCCCGTCGTGAATGCGGACCGTCTCGATGCCGTGATCGTCGATGCCGCCCAGCAGGCTCGAAACGCCGTTGAGGAACGGTTCGCAGCCGACGATGCCGATGTCCGGATTGGCAAGGGCTTGCCAGAGAAGATGCTCCCCGGCTCCGAAGCCGATTTCGAGCCAGACCTCGCGGACGGGCACGGAAAACAGGTCTCGCAGGGTGGCAGGGGCCGGCTCCGACAGGCGGGGACGCAGTGCCGGCAGCAATTCGGCAACGAGCCGTTCTTTGCGCGCCGTCAGCCGCTTTCCCTTCCGGCGTCCGTAAGACCGGAGCCGCCGAGCGTTCCTGTCACCCTGTCGGTCGTCAGTCATGGCGGCCTTGTGCCGGGCTTGCGGGAATTTTTCCAGTCCCCAACGCAAATGGCCGGGACGAGGCCCGGCCATCAGTGTTCCGCTTGAAGCGGTCCTTTAGCTCAGCGCGCCGCGAATCGGGTCGGCCAAGTCGAGGCGTTCCCAGGAGAATCCGCCATCGTTCTCCGGCTGGCGGCCGAAATGGCCGTAGGCGGCGGTCCGCTCGTAGATCGGACGGCTGAGGCCAAGATGCTCGCGGATTCCGCGCGGGCTGAGATCCATCACCTCGCGCAGCGCGTTCTCGAGCTTGTCCTCGGCGACCTTGCCGGTGCCATGCAGGTCCGCATAAATGGATAGGGGCTGGGAGACGCCGATGGCATAGGACAGTTGCAAGGTGCATTTGTCCGCCAGTCCCGCAGCCACGACATTCTTCGCCAAGTAGCGCGAGGCATAGGCCGCCGAGCGGTCTACCTTGGTCGGGTCCTTGCCGGAGAACGCGCCGCCGCCATGGGGCGCCGCGCCGCCATAGGTATCGACGATGATCTTGCGGCCGGTGAGGCCGGCGTCGCCATCCGGGCCGCCGATGACGAAACGCCCCGTCGGATTGACGTAGAACTTGGTCTTGTCGTCGACCCATCCCTTGGGCAGCACCTCGTCGACGAAGCCGCGGACGATCTCCTCGACACGCTCGGTCGTGGCATGCTCGTCATGCTGGGTCGACACCACGACGGAATCGGCGCGCACGGGCATGCCGTTTTCGTAGACGAGGGTCACCTGGCTCTTGGCGTCGGGACCGAGTTCCGGCGTGCGGCCGGCGTGCCGGGCCTTGGCCATCTCATGCAGAATGCGATGGGAATAGAAGATCGGTGCCGGCATCAGCGCGTCCGTTTCGCGGCAGGCATAGCCGAACATGATGCCCTGGTCGCCCGCGCCCTCGTCCTTGTCCTTCGCCGAGTCTGCATCCACGCCCATGGCAATATCGGCCGATTGCTCGTGCAGGTGGTTCTCGAACGAGGCGAGGTCCCAGTGGAAGCCTTCCTGCTCGTAGCCGATTTCGCGGACCGCGCGCCGCGCCGCCGCCTCGATGGCGTCGCGGGTCACGCTTTCAGGGCCGCGGACCTCGCCGGCAAGCACAATATGGTTGGTGGTGACGAGCGTCTCGCACGCGACGCGGGCGAAAGGATCGGCTGCAAGGTAAAGGTCCACCACCGCGTCGGAAATGCGGTCGCAAACTTTATCGGGATGGCCTTCAGAAACAGATTCACTCGTAAAGAGGTAATTTCCTCGCGACACTTGCGCTTCCCTTCGTATGAAACCTTGCGCCCGGCGGGGCGCGTGTCAGGCGCCGGTTCTGGCAACACGGCGGGCCAAGGTCAAGTCCCTGCCGCCGGTCAGGCTTAAAGCTATTTCCAGTCCTTCGCTTCGCCCAAGGCACGGACGAGATCGACGACGCTTTTGCGAACCTTCGGATCGCCGATCTTCGAAAACGCGCGATTGAGCTCAAGCCCTTCGCGCGTATTCAGAAATTCCAGGATGAAGGCTTCGGACGCCGCTTCGCCCATTCCGGGGACGGAGGACGTCTCGTCCATGCCCGGTGCCTCTTCGAAGAAGAACCCCACAGGCACATCGAGGATTTTCGAGATGTGGAACAAGCGGCTCGCGCCGATGCGGTTCGCGCCCTTCTCGTATTTTTGGACCTGCTGAAAGGTCAGCCCCATGCTTTCGCCGAGACGTTCCTGGCTCATCCCGAGAAGCATGCGTCTGAGGCGGACACGGCTTCCGACATGGGCGTCGATGGGGTTGGGTTTCTTCCCGGCCATTCTCTTTCCCAACGGGACGTTCGCAAAGAAGAGCCTACGGGTCTTCCAAGGGTGGATGCTCTCCGTTCCTTTCACGTTCATAGGTTGACGCATGTCAGCCCGTCAAGGTCGGAGCGCGGCGCGCCAGAGACAAGCGAGCCATCCAAGAAAGGCCATCGCAAAGACGAAGACCGCGATTCGCGATCCCCACAGGGTATAGACGGTCGCCGGTCCGCGCGCGGGGATCCCGGCGTCGATGACCCCCTTCTCGCCGAGCGCGAGGTTCGCGAGGACGCGTCCTTTCGGGTCCACCACGGCGGATATGCCCGTGTTGGCGGCGCGCACAAGGGGAAGGCCCTGCTCGACCGCCCGCACGCGGGCCTGGTGAAAGTGCTGATAAGGCCCCGCGCTCGAGCCGAACCAGGCGTCATTGGTGACGTTGAGCATCCAGCCGGGTTGCTCACCCTCGCCACGGCGCCGAGGTTCGTTCCCGATCTCTTCGGGAAAAATGACCTCGTAGCAAATCAGAGGCAGGGCATGCGGGAGCCCCGGCACTTTCAGCAAGCGTGGCCCCGCGCCCGCGCTAAAGCCGCCGCGGACCCCCGTCATTTGCATGACGCCCAGGCTCTCCAGAAAGGCCTGGAAGGGCAGATACTCGCCAAACGGGACGAGGTGAATCTTGTCGTACACGTCCACGACACGGCCGTCGCTGTCGACGACCATGAGGCTGTTATAGGCATCGCGGCCGATGAGCATGCCGCGTTCGTCGCGCCGTTCACGTATCCGCGCGCTCCCGACCAGAAGCACGGTGCCGGCGGGCAAGACGCCGGCGATCGCCTCGAGCGCATCCGGCGATGAATCGAGCAAGAACGGCAGCGCCGTCTCCGGCCAAATGACGACGTCGGCCTCGTCGAGGCCGGGCCGTCGCGTCATGTCCAGATAGTTCTCGAAGATCCGCACCGCGTTCCGTGGGTTCCATTTGTCGGCCTGGCTGACATTGGCCTGCACGATTCGGACGCGAAACTGACCTGGAGCATCGGCCGTCCCGGCGAGCCGCAGGCTGCCCCAGACATAGGCCGCGCCGAGCAGCACCAGAAGGCTTGAAGCGAGAACAAGGACGCTCCGGCTCCGCGCGGCGGCGGCGTTCCAAATGGCCGCCGGCGCCGCGAACAGCAGGACGGCCAAGACGGTCAAGCTGTAGATGCCGAACACGGATGAGAGCTGCATCAGGGGCTCGTTCGCGAGCAGTCCGTAGCCGATCACGTCCCACGGAAAGCCCGTCAGCAGGTGCCCGCGCGCGAGTTCGGAAAGTCCGAGCGCGAACGCCAAGGCAAACAATCGGGCGGGACCCCGGCGCCAAAGCGGCATCGCGAGCGCGCAACCGCCAACGAAGAACAAGGCCATGCCGGCGGGCAGGGCGGTCATGACGAAGGGGATCAGCCAGCCATGCCGCCACGGTTCGACGAGGAAGGCCTCGGCGACCCAATACAACCCCGTCAGGAAATAGCCGAAGCCGAACCAGAACCCCGTCAGGCCCGCGCATCGCAGCCGGCCGGTCCGGCTCTCGCGAGAGGCATGGCAGCCGTCGAGAAGCCAAACGAGACCGCCGAGACTGACGAAGAGGATCGGCCAGAGATGAAACGGCGCGAAGGCGAGGACCGCAATCGCCCCGAGAAGGGCGGCGGTCAACGCGCGCTTGACGCCGGTCAGGCCGGCGACCCAGGCCGCGGTCGCGGCGGGGCCCGCCAAGCCGAGCCTCAAGAGGAGGTTTCGCCCGCGCCGCTCTTGCCGGCCAGGCCCTCGAAATCCTTCGGCACGTGGATGCGCAGGCGCTTGATCCGGCGGGGGTCGGCGTCCAGCACTTCGAACTCGACGCCGCAAGGATGCTTCATCAGTTCTCCGCGCGCCGGAATGCGGCCCGTGAGCGCGAACACGAGGCCGCCCAGCGTATCGATGTCTTCTTCTTGTTCGTCGGTCACGAGGTCGGTGCCGAGATAATCTTCCAGGTCCTCGATCGGAAGCCGCGCGTCCGCGACGAGGCCGAGCGCGGAGTCCGTCTGCAGCATTGGCGCATCTTCCACGTCGTGTTCGTCGGCGATCTCGCCCACGACCTCTTCCACCAGGTCTTCGATCGAGACGAGGCCATCGGTGCCGCCATATTCATCCACCACCAGCGCCAAGTGGAGTTGGGCCGTCTGCATCTTCAGCAACAGATCGAGCACGGACATCGACGCCGGCACGTAGATCAATTCGCGGGCGATCTCGATCGAACCGGCCGTGCGGCTCAGGTCGACCTTGCCGAGGTCGATATGATCGGAGTCGCCGCCGTTCGCTTCCTCGGTGATCCAGGACATGAGATCGCGGATGTGGATCATGCCGCGCGGATCGTCCAGGGTTTCGCGGTAAACCGGAACGCGGCTGTGCTCGGACTTGCGGAATACGCGCAGCAGTTCCTCGATGGCGATGCCGTCGTCAACGGCGACGATATCGGCGCGTGGGACCATGACGTCCTCGACCGTGAGCGTGCCGAAACGCAGGATGCGTAACATCATGCTGCGTTCTTGGGCGCTGAGGGCGTCGCTTTTGCTCTTGGTCAGCGCACTCTCGATCAAGGCACGCAAATCGGGTTCGTCGCCCAGCCCGAAGGTTTGCAGCAGGCGTTCGAACCACGTGGATTCGTCCTCGGGCGTCCGTGCCGGTTCGAGACCGGTTTCGCGCTCAGGCGCGGCATTGCTCATTATGCGATCTCCGCGAGCCCCGCTTCGTCATCCGATTGGGGCATGCCGTCCGTCGCGTAGGGATCGGCGATTCCCAACGAAGCCAGGGCCTTTCGTTCCAAGCTCTCCATATCTTCGGCTTCCTCGTCGTTGAGATGATCGAAGCCGAGGAGATGAAGAGTGCCGTGCACCACCAAGTGCGACAGGTGGTCGGAAAGCGGAATGGGCTTTTCGCCGGCCTCCGCGCGGGTCGTCTCGAACGCTATGACGATGTCGCCGAGCGGAACGGGCGCGCCGTTGAAGTCGGGATCGCCGGCCAGCCCCGTCGCGGCCGGCACATCGCCCGCCGGAAAGGACAGGACGTTGGTCGGACGGTCCTTGCCGCGCCAAGTCCGGTTGAGGCCGCCGATCTCGGCATCGTCGGTCAGGACGACGGTAACTTCGTAATGCGCGGCCTTCGAAGGCGGCGCGACGGCGAGTGCCGCATGCACCGCGAGCTCGACCGTGGCGTCGCTGACATTGGTGTCGTCCCACGCCCCGCCATGCCGCAGGACTTCGACATCGAGTGCCGTGACGTGCGCGTGTTGCCTGGGACCCGGACTAGGACCGTCGTCGCTCATCGATTTTTCCCGGACTCCGGAACGCCGGAGCCGGGCTCCGCAAGCATGTCCGCCGGCGATTGAGCCGCCTTGGAAGGGTCCGTGTTTCCGGCGCGGTCGTAGGCCTCCACAATCCGGCCGACAAGCTCGCGCCGCACCACATCGCTGTTGGCAAAGGCGATGTGGCCGATTTCGTCGATCCCGCGCAGGATCTCGATCGCCTCGAAGAGCCCCGAGTCCTGGCCCTTCGGCAGGTCGACCTGTGTCGGATCGCCGGTCACGATCATCTTGCTGCCTTCACCGAGGCGGGTGAGGAACATCTTCAGTTGCACCGCCGTGCAGTTTTGCGCTTCGTCGAGAATGACCATGGCGTTGGAAAGCGTGCGTCCGCGCATGAAGGCCAGCGGGGCGATTTCGATCATGCCGGTATCGAGCCCGCGCTCCACCCGTTCGGAGCCGAGCGTGTCGTAAAGGGCATCATAAAGCGGGCGCAAATAAGGATCGACCTTGTCGCGCATGTCGCCGGGAAGGAAGCCGAGCCGTTCACCGGCCTCGACGGCGGGCCGGGACAGGATCAGCCGGTCGCAAAGACCGGCCTCCAGCGCGGCGGCGGCGAAGGCGACGGCTAGATAGGTCTTGCCCGTACCCGCCGGACCCGTGGCGAAGACGAGGTCGTTCTTTTCGAGGCATGCGAGATAGGCGCTTTGGGCGGGCGTCCGTGCGGTGATGACGCGTTTGCGCGTCTTGATCTGCTGCGCCTTGGGTCTGAGCGTGCCGGGCTCGGACGCATCGGAAACCGAGGCATGGCGAATGGCACCCGCCACGTCGCCGACGCCGATGGTCTCGCCTTGGGCCAGCCGGTTGTAGAGATGCTCGAGGATGGCCTTGGCGGCGGCGCAGGCCTCGCGCGGTCCGCGTAACGCGACCGCGTTGCCGTTGACCACGGCCTCGATGCCGAGCTGCTCCTCGAGAACCGCGAGATTGGCGTCGTAATGTCCAAAAAGGTCGCGCACGAGCCCGATATCGTCAAAGTAGACGACCAGAGGCTCTTGGCCTCCGCCCGGTTGCGCCGTCTCAAGGCGCTTTGCCGTTGCTGCTCGCCCGCGCGTCAAATGTGGTTTCCGAAGACTGCCTTGTTGCTTAAACGGCTGCCCGAATCGGCTCGCGCCATTCAAATCCCGCGTTCATGACACCGGTAAGACTGTTCGGCCCCGCGGCCGAGATGTCAACCTCGGCGATGTGACCTATCAACGTTTCCGGACCGTCCACGTAGACGGCCTGGAGATAAGGAGAACGCCCGGCGACCTGTCCTGGTTTCCGTCCCTTGCCTTCGAACAGCACCGGAAGGCGGCGGCCGACGGTCGCATGGTCGAAGGCGCGCCGGCTGTCTTCGAGCTGCGCCTGGAGAACGGCAAGCCGTTCCTTCTTGACCGGTTCGGGCACCTGTCCGTCGAGTTCTGCCCCAGGCGTGCCCGGCCGTGCGCTGTATTTGAACGAGAAGGCCTGCGCGAAGCCGACGCGCTTGGCCACGTCGAGCGTCGCTTGGAAATCCTCGTCGGTCTCGCCCGGAAAGCCGACGATGATGTCGGTCGAAAGCGCGATGTCGGGACGGCCCGCGCGGATGCGTTCGATCAGACGCTCATACTCCTCGGCCGTGTGCTTGCGGTTCATGGCCGCTAGAATCCGGTCCGAGCCCGCCTGATAGGGCAGGTGGAGATAAGGCATCAGCTTCTCCTCATCCCCGAACAGGGCGATGAGGTCGTCGTCCATGTCGCGCGGATGGCTGGTGGTGAAGCGCAGCCGCGCGATCGACGGAATCTTGGCGAGGCGCGCCAGCAGACGCGCGAGCGACCAGGCCGCTCCGTCCTCGCCGTCGCCGTGATAGGCGTTGACGTTCTGCCCGAGCAGCGTCACTTCGCGCACGCCGAGCGAAGCAAGCTGCTCCACCTCGGCAACGATCTCCGATGCCGGGCGCGAATACTCCGCGCCGCGTGTGTACGGGACGACACAGAAGGTGCAGAACTTGTCGCAGCCTTCCTGAACGGTGACGAACGCCGAGACCTGGCGTTTGCCGCCGGTGCGTTTCGGCAGAGCCGTGAACTTGCCGTCGGCCGGAAACTCGGTCTCGACCGGACGCTTGCCCTTGGCCGCATCGGCGACGAGGCCGGCCAGCCGGTGCAGGCTCTGCGGTCCGACCACGATGTCGACCACCGGCGCGCGGGCGATGATCTCTTCGCCCTCCGCCTGGGCCACGCATCCGGCCACCGCGACCATGGTGTCGCGGCCGCGTGCTTTGCGGGCCTCCTTGTTCAGCCGGACGCGGCCGAGCTCCGAATAGACTTTCTCGGCGGCCTTCTCGCGGATGTGACAGGTGTTGAGGATCACGAGATCCGCGTCGTCCATCGCCTCGGTCAGTTCGAAACCGGCAGGCTGAAGCGCCTCGGCCATGCGTTCGGAATCGTACGCATTCATCTGGCAGCCGAAGGTCTTGATGTGGAGCTTTTTGGGGCTCTGGGTCATGCGTTGTTGTGCGCAAGGCCCCCGTATTCGTCAAGGCCCCCGTATTCGTCAAGGGCCTCGCGCCCGGAGCGTGAACGCGATCCTATTGCTGAAGGCGGACCGAGACGCTGTCCGCGGCGCCGGTCGCGTCCGTGACGGTCACCCGGACGAAGCCGGGCCCTTCCGGCGAGAAGAACACCGTTCCGGCCCCGCGCGCGGTCTGAAGCGGCATCCCGTCGACGAGGATGCTCAAAGGCGCCGTGCCTCCTGTGATCTTGATGGGAATCGGGCCGATGGCGGTTCCGTCCTCCTCCAGCGCGAGCGATGCGCCGTTCGGCGGGAACACGATGCGCACATCCGAGACGGTCGAGGCGGATTGCATGTTGCGCGCGGCGAAGCGGCGAAGCGGCGGCGGCAGTTGCGCGGTGCGGTCTCTGAGAACGCCCGGCGGCGCGGGCGAAAGCGGTCTCGGTTTCTCCGTCAGCCGTGCGAACACGTCGAACAGGATCGGCGCTGCGGCCGTGCGGCCGAGAAGGCCCGGAACGGGGGCGCCGTCGGGGCGTCCCGTCCAGACGCCGACCGTGTAGCGGCCGTCGAAGCCCACGGCCCAGGCGTCGCGATAGCCGTAGCTGGTGCCGGTCTTGAAGGCGATGCGTCCGCCGAGCGCGTTCGGCGGCGGCGGTGCGTCGCGCAGGACGTCGCCCACATACCAAGCGGCCACCGGCTCCATGAGGCGGTGTTCCGGCAACACCGGATCGTCTTGGCGCTCATGGAACGGCATGACGGTACCCTGCCGCGCGAGTCCGGCATAGAGCGCGGTAAGGTCGATCAGGCGGATGCCGATGCCGCCGAGCCCGAGCGCAAGCCCGGCCGTCTCGTGCTCGGGCAGCTTGAGGGACGCACCGGCTTCGTCGAGCCGCGCCAGGAGACGGCTCGGGCCGACCGCGTCGAGCAGCGAAACCGCCGGTACGTTCAGCGACATTTGTAGCGCCCGGCGCACCGTGACCGTGCCTTGAAAGGTCTGATCGAAATTCTCCGGTGCATAGTCGCCGAAGCGGACCGGCCGGTCCTCGATCAACGTCTCGGGATGGACGAGCCCGTCCTCGAACCCGAGTCCGTAGATGAAGGGCTTCAGCGTCGAGCCGGGGGAGCGCACCGCGCGCGTGAGATCGACTTGCCCGGCCCGGGTCGCGTCGAAATAGTCGGGCGTGGCGATGCGGGCGAGAATCCGTCCCGTCTCGTTCTCGGCAACGACGATGGCCACGGACATCGCATCGCCGAGCCCGCGCGCGCGGTCGCGGGCAAGCCGTTCGAGCCGGCTCTGCAGGCGGGCATTGATGGTCAGGTGGATAATCGGCCGATCGGAGAACGCCGCCTTGGCGTCGTCGGCCGCGTGCGGCGCGCCGAGCGGCATGGATTTGCGCGCGGTGGGAACCGGTTCGGCTTTCGCGGCCGCGAGTTCTTCGGCGCTGAACAATTCGCTCTCGGCAATGCGGTCGAGAACGCGATTGCGGGCGTCCCGCGCGTGGTCGGGGTGACGGTCCGGACGGCGATATTCCGGCGACTGGGGCAGGGCGACCAGCAGCGCCGTCTCGCCGAGCGTGAGCCGCCGCGGTTCCTTGCCGAAATAGGCGAAGGACGCGGCGCGGATGCCTTCAAGGTTTCCGCCATAGGGCGCGAGCGTCAGGTAGAGCGACAGGATCTTCTGCTTGTCCAGCGCCTGTTCGAGCTGAACGGCGCGCACCATCTGGCGGAACTTCGCATAAAGCGAGCGCTTGCGGCGCGGTTCCAGGAGGCGCGCGACTTGCATGGAGAGGGTCGAACCGCCGGAGACGATCTCGCCGCGCGTTGCCAGTTGATAGGCGGCGCGCAGCGTGGCGAGCGGATCGACGCCGTGATGGGAGAAGAAGCGCTTGTCCTCATAGGCGAAGAGCGCGTCGAAGAATCGCGGGTCCACGTCGGCCGTCGAGGCCGGGAGGCGCCAGCGTCCTTCCGGTGTGAGATAGGCGCGCAGCAATTCCCCGTCGCTGCCGAGCACGGTCTGCGAATAGGTCAGGGTCTTCCCGAGCGGCGGCGGCCCGAGCGTATCCACCAGACCGGCAACGGCGCCGCCGGCGATCGCCGCGCACCACAACGCACCGGCCGCGGCATAGGCCCAACGCCGCCGGGGTCTGCTTGTTGGCCCCGCCGTCATTACCGGGCCGTCACCGTGACCGAACCGGTCGCCGTCCGTCCGAAGCGGTCGGGCCGGTACATGTCCTCGACGCTCGCTTGCGGGAGCGTGTAGGTGCCCGGCGAGACCGCGCGCACAACATAGGCGACACGATAGACGACCGGGCTCTTCGCGTTCCGGTCGAACGCGGCGACGAAACGGTCGTCGCGGAAGGCCGTGTGGACCGGGCTGCCCGCATGGGTGATCCAGGACAACCCGCCCGTGTCGGCCGAGGAGACCAGCTTCGGATTGTCGATTTCGAAACCGGCCGGAACGTGATCGGTCAGCGCCACGCGCGCGAATTGCGGTTTCGCCTCCGTGACGGTGAGCAGCACCACATAGCGGTCGTTCTGTTTCGCGTCGGCGATGTTCACCTCCTGGCCGTCCAGCGTGTGGAAGCTGCGTTCCAGCACGAAGCCGTTCCCGGCAGCGGGCTCAGGGGAGGCCGGCGCGCCGCTCACCGAGATCACCGCGTCGACGGGCGCATCGCCCCGGTTGGTCACGGACACGGGCGTGATGCCGAGATCCTCTTCGCTAAAGTCGCGATAGAGCGGCCCTGTTTGCGGAACGGGCGCCCCGCTCCCTTCCGCGACCGCGAGGTCGACACCCTGATGGCCGAGCGCTCGCGCAGCAAGGATCAACCAGGCGTCTTCCTGCGTCGAGGTCTGCGTCACCGCATCGCGGGCCACGCCGATCTGCTCGGTGGCGCTCACAAGGATCGGCTCTGCCGCCTTTCCTTCCGCAGCGAGCGCGACGACCGTGGCGGCATCGCGAAGAGGCGATCCGAAATCCACGCGGCCGCTGTCTTTCGGCCTTTCTTTCGGAAGCGACCCGGCGGCGATGCGGAAGGCTTTCTCCGCGCGTACCCGGTCGCCGAGCATGGCGAGCGCGGCGCCGATCTCGGCTTGCGCGGCAGGCGTGCCGAGCTTGTCCATCTTCACATCGGCGACATAGCGGAGATCGCCGACAGGGGCCGCCCCGTTCCGCGCCAACACATAGAGCGCGTAGGACAGCGCCAGGCCGCCGTCATTGGAGACGTCGGGCGCCGTGCTCACATAGTTGCGCAAGCGGTTCACGGCGAGCTTGAAACGTTCCTCCGGAACCGCGTGGCCTTGGGCCCGCGCCCGCGTCAGGAAGTCCGTGACATAGGCGTCGAGCCAGGCATCGCTGCCGCCGGGCGACCACAGGCCGAACCCGCCCTCGTAGCCCTGGCGCGCGAGCACCGTCTCGACGGCCCCGTCGATCCGCTTGCCGACATCCGCCGCATCCTTTGGCTCCGCCTCCAACTCACTGAGATACAGGAGCGGGAGCGCGCGGCTGACGATTTGCTCCGTGCAGCCGAGCGGATAGCGGTCGAGCGCCGCCAGCCGCCCCGTCACGTCGAGCGCCGCGGTCGGCGTGACCGAGAGCGCGAGGCTGCCCGTTCCCGGAACGAGATTGGCGAACACGTCGTTCGACAGTTTAAGGCTTTGTCCTGGCGCGAGCGGCGTCACCGTGCGCCGGGCGAGAATCTGCGTGGCCGGGTTGACCGTGATCTCGAAGCGCCGCGCGGCCTCGAAACTGTCCGGTCCCGTCACCGTCACGTCGATGGTGCCCTCGCCGACGCCGAGCGCGGTCACGGGGAAGGACGCGGCATTGCGGGTCTTCGCATCGATGCCGAGCACACGTTCGGTTTCGCCGAGTTCGATCGGGCCCGAAGCCGCGAGCGCGATTTTGTAGTCGCCGCTCGCCCCTTCGACATTGTCGAGATCGAGGCGAACCGTCGAACGGTCGCCCATCAGCAGAAAGCGCGGCAGGGTCGAGGTCATGACGACGGGATCGCGCACGATGACGTCGCCGGAGGCGTGGCCGACTTGCGTCTTGTTCCAGGCCACGGCCATCACGCGGGCGGTGCCCGTGAAGGCGGGGATGTCGAATTCCACTTCGGCGGTACCGTCGTCACCGGCCGTGACGATGCCGGAATAGAGCGCCAGCGGCGGGCCCGAGGGCGGGCTGCCTTGCAGCGTGCCCGCGCTCGCATCGCCGCCGGTGCGGATTTGCCCACGCGTCCCTTGCATGCCGTCGATCAACTGGCCGTAGAGGTCGCGAACCTCCGCGGAGAGCTTGCGCTGGCCGAGATAGTATTCGTCGGGGTCCGGGGGCTCGTAGCCGGTGAGGTTGAGAATGCCCACATCGACGGCCGACACCACGAGACGGGCCTCGTCGCCCGGCGACAGATTGGCGAGCTTGACCGGGATACGAAGCTTCGTGTTCGGACGGATCAAATCGGGAAGGTCGAGAGCGACGCCGATCGTGTTCCGCGCCTTGTCGATGCTGAACCACTGCGCGCCGATGGCGCGGCCCGGCATGCGCTTCGCCTCCGCATCCAGCGGCCGCCGAAGCGTCGCAAGGACATAGGCACCCGTACCCCAATCGTGGCCGACGGTCAGCGGAACGGTCGTGAGGCCGGGCTCGACGCCGGCGGTCGTCTGCGTGAACAGCCTGTCGCCGATGACCGACAGCGTCACGGTTCCGGCGCTCCGCGCGGTCACGGCGACGTTCATCGTGTCGCCTTGCGTATAGCCTTGCTTGTCGAGCGCGATCTCGAGCCGGTCGGGCGTGTCCGCGCTGGCCTCGGCGTACCACCCGGAGTCGAAGCCGTAAGTGGTGACGGGGCCGAGCGGATCGGGACTGGCGACCTCGAGCCGGTAACGGCCCCAGCTCACCGGCACCTCGATCCTGGCGGGTGCGTCCGCGGTAAGATCGATCGCCCCATCGGCAACGCGCCGCGTGACCTTGATGGGCTCGTAGCTCCAACTGCCGTATTGCCGGTACCACTGATATTTGGACTCGATGCGCAGGAGCTGCCATTTCAGGCCCCGGCTCGCGACCTGTGTCCCGTCCGGAGCGGCCATCACCACGTCGAACTTGGCGATGTCGTTGTCGCTCAACGAGGAGCCTTCGAATAAGGGCTTCACACCGATCATGTCGGATGCCGGCGTGACGGGCAGCGTGAGGTCGTGCTCGACGGCGCGGCCGCCGGGCTCGGCCAGCCGCACCACGATCTCGGCTTCGAGCGGCCGGTTCGAGGCGGGCAACGGTCCCAGAGCGACCTCGAACGCCGCCCGTCCTTGCGCATCGGTTTCCGGGAGGCCGGCGAGCGGGAGGGTCTCGAGCCGGTAGCCGTCGCCGGAATCGGAGTCCGGCATGCCGAACGAATAGCCGGCAAAGCCCGGGCGTTCGTCCGTTGCCGTGATGTTGACTTCGCCGTCCAGCTGGAGCCCAGAGGCGGGCGCGCCGTAGAGGAACCGTCCGTCGAGCGCGATTTCCGCCGGGGACGATGGCGACAGCGCCCGCGCCGGCGTGGAAATATCGAACTCCAGCCGCTCGGGCACATAGTCCTCGACAAGGAAGCTCGTCTCGCCGATCGGCGCGCCCTTGGGGTCGGAATAGAGCTTGACGCGATAGGTGCCGGTCTGCGCGGAGGCGATCAGCGGTAGGTCGACGGACAGTCCGCCAAGGCCCTGGTCCCGCACGGCCATGCGGCGGTATTCGACACCGTCGAGCCGGTCGACCACCAGCGTCGCGTTGAGATCCGGCACCGCGATCCCGGCCGCATCGCGCAGCATCGCGGTGAGGTACACCGTTTCCCCGGTGCGGTAGACGCCGCGCTCGGTAAACACGAAAGCGTCGAGCCCCTTCGGCGCATCGCGGCCCGCGACGCCCCGGTCGGTGAGATCGAAGCCCGGGTTCGTCAGGCTGAGGAAAGCGTAGTCGCCTCCGGCACCGCTCGTGACCAGAAGGGCGGGAGCGAGGCCGCCCGTGCCGCGAGTAAGGCCGGGCGCGAAGGTCACCGCACCGTGTGCGTCCGTTTTGGCGGTGGCCAGGATTTCGTTGTTGCGCGCGACCAACCGGACTTCCGCATCGGCAACCGGCGCGGTGGTGGCCAGCGAGTTGACATAGGCATGGATGCCGCCGGACCCCGAATAGGCCGTCAGCCCGAAATCGGAGACGACGAACCACTGGGTCGCGCGCTCGCCATAGTCGTCGCCGGGAACGTCGGAGGGACGCGCCGCCAGGAGATAGATACCCGGCGCCATGCGCGGCACCGCCTCACTTATCGGAAAGGCCGTGGTGACTTCCTTGTTCAACTCCTTCTTGACCTGAAGCGTGCCGCTCCAGATTTTTTCGCCCGTCTCGTCGCCGATGTTCTCGAGGTTGTAGTTGTAGAGATTGCGCTGGAAGTCGTAGCCGGTGACGCTGCCGAGCAGGTTGCGGTCGCCGATGCGGTACACCGTGACGTCGAGCGCGCCGGTGTTCACCGACAGAAGCGGAATTCCCTGCTGGCCGGTGCTCGGCAGCACGTAGGCTTTGCCCGCGAGCCGGACCGAAGGCGTCCGGTCCCGCACATAGATGGTGAAGGGGGCGTCCTTTAGAAGGTCCTCGTGCACGGAGGAGGGCAGGCCCTCGCGCAAAGTCACGTCGTAGGTCCTGCCGTGGCTCAGACCCTCGACGCAGAGCTGCTTGTCGTCGAGCGACAAAGCGGGCTTGTCCACGCCCGCCACCGAGACGAACGGAGCGTAGTCGGCCCGTTGCAGCAACGGCTCGGTGAACTGGAAGCAGGCGCGCGGAGAGGCTGCGTCGGAGTCCACGCTGAAATCGGCGACGCGGAACCCGTATTTCTCCCGAAGCTGGGTATACGCCGCCTTGAGACCCGGATTGTCGTCGAGTGTGGTGCCGAGCCGCAAGGCGTTCAGGGCCTGCCGCCACTCGCTGCCTTTGGCGAATGCGTTTGCCAGCGACCCCAAGGCCGCGGCTTCGTCCTTGGCCGTCTTGGCGCGCCGGTAGGCGACATAGGCGGCGGTTCGCGCATTCATGTAGCGGGTGCTGCCATCGTCGTTCTCGTCCGCGGGAATGGCCAGCCAGATATCGGCGAGACGCCGCCAAGCGGTGGCGTCGTTGGGCGCGACGGTGACGATCTGCCCATAAAGAAAGGCGGCGTTGCCCAGATTCTGTTTCCGGATCTGGGCCGCGGCCTCTTCTTTCAGCATCGGCACCGGCCGATCGACGGTCCCGGATTCGTTCTTCAGGTCCGCGGCAAGGGTGATGGCCGCCTCGTCAAGAGCGTCGTCCTTGTAGGTCTTGTCGGCGGCAAAAGCGGAAATGGAGACACAGGTGAATAGCACGGCGGCGAGGCCGGTGCGGAACCACGCAAACATGGATGACCTCCAAACGCCTGAACCTCGGCTGTGAGCAGGCGAGGGCCGCATCGTAGCGGAGCTTCATGACGGAAACAAATGAGCTCTGTTGCCGGCAAGGGGGCCGAGCGCAGCGATGGAAAGGGGCCGAGCGCCGCGATGGAACGGCGGGCGCAAGGGCCGCCGTGGCGGCTTCAGGCGCGCGGCGCCGGTTGCGCCAAATCCTTGGCGATGGCCGCGAACTCACCGCGCAGCCAGAAGTGGCATTCGTCCCTGTCGTAGCTCGTATGCCAGAGCAGCCGCACCGGAAATGTGACGGGCTGCACGGGATGCCGGACCCGGACCAGACCGAACTGCTTCTCCAAAATCGCGGCCAGCGAGGCCGGAACGGTCAGTAAGGCATCGCTGTTCAACGTGGTCAGAACACCGACCAGCGCGGAGGAGACGTGGAGCGACCGGTATACGCTCAGGCCGCTCTTCCGCAGCGCTTGTTCGAGCCGGGGAAGTCCCGGAAGCGCGTGGACCGAGACGTGATCGGCGGCCGCGAATTTGTCGGGCGTGGGCGCACGCTTGGCAAAGGCGTGACCGGGCCGCGCCAAGGTCGCGAGGGTATCGTCGAACAGCTTCGCGGCGCGCAAATCCGGCGCCTCGCCCATCGCGCCAACGATATCGATGAGGAAATGGCAGCGGGCGTTGCGGAGGTCGTCGATCACCGAATCGGCATGGGACGGTGTCCAGTCGACGCTCACGCTCGGAGCCGACTTCTGAAGGCGTTTGCGAATCGGCTCGAGCAGGATCAACTCTCCGGCTTCGCTCGAAGCCGCGGCAAACGCGCGCATGGTCAGCGACGGATCGAACGGCTTGTTGGGGCGCAGCAGGCTTTCCATGCCCGCCAGGATCACGTGCACAGTGGGCGCGAGTTCCTGTGCCTTGGCCGTCGGAACGAGCCGCTGTCCGGCCCGTACGAAAAGCTCATCGTCGAATATTTCCCGCAACTTAGCCAGTGCATGGCTAATGGCCGAGGCGCTTCGCCCCAGCCTTTCTGCTGCTCTCGTAACGCTCGCGTCCACCAGCAGCGCATCCAGCGTAACGAGCAAGTTCGCGTCGATTTCCTTAAGATGCATAAGGGTCAACAATTATCCTGAAAAGAGTTCACTTCATTCATGATAGGGCTCCGCATAGGGTCGTGACAAGGCATTCGGCCGCCCAGCCCGAGTGTCTGAGGCGTTTCTGGTCCAGCCGGTGCGCTTCCTCATCTCAGCCTCGCGGCGGCCCGTTGGCCCCCCGGCCCTGGGGCCGCCGCATTCTTTCTCCTCGCCTGTCTGGGGGATGTTGAGATGACTGCCGGGGAGATTTGAAACGACAGACGAGATGTGACGACGAGAGGGAATTCGATGTTTCGAGGACTAACGACCTTGGGTTCAGCGGCCATCCTGGCTTTCGGGTTGAGTGTCGCGCCGGCCGCGGCCGGCGGCGCCAAGGACGTGCTGAAGAATTATGCCGACGTCGCGCAGGCTGGGTACGAAGACTCACTTGAGACCGCCAGGACGATGCAACTGGCGATCAACCAATTCCTGTCCAGCCCGACCGAGCCGAACTTGCGCGCCGCCCGCGCCGCATGGATCGCCGCGCGCATCCCTTACATGCAGACCGAAGCCTTTCGCTTCGGCAATCCCATCGTCGACGAGTGGGAGGGTAGGGTCAATGCGTGGCCGTTGGACGAGGGGCTGATCGACTACGTAGCCGAGGTCTACGGCACGGAGTCGCCGGAGAACGCTCTGTACACGGCCAATGTGATAAAGAATGTCTCCCTCTCCATCGGCGGGAAGACGATCGACACGTCCAAGCTGACCAAGGCTCTGCTCTCGGACGAGTTGCAGGAAGCCGGCGGCGTCGAGGCGAACGTGGCCACGGGCTACCACGCGATCGAGTTTCTCCTTTGGGGGCAGGATCTATACGGCACCGAGGCCGGTGCTGGCGAGCGTCCCGCCACCGATTACGATGTGAAGAACTGCACCAACGGGAACTGCGAGCGCCGGGCCGAATATTTGAGCACCGTCACGGAGCTTTTGATCGACGATCTGGAGTGGATGGCCGATCAATGGGCGCAAGGCGGCGAAGCCCGCAAGACCGTCATGGATGCGGGCGAGGACGGCGGCCTTACGATCATCATGACGGGCCTCGGCAGCCTGTCTTATGGCGAACTGGCCGGCGAGCGCATCAAGCTCGGCCTCATGGTCCACGATCCCGAAGAGGAGCACGACTGTTTCTCCGACAATACCCATGCCGCGCACTTTTTCGACGCGCTCGGTATCCGCAATGTCTATACGGGCCGCTATCGCCGCGCCGACGGCTCGGTGGTGAAGGGACCGAGCATCTCGGATCTCGTCGAAGCCAAGGACCCGAAAGTCGATGCCGAGGTCATGGCGAAGCTCGACGCCACCATGGACGCGATGAACACCCTTTATCTGCGCGCCCTGACGACCGAGTCCTACGATCAGATGATCGGCGAGGGGAACGAAGAGGGGAACAAGGTTGTCCAAGCCGTCGTCGACGCGCTTCTGGAGCAAACCAAAGCCCTTGAGCGGGCCGTCGCCGTTCTCGATCTGAAGGCTATCGAATTCGAAGGATCGGACAGTCTCGACGACCCGGAGAAGGTCGGAGCGCCGGAGTGATGGACACCGATGCCGACGGGACTATCAGGGGTTGCCTGCGTTATAGCATGACGTAGCTGAGAATGGGCCGGCGGCAACGCCGGCCCATTCGTGCAACAAGACGAGAGCCTTGGGGGGCCAAGAAATGGATATGAGACATAACCGTTGCAGTTTTGTAACGCCGCGCGATTTTGACGACCGGCGGACAGCTTGCCGAATTGACAATAGTTCGAGGCCCCTGCACGGTCCGAACGTCGGAGGTTTCTCACGGACCATGTGCGTGAGGACTAAGAGGGAACACGGTGTGCGCTTCTCCGGCGCCGAAGCCGTGGCTGCCCCCGCAACTGTAAGCGGCGAGCGCTCTGCCGGTCAGGACCACTGGGACACCGGGAAGGTTAGGCAGAGAGCGACGACCTGCAAGCCAGGAAACCTGCCTTCGACCGTGACAGGGCTGATGCGGGAACGGGGGTGTTCGCGCATTGTCGGGAACTTCCGCTGGAAGGCGCCGAAAGCACTGACGCGATTCTTTGGTCACTCGGCTTCGGAGGGAAGTATGTCCGATACAGCTAGGTCCGAGGGTGCGTCGCGCGCCCATCCGGTCTCAAACGTCCGCAGAGGTTTTCGCAGTGCCGCTCTCGGCCTTCTGGCGCTTGTCGCCGTGCCGGCCGCGGCCAGCGCCAATTGCGAGGTGCCGCTCCAGCGGCTCGATCCATTTGTGGAAGAGAATGGCAGGCTGGATCTCATCGATCGCGGCACCGGCGGCGCCTATGGAGCGCTGAACCAGATGGGCATCGACATCGGCGGCGCCTATGTCGCCGAGCCATTCTACAATTGGGGCGGTATCGAGGATGGCGGCGAATATCAGGGCGTCCTCGAACTCTATGTGAACGCGGACATGAAGCGGCTCGGCCTGTGGGACGGCCTTTGCTTTCATGCCAACGGTTTTCAGATCCACGGCAATTCGATCACCGGTTCCAATATCGGCAGTTTGATGCCGGTCACCAGTTTCGAGGCCAACGACGCAACGCGTCTCTTCGAGATTTGGTTCGAACAGCATCTCTTCGACGACAAGCTGTCGGTCCGCGTCGGTCAACTGGCGGCGGACGAGGAGTTCTTCGCGGCCGATGGTGGCGGGTACTTCATCAACGGCACGTGGGGTTGGGCGCCGATCGCGGCCGAGAACAACCCCGGCGGCGGCCCCGCCTATCCGCTCGCCACGCCAGGCGTTCGCGTCGCGTTGGCGCCGACGGAGCAGACCAATTTGATGATCGGCGTCTACAACGGCAACCCGGCTCCGAATTGCGCGGCGGACGATCCGCAAGAGTGTAACTCGGACGGATTGGATTTCGGTCTGCGGGACAGTGCGCTGCTGATGGCGGAAGGCTCTTATAGCTACACGCTCGGCGGTGGAGCGCTTCCCGGTACGATCAAGGTCGGCGGCTGGAATCACTTCGGCTCGTTCGAACATCTCTATGTCGACGCTGGCGGCAATCCCATTGCGATTTCCGGCAATAGCGGCAAGCCCCTCGACAACGATTATGCGCTCTACGTGATCCTGGACCAGCTCCTGTGGCATGCGCCAGGGACCGAAGAGGGGCAGGGCCTCGGCTTCTTCACCCGCTTTGCCGGCGCGCCCGACGATCGCAACTATGTCGACTTCTACTTCGACGTGGGCCTGACCCTTACCGGCATGATTCCGGGCCGTCCGAACGACGCCCTTGCCATCGGCTATGCCTATACGAGCATTTCCGACCGGGCCCAGGCCTTCAACGTGTCCAACGGCGATCCGGCCGGCAAGGGCCACGAGGCTCTGATCGAAATCGCCTATACCATGGAGGTCATGGACGGTTGGACCTTACAGCCCGACTTCCAGTACATCATGAATCCGGACGGCGGCGTGGAGGCCGACGACGCAACGGTGGTCGGCGCGCGCAGTACGTTCGCCTTCTAACGAGAGAGACGTGAACACCGCTCCGTTCACGACATCCGAGAGTCAGTCACCCCCGGCGGCACCGTCAAGGCAAGCTAAGGCTTGGCTTGGCGGTGCGCTGGTTTTTGGAGCGTGCGTGCCGTTGATCGCCGGACTCGCGATCGCGCGCGCGGATCACGGCGATGTCGGCCAAGTCGTGCGGCCGGCATCCATGGACGTCTTCTCCGCTCCTGAACCCGGAGAGGACCTGCCGGGCGGCACCGCGACCTCACGGCACGCGACCGACAATGCCGATGCGTTCTCGCACGCCTCGGGCAACATGGGCTTCCGCAAGGAACTCGACTTCAAGATCGGCAACAGCATCTTCCGGCGGCATTGGGTTTCGGCGCCGGCATCGACCGATGCCTCCGACGGGCTCGGTCCGCTCTTCAATGTCCGGGGCTGCCAGGACTGTCATCTGAAGGACGGACGCGGCCATCCACCGGCCGTGGCGGACACGCCCGGACCGGGCGGTGGCCTGTTGTTCCGCCTTTCGGTTCCGCCAAGGACGGACGCCGGAAAGGCTCTCTTGGACTCCGGCAAGGTCACCGTGCTGCCCGAGCCGGTCTATGGCGGGCAGTTGCAGGACATGGCCATCCAAGGCTTCGAGCCCGAGGGCCGGGTCAAGATCACGTATCAAGAGAAGACGGTGCCGTTGGCCGACGGCGAGACCGTCTCCTTGCGCGCACCCCACTACGAGCTCACCGGCTTGAATTACGGTCCGATCAGCCCGGATGTCATGGTGGGCCCGCGGATCGCGCCGCCGATGATCGGCCTCGGGTTGTTGGAAGCCGTGCCCGAGGAGCAGATTTTGGCGATTGCCGATCCGGACGATGCGGACGGGGACGGCATTTCCGGTAGGCCCAACCGCATATGGTCGCGGCTCGACAACAAGGAGATGGTCGGACGGTTCGGATGGAAGGCGAACGTGCCGACCATCGTCGAACAAAATGCCGACGCCTTCTCGGGCGATATCGGGATATCCACCACGCTGCATCCGAGCGGGGCGGGCGATTGCACGCAGAAGCAAACGAAATGCATCGAAGCTCCATCCGGCAATTCGCCGAAATACCAAAACGTCGAAGTGGGCGATGAGCTGTTCGAACTGATGACGTTCTACACGCAGAACCTCGCGGTGCCGAAGCGCCGGAACGCGGACGATCCCGAAATTCTCAAAGGCAAGGCTCTGTTCCACGGCATCGGCTGCGCCGGATGTCACCAGCCCAAATTCCTTACCGGCCACGTGCCGGGACAAGAGCATCTGTCGAAGCAGCTCATTTGGCCGTATACGGACATGCTGCTGCACGACATGGGCGAAGGACTCGCCGACGGCCGCCCCGATGGAAGGGCCAGCGGCCGCGAATGGCGCACCGCACCCCTTTGGGGTATTGGCCTTACCGAAACCGTGAACGGCCATACGCAGTTCTTGCACGACGGCCGCGCGCGCAATGTAACCGAAGCGATCCTTTGGCATGGGGGCGAGGGGCAAAGAGCGCGCGATGCCTTCGCCGCCCTGCCCAAGGATGACCGGGATCGCCTCTTGGCCTTTGTGAATTCGCTATGACCTATCTTAGTCGCGTGACGATGCTCCTCGTCGGCCTTGCGCTTGCCGTGGCAAGTGGCCCGGCCGCCGAGGCCGGGGCCGATCATCCGAAGCTTGCCCAGGATGCGCTGACCAAAGTCATTCGCCCCGGCTACGAAGCCTTCGCGACCGATGCCAAAGTGCTGAAGGAAAAAACCGCGGCCCTATGCGCCGCACCCTCCGAGGGGGCGCTGCAAGACGCCCGGAACGCGTTCGCCGCGGCGGTGAAGGGATGGAGCGCCGTCGAGATTTACCAGTTCGGGCCGGTCAATCGCGAACATCGCTATGAGCGCCTGTTCTTCTGGCCCGACCGGAAAGGGCTCGGTCTGCGCCAAGTCCAACGCGCTATTTCGTCCGAAGACGAAACGGTCACGAGCGCGAAGACACTCGGGCAGAAGAGCGTGGCGTTGCAAGGTCTGCCGGCACTCGAATATCTTCTTTACGGCAATGGCGCCGAGGCGTTGGCGAAGCCCGGCGATGCCGGCGCGTTCCGTTGCCGGTTCGCTGCCGCGGTCGCGGACAATATCGCGGCGCTCGCGCAAGACGTGGCCGGGGCCTGGGGGGCCGATGCACCGTTCACGAAGGTCTTTCTCGATCCCGGCCCAGACGATCCTCTCTATCTCGACCCGAAAGACGTGACGCTCGAGCTCTACAAGGCCTTCAGCGGAGGCATCGAGCGGGTTCGCGACGAGAAGCTCGGCCGTGCGCTCGGCGAATCCGCCGAACGGGCCCGGCCGCGCCTTTCGGCGTTTTGGAGAAGCGGACAGACCTTTCCCAACATGGCGGGCAACATCGAGGCCGTCCGGAAACTGTTCGCCGATGCGGGCTTCGCCGGGATCGTCGCGGGCGAGTCTCCCGGCGTCCAAGACTCGGTTCTGTTCGATCTCGATCGCGTCGCGCGCCTCCTTGCCGAGGAACAATCGCCGATCGCCGAGGCGGTCACAGATCCGGACCAGCGCGAGAAACTCGAGGCGCTGCGCGTGGGCTTGCACAGCGCGCGCGATACGGCATCCGAACTCATCGCGCAAGGCGCTGGTCTCAACTTTGGATTCAACGCAGCCGATGGAGATTAGCCATGCAACTTGACCGGCGCAGCGTCATGATAGGTCTCGGCGGATCGGTCTTGGCGCTTGGCGTGCCGAGACAGGTCGCATCGGCACCATTGCCCGAACGGTTTGCGGCCGCCCGGAAAGACGATCGCGGCAACTACTCCGCGGCCCTTTTCGATTTTGAACGCGGGGATATCCGGGAAGTCGTCCTGCCGGAGCGCGGTCACGATATCGCCCTGCGCCCCGGTGGGTCGCAGTGGGTCGCGTTCGCGCGGCGCCCCGGCCGGTTCGGCGTTGCCGTCCCGCTCGACACGGCCGAGCCGGTCTGGTTCTCCGCGAAATCGGATCGGCACTTCTTCGGCCATGGCGTCTTTTCTGCCGATGGACGCCTGCTCTACACGACGGAAAACGACTACATGCGCGGCGTGGGCGTCATTGGCGTACGCGATGCCGACGCGGGCTACCGCCAGATCGGAGAACTGCCGAGCCATGGCATCGGTCCGCATGACTTGGCCCTTCTGTCCGACGGGCGCACGATGGTGATCGCCAATGGAGGCATCCGCACCCATCCGGACCGCAAGCGCGAGGAACTGAATCTCGCCAAGATGAAGCCGTCCCTCGTTTATGTGGACACCCAAACCGGCGATCTCTTGGAGGAGCATGAACTCTCCGCCGGCCTTCACCGTCTTTCGATCCGCCATCTGGCGGTCGCGCAAAACGACGTCGTCGTATTCGGATGTCAGTATCGCGGCCCTCGAGACGATCTCCCGCCGCTGATCGGATTCCATCGGCGCGGCGAGAAATTGGCGATCGTTCCGGCGCCCGGGGAGACTCAGATTGCTCTTCGCAATTATATCGGTTCGGTGACGGCCGACGCGGACGGCGCGGTCGTGGCGGCCTCGGCGCCGAAGGGTGGGATCGTGACCTATTGGGATACGGGCACCCGCCGGTTCATGGGATCGTGCAATTTACGCGATGGTTGCGGGCTCGCGCCGACTCACAGGGGTGCGACATTTTTGCTGACCAGCGGCGACGGATCGCTCGCCCGTGGCGGGGCAGACGGGCTCGGTCCGCGTCACGGCACCCGCTATCATTGGGACAATCACGCGATATTGGTGCGATAGGCGCGTCCGTCCGGGGTGGTGCGAACCGCGCGGGTTGTCTTTTTTGAGGCGCGCCCTGTTCCAATTGTCACCGCATTTGTCAGGCTAGCTCGTGTGATTCGTTCGGGGGATTAATGCTCGGCCATACGTCTGACAACACGCGGCAGCGTTCGCGCGCGCTTGTACCTGCATCGCAGCGAATGCCCGTACCGGCCTCCGCGCGCCTTCGTGGGATCGAGCTTGACGGCGCCCCGGTTCCTCCGCTGGCCCCCGCCCGTCGCCGGTCTTGGCCGCGCTGGCTGAAGATCGCGGGCGGCGCGGTCGCGGCATGTGTTCTTGTGCTTCTGTCGGCCAATCTCCTTGCGCCGTCCTCTTGGGTCGAGACGCGGCTCGCGGCGTGGCTCAAGGAGCGCACCGGGCGCGACCTCACCGTCAACGGTGCCACGCGTTTGACGTTCCGGCCGTCTCCGCACATCGAGATCACCGACGCCGTGCTGACTGAGCCGAGTCCCGGTCCCGACGCGGCCGAACTCTCCATCGCGAAGATCGAATTGGATCTCGGCATTCTCGGTCTTCTCGGCGATGGCGCGTCCATCAGCCGGCTCGTGCTGACGCGGCCAGAGCTCGCGCTGCATGCCGGGAATGCGGCGGAGGCCGGGAGCGGAAGCGGCAATGGCGCGCAACCGGCCGGCTCTCCCCTCGCAATGGCGGGCGACACGCGTGACGCCGCGCTGCGCGGTCTGAGCATCGACGAGTTGGTGGTCGATGACGGGACGATCCGCGTTTACAGCGCCGGTTCATCGGAGCCGTGGCGTTTCGGACGCATCGATGCCAAAGCGAATCTGTCGTCTCTATCCGGGCCGTTCGTTGGACGTGGCCGCTTCACTTGGGGCGGAAAGGCGGTCGGCTTCGACTTCGACTTGTCCTCTCCACAAGCATTGGCGGAATTGCGTCCGTCCCAACTGAGCCTCGCGCTCGAGACCGATACAGGCGAAACCCATTTCAATGGAAAGGTCGCCGCCACGCCGCGCGTCACCGGACACGGCACGATCTCCGCGAAGACACGCTCCATCCAACAGCTGCTCGCATGGCTTGGCGGAGCGCCCGCCGCGCTTCCGATACGGGGCGAGGGTCAATTCAGCGGTTCGATGGAATGGACGGCCGACGAGATCACGCTGAGCGACATGCGCTTTGCACAAGCGAACGCGCAAGGACAGGGCCATGCGAAAATTGCGCTTTCAGGCGTTCGCCCCAAAGTCCGTGGAACGTTCGTTGTCGACGACCTCAATCTCAGTCCGGCGCTGGGCATCGCACGCCGTCCGCACGCGTTGGCTCTTCTCTCGGTCGCCTCCCCCGCACCGCGTCCAGCCGCGGACGGTTCCGGGGGAACGGATTGGTTCTCTGCGCCTGCCGCACCTGCCGCGGTCGTCGAGCAGCGTTTGGCCCCGCCGCCGACCGCGCAAGCCGATCCTTCGAAGCCGTATCTGCTGCGGCCCGGGCCCGGCGTAGCGCAGCCCAGCCTGACGCTTTCGATGCCACAGGACGTGATCGACCGCGTCTTGGATATCGATCGCGTCTCGGATCAGGAGGTTCCGCACGTAGCGGCGCCGGTCCCGTTCGACGCCGATGTGAATTTCAGTATCCGCAAGGCGCGGCTCGGCGGCCTCGAAGCCGGACCGGGCGCCGTGAACGTCAAATTCGATGACGGACTGATGAAGGCCACGCTCTGGAACATGGCCCTCTACGGCGGCGAGGGGCGTGGAACGCTGACCGTCAATGTCACCGATCCGCTTCCAGGCTTTTCCGGCGATCTCAGCCTCCACGATGTCGAGACGGGCCCGCTTCTGATGGACGTCGCCGGGACGGGAATTCTCGAGGGCCGTGGACGGCTCACCTTGAATCTCTCGGGACAGGGCGAAACGGCCAGCGCGATGGCGGCCACGCTGATGGGTAGCGGTGCGTTCGCCCTCACGGACGGTGCGATCGACGGACTGGATGTTGCCGCGCTCGTCAGTGGCGTCGAATCCGGGACACTCGATTTGCGACCGAACTCCGCGGTCAAGACCGTGTTCGATATGCTCGCCGGCAGCGTCAACATCAACCACGGAAGCATCGAGACCGGAAATCTTCGGCTGAGAAGCGCCTCGGCCAATCTCGACGCGGACGGTCTGGTGAACCTTCCCCGTGGCACGCTCGACGTTCTGGTGACCCCCGACAAGGTCGCCACGGACCAAGGCGGCGGCGTCGCGGCGGTGGCGGACAATCTTCCGCCAATCCGTGTCGAGGGGCCGCTGGCCGCTCCCCGGATTCACTCCGGCAGCGACCGGCTCGTGGCCGAGATCGGAAGTCCGAACGCGGCACCGGCTTTCCCTGGCATGGTGTTCCGGGAGCGGAACGACGGCTCGCAAGGCCGCAAGTTCACCGACAAGAAACGCGGCGGGGCCACGACCGCGGACGGACGCGGCCAACAGGTTCAGCCGCAGGCGCTCGCACCGCCCTTTGCGGATGCCCCTCAAGATAGCGGCGATGCACCGCCCCTGCGCACGGAGTCCTTGCGCTGACGCATCGTTGTAGCGCGCGCTTCCGGCGTTACGGCTTCGCCGCCAGTGCCTCGCGCTTCTTATCGAGGGCTTTCAGGCCGGCTGGCAATCCCTCGAGCTCGGCCACCGTTTGAATCGCGCGGCCGTTCAACGCGTAGACCACGATGGTGGCCTGCTTGGACTTCACCAGGTTCTGGCGCATCTCGTTCTGCACCAGCAAAAGTGCCTTGCAGCCCATGGGCAGGCATGTCTGGAAGGGCATGCGATAGGCGCCCCCCGAATCCGTCGAGAACTCGACACCGCGTTGCAGCGCCAAACCTGTCGGGCCGTCCATACGCAGAACCAGACGTCCTTGCGGGCCATAGGTCAGGATCACGCGGAAAATAAGCTTCTGAGACGTCTTCTCGATGAGAGGCAAGACTAGCGAGCAACGCTCTTGCGCGGCTTTGTCGCCGTCCTCCTTCCCGCAGAGCAGCGTCCAGTTGCCGAAGCTTCCGGAGATGTGGGTGGTTTGTTTGGCCGGTGCGCCGGTTTCCGGCGCGGCCGGCGCGTTCTTGGACGGCTGGGCCTTCTTGGCTGTGGTGGTTTGGGCCGATGCCACGCTTGCGGCGGCCCCCCACAGAAGGGCAACCGGCAAAATCGCAAAGACAACCAGACGCAGACGCATCGTCCCGTACTCCTCTCGCCCTCCCGGGTTCCGCGGAATCGCGGCCACCGGACGCCAAGGGAGATAACCGCCAATTGGCGTACGTTGCAACGCACTTGCCTCCCGGCTTCGCAGCCTATAAGTGCGGCCGATGACACAAACTCCACGGGACGAAGATTCGCACGCAGCCCGCGACGCGGCGCGCAAAACGGGGTCGCCAAAGATCGGTCTTGTCAGTCTCGGATGCCCCAAGGCCCTCGTCGATTCCGAGCGGATCGTCACGCGTCTTCGCGCGGAGGGCTACGAACTTTCGCCGAGCTACGACGGCGCCGACGCGGTCGTGGTCAACACTTGCGGCTTTCTCAACAGCGCCAAGGAAGAATCGCTGCAAGCCATCGGAGAGGCGCTGGCCGAGAACGGCCGGGTGATCGTGACCGGCTGTCTCGGGGTGGAGGCCGATCGCATCCGCGAGCAGTTCCCGGACGTGCTCGCGATCACCGGACCGCAGGCCTACGAAGCCGTGGTCGAGGCCGTCCACCAGGCCGTGCCCCAGGCTCACGATCCGTTCTTGCATCTCGTTCCGCCGCAAGGCATTCGGTTCACGCCGCGTCACTACGCCTATCTGAAGATCTCCGAGGGCTGCAATCATGCTTGCAGCTTCTGTATCATTCCGCGGTTGCGCGGCCCGCTGAAGAGCCGGCCGCTCTCGGACGTTATGCGCGAAGCCGAACGGCTTGCCGCCGCGGGCGTGCAAGAACTTCTCGTGATCTCCCAGGATACGAGCGCATACGGGTTGGATATCGGGTACGCACCGTCGGAGTGGGGCGGGCGCGACTATCCAGCGTCGTTCTCCGGCCTCGCCGAAGCGCTCGGCTCGGTCGGCATCTGGGTGCGGATGCACTATGTCTACCCCTATCCGCATGTGGACAAGGTCCTGCCCTTGATGGCGGACGGACGCATCCTGCCCTATCTGGACATCCCGTTTCAGCATGCCAGCCCGCGCGTCTTGAAGGCGATGCGGCGGCCTGCGCATCAGGAGAAGACCTTGGAGCGGCTGGAGCGCTGGCGCGCGTTGTGTCCGGATCTCGCGGTCCGATCGACCTTCGTCGTCGGCTTCCCCGGCGAGACGGAGGAGGACTTCGCCGAACTGCTCGATTGGCTCGGCGCGGCGCGGCTGGCTCGCGTTGGGTGCTTCAAATACGAGGACGTCGATGGAGCACCGGCCAATGCCTTGCCGGATCAGGTGCCGGAGGAGGTCAAAGCCGAGCGCTACGCGCGCCTCATGGAACGGCAGCAGGCGATCAGCGCGGACGTTCTCGCCGCCCGTGTCGGCAAGACGATCGAAGTCGTCGTGGACGAGGTCGACGAGGAGGGTGCCGTCGCGCGTTCCCATTGGGACGCGCCGGAGATCGACGGGAATGTCTTCATCGACGAAGCCGGAGGATTGCAGCCCGGCGTCCGATTGATGGCGACCGTCACCGAGGCGAGCGAATACGATCTCTGGGCGAGCCCCGCGGGGGCAGCCGCGGGCGCGCGGCGCACTTAGCACGTATTGTCGGTCTTCTTCACCGTCAGGCTGCGCCGGGGGCGGGCATAGAACGTCCGCTTCATGTCGAAGGACCCAGGAGTGAAGAACGTGCTTAGGCCAACGAGCGGATTGAAGCCGTAGGTCACCTCGGCGACGATGACGCTGCTATTGGGTTCGGTCAGTCCTGTCGGTACCTGGTAGGCCGTACCGGTGCCCCGCGCGGCACCCGTGTTGGCGCAGCTCCACTCGACCTTGCCGACATTATTGTCGTCGGCGACGATGCTCGACAGCACGATCTTCAGCGGCGCGGTCGAATAGGGCGCGAGGATGCTCTTCGACGCGGCCTGAATGTCGGCGATGTCGTATTTCGTGACGGACTTGACCTGCGCCGTGAGATCGGCGGCCGTCGTGGCGACCTGCATGGTGCGGCGATAGATCGTCAGGGCATTGTTGATCTCAACCGCGCCCAGATAGAGTCCGATCAGGACAGGCAGGATCAATGCAAATTCGATCGCCGACGCTCCGCCGCGCTCCGTCGCAATGTGGCGCGCATGCCGGCCGAGGCGCTGCCGGAATCGCGAAGTCACACCATGCAGGGACGCCACCGCACACCTCTCCTATTGGTATGGTTCGTTTCGAAACGCCGCCGTGGAGACAAGCAGACGATTTCCGTCGGCCATGTTCGCCATGGCGCCGAGCCCGAGCGCGGACGGAAAGAGCGAGCCGAGTTCCAAGGGATAAAAGGCGCGAACGACGACCACGTCTTCCGGATTGCCGGGATCGAAGGTGAGATTGTTGTTGATCTTACCGTCCGCCCCCAGCGGCGCCGTCATGCCGGACGCCGCCGCCGCGAAGTTTTCATAGCTGCGGACGTCGAGTTTGACGCCGCCGCATGCGATGGGGCCAACCAGGTTCTTGCACAGCTCCGCCTTGAACGTCGCGGCGTCGAAGCCCTTCGTCTGAGCCTGTCCCGTACGGATCAGCCGTGCGCCATTCGCGACGGCTCCATCGAGGGCGAAATTCGCGAAGTAGATGTAACCGACCTGAACGACGGCAAGGAGCAGCATGATCAGCGGCGTGGCGATCAAGGCGAATTCCAGCGCCGAGGCTCCCCTCTTGTCGCGCAGGAAAACCCGGCTTGATTTGGCGCGGCATGCCGCCGAAATCCAAGGCTCTTGAGAAGTCAACATGCCGAAAGAAGTAAAGCTAAGCCTTTAACGGGTGGTAAAGCCAAGTTCTTTGGGGTGAAGTTCGGTAAATATTCAAGTAATACTGTTTAAATCAAAGTGTACTTGAATTTTAGCAAATCGGGAGACGGGGTGTAAGGACGTTTTTGCTTATATGACGCCCGCCGCACAGGGAACACGGCCAAGGATGGTTCCGGCGGATGTAGCGACAGGGGTGTCAAATGCCGAAGGTCTCACGGGCGGTGTGGTACCGCTTCGCGCGCGATGTGCGTGGCAACGCGGCCATTCTGTTTGGTCTTACCATCATTCCCATCATTCTCATCGTCGGCGTAGCGGTCGACTATGGACGAGCCGTCACGGTTCGAAGCGCCATGTCGGACGCGGCGGACGCGGCCGCTCTCGCCATCGGCTCTTGGACGAATCTTACCGAGACCGAGCTCGAGAAAAAGGCGCAGCAATTCTACCAGGCGAACTATGCCTCGTCCCTGTCGAGCGACATCACGAGCGATTTCAAGGTGAACTTTGCCGGTGACGACATTGTCGTGACCGCCACCGCATCGGTGCCCACCACGTTCCTCCGCCTCGCCAATCTCAACAGTCTCGATATCGGCACGACGAACACGATCACGACGCGTCAGCGCAATATCGAATTGGCGCTGGTCTTGGACACCACCGGCTCCATGGCACAGAGCGGTAAAATGTCCGCCTTGAAGGCGGCCGCGAAGGCCATGGTGGACGACCTGTTCGGCAAGCAGAGCATATCGGACACGCTGGACGTGGCCGTGGTGCCGTTTGCCGCCGCGGTTAACGTGGGCGCGGGCATGAAGGACGCATCGTGGATGGACAAGGACGCCAAGTCCGCCGTGGCGTCGGAGGATTTCGAAGGGAGCGCCAACCCGTTCGATTTCTTCAAGAAGCTGAAGGGCGCGCGGTCGTCGTGGGATTGGCAGGGCTGCGTGCGCGAGCGCGTGGGCGCCGAGTACGAACTGACCGATGCCGTTCCGACGACGAGTGTGTCCAATTCTCTTTTCGCGCCCTACTT
This sequence comes from Hyphomicrobiaceae bacterium UBA7697, assembly GCA_002482645.1. Lineage (GTDB taxonomy): Bacteria > Pseudomonadota > Alphaproteobacteria > Rhizobiales > Methyloligellaceae > Methyloceanibacter. Next base: position 317,593 of record DLGJ01000005.1, read on the forward strand.
AGCACCCGATGAGCCTGACGGCGATCACGATGACGATTACAGCTACAACAATAGCTATATCGACGACGGAGATTGCGGTGAGAACAGGAAGAGGAACCGCACGCCTCAGGTTTGTCAGAAATACACCGGGAAGTATAGCAACCCCAGTCGCACAAATAGCGGGAGCGGACCGAACAGCAACTGTCCGCCCCGGCCGATCTCCGCGCTCAGCAACAGCAAGACCACGGTGACAAACGCTATCGATGCTCTCGAACCCAACGGTTCTACGGTGATCCCGGCGGGACTGCTCTGGGGCTGGCGCGTGCTTTCCCCCGAAGCTCCCTTCACCGAAGCAGAGGCCTATGACGAGAAGGAGCGTGTCAAGGCGATCGTCCTTCTGACCGACGGTCAGAACGATATCGGCGCTCCGCGAAACAACCACAACCGGTCGTACTACAATGCGTTCGGGTTCGCGGCTTCGGGCCATCTCGGAAGCACGAACGGCTACTATGCGGAAAACGAGTTGAACACCAAGACCGCGACCGTGTGCAGCAACATCAAGGCCAAGGGAATTTTGATCTACACGATCGGCTTCCGCATCAACGATTCGACCACGCAGAACCTCTTGAAGAACTGCGCGTCGAAGCCAGACATGTATTACAACTCGCCATCGAACGCGCAGCTCGCGGCCGTCTTCAGCGACATCGCCCAAGGCCTGAGCGAGTTGCGTATCGCGCAATAAGGTAAGGGGCAGCGCCGCGCGGGCAGGTTCGAGAGGGCCGGCCCGGAAGCCGGCATGGGGTTCGTGATCGTCCGCGCCTACTCGGTGGAAACGTCCTACTCCCCGGAGACTTTCTAATCCCCGGAGACGTCCTACTCGCCGGAGACTTGGCCTTCCGCCGAGGATTGACCGATGCGCTGCTTGGTTTGGATTGCCTTGGCCAGCGGATCGAAATATGTGGGCGTATCGCCGATGACGAGCTGTGCCTCGCAGTTGGGCGAACAATGCAGAGTCTCACGCTTGACGCCGCGGAACACCGTCACGAAGCCGCGGTCCGGCTCCTGAACCACCACGCGCCGGTTCACCAGAAGCTCTCCATGCGTGTCCATCACGATGAGATTGGTCTCGCCGAAGGACTTGCCGGTCAGGACCAGCGTGTCTCCGCTTTGCACGGATACGTCGGCAATCGACGGATTGCCGACCACGATCTCCGCGGCGGGCCGTTCCAGGCGCAGCATCATGGCTTGGTCGATCAGAACTTCGATATCCCGGCCCGCGGCCAATCCGGGCGGCATGGACGCGCACACTAAAGCCGCGGCCAGTGCAAGCCCGCAGGCTGGCCGGCCCGGGCGAAACGGGAATGCCATTGGCTTCCTATCCTCTACGCTCAACTCAAATGAGGATCGACTGTCTATGCCGATCACACCGCTAAAAGGTGAAGGATTGGCAAACCGTGTTTGGCCCCTATCCGGTTAACGTCGCCTTTAGCTCTTGGCGGCAAGACTTCGCGGGGAAGCGCGCCCACGGGCAATCCCCGTGCGCGAAGTCTGAAGCGCGATGCTGGGACATTACGGCAAATGGTGACCGACCTCCTGATTATCTCGATCTTTCCGTTGGCGATGGCCTTCGCGGCCGCCTACGACCTGTTTTCGATGACCCTGCCCAACTGGATCTCGCTTGCGCTGGTTGCCGGCTTCGCGCTGCTCGCGCCGCTCGTGGGCATTGGCTGGAGCGCCGCCGGCTTTCAGGCCGCTCTGGCATTCGGCGCGCTCGTCGTAACGTTTGGAATGTTCTCGATGGGTTGGATCGGTGGCGGCGACGCCAAGTTCTTCGCCGCCACCTGCCTATGGCTGGGACCGGAGCAGATGCTCGCCTACGCCGTCTATGCCGCCGTGTTCGGCGGCGCTTTGACGGTGCTGCTGCTGTTGATGCGTTCCCTGCCGCTCCCGGCGACGCTCTATTCGCAGCAGTGGATCACCCGGCTGCACGACTCCAAGGAGGGCGTTCCCTACGGCATCGCTCTCGCAGCCGCGGGACTGCTAGTCTACCCGGATACGCTGTTCATGGCCGCGCTCGGCGCGTAGCGCCTTTCACAAGCCCTTTCACGGACGCTCCACCAGTCTCCGGCACCGGCCATCCGGTGCCGGACTGTATTGTTGCGCCCGTGCCATGTCCGCCGGCGGGCGGCTGGAATTGGCACAGTCATTAACTTCGCGTTGAGGTTTGCTGGGGCAAAGTCAGCCTTGATCGGTGCTGGGCTTCCGGCGCCTTCGGGGGAGAGTCTGAGATGAAAAGAGGTAGGGCTGTCGTCCTCGCCATTGCTGCAACGGCGGCGTTGACGGCTGCCTGGATGGCAAATTCCATCGTCTCGCGGCCCCCCGAGGTGAAGCAAGTCGAGAAAACCGTGGGAGCCACCGACGTGCTCGTCGCCGCGAAGAATATCAATCTTGGCGACAGCGTCCGCGCGAACGATTTCAAATGGCAGCAATGGCCCGTTGAAGGGATCACGCCTGGACTGATCACGAAGAACTCCCAGCCCGATGCGCCGTCGGAGCTTTCCGGCGCGGTGGCGCGGGCGCCGTTCATTTCCGGCGAGCCGATCAAGGATCAGAAGCTCATCAAGATTTCCGAGGGCGGAGTCATGGCGGCCATCCTGCCGCGCGGTATGCGCGCCGTCTCGACGCCGATCCGGGAGGAGACCGCCGCGGGCGGGTTCATCCTCCCGAACGATCGGGTGGACGTGATCCTGTCCCACAAACGGCAAGTCGGCCGGAAGGACGAGACCGTCAGCGAAGCCGTCCTTCGCAATGTTCGCGTCCTCGCGATCGGTCAGGCACTTGAGAATAGCGACGGCGAGAAGGCCGTCGCAGGCAAGACGGCGACGCTCGAACTGACGCCACGTCAGGCCGAAGTTCTGACGCTCGCGCAGTCGATCGGCGAAATTTCCCTGTCGCTCCGCAGTCTGTCGGATGCGCAGGCGGACAACGAGGCGACCGTCTCGATCGGCGACGACGGCTCAAGCACGGTCAAGCTTCTGAAATACGGCGTGCCCTCGCGCGCCTTCGGGGTCAATTGAGCAAGCGAATGACTCATAAGAAAAGAAACGGCATATGGATGCGTCATTCCCTTCTTGCATCCCTATTGGCACCGGCCGCCGTCGCGGCCGCATTCGCGGTGGCGGCCATCGCGGTCGCGCCGGCCGCGGGCTATGCCCAGGTGTATCACCAGTCCTTGCTACGGGTTGGCGACGGTCAGGTGCGCCAGATCAAGCTCGGCCTCAACAAGTCGATGATCGTCGAACTGCCGCGCGCGGTTCGCGAGGTCATGGTGTCCAACCCGGATCAAATCGACGCGGTCATGCAAAGCGCTACCCGGGCCTATCTCATCGGCAAGAATCTCGGCGAAGCCAACATTCTCTTCATCGACAATGCCGGCAACCAAGTCGCGGTGCTCGAAGTGACGATCGAGCGCGATCTCGGGGCGCTGGAGAATCTGATCGCACGCCTCATTCCCGGATCGCGCGTTCAGGTGGAGACGGTCGGACAGAACGTTGTCCTGACGGGCAGCGTGCCGACGCCGATCGATGCCACGCGCGCGAGCGAAATCGTGAACAGCTTCCTGGACTCCGGCGCCTCGCCGACCAGCAACTCGGCGGCCGGTGGCGGCGCGGCGATCACGATCAACAATAGCGGGTCCGGCGCATCGGGCGGAGACGCTGGGTCCAGCCGGGTCATCAACATGATCAGCGTCGAGGGGCGCGAGCAGGTTCTGCTGAAGGTCTCCGTGGTGGAGATGGAGCGCAACGTCATCAAGCAACTGGGCGTCGACTTGGCCGCTCTCGTCAACTCGGGCAATTTCGGCTTCGCGGCGCTTTCGGCCTTGCCGTATCCCATCAACGGCGCCGTCGGTGCGGCGGCGGGCGGACTGCTGGGTGCCGGCGGTCTTCCCCGTCTCGTCGATAGCCGGCCTGGCGCGGCCCTTGCCGGTGCCGGGTGGTCGTCCGGAACCAGTCATGTAGACGCGGTCTTGCGCGCTCTCGAGCAGAACGGTCTGATCCATACGCTGGCCGAGCCGAATCTCACCGCGATCTCCGGCGAGACCGCCAATTTCCTCGCCGGTGGCGAGTTTCCGATCCCGGTTGCGCAACAGCTCGATCAGATCACGGTCGAATTCAAGAAGTTCGGTATCGGCCTGTCCTTCACGCCCGTCGTCATGTCGGAGGGCTTGATTAGTCTCAAGATCTCCACCGAGGTCAGCGAACTCTCGACGGAAGGCGCGGTCGTGCTCCGGAACATCTCCATTCCGGCTCTGAAGGTGCGCCGCGCCGAAACGGCGGTCGAGCTGCCGAGCGGCGGGTCCATCGTGATCGCGGGCTTGCTCTCCGATCAATCGCGCCAGGCCATCAGCGGCTATCCCGGTCTGAAGAGCCTGCCCGTCCTGGGAACGCTGTTCCGCAGCCGCGACTTCCAGAAAAAAGAAACCGAGCTCGTCGTTCTCGTCACGCCCTATGTCGTCAAGCCGGCCGCGCGGCAGCAACTGGCCCGGCCGGACGACGGCTTCGCCTGGGCATCGGACGTGAACAGCGACCTCTTGGGTCAAATGAACAGAATCTATGGACGCAATCCCGAGCGTGCGCCTGTCGGCAATTACACGGGGGACGTCGGCTTTATCGTCGAGTAGGGGAAGAGGGAAATCAGATGAGACCAACTGCTCGAGACATGCGGGCCCCGGCACGGCACAGGCGCCTTTTGCTCGCGGCCTTGATCGTCGTGGGTCCGGCCCTGGCCATCTCGACGAGCGGCTGCGCACAAGGACCGCGTATGGACGCACCCTTCACTCTGTCCGATCCTAGCGCGCGCCATCCGATCCAAGTCGGTCAGGGCGAGGCGATGCTCGATATACCGGTTTCGCGCAGCGCGCGCGGTCTGACGGGCGCGCAGTGGAACCAGCTCTACGGCTACCTGGCGGGTTACCAGGAACGCGGAACCAGCGGCTTGGTGGTGAGGACGCCGTCGGGCAGCGCCAACCAGGCGGCGGCCAAGCGCGTTTACGCGGACGTTCGTCACGCCATGCGGCAAGCCGGAGTCAGTCCGCGCGACGTGCGCGTTCAGCCCTACTACGCCAAGCACGATCCGTCGGCGCCGGTGCGCCTGTCCTATATGGAGTATCGCGCCAAGGGACCGGACTGTCCGGACTGGTCCGAGAATCTGGCGCGCGACCCGGCCAACCTTCCATCTCCGAACATGGGGTGCGCAACGCAAAGGAACTTGGCGGCCATGATAGCCGATCCGCAAGACCTTCTCTCTCCGAGGCCGGAAGCGCCGCGGCCGGGCGAACGCCGCGATACGGTTTGGAAGAAATACGTCAAGGGCGAGCCGACAGGCGCGAAATGGGCGCCCCAGAACAAGCCGCTACCTGAGCGCGCGCTCACCAGTGAGTCCGCCGTCGGAGGAAACTGATCGGGATGAGCAGCAACGTTGCATACGCGCTCGATGCCGAACCGAAGCAGGGCCGGGATCTGTCCGAGGAACCGCGCGCGCGCCCGATCCCGCGCGTCAATATACAAGCGTTCTGCGAGGACCAGAACACCGCTGCCGTCATCCAAAAGGCCTCGGAGGACCGGCGTCTCTCCAAGGCTCACATCACGGTGCAGATGGGTGGCGTCGAGGCCGCCATCGCCTACTATCGCAACGCTTCGACGCCCAATCTCATCGTCATCGAGTCGCTTCTGGGCCGGACCGAAATGCTCGACGATCTCGAGCGCCTCGCCGAGGTTTGCGATTCCGGGACAAAAGTGATCGCGATCGGTCATTTGAATGACGTTCTGCTTTATCGCGAACTCATCCGCCGGGGCGTGAGCGAGTATGTCGTCGCACCCATGACCGTTGCGCAAATGATCGAGAGTATCGGCTCGATCTATTCCGATCCGGCGACAGGGCCGGTCGGGCAGACGATCGCTTTCGTCGGGACGAAAGGCGGAGCGGGGTCGAGCACCATCTGCCACAACACCGCTTTTGCGATCGCCAACGTCGTCGAAAGCGATGTTGTCATCGCCGACATGGATCTTCCCTTCGGGACGGCGGGGCTCGATTTCAATCAGGATCCGCTTCAAGGCATCGGCGACGCTCTCGCGGCCCCCGAGCGGTTGGACGAGGTTCTTCTCGACCGTTTGCTGTCCCGTTGCTCGGAACATTTGAGCCTGTTCGCGGCGCCCACCGCACTCGATCGCCCATACGACGTCGATACCGATGCATGCGAAACCGTACTCGACGTCGTCCGCCAGAGCGTTCCTTGGGTTGCGATCGATGTTCCGCATCTTTGGACGGGCTGGGCCAAGGAAGTCGTCCTCAAGGCCGATCATGTCGTCATGACCGCCATGCCGGATCTCGCGAGCCTGCGGAATACGAAGAACCTCGCCGATCAGCTCAAGGCGGCACGCGCCAATGACCGCCCGCCAATGCTCGTGCTCAATCAAGTCGGCGTGCCGAAGCGTCCCGAAATCCCCGTGAAGGATTTCGGGCAGGCGATCGAACTCGAGCCGCGCGTGGTCGTCGAGTTCGATGCTCAGCTTTTCGGAACCGCCGCCAATAACGGTCAGATGATCGAGGAAGTTTCGGCCAAGTCGAAAGCCGCCGACGCATTTCGCGGCTTGGCGAGCCTTCTCACGGACAGGATCGAGCACAAGTCCGAGGCAACGTCGCTCCTGTCCCCGCTGATCGAACGTCTGAAACGCATGAAAGCACGCGGCTAGCGAAACGAGATGTTTGGAAAACGAAACGGCGCCTCGCCCGAAGCGGCTCCTCAACCGCAGCCAACGGTCTTAGAGCCGGCTGCTCCGGTTCCCGCGCGTCCGGAGGCAGACGAGGCCCCGGAGCGAAGCCAGGATCCCCGCGCGGCCGCGCGTGCGCCGGCCGAAGCGCCGCAGGCGCCCGCCTCGCCGCAGCCGGCGATACGAAAGAGTTCCGAGAGGTCGCGTTCGGAGGAGTACTACGACGTCAAGACGACGGTTTTCAACGCGCTGATCGACACGATCGATCTCACCCAGTTGTCCAAGCTGGATGCCGAGGCCGCACGCGAGGAAATTCGCGACATCGTCGGCGAAATCGTCGCGATCAAGAACGTCGTGATGTCCATCGCCGAGCAGGAGGAACTGCTCGAGGACATTTGCAACGACGTGCTCGGCTATGGCCCGCTCGAGCCGCTGCTGGTGCGGGACGACATCGCCGACATCATGATCAACGGTGCCGAAACGACCTATATCGAAGTGGGTGGCAAGGTCGAAGCCGCGCCCGTCCGCTTCGCCAGCAATGCGCAGCTGATGAATATTTGTCAGCGCATTGTCAGCCAGGTCGGCCGCCGCGTCGACGAATCGAGTCCGATTTGCGACGCGCGGCTTCCCGACGGCAGCCGCGTCAACGTCATTGCGCCGCCGCTCTCGATCGACGGACCGGCGCTCACAATTCGCAAGTTCAAGAAGGACAGGCTGACCCTCGAACAGCTGGAACGGTTCGGTTCGATCAGTCCCGAGGGGCGCACGCTTCTGTCGATTATCGGCCGCGTTCGCTGCAACGTCATCATCTCGGGCGGAACCGGCTCCGGTAAGACGACACTGCTGAACTGTCTGACGGCCTATATCGAGCCGGGCGAGCGCGTAATCACCTGCGAGGACTCCGCGGAACTGCAACTGCAGCAGCCGCACGTTGTCCGGCTGGAAACGAGACCGCCGAACCTGGAAGGCGAGGGCGAAATCACGATGCGCGACCTCGTCAAGAACTGCCTGCGTATGCGTCCCGACCGCATCGTCGTGGGCGAGGTGCGTGGCCCCGAGGCCTTCGACCTGCTGCAGGCCATGAATACGGGTCACGACGGATCCATGGGAACGCTGCACTCCAACAGTCCGCGCGAATGCCTCAGCCGTCTGGAGAGCATGATCCTCATGGGCGGATTTAGTCTTCCCGCCCGCACCATTCGGGAGATGATCACCTCGTCCGTCGACATCATCGTTCAAGCATCGAGAATGCGCGACGGCAGCCGCAAGATCACCCATATCACGGAGGTCGTCGGCCTCGAGGGCGAAATCGTCACCTTGCAGGATCTCTTCATCTACGACCTCGTCGGAGAAGATGCGAACGGCCGCATCGTCGGCCGCCATCGCTCCACGGGCATCGCGCGGCCCTATTTCTACGAGAAGGCCCGCTACTTCGGCGACGATAAACGGCTGACCGAATGTTTGGCGTCGGCCGAGGTCAATGACGAGCACGGCCGTCCCTTGGGAGAGAAGTTTGCTACCGCCTGATCTGATTCAGTTCTCCGCGATAGCTCTGGCCGCGTTCGCCGTGGGTGGCGTGGTCTACGTTCTCGTTGTCCCCTATTTCAGCGGGGAGAGAAAAGTCGGCAAGCGCGTCGAAGTCGCCGCGCAAGGTCACAAAACGCTGCAAAAGCGTGCCGGAACGCCGCAGCAGCTCCAGACCAGACGCCAGCAGGTGCAGGACACGCTCAAGGAAATCGAAGCGAAGCAGAGACGGCAAAAGCGCGTTACGCTGCGGACGAAGCTCATGCAGGCGGGTTTGAACGTCAAACCTCAGAGTTACTACATCTTCTGCGTCGTTCTGGCGCTTTGCGGCGGGTTGCTCTTTCTGGCGTCCGGTTTCTCCCCCTTCATCTCGCTGCTCGGCATGATCGTCTGCGGCGTAGGCTTGCCGCGTTGGCTGTTGGGGCGCCGCATTCGGTCGCGTCAGGCAAAGTTCGTGACCGAGTTCGCGAACGCCATCGACATCATCGTCCGGGGTATTCGGTCCGGTCTCCCGCTGGCGGACTGTATGGAGATCATCGCCACGGAAGCGCCGGAGCCCGTTCGGAGCGAGTTCGTCGAACTGGTCGAACAGCAGAGGATCGGCATCCCGCTGTCCAAGGCCTTCGCGCGCCTTTGCGAGCGGGTGCCTTTGCAGGAAGTGAGCTTCTTCGCCATCGTCATCGCGATCCAGGCGCAGACCGGCGGTAATTTGGCTGAAGCTCTCTCGAATCTTTCCGGCGTCTTGCGCGACCGATACCGCATGCAGGCGAAAGTGAAAGCCCTCAGTGCCGAGGCCAAGGCATCGGCACTGATCATCGGCGCGTTGCCGCCGCTTGTCGGCACGGCGGTCTATTTCATTTCGCCCGACTACATCTCCCTGCTCTGGGAAGAAAAGATCGGGCAGTTCATGTTGGTCGCCGCAGGCATCTGGATGCTGACCGGCATTCTGGTTATGCGCAAGATGATCAATTTCAACTTCTAGCGGATTGAAACGTGATGTCGGCGTTCATTGACACCCTGACCGATCCCCAAACCATGGTCGTGATCCTTACGGCGGTGGCCGCGTTCGCCACGGTCGCTTCTCTGATCATGCCGTTCCTTGCCGCGGATCGGTTCGGCGCGCGGATGAAATATGTGTCGAGCGAGCGGGACCGGTTGCGTGCCGAGCGCGCGGCCGCGCTCGCGGATCAGCAACGCCAGGCGCGACTGCGCAAAGAACCGAAGAGCTTCATGAAGCAAGTCGTGGAGAACTTGAATCTCAGCAAGGCTCTCGAAACGGATACGACGCGCGACCGGTTGAAGATGGCCGGCTTCCGGGGGCAGGCGCCAATCGTCGCATTTCTGTTCTTCCGCGCCGCGCTGCCCTTGGTCGGGTTCGCCGTGGTCTTCGTCTATCTGTTCTTTGTGAACGGCTTCCAACTGCCGCCGATCGCCAAGGTCGGACTTTCGATCGGCGGCGCCTATCTCGGCTTCTACTTTCCGGACATCTTCATCTCGAACCTGATCCAACGCCGGCAGAAATCGATTACGAGCGTATTTCCGGACTCGCTGGACCTGCTTCTGATCTGCGTGCAAGCCGGCATGTCCGTCGAAGCCGCCATGAACAAAGTAGCGGGCGAGATCGGTCCGCGATCGCTCGAATTGGCGGAGGAGTTTAGTCTGACCACGGCCGAGCTGTCCTACCTCCCGGAGCGCCGGCAGGCTTACGAGAACTTGGGAAAACGGACAGGACTACAATCCGTGAGAGCCGTGGGTACGAGCCTCATTCAAGCGGAACGGTACGGCACGGCGATCAGCGACGCGCTGCGCGTCCTCGCCCAAGAAAGCCGGAACATGCGCATGTCCGAAGCCGAAAAGAAGGCGGCTGCGTTGCCGCCGAAGCTCACCGTGCCGATGATTTTGTTCTTTCTGCCGGTCTTGTTCGTCGTCATTCTCGGGCCGGCCGGTATTCAGGTGATGCAGAACTTCGGCGGCTGATCGCGCGAGCGGCGGTCCTGCATTCCGGCCTGCTTGCCGGCAGCGGCGGCCAACGATGGCGCGAACCGCCGAACCCAACAAGGGACAAGAAAGGCGCCCCGCATGGACGCCTCCCTCGTTCCCTCAAAGTGCAAGAAGGCGAATGCCTCCAAATTAGCGCGTGGTCGCCGGTGCGTTCTTGGCGGGTGCGTTCTTGGCGAATGTCGACATGCCGGGACTTGTGGGTGCGGCTTGCGCCACCTTCGGCGGTTCGGAGACGATCTCGTCGACGGGCTTCACCATCCGGACGACGGGGACCTGCCGTGTCTGAGGTATCGTGGCGGCGGTGATGGCGGGCGCCGCAATCGTTGCAGGTGCCGCGGGCGCGCTGGCGACGCTCGGCCCGAACGGAGACCAGTCGTCCGCATCGCGAGATGGCGTTTGAGGCTTGGCGGTGGCGACGGCGGTCGGCTTCGACAGCATGTTCTTCAGGTAAGCCATGCTCGTCTTCGCTTGGCTATCGCCCACGTCGACCGCGGCGACCTCGCGGGCTTCGTCGAACTTGCCTTGCACGCCAAGCACGAGCGCGAGGTTTTGGCGCAAGCGCTTGTCGTCATGTCCTTTGTCGGCGGCGGTGCGCAGGAGCTTTTCCGCCTCCTTGGCTTTGCCATCGAGCGCATAGGACAGAGCGAGATTGTTGATGACCGAGGAGGAGTCCGGCTTCTTCTTCAGCGCGGCTTGGTAATATTTTTGAGCCCTTGCGTGGTCGCCGCCCTTGGCCGCGAGCGTGCCCTGAGCCGACAACGTCTTCCAGTCTTCGATACCCTTGTCCTCGGCGGTCTTGAGCGCCTTGCCGGCGAGTCCGACCTGACCGGTTTCGAGCGCGGCCCGGCCGAACTCGGCGGCCAGTCGACCGTCGTTTGGATTGGCGGCATACGCGGTCTGAAGAACCTCGGCGGCCCGCTGATTGTTGCCAAGGGCGCGAAGCGAAGCGGCGTAACCGAGGGCATTGCGCGCGTTCTTCGGATCCTTGTTATAGGCGGCGCCCCATTTCGTGGTGGCCTCGAAGGCCTCCGCCGCGCTCATTTGAACTTCCGGGGGTTTGCGGTTGAAGATGCCGAGTCCCGTGTTTGCCAGCCCCCCGCCAGAATGGCCGCAGCCCCCGAGAAGCGATGCCGCGGCGGCTGTCGCCAGAAGCGATATCGCCATCGAGCGTCGCGGAGATGGGTGGCGTGACATTGTCGATGCAGTCCCTCGCGGGCGATAGGAGAGGCGCCCGGTGTCGTTGGCGGGTTTCGTTGGGTGTCATGATGTGGGACAGGCGTATATAAAGTCTTAACCATAAGTGTCCGCGCTCTCGATCCGGACCGCGGACGGCCGAAGACGTTCGCAGTTCCGCAATGGTACCGCGTCGAAATGGCACCGCATCGAAACGAAACCGCATCGAAGAAGATTTGCGCTTGGAGAGCGGGCTTAAATCAGGCCGCGTTCACGCATCTCGGCGTCCGCGCCCGCCAGCCATTCGGCCATCGCGGGCATGGCGTAGATCGCATCCACATAGGCGGCGGCGGTCCCGTCGTCTCCAAACTCGGAGAGCGGCACATTGTAGGTCCGGAACCGGGTGGCAACCGGCGCGTACATGGCGTCCGCATTGCCGAAGGCGCCGAACAGGAACGGGCCGTTGTGGCCGAAGCGCGCTCGCGTCTCCTTCCAGACCTCGATCACGCGCCCGATATTGTTGGCCAAGGTCTCGCTGAGCTCCGGCATGGCAAAGCTCGAAACGAGATCCATGGGCATGTCGTTGCGCAGGGCCTGGAAGCCGGAATGCATCTCGGCGGAGACACAGCGCGCGGCGGCGCGGGCCGCCGGGCTGGCCGGCCAGAGCGCGGCGCCGGGATATTGCTCGGCGAGATACTCGACGATGGCGAGGCTGTCGTAGATCGCACCGAGGTCGGTCTTGAGGACCGGGACCTTGCCCGAGGGCGAGCGCTTGAAGATTTCGGCCTTGCTCTCGGGTTGGCGGAGGCGAATCCGCTCTTCGCGGAACGGAATGCCGGAGGCTTTGAGTGACAGCCAGGGCCGCAGGCTCCATGACGAGTAGTTCTTGTCGCCAATGACCAGCGTGTAACCCGTATCCGTCATCGTTCCGCCTTCCATCGTTGTCATGCTCCCGCTCCCCTGCCATTAATGCGCGACCCCTTCAAGACTCAGCCGGAATTTTTCATGTCACCACACGCGATGCCGCTCGAGACGACGCGCCACCACCTCGAAGACTTGCTGCTGGCGCCGGGCACCGGGGCCACGCCGATCCAGCTCGTCGGATCGGACGAGGATTTGGCGGCGGTGCCCGGGCGCGAGCGCCGATGGGTGGAGGCCCGTGGCTGGAAGCCGACGGCGGGCGCGGTCCTGCTCGTACCGGACGAGGCCGGCGGCATCGCCAAGGTCCTTTTCGGTACTGGCGGCGCGGATTGGGGGCAGCAAACCCCGATGCTGACCGGCGCTCTACCTGGGGCGATCCCGGCGGGCGACTACGAGTTCTCCGGGGCTTTGCCGGACCCGGATCTGGCGGCGCTCGGCTTTCTGAATGGGTGTTACCGCTTCAACCGCTACAAATCCTCCGCGAACGAAGAGGCAAAGTGCATCGTTCTGCCCGAGGGCGCGGACCGGGACCGCATTCTTGCCATGGCCGAAGGCGTCTATCTCGGGCGCAACCTCATCAACACGCCCGCGAACGATCTCGGCCCCGCCGAGCTCGAAGCGGTGGCGCGCGATGTCGCAAATACATTCGGCGCCACCATCAAGGTGACGGAAGGCACCAGCCTCCTATCCGACAATTTCCCGTTGATCCATGCGGTGGGACGGGCGAGCGATAGGGCGCCGCGCTTGATCGACATGCATTGGGGTGCGGAGAGCGCCCCCAAGGTCACGATTGTCGGCAAGGGCATCTGTTTCGATACGGGCGGGCTCAACCTTAAGCCCGGCAACGCCATGAGCCTGATGAAGAAGGACATGGGCGGCGCGGCCGCCGCGCTCGCCTTCGCGGTCATGGCTATGCGGACCAAGCTGCCGATCCGCCTGCGCGTCATCGTTCCGGCCGCCGACAACTCGGTGGCCGGCAACGCCTTCCGCCCCGGAGACGTGCTGCCGAGCCGGAACGGCATGACCGTCGAGATCGGGAATACCGACGCGGAAGGGCGTCTCGTCCTCGCCGACGCGCTGAGCCTCGCCGACGAGGAGCAGCCGGACTATCTCGTGACCTTTGCCACCTTGACCGGCGCGGCCCGCGTGGCGCTCGGACCGGACCTGCCGCCCTTCTACGCGACCGACGACGATTTCGCGGACGCCATGCTCAAGGCCGCCCACGCGGTCGGCGATCCGGTCTGGCGCATGCCCTTCTGGGCGCCCTACGACAAGCTGCTCAAGAGCAGCATCGCCGACGTCAATCACATCTCCGACGGGCCCTTTGCAGGCTCCGTGACGGCGGCGCTGTTCCTCAAGCGCTTCGTGAAGAAGGCCGCCCGCTACGCCCATCTCGATATCTATGGCTGGGTGCCGCGCGAGCAGCCTGGGAAGCCGCGTGGCGGCGAGCCGAACGGCGCTCGCGCGCTGTTCGAATATTTCTCGGGAGACCGGAACGCGTGACGAATCTCGATCCACGCCGGCATGCCTTTCGCGAAGATCTTGCCGCCGAGAAGTTGCGTGGATTGGTCGAAGCCGGACGCTACGTGTCCGGGGAACGCCGCCAAGTCGCGGAGCCGGCACTGCCCCTTCGTCGCGCGCCGCGTTTCGATGCGCCCCTCGATACCGAGGTGCTGCACGGCGAGACCCTGACCGTCTACGACGAGGGCGAGGGATGGGCCTGGGTCCAACTGGATCACGACGGCTATGTGGGCTACGTGCCCAACGCGGGGCTGGTTCCGCCGCGCGCGCCCGCGACACACCGGGTCGCGACGCTCCGAACCTATGTCTTCCCGGAGCCGGACGCCAAGGCGCCGCCTTTGGCGCTGCTCAGTCTCAATGCCCTCGTCGGTCTCGCTGAGGAGGGTGGCCGCTACGCCAAGCTCGACACGGGCGGTTTCGTCTATGCCAGCCACGTCGTGCCCATCGCCCATCTCGTGCCGGACTTCGTCGCGGTCGCCGAAGGGTTTCTCGGGGCGCCCTATTTGTGGGGCGGCCGCACCAGCGTCGGCCTCGACTGTTCGGGGCTTGTGCAACTCTCCGCCGCCACGGCCGGTCATGCGCTTCCGCGCGACGCGGACATGCAAGAGGCCGAGGCCGGAGAGCGGGTCGATTGGCGCGGCGGGGCTGACTTAAAGCGCGGCGATCTTATCTTCTGGGAGGGCCATGTGGGCATCATGACGAGCCCGGACATAGTCCTGCACGCCAACGCCCATCACATGGCGGTCGAGCACGAGCCGTTCGAGGAAGCACGGCGGCGCATCAAGGATGCCGGCTTCGAGATCACCGGCGTCCGGCGCCTTCCCGGGCAGACTTAAGTTCGAACCTTACGTCGCGACGGCGTCCGCGGGCGTCGTCTCCAGCTCGAACGCCGCCGCCAGCAGCGCCTTGGTATAGTCCGTCTTCGGATTGGCGAAGACCTCTTGCGAAGGGCCTTGCTCCACCACCTTCCCATGCCGGAGCACGAGGATCGAGTTGGCGAGCGCGCGCACGACCTTCAAATCGTGGCTGATGAAGAGATAGGCCAGTTTGTGCCGCTTCTGCAGATCGCGCAGCAGATCCACGATCTGCGCCTGGACGGAGACGTCGAGTGCCGAGGTCGGCTCGTCGAGAATGAGAAATTTGGGCTCCAGAACCAGCGCGCGGGCGATGGCGATGCGCTGGCGCTGTCCGCCCGAGAACTCGTGCGGGTAGCGGTCCCGGACATTGGCATCGAGTCCGACCTCCTTCAGCGCGCGGGCGACGCGCGCCTCGCGGTCCTCCCCGGAGATGCCGGGGTTCTGGATCAGCAGGCCTTCCTCGATGATCTGCCCGATGGACATGCGCGGGCTGAGGGATCCGTAGGGGTCCTGGAACACGATCTGCAGCTCTTTGCGCAAGGGACGCATTTGCTTCGAGTCGTAGCCGTCGATGCGCTGGCCGAGATAGACGATGGGGCCTTCGCTCGAGATCAGGCGCAGGATCGCTTGGCCGAGCGTCGTCTTGCCGGAGCCGGACTCTCCGACGACGCCGAGCGTCTGGCCTTCCTTAACATCCACGTCGATCCCGTCGACCGCCTTGATATGCCCGACCGTCTTGCGCAGGAACCCGCGCTTGATCGGAAACCACACGCGCAGATCGTCCGTTGTGAGAATCGTCTTGGCGTCCGGGTCGACCGGCGGCGGCGAACCCTTCGGTTCGGAGGCGATGAGATGTTGGGTGTAAGCGTCTTCCGGGTGTTCGAAGATGTCCTTCGTCTTGCCGCGCTCGACGATGCGCCCGCGATGCATGACGCAGACCCGGTCGGCCATTTTGCGCACGATGCCGAGATCGTGCGTGATGAGCAGCATGGCCATGTCGAATTCGGCCTTGAGCTGCAACAGCAGTTCGAGAATCTGCGCTTGGATCGTCACGTCGAGCGCTGTCGTCGGTTCGTCCGCGATCAACAGGTCCGGTTCGTTCGCGAGCGCCATGGCGATCATGACACGCTGGCGCTGACCGCCGGACAATTGGTGCGGGTACGAGCCGAGCCGTTGCTCCGGATCCTGAATGCCGACCTTGGACAGAAGGTCGAGGACGCGGTCGCGTGCCTTCGCGCCCGTGAGGCCTTTATGGATGCGGAGGACCTCGGCAATCTGCCGCTCGATCGTGTGGAGCGGATTAAGCGAGGTCATCGGCTCTTGAAAGATCATGGAGATTTGGTTGCCGCGCACATGGCGCAGTCCGTCGGGCGGCAGTGCCAGGAGGTTCTCGCCCTTGAAGTAGATTGCGCCGGACGGGTGCGACGCGGCCGGGTAGGGGAGAAGCTGAAGAATGGATAGGGCCGAGACGGTCTTGCCGGAGCCCGACTCGCCCACAAGCGCCAGCGTCTCGCCGCGCTCGATCTCGAAGGACACGTTCTCGACCGCGTGCGTGACCTTCTCGCCCGCGCGAAAGTCCACGCAGAGATCCTCGACGGAAAGTAGGGTCTTCGTGTCGCTCATGCGCTCGCCCGATTGTGTTCGTCGGCCTCGTCGGCACACCGGCACCGCTCGATCTCGACCGTCGCGTGATCCAAGTTGAACTTTTCCTTCAGGCGCGCCTTGACGCCCTGGACGACCGTATCGATCTCGCTCCCATCGCCGATCACCGCATGAAGCGTCGCCATGCGCCGGGATTGGGTGATGGACCAGACATGGACGTGATGGACCTCGTCCACGCCGGGCACGTTGCCGACGATGTCCGGCGCGATCTCGCGCGTGTCGAGCTCGTGCGGCGCGCCTTCGAGAAGAATATGCGCCGACTCCGATACGACGAACCAGCCGCTGCGCAAGATGATCAATGCCACGACCATCGACAAAATCGGGTCTATGGGCGTCCAACCGGTGAGCACGATCACCGCACCGGCCACGAGCGCCGCCACCGATCCGAGCAAATCGCCGAGCACATGGAGCGCCGCCCCACGCACGTTGAGGTTCTCACGATCCGCGCCCCGCAGAAGCAGAAAGGCCACGATGTTCACGAGAAGGCCCGCGACGCCGATCGCGACCATGATGCCCCCGGCGACATGCGCTTCTCCGGCGCTCAGCCGGTGGATCGCCTCGTAAACGATCCATCCTGCGATCACGAACAGGGCCAGCCCATTGGTGAAGGCGACGAGGACCTGGAATCGGTCGAAGCCGTATGTACGCTTCCAGTCGGCCGGGCGCCGCGCCAAGCGGAACGCAAACCACGCCAGCGTCAGCGAGGCGAAGTCCGTGAGCATGTGGCCCGCGTCGGCGATGAGCGCCAAGGAGTTCGCGACGATGCCGCCGGCGAGTTCGATGAGCATGAACGCGCCGGTGATCAGCGCGGCGATTCCCATGCGCGTCTCGTTATTCGCGTCGACTGCGACATGGCTGTGGTCGTGAGAGCCGTGCATCAGCGTCCCGTCAGTTCATTGTTTTGCGCGGGTCGAGTGCGTCACGCACGGCCTCGCCGACGAAAATCAGAAGGCTGAGCATGATGGCGATCACGAAGAACGCCGTCAGACCGAGCCACGGCGCTTGCAGATTGTCCTTGCCTTGCGCCAGCAACTCGCCGAGCGAGGGCGATCCGGGCGGCAAGCCGAATCCGAGAAAGTCCAAAGACGTCAGGGTCGTGATGGAGCCGTTCAGGATGAACGGCATGAAGGTCAGCGTCGCGACCATCGCGTTCGGCAGGAGATGCCTGAAGATGATCTTGAGGTTAGGCAGGCCGAGTGCCCGCGCGGCCGTGACATATTCGAAGTTCCGGGCGCGCAGGAATTCCGCGCGCACCACGCCCACCAGAGCCACCCAGGAGAAAGCAAGCAGGATTCCCAACAGAATCCAGAAATTCGGCTCGATCACCGCGGCGACGATGATCAGCAGATAGAGCTGCGGCACGCTGGTCCAAATCTCGATGAAGCGCTGGAATAGAAGGTCCGTCCATCCGCCGAAGTAGCCTTGGACGGCGCCCGCCGCCACGCCGATGATCGAGGAGAAGATCGTCAGCACAAGCCCGAACAGAACCGAGATACGAAAGCCGTAGATGATACGGGCCACGACGTCGCGCCCCTGGTCGTCGGTGCCGAGCCAGTTCCATTCGAGGTCGGCGTTGCAAGGGTGGAAGCCCTTCTCGACCGCGAGCGCGCAATCCTTGTCGGTGAGGAGCCAGGTCGGCTTCACCGGGAACGCCATCGGCGGGTTCTTGTTCTGCGTGTTGTATGAGAAGCGGATGGGCGGCCAAATCATCCAGCCGCCCTTCTCGGCGATAAGGTCCTGAACGACGGGATCGCGATAATCCGCTTCCGTCTCGAAGATGCCGCCGAAATCCGTCTCCGGGTAGGCCTGGAAGATCGGCCAATAATAATGACCCTCATATTGGATCAGGATCGGTTTGTCGTTGGCGATGAACTCCGCGAACAGGCTGATGAGGAACAGGAACAAAAAGATCCAGAGGGACCAGTAGCCGCGCCAATTGGCCTTGAAAGTCTGCCAGCGCCGCTTGTTGAGCGCGGACACCCAGGCGCGTGGCTGGGGGATGCCCTCCGACACGGCCTCTTCGGTGACGCTGACATCCGTCGGCGCGTCCATCAGACCTCCCGCGTCTCGAAGTCGATGCGGGGATCGACCCAGGTATAGGTGAGATCGGACAGGAGGTTGATCAGCAGTCCGAGCAACGAGAAGATGTAGACGGTTGCGAAGACGACCGGATAGTCGCGGTTGACGATCGACTCGAAGCCGAGCAGTCCGAGGCCGTCCAAAGTGAAGATGGTCTCGATCAGGAGAGACCCGGCGAAGAACGCGCCGATGAAGGCGCCGGGAAATCCGGCGATGACGATCAGCATGGCGTTACGGAACACGTGCCCGTAGAGCACCTGCCGTTCGGTCAGACCCTTCGCCCGCGCGGTGATCACATATTGTTTGCGGATCTCCTCTAGGAACGAATTCTTGGTGAGGAAGGTCGTGGTGGCGAAGGCCGACAGCGCCATCGCGGTCAACGGCAGCACCAGATGCCAGAAATAATCGAGGATCTTCTGGTACCACGGCAAGGACCAGAAGTTTTCGGATACGAGCCCCCGCAACGGGAAGATCTGCAGGAACGAGCCGCCGGCGAACAGCACGATCAGAAACACGGCCACGAGGAAGCCGGGGATCGCGTAGCCGATGACGATCACACTGGAGGTCCACACGTCGAAGCGGGCACCGTCGCTGACGGCCTTGCGGATGCCGAGCGGAATGGAGATCGCGTATGAGATCAGCGTCATCCAAAGCCCGAGCGAGATGGAGACGGGCATGCGCTCCGCGATGAGCGTCAGAACGCTCGTATCCCGGAAATAACTCTCGCCGAAGTCGAAGCGCAGATAGTTCCAGATCATCTGGCCGAAGCGTTCATGGGCCGGTTTGTCGAACCCGAACTGCTTCTCGAGGCTGGCGATGAATTCGGGGTCGAGACCTTGCGCGCCGCGATATTTAGACGAGCCGCCGCTCACATCGCCGCCGGGCATGCCTTGTTCGCCGCTCCCGGAGAAATCGCTGCCGCCGCCGCTGAATTTCGCCGTCGCGCCCGCGTCGGTGCCGGTCAGCTGGGCAATCAGCCGCTCCACGGGGCCGCCCGGCGCGAACTGCACGATGACGAACGTGATCAGCATGATGCCGAGCATCGTCGGAACGATCAGCAAGAGTCGGCGAAGGATATAGGCGGCCAATTGTGTTGGGCTTCCTGTCGCTGCGCTTCCAGTGGCAAACGGGTCCGGCGGCATTCCGCCTTGGAAGGCCGGACGCCGCACCCGCAGCCATTGTGCTTACTGGATTCTGGGCGCGAGTGGAACCCGACTGAGCGGCCTGATTCATTGCAAGTTGGTAAGGCAGACAGTCGCTCTTGGGGAAGAAGGTCCTTGCTACATAACGGGGAGAGGGCGTGCTTCGCCATGGACCGGGATATGGACGAATGGATCCTTGGCCCCTCATTGCTGGAAGATGGTCACGGTAATCAGCCAGACCTTGACGATCTTCCCGGGCATCGGGCCGCCGATCCTTTCGGCGCCGGTCCGGCGCCCGTGTTCCGCAAGATCGAGCGGTTCGAACGTCCGCCCTAGTTCTGCGCCGCCTTCGACCACCAGGTATCGAGAATCCCGCGATCGTATTTCGGCTTGGTATCCGGGCGCGCGAACTTGTCCCAATAGGCGATCGTGTGCGAGGCCTTGGACCAGTGCGGCACCCAATAGTACGAGGCCCGGAGAACACGGTCCAGCGCCCGTGCCGCCGTGTACATCTCCTCACGGCTTTTCGCCGCGACGATCTTTCCGATCAGTGCATCGACCGCGGGATCGCTGATGCCGGCGAGATTGAGAGAGCCCGGCACGTTGGCGGACTCGGAGCCGAAATAGCTGCGTAGCTCGACGCCCGGCGTCAGACGCATGCCATAACGTTGCGTCGTGATGTCGAAATCGAAATCCTTGAGGCGCTGTTGATATTGCGCGGGGTCGACGCGGCGAATCCGGGCGTCGATCCCGAGAAGCGATAGGTTCTTCACATAGGGCGCGATGATGCGCTCGAATGTGGGCTCGAAGGTCAGAAACTCGACGGAGAGCTGTTCGCCGTTGCCGTTGACCCGTTTGCGATCCTTCACGCGCCAGCCTGCTTCATCCAGGAGCTTGCTCGCCTTCTGCAGCGAGGCACGGTCGCGGCCCGACCCGTCGCTGACCGGCGGCAGCACGGCGGGGCCGAGCGCACCCTCCGGCACGGGCAAGCCGAGGCTTTCGATCAGGGCGCGCTCGGCCTCCGTCGGTTCGCCTTCCGCCTTCATCGGCGAATTCTCGAAATAGCTCTGCGTACGGTCGTAGAGGCTGTAGAACATGTTGCGGTTGGTCCATTCGAAATCGAAGGCCAAGGACAGTGCCTCGCGCACGCGCGGGTCCTGGAACTTCTCGCGCCGCGTATTGATGAAGAACCCTTGCGTCCCCGAAGGCGTCTCGTCGGGAAGCGTCTCCTTCTTCACGCGCCCGTCGCGCACCGCGGGAAAATCGTACTCCGTCGCCCAAACCTTGGAGGTGAATTCCTCGCGCAGATCGTACGTCCCGGCCTTGAAGGCTTCCATACCGGCCGTGCGGTCGCGGAAATATTCGTAGCGGATCGTGTCGAAGTTCCAAC
The DNA here is from genome assembly GCA_002482645.1 of Hyphomicrobiaceae bacterium UBA7697. Lineage (GTDB taxonomy): Bacteria > Pseudomonadota > Alphaproteobacteria > Rhizobiales > Methyloligellaceae > Methyloceanibacter. The sequence continues at coordinate 338,612 of DLGJ01000005.1, forward strand.
GCCCCTTGTTGACCGGCAGGTCCTTCGCCCAATAGTCCGGGTTGCGCCGATAGGTGATATTGCGGCCTTGCTGGAACTTGTCGACGAGGTACGGGCCGGAGCCGAGCGGCGGCTCCAATGTCGTCTGGTCGAAGGCCTTGTTCGAATAATACGCCTTGGAGAGCACGGGCAGGCCCGCCACGGTCAAAGGCAGATCGCGGACGAGCTCGCCCTTGAACGTGTAGCGCACCGTCCGCGGGTCGATGGCCTCGGCCTTCTCCACGTCGCGCAGCATCTGAAGGAACAACGGATGTCCCTTCTCCTTGAGGATATCGAACGAGAACACGACGTCGTCGGCGGTGATTTGCGTGCCGTCGGAGAATTTCGCCTCGGGCCGCAAATAGAACGTAGCGGACTTGCCGTCGCCGGCGACCTCCGCACTCTCCGCGATCAAGCCATAGACGGCGTCCGGTTCGTCCGCGGCGCGCGTCATCAAGGAGTCGAACAACAGCTCCAGACCCTGGGCGGCATCGCCCTTGAGGATGTAGTTGTTCAGGCTGTTGAAGGTCGTCACGCCACCCCAACCGATCAGCGACAGCGAGCCGCCTTTGGGCGCGTCCGGATTAGCGTAGGCAAAGGACTGGAAGTCCCCGGGCAAAGCAAGATCTCCGAATGCGGAGAGGCCGTAGCTTCGCTCGGCGGCCGCGAGGGAGACAGGGCGAACGAGCGTACAGAGTACGATAACGGCAAGAACGGCCGTGGCGCGTGTTGGTATCATCGGGCAAACGTCCGCTCTACTGGGATCAATCCGAGGCGCGCGGTTCGGCCGGGGCGTTGCCGTCCCACCAGACCTGCAAGAAACCCGGCGTCAGCCCCGGCAATTTGTCGGGACGACCGTAATGGCTCCGATAGGCGATGCGCTGATTGGGAGAGAACCATTGCGGCACCACGTAGTCGTTCGACAGAAGCACCCGGTCGAGTGCGTGCGTCGCGGCGACGAGTTCCTCGCGGTCCTTGGCGTAGATGACATGGTCGATCAGCGTGTCGACCGCCTTATCTTTGATGCCGATGAGGTTCATGCTGCCCTCGCGGTCCGCGGCCTCGCTGCCCCAATAATCGCGCTGTTCGTTGCCGGGGGACTCCGACTGGGCGAAATTGCCGACGACCACGTCGTAATCGAAATTGTTGATCCGGCGCGTGTACTGCGCCGAATCCACCAGGCGGATATTGCCGGTGATGCCTAGCCGGTTGAGATTGCGCAGATAGGGCTGGACGATGCGCTCGAAAAGCGGCGACACGATCAGAAACTCGATGGTCATGGTCTCGCCGGTCTCGGTGTTCGTGAGCTTGCCGTCCTTCACTTGCCAGCCCGCTTCGCGCAACAGCGTCACCGCCTTGCGTAGATTGTTGCGCATCTCGGTCTGATCTTTGTTGGTCGGGTTTTGGTGGACCGTTGTGAACACGTCCTCCGGAACCTCGCCGCGCACCGTCTCCAGGATCTCGAGTTCGCGCCCTTCGGGCAGAGCTTTTGGCGCTGCAAGCTCCGAGTTCTGGAAGTAGCTGTCGACCCGCTCGTATTGGCCGTAGAACAGGTTCTTGTTCGCCCACTCGAAGTCGAATGCCAGGTTGAGCGCTTGACGTACGCGCCGGTCTTGGAATTTCGGGCGGCGGAGATTCGGAACGAAAGCTTGCATCGGCATGCCGCGTTCCAGCCGGACCTCTTGCCGCTCGATGTCGCCGGTCTTGATGGCCGGAAAGTCGTAGGCCATGGCCCAATTCTTCGAGCTCGTCTCGTTCCAGAAATCGAGATTGCCGGCTTTGAAGCTTTCGAAGGCGACCGTCATGTCGCGATAGGAGTCGAAGCGGAGTTCGTCGAAGTTCCACATTCCTTTGTTCGCCGGCAGGTCCTTGCCCCAATAGTCCTTCACGCGCTCGAACGCGATGGAACGGCCGGGGCTCACCGACTTGACCCGATAGGGTCCGGAGCCCAGCGGCGGCTCCATCGTGGTCTTCATGGGATCGCGCTGTTCTCCCTTGGCGTCCTTGCCCGTCCAGAAATGCTTCGGCAGGATCGTGAGCTGCCCCATGATCATCGGCAGCTCGCGGTTTCCCTTGCTGTCGAAGTAGAAGGTGACCTCGTTGTCGCCGGTCTTCTCGGCATGCGTAACGTTCTTGTAGTAGAGACCCATCCGCGGATTGGCCTCCTTGTTCACGTTGAGACTGTAGATCACATCCTCTGGCGTGATCGGCTTGCCGTCATGCCAGCGCGCATTGTCGCGGAGCTTGAACGTCACCGACGAATAGTCGTCCGGATAGGACGCCCACTCCGCGATGAGCCCGTACGACGTCGAGGCTTCGTCGATGCTGTCGGCCATCAGGCTTTCGTTGACGAGGCCGATGCCCGGCGCCTGCTCGCCGCGGTAGAGGACGGGATTGAGGCTGTCGAAACCGCCGATGGAAGGCATGCGCACCGTACCGCCCTTCGGCGCATCGGGATTGACGAAGTCGAAATGCGTGAAATCCGCCGGATATTCCGGCTCGCCGACAAGCGACAGCGCATGGTGCTTGACCGAGCCGGAGGTGTTGGCTGTGCCGGAGGTGTCCTGTTCGGCGGAGGCGGGCCCCAGCAAAAGAACGGCGAGGGTAGCAGCAAGGGTTAGGCGTGAGAGGATCATGAGGAGCTAAGCACCGTTCCGCGTCGAAGGGATTGTCCGGCCGGCGCAAGTCTACGCGCACCGTCACCGGAAACCGTGGGGCGCAAGCCCGGCCGGGAGTTCGGGACTGCGCGAGGGCCTTAAAAACTAGCATGAGGCCCTGCGCGGCCAAATGAATTATCGGTCATGTCCGCGCGCGGCCGCCGTCTAGGCGGCCTTGTCGCCGGCAGCGAAGCCGCGCGATATGGAAGGCCCGCCGTCATGATAAAAGGGCCTCCCGAAGGAGGCCCTTTTAAAGCACATGGCGCGAAGTCCGTAAGACCTAGCGGCCGTCGGGATAGACCGGCTGGGGTTGTGACGACAGACCGTCCTGGTCCGCGGGTGGAGCGGCATCGCTCTGCGCATCATCCCTGGTCGTGGTCGAGGAGCCGTCATCCGGATAGACCGGCTGCGGCTGGTTCGGCGACGGATCCTCACCCTTGTGAGGCTCGGACGGCGCGTCGGCGGAGACTTCCGGCGACACGACGACGGTCTCGTCCTTCGCGTCTTCGGCCTCGTCGGATGCAGGCGCTTCGGTTGCGGCAGGCTCTTCGGCGGCAGGTTCTTCGGCAGCCGGTTCTTCCGCAGGGGCAGCGTCTTCCGCAGGTGCGGCTTCTTCGGCGGGCGCAGCGTCCTCGGCAGGTGCGGCGTCCTCGGCAGGTGCGGCGTCCTCGGCAGGTGCTGCCGCGTCGGCAGGTGCCGCTTCGGCGTCGCCGCCCGGCAGCGGAGGCGGATTGTCCGTCTCCTTCCGCAGGTAGGCGATCACGTCCGCGCGCTTCTTCGCGTCCGGAATGCCGGGGAAGGCCATGGTCGTGCCGGATGCGAAGGCTTGCGGGTTCTCCAGCCACTCGTCCAAACGCTCGTAGGTCCAAGCTCCACCCTTGTCCTTGAGAGCCGGGGTGTAACTGAAGTCCTTGATGTGGCCGACATCGGCACCGACCACATTGTGGAGGTTCGGTCCAACCATGTTCGCGCCGCCCGCCTCGAACGTGTGGCAGACTTTGCAAAGCGCGGCGGCTTGCTCGCCCTTGGCCGGATCGGCATCGGCAAGAAGCGCCAGGATTTCGGGCTTGCCGCTACCCGCCGCGGCTTCCTTGTCCGCGGCCTCTCCACCTTCCTCGGCGGCAGGTTCGGCCGCCGGCTCAGGAATAGGCAGCGGTTTATCGCTGTTCTTGTTCAGATAGGCGATCACGTCCGCGCGCTTCTGCAGGTCCGGAATGCCGGGGAAAGCCATGCTCGTCCCCGAGGCGAAAGCCTGCGGATTCTCGAGCCAATGGTCCAAATTCTCGAACGTCCACTCGCCGTCGTGACCCTTGAGAGCGGGGGTGTAGGCAAAGCCCTCGTGAGACGCGATCTTGTGGCCGACAATGCCATAGAGGTCGGGGCCGATCATGTTCGGTCCGCCCTTTTCGAAGCTATGGCAAACCTTGCAGAGTCCGATGGCTTGCTCGCCTTTGGCGGGGTCGGCCTTGTTCAGCGCCGCAATGAACGCTGCGCCCTTGTCGGCGCCCTTCTTCTCGTCGCCGTGCGCGGATTCGCCCTCGGCTCCGGCGATTTCGTAGCCCGGAGTCGCAGGCTCATGCTCTTCGTACATGATTTCGATGAGTGTTCTCGTGCCAAAGAAGAGCAGCAGCGCCAGAAGCACCGCCATGGCGACTTTGTTAAAGTAGTAATATTTCATATTCGGTTTCCCCCGGCAGGCAAAAGGCTACTTCAAGATAGCTCTTGCGACGCGGGCTGAGACTATAAGGGGCAGCCGGTTGTTGCAACTGACAGAATTCCCTCAACGAGCGTTGCCGTGGCCGGCAGGGCCTCAAACCTAACGCATGGAAAATCATGATAAAATCCATTGTGGTCATTCCCGCGCGCCGCGCGGCCACCCGTCTGCCGGACAAACCTTTGGCCGAGATCGCTGGCGAACCCATGATTGTTCATGTTTGGCGCCGGGCCGTGGAGGCTGGATGCGGTCCGGTTCTGGTCGCGACTGATTCGCAGGCCGTTCAGGACGCGGTGGCCCGTGCGGGGGGGGAGGCGGTTCTGACCGGGCCCGATCATGCCAGTGGCTCGGACAGAATTCACGAGGCGTTGCAGGCCACCGATCCGGAGCGGAATTTCGATGTGGTCGTCAATCTTCAAGGGGATCTGCCCACGCTCGATCCGCAGCTTGTGCGCAAATGCGTGGAAGCGCTCGAGGAACGCGAGGCCGATATCGGGACCATCGCGGCCGAGATCGTGCGGGAGGAGGAGCGCACCAATCCCAACGTCGTGAAGGTGGTCGGATCTCCGCTCACGCGCGGCGGGATTCTGAACGCGCTCTACTTCACGCGGGCCACGGCTCCTTTCGGCGAAGGCCCGCTCTACCACCATATCGGGCTCTACGCCTATCGACGGGAGGCGCTGGAGCGCTTTGTCGGCCTTCCGCCGTCGCCGCTGGAGATGCGGGAGAAACTCGAACAGCTCCGGGCGCTCGAGGCGGGCATGCGCATCCATGTCGGTCTCGTTGACACGGTTCCGCTCGGTGTCGATACTCCCGCCGACCTTGCACGAGCGCGCGAAATTCTTGAAACGCCTTAAGAATTTCTGTCCGTTCAACCCGAACAACCGCTTACGAAACCGACCCAGCGATGTCCAACAAGCGTGCCGACACGATCGCCTTTCAAGGGGAGCTGGGGGCCAACTCCCATCTCGCCGCCAGCGACGCCTTCCCGAACATGGAGGTTCTGCCCTGCGCGACCTTCGAGGACGCGCTCGCCGCGGTGAAGTCCGGCGGGGCGCGGCTCGCCATGATCCCCATCGAGAACTCTGTGGCGGGCCGTGTGGCCGATATTCACCATCTCCTGCCGCATTCGGGGCTCTTCATCGTCGGCGAGCACTTCGAGCGCGTGCGCCATCAATTGCTGGTGTTGCCGGGCGTCGCTCTTTCCGAGGTCAAGGCCGCCAACAGCCACATCATGGCGCTCGGTCAGTGCCGCACCGTGATCTCCGAGTTGAAACTGATGCCGGTGATCCAGGCCGATACGGCGGGCGCGGCGAAATTCGTGAAGGAGTCGGGAGACCGCACACAGGCGGCCATCGCCTCGAAGCTTGCCGCGGAGATCTACGGCTTGGACATCGCCAAGGAGAACATCGAGGACGCGGCGCACAACACGACGCGCTTCGTCGTGCTCGCGGCCGAACCGGCGGCGGCCCGTGCCGGCGACGGCCCCGTGGTGACGACCTTCGTGTTCCGGGTGCGGAACGTGCCCGCCGCGCTCTACAAGGCGCTTGGCGGATTCGCGACCAACGGCGTGAACATGACCAAGCTGGAATCCTATCAGCTCGAAGGCTCGTTCAACGCGACCATGTTCTATGCCGATATTGAAGGCCACCCCGACGCACGGCCGGTGCGGCTCGCCATGGAGGAGCTCGATTTCTTCACGAGCGAAGTCAACGTGCTGGGGACCTATCCTGCGAGCCCCTTCCGCGCCGCGCTGAAGGCTCAGGCGAATGAGGCCGGTGCTTAGACAGGGGTTGCCTCGTACCGGCAAAAGCGGGGTTTTCGTGGCCGAAGCGATCGATTGGGGTATCTGCGGGTTGCCACAGCCCCCCGCTTCCCCGATATAGTGGGCCAGGGAGGTTGGCGGCAGGCGCGTGCCTCGCCAACCGGGTCAGGTCCGGAAGGAAGCAGCCCCAACGAGCGTTTCGCGGGTTGATTGTCCAGCCTCCCACCTTTCCCATGCGTCGCGTAAAGTTCACGGGAGTTGCGGTTCCGCTCCCCTTCGTTCCAGGGCCGGCTCCGTTCGACGCCATGGCGTGAGTGTCATTTTCTCGATGTCCGAAGACTTGCCGATGTCCGAAGACTTGCCGATGTCCGAAGACCAAGCCGAACACACGATCCACAGCGCGGCATTGAGCCACGCGGCGCTGGCGCGCAAGTACCGGCCGCAGGTGTTCGCCGAACTGATCGGCCAGGAGCCGATGGTCCGCACCTTGCGGAACGCCTTCGCTTCGGGGCGGATCGCCCAGGCCTATATGCTCACCGGCGTGCGGGGCGTCGGAAAGACGACCACCGCGCGCCTCGTGGCCCGTGCGCTGAACTACGAGGGGCCGAACGGCGAAGGCGCGACCATCGACATCACGGAGGAGGGCGCGCACTGCCGTGCCATCCTGGAAGGACGCCATCTCGACGTGATCGAGATGGACGCCGCGTCCCATACCGGCATCGACGACATTCGCGATCTGATCGACAGCGCGCACTACAAGCCGAATTCCGCGCGCTACAAGGTCTATATCATCGACGAGGTCCACATGCTCTCCAAGCAGGCCTTCAACGGCCTGTTGAAGACGCTCGAAGAGCCGCCTGAGCATGTGAAATTCATCTTCGCCACGACGGAAGTGCGCAAGGTGCCGGTGACGGTGCTGTCGCGCTGTCAGCGCTTCGACCTGAGACGGATAGACGTCGAGACCTTGACCGCGCATCTCGCGCGCATTGCCAAGGCGGAGGGCTCCGAGCCCGATCCCGCGGCGCTCGCGCTGATCGCCCGGGCGGGCGAGGGATCGGTGCGCGACGCGCTCTCGATCCTCGACCGGGCCATCGCCTTCGGGGCGGGCCGCATCGAGGCGGAAACCGTGCGCGAGCTTCTGGGGCTCGCCGATCGGGGGCGCATCTTCGATCTGCTCGAAACGGTCCTGAAGGGCGATGCGGGCGGGGCGCTGTCGAGCTTAAGCCAGCTCGACCGCGACGGGGCCGAGCCCGGCCAGGTGATTACGGATTTGGCCGATGCGGTCCACGCGGTCACGGTCGCGAAAGCCGCCGGAATGGGGAGCATCGACCCCGCCGCCGGCGAAGCGGAACGCGGCCGGATCGAAGACCTGGCGAAGCGCCTGTCGATGCCGGTTCTGGCGCGGGCCTGGCAGATGCTGCTCAAGGGTCATGACGAGGTGCGCAACAGCCCCCGGCCGCTCGCCGCCGCCGACATGGTGCTCGTGCGGCTGGCCTATGTGGGGGACTTGCCGACGCCCGGCGACGTGGCGCGCTACGCCAAGACCGGCGGCAACGCCGAAGCGGCGCGCTCGCGCGGCGAGGGGGCACCTGCCGCCGATGCACCGGCGTCCGCGCGCCGCGACGCGGTCCCTACCGCCGACACGTCTCCGCCCGTCATGGAGGAGAACGAAAATCCCGCGCCGCAAGGCTATCGCGACGAGCCGGATGCGGACCCGATGCGGGATCGTCCCATGCCGCAAACCATGCCGCAAAGCTTCGAGGACGTTGTCGCGCTGGTCGAGCAAAAGCGGGACCTCAAGTTGAAGAACGCGCTTCTGGAACAGGTGCGCCTGGTGCATTTCAAGCTGGGCGCGATCACGCTCAATCCATTGCCCAGCGCGGCCTCCGACCTGCTTCAGGAATTAACTCGAAAGCTGCAGACCTGGACCGGCCATCGCTGGCTCGTCGTAAGAGTTGAAGACGAGGACGGCGCCGAGCCTCTCGGTGCGCAGCGCCGGGCGGCGGCTGCCCGCGAGGTCGAAGCGCTCGAAGACCACCCGGCCGTTCAGGAAGTGTTTCGCCGCTTTCCCGGTGCCAAGATCAAGGAGGTTCGCGCGATCGTGCCGGAGGCGCCGGACGCCGATGACGGCTCGGACGGCTTCGGGGAGCAGGACGCCGCCACGAACGGTGGGACTAACTGACGCGGGCCGGACGAAGACACTCCACGGCTCGAAGACGACACGACGCGATAAGATGGGAACGGAATGAAAAACTTTACGCAAATGATGAAGCAGGCGCAGGAGCTCCAAGGCCGCATGCAAGAGATGCAGGCCGAGATGGAAGCCATGACCTGCGAAGGCCGCGCCGGGGCCGGTATGGTCACGGTGACGCTGAACGGCAAGGGCGAGATGACTGGCGTTGCGATCGACGCCTCCATGCTCAAGCCGGACGAGGGCGAGATCCTCGAAGATCTCATCGTCGCGGCCCATGGCGACGCGAAGGTAAAGGTCGAAGAGGCCATGAAGGAGAAGATGGCGGCCCTGACCGGCGGCCTTCCCATTCCGCCCGGCTTCAAGCTCTTCTAGGCAAGGCGCAAGTCCATGGCGCGCGCTGCGGCAGGTCCCGAGATCGAGCGTCTCATTCAGCTCCTGGCGCGGCTGCCGGGGCTGGGGCCGCGCTCGGCCCGGCGCGCGGCGCTTCATCTCGTCAAGAAGAAGGAGCAATTGCTCGACCCGCTCGCCGCGTCGCTCGCCGAGACGCGCGACTCGATTCTCACCTGTGAGATTTGCGGCAATATCGACACGCAAAGCCCGTGCACGCTCTGCAAGGATCAAACCCGCGACCGCTCGCTCATCTGCGTCGTGGAAGAGGTGGGCGATCTGTGGGCTCTGGAGCGCGCCGCGGTCGTCAACGGGCTTTACCACGTGCTGGGCGGAACGCTCTCGCCGCTCGACGGTGTGGGCCCGGACGATCTCAATATCCCGAAGCTGATCGAGCGCGCACGGGCGCCCGAAGTCACCGAGGTGCTGCTGGCCCTGAATGCGACCGTGGAAGGTCAGTCCACGGCGCACTACCTCACCGACCAGCTGGCCGGCTGCAACGTCGCCGTCTCCCGGCTCGCTCAGGGCGTGCCCATCGGCGGCGAGCTCGACTATCTCGACGAGGGGACGCTCGCCGCCGCCGTCAAAGCGCGGAAGGCGATGGGCGGCTAGGGCGTGGCGTCCGGCTCCGCGCCGCCTTCGTATGCGCGGATCACGCGCTGCGCGGCGGCCTCGATCCTGTCCCAGCATTCGGCGGGGAGGTTCGCGCTCATCAGGAATTCTTGATGGATATCGGACTCCATCTCGCCGCCGATCCATATCCCGGCAAGAAGACCGGCGAGGCCCGCAACGCAGACGGCAACGAGCCAGCCAAGTTTCGCGCCGAGGCTCATGGATCCGCTCACTCCGCCGTTGCCGCGCCGTTCTTGGAAGCCTCGCCGTCCGCATTCCAGGGTGCGACCTTCAACAGCAGAAGCATGCCGGGAATGGCGAGGGCGGTGCAAATCACGAAGAACTGCGTCCAGCCGACGGCTTCCACGATGAATCCCGTGGTCGCGTTGGCCACCGTGCGCGGCACGGCGATGAGGCTCGAGAACAGCGCGAATTGGGTCGCCGTGAAGGCTTTGCTGGTCTCCCGTGCCATGAACGCGGTCAGCGCGACCGTGCCGAGACCGACGGCGAGATATTCGCCGCTGACGACGACGAACAGCCCTATCAGCGAGTGCCCCGCCTGGCTCAGCCAGATATAGGGGATGATGGTGAGGAGTTGCACGAGGCCGAAGATCCAGAGCGCCTTATTGATGCTCAGCTTGAGCATGGCCGCGCCGCCGATCGTGGCCCCGGCGAGCACCGCCCAAAGTCCGGCGAACTTGGCCACGCTGCCGATCTCGGTCTTGCTGTAGCCCATGTCGAGATAGAACGGCGTGGCCAGCGCCGTCGCCATGTTGTCGCCGAGCTTGTACAGGAACAGGAAGGCGAGAATGGCGAGGCCAGCCTTGATCCCGTCGCGGCTGAAGAACTCCACGAACGGATCGACCACCGCTTCGCGCAATGTGTGCGGCGCGAGCGCGTCGTCGCTCACCTCCTTCACCAGCAGCGTCGTCACGATGCCGATCAGCATGAACGCCGCCGTGATCCAGAACACCGTGGACCAAGGCAGGTGGTCCGCCAGGATCAGCGCCAGCGAGCCTGGGACGAGGCCCGACAAACGGTAGGCGTTGATCCAGAAGGAGGTTCCGGTGCCGAGTTCGTCGTCGGCCAGGAGCTCGCGCCGGTAGGCGTCGATGACGATGTCTTGGCTGGCGCTGAACAGGGCGACGGCGAAGACGATCCAAACGATTGCCTGGATCGACGTCGCCGGATTGAAATGACCGAGCAGGCCGATGGAGATCAGGAGCAGGACTTGTGTCAGCAAGGCCCAGCCGCGCCGCCGTCCCAAGAACGGCAGCTTGAACCGGTCCATGATCGGGGACCACAGGAACTTCCAGGTATAGGGCAGCCCGACCAGGGCGAAGAGGCCGATCGTGGCGAGGTCGACGCCGTTGTCGCGCAACCACAGCGGCACCAGCGACACGAGCACGAAGAGCGGCATTCCCGAGCTGAAGCCGAGAAAGATGCAAGTCAGCATCTTCCGCGTGAACAGGATCTCGGTCCAGCTGCGGCGCTGAACGGGCGCTGTGGATGGGTCGGGCGTTCCCTCGGTGGCCGTCATGAGTCGTTCTTACCAGCCGCCCGCGTTTCCGTCATGACTTCCGGCATCTCTGTCCCGGAAAATGCGGCGGGCCGGTCCGCGCCATTTCAGCTTTTCCACATGGCCGCCCAAAAATCCTAGTTGCAAATGACTTGCAATTGCAGATATGGTGCAATGCGAAACGGAAGCACCGATAGTGTATTTGGAGGCCTGGAGTGACTGAGGGTTGTGTCGGACGAATACGGGGTTTTTGCACGGCGCTGGCGATACTGGGAGTTGCGGCGCTGGCGGCGTGCGGCGAGCCGGACTCGGGCGCGGCCTCAAAGGACGGTTCGTCCGCGGACGGCAAGTTCCGTGTCGTCACCACCTTCACGGTGATCCAGGACATCGCACAGAACGTCGCGGGCGATGCGGCGGTGGTGGAATCGATCACCAAGCCCGGCGCGGAAATCCACGACTACGAGCCGACACCGGGAGATATCGTCAAGGCGCAGGACGCCGACCTCGTGCTGTGGAACGGCTTCAATCTCGAGCGCTGGTTCGAGAAGTTCTTTCAGAACGTCAAGGACGTGCCGAGCGCCGTGGTGAGCGATGGCATCGAACCGATGGGCATTTCCGAGGGGCCCTATACCGGCAAGCCCAACCCCCACGCCTGGATGTCGCCGGCGAGCGCCCTCCAATATGTGGAGAACATCCGTAAGGCGCTGGTCGAGAACGATCCGGCCAACGCGGAGACGTACAACAAGAACGCCGAAGCCTATTCGGCCAAGATCAAGGCGATGGATGCGCCGCTGCGCGCGCGGCTCTCCGCGATCCCGGACGACAAGCGCTGGCTCGTCACCTCGGAGGGCGCCTTCTCCTATCTGGCGCGCGACTACAAGATGCGCGAGACCTATCTTTGGCCCATCAACGCGGATCAGCAGGGAACGCCCCAACAGGTGCGGCACGTGATCGAACTCGTACGGGAGAACGGCATTCCCGTGGTCTTCTCCGAAAGCACCGTCTCGGACCGCGCCGCCAAGCAGGTCGCCAAGGAAACCGGCGCGCACTATGGTGGCGTGCTGTACGTAGACTCGTTGAGCCAAGCGGACGGTCCCGTGCCGACCTATCTCGACTTGCTGCGGGTCACCGTCGAGACGATCGCCAAGGGCTTCGAACATGATGAACCGTCTTGACACGGTGACGCGAGACAAGGCAATCGCGCGGCCGGCGAGTATCGCCGTCAACGATCTGACCGTGACTTATCCGAACGGGTTCACGGCCGTCCGGGATGCTTCGTTCGAGCTCGGCCCGGGTTCGATCTGCGCGCTCGTGGGCGTCAACGGCAGCGGCAAGTCGACGGTCTTCAAGGCCATCATGGGGTTCGTGACGCCGACCGCGGGCCAGGTCCGCCTTTGCGGTCTGCCGGTGGAAAAGGCGATCTCCCAGAACATCGTCGCCTATGTGCCGCAGAGCGAGGACGTCGATTGGAACTTCCCCGTTCTGGTCGAGGACGTGGTGATGATGGGCCGCTACGGCCACATGAATTTTCTGCGGATGCCATCGAAAAAGGATCGCCGGAAAGTCGACGAGGCGCTGGAACGCGTGAATATGAGCGCGTATCGCAAGCGGCAGATCGGAGAATTGTCGGGCGGCCAGAAGAAGCGCGTCTTCCTGGCGCGCGCTTTGGCGCAGGAAGGGCGCATCATCCTGCTGGATGAGCCCTTCACCGGGATCGACGTGACGACGGAGACGGCGATCATCGGCCTCTTGCGCGATCTCCGCGAGGCCGGACACCTAATGCTCGTCTCGACCCACAATCTGGGCAGCGTGCCGGATTTCTGCGACCAGGTCGTGCTTCTCAACAGAACGGTGCTTGCCTCGGGCCCAACCGCCTCGACGTTTACCCAGGAGAATTTGGAGCGCACCTTCGGCGGCGTCTTGCGGAATTTCGAGCTCGGCGGGCACGCACTCCACGAGGACGACGATGCCCGCAGGATCAACGTCATCACCGACGACGAGCGCCCGCTCGTGTTCTACGGCGTCAAGACGCGCAAGAGGAAGAAAGCGACGAAGCAGGACGCGGGCCAATGAGCGCCCTCCTGGCCGAACTCGCGGTCCCCTTTACCTACGATTATATGTGGAAGGCCATGTGGGTCAGCGCGCTCGTCGGCGCGGTGTGCGCCTTCCTGTCCTGCTATCTCATGCTGAAGGGCTGGTCGCTGATGGGCGACGCTCTCGGCCATTCCATCGTACCGGGCGTGGCGGGCGCCTATATCATCGGCGTGCCGTTCGCCGCCGGGGCCTTCTTCGCCGGTATTCTCGCGGCGCTTGGCATGGCCTTCGTGAAGCAGCATTCGCGCCTGCGCGAAGATGCAACCATCGGCCTCGTCTTCACCACCCTGTTCGCGCTCGGCCTGCTCATGGCCTCGCTCCATCCGACATCCGTCTCGATCCAGACCATTGTGCTCGGCAATATTCTTGCGATCGCCGATGAAGACGCGCTTCAGGTGGTGATCATTGCCGGGATTTCCTTCGCGGTCCTGCTCTTCATTTGGAAGGACCTGATGGTCACCTTCTTCGATGAGACCTATGCGCGCGGCATTGGCCTCAAGACACGGACGCTGAAGCTGGTCTTTTTTACGTTGCTCAGCGCGTGCACCGTGGCCGCGCTGCAAACCGTCGGCGCCTGTCTCGTCATTGCGCTCGTCGTGACCCCGGGCGCCACGGCCTATCTCCTCACCGACCGGTTCAACCGGCTTCTCGTCATCGCCGTCGCCATCGGCACGGTGACGAGTTTCGCCGGCGCCTATCTCAGTTTTTTCCTGAACGGTGCCACGGGTGGCATCATCGTCACCTTGCAGACGCTGATCTTCCTGGCCGCGTTCTATTTCGCGCCGAAGCACGGCGTGCTTGCCGCGCGCCGCAAGGCCCGCGTGGCGAGAGACCGTGCGTTGGCGGAACAGCAGGCCGAGTCGAAGAGCTCCACCGTGCCGGAGGCCGCCTGATGGATCCGATCGGCTTCTTCTCCGAACCGTTTGCGTATGACTTCATGCAGCGCGCGCTCGGCATGTCGCTGCTGGTCGGCGCGGTCTGTGCCGTGCTGTCCTGCTATTTGGTCCTGAAGGGCTGGTCGCTGATGGGCGACGCCATTTCGCACGCCGTTCTGCCGGGCATCGTTATCGCCTTCGTCCTCGGCATTCCGCTCGCGGTTGGCGCGTTCGCGGCGGGTCTCGCATGCGCGCTTCTCACGGGCTACCTGAAATACAACAGCCGGGTGAAAGAGGACACGGTGATGGGCATCGTGTTCTCCGGCATGTTCGGCTTCGGGCTCGTGCTGTTCACCAAGGTCGAGACGGATCAACACCTCAACCATATCCTGTTCGGCAATGTGCTCGGCGTCACCACGGCCGATCTCATCGAGACGGCCATCGTCGCGGGCGGTACCCTGCTTGTCGTCCTCGCCAAGCGCCGCGACCTCCTGCTTTATTGCTTCGATCCGAACCATGCGCGCGCCATCGGCCTGCCGGTCAACGTGCTGCATTACGGGCTCTTGGTCCTGCTCTCGCTTACCATCGTCAGCTCGATCAAGGCCGTGGGCATCATCCTCGTGATCGCCATGCTGATCGCGCCGGGCGCCACGGCCTACCTGCTTACCGACCGGTTCGAGCGCATGCTTCCGATCGCGGTGCTGGTGGCGTGCAGCGCGTCCGTTCTCGGAACCTTTATCAGCTTCCACATCGACGGTGCGACGGGCGCGTGCATCGTGCTGGTGCAAGCCTTCTTCTTCCTCCTGGCGTTCTTGTTCTCGCCGAAGCACGGCCTATGGCGTCCGGGCGAGCGTCGAGGTCGACCCGGCACGCCCAGTGGCTCGATTCCAGGCGCGGCGGAGCCGCTGGCCGCCTTGTCAGGGCGTTCGGACGGAACGCTGCAACAGGTCGTAGACAAGGGCGGTCGACCAGCCGATCAGCATCACGCCGTTGAGGGCCGTCATGGGGCCGAGTAAGTGCCAGGTCGGCACCGGCACCACGTCGCCATAGCCGAGCGTCGTGTAGTTGCCGAACGCGAAGTAGACCAGATCGGTGCCTGGCGGGACCGCCCCCACCCAATTATAGACATAGGCCCAGACCGCGACCTCGGCGAAATGGCCGACCACCAGCAGCGTGCCGGTTGCGACGATCACCAGCGTGTACTGCACGAAGCCGGGGAACGATGCGTCCGTGTTGGCAAGGTCGCGCAACGTGGCCGCGATTGCGCCGACGAGCAGGGCATGGATGAAGAGGTTGACGAGGCTCGCGCCGCCGCCGACCAAAACCTGATCGAACATCGAACCGTCCATGGTTGGGAGCATTATTCGCCTGCCAAGAGATCGGGTTGACGGATGACGCGCGGGCCGTTGCGCGCTGCGGACGATTGGGCCGTGGCGCTCGCCTGCGTCACATTCGGTGCCTGCGCGGCCATGTCCGCCGCTTGTGTCGCGTTTTGGCGGATGCGCGCCGCCTTTGCCTCGTCTTCGAAATCGAGGCGTTCGATCTTCTGGCCGCGCTTGGTGATCTTGTCGGCCGAGGTAAGGATCTTCTCGATATCGCCGTTCGCCTGACCGAAATGCCGCTGCAGGTCGAGAATGCGGTCCCGGAAGCGCCCCATGTCCTCCATGAGCGTCGCCACCTCGCGTTGGATGAGATGGGCCTGCTCGCGCATCTGCACGTCCTTGAGGATGGCTTGCATGGTCTGCACCGCCAGCATCAGCATGTTCGGTGCGCAGATGACGATGCGCGCCCGGTGTGCCTTTTGCACGATGTCGGGGAAGTGCTCGGCAAGGTCCGCGTAGATCGACTCCGAGGGTACGAACAGGATGGCCGTGTCCTGAGTCTCGCCGGCAATCAGATATTTGTCGGCCATGGCCTCGATATGCTTGCCGACGTCGGCGCGCACGCGGCGGCCCGCGAGCTTCTTCTCGTCCTCGCTCCGCGCGGCGCGGAAAGCCTCGAAGCCTTCCAGCGGAAACTTCGCGTCGATCACGATCCCGGCCGGCGTGTTGGGCATATGAAGCAGGCAGTCCGGCCGCTTGTTGTTGGAAAGCGTCGCCTGGAACGTGTAGGCCCCGGCGGGGAGCCCGTCCTTGATGATCGCCTCCATGCGCATCTGACCGAAGGCGCCGCGGGCCTGCTTGTTGGCCAGGATCTCTTGAAGGCTGACCATGTTGCTCGAAAGCTCGGTCAAGTTCTTCTGGGCGGTGTCGATCACCGCCAGCCGCTCGTTGAGACGCGAAATGGATTCATGAGTCTTCCGGGCGGTCTCGTTGAGATCGGTTCCGACCTTGTGGGTCATGCGGTCGAGGCGCTCGTTGACCGCGCGGGCCAGCTCGCCGTGGCGCGTCACGCTGATCTCCGCCAGCGTCTGCAGCCGCACCCGAAGTTCGCCGAGCTGTTCGTCCTGCGTGACCGCCGCCTGCTTCCGGTGGCCGAGTTGCACGACGAAAACGACCGCGAGCACGACGAGCGCGAGCACGGCCAGACCCGCAAGCACGAGCCCGACGAGAACCGGGTCGAGCGTGACGCTCCCCACTTGGATGGGTTCAAAAGCCATGGAGGCTAGCTATAGGCTGATTCGGGAAGTCAGACCAAAACAAGAACACGGCTGCTGCCGTTCCACGGGATCGCGGGTGGATGGGGCGCATTGACCGAAGCGGTTTCGGTCCTTATGTCAGCGTCAATCATGGCTTCTATCTATCCCATCCTCACCATCCCCGATCCCGTGTTGCGCCAGACGGCCGAACCCGTCGAGCGCGTGGACGACGAACTGCGCACGCTCATGGATGACATGCTCGCCACCATGTACGACGCGCCGGGCGTCGGGCTGGCGGCGCCGCAGATCGGCATCTTGCGCCGGGTGATCGTCATGGACCCCGCGCGCGACGATGAGGAACCGGCGCCGCTCGTCATGGCGAACCCCGTCATTCTCGATCGTTCGAGCGATATGCGGGTGCACGAAGAAGGATGCCTGTCGATCCCCGAAGTCACCGCCGAAGTGGAGCGTCCCGCCGTGACGCGCGTGTCCTTCCTCGACCGCGAGGGCAAGCCGCAAGAGGCGGAACTCGAGGGGCTGCTGTCCACCATCGTTCAGCACGAGATCGACCACCTGAACGGTATTCTGTTCATCGACTACCTGTCCCGGCTGAAGCGCGACATGATCGTGCGGAAGTTCACCAAGCAGAAGCGCACCGCCGCTCTTTAGGCCTCCGAAGCGGCTTTCCTTGCGCCTGGAACCATCCTAAGACCGGCCCATGCGCATCATCTTCATGGGAACGCCGGATTTCGCCGTCCCGGCGCTTCTGTCGATCGCCAAGGCGGGGCACGAGATCGTGGCCGTCTACACGCAACCGCCCCGTCCGGCGGGCCGCGGTATGGCGCTGCGGAAATCGCCCGTGCACCAAGAAGCCGATGAACTCGGGCTCGATGTGCGCACGCCCGTAAGCCTCAAGAGTCCGGTCGATCAGAAGAGCTTTGCCGCGCTTGAGGCCGAGGCCGCCGTGGTCGTCGCCTATGGGCTGATCCTGCCGCGTGCCGTTCTGAACGGGACGCGGCGCGGCGTCTTCAACATCCATGCCTCCTTGCTGCCGCGCTGGCGCGGCGC
Organism: Hyphomicrobiaceae bacterium UBA7697; assembly: GCA_002482645.1. GTDB lineage: Bacteria > Pseudomonadota > Alphaproteobacteria > Rhizobiales > Methyloligellaceae > Methyloceanibacter. The sequence goes on from DLGJ01000005.1 coordinate 356,093, forward strand.
CGCGCCGATCAATCGGGCGATCATGGCGGGCGACGCGGAGGCCGGGGTCGCCATCATGCGCGTCACCGAAGGTCTCGACGAGGGGCCGGTCTGCCTCATGGAGCGCGTCGCCATCGAGCCGGAGATGACGGCAGGCGAATTGCACGATGCGCTTTCCGAGCTCGGCGCGGAGCTGATGGTCGAGGCGCTGACCGCGCTCGGCCAAGGGTCGCTCCATTGCGTGGCGCAGGATTCGAGGGCGGCGACCTATGCGGAAAAACTCAGGAACGAAGAGACCCGCATCGATTGGACGCGGCCCGCGCAGGAGGTCCACGATCACATCCGCGGGCTGTCGCCGTTTCCGGGCGCTTGGTTCGAGATGGATATCGGCGGTGACGAGAGCAAAGAGATCAAGCCGGAGCGCGTCAAGGTTCAGGGTTCGGCGCGCGCGGACGGGCGCGGCGCGCCCGGGACCGTGCTGGACGAGCACTTGACCGTGGCCTGCGGCAAGGGCGCGGTCCGGCTCACCCGGGTCCAGCGCGCCGGCAAGAAGCCCATGCTGGCGGACGCGTTCCTGCGCGGCGTCCATCTGCCGCCCGGCAGCAGGCTCGCTTAAGGATGCCCCGCTACAAGCTCACATTGGAGTATGACGGCACGCCCTTTGTCGGCTGGCAGTTGCAAGACGGGCAGATGTCGGTCCAGGGGCGCCTCGCGGAGGCTGTCGAGGCGTTCTCCGGCGAAGTGGCGGTCCCGCGCGGTGCGGGACGCACGGATGCAGGCGTGCATGCCGCGGGGCAGGTGGCGCATCTCGACCTGGCGAAGGATTGGGATCCCGCCAAGATCCGCGACGCCTTGAATGCCCAGGTGCGGCCCGAGCCGATCTCGGTGCTCGACTGCGAAAAGGCGAACGAGGATTTCGATGCGCGCTTTTCGGCCAATGCACGCCACTATGTCTATCGGATCGTCGACCGCAGGGCGCCCTTGGCGCTCGAGCGCAACCGCGCCTGGGGGGTGTTCAGGCCCCTCGACGCGGACGCCATGCACGAGGCGGCACAAGGTCTTCTCGGCCATCACGACTTCACCACCTTCCGCTCGTCCGAGTGTCAGGCGGCCTCTCCGGAGAAGACCCTCGACCGGCTGGACGTGTCGCGCCACGGCGAGACGATCCGGATCGAGGCATCTGCGCGCTCGTTTCTGCACAATCAGGTGCGCTCCATGGTGGGCTCGCTGAAATGCGTGGGCGAGGGGCGGTGGACCAAGGCGGACTTGGAGACGGCGCTTCGCGCAAGCGACCGCGCGGCCTGCGGGCCCGTCGCGCCCGCTTGCGGCCTTTACCTGGTCAAGGTGGACTATTAATCCTGGTCGGCCCACAACGAGTGGGGACACGGCGGGGGACAGGCATTCATGATCAGGCGCATTGCCACTGTCGGCGGGCTGACGCTCGTCTCGCGCCTTTCCGGCTTCGTCCGCGACGTGGTCATGGCCGCCATTCTCGGCGCCGGTCCGCTCGCGGACGCGTTCTTCGTCGCCTTCCGCCTTCCCAACCATTTTCGCGCCATCTTCGCCGAGGGCGCCTTCGCGGCGGCGTTCGTTCCGGCCTATGCGCGCACGTTGGAAGAGGCGGGTCTACCGGCCGCCAAGCTGTTCGCGGACCAGATCGCGTCGGCGCTGATTCTCATCAATCTGGTGCTGCTCGGGATCGCCCTGTTGTTCACGCCCGAGGTGGTTTCCGTGCTGGCGCCGGGCCTGTCCGAGGACCCGGAACGCTTCGATCTGGCCGTCGCACTGACCCGGATCACCTTTCCGTATCTGGCGCTCGTATCGCTCCAGACGCTGTTCTCAGGGATCCTCAACGCCAATAATCGCTTCGCCATGGCGGCTAGCGCGCCGATCCTGCTCAATCTGTCGCTGATCGCAACGCTCCTGCTGGCGCCGTTCTTCCCGGATGCGGGGCACGCGGCGGCGTGGGGCGTACTCATCGCCGGCGTCCTGCAGGTGCTGGTGGTCGGGGGCGATGCGGAGACTCACGGTTATGGTCTTCGTTTCCGCATGCCGCGCTTCGATCCGGAGACGCGCCGTTTCCTGAAGGCGCTGGGGCCGGCCATTATCGGCGCGGGCGGGGTGCAGCTGGCGCTCTTCGCCGACACGCTCATCGCCTCGTATTTGCCGACCGGCGCGTTATCGGCGCTCTATTATGCCGATCGCATCAATCAACTCCCCATCGGCGTCGTCGGCATCGCCGTGGGCACGGTGCTGCTACCGGAGATGTCGCGCCGCTTGGCGGCGGGCGATACGGCTGGCGCCGCCTCCGCCCAGGCACGCGGCATTCAACTGGCGCTGCTGCTGACCATCCCTTGCGCGGCGGCGGCCGTCGCAATTCCCGATCTCATCATGCGCGCGCTGTTCGCGCGCGGCGCCTTCACCGCCGATGATGCACTGGCGGCGGGGAACACGTTGGCCGCCTATTCCCTCGGCCTCATTCCGTTCGTCTTGCTGCGGAGTTTCACGGCGCCTTTCTACGCGCGCGGAGATACCGCGACCCCGGTGAAGGCGGCGCTGCTCGCCGCCGCCGTCAATGTCGGCCTCAAGGTCGTGCTGATGGGACCGCTCGCGCAAGTGGGCCTCGCGCTTGCGACCAGCGTCGGCGCTTGGATCAATCTCGTGCTGCTCGCGATCCTCGCCCGCCGCCAGGGTTTCGCCGTCTCGGGTGCCGCCATCGGCGGTCCTGTCGCGAAGTTGGCGATTATCGGCGTGGTCTTCGCCGCCGCGCTCTTCGCCGGTGCCATGGGGCTCGATCGGGCGCTCGCCTCCATGAGCCTGTTCCGCGACGAGACGGCGCTCGGGATTCTCGTCGTCCTCGGCGGCATCCTCTATTTCGTGCTCGTGTTCCTCGTTTTGGGGCGCCGCTGGTTTATGGGCCTCTTGAAGGAAGTGGAGCGGGAAGCGGAGTTGCCCGCGCCGAAGGAGGCCGTCTTGATCGAGGACGTCACGGACGACGCCGAGTCTCTGCCGGACTCCGAACCGCCGCCGAAGTTCTAAGCGCCGCGCCGCGGCCTAGACCATCTTCAAATCCACGAGCGTGACGTCGCCTTCCTCGATTGTGCGTCCGAGAAAGATCGCCCCGATCCGGGCGAAGCGCTCGGGCGAATCCGTGGCGAAGAAGCGTATCGATCGAGGCTCGCCGTCGTCCGTGGCTTGGAGGTTCTTTTCGGCCAGTGCGCCGGCCACGGCGCCCGCCGTGGTTTCGGCCGAGTCCACGAGCGTGATGCCGTCGCCCACGTGGCGCTGAATGGCCGCCGCGAGGACCGGGAAATGGGTGCAGCCCAAGACCACCGTGTCGGGGGCGTCGGCGCGCGCGAATAGGGGATCAAGATAGTCCTCGACGGTGGCGGCCGTCGCGCGGGTCTCCGCCCAGCCTTCTTCGGCCAGCGCGACGAACACTTGGCAGGGTTGCTGGATCACGACGGCATCGCTCATCAGACGGCGGATGGCGTTCGCGTAGGCGCCGCCCCGGACGGTGCCTTCCGTGGCGAGCACGGCGATGCGCTTGTTGCGGGTGGCGCCGACCCCGGCGCGGGCGCCCGGCTCGATCACGCCGATAACGGGGAGTGGCGAAAGCGCGTCCTGAAGCGCTCCGAGCGCCACGGACGAGGCGGTGTTGCACGCGATCACCACCATCTTCACGCCCTCGCTCAGGAGCAGGTGCGTGGCCTGAAGTGCGTAGGCCCGGACCGTCTCGGCGCTCTTGGTGCCGTAGGGCAGGCGCGCCGTGTCGCCGAGATAGACGAAGCGCTCCCGCGGCAGCTTCGCGGCGAGGGCCCGCAGCACCGTCAAACCGCCCATGCCGGAATCGAACACCCCGATCGGGCGCGGATCACCCGGCATCGGCGTTCCCCAGGGTTTCGAAATAGCGCGCGATGAACCGGCGGTAGATCGCGGTCAGCGCTTCGAGGTCCGCCAGCGCCACGTTCTCGTCGGTCTTGTGGATCGTCTGCGTGGTCAGGCCGAACTCCACCACGGGGCAGTAATCCTTGATGAACCGGGCATCGGAGGTGCCGCCATCCGTCGACAGCGCGGGCGTCTTTCCCGTGACCGCGGTTACGGCCTCGCCCAGCAGCGCGTCGAGATTGCCCGGCTCGGTGACGAACACGTCCCCATGCGGCGCGAAGTCCAAGGTGGCACGGAGTTCGGTGTTCGCGAGCGACGATGTCACCAGCGCCCGCAGCCTCTCCTTCAGGGAATCGGGATCGTGATTGTCGTTGAAGCGGATATTGAAGCGCGCTTCCGCGCGTGCGGGGATCACGTTCGTGGCCGGATTGCCCACATCGATGCTCGTCACTTCGAAATTGGACGGAGCGAAATGAACGCTACCCTCGTCGAGCGGCGTGCCGTAGAGCGTCGCCAGCGCCGCGACGATGCCTTTCGCCGGGTTCGCGGCGAGATGCGGATAGGCGACATGGCCCTGCTGTCCCGTCACGGTGAGGTGGCCGCAGAGGCTTCCGCGCCGTCCGATCTTGATGGCCTGGCCGAGCGTCGCGGGATTGGAAGGTTCGCCCACGAGACAATGATCCGGCGTGAGACCGGCGCCGGCCATCCAGGCGAGCACCTTCTTCGTGCCGTTGATCGCCGGGCCTTCCTCGTCGCCGGTAATGAGGAGACTGATCGTGCCGTCGATCTTTCCGTTCCGTTCGGCGGCATAGGCGATGGCGGCGGCCGCGAAACAGGCGATGGCGCCCTTCATGTCGGACGCGCCGCGCCCGTACAGGATGCCGTCCGCGATCTCCGCCGCGAAGGGCGGATGCCGCCAAAGGCTCTCGTCTCCCGGCGGCACCACATCGGTGTGCCCGGCGAAACAGAGATGCGGCGCGCCGCTGCCGATGCGGGCCACGAGATTGTCGATATCGGGCGTGCCGTCCCCGGAGAAGGTAAGCCGGTCGCAAACGAAACCCGCCTCCGACAGCAACGCCGTCAGTACGCCGAGCGCGCCCGCGTCGTCCGGCGTGATGCTCGGACATCGGATCAGGCTTCGCGCGATTTCGACCGCGTTTCCGGCCGGCGTTGGCATCTCAAGGGTCCTCATATTCGCCGCCGCGTCATGGCGAGGCGAGCGTGTGACCATGACCGTGTGCTTATACGATGGCAAGCAGGTGCGGCGGCATCAGCCGCGCGGGGGCACTCCAGCTTTGCCGGAGGCTTGCCTCAGCGGCGCCGGGCTCGATCGAACCGGAAAAGCGGTTAGCTGAGCGCCGACAATGGATCGCCGCCATACTGGTTCGGTCCGGGCGTTCCCTTGAGAATGCCGAGCTCGACCAGGAACCAGAGGCCGACGCCGAGATTGACGAGAACGCAGATCCAGCCAAGGCCATTGAGTTGATCCGGCGTGCCGGTCAGCCCCCACCCATCGAGCAGGCTCGCGACCAGAGACGGAACCAAGCCGTAAAGTGCCATCTTTCCGGGCTTGTTCCGGTCCTGGAAGCGCTTCGCGCAAACCGCATAGCTGGGAAAGAACAAGGCGAGGGCGATCAGTGTGGCCAGCAGTCCGCCGAAAAAGCCCCTGCCGAAGATAACTTCGATCAGGACGCCGAGAATAATGCTGACGATCCCGAGGATCACCGCACCAGCCCACCATTTGGAACGGTTGATGCGGCCCTCCAGCGACGTGAAGATATATTGCAGATCCATATTCCCCCCTAGGTCTGCCACTGACGCTCAACGCAATTTTTAGAACCGAAGTGTGGCGCTGCGAAGAGCCCAAATCGGCCGCCGAGGTTTTGCAACGGATGTAGGCGACCGGTCTTGTCGAAATCCGCCAGCATGCCGAACGTCCTACCCTGCGCTAGTCGCGCAACAATTCGTTGATGGAGGTCTTCGACCGGGTCTGCTCGTCGACGGTCTTCACGATCACCGCGCAATAGAGCGAGGGCCCGGGCGTTCCGTCCGGCAACGGTTTGCCCGGCATGGAACCGGAGACGACGACCGAATAGGGCGGCACGCGGCCCTGATGCACGAAACCGGTGGCGCGATCGACGATCTTGGTGGACTGGCCGATATAGACGCCCATCGAGAGCACGGAACCCTCGCCCACGACCACCCCTTCGGCGACCTCCGCCCGCGCGCCGATGAAGCAATTGTCCTCGATGATCACGGGGTTTGCCTGGAGCGGTTCCAGCACCCCGCCGATGCCGGCGCCGCCGGACAAATGCACGTTCTTGCCGATCTGCGCGCAGGACCCGACCGTGGCCCACGTATCGATCATCGTGCCGCTGTCCACATAGGCGCCGAGATTCACGAAAGACGGCATCAGCACCACGCCCGGCGCGATGAAGGCCGAGTGGCGGACGAGGGCGCCGGGGACGGCGCGGAAGCCCGCCTCTCTGAAGTCCTTGGCCTTCCATTTTTCGAACTTCACCGGGACCTTGTCCCACCAGGACGACCCGTCTGGCCCGCCGTCCATCTTCCGCTGATCGTTCAAACGGAAGGAGAGCAGGATGGCCTTCTTGACCCACTGGTTGACGACCCAACTGCCGTCGACCTTTTCCGCGACGCGCAGTTCACCCTTGTCGAGCAGGCTAAGGACCTCTTCGACGCCGTCGCGCACGGCACCTTTGGTGCCGGGATTGACGTCGGATGCGTGCTCGAAAGCGCCTTCGATGAAACTCTTCAGATGATCGTGCGACATGAAACCCCTCAGGTCATTGAGCGCCGTGGTCGCGGCCGGGGGCCTCCTGGCCCTCCGCTTCTTCCGCGATGGCAGCCGCGACGGCGGCAACGAAAGGCGCGAGCGCCTCGGTGCGATGGTGGATGTGCTCGGGCAATTCGGCCCAGTCCGCGCCGGACACGTGTTCCGGCCGGCCCATGGCGCGGCAGTCGATCCAGACCGTGGTCATGCCGAGCCCGTGGGCCGTTTCGAGATTGTGGGGCAAATCGTCGAAGATGGCCGCGCGCGGGGCAACGATGCCATGCGCGGTCACGAACCGGTTGAATGCCTCGATCGACGGTTTCGGATTCACATATTCGAGGTCGTGGATGTCGAAGATGTCTTCGAAACGGTCGAGGACACCGACCTTCGCGGCTACGGCTTCGGCGTGGTTGCGCGAACCGTTTGTGAACACCAGCTTCCGGCCCGGCAGCGCATCGATGGCCGCTCCGAGTTCCGGGTTGGGCGCGACCACGCCGAGATCGATGTCGTGCACATAATCGAGAAAGTCGTGCGGCTTGACGCCGTGCAGCCGGATGAGGCCGGCGAGCGTGGTGCCGTGTTCGAAATAATACTGCTTGCGCAGAACGTGCGCGTCTTCGAGCGAAAGGCTCAGCCTTTCGGCGATGAAGGTCCCCATGCGGTGATCGATCTGGGCGAACAGATCGCACTCGGCCGGATAGAGCGTGTTGTCGAGATCGAAGACCCAGGTCTCGATATGGCCGAAGCCGCGGCCCGGCGCTGAATCATCGATTCCGCTCATTGCGATTGCCTCGCGCGGCGGCCGGTCGGCCGCTTTCGTTCGATCAGCGTCCCGGCGCCGTGTTCGGTGAAGAGTTCGAGCAGGACCGAATGCGGCACCTTGCCGTTGATGATGACGACGGCCTCCACGCCTTCGGCGATCACGTCCATGCAGCTCTCGATCTTCGGGATCATCCCGCCCGTGATGGTGCCGTTCTCGATCAGTTTGATGGCCTCCGCCGTGGTCATGGAGCGGATCAACTGTCCCTCCTTGTCCAGGACGCCGTCCACGTCGGTGAGCAGAAGAAGGCGCTTGGCCTTGAGGGCGACCGCGATTGCCGCCGCGAAGGTGTCGGCGTTGATATTCAGCGTCTCGCCCTCGGGGCCGACGCCGATCGGGGCCACCACCGGGATGAGGTCGGAATTGATGATCACGTCGATGATGTGAGGCTCCACCAAGCCGGGATCGCCGACGAAGCCGAGATCCAGCACACGCTCGATATTGGATTCGGGATCGCGAACGCGCCGCTGGAGCCGTTTGGCCCGCATCAGATTGGCGTCCTTGCCGCAAATGCCGACCGCCTTGCCGCCTTGGTCGTTGATGGCCGAGACGATCTCCTTGTTGACGGAGCCCGCGAGGACCATCTCGACCACGTCCACGGTCTGCCGGTCGGTGACGCGCAAGCCGCCCTGGAACTCGCTCTTGATATTCAGACGTTCCAGGAGCCGCCCGATTTGCGGGCCGCCGCCATGGACCACGACGGGGTTCACGCCGGCCTGCTTCAGAAGCACGATATCGCGGGCGAAGTCCTTGGCGAGCTCCGGGTCGCCCATGGCGTGCCCGCCATATTTCACCACGACCGTCTGCCGGTCGTAGCGCTGCATATAGGGCAGGGCCTCGGAGAGGATCTGGGCCTTGGCATGGACCGCGCCGAGCGAGTCCGCCAGCGCGGCGCCGTCCGCCGCCGCTTCCTTGCCCGGGGGTGCGTCTGTCATTGTCTTTGTCACGGGTGCGCTTATAGCGGCGGAACGCCTTAGGGTTCAACGCCGTTCGGCGTGAGACCGGCGATCGTCGCCCGCAATTCCGGGATGCCGAGGCCTTCGCGGGCCGACGTGACGAGAAGCCGCGGGTAGGCCGCCGGATGCTTGGCGAGCTCGGCCTCGGTTTTGGCGATGATCGCCTCGAGCTCGCTCTGCTTCGGCTTGTCGGATTTGGTCAGGACGCCCTGATAGGAAACGGCGCTCTCGTCCATGAGCTTCATCGTGTCCCGGTCGTTGGCCTTGAGGCCGTGGCGGGCGTCGATCAGCAGGAACACGCGCTTCAGTTCCCGCCGGCCTTTGAGATAGTCCTCGATCAGCCGCGTCCAGCCTTTGACCGCGGATCGCGACACCTTGGCATAGCCATAACCGGGCATGTCCACGAGATAGGCGCCGCCTGGATCGTCCGGCCCCGTAACGCCCAGCGTGAAAAAATTGAGCTCGCGTGTCCGCCCCGGCGTGACCGAGACCCGGGCGAGTGTCCTTCTCCCGGTCAAGGCATTGATCAGGCTCGATTTCCCAACATTGGACCGTCCCGCAAAGGCAATTTCGGGACGCCCGTCCGCGGGCAGTCCGTCGATGGCCACCACCCCACGCACGAAGTCGCACGGACCCCGGAACAGGGCATCGCCGCGCGCGATGTCCTCCGCGGTGAAGTCGGTCGTATCGGTTGCGGCCACAGCGCTCAATTCCGGTTCAAGTCTCTCATGCGCAGCCCCTCGCGCGGCGTAGCGGCGCAATCTAGACCATCGATGTCTTGATGTATTCCACGAGCTGATCGACCACCGTGCCCCAGCCCTGCTCGAAGCCCATCTCTTCGTGCGTCTTGCGGCCGGCTTCGTCGCGATGGAGCGCAATGGCGGTGTAGCGCGTGCCGCCGTTTTCCTCGTCAAGATGCAAGAACGCCGTGAAGAACGGCTTTTCGGAGGGGCGGAAGCCCGGCAGAAGCGCGTCGGTCCAGACCAGCCGCTCCTCGGGGATCACTTCCAAAAAGCAGCCCATATTGGGAAACTCATGTCCCTCGGGCGAACGCATGACGGAGCGGAACACGCCGCCCGGGCGCAGGTCGATCTCGCAATCCGTGATGGTCCAGGGCCTCGGCACGAACCAGTGCTTGAGGTGCTCCGGTGTGGTCCAGGCCTCCCACACCAGGCGGCGCGGCACGTCCACGAAGCGTTCGAGCTTGAGGTCCAGTCGCGGATCGAGAGTCATCATTCCTCGGCCTCCTTCATTTTCATGAGATACGAATCCAGCTGGTCGAGCCGCTTTTCCCAAAGGCGGCGCTGGCGTCCGAGCCAATCCTCCGCGCAACGCAAGCGTTCCGGCACGAGAGAGTAGGTCCGCACGCGCCCCTTTTTTCGCGAGGCGACGAGGCCCGCGCGCTCCAGCGTCTTCATGTGTTCGACAAAGGACGGCAGCGCCATTTCGAAGGGCGCGGCGAGCTCGCTCACGGACGAGGGGCCATGGGTCAGCCGCTCCAGCACGCTGCGCCGCGTGGGGTCGCTCAAGGCCCGGAATACGCCGTCGACGGCGGCAGGCGGTGTCGTTGAGGCAAGCCCGTTCATCGTCTCTCGTCCATAGCCCGTCCGGGCGGCAACCGTGCCTGACGACGAGAGGCTAGTGCGGACCAATACTTAGGTCAAGACCTAAGTATTGGTAATCGGCCGAGGCGCGGCTATAGGGCCGGGCTCACCGGACTGCATCGTCGCTCCTAGGCGGGGCTTTCTCCGTCCGCTTCCCGGTCGGAGGATTTTGGCGCGGTCTTCTTCTGAGCCTTTTTGCGGGCAGCCTTCTTCTTCGTCGCGGTATTTTTGGGCGCCGGGACGTCCGTCTCGTCCGAACCATCGGCTTCGGCCGGATTGGCCTCCACGGATTCCTCGCCGTCGTCGTCGGATCCGCCGTCGCCGCCCGTTTGCTTGGCGGCCCGTTCGGCCCGCCGCGAAGCCTTGGCGCTGCGCTTCTCCTCCGCGATCGCGAGCGCCGATTTCGACTCGTCGCTCGCGTCGGCAGGTTCGGCCGGCGGCTTAAGCCCGAGATTCTCTAGAAGCGGAATATCGACCCCCTGGCGCCACATGATGACCGACTGCTGGACGATCGACAGGAAGTTGTTCCAGGCCCAGTAGATCACGAGGCCCGATGGGAACGAGGCCAGCATGTAGGTGAACACCACCGGCATCCACGCGAAAATCTTCTGCTGTACGGGGTCCGGCGGTGCGGGGTTCAGCTTCATCTGGAACCACATGGTGACGCCCATGATCAGCGGCCACGCGCCGATCATCAGGAACATCGGCGGATCCCAGGGTATGAGGCCGAACAGATTGAAGATGCTGGTTGGGTCCGGTGCGGACAGATCCCTGATCCAGCCGAAGAACGGCGCATGCCGCATTTCGATGGTGACGAACAGCACCTTGTAGAGCGCGAAGAAGACGGGGATCTGCACCAGGATCGGCAAACAGCCCGAGGCGGGGTTCACCTTCTCTTTCTTGTACAGTTCCATCATCGCCTGCTGCTGACGCATGCGATCGTCGCCGAAGCGCTCCTTGATCTTCTGCATCTCGGGGGCGAGCTTCTTCATCCGGCTCATCGACACGTAGGATTTGTTCGCGAGCGGGAAGAGCACAAGCTTGATCAGCACGGTGACGATCAGGATCGCCACGCCGAAATTGCCCACGAGGCGATAGAAGTAGTCGAGTGCGTAGAACAGCGGCTTGGTGAGGAAGTAGAACCAGCCCCAGTCGATCAGGAGATCGAATTTCGGAATGTTGTAGGTGCTGGCATAGCCGTCGACCACATGCACTTCCTTGGCGCCGGCGAAGACTTGTCCGGAAATCTGGACCGTCGCACCGGGCGCGACTTCCATGGCGTCCATCAGATAGTCGGTTTGGAAGCGCTTGCGGCCCGCGTTGTCGGTTCCCGAGAACCGCGCTTCGAAGGGGATGTTCTGGGCGGGAATGACCGTCGTCGCCCAGTACTTATCGGTAATGCCAAGCCAGCCGTTCGAGCTCTTGAACGTGGCCGGCTTCTCCGCTTCGAGAGCGCTGCTGTAGCTGATCTCCTCGAGGCCGTCGTCGACCACGCCGATCAGACCTTCATGCAGGATGTAGAAGCCCTCCACCTCGGGCAATTCATGGCGGGAAACCAGCCCGTACGGATAGACCGAGACGGCTTCCGAACCCGTGTTCGTCACCTTGTCGTCGAACGTGAACATGTAGTGGTCGTCGACCGAGATGATGCGGGTGAACTTGAGCCCCTCGCCATTGTCGAAGGTCAACGTGAGAGGCGAGTTCGGTGTCAGCGGACCCTGGCCTTCGGCGTTCCATAGCGTCTCGGCGGACGGGAGCGTCGACTTCGACCCGTTCGCGCCGACGAAACCCCGCTCCGCGTAATAGGCGTGCGGGCCGCCGGCGGGCGAGAGCAGGATGACCTGCTCGCTGTCCGGATCGACGGTCACCCGGTAGTCCTTCAGCGTCAGGTCGTCGAGACGAGCGCCTTTCAGCGAGATGGACCCGCGCAGGGCCGGCGTATCGATGGCGATGCGCGGCGAGGCGGCGAGGGCCTCCTTCCGTGTCATGCCGGTCGGTCCGCCTTCGGGCTGGGGAGCGCTGCCGCTCCCGGGGCGCGGGGCTTCGCTCGCGGTGGAAGGCGAAGGGACGTCGTGTTCGCCGGTTTTTTGAGACTGAGCCGTCTTCTGCTCTTCGGGCGGCGTGGGCGGCACGAAGAAAAACTGCCAGGCGAAGAGCACGACCATGGCCAGCACGATCGCCAGGATAAAATTGCGGTTGTTCTCGTCCATGTCGTTCCAGTGCCCAGGGGCTGTTGTCGTCTGCGATTCGTGCGAGCGGAGAGCTAAGCGGAGTGGGGCTTCGAGCGCCGGTTCGTCCCGGAGGGTTCGTGCACCTTGGTTAGCGCGCGTCGCAGATCCTCGATCAGCTCGGCGAAGGGCCGTTGTACCGCGCCTCCCCGCGCGATCAACACATAATCATAGCCCTCGACGGCGCTGGATGGGGCCGCAAGGCGCACGGCTTCCTTGAGACGCCGCCTGGCCCGGTTCCGAACCACGGCGTTTCCGAGACGTTTGGTCGCGGTGAAGCCAAATCGTGCAAGTCCGGGGCTCTGGGGCGCGCCCGAAAGACGCCGTCGCGCCTGCAACACGAGCGACGGCGTTGCGAAGCGCCTGCCGCCCTTCACAAAGACAAATTCAGACCGGGTCTTGAGACGTCCGATGGCCGTCACCGGGATGAGGCGGTTGCTCCCGCCTAGGCTGACAAGCGCTTGCGCCCCTTGGCTCTCCGCCGCGCGATGACCTTGCGGCCACCCTTGGTGGCCATACGCGCGCGAAAACCGTGGCGCCGTTTGCGGACGAGCCGCGATGGTTGATAAGTGCGTTTCACGGACTTTCTCCTGCCATCCGTCCTCGCCGCTCACAAATGGAACGGGGGCCTCGGAGGCGAAATCGTTCGGAGCGGCTTATAGGAGGGCAGCACGGTCAAGTCAATCAATCCGGCCAATTTTTGCCGATCCAGGCCCGGCTGGCGGCGGAGAACGACGAACAAGTCTCATGCCAAGTCTCATGCCAAGTCTCTTGCCAAGCCTCACGCCAAGTCTCATCACGGGCGCTGACGGCTCATCACAAGGGCGCGACGGCCCATTCCCGGACCCCTCGGCTTGCCCCTATCTGTAGAAGGACCGGAACGGCAAGTTCGGATTTGGCGTCTCGGCGTACCAAGGAGCCCTGTCCAGATGGAGTCCGTGGATCATATGCCCCGCCAAACGGCAAGCAGGCTGAAGCGCTGGTGGCCGCTGCTGCTCCTGGCGAGCGTCAGCGTCATCGTGGTGGCCATGGGCTGGCATCGCTATCTCACGCTGGAGCAACTGGCGCAGAATCGTGAAAGTCTCAGGGCCCTCATCGATGGCAACTACGCACTCGCTCTGGCTGCGTTTGCGGCCCTGTACGCCATTTCCGTCGCTCTTTCGATCCCCGGCGGCGTGGTCCTCACCGTGGCCGGCGGTTTTCTCTTCGGCTGGCTCGCCGGCGGCGTTGTCTCGATCCTTGCCGCGACGGTCGGCGCGACCGTTGTCTATCTTGTCGCCAGGACGACCCTGCGGGATGTCCTCATCGCCAAAGCCGGCCCGCGGCTCCAACGCTTCGCGGAAGGATTTCGCGAAGACGCGGTGAATTATCTCTTGTTCCTCCGGTTGGTTCCGGTCTTTCCGTTTTGGCTCGTCAATCTCGCGCCGGGTCTGCTCGGCGTGGGATTTTGGACCTATGTCCTTACGACCTTCGTTGGCATTGTTCCGGGCACGTTCGCATTCTCCCTGGCAGGCAATGGACTGGGCAGCGTGTTCGATGCACAGCAGGCGGCGTATGAATCCTGCCTTGCAAACGCCGGAGGGGCTGGTCAAGAGTCGTGCGTCTATGGCATCGATCCAGGCGCCTTGCTGACGACGGAGGTTCTTGTCGCGATCGCGGCGCTCGGGGTGGTATCGGTCATTCCCGTCGTGGCAAAGAAGTTCAGGCGCCGGACGGCCTAAATCGCCCAAGGGGACAGGGGACCAATGGAAGAGGAGCTAACACCCGACCTCTGTGTGATCGGCGGGGGTTCGGGCGGTCTTTCGGTGGCCGCGGCCGCTGCCCAGTTGGGCGTATCGGTCGTGCTCGTCGAGAAGGGCCCGATGGGCGGCGATTGCCTCAACTATGGCTGCGTCCCGTCCAAAGCTCTTCTGGCCGCCGCGAAACGGGCCGAGGCGGTCCGTACCGCCTCCACCTTCGGCATTGACGTTCTCGAGGCGCAGATCGATCACCGCGCGGTTCACGATCACGTCCATCGCGCCATCGCCAATATCGCTCCCAACGATTCCGCCGAGCGTTTCACCGGGCTCGGCGTCCGCGTCATTCAGGCGCAAGCGAGTTTCCTCGACAAGGATACGTTGGAGGCCGGGCGCGTGCTCGTCCGGGCACGGCGCTTCGTCATCGCCACGGGCGGCTCGCCGGTCGTCCCGGCGATCCCCGGCCTCGACGATGTGCCCTATCTGACCAACGAGACCATCTTCGACATCGGCGAACGGATCCAGCACCTCATCGTGCTCGGCGGCGGACCGATCGGGCTCGAGCTCGGACAGGCGCACAGCATGCTGGGCGCCGAGGTCACCATCTTCGACACCGGGGAGTTCCTGGCTAAGGAAGATCCCGAGGCCGCCCGTGTCGTGCTCAAGCGGTTCTACGACTCCGGCATCGCGATGTATCCCAACACCCGTGTCGAGCGGGTCGAGCCGTCGGTTCAGGGGCTGGCGGTCCACTTCCATCACGGGACGGACAATGCCGTCCTCAAGGGCTCGCACATTCTCGTCGCCGCCGGGCGCAAGCCGAATTTGAAATCGCTCAGCCTCGATCGGGCCGGGATCAGCCATACCGACCGCAGTATCAAGGTCAACGAACAGCTGAGGACATCCAACCGTAAGGTCTACGCGATAGGCGATGCGATCGGCGGCCAGCAATTCACCCATCTGGCCAACTATCACGCCAGCATCGTCGTCAAGAATGCACTCTTCCGGCTGAAGCCCGACGTCAGTGCCATGACCATTCCGCGCGTGATGTATACCGACCCCGAGCTGGCGCAGGTGGGCCTGACGGAGCAGGAGGCGCGCGAAAAGTCTCGCCGCATCCGGATCTTCCGCTGGCCTTTCGCGGACAACGACCGTGCTCAATGCGAACGGAGGACCGAGGGGTTCATCAAGGTGATGACCAAGAAAGACGGAACCATACTCGGCGTCACCATCGTGGGGCCCGAGGCCGGGGAACTGTTGCAGCTCTGGATCGTCGCAATCGCCAAGGAGATGCGGATCGGCGATCTAACCTCGCTGGTGCTGCCTTATCCCACCCTCTCCGAGATCTCCAAGCGGGTGGCCTTCACCTTCTATCAGCCGCTGCTGGCCAAGGGTTGGCTGCGCCGGATCATCGGCCTACTGCGTAAACTCGGATGAGTTGTCGGGGACGGACCTTGGTGCCGCTCCAAGCGTAGAGAATATCGCCCCAGTTCAGGGTATTATGAGCGGAGTGGCGCCGGATCGTGTGCACGGTATCCGGCGTTTTGGACCGAAGAAACGGACACCGCCGGTGAACGAGCCGTCTGAGCGCAGGAGTTTGGCATCCACGCGGGTCACGCGCGCCGTGGCCGGGCTGTCCACGAAGCTGCTGTTGCTGACCATCCTGTTCGTCATGGTGGCGGAGGTTTTGGTCTTCGTGCCGTCCGTCTCCAATTTCCGGCGGCAATGGCTCATGGAGCGCCTGCAGGCGGCGCAAATCGCTTCGCTCGCCGCGGAGGCCGCGCCGGGCGGACGCCTGCCGGCCAAGCTGCGCGACGACCTTCTCGACCGGGCGCGCGTCAAGGCGATCTCCGTGAAGCACGCGGATTCGCGCTCGCTGATCGTGCAGATGGATGCGCCGGAACAGGTCGATGCCGCCTACGACCTGCGCGATGCGTCCTGGGCCGATCTGATCGGCGATGCGCTCATGGTCTACGCCGCGCCGGACAATCGCGTCATTCGCGTCGTGGGCGAACCGGGCTTCAATCCCGGAGAGATGGTCGACGTGGTGATGGAGGAGGGGCCGCTGAAGGCCGCCATGCTGAAATACGGCCTCGATATTCTCGGCCTGTCCATCCTGATTTCCATCATCACCGCGACGCTCGTCTTTCTCGCGCTCGACTGGCTCTTGGTGAAGCCGATGACGCAGCTGACGCGCAACATGGTGCGGTTCGCCGAGCAGCCGGAGGATCCGACCAGGATCATCGCGCCGTCGAAACGCCGCGACGAAATCGGAACGGCCCAGCGCGAGCTGGCGGCCATGCAGAACGAACTGTCTCAGACATTGTCGCAAAAAACGCGTCTGGCCGCGCTCGGTCTCGCCGTGAGCAAGATCAGCCACGACCTGCGCAACATGCTGTCGAGCGCGCAGCTTCTGTCGGACCGTCTTGCCGAGGTGAAGGATCCGACGGTGCAGCGCCTCGTGCCGAAATTGATCGCATCGCTCGACCGGGCCATCCGCCTTTGCGTTCACACGCTCGATTTCGGCCAGGCGCAAGAGGCGCCGCCAAGCCGCATGCGGTTCGAATTGGCGCCTCTGGTCGAGGAGGTCGGCGACTCGCTCGGGCTCCCGCGCGAGGGGCAGATCGATTGGATGCGGGATCTCGAGGAGGGGCTCGAGGTCGATGCCGACCGGGATCAGCTTTATCGGGTGCTGGCCAATCTCTGCCGCAACGCCGTGCAGGCCTTCGAAAGCGAGCCCGGATGTGTCGGGACAATCAGCGTCTTCGCCCGGCGCGAGGGTGCGGTCGTGATGATCGACGTGGCCGATACCGGTCCTGGCGTGCCCGAGCAAGCGCGGGATCGCCTGTTCCAGGCGTTTCAGAGCGTGGCGCGCAAAGGCGGGTCCGGGCTTGGCCTGGCGATCTCGGCCGAGCTCGTCAAGGCGCATGGCGGCCAAATCGAGCTGGTCGGCAATGAGGGCGGCGCCACCTTCCGCATCACCATCCCCGACATGGTCGTGGAGCTGGAGCGGGCGAGGCGGCGCCGCGCCTGAGCCGGTTACGGGCGAGATCGCGCCCGCAGGCTTTCTTTACTCGCTCTTCTCGGCGGCGACGGCATCGCCGGTTTGCGTGCCGTCCTGATAGGCGCTCTTGCTATAGCTGTCGCCGTCCTTGGCAATCTTCGTGGTCCAGTTGTCGGACCAGGTGATGACGGCCGTGCCACCTTCGTCCTTCCACGAACCGCTGATCTGTTCGCCGCCGCGTTCGCCGCTGGCGGACCCCTCTTCGTCGAGGGTGATCGACATGGGGTTGCCTTGGGTATCTTGCGTCTTGAACGTGCCGACGAAGCCGCTGCCGTCGGTGCCGGCGTCGCCCTCGGTTGTGTTGTCGCAGCTGGCCAAGGTGAATGCGAGCGCGGCGGCGGCAAGAACGGCCGCATATTTCGAGACAAATCGCGTCATGTTGCTTCTCCATAAAAGTTGTGAGGCGCACCATAGCCGAAAATGATGCCGGGTTGTCTGTCGCCGTCGTGTTGTGCCGGAGCCTCTCACTCGAAGTCGCTCCAATCGACGGACTCCTCGCTGACAAGCTCACCTTTCATGGACGGGCCGTCTTCGTGGACGCGATTTCTGTCGCCGCAGATGAGATAG
The DNA here is from genome assembly GCA_002482645.1 of Hyphomicrobiaceae bacterium UBA7697. Taxonomy (GTDB): domain Bacteria; phylum Pseudomonadota; class Alphaproteobacteria; order Rhizobiales; family Methyloligellaceae; genus Methyloceanibacter. The sequence goes on from DLGJ01000005.1 coordinate 373,723, forward strand.
TGCCATTCTTCGAGCGGTTCCCCTCTGAACACCATGCGATAGGCGCAGGTATGGGGAAGCCAGTTTAGCTGAGAGACATTTTGAGGCGTGATCTTGACGCAATCCGCGACCCTGTCTTGACGGTTTGCGTAGTCCGTGCAGCGAAGGCTGTCCAAGCAGAGTAAGCGGCAGGCTGCATTGGACAGTACGATCTCACCCGTGTCGACATCCTCGGCTCGGATCTGACAGCAAAGCCCACAGCCGTCGCATAGGGATTCCCATTCTTGCTCGCTCATCTCGTAGAGAGGCTTGGCTAGAAAGTCGGGCTGGTTCGCTGAGGACATTGTGTTCTTCAGGCTCTCATATCCGGGAGTGTTGTGTATCAGCGTTTCCGACGATGCAAACTCAGACGATGCGAACTTGGGGTCCGCCCGGCTTTGCACCCCTCTTTCGGAACCGAATTGCGACAAGTTTTGCCGGAAGCTCTTGCTATCGAGGTCCCCAGGTATTAGCTAGGCGGGTCTTGAGGGGGCCGCGCACGGTCCGCCCTCGATAGGCCTCACCGCTAAGCCATTGCGGTGCCATGGCTTTTGCGCCGGTAGCTCAGCTGGATAGAGCACCAGACTACGAATCTGGGGGTCGGGAGTTCGAATCTTCCCCGGCGCGCCAAACCTGAATCACCTGCCCCGAGGTCGCGCAAAGCCTTGAAGGGCAAGGTGGTTTCGGGGGTTCGAAAACCCTTCAAACGGTCATAGGCAACACGGCCCGTAAACGTGAGTCTGAGCAGGGTCTTGCGCAGGTCTGCACGCCCGGAATCCCATAGAACGCGCGGGTTTGCGAGGAAGTTGAAGGCAGTTCGAAAACTCTCCTCGAAGGGTTTGCGTGGGCTCCCGTTTGCAGCGGCTTTTTCGCTGAGTAGGGCCTTGCGGGCCGCAAGCTTTTCAATCTGCGTCTCATAGGCGTCGACAAGCGCGTCGCTGCTCGCTTCAACGATCCGTTCCAGGAGTTGACCGATCTTGCCTTCGACGGCTTCCAGTTCCCGCCTGGCTTCGCCTGCGGCTTGTTGTGCGGAGGCTTTGCTGCTGTCCCACAGCTCCTTGAACATGGCATGTGCGGTAAAGAGCGCATCCTCTGACGGGCAGATCGAATCGAGCAACTCGTCAAACGCGCCTTCGATCTTTTCCTTGCGAATGGATTTGCGGCTCTCCGCGCAGTCTTTTTGGTAGCAGGAGTAATAGGCGTAACGCCCGCCTTTGCCGCGCGACCATGCGGCGGTGAGAGGATGGCCGCAGCAACCGCAGACAACGAAGCCCCGTAGCGGGAAGTCCTCGTTGGCATCCCGCCGCACAGGGGCCGTTGTTGTCCTGCCCTCCAGGCGCTCCTGGATGCGGGTGAACGTCTCGTAGCTGATCAGCGCTTCATGCTTGGCGGGCTGCAGAACAAGGTTCCACTCCGGCATCGAAAGGTAACTGGCATAGAGGACCTGCGTGAGCAATGAGGCAACGCGCTGTGGATGGACTTCGCCTTTGCGGTCCTTCGGAAAGTGCGGGCATTGCAGCAGGAAGCGTTGCACCTCGGCCTGGGTCTCGTATCGGCCCGATGCGAAGCCTTCGAGGGCCTCGCGGATCGTGGTCGCCAAAGGCTCGTCGGGCACCATCACCTTGCCGGTATGTCCGGTCAGTTTCTCGTAGCGATATCCGACCGGCGCGCCGAAGCCCCAATAGCCATTGGCTGCGCGGGCCCGCATGCGATTGCGCGTTTGCTCGGCATTCTTCTGACGCTGATGCTGAGAGACGGATGCGAGAAGGTTCTCGACCAGCATGCTGTCAGAGTCTTCCCCGAATTCGATGGACGGACTCTCCAGCTTGCCGCCGACCGATGAAATGGCCGTGCGCAGTTGAATATGCGCATCAAGCCCACGGGCAAGGCGGCTGATATCGTCGATCAGGACGGCATGGGTACGCGAGCGGCGGTGCTGTTTCAGGAAAGCCAGCATACTGAGCATGCCCGGCCTTTGGATCATGCTGCCCGAGGCTCCTTCGTCCCGGAACACCTCGACGACCTCATAGCCTTTGAGCTGCGCGTATTCCCGGCAACGGGTTTCCTGAGAGCCCAGCCCGTCGCCCTTGCGCATCTGCGCCGCGCTGGACACGCGGCAATAGATGACGGCCTTTTCGGGCGTCGCCGAAAGGACCGGCTTAGCCGTTGTTTTTCTTTTTCGTTTGGTCTTTCGCGCGGGGCGGGATTGCTGGTTTGTCGTCATTGTCTGCATGCAAATATTGTATCATTTTCAATGGGTTATTACGAGATTTTTGTTCGATTTCCGCCTCGCAAAGTTGTGTGGGACTGCGGCCCCAGGCATCGTCCACGAACGCTTCCATGATCGACCATAGCGCTTCGAGGAATGCGGTCTTCTCCTCCTCGGTCATGTCGCAATGATCGATGTACGGGCGGTATTTTTCGATATCGAGGGCTATGGCTCTCTCCTTTCCATAAGAAAAGGATATCGCCGGTGCGGGAACGGGCCGGGGGGAACTTGCGAAGTCGGTGGCGATCCAAGGAACCCGGAGTAAGACTGTGGTTCTCGGAGCCTGCCCGTCGCGAAGCATCAACAAGGCCGCCAGCGGGCGGCGGTGTCATACCCCGAACCATCGGGAAGCGGGTTGATGCCGCAAGCCGCCCGGCAGCGGCAAGATGCAAAGCTAGAAACGGGCAGCCCCGAAACCAAAGGCCGGTGGTTCTTGGTGAGCCCCGGAGCGGTCTAAGGGCTCTAGGATTTTGCGCGCTCGTCATTGAGGTAGCCGTACTTCTCGCGCATCAGGTTTTCGCTGGTTCTACTGCGCCTACGAACGCGAGCAGTGGCGCAAAGTCTTCGCGATCGGCTGCCCGCAGGGCGGCAAGGTAGGCTTGCCGCCTTTCATTGTCCGCTTGAAGATCAAAGCCGCTGGCCCATGCGACTCGTGGATGCTCGTAAACCTCTTCGAGCATGAGATCGGCGGCGATGCGGGCATGGCGACCGTTGCCATTTGGAAACGGATGTATTTGCACCATCTTGTGGTGGAAGCGCGCGGCGGCCTCAAGCGGCGAATAGACGTTATTCTCCGCCCAATAGCGTGCATTGCCGAGCAGCATCCGCAATTGTTCGGGGATCTGGAGGGGATCGATCCCGATGTTCTTCTCCGTCTGCCGGTATGTCCCGGCCCATGTCCATACGTCGCCGAAGAGCTTCTTATGAAGTCTGCGGATAAAGCCGTCGTCGAATACGTCGCGACTGCGCCGCTTTGCGGCCCAGGCTAGTCCTTGCTCGATATTGGCCTGTTCCAGCTCGTCGAGTTCGCCGCGCGTTGTGATGTGATTGTATTTGAGTCCTTGCCGCTCGTCGGGATCGAGGGGAGTTGCGCCGTCAGGTTCCTGGAAGGTCATTTGATCTCCCAGAAGTCCGGCGGCATGTCGCGAACGAGCTGTTCGGCGAGGTCGTCAATCCGCCGTTTGGTCTGCTCGCTTGGGAGTGACTGACTTTCGAGCGCCATATGCGAGCTTGCGCGTCGGACGCGAGCCTCCGCTTTGCGGTGAGCCTGTGTGCGTATTACGTCCTCTACGCTGCCTTTGGGTATGACGGCGTAGACAAATTCGGCATCCATGGCGTCGGCAATTTTCCGCATCTGAGCGATAGTGATCGCCCCCTCGCGTTCGTTCCGCTCGGCCTGGTAGATCGCGTTTCGGCTGACATCCATGCGAGCGGCAACGTTGGCGCCGGACATTCCGAGCGCCTGGCGCAGCAAGGCAATCCATCCGTCCTTGGGCCGGTGGATGTTGCGAAACTGCTCGGCGGCGCGGTCTACGATCCGCGCGTACTGCCTTCTGGCTGTGTCTTTAACGCTCATTGCCTATCATCTCATGGGCAAAATGCCCCTTGTTGCATATTATATGATATGCGAAAAGGCAATAGAAGTCAATCAATTGATATGCAAACATTGAAAGTTTGCATATCAATTGATTTTCACTAAAGGCAAATTTGCCAATCAATAGATTGGTAAATTTGGTTGCGCTTGCAGCGGAGAGAAAAGATTGTCAGCCCTGCGGGGCTGCCAACCGACTATGCGCAAGGGATGGATGCCGGACGGCCGAGACCGGCAAAACTGGGCTCGGTGCACGACAGCCCGGCCCGACGGGCGCGCGCTGGAACCAAAGACAGCACAACTACTCGTCCAAGCACGCAAAACCTGCACGCAATATATTGTGTTCGGCAAATCCAATATGCCAATATATGGCTCTTCAAAAGCAACCTATTTGTATGTTGGTGCAGAGTTGAGCAAGGACAATAATGCCATAGACGAAGTCAGAGCATCGCGTGCGGGCCACACATTTCACGAACGATGGGCGGCCCGGCGTGCGTTACAGCTCGTCTTTCCTCAGGACGACTTGCATGCAATCGCGGTCGAAGGGCTGTCCACAAGTGAGTCGGCCAAGCCCGGCAAAGAAGCCGGGGACATCGCGGATCTGACCTTATTTTTCGGGCAAGGAGATAGCTTTGCTACATGCGAAGCCCAGCAAACCCTACAATTCAAATATAAAGCAACCCCGGGAACCGTTACATCCTCGTACCTCAAGCAAACAATTCAAAAATTTGCAGCCAGCCTGCTTGGGTACGAAGAACAGTTCTCGGAGGAAGAAGTTAAGTCGAAGCTTTCCTTTTCATTTGTAACCAATGCCGTTTTTGCTGACCAATTGTGGGAATCAATCAAATGCCTGAAGGAGGGAACGCAACCAGCTCAGGGCCCGGCGCAAGTGCAGTATGGAAACCTCGTAAATTGGTGCAAAGAAAAAGGCGTCGAGGCGAAGCGGCTATTCGCATTGACGGAATTTCACGCATCTACAGAGAGCCTCACTGCTCAAAATCTAAAACTCCGTCGCACGTTGAGCAGTTGGAGTCCCGGGACGGATAGTCAGGCACGCGCCCGTCTGCACAGTCTCGAAGAACTGGTAAGGGAAAAAGCGGGAGTTTCAGGGCAGCGCAACAACCTAATTAAACGAGAAGACATTCTTGACGCGCTTGGCTGTGATTCTGAGGACGATCTCTTCCCCGCTGAAACGGAATTCGTCGATGTTGGCGTTGTAGTTGAACGCGAGGCGTTGGATGAAGCCCGAACAAAAATAGAAAACGAAACGAAGCCAGTATTTATCTTTGCCGACGGCGGAGTTGGCAAAACGGTCTTCATTCAAAGCCTGGCCAACAAAGTTGCCGACGACTATGAAACCGTAATTTTCGACTGCTTTGGCGGCGGATCTTACCGCTCCGAAGACCAGTCCAGGCACCTTCCAAAAATCGGGTTGCTGCAGATAGTGAACGAACTGGCTTCACGAGGCTTGTGTGATCTGCAGCTTCCAACAGACGGAGACTCGGACGCTCTGATCAAGGCTGCCCGCAAGCGATTGAAGCAGACGGCAGAGACGGTCAGCACGCAATCGAGCAAGAAGGGCCTCCTGGTCATCATAGATGCGGCTGACAATGCACAACTTGAGGCAAATACCCGACAGGAGAAGGCGTTTCCGAGACTGCTCCTTGCAAGCCTAAGCCGCGAGCCCATCGACGGCGTCAAGCTTGTGTTGACGGCCCGGCCTCATCGCATGGATTCCGTTATCGGCACGAGCGAAGTGGAGCGATTTGAACTCACCACCTTTACAAGAGATGAGACCCAGGAGTTTCTCAAGAGCAGGCGCGGCGATCTCACACAGCTAGAATTCTCAACAGCACTTGCGCGGTCTGGAGGAAACGCGCGCGTGCTGGAATATCTCGTCGAAAGCTGGGACGAGAATGTTTCGGGGACAGTTCCAAAAAAGAAAATCACGGTCGAGGAATTGATTCGCCAGCGCTGCGAGAAGATAGATCGGGATCTCTATGAGGCTGGATGGAGCGATGGCGACGTCAAGCAGTTCTTCACGGCCATTTCGCTTCTGCCTCCACCAATCCCGCTTGAAGAAATGTCTGCCGCGCTGGGGTGGTCCGGGTCGAAGGTCAACAGTGCTGTCTCCGATCTTGCGCCCATGCTTGAGGTCCTGAAGCATGGGGCTATTTTTCGCGACGAGCCCACTGAGACATTCATACGCGAAAGCTATGCCTCAGAGTCCGAGGCCCAACAGGAGATCGCAGACCGGCTCCGCGCTTGTCAAAAATCGTCGGTCTATGCCGCAGAGGCGCTGCCCCGGTTTCTTGTCGCAATAAGCGACAGTGATCGTGCCTATGCACTCTCTGCATCTCAGGATTTTCCTGCAAGCATCCAGTCCGAATACGGTCGCCGTAGACTGCGGCTCTTGCGACTTCAAGCAGCTTTCAGTCTTGCTGTGCGAGTCAAAGACTATGACCGGGTACTCAGGCTCACGATGCAACTCGCGCAGGTTGCTGCCGCAAATGCGAAGGGTGACCAGTTCATTCGACACTCCCCCGGCGTGGCAGTGTTCCTGGGCGACCAAGACGTATCGCGCCGTCTGTTTCAGGATCGCACCGGCTGGCGCGGCGAGAGGGACGTGCGGCTCACCGTGGCCTTTGCTTTTCAGGGCGAGATGGAAGATGCAGCAATCCACCATCATCGCGCGATTGGCTGGATCAACTGGCACTATCGAAACAGAAACGACGACAACCGATTTGATCGCTCCGGCCCATCAGCGTCGGACTTCGCTGCTATTGTTTTTCTAAATTTCATTCAAGGTGCTCCCTCCTTAGCAGACAGCAACATTATCAAGTGGAGCTTCCCGTTTGCGCTTTCGGTGTGTCAGGAGGCCATCGCGCTTCTGGAGCAGTATGAATATTGTACCGGGGAGAACGTGCTTCCCAGTCTGGTCGAGTTCGCCTCGAGCAAAAACTGCAAATCGCTTGCGCTTCAGGTTTCGCTGCTGGCGAGCACGCGAAGCCTTCATCATCAAAGTCTGAAACGGATTGCCCGTGCAGCAAGTGCGGTTGCAACGGCGATCGGGAACAGTGTTTTAGACGAAGGCAATGACTATGAACGATTGCAGCAGCGTGCCCTGAGCGACGCCGCTCTGGCTGCGCTAATTCATAACTCCCGCCAATCAGCGCGAAACATTGTCCAAACGATCGAGGCTCGTCGGCCATCGGGGTACGACTACGGAGACCGTTACGGTCCGTTCCGCAGTTGGGCACCCATACTAAGCGTGTGCGTTTCCGCATGGGCGGCCGGTCAGCAAGTCCGGCTCCACCACCTTATGCCTCGTGAAGTCAAGGCGACGCGCGCTCTTAAGTCAATTGCGGATTGCTCGAGCCTGATTAGCTATTTGGCTGGCTTGGGGAAGGTTGACCCTAAGAAGCGAGGGAAGAGCAAAAAGGAAAAAGGCACCACAAGGCAGTTCGACCGACGAGAATGTGATGACATTGCCAAGGGAAGCGCGTTGGTCATTGCTCTTGCAGCACCGCTTCAGGAGGTCGTTCTTGCTCGCCGTGAAATTGAAGAGAGAGATTTTCAGAAATTCTTGGAAACGTGGGAGAGCCGCCTCCGATTTGATATCTCATGGGCGTCTGAGACAGCGCGGGATCAGCTGTGCAGGTATGTGGGTTTCGGTTTCGCACAGATATTCTTACGCCATGGACGAAGCGTGTCCGAAGAGGACGTCAGGAAACTGATCGAGATCATCAGCCGCGGACGCTTCACGATCCAGGACAAACTGAAAACCCTATTCGTGATGGCGCGGCATTCGAACCTTCACATTATTGCTGGGCAGTTTGCCAAAACGATTTCGGATGCTATCCGCCAGGATGAGTCGATTGAGCAGCGGAGCGAGCAGTTTTCGCGGCTCACGGAAGCGTTGTTGCCCATGGGTAGAGTCGAGGCGCAGCAATACTTCCGTCAGGGGCTCACACAACTCGATCAGATGGGAGGCGATGACTTCGACACAATCTATTCGCTATTGCACTATGCAGCAGAGCAACGCGGCGGATGGCTTGATCTAGCGCTTGGCCATCGTTTGATGAATCTTTGTCAGACGATTTTCCACTACGAACCTAGCAAATTTGGTTGGACGCTATTTGGACATGCCGCTGCACAGTCGATCGGCATGTCGGCCATCTACAAGCTTGTCAGATGGGCAGACCAAGATACCGCGAACCTGTCATATGGCTTGCCCCAACTCGCCTGCTTCCTAGCAAGATCGGGGCACCTCGATGCTCGGCGTGCCGCCTTCATGCTGCTGCTTTGCAAAGAGGTGGGTTGGCATGAATGGAAAATCGGAGACGGCTTGCGCGATATTTTTGACGCGTCAAGTGATAATAGCAGCCGTCAGGCAGTTTGGCGTGCAGCACTTGAGAAGATGAAGTTCGAGCACCCGTTTGGCGGCTCAAGTTACCTTTGGACAAGTTTGCTGGAAGCACTGGATAGGTTTCCACAAGTCGCGAATGCCTCGGATATCGAATGTCTTAAAAAGCTCGTCGACAGGTCACGCGCGCGTACGGATGAAGAGAATCAGCGTCATGACACGACCAATGACAAGCCTCAGTATGCCAGTAGGAAGAACAAGGACAGTGAACGGCGTAAGAGCGAGGAGTCATTCGAGGGGATTGTGAAATCCTGCGATGTGTCCTCGCCCCACTCAATCGACGAGGCAATCCGCGCCGTTCGAGGTGATCGGCGATTTATGTTCAATTCAGGCAAGCGCATTATCGAACGCTTGCGGGAGAATTGTCCCTTCGACCGGCAGGCCGAATTCATTTCGACGCTTGGGGAGCTGGGAGAGCTGTCTTTCGATGACACGGTTGAAGTCTTAAAGGAAACCGTTGCCGCGTGGGAGACGTCGTCAGCATACGTCTCGTCGAATAAGAAAGCCTTTGTTCAGAGACTCTTTGAACTCAAGGGCTCGGAGCTATTTGAGCTGAGATATACCGGAGTGTCTCGTGAAATCAGCGGCTTGGTTGAGTTTTGCGACGACGCCGAGTTTGTGCTCAACCTCGTTTTCGACACCGTAGCGCGGGAGAAGCTAGAGCTCTCTGGCGATGAATGGCTTCAGCTCGCGACGAGTCTTTGTCAGCTCGCCTCCGACAAAGTGAACCGGGAAGCGCTTGAAGACCTGCTATCTGGCCCAGCCGCCCAGATTGGCGACGAAGTCGGGGAGGGTGCTTTCAAGGACTCGTTTGTACCGTCCGACAACCAAAGCACCATGATTGCGGAGATCACCTGGCACCTCCTTGGGAATGAGGACGCATTTGTAAGATGGAGAGTGGCGCGGTGTATCACAGGGCTTGCTGATCTCGGCCTGAATGCTGAGCTTTCAGCTCTACTGGACTGCTATGACCGTACTCAAGTGGCAGCACTTACTAGCGAAGGCTTGAGCGCATCATTCCTAAATGCGCAGCAATGGTTGCTTATGGGCTTGGCGCGGGCTTGCCTGCACCATGGAAAAGCCCTGGACTATCTGAAGGAGCCGCTTGAGCGCCTAGTCCGCCGCGAGGACATCCACGCCGTCAACAAAATTCATATCATCCGGTGTCTTCAGCATATCTCGGGCTCGCAACGACCTTCACCTGAGATCTCCAAGCTGTGGGAGAAGGTCTACACTCCGGCGAAGGGCTACGAGGAGCGAGGCGCATGGCCAAAGGCTGTTGAATCCAAGTCGGGCTTTCATTTTGACTATGAATTTAACAAGCACGAGGTTTCGGGTTTTGCTCGCCTGTTCGGCATTTGCGAAGCGGAAGCCGTCGACAAGATTGCAGATGAAGTACAGCGGCGGTGGCCCGAAGCTAGGGACATGGAATTTTTTTCGGGTCATGTTCGGTATCGCCGAAGCCATGCGGACCGCCATGAGAGCTATCGCGAAAGTGTTCAGAAACACGCTATGTTGGGAGCGGCGACGAAGCTTGCGAAATCCAAGCCTGTCATCAGGGACAGCTACGATGCCGTTGATGCCCGCCCATGGATCGAGTGGCTCAAGGAGCACGATGTTTCCTTTGAGGATGGGGCGTGGCTTTCAGACCGAAAGGATGCGGTTCCTGAGGAGGCAGCGCAGCCGCTCACAGTGCGCATAAAAAACAAGGACGTGTTGGCGCAGGAGGGCGAGCTGTTTCGGAAACTAGGCTTTCCTGGCGAGAGCCTAGGCCAGCCTGTTCCGCTATATGGCGTGTGGCGATCGCGCGATGGCGTGTTTGTACGGATAAGCTCGGCTCTGACGCGGCGCAAAGGGGTTATTGGCCGATTAAAGACATTTGCCCGCAAACCGGACCATGAGATTTGGTTACCCGCTTTCGACCCCAACGGCTATGTAGACCGCGATGTGCAAAGCAGCGAGTTCGAACCACTTGTCTGGGTGCCGCAGCGATATCCCGTTGGCATCGATGTAGGTGACGAGTTTGCGACGGAGTATCCGGTTATTCGTCCCCGGTTAGGAAGAGGGCTCACCACCAGCCTCGGATTGGTGCCTGACGCGGATGACATAGATTGGCTAACACAAGACGGAAATCTTGCGCTGAAGAGTCAGGTCTGGGGGCAATGGAGACCAGATCCTGACGATAATCGGGCGTGGTTTCAGGATGAAGGGAGGGTGCTCTGGGCGCAGCCGGACTGGCTTGATGGCGCGTTGTCGACGCTGAATCGCAGCCTCGTATTTCATATCGATCTCCACAAGTACAAGCGGCGCGAAAGCTTTGACGACGATTCGGGCCTTCATGGTGTCTACGTTGCTCTGTGGACGAAGGAGGGAACGCTGCGCGTCTGGAAGGCAAGAAAAGCATCGGAAACGGTCTATTAGTTTCCCTAGCTTTGCGGATGGGACGTTCGCTTGTCAGCGAAATGGCGCGTTGAGCGCTTCCTTGATGGCCGGTTAGCTGGGCGGGCGTCGTTGCGTAGTCCGGCTAGTGGGGTTCAGGGCGCGCGATAGGCTCCTGATCGATGGGTGCAGGGAGAGCCGAAGTTTCCCGCGCGTGGTTCAGCGGACAAGACGGTGACGGCATCCAATCCGCGCAGGGTTGGCCTTGGGGTCTCGGGGAAATGGAAGTCCCTGAGCGGAGATGAAACGACCGGACGTTTCGTTGGCGTGGCTGAGGCTCGATGCTGATAGCTACGCCAGGGCGCGGGGGATGCAACGGGGGTGCGCAGCGACCCCCTTGCCGAGGCGGCGAAGCCGTCCGAGACGAGATGGTGCTGTAATACAGCACACATCTTGCGGAACGCGAAAAAGCCAAATTCGGGCAAGTTCAAAGTGCGGCCAACCAGTCAGGTGGCTCCGTTGATCGTGATCCCTTCCGTCTCCTCGTGCTCGCTAATGCATCCGATCCAGCCCCACCCTCTTAAACCCCCGCGTCATGGTGGCGTGGGAGACCTTGTAGCGTTCGGCGACCTTGCCAATGGTCAGCCCCTCCTGAGCGACCAGTGCATGGCCGTTGAGGATGTCGCCTATGGACAGGGCGTACGGTCTGCCGGGCTTGTTCCCGCGTTCGCGCGCGGCTTCCAGGCCGAGCACGGTGTTTTCCTGGATGATATCGCGCTGGAATTCGGCAAAGGCGGCGAAGAGGTGATAGACGAGTTTGCCGCCGGGCGTTGCCGTGTTGATGCCTTCGGCCAGCGAGCAAAAATGGATACCCTCGTTTCGAAAGCGCACCAGCAGGTCCGAGAGGTGCTGGACTGAGCGGCCCAGCCGGTCGAGCTTGAGGACCACCAAGATATCGCCAGCTTCCAAAGTCCTGAGTGCCTTATCGAGGCCGGGGCGTTTGGCCTTCCCGCCCGAGATTCCGTGATCCTTGAAAACCAGATCGCACCGCGCGGCTTTGAGCGCGTCAAGCTGTATGCGCAGTTTCTGGTCCTGGGTGGAAACCCGCGCGTATCCAATCCGCCGCCCGGGCGCCTTGATGTCTGGAAAATAGAGGTACGTCATGTCGTCACCTCGCCAAAATCGATCCCTTTTGCCGAGACGACTAAGTAGCCGTTGCTTGAACCATAAAGCGTCAATTCCCCGCCGGTTTCCAAGTATATACTTCTCATTTCTGCGCTATTTTCTCTCCTCTTCAATAACGATCGTTTATGTTGAGCAGAAAACTACTGTTCGTCGCAAGCTTTATGGCGGTATGGGTGACAATTACCATACCATCGCATGCAGATGGGCGCGCAAATGCCCGAACCTTCCTCTCGTGGGACACCGAGGCCCAGAACGCCTTCATCCAGACGTCGATCGGCATGGCGGGCGTGGTTGCGACCCAGACCCGGAAGGAAATGGCGACCTGTATCGACCGCTGGTACTTCGTCAGTGAAGAGGCGAAGGCGGAACGCAACGAGCAAATTCGAAGGACGATCGAGAAGCATCCCGAGTTTCATCCAACCGGCACTATCGTCGCCATTCTCGAGAAGGCGTGTGGACCATTCAAATAGCCTGATGCTAGTTGAGCATGGGGAGCTGAACGTCTGCGGTGCGCTGAGGCGCATCTGATGGAGTTGTCGTAACGAGATCCTGATTGAAGTACTCGGTGCTCTCGTCGATCTGTTGGCGCAGGTTTTCCAACTCCTCGGTTGATGCGAGATTGTCTTCATCGTCGAGCACGTTGCGCGCGTGGCCAAGTACTTCGACCTGCATCCTTTCGATCTTATCAATCCGGCCGCCGAGGCTTTCGATTGTAGATCGGTTTCCTAGGAACTGCTCATAGGCCGGTTCGTCCCCAGACCATTCAATACTGGCTGCATCAAGGTCGCTGACCGTTGCACCGTGGACGGTCCGCACCCGGCCCTGCTCATCCCTAAACACGCGCGTGCCGTCCGGCAGGCGCGCGGCACTATCGAGTGTCGCCTGCAAGTCCCGCTCCGCCTTCGCCAGGGCAAGACGCGCCTTTTCAAGGGCGCGTTCCGCCGCCTGTTCGGCTTCTCGCAATTTGTCGAAGGTGTCGTCGTAGAGGGCGGCGTATTCAGCGTTGTTCGCCAGCATCCACTGCAGGCGTGTCATGGCCTCGGCCTGACGCTCGCCTTTGGACTTGCCGTCCCTGATGCGCTCGCGCTCATCGGGGCTCAAGAATCGCTCCAACCGGCCCGTCTCGCGCCCAGCCAATTCGTTCTGGAGGTCGTCGAAATCCTGACGGCGCACCGCTTCGAAGAACACGGCCTGCAAGTCTAATGCTGTTTCCGGTAATTCCCCCATACATCCCCTCACACATAGTCTCAATATATTTTACCGTAATACCGGGATATAAGTCAAAAAGAGAAGAATATATTCGTCCAAGAGCTAATGTGTACTTATTTTCTTTCAATATAAAAACAGATGATCTACAATAATATTAGCTGAATAATTTCAGCCGGGGCTTAGAAACCCCTATGTCATGCGGCTGGCATCAGCCGTGATTGGTGCGTCCTCCATGAAAAAATGGCGTAACGCGCCAGAGATGTCGCTTCTCGGTTATCGACCGGGAGGCGGCGGTGCATGTACAGGCTTCCGCCTTTGCTCGCGCTTCGGCGCGGCCAGGCTCGCGGCTAAAGATCGCCGCGCCGTTTTCATGACATGACGGTTTCTAACTCCCGGTCACCAGAGCCAAAGCTCTCGGTGGCCGATTGGTTTTCAACTGTTGTTTGGGGGAGAGTTCCATGCGTTTTGTTCTTTTGTCACTGATTTGCCTTTCGGCTTTTACCACCGCGTCCGCTTCGGCGCAGAACACGGACGAAGCATCGTCTGCGCCGTGGCCGGTTCGGATCGAAACGGATCAGACCGGAGGTGCCTTCGTCTTCATCGTCGATGATCAGCCCGTTGCGGTGCTGGACAAATCCGGCCTGATCGTCACCGGTGATATCGCCTATGTCGGTACGCTGGCCGATATCGGCCCCGATGGGGTGATAGACCGCCTGAGCGCCTCCGCAGAAGCGGAGGCCGCCGATGACTAAGCGCTTTCTTCACGCCCTTTTCGCCGTCGTCTTTATGGTCACGAGTGTTCCGGCCATGGCGCAGCTCGAGGGGCACGACTCCGCGCCTGGTGAGTCCTGTGCGGACCTGTCCGCAGGCGCGACTCGAATGAACGCCAGCGCCGATCAGGACGGCGCTCAGATCCTGCTCATCTGTGACGGCAGTGTCTGGCAATCGGCGGGGTCGGTTGGCGGTGGTAGCCCTATCGCCTTTTACGCTTGGTCTGCCTCCACTACAGCGCTCACCACACCAGGCTCTTGGTACAAGTTGGACATAAACCAACTCAACAGCGAAACCGGCGCCAGTGTATTCTCAACCACTACGGGCACGTACACGATTCCAGAAGCGGGCTTTTACCATTTCAGTGCTTCTGCTTTGGGCACCGGGCTTGGTTCCGACGAAACCTTCCACCTCCGCATCCGCCGTGCCGAACCGCCTACCGATACATTTTGCAACGCTGCGGAAACTTCGAGCGCTACTGAACGCCGTATATCGTGTTCTGCTACCATCTACTTCGATGCCGGATATGTGGTTCAGGTGGAGGCTTCTGCCGACGGTGGCTCGGCGGTCGGAAAGGTCATATCGTTCACCGGCTTCAAAGTAGGCGGCAGCTCCGGCACCGGGCCTCGTGTCGTCATGCGCGATGATGCCCATTACTCATGGGCGACATGTCCTTCCGGAATGCATTTCGTTGGAGGCATGGGGACCTCTGCATCCATCGACAATTACAATATCGTGACTGCGGCCGAACACTTCTGGCATGCGGCCAACAATGTCTGGTGGTGCTCAAACTAGAATCCGGATCGTCCTTCGTAACCCTGGCGGAGATGGTGGTGCTCTGACTTCCGCCCCCGCCCATCAGGTCCTTCGGCGTTGCTAATGGCGATGCCGCACGCACCCGAGTCGCGCTGTCCGCGCCTGAGAATCGACGGGGCAATCACACGCGGCCCTCAAAATGCGGGCATGCATCGGCTTCAGGCGGGGTGATCGAGAAGGTGCTCGACCAGCACGGCGCGGAAGGTCCCGAACGACAGGAACGTCTTTTGTGTCGGATCGCAGCGACTGCGTTCAAGCCTGCGGCTGTTCTGAAGCACCGTGGCGATCGTGACCATGTGAATGAGCCTGGCGCGCAAGAGCGATCCCGGGTCGCGGTCCGGTTCGGCGTAAATGTTCAGCGCGTGATAGAAACCGCGCAGGGCATTGATGGCGTCTGCCGCCTCGCGGTCCCTATCCTTTGATCCAAACTTTCCATGCAGCGGGCAAGCCCGGCAGATGGGATCAACGCGCCGCCCGGCGCGGTAGTTGCGATAGCATGTATCGTGGGCGTGGCACTCGGCGAGCAACTCCAGCATGGCGCTTTTGATGAGCGCGATTTCTTCTGCGCCGGTGACGTTTACCAGGGCCGCGTTGGCGCGGTGCCAGCGGGCGAAGACTGGGTCTGAGAGCCTGTCCCGAAAATCGATATAGAGCCCGCGCATCGTCTTGCGCGTCGTGTCGATGGCTCTGGCGGCGATGTTTATGCCCACGCCCTGGCCGAATAGATCGATCGCCTGCACGGTTTGCACAAGGTCCAGCTTGGCATGTTTGCGCAGGGGATTGCGGGCAGGTGACTGGCTCACGGGTGCCTTGCTCCACTCAGGCGTGCGGAATTTCGGGAAGCCAGTTTTCGCACAAACTCAAGGCTCCCGTCTCCGGCTCCGCCCCGTCTTCTTCCCGATCTGTGTAGTCGGGCCGGGAAGGGGATTGTTTGAGCTTGGCGAAGCGGGCATCCTTTTCAAGCCTTCCCTGAAAACACGCATCCCTTTGGACCGCATGAAAACGGTTTAGGGCGGATTCCGTCCCGAGCCGCTCATGCGAAGTCCGGCGAGAAGGAGATGCGGCGATGGAAAAGTTCAAAGGCGAGTTTGCGGGTCTTTATGTTGCGCGCGATGCGGAACGTGCCGACGCGTCTGGAGAGACCGTGACGGTTGCGAGCGACTTTCAACTACGCTCACCCCACCATTTCCAACGTCTCGCCATCGCCACGGCGGCTCTTGGCTTACCCCGCCGAGCGATCACGGACTGGCTCGCGGATGTCATCTATAACTATGAGGGCCGTATTCTTTGGCCAAATGGTACCGAACACGGTCTCCCCGAAATCGAAGAGGTGTTCGGCGACGACGGCAGTTATCGCTGGCTCGGCTATTTCATGAAGTTCGCCGAAGAACCTCCTCGTCAACGTCCCCAAGCGCGTGTTGTCGAGCGTCTCCGCGTAATCGATCTCGCTTTCAAGATCGCGCATCCGGAGCGAGCGAGGTTGATTGCATGTTGAACCGGAAATGCCGACACAGCGTACAATCTGAGTAGAGAATCTCGTGCGCTGGTCTCCAATCAATGTTAGGAAAATCAGTATGGTCCACGTTCATTCGACCGGACAGATGTCTTCTCCAAAGTGCGCGCGCGTTGTGTGCCGGACACTCATATTCATAACCAGCGCAGTAGTCTTGGACGGCATGCTGAGCGCCATCGTCCCTACTCACGCAGAAGAAGCTCCGATCGAACTACCGATTGCGGACGATGATGCGGAAGCTTCTGTTTCGGGGCAAGGCAAAGTTTATACCCCGGAAGAAGTTGCGTGGACTTCCCTGAATCCGGTTCCGCAACTGGTGCTGCACTACGACGGAACGATGAACGAGGTTTACATCTACTCTATTCAACGTCAGGCTGAGAAACTTCGCGAGAACGGTTATCGCGCAGTTGCCCTTGCAGGAGGGCCACAAGACAGTGTCCAGCTTTTTCTCGCCGGAAAAACCTCATCAAAACTAACTTTTTCGGGTGCTGATATTATTGCACGCAAACCTCAAAACTACGGGGCTGGATACTATCAGAAGCATGTGGGTCGACCCGAATCACATCCATGGGCAATTGACGGTCCAAGTCCCAATTGAAGCGAGTTCGGGACGGTTCATGTCTTCCATCGCGGGCTAACTCAGCCCACTCTTCGTTTCTCTGAGTAGTGTCGGCTCAGCCCTCTTGGAACGGCGCGGTGGAGAGCCAGCGAAAGACGGTTTCGCCGGTGAAGCCGTGATCCCAGATCATCCAGACATAGCGGTGCTTGGTGGTGTGCCTGGTCGCGAGCTGCGGCTCGCCGCAGGGCCAGCAGATGCACTCGTCGAGCGCGTAGATGACGCTCGGCGGTTTGCAGATGTAACTGTCGTGCCGTGAGGGGTGGCAGAGCGAGGCGATATTCAACAGCATTGCAACGCGCCCGCCGGTCTGCGCGGTGAAGCCCAGCGCTTTGCGGATGAACTTGTCGGCCAGACCGCGCCCATAGGGCGGGTTGGTGACGATGTTGCGCGCCAGCGGTTTGCCTGCGGCCAGGAAATCCTGGCCGGGCTCGCCATAGCCCCAATCAGTAATGTCGGTAGCAGTGGTGTCATAGCCGTGCGCAAGTAACTCGCGGGCGATGGCACCGTCGCCGCATGCCGGTTCCCAGATGCTGCCCGAGAACTCTTCGGCTGCCAGCAAAGCGCGGATGGCGCTGGGCGGCGTCGGGTAGAACTCGAACGGTGCGCGGTTTCGCCGGAGGCGGGGGCTCGCCGCGAACGGCGAGCCGGTCTTTAGGTTAGGATTGGTGAGAAGGGAGAGGATCATGCTGCGAACCCTCCCTGGTCGTCGGACTTGTCCGCGACTTCACTGAGGAACAGCACGCCCTGGTGCTGGGTCAGCTCGATCGGAATGAAGTCGAGGCGGATGATGCTGCCGGTGCCGTTCTTGCGCGGCCAGACGCTGCCGATCTCGCGGGCGGAGCCGAGGCGGTCGTTGCCCTTCTCATCTGTACCGACGATGCGGGCAAAGCTGACGCGGTGGCTTGGCCGGGATTTGGGAAGTGGATTGCTCATTTTGATGTCCTTTCGGTTCGTTGTTTGCGGGCCGGACCTTCCAGCCCATGCGCGAAAGGGATCGCGGCGCTTCAAGCCGGGTCGTCATGCCCAACACGGAACGTGGAGCGGGCAGGGCATTGACGAAGGAGCGTAAAGCTCCGGCCCCGGCGGCGTCCGCGATAGAGCGCGTGGAGTCAGGGATGGAAGGGGTCAGGTCCGCCGATGAACCGAAAAGCGGAAGGAGAGAGGCGATCTCTCCAAACCCGAGAAGACAGACGCGGACAGCGTTGCCGACTACCTGGTCAAATAGCCCGGGTAGTGGTCCTCCAGGTAGTTCTCTGTCAGCGCGACCAGGTGACCCATCCGGGTAAACGGCACGCGGTAGTCCGGCACATCGCTAAAGGAGTTGAACGCCATTAGCTCGCCGTTGACGAACGCCATGCAGTAGACGGGTGAAATTCTCGGTTCATGGAGCACTCTGTGAGGGATGCCGCGCTTTTTCATGCTCTGTTCGAAGAACCATTCGTCAGTTCTGGAGAACCCTTCGCCCGCGACAAGCAGGACAATATCTTTTGACTCGGCGGCATAGTCCTTCGCGTAGCCGGTGGGATCGTAGGGGGCAGCCAGTTCCGGGAGCGCCGATGCGGGCGCGGCCACTTGAGCGTTTGCTGGAGTTGATACGGCAAAAGCCAGAAAGAGAACTGCGAAGAGAGAAGCAGAAGAGACGGTGCGCATTTGGTTACCCTCATTGTCGCCCCCGCCTCGTTGATAGAGGCACGCTCATGCGGCAAGATTTCGGCCTCGGCGTTTGTCATGGCTCGGGATCACGGCCCAGCGGGTTCTTGAGCAGGTAACGCCGGAAGTCCTCGTACAAGCGGCGCTCCGGGTAATGGTGGCGCGGCACATCCCTGGCGGCATCGAGAAATTCGTTGCTGCATCCGTTTGCGGTTCCGTCTGGCTGATCGACTGGAAGGCGTCCTTCAACGAAACGCCGCAGCAGAGGCAGGTCGAAGTCGATGGCTTCGAGAAGCTGGAGGGTGTTGATCACGTTGGACGCATCGGCCTCCAATCCAGCAGGCGGCAGGGCGACGACGCAGAACATCCGCACGGCCTTGTTGACGAGAAGATTGCGTTCGTCGAACTCGTCCTTGAGCCGTGGCGCGTGATGCTTCCGGTAGAGACGAAACTCGCGGCTGCGATAGACGCGGCGCAGGATTTCGCGGCCACATTCCGTTAGCTGTCCATCAGCAAAGAGCACCGTGCCGGTGCCGCCGAAGCGCTCGGGCTCAGCGCGGACGGCGCTGGCCAGCTCGGCGCGCAGGGCCCGGTAGGTCGAGCGGATCGTCTTGCCGGAGATATGGGTGCGCGGCTCCAGTTCGTGCACCGGCATGTTGTCGGCAAGTCCGCGCAGCAGACGTAAGAATTTGTGCTCGGAGAGCTTGGCTCCGATGCAATAGCGATTTTTGGGAGCGCACCCGCGCGCTCCATTTTTCGTTTTTGGCACCTTCTTCTCCCTCGCGTCCACATTGGGTTTGCACGTGAGACGCAAGGGCTGTGCTTCCCTTCGATTTTGCAGCGTTTAGGGAAGGGCTTTTATCCTGACAGAAGAGGTTAAGAAATTCCTGAAAGGCCGTGTACGTCCTTCCAGCGTATGCACTTTAGCCTCTGAGGGAAACTGCGGATTTCGGTCCGCCAACAACAAGAAGAAGGAGTAACTACCCATGTCAAAATGTACGCTTTGCGGACGCAGGCTTTGTCCCTGTTGCACCCCCAGGGAGAACCGCCCGGCCAAGGTCGTCATCGTCGCCTCCGACGATGAGCTAAGCCGCGTCTCGCACTTTCAGCGGCTTGCCATTGCCACGCGGGCGCTCGGTCTCTCGCGGCGTGAGATCCCGAACTGGATGGCCGATGCGATCTACGACTATCGCGGCATCATCACCTGGCCGGGCGGCAAGGCGTTCGTGGTCGGCGATGACGATATCGATGCCGTCTTCAACGATGACGGCTCGTTTCGCTGGCTGTCGGATTTCATCAATTTCGCAGAGCGGGAGCCGCGTCAGAGGCCCCAGCAACGGGTAATCGAGCGCCTGCGCCTGATCGATCTCGCGTTTCGCATTTCTGATCCGCGCCGCGCCGAACTGATTGCGCGGTAAAAAGCATGCGCGCGGCTCATTTTCCCGGCAATCGCCCGGCCAATGCAAAGGCCGGGCGTATCGTCGGCTCCGAAAGACAAAGGAGCCCGGACGATGTTCAACCCGCAAAATCACCAGCAGAAGCGCCGCAAGGTGTTCATGGACTCGGTCGAGCCGGTCGCGAACATCCTGGCCTTCATCACCGCTTTCATCCTCACGCCGGAAATCTTCGGACGCACGCTGGAGCCGTTCAGCAACTTCGTGGCGGCACGCTATGGCACCGATCTCCTCGATCTCTTCCAGATCGGCTGGTTCATCGCGGTGGCGCTGCTGACCTTCTACATGGCGCGCGCGACCGTCGCGACCGCCATCGTGGCGGCTGGGCTGGCGGCGGCCATGCGCTTCATCTGATCACAATTGGAAAGGATCATATCCATGAGTCTCACACCGAATGAAATCACCGACCGTGCTGCCGTGGAACGACGGAAGAACTGGGCCATAGCGGGAGCTGTTGCGCTGGTGCTCGCCTATCTCTTTAGCGGCAATCCCGATGCGGGCGCGGGCGTCTTCTGGCTTTTCGTCTTCGGCATTGCCTGTTTTGTTTTTGCCTGGAAGACGAAGACCAAGCTCAAGAAGCAGGGCGAAGTCGGCCTCTACGGGAAAGGGCGCTAGGCATGTCGTCCTCCGGCTTCAACGAAGAGTATCGGTTCGGCAGCGCCGCCTGGGCGGACGAATACGCCCTCGGGGCTGCCGGGCTCTTCACAGCCAAGGGACCGCAGATCGGGTATTTCGGGAAGCGGGCTCTGCATCTCGAGAGCGATGCCCCGATGCTTACCATCGGCGGGGCGGGGTCGGGCAAGCTGCGCGATATCATCGGCTACGTGGTCTGCAACTCTCCGGGTCAGCGCATGATTGCGCTCGATCCGCGCGGGGAGCTGTCCGCCATCTCCTTCCATGTGCATGCGCAGAACGGCGAGTACGCCTATTTCTGGAATCCCTTCGGCCTGCATGGTCTGCCGCAGCATGGCTGCAATCCGCTCGACTTATTGAAGGCCGATAGCCCCAATTTTCACGCCGATAGCAAATTCGTGGCGCGCGCGCTCGTTCCCGTCTCTGGTGCGGCGGAGGGGAAGTATTTCGAGCAGCGGGCCAGCGGCTGGGTCGAAGCGCTGATCAAGGCGGATGTGGAAGGAAACGGCCAGACCAGCCTGCCGCGTCTTGCCGCTATCGTGAACCTCATCGAATCCGGCAATCCGCTCTGGGCGGATATTCTCGAAGCCATGATCGCCTCATGCTTCGACGACGTTCGTCGTACGGCGGGCGAGATGCTGGTCAAACAACAGGACGCCCCCCGCGAGTTCGGCTCCATCATGGGCGAGATCTACGCGAGCCTGGGCTTCCTCGACGATCCGGTCTTACAGCGGCATCTTCAGTCATCGGACTTCTCGCTGGAAGCGCTGTGTCATCCGATGCGCGCCTGCAAAATCATTCTCATCGTTCCGGCGGAATATCTCAAGCAGCTCGCGCCCGTGCTGCGCCTGATGTTCACCGGCACCATGCTCTACAAGTCGCGCGCGCCGGGGGCTAAGCGCGTCATGATGCTGGTCGATGAAGCGGGGCAGCTAGGTTCGTTCGATGCGCTACTTCAAGCCTTCACCTATGGACGCGGGGCCGGGATACGTCCCTGGGCGTTCTTTCAGGATGCCGGGCAGATCACCCGCCATTACGGCGCGCCGGGATTGCAGGGCTTCATGGGCTCGGCGCAGCTCCGCCAGTTCTTCGGCGTGCGCGACTATCAGACCGCGCAACTCGTCGCCAACATGCTGGGTTCCGAAACGCTCGAATATGACGATCCTCGTCAGCAGGAAGCGGCCAAGAATATGAAGCGCCAGGCGCTGCAACGCGTCATGAACGGCGAAGACGCCTTCGCCGCCATGATCGATGCCGCCCATCACAGCCGCGCCGCCCAAATCCGCACCAAGCAAGCGCGGAAGCTCATGACGGAAGAAGAGATCCTAAGCCTGCCGGAGGACCGGCAGATTCTCTTCATTTCCGGCAAGAACCTGAAGCCGGTCTTCGCGCACAAATATCCGTACTTCACGCGCCGCGAGATGGCTGGGCGCTATCTACCCAATCCCTACCATCCGCCGAGCGATCGCGTCGCAATTGCCAGCTGGCGCGGGCGGCGCTGGCTGCGCGTTATCCGTGAGGGCGTGCCGGAAGCGTTTGCGGCTTTCCCCCAATACCGGGACGGGGAGTGGGCATATTTGGAAGGGTACAAACCACGCTAACGAGAAAGGCAAACCACCATGACAGAAGAAACCGAAACCAAGAAGAAGGGCCCAAGCCACATCGCTTACCAAGTACGAGACGGGGAAGGGGACAAGTCCTATTTCAATAGGATCGGTTCGGCCTGGCCGCATAAGGATGGCCAGGGCTTCAACATCCAGCTCGAGTCCCTTCCGGTGAACGGGCGCATCACCATCCGCTCCGCCAAGGACCGGGTGAAGGACATAAAAGACCACTTCCAGGAATCGGGCAGTGCGGGCATGGCTTCGCTCCAGCCCACGTCATCCAAACCCCGCAGCCGTAACGACGGCTCTGGCATGGAGCGCTAAAGTCATGAAGGGGTTCGATCAAGCCTCAAGCGGCGTGGCCACCAAGGCGGAGCTGGATCAGCGCATCGCCGCCCGGCCCAAGCCGAAAGTCGAAATCCAGCTCACGCCACAAGGCGCGGAGGCCGTGGAAGTTCGCCGCGAAATCGACCACGCCTCCGAACACCGCATCAAGCATCTCGAAGAACGGCTCCAGACCGCCCGCCAGGATTTCGAGAACAGCCACGCCCGCGCGCTCCAACGTGGCCGCGCCAAACAGGATTTTGACCGGAGGCGATGATTCAAGTTGCCATTTAAGCTAACTTTGCCAACTAGATTGGACGCTTATTGGTCACGGCAGATCGCCGAACATGATCCGCAACTGGCGTACCCGAGATTCTCAGGTGAACTCGCACACACTGCCTCTTGACCCAAAGCGGCCATCTGTTCCGTACCCTCCGAAGCCGAGCTCTTTGGGGGATTCTCAGCGCCCCTCGACTGACATAGGTCAGAATAATTGAGGTGTCGCGTTATCCAAGCTAGCCTACCTCCTTCAAACGGGCTCGCTAATTTGCGGGCCTTGCGATCGGGGTTTCACGCGCCAAATGCATCGATCCTCCCCAGTTTGGGCTCAGGCGAGCCGGGCTTTGGAGTCCGGTGGTAATTGGACACGAATAGGAATTTCCCGCATTGAAGAATTGAGCGATGCGGTTTACGGGGCGGGACTCGAAGCCATACAGATGTCGCCGGGGCCGGTCACTGGCAGTCTCGCTTTCGCTGAGCATGACGGACTGCTGTTCAGCACAGGTTATATCGGAGGTCGGGTCGCGCTAAGAGGCCCCCTGTCAGAAACCCTGGTCACGCTCGGCATTGGCGTCAGGCTCGTCGGGGGGACCCGCCATTGGCTCAACGAGGTCACGACCGGTGACTGCGGCATATTCATGCCGGGTGACGATCATGACGCATTGTATGCGCCGGGATCGATCTATGCCTCGGTCACGTTATCATTCGACCGCCTTGAGGCGTTGGCCGAAGATCGTGGCCTGATCGTGGACTTACGTTCTCTGGGCGGCACCGGCGTTCATTCACGGCGCTTGTCTGACGATGCGGCAGCCAAGCTTGAAGAACAATATGAGGCGCTTCATGCCGGTAGGCAGACGCACGAATCCGGTGTCAAAGTCCTCGGCAATCGCTTCCTAGACATGTTTATCCAACACGTCGGACGCCAACCGCGACCGTCGATCGGCGGCACCGATCCGCGAGGCCATGCCCGTATCGTTGCTCGCGCTCGCGCCTATATTCTTGAGCACCTCGAACGTCCCCTGAGCATTGACGAGATCGCTCATGCTGCTCATGCGTCGCGCCGCACGCTGTTCAGGGCATTCAGTCAAGTCTTCGACGAAACGCCTCAGGCCTATGTACGGAAGCTCCGGCTTCACCGCATCCGACAAGACCTCGCCTCTGAGTCCGAACGTGCCTGCACGGTGGCACTCGTCGCCAATCGTTGGGGCATTGGACAGTTGGGACGGTTTGCCCGCTGGTACCGTGAGCTATTCGGCGAGAATCCGTCCCAAACCCTTGCGTGGCGCCCCAACACGCCACCAGTGTGAAGGCAAATTGGCACGATCCGAATAGATCGAGCAGGCCGCTGAGGCTAGGCTTGGGTCAAAATATTCGCTTGCTGGGACGTCTCGGACCAGCGGGGGAGGAGTGTCATGTCTCGATTTCGCATTGGGCGGCTGGCGTGCGCCACCTTGCTCGCCTCAGGGCTTTCGTCAGCCCGGGCGCAGGACGGCAATCTTGCCCAGCAGGCGCAGAACCCGATCGCCAATCTGATTTCGATCCCGTTCCAGAACAACACGAACTTCGGTGTCGGACCGTTCGAGAACGATCAGAACATCCTCAATATTCAGCCTGTCATCCCGTTCACGCTGAACGAGGACTGGAACCTGGTGACGCGCTGGATCTTGCCGGTGGTCTATCAGCCGCCGGTCTATCACGGCGATGAGAGCGATTTCGGCCTTGGCAATTTCAATCCGAGCTTCTTCTTCGTCAATCAGGTCAGCCCGACGCTCATGGTCGGGGCCGGTCCGACGTTCCTGCTGCCGACGGCCACGGACAGCAGCTTAGGTCCCGAGAAATGGGGCGCCGGTCCGACGGCGGCGATTGTGTGGACTCCGGGAAAATGGGTGGTCGGCGCGCTCGTGAACAATATCTGGTCCTTCGCGGGTGACTCGAGCGATCCTGACGTGAACGCGTTCCTGTTCCAGTACTTCGTGAACTACAACCTCAAGCACGGCTGGTATCTCACCTCCGCGCCGATCATGACCGCCAACTGGGAAGCGCCGACTGACGACCAGTGGACACTGCCGCTCGGCGGCGGCGTGGGCCGCGTGTTCAACATCGGCTCCCAGCCCGTGAACATGTCCTTGCAGGCCTACGACAATGTCATCACGCCCGAAGGCGGGCCGGACTGGCAGGCCCGCTTCCAGGTGCAATTGCTGTTCCCTACCGGAGGGTGAGGACCATCTCAGGCTGACGAAAATAGTACCAAGGAGGAGACGGTTGATGAAAAGTGCGTTGGTATCGTTTGCCGCCGCTATGGCTCTTGTTTGTACGGCAGCAACTCACTCGGTCGCGCTTGCGGAACAAAAGCCGCCCAGTTTCGCCGATCTCTCCAAGCCCTCTGCGGACGTTACTCCGCAGCCGGGATACGTCCGGGCCGTCGCGCGCACTGCCTACATCTGGGGCTGGCCGATGGTGAACATGCTGAACCGCTACACCAGAATTACGCAGGCTCCCGAGCCTGCATTGATGGACGGGGTCATCCCGGTGGCGCCGCGAGGCCACCTCGCCATGCTCCACGACTACATCAAACCCAGCCAAAGATTTGTCGTCTGCCCCAACCAGGACGTGGTCTACGGGCTCGGCTTCTTCCAGCTCGACACCGAGCCGGTCGTCATTCAGGTGCCGGATTTCGGCGACCGGTTTTGGGTCTACGCACTCTATGACCAGCGCACCGACCAATTTGGCGAACTGGGCAAACCTTATGGTACCAAGCCGGGCTTTTATCTGCTCGCCGGTCCGAACTGGAAAGGCGACGTGCCCGATGGCATCACCGGTGTGGTACGCTCCTCGACCTCACTCGCCAATGCCGTCCCGCGTGTGTTCCAGAACGACACCGACGCGGACCGTGCCGCGATCCAGCCCGTCATCAATATGATTGTCGCCTATCCGCTTTCCGAGTTCGACGGGAAGATGAAGACGAAGGATTGGAGCAAGCTGCCCACCATCCCCAACCCCGCGCAAAAGGGCGATGCCGAGACTGCGTGGGTGGTGCCCGAGAAGTTCTTCGATCAGCTTCCAGAAGTGCTTGAGGCCGTGGCCCCACTCCCGGGAGAAGAGGCGCTGTACGCGCAGTTCCGCTGGCTGATGGACATTGCGGTGAAGGACCCGGCTCTCAAGAAGGTCATGGTGGAGGAAGCGGTTGCGACCGAGAAGGAGGTGATCGCGCCCTTCTTCGAGTGGAAGCACAACGGTAAGCCTGCCGGAAATGGCTGGAACCGCTCGCTGCACAACGCCGTGTGGGGCGTCGACTACTACGACCGCACCGGCACGGCAAAGTCGAACATTTTCGACAATCGCCCGAATGAGACCCAGTACTTATACACCGACAACGACGCTTCGGGCGAACAGCTCGACGGATCGAAGACCTATTCGATCACCTTCGCCAAAGGTCAGGAGCCGCCCGTCAACGGGTTCTGGTCGCTCACGCTTTACAACAAGTATCACTTCTTTGAGCCGAACGATCTGAACCGCTTCTCGCTCGGCACCAAGAATCAGGACCTTAAGCGCAACGAGGACGGCTCGCTGACGCTCTATGCCGGTGAGGCGTCGCCCGGGAACGACAAGGAGAGCAACTGGATACCGGCGCCCAAGGGGCCGTTCTCGCTCTATATCCGCGCTTATTGGGGCAAGAACGGCATTCTGGACGGCTCCTGGCAGCCGCCGAAGATCGAAGTCGTCCAGTAGCGGGAGGAGATAGCTTCCATGAAGAGTGATGCGTTTGTTTCAACTGCCACAGCGATTCTTATGTTGGCGGGAGCCGCGAGCGATAGTGCTCTCGCGCAAACCGATCGCTTCGAAGCCCTTGCTGATCTGCCGTTTGAGCAGAATCGGGCGACGCCGGAAACGGCGCAGACACTTCTGGATGAGCTGGAATTCCAGCAGGCCACGCAGGCTTACCTGTGGGCCATGCCGCTCATCAATACGCTCGGCATGAAGTTTGGCTCCGAGGAAGTATTCGGCGCGGGCTACAACGTCCTTCCAGTGTGGAAGGAGCGGCTCGACCCAAAGACGCTCGTCACCACGCCCAATTCGGACGTGCTCTACGCCATGAGTTACGTGGATATGGGCGAGACGGGGCCGATCGTCTTCGAGGCGCCGCCGAACCTCCAAGGCATCCTGCTCGATTTCTGGCAACGGCCGATCCCCGTGGACGGCGGCACGTTCTTCGGGGATGTCGGTCTGCCCGGTCCCGATGCCGGTAAGGGCGGCAAGTTCCTTGTCCTGCCGCCAGGTTATGACGGCGACGTGCCGGAGGGCTACTATGTCTACCGATCTGGCACGAACAACCTCTTCATCTTCCTGCGCGCCTTCTATCAAGATCCCGACGACCTCACGCCCGCTGTGAAGTTGATGGAGCAGGCGAAAATCTACCCGCTCAACCTGCCGGAGGACGAGCGCAAGCCGATGAAGTTTCCGAATGCCTCGGGCGTGTCCGCGAACATGTTGCCGCGTTCCGACGCAACCGCATTCGAGCAACTCAAATGGCTCGTCGACAGCGAAGGCGAGAGCCTCGCCAGCGCTGATGGGTTGGGACTTCTCGCCAATGTCGGCATTATCGCGGGACGGCCATTTGAGCCGAATGCCAAACAGCGAACGATTTTAGATGCCGCAGCGAAGACGGCTTACAAGACCAGCCGCGTGATCGGCACGCAGCCGGAGATCGGCGGTCGTGACCTCCGTGTCTACAAAGACCGGAAGTGGGTCAATCCGATCAATAACGTCACGGAGCCCGGTGCCGAGAAGACTCTGGATCTGACCTGGCGCAACAAGGCGGCAGGCTTTTACGAGATCGAGCCTCGGGTGTGGATGTTCACCGATTACTACTCACTCAGCCCCGGCATGGTATCGCTGACGCCCGGCAAGGGCGCGTTCTACGTCATTGCTTTCGAAGACGCCGATGGCGATGCGCTCTCGGGTGACGCTTCCTACAAAGTCACGCTGCCGCCTGATGTGCCTGCAGAGCTGTTCTGGTCCCTAACACTCTACGAGGCCGAGAACGCATCCGGTCTCGCCACCGATGCCCGGCGCTTCCCGTCGCTCGGCTCGCGCGATGAACCTGTGCAGAACGCCGACGGGACAACGACGCTCTATGTGGGACCAAAGGCGCCGGACGGTAAAGAGGTCAACTGGCTGCCCACGGCACCGGGCCGCGGCTTTTTTGCAATCCTCAGGCTCTACGGGCCCGGCGAGAAAGCCATTGACTATAGCTGGACACCGGGAGACTTCGAGAAGGTGGAGTGAATCTGTGCGAGATGTGAGAGCGTGCTTGGGTCCTCTCGTGGCACGAAGCGGACTTCGCAAGTTGCGACTTCAGGGTCCTGATCGCGCTCACTAAGTGGACCCGAAGTCTGTCTACGTTCTAATCTGAGGATTGCAGATTAGATCGTGCGGGGATCAGACCTATCTCCCGAAATCGTTCCCGGAGCCGCGCTTCGGCGGACCACTCGTCGTGCGCGCTTCTGCCGACCTTTCTCCGTGCGACCGTTCTGCGCTACGCCTGCGGAACTCTTTTGATAGAGCCGAGCGCGGAGACAGCTGGTGCACTTTCTTCTGGTCCCGCCGCAGTTCCCGCAATAGTTCCGCATGTCGGTCCCGGATCGCGCGGATTTGCTGTTGGAGTGCCTGGCGCTCCTGGAGCTGGGCATCGATCAGCCGTTCACGCTGCGCCCAGTCGCGCTGGACAGCGGCAAACGCTTCGCGTTCGTTCTGCTTGCGGATTTGCCCGTGCTTGCCGGTGATGCGGCTCCAAATGCCTTTGAAGCCGGTATCGAACCGCGCGGCGCGGGTGCGGCATTCCTCGGTCCAGCGATCGTTCTGACGCTCTCTGAGCTTTGAGCGTTCCAGCCGGTGCTGCGCGGTCATTTGCTGGCGCTTCTTCTCCAGCGGAGATAGGGCGCGTCGCTTCATCGCCTCGGCTTCGCCCTGGTGGCGCTGGAAGGCGGCGGTCAGATCCTTCGCGAGCTGGGCCTTGGCCTCATCCACGCTGGGCAGGTCGCCCGACTCGCCCAGCCGCGCCTTGATCTCTTTGGTCTTCTTTCCGGCATAGCGGGCGACGGACAGCGCTTCCCCCTCATGGGTCACCGCGACGAATCCGCGCCGGTCGCCTTTGGCCAGAGTGATGCCGCGTGCCCTGAGGGCCTGTGCAAACGATGCGCGGGAATCCGACGCGGCCCAGCATTCCTGCATCAATGCTTTGAGGTCGCGTGCGTCGCGGCCAATGCGCTTGGCTTGTTGCCATTCGGCCAAAGTGAAGTTGCGCGGGTCGGCCTCACCGCTGTTCATCAGCCCGCGCGGCAGCTTCCATCCGTTCTCTATATAGAGTTCCCGCGAGAGGTCGCGCAGCTTGAGCTTGAAGTGGGAGAGATTCTTCGCCGTCATCGTCTCCGCATCGATGCGCGACCAAACCGCGTGGCAGTGCCTGCGGCCTTCCTTCTCGTGAAACACGATGACGCGCGGGTGCCCGGTAAGGCCGTTCTTGTCTTCGATGCGAGTGATGGCGTCTTCGAAGGTATCGACGGGAACGCGCTTCTGCTGCGGCGGGCTCAGCGAGACGGAAAATAGGAACTGCCTGCACTTCGTGCCGCGACTGACCGCATAGGCTTCCTTGAGCGCGCCGACGACATCATCCGAGACAAAGCCGCGAATGTCGTGCAGTTCGACATGTTCGTTTTCGTCGGTGCGGAGAAGATGCTGGCCGAGCTGCTTGCCGCCGCCGCGCTGTGAGGCTTTCAGGATCATTGCTAGCGCTCCTGAATGCCCAGCGCCTTCATCAGCAGGGCTTTCATCGCGGCCATGTCGCGGCAGGCTTGATGCAGGTCTGCCTCAAGCTCGGGCGCTACGGGCAGCGCGCCTATCCTCGCGGCTCTGGCGATCTCGCGCAGGCTGCTGGCGAAGTCAGCCCGCCCCAGCTTTGCCAGCACAGCCGCAAGCGCGGCTTGGTCTTTGGATGGTGCCCGGCGCGGAGGGGGCCGGTTGTCATTGGCGGCAAACAGGTACTCGCGGACGTAGCTGCCGATCGGCTGGCCGTTTGCGCGGGCTTCCAACTCCGCCCGCTCCTCGTTTGAGAGGCGGAAAGAAAAGGGCCGGGTCTTATTTGCTGCACCTTTCTGCATCCATTCAGGATGACACGATGCGGGACGGTTCTTGGGTGAATGCCGGGGCGTGGGCGGGATATCTGATAGGTCTCAGTCTTGAAATGGAAGCTCTCGCTCCAACTGAGGCTCTTGCTCAAGCGCACCGGGGGCAGGAAACCTGCGTCGATGATCACTGAACCGTTCACCATTTATGTGCTCAGTTCGGACGCCATTCATTTTCCAGGGCTTGCAGAGCTTGCACCCTGCACGGCTGCGACGCGCCTTCCCTCGTTTGTGATTCATGACCGCCTCCGGGTTTCTCAATGCCGAAAGAGCCAATCTACCGTCGCTATTCGAAGCCGCTGGGAAAATGTTGGGATAATCGCTTCTGGTCCAATTGGTTGATATCAATCAGTTGGTAAAGCTCCTTCAGTGAGTAGCGGTCCTCCGCTACCAACATTGTCGTGGCTAAGCGTCAGGCTCCTTACTTGTTGCTCGTCGGAGAATCTGCAGAGATTCTCCCAACATTCTCATGCACCTCAAAGAGATCAGGCGTTGTGGCTGCGCGCAACCAGTTCAGAATGTTGACTTAGTTGAGCCTCGCAGTCCTCAAGAGAGTGCAGTATTTTGTTCGCAGTTTCTCCATCGAGGTGCGCCAATTTCTCCCAACATTTTCCCAGGAACACGACCGCCTCGACGATCGTGCGTGTATGTGATGCTGCGTCCCTCAACTCTGCCCGTTCCTCTGTTGAGAGACGGAATGAAAAGGGGCGGGACGTGTTTGTTGCAATTCGCTGCATCCATTCAGGGTGACACGATGCGGAGAGGTTCTTGGGCGAATGAGCGGTCTATCCGCCGATGCGACCGCGAGACGTTAGCCGTACGATCAAACTCAAAGTCCGGCCCGCGCGTTGTGAAATCGGTTCTAGGCGCACACGAGACGGGCGAATAATGCAGCTCCATTCGTCGGAATGGAACGAAACACTATGGGACAGGTTCGTCACGGCTGCGCCACGACCACGCGCGACATCCGAGCAGCAATACAGCGACCGCAAGCTTTGACCGCGGCGCTGAGCCGGGAACTCGGGATCAATCCGAAGACCATCGCGTAGTGGCGCAAGCGCGAGACGGTCGAGGATCGCACGACCGGCCCAAAGGAGCCGCGATCCACCGTCCTCACGGTCGAGGAGGAGGCCGTCATCGTCGCCTTCCGCCGCCATACGCCGCCGCCGCTGGACGGCTGTCTCTTTGCCTTGCAGCCAACGATCCCCCCACCTGCCCCGCTCGTCACGACATCGCTGCCTGCAGGGCCGTGGCATCGGCCGCCTGCCGGATGCCGAGAGTGACCGGCCGGCGAAGAAGAAGCTCAAGAGCCATCCGATCGGCTACTTCCACATCGGCATCGCGGAAGTGCACACCGAACAAAGCAAACTGCATATGTTCGTCGCCATCGACCGGACCTCGAAGTTCGCCCTCACGAGGTCAATTGCACGGCGTGGACCTCACAGGCAGAACGGTTCACCGCCAACCCGCTCAGCCAAATGCCGCGACGAAACAACTAGAAGAACTTGAGGTAGCGATCCCGTTCCCAATCGGAGACGTGATTATGATAGTTCAACCATTCGTCCCGTTTGAAGTCGATCCAGGCCGCATGCATGGCCGGGCCGAAGACCTCTTTGGTGAGTGGATCGGCTTCGAATGCGTCGACGGCTTCTTCCAGCGTTCGCGGCAGAAGCTTGACGCCAAGGGCATCGAGTTCCTCCGGTGTCCTACGATACATGTTCTCGCGATGCGGCTCACCCGGATCGATCTTCTCGCGGATGCCCTCGAGGCCCGCCGCGAGCGCGAGCGCGGCGCCGAGATAGGGATTGCAGGAACTATCCGCCGGGCGCAGTTCCACGCGGCCGCCCGCGAGCGGAATGCGCAGCGAGTTGGTGCGGTTGTTGTTTCCGTAGCAGGCGAAGACGGGCGCCCAGGTAAAGCCGGACATGGAACCCTGCTTGATCAGGCGCTTGTAGCTGTTCACCATCGGCGAACAGACCGCGCAGATGGCGGGTACGTGCCTCAGGAGCCCGCCCAGGAAGTAGTAGCCGAGCTCCGATAGCTTGTTGCCACGGGCATCGCTCGGCGATGCGAACAGGTTTTCTCCCGATTGGACATCGGCCAGAGACATGTTGAAATGCGCGCCGGAACCGGCCCGGTCGCCGAGCGGCTTCGGCATGAAGGTCGCGAAAGCGTCGTGACGCTTGGCGATCGAGTTGGCCATGAAGCGGAAGAAGACGTAGCGGTCCGCCATCGTCAGGGCGTCCGCGTAGGCGAAGTCGATCTCGAACTGCCCGATGCCGTCTTCGTGGTCGAAGGAATAGACGCCCCAGCCGAGATCGTTCATCGCATCCACGAGATCCGACAACCATGGAAGGTTGTCCAGGAGCCGCGTCGCGTCGTAGGCAGGCTTGTCCAAATGCGGCAGGGACGACAGCGGTTCGAAGCCGTTGTCCTCGGTGTCCCTGAAGATGAAGAACTCCGCCTCCATGCCGAACTTCATGGCGTAGCCGAGCTCGGCCGCGGCGGAGATTTGGCGCTTGAGAATGTTTCGCGAGCAGGGCTCGAAGGGAGCGCCTTCGCACCACAGGTCGCTGGCGAACCATGCCACGTCGCTTTGCCAAGGCAAGATCATGCAGGATGCGGGATCTGGCCTGGCCGAAACCTCTTCGTCGCTCACGTCCTGGGGTACGCCGTCCAGCGCCGCGCCGGTGTAGAGCTCGGACCCTTCCAGCATTTGGCCGATATGGTCGAGAGGGACGATCTTGGTCTTCGACACGCCATGCATGTCCGAGAAGCTCGCCATCAAATATTTGACGCCCTTGTTGCCAAGGGTCTTTTCCAGTGTGACCGCGCTCTCTGAAACTGTCTGGTCCATGGGGGAGTCCTTGCCTTCCAACAACAGTATTGTGTCTTGAGTCCTGTTTCTCGGCCCGACGCAGGTAAGTCCCGCCGGCCCAAAAGGGACCGACGGGACCGCCCGCTTCCGGTGGGCTAACTCACTCCTTGCCTTCGATCCTCTTGAAGGCTTCGGTTTCGTGCTTTGCGGCCATGACGATCGTGCCGAAGCAGATGATCACCGAGAGACCCAGGATCAGATAGAGGACGCCTGGCGAGTCCGCGAATGTGAAGTAGGCGCCGGCCCCTTCCCAGGTTGTGATCGGACTGCTGTTCATAGTTTTCTCCTTTCGACTTAAAGCTAGCGATCCGGTTACTCGGCCGGGGCGAGGGCCCCGCTCTTGTATCCGGCAGCTTCCGGGTAGGCCTTGGCGGGAATTTCCGCGACGTCGAGCCCGATCTCCTGTACGGCGTCCGGGACACGCAAGATCCCGATGGACTTGAGCAGACGCGAGACGAGGTAGCCGGGGATGAACCCGCAAAGGATCATTACGATCGCGCCGACGGCCTGACCGACGAACGAGGTGGCAGGTGCATCGCCCGGACCTGGGAAGCCGGCGGCGAAGATGCCCACCGCCATGACGCCGAGAACGCCCGCGAAGCCGTGTACCGAAACGGCGCCAACGGAGTCATCGATACCCATGCGCACGAGGAAGTCGTTGCCGGGTTTGATGATGACGCCGCCGACGACGCCGAGCAGGAACGCAAGCGGCGGGTACCACAGGTCGAGACCCGCCGCGCCCACGAAGATGCCTGCGAGCGCGCCGGACATCATCCAGAACGGATCGCGTGTCGTGATCCAGGCACCAATAATGCCGCCCGAGAAGCACATCAGTGTGTTGAAGGCATAGGACGACAGGGTCATCGGCTGACCGTAGATATTGGTCCACTGAGCGCCCGGGTTCAGGATCGCGCAGCCCCCGAGGAAGCCGAAGAACCCGACGATGATGAACATCAGTCCGATCAGCACCATCGGGATGTTATGCGGCAGCAGATCGTTCGCCGTGCCGTCCGCGTTGTATTTGCCGATGCGCGGTCCGAGGTTGAGCAACACGCCCAGCGCGAAGAACCCGGCGACAGTGTGGATGAGGCCGGCGCAGCCAACGTCGTGGTAGCCGAATTTCTTCAGGAGCCATCCGTCCGGATGCCATCCCCAGGAAGCGGCCAGGATCCAGGCGAAGGATCCGAGCACGATGGCGAGGATGACGAAGGCCGAGACGCGAATGCGTTCGATCACCGCACCGGAAAACACCGAAGCGGTCGTCGCCGCGAACAAGACGAAGGCCGCCCAGAAGACGCCGGTCGCGTTGTCCTGCAAGTTCGGTCCCATTTCCGGTGCCCAGGGCAAACCGACATTGCCCCCCTCGACGGGTATGAAACCGTTCGGGAAGGCGAGATAGATCCACCAGCCGAAGAAGAAAAAGGTCGGGATGATAAAGGCGAAGGCGAGAATATTCTTCACGCCCGAGGCCAACACATTCTTGGCGCGCGATGCGCCCATCTCGTAGGCGAGAAAACCTGCATGAATGCAGATCATGATCGCCGTACACCACCAGTAGAAAATCTCTACGTCGATAGTCCCGAGCATACCGCTTGATTTGGTTAGTTCTGCAATTTGCTGTTCCATCAGCAACACCCCCGTGGAAGCCAATTGGGCCCGTTGTTTCGGGCCGGACACCGCATTCGCGGCCGCCATTCCATTTCCGCAGAGGAAATAGAATTTACGTCCATTTACAGCAGCAAGGAGTGTGCCAAGGCCAAGAGAGACTGCGAATCAAAGGCTTGCCCAAAGTGGGTCAAGAACGCGCCGGGAGGTGCTTTTTTGCGGGCAGCGATATGCCTAAGGAATAGCGCGCCGGCAAGTGCCGAGAAGAATTCGAGGTAGCGCGCGTGCTCTCAATCGGGGATGTGGTTGTGGTAGGAGTCCCACTCCTCCCGCCGGAACGCCGCATAGACCTCGAACATGACATCGCCCATCACCGCTTTCGAGAACGGCCCCGCCTCGGGCGTGCAAAGTCGTGAGGAACTTGTCAATTTCGGTGCGTAGGACCTTACCTGCGCCGCGGCGGGTGAGGAGAATCACATTTTCTACTACGTTCATCACATCCCCGGGCGTGCGCGCTTCAACGTTCCGCGGACCAAGCAAGATCGTGCCTTTCAGCGCCAAGCCCGGTGCTGGGCCGATGGACAAGACGGCTCACGAGGAAATCTCGCGCGGGGTCGGCCAGATCGTCGGCCAGGCCGTGTTCGCCACGCTCGTGCAGCGGACACTCGAACGCAGTCTGCTGTCGCTGCTGATCGGCCTGCGCTAAGTCGCCGGTCCTAACGGATAGTTGGAGCCGCGGGACTGCCAGCCAGGCAATTGCGCCTGAACGTATCTGCGTCCGTTCGAAAGCGAATCTTGAGGCCGCGCCTTGTAGGCCTGGCCGTACGATCGCGGGTAAGCAGCTCAGAATGCGGGCTTAACTGATCCTCGCAGTGCTCAAGAGAGGCCAGTACTTTGTTCGCAGATTCTCCATCCAGGTGTGCCACCTTCCCGGTTGTTCCAAGCCCTTTCCGGGGCCGCGCAGGCTCCCGATCGCCACGAAGGGGATGATCGATGGCTGTCCCGCACGATCTCACTTCTCGGTCAAACGCGTGACGCCGTCCCAGTCCTCTGGTGGAGGGGTCTCGATCCAGTCGCGGCACATCGCGCGCAAACGTAGCGAGGGGCCGTCGTCCGGATTGGCGGTCAGGATCGTATCGAGCAGGTCCACGGCGCCGGCAAAGCGGCGTTCGGTGGCGAAGCGCAAGGCCTCCTCATAGGTGCTGGCGCGCTCGCGTGCCGCATCGGAGACCTGCGTCGCCTCGCCAAGCGGCTCATAGATATCCGTGACAAGGTTCTTGCCTTTGAGCCGCACGCGATCGATCCGCCGCCAGACGAACTTGGAGCCGGTCGCGGCAACGACGGACTCGGTGACCAGGATTTCCGTTCCATAGCGGATGTTCAGCGATTCCAGCCGGCTGGCCGTATTGACGGTGTCGCCGAGCGCCGTGTAGCTCAGGCGTTCCGGCGCGCCCACATTGCCGACGACCGCCGCGCCCGTGCAGAGACCGAAATGCGTGGGCAGAGCCGGCTTGCCGCTCGCCTCCCATTCGGCGTTTCGCTCGCGAAGCAAGCGCCGGCAGGTCAGCACCGCGGAAACGGCGTGGGCCGCATGATCCTCGAGCGGGTCCGGCGCGCCCCAAAACGCGACCACCCCATCGCCGACGATCTTGTCGACCGTTCCGCTTTCGCGTTGCAGAGCCGTGATCATGAGCTGGAAGTAGTCCGACATGTGCTGGGTGAGCTTCTCGGGCGCCATGGATTCGGCGATGCGGGTGAAATTCCGGATGTCGGTGAAGAGCACCGTGAGGCTCGTTTTCTTGCCCCCGATCATCGCGACCTCGCCCCGCCGGACCAGTTCCCGGACCAAGGCCACGGACACGTAGCGCGAGAACGACCGGATGCCCGTGAGCATTTGCGATTGCGCTTCGGCGAGTTGTCTGATTTCGCGGACGCGGGACCGCACTTGCGGGGCCTCGCTCAAGTTCAGATCGCGGATCTTGACGCTCTGTTCGGCGAGAGCCTCGAGCGGCCGGCTGTAGTAGCGGGCCGCGAGCCCGGCGAGCAGTAACGCCAACAAGACGGCCACCGTCGAGACCGCCAGCACCCAGTAGCGCTGGCGTTCGGCCTCGCCCAAGAAGTCGCCTTCCGGAACGGCCACGCCAATCCACAGTGATTGGTCCTGCAGTTTGAATTGCCGAAAGCCGCCCCACCAATATCCCGTGCCGCTCTTGTACCGGAGGACGCCCTTGGGGCTCTTTCCGGACCCCTCCCAGGCGGACACGGCATCCCGAACGACGGTGAGGTCCAAATCGTCGGGAGTGAGCAGCGTCGCTTCCCGATCGGAGTCGGCTTGGTTGTTCGCCTTACGCAAGATCTCGCGAATTTGCGCGGACTCCGTCCATCGCGGATCGGCCGGGAGGCCGATCAGCGAACCGTCGTCGTGGAGCACGAACGCCTTGCCGTTCGGGCTTGGCCGGAGCTTCGACGTAAAATTGGACAGGTCTCTGAGGAGGAGATCGAAGGCAACGAGTTTGGTTTGCCCGGAGGCCTGATCGTGCCACTTTTGCGAGACGGTCAGTCCCGCATCCTTGGTGATGAAGAAATAATACGGCT
This sequence comes from Hyphomicrobiaceae bacterium UBA7697, assembly GCA_002482645.1. Taxonomy (GTDB): domain Bacteria; phylum Pseudomonadota; class Alphaproteobacteria; order Rhizobiales; family Methyloligellaceae; genus Methyloceanibacter. Next base: position 410,722 of record DLGJ01000005.1, read on the forward strand.
TGGTCCAGTGGGTCGTCCCAAGCGCGGCTCCGGTGTAGAAGGGCCGGCGCCTCGGATCGTAGTCTTTCGCATCGTCCGGCAGCGGTTCCTCGGAGTGGAGGTTCAGATCGCGTGTCCACCGAACCACGTAGCCGGCATCCGGCCCTCGGTCCGCCCAAACGAGGCGATTGTACCATTCATAGTCGTCGCCCCCGCGCAGATCGCGGAAAAGAAGGTATTCCAGTCCGTCGTCCCGCACGAGCATCATGGACGTGATCTGGCGGTTCTGATCGAGCAATGGGATGTATAGCGCGTTCAGGCGTTGCAGGTCGGCGCGGTTGCCGTAGTCGAGCAAGCCGGCCTCCCACCAGGCCCTCGAAATATTCAGGAATTCCTCGATCGACCCGAAGAAATGACCCATCTCGGATTGGACCTGATTTGCCGATTGCTCGATGTAGCGCTGCGACAAATCACGCATCGTGCGCCGCGCGCCCCAATCCACGACCATCAGAATCGAGGCGGATATCAGGAAGATCAGCGCCAACAGAATGAGGAGCAGTGCATTTCTGGTGGTGATGGATCTGGGAGCGGTCATGATCTCGCTTGTTGGCGCCGGGGCCGCGTCCTGCGCGCCCCGCCGGTCTCCGCGCCGCACGGCGCCATCAACGTCTCACTGCCATTCAAATGGCCTGAAATTCCCGTTTTGCACCGAAAGGTGTGGAACAACAGGCACGGACCGTTCGGATAACGTTCCTGGCTCAAGCCGATTCCAGCGAGCGAGCCAATCTCCGTGCCGAAGCGTGATAGCCATGACGGTCAAGATGTCCAAGAGCGTCAAGATGTCAAAGGGCAGACATGCGTTCTCGCCATCGACGACCATCCGATCACACTCGCGGGGCTTCGCACCCTGCTGACCGAATCCGGCACGATCGATCTGCATTGCGCATGCAGTTTCTCCGAGGGCCTCCAAGTCTGCCGCGATATAAGACCGGAGATCGTCGTCGTCGATCTCGCCATGCGCGCCGGCACGCTGGCTGGCCTGTCCTTTATCCGGCGGCTCCGGCGCTACAATCCGGCGGTCCCAACGCTCGTATTCAGTATGCACAGCGATCCGCTGATCGCGCGCGAGGCTCTCAAGGCGGGCGCGAACGGATACGTCGTCAAGGACGCCGCGCCCAATGAGATCACGCGAGCGCTGGCGGACATGAGCAATGGCAAGCGCTATGTCAGTCAGGACATGGCCGAAAACATTGCGTTTTCCCAGACTCGCGAAGGCCTGCCGAATGCGCTCAAGTCCTTGTCCGCGCGCGAACGTCTCGTGCTTGCGCATATGGCCGAAGGAAAGTCCTACACTCAGATCGCAAGCAGTCTTGGGCTCAGTTACAAGGCGGTCGCGCATATCTGCAATCGTTTGAAGCCGAAACTTGGCGTGCAAACGCTTCCGGAACTCGTCCATTTCGCGATGCGTCACTTTCCAGGCAGTGCCCAGCGCGGACAAGTGCGCACCCCGCGCGATTGACCCGGGTCGCGGTTTTGGCTCCGCGCTTCCGGCGAGCGAAGTGCCGGGAACGCTTGCCCTAAGAGGAGGGCGATCCGCTACGGCGTGGCCATCCAAGATCGGCGGCGATCAGGGCCGCTTGAGTGCGGTTCGATGCGGAGAGCTTACGGAGAATGACCTTGACGTGGGCCTTCACCGTGCTTTCGAGGAGGTTGAGGCTCCGCGCGATCTCCTTGTTGGACCGGCCGTCGATGATCAAGGACAGCGTGCTGCGCTGACGCGGCGTAAGCTCCCGCAGCGGGTTGGTCTCGGACAGGCTGTCCAGGGTACTGTTCTCCCTGTCCGAAGTCGCCGAAAGGATCTGACGGACGGCGCTGCGCGGGAGATAGATCTCGCCCGCGAGGACGAGGGCGAGGGCATGCCGCAAGACGTCCTCGCTCACGGTCTTGGGAATATAGCCGCGCGCGCCGCGTTCCATGCACATGGCGATCTCCTCGGGGCGCGCGTACGCGGCCAGGACGACAACCGGGACGGACGGGTCCTTCTCCACAAATCGCCGGATGCCCGGCCCGTCATGGATCCCCGGCATCGCCATGTCCAACAGGACGAGATCGAAACCGTCTTGCTTATTGAGGACCTTCCACGCTTCGGCCGTGCTGCCCGTCTCGACCAGCGACGTCCCGGGAAACAGCTCCGACACGAGCCGCCGGAACCCCGCCCGGAACAGCGTTTGGTTGTCGCCGATCAGCACCCTCAGCGCTTCGGCTGGGTCGCTATCCGCGAATGGCACATGGTCCCGCGCGAGCGGCGCGGCCGGCCTTAAGCCCCCCTCATCCGTTTGAGCCAAGTCCCACCTCCCTTTGGATATCCCCTCCGCCATACAGGGGGTCATCTCCCCCTTATGAGCCATCGACAGCGACGAAGTATCGCACGAAGCTGGCCTATCAGGAAAAAAAATTTCCCCTGCGGAAAAGTGGGGGCCCGAGGAGGGACATCCCCGAGGGGCAATGGGAGGAGTGAAATGAGAAGCTTATCTGAGCGTATTGAAGCGATGTACGCAATGGACCGAGCCGGAGCCTGGACGTTTGTCGCCGTTCTCTGGGTCGTGGTGCTGTTCGTACTCTATATGGTTTGGCAAGCGGTCCCTGACCCGACGATCCGTCTGGTCCTGTCCTGTTCGGCCGGCGCCGTCCTCTTGTTCAACACGGCCTCCATTGGGGCGATGATTCGCCACTACAAGGAGGACAAGGACTTCATCTACGGCCTCGACATCAAGCATCTCGACGCGGCGCGCGAGGCTCGCGCGGAACAATCGCGCTCGGCCGCGCAACGCGCCTAATAAAGGATACCGACAATGAGTGGAAAAGCTTATCGGCCGCCGGAACAAGGCAAGGCCGGGCAAATCTTCGATTCCATCTTTCTGCTGGTCCTCGTCTACGCGGTGCTCTTCGCGCCGCTCGTTCTGGGCCTGACCGGCGGCGGCACCATCACCAAGACCGTCGAGGAACCGACCTGGGAAGCGCTCGGCCAGAACCCGACGATGGCGGCGCAATGGGAGAAGCTCGGTTTTACGCCGGAGACGGCCGCCGAAATGATCACCACCAGATTCGACTACACCATCAATCCTTGGGCGCTTCTGCTTACGGCGGCTGTGATCCTCGGATACTTCATTTTCCTGATCAAGTTCTCGGAGAAGGAGTATCGCGAGGTCATCAACGAACGCTTCGGCGAGAAGAAATAGGAGGGGGCAATGGATCTCTGGAACATATTTGAATATGCCGCCTGGGGAATCTCCGGATTGCTCCTGCTGTGGATGTTGTTCGACGCGGTCCAAGTCAATCGCGACTTCAGCGAAGAACTGTTGACGTCCTCCCGAGAGGGTGAACTCGAGGACACCACCGAAAAACACGAACTGACCTAGGCCACGAAAGGGACGGCGTCATGTCATCGACTGATACGGCCGGTCAGGACCGGCAGCGAATTTCACTTTTGCGCGTTCTAGGCCCGGCCCACGTTTGGGCTCTGGGCGTGGGCATCGTGCTCGTGGGCGAGTTCATGGGGTGGAACTTCTCCGTGGGCAAGGGCGGAGCCATGGGCTCGCTCATCGCCTGTTGGGTCATCGGTCTGCTCTATACCTGCGTCGCGATGATCGACTCCGAGGTGACCTCGACGGTCGCCGCGGCGGGCGGACAATACGCCCAAGCCAAGCACATCATGGGGCCGCTCATGGCCTTCAATGTCGGGCTGTACCTCGTCATGGCCTACACCATGCTCGAGGCGGCCGACGCATTGGTGGTGGGCGATCTGCTCTCGTCGGTCGCCGGGGAGATGGGGCACGACGCCCTCGACCCGCGACCGTTCGTGGTGCTCACGATCGCCGCGCTCGCGTGGTTGAATTACCGGGGCGTGCTGATGACGCTCACGGTGAATTTCGTCATCACCGCGGCTGCGTTCATTTCGATCGTCGTCCTGTTCCTCGGCGTCCAGCCCTGGAATCCGGGCCACATGTTGCAGCACCGGGAACTGCTGACGGATCTACCTTATGGCTGGATCGGCGTGATCGCGGCCTTCCAATTCGGCATCTGGTACTATCTCGGCATCGAGGGAACGTGCCAAGCCGCCGAAGAGGTCCGTTCACCGGCGCGGTCTTTGCCGTATGGCACGATGAGCGGCATCATTACCCTGCTCATCGCCGCGACCATGACGTGGTACGTGGCCACGGGTCTGCTCCCGTGGGAATTCCTGGGGCAAGCCGCCACGCCGCTCTACGACGCCGCGCGCGTCACGGGCAGCACCGCGCTTCAGGTGTTCCTGTTCATCGGCACGACCTTCGCGGCGATCGCGTCAGCGAACGGCTGCATCAACGATGCGTCCCGCGCATGGTTCTCCATGGGACGCGACCGTTACATGCCGCTGTGGTTCGGGGCGGTGCACCCACGCTACCGCACACCGTACCGGGCGATCCTGTTCCTGATTCCGATCGCGGTGAGCTTCTCGTTCACCGGGCTTTTGGATCAGGTGATCACCTTCTCGATCCTGTCGGGTCTGCTGGGCTACACCTTCATGCCCGTCAATATGTGGATGTTCCGGAGAAAGTGGCCGCTTGGCTCGATCCGCCGCGGCTATGTGCATCCGTTCCATCCGCTGCCGGCGATCGTGTTGCTGCTCCTGTGCATCACCACCTATTTCGCAACGTTCCTCGGCTACGGCACGCAGCTCCTCGCCATGATGTGCTTCTACATCGTCGCGTCGCTGTGGTTCACGTTCCACCGGTACAAATATGTCCGGCGGGGCGATCAGTTCACCATGCCGTGGTCGCGGCCGCGCGGATATTAGGAGGCGGACATGATCAAGAATATCCTTTGCGCTGCCGACGGATCGATTATCTCGGTCAAGGCAATCGAGTTCGCGATTGATTTGGCGAAGGAGCTGGGGGTCCCGCTTACCGTACTCGCGGTCGAGCTGGTCTCCAGGGAGGACATGGCGAGTTCTCCCTTCTGGGACTCACAGGTCCTGGAGGCGAGCGAGGCCATCACGCGCGCCAAGTTCGAGAGCGTCGCCAAGAAAGCGAAGGACGCGGGCTTGGACGCGGTGACATGCGTTACGGCGAGCAGCCGTAACGTCCCGGAAGCGATCGCGGCCTACGCGGAGCAGCATGGCTTCGATCTCATCGTCATGGGATCGCACGGTCATACGGGTCTGTCCCGCATGATCCTAGGCTCGACGGCGTACGCCGTGACGGCCAGAGCCCACTGTCCCGTGACGATCGTACGGTAGGCGTCATGGCGGTCCTGGCAGCAATAACGGCGATCGTGGGGTTCGCATACCTCGCGTATCGCTACCGGGAGGAGCAAAGAGCGGTCCGAGCCCGGCGGGCCGCGTTCTTCAACGACTGCTGGACCGTCCTCGACGACCCGAAGCTCGCCCTCGACGTTTTCGGATATCCCTCCATCGCCGGAACGTACGAGGGCGAGCCCATTCGGGCCGATGTGGTCGTCGATTGCATGGGGCTTCGTAAGCTGCCCTGCCTTTGGGTTCGCGTCACGCTCGAGGCGCCCGTGGCCACGGGCGCGGTTCTCGATATCATGATGCGGCCGTCGGGCGCCGAATTCTTCTCGCCCTTCAACGATTTGCATGAACGGCTCGATACGCCCGGGAATTGGCCGGAAAGGGCGATTGTTCATACCGACGACCCGAAGCTGTTGCCGGATCCGGACGTGTTCACGCCACATGTTGCAATTCTCGAGGAGAAGCCGGCGAAGGAACTGATCGTGTCGCCGAAAGGCGCGCGGATTGTTTGGCAGGCAGACGAGGCGCAACGATCCGACTATCTTCTCCTGCGTCAAGCGCGCTTCGATGTCGTCCGGTTCGATGCGGCTGAGTTCCGTAAGATCGTGATCCAGCTGGCTGGCATTCGGCGCGCTCTGGCCGAAAACGCTACCCAGGAGTTAGATCATGAAGCTGCCGCTTGAAGTCCAGAAAAGCCCGGTGCCGACGCGGCGCCCGGTCAATCCGTATCTGGTTCTCGCGATCGCAATCGTTTTGCCGGGCGTCGGGCATGTGGTTGCCGGCCTGCCGAGCCGCGGTCTGGTCTTCGTCTTCTTCATGCTGTTGTTCGGTTGGATCACCTATCACCTGACGACGCCCGATCACTCCATCATTGGCCGTCTCGCCGGCGGTCTCTTCATCTACGCACTCTCGATTACCGATGCCTACAAATGGGCGCGTTTCCGCGCGGCGCAATACGCGGCGGCGCCGTGATTGCCGGTCGTGATTGCCGGTTGGCCGTTTTAGGCGATGCGGCTTTATTCGCCAGGTGCGGGCGATGGGGTGGGCGCCTGAGACGGCTTCGGCGATGGAGATGACTTCGTTCGCCGCCGTAAGGAGAGAGAGTCCGCAATCTGGAAAACGGAGATCGAAAGCGCCGGCAAGAAGGTCAGCGTGACGACAGCCGTGCCGAGAATGCCGAACAGAACGATAGCGCCTACCCCGCGGTAGAGCTCCGTGCCGGCACCCGGAATGAACACGAGCGGTGCGAGCCCGCAGATCGTCGTCACCGTCGACATGGCGATGGGCCGCAGCCGCGACGCGACCGCCTCCATCACGGCGTCTCTGGCGTTCAGCCCGGCCTCGCGCACATTCGAAAGCGCGCGGTCGACGATGAGAATCGGGTTGTTCACCACCGTGCCCATTAGAATGAGGAAACCCAGCATGGTGATCATGTCGAAGGGTTGAATGATCGGGTCGATCCCGAGACGCGGCAGAAGTGCGCCGACCCAATTCATCAACGCGAGCCCGACCAAGCCGCCGGCGACGCCGAGCGGGATCGTCGTCATGATGAGGAGCGGATAGCCCCAATGGGTGAAGATGGCGACCAGCAGAAGATAGATGATCACGACGGCCACGAGATAGTTGCCGGATAGCGCCTCGCGCGTCGCGTCGAGCTGGTCCGAGGCGCCGGAGATGGTCATGCTGATTTCGTAAGGAACCTCGCCGGACTGCTTCAAATGCTTGACGAGCTGTTCCTGAACCATCGCGACGCCCGTCTCGAGAGCGACGTTCCCCGGTGGAATGATGTTCAGCGTCACCGTTCGCCGTCCGTCGATACGGCGGATCGTGTTCGTATCGACCGTCTCCTTGATGTCGGCCACAGAGGACAGAGGCACGATCGCGCCTTGCGGCGTGTAGACCGGCATCTGAGAAAGCGTATCGAGGGCGGTGCGTTTCGCATCCTTGCTGTAGAAGTAGATGTCGATCTTTTCGTCGTCGCGGAAGAACTCGCCCACATAGGCGCCGTCCGTCAGCGCCGCGACGGTGAATCCGACATCGTCCGAGGTCATGCCGAGTTCGGCGGCCCGGTCCCATTTCGGCCGTACTTCGAGCAAGGGCTGAGAGAGGGTCAGCGTCGACGGGTCGGCTTGGATGCGGGGATTGTCGAAAATCTCTTCCGCGCGGCCATAGGCGCGGGCGGCCACCGCATAGACTTCCTCGAGGCTCGGCCCGGAAATGTCGAGGCTGACACTGCGCGTGCCGCCGTCATTGCTGGTGATGATCGAGCCGCGCGAAACGAAGGCGCTCATGCCGGGGTAGGTCTTGTACTTCTCGGAGATCACCGTCATGAGGTTGTCGATGTCGCCGGGATCGCTCGTTTCGGCGATGATGCGCAAGCCGTCGGCCTCGATCATCAGGAAGAAATAGTTCAGCGCGGGCACGGTGGTCTCGCCGCGATGGAAGCGGGCAGGGTCGTCCTCCACGAAGGGCATGAGCCATGCCTGGAGGTCCTCGCCGATCTCTTCCATCGTTTGGAGATTGTAGCCGGGCGGCGCGTTGAGACGCGCGAACATCTTCGGCTCCTCGCCTTCGGGCAGGTATTCGGCTGGTGGCGTCAGCAGCAGAATGATGGCGGCACTCGCCCCCGCGACACCGAAAATGCAGAGCGTCCGCCTCACGGCCGTCGCCATCAGCCAGCCCACGCCCTTGACGATAGCGCCGTCGGCGGCGTCGACGGCCAGGTTCTTGCTCGGCGTCAAATCGAAATGCGCCGCCGCGGTCGGCACCACCGTGATCGCGACGAGCATCGAGGCGAGAATGGACGCGGAGACGGCAATGGCGATGTCCGAATAGAGCTGCCCGGCCTCCTCCTGAATAAAGACGATGGGGACGAATACGAGAACCGTCGTGAGCGTCGAGGCGAGAACCGCGGGCCAGACCTTGCGGACGCCCTCGATGGCGCCCTTGAGGCGGCCGAGACCGCGCCGCCGCTCCAAATCGATGCTCTCCAGCACGACAATGGTGTTGTCGAGCGTCATGCCGATGGCAAACGCGACGCCGGCCAAGGAGATCACGTTGATGGTGCGCCCCGTCAGCTGCAATCCGATAAAGGCGGCGATGGTACAGATCGGGATTCCGAGAATGCCCACCACGGTCGCTTTGGCCGAGCGCAGGAACAGGAACATCACCAGCGTCGCCAGCACGGCGCCGATGGCGAGATTGATCCAAACATTGCGGATCGAGGCCTCGACATAGGTCACGTCGTCCGCGGTTCGCGCCATCTCCATTCCGGCGGGGATCAGGACCTCGCGGTTGATCTCCTCGACCTTCTTCATCACGTCCCGCTTGATGGCGATGACGTTCGAGCCCGCCTCGCGGCGGATCGACAGGAAGATAATGGGCCGATCGTTGACATAGGCGCGCGTATAGATCTCGAAATGGCCGAGGCGCACGTCGGCCACGTCCTTGAGCCGGATGATGTTGTCGCCGCGCCGGGCGATAATGAGGTCTTTGAGATCGTCCGGGCCGTCGAAGCGCCCGATGGTTCGCAGCAGGTATCGCCGTTTGCCGCTCTCGATCTCGCCGCCCGAGGTATCGCGATTGCGCGCGGCAACCGCGCGGCGCACATCGGTCAGCGAAATCTTGCGCTCGGCCAGCGCCGCCGGATCGAACAGGATCTGAATCTGCTTCTCCGCGCCGCCTCCGAGCCGCACGTCCGAGACGTCCTTGACGCCTTCCAAGCGGGCCCGCACATGGTCGTCGATGAAGTCGCGCATCATGTCCATGTTGAGATGGCGGGGATTGCCGGGCAGGGGAGACACCCGGAAATACATGAACGAGTTGGCGCTGAAGGAGCTTGCCCGGACACGCGGCTGGTCCACGTCTTCGGGATAGGACGGCACTTGGCTCAGCGCGTTGTTGATGCGGATAAGGGTTTCGTTGAGGTCGATATTGAAGGGAAATTCCAGCTCGATCCGCGCTTCGCCGCTGGACGAGCGCGAGATGATCCGTTCGAGGCTGGGAATCGAGCGAAGATATTCCTCCTGCTCGATGATGATCTCCTTCTCGATATCCTGCGGGGTCGCCCCCGGCCAGCGCGTGAACACGGTGATCGTGCGGACTTCGAGGTCGGGGATCATCTGCACGGGGATGCGGAAGGCGGCGACGATGCCAAGCACGCACACGATCAGCGTGGCGACCGTGACAAGAGTTCCGCGCTGGACGATCCGCTCTAGCATCAAGGGCCCCCTCTCGCCCGCCGTTCTAGCTCGCGAGCCGGACGGTTTGCCCTTCGCGCAGGGATTCGTTCCCACGCACGACGACACGCTCACCTTCCTCGAGGCCGGACAGAACCTGCACCAGCCCGTCGAAAGCGAGGCCGATCTCGACCCGGCGCTCGGTGACGCCGATCTTGTCGCCCTGGTCCTTCAGGACCCACACGGTCACGCGCCCATCCGGATAGCGGATCAGGGCATCGCGGCTGACCACCACGTCACGCCTGCCCGTGTCCAGCGCGACGAGAACGCGCGCGGACATGCCGGGTGTGATGGGAATGCCGTCGCGGGTCGGCAGGACGCGCAACGTGAAGGTCCTGGCGTCGGGGTCGCTCACGGGGATCAGCGCGCCGATCTTGGCCGGGATGTCTTCGCCGGGGAGGGTATCGACTTCGAGCGAAACGTCGGCGCCCTCCAGAAGCCGCGCGTAATAGTCTTGCGGAACGGGAACGTCGACGCGGAAGTTCCTCATGGCCACGAGTTCGAAAACGGCCGTCCCGGGCGTCACCCATTGGCCGACTTCGACCATGCGCCTTGAAATGACGCCGTCGAAGGGCGCGGGCAATTTGTGGCGATCGAGAACGACGGCGCGCCGTTTCTGTTCGGCGCGATAGCTATTTTGCGTCGCCGTGTCGATCTCGACTTCCGCTTCGCGGGCCTCCACCTCGTTCTGCGGCCCGTAATTGCGCTTGGCGAGACTTTCGGCGATGCGCAGGCGCCGTATCGCGTCCTTGACCTCACCGGCAGCTTGCGCGGCCTGCGCTTCGGCCTGTTCGTAGGCGGCCTCCTCGAGCTCCGGATCGAGCTCCAGCAGCAAGTCGCCCTTTTTGACGTGAGCGCCGCTGTCGAAATGAACCGCGCTGACAAGGCCCTCGACCGAGGCCGAGATCTGTGCGGCGTGCGGAGACGAGATCGTGCCCGATAGTTCGAGTTTCCGGATTATCGGCGATTGGCGAACGGTTTCGGTTTCGACCGGTGGGATCGGCTGGGCCTTGCCCGGCGTGGCGGCAAGGATCAATGCGGCGGTGCAAAGGCCCAGCGCGGTTGGACCCATTGCCGCCGTTCGGCGCTTATCGGAAAACATGACTCCCGTGTCGGTCAACTGCCTGCCTATCGAGCTCTTAGATTGGCACCGGGCCTCCGAGTCAATGCTAACCCAGGCACATCGTCCCAGACATTACGATGAGGAAAGGTCGAGCGGCCCAATCCGCCGGTTCCACCGGCAATTTAAGGATAGAGCGGGGAGGGCGCCAGACCGGCCAGTCCTCATGACCCGGATTTGACCGGTGGAGCGCTCGCTACGCCAGCCCTGTCCGGGCTTCATCGTTAATTCGGGCCGGTGAGTAGGGACGGCTCGCGCCCGTCTCGCGGTCGTCGATGGGCTCCTGGCCCAGCGCCAGGCAAGCGTGGCGCGGCACCTGTCCAGGCATAGGGCACCATGGGGGCCGGTCGTTGAGAATACCGTAGGAGGATGGACTTAAGGATTCAGGACCTTCAGCAGATCGCTACGGGCACTATCCAGATGCTCGATCATGCGCTTCTGCGCGAGAAGCGCGTCGCGCAACTCGATAGCGTCCAGGATCGCACGGTGCTGACGATTATATTCCGCGATCGCCTCGGGCGTCAGAACGTCTTCCTTGATTGCCCCCCATTTGGGGTTCAGCCGGACGTGGTTGATTTGCCGGAAGACGTGAATCAGGAAGGGATTGCCGGACGCGCGGGCGAGGAGGAGATGAAACTCTCCATCGCATTTGGCAAAGGCGTCCTGGTCGCCGGTTGCCTCGGCACTCGCCAAGAGTGCCTCGAGTTCTTCGATAGTCTGCGCATCCGCATGTTGAGCGGCCAGGCGCGCCGTAAAGGGCTCCACGGCGACACGCGCGTCGATGAGTTCCAAGGGGCTCAGCGCGCCGATAAAATCCACGGGCTTCTTGGCCGTGTCGGACAGCGTTCCGACGAACGTACCGCTGCCGAGGCGGCGTGAGACGAGGCCTTCCTTTTCGAGCTTGTCGAGGGCACGGCGTACGGTCGAACGCGCCGTGTTGAAATTCTCGGCAAGCTTGCGTTCCGGCGGGAGGCGTTCTCCTTCCGAGTACGCTCCGGTCTCGATCGCCCGCTGCAAATAGGCTGAGATCATCTTCACGCCGGATATCCGCTTCGTCTCGTGGGACGCGGGGTTATCGGGCTCGTCGGCTTGATACGGGTTCACGGTGGCATCTCCTCGTTGCCGCCGTTCGGCGGCAGGCTCATCCTTATGCAGAGTCTAGCCGATAGGAGAGCGCTCGTTATTACCCCTTTGTGCATATCTGCCGCTGGAAAGCCGGTAGTGCACAATGCCATCCGCTTTGGCGTGAGCGTCGCCGTGGAGCCGTCGCGCCCGGTAGTCCGTGACCTGTGCATGCCGGGATAGGCGCTCCCGGCCCTCGCTGGCTCGGATCGGCAGGACATCATCGACGGATACATGGCCAAGTCCATGTCCACGCACCTTCGGCGCCGCAAATAGGACTTCGAGATCGCCGGCCGGCCGTATCTTCCCCGACGAGGGATGAAGACTCGATGCCGTGAAGCCCAGGGTCGATCCACACCACGGCGGGAGCCATGCGCATACCGGGCTGCCCGGTGCGAGGACTCGTGCTCAGGTTCGCCCGGCTCACGAAGGTGGGTCCGTCCGCGTTATAGAAGTCCACGCCGCCGGGCCGGAGGCGGCACCTGGCCGCCTCCTCTCTTTTTGTCCGGGTCGCGGATCGGAGGTTCGGATATTTCCGCCACTAGCAGTCGAGCGTGTCCGCCCGTTCCCAACTCGTCATTTGCCGCGAAAACTCGTTCCAGTTCTTCATCTTCAACTTGACGTAGGCATTCACGAGTTCGTCGCCGAGCTCGCGCCGGAGCATCGCCGAGCCATCCGTGGCCCGGAGAGCGTCAAGCAGATTGAGAGGCAGCTTCTTCGCGTCCGCGGGCAATTTGTGGCCCTCGGCATACATATCGATGTCGAGCGGAGCCCCGGGATCGGTTTTCTGCGCCATGCCGTCGAGGCCGGCGGCGAAAACGGCTGCCGGGAACAGATAGGCGTTCGTGGCCCCGTCCGCGAGGCGGAACTCGAAGCGCCCGCCGCCCGGCACACGGATCATATGTGTGCGGTTGTTACCGGCATAGGTCACCGTGTTCGGCGACCACGTGGCGCCCGACGTCGTTCTCGGCGCATTGATGCGCTTGTAGGAGTTCACCGTCGGGTTCGTGATCGAGCAGATGGCGTCGGCATGGTCGATCAGGCCGCCGATAAAGTGATAGGCATCCTTGGACAAGCCCAAGGCGTCGTTCTTGTCGGCGAAGAGGTTCTTGTCGCCCTGCCACATGGAAATGTGCATGTGGCAGCCGTTTCCGGTCAAATGGCTGAACGGCTTCGGCATGAAGGTGGCGCGAAGGCCGTGGCTCTCCGCGATGGTCTTGGTCATATATTTGAAGAAGACCATGCGGTCGGCCGTCTTGAGTGCGTCGTCGAAGTCCCAGTTCATTTCGAACTGACCGTTGGCGTCTTCGTGGTCGTTCTGATAGGGGCCCCAGCCGAGCTCGATCATGCTGTCGCAGATCTCTCTGACGACATCGAAGCGGCGCATCAAAGCGGACTGGTCGTAACAAGGTTTGGACTGCGTGTCCGCCGGGTCGCTCAATGCCTCGCCGTCCGTGCTGACGAGGAAGTATTCGCACTCCACGCCGCTCTTCAAGGTGTACCCGGAGTCCTCGGCTTTCTTCAGCATGCGCTTAAGCGCGTTGCGCGGCGCCTGTTCCACGGGCTTGCCGTGCATGTAGGGATCCGCCGCCAGCCAGCCCACTTCGGGCTTCCACGGAAGTTGAATAAGGCTTTCGGGATCGGGTATCGCCAGCATGTCGGGATCGGCCGGCGTCATGTCGAGCCAGCTCGCAAAGCCCGCGAATCCCGCGCCGTCCTCGGCCATGCCGGCAATGGCGCTGGCGGGCGCCAGTTTCGCGCGCAACGTTCCGAACAAATCGACAAACGAAATCAGAAAATACTTGATGCCCCGGTCGCGGGCCTCAGCTGCAAGATCAATCGCCATTTTTGTCCCCTTCAAAATGAAACGAGGCCCGCGATCGCGAGCCTCGATGTGTTCGCTCGATTTATGCGCCGGTCAGTCCCGGGACCCATTGCGTGCCTGCCAGAGGCACCTGCGCCATGGCCGCGGCCTCGACGGTGAGGGCCACCAGATCCTCGGGCTCGAGGTTGTGCACATGGCTCTTGCCGCAGGCCCGCGCGATGGTCTGGGCTTCGAGCGTCAAGACGGCCAGGTAGTTGGCCAGCCGGCGTCCGCCGAGCTCGGGATCGAGACGGACGGAGAGCTCCGGGTTCTGGGTGTTGATGCCCGCGGGGCATTTGCCCTCGTGCCAATCGTCATAGGCCCCGGCCGTGGTTCCTAGCTTGCGATACTCTTCTTCGAGAGCCGGGTCGTTGTCGCCGATGGCGGCAAGGGCAGCCGTTCCGATCGCCACCGCGTCGGCACCGAGCGCGAGGGCTTTGGCCACGTCGGCGCCGGTCCGGATGCCTCCGGAGACGATCAGCTGAACCTTGCGGTGCATGCCGAGGTCTTGGAGGGCCTGAACGGCCGGGCGGATCGCGCTGAGAAGCGGCAGGCCGATATGCTCGATGAACACCTCTTGCGTCGCGGCGGTGCCGCCCTGCATGCCATCGAGAACCACGACATCCGCGCCCGACTTCACGGCCAGAGCCGTGTCGTAATACGGACGGGATGCGCCGACTTTAATATAGATGGGCTTCTGCCAGTCGGTGATCTCGCGCAGCTCCTGGATCTTGATCTCGAGATCGTCGGGACCGGTCCAGTCGGGGTGGCGGCAGGCGGAGCGTTGGTCGATGCCCTTCGGCAAGGTCCGCATGTGGGCCACGCGGTCGGAAATCTTCTGACCGAGCAGCATGCCGCCGCCGCCGGGCTTGGCGCCCTGTCCGATGACCACCTCGATCGCGTCGGCGCGGCGCAAATCGTCCGGGTTCATGCCGTAGCGCGAGGGCAGCAACTGATAGACGAGGATGGAGGAGTGTCCGCGTTCCTCCTCGGTCATGCCGCCGTCACCGGTGGTCGTCGACGTCCCCATCTTGCTGGCGCCGCGTCCGAGCGACTCTTTCGCTTGCGCCGACAAAGAGCCGAAGCTCATGCCCGCAATCGTGACGGGAATTTTGAGATGGATCGGCTTCTCCGCGAAGCGCGTTCCGAGCCAGACATCGGTCGAGCATTTCTCGCGGTAGCCTTCGAGCGGATAGCGGCTCATCGAGGCGCCGAGAAAGAGCAAGTCGTCGAAGTTCGGCACCTTGCGCTTGGCGCCGCCGCCACGGATATCGTAGATGCCGCTCGCCGCCGCCCGCCGGATTTCCGAGAGCGTGTAGTCGTCGAACGTCGCGGATTTGCGCGGTGTCGTGATCGGTGTGGCGTCCATTAGTAGTCTCCCGCGTGATCGACGTTGAAGTTGTAGAGTTTCCGTGCCGACCCGTAGCGCTTGAACTCGCTGGGATCGATTTGGCCGTTGATGCCGGCCCGGGTCAGGATGTCGTGCACGGCGGCCTTATGCTCGTCGCGCATCTCCTTCTCGATGCAGTCCGCGCCGAGGCTCTTGACGCCGCCCCGCACGAAGAGCCGGGCCTCGTAGATGGAGTCGCCGAGCGCGTCGCCCGCGTCGCCGAACACCACGAGGTTCCCGGCCTGGGCCATGAACGCACTCATATGGCCGACCGAGCCCTTCACCACGATGTCGATCCCCTTCATGGAGATGCCGCAACGTGACGAGGCGTTGCCGTCGATGCGCAGCAGGCCGCCACGGCCGGTCGCGCCGGCCGCCTGACTGGCGTCGCCGCTGACATGCACGAAGCCGCTCATCATATTCTCGGCCACGCCGACGCCGGCGCTCCCGCGGATTTGCACGGTGGCCAGCTTGTTCATGCCGGCGCAGTAATAGCCGACAGGTCCGTTGACCTCTACCGTCAGCGGGGCGTCGAGCCCAGCGGCGATCGCATGCCCGCCCGCCGGATTGTCGATGACCCAATGGGTTTCGTTCGTATCTTTGGGGAGCTTGTGCAGTGCCCCGTTCAGTTCCCTAAGCGGCGTAACGCCGAGATCGATTTCAGGCATACTTAGCGCTCCCAAAAGTAGACGGTGGCGGGTTCCGGTTCCCAGACATGTGCCTGTCCAATGCCGGGCAGGTCCGCCAGCACCCGGTATTCGGAGCCGAAGGCCACGTATTGGTCGGTTTCGGCCATGACGGCGGGCTTGCAGGCGATGCCGTCGCGAAGCACGCCGAACCCGTTCTCGGTTCCGACCACGAAGGTGTAGAAGCCGTCGAGGTCTTCGAGCCCCACTTCCAGCGCATCGCCCAAGGACAGGCCTTCCTGCATGCGCCAGGTGAGATAACCGGCGGCCACTTCGGTATCGTTCTGGGTTTCGAACGTCATGCCTTCGCGGCGCAAAGAGCGGCGAAGGTTGTTGTGATTGGAAAGCGACCCGTTGTGGACCAGGCACTGATCCTTGCCGGTGGAGTAGGGATGGGCGCCGTCGGTCGTCACGGCCGATTCCGTCGCCATGCGAGTATGACCGATCGCGTGCGTGCCACTCATCGTGGACAGCCCAAAGCGCGCCGCGACGTCCGCCGGCAGGCCCACTTCCTTGAAGATCTCCATCCGCGTACCGCGGCCGACGACTTCGGTGTCCGGGCTCTCTTCGTCGAGCCACGCGTCCAACCGGGCCGTGTCTTCGGTCGGTACCGAGACGACCGCATGATTGTCATGCAGCGCCGCTTCGGCCCCCGAGAATGCCTTCTTGATATCCGCGACCGTCTCTTCGATCGCCTCGGCCGAGGCGCCGCGCAAAGTGACCTTGGTCTGGCCCGCCACGCCAGCGCCGTAGACGGCAAAGCCCGCGCTGTCGGGGCCGCGCTCCGTCATCTTCTCAAGCATCCCCGCCGTCAGGCGGCCGAGCTCGGGCTCGAGAGCGGGATCCTTAATAAACAGTCCAACAATGCCACACATGTCATTGAGCTCCAGGTTTCAACGCCAGGCAGAATGCGACAAAGCGCCCGACGTCGTCAACCTAGAAGAAATATTATTTCCTACCAGGAAATATAGCGGTGTGTGGCGGGTGACCTTATTGGCGGGGATAGATGATGATTGAGAGGTAAGTCATTGGCGTCACGACCAGTTCATCGGGGCCGTGCAGGGCGGCCGCGTCGAAGAAAAGGGAATCGCCGGGCGACAAGGGGTAGAGCTTATCGGCGTGGCGATAGATCACCTTGCCGGACAGCATGTAGATGAACTCCATCCCATTGTGCTGGAATTGGGTGTAGGTGCTGGCATCCGTGCTGAGCCGGATCAGATAGGGCTCGACGACGATATCGCCGGACAGAGTATGCCCCAGCAGCTCATAGTGGTGGCCCGCTTTGGTTCCGCGCCGTTCGATGCGCACGCCCTGGCCGGCAGGCACGAACGAGCAATCCCGCCGTTCTTCGAACTCCGCGAAGAAGCTGGTCATGGGCACGTGCAAGGCCTCCGCCAGGCATCGCAGGGTCGAGAGAGACGGCGAGGTTCCGCCATTTTCGATTTTGGACAGCATCCCTGGGGACAGGCCGGCCTGCGCGGCGAGGTCGGTCGCGGTGAGTTGCAAACGCTGCCGCAGCGTACGGACGCGGCGGCCGATCGACACTTCGAGATTGATGTCGGTCGAAGGAGCGTTGGAGCCGGTAATGTAGGATTCCGTCTCTGTCGCGTCCTCCGGCTTGCCGTTCTTGTCGCCGCTCGTCACGGCATCGTCCCGCACCCGCGTCCGGGCGCGAAGTTTTTTTGTGGTCAACCGAGGTGCCATCGCCTCCTCACTTCAGGCCTTCTACGAAAAGTTGTTTCATTGGCGGAAAGAAGCCTAGCACCAACGGTTTCGCGCGCGCGACCATTTACGTCCGTGCTCTTGTGTGGCTAGGCGGTTCGCCGAAAGTCTTGGTATAGGCACGCGAAAATTGGCTGGCCGACGAGAAGCCGGTCGCGAGCGCGACATCCAGCACGGGAAGCGAGGTCTCGCGCAGGAGGTGGCGCGCCCGTTCCAGGCGTAACCATAGGTAATGCCGGTGAATGCCGTGCCCGACATATTCGTGAAAAAGTCGCTCGAGTTGACGGAGAGAGATTCCCGCTTCGAACGCAAGTTCGTCGCGCGGGACCGTATGTTCCAGATTCATCTCCATCACGCCCAGTACGCGGAGCACCTTCTCGTCGGCGATACCCAGCCGGTAGCGAAGGTCGAGGCGCTGGGGCCCGTAGCCCTCGCGGATATGCGTGTGCAGAAACCAGTCGCCGACCGCCGCCGCGAGCTGGCGGCCATGGTCGCGTTCGATCAACGCGACCATCATGTCGAGGGCCGAAATACCGCCTGAACAGGTGATGCGGCTTCCGTCGATCTCGAACAGCGAGGGCACGACGGCCACATGGGGAAAGGCCTCCCGGAAGGCGGGCAGATGCTCCCAGTGGAGCGTCGCGCGGTGATTGTCGAGGAGCCCGGCGCGGGCCAGGATGAAGGGGCCTCCCGAAATGCCGCCGAGGACCGCTCCCTTCCTGGCAAGCCGCCGCAGCCACGAAAAGGTCGAGCGATCGGTGAAGGTCGCGGGATTTCCTCCCGCGCACACGAACACGATATCCGCGCTGCGTTCCGTGCGCGTCCCGCAATCGGGGATGACCGCAACGCCGTTCGATGCCGTGACCGGCTCCCCGGACGGAGCCGCATGCCACCAGCGATAGAGCGTTCGTTCAGACAACAGATTGGCCGCGCGCAAGGGTTCGATCGCGGCCGTATAGGACATGAGCGCGAAACCTGGGACGAGCATGAAGCCGACGGTCAGACAAGGCGTGTCAACGGCCATTCGAACTCGTTCCCGTCAGGCGACGAGCCGCCGGCGCAAAGCCGCTCGTGCGGACCGATTCAATACGGCGTACACGGAGCCCAAC
Source organism: Hyphomicrobiaceae bacterium UBA7697 (assembly GCA_002482645.1). Classification (GTDB taxonomy): domain Bacteria; phylum Pseudomonadota; class Alphaproteobacteria; order Rhizobiales; family Methyloligellaceae; genus Methyloceanibacter. Next base: position 429,239 of record DLGJ01000005.1, read on the forward strand.
AAACTGCGCGCGGGGCTATCCCTAAAGTCGTAATCCTTCATAGGCGTAAAAAATCAAATATACGTCGCAAAATGTCAACCATTTCGGGAGCGGCCGCGCAGTATGACGATCATGCGTTACTCACTCGCCAGCCTCATCACCAATGCGCTGACCGGCAACCGCAACTGGAAGCCGGTGTGGCGCGAGCCAGAACCGAAGTCGTCCTATGACGTGGTCATCGTCGGAGGCGGCGGTCACGGCCTCTCCACGGCGCATTATCTCGCCAAGGAGCACGGCATCACGAACGTCGCCGTCATCGAGAAATCCTATATCGGTTCGGGCAATGTCGGGAGAAACACGACCATCGTCCGGTCGAACTATTTGCTCCCCGGCAACGAGCCCTTCTACGAATGGTCGATGAAGTTGTGGGAAGGTCTGGAGCAAGACATCAACTACAACGCGATGGTCAGCCAGCGCGGCGTGCTCAACGTCTTCCACTCCGACGGTCAGCGCGATGCCTTTGTGCGGCGCGGCAACGCGATGCGGTTCTACGGAGCCGACGCCGAACTGCTCGATAAGGAGCAGGTGCGGGCGCTGGTGCCGTTCGTCGATTTCGACAATGCGCGCTTCCCCGTGCGGGGCGGTCTGTTCCAACCGCGCGGCGGCACGGTGCGGCACGACGCCGTTGCCTGGGGCTACGCGCGGTCCGCCGATTCCCGTGGCGTCGACATCATTCAGAATTGCGCGGCGACCGGTTTCCGTATCGAGAACGGGCGGATCGTTGGCGTCGAGACGGAAAAGGGCTTCATCGGGGCCAAGAAGGTCGCGCTCTGCGTTGCCGGTAGCTCCTCGCGCGTCGCTCAGATGGCGGGCTTGCGCCTTCCCATCGAGGCCCATGTGCTGCAGGCCTTCGTCACCGAGGGCATCAAGCCGCTGCTCGATACGGTCATCACGTTCGGTGCCGGCCACTTCTATTGCAGCCAGTCCGACAAAGGCGGCCTCGTCTTCGGCGGCGACATCGACGGCTACAACACCTATGCGCAGCGCGGGAACCTTCCGGTCGTGGAAGATGTCGCCGAAGGCGGCATGGCGCTGATCCCCGCCATTGGACGCTTGCGGATCCTTCGTTCGTGGGGCGGTCTTCTCGATATGTCGATGGACGGCTCGCCGATTATCGACAAGACGCCGGTCGACGGCCTCTACTTCAACGGTGGCTGGTGTTACGGCGGCTTCAAAGCCACGCCTGCCTCCGGCTGGTGCTACGCGCATCTCATCGCCACCGGCGAACCACATCCTTACGCCGCCGCCTATCGCTTCGATCGTTTCGGTTCCGGCCGTGTGATCGACGAAAAGGGCATGGGCGCTCAACCCAATCTTCACTGAGGAAAGAGCGATGCGGATCAATTGTCCCTATTGCGGCGCGCGCTGTTTGGAAGAATTCACCTACCGGGGCGACGCCACGGTAAAGCGCCCGGAGAGCATCGACGAAAGCGCGAGGGATGCGTGGGTCGACTACGTCTATCTACGCGACAATCCGGCCGGCTTGCACAAGGAGCTTTGGCATCACGGCGCGGGCTGCCATTCCTGGCTCGAGGTCACGCGCAACACGGTCACGCACGAAATTGTAGCCGTCGAGCTCGCGGCGAAGGGGCGCTGAGATGGCTGGGACTCAAATCAATCGGCTGAGCGGCAAGGGACTTGTCGATCGCGAAAAGACGGCACACTTCCAATTCGACGGCGAAGCTTTTTCCGGCCACCCCGGAGATACGCTCGCTTCCGCGTTGCTGGCCAATGGCGTCCGGCTGGTCGGCCGTTCGTTCAAATATCATCGTCCGCGCGGTATTCTAACGGCAGGCTCCGAAGAGCCGAACGCGCTGGTCGAGCTTCGTAACGGCGCGCGCCGAGAACCCAACACGCGCGCCACGACGATCGAGCTTTATGACGGCCTGGACGCCACGAGTCAGAATCGGTGGCCCTCCCTCAGGCTCGACGTTCTATCGGTGAACCAGTTGGCCACGCCGATTTTTGGCGCCGGCTTTTATTATAAGACGTTCATGTGGCCGGCGGCCTTTTGGGAGAAGCTGTACGAGCCCATGATCCGCCGCGCGGCGGGATTGGGCTATCCGTCCAAACTGACCGATCCCGATCACTACGAAAAATCCAATGCGTTCTGCGACGTTCTGGTTATCGGGTCCGGCGCGGCCGGGCTGTCGGCGGCGTTGGCCGCGGCCAAGGCGGGCGCGCGCGTCATTCTGTGCGAGGAAGATTTCGAACTTGGCGGCCGGTTGCTCGCGGAGAGCGACGAGATCGACGGCAAGCCCGCGCAGGAGTGGGCCCGTGCGGCGGCGGCCGAACTCGAAAGCCTTCCCGATTGCCGGATCATGCGGCGGACGACGGTCTTCGGTGCCTATGACGGCGGTGTTTACGGTGCCGTCGAGCGTGTCAGCGATCATCTTCCCGTGCCGCCCGAGCATGCTCCGCGTCAGCGTCTGTGGCGCATCGTGGCGAAGCAGTCCGTGCTTTGCGCGGGCGGCATCGAACGCCCCATTCTGTTTGGCAACAACGATCGCCCGGGCGTGATGCTGGCCGGCGCCGTCCGGACCTATGTCAACCGGTTCGGCGTGGCGCCGGGCCGTACCGCGGTGGTCTTCGCCGATAATCACGACGCGCTTCGCACGGCGACCGATCTTGCCGCGGCCGGCGTCGCCGTGAGGGCGATTGTCGATCCGCGTCCGCAAGCATCCGCCGCGGCCGAACAGGTCGCCGGGGAAGCCGGTGCGCTCTACATCCGGGGTGGCATCGAGAACGTGCGTGGCGCCCATGGCATCAAGTCCGTCCGGGTCAAAGATGCCCAAGGCGGCAGCAAGGAGTTCGATTGCGATCTCTTGGCGATGTCCGGCGGCTGGAATCCGGCACTCAACTTGACGACCCATTTGGGCGGCAAGCCGGCTTGGGACAGTGCGCTGTCTTGTTTGGTTCCCGGTGAGGATTTGCCGCCGGGTATGCAGGTCGCCGGTGCCGCGGCGGGTCAGTTTTCCTTGCAGGCGTGTTTGGCAAGCGGGGAGGCGGCGGGTGCCGAAGCCGCGAAACATTGCGGCTTCTCTCCCTCGGCGCTTCGCCGTCCCGCGCCAGCACAAGATCGTGCGCCTGCGACCCCGGTCTGGTACGTGGAGAACAGCCGCGGCAAGGCGTTCGTCGATTTTCAGAACGACGTTGCCGTGTCCGACGTGAAGCTCGCCGCGCGGGAAGGCTTCCGCGTTCCCGATCACGTCAAGCGCTACACCACGCTCGGTATGGCGACCGACCAAGGCAAGACGTCGAACCTCAACGGTGCGGCCATTCTGGCCGAGGCCACCGGCCGCTATTTGGGCGCTGTCGGGTCCACGACCTTCCGGCCCCCCTATACGCCTGTCTCGATCGGCGCTCTCGCCGGCCACCATCGCGGGAAGGATTTTCGCCCCACGCGCCTGGCGCCGTCTCATCGGTGGGCCGAGGAGCAAGGAGCCGTCTTCGTCGAGGTCGGAGCCTGGATGCGCGCGCTGATGTATCCGAGGCCCGGCGAGGCCGCGCAGGAGACCGTCAATCGCGAGGTCAGCAACACCCGCACCAATGTCGGTGTGTGCGATGTGTCGACCCTGGGCAAGATCGACGTTCAGGGACCCGACGCCGGCGAGTTGCTGAACCGGGTCTACATCAACGCGTTCGCCAAGCTTCCGGTCGGTAAGGCGCGTTATGGCTTGATGCTGCGCGAAGACGGGTTCGCCATGGACGATGGCACCACCGCGCGGCTGGCCGACGACCACTTCTATATGACGACCACCACGGCGAACGCGGTGAAGGTCAGCCAGCATCTGGAATTCTGCCAGCAAGTACTTTGGCCCGAGCTCGACGTTCAGACCGTGTCGGCCACCGAGCAATGGGCGCAGTATGCGGTCGCCGGGCCAAAGGCCCGCAAGGTGATCGAAGCGCTGCTCGATGCCGGTCAGGACATTTCCAACGAAGCGTTCCCGTATATGGCGTGCGGCAAGTTCACGGTTTGCGGCGGTACGCCGGCGCGGATCTTCCGGCTCTCCTTCTCGGGCGAACTGGCTTACGAGATCGGCGTACCGGCGCGCTACGGCGACGTCTTGATCCGCGCCATCATGAAAGCGGGCGCCGAGCACGGCATCGCCCCGTACGGGACCGAAGCGCTGGGCGTCATGCGCATCGAGAAGGGTCACGCCGCGGGTCCGGAGCTCAACGGGCAAACGACCGCCCACGACCTCGGCCTCGGCAAGATGGCGTCGACGAAGAAGGACTTCATTGGCCGCTTCATGGGCGAGCGCGAGGCGCTCAACGAGGCGGGGCGTGCGGCGATGGTCGGTCTCAAACCGCTGAATCCCAAGACGCGCATCGCCTCGGGTTCGCATCTCGTGAAAAGGGATGCCCAGGCGACAGGCGCCAACGACGAAGGTTACGTGACCTCCATGGCTTATTCGCCGGAGCTCGAGACCTTCATCGCCCTGGCGCTGCTCTCGAACGGTCCGGCCCGCATGGGCGAGGTGGTCAAGGTCTGCGATCCCTTACGCGGAAACGAGACGCTGGCCGAGGTTTGCAGTGCCCATTTTGTCGATCCGGAAGGAGAGCGGCTCCGTGTCTAATCTGGAATCAACATCCGCCCTTCATGGCTTTGCGGCCCCTGGCCGTTACGGCAAACGGGATGGAGACGCCGGCGTCACCGCGTCGGAGCGGAAGAATTTGGGGCTCGCGACGATCGCCGCCCGCAAAGGTCAGGAAGCTGCCCTCAAGGCGGCCATCCAGAGCGCTTACGGCGCCGATCTCCCGGACGGGTCCACGTCGGCGGTCGGCAAGGGTGTGCGTTTCATCGGTATCGGGCCGGGCCAGTGGTTCGCCGTGTCCGATTCCCTGGCCAACGAGGCTCTGGCCGACGAGCTTTCGACGAAGCTCCAAGGGCTTGCTTCGATCGCCGACCATAGTAGCGGCCGGGCCGTCATGCGCATCGAGGGGCCGGCCGTGAAGGACGCGCTCGCGAAAGGGCTTGCGATCGATCTCGATCCTCGCGTTTTCGTCGACGGCGCCGCGGCCACGAGCACGCTTAGCCACATGGGCGTCCTGCTCTGGCGGGATGGCGATGCCTACGACGTCGCCCTGTTCCGGAGCGTGGGTGGCAGCTTCTGGGGCTGGCTACGCGCCTCCGCGGCGGAATACGGCCTGGAGTTCGTCACGACATCGTGATCGGCCGGGAAGGCAAGATGACCTTCCAAGACACCATCGCCTGTTTGGGATTTTCGGCAAAGGCCGGTAGGATCGGCCTTGTGAGGGGGTCGGAGCATGAGCTCCGAGGCGGTCCCGGCCGGCCGCAGGCGAGGTTCTCGGTGAGAGCGTGGCCGTCAGCTCTCCGATGGTGAGACTCATCAGATGAATCGTCCCGCGATCGCAACGCTTCTGCTTGGCGTCATGTGTTGGGGCCCGGCGGCGGCTGAACCGGATCAGCCCACCCGCATGGGCGCGGACAAGGAAAAGACCGTCTACGTACAACTTATCGTCAAGGCCTGCCGCGCGGTCGAGACGCCGTTACAGCCCATCAATCAGGGCAAGATCTACGACAACGAAAAGCCGATGACGGCCGACGAACGCAAGGCCACTATTTTTGCCGCGGGCTGTATCGACGTGCCGGTTCCCATGGACTTCCTCGCCGATGCGATGTCGCCCAATGCGTGCATCGGCCGGGGCGGGTACATCGCGGCCATGCAGTTTCTGCAGCAGCGGCAAGACCTTCATGAGTTTCCGGCCGTGGGCGCGTGGCACTGCGTGATCACCGACCACGAAGTCGTCGGCGCCTCGACCATGTAGGGCAATACGTCGCGCCGCGAGGCGTGGAACAGTATCGGTCGTGACACGAAGAGGCATGGTGGCCGTTCGCCGTGCCTCTTTTTTGTGCCTGGAGCGGTTCGCGCCGAAGATGCCTGGGGTCTGGAAAGGCCATTCATGGCGCCGCTGCACGGATGCCGCAATGAGGCCTCTGGGGATTGCCGCCGGCGGATTTCATTGTCACGCTGTGCGCGGGATTGTCCGACACCCAGACAGGGTCTCCAGAAATGCTTCACGTGCCGCCTCTCGTATCGACGCTGACGATTGGCCTCGTGCTCGCGTTCAGTCTGGGCCTGGTGGCCCATCGGCTGAAGTTGCCGCCGCTGGTCGGCTATCTGGTGGCGGGCATCGTCATCGGCTTCGCGCCAGCGGTCGGCGCCGACCAGAACATCGCCAACCAGCTCTCCGAGGTGGGAGTCATTCTTCTGCTCTTCGGTGTCGGGCTGCACTTTTCGCTGCAGGATCTGTTGTCGGTTCGGGCCATCGCCATTCCCGGCGCGATCGTGCAAGGGCTTCTCGCCACGCCACTCGGCATGGCTGTCGGCTGGGCCCTCGGCTGGAGCCCGGCGGCGGGGTTTATCTTCGGCTTGGCCCTGTCCGTGGCCAGCACGGTCGTGCTGTTGCGCATGCTGCAGGAACGGCGCCTCATCGACACCGAGCGCGGCAAGATCACCATCGGCTGGCTGATTGTCCAGGACATCGCCATGGTGCTCGCCTTGGTTTTGCTGCCGGCGATCACCCGGCTGTTCGAGGGGGATGCGCCGCCCGACGTGAGCACGATGTTGGCTCAGACGGCGGAGGTGGTTGGCAAGCTGCTGGTGTTCACGCTGGCCATGCTGGTAATCGGCAAGAAGCTGATCCCCGCGCTCCTTCATTACGTCGCTCATACGGGAAGCCGCGAGCTCTTCCGCCTTGCCGTGCTGTCGATTGCGCTCGGCTTCGCGTTCTTGGCGGCCGAACTGTTCGGCGTGTCCCTGGCGCTTGGCGCTTTCTTCGCGGACATGGTGTTGAGCGAATCTCAGCTCAGCCAGCAGGCGGCCACGGAGTCGCTGCCTCTGCGCGATGCCTTCGCGGTGCTGTTCTTCGTCTCGGTCGGCATGCTGTTCCATCCGGCCATTATCGTGGACGCGCCGCTTGCGGTGCTCGCGACCGTGGTCATCATCGTTGTCGCGAAGTCCATCGCCGCCTACGCGGTGGTGCGCGCGTTCGGGCAGTCTCACGACACGGGACTGATGATCTCCGTATCGCTCGCGCAGATCGGCGAATTCTCGTTCATTCTGGCCAATCTCGGCATGCGGCTCAACGTGCTGCCCAGCGAAGGGCGGGACCTCATTCTCGCCGGTGCGATCATTACGATCCTGCTCAACCCGATCCTGTTCTCCGCGCTGGACCGGTACTTCGCCCGGCGCGACAAGGCGTCCGGCGGTATGGTGCCGGTGCCGGAGCCGTTGGAGGAAAGCGAGGCGCAAGCCGATGAGGCGACGCCGATCCGCGAGCACATACCGGTTACCGGCCTGACGGATCATGTCGTCCTCGTTGGTCATGGCCGGGTGGGACGGTTCGTCTCCAAGGCTCTGCGCGAGAGGAATACCCCCCTCTACATCATCGAGGACGACGGGGACGATACCGCGGAGCTCAAGGCGCAGGGCGTCGAAGTCTTGCACGGCAACGCCGCCGATCCCGAGGTGATCAAATCGGCCAACCTCGCCGACGCGCGCTGCCTCCTCATCGCGATTCCCGACGCATTCGAAGGCGGTCAAGTGGTCGAACAGGCTCGTGCGATCAACCCCGAACTCAGGATCGTTGCCCGGGCCCATTCGGAGGCGGAGATCGACCACCTCGCCACCCATGGCGCGGACTTCGTGGTCATGGGCGAGCACGAGATCGGCAAGGCCATGCTCGGCGAGCTCAATCGCCAGCCGGCGCCGCTGGAAGACGGCGGCGCGGAGCAGGCCATGGCCGGCGCGGGCCCAATTCGCGGCCGCTAGAAAGGAACTCCGCGAGTTAACTAAGCGCTGACTCGTTCCGCCTCTTCCACCGCGTCCGCCTCGTCGTCGGTGAATACGCGTCCGCGCGTCAGGAAACGCACCCCTTCCGGCGCCTCGAGCGAAAAACCGGAACCGCGTCCCTTCACCACGTCGATGATGAGTTGCGTGTGCTTCCAATACTCGAACTGATCGGCATCCATATAGAACGGCGCGCCGCCGATCTCTCCGAGACGCACATCGTTGCCGCCGACCTTGAACTCGTTGGCCGGATAGCACATGGGCGCCGAGCCGTCGCAGCAGCCACCGGATTGATGAAACATCAGCGGCCCGTGCATGCCTTTGAGAGTCTCGATCAATTCCAGCGCCGCATCCGTCGCGAGAACCCGCTCAACCATCATGATACCCCTTGAAAGCGCAAAGGCCCGGCGGGGAAACCCGCCGAGCCGCTGCAAACATCGCCGTGGCAAGCGGAGCTTGCCGTGAACGCCTCGGCCTAGAAGAAGCCTAGCGCTTTGGGGCTGTAGCTCACCAGCATGTTTTTGGTCTGCTGGTAGTGATCGAGCATCATCTTGTGCGTCTCGCGCCCGATGCCCGACTTCTTGTAGCCGCCGAAGGCCGCATGTGCCGGATAGAGATGGTAGCAATTGGTCCACACGCGGCCGGCCTGGATGCCGCGTCCGAAGTGATAGGCGCGGTTGATATCGCGGGTCCACACGCCGGAGCCGAGGCCGTATAGCGTGTCGTTGGCGATCTCGAGCGCCTCGGCATCGTCCTTGAAGGTCGTGACCGACAGCACCGGTCCGAAGATCTCTTCCTGGAAGATGCGCATCTTGTTATGGCCGCTGAAAACGGTGGGCTTCATGTAATAGCCCTCGGCGAGATCGCCCTCATGAACGACGCGCTCGCCACCGGTCAGGAGCTCGGCGCCTTCCTTGTTGCCGATATCGACATAGGACAGGATCTTTTCGAGCTGATCGTTGGACGCCTGCGCGCCGATCATGGTGTCCATGTCGAGCGGGTTGCCCAGCTTGATCTTCTCGACACGCGCGACCGCCTTCTCGATGAAGCGATCGTAGATGGATTCCTGCACCAGAGCGCGGGACGGGCAGGTGCAGACCTCGCCCTGGTTCAGCGCGAACATCGCGAAACCTTCCAGCGCCTTGTCGAAATAGTCGTCGTCTTCGGCCATGACGTCGGCGAAGAAGATGTTCGGCGACTTGCCGCCAAGCTCCAGCGTGACCGGGATCAGGTTCTCGGACGCATATTGCATGATGAGCCGGCCGGTCGTGGTCTCGCCCGTGAAGGCGATCTTGGCGATGCGCGGGCTTTGAGCCAGCGGCTTACCGGCCTCGACGCCGAAGCCGTTGACCACGTTGAGGACCCCCGGAGGCAGGATGTCGCCGATCACGTCCATGAGCACCATGATCGACATCGGCGTCTGCTCGGCCGGCTTCATCACCACGCAGTTTCCGGCGCCGAGCGCGGGAGCCAGCTTCCAGGATGCCATCAGAAGCGGGAAGTTCCACGGAATGATCTGGCCGACGACGCCGAGCGGCTCATGGAAATGATAGGCCACGGTATCGTGGTCGATTTCGCTGAGCGCGCCTTCCTGGGCGCGGACGCACGAAGCGAAGTAGCGGAAATGATCGATCGCCAGTGGAACGTCGGCGGCCGTCGTCTCGCGGATCGGCTTGCCGTTGTCGATGGTTTCGACGGCGGCCAGGAGCTGGAGATTCTCCTCCATGCGGTCGGCGATCTTGTTCAGAAGCTTGGCGCGCTCGGCCGGTGCCGTGTTGGCCCACGCCTCTCGCGCCTTGTGCGCGGCATCGAGAGCGAGATCGATGTCCGCCGCTTGAGAGCGTGCGATCTGGCACACGGATTTGCCTGTGACGGGGCTGATGTTATCGAAATAGCGGCCGTCGACGGGGGCGACCCAGTCTCCCCCGATGAAGTTGTCGTAGCGGGTTCTGACAGCCACCCGCGCATTCAGAGTTTCGATGACCTCGTGAAGCATTGATACCTCCCTAACAAACTGTTCTGAAAAGCATTCTTAGGCGTGAAAGGGCGACGGGCCGCGGGGCCTCGACAGCCTCCTTGTGATCCTGGATCACAGCTTAGGCGGACAGCCGATCCAATGCCTATTGTACTTTGGGCCGACGGCGAAACCGTGACCGTCCCGAAGGGGTTCCGGCCGGACTACCGGGCCCCATTCGCAGGTGTTATCCTGCATTCCACCAAAGGATAAGCGGTTCCGGACCGGCACGGACGGGAACGTTCGCGGGTCGCAATGAATCCATGGCCGGATATCGGAGCCGCGGGAGGAACGATTTGGATCGCTTGCCCCGCGCGAAGCGTCATTCCTGCGGCGTGCAAACGGCATGGTCCGACGCGGACACCGCCGAAGCCGCCGTCGCCGATATTGCAAGCGTGCTGGATGCAGCCGATCTCGGTCAGCTTCTGGTGTTCTACTCCCGCCACTACGAGCCTGAGCCTCTCGCCGAAGGCTTTGCCGCCGCATTCGATGGGGTCCCGCTCGTAGGTTGCAGCACGTCCGGGGAAATCACGCCGGGCGGCTACGCCGACGGCAGCCTTCTCGTGGTGGCCTTTCCCAAGAATGGCTTCAATTTCGTCAGCGGTCTCATTCCCCGCGTGCATCAGCTAACCGTCGAGGAAGGGACCGAGACCTTGCGGTCGTTGCGGGCGAAGCTCGACAGGCTCGACGGCGGCGGCTCCAATCACTTTGCGATTTCGTTGATCGACGGCCTGTCCAAATGCGAGGAAGTGATCGTTTCGGCCATTTCGCTGGCGCTCGACGATATCCCACTGGTCGGCGGGTCGGCCGGCGACAATCTGGCGCTCAAGGGAACCAGCCTCCTGCACAATGGCGGGGTCTTCCGCGACGCGGCCTTGTTGTTGCTCGTCGCGACGGACTTGCCCGTGCGGATCTTCAATCACGACAATTTCGAGCCGACCGGGACCAAGCTCGTGGTCACGGCCTCGGACACGGAGACCCGCACTGTCTACGAGCTCAATGCCGAACCGGCCGCGTTGGAATATGCGAGTTCGGTGGGCCTCGAACCGTCCTCGCTGGTGCCGATGAGCTTCGCGGCACATCCGGTCGTCGTGCGCGTCGGCGGTGACTACTATTGCCGGTCCATCCAGCGCGTGAACGCCGACGGCTCCCTGTCCTTCTTCTGCGCGATCGACGACGGGGTCGTCTTGACCGTGGCCGAGCCCAAAGACATGCTGCACTCGATGGCCGCGGAGTTCGAACGCCTGGATGCGGCGCTCGGCGGTATCGATTTGGTGCTCGGATTCGAATGCGTGTTGCGCCGGCTCGATGCCGAGAACCGTCAGATCAAGCACAAGATGGGCGACCTTTACCGCCGCTATCACGTTGCCGGATTTCAAACCTATGGCGAGCAGTACAACGCGATGCACCTCAACCAGACATTCACCGGGGTTGCGATCGGTGCCCAGGCGGCCGGCTGATGTCCGTTGAGGACCGCGAAGGCTTTGACACCGACGACGCCGTGAATTTGCGGCGCAAGCTGGACAAGCTGGCCAAGATCAACGCCGTTCTGATGGATCGCGTCGAGCGGTCGATGGATCAGCAGGGGAACGCATTTTCCTTGTTCCAGACCGCGATCGGCCTGGACGCCAAGGTCCGCTCCCGGACCGAGGAACTGACCGCGGTTCTGCGGCGCCTCGAATGTTCCAACGAAGCGCTCGTGGTGGCGAAGGAAGAGGCGGAGCGTGCAAATCTCAGTAAGACGCGGTTTCTCGCCGCCGCAAGCCACGATCTCTTGCAGCCGCTGAACGCGGCGCGCCTGTCCATTTCGGTTCTGTCGGATATGCAAGGCGATGACGATGCCCGCCATCTCGCGGGACAGGTCGATCAGTCCCTGCAGACCATCGAAGACCTCATCAAGACCTTGCTGGACATTTCGAAGCTCGACGCGGGCGTCGTGACGCCGGAGTTCCAGTCGTTCCCGCTTGATTCGGTCTTGTCGGTGCTCGAAGCCAGCTTCGCGCCGCAAGCGGCGGCAAAAGGGCTCAAGTTCAGAATCCGGCGCTCGAACGTGCTCGCGCGCAGCGATCCGCTGCTGCTTCAGCGGGTCCTGCAAAATCTGGTGTCGAACGCGGTGCGCTACACCGCCAAGGGCGGCGTGCTGGTCGGAGCCCGGCGTCGCGGCGGCGATTGCGTGATCGACGTCGTGGACACCGGGTGCGGTATCTCCGAGTGCGAGCGCGAGACGATGTTCGAGGAGTTCTATCGCGGAGCCGCCGCCGCCGGCAGCGCCCATACGGGCCTCGGGCTCGGCCTCTCGATCGTTCAACGCACGGTCCAGGCGCTCGGCCATAGGCTCGACGTCAAATCGATCCCGGGGAAGGGGGCTACATTCCGGCTCGCGGTCGCTTGCGACGGCCTGGCGCCGGCGAAGGGACCGCGGCCGGTACCGGAACTCGCGAGGGTGGAAATCACGCGCGGTGCGGCGGTCGTGCTGATCGAGAACGACGAGCAGGTCCGCGAAGCAACCGTCCGGCTGCTGAACAACTGGCAGTGCCGCACGTTGGCGGCATCCCAGCTCAGTGCCTTAGCGCCCCTCTTGGCCGGTCTCGGACGGGCTCCCGATATTATTCTGGCCGATTACCACCTGGATGACGGCGGGATCGGGCTCGATGCGGTGAAGGCGCTGCGCGACCGGTTCGGTCCGGCCATTCCGGCCGTGGTGGTTACGGGCGACCGGAGCCCCTCCGTTGCGGCGGAGGTGGCAGCGGCAAAGTGCGAATTGCTCCACAAGCCGACGAAGCCGGCCGAGTTGCGCGCCTTGATGACCCACCTCTTGGGGGCATTCTCGACGGCGCGCGCCTAGGCGTTGTCCGGCGTCGGGTCCTCTCCGAGGATTGCCTCGAAGTCGAGTTGAGACGTCTTGATCACCGCCTGGGTCCTGCTGACCACGTTCAGCTTGCGCAGGATTTCGGAGACATGGGCCTTGACGGTCGTCTCGCTCACGCCGAGTTCGTAGGCGATTTGTTTGTTGAGCTGGCCATGGCGGATGAGTTGCAGAACGCGCATTTGCGCCGGGGTCAGGTCGGCGACGCGGTCGGCAATATCGCTGGTCCGGCTCGAGGCGCGCGGGTCGAGCGCATTCGGGGCCGACTCGGCGGGCACGAAGATCGAACCGTTCAGGACTTCGGACAATCCCTCCGCGAGCGTCTCCTTGTCGACCGATTTCGGTACGAATCCCGCGGCGCCGAGCCGGATCGCTTCCTGGATGATTTTCGGATCGTCCAGGCCCGAAACGATCATGATCGGGATTCGCGGGAAAGAAGAACGCAGCAACATGAGGCCTTCGAACCCGGTCGTTCCGGGCAGCGACAGATCGAGCAGAACGATCTCGATGCCCGGCTCGTCCTGAATGGCCGTGCGTGCGGCCTCGATGCTGCCCGCCTCGAGAATTTCGGCGTCCCGCCGCGAAAATTTGACGGCGCTGCGCAGCGCCTCGCGGAACATCGGGTGATCGTCAACGATCAAGATTTTGGTCATTGGTCGCGGCCGCCCAGTCTTTGCTTCGTGGAACGGGGAAATCCTGAAAGCGTGTATTGTGCCGCAATCTTCGCGGAGCCGTAACGCTACTATGGAATAAGAACCGCGGCGCCGGTCAGGGTGCCGTCGCGCAGGCGCTGCAGCGCTTCATTCGCCTGCGACAGCTTCATCGGAACGACCGTGGTCTTGACCGGGATTTGCGGTGCGAGCGCCAGGAATTCGCGCGCATCGTCACGGGTTAGATTGGCGACCGAACGAATCTCCCGCTCTTCCCACAGAATGTCGTAAGGGAATTGCGGGATGTCGCTCATGTGGATTCCGCCGCACACGACGACACCGCCTTTGCGCAGCGCGCGTAGCGCCGCCGGCACGAGCGGCCCTACCGGCGCGAACAGGATGGCCGCGTCCAATTCCTCCGGCGGCGCCTCGCCGGACCCGCCGGCCCAAGCAGCGCCGAGAGAGCGTGCGAAGTCTTGAGCTTGGCCGTCGCCGGGGCTGGTGAAGGCGTAGACCGCATAGCCGAGGTGCCGGGCCACCTGGGCCACGATGTGGGCGGCGGCGCCAAAGCCGTAAATGCCGAGCCGCTTGGTCTCGCCCTTCAGCGCCGCTTCGGCCATCTTCAGCGAGCGGTATCCGATCAGACCGGCGCATAGGAGCGGCGCGGCTTCGGCGTCCGAATAGCCTTCGGGAAGCGGGAAGCAGTAGCGTTCGTCCGCGACAGTGTAGGCCGCATAGCCGCCGTCGATTTGGTAGCCGGTGAAGCGCGGTGCGTCGCAGAGATTCTCCTGGCCCTCGCGGCAATAGCGGCATGTGCCGTCGGTATAGCCGAGCCACGGCACGCCCACCCGCATGCCGGTATCGAATCCCGTCGCCTCCGGACCCAGCGCCTCGACCCGGCCGACGATCTCATGGCCGAGAACGAGGGGGAGCTTGGGACGATCGAGCTCGCCGTCATAGATGTGGAGGTCGGTGCGGCAAACCCCGCAGGCGAGAACCTTGAGGAGAATTTGGCGCGGGCCGGGCGTGGGAATCGGCAGCGTCGCGGGATCGAGCCGCGTGCCCGCCCTCTCCAGAAGCATTGCTGCCATCGTCCCTGTCACGGTCGCTGTCATGGCGGACCCGCTACTTCTTCAACGCTCCGGTGATCGCGGTTTGAATGCGGTCGTCGGGATAGCCGAGCCAGACGATTCCGGCACTTGCGGTCGCCATCAAGGCCCAGGCCTTGCTCCCGTCCGGCGCGAACAACACGTAGAGCTGATTATCCTCGCACTCGTTGGGTTTGCACGTAAAGCCGAGCGTGTAGGTGTCGCCGTCGATCGCCACGGGGATATTCGGCACCGGCGGTCCGTCCAGCGTTGCGGTGTATTCGGTCACCCAATCCGGCGGCGCCTCGGTCCCCACCAAGGCCTGCCACGCCTCGAAGTAAGCCGGCCGTTTGAGCAGATCTCCTAGAACCGGACCTTGAGCGGCCGCCTGGCTTGCGTCTCCCGCGTGATCTTGCGCCAACGCGGGCGAACTCGAAAATAGCAGCAAGGTTAGCAGAACCGTGAGACGCATTGGGAACTCCGTCATCCGTATCGAAGGGCGAACCGCTCGCACCACAGGGTGACGATATTATAACGCCGGGACGGAAACGGCGGACGTCAATGCCGCAGCAGAGGCCATCCTTCGGTTGGCGGCGTCATGGCCGCGGGCGGTGCATCCTTCGCGCGGTTGTCGGCGCACGGGCGGCCTGCGGACGCACGAGCGTCCAGGAGGTGCCCGGGCAGGGGGTCGGACGCGGCCCAGAGTGCCTTGAAGGCGTGGGACCCGCGGATGATGGCGTCGGGACCGGTCTCGAACAGGGCCAGTGCGTTGCGCTTGTCCGCGTCCCGGCGAATGGCGTCGCCCGTCCAGCAGAGTTCCGGGCCGTAGACCGCCTGCTCGTGCGCGTCCATAAGCCGCGGGTGCCGCGCCCAGCGGACCAACTCGCCAAGTTCGGTGTCGGGCGAAAGTGCCGCAAGCGTGCCGAAGAAGCTGTGGAGTTGTTGCTCGGGATTGGCTTTTGTCAGCACGGCTCTCGCACGGATGCCCGCCGCCGCCAAAATATCTCTCATGTTCGCAAGAGCGATGGCCGGTAGCGATTCGGCCGATCGGAGCACCAGCGTACAGACGGGGGCCTCGAGTCCTCCTTGAAGCGCCAGTTCGGCGAAGCGCGACAGGGCTTCCGAGTGGCGGTCGATTTCGGATTGCAGGGATTCTCGACTCGAATACTGGGCCCTGTTCGGGCCGGCCACAGCGCGCATTTGTCCCCCGTCGGTTTCCTTCGCTGCCGGGCGGCCGCAGGAGCAATCCCGCCCTTCAGCCAAGAGAATGCGGCTGAGCTGGTTAATGAAGGCTTGACCGGCGTTTCTTTTTGAACGCGGGCGGTTCGCCCGGGACCGCCGTCGCTTCTGGAGAGAAGCGATTGGGGCGGGAACTTTTATGAGCTCGCCACGTTTAACAGAACGGCCCGGCGGGGCGCGCACCCTACCCGAACCCAAGTCCCGCCCGGCCTATGGCTCTCCCCAAGCCCGAAAGCCCGGCGGCAACGCCGGGCTTTTTTCTTGGTGTCCAGCTCAAGCGGCGTAGAAAGGGCTCCGGGGACCGGAACACGCGGCGATCCATCGGCGCACCCTATTCGACAGGTCCGTCGCCGGTGACATTTGCCGCTAAGCCCTTGGAAATTTTGCACTGCGGCGTGTTCATCACTACATTCCCGGCAAAAGCCTGAGACGAAGACGCGGAAAATGACCACAGTACCCACCAAAGACCAGATTCTAGCAGCGCTGAGGGGCGTGAAGAGCCCCGATCTCACCGACAATATCGTGTCGCTCGGCCTCGTCTCCGAGGTCGTCGTTCAGAACGGCAGAGTGTATTTCGCGATCTCCGTCGATCCGGCGCGGGCCAGCGAGTTCGAAGGGCTGCGAAAAGCCGCCGCGACCGTTGTGGAAGGACTGCCGGGCGTCGAGAGCGCCACGGTCGCGCTGACCGCGGATCGCGAACCGGGAAGCGCGCGGCCGGCGCCTGTCCGAGGGGCGCCGCCCGGAAATGGCTCTGGGGCGCCGGGATCGCCGGCGCAAGGCGGGTTCGCTCGTCCGGGGGCCGCCCGCGAGGCGCGTCACAGGCCCGGCGGCGTTCCGGGCGTTCGCCACATCGTCGCCGTTGCCTCCGGCAAGGGTGGCGTCGGCAAATCGACCACGGCGGTCAATCTTGCCTTGGCGCTCAAGGATCTGGGCCTGAAGGTCGGCATTCTCGACGCGGACATCTACGGGCCCTCGATGCCGCGTCTGCTCGGGCTCAGCGGTCAGCCGCAACAACTGGCGGGCAACAAGCTCGATCCCATGCGCCAGTATGGGCTCAAGGTGATGTCCATGGGTTTCCTGGTGGATGAAGACACGCCGATGATCTGGCGCGGCCCGATGGTGATTTCGGCGCTCTCGCAGATGCTGAAGGATGTCGCCTGGGGCGAACTGGATGTGCTGGTGGTCGACATGCCTCCGGGTACGGGAGACGCCCAGCTCACCATGGCCCAGCAAGTTCCGCTGGCCGGCGCGGTGATCGTGTCCACACCGCAGGATCTTGCGCTGATCGATGCGCGCAAGGGTCTCAATATGTTCAAGAAGGTGAACGTGCCCGTCCTCGGCATCGTCGAGAACATGTCCACCTTCCTGTGCCCGCATTGCGGCGGGCGGTCCGACATTTTTGGGCATGGCGGGGCGAAGGCCGAGGCCGCGAAACTCGGCGTCCCCTTCTTGGGCGAGGTGCCGCTGACCATGTCGGTGCGCGAAACGTCCGACGACGGAAAGCCGATTCTGGTGAGCCAGCCGGACAGCGAAGTGTCCAGCGCCTACCGCGACATCGCCGCCACGGCATGGGCGGAGATCCAAAGGACGTCGAGTGCGGCCAAGCAAGCGCCGAAGATCGTAGTGGAGAGCTAGACGCAACGCGCGTCGCACGTTTCAACCCGCGAGGAAGTTGCCGACGGCGCTTCGCTCAAGCTTGGCGCCAGCGCCTCGGAAGGAATGAATTCGCATGTGTGGCATCGCCGGATCGATTGACCTCGTAGGAAAGCGGCTGCCGGAACGGGCCACGCTGCGAAGGATGGCGGATGCCTTGGTCCACAGGGGCCCCGACGATTCGGGCTTTCTGGCCGTGCCCGGTGTCGGATTCGCGCATCGCCGCCTCAGCATCGTGGGACTCGAGGACGGCCAGCAGCCCATCTTCAACGAAGACCGCACGGTCGCCGTCATCTGCAACGGTGAGTTCTTCGATTATCCCGAGCGCCGGGCGGACCTCGAAGCCAAGGGGCATGTGTTCCGCACCCACAGCGACAGCGAAGTCCTCGTCCATCTCTACGAGGAGTATGGAGAGGGTCTGTTTCCCTATCTGAAAGGGCAGTTCGCGTTCGCCCTGATCGATTTCGCGCGCGGCGTCGTCCTTCTCGGGCGAGACCGCGTCGGTATCTGTCCTCTATTTTGGTCGCGTCAAGGGGACACCATCTACTTCGCATCCGAGATCAAGGCGCTCATCGCCTCTGGCGCCGTCCGGCCCGAAGCCGATCCGCGGGGGCTCGATCATCTTTTCACCTTCTTCGCCCTGAGCTCGCGCCGCACGGCGTTCAAGGGGGTCCAAGCGCTCGAACCGGGTCACTATCTGAAGATCGAATTGCCGGGCGGACGCGGCGCAGGGTCCGTTGCCGAGCGCAAGTATTGGGACTTCGATTTTCCGGATTGGGGCGACGAACAGGACGGAGACCTGCCGGGGCTCACCGATTCGTTCGAACAGGTGTTCGCGCGCGCCGTGGACGTGCGGCTCCGTGCAGACGTTCCCGTGGTGGGTTATCTCAGCGGCGGGGTCGACTCCGCCTTCGTCTTGGCGACCGCGGCGCGTGTCGCGGGCCGGCCGTTGCCGAGCTTCACCCTTCGCATTCCGAAGAAGAATCTCGATGAAGTCGACGAGGCGATGGAGGCGGCCGAGGCCATCGGCGCGCATCCTTCGGTCGTTCAGGCCGGCTCCGACCTCATCATGGACTCTTATCCGGCGCTCACCCAAGCGGCCGAGTCTCCGGTTCTCGATACGTCCTGCGCCGCACTCCTGGCGCTGTCGCGGGAGGTCCGTTCGCAAGGCTACAAGGTCGTCTTGACCGGCGAGGGCGCCGACGAAGGCTTCGCCGGTTACGTATGGTTCAAGATGCGGGAAATGGCCCGCGTCCTCGACATGGGCGAGCTGTGGGCCGTAACGCCGGGGTTGAGCCGCGCGGTCCGGAAGATCGGAGCGAAGCAGCCAGCCGAGGAGCTGAGAAAGATCGACATGCTGGTCGGCGGTCCTCACGCGCAATCTGTCATGTACAGCTTGGTTGCGACGTCCCGGGACCGCTATTTCAGCTCTGGCTTCAAGGAAGAGCTCGGCGGTCACGTGGCCTATGAGGACCTAGACCTCGACGTGGCGCGCATGGCGCGATGGCACCCGCTCAACCGGTCTCTCTACTTCGGCTACAAGATCCATCTTCCCGGACTGTTGTTGAGCCAGAAGGGCGACCGGATCGCCATGGCGAACAGCGTGGAGACGCGCTACCCGTTTTTGGACGAGGATGTGATCTCCTTCGCTTCGCAGCTCAGTCCGCGCTGGAAGCTGCGCCGGCGCATGCGCGACAAATATTTGCTGCGCCAGGCGGCGGAACGCGTGCTCCCGCGCAACGTCGCGCAACGTCCCAAGCACATGTTCCAGGCGCCGCTGGCGGACAGTTTCCTGGTCAACGCTCCGGAATTCGTGCGTGAACTCGTCAGCGAGGAGAGCTTGAAGCGGACCGGCTATTTCGACGTCGACCAGGTGCGCCGCGACTGCGCGCTCGTGGCGTCCGAAGGTTCGAGCCGCCGCCTTGGCCGCTTCTACAGCCTCGGTCTCGGCGGTGTCGTGGCGACACAGCTTTGGCACCACGTCCATCTCGGCGGGGGCCTGTGCAGCCTGCCGGCAAACGCTCCGCCCGTCGTGACGGAGGAGCCGCGCTTGGATGAGGCCGTCTCGGCGTAAGACTTAAGGTCGTGGACCTGCGGCCGGGCAAGCCGGCCCCGTCGGACAGGCCGCCGGAAGAGGCGGAGATTAGGCCGCGCTTGTACGCTTCGGCAATCGAGACATCGGCACGGCGCCGCTCATCGCCTTGTCCGCGTGCACCGTGGCCTTCTCGGGGCGTCCGTAAAGGAAGCCCTGTACCTGCGGGCAGCCCAAGCGCCGCAATATGTCGGCTTGCTCCTGCGTTTCCACGCCCTCGGCGGTAATCGTGACCCGCAAGGACTCGCCGAGCGCGATGATGGTCTTGACGATTGCCCGCATGGCCGGGTCCCGGGTCATGTTGCGGACGAACTGCTGGTCGATCTTGATCTTCGAGAAGGGGAAGCGCGCCAGATAGCTCAGGCTCGAATATCCGGTTCCGAAGTCGTCCATGGCGATCCGCACGCCGAGTTCGCGCAAGCGGTTGAGCTTGGCCAGAACCTCTTCGGTGTCGTTGATCAGGAGACTCTCGGTAATTTCGAGTTCCAGCCTGTTTGCCGCGAGGCCGGTTTCATGAAGGATATCGGCCACGGTCTCGGCGATGTCTCCGTCGCGGAACTGCGCCGGCGAGAGGTTGACGGCGACGGTGAGATGTTCCGGCCATTGCGTGGCGTCGGAGCAGGCCTGCCGGAGAACCCATTCGCCGATGGGAACGATGAGGCCGGTCTCCTCGGCGACCGAAATAAAGTGTCCCGGCGCGACGATGCCGTACTGGGGGTGATGCCAGCGGATCAGCGCTTCCGACCCGCAAGGCGTCTCGGTCTCGAGGTCGTATTGCGGCTGATAGACCACATCGAACTCGCCGCGCCGGAGCGCGTGGCGGAGATCCTGTTCGATCGTGTGGCGCTGCTGCACGGCCTTGTCCATGCTTTCTTCGTAGAAGCACATGCGCTGGCCGCCGTCCAACTTCGCGCGCGACAGAGCGATCGCGGAGTGCCGCACGAGGACGTCGGCCGTATCGCCATCGGCCGGGGCCAGGGCGATGCCCAAGCTGGTGGTCAGGACGACCTCGCGATTGTTGACGTGGAATGGCCGGGTCAGCGCCGATCCTAGTCTGTGAACGAAGGCCATCACGTCGCTCAGGGCGGCCACGTCGGTCAAGGCGATGGCGAACTCGTCGCCTCCAAGCCGGGCCACGATGTCGCGGTCGCGCGCCACGTGCTGGATGCGCGTTCCGATGTCGTGCAGCACGCGGTCTCCGCCTTGGTGCTCGAGGGTTTCGTTGAGCTCCTTGAAACGGTCGATGTTCACCGTGATCACGGCCATATGCACGTCGTCGTCTTGAATATGCTCAAGGGCTTGGCCGACGCGTTCGGTGAATCTGGCCCGGTTTGCCAGCCCGGTCAGCGGGTCATGGCTCTGCAGGTAGAGCACTTCTTCGCGGGCGCGCCGCTGCGCCCGGCCACGCGTCCAGGCCAGCGCAAGGGGAATGGCGATCCCCGCGCCGACAAGCGCGAGAATGACCACCGCGATGACTCCGAAATAGCTGGTCAGAACGCCGGCCTACTTGCTCTGATCGAGATAGATCTCCAGGGAGCCGTGCACGTCGCTGCCGAGATTGATCGGAATATGCAGTCGCGCGAAGTGGGAAGGCCCGTTCGTTTCGTCCCCGGCATAGAGGCCGATCGTCGCGCCGTTTCTGTTGGGATTGATCGAGGCGGCGATTGCCGGACGGTCGAGCCTCAGATTGGCGAGGCCTCTCGTGAACACGAGATCGCCCTTCGAATCGTACAATTCGTAGCGCAGAAGCCGTTGTCCAAAGCCGGCATCGTTGAAGAGCTCGGTGAGTTGCGTCGCGCCGCCGGGAACCATCAGAGCATGGGTGACGAGTTGCGGGTCCTCGAGAAGCTTTTCGCGAATCTGATTCTCCGCGGTGAAGGCTTCTCGCTCCAACTCCAGGAGGCTGATGCGGTTCGGCGCAATCAGTGCCGCCAGCGCAATCAGCATCGCGAATAGCGTCAGTCCCAACCAATGCCAGTATTTGTGTAGCAGCTCTTTAGGTCGCATGTGGGATCACGACGAAGGGATGCGCTCGCTCTCGGGTTTTGTACCAAACGTTACGGTACACCACTGGAAGTTAAGAAACGACGTAAACGGAGCAGCTTCACGCTAGAACCGGCTGTTTTCGCCCTGATTCCATGAGGAGAAAGCCGACTCTGCGCGTAAATTTCCGACGATTCCGCGCATAAAGAATTCGTTAATCCAAATGCCGGCTAACCACCGGTTGCCGACATATGGCGGGTCACAGCGGGCGCTGAGTCCCTGTCTATAACGAAGTCGTGACCTTTTGGTTTCCGTGCGATGGCATTATTAATCGCGGCGTGGAGCAACTCGTCGGAATCGCTTTCACGCATCGGAGCTCTGAGATCGGCGGACTCTTCCTGGCCAAGGCACATATAGAGCGTGCCGGTGCAGGTCACGCGGACCCTGTTACAGGATTCGCAGAAATTATGGGTCATGGGAGTGATGAAGCCGAGACGCCCTCCGGTCTCGTGCACGCGGACATAGCGGGCGGGACCGCCCGTCCTGTCGGGGATGTCTTCCAACGCGAAGTGTTGAGACAGCCGGGCACGCACGAGCGACAATGGCAGATACTGATCCGTCCGGTCCGTGCCGACGTCTCCGAGAGGCATCGTCTCGATCAGGGTGAGATCGAACCCGCGTCCGTGAGCCCAGCGCAGCAGGTCTTCGATCTCGTCCTCGTTCATGTCCCGCAGCGCGACGGCATTGATCTTGATCTTGAGGCCTGCGCGGGCGGCGGCGTCGATTCCGCGCATGACTTGGTTGAAGTCGCCCCAACGGGTCAGGACGCCGAACTTGGCGGCATCGAGCGTGTCCAAAGACACGTTGATCCGCTTGACGCCAAGGTCCGCGAGCTGATCGGCGAAGCGGTACAGCTGGCTGCCGTTCGTGGTGAGGGTCAGTTCGTCCAGCCCGTCGCCCAGATGCCGGGATAGCGATTCGATCAGGCTCATGACGTTTCGCCGCACGAGCGGTTCTCCGCCCGTCAGCCGGAGCTTTCGGACGCCGCGCCGGATAAACGCGTTGGAGAGACGGTCGATCTCCTCGAGCGTGAGGAGATTTTTGCGCGGCAGGAAGGTCATGTCCTCCGCCATGCAATAGGTGCAGCGAAAATCGCAGCGATCCGTTACGGAAACGCGCAGATAGGTGATGGCGCGGCCGAACGGGTCGACCAGGTTGGCGGGGTGATCATCGGTCATGACGGAATCTTGTAGCCTGTGTTCCTCGCTCGGGCGCTCGTTCTTGTAGGTTTTTGTTCCTAAGGCGCCGCTCATGCGGGCCGCGACGGCCATTGTTTTTAGCTTTCAAAGTTCCGCCTCTAACGGGCGGTTTCATCTAGAGTATATTGAATTTGCAGCCTTTCAACAGCGCCGGAAAAGTCGCGGCAGGCCCGGTCACGGGATCTCGATCGAGGGCGCTCAGCTAGGGGAGTTCAGCCATGGACGAAGATCGGTTCAATATGTCGCTGCGGCGCTTTCTCAAGGAGGTCGGGGTGACGTCGCAGCAGGCGATCGAAAGCTTCGTACGGGAGTCCGGCCTGCACGGCGGCGGCAAGCTGAAGATGAAGATGGTTCTCACGGCGGAGGGAACGGCCCTGCAGCACGTGATCGAAGGCGATATCGATCTTGGGTGAGCCACGGAAGACTTGGGTGAGGCCATGGAAGAGATGACGAAGCCGGCGGCCTCTTGGCCGACCGAGCTGAAACTCGACAAGGACAAGCAGATGCTGACCGTGTCGTTCGACGACGGCATGCACTTCGCGCTGCCGGCGGAGCTGCTGCGGGTCCTCAGTCCCAGCGCCGAGGTGCAAGGGCACAGCCCCGCACAGCGGGTCACCGTTCCGGGAAAGAAGTCGGTGCGCATCCAGAAGCTCGAACCGGTCGGGACCTACGCCGTGCGGATCACCTTCGACGACGGCCATAATACCGGGCTCTATGCCTGGGACTATTTGCGGGAGCTCGGCGAGAACCAGGAGGCCCGGTTCAGAGCCTATCTGAACGAACTTGCCGGCAAAGGTCTCTCGCGCTGACATCCGTCCGGCGCCGGTCCGCCTTTCCGGTCATGCGTCAAGGACAATGCGGTACCGCGCGTTGCCGGACTTCAGGTGCTCCAGCGCATCGTTGACCTGGTCCATGGCGAAATGCTCGGTCTGCGGCAGAATTCCGTGACGGGCGGAGAATTCGAGCATTTTAGCCATCACCGTAGGACCCGCGGTGGGCGACCCCGAGATGCTTCGCTGGCCGGTAATGAGATCCATCGCCAGAACCGGAATCGGTTTGAGCACGGCGCCCACGATATGCATGCGGCCGCGTGGCGCCAGCATGCCGACCATGGCCGGCCAATCGAGCGGGACATTCACCGTAACGAGGAGAAGATCGAGGGAGCCCGCGAGAGCCCTCAGCGCATCTCGGTCGCGGCTGTTGACCACATGGTGAGCGCCGAAACCCCGTGCTTCGTCGGCCTTGGCGTCGGTCGAGGTGAAGGCCGTCACCTCGCATCCCCAGGCCCTTGCGAATTTCAATCCGAGATGCCCCAGCCCGCCGATACCGACCACGCCCACGCGTTGTATCGGGCTGATACCGTATTCGTGGAACGGCGCGAACACGGTCGTTCCCCCGCATAGCAGCGGCCCGGCATCGCGCGCATCGAGTCCGTCCGGGAGCGGAATGACCCATTGCCAGTTGGCCCGGACCCGGTCGGCGAATCCGCCGTAATGGCCGACGATGGTCGCCACGTTTTCGGCGCAGAGATTCCCGTCCCCCGCCAGGCATTGCGGACAATGCATGCAGCTCTCGGCGCTCCAGCCGATCCCGACCCGCTGGCCCACGGACACGCCCTTGGCATGAGGGCCGGCCGCCACGATCCGTCCGATGATCTCGTGTCCTGGAACGGCGGGAAACGTGGAGATGCCCCATTCGTTGTTCACCACGGACAGGTCCGAGTGACAGATGCCGCAGGTTTCGACTTCGACTTCGACGTCGTCGGACCCGATGGGCCCCGCCTCGTACTCGTAGCGTTCGAGCGTCTGTCCCGGCGCCATTGCGGCCCATGCCTGCACCATGCTTGTTCCCCTTGAGATAATCGGTGTTTCGGATTGCGGTCAGTTCTGCAAACAACAAGGGCTGCCATGTGGCATCAGGCTTTCTCCTTGTCGAGGAGCGCGCGCTTGCGATCGACCCCCCAGCGATAGCCGGACAAGGACCCGTCGCGGCGCACGACCCTGTGACAGGGAATGGCCACGGCGAGCCGGTTGGCGGCGCATGCGCCCGCCACCGCCCGGACGGCCGCCGGCGCCCCAATGGCGGCGGCGATCTCGGCATAGGAGGCCGTCTTGCCGGGCGGGATCTTCCTCAGCGCCTCCCAGACGCGGCGTTGAAATGCCGTTCCGCGAATATCGAGCGGGAGTTGACAATCCATGGCCGGGGCATCGACCAGGGCAACCACCGCAGAGGCGGTTGCGCGAAAACGCTCGTCTCCCTCCTGCAACGCCGCCCGCGGAAAAAGCCTGCGAACGTCTTGCATCAGTTCCTCGGGCCGGTCCCCCAGGATGATCGCGCAAACACCCTTGGCGCTGCGGGCGATGAGGACGTGGCCGAGCGAGCAGGGGTCGATTCCGTATGCGATCTCCTCGGAGGCTCCGCCGTCGCGGAACGAGCGCGGCGCCATGCCGAGCGCGCCCGGCGCCGCGGAATAAAAGCGGCCGGACGAACCGAACCCGGCCTCGTAGAGGGCATCCGTCACGGACACGCCGCGCGATAGCGCCGCCCGGACGCGATCGTTCCGCAAAGCGGCGGCGTAGGCTTTGGGCGTGATGCCGAGTGCGGCTTTGAACTGACGGTGGAAGTGGTGCGGGCTCAGACCCACCGCCTGCGCCAGGGTGGCAAGGTCGATCGCGGACTCCGCCCCCTCGATCAGGCGGCAGGCCTTCTCGATCCTGGCTGTGACGTCGAGTTGCGGCGCCGGCTCGTCGGGCTTGCACCGCTTACAGGGGCGATAGCCCGCCCGTTCGGCCGCCTCGGGGCTCGCATGGAAGGAGACATGCGCTTGGCGCGGCCGCTTCGCCGGGCAGGACGGCCGGCAATAGATCCCCGTGGTCTTGACGGCATAATAGAACAGTCCGTCGAAGCGTGCGTCCCGCCGCGCGACCGCGTGCCAGAACGTTTCGTCGTCGAGTTTCGCCAAACCCTGCGGCGGGTGTGCGATTCCGTTTGCCATTCTTCGAGCTTCCTCAGCGTCCGGGTTCCGGCGTTTCGGCCTTTCGAAGGCGAGCCGGAGCCGCGAGTCTGCCACGGGCACCGCCGGAGCGCACTCCGGTCCTTGCTCCCGAACTCGGCGGCTCGAATCCCGAACGCGGCGGTGGACGAACCGAAAGACGGACTGGCGGTGCCTGGCCTCCGGTCCAATATATAACGGGATGCACCGGAGACCGTGCCCTTGTGCCAAAGCCGCGGCAACGCATTTCTTCCGCATGCGGCTCGTTCGCGCGGGGGCGGCGGAATGTCGCGAAAAAGTGATAATTCTGGCGCAAATAGGCGGACCGGCGATGCAACGATGGGCGCCTGCATCAACGGAGAACGATGATGACGGATCAGGCCGAACATAACGGGCATACGCTGCGGCAGCGGCGCTCGTGGCGTGCCCGCCGTGCCGCCAAGCGGGGCCTGCAGGAATTGTCGGCCAAGCTCTGGTCGTCGTTCTGGCTGATCGTCATCTTTGCGGTGATCATGGCCGGCCTCGTGACGTTGGGCGACCTGTCCGCAAGGCTGGCGCTCGCATCCTTCGTCGGGTTCGTTGCCGCCGTCGTCCTGCTCCCGCGCCAAGAGACGGACCAAGACGAGGACGCGGGATACGCTCCCTCGCCGGTGGTCAAGCGTGGCCGGTCGCCGGTGACGGCGGTGGTGGATGCCCTTCCGGACGCGGGGATCGTACTCAACCGCAACGGCCAGGTGCTGTTCTACAACGCGCCGGCCAAAGGTCTCTTCGCATCGCTGCGCGAAGGCAGTCATATTTCCTCGACCATCCGTGCACCCGAATTTCTGGATGCCATCAGTACCGCACCGAAGACGGGCGAAGCGGTCTCGGTGATATACGCGGAGCGCGTGCCTGTAGGCCGGCGCTTGGAGGCGACGGTGGCGCCGCTCATGCGCGGGGACGATCACGACGGCCACGTTCTCGTCTTGCTGCGCGATTTTACCGAAGGCGAGAGCATCAATCGGATGCGCGCCGACTTCATAGCCAATGCCAGCCACGAGTTGCGGACGCCGCTGGCTTCCTTGCGTGGCTTCATCGAGACGCTGCAAGGAACCGCCAAGGAAGACGAGTCGGCCCGCGAACGATTCTTGCCGATCATGGCCGAGCAGGCCTCGCGCATGACGCGGCTGATCGACGCTTTGCTGTCCCTCAGCCGCCTCGAGATGAATGCGCACGTGCCGCCCAACGAGCTGGTCGATCTGAACGACGTTCTCGGCCACGCCCGCGACACGCTGGAGCCGCTTGCCGCCGACAGCCGCATGTCGCTGGTGCTTGAGAGTTTCTCCAAGCCCGCCATCGTGCGGGGCGATCGCGACGAACTTCTCCAGGTGCTTCAGAATCTGGTCCAGAACGCGCTGAAATACGGCAAGCCGCACGGCGGTGTACGGATCGAAGCCAAGCATATTCCATCGCTGAACCGGCAGGCTCGAGGGCGCTACGCGATCTCCGTGGTCGACGATGGGCCCGGTATTCCGGCCGAGCATTTGCCGCGGCTGACCGAGCGTTTCTACCGTGTCGACGTGGACTCCAGCCGGGAAAAGGGCGGGACCGGCCTCGGCCTCGCGATCGTGAAGCACATCGTGAACCGGCATCGCGGGGAATTGGCGATCGCTTCCAAGCCCGGCCAGGGCTCCACCTTCACGGTAATGCTTAACGAGGCGCCGCCGGCCGGCAAAGGGGCTGCCTTGTCCACAGCCCAGGAAAGCTAAGCATAATAAAAATCAATCTCTTAGCCTGTCATAATAGAGAATCATCATCGTCATAAAAGAATGATCGAGGGCAATTAGCGTGCCCCCGGGCTGGCGGCGTTGGGCACGCTAGCGCATGCGTTTTTCCGAGCGCTTCAATCCAAGCCAAAGGAGTTCCATCGTGAACAGGATTGCTATCGCAGCGTCGACGCTCGCCGTCGCCGCGCTTTGCACGGGCGGGCCCGCGCTGGCTCGTGACCAGATTCAGATCGCAGGGTCCTCGACGGTTCTGCCTTATGCGCAGATCGTCGCCGAGGATTTCGGCAAGACCTACTCGAAGTTCAAGTCTCCGGTCGTCGAGTCCGGCGGCTCTTCGGCCGGCCTGAAGCAGTTCTGCCAGGGCGTCGGCGAGTCGACGATCGACATCGCCAATTCCTCGCGTCCGATCAAGGACAATGAAGTTCGGGCCTGCGCCGAGGCTGGCGTGAAGAACATCATGCCGGTGCGTTTCGGCTATGACGGTATCGTGTTCGCGACCGATGCCAAATCCGACGCTTGGGCACTCGAGCCGAAGGACGTCTATCTCGCCCTGGCCGAGGAGATCCCGGTGGACGGCAAGATGGTCAAGAACCCGAACAAGATTTGGAAGGACGTGAACGACAAGCTTCCCGACTGGAAGATCGCCGCATACATCCCGGGCGAGAAGCACGGCACCCGCGAAGTCTTCGAAGAGAAGGTGCTCGCGATCGGTTGCGAGGCCGCCGGTGGCATGAAGCTGCTGGTGGATGGCGGTATGGACGAGAAGGCCGCCGGCAAGGCTTGCGTCAAGGTGCGCAAGGACGGCGGTACGGTCGATATCGACGGCGACTACACCGAGACGCTGGCCCGCATTCAATCCAATCCGCAAGGCGTCGGCGTGTTCGGTCTCTCCTTCTACGAGAACAATACCGACAAGCTGAATGTCGCCACGATGAACGGCATCACACCGTCCGTCGAGACGATCTCCACGGGTGAGTACCCGGTTTCCCGTCCGCTGTTCTTTTACGTGAAGAAGGACCACGTCGGCGTGATCCCCGGGCTGAAAGAGTATGTCGAGTTCTTCACCAGCGAAAAGATGATCGGCCCGGACGGCCCGCTCGCCGATTACGGCCTCGTGCCGCTTCCGGAAGATCAGCTCGAAGCGCTCCAGGAAGAAGTCAAAGAGGGCAAGGTCCTCAGCATGTAATGCTGACGGCCTTGTCCGGCTAAGCCTTCTCGGGGGAGCGGTGCGGTCCAAGCGCCGTTCCCCCGATCCGGCCCCGCATAGCGGGGCCACGACGAACGAGAACGACCGAACGAGAGAGAACGACGCGTGTCCAGCCTTACGATACTTGCCATTCTTGCCGTTGCCGGGATCGTCGCCTTCTTCATCGGGCGGATGCGCAGCATCCAGGTCTGCGGCGGCCGGCAGCGGAACCTCCATTCGCGTCCGTCCTATTACGGTTACTACCTGGCGATTCTGACGGCCTTGCCGGCCGTCATCCTGCTCGCGGTTTGGAGCGTGGCGGAGCGGCCCGTGACCAAATACGTCGCCATGCAGGAACTGCCGCCCACGGTTCTTCAGGGAACCGATGCGGAAAAGGCGCTGACCATGAGCGTGGTCGACAGCATCGCCCAAGGCCTGCCGAAACTTGGCCCCGAGGAGTACGAGGTGTTGCGGAAGGCCCGCTTCGGCTTCGTCACGAGTTCCGATGCGCGCGATGTGCTCGCCAAGCACGGTGTCGTCCTCGGCTCCGACCCCGATCGCTCTCTTCTCGCCGCCGCCGACGAACTGGCGTCCGCGCGCGCGACGAGCCGGCTGTGGCTGCCGATCGCCTGCTTCGGCCTGGCGGCTCTGGGATTCTTCTGGGGCTACACGCGGATCCGCCCCGAACTGCGCAGCCGCAACATCGTCGAGCGCGTCATGCGCTCCGGTCTATTTCTCGCCTCGACCGTGGCCGTACTCACCACGGTCGGTATCGTCTTGTCCGTGCTGTTCGAGACGATCCACTTCTTCCAGTTCGTCTCGCCGATGGACTATTTCTTCGGGACGGTTTGGGATCCGCGTTTTGCGACCGTCGGCAAGGCCGAAGGTCAATTCGGCCTCCTGCCGCTCTTATGGGGTACGCTGTTCATCTCCGCGGTCGCGCTCTTGGTCGCCGTTCCCGTCGGTCTCTTCGCCGCGATCTACATGTCGGAATATGCGGGGTCCAAGGTTCGTGCCTTCGCGAAGCCGGTCCTCGAGATTCTCGCCGGCATTCCGACGATCGTGTACGGCTTCTTCGCCCTGTCGGTGTTCGGTCCCTTGCTGCGCGACATTGGCGGCAATATCGGGCTCGACATTTCCGCATCGAGCGTGCTGACCGCCGGCATCGTCATGGGTGTCATGATCATCCCGTTCGTGTCGTCGCTGTCGGACGACATTATCAACGCCGTGCCGCAGTCCCTTCGGGAGGGCTCGTACGGCCTTGGCGCGACGCAGTCCGAGACCATCAAGAAGGTCGTCCTGCCGGCGGCTCTGCCGGGTATCGTCGGCGCGGTGCTGCTCGCCGCCTCTCGCGCCATCGGCGAAACCATGATCGTGGTTCTGGCCGCAGGTATCGCGGCAAATCTGACGCTCAACCCGCTCGAACCCGTCACGACCATCACGGTGAAGATCGTGAGCCAGCTCACGGGTGATCTCGAGTTCAACAGTCCGCAGACGCTGGTGGCCTTCGCCCTCGGTCTCACGCTGTTCGTGATCACCTTGGGTCTGAACGTGTACGCCCTCTACATCGTGCGCAAATACCGGGAGCAGTACGAATAATGACCGATCAAACCGCCTCCCTCGCGTCCTTCACGAGCGAAGCCGCCACGAAAAAGCTGCGCAAGCGGCATCGGGCCGAACGGCGCTTCCAGATGTATGGCATCGCCGCGATCTTGTTCGCGCTCGCCTTCCTGGTGTTTCTGTTCGCCTCGATCTTTAGCCAAGGCTGGACGGCCTTCCTGCAGACGTCGATCAAGCTGCCGGTCGATTTCAGCCAGGAGGTCATCAACCCGTCCGGCAATCCCGATGCCGAAGACGAGATCTTTCAGGCCAATTACGTCAAGCTGGCGCGCGAAGCGCTCTACAAGCAGCTCGGCGTCGATCCAAATGACCGCAAGGCGCGGCGCGCGGCGAATGAACTCCTGTCGCGCGGCGTCGACGTTCAGTTGCGCGACATGGTCTTGAGGGATCCGTCCATCATCGGCACCACGGAGGATGTCTGGCTTCTGGCGAGCGACAACGCCGATGCCTTGATGAAAGGCTCCATCGACCGCGAGACCCCGAGCGAGCGCCGTCAGGTCAGCGACGAGCAAATCGCTTGGATCGATCAGCTCGTCGATGCGGGCAATATGAAGAAGCGCTTCAACACGGGGCTTTTCGTCAACGGCGCCTCGAGCAATCCGGAGACGGCCGGTCTCGGCGTCGCGCTGATCGGCTCGTTCTTCATGATGCTCACCGTGGTTCTGCTGGCGGTTCCGCTCGGCGTCTGCGCCGCGCTGTACCTCGAGGAGTACGCGCCCAAGGGCAAGATCGCCGACACGATCGAGGTAAACATCAACAACCTCGCCGCCGTGCCGTCGATCGTTTTCGGTCTACTGGGCCTGGCGGTGTTCATCAACTTCTTCGGTCTGCCCCGGTCCGCATCGCTGGTCGGCGGTCTCGTGCTGACCTTGATGACGCTGCCGACGATCATCATCACGACCCGCGCCGCCATTCGGGCGGTGCCGCCGTCCATTCGCGAAGCCGCTCTCGGCGTCGGCGCGTCGAAGATGCAACTGATCGGACATCACGTTCTGCCGCTGTCTTTGCCAGGCATTCTCACCGGTACGATTATCGGACTGGTTCAAGCCTTGGGTGAAACGGCACCGCTGCTGATGATCGGCATGGTCGCGTTTGTCGTCGACTATCCCACCACGCCGCTTGAGCCGGCGACGGGCCTGCCGGTGCAGATCTATATGTGGGCATCGTCGGCGGAGCGCGGCTTTGTGGAGCGCACGGCCGGTGCGACGATGGTACTGTTGGCCTTCCTGATCGTCATGAACAGTCTGGCCGTCTATCTACGGAATAGGTTCGAACGGAAATGGTAAAGGGGACCGCAGCTATGGAGGCGAAGGTGGAGGACAGACCCGCCGCCCGGGTGGAGACACCAGCAGTGCCAAAGGAAAGCGGCGACGCCGCACCTGCGGCCCTTGGCGAACTGAAGATGAAGGCGAAGGACGTCAACCTTTGGTACGGCCAGAAGCAGGCGCTTTTCGACGTCAATCTCGAGATCTTCGATCAATCTGTGACCGCGTTGATCGGACCGTCCGGTTGCGGCAAGTCGACATTCCTGCGCTGCCTGAACCGCATGAACGACGTGATCGACATTTGCCGTGTGGAAGGCGACATTCGTCTCGAGGGCCAGGACATCTACGCACCGCAGGTGGATCCGGTCCAACTGCGAGCCCGCGTCGGCATGGTGTTCCAGAAGCCGAATCCGTTTCCCAAATCGATCTACGAGAACGTCGCCTACGCGCCGCGGCTTCATGGATTGTGCGCCAACAAGACCGAGCTCGACGAGGTCGTCGAAACGAGCTTGATCAAGGCCGGCCTTTGGGAAGAGGTGAAGGATCGCCTGGATCAGCCCGGTACGGGCCTGTCCGGCGGTCAGCAGCAGCGGCTTTGCATCGCGCGCGCGATTTCGGTCAACCCGGAAGTCCTCCTGATGGACGAGCCTTGTTCGGCGCTCGATCCCATTGCAACCGCCACGATCGAGACACTGATCGACGAGCTCAAGGAGAATCTGTGCATCGCCATCGTGACCCACTCGATGCAACAGGCGGCACGCGTGTCGCAGCGTACGGCGTTCTTCCATCTCGGTAAGCTCGTCGAGGTGGACGAGACCTCGACGATTTTCACCAATCCCACCGATCAGCGGACCCAGGACTACGTCACTGGCCGCTTCGGTTGATACCGGCTCTCAGGAGTTCGCCCCCATGGAACAGCAGAACGAACATATCGTCCGATCCTACGAGGAGGAACTTGCCCTCCTTAACAACAAGATTGCCAAGATGGGTGGTCTCGCCGAGAAGGTACTTGGCCAGTCTCTCGAGGCGCTGGAGCGCCGGGATCCCGACCTCGCGGCAGCGACGATCGGCGAGGACGAGGAGATCGACGAGCTTCAGCGCGATATCGAAGAGCAGGCCGTCGTGATGATCGCGCGCCGGCAGCCGATGGCTTACGACCTGCGCCAGATCATGGCGTCTTTACGGATCTCGGCCGATCTGGAGAGGATCGGCGACCTCGGCAAGAACATCGCCAAGCGGGCCGTCGCCGTGGTGACCGAGCAGCAGCCGAAGCAGCTGATGCTGGGCCTCAAGCACATGGGCGAACTGTCTCTCGGCCAGCTGAAGGAAGTCCTCGATGCGTTTATCGAGCGCGACGCCGAACGCGCCTTGAGCGTGTGGTATAAGGACGAAGAGATCGACGCGATGTACAATTCGCTGTTCCGCGAACTCCTCACCTACATGATGGAGGACCCGCGGAATATCGGTCTTTGTACGCATCTTCTCTTCGGCGCAAAGAACATCGAGCGCGTCGGCGACCATGCGACCAATATCGCCGAAACCGTGTATTATCTCGTACACGGACGTCCGATCACCGATCAGCGGCCCAAAGGGGACACGACGAGTTCGACGGCCTATACGTCGCTGAGAAGTTCGGCGTTCTAGGTCCTAGCTGCGGGCGATGGTCATGAACGCGGGAGCCAAGGTGCTGGTTGTCGAAGACGAGGAGCCGCTGGCGCTCGTTCTTCGCTACAATCTCGAGGCCGAAGGATATGCCGTCGATGTGATTCATCGCGGCGACGAGGCGGAAGTCGCGATTGCGGAAAATTCGCCGGATCTGATCGTGCTCGATTGGATGCTGCCGGGAATATCGGGACTGGAACTTTGCCGGCGTCTGCGGACAGGCAAGGAGTCGCGCACGATTCCAATCATCTTGCTGACGGCGCGCAGCGAGGAAAACGACCGCATCCGTGGCCTGACCACGGGCGCCGACGATTACGTCGTCAAGCCGTTTTCGCTGCCGGAACTGATGGCGCGGGTGCGCGCCATTCTTCGCCGCACCAGTCCTGAGCGGATCGCATCCGTGCTGTCCGTCGGCGATATCGAACTCGACCGGGACTCCCATCGCGTTACGCGCAACGGACGGCAGGTTCATCTCGGGCCAACGGAATTCCGGCTGCTCGAGTTCCTGATGCAGAGTCCCGGCCGGGTGTTCAGCCGCGCGCAATTGCTCGACGGCGTTTGGGGACGGAACGTCTATGTGGATGAGCGAACCGTCGATGTGCATGTCGGCCGGTTGCGGAAAGCCATGATGCGCGGCCCAGAGCGCGATCCTGTCCGGACCGTGCGCGGCGCGGGCTACGCGTTCTCCGACAAGCTGGAAGAAACCGCGTAAGGCTGTGCCGCCACCGCTTGCATCCGCGTTTCCAGAAAATGAAAGAGGCGCCAGCTTGCGCGGCGCCTCCAGTCGTCCGTTTGTTGGGGAAGAGAAGCTCAGCCACTCGCCGAGCGCTTCTCCCGCCGCCGCGCCTGCACCGGCTGATATGCCATACGGGCATGATGCTCGCAGTAAGGCAGTGTGCCGGTCTTCTTGCGCCCGCAAAAGTGAAACCCTTCCTCGGTCGGATCGCCGATGGGCCAGCGGCACATCGACTCTTTCAACGTGAGGATGCTCGCCCGCTCATGCAGCGGGATCACCAGTTCCTCGACCGGCGCCGGTGTCGGGGCAACCTCGTATTCCTCCTCGAATGTCGGCTTCAGTGCGACGTTGCCGCGCGTGCCGAAGGTCATCGAGGGCGCCCGGGTCTGCCGCTGAGCCGGGCTACGCCTTGGCCTCGGGACGCTGGAACGCGAACTGGTCGCGCGTCCGGAAAGCCCAAGCCGGTGGACCTTGCCAATCACCGCGTTGCGGGTCACTCCGCCTAAGCGGCCTGCGATTTGGCTGGCGCTCAGTCCTTCGGACCAAAGCTTTTTCAGCAGTTCTACTCTTTCGTCAGTCCAAGCCATCTTCGGCCTCCTCGTTTGGACTCAGATTCCACCCGTCGTGAGAGACGGCAATTTTTCGCAATACTCGGATTTACTGCTGAGAAATGACCGCTCAGGCCCCTGTCGCGCCTACGACATCTAGTAGCCGAACGATCATTACCCTACTAAGGCCGGTAGAAACCGGCAAGCGTCCGCCACGCTTGCGTGCCTCGTTTTCCACCGGAACGAGCGGATTCTGCCATTTCTCTTCGTCGAGCACAAACCCGCGCGTGAACAGAAGCGTGGAGAAACGTTGGAAAAGCGGCTCATAACGACCAATTGACTCTGTGTTGGAGCAGACCTAACACTCTGACTCTGCTTGCTGCCGCCGGTCGGCGGCAATTTTGTTTCAGGAACACGGACGTTTCATGTCGGCCCTTCTTCCGACATATGCCCGCAGCGGATTGTCTTTCGCGCGGGGTGAGGGCGCCTTTCTCTTCACGGAGGCCGGCGAGCGCTATCTCGACTTCTCGAGCGGCATCGCCGTCACCGCGCTCGGGCACGCGCATCCGCATCTCGTCGAGGCGCTGACGGCGCAGGCGCAGAAGGTTTGGCACGTGTCGAACCTGCATGAGATCGGCGGACAAGAGCGGCTGGGCCAGCGGCTCTGCGACGCCACGTTCGCCGACCGCGTGTTCTTCACCAATTCGGGCGCCGAGGCGGTGGAAGCTTCGATCAAATGCGCCCGGCGCTATCATTTCGCCAATGGCGCTCCTGAGCGGTACCGGCTCGTCACCTTCGAAGGCGCGTTCCACGGCCGCACGCTCGCGACGATCGCCGCGGGCGGCCAAGCCAAACATTTGGAGGGCTTCGGTCCGCCGGCCGAGGGTTTCGACCAGGTGGCTACGTTCGATATCGATGCGGTCGAGGCCGCGATCGGGGACGAGACCGCCGGCGTGCTGCTCGAGCCCATCATGGGCGAAGGCGGCATGCGCGAAGTGCCCTATCGCTTCCTCCAGGACTTGAGGGCGCTATGCGACGAGAAGGGCCTCTTGCTCGTGCTCGACGAGGTGCAATCGGGTGTCGGCCGCACCGGCCGGTTCTACGCGCATGAATGGGCGGAGATCACGCCGGACATCATGGCCTCCGCGAAAGGGCTCGGCGGCGGCTTTCCCGTCGGCGCGTGCCTGACGACGGAGGCCGTCGGCCAGGCGATGGTCCCCGGCACCCATGGTTCGACATTCGGCGGCAATCCGCTGGCCATGGCCGTCGGCAACGCGGTTCTCGACGTCGTCCTGGAACCCGGGTTTCTCGAAGATGTCGCGCAAATGGGCTTAAGGTTGAAGCAGCAGCTTGCCGGCATCGCCGACGAGCACAGCGAGATTATCGCCGAGGTGCGGGGGCAGGGGCTCATGATGGGGTTGAAGTGCAAACGGCCGAATGCGGAACTCATCGCGGCGCTGCGTGAGCGGGGAATGCTGACCGTGCCCGCCGGCGACAATGTCGTGCGCTTGCTGCCGCCCCTGATCGTGGGCGAAGCGGAAATCGATCTCGCGAGCCGCGCCATCGACGGTGCTTGCGCCGCCCTGAAATCGCGCGCGACCGAGCACGCCTAGCCAATATTTTAAGTTCCAGCTTCCAGATTCCTCCCATGTCTTCGACGCCTTCGCATTTCCTCGATCTCGACGCTCTGGATACGCGGACCTTGCGCGCCATCCTAGATACGGCCACCTCGCTCAAGCGCGCCCGCAAAGTCCCGAAGGCGCTCGCCGCTCCGGATGGCGCCGTGCTGGCCATGATCTTCGAGAAGCCCTCCACCCGAACGCGCGTGTCGTTCGAGATGGCCATGCATCAATTGGGCGGGGCGGCCATCGTGCTGAACGCGCAGGACATGCAGCTCGGGCGCGGCGAGACGATCGCCGACACCGCGCGCGTCCTCTCGCGCTATGTGGACGCGATCATGCTGCGCACGGGCCCGCACGAGGGCCTGCTGGAATTCGCCGAATATGCGGATATCCCGGTCATCAATGCGCTGACGGCGCGCTCGCATCCGTGTCAGATCATGGCCGACGTTCTGACCTTCGAAGAGCACAAGGGGCCAATTAAGGGGCGCGTCGTCGCCTGGCTTGGCGATGCGAACAACGTCGCGACCTCGTGGGTGCACGCGGCGGCGCGTTTCGGCTTCACCTTGCGCATGGCCTCGCCCGCCGATTTCGGTCCCGATCCCGAATTGCTGGCTTGGGCTCGCGCCGAAGGCGCGAACGTCGAGGTCATGGGCGATGCGAAGGCTGCCGCGACGGACGCCGATTGTGTCGTCACCGATACCTGGGTCTCCATGGGCGACAAGGATGTGGAGGCGCGGCGAGCCGCACTCACGCCGTTCCGGGTGGACGAGGCGCTGATGGCGCTGGCGAAGCCCCATGCGATCTTCATGCACTGCCTGCCGGCTCATCGCGGCGACGAAGTCACCGATGCCGTCATGGACGGTCCGCAGTCAGTCGTTTGGGACGAAGCCGAGAACCGGCTGCATGCGCAGAAAGCCATTCTGGTCTGGTGCTTGAACAACGGACGCCTTCCAGCCTTGCAGCCAGCGAAGAGTGCCAAGATGCGTGCGCGGAAGGCGGCAGCGGGCAAAGTCGCGAGCAAGACGGTGGCCTCCAAGAAGGCCGCCGCCAAAAAGACTGCTGCGAAGAAAGCACCCGCGAAGAAGACCGCCGCCACGAAGGCTCCGGCCAAGAAGCGCCCCGCGCGCGGAGAAAAACGTTGAGCGATCCCGTTTCGGGAGAGGCGATCGAGATTGAGCGCCCCACGGACGACCTCGTTCTGCCGTTCCAGGCCGAGCAGGCGGACGTGCTGGGACGTCTCGCCAAGCTCGGGCCGACCGTCAACACGATCCTTTCGCGTCACGACTATCCGGAACCCGTGTCGCGCCTGCTTGGCGAGGCGGTGGCGCTGACGGCGCTGCTCGGCGCTTCGCTCAAGTCGGACGGCAAGCTCATCCTTCAAGCCTCGACCGACGGTCCCGTGGATTTGCTCGTCGTGGACTTCGTCGTGCCGGGCTCCATGCGCGCATATGCGCGGTTCGATGCGGATCGCCTGGCGGCGCTCGGCGCAAACGGCGACGCGGCGCTGCTGGGCCATGGCCATCTGGCCATGACCATTGATCGCGGGATCGACGCCGAGCGTTATCAAGGCGTCGTGCCGCTCGAGGGCACCTCGCTCACCGAAGCCGCCGACACCTATTTCCAGCAGTCGGAGCAATTGCCGAGCTTCATCCGCCTTGCGGTCGCCCGGCATTTTCAGGCGGGCGAAAACGGCGAGGGCGGGTGGACCTGGCGCGCGGGCGGATTGCTAGTTCAGAAGCTGACCCGCGAAGGCGGGCTCGTGAGCCCGAAGACGTTCGAGGAGGATTGGACGCGCGCGAAGTCGCTCGCCGAAACGGTCGAGGACCACGAATTGCTGGACCCGACGCTCGCGCCCGAGCGGCTGCTCTATCGCCTCTTCCACGAAGAGCAGGTTCGCGTCTACCGCGCTATTCCGTTGACGGCCTATTGCAGCTGTTCGCGCGAGCGCGTCGGCGAAATGCTCCGGCGCTTTTCCGGAGAAGATTTATCCGGCATGGTCGTCGACGGCGAACTCTGGGTGTCCTGTGAGTTCTGCAACGCGCGCTATCATTTCGATCCGAAGGATTTCGGCGTCGAATAGGCCCTATGGGCCGATGCGTTCGGCGAGCTTCGCCAGAAATTTCAGGCAGGCTTCGATCTGCGCGATGGCCACGAATTCGTCGGCCGCATGCGCCTGCGCGATGTCGCCGGGCCCGCAGACCACCGCCGGGCAGCCGGCTTGCTGGAACAGCCCCGCTTCGGTGGCGTAGGACACGCCGCTGGTCCGGTTCGCGCCGGTCAGTGACATCGCCAGGGCCACGGCGTCGGAGTCGGGGCCCGAGGCGAAGGCCGGCACCGATGTCTTGATTTTCGTTTCGATCGCCGCTCCCGGTGCGACCGAGCGCATTTCCGGAAGCAAGGATTTCTCGGCGAATGCCGCCAGCCGCGCCGGCGCGTCCTTGGCCTTGGTGCCCGGAAGGCCGCGGAGCTGCCACACGACCTCGCAATTTCGCGGCACGATGTTCGGCGCCGTCCCGCCCTGAACCATTCCGACCATGACGGTCGAGTAGGGCGGATCGAAATGCGGATCGTTTTCGGTTTGCGCGACCTCGTCCGCCATGCGGTCGATCTCCGTCACGAGCTTCGAGGTCACGGAGATCGCGTTGACGCCGTTCGCCGGCATGCACGAATGGGCTTCCTTGCCGGTGACGGAGGTCCGGTACACGTCGATGCATTTGTGTCCGTCGATGACTT
This sequence comes from Hyphomicrobiaceae bacterium UBA7697, assembly GCA_002482645.1. Lineage (GTDB taxonomy): Bacteria > Pseudomonadota > Alphaproteobacteria > Rhizobiales > Methyloligellaceae > Methyloceanibacter. Next base: position 468,069 of record DLGJ01000005.1, read on the forward strand.
GCATGCTCGTCGGTTCGCCGATGATGACGGCGCGCGGGCGCGGCAGATCCTGCCCCAGCCGCGCGATCATGGGCCGCACGCCCTGGCAGCCCACCTCCTCGTCATAGGATACGAGGACATGAATGGGCTCGGCGAGACTCATGGACTTGAACATCGGCACGGAGGCGAGCACACAGGCGATGAAGCCCTTCATGTCGCAGGTCCCGCGCCCGTAGAGCTTGCCGTCGCGCTTCGTCAGCGTGAACGGGTCGGAGGCCCAGGATTGGCCGGTCACGGGAACGCAATCGCTGTGTCCCGACAGACCGACGCCACCTTCGCCCGCGCCGATCGTCGCGAACAGACAGGCCTTCTTGCCGTCCTCGTTGGGGACGAGCGTGGAGGGAATCCCGTGCCCCTCCAAATAGTCGCGCACATAGGCGATCAGTTCGAGGTTCGATTCCGCGCTTGTCGTGTCGAAGCCGACGAGCTTGGCGAGAATGTCTATAGCGTCTTGGGTGCTTGCGGGGGTGGCCATGATCTTAGGGCTTGATCTTACGTCTTGATCCTAGGGCTTGGCTGCGAGCGCATGATCGAGATCGGCCAAGATATCGTCCACGTCCTCGAGACCGACAGAGATCCTAACAGTGTTGTCGAAAATCCCGAGCTCCGCCCGCGCTTCCGAAGTCAGGCGCTGATGCGTCGTGGTCGCCGGATGCGTGGTGAGGCTCTTCGCGTCGCCAAGATTGTTGCTGATTGTGAACAGCTGCAACCCATTCAAGAAGGCGAAGGCGTCTTCCTTCTTGTTCCCGACTTCGAAGGTCAGCATCGGTCCGCCGAACGCCATCTGCTTCTTGGCGAGGTCGTATTGCGGGTGATCGGTCCTGCCGGGATAGTAGACCCGTGAGATCTCGGGCCGGTCCGCCAGGAAATCGGCGATCCGTGTCGCGGACTCGCATTGCCGGGCGACGCGCAAGGGCAGCGTCTCAAGTCCCTTCAACAGGACCCAGGCATTGAACGGGCTCAAGGACGGTCCGGTGTGCTTGAGGAATGTATGCAACGTCTCGTCGATGAAGTCCTGCGGGCCCAGCACCACGCCACCGAGGCAGCGTCCTTGCCCGTCGATATGTTTCGTCGCCGAGTAAACGACGATGTCGGCGCCGAGCGCCAAGGGCCGTTGACCGAGCGGCGTCGCGAACACGTTGTCGACGACCGTCAGCGCACCGCATCCCTTGGCGATCTTGGCCACGGCCTCGATATCCACCAGTTCGAGTGTGGGGTTCGTCGGCGTTTCGAAGAAGAACGCCTTCGTGTTCGGCCGCACCGCCGCTTCCCAGGCGTTAAGGTCGCGCCCGTCCACGAGCGTCGTGGCGATGCCGTAGCGCGGCAGGAGATCCTCGACGATGTAGAGGCAACTGCCGAACAGTGCGCGCCCCGAAACCACGTGGTCTCCCGCCTTGAGGTGGCACAAGAGCGATGCCGCAACGGCCGCCATGCCGCTGGCGGTGCCGCGCGCGGCGTCCGCGCCTTCCAGCGCGCACATGCGCTGCTCGAACATGGACACGGTGGGGTTCGCGTAGCGGCTATAGATATAGCCCTCCGCCTCGCCCTTGAAACGGGCTTCGGCCTGCTCGGCGCTGTCATAGACGTAGCCGGAATTGAGAAACACGGCTTCGGAGGTTTCGCCGAATTGGCTGCGCAGCGTCCCTTCCTGCACGAGCCTCGTCGCAAGGCTCCAATCGTCGCGGCGGCTCTTGTCTGTTCCGGCCATGGTCCAACACTCCTTGAAACGCTTCTCATATGGCCGGCGGCACAAAAAAACCCGGATTTGGCTGCCGCCAAAAGCCGGGGTTTCTACGTCCTCGGCCTTTTAGCGACTTGTTTTACGTGGCTGCAAGCCGGCCGGCCAAATCACCACGAGGGGATTAATGTCGCGCGCGGCGCGCAACGTCAAGAAAAAGGAACGGCGCTCACGCCCCATCCGGCGCTGCGATTCCGAGCTCCGCCGCGATGCCGCGCGCCGTTCTCTCCCGGCGCGCCGTCAGATCGGCCGTGGCGTTGTGCACGGCCTCGACCACGTCCCGCGGTGCCCGGTCCGGGCTGCCGGCGTCGAAGGGCGGCTCCGGCGCGTATTGCATGGCGAGCTGGATTGTCTCCGCCACTTTGGGGCCGTGCAAGATCGCCGCGACCTGCAAGGCCCCGTCGATGCCCGACGTGACGCCGCCGGCGCAGACGAGATTGCCGTCGACGACCACGCGCGCATCCACCGGGGTCGCGCCGAAGCAGGGCAGGAGGTGCAGGACGGTCCAGTAGGTCGTCGCCTTCCGCTCGCGGAGGAGTCCCGCCGCGCCGCAGAGCAGCGCGCCCGTGCAGACCGAGAACACGAGCTTCGCGCCCGCCGCCTGGCCGCGCAGCCAATCGAGCACGGCGTCGTCGTGCATCAAGGCTTCCTGACCCGGCCCGCCCGGCACGTGCAGCACATCGAGTCGCGGCGCCTCGCTCAGCGTCGCGTCGGGCGTGAGCAGCAACCCGCCCGCGTCGCGGACGGGTGCCGCCGAGAGTCCGTAGAGCCGGCAGCGTGCGTTCGGAATCCGCGTGAAGACCTCGAACGGACCCGTGAGGTCGATTTGGTCGATCCCCTCGAAGAGGAGAGAGCCGATTTCGAGGGCGCCGCCGTCTGGAATCTGGCCTTCCGGGATCATGGGATGCCCTCTAATGTCTCTTGTGAATCCGGGGGAGAATCGTCATCTCAGGATGACCCGGCACACGGCAAATGCAATGAAGATCGGTTATGACCGCGCCAGACCAATTATTTGAGGAACTGCCGGAGTCGCCGGCTCCAGGCTCTGGCGCGCCGGCGTTGCCGAGGCGGACCGGTGTACTCCCTTCACAGGCGATTCGTTCTCTTATCGCGGCTGGTGAAATCGCAGGCGCTCCAGAGATCGAAGACGCACAAATTCAACCCGCGAGCCTCGATTTGCGCTTGGGGAAGAAGGCCTATCGCATCAGAGCTAGTTTCTTGCCGGGACGCAATGCCAAGGTGAGAGACAAGCTTTCAGAGCTAACGTTCCATGAGATTGATCTTACCAAAGGAGCCGTGCTCGAAGCGGGATGCGTGTATCTCGTGCAGCTCCAAGAGCATCTTAAATTGCGGGGAACGATTGCCGCTTTCGCGAATCCCAAGAGCTCCACGGGGCGTCTCGACGTGTTTACGCGTTTGATCGCGGACTGTCAGGAGAGCTTCGATTGCGTGGAGGAAGGCTATCGCGGACCGCTCTATGCCGAAATTTGTCCGCGCACGTTTTCGATTAAGGTCCACACCGGCACCCGGCTAAATCAGATCCGCTTTCGTCGCCGTCTTCCTCAGCAGGCGGATGAACCGCCAGGCCGCGTTGGGGACAAGGGCTTGCGGTCGATTCATTCCGATATCGGTCTTGTCGGTGGCGAGGCAGCCATCCGGGACGGGCTCAACCTGCGCATCAGCCTCGCGCCGGTCGAGCCCGGCGGTCTCGTCGGATACCGCGCGCGGCGCTACGCCGGCGTGATCGACATGGACAATGTCGGCGCCTACGACGTGGACCAGTTCTGGGAAGCGGTGCGTCTCGGCGGCGACAAGCGCCTCGTCCTCGATCCGCACGAATTCTACATCCTCGCCTCGAAAGAGAGCGTGTCGGTGCCGCCGGAATACGTGGCCGAGATGGCCCCGTTCGATCCGATGATCGGCGAATACAGGGTTCACTACGCGGGGTTCTTCGATCCGGGTTTCGGCTACGCGGCCGGCAAGGCGCCGGGCGCCAAGGCGGTGCTCGAAGTTCGCAGTCTCGATATTCCGTTCATTGTCGAAGACGGTCAGATCGTTGGGCGTCTCGTCTACGACCGGCTCACGGAGGTTCCGGAAACGCTTTACGGCCAAGGAATCGGCTCGCATTATCAGGCGCAAGGGCTGAAGCTGTCGAAGCATTTTCGACAGTCTTGAGCCGGACATCCGCCGCACCGGCGGACGCTGCCCCGGGGGTTCGGGCGGCTAGCATTCGGGACACGGGGGGACTTCCATGCAGACGCTCACGTCGGCGATTGAGTGGTTGAGTGGCATCGTCTGGGGCGTGCCGATGCTGGTGCTCCTGCTCGGTGTCGGCATCTATCTGACGATCGCGCTGCATTTCCGCACGCTGCGCGACTTGCCCCTGGCCTTTGCCGAGCTATGGAAGGGACGCGCCCCGGAGGGCAAGGGCGAGATCACGCCGTTCAATGCGTTGATGACCGCTCTGGCGGCGACGATCGGTACGGGCAACATCGCCGGCGTCGCGACGGCGATCTTCATCGGCGGTCCGGGCGCCGTGTTTTGGATGTGGATGACGGCGCTGGTGGGCATGGCGACGAAATTCGCCGAGGCGGTTCTCGCGGTGCGCTACCGGGAGGTCGACGAGTACGGAAAATATGTCGGCGGCCCGATGTATTACATCAAGAACGGTCTTGGACCCCGTTGGGCCTGGCTCGGCACGGTGTTCGCCATTTTCGCGGGCTTTGCCGGGTTCGGCATCGGCAACACGGTGCAGGCGAATTCCGTTGCGGACGCGCTCGATGCGTCTTTTGGCGTTCCCTTCTGGCTGACCGGGTGCGTCCTTGCCGTCCTCGTCGCCCTGGTGCTCGTGGGCGGCATCAAGCGCATCGCGACGGTCGCAGGAATGATGGTGCCTGTCATGGCGATCGCCTACATCGCGGCGGGCACCGTGGTGCTCGTCTTGAATGCCGGCGCCGTGCCGGGAGCCTTGGCGCTGATCTTCGAGCACGCCTTCTCGCCCATCGCGGCCACCGGCGGGTTTGCCGGAGCGGCGGTTTGGGCCGCGATCCGGTTCGGTGTGGCCCGCGGGATCTTCTCCAACGAGGCTGGACTCGGCTCCGCTCCGATCGCCCATGCGGCGGCCGAATGCAAAGGGCCCGTGAGCCAGGGGCTCATCGCCATGCTCGGGACATTCATCGACACCATCGTGATTTGCACGTTCACGGCCTTGGTCATTCTGGCGACCGGTGCCTGGACCAGCGGCCAGACCGGCGCCGCACTCACCTCGCTCGCCTTCTCCTCGGCGCTGCCGGGCATCGGAGCGGAGATCACGTCGATCGCGCTCGCCGTGTTTGCGTTCACGACCTTGCTCGGCTGGAGCTATTACTGCGAGCGCGCGTGGCAGTATCTGCTCGGCGTGAAGGCCATCGTGCCGTTCCGCGTGGTGTGGTCGCTCGCCCCGATTCTCGGTGCGACGGTCAAGTTGAGCTTCGTGTGGCTGCTCGCCGATACGCTCAATGCCCTCATGGCGATTCCGAACCTGATTGCCCTGGCCCTGCTCAGTCCCGTGGTGCTTGCCGCCGCGCGCGAGTTCTTCGCCACGCGCGGCAAATCGGAAGACAATCCGTTTTAGGCGGGCGTCTTTTACGGCCCCGGCATTGGCCCGGTCCGCCTACGTTGGGGGAGCGGGCGTGGCGGCGTGGAGCACCATCCGGATCCGCGCGAACGGCCCGGCCCGGATTGGCATCGCCCTGGCGAAAGGCCGGTTCGTATGCGATGGTGGCGGCTTCCGCGCGGCGCTGGAATCTTCCGGGATTTTGAGGAGTACGATGAAATACGTTGCGACTGCTTGTCTGTTGGCTCTCGTTGTGAATGCGAGCAGTGGAAGTGCCGCCCGGGCACAAAGCGTCCAGGACCTCGCGAAGAGCGCCGCGGCCGACGCGAAGAGCGGCAAGAACCTCGAGGCCTACAATGCGATTCGCAAGGCGGCGCTGAAGATTTGGGAGTCCGGGCCCCTGCTGTTTCGCGAGGCTCGCTTCGTCAAGTCCTCGCCCACCGGTTACGGCATCTACGACCCACGCCCGAACAGCGTGTTCAAGCCCGGAGAGAAGCTTTTCATCTACGTGGAGCCCGTGGGGTTCACTTGGAAGGAACAGAACGGGCTGAACCGTGCCGAGCTCGTTTCGGACCTCGTCCTCAAGGATAGCGACGGCTCGGTCTTGGGCGAGCAGGCGGGATTTGGGACGTTCACCTTCGACAGCCGCGACCAAAACATGGAAGTGATGACGGCGCTGACCATCGATTTCACCGAAGCGCCGGCCGGGAAATACGTGGCGGAGCTGAAGTTCACCGACAAGCTGGGCAAGAAGTCCGCAAGCTTCGAATTGCCTTTCGAGATCAAGGACGAAGGTGGAAATGAGGACGAGGCCGAGTAACACACGGCCGCATGTCTGCCCGGTGCTGCGCGGATACGGCAAAATCGTCCCAGACCTGTTGACTTGCAATTTTAAGCTGCAAGTATCCTGCATCGCAATTCGCCGCACGGGGCAGGGGACTTGGTAACTGTCACATCGCCATACGCGCACCGTCCGCTGGATTTCGTCCAAAAGATCGAGTCGCTCAGGGACTACGAGGCGATTTGCGCGGCCATTACCGAGGAACTGGCGTGGTTTGGCTTCACCTGCGTGACCAGCTTCATCATGCCGGGGCCAGGCGAACCGTTCAAAAAGGGCGTGCAACTCAACACGCGTCCGCAAGACTATATCGATCACTACGAAGACAAGAACTACGTCCTGCGCGATCCGGTCTTGACCGAGCTGCGCAATTCGGTTCGGCCGTTCTCTTGGGGCGATGTGATCGAGCGGCGCGATCTCAGCCGTGCCGAAAAGCGGATTGTCGAAGAGGCCAAGGAGTTCGACGTCAACGATGGCCTCATCGTGCCCATCGTGACCCTATCCGGGAGCCTGTCCGTCTTCAGCCCTTGCGGGCGAAATCCGGATCTGTCTCCCGAAGCGCGCCACGCCGTCGAACTCATCTCCCTCTACAGCCACCAGGCCTTGAAGCGCATCCTTCTGGAACAGGCGCGGAGTTCCGAGGCGCATACGCCGCTGACGCCGCGCGAAAAGGAAGTCATGCGCTGGATCGCGGCCGGAAAGTCGGACCAGGAAATCGCAAGCATCCTGTCGATTTCTCCGGCGACCGTGACGGTGCATGTCGAACGCGCGAAGTGCAAGCTCGATGCGTTCCGGCGGACCTTCGCCGTCGTGAAGGCCATTCGTTTCGGCGAGATAACGCTATAAAGCGTTGATTTTAAAATATAATTTAATCAATACCAAGTTTCTAGGATAGCCCTGCGGCTGTCCCATTGGGTCAGATTGCCCCGCCAATCCAACGGGGGGCTTCAAGATGGTCCAGGTATTCGAGGGCAAGGACAGGAAACGTCACGGGAGTCTGTTCGAGAAGATCTTCCGGGCCCGTTACGAAACGTTCGTCGTCAACCGCTGTTGGTCGCTGCCCGCTAGAAACGGCCTTGAGATCGACCAATACGACACCGACCAGGCGGTCTACTTCGTCGACTTCGATGAGGGGGGACATCTGCAGGGTGCGGTGCGCCTGACCCCGACGGTCAGCGCCTCGCTGACGGCCGATTACTATCCGCACCTGTCCGATGGCGGCACCGCGTTGCGCGATCCGTTCGTGTACGAGGGCACGCGCTACATCGCCTCGCCGAAGGACAAGACGCCGGTGAACAATCGCGTGGTCAAGGCGCGCATTCTCGGCGCGATGACCGAGTGGGCTTGGGCCTTCGGTATCCGGCACATCCAGACCGTGATCGATGCCCCGCTGCTGAGAAGCTTCCAGAAGGTCAATTCGCAAACCTTCGCGCTCGGTGCCGCGCATCCTTATGGCGGCGGCAAGGGCGTGCGGGGTGGCGGGACCTGCCTTGCGATCCGGCTGCCCGTCACGGAGCGCGCGATCGGCGAAATTCGGAGCTACGGCGCCCTCGAAGCCTCGCCGGCGCCCGAGCCCTATTCCTATCAGCCCGCGGCTCAGCAGCTGAGAGACGTTGCCTGAAATTCTTCACTGACAAGGAGTTGGTTGGATGCCGAACCAGATCACGCGTGCGGTGACTCAAGATGAAATTGCGGCCTACAAACAGGCTGGTGTTGTTTTGCTCAAGGGCATTCTCGGCCTCGATGCCGTGAACAGCCTCAGACGGTCGATCGACCATGTGGTGAACACGCTGGACGACAGTCCGAGTGGCTATGACTTCACCAAGATCCTTCGCGCGACGGCGCGGAACGATTTCGATCAGCTTCGCGCCATGAGCGACGGACAATATGACCTCGAAGCGATCATGGATTACGTCAAATCCACCGGGAAGCCGCTTCTCGCGGACGACAATTCCGACGCGCGCGAAGGCGCTTATTTCATCGACACCGGGATCGCCGCCAAGCTCAACAGCTATCGCGAGCTCTGCGTGAAGGGTGCGCTGCCTGAGATCGCGGGTCAGTTGCTCCAGTCCGAAACAGTCCGTTTCTTCGGCGATCAGGTGTTCGTCAAGGAACCGAACACGCCCGGCAAGACGGCGTTTCATCAGGACGCGACCTATTTCGAGATCGAAGGCGAGCAGTGCTGCGTGATGTGGGTTCCGGCGGACCCGGTCACGCTCGAGAACGGCGCCATGATGTATGTCCGCGGCTCTCACCGCGACGGGACGCTCTACAAGCCCAACGTCTTCATCTCTCAAGCCCCGCTGCCGGGCTCCGAAGGCGCCGACCTGCCGGACATCGAAAACAATCTGGATGACTACGACATCGTTCATTTCGACGTCGAGCCGGGAGACCTGCTGGTTCACCACTACAGGACCATCCATGGCACCGGTGGAAACCAGAGCCGGTACCAGGTGCGCCGGGCGGCCTCGATCCGGTATTGCGGCGACGATATCCGCTTCAAGGAGCGCCCCTGGGCTCCACCGCAGCTCCATCATACGGGCCGATTGAACACGGGCGATCCGCTAAGCGGTCCCGATTTTCCCGTGGTTTGGGAACGTCATGCTTCCGAACCGATGCCAGGCGCCACGGCGGCGGACACTGCCACGGAACGACTGTCCGGGACTCGGGCCGCGTGAGGCGGCGTCCCCCAGGATCGTGGCGGCGTTTGCAAGGGGAGGCAGCGCCGGATCCAGAAGAGAGTGGGATCGAGGAGATTGCCGACCCCGATCCCACCGCGAATTTCCCGCAGTGGTCGCGATCTCTGCTGCTGTTGCTGGACTACGCGATCATCGAGGGGCTCCAGCACGATCTGCATACGTTCGTGCACTACCTCAAACTCGCCGAGGCGGAGCTAACCGATGTCGCGTCGGCAGCAACGGAGATGGAAGAGGACGATCCGTCGTCCTCCCGCACGCATTAGGGGACAATTGCCTATTTGGAGCCGTTTGGCTCGGGACGGCTTTCCGCTATGCCTTCGACGAGGTTGACGACGGAGCGCCTCAATGCCGCATCCTCGATGTCGGCGAAGGCCCGCACGAGACGCAAGGCTTGCTGATCGCCGACGAATTTGATCGGAGAATCCGTTTCGGGCACTTCGCTGCCGGCGCCCTCGAAAAAAGCGTGGATCGGAACCTCCAGCGCCTCGGCGATCTGCATCAACCGGCTGGCCCCCACCCGGTTCGCACCGTTTTCGTATTTCTGGATCTGCTGAAATGTGAGGCCAAGCAGGTTCGCAAGGTCCGTTTGGGACATTTTGCGTTCAAGGCGCCAAAACCGGATGTTGTGTCCGACAACCACGTCTGTCTGTTGCGGCGATTTCTTGCCCATTTTCACTCCCGCAATCGTTCGCTAGAGACAACTAGTTATCGCTATTCGATGCGCCGCAATAGTGGCAATTGTTCTGCAGGCGTCCGATTTTGTCCCCATTACAGTGTTCGTCGCGCTCCGGCAATACCGTCTATGGACACCCCTGTTCGTCGGTGGAGGATGAACACGAGCCTCCGCCCAACACGCAAAACCGCGCGCAATGAGGATGGCACAGCTTGACGGCCCCATGGTCGAACATGCCGCCATGCGCCTTTGCCGCCTCCGCGAGGCTCGAGCCCATCGCGAAGGCGGGAATCTCCGTCAGGAGCGTGCAGGGCACGACCACCGGCGCGGTCGTCCCGCGCGGCTTCACCACCATACGGCTCGATGCACACATCACCGAAGCCGGTGAAACCTTTAGGATATCCCAGCATGCATCGGTGATTTCGGATATGTCCGTCCGTCCGTCCATCTCCGGAAAAAGGACCAGGTGTTCGTGGCTGGCCGCATCCACGGGCCAGCCGCGCGCGCGCGCCAGCACGGCATAGCCGGTCCGTGCGTCCGCCTCGCTCTCGCCCCAACAGGTTCGCCCCGCGAGGGCGATTGCGAAGCCGTGCGCGGCGAGCCAGTCGATTCCCTCGACCGTTCTGTCGAACGAGCCGGTGCCGCGTTCCTCGTCGTGGAAGGCCTTGCTGTAATGGTCGAGACTGATCCGCAAGCGGAGCTTACCGCCATGGACCTCGCGCAACGCCAACAGTCCCTCCTGCACATGTTGGCGCATCATCGGCTGCATGGCATTGGTCAGGACGAGCGCAGAGAAGCCGCGTTCGAGCACATCGGCGAGCATGGGCAGGATGTCCGGATTGAGGAACGGCTCGCCGCCGGTGAATCCGATTTCGGTCACCGGCCAAGCGTCGCGCCGGATCTCGTCGAGAAAGCGGACCGCCTCGGCGCGGCGAATATAGGCCAGGCTGTCATTGGCCGGGCTGGATTCGATGTAGCAGTTCCGGCAAGCGATGTTGCACAGCGTGCCCGTATTGATCCAAAGGGTGCGAAGCCGGTCCAGCGTCACGCGCGCGCGGCGCGCGCCGTCGGCGGTCCAATCCGGGTCGGCGAACTTTTCGGTGGAGTTGGCGCATGCGGCGTCGGTCATGGGCGTCCGGTTTGGGTGCGTTCCGTTTGCCTGCATTAACGAGCGGCTCCCCGGCATCCGCAAGTCCCGCCGCCATCACCCTTGCGTGAGGGCCCCGTGCTTTTCTTGCTTCCCAAGGACGGCTTCCCAAGTCATTCTCGTCGCGCTACGCAAGGTGGCAATGGGCGGGTGTAGCTCAGTGGTAGAGCAGTAGCTTCCCAAGCTACGTGTCGTGAGTTCGATTCTCATCACCCGCTCCACTTCACGTCATCGAGGTTTTGGGGTGTCCATGGCGGTCCCGTGGTCGGTCTTCTCCCACATGAAGGGCGCCCGGACGAATTGCCACAGGGCCCGGTAAGCCGCCACCGAGATCAACAGCCAGTAGACCGGCATGAGTGGTACCTGCCAGATCAGCCGCTCGAGCCGCCGGCGCTTCAAGGCGAAGAAGCCAAGTGCCATCGCGGCCGAATAGCCGCCAACGAGGCTGAAAACCGAGACCGCCCAGAACGGCAGGCCGAAGACGAGGTCCGGTCTCGCCAGAAATCCGCCTCCCGCGAGTTCTATGGCCAACAAGACGTAGAACCACGGATGGACGAGCGCGGACAAGATCGTGCCGCCGATCATGATCTGAAAGGCGAGGAATCCGCGCGGGCCGAGCTCGCGCCAAAGCACTCGCGGCGCGCGCATATGCACGAGCCAGGTTTGCACGAATCCCTTGAGCCAGCGCGTCCGCTGCCGGATCCAGCTTCCGAGCCGCGCCGGGGCTTCTTCGTAGGTGCTGGACCCGATCACCGCGCAGCGATAGCCGCAGCGGGCAAGGCGCGTACCGAGATCGGCGTCCTCGGTCACGTTGTAGGGATCCCAAGCGAGAAGCCATTTGAGTGCCGCCACGCGAAAATGGTTGGACGTTCCGCCCAGCGGAATCGGAAGCTGCATCTTGTCGAGCACGGGCAGGAGCCCGTCGAACAGTGCCGAATACTCAACGGTGAACTGCCGCGTCAGCCAGTTCCTATCCGCGTTGTAGATATTCAGCCGTGCCTGCACCGTGGCGAGGTTGGCCGGACCGTTGCGAAAGGCCTCGAAGGCACGCCGGAGCTGGCCAGGCTCTGGGCGGTCCTCTGCGTCATACACGACGAGATAGTCGCCGCGCGCGAGCGGGAGTGCGTAGTTCAGCGCCTTCGGTTTGGTCCGCGGGCCGGTATCGGGCACGACAACGATTTCGACGTTGGAAGGTAGCGTAAGGGCGTGAGCCGCCCGCACGGTCTCGATGTCCGCCGCTTCGAGAACGAGCTTGATGTCGAGCTTCGCCGCGGGCCAGTCGAGCCGCGCAAGAGCGTTCAGAAGCGGGGGCAGCATATGCGCCTCGCGGTAGAGCGGCGCGAGAATGGTGTAGATCGGAAGTTTATCGCCGGCGATCGGAGTGGCGGCGGCGCCGGACGAGGGAGGCTCCGTGCCCGCGAGTTCGAAAGCTGCGACGAGGCGCAGCAGGATCACGGGAACGAATGCGCAGGCCAGGGCGATCGTTGCCACGTGAACGGTGGCGCGGGGCGCGGTCAGACCTGCCGCGAGCAATGCGGCGCAACCGAGGACAAAGGCCCAAACCTGCCAGTCTGGGGCCGGCCGGTGTGCGCTCAAATGAGGGCGCCGCGCCGCCAAGGCTCGGACCGCGCTTTGGGCAAGGGTCGCACTGAAACGATCGCGGATGGCATCGCGGAGCGCGTGTGGGCCGCAAAGGGCGATGCGATGAGACGAGAGCCGCGCCAGAAGCGCACGCAGAGCGAATGGGCGCAAGCGGTTGGTCCCGAGGAGGAAGGTGCCCGCGGGACCCGCCTCTTTGATGATGCCCGTACTCAGACATTGCCGAAAGCTTGCATTGCGGGGGATCGCGATGTCGCGCGGCGCGAGATCCGTCCTGTACGGCACGCCGGCCGTTTCCGCCAAGGCTTGGACATACGCGTTCTCGGTGATGTGTCCTTCGGCGATCAGAACCTCATGCGGGTGCACGCCCCATTCGCCGGCAACGGTGCAAGCGCGCGACAACGTTGCGGGATCGATATGCGCGCCAAGAAGAAAGCCGTACTCGACGGCCGCCGAAAGGGGCGCCTCGACGCAAGCGGGCGCGTCTCGCGGCGACCCGGCGCGGTTTGATTCGACAAGTGACACGGGTATTCCCCATAACGCACACCCGCTGGTATTTTTCCCCAATTTTCGCGCGTGGCAATGTCAGACTGCCGTGAAACACCTGCAAGCGGACGATTGCAGCCAATGATTGCTAATCATAGATCTGCAACCATAAAGGGACATGCGCCTCTGGCGAAGCCCACCAAGCCGCGCTAAGACGTCGTCACCGAAAGAGGTGTGGTGATCTTCAAATGATGAGACGATTGGCGGCGCCGATTGGCCTCGGTCTTCTGGCGCTGGTTTTTGCGATTGCTTGTTCGGCGGCACTCCCAGTGCGCGCGCAGGCTCCCGCGGCCAAGGCCAAGCCCATCGTGCCGGATGCCTGGCAGGGAGGGGCCTATCGTTCGAAGCCGGATATGAAGGGCATCAAGAAGATCCGCTTCATCACCGATTCCGACTATCCGCCCTTTCACTATTACGACGAGGTCGGAGCGTTGACCGGCTTCAATGTCGACTTGGCCCAGGCCATCTGCGATGTGCTCGAGGTCGAGTGCCAGATTGATGCGACGAACTGGAGCAGCCTGATCCCGGCGCTCGACAGCGGCGAAGCCGATGCCGCCATCGCCTCGATCCGCATCACGGCGGAGGCCTTGAAGTCGGCGGACTTCACGTTGCGGTACTATGCGACGCCCGCGCGTTTTGCCGTGCGCAAAGAGAGCGAGATCACCGATATCCGCCCCGAGACGATCAAGGGGCTCAAGGTCGGGGTTGCGAAAAACAGCGGCCACGAAGCCTATCTCAAGACGTTCTTTCCCGATGCGGCGATCGCGGCGTTCGAATCGAGCGAAGCGGCGCAGAAAGCTCTCAAGGAGGGCGCGATCGATATCGTCTTCGCCGACGGCGTTTCGCTGACCTTCTGGTTCAACGGCGTCGGCAGCGAGCAATGCTGCGAGTTCCGGGGCGGTCCGTATTTGGATTCGCGATTCTTCGGCGAAGGCGTCGGCATCGCCGTGAAGAAGGGGAACCGGCATCTCACTCAGGTTCTCAACTATGCGCTCGAGCAGGTGCATGCGCGCGGAATCTACGAGGAACTGTTCCTGCGCTACTTCCCGATGAATTTCTTCTAGCCGGCCCCCTTAAGCGCTTGGGGCGTCTCCAGGGCTTTCCTCTGGCGAGTGGCGCCCATCTCGCCGTTCGCGCGCGAACGGAAGCCAGAGGCTCCATCCCAGATGCGTCGGTGCCTCGTCCTGATAGGGAAAAAGGCCGATACGCATGCCTAAATGGCCGTCCCTAGGCTGAGCGGTATAGGTGCGGAACAGCCGGTCCCAGATCGACAGGTTGAAGCCGTAATTGGAGTCGTGCTCGCCCCGGTAAACCGAATGGTGCACCCGGTGCATGTCCGGCGTCACCATAACGAGGCGCAAGACCCGGTCCAAGGGTTGCGGCAGGTTGAGATTGGCGTGATTGAACATCGCGCAGCCATTGAGGATCACCTCGAACAGGAATACCGAGAGCGGCGATGCGCCGAGGGGGACCACCACCGCCATCTTCCACAGCATCGAGAGGCCGATCTCGATCGGGTGGAAGCGGACCGCGGTCGTCACATCGATATCGCGGTCGGCGTGATGCACCTTGTGGAGCCGCCAGAGGATGGGGATCTTGTGAGATGCGAGGTGCTGCACCCAGATCGCGAGATCGAGCGCCGCGAGAGCGACGGCGACCTTGATCCAGCCGGGCCAATTGACCGTGTTCAGAAGGCCAAGCTCCGCACGCTGAGCGAAGACGGCGGCCGCGATCGCCGTCAGCGGCACGGCGAGCGCCGCCATGAGCCGCAGGAGAAGGCCGGCCGTCGCGCCGATGCCGAGATTGGTGACCCAGCGCCAGCCTTTCGAGGCGATCAGCCGCCGCCTGGGCAGAAGGATTTCGGCCACGGCAAACACGAGGAACAGGCCGCCGAATACGCCGAGCCGGATCGTCGTGTCGCCGAACGTGAACGGGTCTCGCATGGCAGGCAGTGTGCAGCGTGCGGCGAGCCAAACCAATGGAGCAAGCGATCAAAAGGCCGCGAGGCGGCAATGTGGAAGCAAGAGCGGCGCTAGGGCCGCTCTTGCTTCCGGACCTAGGCGGGCGTGCTCGCCGGCGTCCCGTGCTCGGCCTTTTTGCCGCGAAGCTTGAAGCTGAGGATGATCAGCAAGACGCCGAAGGCGATGGCATAGGCGCCGACCCACCAGGTCAGGACCACCGCGCCCACCACCGGTGAGACGAGCAACAGAATGCCGAAAATGAGCGAGGCCACGCCCGCAAGCACCAGCCACCAGCGTCCGTGATCGAGCTTCAAGGCGAACGCGGCATAACTCAGGATGGCTCCGGAAATGATCGCCCAGATGCCGATGAGGAGAACCAGAGCGATCGCGGTCAGGCCCGGCCACAGGAAGGCGATGACGCCGGCGGCAATGTCCACGAGCCCTTCGAGAATCAGAAGACCCCAACGCTGTCCATTGCGCGCCGCTTTGATACCCGAGGCGATGGCGAGCCCGCCGTCGACGAGCATGTAGGCAGAGAAGAAGAGTATGGCGGCGAGGATCGCGGCTGGGGCGATGAAGATACAGATCAAACCAAAAATGATCGCGATGACGCCGCGCAAGGCAACGGTCCACCAACGATCGGCCAAGGCCTCGCTGAGCGCCTCTTGGTGGTCCAAGCGTTCCGTTGCGTCCGTATTTCCGGCCATGTCAGCCCCCTCCGGCGTTCGAGTGATGCGATGCCCGCGCGCGGTTCGCCTTGAACCACGGCGCACGGTTGGATCGCGCGGCCGGACTATAACGCCGAAGTTGTGGCTTGGGGAGTTGCCCCGCGTCGCGCGCGGCAAGGCCGCCCGATCCCCGGTCGGCATCAGAGTTCCAAACTGTCCTCCGAGACGAGCGAGGCGATGGTCTGACGCAGCCACATATGGCTCAGATCCTGGTTGAAGCTGGCATGCCACAGCAGCGAAATGGTGAAACGCGGCAATTTGATCGGGACGGGACTGGTGGCGAGCGAAAAGGCCTCCGCGAAATAATGTGCGAGCCGCGACGGCATCGTGATCATTACGCGCGAGCGGCGCACCACGAACGGAACCGCGAGGAACCCCGGGGTCGTCATGACCACCTTCCGCCGCAGTTTCCGCTTCGCCAGCGCCTCGTCCACGACGCCGCGCGTATCGTCCGTGAGGCTCGTCAGGATGTGCGGGAAGGCGAGGTATTGTTCCAGCGTCAACGGTGGCGACAGGCCGAGCTGCTCGGGACTGAAGAGGCAAAGGAAGTGGTCGGTATAGAGCTGACGCCGGAAGTGGTAGATCTGGCCGTGTTCGAACACGCCGATCCCGAGGTCGAGCTGCCCGGAATCGAGTTCCTGCAAGATGTCGCCGCGGTTCGCCGGCCTCAGCCTGAGCGAGACGCCTGGCGCGAGCGTTTGCAGCCGCTCGACGAGCGCGGGAACAATCGCCACTTCGATCGAGTCGGCGAGGCCGATCCGGAACACGCGGTTTGCGGTTGCCGGATTGAAGGCACCGCCCTGCAAAACGGCCGATTGAACTTTCCGCAGGGCCTCCTGGACAGGCTGCGCCAGCGCCAGCGCGCGCGGCGTGGGCCGCATCCCGTCCGCGCCGCGGGTGAAGAGCTCGTCGCCGAAGAGCCGGCGAAGGCGCGCCAGATTGTGGCTCATGGCCGATTGGCCGAGCCCGACCCGGCTCGCAGCCTTCGTAACGCTGCGTTCCGACAGGAGCGCGTCGAAGGCGACCAGCAGGTTCAGGTCCAAGCGGCTGAGATTAGTATGATCGATTTCCATCATCGACCCTATCGATTGGAATAATGCTAGGAGAAGGCGCATCCTTGTTGCAAGCGGATTGTCCGGGGAGGCCGGACACGCAACATGAGTCCTACGGTGTCCTCGCGCGAACGAGATTGCTCCCTAGCGGCGTGAAGTGCGAGGCCCCGGTCGTCCTCCTGCGAAGCCAGCGGTGAGGGCGGCCGGACTTCGCTTGGCGTGGCGGCTTGCCGCGCCGCCGGAAGCCGGCATGGTAACCGTTTGTTATGGTTAACGCGCCGGCCTTCAAATCGCCACGAAACGCTTGAAAATCCTCAGTTTCCGGAACGGGTGCGCGGCATTGGCGTTAACCGTCTGTTCCAATCCGTCAGCACTCTGGGGTCTGGGGGAGGAAGCTGATGAGATGCGTACCGCCTCGATCCTAGCGCTCGGCGCGATCGGCGCCTTTTGCGCTGCCGGACCTTGCGCCGCGCAATCGGCGGATGGGCAGGTTACGGGGGGCGAAGCTGCATCCAACAGCAGCGCTTTCTCCAAGAGCGCCCCTACGGCGGAAGCGTCTCCGGCAACGGCGACGGCAAAGGCCGCGCGCCAGGACGCCGTTCCGCCTTATCAGGAGCAGTCCGAAGGCTTCTACGACCGGCCGGCCCTCACCACACCGCAGGCTCCGCCGTCTCAAGCCGCGTCATCGCAGGACGCAGCCCCGCAAGCGCCGCTGCCATCGCGCAACGCGCCGGCGGCGAACCTGCAAGCCCCGCGGAGCGGCACACCGGCCTATCCCGGAGAACCGTCTGCGAGCACGGCCGTGCCGGAATTCGCCTCCGCCGAACGGCTGCTTGACTGGGTGTCGAACTATCGCGACCAGCCGCAATATTGGAAGGTTCCCGCCGCCGTCCATGCGATGCGCGATCATCGTCTGTTCGCGGACGAGGAGCAGCGCTGGTTCTGCATCGGCTTCATCGCCGGTGTACTGGGAACCAATCCCAAGGACGGACCGGGGCTGATCCCGAAAATGTTCCCCATGCCCCCGAAGGAGCAGGAAGTCATCATTCGCGCCATCGCCTATTCCGGGCGCCCCGATTGGCAGGACCTGCTGGTGAAGAATGCAAGCAAGATGCCGCTGCGCAAACCGCTCATCGACGATTTGCTCGATGGGCGCCGCCCGGCCTTGCAGGCCATGGCGCTGGATACCGAGGGCGCGAAGGCCGTCTATGCGCTATGGGGCTACTACGTGGCCTCCGGTCAGCACGAGCCGGTTATGCGCATCATGCAAGCGTTGCAATGGTCGAAGGGTGCCGAGAAGAAGGGCTTCTTCGGCAAGCTTGCCTCGGGCTGGGGCGCGGACGCCAACAATGTCGAGAAAGTCACGACCGGCGGCACCGCCAAATGGACGCTCGCCTCGTATGCGGAGCGCGACCGCGAATTGATCCGCCTCTACCAGGCCGAGCTCAAGAACCAGCCGGAGGAGATCGCCGAACCTCTGAAGGACGTCATCGAGGCGGCAGAGCTCTTCGAGGCCGAGAAGATCCGCAAGGAGCAATACGGCGCCATCGAAGACGCCGAGCGGCAACAGCTCACGGCCGATGCGGGCATGTCAAAGGGCTGGACGGCGGGCTCCATCGCGATCGCCACGGGCTGCATGGCCGCGTCCGCGCTCGGCCAGGCGCAGATCGCCGTGCCGTGCGTGATCGGCGGGGCGCTCTATTCCGGTGCGGGCAAGCTCGCGCGCTAGCGCTGCCGGAGATCTACAGAACCTTGTTGCGCGCGCGGATGCCGCGCTCGATCGCCGACTTGGTGAGCATGTCGATCTCGAGCGCTTCGGCCAGAAGTTCCAGAAAGCGCGTTTCTTCGGGGCGAACATCGAGGTCCGCCGCCGCGATCTCGAGCGCCAGGGCGTAGGCCGTCTCGCGCAGCCGCACCGGCAGTCCGCCACGGATCAGTTCGAGAACGAGGTCGAGGCCGCTCTCGCTGCCGAGAAGTTCGCCGCAGGCTTGAGAAGCGTCCACAAGGCCATCGGTGTCGTAGTCCGCGAAGACCGGCAAATGAGAGACGATCTCCCCGATGCGCGCCAGTTCCGCGCCGGACATGGTCCGGTCGACCGCCGAGGTTGTGACCATCGTGTAGATCAGCGCTTCGTGATGGTCCAAGGACTTTGTCATCGGCTCTCAACCCTCTCTGTCCGCAAGATTCCAAACGGGCGCGACGGTATGAAATTGAGACGGACCCGGCAAGCGCCCGTTCGGCAAGAAATAGCGGGAAACACTGGCGCCGGATAAGAATCTGTGAAATTTGTTGCCCCAGAATGGCGCGAGGCGACATCCGCGCCGGTATCCGCTTTTTCAGCTCATACAATTTATCATGCCCGAGACCACGAACGCTGGCCGCGACGCGGCGCCCATTGAGATCAATTCGGAACTCCTGGCCCACGCCCATGTGAGCAAGGCGTGGCCGTTCGAGGAAGCGCGAAAAGTCGTGAGCCGGTTGAAGCGGATTCCGCAGCCGACCGGGCCGATCGTTTTCGAAACCGGATACGGGCCGTCGGGCCTGCCGCATATCGGCACGTTCGGCGAGGTCGCGCGCACCACCATGGTCCGCCATGCCTTCCGCGTGCTCACCGAGGACAAGGTGCCGACGCGGCTGATTTGCTTCTCCGACGACATGGACGGCTTGCGGAAGGTGCCGGACAACATCCCCAACAAGGAGATGGTGTCGCAGCATCTGGGCAAGCCGCTCACGCAGGTGCCGGACCCGTTCGGCACGTATCCGAGCTTCGGCCAGCACAACAATGCACGGCTGAAAGCGTTCCTCGATACGTTCGGCTTTTCGTACGAGTTTCTGTCGGCGACCGAGTGCTACACCTCGGGGCGGTTCGATACGACGCTCCTTAAGGTGCTCGAGCACTACGACGCAATTCGCGACGTGATCTTGCCGACGCTGGGCCCCGAACGCCGCGCCACCTACAGCCCGTTCTTGCCGATCTCGCCGGAGACCGGACAGGTGCTGCAAGTGCCGATCGTCGATCGGGACCTGGCCGCGGGTTCGGTTCTCTACAAGGACCCGGACACCGGTAAGCTCACGCAGGTCTCCGTGACGCGCGGCCACTGCAAGCTGCAATGGAAAGCGGACTGGGCCATGCGCTGGGCGGCACTCGGCGTCGACTACGAGATGGCGGGCAAGGATCTGATCGATTCCGTGCGGTTGTCCGGCCATATATGCCGCACCCTGGGACGCCAACAGCCCGAGGGCTTCAATTACGAGCTCTTCCTGGACGAGAACGGCGAGAAGATCTCCAAGTCCCGGGGCAATGGTCTGACCATCGAGGAATGGCTGTCCTACGCCTCGCCGGAGAGCCTGGCGCTCTACATGTATCAAAGCCCCAAAAAGGCGAAGCGGCTCTATTTCGACGTCATCCCCAAGGCAGTCGACGAATATGCCGGTCATCTCGCCGCGTATCCGAAAGAGGATCAGGCGGCGAAGCTGATGAACCCGGTTTGGCACATCCATGACGGCAATCCGCCGGTAGGCGATCTGCCGATCAGTTTCGCGCTTCTGCTCAACCTCGCCTCCGCGTCGAACTCGGAAGACAGTTCGGTGTTGTGGGGCTTCATTCAGCGCTACGCGCCGGAGGCGACGCCGGAAGGCCATCCGCTGCTCGACGAACTGGTCGGGTATGCGATCCGTTACTTCCACGATTTCGTGAAACCTTCGAAGCAGTATCGCGCGCCGACCGGGAAAGAGCGTGCCGCCTTTGCCGATCTCGACGCGCGTCTGGCCGCACTGCCCGAGAAGGTGTTGGCCGAGGACATTCAGAACGAGGTCTACGCCGTCGGCAAGGAGCATGGCTTCGAGCCCCTGCGCGCCTGGTTCCAGGCGCTCTACCAAGTCCTTTTGGGCCAATCGCAGGGCCCGCGCTTCGGCTCGTTTGTGCAGCTCTATGGAATCCCGGAGACCCGCGCCCTGATCGCC
Organism: Hyphomicrobiaceae bacterium UBA7697; assembly: GCA_002482645.1. Taxonomy (GTDB): domain Bacteria; phylum Pseudomonadota; class Alphaproteobacteria; order Rhizobiales; family Methyloligellaceae; genus Methyloceanibacter. The sequence goes on from DLGJ01000005.1 coordinate 488,647, forward strand.
AAGGTGCTGTCCTAAAGGCACTGTCCTAAAGGCGCTGGCCTAGCCGGACACACGGCCGCTGAAGGGGAAAACCAATAAGCAGCGCGCCAGCGAACTCTCGATCAGAGTATAAATCGAGATTGAGAATGTAATTTATAGCTTTTGGAAATTTTGTGGCGGCGTTCGTGTAACGCTATCAAGTCAATGAAAAATTTTCTGCCACGAAATGGTCACATCACAATTCGGAACGTTGCCGCCCAGTCTGCGTTTTTTCTGCAGCAGGGTGCGCGAAAGTCTGCTTTTCGCGAGCTCTTGTTATGAGTGTTTTGTGAAACGCAAAGGAGGTTTTGTGATGAAACTCACGACCCTGACCGCTGTGATGCTGTTGTCGACCGCGACCTATGCCTTTGCCGGCGGCGGCGCACCCGTACCGGAGGGCGCCATGAAGGACGATCCGTCTGGCCGTCCTGGCAAGATCTTGAGTGAGGCCGAGTGCACCAAGGCCTGGGAGATGGCCGGTCCCGACGGCGACACGCTCTCCAAGGACAAGGCCACGCCGTTCGTGACGAACTTCGAACTGGTCGATTCGTCCAAGGACTCGCAGATTTCGTCCGAGGAATGGAAGGACGGCTGTGCCAAGGGTTGGGTGAGCGCCGACGCGGCCGCGGCAACCGAAATGGACGCTACGCCGGCCGAACCTGAGAAGAAGCAGATGTAACCCGGCGACCCTTTCGTCTTTCAGGATGCATCCGAACGCGGCTCCGGGTCTTCCGGGGCCGCGTTTGTTTGCGCGGTCGGGGGGGGGGGGGNNGGGGGGGGGGGGGGGGGGGCACCTGCGCTAACGCCAGATGCCGAGCTTTCGCTCGCGCGCGTTGTCGGCGGCCTTGACCAGCTTGGCGTCGGATTGGGATGCGGGCACCGCCCAGCCTTGGCGGACCATCCAACGGGAGATGTCGGTGCCGCCGACGGTGCAGCGGGCCGTCACACCTTTGTGCCCGCCCGAGATAGGAACGTGACAGATCACGGCGCGGCCGCGAATGAGACGCGTGAGCGCCGCGCGCGCATAGCGGCCGCACGGCCAGGACTGGCCGCTCTTGTCCTTGCATGTGCCCGCGAGGCCTTCGACCTTGATCCCCTCGAGAACGATCGTGGCGCCACCGGCCTTCAGCGAGCCGCCGTCGCGCACCTCGACCCGGTAAAAACGCTTCGGTTGAAGTGCGGATTTCGGGGCCGCGGCGTTCGGCGCCGGGCCGTCGCCTTTGGCGTCTACCGCCGCGAGGTTCTCCGACACCTTCTCGTCCGGGCCATCTCCCGCTTGCTCTCCCACTGTCCCGGTGGGCGCCTTGCCGGGCGCTTCCGTCTCGCGCAACGGCTTCGTGAAAAGCCCGCCGCCTTGCGCGGTCTCGCGCGGCGTGTCGACATGCACGACATTCGTGTCGCCGCCGAATGGCCAGAAGAACCACAATACGGCAAGAACGGCGAAAGCGGTGAGTAGGCGGGACAGTCGGAACATGGCGGCAGATTAGCGTTTGCACTTGGCGGCTTTGTGGACGGGAACGCTCCTATTGGCTTGCCCAGATGATGCGGGCGATCCATTCGACCCGGTCCAATGGAAAAACGAAATTCGGATGATCGGGGTTCAGCGAGGCAAGTTCGATCGTCGTCGCGGTGCGGCGCACGAGGGTCTTGGCCATGACTTCGCCGTCCGTCGTCCGGATCACCACGCGGTCGCCGTTACGCGTGGCCGCGTTCGGCGAGACGATCAGAATGTCGCCGTTGCGATAGAGCGGCGCCATGCTTTCGCCAGTGACTTCGAGCGCATAGGCGTTCTCGTCGTCCACGCGCGGAAACCGGACATGGTCCCAGCCGCCGCCGACCGGATAGCCGCCGTCGTCGAAAAAGCCGCCGGCCCCGGCCTGCGTCATTCCGATCAAGGGGATCGGTTCGTTCCGCGCGTTCGCGCGCGGCTCCGTGGATGCGAGCGTGCTGAAGTCGTCCAGCGTCGCGCCGGTGGCCTCCAGCACCTTTGCGATGCTTTCGGTGGTGGGCCAACGCGGCCGCCCGTCGCGGGTCGTGCGCTTCGATTTGTTGAAGGCTGTCGCGTCTAGGCCGGAGCGCTTGGCAAGCCCCGATGCGGTCAGGCCGTAGCGCCGCGCCAGGGCATCGATGGCGGACCAGATTCGGTCATGCGTCAGCCTTTTCAAGGAATCGGCCCCCGCGATCATGTTGACGAGGAAATAATACCTATTCTAGAGAGTTATGCCGTATCCGCGGGTTCCGGTCCACCGTGTAGGAATTGAAAGGCTACAAGGTGTGCCGCCCAAGGCGTGTAGCCGTGCCGGCGGGCTTGTTGGCCGGCGGGACCGCCGCTAGTCTTGCGCAGCGCACCATGGCCGAACACATCTACAAAATCCTGGCGGATGCCGCTTACGACGCGGCCAAGAGCGAAGGGCGTTTCCTCGGAACGGCAGACGATCTTCGCGACGGCTTCATCCATTTCTCGGCCGGCCATCAGGTCGCGGCGACCTTGGACAAGCACTACCGCGGCCAGGAAGATCTCGTGCTGCTGTCGGTCGATCCGGAGCGGCTGGGGCCGGCCCTCAAGTGGGAAGTGTCTCGCGGCGGAGACTTGTTCCCCCATCTCTACGCGCCGCTGGAGCTCGATGCCGTGGTCGCGGAAGCTCCGCTCACCCTCGACGACGACGATCGCCACATTTTGCCCGAGGGCGTGGCGTGAACCCACTCTTCGGTCTCGGTCAGGCGCTTCTCCTTTCGCTCGACGCGGAGCGCGCGCACGATCTCACCCTGAAGACGCTGGAGTTGGGGATCTATCCGCGCCGGAGCGGGCCGGACGACCCCCGCCTGCGCCAGACGCTTTGCGGGCTGGATTTCCCCAACCCGATCGGCATCGCGCCGGGCTTCGACAAGAACGCGCGCGTCGCGCCGGCCCTGCTCGATATGGGCTTCGGTTTTGTCGAGGTCGGCACGCTGACCCCGCGTCCGCAGAACGGCAATCCGGCGCCGCGCGTGTTCCGCTCGGCGGAAGATCATGCAGTGGTGAACCGGCTCGGATTCAACAACGAGGGGCAAGCGGCGGCGCTCGAACGGTTGAGGAAACCCGTTCCGGGCATTGTCGGCGTGAACTTGGGAGCGAATAAAGACAGCCCGGATCGTGTCGCGGACTACGCGGACGGCGTGACGCGCATGGCGCCCGTCGCGTCCTATCTCACCGTCAATATCTCCTCGCCCAACACGCCGGGCTTGCGGGATTTGCAGGCGCCGCAGGAACTCGCGACGCTTCTGACCAAAGTCGTCGAGGCCAGGAGCGCGCTTCCCGGCGCCCAGCCGCCGCTGTTCGTCAAGCTGGCGCCGGATCTCGCCGATGCCGATCTTCCCGAGATCGTCGGGATCATCCAGGGCAGCGGCGCCGGCGGCATTATCGTCTCCAATACGACCCTCGCGCGCGACGGCTTGACCAACGCGGCGCTGGCCGCCGAAACGGGCGGTCTGTCCGGGCGGCCGCTCTTCGCACGCTCGACCCGGATGCTCGCGCGCGTCTACAGGCTCACGGCCGGGACGATGCCCCTGATCGGCGTGGGCGGCGTGGATTCGCCCGAGGCCGCTCTTGCCAAGATCGAAGCGGGAGCGTCGCTGGTTCAGCTCTATACGGGGCTGATCTTCGAAGGCCCCGGCCTCATTGGCCGGATCAAGCGCCGCCTCGTTCAAGCGATGGCGGAGGCGAACGCGAACACGCTCACGCCGCTCGTCGGCCGCCGGGCCGAGGAATGGGCCCGCAAGCCCCTGCCGGAGAATGCCGAATGACCGTCACGATCTACCACAATCCGCGCTGCTCGAAATCGCGCGAGACCTTGGCGTTGCTGGAGGAGAAAGGCGCCGCCCCGAACGTCGTGGACTATTTGAAGACGCCGCCAAGCGCCGCCGAACTGAAAGCCATTCTGAAAAAGCTCGGCCTCAAGCCGCGGGACATCGTGCGCAAAGGCGAAGCCCGCTACGCGGAACTTGGGCTGAAAGAGCGTGCCGTTTCCGACGATGAGCTGATCGCACTCATGGTCGAGAACCCGATTCTGATCGAGCGGCCGATCGTCGTCGCGGGCGGAAAGGCGGCTATCGGCCGCCCGCCGGAGACGGTTCTGACGATTCTTTAGCCGCTCGCGGCTCCCGTTCGGGCGGCACGAGATCGGCGGACGCATCGTCGTCGCGGCCGAACAGCTTGAACACCCGCATCAGCACCCACACCGGGAACACGATCACGGCGCCGAGCAGGAAGTAGCGGAAGCCCTTCTCGATCGCGGCGAAACCCATGTCGTAGATGCGCTGAACCAGGTCGCGCACCGTCTGGATCAAGTCGTAGGGGCTGAAGCCCAGCGCCGCCAGGACGACGCCGACGATCAGCGATATGATCGCGAGCCGGGCGAGGACAAGGGCCGGATTGCCGCCAAAAAACCGTTCCATATACACGCGCACCTCCGCATCGTGGGCGTTGCTTGGGATCTGTACCACAGTTGGTGCGGCGAAGCCGGAAGGTCAAGTCAGGCCCTGACAGCGGCACAACCCGATGGGGACCGATTCAGTTGAGCGCGCGAACGCGGAAACCTGCAGCTGGGAACGATGGACGCGCTCGGAGCGCGCATCTGCCCGAGACATTCGCGGACTGGTTCGCGTCCCGGGGCTGGCACCCGCGCGCCCACCAGCTCGCATTGCTGGAAAAGGCCGGGGAGGGCCGCGACACGCTTCTGATTGCCCCGACCGGCGGCGGCAAGACCTTGGCGGGATTTCTTCCGAGCCTCGTCGATCTCGCGGGCCGCCCTCTCGCCCACGGTCCGGCGCGCAGCGTCCACACGCTCTATGTCTCGCCGCTCAAGGCGCTGGCGACCGATATCGCGCGCAATCTCGCGGCACCCATCGCCGAGATGGGTTTGCCGGTCCAGCTCGAAACCCGGACCGGCGACACGCCTCAATCCCGCCGCGCGCGGCAGCGCGTGCTGCCGCCCGACATTCTGCTGACCACGCCGGAGCAGATCGCCTTGATGCTGTCCCACAAAAGCGCGGGCCAGCTTTTCGCAGGGCTGAAATATGTGATCCTCGATGAGCTTCACGCCTTGAGCGCCAGCAAGCGCGGCGATCTCTTGGCGCTGGATCTTGCGCGCTTGCGGACGCTTGCGCCGGACCTCACGGCCGTCGGTTTGTCGGCCACGGTGGCGCGGCCTTACGAACTCTCCGCTTACTTGGTGCCGCAGCGTCACGACAATGCACCAACGATGCGGTTCGCGGAGATCGTCACCGCCGCGGGCGGCGTGAAGGCGGACATCGCGATCCTCGAATCCGAGGTGGAGGTGCCCTGGGCGGGACATTCGGCCCGCTACGCGCTGCTCGAAATCTACGAGGCCATCAAGGCGCACAAACTCTCTTTGATGTTCGTCAACACGCGTTCGCAAGCCGAGATGCTGTTCCACGAGCTGTGGCGCGTCAACGACGACAATCTGCCGATCGCGCTCCATCACGGCTCGCTCGATGTCGGCCAGCGCCGGAAAGTCGAAGCGGCGATGGTGTCGGGCAAGCTCCGCGCGGTGGTCTGCACCTCGACGCTCGATCTCGGCATCGACTGGGGCGACGTCGATCTCGTCATCAATGTCGGCGCGCCGAAAGGCGCAAGCCGCTTGACCCAGCGGATCGGGCGGGCCAATCACCGGCTCGACGAACCGAGCAAGGCTTTGCTCGTGCCGGCCAATCGTTTCGAGGTCATGGAATGTCAGGCGGCACTCGAGGCCGCCGGGGAGGGACAGCAAGACACGCCGCCCTCGCGTCCCGGCGCGCTCGACGTACTGGCGCAGCACATTCTCGGCATGGCCTGCGCCGAGCCGTTCGATCCGGACCGGCTTTATGAGGACGTGACGAGCGCCGCACCCTATCGCGATCTGTCCCGTGAGAGTTTCGATCGGGTGCTCGCCTTCGTGGCGACCGGCGGCTACGCGCTCGCGCGTTACGACCGCTACGCCAAGCTCAAGCAAACCAAGGACGGCACCTATCGCATCGCTCATCCGCGCTTCGCCCAGCAATACCGCTTGAATGTCGGCACCATCGTCGAGGCGCCGATGCTCCGCGTGCGCCTCGCGCGGCTGAAGGGCGGCGCGCTCCGCCCGGCTGGCATGGTCGCCGGCGGGCGCATACTCGGGGAAGTCGAGGAGCAGTTCATCGAACAACTCGGCCCCGGAGATACGTTCGTCTTTGCCGGCGAGGTGCTTCGTTTCGAGGGTTTGCGCGAAATGGACGCCATCGTGACCCGCGCGCACGCCACCGACGCCAAGGTGCCGGCCTATGCGGGCGGCAAGTTCCCGCTGTCGACCTATCTCGCCGAGCGCGTGCGGCACATGCTGGCCGAGCGAAAGCAATGGACGAAGCTGCCCGGACAAGTGTCCGATTGGCTGCGGTTGCAGGCCGCGTTCTCCGTCGTGCCGACGGCCGGCGAGATGCTGATCGAGACCTTCCCGCGCGGGCAGCGGCACTATCTCGTCTGCTATCCGTTCGAGGGGCGCCTCGCGCACCAGACCCTCGGCATGCTGTTGACGCGCCGCTTGGAGCGCGCGCGTGCGGCACCGCTCGGCTTCGTCGCCAACGAATACGCTTTGGCCGTCTGGGGGCTCAACGATATGAGCGAGATGATCCGCCGGGGGCGCCTCGATCTCCGGGAGCTTTTCGACGAGGACATGCTGGGCGACGATCTCGATGCCTGGCTAGCCGAATCCAACCTGATGAAGCGGTCGTTCCGGGTCTGCGCGATCATTTCCGGGCTAATCGAGCGCCGTCATCCCGGTCAGGAAAAGTCGGGGCGGCAGATGACGGCCTCCTCCGATCTCATCTACGATGTGCTGCGCGAACACGAGCCGGGGCACGTCTTGTTGCGTGCGGCGTTTGCCGACGCGGCGACCGGGCTCATCGATCTTGGCCGGTTGGGACAATTCTTGAAGCGTATCGGCGGACGAATCAGGCATAGTGCGGTGAGCCGCGTTTCGCCGCTCGCCGTTCCCGTCATGCTTGAGATCGGGCGAGAGAGTGTTCCGGGCGATGCTGGCGAAACCCTGTTGCGTGAGACCGCCGAAGAACTCGTTGCCGAGGCCATGGGAGACGACGCCTCGGTCAGCACGACGCAGAGCCCTGGGGGGGAGCATGCTGCAAGCTAGATTGGATCTCATGCCGGAGACAGCGCCGACACTGCGCTCCCATCTTGTCATCGGACGTCATACGCTTCGGCCGCTCATGGCGGGCGCGCTGTATTGGGAAGCCGAAGACACCCTGCTTGTCGCCGACCTGCATCTGGAGAAGGGCGCGGCCTGCGCGGCGCGCGGCATGTTGCTGCCGCCCTACGATACGCGGGCGACGTTGTCGCGGCTGGGCAAGCTCATCGAGGCGCTCGATCCGCAGCGCGTCGTTGCCCTTGGTGACAGCTTCCACCGCAGCGAATGCGCCGACAATCTCGTCGAGGACGACTTCGCGCTACTGCGATCCCTTCAGGAAGGGCGCGACTGGTTCTGGATTTGCGGCAATCACGATCCCCATTTGCCGAAGACGGTCGGTGGAACGGTCTGCGCCACGCTGACCATTGGCGGCGTCGTCTTGCGCCACGAACCCTCGGACAAAGCCACGGGTCCCGAGATCGTCGGACACCTTCACCCCATCGCGCGCATTTGCCGCCGCGGGACCGTTGTGCGGCGCCGTTGCTTCGCGACGGATGGAAGCCGGCTCGTGATGCCCGCCTTCGGGGCCTATACCGGTGGCCTCAACGTCCTTCACGAAGCCTTCAAGCCGCTCTTTCGCTGGCAGCAGTTGGAGGCGTGGATGATGGGGCGGCGTGCGGTCTATCCGGTGCTCGGCAGTCTGCTGTTGCCCGACCAATAGTCCGTTAGTCGCGCCGGAACGCGAACCAGCCGATCAGTCCTGCGAAGACGGCGATCGCGACCCCGAGCAGGCCGTATAGAAACGGCTTGTGGAAAGCCATTTCGTAGATCACCGCTTCGATCCCGGCCTTGCTGATTTCCAGCGATCCTTGTGTCTTGCTTGCAAGTTCGCCATCGCGGAACAGATACACATCGACCACGTAGCGGCCTGTCGGCACATTCACCGGCAGCACCACGGTCGCGCGGAACAGGCTGCGTCCGATGAAGACCACGCCGGAGTCGTTTGCCGTGAACAGGCGCTTGTCTTCCATCAGCCGGATCATGGCGGTGCGGAAGCTCTGTTCCTGAGAACTGCCGGTCGTGTCACGGCCGAAGTTGAGTTCCGACAGTCCGATGCCAAGGCTGCGCAGAACGTCGTCCGATGCGATGGCCCGGATCGGCCGCGACGACAGAACGGTGTAGAAACTCGGAACTTGAGTATAGGTCTTGCCTGGACCGTTGACCCAGAGCCCGGCCATGCGTGTCTTCTTCCGCACCACGATCGGCTTGTTGGGGCCGCGGACCACGGTGACCACGTCATAGGACCCGAAGGCCGGCGTGCGCGTATCGCTGAAGTCGATACTGCCGAAAATAAGGATTTCGACGCCGGTGAAGTTCGACTGAATGGCGATTTCGCGCGTCGAGATGTCGGCTTGCACCTTTTCTTGGCTCGTCCCCGGCTTGACGACGGGCGGCGGCGGCACGGCGTCTTGCGCCTGCGCGGCAGCGCCAAGCAGCAGCGACAGCAGAAGCGCGAGGTGTAGGACGGCCGCGCGCATCAGCCACCCGCCACGGGAATGATGCTGTAGAGATCGGCCGGCCGCGCCACCAAGTCGTAGAGAATCCGCAAGGCGACGCCGAGCACCATGAGAGCCAGCATCGCGCGCAGCTGCTCGCCGCGGAGTTTTTGTCCCGCGCGGACGCCGAATTGCCCCCCGATCACCCCGCCGATAATCAGGAGAAAGGCGAGCACGATGTCGAGCGTGTGGTTCAGCGTGGCATGCAGCAGCGTGACGACGGCGGTGATGAAGATGATCTGAAAGATCGACGTGCCGATCACCACGTTGGTCGGCATGCGCAGGATGTAAATCATCGCCGGGACCATGATGAATCCGCCGCCGACGCCCAAGAACGCAGCCAAGAGCCCGACCATGCCGCCGATGACCAGAGGCGGAATGGCGCTGATATAGAGGCGCGACCGGGGAAAGCGCATCTTGAAGGGCAGGCCGTGGATCCAGTTGTGTTGTCCGGATTTCCGGGCGGAGACCGTCTTTCCGGCCCTCTGACGCCGCATCGCGTTGACGCTCTCCCAGAGCATCAAGGCGCCGATGCTGCCGAGGAAGAACACATAGGTCATCGAGATGATGAGGCCCGATTGCCCCAATCCGCGCAGATATCGCAGAAGGAGCACCCCGAACAGCGCACCCGCGACACCGCCAGCGATCAGCACCGCCCCCATATGCAGATCGACGTTGCCGCGCCGCCATTGGGCAAGCGTGCCCGAGACCGACGTGCCGACGATCTGGTTGGCGCCGGTGGCCACGGCGATGGCCGGCGGAATGCCGGACAGCATCAAGAGAGGCGTGAGCAGGAACCCGCCGCCGACGCCGAACATACCGGACAGAAATCCGACCGCCGCGCCAAGACCCAGCATCACCAAGAGGTTCACTGAAATCTCGGCAATCGGCAGATAAATCTGAAACATTGGCTGGATCGGTAAGAGAGCGAGCGCCCCTGCAACCTGTTCGCGGGGAGCCAACGAGTCAATGCGCTATGCGGATCGAACCTTAATTCTCTCCGGATTTCCGGCGGAAGTGTGAGCGCGGCCGCCCGGGCGCCGCGAGAGCCGGCTGTTTAGCCGGCGAGCGCCTCGAGCCGTGTCACGAGTTCGACCGTGATCTCGCCGGTCTCGGCGAGGCCGTTGCGTTGCTGGAAGCGCTTCACCCCGGTTTGCGTCTTGTTGCCGGCCAGGCCGTCGGGCACGCCGACATCGTAGCCGAGCTTGTTCAACAGGGTCTGGGCCCGGCTTACCAGGGTTGAGCTTTCAGGCGCCTGGTTAGAGGCCGACGCGGGAGCGGAGCCCCATGCCGCGGGTTCGGCGACGTCGTTGGCCTCCGGCGAAACGGCCTTGGGCTTCCAATTGGCGACCTTCTCGTCGATGGCGACGATCGTCTCCGACGTGAGTTGGGTGCTGACCGAGCTGCGGCGTTTCAGCGCCTCGGAGTCGCCTTGAGCGGCCGCGAGCGAATACCACTTGTAGGCTTCGGCGAGATCCTTGGAGCGGCCCAAGCCGTGCTCCGCGAGAATGCCGAGATTGAATTGGCTGTCGGCGAGGCCGCGCAAAGCCGCTTCTTGATACCACTTGGCCGCGAGGGTGTAGTTCGGCGTGCTTCCGGCTCTGCCGCTGACGCTGACGGCGAGGTTGTGCATGGCCTTCACGTTGCCGCGTTCGGCGGCGGCCAGATACCAGCTCCGCGCCGTGTCGATATTCGCCGTTACCCCGACGCCGCGCTCGTACATGGTGCCGAGCCGGTATTGCGCCGGCGCGAGCCCGGCGCGGGCGGCGCGTTCCAGCCACTCCGCGCCCGTTTCCGGATCGGCGGGGACGCCCTGGCCGTCGATATAGCGGATTGCAACCGTATACTGAGCGATTGGGTCGCCCTTCGCGGCGGCCTTGCGGAGGGGTTCGGGACCGGCGTCCTCGGACGGCATCGGGCCCTTCACCGAGGTCGCCGTCAGCGCTTCCGCGGTGGCCGCTTCGGAAGCCGTTCCGGGTTCTTCGATCGAGAAGATCACGCCGCCGGGAAGGGCCGGTGCGTCGTTGGACGTGAGCGAGGCGAACTGCGGAGAAGGCGACAGCTCGTTCGCCGGCATGGGCTGCGTTGACGTCTTGGGGATGTCGGTCACACCGGAGCCGGCCTGGCCGACCTGCTCGGGCAAGGTCATCATGCCGGGAACGGAGGGGAAGGATCCGGATTGTTTCCCGCCGGGCGCTGTCGCGGCGTCCGCCGGCGCGTTCGTGCCGGGCGCGGCCGGGCCTGCAGGGTCGACGCTCTCGCTGACCGGGCTCGGATCGGCGACGGAGGCGGTCTTCGACGTGAGCCGCCCATAAAGGAGGAAGGCGCTGATCGCGAGAAGGATCGCAGCCGAAACGATCAGATAGGGCCGCTTCCGGCTACTTGCCTGCTCCTCCTGCGGGACGTTCAGGACCGGCTCTCGCCGAGACGGCTGTTCCTTTCGGGCCTCCGCGTGGGCAGCGGCCGCCTGGGCGGCCCGGCGCGCGGCGGCCACCATGTCCTGAGGCGCGGGTGCGCCCATATCCGCAGCCGGTTCCGTTCCCGAAACCGGTTCGGCTTCTTCGACCCGTGGCGCTCTGGCGCGCTCGAAAGCCGCGAGAAGGTTGCGCGGCTTGACCCTGCTGCTGCCGGCATGCAGCCGGTCGCGCAGCGTCTCTTTCAAACGCCGCTCGGCATCGTCGGCACTTGAGTGCTCCGGTTGAGGCATCGCCCTCGAGCTCGTCACTTCCGGGAAGCGTGGACGCTCCGGATGTGGGGCCGGGGCACTTGTGGCCGTTGTCCGAGGCGCGGATGCGCTCGGATGAACGGGGCTCCGCCGTGGCCTCGGGTCCGGGGCATGCGGTTTCGCGGATGACGCTGCCGGGCCCCGGTCCATGGGTTCGGGTTCGCTCCATGTCTTGGGCGCGGGAGCTTCCGGCGCAGGGGCGGCCGGAGAAGGAGAAGCAGCAGAAGCGGGAGAAGGAGCCTCGGGGCTGGGGCGCTCAAGTGCGGGCTTCGCGGCAAATGGATTGGCTTGCGGCGAACGCGCCTCGGGACGCTCGACCTGCTGTACCAGCTGCTTCAGAGATTCGTGAACGGACTGCAGCGTGCTGGAGAGCTTGTCGTCCGATTGGCGGCTGAAATCGCCGACGGCGTTCAGTTCCCGCTGCATTGCCTCGAGGCGGTCTGTCGTCTTTTGAGAGTTGTCGGCGACGAGGCGCGCGGCCTCGACCGCGGCCTTGGCCGCGATTTCCTGAAGCTGCGCCGCGTCGATCTCGGCCGGCTTGGGCTCCGCGCCCTTGTCCTCGAGACGCGCCAGCAGCGCGAGCAAACGCTCTTCGACGCCGCCGAGCCTGCCGAGCTGCTCCTCGGCGCGGGTGAGCTGCTGGCCCATCCCGGCGATCTGCTGCTCGACATGTTCCAAGGACGAGCGGCTCGGCGCCTGCTCGAGCGACTTGGCGATCTGGTTCCCGATCTCCTCGATACGCGCGTTCAGAGCCTCGATGGTGCTGCTCGGCATCGCCGCGCCGATCGACTGCTCCAAGCGGTCGGCCATCTCCGCGAGGCGGTTGTCGAAATCCGGCCGCGCCGCCGGGGGAGTCCAGGCGGGCTCGGCGGGAATGTCGACGTCCAAAGCATGCCGGCCGTAGCTTTGGGACTCCATGACGGACTGGGCGAACGGGCTGGGCTCGGGCGCATAGCGCGGTGCTCCGGCGGGTTCGTTGTCCAGATCGCCTCGAACGCCGCCGCTGACGGCGCGGCCCAGCCGTTCGAAATCGTCCAGGGGCATCCTGGTGTCGGACTCCAAGCGGCGGGCCAGGTCGCTGACTTGCGCATGCAGACGGTCGAACGTGTCCGAATCTTCGGGCGCGCTCGTGCTCCGCGCGGCCTCCGTGGTCTGCGACAGACGATCGAGCCTCGTATGAAGTTCGTTGAGCGCTTCGCCGTAGCGGCGCTCGCTTTCCTCGACGCGATCCACGAGCCGGCGCAGGAGGTTTTCGACGGTCCGCTGGTCCATCGGTGCGCCGGAGCCGTTGTCCAAATATCTGTCCAGGGGATCGTCCGCGAGGTGTCCGCCGCGCCGGCTCGGCTGCCAGGCTTCGCCGGGGCGGTCCGTTCCCCCGAATTCCGTGGTTTGCCAACCTGCGTTTGAAGCCATACCGTTCCCCATGGATCTGACGCCGATCCCGCGCCCCAAGCGGACGTTGGCGTGACCGCGTCGGAGCTCCCACCGCGGCTGGATCGACGGTGGCAAGGCAGGGTAAATTTTCTCTTAAGGAATGCCCGATATCGGGACAGGCAGGTCCTGGAGGCCAATCACAAGTCCCGGAAACCAATCAAACGGGGAGGATGCGCTTGTGGCTGCATGGATCGAGGCGAGCCATGTCTTGAACGTGCCGACGCGCGGCAAAGGGTTCGTCGATTTCACGCGGCCGGCCGCCGAATGGCTGGATGGGCTCGGTGCTGAGGGCGGTCTCCTCACCGTCTTCGTGCGTCACACGTCCGCCTCTCTGACGATCCAGGAGAACGCCGATCCCAATGTCCGGGTCGATTTGCTGGATGCGCTGGAGCGGCTGGCGCCGGAAGACCGCTCTTACGCGCATCGCGAGGAAGGGCCGGACGACATGCCCAGTCACATCAAGTCGATGCTGACGTCGGTCAGCCTGTCGATCCCCGTTCGCGACGGCGCGATGACACTCGGCACCTGGCAGGGGCTCTATCTTGTCGAGCATCGCGCCGCGCCGCATCGGCGTCAGGTGGTTCTGAGTTTTATCGGCCGCGCGGCCGGTGCGTGATCAGTTGCCTGCGTACATCCGTGTCGCGGCGATCAAGGCGTGCGTGATGCCCGGCTCCGTCATGGCGTGTCCGGCATCCGGAACCACGCGCAGCTCCGCCAACGGCCAGACGCGCGACAGATCGAAGGCGTTCTTGATCGGCGTTACGACATCGTAGCGTCCATGCACGATCACGCCGGGGATGTCGCTCAAGCGGTCCGCATCGCGCAGGAGTTGATCGTCGCCGTCGAAAAAGCCGCGATTGGCGACGTAGTGGCATTCGATCCTGGCAAGGGCGAGCGCGAAGTGATCGGCCGTGATGTAGCGCTCCCGGTCGATGTCGGGGAGCAACGACAAGGTCCGCCCTTCCCATGCGGTCCAGGCGCGCGCCGCCTCCAGCCGGACGGCGGGATCGTTGCTCGTAAGGCGCTTGTAATAGGCGCCGATCAGATTGCCGCGTTCGTCCTTCGGAATGGCTTCGCGGAAGTCAGCGAAGGCCTCCGGAAACAGCCAGCTGCAACCGTCCTTGTAGAACCAGTCGAGTTCGGATTGTCTCAGGAGAAAAATCCCCCGCAGGATCATCTCGCAAACCCGCTTCGGGTGTGTCTGCGCGTAGGCCAGCGCGAGGGCCGATCCCCATGAGCCCCCGAACACCTGCCAGCGCTCGATGCCCAGCTCTTCGCGAAGCGCTTCGATGTCGGCGACGAGGTCCCACGTCGTGTTGTTCTCGATCGAGGCATGGGGATGCGACCGGCCGCAACCGCGCTGGTCGAACAGCACGATGCGATAGAGCCTTGGGTCGTGAAAGCGGCGCATGACCGGTGCGATGCCGCCGCCGGGGCCGCCGTGAAGAACCACGACGGGCTTGCCCGCGGGGGAACCGCATTCCTCGAAATGGAGCTTGTGACCGCCCGAGACCGGAAGCTGTCCGCTGCGGTAGGGCGCGATCGCGGGGTAGAGCGGGAAGCGTTCCGTTTGAGCCGAGATGTCCAAGCCTCACCCGTTACGTCTTTTTGCGCTGCGCGGCGGCGGCGCGTGCCTCGGCCTGGTCGTACAGCGTTTCCCCGTCGGGACGCCGCATGGCCTCGTAGAAATCGGTGTCCGCCTTGGTGGGCGGAGGCCCGTAGAGGCTGGCCCCGACGCCGGCGGCGAACGCCAGAACGGCGGCGGCGAGGCTCGCGCCCGCGGTCCCAGCAGCGCTTTCGGCGATGCCGAACAACCCGCCCAAGGTCATAGCCAGGAACATGACGGCGAACCCCGTCGCCAGACTGGCGAGCGCGCCCCAAACCGTGCAGCGCGGCCACCAGATCGCCAAAAGCAGAACCGGAAAGAAGGTCGCGCCCGCAAAGGCGAAGGCCGTCACCGCGTAGCTCAGCGCATCCACGTCGGCGAAGAAGAGGTAGACCGCCATCAGGAGCGCGATTAGGCCGATCCCGGCCCAAGCTACGAGCAAGCGCGGCAGCACCACCGGTTGCGGGTCGATGGACCTGTAGAGGTCGTCGGCCAAACTGGCGCCAACCGTGAAGAGGTGAGATCCGGCCGCCGCGAGCGCGACGGCTAGGCCCGCGGCCGCGATCAGCGGTGTCAGGATGTGGGGTAGGGCGGCGAGGCTCGGCAACGCAAGGACAATGCCGTCGCGCGCCACCAGCAGGTCGCTAACGCCGATCGTGCCCGCCCCGTTGAGGTCGCTGGGGCGCAGGATCTGTAGTTGGCTCAGGCCCGAGATCCAGACCGGAAGGCCTTGCGTCGGTATGATCGCGATGTCGCCGAACATGAGGACCTTGGCGAAGACGACGAGGGCCGGCGCGGTCATGGCGAAGAGCGCGACGAGGAGCAGAGCCCAGGCCGTGGAACGGCGCTGGTCGGCGACCGACGCCGTGACGCCGCTGCGCGACAACAATGTCGGCAACGCCGCCGTTCCGATCATGAAGCATATGAACAGTGTGAAGAATCCCGCCTCGGAGATCGTGCCGAACGCTTGAAGGAACGGCTTGACCGCGGCCAGCGGTTCTTGGCCGGGAAACCCGGCGAGCGTGCCGGGGGCGATGGCGGTAACGCCCGTGGCCGTCTCCGCGTTGCTGAGGGACTCCAGCAACTCGCCGTAGGTGAATTGGGGTACCGGGAGGTTGGTCAGGACAACGGCAACCACCGTCAACGGAACGGCGAGGCCGAGGCCGCCGGCGATGAATTCCGCGCTGCCGGACCACGTCAGAGCGCGCATGCCGCCGAGGATTCCCGTCGCCGCAACGAAGACGACGACGATGAGGACGGAGATCCAGTAGGCGGTGGGCAGGAACATCGCCAGCACCATCGCCGCGATTTTCACCTCCGCGGCGAGAAGCAGGATGGTGGGAGCGATCTGAAGGCCGCTTGCCAGCATGCGCGTTCGCTGCGACCGGAAGCGTTGTCCCAGAAAGGCCGGAAGGGTGTAGGCGCCCGCCCGCCGCAAATAGGGGACGAACAAGATGGCCGCGAGCAACAATCCGCAGGTCCAGCCGAGCCCGATTGCGAGTCCGTCGAACCCGATGAAGAACAGCGCGCCGGTATAGGCGAAAAGCCCCGTTCCGCCGACGGTGATCGCCGCGAGAAGAAAGGCGTTATAGACCTGCGGCACGCGGCGTCCCGAGACGAAGAAGTCTTCGACATTCAGGGTCCGCGCCGCCACTGCGATGGCCATGTAGAGGACGAGCGGCATCAGGATCATGAGCCGCGCGATCGAGCCGTCGCGCCAGCCGAGCTGCTCGGCCATGGCGAGCAGGATCGTCAGCGAGACGAAGGCGCTGGCGACGATGCCGTAATAGGAGCCGAGATGCGGATTCGGCGTGCGCTGACGCGACTGCAGAGCCATCGCCTAGGCGATCTCCTCGTTCATGCTGCGCGTAAGGTCGATTTTTTCCTGCACGCGCACATACCAAAATGTGACGAAGATCGCGAAAAACAGAATGCCTTGGGCCAGCATATAGAAGCCAAGCGGAAAGTGCAGGAACCAAAGGCGGTTGAGCGCGACGGCATAGATGATCGCCGCGATCACGAGGCCGATTACCGACGCCACCGCCGTGACGGCCACCGTCATGGTGCGCAGCTGATGCCTGTCGCGCGCCGCGTTCTCGATCTCGATGTCCTGCTTTGTTTCCCGGTCGGAGTTTTGCTCTGTCACGCCTCGTCTCCCCTAGAGAAATTTGCCCGGTTCCTTTTTGAGCGAGGTTCGGAGATCACCAAGGCCACCGCAAGGCGGGTTTCGTCAGCACTTAGCAGCATGGCCCAGCTCTGAAAACCGTCCTTCGCGGCGAAGGCGGCGAAAATACATTCGGTTCCGCCGGGGAGACGGCGGTTTCCTTGACCGGGAACGGGCGCCGCGTTGCTACCAGGAGATGCGCATCCCCGCCTTCGCGCTCACGCCCTCGGAATTGTCAGCGAAGATGTAGTCCATCTTGGCGAACACGGCCGTCTGCGCTTCGGGATTGAAGAAGTTCACCCCGCCCGAGATTTCGCCCCAAACATCGTCGGGTTCGTCGGTGAAAACGAAGGTGTTGCCCATCGAGGTCAGCTTGGCGCTGGAATCGTCGGAGAGGAGGCCCCACACGCTACCGATCAGGAACGGCTCGAATGTCGTGCCTTCCCAAATCTGCGAGGACGTTCCGACGCGCATGCCGAGGCGCCCCCGGACTTGCTCGTCGTCGCCGAAGTCGATGGTGTTCCCTCGATGCGAGAAGTCGTCGATATGCGTCCACGAGACGGCGACCGTCGCCAGAGGCTCGACGAAGGGGCCGTCCTTCACACCGCCGAAACGATAGCCGCTGTCGACGCGAAGGCCGTAGGTCTGCGTATCCAGCGTTTCGGGAAACTCGACCGCGCCCTTGGACTCGATCGTTCCGAAGAATGCCTTGAACAGGGTGTCGAGGAAGAAGCCGCCGCGCAGATAGGTGGCGTAGGCGCCGGCCTCCAGGCTGCTGATATCGTAGGACCGCGCCAGCGCATTGTAATCGAGCGCGGACTTCACCGCGCCGCCGAGCACGCCGAGCACGAGGATGTCGTCCGGCGTCAGGACGGCTTCCTTGCCGAAGTCCATTCCCGTTTCGACCTGCCAGATATTGAGCTCGCGGCCGAGGTCGTAGCGATAGGTCTTGCCGTTCGCCGTCGTCGTCGCGTTGCCGTCGAAGTCGAACCAGGACCCGGCGCCGCGCGCCCAAACCGCCGGCGCCGCGTCGTAGAGGTCTTGACACCGGATGCGCTCCTCCGGCCTTGAGATGTCGTCGCAGACCGAGCCGCGCGCCAGTAACGCGCGCAGGTCCGTGGTCTGGTCGAACCAGGTTTCCGTCGAACTATGGAATGTCTGATGGATGCTCGTCACGATCTGCGGCAGGACATGCGCGCCGCCGCTGGCATGGCTTCTGAGCTCGAAGAAGCCGCTTCCGGTCGGCACGAAGACGAGATCGTATTCGAAGAAGCCCGTGTCGATGGGCTTGTCGAGATAGAAGTTCGAGGCGTTCACATTCCCATCGACGAACACGACGGGAATGCCCTCGCGGTTGAGACGCCCCGGTCCGGGGTTGACGTTGTTGACCGCAAGCCGCGTGCGCCCCTTGGCGCTGCCCTCGATCACGAGCGTGTCGGATTTAGACCCCGGTCCGCCGAGGAACGTGTCGACGCCGAGGGTCGAGCCGTTCGATCCGGTAAAGACGGTATCGGTACCGCCGGGTGTATTCGAGATGCGGAACTGATCGCCGATCTGCCCATCGACCATCGTAACGAGCCCGCGGTTCTCGAACCGCTCCAATCCGATGAAGCGCGTGACCTCGTTGGCATTGTGCCGGTCGGCGGTGCGCAGCGTCGCGCCGGCCGCGTTCATGAAGAGGTCGTTGCCGTCCCGGAAATTGCTGACGTCTTGCGCGTGGAATTCTCCGCCGGACATGTTCTTGAAGACGTCGGCGCTGTCCGTCAGGTCGACGAAACCGGTGATCAGGCCCGAGTTGCCGATGAACGAGCTCGCGCCCTCCGTGTCGATGGCGAGACCGCTACCGGCGGAAATGTCGCCGCTATTGTTGATCGTGGTGGAGGTCGCGCTATAGGCGAAGAGGGCGGCGGTCGAGCCGAAGAGGCCGCCGCTATTGTTGACGGTGATCGGCGAGGAATTGCCGACCGTGACAGCGTAGATGCCGTAGGCGCGGCGGCCGCCGGCATGAACGGAGCCGGAATTCTCGATGGTCAGCGCGCTTCTCCGGCCGCCCGTGTAGGCGTAGATGCCGTCGGAAAGCAGGCCCTGCGTTTCGATCTCGCCGCTATTTGCGATGGTCACGTCGGCGTTGCGCCCATAGGTGGCCACGCTGACACCCTCGGCAAAGGCGCCGCGTGTTTCGATCGATCCGCTATTGTCCACCGACACATTCGAATTGCGGCCAATAGTCGTGAGGTAAAGCCCCTCGGCATCGATGCCGGAGGTGCCGATCTCTCCGGTGTTCGTAACCTCGATGTCGCTGTTGCGGCCAACTGTGAACGCGTAGACGCCATCGGCGTCGGCGGCGCGTGTGGCGAGCGTTCCGCCGTTCGTGACCGTGATGTCGCTTCGGGGGCCGAACGTGGTGCCGAAAAGCCCGTAGGCGAAGATGCCGCGCGTTGTGACGTCGCCGGTATTGACGATGCTGATATCGCTGTTCCGGGACAGCGTCGTGGCGAAGATACCAATGGACCCAGCCCCCAGCGTTGCCAGATTTCCGCTGTTCTCGACGGCGACTTTGCCCGGCTTGATGAGCGTCGTGGCGCTGATGCCGATGGCGGCGGCGCCAATGGTGGCAATATCCCCGGAATTGCCGATCTCGACGGACCCGCCATAGATGGTGTTTCCAACGATTCCAATCGCCCCGAACCCCGCCGTTGCGATATCGCCCGAGTTTTGGATATCGACCGAACCGCCCAGCGTCGTATTCGCCGAAATGCCGATCGCACCGGCGCCGATCGTGGCGAGATTGCCGGAGTTGTCGATCTTGACGGACCCGCCGAGCGTTGTGTTCGCGAAAATTCCGATCGCGTCGACGCCCGCCGTGGCGAGATTCCCGGAATTGTCGATCGTGATCCCGCCGCCAAGCAGCGTATTCGTCAGAATTCCGATCGAACCGAAGCCGATCGTTGCGAAGTCGCCCGAGTTGGTGAAATCGATCGAGGCGCCTGGGAAGGTCGTGTTGATGAGGGCGCAGGTGCCGACGAAAATGCAGTTATTCGTGTTGGTGGCCGTGACCGGCGTAAACGATAACGGGATGAACACGGCCTGTTGTGCGCGAGCCGGGGCGGTGAGCATGGTGGATGCGAAAAGAGCCGATGCCAGTGCAGCGCCGGCAAAGAAGCGACGGCGGCGGGGAAGCGCGCCGGCATTCGTAACGTGAGGCGCAATTTCGTTGCCGTCACGATGATTTCCCGCGCGAATACGCGGATTGCCGCCCCCCATGTTCCCCCCAATTGTCCGTGTGCGTTCAATGTCAACTTGGCGGAAAACGTCCTGGTCAGCCAGGGGGCGAGGCGGGTTGGTCCACAACCGGTCGAAGATTCCTCCGCATAGTTGCGCGAAAGAAACAGTTTTTCCCAACCCGTGTGGCGCGGAGATTCTGGATGCAAAATTCGGGGTTTGGAGAAAATATGCCTCCCTATGCGGGATAAAGAGAACAAGTTTGCACTAATCCAGGCGTATGGACTTTTGCTGTAGAATGATTTTTCAGTATCTCTCCTGTCTTTTGGGGCGTGGCCGGCCCGAGAGCCATGGAGCTGGATCGAGCGGCGAGCGACGGAGAGTCTGGCGGCAGTTCCGCTGGAACTCTTTGTCTTTTCGCGCTCCTCGCGGACTTGCGAGGCGGGCTTCCGCCAAGTACATGGGCCAAGTACGTGGGCCAAGTACATGGGCGGCAAGTACATTGGCCGCAAATAAAATGGCTGCTTGTTCGAACCGCGACGCCTTTGGGAAGGTGGCTTGTAGAGATGTTCATAACCGTGCGCCTGCCTGATGGCTCTACGCATCGCCTCGAAGCGCTCGAGGGTTGGCGGGTCATGGAGGTCATCCGCGATTGGGGCCTGCCCATCAAGGCGGAGTGCGGCGGAGCCTGCGCGTGCGCCACCTGCCATGTCTGGGTGGACGAGGGGTGGATCGGCAAGCTCGTGCCGCCGTCGGACGAAGAGACCGAAATGCTGGATGGCGCCTTCTCGGTCGACGACCGCTCCAGGCTATCCTGCCAACTGATCATGACGCCCGAACTCGATGGGCTGGAAGTCGAGCTTGCGCCGGAAAGTCTCGCGGAGACGGCGGGCGACAGGGCGGCGACGGGAACCTCTGGCTGATGCGGACCTTCCCCATCTTCGTGAGTTTCGATGGCAGCCCGCCGCTCGTGGTGGGCGGAGGCCAGCTTGCGGCCGTCAAGGCGCGGCTTCTTCTGAAGCGCGCCGATCTCGTTGACGTCGCGGCGGATGCGCTCGCGCCCGAGCTCGCGGCCCTCGTGAACGCCGGCAAAGCCGTCCAGCTTGCGAACAGGCCCGGGATCGACGAGATCCGGGGCCGGCCGCTCGTGATTTCTGCGACCGAGGACGAGGACGAGGACGCGCGCGTCGCGGCCATCGCCCGCGATCTCGGCGTGCCGGTCAACGTGCCGGACCGTCCGGCACTCTGCACCTTCGCGTTGCCGGCCATCGTGGACCGCGGCGAGGTAACCGTCGCCATCGGGACGTCGGCTGCGGCGCCCGTCTTGGCGCAACGCGTCCGCGCCTGGCTCGAGCACGAATTGCATCCGCGCATTGGCGATCTTGCCAAACTGGCGGGATCGTTCCGCGCGCGTGTGGCCGAGGCCTTGCCCGAAGGACCTCTGCGCCGCCGCCTTTGGGAAGGGATTTTCGACGGTCCGGCCGCCGAGGCCATGCTGCGGGGCGACGAAGTCGCGGCGCATGCCCTGATCGGCGAAGAGATCGACCGCGCCGCGGCCTCGAGCCGGCAAGTAGACGGCTCCGTTCAGGGGCGCGTGATTCTCGTCGGGGCGGGCCCCGGCGATCCGGAGCTCCTGACTTTGAAGGCTGTTCGCGCGCTCAAGGCGGCGGATGTCGTGTTCTACGACAAGCTGGTCGGCGAGGGCGTCTTGGAGCTCGCGCGCCGCGAGGCCGAGTTGATCCCGGTCGGCAAGGCCAAGGGCGCCCATAGCGTGCCGCAAGCGGAGATCAACGCGCTTCTGGTGGCGCGCGCGAAGGCGGGCGAGACCGTCGTGCGCCTCAAAGGAGGCGATCCTTTCATCTTCGGGCGCGGGGGCGAAGAGCTCGACGCGCTGCGCGCCGGGAACATCGCCATCGACGTGATCCCCGGCATCACGGCTGGCGCGGCCGCCGCGGCGAGCTTGCAGATTCCGCTGACCCATCGCGACGTGTCGCACACGGTCACGTTCGTGTCGGGTCACGAAGCGGGTGGAAAGGCGCCGAGCTTCGAGCATCTGGACTTGACCGCCCTGGCGTCGGGCAACAACACGCTCGTCGTCTATATGGGCGTCACGACCGGGGCGGTCATCGCCCGGCGCTTGCTCGATGCGGGTTTCCGCGAGCAGCTGCCGGTCATCGCCGTGGAGAACGCCAGCCGCGCGAACGAGCGGCGCGCCGCCACCACGATCGCCGCGCTCGCGGGCGACCCCGAAGGCCTCGGCCTGCGCAGTCCCGCCGTCCTCATCTTCGGCGAGGTTGCGGGGTTGCCCCATGCCGGCGCCGTCGAAACGATTTTGTCCCACCAGGAGGTCGCCCGCGCCTATGCCTAGTGTCGTCACAGCAAACCGCTTGAACGATGGCGTCGTCGTCTATCTCGCCCCCGATGGCGGATGGACGGAGAGCATCGCCGGTGCGGCCCGTGCCGAGTCCGAGGACGAAGTCAAGGCCTTGGAGGAAACGGCGGCGGCGGCCGAGCGGGATCGGCTCGTCGTCAGCGTTTATTCCATGCCGGTCGAGGTGAAAGACGACGGCACGGTCGATCCGATCTCCGTGCGCGAACGCATCCGTGCGTCGCACCGCACGACGCTAACAGAGGATTGGTACGATGTACCGCTATGATGAGTTTGACCACGCGTTCGTCAACGAGCGCGTTTCGGAGTTTCGGAGCCAGGTCGGCCGGCGTCTTTCTGGCGATCTGCTGGAGGACGAATTTCGCCCCTTGCGGCTGCGCAACGGCGTCTATCTGCAGCTGCATGCCTACATGCTGCGCATCGCGATCCCTTACGGCCAGCTGTCGCCGCGCCAGTTGCGTCAGCTCGCCATGATCGGCCGCAAATGGGATCGCGGTTACGGTCACTTCACGACGCGCCAGAATCTTCAGTTTCACTGGATCAAGCTCGTCGATATTCCCGATGTGCTGGCGGCGCTTGCCGAAGTCGAGATGCATTGCATTCAGACGAGCGGCAACTGCGTGCGCAACGTCACCTCCGATCCGTTTGCCGCCGCGGCCATCGACGAGCTCGAGGACCCGCGCCCGTGGTGCGAGGTCCTGCGTCAGTGGTCGACGCTGCATCCCGAGTTCAATTGGCTGCCGCGCAAGTTCAAGATCGCCGTTTCGGGTGCGGCCGAAGACCGTGCCGCCACGGCCTTTCACGACATCGGCTTGCGCATCGTCCGTGGACCGAACGGCGAGAACGGCTTTCGCGTGCTCGTCGGCGGTGGCATGGGCCGCACGCCCTATGTGGGCCAGGTGATCCGCGAGTTCCTGCCCAAGGAACATCTGCTGTCTTACGTCGAGTCGATCCTGCGCGTGTACAACCTGCTCGGCCGCCGGGACAATCTGTTCAAGTCGCGCATCAAGATCCTCGTGAATGCGCTCGGAATCGAGAAATTCCGCGAGGCCGTCGAGGCGGATTGGGAGGCGACTCACAAGGCCGCCGTCGATCTGCCGGAGGATGAGTATCGCCGCATCGCCTCGTATTTCGCGCCGCCGGAATTGCCGGAGCGTGCACCGCGCGACGAGGCGCTCGCCGCGCGCCGCCAAAGCGATGCCCGCTTCGCCAATTGGTACCGGAACAACGTGCTGCCGCATCGCGAGCCGGGTTACGGCTCGGTCGTGGTTTCGTTGAAAGAGACGGGGCGCACGCCGGGGGACGCATCCTCCGACGCGATGGGCCTCGTCGCCGATCTGGCCGAGCGCTTCGGTTACAACGAAGTCCGCGTGAACTACACGCAGAACCTCGTGCTGCCGCATGTGGCGCTGGCCGATATCCCGGCGCTTTACGACGTGCTGGACGGCGCGGGGCTCGCCACCGGCAACAACGAGCTTCTCAGCGACATCATCTGCTGCCCGGGCCTCGACTATTGCAACCTTGCCAATGCGCGCTCGATCCCGATCGCCAAGGAAATCGCCAAGCGGTTCGAAGATCCCGCGCGGCAGGACCTGATCGGAAAGCTACGGCTCAATATGTCGGGTTGCATCAACGCCTGCGGCCATCACCACGCGGGCAATATCGGCATTCTCGGCGTCGATAAGAAGGGCACCGAGCTGTACCAGATCACGCTTGGCGGCAGCCCCAAGGACGACGCCGCGGTAGGCACCATCATCGGCCCCGGATTCCGCGCCGAAAAGGTCCCCGAAGCGATCGACACCATCGTCGAGACGTATATCGAAAACCGGACCGAGGGAGAGAGCTTCCTCGAAACCTGGCGCCGCGTCGGCGCCGCGCCGTTCAAGGAGGCTCTTTATGGTTCTCGTTGATTTGACAAGAGGCGGTGTCGTTACCGAAGCGGACACGGCGGCAACCGTTCTGGAGCCGACCGCGGATCACGATGCGCTGGTTTCGGCCGCGGGCGGCAATGCCGGCCCTATTGCGATCCTGTTTCCGAGCTTCAGCGACGGCCGCGGGTTCAGCCTGGCGCGCATCCTGCGCGACCGGCTCGGCTTCGGGGGAGAACTCCGCGCCGTCGGTTCGCTCATTCCCGACCAGGCGCAATTCCTGCTCCGCTCAGGCTTCGACACGGCGGAGATTTCCGATTCCGGCGCGGCCGAGACCTGGAAGACGTCGCTCAAGATTATCGGCCGCACCTACCAGCCCGCCGCGCGCAATCCGCTGCCGCAGCGCTGGAGCGCTTCGGACGCGGCGGCACGCGCGCTCGACGAGGCGCTGGTGGGCACCGACGATCTGGTCGAACGGATCAAGCTGATCGCCGGGCGGATCGATGGTCGCATCGCGTTTTCGACCAGTCTCGGACTTGAGGATCAAGTCATCCTGCAGGCGATCGCCAAATCCGGCGTGACCAAATCCGGTGTGACCAAGAACGGCGCCGATATCGATGTCTTCACGCTCGATACGGGGCGGCTGTTCCCGGAGGTTCTGGAGACGGTCGAACTCTCCGAGCTTCGCTATCGCATACGCATTCGCCTCGTGTCGCCCGACACGCGCGAAGTCGAGGAACTCGTGTCCCGAGACGGTGTCTACGGATTCCGTCACTCCGTCGAGAACCGGAAGAGTTGCTGCGAAATCCGCAAGGTCCGGCCGCTGAACCGGGCGTTGCACGGCGCGCAAGCCTGGATCACCGGACTGCGGCGCGAGCAGTCGCAAGCGCGCGCGGACGTGCCGCTGGCCGAATGGGACGGCGACCGCGGGCTCATCAAGATCAATCCGCTCGCCGATTGGTCGGACGAACGGCTCAACGCCTATATCGACGCCCACGACATTCCGGTTAATCCGCTCCACGCGCAGGGCTTCGTGTCGATCGGTTGCGCTCCGTGCACGCGCGCCGTCGAGCCTGGCGAGGATCCGCGCGCCGGCCGTTGGTGGTGGGAGAGCGAAGACAAGAAAGAGTGCGGTCTGCACGTTGCCGGGACCGAGCGGCGCCCCATCGAAGCCGCCGCGCAGAAAGAGGTGGCCGCATGACCGCGCTGACGTCTCATCTGAAGCTTCTCGAAGCCGAGAGCATTCATATTTTCCGCGAGGCTGCCGCGCAGTTCCGCGCGCCCGTGCTGCTTTACTCGATCGGCAAGGACTCGACGGTTCTGCTGCATCTGGCGCGGAAGGCGTTCTGGCCGGCCAAGCCGCCGTTCCCGCTTCTGCACGTGGATACGACCTGGAAGTTCCAGGACATGATCGCGTTTCGCGACCGGACCGTGTCGGAGATGGGGCTCGATCTCATCGTGCACACCAATCACGACGGGCTGGCGAAGAACATCAATCCCTTCGACCATCCGCCGTCGGTCTACACCGACATCATGAAGACGCAGGCGCTGCGCCAGGCGCTCGACGCGGGCGGGTTCGATGCGGCCTTCGGCGGCGCCCGGCGCGACGAGGAAGCGTCCCGCGCCAAGGAACGCGTGTTCTCGTTCCGTGCCAGCGGTCATAGCTGGGACCCGCGTCTGCAGCGGCCGGAAATGTGGCAGCTCCTCAACGGGCGCCTCGGCAAGGACGAAACCGTCCGCGTGTTTCCGCTGTCCAACTGGACCGAGGCGGATGTGTGGCGCTACATCACGCTCGAAGAACTCGATGTCGTGCCGCTCTATTTCGCGAAGGAGCGCCTGACGGTCGAGCGCGACGGCCAAATTCTCATGGCCGACGACGAGCGCATGCGGCTGCTTCCGGGCGAGGAGCCGCGATTGCGCAAGATCCGCTTCCGCACATTGGGGTGCTATCCGCTCACCGCGGCGATCGAGTCCGATGCAATCAGGCTCGACGAGGTCGTGACCGAGACGTTGGAGGCGCGCGTGTCCGAACGGGCGGGGCGCTTGATCGATCACGATCAGGCCGGAGCGATGGAGATGAAGAAGCGCGAGGGGTATTTCTAATGAACATGGCGGCGCTTTCGGAAGCTCAAAGCTTCCAGCCGGCGGTGCATCCGGACGACAAGTCGGAAGCCATGCTGCGTCTCCTGACCTGCGGCTCCGTCGATGACGGCAAGTCGACATTGATCGGGCGGCTGTTGTGGGACGCGGCGGGCGTGACGGACGATCAGCGCGCCGCCATTCTCCATGCCTCCCATGCGCGCGCGGTGAACGGGGAACGGATCGACTTCTCGCTGTTGCTCGATGGATTGGTCGCGGAGCGTGAGCAGGGCATCACCATCGACATCGCGTGGCGCTATTTCGAGACAGAGCGCCGCCGTTTCGTCATCATCGATTCGCCTGGCCACGAGCAATACACGCGCAACATGGCGACCGGCGCCTCGCACGCGGACATCGCCATCCTTTTGGTCGATGCGCGTCACGGCGTGAAACGTCAGACGCGGCGTCACGCCGCGATCTGCAATCTGGTCGGCATCAAGAAGGTCATTCTCGCCGTCAACAAGATGGATCAGATCGACTGGTCCGAGGAGCGTTATCGCGCCATCGAATCGGACTTCCGCGGGATCGCCGGCAATTTCAGCTTTAGCGATATCGTCTCCATCCCCGTCGCCGCGCTGACGGGAGCGAACGTCGTCGCCCGCTCGGTCGAAATGCCGTGGTACGACGGCCCGACGCTGCTCGAATATCTCGAAAGCGTCGAAGCGAGGACCGAGCCGCTGGACGCGCCGTTCCGCATGCCCGTGCAACTCGTGCTGCGGGCTTCGAACGACTTCCGCGGCTATGCCGGTACGGTGACGTCGGGCACGATCCGCGTTGGCGACCGCGTGGTGGATGCACGCAGCGGGCTCGGCGCGACGTTGGTCCGGATCGCGACCATGGATGGCGATCTGGAGAGCGCATCGAGCGGCGATGCCGTGACGCTTGTGCTCGACACCGATCTCGACATTTCGCGGGGCGCGGTTCTCACCGAGACGCAGCGGCGGCCAACCAACGCCGATGTCCTCGAAGCGCGCCTTGTTTGGCTCTCGGAGAAACCCTTCGACCCGGAAGCCGGCTATTTGCTGCGGTCCGCCACGGATCTCACGCCTGTGACATCCATGAGCGTTTCGGCGCTGATCGACTTCGAAACGCTTGCGTCGGCTCAGGCTCACGATTGCGGTATGAACGACATCGCCGACTGCCGTATTCTCCTCGGCCGGTCGACGGCCCTCGATCTCTTCGCCGAACTGCCGCTGACCGGCAACTTCGTCCTCGTCAATGCCATCGACGGTGCGACCGTGGCCGGCGGCGTGATCACCTGGGTCCAGACGGGCGCCGCCGCTGTCGGCGACAACGTGCTTGTTCTTGACCGGGCACGGCTGTCTGGCTTATGCGCGGACCTCGGCGATTCCCCGGACGACCGGGCCGAGTACGAGCGGCGTGCCCAAGAGGTGGCGATTTTGCTACGCTCGGCGGGCGTTCCGGTCTTGATCGACACGGATCGCTAATGGCCGTAAGAGCCGTTCTGGTTCTGATCGCACCGGCGGAGTCGGGGGAGGCCCTCATATATGATTGATCTCAGCGGGGTTATGGCCCTGCTGCCTTTGGCTGGCGCCGGTTTTGGCGTCGGCTTTTTGGTGGGACTGACGGGGGTCGGCGGCGGCGCGCTCATGACGCCCCTTCTGATTTCGAGTTTCGGCGTTCCGCCGTCGGTGGCCGTCGGCACGGACCTGCTCTACGCCTCCGTCACCAAGACGGTCGGCGGATGGCGGCACCATGTCGAAGAGAATGTCGACTGGCCGATCGTGCTGCGGCTCGCCATGGGATCGCTACCCGCTTCGCTTATCCTGCTGGCGATCGTTGCCTATGTGCCGTTGGACACGGCGGCTTTGGCGGGGTGGATTCGCTATGGGCTCGCCTTCGCGCTCCCGGTCAGCGCGGCCGCGATCGTGCTCTATCCCATCATGATGAAGGGCCACGCCAACGGGGACGGCGTGCCGGAACCACGGGGGCGCACGGCGGTCACGGTCCTCTTCGGGGCGGCGCTCGGGTTCCTGGTGACGCTGACCTCGGTGGGCGCCGGTGCCATCGGCGTCGTGGTTCTCGCGCTGCTCTATCCCATCCTCCCAGCCAAGCGCATCGTCGGGTCGGACATCGCGCACGCGGTGCCGCTGACCCTCGTCGCGGGCGCCGGCCACCTCGGGCTGGGACATGTCGACTTCGGAATTCTCGCCGCGCTGCTGTGCGGCTCCATTCCGGGCATCCTGCTCGGCACGCGCTTGGCGGGCGTCGCGCCGGACTGGCTGCTCCGGCCGCTCCTTGCGGTCACCTTGTGCTATGCGGCCTACGCGCTTCTCAGCAAGTAGCGGGCGCCGCACGCCGGTCGTAACGGCTCAAACGGGCCTCTAGGCCACGTGCCGCTCGGGTTCGGTTCCGAGATTGTCGTCGATTTGCCTCTTTGCGGCGGCCAGGGCTTCCGCGCGGCTGGACGAGAGCGTCCACAAGGGCGACAGGGCGAAAATGGGCACGTCATCCCTGACGGGAAAGACGTTTGCGCACCAATTGGACCATTCCTGACGCAATCGGATCTCGTAGCCACGATATTGGGACTTATCGCTTACCATTTCGGTGTCCTCCGCGATGTACGTCCCCCGTGCCGTAAGACATTGGGACTGTCACAGAACATTCAATAGGATCGCATTGGCATCCCGCCATCGGGCAAAGAACCGGGCGGTATGGTTAAGCTAAATTCTTGAATGGCTTAGCGTTCGCGCCGAAGGGCAAGGCCGCGATGTTGAGAAGAATTAATTTCGCCGCGTCCGGAATCCTGGCGTTTGGCGCGCTTCCGACGCCGTTGCGCCCGAATCCGCCACCGCTGTCCGCCGAAGACCGCGCCCGGTACGGCAGGCCTAGCCCGGGCATTTCTTCTTGAGGAATCCGCGATTCATGAAGCGCGGATTGCGCATGAAGGGCGGAACCGGCCCTTTGCGGCAGTCCTTACCCACCTTGGGCGCCGTCTGCTTTTGCACCGCGTACGTCGTGTTGCTCGCGCTCTTCTTCTTGGCGAGGGCGGGGCCGGTGGCCGTGCCGCACGCTGCAACGAGGGATATCGCGGCAACCAGTTGCAGAAGGCTCTTGGCGTTCATCGGACGTCTCCTCGAAAGGCTCAGCGTGAGGATTGAGCGGCCAGGATATCCGCAAAGACCCGCGGCAAGGTCACGTTGTGCGGCGCGCCGGCGAACATCGGGGCAATCTCTTCCGGCCCGTAGCCCGTATCGTCACAACCGATCGCGGTCACGTCGAATAGCAGCCAGGGGTGCGTTCGCGTGTAGTCCAGGAACGCCGCAACGCCACCGGCGATTTCATCTCGCGGAAGCGCGCGCGACATCTCGCATCGCGTGGGAATGGCGTAGCAATTGCCTTGCGGTCCCGCGCCTTGGCCATACACCGCACCGCGGTTCCGGAGCGCCTCGAGCGCGGCGCCTTCGCGGTGCCGTCCGGCCCGGTCGGAGCCGAAGACAAACATGGGCCGGTCCATATGCATCCTAGGGCCTCACTTTCCGGACGGCTTTCGAAGACGTCTGTTGGATAAGATCGGCACGCGGATGAAGAAAATCAATCCGCGGCCGCCAACGGGCGGCCGCAGATGCGCGTTGTTGGCCCTCTACCCAGGCCGGCGGGCCTAGCGAACGCAGGCTTTGTACTTTTGGCGCCACTCAGCGGACCGGGTCTCCTTGTAGCGCTTGTGGTAGTACTTGCAGTTGCGCGTGAGCACGGCTGCGCCCTCTCCGACACCGGCGCCAACCCAAACCGTACGTGCGCCCCAGCGGGCGGACTGTGAAACGGCCTTGGCCGCGCTGTCGACGGAACGCGAAACGCCTCTCGCCGCGCCGTTGACCGTCTTCCCGACAGTCTTCACGGGTTGGACCTGACCGGCTTCGGCCGGCACGTCGAAACTCATTGATGCGGCAGACGCCGTCAGAACGAAGATCGCAATGGCTGTAATGGCTCTCATGGTTTTGTCATCCCCCTGTTTTGGCCAAGACGAACGCTAGCACAACGCGACCGATCGTTCCTCAACCATGTATCGAGTATGAGGGGTCGGATTGCCGGTTGGCTTCTGCGGAAACTCGGAAACTCTGGTGCCGCCGGACAGGATCGAACTGTCGACCTCGTCATTACCAATGACGCGCTCTACCACTGAGCTACGGCGGCGTCCCCTATGCCTCGGAACCTTGCGGATCACGAGGATCGTGTTTTGACCGGTGGGTCCGTGCGGGGTGGCCCGATCCCAAGGGAATCGAGAAAGTGCTCCATCCCGGCGCGGCGCGCAAACTGCCATAGCGGGCCTTGCGACGCAAGGATTGCGCCCACTCTTACAGTCGCCGGCGCATTGGGGTAAAAGGCACGGGCCGAGAGGCGGCAAAGTGAGGATCGAGGTGGAAAAGGACGGAACGCGCGAGCCGAAATCCGCGAGCGGCGGCAAGCCCGACGCCCGGCAGGAGCGGCTGGCTCAGGCGCTCCGGGCTAACTTACGGAAACGCAAGGAAAACGCGCGCGCCAAACGAAGCGTAGCCAGCGGCCCCGATAAGGGGGGACAGGGCTGAGGCGCAAAGGCTAAAGTGGCCGCTTGCTGCATTGCCTCTTGCGGCGGCATTAGGGAAACGGGGGACGCGGCGGCAAGCCGGGCGCGTCGGAGGGAGCTTTTCGTCATGGATCGTATCCGCATTATCGGCGGCGAACGGCTGGCAGGGACGATCCCGATCAGCGGCGCCAAGAACGCGGCCCTGCCGTTGATGATCGCAAGCCTTCTCACCAACGAGACACTGACGCTGCATGGCATGCCACGGCTTGCCGACGTCTCGCTGCTCGGGCGCATTCTCGGCAATCACGGGGTCGACATCACCATCGCCGGCAAGCGGGCCGGTCAGAACGCGAGCGACGGACAGACCTACAAGCTGACCGCGGCGGAAATCGTGGATACCACGGCGCCTTACGAGATGGTCGCGCGGATGCGGGCCAGCTTCTGGGTGCTGGCGCCGCTATTGGCCCGTTGCGGCGAGGCAAAAGTGTCTCTGCCGGGCGGATGCGCCATCGGCACGCGCCCCGTCGATCTTCACCTCGTGGCGCTGGAAGCGCTTGGCGCCGACATCGAGCTGGATGCGGGCTACGTTATCGCCAAGGCGCCGAAAGGGCTCAAGGGCGCGCGGGTTCATCTCGCCAAGGTGTCCGTCGGCGCGACGCACAATGCGCTGATGGCGGCGGTTCTGGCCGAGGGCGATTCGGAAATCGTGAACGCGGCCCGCGAACCGGAAGTCGGCGACCTCGCCACCTGTCTCGTGGAGATGGGCGCCAAGATCGAAGGGATCGGGACCTCGACTTTGCGGGTTCAGGGCGTGCCGTCCCTTCACGGGGCGGAGCATTACGTGCTGCCGGACCGGATCGAGACGGGCACCTACGCCATGGCCGTGGCGATCACCGGCGGCGATGTGTTCCTGAAGGGCGCGCGCGCCGAGCTGCTGCAAGAAGCGCTGGAGGCGCTGCGCACGACGGGCGTCGACGTCTATGAAGAGCCGGGCGGGCTACGCGTGGCGCGCAATGGCCACGGGCTGGAGCCCGTATCCGTCGAGACGCAGCCGTTTCCCGGCTTCCCCACCGACCTCCAGGCGCAGCTGATGGCGCTGATGTGCACGGCGCGCGGGGTCTCGGAAGTGCGCGAGACCATCTTCGAGAACCGGTTCATGCATGTGCAGGAACTGGCGCGGCTCGGTGCGCGTATCGATCTACGAGGCGATACGGCGCTCGTCCACGGCGTGAACGGGTTGCGCGGCGCGCCGGTCATGGCCACCGACCTCCGCGCGTCGGTGTCGCTCATCATTGCCGGCCTCGCCGCTCAGGGAGAGACGACCATCGGCCGCGTATACCATTTGGATCGCGGCTTCGATCGTCTCGAGGAAAAGCTGCGCAAATGCGGCGCTCAGATCGACCGGATCGCGGGCTAAGCGCCGTTCCCGGAATGTCTTCCGGATCAGGCCGAAAGCATGTTAGGTCCAGGTTGGATATGCTCTTACCGGTGATTTCTTCCGATGACGACGCTTAAACTGCTGGCACTCGACGAGGAGGACCTCCAAGTCGTCTCCTCGCAACTTCAGGACGCGGTCGTACGGGTCGGCGACATGACGTATTTGCCGTCGCAGAACCGGTTCGCGGCGGTCGTCAACCGGTTCGACTGGCAAAGCGCGGGCGGCGACGGCAACCGCTATCGCCGGTTGCGCACGGCGCTGCGTTTCGACCGCGTGCTTGCCGCGCGCCACAAAGGCCTCGCGCCAGACAATAAAGACCGGGTCCTGTCCCTGCTCGCCATCGGCTTCGAAGCGGGCGAAGCGCCGGGCGGCAAGGTGGTGCTGTACTTCTCGGGCGACGCGACGGTGCAACTCGATGTCGAATGTATCGAGGCGGAGATGCGCGACCTGGGTATTGCCTGGCGGACACAAAACAGGCCCGAACACCCAAGCGAAGCCGAGGGGGACACGAAGGGCCCGTCCGGCGAGGACGCGAACGGTCCGGAAGCCGCGGGCGCCTGAGGTCTTACATGGTTCAAATGCTCGATACGCGCGACGGGGATTTTGCGGCTCGTTTCGAGGCGTTGCTCGGTGCGAAGCGCGAATCCTCCGCCGACGTGAACGATGCGGTCGCCAAGATCATCGCCGACGTGCGCGCGCGCGGCGACGAGGCCCTGATCGGTTACACGCAACAATTCGACCGCCTCGATTTGCGTGAGGCCGGGATCGCCGTCGGCGAGGCCGATATCGCGGCGGCGCTCGCCGCCGTCGACGAAGAAACCGTCGATGCCTTGAAACTCGCCCATGCCCGGATTCTGGATCACCACCGCCGCCAGCTTCCCGCAAGCGAGTCCTATGTCGATGCGATCGGGGTGGAGCTCGGCCAGCGCTGGACGCCGGTCGCGTCCGCCGGACTTTACGTCCCAGGCGGCACCGCCAGCTATCCGAGTTCGGTGTTGATGAATGCGGTTCCGGCGAAGGTCGCGGGTGTCGAGCGGCTGGTCATGGTGGTGCCCTCGCCACGGGGCGAGCTGAACCCGCTTGTCCTTGTCGCGGCGGCACTTTCCGGTGTCGACGAGATCTACCGGGTGGGCGGTGCCCAGGCCGTTGCCGCGCTCGCCTTCGGCACCGAGACCATCCGGCCAGTGTCGACGATCGTCGGGCCCGGCAATGCCTACGTGGCCGCGGCTAAGCGGCAGGTTTTCGGTCAGGTCGGCATCGACATGGTGGCGGGACCGTCCGAAGTCGTGGTGATTGCCGACAAGGACAACGATCCGGCCTGGATCGCGAGCGATCTTCTTGCTCAGGCCGAGCACGACGCCGTGGCGCAGTCCATTCTCATCACCGACGACAAGGACTTCGCGGACGACGTGGCCGCGGCCGTGGAGTCGCAATTGAAGACGCTTCCGCGTGCCGAAACGGCGCGTGCGAGCTGGGAGGATTTCGGCGCGGTGATCCTGGTTAGGAGCCTCGATGAAGCGCCCGCGCTGTCCGATCGATTGGCGCCGGAGCATCTCGAAATCGCGACCGGAGACGCCGACCAACTCGCGGCCGAGGTTCGGGACGCCGGTGCGATCTTCGTCGGCCGCTACACGCCCGAAGTCATCGGAGACTATGTCGCCGGCACGAACCACGTGTTGCCGACGGCGCGGAGTGCAAGATTCGCCTCCGGCCTTGGCGTGTACGATTTCATGAAGCGCACCTCCTTGCTGAAACTCGACGCGGACAGCCTGAAGAAGCTTGGGCCCGCCGCCATGACGCTCGCGCGCGCCGAGGGCCTCGAGGCTCATCGCCGGTCGGTCGGCATCAGGCTAAACCTACCGGACTGATCATGACCGACGCGGACGACGACAATACTTTTCCGGACTATGCGCGGCTGACCGCCGTGACGCTCGACGAAGCCTCGCTCGGCCGCGACAGTCTGGAAGTCGAGCACGAGCGCGAAGTGGCGATCTTCGATCTTCTGGAGAAGAACAATTTCGCGCTGGAAGGAGAGGGACAGGAAGGGCCGTACGCCTTGCATCTGTCGCTCGCGGACAATCGGCTCGTCTTCGCCATTTCCGACAACGATGGCATTCCGCTTCAGCAAATCATGCTGTCCCTGTCGCCCTTTCGCCGCATCGTGAAGGACTACTTTCTGATTTGCGACAGCTACTACGCGGCCATCAAGACACAGCCTGCCTCCAAGATCGAAGCTATCGACATGGGCCGCCGTGGACTGCACGACGAAGGCAGCCATCTTCTGATGGAGCGGCTCAAAGGCAAGGTCGTGGTGGATATCGCCACCGCCCGGCGTCTGTTCACGCTACTTTGCGCCTTGCACTGGAAGGGCTGATCGGTGGCGGCAGGCGGCGACTTGCCTGGCGCGGTGCTCTTCGCCTGCGCCAGCAACGCCATTCGCTCGCCCATGGCCGCCGCGCTGCTCCGCCATCTCGCCGGCCGCCGGATCTACGTGGAGTCCGCCGGCGTCCGCCCCGGCGAGCCGGACCCCTTCGCGATCGCCGTGATGGATGAGATCGGTATCGATATTTCAGGTCACGTGCCGCGCGCGATGGACGGCCTTCACGATCTCGGTTTCGACCTCATCGTCACTCTGGCGCCGGAGGCCCAGCACAAGGCGCTGGAACTCGTCCGGGGCTATGCCATCGACGTGGTCTATTGGCCGACACCGGATCCGACCCTGACCACCGGTTCCCGCGACCAGATTCTCGATGCTTACCGGGCCGTCCGCGATCGCCTCTTTGCCCGGATCAAGGCGGACTTTCCGATGCCGGGCGCGCCGGGTATATAAGTGGCCCGGGTGCAAGGGAGATTCTTTCTCGCTCCGGGGAACGGCTTGGCCCGCCAGCCGTTTTTATCGTGTTCCCTAGTAACGATTGGACCGGACGATGAACGACGTCTCAAGAACAAGCGGTGCGAATCCGCGCCAGCCTCAACCTCAGCCAATGGACCTGTCCACCGACCAAGCGGTCGAACACGCGGCGCTCGCCGGCGCCGCCGCCATTCAGAAATTGGTGGAGGAACGCAACGAATTGCGGACCCGGCTTGCGGCGCAAGAGCAGGAAACGGCCGCTTATCGCGCGCTGAACAACGAGTTGCGGCGGCAGTTGCTCGTGGTCCATCAAAGCTATGTGGACGTGGCCAAAGGCATCGTGGGCGATCTCGAGCGGTTCGATGCGACGCTTCGGGAGACGGCGCAGGAAGCCCATTCGGCTATGGACACCCAAATGCCCTGGCAAAACGCGGCCACGGCGGCGCAGGCACAAGATGCGGCCGCCGCCATCAACGGGACCGGCCCGGCGGACCGCCGCAAATGACGCCGTAGGCGTTCGGCGCGTCCCTCTCGCCCCGCATTCGAGAAGAATCACGTGTAAACCGGCGCGCGGCCAATCGGTTGGCTCCTGCCGCACGTGTGCACGAGAGGCCGCGCCGGGGGCCGGTCAGCTTCGCGCTTCCAGGAATTTTTTCAGGCCGTCGAAATCCATGACCGGGGCGATCTGATGCACGTTGAGGTCCGTCCAGGGCTCGAACAGCGCCATGATGGCCTCGGCGCTATCGGATTCGAAGATGCTCCAGGTCTCCTGCTGGGTGAGCGAAATCCACGCTCCGTGCAGCTTCACGCCCGAGGGCCCGGCCACGCCATGCTCCATGAACCGCGCCAGACTCTCGTCGCGTGCTTCGGGGTCGATGGTAACGTAGCAAACAAAAAGCATATCGCGCTCCATTCGCGAGGCCTTCGCCAATGGCCCCACGGTCCTCTTGCGGAGAGGTTTGGCCAGGCCGTGCCGCCGCAAGATAGGTGATTGTATACGACATTACTTTGACCGGACGTGCCGCTGACCGTGCCCGAAGAGCCGTCCCGGCGTCCGACAATTCCCCGAATACCCTTGATTTTGACCGTGCACCCGACCATTCTCCGCGGCAATCCAAGGACGCGGAAGGAGCCTTATGGCGAAGGAAGAAATGCTCGAATTTCCGGGGGTGGTTACTGAACTCCTCCCGAACGCCACTTTCAGGGTGAAACTCGAGAACGAACACGAGATCATCGCCCATACGGCGGGACGAATGCGCAAGAACCGGATTAGGGTGCTTGCTGGCGACAAGGTTTTGGTCGAGATGACCCCCTATGATCTCACTAAAGGTCGGATCACTTACCGGTTTAAGTAGCAAGCTCGGACTGACGCGGAGCAAGACCGCGTCGCCTGAGCCTGTTGCTGCCGTTCCGGGTGCCACCAAGGCGCCGAAACGGCCGCCGCGCCGCCGCGCGCCCAAACCCGGCTCGAGTTTCCGGCCCAAGCTGGTGCTCGCATCGGCGTCGCCGCGGCGGCTGCAGCTTCTGGAACAGGCCGGGATCGCGCCGGACGCCTTACGGCCGTCCTCCGTCGACGAGAGCGTGTCCAAGGGCGAAGTGCCGCGCCAGATCGTGCGCCGTCTCGCCAAGGCCAAGGCCGAAGCCGCATTGAAAATCGTCAAAGGCGAGCCGGACCTCGCGAAGTCGTTCCTGATTGCCGCGGACACGGTCGTCGCAGTCGGGCGGCGTGTCCTCGGCAAGGCGGAGCTCGAAAACGAGGCCGCCGACATGTTGCGTCTTCTGCGCGGCCGCGCGCACCGCGTCTACACGGCGGTCTGCATGGTGACCCCGGAAGGACGCTGGCGCGAGCGCGTGGTGGAGACGCGTGTGCGCTTCCGCAATATTTCCGATCAGGAGATCGGCGCCTATCTCGCCAGCGGCGAATGGCGCGGGAAGGCGGGCGGCTATGCCATTCAGGGCATCGCCGGCGCTTTCGTGGTGAAGCTGGTGGGATCCTACACCAACGTCGTCGGCCTGCCGCTGACCGAGACGGTCAGCATGCTGGCGGGCGAGGGCTATCCAGTCACGCTGCTATGGCTGGCCAAGGCAGAGGTCGAGACCGAGTGAACGCGGAGACGAGCGGGCGCGAGACACCGAAGGCGCTTTCACGCTGTCCGATCTGCCGAAAGCCGAGCGTCGAAGCGCATCGTCCCTTCTGCTCGAAGCGCTGCGCGGACATCGATCTCGGGCGGTGGCTGAAGGGCGGTTATGTCGTGGCCGGGGACCCTGGCACGGCCACGTTGCCGGACGATCCGGCAGAGTGGGACGAGGAATAGAATAGGACCGGCGCAACGGCGGAATCGAACGAAGACCGGTCTCGACAGAGCCCGGCCGATTGCCTATAAGCCAGGGCCTTGCGCGGGACATACGCGCGCTTCGAGGCCCGCAAGCGGCCCCTATGCCGCAAGGCATGCCCAGGTAGCTCAGTTGGTAGAGCAGCGGACTGAAAATCCGCGTGTCGGTGGTTCGAATCCGCCCCTGGGCACCATACACCGC
Organism: Hyphomicrobiaceae bacterium UBA7697; assembly: GCA_002482645.1. Classification (GTDB taxonomy): domain Bacteria; phylum Pseudomonadota; class Alphaproteobacteria; order Rhizobiales; family Methyloligellaceae; genus Methyloceanibacter. The sequence continues at coordinate 526,271 of DLGJ01000005.1, forward strand.
CTAATTCTGCGGTTTTCGGGCAATTATTGCGGGTTACTCACGGTTCTACCCACACCTTTCGACCGGGGTAGCGGACAGCGGCCTTTCGTGCCCTGGCACCCAAGCTTCACGAGCATCCCGAAAGAGCCACCCACGCTGCGCTGACGCGGGCAAGCGGGCCTTTTGCACGCGGTCTTCACTCACCTGCACCTAGTGCAACGAGAAGCTGGGTGTTGTAATGGATTCCCGTTGGGAGGGAAGAGTTGCCACCGAGGAACCAGAGCCCCGAGCAAAAGGCGCGCGACAACATTGACCGGATGTTGGAAGCGTCCGGCTGGAAGGTTCAGCCCAAGAAGGCAATCAACTTCGATGCAGGTCCGGGTATCACCGTCCGCGAATACCAGACGGACGTAGGCCCCGCGGACTACGTTCTCTTCGTGGACAAAAAGGCCGTTGGTGTCATCGAGGCCAAGCCCGAACACTGGGGCCAAAACATCACGACGGTTGAAGACCAGTCAGCGGGCTACGCCGAAGCCAAGCTGAAATGGATCAACAACAGCGAGCCGCTCCCTTTCGTCTATGAGAGCACCGGCGTCATTACGCGCTTTACGGACCTTCGTGATCCAAAGCCGCGTTCGCGCGAGGTCTTTAGCTTTCACCGCCCGGAAACGCTGGCAGAGTGGCTGACGCATAGCGACTCGCTACGCGGCCGGCTTCAACACATACCCCCGCTCAATCATGCAGGCTTACGGGCCTGCCAGATCGCGGCGATCGAGAACCTTGAAGAGTCTTTCAAGGCTGACAAGCCGCGCGCGCTGGTCCAGATGGCGACTGGCTCCGGCAAGACCTACACCGCCATCACGTCGGTTTACCGCCTGCTGAAGCATGCCGATGCGAAGCGGGTGCTCTTCCTTGTCGATACGCGAAACCTCGGTGAACAGGCCGAGCAGGAATTCAACATCTACGTCCCTAACGACGACAATCGCAAATTCAGCGAGCTCTATAACGTCCAGCGCCTCAAATCGTCCTTCGTCGCCAAGGACGCGCAAGTCTGCATCAGTACCATCCAGCGCATGTACTCGCTGCTCAAGGATGAACCGATGGACGAGTCGGCGGAGGACCTCAATCCCGCCGAAATGGTGCAGCCGAAGCAGCCTTTGCCGGTTGTCTACAATCCGAAAATCCCGCCGGAGTTTTTCGACTTCATCATCATCGATGAATGCCACCGCTCGATCTACAATCTGTGGCGTCAGGTAATCGAGTATTTCGACGCCTACTTGATCGGCCTCACGGCAACCCCCGATAATCGAACCTACGGGTTTTTCAAAAAGAACGTGGTGAGCGAGTACGACCATGAGAAAGCCGTCGCCGACGGCGTCAATGTCGGCAACGAGATCTATCTGATCGACACAGAGCGTACGATGCGAGGCGGTACGCTGGCCGCCGACCAGCAGGTCGAAAAGCGTGAAAAGCTGACGCGCAAGCGCCGCTGGGAGCGCCAGGACGTGGACGAGCAATATGCGGCAACGCAGCTCGACCGCGATATCGTCAATCCCGATCAAATCCGCACCGTCATCCGCACGTTCCGCGAAAAGAGTCCGGATATCTTTCCGGGCCGAAAGGAGGTGCCGAAGACGCTGATCTTCGCGAAGACCGACAGCCATGCGGATGACATCATCCAGACCGTCCGTGAGGAGTTCGGAGAGAGCAATCAGTTTTGCAAAAAGATCACCTACCAGTCAGACGAAGACCCTAAGTCCGTACTGGCGCAGTTCCGTAACGACTACAATCCGCGCATCGCGGTCACGGTGGACATGATCGCCACCGGCACGGACATCAGGCCGCTCGAATGCCTTCTATTCATGCGCGATGTTAAAAGTCGCAATTACTTCGAGCAGATGAAGGGTCGCGGCACGCGCACGCTCGATCAGGACAACCTCAGAAAGGTCACGCCATCGGCGAAGAGCGCCAAGACCCACTATGTCATTGTCGATGCAATCGGCGTTACGCGGTCTCTTAAAACGGCGAGCCAGCCACTTATCACCAAACCTTCTGTGCCCATGCGAGACCTTGCGATGGGCCTGATGATGGGCGCGCGGGACGAGGATACGGTCAGCTCGCTGGCCGGACGGCTCGCCCGTCTCAACAAGCAGCTCGACGACAAGGACCAGGAGCGCATCACGGACAAAACCGACGGCGTGCCTCTCTCCGACATTGTCGCCAGCCTGGTCGAAGCGATTGATCCAGACAAGATCGAAGCGAAGGCAGGCGAGATTGCTGGGGGCGAGCTCACTGACGAAGCACGTACCAAGGCGCGAGAAACTCTTGTCGGCAATGCTGCAAAAATCTTAAACGGGGAGCTGATCGAGCTGCTCGACACCATCCGCCGCGATAAAGAGCAGACCATAGATCACGACAACCTGGATTCGGTGGTCAACGCCGGATGGGCAGGCGACTCCGAGGAGAACGCCAAGGAACTCGCCCGGGACTTCCAAGAGTACCTCGAAGCCAACCGGGACGAAATCGAAGCGCTCACCATCTTCTATAGTCAGCCACAGCGCCGCAGCGCGCTGACTTACCAAATGATCCGCGATGTTCTCGAAAAGCTGCGCAAGGACAAGCCCAAACTCGCGCCACTCCGAGTCTGGCAGGCCTACGCCATGCTCGATGACTACAAGGGCGCAGCGCCGGCTAGCGAGCTAACGGCTCTCGTGGCTCTGATCCGCCGCGTGTGCGGAATCGACAAGACGATCTCGCCTTATGCGGACACCGTTCGCCGCAACTTCCAGAGCTGGATCATGAAGCGACACAGCGGCGGCAGCCAGAAATTCAATGAAGAGCAAATGCAGTGGCTGCACATGATCCGTGACCACATCATCAACTCGTTCCACTGCGATCGCGACGACCTCGAAATGGCGCCCTTTAATGCGCGCGGTGGCCTGGGACGGATGCACATGCTTTTTGGCGACGAGATGGACAAGGTAATCAACGAAATGAATGAGGCACTGGCAGTATGACAACATGTTTACCCGAAACCTGGGTGATGGCCCCACTAGACTCTCTAGGTGTTTGGCGCGGTGGAGGCACTCCTAGCAAGGGTAACGGTGCGTACTGGAAGGGCTCAATTCCTTGGGTTTCCCCAAAGGATATGAAGGTATTCCGATTAAAGGACGCACTCGATCACATAACGGAAGAAGCGCTCAACGACTCTGCGGCAAAACTAATTCCGGAGAACTCGGTACTTGTCGTCACTCGTTCTGGGATTCTAGCTCACACTTTTCCAGTTGCGATTAACGCTGTCCCGGTGACCGTCAATCAGGACCTAAAAGCGCTCACACCATACGCCGGGATCGATGCTGAATTCGTTGCGTGGGTGCTACATGCGTTTCAAAGAGAAATCCTTGATGTGTGCTCTAAGGATGGCACCACTGTACACAGTATCGAGATGCCAAGGCTCCAATCATTTGAGATTCCCATACCCCCGACAAACGAACAAAAGCGAATAGTGGAAAAGCTAGAGGAGCTATTCAGCAAGATCGATGAGGGCGAGCGTTGCCTGAGTGCTATTGCTCCGATTGCAAATTCCGCCCTGGGTCTGTCGACCCTTCTCCGCCATAGCATCTTGAAACAGGCATTCTCCGGCCGCCTGGTCGCGCACGATCCCAATGATGAACCTGCGCCCGTGATGCTAGAAAAAATTAAAACCTCAAGTCAGAATCACAACAAGAAGAATGCAAAGGAGGTTGCATGAATACCGCCCCGATTGTTTCCAAAGTGTGGAGCTTCTGTACCACCCTTCGCGATGACGGTGTTGGTTACGGCGACTACCTAGAGCAGCTCACCTATCTGATCTTCCTGAAGATGGCGGATGAATACGCAAAGTCGCCTTACAACCGCGACGTAGGGGTTCCGACTAAGTACGATTGGCAAAGCCTTAAATCAAAGCGTGGCGCCGAGCTTGAGGGCCACTACATCACTCTTTTGCGCGAGCTTGGTAGCCGCAAAGGCATGCTAGGTCAGATTTTTACAAAGGCGCAGAACAAGATTCAGGACCCGGCCAAGCTCTACCGTCTCATCGACATGGTCGATGGCACAAATTGGGTGGTTATGGGCGCCGACATTAAAGGCGACGTTTATGAGAACCTGCTGGAGAAAAATGCCGAGGACACTAAATCAGGTGCAGGACAGTACTTTACGCCGCGTGCGCTGATCCGCGCGATGGTCGAATGCGTGCGGCCCGAGCCCGGCAAGAGAATTGCTGATCCGGCCTGTGGAACTGGCGGCTTTTTCCTTGCCGCTTACGATTTCATCACCCAGAACCACCAGCTCGACAAAGCCCAAAAGGCCTTTCTCAAGCACGAGACATTCTACGGCAACGAGATCGTCGCAAACACACGCCGACTCTGTCTGATGAACATGTTCCTACACAACATCGGCGAGATCGATGGCGGTGTCCTGATATCACCGAATGATGCATTGGTAGCGCCCAGCGCGCAGAGCTACGACTACGTTTTGGCCAATCCACCCTTCGGCAAGAAGAGCAGCATGACGTTTACAAACGAGGAGGGCGAGCAGGAAACCGATGACCTTACCTATAATCGGCAGGATTTCTGGGCGACCACCTCTAACAAGCAGCTCAACTTTGTGCAGCACATCCGCACGATGCTAAAAACGACGGGCCGCGCTGCTGTCGTCGTTCCTGATAATGTTCTGTTTGAGGGGGGTGCTGGCGAGACGGTTCGCAAGAAGCTTCTGGAGAATACCGATCTCCACACGATCTTGCGTTTGCCGACCGGAATTTTCTACGCGCACGGCGTTAAGGCAAATGTCCTGTTCTTTGACAACCACGAGGCAAGCCCTGATCCGTGGACCAAGGAAATCTGGTACTACGACTACCGCACCAACATTCACCACACGCTCAAAAAGAAGACGATGCGCTACGAAGACCTCGTCGACTTCATAGCTTGCTACAACCCGCAAAACCGGCACGAGCGCGAAGCAACGTGGAACGCCGACAACAACCCCGAAGGCCGCTGGCGCAAGTTCGGCTACGAGGAGCTGCGCGCCCGCGATAAGACGAGTCTCGATGTCTTCTGGCTCAAAGACAAGAGCCTGACCGATCTCGACAACCTCCCCGAACCAGACGAGCTTGCCGAAGAAATCATCGAGAACCTTGAAGCCGGGCTGAACAGCTTTCGTGAGGTTTTAGCCGGATTGGAAAAGGCAAGCTGACAGCGATAGAGGGGGATGATCGCTTTGAAAGTAGCGCGGGTAGACATCGAGAATTTTAGAGGCATTAAGGCCGGAACGCTTCTTCTGCCAAACCACGCTGTCCTGATCGGCGACAACAATATTGGCAAGACCACGGTCCTTGAGGCAATTGACCTTGTTCTCGGACCAGACCGGCTCAACCGCCGACCGCCCGTCGATGAGCACGATTTTTTTCAAGGCAGTTACCGCGCTCCTGGTGCCGTCCCGCCTGATGGCACCGATACGCCGGCGGAGGGTCAAGCTGAAGAGACAGGGGAATCGGGCGGCGAAGCCCCTCGCATTGAGGTTGAGGTGTGTGTCGTCGGCCTGTCGGATGAACAGAAGGCCAGGTTTGGCGACTACATTGAATTTTGGAACTCCGAATCCGATACGTTCTACGATGCCCCTGATCCGGCCGGCGTCGATGCAGACCACATAACTGAAGCGCTGCGGGTGACATTTCTCGGTCGCTACGATCCGGAGGAAGACGATTTCGAAGGAGGCACCTACTTCACGCGAAGCCTCGCAGAATCCGAATCCCCCGTCGGCTTTTCAAAAAAAGACAAACAGATATGCGGATACCTTTACCTACGATCACTTCGTACGGGCTCGCGCGCACTAAGCCTCGAAAGAGGCAGCCTTCTCGACATTATCCTGCGCCTAAAGGAAGTCAGACCTCAGATGTGGGAGGACACCATCACCACGCTCGCAACCTACTCAGTTGCGAGCCACCCTAAGCTTGGTCTTTCCGGGATACTTGAAAGCATCAACACGGCTCTAAAGAAGTATGTGCCGAAGGAGTGGGGAATCGAACCTTGCCTAAAGGTGTCCAATCTGACGCGCGAGCATCTACGCAAAGTGATTACGGCCTTCATAGCGACAGGTGAAGGCGATCATGTGGCGCCGTTCTATCGGCAGGGCACAGGAACGATCAACATGCTTGTTCTAGCGATGCTCTCAGAGATTGCCGAGGACAAGCAAAACGTCATATTCGCGATGGAGGAACCTGAGACCGCAATCCCTCCATATGCGCAGAAGCGCATTGTGCATGAAATTCGCAAATTGTCCTCGCAGACGATCTTCACATCCCATTCGCCGTATGTGCTTGAGGAATTTAACCTCGAAGAAACTGTCGTCCTGGGGCGTAACGCCGACGGCGATCTTGCCCAGCGTCAGATTGCTTTGCCGGAGAGCGTCAAACCAAAGCGCTACAGGCAGGAGTTTCGCACCAGATTCTGCGAGGGTTTGCTGGCACGAAGAATTCTTATCGCCGAAGGGGCTACTGAAGCGGCCGCGTTTCCTGTCGTTTGTCGGCGCCTCGCAGAGCTGAAGCCCGATACGTATTCCTCCCTCGAAGCGCTAGGCATTTGCACCATTGACGCCGGCGGTGACACCAATATTCCCGATATGGCTAGGCTATATAGAGAGCTTGGCAAGAGAACTTTTTCTCTGTGCGATAAGCAGGCCCCAGAAAACAAGGCCCTAATCGAGGCTCAGGTGGAGCTATTCCTATCTCACGGAGAGAAGGGCTTCGAGGATCTTGTTCTCAAGAACACAGCTGAGCACGCGCTAAAGCGATTCTCAAAGCTTATTGACTGGCCACCCCATCTTGCAGCCAAATACGCAAATCCGGAAGACACTGCATCGGACGCGCTCAGAGAGTATTTTGCGTGGACCAAAGCGAATTGGGGCGTAGCTGATTTTCTCGCTCAATGCAGTGAGAACGAAATACCCCAATGGCTTCGTGATGCGTGCCTCTCGCTGATTAAAGCCTGCGAACCTCCAAGCGCTGAGGGTGAGACCGCAATCGGTAATGCGGCAGAAGCGACAGAAGTGGTGGAGGAGTGAAGCTCACCGAACGACAGCAGGCGATCATGGATGCTAACGGCCACCTGCTTGTTACAGGTGGGCCCGGCTCCGGGAAAACCACAATTTCTATTCTCAAAGCGGCACAAATAGCCGAGCACCAACTTCGCCCTGGTGGCAAAATTCTATTCCTTAGTTTTGCTCGCGCGACCGTCTCGCGAGTCGTGGAGGCGATCGAATTCGAGCAGCAGATACCGCGCGAGCACAAGAGACGTATTGACGTTGAGACCTACCATTCCTTCTTTTGGCGCATTCTTAAAACGCATGGCTATTTGGTTGGGCTTCCAAGGTCGATATCGATCCTAACGCCGCCCGCGGAGGCGATCGCCCTCTCGACAATCCGTAGTGCATATCCAGCTGACTCGAAGCTGACTGATGCAGCAAAAACGGAAAAAGCAGCAAAGGAAAATGAGGAACGCATGCGGCTTGCGCGTGAGGAAGGCCGCATCTGCTTTGACCTATTCGCGCCCTTCGTTGCAGACAACCTGCACGGATGCGAACGAATTCGACGACTCATCGGAACCATGTATCCGGTCATCATTCTCGATGAGTTTCAGGACACAAATGCTGAGCAGTGGCGCGTTGTTCAAGCGTTAGGACAATTCAGCATCCTCATTGCGCTTGCTGACCCCGAACAGCGCATATACGACTGGATAGGCGCCGATCCGGCGCGTCTCGATCAATTCAGAGAGACGTTCGCCCCTGCCGAGATAGACCTAAGCACCGAAAACCACCGAAGCCCTGGCAAAGACATTGCCGCGTTTGGCAACGACATCCTCAAGGGAAAATTTCGCAAAGAGCCCTATGTGGGGGTAGAAGTGATGGGTTATCAGCCAGGCGCTGATCCGGCATTCACAGCGCTTGTGACAGCGACCTACAAGGCGCGGAAGCGGCTAGCGCAAGGTGGACCCGACTGGTCTCTCGCCATCCTAGTCCCCACGAAAAAGATGACCCGGTTCGTCTCTGACGCATTCCGCCAACCTCCGGCAGGAATGGCCGCGATTCCCCATTCTGCGGTTATAGAGATGGAAGCAGCTATCCTCGGTGCGGAGCTGATTGCCTTTCTGATGCAGCCCGATGTAGATGGCCGCCATCTCGAACAGTGCACCGATTTGCTGTGCGGATATTTTCATGGAAAAGGCGGCGATTCACCCACGCAAAATGATCTTCAAGAAGCAAGAAGAATTCGAAAGGCTTATGAAGAGTGGCTTGCTCGTCGGGCAACAGGCAAAGCGATGCGAAAAAACAGCATCCTGATAGCGATACTGGCCGCCTATGACGCGGTTCGTGCACTTCCGCTGACGGGCGATCCCGACAAAGACTGGCGCGCCATACGGCGTGTCTTGGAGGGTTGCGACTGCCCGCGACTAAAGGACCTCGCGCAGGAAGCACGCAACGTACGACTGCTGGAACGTGGAACACAGCTCCGGCAGGAACTATCCCAAGAGTGGCGTAATACAGGTGCATATACTAATGCACTGGCAATCACACGGCAGGCTTTCGTTCAAGAGCATTTCTCCACCAAGGCCAAACCAGAAAGAGGCGTGGTGGTAATGAACATGCACAAGGCCAAAGGAAAGCAATTTGACGAGGTGATTATTTTCGAAGGCTGGCCGCGTGTGGCAAAAGGAAAGATCGTTGCGAACCTTGATAGAATTGTTCGGAGAAATGAACGCGATCAGATTAGCGATCAATCACGACAGAATCTTCGTGTGAGTGTCACTCGTGGCAGGCAGCAGACAACGCTATTAACACCTCAGGGTGATGCTTGCGTCTTGCTGATAGGCGATGACTGAGTGCGGGCGGCCTGTGACAGCCGCTTTCCGCTTCTAGCCGCACGACAAGTCCGGTTTGCATGCACAAACCGCCGGGAAAAACCCCTGAGTAAGCCCGACACCATCATCGTTGAAGGCCGTGCCTATAGCTGGCGTAGCCTTTGCGTGCCGCGCAGGGCGCAGCTTGAAGCCTAGCACAAGGCAAAGGTGAGCAACCGGCGCTGTTAACGCTCCTTGACGACTCCCGGCCGCGCCCCGGGCGCTTTGCCGAGACTTAGAATTGAAGGGGAGGCGGAGGATGCCCTTAGGCTGAGCAGGTAGTTAAACTGGTGGTAACTCGGTAGATAGAAGCCGAAATGAGCAGGAATGCGCCACGTGTGATGCCCACAGCGGGCATCGAACCAGCGAAATCTTGGGCCTTGGCGAGTTTGTGGGCTCCTTGGATCGACGTCCGGCGTCATCGGTCTTGGTGACCCATAAATGCCAGGGAGGAAGGAAATGAGCCGGATGCGCCCGACGCACAGGCCGCTTAGTGGCCTAAGCCTGCGGCGGAAAGAGTGTCGGCCAATTGGCGGAAATCAGACGTGTTCAACATGCGATCCAAAGGTCTGCTAATGACCCAAAGCAGACAGCCGTCGAAGACGGGTTAGGAGCGAATCCCAGGCTGATGAACGCTAGTGCTCGGCCGGTTCCCAATCCGGGCTGAACCCGCCCAAGGTCGGATGATACATCTCGTCGCCAGAGTGTTGGGTGAATTCGACGTTGAGACGATCTTCGGATAGGCCGAGGATATTAATGCAGTGCGCGCAAAGTGCTTTGGCGACCGCCTCTCTTGGTTCTGGCGCCCTGCCGCTTCGTATGTCGAGCATCATCATTGATACCGGCACAGGTTCCCCGCCAACTTCAGGGATTTTCCATAGACCACCTTTCTCGAGTTCGCGAATGCCGACGCTTATCCGCCTGATGTCCATGGACATCATACGGGAATACGTCTCACACATTGCTGCAGCGAGGCGCTTCTTGTCGCCTGGGGAGCACCGATCAGCGATATCGAGCTGCAGATAGGGCATTTTGAGCTTCCTAAGCCGCGACCCCATAACGTGGCGCTGGCTTTGCGTTTCCGAATTTCTTCGAGAGCTCGCGCCGGTCGGCCTCCCAACGGTTCCACGCATCACCCTCATGCAGACCGGGGATAGTGACGACCTCGCCGCTGTTCAGACCAGCCAACGCCGCATCCACGGCGTCCTCCGCTGACATCGTGATGGGAGATGTCTTCTGCGCAGAATAGCCCGCCACGTCCCAGAACTCCGTTGCCGTAGCACCAGGAAGAACAGTTTGTACGCGCACGCCTGTGTCAGCGAGGTCCTTCTGAAGCGAGTGGCCAAAGCTGATCACGTAGGACTTCGACGCGCTGTAAACGCCATTGAGGAGCTCGGATGCAATACCGACAACCGACGCGATGTTTATGATCGTACCGCTGCCTCGAGCAACGAATGAGGGCGCTACAGCGTATGTCAGTCGCGTCAGAGCGGTAATGTTTAAACCGATCATGTCCGTGATCACGTCAACGTCGGCTTGCAGAATCGAGGCAACGGAGCCGACGCCGGCATTGTTGACGAGCATGGTGATCGTTTTGTCATCTCTGAGCAGGGTCTCGATCTGGGCCAAGTCGGACCTGTCGTTTAAGTCCGCGGGAATGGTCTTAACCTCGTGGCCCGTTTCGCCGCGAATTTGATTGGCGACAGATTCCAGACGCTCCGCATTTCTCGCTACCAAGATCAAATCATAGCCGCGCTTCGCAAGCCGGTCGGCGTAAACGGCCCCCATGCCGGACGAGGCACCGGTCACGACAGCGACGCCTTTGGATTTGGGACTGCTCATTGAATGTACTCCTCTCCGTAGTGCTGGAGAGGAATATAAGCTTGCCGCGGCGCGTCCGAAATGTCATATAAGCGTATATTTAGGACACAATGCTGAACCATGCGCCGCATCACCTTCGTCATTTATCCCGGCTACTCGGCAATGGCCCTTGCTGCTGTTTCCGTCTTCGAAACGGCCAATATGCTGGAGGGTCAAGCCCTGTACGATCTCCGCTTCGTCTCTGAGCAAGGCGGTGCGGTGAAGACCTCCTCTGGCATGCGTCTCGCCTGTGAGCCCTTCGATGCTGAGCTGGGGGACACGCTGGTCGTCGGAGGTGCGACCTTTCCCGAACCCGTGTCCCCAGCCCTAGTCGAGTTTGTAAGGGATGCGCCGCGCAACTATCGCCGCGTTGTCGCGATCTGCACTGGTGCGTTCGTGCTTGCGGATGCAGGCCTTCTAGACGGTCGTCGCGTCACGACGCACTGGCTTCATGCGCGAGAATTGCAGAGAAGGTTCCCTGGCGCGAAGGTCGAGGAAGATCGGATCTTCATAAACGATGGCCCGATCTGGACCTCGGCGGGGATGACTGCTGGAATAGATCTCGCCCTCGCTCTCGTTGAAAATGACCTTGGGCCCGCAGCCGCCAAGTCGGTTGCTCGAAAGCTCGTCGTCTATCATCGTCGCGGAGGCGGACAGTCTCAATTCTCCACGCTCCTTGAATTGGCTCCGAAATCAGATCGCATTCAGACTGCTCTCGCCTACGCACGCGAAAACCTACACACCCCGCTAACAGTCCCTCAGCTTGCGGAGGCGGCTCATCTGAGCCCGCGGCAATTTAGTCGCGCGTTCCACGCTGAAACCGGACAGTCGCCGGCAAAGGCGATTGAAAATCTTCGCGTAGAAGCGGCTCGAGCGCTGCTGGAACAGAGCAGCCACCCCATCGACGTTGTGGCCCGCCAGACGGGATTTAGCGATCGCGACCAGATGCGCCGCGCCTTTCTGCGCGCGTTCGGGCAGCCGCCACAGGTTCTTAGGCGGAACGCTCGAAACGAAGCAAACGGCTTGTAGCCGAGTAGGCCTGCGAGACCGCCGTCATTGATTTGGCCCAAATCTAGGCATTTTTGACATTTGACGCATTCAACCAAAGGGGCTAGTTTTCAATTGCTAGAGGCCGCGAGCATGCCGAGCGGCTGCACAAAATTTGCGCTTTCGAGGGGTCGAAGTCCGGCCCCATAGTGTGATCGTTTTAGTTCGCAGTAGGCTGGGCGCCAAAAGCGGCAAACAGCCTTACCCGCGTAAGAATGGGTGAGGCGATGACCTTCAAGATCAAAGTCAATGACGTTGAGCACGAGGTCGACGTAGACAGCGATATTCCGCTGCTTTGGGTTCTGCGCGACGTGCTGGGCATGACGGGTACGAAGTTCGGCTGCGGCCGGGCGCTGTGCGGCGCTTGTACCGTGCATGTGAACGGCATGCCGATGCGCTCCTGCGTCATGCCCGTCGGCGATCTCGGCGAATCCTCCGTCACGACCATCGAAGCCATCGGCGACACGCCGATCGGGGAGGAGCTCCAGAAGGCGTGGCTCGATCTGGAGGTGGTCCAGTGCGGCTATTGCCAGTCCGGGCAGATCATGTCTGCGGCTGCGCTCTTGGCATCGACGCCTGAGCCGACCGACCACGACATCGATACCGCCATGGCGGGCAATATCTGCCGTTGCGGCACCTATGTCCGTATTCGCGAAGCGATCAAGCAAGTCGCTCAGACCTCACAGGGAGATTGAGCGTGTCCATACGTGTGAGAGATGACACACAATCAGCAAACCTGTCCCGAAGAGGCTTTTTGCGCGCGAGCGTCGCTGCTGGCGGCGGGTTGCTTATCGCATTCAGCCTTCCGTCGCGTTTAGTGGACGCCCGAGAGACGATTGAAGCCGAGAGCTTCTCACCTGACGGGTTCATCCGGATCGATCCTTACGGTCGCGTAACCGTCATCGTTCCCCAAGTTGAGATGGGACAAGGCACCTTCACCTCATGTCCCATGCTCATTGCGGAAGAGCTTGAAGTCGCTCTTTCTGAGATTCAAACGGAGCAAGCTCCTCCCGACGGCGCGCTCTACAGCAACAGTCTCATCGGATCTCAGGTGACCGGCGGGTCAACGTCGATCCGCGCATTTTACGAGCCCCTACGCAAGGCGGGGGCGACGGCTCGGGAGATGCTTATCGCCGCGGCCGCCACCACATGGAGCGTCGAGCCCTCAAGCTGCCGCGCCGAGAGCGGCAACGTGATCCACGAGCCTAGCGGCCGGAAACTCGGCTATGGCGCATTGGCCGAGAAGGCTGCGATGGTGCCCGTCCCCGAGGAGGTCGCCCTCAAGGAGCCGAGCGCCTTTAAACTGATTGGCACGCCTGCCAAGCGGCTCGACACGCCCGACAAAGTCAACGGTAAGACCATCTACGGCATCGACGCAAAAGTGCCGGGCATGAAGATCGCGACGTTGGCTATCTGCCCGGTGTTTGGCGGAAAGCTCAAGGGCGTCGATGCCAGCAAGGCGCTTCAAATCAAGAACGTCCTGCAAGTCGTTCAAACCGCTGACACCGTGGCCGTCGTAGCCACGAACATGGGCGCGGCGAAGAAAGGCTTGGCTGCGCTCGAGATTGAGTGGGACGCGGGGCCGAATGCCAAGCTGACGACATCGGACATCGTTGCGGATATGGCAAAAGCGTCCGAGGCGGACGGCGTGCTCGTCCGCCATGAGGGTGACGTTCCGAAGGCCCTGGAAGACGCCTCTCAGACGTTGGAGGCAATCTACGAGGTCCCGTTCCTCGCTCATACCACGATGGAGCCTCTCAACTGCACTGTGCACGTGCGCGAGGAAGGTTGCGACATCTGGGTCGGAACACAGGTGATCGGCCGCGCACAAGCCGTCGCAGCGGAATTGACTGGGCTTCCGCCGGAAAAGGTCGTCGTGCACAACCACATGCTGGGCGGGGGGTTTGGCCGGCGTCTCGAGGTCGACTTTATTGCCAAGGCAGTTGAGATCGCGAAGCAGGTCGATGGGCCGGTGAAGCTGATCTGGAGCCGTGAAGAAGACATCCAGCACGACCTGTACCGGCCGAGTTTTTATGACCGGCTCCATGCCGGTCTCGACTCAGACGGGATGCCAGTCGCGTGGAGTCACCGAATCTGTGGGTCGTCCGTCATTGCGCGGTGGGCTTCGCCCGCCTTCAAGGACGGGTACGACTTTGACACTGTCGATGGTGCCCTGGAGATGCCTTACGCGATTCCCAACGTGAGGCTGCAATACGTGCGGCATGAGCCGCCTGGTATTCCGACCGGTTTTTGGCGAAGTGTTGGCCCCTCTCACAACATCTTCGTAGTCGAGAGTTTTATCGACGAGTGCGCGGCCGCGGCCAACAAGGATCCCCTAGAATATCGCCGCGCGCTCCTTGCCAAAGCGCCGCGCGCATTGGCAGTGCTCGAACTCGCGGCGGAGAAAGCCGGATGGGGCGAGAAGCTGCCCGAGCGGTCCGGTCGCGGCATCGCCGTACAGAATGTTTTCGCGTCCTTCATGGCGCAGGTCGCCGAAGTGGAGGTCTCCAAGAGCGGCGAAGCTAACGTTAAGCGCGTCACTTGCGCGGTGGATTGCGGCGTCGTCATCAACCCGAACACCATTGAAGCGCAAGTGCAAAGTGCAATCGTCTATGGCCTCAGCGCGGCCCTGTTTGATGAGATCACGCTCAAGGATGGCAGAGTCGAACAGAGCAATTTTCATGACTACCGGGCCCTGCACATGAACGAGATGCCCTCGATCGATATCCACATAGTCAAGAGCGACGAGGCACCTGGCGGCATGGGCGAGCCCGGAACCTCGGCTTTGGTGCCGGCCGTTTTCAACGCTGTGTACGCGGCGACGGGAGTGAGGCTACGCAGGCCCCCGCTCAAAGCGGATCATTTGAAAGTTTAGAGGCGACAGGACATGCGCGTTCTCCTGACGGCGTTTGGTGCGGGCTTGATGGTGCTTGCGGCTGGCATCGGGTTGTCGCTGGCAAATCCTGAGACCGGTGGCAATGCGCTGAAGCCTGTAAGCGCCTTCTCTGAAATCACCGACGAAAGCGAGCGCTCGGCCGCCATCTTCACCGAGGCGGGCAAGGTCATCCAGCATCCTAGATGCCTTAACTGCCATCCGGCGGGTAATCGCCCTACACAGGGCGAAGACCGCCATCCACACATCCCATTGGTGCTGCGGGGCGCGGGCGGCTTCGGCGAGGTCGGGATGCAATGCCCGACCTGTCACCAGCGCGCCAATGTTGACCTCGCTGGCGTGCCGGGACATCCGCTTTGGCATTTGGCGCCCATCGAGATGGCGTGGCAGGGCAAGTCGCTCGGTGAGATTTGCGTCCAGATCAAGGATCCCGAGCGGAACGGCGGCATGAGCCTGGAAGACCTGATACACCACATGTCCGAGGACTCCTTGGTGGGTTGGGGCTGGAATCCGGGCAAGGGGCGCAGCCCCGCGCCCGGCACCCAAGAGCAGTTCGGGGCTCTGATCAAAGCGTGGGTCGAGACTGGCGCCGCCTGTCCTGATCTCTAAGCAATAAGGAGAAGACCGATGAATCGGGTGGAGTTGCCGCGGCCGGCTGAATCCACCCCCATCTCGGTCGCGCGCGACTGGCTAGAGGCGTTCGACACGGTCGCCCTCGCGACCGTGGTATCCGCCTGGGGCTCGGCGCCCGTGCCCGTTGGTGGTCAGCTTGTCGTCGCGCCGGACGGTCGTTTCGAGGGTTCCGTCTCGGGTGGCTGCGTGGAGATTGACGTCATCACCGAGGCGCAAGACGTCATTGCGAATGCCAAGCCCAAGCTTCTCGAATTCGGCGTCGCCGACGAGGTAGCATGGCGCGCGGGACTCCCTTGCGGCGGCACAATCAAGGTTCTTGTCGAGACGTTGCAAGCAGCGGACCGAAGCCTTCTGGATCGCATTCTTGACGCGCAAAAGTTCCGACGTCCGATCGCCGTGACGACACATCTTGAGACCGGTGAACGAAACCTCGTCGAAGCTGCATCGGCCCTGTCTCCCGAGCTCGCCGCGCGGATCTCAGCGGGCGAGAGCGGGGTCGTCACGCGAGACGATGGGGATTTCTTTGTCTTGGTCTTGATGCCTTCCGTCCGGCTCTTCCTCGCCGGCGCGACGCATATCAGCCAGGTACTTGCGGATCTCGCCTCCCGCGTCGGTTATGACGTCGCGATCGTCGATCCCCGTCCCGCATTCGCAAGCGCGGCGCGCTTCGGAGGCATGACACTCTTCGAAGATTGGCCCGAGCCGCAATTCGCCGCGTCTGCGTTCGACGGGCGCACGGCGGTCGTGGCGCTGACCCACGCGGCGCATCTCGACGATGAGGCGCTCACGGCGGCGCTTCGATCCAACTGTTTCTATGTCGGGGCGCTCGGGTCGAGGAAGACCCATGCCAAGCGCCTGGAGCGCTTGCGTGCCGCCGGCTTCGAGGAGCACGATCTCGCACGCATCCACGCGCCGGTCGGACTCGCCATCGGCGCCAAGGGTCCGGCGGAGATTGCCGTCTCGATCCTCGCCGAGATCGTCAAGGTGGCGCGCGGGGCGGACTGATGTCAGGGCTGGGCGCGATCCTGCTCGCCGCAGGGCGTTCTTCGCGTTTCGGCGACGCCAACAAGCTTCTCGCGGACATCGATGGACGGCCGATGGTGCGGGCCGTCGCCGAAACGCTGTTTGGGGCCAATTGCATCGACGAGGTGCTCGTCGTCACGGGTCACGACGCCGGAGCTGTAGAGATCGTTCTTGAGGACTTGCCGGTTCGCTTCGTCCATAACGCGGATTGGCACGATGGGATGGGCGGCTCAATCGCGCGGGGTGTTGCCGGGCTCTCCGCCAGTCTCGATGGCGTTGCGATCGTGCCGGGCGATATGCCATTCCTCACCGTGGATCTGATCAAAGCTCTTGGCGCGAAGTTTAAGGAACAGAACGGCAGGTTGATCGTGTTCCCCGCGACTCCTGCCGGAGAACAACGCAACCCTGTGCTCTGGCCGCGCCGCTTCTTCGGCCTGTTGGAAGGCTTGAGCGGAGCACAAGGTGCTAAACGCTTGCTGAGCGAATTGGCCGAATCCTGCATAGCTGTTCTCATTCACGATGAGACGGCGCTTCGCGACGTCGACGAGATTGATGATCTGTCCTAGCTAGTCTTGGGTGACGAAGTGCTCGATTTCCCACGTCGGGGTGTGAAGATCTGACCGAATCATGTCTGTTCCTGGCACTTAGCAGACATGGCCATGTGGAGAAGCGATGGCTTCTTTTCGAACCTGAACAGACATCCCCGTTTGGCCCGAAGAAGCGGTACATGCGTGCGACAGCCGGATTCATGTGCGGCGGCCTTGGCGACGTAGGCATGGTTGGCCGGGAAGGCGGACGACGCCACCCCACGCGCCTTTGAGCGGCCCAAATGAGGGGAACAGGAGTCCGCCTAATGAGTGAAAGCGTCCCTGTCCGAGGTGGACCGGCCAGGGGAAAGGCCCTTCATCTAGTTCTGAGCCTACGCCGCTGTATCATCAAGGCTGAGTCTCTTCACCCGCGGTCCGAACGTCTTCTTGAACTTGTCGATCATCTCGACCAACCACGAAATGTACTCAGGCCATCTGTCACGATCAGCAAGGTCCGCATCACGCTGAAGCCGTATTACCTTATCGCCTGCATCTGGGTTCGGGTCCCACTCCAGCTTCCGACCTATTTCTGATTCAATCTCGGATCGCTGGGCTTCGAATTGCGGTAATGCGGCGTTGGCGACCCTGTTGCTGATGTACACGCGTACGCCAATCTTGCCCTCCGCGGTGTTCGCTATGTTTGACAGGTGGATGTTGGATCGACCCAGCGCAACGTTGTACCAGTACTGGGGACGCGGCGTGTGCGCGCTAGTCAGGATTTTTCGTTCAAGTAGTTCGTCTCGCACTGCGGTCCAGAAATCGTACTGGAGTTTTCTTGCTGCGGTCATCTCGCCCGCAGCCTTAACAGCATTTGCCTGTTTGCTGATGACGGTTGGCTCACTCAAGACGTTGAAGCGAAGAGCGGGCCTAGACTGATCTATCTGCCACAATTCCATCTCGACCGCGTATAGGCGCAAGTCATCACTTACACTTTCGTTCAGCCATTCGATGGCCTTGCGGTGCTCTTCAGTGAACTTCTCGGCAATCCAGACGATGGCTGTTGCGTCAAGCGTCGCAGCATAGGTGAGCATCTTACCAAGATGGCCGTGGTCTGTTCTTCCGAACTGATTCTCGATTAGGACATAGTTTTCCGATGCATCCTTCGCCAACACATCGGCTGTGAACGGTCCGACCGGGACCTCGATCCCCTCAACTTGGAGCTCAAGGCCAATAGCGTTGGCTAGCCGCGCGATGTTTTCTTCCTGAGCAAGCCAAGGAGTGAACTCGTGCTCCTCGTGCACCCAGTGGTGCCGGATTTGAACCTTTCTTATCTCACCCAAATCTGCTGCCATCGGTCGCTCCCTGATTGGCTCTTAAGGTGCATTTTGAGTATGCAGCCTTAAGAATTCCCTCTCGGCTGCAGGGAGCGATGAGTTGAATAGACACCCCACCAGAGCCGATCCAGCGAGGTGTTGTTTGCGGCTGTAAGCCAGCATCAAACGGCGATGGCTAGGATTTAGCTGCATCGCACATCTTGATTATTAATCAAGTGTGGGACGGGGGATCTTACTAGGAGTCACCCCATCGATGCGCCGCGGCAGGCGGGCTTGCTTGGGGGGCTTCTGCTGGATTTCGTCTTTGCATGCCCCTGCGTGGCGTGGATGCCGAAGGTGGGAGCAATGCGTATGATTCATCGTCGATGTCATATTCATCAGAGGCAGGTAGGCACTCTGGGCATCTCTTGTTGTCAATTCGCTTGCGAGACGCCGCCAAGAGTTCAGCCTGAGCTATGGTCTCGAAGGGGCCAAACCAGGCTCCCGTTGGTCGTTTCCCACCTCCATGTATGCCTCGTCCATGTTGACAAAACGAGCAGGTGGCGGAAGGGACTCTGGTCCTCCGCAAGGGAATACTCTCATACACCCAATAAGCCATGGCCGGTCCTCTGAGATTCGACAAGTTTATGCCGAACGATTGAGGATCGAAAGCTCCTCGCGGCAAAGGCTCTTACGCGTGAGTCAGAGCGCAGGCGTGAGTAGACCCGTGGCTTTCGTCGATGGTTAGGTCTTGGAGTGCGCGGACAACCTTAGTAAGCGTCATGTCTAAGCGAACTCCTCGACCGGCACTACCTGAATACGTCCAGAGCATCTGTGGTTACGGGGTGCGCGGCGTCGAGTCGCTTCTTCGCGATGGCGCAGAATGCGCTGCGCGCGCTCGATGACCTCGTATTGCTCGTCCTCAGGCAGCTTGCTGATCATCAGCAGCACCTGAGCCTGCGGAGTGATCTCCTTGGTTCTGCGCATGACGATCTCCTTGCCCTCTACATACGCCACGCGGAGGGTGGCATCTTACTAGGTGCCGCGCGCAAACTTGAATTCCAAGGTCACGCGCGAAAGAATGAAGCGGGGAATCGTCGGGGTGTAAGTAGTTAGGGAGACGTAGTCTCCCTAACTTACTGACACATCCTCGCTCGCGCATTGTCCCGCCTCTCTCCATTCTTAATAAGATGAGTGTAAGAAAGGAAAGTAGACCCTATGGTTTTCAACTTACTTACTCTTCGCTGTTGCAAATCTGTACGACGCGCGGGCGGCTGATGCCGTACATGGTCGCGATCTCTTTTGGACTGACACCATCGTCGGCGAGCTTCCTAATCTCTTGGTCACGCTCCGCGTTACGAGTTTTGCCTGGCTTTTTTGACTCGGGAACCTCGATGAACTCGAAAGAGCAGTGTCCACCCTTCGGCGCGCGAACGATCTGCCGCCGCAGGAAGTTGTCATCCTCGCCCTCGTCGCGAACGGCTGTAAATTCGAGAAGGTAGTAGAACCAATCCTCGTCTTCGTCGTGACGCTCTTTGAGAGCTTCGACGCGCATGGTGTTATCGAACTGATCCCACCTCTTAGTTCTGCCGCGCGCGCGTCCCTTCTCCACGCCCTCGTGCATGATCAAAAGGACGGAGCGTCCGCATCCACGGTGACCCATGACCCAGTCTTCGATCTGAGGCCAAGCCTCGATGTCATTCTCATCCTCTCCGCAAAGAGAAGAATAAGAGTCGAGGATGATGACGTTGAACCCACCCTCTTCGACCACCCGGTCGATCTCGTCTCGAAGACTTTGGTCACTCAGCTTCCCCATCCTCACGCCGCGATCCATCTGGTGATAGCGGCTGATGATGGCTAGATTGCCGTCGGTCGGACCAAGGCGGCTCACGCGGTGCTGAACCGTGTGCTGCGGAAGCTCGCCGTCGATGTAGAGCACCCGACCCGCAATGTCCGACTTCCAGTCGAGAATCGGTGAACCGGTGGCAACCGCCTCCGCAATCGCGAAAACGATCCGCGTCTTGCCATTGCCCTTTTGCCCGCTCAGGAGCGTTGCTCCAGCAACCGGCAAGACAGGGTTGAGAAAGTGCTGCCGGGGCGGAATGTCGAGGGCGACCCACTCCTCGCATGTGAAGGCACGCAGGCGCGGCGTGTCCGAGAAGCGTTTCGCCTTGGTGAGGCGGCGCTTCAGTTGGAGCAGGCTCTCAGGGTCGTCGTAGACCTCCTTGAGCGCATCAGCCCAATCGCCCTTCGGCGGTGTCGCAATGCGAGTGGGGCGATATTGGACCGCGCGCTCGGCAAGGACCGTGGCGGCTTCTTGCCCCGCTTCGCCAGGGTCAGCGGCGATTACGACCTCAGAGCATTCGGGAATGCCGACCGTCTTCATGTTCGAAGTTCCCAAGCAGGCGATGGCGGGAAGCCCACCCGCGATCTGGCTCGCCGCGAGGGCGGTCTCGATCCCCTCCGCGACGATCAGCGGACGCTTCGAATCGACCGCGCCGAGTTGAACGAAGCCCCCTTTAACCGAGCCGTAGGAGCGTTTTCCGCCCCTGATCCTTCTCGTGCCGTCTCGTGACAAGAGTGTGGTCTGTGCGCCGACGAGGTGCCCGTCCTTGTCGCAGACGGGAAGGACCATCGCCGCGAAGTTCCTGTTCAGGACTTTCCGGCTCACCTCGCGCGGCATTAGCATCGCACCAGGCGGAACAACGTCGATGCCGCGAGCGGCGAGATAGTCAACCGGTTTGCCAGCATTGGCGTTCGCCGCCGCTCGGAGGATGATATACGCGCGGCGCAACTTGGCGGCGTCCACCTCCTCCTGCGAGACTTGCTCTTGCGTTGCTCGTTGGCGCGCTCGGCGTGGCAACCAGCCCTGTTCGGCGATCCACGCAAAGACGTCGCAGCCGCTTGAATGACAATGGGCTACGAGCCTGTCGTTCTTCAGGGCGAGCGAGGTCCCCCGGCTCGCGTGACAGAGCGGGCACTCGAACCTCTTGTTCGGATCTGGGAGCCGAACGTCCTCCGCTGTGATTTGAGTCATGCCCCTGCGTTTTCCTTGGCGACTCCTGCGATGAGTTGCTTGCCGAGAGACGTACGAGCAAAGCAACGATGGCTCCTCGTGTCTTCGAGATGATCCTCCCAAGTGAGCACCGCATTGCAGACAGCGTCACCGAAGTTAACAGAAGACTCCCTGCGTGCTGATTGCCTTACCGCATCGAGGACATCGACATCTTCGGTAGTTGGTGTCCGCATCTCGCTCCAGTTGAGGATCGCCGGAGTGAGGACTTCATGCCCCGAGGGCAGCGAGTGCAGCATCACGAAGACCCGACAATCGTACATGCGGCAACCGCTTGGGCGCTTCCCATAGATCGAGCATGCATCGTCGATTAGGTGGACGCAGGAGCCATCCTCCTTCTTCGGCAGATACCACTTGCCATCGGCATGTTGGACGGCTTCGGGGAAGCTGGAGACCTCGTCGTCATCGAGACAAACTAAGAGTTTTGGTTCGCGGCAACATGCCGTGCAGCCATCGCATGGTGGGTTGCGCTCCCCGCTTTCGAAGCCGCGAAGGTACTTTCGCCAGAAGGTTGAGGCTGAGCCGGGTGATTTGGTGCCCTTCATTACCTCGCCTTTCCGCCGTCGCGCTGCGCTGCGCGATTTCGATGTTGCGCGAACCACTCCCGCCAGAGGAGGTCGGTCTCGCCGAAGTGACGAGCAACGCGCCACGCCTGCCAGCACTGAACATGCGAGGCGAGCCACGCTTTGGCGGCGCAGTGCTCGGCGTCGGTCAGTTTGATCGCGTCTGGGTATGACCCTTTGCGGATTAGGTCCTCACGGGCTGTACGCTTCAGCCCGTCGTATTTGTCCGCCTCCTTGGGGCGGATGAAGAAATCAATCATAGATTGCAACTCCGACTCAGTTCGTCTTCGTGCGGCCAGAATGCGCCACGCATAGACTCATACTCAGCCGGAGAGGCCTGATTCCAAGTTGGACGTGCGGAACGCCTTTAAGCTACTGAACAGACCAGAAAAAGTGGCACATTAAGATTTTGTCATTCTGCCAAAACGATAGGCCCAAAGTGGGCTTGATCAGTACACAGAATCTCCTCAGGCGGCGCGGATGGGTACGATCTCGCCAGCCCTCGGCGGCGAAAGGACAAAGGCGGCCCACTGCGCCATCAGCTTGCGTCGCTTCTCGATGGCGCGGGTGCGTCGGTAACGCGCTTCGACATCGTTGCCGACGCCGTGACCTAAGCAAAACCTGATGACCTCGTCCGAGAAGCCCGTAGTGTCGCGTGCCCAATCGTTGAACGTGGATCGGAAGCCGTGCTGCTGAGCGTCGACCTTCATACGCTTCTTGAGCAGCATCATCACTGCGTTCTCGCTGAGTTGCCCATTCGGGCCAACGAAAATTAGTTCGTTCGCTCTTGGTTGATCGTTGATCACGTTTAGCGCGGCATCGCTCAGCGGGATGATGTAGTCGTCGCGCGTTTTGGTGCCGTCGATCACACCGTCCTCAGCATCGGATCTACCCTTGCCGGGGATAACCCAAAGCTTGTTGTCGAAGTTGACCTCGCTCCAGCGCGCGCCACGAACTTCGCCTGATCGGGTGGCGGTAAGAATGACTAGACGTAATGCTGCTGCGGCAGCGCCTTTGCGCTCAGACAAGCGTTGCCAGAACACGGGCATCTCGGGATAGGGGAGCGACTTGAAACTCGAGACGTGTACGAGCTTGCTTCGCGCTGGCAGTGCGGCAGCGAGGTTGTTTTTCCACCTTGCAGGGTTGTCACCAGGAGCGCGGAAGCCTCTGATGGTTGCCCACGACAAGATCTGTTCAATCCGCAACCTCACCTTATCCAAAGTTTCCGGATGTTCACGCCAGTGCGGGTCGAGGACTCGAAGCACGTCTCCGGTTTCAATGTCGCGGACGCTCATGGAACCAATCTTGGGAAAGGCATACCGACGCAGCGACGACATGACCGCCTTGCGAACTTTCGCGTTCGTCCAGTTGTCCTTGTTCTGCTCGAACCATTGCTTGGCAGCGACTTCGAACGAGAGGTCTCTTGCCTCGGCTAGAAGTCGAGCGGCCTTCTCCTTGCGCCTCTCAGCTAGCGGGTCGATGCCTTTGTCGATGTAGTCGGCCCGGAGCTTCCGTGCCTTCTTCTTCGCCTCGTCGAGCGACAGACCCTTGATCCGTTTGCCGTGCCGATACGGCCCGAGACCTATCCAGTGTTCGCGCCCGCCGATGCGATAGCGCAGCAGCCAACTCCGGCTCTCGCCCACTGTTTGAAGGTAAAGTCCTTCGTTCTTCGCCTTGCAGACGCGCTCCGTCTTTGGACGCTTCTTCTCCTTCGCCATCGCTAACCTCCGATGTACTCACTGAAATACTCTCAGCGAAGTGCCGGATTTGTGTGGCTACCATAGTCGCAGTGCGGACGGTGGAAAAGGAAAAAGCGTGGTAAATCAACGCAGTAGCGGCATCATGCGGATCGATGCGGCAGTTGAACGACGCAGCCCCTGGGCACCATCACTCTCTCGGCTCGCACAGACCGGCAGCCATCAGGCAGATGATGAAGATTAAGGGCCGCCGGAGCCAGGCTCTGGTACCTGCCGCCCGACTCGCCCGGCCTCAACCCGATCGAACGGGCCTTCGCAAAGATCAAGCAGGGGCTGCGCATCGCTCAGAAGCGCACGATCGAGGACACATGACGGCACGTCGGCCTCCTCGTCTCAACCGTCGAACCCAACGAATGCTCAAACGACCTCGAAAATGCAGGATGCGCTTCCGTCAAAACCTGAAAGACTCTAGGCAACATGGAGGACGTTCTTACGGCTCTACCGGGGAAAGCGGTTGACTGGACGCTCGATTGCGGACCGTGGTCTTTTAGTCTGATCGCAAACCAGCGTGAGTGGCCCGGAGACCTTGCGGGATCGGCCGCGCCTATGGTTTGCTAGACGTTGAGTTTGGTTGGAGGGCCGCATTTGTGCGACGCGCATTGGTCGATCCTCGGATCGCACGCATGGCCAGGAGAGATAAGCAGATAGCTGCGGGCTCGGTGGCCGTCCTCTGGCTACTTTTTGGCTTCGTATTCTGGCAGATAGCGGGCCTTGTAATGGTTACCGCTCCAGGCGTGGTGGTTTTGAGTGGGATCGTCGGGGCGAGCATCTTAATCCTGAACACGGCCTCTATCTACAGGATGATCCGGCGCTGCTCCTGCGATACCACCAAAGCGCGTATCTACGGGCCCGAAGTGCAATCTGTGCAGATCGAGGACGGCGTTTCGCCGAACGTTGAACTTCCGTAACGGCTATGAGCTTCCCGCGATGGCGGACGAACCTGTCACCAAACAGAAAATCTCGCTCCTAAGAGTCTTGGGGCCGCGTCATGTGTGGGGGCTGGGCGTAGGGATCGTTCTCGTCGGCGACTACATGGGTTGGAACTACGCCGTCGCCAAAGGTGGTGCGCTAGCCGCGTTAATCGCCTGCTGGTTAGGCGGGTTGCTCTACAGTTGCGTCGCCACGATCGACGCGGAGGTTACGTCCTCCTTTGCGACGACGGGCGGCCAGTACACGCAAGCAAAGCATATCGTCGGGCCCGCGATGGCATTCAACGTGGGGCTCTATCTCATTTTCACCTACATCATGCTGGCGGCGGCCAATGCGATCGCACTCGCGCACTTGTTGAGCTTGGTTGCGGCGATGGCCGACATGAATGTGGGCAATCCCAAGCTCATTGTCGTGTTGACGATCGTGTCTCTCGCTTGGCTCAACTATCGAGGCGTTTACACGACCCTGACCTTTAACGTTCTTATTACTGCCGTTGCTTTTGCCGCCATTGTGGCCCTGTTTGCAGTTGCGCAGCCTTGGTCATACGAACATCTCGATCACGCAGGTCTACTGACGGATTTACCGTACGGCTGGCTCGGAGTCGTCGCATCGATGTATTTCGGTTTGTGGTTCTACCTTGGCATTGAAGGTTCGAGTCAAGCCGCCGAAGAGGTGCGCTCTCCGTCGCGGGCTTTGCCATATGGCAGCCTTCTGGGAATCGTCACGTTGTTGGTGGCCGCAAACATGACCTGGTACGTATGTGCGGGTTTGATGCCGTGGGAATATTTGGGAGCCACCACCACGCCACTATTTAGCGCCGCACAGCTTGTTGGCTCTAAACCTTTGATAGTTCTTGTGTTTTGCGGGTCTGTTCTGGCGATTATAGCTTCGGCAACAGCCTGCATCAATGACGCTTCCCGTGTAGGTTTCGCAATGGCACGGGATTGCTATTTACCGAATTGGATGTGCGCGGTGCATCCGAGGCACCGGACGCCGCATCGCGCCATCGTGGCCCTGGTGCCGGTTACGATGGCATTTGCCATCTTCGCTCCGCTCGACAAGGTCATCACGCTCTCCATCTTATCGGGGCTGTTGGTCTACACGTATATGGGAGTCGCGATAATCCTGTTTCGGCGCCAGTGGCCCGTTGGAACGATCCGGCGCGGCTTTGTTCATCCCTTGCATCCGCTGCCGGCGGTGGCATTGCTCGTGTTGTGTGCCCTGGGATACTTCTCGATTTTTTTGACCTATCGAATCGAGTTGATCCTCGTAGTCGTTTTTTATTTCGTGGCGACGCTCTGGTTTCACTTCCGGCGCTATAGATACGTTCGGCGGAAGCTGCAATTTACGATGCCCTGGCCGCGGCCCATCGGCTTTGAGGGCGGGTAAGGATCGGCCAAAGCAGCGTGCCTGAAGGTCATATCGCCCTTCCACCCGGTTCTGGAAGCCGCTAAGCTAGGATCGATCAAGCGCGGGAGCAACCTGGCGGACACGCATCGGCGCGGCACCGAATGGGGTTTGGGTAGAGGAGCCGGTTCTCTCCAGTCTCTTGCAGCGCGCCGCAATGGACTCCGAAGTTTCGCTTCGTGGCCAAATTGGTTGCCACGTCCTGAACGCTAACAGCGACGGTGTCGTGGACTGAACCTGTCAAGGGGACGTGTGTGCGAATACTGCTGGTCGAGGACGAATACGAGGATGCCAAATTCATCAGCGCGGGCCTGACGGAGGCCGCCCACACGGTCGACACCGTCTCCACCGGCGCGGATGGTCTGATCCTTGCTATGAAAGACGACTACGACGTTGTTATCTTGGACCGGAAATTGCCGGATCTCGACGGCCTGTCGATCGCGAAACTTTTGAGAAGTGGCGGGCGGAAGATCCCCATCCTGTTTCTGACCTGCCTCGGTAGCGTCAAGGATCGGGTCGAAGGGCTCGAAGAGGGTGGGGACGACTATGTCGTCAAACCCTTTGCTTTTTCTGAACTGCTGGCGCGCGTGAATGCACTTGGGCGGCGTCCGCCAATGCTCTCCAGCCATGAGACGCTACGGTGTGGCGATCTGGAAATGAACGTCACCTACCGTTCGGTGATGCGCAGCGGGGAGCGGATCGACTTGCTGCCTCTGGAGTACAAGCTGCTCGAGGCTCTGCTGCGCAACATGCAGCGGGTGGTGTCGAAAACGATGCTCTTGGAGCGCGTTTGGGGCTTCAATTTTGATCCGAAGACAAGCGTCGTGGAAACGCACATTTCCCGGCTGCGATCGAAAATCGACAAACCGTTCAAATCGCAACTTATCCATACGGTCCGCGGAAGCGGCTATTCGATCTACGAAGAATAGCGATGACGCCAGATCAGATGAAAGCGGCGCTTGGAGTTGGGCTCGCTTTTCTCTTCGCCGCCTGCGCAACGCTGACGGTGATCATATCTGACGGCAACGGGACGGGCGGGACATTGACGACCGATCGTCTGTCGCTTGCGCGCGATGGCATTGCCCAATATGCGCGGGACCATGGCTGGGCGAGAGCGAAAGAGATGCTGCAGCAGGCGGACTCGATCGGGGCGGATCGGCCGCATGCGTGGCTTCTCGAGAAGGCCGACAACAGGTTGGTAGATGCCGAGGCGGAATATCCCGTCGAGGTTGCCCTGCGGGCTTTGTCCAAAACTGGCAATTCGGTCGTCGTCGAGAGAGGAGACCAACCAAGTAGATTGCACATATCCGAGGCCGCGTTGGCAGATAGCCGTCTTCTTATCGGCATCGTCGCACCTCACGCGAACCAATTGCCGGTGCAAGTCGTTTACGCGGTCTTGTGGACGAGCCTCGCCGGCATGCTTGGTGCGTTCGTAGCGGTGTTCTGGGCATCGCGCCGGTCGAACCGGCGGATCGGCGATATCGGTGCGACGCTTTCCGCGTTTCTATCTGGCGATATGACCAAGCGAGTCGTATTCCCCGGTCCAGTCGATTCCCTATATGTGCTCGCATACAACGTGAACCGGACGCTGGACCAGTCCGAAACACTCGCTCACAACCTCACTTACCTCTCCTCGGACATCGCCCACAATTTGAAGAAGCCGCTGACGCGTCTGCGGAGCCGGCTCGAAGATGTGAGAGATGCGGCCGAGATGACGCCGTGCCACCGTGCCATTGCTGGCCGTGCAGTGGGAGACGTCGACGGCATCATTGCGATCTTTGAAGCCATGCTGAACATTGTCCAATTCCAGGCGGGCACCGGCCGTTCCCGTTTCCAGAATGTCGATTTGCGCGCACTCACCAGCCATATCATCGAGACCTTCGATTCGATTATCGACGATAGCGGAAAGACGCTCCGCACGTCGCTCCCCGATAAGGTTCCGACTGTGCGGGGCGATCCCAGATTAATCATGGAACTGGTCGTCAACATCGTCGAAAACGCGATCCAGCACTGTCCGTCCGGAACGACGATCTCGATCTCCGTCGTGTCGTCGAGCGACGACGTTTCCATCATCGTGTCCGATGACGGTCCGGGAGTCCCGGCCGAGGCCGTGGAGGCTGTTCTCCAACGCTTCCATCGACTTGACGCGTCTCGGCCCGGCCATGGAATCGGCATGCCATTCGCCGTTGCTGTTGCCCAGCTTCATAATGCGATACTGGAACTCGCCGACAACGATCCGGGTTTGAGGGTAACGATCAGTTTCCCGATAGATTTTAGCGCGTTGACGCCGCAACTCGGCCTCCGAATGCGATCGGGACTAGAACTCAAGTTGCAGTCCGCGCGGCAGGCAACTCCAAACGCCGAAGCGTCGCGTTCCAACGGGTAATTCTTACAAGTATTGTAAGACTCCAGCAAGACGCCTGCAAAATCCACGGAATATCTTGCGACAATGAGACTGTTACCGTTGAGCTTGTGAGAAGGCTCTGGGCGTGTACGGAGTATATGGTCCCGGGTCTTAGTGCCAGCCTGCGCGTTTCGATCTCGATCCAAGAACACGGCCGGAAACAAGGCCGTCCGAAGTCAATCGGGAGGAGTCCAATGGCTCAAGCCGAATCCGTTGGTGTTGCGTTCGAGGGCGGTGGGCCCGATCAAGGGCAGGCATTCATCGCGGACGCCATCGTTCCAGGGGCGCGCCGCACGAGCGGCCTGCGCTATCTCACCATTCTCCTTGCCGCTGCCGCCGGAGCGGGCGTCGCGGCGCTTCTGTCGCCGACTTCTGGCGGCGTAATTCTTCTGCTTTGCGCCCTCGCGTTTACCGGCGGGCTGTTGTCCACTTGGTCGCCGTGCGGATACTCCTCTCTCTCCCTTCTGCGCGTCGACTCGCCTCATGATCTGCGGGCGGTAATGCGGTGGATACCGACCATGGCCGCTCACGGCGTTGGCTACGTCGTGGGCGGCTTGCTTCTCGCGTTCGTCCTGGCCGGGGCCGCTTGGCTGTTGCCGGTCCAGGGGTTCAATTTATCTCATGATCCCGCACCATGGGCACTGATCGCCCTCGGAAGTGTTTGCCTGCTTTACGGTCTCCATCAGCTCAAAATTATCAGGATGCCTTACCCTCAATTGCGGGCGCAGGTTTCTCACGGCGCGCGCATGGACCTTCCAAAATGGGCCACCGGACTACTCTATGGCGGGCACCTCGGTCTCAACTTTGCGACTTATGTGATGTCGCCGATCCTCTACATCGTGGTCCTTGCCAGCCTCTTAAGCGGCAGCTTGCAAGTAATACTCGCGCTTGTTTTCAGCCTCAATCTGGGTCGGTTCCTGCCGTTGCTCGTGAATCTTCTGCCGGTCCCCGACTGGAGCGTGCAGAGGTGGATGGCTAAGCACGATGGAGGCGCTGTCCTTACGGATGCGGCCGCCTTGGTGTTCTCCGGGTCTCTCCTGCTCGTATCGGTCTTGATCTACGCCACGTAGCTTGTGTCGACCGTCCCTTCCCGAAAATGTCAGCGAAGATTGGATGTGCAAGATGAAGAGAAACAGTGAACTGAAAAAGACTCTCCAAGCCAGATGGAGGCTGTCACTTCTGAGCTTGATCGCTCCCGTGCTAGCGATTGCCGCGGCGCCGGCCGTGGCCCAGGAGCTTGACGACGAAGCAATGGGGAAATTGGACGAACTCATCACGACCGAGCTCCAGGATACGCCCGACATTGCTAAAGCTCCGACGCCTGATGCACGGCGGATGTACGTTGTCGATCCGGCGGCATTCACGGTGCTCTCCAGAATCATGCCGATCGACGGAAACAACGGAGCCTATCTCGGCACCGTGGATACCGGTCTGCTCGCTCTCCCGGTGCCGTCGCCCAAGGACGGCAAGCTGTTCATGGCCGATACGCGGTTTTCCGTCTTCAGTAACGGGAAAAGGGACGATTTTATCGGCGTCTACGATCCCGTCACTCTGGAGACGCCAAGTAAGCTGATCGACATCCCCGATACGCGATCGGGGGCGATGGTGCATATCGGCGGAGCGTCGACCTCCAAGGACGGAAAGTATCTCTATTCCTATCAGTACGCGCCGGCGAATGCTGTTGTCATCGTCGATCTGGAAAACGAAAAGCACCTCAGCACGATCGAGGTTCCTCAGTGCTGGTACGTATACCCTGCGGGGGAACGTCGTTTTGCCTCCCATTGCCGCGACGGCTCGTTTGTCCTCGTGAAGTTCGATGAGAACGGCAAGGAAGTTTCACGCACTCAGACGGAGCCGGTGCATGACCCGGTCAAACAGCCGTCTTTCAACAATCCTGCCTACGATTACCAGACAGAGGAAATCGTTCTGGTTTCCTATTGGGGCGACGTTGTGCATCTCGATTTCTCGCAAGACGAACCCAAGATCGGAAAATCATGGAGTCTTGTCACCGAGGAACAGCGTAAGAACGGTTGGGCACCTGGCGGCTGGCAGCCGGCAAGCTACCACAGCGGAAGCGGCCGGCTGTACGTCCTGATGGACCGCCGGGCCAAGTGGGCCCATACGACCGAAAGCCGGTCTGTCTGGATTTACGATACGAAGAGCGGGGAGCGCGTTCAGACCATCGATCTCGCTCACGAAGCAGTGGCGCTCGCCGTCGACAAGGCCGACAAGCCTTACGTCTACGCTCTGAGTTCGCATGGCAAAAACCTCGACATTTACGATGCCGGGAGTGGCGCGCGTCTCTTCGGCGTAGACCAACTCGGTCATGAGCCCCGTCTTCTCGTGCGCAATCCGTAATCGGCTCTTTGGCACGAGAAATGAACTAGCGCACTACACGCAACACGATGACGACGATGACCAACAACATGATCGAACCGGTTTTCACATCCTTCAGCGTGATACTGCTCGCGGTCGTATTCTTCGCGGCTGGTGCTGCGAAGATCAAAGCGACTGATACGTTGGAAGGCGTCATCGGGAATTTCCGGTTGTTGCCGAAAAGCTTGGTTCGCCCTGTTGCGCTAGTGCTTCCACCAGTGGAAATCGCGGTTGCTGCCGCACTGCTCCTGCCCGCCACGCGCGTGTTCGGTGCAGTCGGCGCAGCCGCGCTTCTCCTCGTCTTCACGATCGCGATTTCGATTAACCTGGCTCGCGGCCGCCGTGAAATCGATTGTGGCTGCTTCAGCTCTGAATTGAAGCAAAACCTCAGCGCTTGGATGGTCGTTAGAAATTTGGTCTTGACCGCGTGCGCCCTGTGGCTGGTTGCGAGTGCAGCCGGTGCGTATGCCACGATCGCTTCACCGTCATGGGCGGCTTGGCTGCTCGGCGCACTTGGTGCCGGTTTTGCGATTGTTATCTATGTCACGTCTGCGACGCTTTTGGCCATTGCGACCCTCGTGGCCGAACGTCGTGCGAGCACCGGAAACGGCTGATCCTGGATCCGAGATAAGGACGATCTTAAGTATGGAATACATCATCGCATCGGAAGTCATGCTCTGGATGGCGGTTGTAGCCCTGGCCTTTGTGTGTTTGGCGCTGAGCCGGCAGGTCGGCATCCTGCACGAGCGATCCGCTCCACTCGGAGCTGTGATCTCGGACAAGGGGCCGGAAATTGGGGATGTGTCTCCAAAGTTCGACCTGAGCGATCACAAAGGCAATTTGATCACGCTGGGCGGCAAGCGTCCCACCGGGGCAGATCAACTCGCTCTGTTCCTCGCTCCAAACTGTCCAATGTGCAACAAGGTCCTGCCGACCGCCCGTGCCATGGCGAGCGACGAAAAGCTCGACGTCGTGGTCGTTAGTGACGGTCCCAAGGAAGAGCATGGGGAGTTTCTCAAAACTCACGATCTTGGGGCTATTCCCTATGTCATTTCAGCCGAAGTCGGCATGCGCTTCCAGGTCGGGCGCGTACCCTATGCGATCCTGATCAATAGCGATGGGAAAATCGCGGCCAAAGGCCTCGTGAACACCCGCGAACATCTCGAAAGTCTCCTGGAAGCGAGGACGTTGGGCGTCCAGTCAATGCAGGAGTACATCGAGAAGCACCATCACCACGCAGATCATGCAATGCACGCCGTCAACAACGGTGCAGACCGCGCCGCGCTTGATGGCTCGGCGGTTCAGCAATGACCATGAACGACAACAAGGCACTCCAACAGTTTAGGGAGAAAGCAAAATGATCTCGAACAAGCGTTTTGACAATCTTGTTGAAGCCTTCACGAGAAGGGTAGCGCAACGGACGTCGAGGCGAAGCCTCTTGGCGAAGTTCGGCGTGGCCGTCGCCGGCAGCATGTTGTTGCCCCTGCTTCCGGTCGACCGCCGCGTTGGCGGGAGCGCCAAGGCCAACGCAATGGGGCGCGACGGTTGGCTGCCCCAAGCACTTAACGATGACCAGTGCAACTACTGGCGGACTTGCGCGCTTGATGGGCAGATCTGTTCCTGCTGTGGCGGCGGCGTGACCACATGTCCTCCCGGAACGACACTCTCGCCGAGCTCGTGGGTGGCGAGTTGCGTCAATCCTGAGGACAACAAATCCTATTTGATCGCCTACCGCGATTGCTGCGGCAAGAGCATTTGTCCGCGGTGCGGTTGTTACAACACCGAAGGCGTTCTGCCGATGTACAGGCCCGAGTACAGCAGCGACATCATCTGGTGCTACGGTGCGCAAGGCTCCACATATCACTGCACTATTCAGCCGATCGTCGGCGAAGGCTAGCCCTGCGCGTATCTAACGCAGAGCACAGGGCTAACTTGGCTCTTTGTCCTTGGGTGTTAATTGTCCGCACGTTTCACAGCAACGGAGCGGCCGGATGAAGGCACCCAAGGGCGGCGGACATAGAGAAGTACAATGTGGTTTCCTTATTCGTTGCCGACATCCTGGAAGGTCGACGGGGATAGGCAGCGCGCCAATGAATCCCAGCTCGATAGCGGTTTCCGCGAATTCCTCGTAGCCGTTCAATTGGGTAATCCGGTCTCAAGGGATTGGAGTGTGGAACTCCAGCTTGCCGAAACCAGGACGCTGCTGTGGGAAGAGGAGAGTGGCGAGCGGATCGAGTTGAATCTCTTTCCCAACGAAGATGGGCGGCTTTCAGAAGTGGTTTGCAAGCTGTCTGACGTCCGTCTTCAAGCGGCCGTGGAGCGCAGCCACGCCGCTGTCGGCACTCTCCTGGACTTCTGGTCGAGCGACAGCGGCCGAGGTTTCTCGGCCGCCGGTCTTCGAGTTGCCGATCTCAAGCACGACGCCAGGTGGCGCGTCATGCCGCACTGGCCAAGCGCCCTCGACTTGCCAATTGCGATTCCAGAACAGCTACCCCAGAGTTTCTGGCCTCTAGCGCGGCTATATAGAGAGGGGCGGACCAGCTCGAAGGACCGCTATCGCTTCTTGTGCTGCTACGCACTGATAGCGAAATGGTCTCAAGCGGAGAGCCCCTTTGACTGGAGACTGCGATCCTCACCAGATGTCTCCGAACTGGCGGAAGCAAGCGTCAGCCAGGAAATGATGACATTGGCCGGTGTGACACGTTTCGCGCCAGAGCTGGAGGGCGTGACGACGACCGAACTGGTTGCGTCACTTGCTCCTTGGCACGAGGAAGCGTTGGACTTTTGCATGAATGGGCCCAGCGAGGGCGAGGATTTCGATGCGATCCAGCGATGGGCGGCCATCGCCAATCTCGCGGACATCTCGGCTCACGACGTCCTGAGGCGCACGATCGCGTACTGGCGGCGGGCCTCGCACCGCGTAGGTCCCGCAACGAGCGAACATGCTTCTGGAACAGAAGTTGCTATGTGATGATTAGGACACCGCCCTATGAATACGAAGACAGATAGTCCCATGAGAGACCTGTTGATCCTGCTGTCAATGACGTTCGCCCTCGGCCTCGTGGCCGTGTCCAGCGCCTCCCATGCCCAAATCGGGTTTCCCGGTGAGGAGCAGGAAGCGGCGGCGAGCGATGGTGAGCTTGACCAGTCGCTAGAGGGAACAATTGAACGCGGAAAGCTCGTCTACGATAGCAAGTGCACGTTTTGTCATAGAGCGGACGGCATGGGCGTGCCTGGGGCGTTTCCGCCGCTTGTTGTTGGAGCAAAGTTCGACGCGGATCCGAAGATCGTCGATCCGTTGGTGGCGCTGGGATTATACAAGGACGGCGCCATGACCGCCGGAACGGTCGACGTTCAGATCGACGTGGTTCTGAATGGAATTACCGGCACCCGGATGTTTGCGTTCAAGGAACAGATCTCAACACAAGAGGTCGCCGATGTCGTCACCTACATCCGCAATGCCTGGGGCAATGACTCGGGTGAATTGGTGAAGCCGGAACAGGTTGAGGCGGTCGCTACGAATTAGGCGACCGGCATTGCTTGCGACAAGTGTCCCCAAATGGAAGGGGTGGGCAGTAGGGCACCTTCACCCGCCCGGGGGAGGTTGAATGCGCTGGTTGTTCAGTTTCGGTCTGGTAGCGTTCGTATCTCTGACCTGCATGCTGGTGATGCGCTCCGAAATCCAAGCACAAGTAAGTCACCTCGAGAGGCTACAATGTCTTGCCTGTCACGCCGGTCCCGACCGGATCGCGATTGACCCAGAGACAGGAGAGTCCCGCAACGTCACCATCGTCATGGGCAAGTTCCATCGCGCCGACCATGGCAAGATGGAATGTATGGACTGCCACGAAAATGGCTTCGAGCAGTACCCGCACGTGAACATGAAAACCAACATGTGCATGGACTGTCATCCTCGGAAAGATAAGGGCGCGAAGGATGACGAACCGTATGACTTCAAGCGTATACACGACGAATTCGAGAACACGGTGCATTTTCAGGAGTACAAAAACAAGGAGCCGAAGTGCTGTGGGCTGGGTGATGCGAACCACGTTGTCATCGCGGAAGAGGACGACACGAAAGACAATCAGCTTTTCACCTGCGAGCACTGCCACAATCCGCACTACTTCGAAGCCACCAAATCGATCGCGTACCCCCAAAAGATTCTCAAGAACGACAACGAGGCGTGTCTCAGATGCCATGAACCCGATGCAAGCGTGATCCTCGCCGATCCGGTCAAGCCCACGCTTTCCGCGGTGCACGACTATCTTCCACATGTTGATTTGCATCTGGAATCGACGCGGTGCATCGACTGCCACACCACGGTCACTGAGACCGTGGCTCACGATTTGCCGGAAGGGATCAAAGCCGATCAGGGATGCAATTCGTGCCATAGCGTGGACACGATCCTGGCAAACCGGCTCTACCGGTATGTCAAAGAGAGCAACGCTTTGGGTTTCGAGAATTCCAAGATTCTGACTGACAACTACATCATGGGAGCACACAGACACCGGTGGGCGGATTGGATGACGTTTCTGCTGATCGGTCTCACCGCCGTGGTCATTGGAATCCACTTGGCGTTTCGAGCATACTTCAGGCGCCGACCTAACAGCGAAGACATAGGGTCTTCGTCGCAAGACAGCGGAGCGGGAACATGAGACTAATTCTCGTTCCTGTCCTGCTGATGTTGTTCATCGGAACAGCTCTGTCGAATGCCGACGATTTGCGGAGCGAAGCCAATCGCATCTTCAACGTTATTCCACACACGCCTCCCGCGGTCCGGGGCAATCCCGTCAACCCAGCAAAAGTCGAGCTGGGTAAGATGCTGTTCTTCGATACCAGATTGTCCGCGAGCAGAAGACTGAGCTGCAACAGCTGTCACAATGTCGGAGCGGGTGGAGCGGACAACGTGTCCAAGTCCGTCGGACATGGCGGGCAAGAGGGGCGGCGCAATGCCCCGACAGTCTTCAACAGCGTCTTCAACATTGCGTTGTTCTGGGACGGCCGGGCGTCCACTCTCCGCGATCAGGCGAAGATACCAATCCAGGCCGCCATCGAGATGAACAACACACCCGAGGACGTCGTCGCGACTGTGAGCAGCATGCCAGGCTATGTCGACATGTTCACGAAGGCCTTTCCGGATGAGGAGAACCCCGTGACGTTTGACAACGTCGCAAAGGCCCTTGAAGTGTTCCAGGCGACTCTGATCACGCCGGACAGTGCCTTTGACCGGTTCTTGCAAGGGGACGATGACGCCATGGATCCCAAGCAGCTACGAGGTTTGCGCAAGTTCATCGGGCATGGTTGCATCGCTTGCCATCGGGGGATCAATGTTGGTGGAAGGGCCTTTTTGCCATTCGGCTTTCTGTCAACGCCGGAAGCGAATGTGCGCCCGGTGGACGACCATGGCCGGATGGAGGTCACCGGCAGGCTCTTGGACGACTACGTGTTTCGTGTCGCACCCCTTCGCAACGTCGCTCGAACGGCGCCATATTTCCATAGCGGCGTTGTTTGGGACTTGCACGAAGTGGTGCGGATTATGGCCAAAAGCCAACTGAACGCGACACTGTCCGACGAAGATGTCGACGATATCGTTGCCTTTCTCGGGTCGCTCACCGGGAGGCAGCCGCTGGTCACTTATCCGACACTCCCAACGCGGACCGTGGAGACGCCAAGGCCTCGTAATTAGGAGCGGATCGTATCGATACGACGGCCGGAGGCGACCGGCTCGGCCGCACGAACGAGATGAAGTGGCGGGCGCCGCGGGTTTGCCGGGGCCTTGACGGAAAGTCGTGGGGCAACCGACGGCCGAGTCGCAGCCGGCGTTGTTGAGGTTGACGGAGCTCCGAAATCGGCTCGACGTGTCGGCATGTTTCCCGCATCGTACGAGCGATCCAGGAACTCCGGCCGGTTTAGTCTCGTGACGTCACCTAGGAGATCTGTTCATGTCAACGAACCATGGCATCCCGCCGAAGCAGTCCCAATGGGGGCAGCTTTTCGACTCGCTCTGTTTGCTGGCATTGATGCTGGTATTGTTGTTCGGCCCGCTCGCGTTCGAGATGGCGCCGCCAAGAACGAGCGATCAATCAATCTCGGCGGAGAGTTGGCAGTCACTTGGGCAGAATGATGTGATGGCGTCTGCGTGGGAAGGTCTTGGACATACTCCCGCGACCGCGAAGCCGTTGATCGCCAAGCGCTTCGACTACAAGATCGATGTCTGGATGCTCGTGATCACGTTGTTGGCCATGCTTATCTATTACCTTGTCCTCGTTTTCATTTCTCGTATCGAATATCGAGATGTGATTTCCGAGCGGTTCGATCGGCTGCCGCGCCCGGGAAACAAAGGTCGATGACGTGCCCGGATCAACGGGAATGAGTTCCCGTCATCGGACATGCCGGTGGTGCCGGGACAGCACGAGCCAGACATACAGTGATCGCGAGGGTGCGGATTGCACACTCAGCGGCCAAAGATAATTCGCCTGAAGCCTGCGATTGTACTGATGTAGACGTGACACAGAAGGAACAAAGCGCCAAGCAGCCCCACAACGTAGTGCCCAAGCGCAAGAGGCCAAAGCCCAGCATAGCCGAACGCCGTCTCAGGCGCAGTTTCAGGATACAGGTAAGCCAACCCGGTTCCGATAAGCAACGGCATCAAGACGACAAGGGCAATCAGGTAGAGGAACTGTTGGAACCGCAACAAAAACTGAGTGCTCGCTTTGAAGCGTTGCTCTCCGTCGTTCCTATGTTGTGATTCGCCTGTGTCTGCTCCGAGCATGCGCGCGAGTGGACGCGTCATGCCCTCCCACACCGAGCGCGCGCGGCGATCGTAAGTACGCCAGTATCCGGAGAGAAGGGCATAGATTACGAAGGCAAAATAGAGGATGGAGATTGCAACCCCCGTAACCTCATGCAGCGTCGAGGCAAAATCATAGTTCATCAATGCGAAGTCGGACTGCGAAAACGTGAGCGCAACGCCGCTGTAAACAAGCGCTAGAAATAGAAGTGCAACGAGGATGTGCCAAATCCGGACCCATAGCGGCGTTCCGTCATAAATCCTTGTAGGTTGAATGGCTGTGGGCTGCGCTATTTCCGACATTTGAATTTCACGAAAGACAGTGTGCGCTGTCAGATAGATTGGGCCTGTTTACAGCTCGAGATGTGGGAGTATGCGGCTCGTTTGACTGTTGATATTAGGTGGCGGATTTGAGCTTTGGCAAGCGCCCATTGTCGAGTGTTTTTGGCTCGACGCTTTCGTTTTTCGGAACGATGGTTTGACCTCATTGGAAGCCTTGACCTGGGCGCCAACGCCCCTCCGGCGCAAAGGAGAATCCCAGGATTTCATTTGTGGCCTCATGCGGCCTGTCTCTTCAGCCTGATCTTCATGGCGAGCTCGGCCGGCGGGACATTGCCGCGTGCCGAATGCGGCCTTTGGTCGTTGTCGTTATCCTTCCCAGTCAGCGATGGCCGACCATAGATGCGCGCCAATTCCGAATGCGCGCAGCATGACGCGTGCCGGGTCGTTGTCAATTTCCTCCCGCGTCATCAGATCTCGATGGTCAAAAGTGTTTGTCTCGGTCAAAGCCGTCTCCGCATTTCGGCATTCAACGTTGCTTACGATGGTGAATAGCCCGCTTCTCAACGGAGTGCGGACCTACCCAATGCACCCAACAGACGTCCTCTGACGATCCCCTAGGCGGACATCGCGACGACGGAGAGGGGCGACTGGCTGGCGATCCGCGAGGCAGCCAGGTCGGTTTGCCGCACAATTTCCGGCACGGCCGTGATCTCCCAGAGGGTTCCCTGGCAGAGAGGACCGAGCGCATAGAGGCCCGGTGTCGGAGTGTCCCGCCCGCGTAGAACCTGTCCATCGGGGGCCACGGCCAATCCGAGATTATGAGGGTCGGGCCGGGCGAGACCTTGCTCGATCAAGCTTCGAATGAGCGGGGATCGAAGGTCCGGTGTGTAGCCTCTACAGTCGAACGCCAGATCCGCATTCAACTCTTCCACGGATGATGCGCCGCGACGTCTGAGTTTGAGCGTGAACCCAGCTTCCGATCGTTCAACGTCGAGAACGCGAGCGCGGATCAGACGCGAGCGTTCTTCGCCGACCTCAAATTGGAGTTGCCGGTAGACTTCCGGGGGCAGCCTGTGCCGATGGGCATCCCAGAATGGGCGCACATGGCGAATGAACCGCGCTTGCTCGGCCGCGCTCAATTGCCGCCAGATTGCAGAGAGGGACGGCCGCAAGCCGTTAATCACGGCCTGCCATGGCGTCCCGTAGGCTTCCGCCGCCTCGCAGGCGATGCGAATCGACGCCGTTAGCCGGGCGAGGCTCTTCGTCTGGGGCAGGGCCATCTCCTTGGGCACAACACCTTTTGCCGCGTGCTCGCGGTGCAATTGACCGCGGCGCGAAACGATCATCGCGGTGCCTGCGAACCCCTCGCGGCGTGCGCTGAGCAGCACGTCGACCATGGTCGGTCCCGAGCCGATCAGGACCATGGACCGCGCTCCGGTCAATACGTCTGGCGACACAACTCCGAAGGGACTGAGCGCGCCAACGCCGGTGTCCGCGGAAACACCGTAGGCCGTGGCGAGCACGACCACGTCGGCCCGGATCGTCTCCGTACGGTCGGTGCGAACCGCGAAGGCCCGTCCCTCGCGGCTGCAGGAGAGGGCGGTTCCGGTCAGGACATCGAATGCGGCATTGGGTCGGCCATCGACAGTCTCGGACAGACGTTGCCGCACATATTCCCCGAACAGCTGACGGGGAAGGAACGTGTGGCCCAAGCCTTCCAAGAGAGCTTCGTCGTTCTCTCCTTGGTCCAGGTGCCGGAAGGCCCAAGTCGAGAAGTCCCCGGGCCTGTCGGGGAACACCGAGAGGTCTCTCGTCCGCACGTTGAGGAGGTGCATCGGATCGCGGCTGCCATAGGCAACGCCGCGTCCGAGAGATGCACTGGGCTCGACGACGACTAGGCGAAACGGCTGGGCGATGTGCCGCAAACAGGCAATCGCGGCGGCGGCACCGGTGAAGCCGCCACCGATGACACATAGGGTGAGTTTCTGCTGCATCAGTCTGCTTCGTGGTGCGGCAACTGCCGGTCTGCAACTTCCCATGGGGCCTGCGAAGGCATTGCCGCGGAGAACAACATCGCACCCCCTATCGCGACCACAAGGAGAGCGAATGCGGCCGCAAAACTGATTGCTTGATTTGCCAGACGCCGCACGCGCAATGCGATTGTCTCCGCAGCTACGCGCTCTCCGAAATGACAGGCACAGACCAGGTCGTGAAGCCGCCAATGGGACAGGCGGAAAAATCGTGCTGCGTCACCAAAGTCGTCGCTGTGCAGCCCGGCCGAAAAGAGAACCGGATCTTCCACCGCCACCGTCAGAGGCGAGTCTCGCATTCGCGCCCTCAGGCGTTCCTTCCGCGGTTCGTGTTCAATGCCCCTGAAGGTCCGGAGCTGCCTGCCTCTACGGCGTTCCAAGGCGTCGGCCCACCTCAACAGGCGTTGCCTCTTGGAAAAGTCATGTGAGCACAGCACCCGCGCCACTAGTACAAGCTCGTTGCGGGTTGAGTGTTTCATGGCACGCTCCTAGCAGTCTCTAGTCGTATGCGAAATTCAGCGTGGGCCGCTTGTTCGCGCCCGCCAGTCGCGGACCGCCAAACCGGGAGCCGCCATAAGCGGCCTCGGCCAGATAGTCGTCCGCTGTCTGAATGAGACGGGCCTGCACTTCGCCATCGTCCGCCAGCCGGGCCAGTCGACGGCATAGCTCGGACTGCTGTCGCTTACGCATTGCAATGAACATCATGTCGCTTCTCCTTTTCCGACTAAATTGGGCTTCAGTTCCATACGCAACACGCCTGCGTTCACACGGGACATCCAATCGGCAGGCGTGGAAATCGATGGCGAGGTTTGAGTCGCTCGTCGCAAACGGCCAACGCCAACACCTCACTGCCCCTTGTGTGCGATGAGTTCGTCGAACATGCCTCCCGATGCGAAATGCGTCTTCTGTACGTCACTCCATGGCCCGATCAGTTTCTCGACATCGAAGGTCTCGATCTCGGGAAACTTCGCGGCATACTCCTTGCGCACACCAGGATCGCGCGGCCGGAAGTTTTGCTTTGCGATAACCTCCTGCGCCGGCGGCGAGTACAGGTATGTCAGATAGGCCTCCGCCAGCTTGCGGCTATCATGCTTGTCGACGACCGTCTCGACGATCGCGACCGGCGGAGCCGCCTCCACACTGGTCGAGGGATAGACGATATCGAACTTGTCCGGGCCGAGTTCCTTGCCGATGAGGATCGCCTCGTTCTCAAAGGTCACCAGCACGTCGCCGATATCGCGTTGAGTGAACGTGGTGGTCGCGCCTCGTCCGCCCCCGTCCAGTACCGGCACGTTCTCGAACAGCTTCGTCACGAATGCCCGCGCATCGGCGTCGGTCCCACCTTTGAGCAGAGTGTTTCCCCAGGCGGCGATATAGGTGTAACGGCCGTTACCGGATGTTTTTGGATTGGGCACGATGACTTGAACGTCGTCGCGAATAAGGTCCTTCCAGTCCTTGACGTCCTTCGGGTTCCCTTTGCGAACCAGGAACACGGAGATTGTGGTGTAGGGCGATGCGTTGTGCGGAAACTTATCGCGCCAGTCTTTCGCGACCAAACCGCCATTGGCGAGGAGGTCGATGTCCGTGGCTTGATTCATGGTGACCACGTCGGCCTTGAGACCGTGGAGCACCGACGATGCTTGTTTGCTCGACCCTCCATGGGATTGATCGACCTTCACCGTCTCCCCGGTCGTGGTCTTCCAGTCGGCAACGAACCGGGGATTAATCTCCTTGTAGAGCTCGCGCGACACGTCATAGGACGCATTGAGGATCGACGATTGTGCCTTGGCGGCCGGGACCGTGGCGGCGAATGCCGCGGCCAGCGCCAGGCTAACGACGTAGGCGTTTTTCATGATGCGCTCCTTATTGTGCAACGCGGGCCGTCACATCAGTTTCGACTGGCAGCGGATGTAGGGGCGAGTTCGGCCGGCTCTGGGGGAGGCGGTGGAAGCCTGCGACAGGCGGCGAGTTCTTGATGAGTTGGGTGGCAAGCCGCAAACCGGCGGGCCACGGCCCATAGCCGCTCGAAGTATTGATATGCCCGCTCTCACCGGCGTGAACGAACTGCGCGCCCCAAGCCCTCGCGAGATTCATCGCTCGCTCGATGCGCAAGTAGGGATCGTTCGCGCTGGCAACGGCGATCGACGGGAACGGAAGACGCGCGCCGGGGATCGGCGCGAAGCCCGGGGCGATTTCGCGCAGAGCAGGGCTCTCGTCCGCATCGGCGGGAGCGACAATCAATGCGCCGCGTATGTTGAGGTCCGGGTGCGCCTGAGCCAGTAGTGGGATCAGCGTGCCTCCGAGGCTATGCCCCACGAGTATGGAGCCAGGATTCTTGCTCACGACGCTGGCCAGGCGCCCGACCCAAGTCGCGGCATCCGGATTCGCCCAATCGTCCTGCTCGACAAGGCTCGCGTTGGGATCGCGTGTCAGCCACCATTGCTGCCAATGGCCCTGCTCCGAACCGCCGAGGCCAGGTATGAGTAGTCTCTTTGCCATGTGGTCCTCCTCATGATTTGCGCCGGGGGACCCGCCCTGCGGCCCCGGACTTGATACGAAGCCTAAGCGGAGCAGCTGGTGTGCGTCGACATATATACTACTAAATCGGTCGAGATTTAGTAGATTATTTTTTTGCGGGTTCTCAAGTGGATAGAACAGCGGACCGTTTGCTTTGATTGCTTGTTGCGACTGCCGGACGATCCCGGAAGACAACGGGACGTGGTGCGGATCGAAGCCAGCCGCCAGGTGCGGGCCGGTCGGGGTCGCAGACTATTCCGTATACAGAGCGTGCTTTCGTCGCCCAGAGATTGGCGGACGGCTTGTCAGCTTTGTTCCGTGCGCTGGGTCCCGAAACCGAAAGGGCTGCCCGCTAGGGGCAGCCCTTTTTGTCAGCCTCGCCAGGGACAGAGAAGCCGACGCTCGGTAGGGCAGGTGGCGACCCTACCAATCTACTTGGGCGCGCATACCCACGCCGGTGATCTCCGCGCCGTCGTTGAGGCCTCCGTCAATCTCGGACTGGTTCACGTTGAGCATGAGCCGCGTGTAGTCGTTGAGGTGCCAGTTCACACCGAGGAGCCAGGTCTTCTGCTCACCGCAAGTGGCGCAGGTCACGACACCGCCGGCCGTGATGGCTGCGGCTTGGTCGGAGAGATCCAACACGTCGTAGCGCGCCGCGATCTGCCAGGCGCCCCAGCCCCCGCTGCCCTCGAAGACGGGATTGTTCACCTTCACGCGCCCGAACACGCCGTCCTTGTAGGGTCGCGATTCACCGGTCAAGAAGTAGCTCGCGTCGATGTACCAGCCGTCATAGACCGGATCGGCGTTGGCAATCGCCGATGCCACATCGACCTGGTTTTGGGAATACTCGCCTTGCAGCGAGAACGAGCCCAACACTACCGCTCCCTCGAGCCCCCAGAAGGTATCGGACTCGCCTATGAACGGCGTTGCGATGAAGCGGTCGGCCAGGTGCAGGTCGGCGCCACGCGCGCGATAGCGGAAAAGGTTCTCTGTCACGCCGTCCCTGGGGTCGCCCACGGCGTCGCGATGCCGGACACTCGCACCGAGATGCACCACCCGGCGCTCCTCGTTGATGGGAGCCACGGTCACGCGCGACGAGAACGTTGTCCCGTCGTCATAAAAGGTCGTTTGGTCGCTCTCAGGGCTGGTGGCAAAAATACCGGCCGCCAAGGTCCAGTGCTTGTTCTGGTCGTAGGACAGACCGGCACCGATCAAGCGATCGAGATCGAACGCTTCGACGAATGCGGCACGCTCCATGAACGTGAGGTAATTCGCGCTCATCATCTCTTCGAGCGAGTTGTACGGCTTGAAGTTACCGACCGTGATGTTCACGGGCAGGCCTGTGTATTGGAGGTAGGCATCCTTTACGGACGTCCCG
Source organism: Hyphomicrobiaceae bacterium UBA7697 (assembly GCA_002482645.1). Lineage (GTDB taxonomy): Bacteria > Pseudomonadota > Alphaproteobacteria > Rhizobiales > Methyloligellaceae > Methyloceanibacter. Next base: position 569,983 of record DLGJ01000005.1, read on the forward strand.
TCGCCGGCGAAATCGACCTCGAACTTGTAGGCCACGTCGTAAAATACGACACCTTCGACGCCGATACGTGCGCGCCGCAACTCGACGGCGCTGACGTCCGGGTCGCCAGTGACCTGCTCGTCCTGATCGATGCCGTTGTAGTCCACGTTCAAACGGCCGCGGACCTTGAACTTGAACTTGCCGTCCGAGCTCGAGAGCTCCGGCGCGCCTTTCCATTTGACCTTGAGATCCAGATTTTCGCTGCTGCGACTTTGTGCGGATGCGGCGGCGGACTTGGCCTCCTGCACCTGGCGCTGCAGTTCTTTCATCTGCACCTGCATGGTGCGCATTTGGGCCTCAAGCTGCTGCACGTCCTGCGCGCTCGCCGCGGGAACGCCCGATCCCAGAAGTCCCACCGCGGCGGCACCCGCCAACAAGGCTGCCTTTGTTTTCGCCAATCCCCTTTTCATGCCCCTGCTCCATCCTCTTGATATTCAACTGTGTTTTCTGTCCTGCCAATTAGTCCTAATACCCTACCTAGTTTATAGAGAATAGCAAGTTAGAGAGTTTCCAAGTCGAGAGCGCGCCGTGAAAAATAATTTCGTTTGGCTCTGCCGCGGCAGTAGAGATTGAACAGTTGGGCCGGGACTCTCAGCCGAACGCGAGCTGGATCAGAATGACGGCCGGGACGGCCGTGCAGACGGTGAGGAGCAGGCCGACTCGGGCGAAGTCGCCAAACCGGTAGTTTCCGAGGCTCATCACCAGGGTGTTGTTGTGGTGGCCGAACGGGGTCAGGAAGTCCAGCGAGACGCCCACGGCCACGGCAATGAGGAGCGGCTCGGGCGGAACGCCGGACGTCTTCGCGACGGCGACGGCGATCGGCGCAAGGGCAACAGCGGCGGAAACGTTGTTCACGAACGGCGTGATGACGAGCGCCGTAACCAGCACGGTCGCGACCAGCACCATGGGATCGGACGATCCGACGGACGCGACCGCGCGCTGCGCGATGAGGTCTGCCAGACCGGTCGAGGCAACAGCACTGCCAATGGGTATCATCGCGGCGAGCATGACGAGAATCGGCCAGTTCAGCTCGGCGAAGGCCGTACGCAGATCGAGGTCACGGCGTACGGCTAAAAACAGCACCGCCGCACCGAATGCGAGCTCCGGCGGAACTTGGTTCGTCGCCGCAACGCCAATGGCGGCGACAAACGCAATCAAGGCGCGCCAGCCTTGACTGCTGACGGGCAGATTCGTTCCCGGGGTCAGTTGCAGGCAGTCGACTTCCTCAAGTCCCTGTCTGATCGCATCCGGCTCTCCATGCAGCAGCAATATATCTCCAACCCTCACCTGAAGATCCGCCAGGCGTCCTTCGATCCTCTGCAGGCGCGTCGCCATGGCAACGATCTGAATGCCTCTACTGGAGAACACCTCGATCGTGCGGGCGGTCGAGCCGATGATCGTGCTTTGCGGAAGGACGATCGCCTCGACCCACGCATCGGTTCCTTCCGGCGCATCCACGATGGAAAGGTCCGCCTTGCGGAGCGTGCTCGCCTCGGAGATCGCGCGGGCTTCGGCCTCGACGAGCAGAACGTCTCCGGCGCGAATGACGTGGTGATTGCGGCTACCGAATAGGTGACGTCCATCGCGGAGGTGGGAGTAGACAGTGCCGCGGAGGTGCTTCTCCGCATCGGCGACAGACAGGTCGAGCAGGGGCGATCCGTCCAACACACGAAGCTCGGTGAAGAAGGTTCGCGACGGTCCGGGGCCAGAGTCGGTCTCGCGCAAGCCCCGCGCGGCCAACAGCCAAGGAGCAGCCGATACGAGCCAAATGATTCCCAGAACGGTGATGGGAGCGCCAACCCAAGCGAGATCGAAAAACCCGATGGGCCTGCCGATGGCCTCCGCTTGAAAGCCGGACACGACAAGGTTGGCCGGAGTGCCGATAAGCGAGCACGTTCCACCGAGAAGCGTGGCGAACGAGAGGGGCATCAAGACGCTGCCGGGGGCGGTGCCGCTCGATCGGCATAGCGAAAGAGCGACAGGGATCCAAAGCGCCAACGCTCCAATATTGTTCATGAAGGCGGATGTCAGTGCGCCGAGGCTACAGACGAGTGCGACGGTCGACAGCTCCGATCGTGCGAAGGGCGCGAGCCGCAGCGCCAGTCTGTCCATGAGGGACGTGCGGGAGATCAATCCAACAAGGATCAGGATTTCGGCGACCGTGATGACCGCAGGATTGGCAAAGCCGCTAAAGACGTCGGCGAAGGGAACGACGCCGAGCACGACTCCGGCGGCCAGACCGGCCACGGCAACGACTTCGATACGAAACCGGTCGAGAGCGAACGCAGCCAGCAAAGCAACCACCAGAACGACTGTCGCTGACTGGGCATAGGTCAAGCTGATCTCTCCTCGCGGCAAACCGGATTGCTATCCTTGAGTCGGATACGCTGCGGTCACTGGTAGATGCGCCACCGCCGTGGCAGCACCGCGACGCTGCTCTGCAAAGACCGCTCGGACTCGGGCAACTCGACCTCGATGTGTTCGCGGCCCTGGTCGATCTCGAGCTCAAAACGGCGAGAGCCCCCGTGACGCCGGACGGTGGTCACGATGCCGGAGATGCCGTTGCGGGCCTTCGAAACGACGTCGACATCGTGCGGCCTCAAGAAGAGCTGCCCGGGCCCGTCGCGAAGCGTGCCCGCGGGAAGATCGAGGGGACGGTCCTCAAGCCAGACCTGGCCGTTCCGCACGTGGACCGGCAGCACACTCGATTCGCCGATGAAGGAGAATACGAACGGGGAGTTCGGTTCGTCATAGATCTCGTCGGGCGTACCCACCTGCTCGATCTTTCCGTTGTTCAGGACGACCACCCTGTCGGCGAGCTCGAGCGCCTCTTCCTGATCGTGCGTAACGAACACAGTCGTATGACCGGTCCGGTCGTGAATCTCCCGAAGCCACCGCCTGAGATCGCGTCTGACCTTGGCATCGAGAGCACCGAACGGCTCGTCCAGCAAGAGCACGCGCGGCTGGATGGCAAGAGCCCGCGCGAAGGCCACACGCTGGCGCTGTCCGCCGGAGAGTTGCGTAGGATACCGCTTCTCCAGCCCCGAAAGTTGAACGAGTTCGAGGAGCTCCAGCGAGCGCCGCTTAATCTCGCTTCGACTGGGCCGGCGCGCCCGGGGTCTGACCCGTAGGCCGAAACCGACATTCTCCAACACGGTCATATGCCGGAACAGAGCGTAGCTCTGAAAAACGAGACCGACATTGCGTTCCTGAACCGTGAGCCCGAGTGCATCGTCGCCATCGAATAGAACGCGCCCCGATGTGGGGACATCGAGACCGGCAAGGATGCGGAGCAGCGTCGTTTTGCCGGACCCCGACGGTCCAAGAAGCGCGATCAACTCGCCGGCGCGGATATCGAGCGATACCCCATGCAGCGCGGCCGTCGTGCCAAACGAGCGGGCGACATTCTGGACCGTGACGTCCACGGGCTTCTCCTCTTTGTGGAGCCGGCTTTGCTCGCCTGATAAGCGATTGAACGACGTTGATGCCCAAGCGTCCATAATCTTCTCCTAGTGCCGCCGAGACGCGGCTATCTGGCCGGCATAGCGCCATTCCAGCGTAGCTTTGACGATGAGAGTGAAAAGCGCGAGCAGCGCCAGCAGCGATGCGACCGCGAAGGCCGCCGCGAAATTATACTCATTGTACAGAATTTCCACGTGCAGCGGCATCGTGTTGGTCTTCCCCCGGATGTGACCTGAGACCACCGAGACCGCACCGAACTCGCCCATGGCGCGCGCGTTGCAAAGCACGACGCCGTAGAGCAATGCCCAGCGCACGTTGGGAAGGGTCACTCTAAAAAAGGTCTGCCACCCGCTCGCGCCGAGGGAGAGCGCAGCTTCCTCGTCTTGCGTTCCCTGCTCCTGCATGAGGGGCACGAGTTCCCGCGCGACGAACGGGACGGTCACGAAGATCGTCGCAAGGACGATGCCGGGAAGAGCGAACACGATCTGGATGTCGTGGCTCTGCAAATATGGCCCAAGATACCCCTGCGCCCCGAACAGCAAGACGTAGATCAGGCCAGCGATCACGGGCGACACCGAGAACGGCAGATCGATGAGCGCGTTCAGGAGGCTCTTGCCGCGAAACTCGAATTTGGCGATGGCCCACGCGGCGGCGAGGCCGAATACGAGGTTCGTGGGAACGGCGATGGCCGCGACGATCAGGGTCAGCCGGATGGCCGCCAGCGCGTCGGGCTCACTGATGGCGTCGAAATAGGCGGATGCGCCCACGCGGAACGCCTCGACGAACACGGCGCCGAGCGGAAGCAAAAGAAACAGAGCGAGGAATGCTACCGCGATACCGATCAGAAGCGCCCGGACCGGTCGAGTCTCGGTGGTGACTTCCGTTCCGCGGCCGGCGGGCGCCGGGACCGGCGCCATCGACAGGTTAGTCATTGCCGAACCTCCTCCTTCGCCATGCTTGCACCACGTGCACGAAGACGAGCAGTCCGAACGAGATCAACAGCATCGCCGTGCCGATCGCTGTGGCTTCGGCGTACCCGAATTCCTCGAGCCGGATGACGATGAGAAGAGGTGCGATCTCGGAAACATACGGAATGTTTCCGGCGATGAAGATCACCGACCCGTACTCTCCGACGGCGCGCGCCAGAGCAAGCGCGAAGCCGGTCAGGATGGCCGGTATGAGCGCCGGCAGAACGACCCGGAAGATCGTTTGATCCCGTCGCGCACCGAGCGTCGCGGCCGCCTCTTCGATCTCGCGGTCGAACTCTTCCAGGACTGGCTGAACCGTGCGCACGACGAACGGCAATCCGATGAAGACGAGGGCGATGAGAATGCCGAGCGGGGTATAGGCGACCTTGATGCCTAACGGGGCGAGCCAACTCCCGATCCAGCCGTTCGGTGCGTAGATCGCCGTCAGCGCGATGCCTGCGACAGCCGTCGGGAGGGCAAAGGGCAGGTCGACGAAGGCATCCAGCAGCCGCTTGGCGGGAAATCGATAGCGGACCAGCACCCAGGCAATGACGACGCCGAAGACAGCGTTGATGCCCGCCGCGATAAGCGACGTCACGAAGCTCAAGCGCAGAGCCGCGACGGTTCTCGGATTGGTCACGATGTCCCAGAACCCGGCCAAGCCGAGACTTGCCGCCTTGACGACCATGGCGCCGAGCGGAATGAGGACAATCAGGCCCAGATAGGTCAAGGCGAAGCCGAACGCCAACCCGAATCCGGGAATGACGCTCGGCCGCTTCAACGCAAGGCCACTAATTCCGGCCATGGGTTCACTCAATTCGTCGAAGCTGGTTGATAGATTTGGTCGAAGACGGCACCGTCGGCGAAATGCTCGGGCTGTGCCTTCTTCCATCCGCCGAAGAGCGGGTCGTCGACCGAGACGAGTTGCACGTCGGGAAAGCGCGCGAGGTCCTTGGCATCGGCATATTTGGGCTCCGCCGGACGGTAGTAGTTCTTGGCGATCGCCTTTTGCACGTCCGGCTGATAGAGGAAGTTCAGATACGCCTCGGCGACCTTGCGCGTGCCTTTGGCGTCGACGTTCTTGTCGACGACGGCCACGGGAGGCTCGGCCTTGATGGAGAGCGAGGGAACGACGATCTCGAACTTGTCTTCGCCGAGCTCATTGAGCGCGAGGAACGCCTCGTTTTCCCAAGCCAGCAAGACATCGCCGATGCCACGCTGCACGAACGTCGTCGTGGAGCCGCGCGCACCGGTGTCGAGAACGGGCACGTTCTTGTAGAGCTTCTTCACAAACTCTTTGTTTTTCTCCTCATCGTGGCCGTATTTCTGGTCGGCGTAAGCCCACGCCGCGAGGTAATTCCAACGCGCCCCTCCGGACGTCTTCGGGTTCGGCGTGATCACCTCGACACCCTCTTTCACGAGGTCGTCCCAATCCTTGATGCTCTTTGGATTGCCCTTACGGACCAGAAAGACGATGGTCGAGGTATAGGGCGAACTGGCATCGGGCAGGCGGGAGCGCCAATCCTTGTCGATGAGACCGCTCTCGGCGACCTTATCGATGTCCCCTTCAAGCGCGAGCGTCACGACGTCGGCCTTGAGGCCGTCGATCACCGCACGCGCTTGTTTGCCCGAGCCGCCATGCGATTGTTCGATCGTTACCGTCTCGCCGGTCTTCTCCTTCCACTCTTTGGCGAAGGCCGCGTTGACTTCTTTGTAGAGTTCCCGTGTCGGGTCGTAAGATACGTTGAGCAGCGTCGTATCGGCGAATGCGGGAACTGCGGCGGCGGTCAAACTGAGCGCCGCGGCGGTCGTGATAATCCTTAGGTGCTTGTTCATGGACTGTCTCCTTTTAACAAGACCTAAAACTCTATCTAGTCAGTATAGTTTAGCAAGCGGCCCATCGACCATTTTTCTTTCCGTCATGAGAACGTGAATGTCGTTGAAACGTTGCCGGTGCGAAAACGGTTCCCCGGCTGCAAGGCGGGCGAGGGACGGCTAGGAGCGCTTGCCTGCGGTCGAGGCGGCGGCTGGAAGATCTAAAATGTCCGCGTTCCAGTTGTCGTCGATGGCCTCGGCGATGGTCACCCGGTCCAGGACGTCGCGGGCGGACTCCGCGACTTTGGCGAAGACCTTCCGAATTTCGCATGTCGTTTCGGATTTGCAGTCGTCGCAACGCTTATAGGCCATGCGGCTTAGGCATGGGAGCGGCGCAATCGGTCCGTCAATGATCCGTAATACGCGGCCAAAGGTGATCTGATCGGATGGCATGAGCAGGTCGTAGCCGCCGAGCCGTCCCCGGCGGCTCGCGACGATCCCCTGATGTTTCAGGTCGAGCAGGATCTGCTCCAGGAATTTTCGGGGGATCTGCTGCTGCTCGGCGATCTCCGCGATCATCATGGAATCGTCGGCGCGCGCCAGCGCCACAAGAGCTCTGAGGGCGTATCTGGCTTTCTGAGAAATCATCGGTCGCGGCAAAGATCGTATAATCTCTACCGGACTAATAGATTTTTCTCGCCAATGCAAGGCATCCGGATCGACGGCGCGAATTCGGCCGCTGTTGGAACCAAGCGGACCTCGACGGCTAGGCGGCGGATGCCCGCTTCGCGGAACAAACCGGACGGGGGCCAGCCACGGCCTCTCGCGGCGCGCGCCCGGTCGTCCTCATTTTCGTTTGTGTTTCGTTTGTGCCGAAGCCTGTAGACACCGGTCGGCGGATAAAGGTCCGCCGACCGGTGCTGCACGGGATGCAATGATCGTCCGCGGGAGCGGGAGCGCTCGCGAGGCCCCCGCCTTATTGCGATGCGAGGTGCCTGCCATGCACGTTGCATGCAGACACCTTCAGCGGCGGCGTGCTTATCCGCCGCGTGCTGCAAGCGGGCTCAATCGCCTCACTTGCTGGACTGCGCCTTGTCCCACTCCGCGGTTGCCTCGTTGAGCATCTTGTCGAAGCTTCCGTCGGTGGTCAGATCCGTGATGCCTTGGCCGAACTCCGGAGCCAGCGAGCGGCACGGCGACTCCTTCGAGAAGGCGACGAACATCTCCTCCGTGAGCAACGCTTGGTCGAGGGGAACGATCTTGTCCTTGAGCCCTGCGCTGGCGGCTCCGGCGAGGCCGGGATGATATCCGGCGATGAGATAGTCAGCCTTCCCCGACAGGAGTTCTTCGAAAGCCGCTTCGATCCCCTTGGTCCGGGCGACTTCAAGCTTGTCGTTCATGAACGCGTCGAACTCGTTGCCGTAGCTTTCGCCTTCGTTCGTCACGCCCTTCTTTCCGATCAGGTCCTCTTTATCCTTGAAGGGAAATTCCTTCCCCTTGGCCACGAAGACCGCCACGTCGTCGTACATAAAGGGCGGCTGAACGTAATCGAGATAGCTGGCGCGTTCGTCGTTGTGATAAATGCCGAAGATCATGTCGGCTGTTCCCGCGCGCGCCGCCTGTTGCGCCTCTTCCCACGACCCCATGGCTTTCGATTCCAACGGAACGTCGAGCTTCTTGGCGATTGCCGCGACGAGAGTGGGCGCCGCGCCGGCGATCCGATCTCCGTCCTTGAAGGCAATCACCGGATAGGCCGGATGGCCCGTCGCGACAATCTTGCTGCAATCGTCAGCGGCAAATGCTGGTCCGCACGAAAGTCCGAGGACAGCAAGGACAACGAAGTTGAGTTTTTTCATGATTGCTATCCTCTAACGGCCCATTTTCGCCTTAACGCTATCGACTTCGGCTTGCGAAACCTTGCCCGCGCGGACAAGAGCCTTGACGCAGGCCGGGGACAGGCTTGGGCCCGCCTTGCGCATGCAAAGATTGAGCGCCGAGGACTGGAGTCCGTATTGCCCGCAGAACTTCTTGTAGTCGTTGACGCAGTTGTTCTGCATTTCCTTGCTGATCGTGCCCGCCTGCGCCCACGCCGCCGACGGCCCGGCGGATGCCGCCATGCCGAGCGCTGCAAGCGCTATTAAGAGTTTCGAGTGATGAGGCATTCGAACGATATTTCCTTCTTCCGTCGTCACGTTTCACTTACCGCCTGGGAAAGCCCCGGGCGAACCCGTCAGAGTCTCGCTACGTGCTAAGACCAGAGAGCACCCTCGTCTGTCACCGACATAACCTCAGCAACGTTATTTGTCGACACGATGACGGCTTCGTCCTGCCCATTGCCGGCTTCGAGCCCGTGAGCCGCGGTCTCGTAGTCCTTGATCTTGCGGCCGATGGCGGCGCTGCGCGTGCCCGCCCCGACGCAAATCGTTCTGTACGGCGTCGTCGTCAATATAGGCCGGCGTGGCCGCAAAAGCCATCAGCGCGGCCAGAACGCCAGGCGTGGAGCCGGTGTCCCGCGCATCGTTGGACGCAAGTCCCCAACAGGCGGCGCCATGCCCTCATAACGGCGGAAGAGATGCAGAAGAGATTGAGTCGTTCCGTCCGCCACTCGCCGGACGCCGTGTCCCGCAAATGCAAGTGGTTCTCCATGTTTTCGGCCATCGCGCACCTTGAACTCCGGCAATATTGGCTGGCAGCTATGTCCGCCCGGTGCAATATCGGCCCTGGCGTGGAGGGGCGCTTGCCCGAAAGCGTCTTATGATACGGGTCTTTGTGCCTATTACGCGTCCGTCACGCTCACGTCCCGGACGTCCTACAATTGGAATACCGGCGCGCGGACGGCACCGGTCAATCTGACCTGCCAATGGGCCGGGAAGCCCGGCGGGCAGTCCGTGCAGTTCCAGTTCGGAGGCGTATATGCACCGGCAGCAGCCGAAGGGGACCCGATTTGGGCCTGCAAATCGGTTTGATCTTACGCTTTCCCAGCGGCTCTTAGGAATCGCCATAAGGCGGTGGCGGCTCCATAGCTGAGGTGCGAATCACACCGAGTTTCGTTTTGGATCGCCCGTTGACCCTCGGCGGACCGCCGGACGGAGTCGGCTTTGGTCTCGTACGAAGCCGCAAGGACCCCTCATCCGCGTGCTATTGCTTGAAGGTCTTGCCGGGTATCGAGGGCAAGTTCTCAATGGCGATCCGCATCAACTCGGGAAACGACCGCACGCAAAGCTTGGCCTTCAATTGGCTGCACGTATTCGCGATGGTCTTGTAGCTGACGTGTAAATCCGCGGCGATCTGCGTGTAGGATTTTCCCTCGGCCAGTAGAGACAGAATTTGCAGCTCTCGCTCGGTAATCGCATTCAAGGGATTCTTTGTGTATCCGCGGGCTTCCATGAAAGCGACGTTGGAAGCGAGTTCGTGACTGAGATAGGGCAGGCCGCTTCTGATCGCGTCAAACGCCTTGACGATTTCATCGCCGGACGTGTCCTTCAGGATGTAGCCGTTGGCTCCGAGCTTCAGTGCTTGAGACACGATGAACGGGTCGCTGTGCATGCTGAACACAAGGACCGGGGTGCGATTGTCATGGAGGCGCAGACGCCGAATGAAGGACAACCCTCCCAAGGCACCCGTGCCCATCGCCAGGTCGACGATGATTATGTCCGGCTTTTTGCTACGGTAGAGCTGGAAGCCTTCCGTGAGACTTTCCGTCTGGACGATCGTCTTCGCACCGGCATATTTCAGGAGCTGCCGGCAGCCTTCAAGCACGATGGGATGATCGTCGATAACAAGAACTTGCATTTACGAGACCTCAATGTCCTCAATTGTTCTGTGCGAACGCGTCTCAGCTCTCGCCGGCGTCGCGGAGAGCGGGATGACAATCCGCAGCAACGTCCCCGTCGACGGCAAGCTGTGAATGGTCCATGTGCCGGAAATCGCGTGGATCCTTTCACGCATGGCCGTGAGCCCAAATCCGAGCGGCGTGTCCGGCACGACCCCTTGGCCGTCATCCTGAATGAGAAGTTGAAGCGATCGTCCGTCGCTCGATGAATGCTTGTCGAAGAGGTCGACTCGAATAGCCCGGGCTTTGCCGTGCCGGATTGCGTTGGTGACGCCTTCCTGAACGCAGCGATAGATCGTGAGATCGATCCTCTCGCCGTAGCGGCTCCCGCGTGTTCTCAACGAGCTTGTAATGTTGACGTCCAGGTAACGGCGCCGCATGTCGTTGATCAGTTCGCCTACCAGGTCGGAGAGGGCGACGTGCCCCACGGAGACGGGGCGCAGCTTCTTAAGCATGACTCGATTCATGTGTTTGAGCCGCTCGGTGATCTTCAGGATCTCGCCCATGTGCTCGCCGATCTCCGCGTCGGAGCCGCCGTCGCCTTCGGCGGCGAGCCGCTGCGCCGACATGGCGTTCGCCATGATCCCGAACAGACACGGGCTTGCCTCGTCGTGGAGTTCGTTGGCGATCTCCCGCCGCTCGTCTTCTTGGATGGTGACGAGTTGGCCATAGAGGGCGCTGTTTTCCGCGCGCGATCTATCGAGGGTCTCGGCAAGCCGATTGAAGCTCGAAGTGATTGCCCCAAGCTCTTTAGCGCGTGGAGGCGTCAGGCGCATGCTGTAGTCGCCGTCCTCAAGCCGAGTGAGCGCATCGGCCACGTGCGCCGTCGGATCCAGCAGGCGCCCAAGCACAAGATAGAGTGTGACAAGAATCAGGAAGTCTATGATGCCGACCACAATGGCGAGAGATAACAGGTCCGCCCAGACCTCCGCGATTTCATCGGCAGGTTCTCCCGCGATAACGACGGTGCCGAGATCCCACGTACGCGGCCCGTCAATGGCTGGCATTTCAACCATGACGATCGATCCGCCGACCCTGTTCGATAGCACGACGTTTAGCGTACGGGGCGCGACCTCGGGCGCGATCAGCGACTCGAACCAACGGGGGGCCGGGGGCGGCATCTTGGCGTCCCGCGTCGCGTCCGGCGCCGGCGAAAGTTGAACGAGGCCGCCGGTGGCGTCGGCCATATAGATGCGGACATGACGAAGTCTGCCGATGCGCAGGCGGCTGGAGAGCTGATTCACCTTCTTGGAGAGGTCCTCGGGGCGAACCTCGGGCGATAGCGACTGGATCGCGACGCGCACGAAGCTTCTGGCGAGCTCGACCGATGCCTCCATCTCGACACGCGTGGCCTCGCGGGCATTCGCCACGAAGACCACGCCGACGACGGTGAGCGCGACGAGATTGATCGCGCCGAAGGCGATCATGAGCTGGGCGCGGATTGTCCGGTCGTACCAGATCGCGTTCAGCAACCTACTCATGGCGTGGAGTGCTCCCCGGCACGTGACCCCGGCCAAGTTCCAGGCGCTCGATCGCGGCCCTCTTGTCAACGCCCTGCTTGCGCAAATTGAAATAGTGCTGGACCACGGTCCCGAATCCCTCGCGGGGTCCGGCCGTGGAGCCCAGCGGCATCAAGGCCTCGATGAGGTCCGTGGCGCTCTCGTCGATCCCTCGCTCGGCCAGCATCTCTTCGAGTTGTACGGCACGGTTGGCGATCATCCGCGGCTCCTCCCCGAATTGCCGCGCCGCTTCGACAAGCTCTTTGCGGACCGTCTCGACCCGTGCATCGTGCCGCGGGAGAACGGACTTCTTGGCGCGACTCGCGAGCCATTGCGCCGGCGTGATGTGCGAGTCGGGACCTAGCCAAGTGATGCGGGAAGAAGCGGGGCTTTCCTCCTCCGGTGGCGCAAGCGTCCGCGCGCCGGGTTCGGATGCATCGTCGCAGCCGGCGATACACAGTGCCATCAACGCTACCGAACAGATGCGCGAGCGGTGCGCCGGGCGAACTGTGAGGGAACGGAGCATAAGATCGGGGGACCTTGGTGTTTCGGCCAGATGCGTGGTGCCGTCCGCTCTTCATCGCGGCGGCACAGGAGCCACTGTGTCACCAAGCCACTTGCTACCGTTGCCCAATCAGGCTGCTCGCCCTTCCCGGAAAGTTGCCGATTGGCGCCCGCTTCCAAGGCCAAATCGCCAAACGAAGGTCGGGATATTTCGTACCGATATTCTCGGCACTAACCCATGCATGCGCGATGACGTTACGCCCTCGGTTTCGAGCAATTGTCCAGATGGGTTTCTGGGAATAGCCCCAATGACGCTTCGAGGAACCGCGCCATAGACTTCGTCCGCCGCCAGGGGTGGGAGCATCGTGTCGTCGCAGGCTGCTCGCTCCCCCTGAACAAGACCAGACCATGGGTGTTTGGCACGGCAGCTGTGTTGGGCTTCGGATGGCGGGTTCCGCTTTCTCAGCCACTACGCAGATACCGAGCGGAGAGGACGAGAACCTCCAATCCTAAGGAGGGTTCCCGGACTTCTTCAGCATAATTGGGAGCGAAAACGCGAGGGTTCGCATATGAGGAGATCTCTCAGTATTGGTGGGTTTGCGTGGGCGTCTTGCGCCGCGCTGGCCATTAGCGGCTTCTTTGGGGCCGCTGCCTTTGCCAACGATCGTTTGATCGAGTTGGCGAAGGATCCGCAGAACTGGCCGATGCCCGGCCACGACTACACGGCCGGCAATTACAGCCCGATGGACCAGATCAACACGGGGAACGTCAAGGATCTCCGCGTCGCATGGTCATTTTCGACCGGCCTGCTAAACGGTCATGAGGGTGCGCCGCTTGTGATCGACGGCGTGATGTACATCAACAGTTCCTTCCCGAACAACGTGTACGCGCTGGAGCTCAGCAATCCGGGCAAGATCAAGTGGCAGTACAAGCCGAAGCAGGACCCAGCGGCCCGCTCGGTCGCGTGCTGCGATCTGGTCAACCGCGGCCTGGCCTATTGGCCGAGCGACGACAAGGGCAAGACGCCCAACCTGATCCTTTCGAACCAGCTCGACGGCCACGTCGTGGCGCTCAATGCCGAGACGGGCGAGATGTATTGGAAAGTCGAGAATTCCGATATCAAGGTCGGATCGACGCTGACCACGGCGCCCTACGTCGTCAAGGATACGGTGATCATCGGCTCCTCGGGCGCCGAACTCGGTGTTCGCGGCTACACCACCGCCTACAACGTCAAGACGGGTGAGCAGGTGTGGCGCCGGTACGCCACCGGGCCGGACGACGAGATCGGCATCGGCGACGACTTCAACAAGGCGAACCCCCATTACGGCCAGAAGGGCCTTGGCCTCGAAACCTGGGAAGGCGATGCCTGGAAGATCGGCGGCGGCACGAATTGGGGTTGGTATGCCTACGACCCGGATCTGAACCTGATTTATTACGGGTCGGGCAATCCCGCGCCATGGAACGAGACCATGCGTCCTGGCGACAACAAGTGGACCATGACCATCATGGCCCGCGACGCCAGCGACGGCATGCTCAAATGGGGATATCAGAAGACGCCGCATGACGAGTGGGATTACGCCGGCGTCAACGTCATGATGCTCAGCGATCAGAACATCGACGACAAGGACCTGAAGCTGGTCACCCATCCGGATCGGAACGGCGTCATTTATACGCTGAACCGTGTGAACGGCGATCTGGTCCGCGCCGACTTCCTGGACGACACCGTCAACGTATGGACGCATGTCGATCTGAAAACCGGAATTCCGGTCCGTAACCCCGAGTACAACACCCGGATGGATCACGCGGGCAAAGATATCTGCCCGTCGGCCATGGGCTATCACAACCAGGCCCATGACTCCTACGATCCGGAGCGAGGCCTCTTCTACCTCGCCATCAACCACATCTGCATGGATTGGGAACCCTTCATGCTTCCCTATCGGGCCGGCCAGTTCTTCGTCGGTGCGACCTTGTCGATGTATCCGGGACCGAAGGGCGACCGTGCCAGCTATCTGGGCCTCGGTCAGGTCAAGGCGTATAACGCGCCGAAAGGGAACTACAAGTGGTCCGTCATGGAGCGCTTCGCCGCCTGGGGCGGCACGCTCGCGACCAAGGGCGGTGTGGTGTTCTATCCGACCCTCGACGGCTACTTCAAAGCCCGCAATTCCGATACCGGAGAGCTTCTGTGGAAGTTCAAGATGCCTTCCGGCGGTATCGGCTACCCGATTACCTATGAGCACGACGGTACGCAATACGTCGCCATCTACTACGGTGTCGGCGGTTGGGCCGGCGTTGGCCTGGTATTCGATCTTCAGGATCCGACCGCGGGTCTTGGCGCCGTGGGCGCGTTCCGCAACCTGCAGAATTGGACGCAGCAGGGCGGTGGCGTGCTGGTGTTCTCGCTCGACGGCAAGAACCCCTATTCCGAGAACGTGAATCTCGACGAGTACTCGACCGAGATCGTCACGGACGGAACCTAGTCAGACGATGGGATCTGCCAGGGTGCCACGATGCGGCCTGGCAGATCCCGCTTTCCCCACGACTGTTTGAAAGCCAAAGGGCCGCCCGATGGGCGGGGCGCCGATGGGCTCGGCGAGCTTCACCGCCCGCCGCCCCACGGTCGGCTCTCGAAACTGGGCGTCAAGGTTGCAAGGACACACAACACGATGGACATGAAACTCGACTTCTTCGGCAAGGCGCTGCTGGCGACCGTTTCCGCCACGGTTCTGGCCGCGGGTGCCGCATACGCTGCCGGTGAAGCTGCCGGGGACGACGCACCCTTGCGCGTTTGTGCCGGAACCAACGAGAATCCCTATTCCCTGAGCAACGAAGAAGGCTTCGAGAATCGTATCGCCAAGGTTCTTGGCAAAGCCATGGGGCGCGACGTCGAGTTCGTATGGGAAGAGCGCCCGGCGATCTACTTGGTGCGCGACCAGCTGAACAAGGGCAATTGCGATATCATCATCGGAGTCGATACCGGCGATCCGCGACTCCTCACGACCACGCCCTATTACCGCGCGGGCTACGTCTTCGTTCAGGCCAAGGACTCGAAGCTGAAGATCGACGCCTTCGACAGCGCCGATCTCGCCGAAGCAAACAATGTCGGATACGAGCCTGGCGGCCCAGCCGAAACGATGATGATCAAGCATGGGCTGTTCAGCAAGAACTTCAACTATGTGAAGTCGCTGACCAACTTCAAAAGCCCCCGCAATCAATACGTGCGTATCGACCCTGAACGGTTGGTCGGCAACGTTTTGAGCGGCACGTCCGACGTCGCCATCGCCTTTGCGCCTTCCGTCGCGCGCTATGTCACGCAGTCGGACGGCAAGCTCGAGATGACGCTGGTGCCGGACAACAATTTCCGGGTCGATGGCGAACCGGTGCTGTTCCACTTCGACCAGTCGATGGGCGTCCGCAAGGGCGACGAGAAGCTGTTGGCGGACGTTGAGAAGGCGCTGAAAGAGGTCACGCCCCAGATTCGCGAGATTCTTGTTGAGGAAGGAATCCCTGTCGAGGAGCCAACGAAACCGCCCGCCGACACGAAGTCGTAGGACCCGGCCCGCGCTCGCACCGGACGAGCGCCAACGACACGAGCTTGTATGCGACGAATTGCGAAGGGAGCAAAAAAGGCCATGAGGCAGGGTTTCAAGATTGCAGCCGTTATATCGGCGCTCGCGTTGGTTCCAGTGATGGCTATCGCCCAACAACTGACGTTCTACCACACCGTGACGGGCGAACCGCTTCCAATGGACAAGGCGCCGGAGGAAGGCCGCGATACACCGGCGGTGAAGCACTTCCTTCAGACCGGCGAGAACCCGTACAACGAGGTCAAGAACTGCCTCAAGAAGGGCGAGGAGGTCTATCTCGTCGCCTGTTCCGGCTGTCACGGCCATGTCGGCGAAGGCAAGATCGGGCCCGGTCTCAACGACAACTATTGGACCTACCCGAAAGGCAACACCGACAAGGGGCTGTTCGAGACGATCTTTGGCGGCGCGAAGAGCATGATGGGTCCGCACTGGGATCTCCAGCTCGACGAGACCCTGAAGCTCATGGCGTGGATCCGCCACTTCTACCATGGACCGATCGAAGATGCGGTCTGGCTCACCGACAGCCAAAAGGCGGACTTCGTCCAATTCGATCCGAAGAATCCGCAAGACGCGCCGGAGCCGGAAGGCGAATGCGAAATTCCTGCGCAATGATCGGTGCTGGTTCGATCTGCGCGGAGAAGAAGGCGGAGCGACCGCCGAAAAGTAGCGACTGACCACGGAGGAACTGACCATGAAGACGACATTCCGCATGACAGGCGCGGCACTGGCCGGCGCTCTCGCATTGGCACTGACCGCCGGAAGCGCCGCGGCGTATGACGGCACCAACTGCAAGGCGCCCGGCAATTGCTGGGAGGCCAAGCCCGGCTATCCCGAAAAGATCGCCGGTACCAAGTACGATCCGAAACACGACCCCAAGGAGCTCGCCAAGCAGGGCGACTCCATCAAGGCTATGGAAGAGCGTAACGCGAAGCGCGTCGAGAACTTCAAGAAGACCGGCAAGTGGGTCTACGACGTTTCGAAGCTTTAGCTCTGTCTTGCTTCTCCCAGAGCTAACCCTCGAAGCAGAGTGTCCATCGCTGCTTGCAGGGGGTGGGGTGCAGCCAAGGGCTGCGCCCCCTTGATTTGGAAATGCCGGCCGCCACACGGCGCGTTCGCGCCGGGCCGCGCGGTACCACATGAGAGAGGGGCATTGCCATGGCGCGCCGCGTGGCTTCTGAAGATGACCCGTCCGGACCGGCGGGCAAGATCGATCTTGCCAATTGGCGGGACCGGGCGCTCGCATTCGAAGGGGTGCTGCGCAACACGATCGTCGGCCAGGACCGTGTCGTTCATCTCCTCACGATCGCGGTGTTCGCACGGGGGCACGTGCTCTTGGAAGGCGATGTCGGCGTCGGCAAGACGACTTTGCTGCGTGCCGCGACACGGGCGCTCGGAGGCGCGTTCGAGCGCGTCGAGGGCACGATCGACCTCATGCCCGCGGACCTCATCTACCACACCTACCTCGCCGAAGATGGGCGCCCCCGGGTCGATCCCGGGCCCGTACTTCGCCACGGCTCCGATCTGACGGTCTTCTTCTTCAACGAGATCAACCGGGCGCGCCCACAGGTCCATTCGTTGCTGCTGCGTTTGATGGCGGAGCGGAGCGTGACCGCATTCAACCGCGAATATGTCTTTCCCGACCTTCTTGTGTTCGCGGACCGGAACCGAATCGAACGTGAGGAAACGTTCGAGTTGCCGGCGGCGGCACGCGACCGCTTCTTCATGGAGATTTCCATGGAGACTCCGAAGGACCGGGAAGTGCGCCGTGCGCTCGCCTTCGACACCCGCTTCTACGACGCCGATGCCCTCGTTCGGTCGGTGCCGGAGGACGTGCTCGATTATCGCGCGCTGAACGAGGTGGCGCGCGCGATCCAAGCGAGTACGCATGCGAGCGAAACCTTGGAACGCTATACTCTCGACCTTTGGAATGCGGTGCGCGATCCCATCTCGGCCGGCATCGAAGTCGAGGGTGTCGATATGACCCGCCTCGTCCAGGGCGGTGCCTCGCCACGGGGTATTGCCTATCTCGTGCGCGCGGGCCGAGTCCAAGCGTGGCTCGACGGGCGAAAAGCCGTGGTCCCGGAAGATCTGCGCTCTGTCTTCTCGGAGGTGATGTCTCATCGCGTCTTCCTCGATCCGATCTACGAGCTTCGGCGAGATGCGCTGACTCGGGCGCTCTTCGACGACGTCTTTGCGAAGGTGCCGGCGCCATGAGCGGCGATCCGGTTCCTGCCGCGCCCCCACCAGCGGACATCCCCTATCGGGTTCCATGGCGCGCGGCCGGTGTCCGGATCGGCGCGCATCGCGGAACGGTGGAAGGCTCCGGCGGACTGTTTCGCGATCACGATTTGCTGGTTCGCACAAAGGATCCCCGCCGGATCGATTTGCGGATGTCCCTGCGGGACCCATTCGAAAATCTCCATGTGAAGCGTTTCGAGCAGCGCACGTCCGTCACCGTCTACGCGCTGGTGGATTTGTCCGCGTCGCTGGGATTTTCCGGATCGGTCCGCAAGATCGACGTGGCCGCCGATCTATGCGGCGCCATCGCATCCTCTGCGCGCCGCATCGGAGATTCCTTCGGCATGATCGGCTGCAACGAGAAGGTCGTTCCCGCTTGTTTCTGGCCCGCAACCACGTCGCGTGGAGCCGAGGCAGAGATGGTCGCCAGCCTACGAGGATTTTCGCCCGCGGACCAAGGCACGCTGGGGCGCGGCGCGCACGGACTGATCGACGCCGCCGCCTTCATCGCGGGGCGGCGCAAGCTGGTGTTCCTGATCTCCGATTTCTATCTGCCGTTCGGCACGATCGAGGCGGTCTTCGAGGCCCTTTCGGAACACGACGTGATCCCCATCGTGCTGCGCGATCCGCGCGAACTGCGCGATCTGCCGCGCTACGGGCTTGTGTCGCTGGCGGACCTCGAGACCGGCAAGCGGCGTCTCTATGTCATGCGGCCGTCTTTGCGGCGTGCGCTCATCCGCGAGGAGGCCGAAAACGCAAAGCGTCTGCGGGCGCTCGCCATGCGGTTTGGGCACCCGCCCTTCGAGGTGGCAGGCCGGGTCGATTGGGACCGGTTCGGTGCGTATTTGATGGGTGAGGCGGCGTGATCGCGTTCCTGGTCGGCCTGCTGGCGTTCCTGGCGACTCCCCTTGCGGCGGAGGAAGCGGCCTCGCCCATTCTGTCGGTTGAGACGGCCGAGCCGCGCGGCTTCGGCTACTTTGTCGGCGATCTCCTGAGGCGTGACATCGAGGTAAGGGTCGCGAAGCCCTTCACGCTCGAGGGCGCCACGCAGCCGAAGCCCGGGCGGTTGTCCTACTGGCTTGATCTCCGGTCCGTGGATGTCTCGTCGCACGACCGGGGCGAGATCCGGGTCTACCGCCTCGAACTCGTCTATCAGACCTTCTATGTTCCGCTCTCTCCGGACGAGCGGCATTTGCCGGCACTCAAGCTTCGCTTCGTGGATGGCGACAAGACAGCGATCGCCAACGTCCCCCCCATCGGATTCGTGATGGCGCCGTTGCGCGAGGTCATCCCGAAGAAGCCTGCGGAGGGACCGGCCGGCTACCTCAAACCCGATGCGTTGCCGCGACGGATCGCCACTTCGGCGAGCAGGACCGGATTTTCCGCCGGAGCAGGCTTGACCCTTCTGGCTCTCGCTTTGCTCGCCCATCACGAGGCGTGGTGGCCGTTTCACAAGAGACAGGGGCGCCCCTTCGGCCAGGCGGCGCGCGTGTTGCGGCGGTTGGCCCGCGCGCCCAGCGAGGAGGCGTACCGGGAGGGCTTGCGCGATCTGCACCGGGCGTTCGATGAATCCGCCGGGCATCGCCTCCTCGCCGAGGATGTCGGCGGCTATCTCGATCGGCACGTGGCATTTCGCCCCCATGGGCCGGAGATCGGCCGCTTCTTCGCCGCGTCGCGCCAGGCGTTCTTCGCCAACGACCTCAAGGGCGCCGAGACGGCCATGCCGCTTCCGGCCGTCGCCGCTCTGAGCGCCCAACTCAGCGCAATCGAACGGAGAGGCGTATGACTCTTGCGTTCACGCATCCGTACGGTCTTCTGCTCCTGCCGCTTGCGTTTCTGCCGCTCTTTGCGGGCGTGCAAGACACCGAGCCCTATCCATCGCTGCAAACGGCTCGGTCCGATCCGCTGTCCAACGCCGCCGACTTGGTGTTGAGACTTCTTGGCTCGCTTGCGATCGCCGGCCTCGTTCTGGGACTCGCCGGGTTGCATCGCCTTGGACAAAGCATCGAACGGACCGGGGAGGGCGCGAATATCGTTCTCCTGTTCGACCGCTCCGCCAGCATGAACGATACGTTCGCCGGGGACGCGCCCACCACGACCGGCGGCGAGTCGAAGTCCGCGGCCGCGCGGCGGTTCCTCAAGGAGTTCGTCACGACCCGCGAACACGACCGGTTTGGAATCGCCGCCTTTTCGACCGCGCCGATGTTCGTGCTGCCGCTCTCCGATCATCGGGATGCGACGCTCGGCGCGATCGATGCGATCGAGCAGCCGGGGCTCGCGCTCACCAATGTGGGCAAGGGGCTCGCGATGGCGCTGTCCATGCACGATTCCGATATCCTTTCGACTCACGGTGCGGACGGCGGAATTTCCAGCCGCGCCATTGTGCTCGTCTCCGATGGGGCGGCCGTCATCGACCGCAAAGTGCAGCAGAAGCTGGAGGCCGCGTTCCTGAAACGGCCGATCAATCTCTATTGGATATTCCTGCGCACCGAAGGCGCGCGCGGCATCTTCGATAGGCCGGGGCCGAACGACATGGATACGCCGCGGGCAATGCCCGAACGGCACCTCCATCTCTTCTTTCAGAATCTCAAGATTCCCTACAAGGCCTTCGAGGTGGAGAACCCTGCCGCGCTCGGCGAGGCGGTCGCGACGATCGACAAGCTGGAACGGCGTCCTATGCGGTACCAGGAGCGTATTCCTCAGAAGGATTTATCCGGTGTCGTCTATGCCGTTGCCGCGCTGAGCCTGTTCCTCTTGACGCTGGTCAAGCTTGCCGAGGTCAGACTGTCGGATCGGGGCCTGTCCCAACCCGCCGGGCGCGGGCATCCGGAGGAGCAGTGATGGCGCGTTCGGCGGCAACATGGAAATGGCGGGATGGTCTCTGGCGCTTGGCGACGGCGCTCTATGCGGCGCGCGTCGCGTTCATCCTGCTTCTGCTCGCCGCGGGGCTCGCCCTCATGGCCGCGTCGGGGTGGACTTGGTACGAGGCCAGGCGTGACAACGCCGTCATTGCCGCGCTGGCCGCGGGCGAGGACGTGGCGATCGATCCGGACCGGGCGTCTCCCCCCGTTCTTTTCGCGCGGGCTCACTTTCTTCTGAAACGCGATCGTCTCGACGAGGCTCAACTTCTGCTCGATCAGGCCAACTTCCGTGCCGACGACAAGACGCGAGTGGCCATGCTGTACGACGGCGGCAATGCGCGCCTGCGGGCGAGCTTCGCGGACGTGGAGAACGGAAAGTTCGAGCGTGCCACTTCGCTCGTGAACCTCGCCAAGGCGGATTACAACGAGGCGCTGCGCCTCGATCCGCAAGCGTGGGACGTCAAATACAATCTCGACGTCGCCGCGCGCCTTGTGCGCGACCTGCCGGTCATCGTGCCGAGCGAAGAGCCGCTTCAGCAAAAACCGCGCAAGGATCTTTGGAGCGACCTGCCCGGCGTGCCGAGAGGCGCGCCATGAGCCGTCCCGCCTTCCGAGAAGCGCGATTTTGGCTGCTGGCGGCCGCGCTCCTGCTTACCCTCGCCGCGCTGTTCGTCCCGCGCGTCATGTTGAAGCGCGACGCGTATGACGCCGTGGCGTTCGTCGACCTGACGGCGAGCATGAACACCCGGGACGTTTCCTTGGACGGCGCGCCGGTCAGCCGTCTCGACTTCACCAAGCAACGCCTCAAGAACTTCGTGGCGCGTATGCCGTGCCAGTCCAAGTTCGGGCTCGGCATCTTCACCGCGCGGCGCGTGTTCGTCCTGTTCGAGCCCATCGAGGTTTGCAGGAATTTTTCGAGTATCGATGCGGCGATCGGCGAGTTGGATTGGCGCATGGCCTGGGAGGGCGACAGTTACGTGACGCTCGGCGTGCACGACGCCATCGCCGTCGCGGGCGAACTGAACGCCACGCTTCTGTTCTTCACCGATGGGCACGAGGCGCCGCCGCTTCCCTGGACCGGCCTGCCCGCCTTCGAGGGCAAGCCAGGCGACGTGCGCGGTCTTCTTGTGGGCGTCGGCGGCAAGACGCTCGTCCCGCTGCCGAAGTTCGACGATTCAGGCCGGGAGACCGGGACGTTGACTGCGAGCGACGTCCTTCAAGAGAACCGTTCCGGGCTGCCGCCGCCGGATGCCTCGTCGCGGCCGGGATGGCATCCGAAATGGGCGCCGTTCGGCGACATGCCCGTCAACAACAACGAGCACATGACCTCGGTCAAAGAGGATCATTTGAACGCCGTCGCCGCTCAAACCGGGCTCGCCTATGCGCGTCTCACCGGTGCGCACGCGCTTCACCAGCAATTCGGCGCGGTGGCGCAACCGCGGTCCGTAACGGCCGCGGCGGATATCCGCGCCTATCCAGCGTCGTTGGCCTTGCTGATTCTCGTCGTCGTTTTCGGCGTGTTGCCATTGCGTGAACGCGCGGCGCATCGCCGGTCCCATGCTCCCGCAAGATTGAGAGAGGCTCATCCATGAACTTGCTTCGGACGTTTGCATTTCACGCCGCGCTCCTCCTCGTAGCCGTACCCGCACAGGCCCATGGCCCCACGCCGCAAAAGGTCGAAGAGAGCATCACGATCGCGGCGGCGCCGGAGACCGTGTGGGCGGCCGTCAAGGACTTCGACCGGCTCGTGGCGTGGAATCCGCTTGTCGAGTCGAGCGTAGGGACCGGTGGGAACGAAGCCGGAGGCGAGCGTGTGGTCGTCCTGAAGTCGGGCGGGCAGTTCACCGACAGTCTCGACGAATATAACGACAAGGACATGTTTTATTCGTACCGGCTGGCCACGCCCGATATCGATGCGTTTCCGGTCAGCTTCTACTCGTCGACGCTCGCGGTAAAGCCCGGTGCCGGCGGGGGCAGCGAGGTGACGTGGGACGCGCGTCTCTATCGCGCCGATACCGGAAACTTTCCGTCCGAGACGCAAAACGATCAGGCGGCGATCGATGCGGTCACGGCGTTCTTCCAAGCCGGTTTGAAGGAACTCAAGATCAAGGCCGAGGGCGAGTGATGCGAACGCGCCGCTCCGGATACGCGTTGCTGGCCGCCGCTGCCGTCTTCGTTGTATCTGCATGCACGGCGGCGCATGCGGCCGCGCCGCTACTCTATGTGACCAATCAGAGCGCGGGCAGCGTTATCGTCATCGATACCGCGACGGATAGCCAGCTTGCCACGTTGAGCGTCGGACCGGGGCCGGCCATGATCGCCGCTTCCCCCGGCGGCCGGCATCTCTACGTCACCCATCCGGAGAAAGGACGCATTACCGTCATCGATGGCGGAGCGCTGGGCCGGCCGCGCAATCTCGACGTGCCGGGGACGCCATTCGGTCTTGCCTCGGCCGGCGATGGGCGGCTCTTCGTCAGCGACTGGAACCGCGATCTTCTCACCGTGGTCGATAGCGAGACCGGCGCAATGCTGTCCGAGATCAAGGTGGGCCGCGCCCCCGCGCAGGTCGTCCTGGCGCCTCAGTCGCGGCGCGCATTCGTCGCCAATCGCGAGGGCGACTCGATCAGTGTCGTGGATATGGACCGTCTGGTCGTGATCGCCACGGTGGGGGTCGGGAAGGCGCCCTTTGCACTCGCGGTCTCGCCCGCCGGCGACAGGGTATACGTGGCCAACGTACAAAGCAGCGACGTCTCGGTTCTCGACGCGCGCTCGCTCGAGAACTACGGAACCGTCCGCGTGGGCGCCATGCCCTACGGGGTTGCGGTGGCGCCGGACGGGACGCGCCTCTTCGTCGTCAATCAGCAATCCGGCACCGTGAACGTCCTGGACGCCGCCTCGCTTGTCGCGACCCGTCGCACCAGCGTTGGGAAGTATCCCGAAAGCATCGCCGTCCTGCCCGATGGCAGCAAGGCCTATGTGATCAATTGGATGTCTGGCGATCTGTCCGTGCTCGACGGCGAGACCGGGCGTGAACTGAAGCGCCTCCAGATCGGCGAAGGTGCGCGCGGCCTCGTCGTCGCGCCTTCGGGATAGCGCCGCCGGCCGATGTTCGAAACCGCACGGCGCATTTTCAAGACGAGGGCCTTTGTTCCCCCGTTCGCATTGGTGGCATTCGTCTCGTTGTCCGCTCAGCCGGCGGCGGCCCTGCCTGGCGGTGTCGCCGATCGCGACGACCGTTTCCCCTATGTGGTGGAAATCGCACGGAACGGGCGCATGATCTGCTCCGGTACGGTCCTCTATCCGCGCCTGGTGGTGACGTCCGCCCATTGCCTGCAGCACGTGGTGCGGGCCTGGGGGCGCCGGATCTATGTCGACGCCTATCTACAGCCTACGGAACTGTTCGTGCGCGTGTTTCGGGACGGGCGTATGCGGTCCTACGCGGTCGAGAAGACGATCGTCGCGCCTGGCTGGCTCGCCGGGACGCCGAGCCAATCCATTGACGCACGGCTGCCCTACGATATGGCGCTGCTCGTTACGAGAGCGCCGATTAATGTCGATTTGCCCCTGCACGTGCTCGATGCCAAGCCGCCGCTGGTCCCGACGCCGTCCGCGATGGCTGCCGGACAACGGGGCGTTCTCGTCGCGTTCGGAGGCGTGCGCTGCACGTCGTCGCGCGACTGCGCGGATGCCGGCCTGCGGCGCTATGTGAACCTAACGCTGCAGGACAGCGCGGCATGTTTCAAATCGCGGCTGGAGCGAGAGGCAGGATTGCCCCGCTCGGTCTGGTGCATGAAGAACATCGTTTTGCCCGGCGATAGCGGCGGGGCACTCCTCGTCGAGGATCGTGACGGTGCGTTGCGCTACGCAGGCGTGATATCCGCCCAACGCGGATTGCCGCCGGAATTGGCGGCCGTGTCGGGGCGGCCTCAAAGCGCGGCGGCGGCGCTGGCCTCGAATCTCGAATTCATCGCCGGGGCGGCACGCGCCCTCGGGTATCGCGGCGCTAGTTCGGATCCATGATGGGCGCGAGCTTGTCTTTCATGGCCACGATGATCTCGTAGTTCTCTTTGGTGGGCTCAAGCCGCCGCAGCGTCGCGCCGATCTTCCGATAGATCTCGATCGTCTCCGTCTTCTGCTCCGGCGTCAGATTGGGATTGCGCTCGGCATGGGCGACATTCAGGCGCAACGCCTCGTCGACCGAGCCGGGTTTCTTGCCCTGGGCCAGGTAGATATAGCCCATGACAACGGTATTCGCCGTGTCCGACCAGTCCTGCAGGCCCTTGAAGCCGTGCGCCTTCGCGATGGTTTCGAGGGCCTCGCGCTTGTCGGCGGGAAGAGCGTCGAGATCGGACCCTCCGGGGCCTGGCGGATTCTCGGGCAACTCGGTGCCGGAGAACGTCGCGCCGGTCTTCCGCATCTCGGGGAACGATTTGATCAGCCGGTTGACGACCTCCTCGCTCAGGGGAACCTGACGGACCGATGCTGTCATCGTCTCGAGCCGCGACGGATCGAATCCGTCGTCCGCCAGCCCCTGGGTCCGGGCAGGGTTAGCGGCCGCGCACAGAAGGATGGCCGTCAGGATCGTGGAAGCGAGAACCAAAAGGATTGCGCGGCGGCCGGCGATACGGTGGGACATGAGGGGCTCATCATCGGTGTGGCGTAAGCTCAACCCACTAGACGAAATCGTCTCCCAATAGCGATGCCAGGACAGACAAATCTGCAGTGGGAGAAGTGCCTGTCCCCGGCCGGATAACTTTTCCCGCAGTCGGGGGCGTCATGCGGTGGTCCCGGCGGGCGGCGATGTTGGAATCGGCTGCCAGAAACACCCGCGTGAGAGTGGCAAACTTTCCTGCCAAGTCCCAGGAATGTCTTGACCTCACGTTGGGCGCTGTTGACACTTTTTTCCGGAGCCAAGGCTTCCACAGCCAAGGCGTCCACAGCCAAGGCTTCCAAAGCCAAGGCTTCCAAAGCCAAGTCGCAGCAACGCAGGACACGGGATCCATGCAAGTAAGACATCTCTTTGTTGCGGTGGCGGGCATCCTTTTGGCGCCGCCCGTGGCCGCGGACGACGCGCCCGTTGCCCGGAAGGTCAACGCGATGTTGTGTGACACCGAGACGCAAGCCATTTCGCTCGCTACAGCGCTCTCGTCCGGAAAGACAGAGCCGATTGCGGTGAATACGGTCAACAAAGCGGCCGGCGCGGAAGTGTGCGGCCGGTTTATCGGTTACGCGATTGTCGAGGTCGAAAAGACCGAAAACAAGGACGGGTCCTTGTTCATGCTTGCGGGTCTCAGGTTCACGGAGGACGGTGCTCTGGGATGGACCGCATCTTGGGTCAGGCCGTTCGATGGCCTCGATGTCGCCAGAGGGATCTGACCGGTTGCCCGCGACGGGCGGCTCTGCGCCGGCGCTGGGGCGTCATTTTTGCCGCAACCGGGAGCTCTAGGCGCGAGTCCCATCGGCGCCGGGCCTGAACCCGAAGCCGCCTTAAATCTCACCTCAAGGCCTCTCTTACGTCTTAATTCGCGCTCAAGGGAGACCAATCAAACGCTATTCAATGCTAAGTCGGCATTCCAGTTGTCCAAATCGGCCCCATTGTCCACATCGGCCCCTGGGCATCGCACCCTCGCTCGTGCTCTAATGATTCGACGGGGGCGCGATCCTCGGATCCGCGCCGGCTGCCGGCTGGGGTGGCCATAGTGGGGGAAAGTGCGATGTCGGCGATACAGCCCATTTCGAGGCGAGGGGGACTCCGCGCCTGATGACCGCGGGTTTTGGGCTCGAG
The DNA here is from genome assembly GCA_002482645.1 of Hyphomicrobiaceae bacterium UBA7697. Lineage (GTDB taxonomy): Bacteria > Pseudomonadota > Alphaproteobacteria > Rhizobiales > Methyloligellaceae > Methyloceanibacter. The sequence goes on from DLGJ01000005.1 coordinate 596,570, forward strand.
AAGATCGGCTTGGTCGCGCTGCGCTTTCCACGCGCCACGCTTTTGCTCGTCGCCTTGCTGACGATTCCGCTCGCCTATGCCTCGACCAAGGTCGGATTTTCCAGCGATGTCCGGGAGATCTTCCGTTCGGGGACTGCCGATTACGCCAGGTTCCAGCTGGTCGAGGAGCAATATCCCGATAGCGGGCAGGATGTCCTGCTGCTGATCCACGCCGACGATCTCTTCACGATCGAAAATCTCGAGCGCCTGCGCGACCTCCACCTGGAACTGAGCTTCGTGAATGGCGTCAGGGACGTCGTCTCGATGTTCTCGGCACGCTATCCGCCCGACGCCGAAGGCGGTGCCGAGCCCCTCTTTCCGCTGAAGCTGACGCAGGAGGACCTGCCCAATGTCCGCGAGGCGATTCTGCGCCACCCGCTCGCCTCGGGTAAGTTGCTCTCGCAGGACACGACGACGACGCTCGTCGTCATTGCCATGGAGCCGCATCCGGATATCGACGATCTGAAGGTCGTGGCCAACGAACTCCGGAGCGTCACGGAGAGTATGCTCAAGGGATCGGACCTGAAGGTCCAATATTCGGGCATTTCGTTCTTGCGCCTCGAGATCGTGTCGACGCTCATGCAGGACCAACTGACCTTCATTCTCGTCGGCTTCTTTATCGTTCTGCTCATCTCCTGGCTGTTCTTCCATAGACCGATCTATGTGTGCGTCGCGGCTCTTCCTTCCATCATCGCGGTGATTTGGCTGAGTGGAACGACGGCCTTGCGGGGCACGGAGGTCGATGTCATGACCGGCGTGGTGCCGGCGCTGGTGATCGTCCTTGTCGTCGCAAGCTCCTTGCATCTGCTTTTCAAGATGAGGCGTGAGCTCGGGCACGGGGCGACCGTCCACGATGCGATCGAAAGGTCCGTTCGCGAGATCGGTCCGGCATGCGTTCTCGCGTCGATGACGACGGCGATCGCGTTGTTTTCGTTGACGCTCGTTCCGCTCAGGCTCGTGGCGGGCTTCGGGTTGACGGCCGCGATCGGAACCGCAATCGCCTATCTCGTAACGATCACCGTCGTGCCGTCCTTGGCCTATGTGCTGCTTTCGCGCGTTCACGCGAAACGGAATCTCGGCCGCAACGTCGACTTTGCATTCGGCACCGCTGGGACCTTCTGCCGAAAGATGGGCCGTTTCACGGTGGCGCATCCGCGAAAGGTTCTGATAAGCGGCGTGCTCCTCGCGCTCTTGGCCGGCGCGCTCTACATGGCGATCAACCCGCGCTATCAGTACCGGGAGTACCTGCCGGAGCGTAGCCCGGCGCACCTCACCATGAATGCCATCGACGAACATCTCGCTGGAACGGAGACGCTGCTTGTCCATATCCAGTGGCCGGCCGGCACGCGGATCGATTCGCCCGAGAATGTCGAACTGGTGAGGAAGGTCGATAGGATCGTCGCTGGGCTGCCGTTTATCCGCGGCGTGACGTCCTTGGCGAGCCTGCAAGACTGGGCTGTGGCCGGCTCGATGACGCGAGACAAGTTCTTCAGTCTGTTACGGGAATCGAAGACGCCGCTGGTCTCGCGCATCGTTTCCTTCGACAACGATTCGACGCTCGTCACGGGCTACTTCCCAGGCGTCGATGCCGCCGAGCTTTTGCCCGTCGTGAAGGAAGCGGAGAAGAAGCTCGACCGGCTGCGAGCGGCGAATCCAGACGTGACGTTCACCGTCACGGGCCTGTCGGCGCTATCCGCGAAAGCCAGCTACGAGATGATCGCGCAACTGAACAGAAGTCTCCTATTGGCGATCGCCCTCAATATCATCCTGGTCGGCGTGGTGTTCCGGTCCGTGCGAGCGGGCCTCTACTGCATCTTGCCCAACCTCCTGCCCATCGTGGTGGTCGGCAGTGTGCTCTACCTGACGGGACTCGGTCTGCAATTCACCAGCGTGGTCGCGTTTACGATCGGTTTCGGGATCGCCGTCGACAACACGATCCATATTCTGAACTATTACGGGCTGATGCGAACTCATGGCCGGGACGTCGTCACGGCACTCGATGAAACGATCGCGACGATCGGTCCGGTGTTGGCGGTCGGGACGATCGTCCTGATTTCCGGATTTGCCGCAACCCTCTTGAGTCAGCTGCCCAATCTGCGTCTTTTCGGCGAAGTCGCGATCCTACTTCTGGCCACGGCCTTGTTGGCGAACCTGCTAATCCTGCCTGCAACGATTGCAATCCTGGAAGGTGGTCCGCTAAAGAAGGGGGAATCGCGGCAGTGATGGCGGATCGAGCCCCGCTCCATCATGCCTTGTGGGCACTCTGTGGAGGATTTTCATGCAAGCGAAGATGAGCCGTAGCGGCCGCTTGGTACCGGTGCAGCCAACGCGAGGTTCGGGGCGTTTCCCCATCCGCGCTCTGTTGGGGGTCGCGTTCCTTGCGCCATTCGCGGCCATTGTCCCCGGAAACGCCGCCTCGGCCACGGCACTCGCAGGAGATTGGAGCGGCGAAGGCACGGTCACGGACGTGCAAGGGCCGACCGAGAAGGTCCGTTGCCGGGTGAGCTACAAGCAGGAAAGCGCCAAGGTCTACGGCGTCGAGGCCCTGTGCGCGTCCACGTCGAAAAAGATGAGCCAGACCGGGCAGCTCCTGGAAGTCCGTCCGGGCGTCTTTACCGGTGAATTCAATTTGACCCAATACGACGTGACCGGCCGCGTTCGCGTCGTCATCGACGGCGACGGCGAAACGCAGACCGTGACCTTCACGAGCTCGAGAGGCGACGGCGAGTTCACGCTAACCCGGCGCTAGTCTCTCGCGGTTGGACGTGCCGCGCCCTTCGCCGAAGACGTATAGACCCGCCCTTCGTATCCGATTTGAGTCCGTCGGGACATCCGCGACCGACGACGGAAACAGTCTGTCCTCCCGAAGTCGCCCGCCGTTATGCACGTCGAAGACTCCGGTCTTCGCCTGTGCCGCTTTCCGGCATCGCCCTGTCTCCGTTCGTCCGTCTCCCTTCGCGCGCCGGGGCCGTGCGGCCGTCGCTTTACAGCATCGCGTCCACGACTTTGCCGACCGCGACGCCGAGCGCACGCTGATCCTCGGTGTCCAGATGCACGCCGTCGTCGGCGCTGACCCGCACGATCTCGCCCGCATCGAGGAACCCGATGCCGAAGCGATTGGCGACAGTCCGGTAGGCGGCGGAGAGGCCTCGCGACGTTCCTTGTCCACCGGAATACATGAGCGCCATCTCCGGATTGAGCGATCCGAGCGGCGGCGGCGCCATCAAGACCATTCTCGGTGCGGTGCCGTCCGGTCCGGACTGGCTCGCGAGGATCGCGCGGACCATCGCCATGCTGCTGATGGCGATGCGTCCCGCCGTGAGCCCGTAGCAGGGCGCGCTGTCGTTCGTCCCCAGCATCGTTACGACGGCGTCCAACGGCGCGTGCGATTCAAGAAGCGCGGGCAACATAGACAATCCGTTGCGGAAAGGGCGTGCCGGATCGTCCGTGGCGACGGTTCTGGCGTTCAGACCTTCCTCGATCACCCGGGCGCGACCCTGAAGCGCGGCTTCGAGCGCGCGCGGCCAGCGGTCCTCCGGCGCGAACCGTGTCCCGTCCTTGGGGTTGTAGCCCCAGGTGATGGAGTCGCCGAAGCAGAGAATGGATTTCGTCACGCAGATCTCCTCGGTTCGTTCGTGCCGCATCCCGCGGCGTCGTGAAAGGTCATTGCGATTGCGCCGCCGGCGCCACGCGCCAAATCGTATTGCCTACATCGTCGGCCACGAGAAGCACCCCGGTCCGGTCCTCGGCCACGCCGACGGGGCGCCCAAGCGCTTTTTTGCCGTCCTCGCTGAGGAAGCCGGTCAGGATGTCTTCCGGCTGCCCCGACGGCATCCCATTTTCGAAGGGAACGAACACGACCTTGTAACCGCTCGGCGGATTGCGGTTCCAGGACCCATGCTGGCCGACGAACGCGCCGCCGCGATACCGCTCCGGCAACAACGCACCTTCGTAGAAGGCGAGACCGAGCGAAGCCGTGTGCGGCCCCAGCGCATAGTCGGGCACGATCGCCGTCTTCACCAGATCCGGCCGCTGCGGCGTCACGCGGGCATCCACGTGGTCGCCGTAATAGCTATAGGGCCAACCGTAAAATCCATTCTCCCGCACCGCGGTCATGTAATCGGGAACGAGGTCGCTACCGAGTTCGTCCCGTTCGTTGACGGTCGTCCAGAGAGCGCCGCTATCGGGGTTGAACGCGAGACCGACCGGGTTGCGCAAGCCCGACGCGAAGATGCGTGAGCTGCCGCTGGATACGTCGATCTCGTGAATGGCGGCACGGCCCTTTTCGCTTTCGAACCCGCGCTCGCCGATATTGCTGGTCGAACCGACCGAGACATAGAGCTTGCCGCCGTCCGGACTCGGCACGATGTTCTTGACCCAGTGAATATTGACGGGGCCGGCTGGAAGCGCGGCGATGCGCTCCCCCTTCGCGGCGATTTCGGTGACGCCGTCCTTGTAAGGATACCGGACGATTCCATCCGTATTGGCGACGTAGAAGTCCTTGCCGATCAGGGCCATGCCGTAGGGCGAATTGAGGCCCGTGACGAACGGCGTGCGGGTCTCCGCCACGCCGTCGCCATCCGCATCCCTCAGAAGCGTGATTCGGTTGGGGCTCGCGACGCCGGCACCCGCCCACCACATGCCGAGCTTCATGGCCCAGCCCATGAGGCCGTCCGTCAAGCCGGGTTGCGGCGGAGCCGCGGTCTCCGCAACGAGGACGTCACCATTGGGCAGAACGTAGAGCATCCTCGGATGTTCGAGACCGGACGCGAAGGCGTTGACCGCGAGACCTTCGGCCGCCTTCGGGGTTTCGCCGTCCGGCCATCCCGTGGCTTCGGCGATGACGACGGTGGGCAGCAGCGTCTCGACCGGCGCCGGAAGCTGCGGGTTCGGTCCGGTACCGGCTTCGACCGGCAGCGTGGCCTGATCGCCACAGCCGGCGAGAACAAGGCAGGCAAGGACAAGGCAGGCGAGAACGGTGAGATATCCAGCCCGGCGCCGAGGCGCGGGCGGCATCCGTGAAGGTGCGCGCCGCCGGTCAAATGAGGCCCTTTGCGGGCAAGGGCGGTCAAATTGGTGTGAAATCACCCTAAGCCCTTCCAAATGCTTGGTTTCTTGGCTGCTGTGCCATGAGGTCGCGCACTTTCGGTCTATGTGTTAGTGCTCCCGGATGAGATAAAGTGCTTCGTCCATGGTGACGTTCGTGAATCCGGCCGGACTCGCGAGTTCCGGAAGCCAGCCTCCCGAGATTTCAGAATGCAGCAGAGAAACGAAAGCGCCAAGCACGGGGCAGCCGAGCCCAAGGAGCGTACCCAGGAACGTACCCAGCCTTCCTCGGGTGAGCCGGAATCGGAGAGTGCGTCGAAGGACGTGCAAACGCCGTCGCCGTCGCGGCGTGGCGGGCGAATCTTGTTGATTACCCTGGCCGTACTTGCCGCCGCCGCCATCGCCTACCGCTACATGGCCGCGCCGCAGGAGACCCAACAGACCGCGACGCAGGCCGCGCCGCCTCCGGCGCCGCCCGTCACGGTCTCAAAGCCGCTCGTGGAAAAACTGCGCGAGTGGAGCGACTTCACCGGTCAGTTCGAAGCACCGGATGCAGTCGAGATCCGGGCGCGTGTGAGCGGCTATCTAGAGTCGGTTCATTTCAACGACGGCGAATTGGTGGAGAAGGGAGAACTGCTTTTCGTCATCGAGCCGCGCCCGTTCGAGATCGCGCTGGATTCGGCCAAGGCTCAATTGACACAAACCGAAGCCGAACTCGATCTGGCCAAGGTGCAGTTGGAACGCACGGCGGAGCTGCGCAAGAAGGACTTCGCGTCGGAGCAGGCTTTCGACGAACGCGCCGCGGAGGTCAAGAATGCGACCGCCGCGCGGGACCGAGCCCGCGCCGCCGTGGACGAAGCGCAGCTCAATCTCGACTATACGCGCGTTCTGGCGCCGGTCTCCGGGCGGGTCGGACGTCACGAGGTCAGTATCGGAAACCTCGTGATCGGAGGAACCGGCGGAACGACCTTGCTCACCACCATCGTCTCTCTCGATCCGATCTGGCTGACCTTCAATGTCAGCGAGGGCGACGCCATGACCTACAAGCGGCTGATCCAAAAGGGTGAAGTGGAATCGGCGCGCACCGGTGGCGTGGCCGTGCAAGGCCAACTCATGGACGAGAAGAATTGGCCGCTCAAAGGCACGATCGACTTCGTCGACAACCAATTCAATCGCACATCGGGCACGATCCGGGTCAGAGCCTCTTTCCCCAATCCGGAACTGTTCATCACGCCCGGACAGTTCGGCCGGGTGCGCGTCCCGATGTCCCAGGAACGGCCGACCATGCTCGTGCCCGACGCGGCCGTGGTCACGGATCAGTCGACGAAGCTGCTCTTCACCGTGACGAAGGACGGAACCGTGGTTCCGAAACCCGTCGAACTCGGAGCGGTGACCGAGGACGGTCTACGCATCGTTCGGGCCGGGATCACGCCTGAAGACGACGTCATCATCAATGGACTTTTGAGAGCGCGCCCGGGCCAGAAGGTCACGCCGGAACCGGGTGAAATCGGACATCGAGGCAAAGAGACCGCCGAACAAAAATGAAGCTTTCTCACTTTTTCATCGACCGGCCGATCTTCGCCGCCGTCATCTCGATCATCATCACGCTTGTGGGCGCGGTCGCTTATTTCAGCCTGCCGATCGCCCAATATCCCGATATCGCTCCGCCCTCGATCCAAGTGACGGCGCAATACCCCGGCGCGTCCGCGGAGATCGTCGCGAATACGGTGGCGACGCCGATCGAGCAGGAAGTCAACGGCGTCGACGACATGATCTACATGACGTCGCAGTCGACCGGCGACGGTTCGATGTCGCTTACGGTGACGTTCAAGCTCGGCACGAATCTCGACACGGCCCAGGTCCTCGTTCAGAACCGCGTGGCGATCGCGACGCCGCGACTGCCCGAAGAGGTGCGCTCCCTCGGCGTTCAAGTCGTGAAGCAGTCGCCGGACCTGATGATGGTCATTCATTTGAGTTCGCCGGACGACACGCGCGATCTTCTCTACATCTCGAATTACGCGACGTTGCATGTGAAGGACGTGCTGTCCCGCGTCGATGGCGTCGGCAACGTCACCATTTTCGGGGCACGCGACTATTCGATGCGTGTCTGGCTCGATCCGGACAAGCTGGCGAGCCGCGACCTCACCGCGGGCGACGTGCTCGAAGCGCTGCGCGGCCAGAACGTGCAGGTGGCCGCCGGCGTCATCAATCAGCCGCCGGTGCCCCAGCCGGGCGCGTTCCAGCTCAACGTCGAAACGCAAGGCCGTCTGACCACGCCCGAAGACTTCGGCAATATCATCGTCAAGGCGGAAGGGCAGGGACGCGTCGTCCGCGTGAGAGACGTGGCGCGCGTTGAACTCGGAGCGGCCGACTACAACCGCAACGGTTATCTCGACGGACGCGTGGCGATCCCAATGGGTATCTTCCAGCGCCCTGGATCGAACGCGCTCGAGACGGCCGCCGCGGTGGAAGCGGCCATGGAGGACTTGTCCAAGTCCTTCCCGGCTGGGCTGCGCTACGACATCGTCTACAACCCGACGGTCTTCATCTCCGATTCGATCGAGGCGGTGATTCATACGATGTTCGAGGCGGTGATCCTCGTCGTGCTCGTCATCGTCATCTTTCTTCAGACGTGGCGCGCATCGCTCATTCCGATCGTCGCCATTCCCATCTCGCTGGTGGGAACCTTCGCCGTGCTTTCGGCGCTCGGCTACTCGCTCAACAACCTGTCCCTGTTCGGATTGGTTCTGGCCATCGGCATCGTTGTCGATGACGCCATCGTCGTGGTGGAGAACGTCGAACGGAACATCCGCGAAGGGCTGGCTCCGCGTGAGGCGGCTTACAGGACCATGGACGAGGTCGGCACCGCGCTGATCGCCATGACGCTGGTCGTGTGCGCGGTGTTCATTCCGACCGTCTTCCTCAGCGGCATTCTCGGCCAGTTCTTCCGCCAGTTCGCCGTGACGATCGCGACCGCGACGCTAATCTCGCTGCTTGTCTCGCTCACATTGAGCCCGGCGCTTTGCGCGCTGCTCTTCAAGCCGCATGGCCAACACGAGAAGAAGAGCCTCATCGGCCGGGTGTTCGACCGCGCCTTTGGCTGGTTCAATACCGGCTTCGATTGGGTGGCGAGGAGATACGGTACGCTGACGGGACGCCTGTTGCGCGTCTCCGGCATCATGCTCGTCATCTATGCGGGGCTTGTCGGGTTGACCGTCTACCAGTTCCGCGCCGCGCCGACCGGCTTCATTCCCAATCAGGATCTCGGCTATCTGATCAATATCATCCAATTGCCGCCGGGCGCGTCGTTGTCGCGGACCAACGATGTGGCGCTGAAGGTGACGAAGATCGCACTGGAAACGCCGGGCGTGGCCCATGCCGTGCCGATCGTCGGTCTCGACGGTGCGACGTTCACGACGGCGTCCAACGCGGCGGTCGTGTTCACGCCGCTCGATTCCTTCAACGAGCGTGCGAAGAATGGCTTGACGGCCGAGGCCATCTCCGGCGCGCTCAATCAAGGCTTTGCGAGCGTGAAGGATGCGTTCGTGCTGAGTATCTCACCGCCTCCCGTGCGCGGCATCGGCACCACTGGCGGCTTCAAGATGCAGGTGCAGGACACCAAAGGCTCGCCCCTGCCGCAGCTCGAGGCCGTCGCCCAGGAACTCGTGGCAAAGGCGAACCAGGATCCGGGTCTGTCGCGGGTGTTCACGACATTCAATACCCGCACGCCCAGCGTCTACGCGGATATCGACCGGGTGCGCGCCGAGATGCTTGGCGTCAACGCGGACGACATCTTCCAGACGCTCGAGGTCTATCTCGGCTCTCAATACGTGAACGACTTCAACTTCCTCGGCCGGACCTACAGAGTGACGGCGCAGGCCGACGGGGAATACCGTCAGGATCTGCACGCCATCTCGCAACTCAAGGCACGAAACGTCGATGGCGAGATGGTGCCGCTCGGCTCCGTGGCCTCGTTCCGCGACATCACCGGCGCTTACCGGGTACAGCACTTCAACCTCTTCCCCGCCGCCGCGGTGCAAGGCGGAACGATGCCCGGCTTTTCGAGCGGATACGGCTTGGAGACCATGGAGCGGCTGGCGAACGAGGTTCTGCCCGAGGGCTATTCGTATCAATGGACGGAACTGGCTTTCCAGGAGAAGCAGGCTGGAGACACGGCGATCTTCGTCTTTGCCGCGGCGGTGGTGTTCGTGTTTCTGCTGCTCGCCGCGCAGTACGAGAGCTGGGGACTGCCGCTCGCCGTCATCCTCATCGTGCCCATGTGTCTGCTCGCGGCTGTCAGCGGGCTCCTGCTGCGAGGAATGGACGTGAACATTCTCGGACAGGTCGGATTCGTGGTGCTCATTGCCTTGGCCGCCAAGAATGCGATTCTGATCGTCGAGTTCGCGCGTCAAAACGAGGAAGAGGGGCAGGATCTCGTCCAGGCGGTGGTCAATGCCGCGCGGGTGCGTTTGCGTCCGATCCTGATGACGGCCTTGGCCTTTATTCTCGGCGTCGTTCCGCTTGTCATCGCGACGGGCGCGGGCTCCGAGATGCGCCAGTCGTTGGGGACCGCCGTGTTCTTCGGAATGCTTGGCGTCACCGCCTTCGGCCTCATCTTCACGCCGATCTTCTATGCGCTGGTGCGAAGGTTCGGCACCTCCCGGAAGGCGTCGGCGGACGCGAGCGCGAAGCCGGCCGGGTAAGGGCGCGTTCGTGTCTGGCCATGCCGTTGCAAGGCAGACCCAGTATTGCCCAATCGAGCGGCATCTGCGTATGATGCCTCAAAAGACGACATTGGGGTGGAAACTGGCTTGAGGAAGGGGTATTCGAGGCCGCTGAGTGAGGACGGGCGCGTTTGCCGCAAGACACCGATACGCTGACGGCAGAGGAAACACCTCAACAAGCCGCGAAGTATTATAGTAAGTTTTTCAATGAGATGCGGGATGCCGACGGAACGGTGCGTCCCGCCTACAAGGAGCTTGCCAAGCTCCTTGACGGTCTTTCCATCGAATCGCTGGTCACCAAGCAGGAAGCTGCGGACGCGCTGTTCCGGCGGCTCGGCATCACCTTCGCGGTTTATAGCGAAGGCGGCTCCACGGAGCGGCTGATCCCCTTCGATCTGATCCCGAGAATCCTTCACCACTCCGAATGGAGCCTGGTGGAGCGCGGTTGCCTTCAAAGAGTGAAGGCAATCAACACGTTTCTCTACGACATCTATCACGACCAGGAGATCCTCAAGGCCGGGCTCGTCCCGGAGGAGCTGGTGTTCAAGAACCCGGCCTTCCGGCCTGAGATGTGCGGGGTCGACCTCCCGAAGAAAGTCTACGCCCATGTCGCGGGGGTGGATCTGGTGCGGACGGGCGAGCGCGATTTCTTCGTGCTGGAGGACAATGTGCGTACGCCGTCCGGCGTCTCCTACCTCCTCGAAAACCGCGAAATCATGATGCGGCTTTTCCCCGACGCATTTAACGGGCAGGCTGTGTCGCCGGTCGGGAACTATCCCGAACGTCTTCTGGAGAACCTGCGGGCCGTCGCGCCGGGCGGCGCGGACGATCCGGTCGTCGTGCTGTTGACGCCCGGCCGCTATAACAGCGCCTATTTCGAGCACGTCTTTCTCGCCGAGCAAATGGGGATCGACCTCGTCGAGGGCGTCGATCTGTTCGTCCGCGACGGCTTCGTGTGGATGCGGACCACGGAAGGGCCGGTCCGTGTCGATGTCATCTACCGCCGTCTCGACGACGACTTCATGGATCCGCTGGCCTTCTATCCCGGATCGATGCTGGCGGTGCCGGGCCTGTTGTCCGTGGTCCGGTCGGGCCGCGTCGCGCTCGCCAACGCGCTCGGCACCGGGGTCGCCGACGACAAGGCCATGTATGTCTATGTCCCGCGCATGATCGAGTTCTATCTCGGCGAGCATGCGATCCTGAAAAACGTCCAGACCTATATGCTGCGCGATCCCAAGCAATGCCAGCACGTGCTCGCGAATATGGAGAATCTGGTGATCAAGGAGGTTCAGGGATCGGGCGGCTACGGCATGCTGATCGGACCGGCTTCGACCAAGGACGAGCGGGAAGCCTACAAGGCCCGGGTTCTGGAAAATCCGGACAATTACATCGCCCAGCCCACGCTGACGTTGTCCACCGCGCCGACATTGTGCAACGGGGAACTCGTGCCCCGGCATGTCGATCTCAGGCCGTTCGTGCTCTCGGGCAACGAGACCTCGGTCATTCCCGGAGGGCTGACGCGGGTGGCGCTGCGCGAGACGTCGCTGGTCGTGAATTCGAGTCAGGGCGGCGGCACGAAGGACACTTGGGTCTTGGAGCGTGGCGCATGCTGAGCCGGACGGCGGAGGATCTCTTCTGGATGGCGCGCAATATGGAGCGTGCCGAGAACACGGCCCGCATGCTCGATGTCAGTTTCCGGCTGTCGTTGCTGCCTTCCTCGCTCGACCGGCAGACGCAGTTCGAACCGATCCTGTCCATCGCGCCGGGAGAGGGCACGTTCCACGAACGCTACGACGAACTGAACCACGAGAATCTCGTGCGCTACGTCGCGCTCGATCCGGAGAATGCGGGGTCGATCTATTCGCTCATTCGCAATGCGCGCGAGAATGCGCGGGCCCGCAGGGCCTCGATCTCGAGCGAGGCCTGGGAGAGCTTGAACGCGACCTGGCTGCAAATGCAGAGTTTCGATTTCGACGAGGTCAGGCGCTGGGGTTACCGCGATTTCTTCGACTGGGTCAAAGAGCGCTCGCATCTTTTCCGCGGCGTCGTGTTCGGCACGATGCTGCACGACGACGGATTCCGCTTCCTGCGTCTTGGCACCTTCATCGAGCGCGCTGACAACACCGCCCGCATTCTCGATGTGAAATATCACGTGCTGCTGCCCGACACGGAGAAGGTGGGCGGCTATGTGGACTACTACCAATGGGCGGCGCTGCTGCGCTCGGTGGGGGCCTTCCGCGCGTATCGCAGGATCTATCACGACACGATCTACCCCTGGCGGGTCGCCGAACTGCTGATCCTGCGGGAAGACATGCCCCGGTCCCTGCACCATTGCTACGGCATCGTTCTGGCCACGCTCGACGAGCTCGCCAAGAAGCCTCTGGAATGCCGCAGGATCGCCGGTCAAACCCACGCGCAGCTCTGCTATGGCAGCATCGACGACGTGTTCCGGAAAGGGTTGCACGAATACCTGACGAATTTCATCGAACGGAACAACACGCTCGGCTCGCAGATCCAAGAAGACTTTCTGATGACCCCGATGATGATGGCGGAGGCTGTCTGAGCTCATGTTGATCCGCATCGAGCATTCGACGTCGTACGAGTATTCCGAGCCGCTTCTCGCCACGACGCAATATTTGCGCATGACGCCTCTTTCGGGCCGGACGCAGGCCGTGGAGAGCTGGGCGCTGACCTGTCCCGGAGCGAGCGCCGCCGTCTGGTACGACCAGTACGGAAATGTCTGCCACACGCTTACGGTCGTGAAGCCGGTCGATCATCTCGAGATCCGGGTCAGCGGCCTGGTGCGCACGCGCGACACGAGCGGCGTCGTCGGCGTGGCCTCGCCCGAACTTCCGCTCATGCTCTATCTCCGGGAGACGCCGGCCACGGTGGCCACGGACGCGGTGCGGGATTTTACGAGCCGGTTCAATGGGGCGCCGGACCGGGACCGGATCGAAGTGCTCCACGATATCATGCTCGGCATCGCGGACGCCGTCTCCTACAAGCCCGGCGAGACGCATGTCCATACCACCGGCTCGGAGGCTTTGGAGCAGGGCAGCGGCGTGTGCCAGGACCATGCGCACATCTTCTGCGCCGCCGCCCGCGCGCTCGATATTCCGGCCCGCTATGTCAGCGGTTACATGACCCATGGCCTCGGCCACGACGCCCACACCGCAAGTCACGCTTGGGCGGAGGCCTTCGTTGACTCTCTCGGCTGGGTAGGGTTCGATCCCACCAACCGCGCTTGTCCGGATGAGTCGTATGTGCGGACCGCTATCGGCCTCGACTATTCCGAAGCGAGTCCCATACGGGGCGTCCGGGCCGGCGGCGGTGACGAGACGATGACGGTCAGCGTTAGCTTTCCAAATCAGCAATAGCGCCAATACAGCGCCAATAAGGGTGGGGCGGTGACGTACTGCGTGGGCATTCTGCTCGATGAAGGAGTGGTGCTTGCTTCGGACACGCGCACCAATGCCGGGATCGACCGGGTCTCGACCTTTCGCAAGATGTTCAGTTTCGAGAAACCCGGCGAGCGCTTTTTCACGCTGCTGACCGCCGGCAACCTGTCGTTGACCCAAGGCGTCATCAGCCTGATCGGGGAATGGCTGGACACGGAGGACCCCGAGCGGGACCTCTATGCGGTCGGGTCGATGTTTGCCGCCGCGCGCGTCATCGGCCGGGCCTTGCGCGAGGTCCACAAGGTCGATGGCGGCTACCTGCAGCAGCACGACGTGGACTTTTCCGCTACGTTCATTCTGGCAGGGCAGGTCCGGGGCGGAAAACTCCGCCTGTTTCAGATCTACGACGCCGGCAACTTCATCGAGGCCATGGGCGACACGACCTATTTCCAGATCGGTGAGGTGAAATACGGCAAGCCCATTCTCGACCGCATCATACGGCGGGATATGAGCGTGAAGGACGCCGCCAAGTGCGCGCTGATCTCCTTCGATTCCACCATGCGTTCGAACGCCTCGGTGGGCCCGCCGATCGACCTCATGATTTATCGGCGCGACACGCTGGAACGCCCCTTCTGCACGCGGCTGGAAGAAGACGACACCTATTGGCAGGAGATTAGGGAAGGGTGGGGCAAAGCGCTCTACGATGCCTTCTATCATGTCGGTCGCGATCCGGGCTGGCGCCTGTGACGCGCTGACGGTAGGGGCTTTCACATTTTCTCGTGGTGGGCCGCCCCGCCCTTCCCGGGATCGATCCAAGACGAGCGCGGAGGGACGACGATGGTTCTGGAAGATGCCGGATCGCTGCTGCTGCGGCTTGCGGTCGGCTGGCTTTTCCTGATGGGGGCTTGGGGCTCCGTCAAAGACCAAGGCGCACGGGATTTCACCACGTCCGAGACGGCTCTCGTTTTCAAATGGCGTCCGAGGCTCTTCGCCTATACCGGTATCGCCATGATGGGGCTCGGCGGCCTCTCGATCGTCCTCGGCGTGTTTCCCCGGCTCGGCGCGCTCGCGCTTACCGTCTTCCTGTTCGGCGGCGCGATGATCCATTTCGCCAAGCGCCGTCAGCTCGTGGCCTATCAGCAACAGATCGAGACGGCGCTGACTGGCGATGACGCGCGGCAGGCGCGCGCAACACTCCGGGCCCTGACCGATGCCGGCGTCATGGGCCACTTCACGGCCGGCCTGAAGAACTACGCGCTGGCGGGCGCCACCGCCTATCTTGTCCTTGCAGGCGCGCGCGCCCCGATGTTAATCGGCGTGGGACCGGACGGGACTTGGCAGGGCTTGCTGACCTGGTTCTAGGAGGGAGCGGGCACGGGATCCGGCGCTCGGCCCGCGCGGTTGAACGGGAAGAGCAAGAGGGACGATGCCGGATACGAACAAGCCGACAGATCACGGCAGTGCCGCTCCGGCGCGCAAGACGGCACTCCAGGCCGACAAGACGGCAGTTCCGGCCGAGAAGCCGGCGGACGCCGCGAAGCTTCATGGCTTGCTTGGGATGCTCCGGGACGAGATGGGCCTGATCGCCGGTGTCGTCACCACGGCGATCTTCTTCACGGCCGGGAAGCCGTGGCTGGCCGATCTATCGAATCTGCCCTGGCTCGGCTTCATGTTCGTGTGGCTGTTCGGTGTCATGATCTGGTGCGCGTTCGGCGTGGTGCGCCACGCGGATGCGCTCGCGGAGATTTTGGGGGAACCGTACGGTACGCTTATCCTGACACTGTCCGTCATCAGCATCGAAGTCACGATCCTCGCGACGGTCATGCTCGGCAACATGCCGAACCCCACCCTGCCGCGCGAGACGATGTTCGCCATTCTCATGATCGTGCTGAACGGTATGGTCGGCACGGTCCTGGCCGTGGGCGGCCTGCGCTACGTGGAGCAGCAATACAGCCTGCAAGGCGCGCTGGCCTATCTTGCCGTAATCACGCCCTTGGCCTTTCTGGCCTTGGTGGTGCCGACCTTCACGGCTTCGACATTGGGGCCGACGCTCGACACGCAGCAGGCGGTTGTGTTCGGAACGCTGACGGCCCTGCTCTATGCGGCGTTTCTCACCATCCAGACGACGCGGCACCGCAACTTCTTCGAACAGCCCACGAGGGGCCGGGGAAAGAAGAAGGACGCCGCCGAACCGGCCAGCCCCGCGCCGCATCATCACGGGCCCATCTATTCGGCGCCCTATCACGGGGTTCTCCTGCTTGCGACGTTGCTGCCGGTGGTCATGTTGTCGAAGCCGCTCGCGGCGCTGCTCGACCACGGCATCGAGCAGTTGGGCCTGCCGAACGCCCTCGGGGGCGTCGTGATCGCGATGCTCATTCTTTCACCGGAATGGACAGCCGCGCTCCAGGCCGCGGCGCGCGACCAACTCCAGCGTGCGGTCAATCTCAGCCTCGGCAGCGCGCTCTCCACGATCGGTCTTACCGTGCCTGTGATGCTGACGATCAGCGTGCTGACGGGAGCTCCGTTGCAGCTTGGACTGAACAGCGTCGAAATCGTCCTTCTCTCCGTGACGTTGTTCGTCTGCCACATCACCTTCTCCGGGGCGCCGACCAACATTCTGTTGGGGCTCGTGCATCTGGTCCTGTTCGCGTCCTATCTGCTGCTGATCTTCAAGCCGTAGATCCGGCGCTGCTCCGTCTTCGCCGGCGCGGGCCATGTCGTCGGACTCCGCATTTTTCTGGCAACTTGTGGGGAACAAATCACGCATTCGCTTACTTGAGGTTGCGGAGCGGAGGCTTCCGCACAGCGGGGTTGCCAGGCGCCGCGCGCCGCTCCGGTTACGATCAAGGACCAATGTCCAGGGAGCGGGGCGGTGCCGGCGAGAAGGCGGTTGTGCACAAAGGAGCAAATCGGGCTCCGCCGGCGAGCGTGCTGCCTGCCGGTCCTCTTCGTAGCGAGCCTGCCGGGAACCGCGGTCGCGGGCGAGGATCAACCGCGCCGGGAAGTCTTCAGCGGTGTCGAGACGACCAACAACTACACCGGCGTGTATGCCGGTGGTGGCTACGCCTTCGGCGAGGGACTCTACGGGTCCGGCTGGCGGGTCCGCGCGGTGGGAGCTTTGGGCCGGTACAGCTATGACGGCACGTTGTTCGCGAACGGCTCCTACGGACCGGCCGAGTTCACGGGCGACGTCACGTTTCTTTCGGCCCAGGCCGGATATCAGGTCCGGCGCGGTCCACTTATCGTCAAAGCCTTCGCCGGGATCGAGGCCGTCGATCAACAAATCTCGCCCTACGATCCGGGCAACGCCGTCCAGGGAACCGCGCTTGGCTTGCGCATCGCGCTCGAGACATGGGCCGACCTCAGCGGCCGCTGGTTTCTATCGGCGGATGCATCCTTCGGTACGGCCTTCCAGGAGTACTGGGAACTCACGCGTATCGGATATCGCTTGGGGCCCGCGCTGTCCGCCGGGCTTGAGGGCGGCGTGCTCGGCAACCGGGAATACAACGCCGGCCGAGGCGGCGGTTTCGTGCGTGCCGACTTCAAGACGTTCGAGGCAACCGTGTCGGGCGGTTTCACCGGCGACTATCTGCTCGACGACCCGAGCGGCTATCTCGCACTCAGCCTATACAGGGCATTTTAGTTTGCGGGCTCGGGGTCGCGGCGAACGCGATCGTCTTTGAGCCGGGCATGCCGGCACAACGAAACAACCCAGGACGGAAAACAAAGGGCACTGCCGGCCCCGCCCCGGCAGTGCTTGGAACGCGGCGCGCCCTTACCGGGTACGCCGTTGGATGGTGCGTTCTGTGTAGAGTGTGTCCGGAATAGGCCGATCGCCTAAAGACAAGCTCCAACGGGAAGGATGGCACGAAGCCGGCGGGCGGCGCAATTGGACGCTGCGATTGTACCCGTAATTTCTTGGGGTCCTGGGGACAAGCGCCGAGCGGCAACTCTACGGCGCCGCTTTCGGTGGCGCGTCCTTGGCGGCGGCCGCCGCCGCCTTGGCTTTGCGTTCCGCTTCGCGCGCGGCCGCGGCAGTGCGCACCTCGTTGGCCCAAGCGTTGAAGCGTTGCGTGAGGGATGCGCCGCCGCGATCCCACCAAGCCTGATCGAACCTCAAGGCGCGCTGAAAGTTGTCCGGCGCGGTTGGGAGAAACCTCTGCATATCGACGCCGATCACGGGATGAGGGCCTACCTGCGCAATGGCCGATGCGCGCATAGGTCCGTAAGCGGTCAACTGCGCTTGAGCGGCGAGCTGCGCAGGCTCCGTGGCGAAGCGAATGAAACGCATCGCTTCCGTCTTGTTCTTAGAAGTCTTGGGAATGGCCCATGCGTCGACGTCGTAAATCTGCCCGTCCCATAGGATGCCGATATTGCGATCCCCGATCGCGGCGCGAAACAAGCGGCCACTATAGCCGGCGGCCATCGCAGCGCGCCCGTCGACGATCCACGTGACGGGTTGAGCCGGGTTGTCCCACAGAAGGACGTGGTTCTTGATCCTGTCGAGCGCGGCGAACGCCCGGTCCGCTCCTTCGGGCGTTCCGAGTTCCGTATATACACTGCCGGGCGGGACGCCGTCCGCCAGGAGGGCCAATTCGAGAGTCCGTTGCGGCGTGTTCGGCAAGGCGCGCTTGCCGGGATAGCTCGCCGTGTCGAGCAGCGCGGCGATCGATTCCGGCTTGCCCGCACGGAGCGCCTTGCGGCTGAACACAATTGCGGTCGACCATGCCATGCTGGCGACGCCGCATTTCGAAATCGCACCAGGCAGGAAATCGTCTCCGCTGTCGCCGCCGGCTTTCAGCTCATCGGCGTCCATCGGCGCAAGAAGTCCATCGGCACACAATCGATCCAGAGTGTCCGCCGAAACGTCGACGACGTCGACCGGCGTGTCGCTATTGTCGATGAGCGATTTGAGCTTCGTGCTATCGCCGCCATAGGTCTCCGTCGCGACGACCGTGCCGGTCTTCTTCGCGAACGGTTCGAACAGAGCCTCCTCTTGCGCGCGGCCATAGGCGCCACCCCAGGTCGCGACGTTCAATGTCTGCTGCGACAGAACTTCGGACGGGGCCCCCAGCGGCACGGCCACCGCCAACGCCGCGGCGAAACCGCGCAGGCCAAGGAGGCTCTTCGAACGCCTGAGGGTGGTGGGGTGGTTGAGCACGAGCAGGGATCGTCGGTCGATGTCGTTTCGGTTATGGGCTATCCACGCGGGGCGCCCCGTTGATTTGCGTCTCCTGTGTCGAGGCCCCGGTCCGAGGGGCCGGATGGATGGCCCTCGCGATCAGGGGAACCGAGAGCGTACCATTCATCGTGATGCGCGGCTGGCTCTTTGAAACGCTTTCCGGAGGGTCGGCCGGCGCGTCAGGGTCCGCCATCCGGAAGTTCCAATCAAGGGTTTGCTGCGCGATGTCGAGACCGCCGGCCCCGGTGATCGCCCCCTTGTCGGTCACCAGATCGAAGGACTGGCACCACAGATGTCCGGCCGAGAGGCTGCAAGCGGCATCGAGGGCGGAATAGTCCGTCCCTGTTTTTTGGCTCCAGCCGCTGGCCTCGGCATCCGGCTTTGCCAGGAGCGCCGCAAGATCGACCGGCAACGATCCGTCCGCTGCCGAAACCTTGATCGTACCGGCCAGCCCCCGGATGAGTTCCTCGCGGGTCGTGCCGCCTGTCGAAATGTCCGCATTAAGGGTTCCGGAGCCTTTCACCGGCACGTCCAGCCCGAGAGACCGCAGGCAATTCGTCAGCGCGACATTGGCGAGGGTGCCCGACAGGGAGGCCTCGCTGCGCGGCGCCGAAAGATCGAGATCGAGCCGTCCCTCCGCTTCTCCGCCGCAGAGTTCGAGGGCGCCGATCTCGTTCGAGATCTTTCCGTTCTTGGCGTTGATGGTGAAACCGCCTTGGCCGAGCTTGAGGCCTTGCGCGGTCAGTTCGGCGGCCGAGACGCGCAAGTCGGCATCGAGATGTTTGAGCAAGACCCAGTCGAAGAGATGCTTCCGCGACGCATCGGGTTCGAGATCGGGCAGGTACGGGTCGAGCGTGAGGTGCTCGAAAGCCAGCGTGCCGTCGAGTCGCGGCCGCGGTCCGGCCGTGATGGCAAGGAGGCCCACGGCTTGGTTGCCGTCGAAGTCGAACGTCCCGTCGTCGAACGTCAGAGTGGCTCCCGCCCAATGGACACGTCCCGAGGCGCTTGCGTCCTTCAGACTATCGCCCTCGGGGAGAACCACGCCCGTCCAGCGGAGGAAACGGCGGATGTCGGGAAGCTTCGCCTCGAGGTTGCCTTCGCCTTCGAGCGCGTCGGCCACATGCAACGTTCCGGAAAAGCGCGCGGTCAGGGGCGCCGACGTGACCTTGATCGCAACCGGGGCGCTGCGCTTCTCGTCGTTGCCGACGAACTTTCCGCGATCGAACGAGAAGGTGACGGACTCGCCGTTGAAATTGAACGAACCGTGGGTTTCCACGGCGCCGGACTGTCCGCTCGTGTTCAGCCGGACATCGACCGCGCTGAGGAGAGGAGCGCCTTGTGGCGGTCCGGCCTTCCCGCCGCGGATCCGCACGGTCTGCAACGGCGCATCGGCGAGGAACGCCGTGAGGCGCGCGAAAACGGCATCCGCCGATCCGGTGCTGGCATCGGATTTCAGCGTGAGCGCCGGTTTGTCCAAACGAAGCGCATTGAATTTGATACTTCCGAGAAGCAGCTCGGGTAGAGACAAGGTCAGCCTGAACGACGGCGCGGCGATCGATTCAACCGCCGGCAGTTTCGCCGCGCCGGTCACCGTGAGGCCTCCCTCGATAGAGGGCGGGAAATAGCGGATGAGCAGAGGCTCGGCGAGAGTGACGGTGCCGCCGGTCCACTCCGAAAGGGATGCCACCACGCGCCCTCGCAAGTCGGACGTGGTTCTTGCATGCCGGAGGAGCAGGGACGCAAGGCCGACCGCGATCAGGGCGAGTAGAACGGCAAGAAGCCATTTCCACGAAGATTGGCGCGGCCTCATTCCGACCTTTCCGATTAGCTGGCTGCGCGGGCTTCTGTCGTGCGGACCGGCTGCCCGGGAATGGGCGTTACGCGGTGCGCCCCGCGAGGCGCGCCGCATCGGATCCAAGCAAACCCAATAACCTATTCTCTTGGGTTATCAGGAATTTCGCAACGCCAATTCCGCCTGCTCCGCGGCGGAACGGGTCCGGGAGGTGGAGAAACCGGGGCGGCTATTGGCAATAATGCCCTGGAGAAAGAGCACCGGCGCCAAACTCACCAGGACGATGGTCAGCGCCGAGAGGCCGGCCTCTTCGTAGCGATAGAGCGAGGCCAGCGTGAACACTTGCGTGGCCAGCGTGTCGAAATTGAAGGGGCGTAGCAGCAACGTGGCCGGGAGCTCCTTCATGGAATCAACGAACACGATCATGGCGGCCGCGCCGAGCGTCGGCCGCAGCAGCGGAAGGTGGACTCTCCACAGCATCTCCGTCACCGATGCACCGAGGGTCCGCCCGGCCGCATCGATGTTGCGGGAGATCTTGCTGAGGCCGGCCTCCACCGAACCGAGCGAGGCGGCGAGAAAACGGATCGTGTAGGCCAGCACGATGGCGAAGGCCGTTCCGGAGAAGACGAGGCCGGTCGATACGCCGAACAGTGACCTGGCGGCCTCGTCGATCGTGTTGTCGAGGCCGGCGAGCGGAATCAGAAGACCGATGGCGAGCACCGTCCCCGGAATGGCGTAGCTGACGGCTGGCACGAAACTCGCGACATGGATCAGCCGCGAACGCGTCTGCCGCCGGCCATAGGCCAAAACGACCGCGAAGACCACGCCGAGCACCGCGGCGGCGAGGGCGAGGGCGAGGCTATGCATGGCCGCGCGCCAGAACTCTTCGGTGAGCCCGGACGAAATATGCGCGATCGCATCGCCCGCCAGGACATAGGTCGGGAAGACGAATCCCAACAGAACGGGAAGGGCGCAGGCCAGCATGGCCAGAAATCCCTTCAGGCCCTTGAGCGTTTCTTCGGGCAAGTCGCGATATTTGCCCGTGGTGTGGTGGAACTGCCTGCCGCGGCGCAGGGAGCGCTCCAGTCCCAGGACGGCAAGCACGAAGAACAGCATCACACAGGAAATCTGCGCCGCGCCCGCGAGACTGCCGCGATCGAGCCAGGTGTCGTAGACGGTGACCGTGAGCGTCCGCACGCCGAAGAATTCCACGGCGCCGATGTCGTTGAGCGTTTCCATCAGCGCCAGTGCCGTACCCGCGGCGAGGGCCGGCCGGGCGAGCGGCAGCGCGATCTGCCAAAAGGTTTCCGATGCGCTGCGGCCCAGCGTGCGGCTCGCCTCGATCACGCAGATCGACTGGGCCACGAAGCTCGCCCGCGCCGTAATGTAGACGTAAGGGTAGAGAACCGCCCCCATGACGAAAATGGCGCCGCCGAGACTTCGAATGTCCGGAAACCAGTAGTCCTGCGCGTTCTTCCAACCGAACAGGGCGCGCAAGGCCGTCTGCACCTCGCCGGAATAGTCGAAGAGCTCGATATAGCAGAAGGCGATGATGTAGGTGGGCATCGCCAACGGCAGAAGCAGAAGCCATTGAAACCAGCGCCGCCCCGGGAAGCGGTACATGGTGACGAGCCACGCCGTACCCGTGCCGACGGCAAGCGCGATCACCGCGACGCCCGCCATCAAGATGAGCGTGCGCCGCACGGCGCCCGGCAAGACGTTCGCGACGAGATGAGGCCAGGTGTCGCCACTGGAATGCAGCGCCATCACCGCGATCGCAAAGAGCGGCGCCGCGGCGATCAGAGACAGCACCAGCGCACCCGCGGACCACGAGAAGTTGCCGCTCTCGAATGGCTTGGCGAGCCGTCGTCTCAATCCCTCCGGCTGCGAGGGTGGAATCCGTCCTGTTGGCTCGTCAGCGGCGGGCAGAGAGAGAGCCTCCGCGCGAGCGTGCCTCCGAGGCCACCAACGCAGCGACGGTCTCTTGGTTGAGGCGATAGTCGGCCTCCTGCAGAGCATCGGCAAAGGCATTGGCGGCATCGATGACCGGATCGACAATGTCGGACCCCGTCAGCGCGAGCGCGCACGCTTGCATGGCCGGACAACGGTGATGCTGGGATGCCGCGATCAACGACATCGCCATGCATTCGTCGGCACAGAAGCGCTTACTGTCGAAGGCATTGTATTCGATCTTGCGGGATGCCGCGGCGCGTAGACAGCGGACCCAACAGGCGAGTTCGGTGACGGCACGCTTGGCACGCGCCGGGCCGAGAACCCGGTTATACGTATTCCAGCCGTTTTCCCAGCAGGTGATGTCGCCCGTGTCGTACCCGGCAAGCCAACAACGGAAACCGACTCCCACAAGCCATTCCGGCCCGGAACAGGCGTGAACTTCGGCGCGCGGCGCGTCCGTTCCTACGAATTTTGGTTGAAAGCCCATCTCTGCCCCCCTATGAGCTCGGCCCGTCGTCGAAGCCGACCTTGTCGATCATTTCACTGGCCGCTTTGCGCAAATCCGCGATCTCGTTGAGTGAAATCTCATCCGCCTTGAACGTACCCCACGATTGAACGAGCTCCGACCACGGAACGCCGTCCTTCGTCGGGTACTCGTGGTTCACCTCGGCATACATATGCTGACCCGTATCGGAGGCCAGAAATTCGATCAGCTTGAGCGCGTTGTCCTTGTTGGGCGCGTATTTCGCGAGCACCGCACCGGACACGTTGACATGCGTTCCACGGCCGCCGGTGTTGGGGAACAGCATCTTGACGGAGTTGGCCCACTCCTTCTGTTCGGGATGCTTTTCGTCCGTCAGCATCTTGCCCATGTAGTAGGTGTTGCCTATTGCGAGGTCGCATTCGCCCGCGTAGACGCCCTTGACCTGAAGCCGGTCGTCGCCGGCGGGCTTGCGCGCAAGGTTGGCTTTCACGCCGCGTAGCCAGGCTTCGGTCTTCTCCGGTCCGAGATGAGCGATCATCGAGGCGACAAGAGCCACGTTGTAGGAATGTTGCCCCGACCGGATGCAGATCTTGCCGCGCCATTTCGGATCGGCCAGGTCTTCATAGGTGATGCTGTCCTCGGTCACGCGGTCCTTCGATGCATAGACGACGCGCGCCCGGCGGGTCAGGCCGATCCATTCGTCATTGACGCCGCGATACGAGGCCGGGATGGAAGCGTCGACTGTCTCCGACTCGACCGGCTGCGTGATGCCCGCGGCGACGGCCTGACTGAGATTTCCGATATCCACCGTGAGAACGAGATCGGCCGGGCTGTTGCGCCCCTCGGCCTGAATGCGTTCGATCAGCCCCTTCGACGCGAAGATGACATTGGTTTTGATGCCGGTCTCGTCGCTGAACTCTTTGAGCAGCGGATCGATGAGATAGGGCTGGCGATAGGAGTAGATATTCACTTCGCCCGCATCGGCGGCGAGGGCATGAGAACCGGCGGAAGTGGTGATGAGGGCCGCGAGCGTCGTCGCGCACGCCAAAGTCCAGCGCATAAGAACCTCCAATGGCCAGGGTTCAAGGCCCTGGTATCGGACAAATGGAACGCTCTCCGGGACCATCCGGAGACATATATTCGCTTAAACCCGGGCGGCGGGCGGGTGTCAACAAGATTATGTAAATGGAAATAAACTTAGAAGCCTTCTAATTCGTGGCATAGAATTAGAAGAGTTCAAGAATATAAGAAGTTTCCAGTAGATCCTGCAGGCCGGTCACAATTTGGTCTGTTCAGAATAAGGCTAACTCTCCGGGCATGAGTTCAGCCCAAGCATAAACCGATCCTGCGGCGCGTGGTCGCTAGGTCCTCGAAAGCCGGTCGTTGGGGAAGATCACGTCGGCCGACGTGCCGACGCCGGGCTCGCTGGTGAGTTCGAGCCGCGCGCGGATGGCGTCGGTCAAAGCCTTGGTCAACGGCAGGCCGAGCCCGGTTCCGGATTGGTGCCGCGGCGAAGTGTCGAGCTGGTGGAAGGGCTGCATGGCATAGGCGATGTCGTTCTTGCTCATGCCTACGCCGCTGTCGTGGACCCGCAAACGCAAGTCGCCGTCCACCATCGTTCCGGAGGCGATGACCTGGCCCCCTTCCTTGGTGAACTTGATGGCGTTGGTCAGAAGGTTGAGCATGATCTGCCGCAGGCGCCGCGGGTCGGCCACGACCAAGGGCAGATCGTCGGCGAATGACGTCCGCAGTACGATACGCGTCCGTTTGGCGAGCGGCTGAAGGCTCGCGACGCACGACTCCACCACCTCGGCCACGTCGACCGCCGTGAAGTCGAGTTCGAACTTTCCGGCCTCGATCTTCGAGATGTCGAGCAGGTCGTTGAGGAGGCTGAGCGCGTAGAGCCCGCTCTGGTGAATGTCCTCGGCGTAACCTTTGTAGCGCGCATTGCCGACAGGACCGAAGCGCTCGTGCAGCATCAGCTCTGCGAAACCGATGATGGAGTTCAACGGCGTGCGGACTTCGTGGCTCACCTTGGCGAGAAAGTCGAGCTGCCGCCCGGCGGCCTCCCGGTCTCTCTGACGGGGTTCCGCGGGCTTGGTCCCATTCTCCGGGATCGCCGAGGGAGCGTCCTCGGGCGCCTCTTGATCCGCCGGCGGATTACCGCCTTCGGGTTCCGCCGCCTCCGCCGATTCGGCCACGGGCACGGGCGTGACCGGCGGCACCAGCGTCAAGGACAGAATCGAAGCGTTCCTTTCGGCGTCAGGCTCGGGAGCCAAAGGTTCGGACTCGAGGAGCGGAGGCTCCACGGGTTCGGGTGCCGGCGGCTCGACTTCGCGGTCGGATGGATCGATCAGACGCAGCAGGCGTAGCCCGGCCTCGCCGTCGAGCGTCGCCAGCAGGAATGTCACCGTGAGCCGGCGCCGGGAGCGCGTCAGGGCGGCGATGCCGGCGATTCGTCCATCCGGTGCTTCTGCGCGAAGATCCGCCGCGCCGCCGGGAAGAACGGTGTCGAGACCGCCCGCTTCGAGCAATTCGGCCGGCGAACGGTAACCGAATGCATAGGCAAACGCGCTGTTGAGCGTGAGCAGCGCATCGCCTTTGAGAATTCCGATCGCGGCCGGCATCGCCTCGATCAGACTTTCGACGCCCTCCGGGCCAAGCGCAAGGCCGGGGCCAACCGGCGCGGCGGCGGTGCCGCCCGCACCGGCCGTTTCGAGCCCGTTCGCCTCGCCACGGACTGTGGATGGCGCGTCAGCGGCGGCGCCGGGCAACAAACGGCCCTCGAGGGCGCGCGCGATATGCTCGAGCGCTTCGCGGTCGCTTTGTCCTATCCGCTGTTGCAGCCTGAGGTCGGTCATGATCCGCCCCGCTGAGAGACTCCGAGAACAAATCGTCCGCACAAACGTTGTGCTGATTTGTTCGGCCACGAAACGCGCCCATAGGGGCGACTAATCGACTCAACCACTAAATTTAGGCGAATTCGATCCGATACATAGGCCGAAAGCAAGATTTTCGTCCAGCGTTGGAAAAAGAGCCCCTGATGACGGCAGTGAGACTTGAAATATCGCGGCGCACAAAATAGAGTGCGGTGCAACAAAAGCGGGGGCCCAGAGTTCGATTCGCGTTCGTTCCCAAACTGGCGAATCGAGGAAAACAACGGAGAGGTGCCACGATGGCTCAGACATCCAAACTACCCCAGACCCCCATGGAAGCCATGGAAAAGGTGACGGAGTCGTTCGAGACCGCCGCCAAGGAATTCGAAGTGTTGAAATTCGACGGGCAGGTGCCGGAGAGCGTGCGGGCCATGGCGGAGAATACCGTCAACCAGACCCGCGAGGCCTACGAGCGCGGGAAGGAAGCGCTGGACGAGTCCATCGACGCGCTGGAACGTTCGTTCGATGCCGCCGGTCAGGGCGCGACGGCGTTTAACCGCAAGCTGATCGACATCGCGCAGCGCAATCTGAATTCGGGCTTCGACTTCGCCAAGAGCCTTGCCGGGGCCAAGACCTTCGCGGAGATCATGGAACTCCAGTCGGCGTTCATTCGAAACCAGTTCGAGGTTTTCGCAAGCCAGGCCGCCGAGGTTCAGGAACTCACCAAGAAGATTGCGGCCGATGCGTCCGAGCCGCTCAAGGATCAAATGACCAAGTCTTTCGAGGCGGCACGCAAGGCCTCCTAGGCCCGCAATGTCCGCTTCGCGTGGCCGAGTAGGCGTAGCGTAGAGAGTTTTCTAGTACCAAAAGAGTCGCGTGTTGTTGCGTTTGTTGGTTGCTCGTTTCAGTGACGACTTTCGAGGTCCGGGCTATGTCCCGGGCCTTTTATTTTTGGCGCCCCTTGATTTTCCGCCCATGTCGTGAAATCTGCGCCTCCCGGAGAGGTTCGCGGGCGTCGGGTCGCCCGTTGCAAGCCCGAAGGGCTGCCTTTAGGGTCCCGGCAGGCATATGCTCGCCGGAAAATGGCCTTCCGACAGGGACGCGCGGACAGGCGCGTGCCATGGCCATCGTGCCGCTGTAGCTCAGTTGGTTAGAGCGCTTGATTGTGGATCAAGAGGTCACTGGTTCGAATCCAGTCAGCGGTACCATCGGCACGGCCGGAACCGGGTGTTTCGTTTTCTCCATAAATTGCCAACTTGTAACGAGGCAGCGGGCGCGAACAGGCGTATACCAATTCGTGCGGCGGGATACCTCCCCCCTCCCGTCCGCGCGATCGATTAGAACTGAGGAAGCCCTGGCCCCCCCCCGCGCTGGGGCTTTTTCTCGGCCGGTCCCGATGCGGTGCCGCCGCGATCCGACGTGCCGGCAACGCGACCGCCGAGACGTGCCTCCTACGTTTCGCCGATGCCGGCGCACGAAGCGTCCTGCCCCTTTTCAAGAGCCCCCCCCTCAAGAGAACCCCGGGCAGCTTTTTGGATGCGGATGCACGCGTGCCGTTCGGATCGTCGCGTTCGAGTCATTTCGTTATCGAGGGCCGGAGAAGACCCTTCTTGTACTTTCGATCCCAGGCGCCTATATGCGCTTATCGACTTTTGGCCGGACTATTTGGCCGTCGCGCCACGGCGCACGTTCAGACCCTCCCAAACATCGACGACCCCGCTTCGAGCCGTGCCCCGGCACGTCTTTGAGCACGACCAGTTACGCATAAACGAAAGGAGCCCCGGATGAATTCGGGCACTGTTAAATTCTACAACGCGACACGCGGCTTCGGCTTTATTGCGCCGGCCGACGGAGGCAACGACGTGTTCGTCCACGCGACCGCGCTGGAGCGCGCCGGTATCGCTGGCCTGGTGGAAGGCCAGAAAGTGACCTTCGACACCGAGATCGACCGCCGCAGCGGCAAGCCCGCCGTCGCGAATATCGAGGCGGCCTAACCTATCAAGGTTTGCCGGTAAGACGATTTTGGAGCCGTCCCCCCGGGGGCGGCTCGTTCGTTTGCGGGCTCTGTCGAGCCCGGCTTGGCCCTGCAACCATGCGTTCGACATTCGAGCGCGCGCGCCCTCAAAAAACGCGAACTGTGGCATGAAGGGCACAGCATCTCGCAACGGGTTGAGCTATAAGATTCCTACCTAATGTCGATTCTGCAGGGAATTTTGGGGGATCCAACCATGCGCATTTTCGTCGCTCTCGCGATTGTCGTTTCTGCCGCTATCGGTCTCGGCGGTTGCTTTGGCCACCACGAGAAGGCCGTCGTCGTTGAGCCGTTGAAGCTCGGCTAAAGATTGACGACGAGGTAGCTTAGCAGTCTATCTCTCCGGCAATGCCAACCCCGGTCAGGGAAACCTGACCGGGGTTTTTGCATGCGATGACGAATGGCGGGAATTGCGGCGAAGGGCAGCGCGCGCGAAGCACGACTTGCGGTGGGTCTCGCGGCGCGAGACCGTGGCATCGAGCCCGGGCGGCCGGACATCGTCCGTACCGAGAGCGGAACCTTCAAGGGAAGGGGATGGCGGCGCCGGCGGGGCTGCTAGATCCAGCCGAGAGACTTCGCCTCGTTGTAGGCGGCCTTCCAAGCTTGAGCGGCAAACATTGCTTCGCGACCGCTGATATTCGGAGCGTTCAGAAGCTCCTCCGCTTCCAGCATGCGGCCTTGAGCGTTTCTCAGAAAGGTCACGGCATAGGACGTTCCCGGCTGTGTCACGCGAAGACCGTTCTCAAGCACTTCCACGCTGATGTCGCTCATGACGCTCGTAATCCTTCCGGCTCGAGGCGATTTCGGCAAGTCCGATGCGCATGTGCGCAGACAAGCGGCGCAAAATCAAGATGAGCGGGCCGATGTCCAATCGTCACATCCGGACCGGTTCCGCCGCGCATGCAACCGGCGAGTCTCCGGCAGCCTTCGAGCCAGACAAGCAATCGCCGCGGTGTGCGCACACGTTATGCACGCCTCCGGGCCTTTCATGTGTTCGTGACTTGATCTCGAAATGAGGTCCACGATAATTGCCGTATACGTCGTTATTTCGTGCCCGGTTACCGCTCGAATTGTTCCGGCAACCGGCTGGCCTGCAATGGCACACGTCCAACCGAAAGGAAGATTCAATGTTTCGCCACATCTCACTAGGGATCTGCGCGGCGGCACTTCTCAGTGTGGCCGCCGTTGGCGGTGCGGCCGCGCAGTCGAACATCCGCGGCGCCACGACCGGACCGACATCCGCGCCGGGCTTCAGCCATCCCGAGCAATACATGCATTTGAAGCCCAAAAAGCCGGCGCCGAACATGTATCCGGTGATCGAGCACCCCGAACTCGACAAGAATGCCGCCGAAAAGCTGGCGGCCTTGGCGGAAAAGACAGGCAAGAAGCCGAACATCCTGATCTTTCTGTTGGACGATGTGGGCTGGATGGACCCCGGCTTCAATGGCGGTGGCGTGGCCGTGGGCAATGCGACGCCCGAGATGGACAAATTCGCGGCGGAAGGCCTGATCCTCACGTCCGCTTATTCGACGCCGTCCTGTTCGCCGACACGAGCGACCATCCACACGGGCCAGAACCCGCTTCATCACGGCATCCTGCGGCCGCCGATGTACGGCGAGCCGGGCGGTCTCGACGGTGTCACGACGATGCCGATGCTGCTGAAGAAGGAAGGCTATGTGACCCAAGGCGTCGGCAAATGGCACATGGGCGAGAACACCGGGTCGTTGCCGCAAAATGTCGGCTACGACGACTATGTCGGCTTTCTCGGCGTATCGGACATGTACACCGAATGGCGCGACATGTACTTCAATCCGGAAGTCGCGCTATCGCCCGAGCGCTTCAAGATGATGCAGGAAGACAACTTCAATCACTATGAGGTGCACTGCACGCCGGCAGACAAGGAGAAATGCGACGACGGCAAGCTGATCGACCTCGACTATATCAAGGATCTCGACAAGCACTGGCTCGAGACGAGCTTGGCCTTTCTCGACAAGATGAAGGGCTCGGACAAACCCTTCTATCTCTATCATGCAACGCGCGGCTGCCATTTCGACAACTATCCGTCGGACGACTGGGCCGGCAAGTCCATGGCGCGCACCGTGTACAGCGATTGCATGGTCGAGATGGACGACATCTTCGGCCGTCTCATGAAGAAGCTGGAGGATATCGGCGAAGCGGAGAACACGCTCGTTATCCTCACCTCCGACAACGGCCCGGAATGCGAGATCCCGCCGCGCGGGCGCACGCCGTTCCGCGGTTGCAAGGGTTCGAGCTGGGAAGGCGGCGTCCGCGTGCCGACCTTCGCATATTGGAAAGGCATGATCGCGCCGCGCAAGTCCGACCAGTTGTTCGACTTGGCCGACATCCTGCCGACGGCCCTCCACCTCGCGGGCTATCCCGGCGGCGAACTGGCCAAGCTATTCGACGACAAGACCTATATCGACGGCGTGGACCAGGCCACGTTCCTCGTCGCCGACAAGGGGCTCTCCGCCCGCCGCAGCCGCATATACACGCTGAACCAATACTACGCGGCCGTTCGCATCGACGAGTTCAAGGGCGTCGTCACCGGAGAGATCGAAAATGGGGTGGTGCAGCGCGGCAATACCGGCGGCTTCTCCGGTTCGATCTTCACCGATACCGGCGGCGGCATCGTTTTCAACCTCTACACCAATCCGCAAGAGGACGTGTCCGTCGGCATCCGCCACATTCCGATGGCGGTACCCTTGGCTTCGACCGGAGGCTGGTACATGAAGGAACTGTTCGAATATCCGCCGCAGTTCAAGGTCGGCTTCTTGTCCAACAACCCGCCGGTCTACGACGTTCTGCCTGTCGGCGAGATGGCGATCAAGGCGTGGCTCAAGAAGCACGGCTTCGGCCGGTTCCAGAACTAGGGCCGTCCACCCTCAGTCGCGTTGACGGCGCGAGGGGCGGACCGGAACCGGGCCGCCCCTTCGGCTCGCGAGATAGGGGCTGTGCTGTTGTTTCCAGGCAACAGTCCTCGGGAATCCCGCGATGCGCCGGAAATTCGGTCAACGGCATGGCAAAGCCGCATTAAGCTCCCCGAGGACGATAGTGGGGGGACGGTTATGTGGCGTTGCGTGGTCTTGGCCGTGCTGGGGGGGCTTGCCGTCGCCGCCTCTTCGCCGGATTCGGCGCGCGCCGGGGACATGGAACCGTCGTCCATGGATTGGACCGTAAAGGGTGGTCTCTATGGCTGGTTCCCGTGGGTCCAGGGCAGTGCCACCGCGCGCGACGAGACCTTCAATCTCTATGCCACGCCGATCGACCTGATCGAGAATTTCGACGCGCCTCCCATCATGGTCAACTTCGAGGCGCGCAAGGGCAAGTTCTCCTTCTGGGGAGATGCGCTCTATGCCGACTTCGCCTTCAACGACGAGTTTGTATCCGAGCGCGAGCCCATCCCGGCTCTCAAGCTCAGCGGGAGCGGGAGCTCTCAGACCGACTTCAATCTGGGCGTCTATCAGCTGGGCGCGTTCTACGAGGTTGCCGATTTCGCGGGAGCCAACGGCAACAAGACGACCGTCGAGTTGGGGGCCGGCGCGCGCTACATCCACGAGAATCTGAAGATCAAGGCGAAGATCGACGCCTCGGCGCAAGTGAGGTTAGGCAAGCTTGCGGATCAGATCGAGAAGCGCATCCGGCGCATCCAAAATCAGGAACAGCGTTTGGAGTCGCTTGCGGCGCTCAACGAGCTGCGACAAGGCGTCCTGGAAGAGAGGATCATTCGGGCCGAGGACAAAGGGCACGAGCGGCGGGTCAAGCGTTTGGAAAACAGGCTCAAACGCGTCGACGACCGCGGTGAAGCCATCGCCGCCCTGGAGGCGGTCGAGGCGCTGCGGTTGGAGCTTTTGCGCGCGGCGCTCCGGGTCAACGGCAATGAGTTCAACGATCAGTTCGCCTTCGTCGATGGGGGCAGTCTGGACTGGGTGGATCCCACCATCGCGGTCCGCTTCCAGCATCACTTTGGGAGCGGCCACTCGATCACGGCCACGGGTGATTTTGGCGGCTTCAATATCGACGACAGCCTGTCGAGCCAGATGCAGCTCACCTACAATATCGACGGGACGCTGTGGGGCTTTCAGACCACGACGACGGTGGGCTACCGGGCCCTCTGGATCAACTACGAAGAGCAGACTTCGAACGGCGAAAGCGGCATAAATATCTGGCTGCATGGGCCGCTCGCCGAAGTGCTTCTGCGCTGGTAGCTTTCGCAGTTCGGGGAGGCCGAAGCCGCCCGGCCTGGCCCAAGCGATGCGCGGATACGCGCAAGGCGTCCCCGATACAGGGGACCCCTTTCAAGGTCTTTCCTGTCGTAAAGTGACAAGGCTCCGTCACCACTCCCGATTAGAGATGCGGCGGCGAGAAGGCTAAACTGTAGCCGCCGGTCCGGAGTTCTGGACTGGTAGTCCCATAGGCCCGTTAAGAGCGATCGACGGCCCCTCACAGGAGAAGCGTCCCATGGAAATCCCGAAGAATGGCCTCATACGCGTGAGCCTCGTGATGGCCGCGGCTGCGCTGCTGTCCGTCACGGCCATTGCCATGCCGGTCTCGGCTCAAGAAGCCGAAAACGCACCGGATACGAGCACCGGCATGAAATCCGATGCCAAGACCGGCAAGCCCAATATCTTGGTGATCTGGGGTGACGATATCGGCACCTGGAACATTAGCCACAACAACCGTGGCATGATGGGCTACAGCACCCCGAATATCGACCGGATCGCCGGCGAGGGCCTGTCCTTCACCGACTATTACGGCCAGCAGTCCTGCACCGCCGGGCGCGCCGCCTTCCTCGGTGGCAACGTTCCGGTCCGCACCGGCATGACCAAGGTCGGTCTGCCGGGGGCCAAGGAGGGCTGGCAGGAGACCGACGTGACCGTCGCCACGGTCCTGAAGAGTCTCGGATACGTGACGGGCCAGTTTGGCAAGAACCACCAGGGCGACCGTGACGAGCATTTGCCGACCAATCACGGCTTCGACGAGTTTTTCGGAAACCTCTATCACTTGAACGCCGAAGAGGAGCCGGAGAACGAGGACTATCCCAAGGATCCGTCGTTCCGCGAGAAATACGGCCCGCGTGGCGTGATCCACTCCTGGGCCCAACCGGACGGCACGCAGAAGATCGAGGATACCGGTCCGCTCACCAAGAAGCGGATGGAAACGGTCGACGACGAGACGGTCGCCGCAGCGGAAGACTTCATCAAGAAGGCCGTCGAAGAGGGCAAGCCCTTCTTCGTCTGGTGGAACGGCACGCGCATGCACTTCCGGACCCATGTCAGGGAGGAGCATCGCGGCATCTCGGGACCGGATGGCGACGAGTATCACGACGGCATGGTCGAGCACGACATGCAGGTCGGCGAACTCTTGAAGCTTCTCGACGAGCTCGGTATCGCCGACAACACCATCGTGTTCTACTCCACGGACAACGGACCCCACTACAACACCTGGCCGGATGCCGGCATCACGCCGTTCCGTTCGGAGAAGAACTCGAACTGGGAGGGTGCCTATCGCGTCCCGGCTTTCGTCCGCTGGCCCGGCCACTTCCCGGCGGGCAAGACTCTGAACGGCATCGTCTCGCATGAGGATTGGCTGCCGACCTTGGCCGCGGCCGCTGGGAGCGGCGACATCAAGGAGCAACTTGCGGAGGGCGTCGAGCTCAACGGCCGCAAGTACCGGAACTATATCGACGGCAGCAACATGGTGCCCTATTTCAGCGGCGAGGTGGATGAGTCTCCGCGCAAGGAGTTCATCTACGTCAACGACGATGGGCAGATTGTCGCGCTGCGCTATGACGCTTGGAAGGTCGTGTTCCTCGAGAACCGTGCCAAGGGTTTCCAGGTTTGGCGCGAGCCGTTCGTGGAGCTTCGGGTCCCGCTTCTGTTCAATCTGCGGCGCGATCCGTTCGAGCGGGCTCAGCACAATGCGAACGTCTATGACGACTGGATGCTCGATCGGGCCTTCGTTCTCGTGCCCATGCAGGGGCTCGCGGCCAAATTCCTCCAGTCCATGCAGGACTACCCGCCCAGCCAGTCGCCAGGGGCCTTCAACCTCACTAAGATCGAAGAGAAGTTGAAGCAGAACATAACCGGTCAGTAATCGTAATCGACGATGTGGGCTGCCGGAAACAAACGGCGGCCCATTTTTCTGGAGCATGCGAGTTCATGTCAAAGCCCCTCCTTCGCGCGGCCGTCGCATTGGCCGCATTGGTGTTCGTCTCCGCTGCAGGTGCGGCCGACAACGGCGATCCCCTTCCATCCTGGAACGCCGGGCCGACAAAGGATGCGATCGTCGCCTTCGTGACCAAGGTCACCGACGAGAACGGGAGCGGCTTCGTTGCGCCCGAGGACCGCGTCGCCACCTTCGACAACGATGGCACGCTGTGGATCGAGCAGCCCATGTACGTGCAGCTGGCCTTCGCGCTCGACCGCGTAAAGGCCTTGGCGCCGGAACATCCCGATTGGAAGGACAAGCAGCCCTTCAAGGCGGCGATCGAAGGCGACATGAAGACGCTTGCCGCATCGGGCGAGAAGGGCGTCGCGGAACTCGTCATGGCGACCCATGCCGGAATGACGCCGGACGCGTTTCAGAAAATCGTCGGCGATTGGCTCGCCGCCGCCAAGGATGAGCGATTCGAACGCGGCTACACGAAGCTGGTCTATCAGCCGATGCTCGAATTGCTGTCCTATCTGCGCGACAACGGCTTCACCACCTATATCGTCTCGGGCGGCGGCATCGAGTTCGTGCGGAATTTCTCCGAGCGGGTTTACGGCATTCCACCGGCTCAGGTCGTGGGTTCGAGCATCAAGACCAAGTACGAGATCGTGGACGGCGAACCGGCCCTCCTACGCCTGCCCGAGATGAACTTCATCGACGACAAGGACGGCAAGCCAGTGGGCATCAACCAGCATATCGGTCAGCGTCCGATCGCGGCGTTCGGAAACTCCGACGGCGATTTTCAAATGCTGGAATGGACCACGGCGGGCGAGGGGCCGCGCCTTGGCGTGATCGTGCATCATACCGACGCTGAGCGTGAATATGCCTACGATCGCGACTCGACGTTCGGCCGTCTCGACAAGGCGCTGGACGCGGCCGTGGAGAACGGTTGGATCGTGGTGGACATGAAGAACGACTGGAAACAGGTTTTCCCCTCGGCCGAATAGTCCATCGGTGTCGTATCGGTCCAATCGTTCCCCGCGCGGTCCGAACCTCGCAAAGACACGTTGCCGAACGAAGCGGTCTGGGCGATATATCGACCGTGAGACCAGCGCAGCCGGACGACGGCTGCAATTTGTATGCGGTGCCATTTTGGACCCGCGACGAGGCGCCGTCTTGGCGCCACTCAAGGAGAGGAACCTCATGAAACGTTTGAGCCGCGCATTGTGTGGCGTCGCGGTCCTGATGATGACCGCGGGAGCTGCCTCCGTTGCCCATGCCCAGGCCCTGCTGGCCTACAAGGAAGGCGTGTCGCCCGAGCAGGAGCAGCGGGACCGTGCCGCCTGCCACGAATGGGCCGTCCAGCAGACGAATTTCGATCCAACGGCCACGTTCATCGCTCAGGAAGCCGGCGTCAACACCAGGACCATTATGCGGGTCACGACGGCCCTGAACACCGCTTCGGGTGGGACGGATCCGCGTTGGACCGCTGGCAGCTTCGGCAACACGCGCACCTCCGCCGACGTACGGCGTCTCAATGCGCTTTACGCCTCATACCTCAGAGCCGGGGCCCTTTGCCTCGAAGGCCGCGGCTACGTCGTCACGAAATAGGAACCACACAATGCGATCGATGATTTCAAAAGCAGGCCTTGGCCTGATCTGCTTGGTTGCGGCTCCGGCGTCCCTCGCCGCTGCCGAAGGCACGTTTACGTGCGCCTTCACCGATGTTTACGAGTGCGTCGATGTGAAGGGCTGCCATCGGGTTTCGCTGGATTTCGCCAATCTCGCGCCGGTTCTCAAGTTCGATTTCGACAAGAAGGTCATGACGTCGGACGACATCGGCAGCGACCCGCGTGAGATCAAGCTGGAGAACATGGTCGAGCAGGACGGCGTGGTTCTCGTGCACGGCATTGGCCAGAATTCGGTCTCTCCGAGATCCTTCAGCGGGGCGATCTCGACCAAGACCGGCAAGATCCGCGCCGGGATAGCGACGGAAGATGCGACGCTCTCCCTGAGTGGCGATTGTGTGGACGACTTCTAGGCATCGCAAGGCTTGGAGCATTCGGCCGGTTCGTTGCCGGCCCCGAAGTGTCAAATGGGCAGGCGCTGGCGCCTGCCCATCGTTCATGGGAAGGTCGTTCGGCTAGGCGCCCGCTGCAAGTCTGAGGAACGGCGACACCGTGGACAGCCGACAGGAACGTTCTCCCGACGACACGCCTCGCAGCGGTGCGGCAAACAAGCGCACGGACCCCGTATCGGCCATGGCGAGTCCGCCAAGCTTGCCGCGGCGCTCCCGCCTGTTCCTCCTGATCGGTGTCGCCGCGCTCGCGGCGATGGCGGTTCTCGCCGCCGGTTTGATCTTGAACCTGCTTGTCTCGGGCGAGGCGATCCCGGCCACCCAGGCCGAGGATGCCGCCGGGACGAACGCGGGTGCGCCATCCCAAACATCGTCCGGAAAGCTGGCCTTCGTGGGCAGCGAAACCTGTATTTCGTGCCACCAGGATCAGGGAAAACTCTGGCATCCGTCGCAACACGCCCATGCCATGGCGCACGCCAACGCGGACACCGTGCTTGGCGACTTCGACGATGCGACGTTCGACTATTTCGGCGTGACGTCCCGTTTCTTCAAAAAAGACGGCAAATTCTACGTCGAGACGGACGGGCCGGACGGCGAGCTCGAGACATTCGAGGTCAAGTACACGTTCGGCCTCGATCCCTTGCAGCAATATCTCATCGCGTTTCCGGATGGGCGCGTGCAGGCGCTGACAGTTGCTTGGGATAGCCGCCCGGAATCGGAAGGCGGCCAGCGCTGGTTCCACCTCTATCCCAATGAGAAGATCGGTCACGACGATCCGCTGCACTGGACCAAGCTGAACCAGAACTGGAACTTCATGTGCGCGGAATGCCACTCGACCGGCGTCGCCAAGAACTACGATCCGGCCACGAAGCGCTATCGCACGACGTGGAAAGAGATCACGGTCGGCTGCGAAGCCTGCCATGGCGAAGGCTCCGCGCATGTGGCCTGGGCCAAGGAAGGAGGCTCCGCGAGCGCGGACGATAATGCGCTCGGCCTGCTGGCGCGCTTCAACGAGCGCTCCGGCATTTCCTGGTCGCTCGAACCGGAAACGAATCGGCCGCAGCGGAGCGCACCGCCGATGGCCGTGCGCAAGGAGGTCGAGATGTGCGGGCGCTGCCACGGGCGGCGCGGCATCATCTCAGAGGCGTTCGTTCCCGGCCGCTCCCTGTCGGACAGCCATCACGTCTCGCTGATCTCGCGCGGGCTCTATCAGCCCGACGGGCAGATGCTCGACGAAGTCTATAATTACGGCTCGTTCAAACAGTCGAAAATGTTCGCGGCCGGCGTCACCTGCAGCGATTGCCACGACCCGCATAGCGCCAAGCTGCGTGCGCCGGGCGCGCAGGTCTGCACGCAGTGTCACGCGGGCAGCTACGAAGAGCCGGGCCACACGCACCACGAGGGCGCGAACGCGCCGGATTGCATCGCGTGCCACATGCCGGCGCGGACGTTCATGGTCGTCGACGCGCGCCACGACCATTCGTTCCGCGTGCCGAGACCGGATTTGTCCGTGACGCTGGGTGTGAACAATGCCTGCACCGATTGCCATTCGGACAAGACGGCGGAGTGGGCCGCAAGCGCCATCGAAAAATGGTACGGGCCAGAGCGCAAAGGCTATCAGACCTTCGGCCCTGCTTTTCATGCGGCTTGGTCGGACGCCCCGGACGCCGCCGCGCTGCTGGCCGCGGTCGCGGAAAACGAGGATACGCCGGCCTTCGTTCGCGCGAGTGCGCTGGAGGAATTGACGGCCTATCCCTCGGTGCGGACGGCAAATGCCGTGCGCGAAGGCTTGAGCGATCCGGATCCTTTGGTCCGGCTCGCCGCGCTCGATCACCTCGAGACGGCGACCGGCGAGCAGCTGTGGCCGCTCGTTGCGCCGCTTCTCGACGATCCCGTCCGCGGCGTCAGGATCGAGGCGGCGTTCCTGCTTGCGGGCACACCCGCCGGGACACTCTCCGCTGCCGACCGCGAACGTCTCGAGAAGGCCGAGACGGAGTTCGTCGCGGCGCAAATGCTGAACGCGGACCGGCCCGAATCTCAATCGCTCCTGGCGCGCTATTATGTTCGAAAGGGCGCGCTCGATAAGGCGGAGGCGGCGTACAAGACGGCGCTTGAGCTCAGTCCGCATTTCACGCCTTCGGCGGTCAATCTCGCCGATCTCTATCGTCAACAAGGCCGCGACGGCGAGGGCATCGCTGTCTTGCGAGAAGCCATTCAGCTCTCGCCGAACGATGCGGGCCTGTATCACGCCTTGGGGTTGGCGCTCGTCCGGGCCAAGAAGCAAGACGAAGGGGTCGCGGCGCTTGGGCGCGCGGCCGAGCTGCAGCCGGATCGCGTCCGTTATGTCTATGTGTACGGCGTCGGCCTCGATTCGATTGGAAAGCACGGCGAGGCCATCGCGGTGCTCAAGGGCGCGTTGGATTCTCATCCCGGCAACCGGGAGATTCTGACGGCGCTGGTGAACTTCGCCCAGGCGCAAGGAGACCTGAAGGCCGCCTTGGATTACGCGCAGCTTCTGGCCAAGGCCGATCCCGCCGATCCGAACGTCAAGCAGTTGATCGAAGCCCTGACCAACCAGGTCATGCAGAAGCGGGGCGCGCCATAAGGTTCACAGGCCGTGCGCGGACAAGATCAGAGGTCTGTGAACGAGGACGTGCCGGCAACGCGGTATCGCGCGTGAGAGTGCGTCAACGCGTATTGCCGGACGCTCCCGCGAGGTTTAGCGGAAATACGGACCCGAACGCCAAGCCGGGGTCGGCTGGCTGATACCGGGGGCCGGGATGGCGATGCCGTTGCCGTAGTCCGACACGAACCCGCTCGAGTCGCCGCCATTGGCGAACGGCATGGCAAGGGAGCTGCCTTCGAACTGGGGCAGCGTATAGGACGAAGTGAGGCCAAGCTGCTCCGCTGCGCTCTTCGGAATTTCGGCATTTTCGCCCTGAATTTCAAAAGCTTGCGCGCTGAGCGGCGCCAAAGCCAAGCTCGAAGCGGCGCAAAGCGCAAGGTAGAATGCGCGCATCATGTCGTCCCTCTAGAGGCGATGTTCCGTCTCATGTCCGCCGGCCCAGGCCTTTTTTCCGCTGGCGGATGCCCAATTCTAACGTGATTTGGAAGCGCGCGCCAGCCGTCGGCGTCGCGTTCTGCGCATCGTGATCCGGCGCGTGGCCGGAGCGCAACAAGCCGATTGCGGCCATGAAACCAAGCCCTACGGCGAAATTGCGGCGCGCCGCGCGACCGGCTAAAGCATGACCCATGGCGCCGCGCATTCTCTATGTCGTTACCGAAGATTGGTATTTCCTGTCCCACCGCCTGCCCATGGCCCGCGCGGCCAAGGAGGCGGGCTACGAGGTGCATGTCGCCGCGCGCATGACCGGCGGCCTCGCCGCCATCGAGCGCGAAGGCTTCGTCCCCCATCCGCTGAAATGGAGCCGGGGGAGCATTTCGGCCCGTGACAGCCTAGCCGCCGTGCTTCAACTCCGCGCTCTGTTTCGCGAGGTCAAACCGGCCCTCGTGCACAACGTCGCTCTGAAGCCCGTTCTGCTCGGCACGATGGCCGGACTCGGCATGAACGACATCGCCATCGTCAACAGCCTGACCGGCATGGGAGCACTGTTTGTCGATGGCGGCGGTGCGAGCCAGCTCACGCGGAAGCTCGTGGTGCTGGCGTTGAGCCGGCTGTTGCGGCGCGCCCGGTCGGTGACGGTCGTGCAGAACCCGGAGGACCGGGACTTCGTGGCCGGGCTCGGCGTGCCCGGCGAAGCGATCACGATCATCGCGGGTTCTGGCGTGGACATCGAGAAGTACGAGCCCCTGCCGGAGCCGGCCGGCAAGGTGACGGCGGCCTTTGTCGGCCGCATGCTTCACCACAAGGGCGTGCTCACGCTGATCGAAGCATACCGCCGCGCGACGGATGGCGGCGCGGACGAAGGCGCGCCTGAATTCCATCTCCTGCTCGCGGGCGATTGCGATCCGGAGAACCCCGGTTCCCTCGCGCCGGAGCAGCTCAGAGAGTTCGCGTCCGCGTACGGGATCGACTGGCTCGGCCATGTGGGAGACGTGCGCGAGGTCTGGAAACGGGCGCATTTCGCCGTGCAGCCGTCCCGTGGTGGTGAGGGCCTGCCCAAGAGCTTGCTGGAGGCGGCGGCGTGCGGGCGCTCCATGGTCGCCACGGATGTGCCGGGCTGCCGGGAAATCGCGATTCCTGCCGAGACCGGCATCCTCGTTCCGATCGACGACGCCGGCGCCCTTGCAAAGGCGATGCAGGACCTCGCGCGCGATGCCGAGCGCCGGAAGCGCTACGGCGCCGAGGCGCGGCGGCTCA
Source organism: Hyphomicrobiaceae bacterium UBA7697 (assembly GCA_002482645.1). GTDB lineage: Bacteria > Pseudomonadota > Alphaproteobacteria > Rhizobiales > Methyloligellaceae > Methyloceanibacter. The sequence goes on from DLGJ01000005.1 coordinate 636,665, forward strand.
CCGAGGAGAAGTTCTCGTCGATCGCGATCGGCCAGGAGACGGCCGCGCTCTACGGGCGGTTGATCGCGCGTTAGGACGCGGGACGCGCGCCGGACCGCATCATCCGCACGATGCCGTCACGACTTTCGATTTCGGGACGCCACCCGGTCGCCATCAGCTTCGACGGATCGATCTCGAACGCGCCGCACACGCGCTCCCAATCGGCTTCCCGTCCGAACGACTTCATCAGCCGCCGGATCGCGCCTTGCGGCATCTTCACGAGGTGCGGCGGGCGCCCCAGCCCTTCGCGCATGACGCTCACGAGATCGGCGACGCTGATGGGCGTGGCATCCGCCACGAGGTAGGTCTCGTTGCACGTGTCCCCCGACCGGAGGACATGGGCGACGGCGGAAACGAGATTGTCGATCGACAGTAGCGACCGGCGGTTCGCGAGCCCGCCGAAGGGCAAGGGCATCGGCGTTTTGGCGATGGTGGCGAGCGCCGCGATATTGCCTTTGACGCCCGGCCCGTAGACCACCGCGGGTCGGAGCACCGTGAACTCCACACCGCTGGCGGCAAGGAGGCGCTCCGCCTCGAGCTTGGTCCGCCCATAGATCTCGGTCGGCTCGGGCGTATCCGCTTCGGTGATCGCCGTGTCGGACGACAGCCCGGCCTGGGCCCGCACGGACGACATCAGGACGAAGCGGCCGATCCGGCCTTTGGCTTGGCCAGCGAGCTCGGCCACCGCGTCGGTGTTGATCCGCGTATAGACGTCGTCGGGGAGGGCGCCGGGCGCATGAGCGATGCCGGCGAGATGGACGACATGACCGGCGCCATCGAGCGCCGCCGTCCAATCGGCCGGGCGGGCAAGATCGGGCATCGCGACAGGCTCGATATTGGGACCTCGCGCAATTCGAGAAGGATCGCGCGCCGCGGCCCGCACCGTAAACCCCGCCCTGGCCAGGGCCGGGACGAGGCTCTGGCCGATAAAGCCGGTGGCGCCGGTGACGAGGATGCACGTCATCGTTCAGCGCCCCCGCGCGAAACGGGTCAGCACGAAGGCAACGCCGCCGGTTCCGAGCGCCAGGGCCGCGAAATCGACGGTCAGCGAGCGCGCGAGAGCGGCCGCGACGGCCAATACCATAAGCCAGGAGCACAGCAGGAAGACCCGCGCCGTGACATCCGGCACGCGGAAGCCGCCCGACACGGCGCGTTGATAGAAATGCGAGCGGTGCGCGGAAAGCACCTGTTCGCCGTTGCGCCAGCGCCGGAAGAAGGTGAGGGCGCTGTCGGTCAGCGTGTACAGCGCGAGCAAGAGGGCCGAGACGAGATGGGCCTCGGCAACCCAGATCAGCATATAGGCCAGGAGCAATCCGACCGGCAGACTGCCGGAGTCGCCCAAGAAGATGCAGGCCGGATGCTTGTTGAACACGGCGAAGCCGAGCATCGCGCCAAGAAGGGCAAGCGCGAGAAGGCCGATTCCGGGCGGGACGATGCCGAGCCAGCACAGCACCGCCACCCCGAGCGTCATCGGCACAACTTGCGCCACGGTCATCCAATCGAGACCGTCGAGGAAGTTGACCACGTTCACGAAGCCGACGATCCCCAGCGCTAGCAGGATGCGTTCGACCCCGAGCGGCAGGATTCCAGGCAGGACCTGGAAGTCTTGCGGCAGAGCCAGGACCAGCCCGAGGGCGACGGCGCCTTGAACCAGAAGACGCCAGGACACGGAGAGCGAATAAGCATCGTCCAGCCCGCCGAGAACCGTCAGGACCGCGGCGCCCACGAGAACGGGAACGAAGCCGGGTTCGGGCACCAGCTTCCAAATGAGGATCGCGCCGCAGACGGCGAAGACCGCCGCCATGACGCCGAACCCCGCGCCTTCCGGCGTCGCCGTGGCGTGAGAGGAGCGTTCGTTCGGATGCGCCATCAAATGGCGGATGAGGAGCGGCCTCAGCAGATAAATCAGGACCGCGCTCAAAATCGCGCTTGCGCCCAACACGGCGGCACTGCAAACGAAATCGGCCTGGTGCATGGGGTCAGTGCAAGGTTTGCGACTGCGGTTCCCAGTCGTCCGTTCCGGGCGCGAGGGCCTGCGCGGTCGCCGATGGCGCGTAGCCCTCGACGGTGGCCCGCAACATCTCCTGAAGCTCCGCCAGATCGTTCTTCGAAATAGCCCGTTCGAACCGCTTGAGCGCGGCGATCAGGACGTCGTAGGCGAGAACCGGCTCCGAAGTCTTGAAAATCCTCGGATGGTTCGTGCCCGTCGCGTTCTCGCCGATCAGCAGTTCCTCGTAGAGCTTTTCGCCTGGGCGCAGTCCGCAATACGCGATCTCGACATCGCCCTCCGGATTGGCTTCGTCCCGCACTTCGAGACCCGAAAGGCGGATCATGGTGCGGGCCAAATCGTCGATCTTCACCGGCGTTCCCATCTCCAAGACGAAGACCTCCCCGCCTTCCGCCATCGCTCCGGCCTGGATGACGAGTTGCGCGGCCTCCGGGATCGACATGAAATAGCGGATGACTTCCGGATGGGTCACGGTGACGGGGCCGCCCGCCTTGATCTGGTTGCGGAACAGCCGGACCACCGACCCGGACGAATCCAGGACGTTGCCGAAGCGCACCATCGTGAAGACCGTTTTGCGCGGATCTTCCGCCATGGCTTGCAGGACGAGCTCGGCGAGGCGCTTGCTCGCGCCCATGACGTTGGTCGGCCGCACGGCTTTGTCGCTGGAAATCAGCACGAAGCGCTCGACGCCGGCGTCCCGCGCCGCTTCGGCCGCGACGAGCGTTCCGAACGTGTTGTTCTGAAGGCCGACGGACGGGTTCACCTCGACGATCGGCACATGCTTGTACGCGGCGGCATGATAGACGACCTCGACGCCATGCTGCTCGATCGTCCGCCGGACAAGGGTGCGGTCGAGGACCGACCCCAGAACCTGAACGATCTCGGTCTCCTGCGCCGCGCCGCCGTTCTCAAGGCGCATCCGCCGCTGCACCTCGGCGATCTCCAGAGCGATTTCGTAGAGGGCGGGCTCGGACACATCGAACAGGACGAGCGCCTTCGGACCGAGACGCAGCAACTGGCGCGTCAGCTCCGAGCCGATCGAGCCGCCGGCGCCCGTGATCAAGACCGCCTTGCCTTGCACCTGCGACGACAGCAGCTCCTTGTCCGGCGTGACGGGGTCGCGGCCCAGGAGGTCTTCGACATCGATGAGCCGGAGATCGCTGACCTCGACACGGCCGGCGGCGATCTCCTCCAAAGCGGGCAAGGTCTTCACCACCACGGGGAAGGCCTCGAGCGCCTTGAGCGCGACCCGGCGTTCGCCTCGAAGCGCCGAAGGGGTGGCCAGAAGGACCTCGTCGACCTTCTCATCGGCGATGACTTTGCCGATCTTCTCCGGCCGGATGACTTTCACCCCATGCACGACCTGCCCGGCCAGCGAAGCGTCGGAATCGATGAAGGCGACCGTGCGATACGTTCCCGTGTCGTTGAGCGCGCGCAGCAACTGAATGCCCACGGGCCCGGCGCCGTAGATGATGACGTTCTTCCTTGCGTCGGAGCGGACCGGCTCGAACTGAGGCGCCGACTTGAGCAACATCGCGCCGGCCCACTGACGGCTCAAGCGGATGAGACCGGCGGCGACCAAGGCATAGATGACGACGACGGACCGCGGTTGTCCTTGGATGCCGCTCATGAGGACCACCAGCGCCCAAAGCACCGCGGCGATGATCACGGCGATGTAGATTTGCGTCGTGCCGGAGGGGCCGATGAAGCGCGTGACGAGCTTGTAGAGACCGCGCCAATAGAAAACGAAAACGCCGATGATGGGCGCCGCCAGCATCAGCAAGAAAATCGGCCAGGTCTCGGGAATGTAGAGGCGGCTGAGGCGCAAGGAATACGCGGCCCACAACGCGATGCCGAGCATCGCGAAGTCGTTCGCGATGAGGAGCATCCGCTTGAACCAGCGGGGGCGTTCGATCAGCCAGACGGCGAAGTTCATTGAGCCCGTCCACGTACCAGACTTCGATCAGTCTAGCCTAAGAACTCGACGCGTGTTGGAAAGTTGGCCGAACCATAGCGGAAGCCCAATCCAAACGGAAGCAACGGGTTGAGCTCGTCTGATCTTCCGTTCAAGCTCCGCGCCGGACAGGAGATGCTGGCGGCGATTCGCGATGAGGTCGATAGTTTTCACAGCCTTGGGGACGGCCGGAGCGTTTCTGGCGGCGGTCGTGGACGCACAGGGCGCACAGGGAGCCCAAGGCGAAACGGTGACGCTGGTGACGCCGGTGGCTTTTGGAACCCATGTTCCGGGGTTGGGCACCCCGGCGCGCGAACTGGCGAAGCTCCTGAAGGAGCGCTCGAACGGTACGCTGCGGCTCGATTTGAAGGAGCCGGGCGAAGGAACGGCGCCATTCGAGATCCTGGATAAAGTGTCCGACGGTAAGGTCGATGCCGGCTTTGCCACGGCGGGGTATTGGGCGGCGAAGCTCCCGGCCGCGAGCCTTTTCGGCGGATTTCCGTTCGGTCCCGATGCCAAGGGCTACAGGGATTGGTTCAGCCGCGGCCACGGCCGCGCCCTCTATCAGGAGATGTACGACCAGGCGAAGGTCGATGTGCATGTGATCCCGTGCGCCTTCGGCGGCGCCGAGGCCGGCGGATGGTTCGCCAAGGAGATCGGCTCCAAAGACGACCTGGACGGTTTGCGCATGCGCATCTTCGGGCTCGGCGCCCGGGTCATGATGCGTCTCGGTACCGTCCCCGTGCTCGTTCCCGGCAGCGAGATCAAGAAAGCCTTCGAGGACGGCAAAATCGACGCGGCGGAGACCTATACGCCCGCGGTGGATCGCTCTCACGGGCTGCAGGACGCGGCCAAAATCCTTTACGCGCCCGGCTGGCACCAGCCTGCGACCGTGTTCGAGCTTCTGGTCAATCAGGACCGGTGGAACGCTCTCGGGCCCGAACACCAGTCTCTGATCGAGAGCACTTGCGGGGAGCTCCTTCAGCGAACCCTATCGGAAAGCGCCAATCTGCAGGCGTCCGCGCTCACTGCCTTCGCCAACCAGGACCATGTCGAACTTCTGAGCTTCCCCGAGGATGTTCTGGAAGCGCTGCGGGGCGCGTGGAGCGAAGTGGCCCGGGAGGAAGGTGTGCGGGACTATCTGTTCAAGGAGGTGTTCGAGGACATCGAGCGCTTCCGGTCCGGGGACGGCGCGGACGAAAAAGCCGGGCCGGAACCCGATTCGTCTTCGGCGGACGCCATGCCGCCACCGCCGCCCGGCGATGCCACACCCGCCGATCCTTAGGAGAAACGCCGGCCCCGACCCACTGGTCTTGTGCCATTCGCTGGTCTTGTGCCTTTCTCTGGCCTTGCGTCTTTCGCGGGCCTTGCGCGTTTCGCTCGCAGGCACGCCTTGCTAGACTGCCGGCACATATTGCCCACGGCCCCGACAAAATGCGAAGAGGGGTGGGCGTCCTTGATCTTTGCGGCCTCTTGAGCGGCTTGGAGCCTGCTTGCATGTCCACATTGCCCTTACCAGATCCCGACCGCGCGGTTTTGGCGCGCCGGAACGATGTGGTGAAGCAGCTCAAGAAGCTCGCGCCGCAGGCGGTCTTGATCGCCGACGTCGAAGGGCGGCGGACATTCGAAGCCGACGCGCTCGCCGCCTACCGGCGCTTGCCGCTCGCGGTCGTGCTGCCGGTCTCCACGGAAGAGGTCTCGGCCATTCTCCGCTTCTGCTACGAAAACCACGTCAAGGTGGTGCCGCGCGGCGCGGGAACCTCGCTTTGCGGCGGGGCGACGCCGCTGGAAGACGCCATCGTTCTGTGCCTCTCGCGGATGAACAAGGTTCTCGAGATCGATGCGGCCAATCGTGTCGCGCGGGTCGAGGCCGGCATCACCAATATCGCGATCACGCAAGCGGCCGCGTCACAGGGCTTTTTCTATGCACCCGATCCGTCGAGCCAGATCGCCTGCACGGTGGGCGGCAACATCGCCACCAATTCAGGCGGCGCTCATTGCCTCAAATACGGGGTCACGGTGAACAACCTGCTCGGTGTCCGGATGGTCATGGTGGGCGGCGAGATCATCGATTTCGGCGGCCATCATCTCGATTCGCCCAATTACGATTTCCTGCCGCTGATCGCGGGCTCCGAAGGCCAGTTGGGCGTCGTTACCGAGGCGAGCGTCCGTCTGCTCGCCGCGCCGGAAGGCGCACGTCCCGTCCTGATCGGTTTCGATTCCGCGAAGGCGGCGGCCTCTTGCGTCGCCGCGATCATCGCTTCCGGTATCGTTCCTGTGGCAATCGAGTTCATGGACCGCCCCGCGATCCATGTCTGCGAGCATTTCGTTCCGGCCGGATATCCGCTGGATGCCGAGGCGGCGCTCATCGTCGAGGTCGAGGGGTCGGAGGACGAGATCGAGTATCTTCTGGAGAAGATCGAGGATATCGCCCGCGACTACGATCCGATCAGCATGCGCCGCAGTCAGAGCGACGAGGAGAGCGCGGCGATCTGGAAAGGCCGCAAGGCGGCCTTCGGGGCCATCGGCCAGATTTCCGATTACATGTGCATGGACGGCGTCATTCCGCTTTCGGCACTGCCTCAGGCGTTGGAAGCCATCAGCCTGATCTGCCGGAAATACCGTTTCGACGTGGCCAATATCTTCCACGCCGGCGACGGCAACCTGCATCCGCTGATCCTTTACGATGCCAACGATCCGGGTCAGCTCGAACGGGTGGAGCTGTGCGGCGCGGAAATTCTGAAACTCTGCGTCGAACTCGGCGGCTGCCTCACCGGAGAGCACGGCGTCGGCATCGAGAAGCGCGAGCTCATGTATGAGCAGTTCACGGACGAGGACATCGATCAGCAGGTTAGAATCAAGGAAGAGCTGGACCCGTCCTGGCTTCTCAACTCCGGCAAGGTGTTTCCGATCCTCGGCCGCGACGCGCTGAAGATGACCATCGATCTGACGAATCTCGGCGCGGCCCCGCCCGGGCCCGGCGAGGACCTGGAGACCACGGCCGAAGCCGTGCTTGTCGAAGGCGAGGAGAGGCCGTGACCGCTCATATGCGCCTTGGCTTCCACGCGCCCGAGACCGACGAGGACCTCTCGCAGATCGTTCTCGAGGCCGCGGAATCGGGCACCCCGCTCGAGATCATGGGCAAGGGCACGAAGCGCGAGCTGGGCCATGCGGTCCGCGCCGGTGCGGTGGTCAGCACAGAGGCCATGTCCGGCATCACGCTCTACGAGCCGACCGAGCTCGTCATGGTCGCGAAAACGGGAACGCCGCTTTCGGCGATCGAAGCCGCTCTTGCCGAGAACGATCAGGAACTGGCTTGCGAGCCGGTCGATCTCGCGCCGGTCATGGGCTACGCGGCCGGCGAGGGCACGATCGGCGGCCTCGTCGCCACCAATATCTCGGGCAGCCGCCGCATCCTCAAAGGCGCGGTGCGGGACCATGTTCTCGGGATCAAGGCAGTCAACGGGCGGGGCGAGGTCATCAAGTCCGGCGGCCGCGTGATGAAGAACGTGACCGGCTACGATCTCGCCCGGACGCTCGCGGGGTCCTGGGGAACGCTCGCCATTATGAGCGAGGTCGCGCTCAAAGTGCTGCCCGTGCAGCGTGAATCCCGCACGCTCGTCTTTTTCGGCCTGACGGACCAGGCGGCCGTCGAAGCGCTCTGCATCGCCATGGGCACGCCCTACGAGGTGTCGGGCACGCTTCATCTTCATGCGAGCGTCGCCGCGCGTCTCTCCGATGAGGGGCTTGCGGAGCAGGGCGCCGCCGTGACGTTGATCCGTGTCGAGAATTTTCCGGCCTCGGCTCGATATCGCACGAGCCGCTTGAGACAAGCGCTTCTGGCCTACGGGCCGGAGCTGGAATTGGACCCCGTCCGCAGCAAGGCGCTGTGGGATGCTGTACGCTCGCTGCAAATGTTTCAGGGGGGCGGCAATCCGCTATGGCGTGTCTCGACGGTCCCGAGCCGGGCGGCAAGGTTCGTCGGCAATCTTGCGCGGAAGATCGACGTCAAGGCGGCCTACGATTGGTCCGGCGGCCTGATTTGGATCGAGACTCCGTCCTTGACGGACGCGGGCGCCGTTGAAATCCGGCGCCAGCTCGCCGAATTTGGCGGCCACGCCACGCTGATCCGTTCGGACGCCGAGACGCGCGGCGCGACGGACGTGTTCCAGCCGCTGGAGCCGCCGCACGACATTCTCGCCGCGAAGCTGAAACACGCATTCGACCCGCTCGGCCTTTTCAATCCGGGCCGGCTCTATCGGGACCGGTAGGCGCGACATGGAAACCAATTTCAACGCTCTACAGCTCGGGGACCCGACGATCGCGCGTGCCGACGAGATCTTGCGCCGCTGCGTCCATTGCGGCTTGTGCACGGCCACCTGCCCTACCTATGTGCTGACAGGCGATGAGCGGGACAGTCCGCGCGGCCGCATCTATCTGATGAAGCAGATGTTCGAGACGCGCGACGTGCCGGCGTCAACGGTGCATCACATCGACCGCTGTCTGACCTGCCTCGGCTGCATGACCGCTTGCCCGAGCGGCGTTGACTACATGCATCTGGTCGATCTCGCCCGCGTGCGGATCGAGCAGCGCGGTCACCGCAGCCCGAACAAGAACACGATGCGGATGTTCCTGAGCCGGGTGCTGCCCTATCCCAGCCGGTTCAAGGCCATGTTGATGCTCGGCTGGTTCGCACGGCCGTTCCGCGATTTGATCGGCAAGCTCGGCATGAAGCGGATTGCGGCGGCGCTGGAACTCGTTCCCACGGACGCGCTGAAGCTGAAAATCTTGCGGCCCAAATCCGCCTACAATCCAAAGGCGCCGCAGCCCAAGCGCGTGGCGATCATGCTGGGCTGCGTTCAGGAGGTCCTGGCGCCTCAGATCAACAAGGCCGCGATTCGTCTGCTACGCCGTCACGGTGTGGACGTGATGGTGGTCAAGGACGAAGGCTGCTGCGGCGCGCTCTCCCACCATCTCGGGCGTGAGGAGGAGGCGCGCGGCCACGCCCGGCGCAACATCGACGCGCTGACCGTCGTGATGCGCGAGCGGCTTCTGGATGCGGTGATCCCGACGGCCAGCGGCTGCGGGACCATGCTGAAGGACTACGGCAATCTCCTCTCCCGCGACCATGGCTATGCGGAACGGGCGGAGTATGTGGCGGGCCTGACCCGCGACGCCACGGAGTTCCTCAACGAGATCGAACTCAATCCGCCCGTGATGTGGACCGGCCTCAAGGTCGCCTACCACTCGGCCTGTTCGCTCGGCCATGGGCAGAAGCTCGATCAACTGCCGCGGCAGCTCTTGGAGCAGGCCGGTTACACGCTGGTCGAGATTCCGGAAGGGCATTTGTGCTGCGGCTCGGCCGGCACCTACAATATCGTCGAGCCGGAACTGTCGGCGCAGTTGCGCGACCGCAAGGTCAAGAACATCGAATCGGTCAAGCCCGACGTGATCGCCACGGGCAATATCGGCTGCATCACCCAGATCAAGAGCGGGACGGACATTCCCATCGTCCACACGGTCGAGCTTCTGGACTGGGCCACCGGCGGCCCGTGCCCGCCCGCTTTGTCCAAGATGCGCGGCCGCGCGCACCCGATCGAGGCGCTGGTCGAGATGGCCAAGGCCTCGGCCAAGGAAAAGGCGCTTGTGGACTAAGGCCCGGTTGCTTGCTGGGCGCGGAGCGATGGGCTAGAACGCGGCGGCTTGAGCTTTTTGACATTCGCCCGCATCCCGCATGACCAAGACCGAAAATAAGCCCGCCCAAGGGTCCGATAACTCTCGCCCCGAAGCACGTCTGCCCAAGGGCATGCAGGATTCGCCGGCGCGGGAAATCCGCGCGACCGAGGCCATGCTGGCGACCATCAAGACGGTGTTCGAGCGCTACGGCTTCGAGCCGCTGGCGACGCCCGCCATCGAGTACACGGACGCGCTCGGCAAGTTCCTGCCCGATCAGGACCGGCCCAATGAGGGCGTGTTCTCGTTCCAGGACGACGACGAGCAATGGCTGTCGCTGCGCTACGATCTGACCGCGCCGCTCGCCCGCTACGTCGCCGAGAACTATCAGACCTTGCCGAAGCCCTTCCGCCGCTATCAGACGGGTCCCGTCTGGCGCAACGAGAAGCCGGGCCCCGGCCGCTTCCGCCAGTTCACCCAATTCGATGCCGATACGGTCGGCGCCGCCTCCATCGCGGCCGACGCGGAACTCTGCATGCTCGCCGCCGACACCATGGAGGCGCTCGGCGTCCCGCGCGGTGGCTATGTGGTGAAGGTCAACAGCCGGAAGATTCTGGATGGCGTTCTCGACTCCATCGGCGTCGAGGAAGGCCGGCGGCTCACGGTCTTGAGGGCTATCGACAAGTTCGACCGGCTCGGCGAAGAGGGCGTGCGTCTGCTTCTCGGCGAAGGCCGGAAAGACGAGAGCGGTGACTTCACCAAGGGCGCGGGCCTTAAGGCTGGCGACATCGACAAGGTCATGGTCTCTACGAGCCCCTTATCAGGTGACAGCGAGACCACGCTCGCACAACTCATGCTGCTTGCCGATTCAGAAGCAGGTGCGGAAGGCATCACGGAACTTCGGACGATTTGGGAACTGGTCAAAGCAGGAGGCTATGGCCAGCGCATCGTCATAGATCCCTCTATCGTCCGCGGCCTGGAATATTACACCGGCCCGGTGTTCGAGACCGAGCTGACCCCGACCATCAAGGACGCGCGCGGACACGAAATCCGGCTCGGCTCGGTGATGAGCGGCGGCCGCTACGACGGCCTCGTGGCGCGCTTCACCGGCGAGCAGGTGCCGGCGACCGGCATCTCGGTCGGCGTATCGCGTCTCCTGTTCGGTCTGCAGCTACTCGGCAAGTACAAAGGCGACAGCGCGCAAGGCCCCGTGGTCGTGCTCGTGTTCGACAAGGACCGGCTCGCCGATTATCAGCGGATGGTGCAGACCTTGCGCGAAGCGGACATCCGCGCCGAGCTCTATCTCGGCTCGTCGGGCATGAAGGCGCAGATGAAATATGCCGACAAGCGCGGCAGCCCTTGCGTCGTCATTCAAGGCGGCGACGAGAAGGCGCGCGGCGAAGTTCAGATCAAGGACCTCGTGCTCGGCGCGACCCTCACCAAGATCGAGGATCGCGAGGAATATCTGAAGAAACAGGCCGAAGCGCAGTTCGCCGTGCCGGAGGCCAAGCTTGTTGAAGCGGTTCGCCAGGTCCTTTCGCGCCAGAAGACATAGGAATCTCAGTGATGGCCTCCTATGACATGTCATGGCCGGGCTTGACCCGGCCATCCACGGTCTTGTCATTCCCGCGAACGCGGGAATCCAGTAAGCACCGGTCTTTATCGACCATGAATGCCTCGGTTACTGGATTACCCGGTCGAGCCGGGCAATGACAAGGAAGGTCATGGATGCCCGGATCAAGTCCGGGCATGACGAACAGCATGACAGACAAAGTGTGATAGAGCCGACCCCATGACCGCCGAAACCGCCAAAGCGTTCGAGGCCCTCGAAGTCCAGGCCCGCGACCTCGTCGCCCTGTTCGGCCGCGCGGGCTACGAATTCGTCGCGCCCGCGATTCTGCAACCGGCCGGTGTGTTTCTCGATCAGATCGGCGAACAGGTGCGCGGCCGGTCCTACGTCTTCACCGATCTCGCGGGCGAGGAGCTGTGCCTCCGGCCCGATCTGACGGTGCCGGTCTCGCGGCTCTATCTCGAGCGGCACCCGCAAGCCCGGACCGAAGCCCGCTATTGCTACAACGGTCCGGCCTTCCGCTTTCAACCGCTCGGGCCGAGTGCGACGCACCCGCGTGAGTTCCGCCAGGCGGGCGTCGAGTGCTTCGGCGCGGCCGACAAGGCAGCGGCCGACACCGAAGTGCTGCTGCTCGCTGTCGAGGCTGTGCGCAGCGCGGGCCTCCGGGATCATCGTTTGCGCTTCGGCGACATCGCGCTGTTCTATGCGCTCGTCGATGCGCTTGAGCTGCCCGAGCGCTGGCGGCTGAAGCTCCGCCACTATTTCTGGCGTCCGCCGAGCTTTCACGCGCTTCTCGACAAGCTGGCGAAGGCGGAGCGCCCGGAGCCCAACGATGTCGTCGCCAAGCTCGGCGAGACGATCGCGGGCAAGAGCCAGGAAGAGGCCGAGGACATCGTCTCCGCCTATCTCCATGCGAACGGCATTCCGCTCGCGGGCACTAGGACCTTGCGCGAGATCGCCGCTCGCCTGCTCGATCAGGCGGCGGATCTGTACGCGGACGCCCTGCCGAAAGAAGTGGAGACGATCATCGAGTATTATCTCGCGGTCGAAGGCACCCCGCGCGACGCGGCGGACAAGATCGGCCTGATCGCGCGCGGCGCCGGTCTCGACATCGACGGCGCGCTGGCGACGGTCACACGCCGCTTCGATCTTCTCGAAGAAGCTGGCGTCGATCTGTCCGGCTCGATCCTGTCCACCGAGTTCGGCCGCAAGCTCGAATATTATTCGGGCCTCGTGTTCCAGATCGAAGCGCCGGGGATGGACGAGACCGAGCCGGTCGCGGGCGGCGGCCGCTACGACAATCTCCTGACCGCGCTCGGCGCGCCGCGTCCCGTGCCCGCCGTGGGTTCGGCCATTCACACCGAGCGCCTGCTCGCCGCCGTCGGAGGGACGCCGTCATGACCGCGCCGTCCCTCGTCATCGCCGTGCCGTCCAAGGGCCGTTTGAAGGAGAAGGCTGCCGCGCTGTTCGAGGCGGCAGGCCATGCGTTGCGCGTGAAAGGCCATGAGCGCGGCTATCGCGGACAGCTCGACGGACTGCCCGATGTGGCGGTGGAATACACCTCGGCCGCGGAGATCGTGCATCAATTGCGCGCGGGGCGCGTGCATCTCGGCATCACGGGCGAAGACCTCGTGCGCGAGACCTTGCCCGACCTGGACAGCACGGTCGAATTCCTCGCGCCGCTCGATTTCGGCCATGCGGATGTGATCGTCGCCGTTCCCGAATGCTGGCTCGACGTGTCGCGCATGGCGGATCTGGAAGACGTCGCGGAGCAGTTCGCGCGCAATCACGGCAGGGGCCTTCGCGTCGCCACCAAATACATGAATCTCACGCGGCGCTTCTTCGCGAAGAAGGGCGTCACCGGATACCGCATCGTCGAAAGCGTCGGCGCCACCGAGGCGACGCCCGCCACCGGCACGTCCGAGCTGATCGTGGACATCACCAGCACCGGCACGACGCTGAAGGCGAACCACCTCAAAGTGCTGGAGGATGGGCTGATCCTGCAGTCGCAAGCCCACCTCCTGGCATCGAAGGGGGCTGGCTGGGACGCGCGTGCCCGCGAACAGTGTGAGAGGATCCTGTCGGGTCTTTCCCAATAGAACGTCATGGCCGGGCTTGTCCCGGCCATCCACGTCTTTCCAATGCGCTTCCGCAAAATCGTGGATGCCCGGCACAAGGCCGGGCATGACGAGGAAGGTTTGGGTTCACCGGGAGGTGAATGGCGGTTGATGGCCGCAGCCGCTAGTCTCCGCGCCATGTGGATTCGTCTCGCCCTCGCAAGCGCCTTGCTCGCCGGCTCTTACGCTGCGGCCATTGCCGCGCCCGCGCGCATCGTGATTCTCACGAATGCGGAGGCGGCGGACGCATGGCGGCTCTGCGAGACCGGCCAGCAGCGGGCGCAAGGCCTGCGCTACAACTATCTCGGCGGCAAGGCGGCGAAGTCGCTCTTCGAGGACGGCGAGCCCCCCGCCTTCTTCTTCACCATCACGCCGCTCACGGTGGCGACCGCGACGCCGGCGTCGCTGAGCTGGCGCAAGCCCGTCATCCACTATTCGGTCCTGCCGCAGGACGACGCGAAGAAGACCGAAGAAGCGCTGCACGAGCGCACGCGCGAAGCGGCCGGTAACATCCTCAACAACCCCGCTTTGCGGGGCAAGACGGTCGTCATGGTTTGGGACCGCCGGCATATCGCCGACCCGGACTTCGACGCCAAATACGAGCGGGAGTCGGCGGTGACCCTGCGGCAGCTCTTCCATCTCGACATCGTGCCGGGCGTCCCGCGCGAATGGCCGGAAGGCAATCACGACTATTTCTGGATCGTCGATTTCCCGGACGGCTCGAACGTGCCGCTCAAATTCGAGATGGTGAAGCAGGACTTCGGCAAGTCCTTCCCCAATGTGCCCGCCAACGCGTGGGGCGAACCGAGCGGGCTCGACCCGGCCAGCGGATGCGCCGCGGCGCCCTGAGGCGATTGCCGGTCGAGCCCTCGCGCCACGAAAAAGGGCCGCCCCGAGGGACGGCCCTTTCGATGTCTGTCAAAGGACGATGGACTACATCATGTCCATGCCGCCCATGCCTCCCGGAGGCATCGGCATCGGGTCGTCCTTCTTCGGCGCCTCGGCCACACCCGCCTCGGTGGTGATCAGAAGCCCCGCCACGGAAGCCGCGTCCTGCAGTGCCGTGCGGACCACCTTGGCCGGGTCGATGATGCCCTTGGCGACGAGATCGACATAGGTGTCGTTCTGAGCGTCGTAGCCGAAGGACGGCGACTTCTGCTCGAGGACCTTGCCGACCACGATGGAGCCTTCCACGCCGGCATTCTCCGCGATCTGACGGATCGGAGCCTGAAGAGCGCGGCGAACGATGTTCACGCCAGCTTCCTGGTCGTCGTTTTCGCCCTTGGCCTTCAGGGTCTTGGAGGCGTGAAGCAGGGCAACACCGCCGCCCGGCACGATACCTTCCTCGACGGCCGCGCGGGTCGCGTTCAACGCATCGTCGACGCGGTCCTTCTTCTCCTTCACCTCGACCTCGGTGGCACCGCCGACCTTGATCACCGCGACGCCGCCGGCGAGCTTCGCCAGGCGCTCTTGCAGCTTCTCGCGGTCGTAGTCGGACGTGGTGTCCTCGATCTGCTGACGGATCTGGGCGACGCGTCCCTCGATCTCGTCCTTCTTGCCGCCGCCACGGACGATCGTTGTGTCGTCCTTGGTGATGGTGACGCGCTTGGCCTTGCCGAGCATCTGCACCGTGACGTTCTCGAGCTTGATGCCAAGATCCTCGGAAATCATCTCGCCGCCCGTGAGGACCGCGATGTCCTGCAGCATGGCCTTGCGGCGATCGCCGAAGCCGGGGGCCTTCACGGCCGCGACCTTCAGGCCGCCGCGCAGCTTGTTGACCACGAGCGTGGCAAGCGCCTCGCCTTCGACGTCCTCGGCGATGATGAGCAGCGGACGGCCCGACTGCACCACGGCCTCGAGCAGAGGCAGCATGGTCTGAAGACCGGAGAGCTTCTTTTCGTAGATCAGGATGTACGGGTTATCGAGCTCCGTCGTCATCTTCTCGGCATTGGTGACGAAGTAGGGCGAGATGTAGCCGCGGTCGAACTGCATGCCCTCGACGACTTCGAGCTCCGAGTCGAGGCTCTTGGCCTCCTCGACGGTGATCACGCCCTCATTGCCGACCTTCTTCATGGCCTGGGCGATCATGTCGCCGATGGCCTTCTCGCCATTGGCCGAAATCGTGCCGACCTGGGCGATCTCCGAGGAACCGGAGACTTCCTGAGACTGCTTCTTGATGGTCTCGACGACCTCGGTCACGGCCTTGTCGATGCCGCGCTTGAGGTCCATCGGGTTCATGCCCGCGGCCACGGCCTTCAGGCCTTCGCGGACAATCGCCTGGGCCAGGACCGTGGCGGTCGTGGTGCCGTCGCCGGCCGTCTCGTTGGTCTTCGAGGCGACCTCTTTGAGCATCTGCGCGCCCATGTTCTCGAACTTGTCCTCAAGCTCGATCTCCTTGGCCACGGTGACGCCGTCCTTCGTGGTGCGCGGGGCGCCGAACGACTTGTCGATGATGACGTTGCGGCCCTTCGGACCGAGCGTCACCTTCACCGCATTGGCCAGCACGTCGACGCCGCGAAGCATGCGCTCGCGGGCTTCGGCGGCGAACTTCACGTCTTTTGCTGCCATTGAATTTGTTCCTCGTTGCGTCCACACCCTGAGACGCAGGCGGTAGCCTCGCGTCTCGAAGGGCGGGTTTTGGAAAGAGCCTCATCTTTGCGGGACGGGCGCCTGCGGGGCGCCTCCCGGGATGAGGAAACTGCCGCTAGCCGATCACGCCCATGATGTCGGACTCCTTCATGATGAGAAGGTCGTCGCCATCGATCTTGACCTCGGTGCCGGACCATTTGCCGAATAGCACCGTGTCTCCGGCTTTGACGTCGAGCGGCTGAAGCTTGCCATCGTCGTCGCGCAAGCCCGGGCCCACGGAAACGATCTTGCCGGTCTGAGGCTTCTCGGCCGCGGTGTCCGGAATGATGATCCCGCCTTTGGTCTTCTGCTCCTCCTCGAGCCGCTTGACCACGACGCGGTCATGCAGGGGACGGAATTTCATGGATTTGTGCTCCTATTCGCTGGAACTCTGTGGGTTTGGCACTCAGCTCCTCCGAGTGCCAACACGCCCGCTTGTACGAAGGCCTTGGGCAGGCGTCAAGACGCGCCGCGAGGTGTGAACGAAACAACGTAAGCGGGCGGCGGGATCAGCATAATCGGGTTGTCCGCCAGTCCGGCCGTGCCCCCGTGTAGCGCCCCGCGCATTCTTGCAAGCCAAGGGCGAGCAAAGGGCAAGCCAAGGGCGAGCCAAGGGAATGAGCGTTGCGACCGTTCGATCCGAGACGGCCGTGCCGGCGATTGCGCCGGTAGCGCGTGCACGGCCAATTTGATGTTGCTTTGCAATAGCCTGTCGCCCATGATTTCCGGAGCGAGGGGCGGCGCGACCAGCCAGGACCAATGAGAACGGCAATGCCATGTCTTCATGGACGCGCCGTCTATTCGAGCAGGTCCCGACGGTGCCGGACGCCGCTTCAGGAGGGCTCGCAATGCTGGATGTCATCGTTCTCGTGGCCATGGCCGTTACGGCGGCGGCGTTCGCGGCCGGACTGACCATGCAGGCCGGGTTGCCGCTGCTGCCCGTGCTGATCGGCGCCATCGCGCTGCTGCTGGTCATGGCGGCGTCCTTTTTCCGGACTGGCCGTGGCGGCGGTGGCAGCGGAGGCGGCGACGGCGACCGGCTGGACGATCTCGAACAGGCCCTCGAAGTGATCGACACGGATCTGCAGCGCCTCGATCGGGTCGAGGACGGAATGTCCCGGCTTCACGCCCTGCATGACAAGGTGGAGCGGCTCGATCAAGCCGTCGCCAGCGGTGGAACCGGTGGTTCCGGCGCCGGTACGCTCGCGGCCGACGTGCAGGAGGTCTATGCGCGTATCGAGACCGTGCGCGCCGAAGTCGTCGCGGAAAGCCGCGCGCAGCGCCAGAAGATCGTCGACGATCTCGGGGCCCTCGAAGGATTGATTACCCGTTTCGCGGTTCAGGCGGCGGCCGTTCCGGCACAGACCGCCATGGCGGCTCCGGCGGTCCAAGAGAACGTCGAAGCGGAACCTGAGCTTGTGTTCGAGCCCGAGCCTGTGTTCGAGCCGGAGCCCGTGATCGAGCCCGAGCCGGTCGCGGACCTGGAGCCGATCGGAGAAGCCGGGCCGGAACCGTCCGACGAGCCGGTCTCCGCCGGGGAAGCAATCGAAGAAACCGGGCTTGAGCGCGCCGACGAGCCGGATTTTCCCGAAGAGGATCTTCCCGAAGAGGATCTTGCAGAAGAGGATCTTGCCGAAGATCCGGAACCCATCGTCGAGGCCGAGCTGGAAGAGCTGGTTCTCGAGGCTGAACCTGAGCCGGAGCCCGAGATCGGCTTCGCGGACGAGGTGGAGGAACCCGCTTCGCATGATGACCAGCCGGGCCGCGAGGAGGAGATCTTGGCGGCGGCCCTGGCCGCGGCGCAGCCCGCGACGGAACCGGAGCCGGAACCTCAATCGGAGGAGGTCCTTGACGAGCTTGTCTACGACGTCACGGACGAGGACGACGATGATGCGGTGCTCGACATCATTCGAGAAGGCATCGAGCAGGGCCGGGTCGATTTGTATCTGCAGCCCACCGTGACCTTGCCGGATCGCAAGGTCCGCTACTTCGAGGGGCTCACGCGCATCCGGAAGAGCGATGGCGAGATCGTGATGCCGCAGGACTATATGCCCGTGGCCAAGCGTTCCGCGCTGATGCCGCTGATCGACAACGTTCTGGTGGTGCGTAGCGTTCAAGTGCTGCGGCGCCTCGGGCCCGACACGCCGATCAAGGGCGTGTTCGCCAACATGTCGATGCATTCGCTACTCGACCCGGACTATTTTCCGGAGCTGATCGAGTTCATGGAGGAGAACAATAATCTCAGCGATAGCCTGGTCTTCGAGATCAGCCAGGCCGAGATGCAAGGGCTGAACGAATCCGAGATCGCCTGCCTCGACACGCTTGGCGCCTTGGGGTTCGGCTTTTGCATCGACAACGTCGCCGATCTGGAGACAGGCTTCGACGGCCTCAGCGACTGGAATTTCCGTTTCGCCAAGGTCAGCGCCGCGCAATTCCTCGGGGGGCCGGGGCGGAACGCGGCAGACCTCAAGCGGCGCCTCGACGGGGTCGGCATCCAGCTCATTATCGAGAAGGTCGAGAAGGAAGGCGATGTCGCGCGCCTGCTCGACCATGGCATCGAGCTCGCGCAGGGCCATCTCTTCGCCGAGGCGCTGCCGATGAATGCCGCGCTGTCGCGGGAGCTGTCGAACGCCGGCTAGACCGCACCTTGCGCAGGCGCCGCGCCGTATCCGTCCCGCCTAGTCGCCCGTCTCGAGATCGTGTTTGAGGGTTTCGTCCTCGATGTCCCCGGCATCCTCACCCTTCGGCTCGGGGGCAGGCTCCATCCGGTCTTCGGACTTCTTCATGCCGTCCGGAACCTCGTCGGGCACCAGGTCCTCCTCCACGGACAGATCTTCCTGGTCCATGACAGGCACCACCCAAGATGAACCCGGATCGATGGCATGCGGGGACAGCGCAAGCGCCGGGCTGCCGATAAGGCCGAAAGCCGCAAGACCGACGATCCAGACTTTCTCATTCCAGTGCCGCATGTTCGCCTCCGTAGCAACGTGAGCCAAAGTCCATGGATCGATGTTACCACCGCGTCGCGATTGTCCGTAGCGTTTCGACGTGTCGCGCGGGCTCGTCCTTGACCGGCGCGTCTCAAGCCTCTAACCGAGCGCCATGGAAGCTTCCCTGAAAATTCCCGTGATCGAGTCCATCCGCGAGATCGGCGGCAGCCGCCGCGTCTGGTTCGTGGACATTTGGGGCGTCATGCATAACGGGCGCGACCCGTTTCCCGATGCGTCCGTGGCCACGCGTACGTTCCGGGACACCGGCGGCGTCGTCATCCTGTTGTCGAACTCGCCACGGCCTAGCCCCGACCTGCAGGACCAGCTCCGGCAATTCGGCGTGCCGGACGAGGCCTACGACGCCACGGTGTCGTCGGGCGATCTCACCCGTCACGAACTCGCCAAGCACAAGGGCGCGCGTGTTTTTCATCTGGGGCCGGAACGCGACCTGCCGATCTTCGACAATGCCGATGTCACGTTGACCGGTCCGGACGACGCGGACCTGATCGTCTGTTCGGGCCTGTTCGACGACGATGTCGAGACGCCGGAGGACTATGTCGATCTGCTCTCGAGTCTCGCGGTGGGAAAGCGCTTGATGATCTGCGCCAATCCCGACCACAAGGTCGAGCGCGGCAACCGGCTGATCTACTGTGCCGGCGCGCTGGCCGCGGCCTACGAGTCGCTCGGCGGCGAAACCGTCTATGCGGGCAAACCGCATCGGCCGGTCTACGAGCTCGCGCTCGAGACCGCGGCCCAGATTGCCGGGTCGCGCGGAGAACGGGTCGCGAAATCGGACGTGCTGGCCATTGGCGACGGTGCCAAGACGGATATCGTCGGGGCTGGCGTTTTCGGGGTGCCGTCCGTGTTTGTCGCGAGCCGGCTGCACGTGCCCGAAGAGAGTGCCGGAATTCTCGACGCGTCGCATCTGGCGTCGCTGTTCGCCGAGGAGCCGAGCCCGCCCATCGCCGCGATGCGCGGGCTCCGCTGGTAGCTGGAGCGCCGCTAGGCGCCGTCGCCGAACAGGGCCTCGATTTTCGACCGTAGGGTGACCGCGTTGAACGGTTTGAGAATATAGTTACTGGCGCCGGCCGTCCTTGCCACGGTCTCAGTCTCGGCTCCGGTCTCGCTCTTGACCCCGGCCGTGACCACGATGAACGGCGTCCGCGAGAGATGATCGTCCGCGCGCACCTCCCGCAACAACTCGTAGCCGGTCATAGGCTCCATGTTCCAATCGGAGATAACGAGCCCATAATCCTTCTCGTGCATCATTTTGAGGGCCGCGCCGCCGTCGCTGGCGCCGTCCACATCGGCGAAGCCGAGCTGATTCAGGAAGTTGCGAATGATTCGGACCATCGTCCTGTAGTCGTCGACAACGAGCACCGGCATATTGAAATCGAGTGCCATGGCCATCCTCCCTCTGCCTCGGTCGAGGCTAGGAAGGATTGGTGAATGGACTATTAAATATCTGTTTTGTCTCGGGTTTCCTGGGGCTGGCGCGCGAGGTCGAGTCTTGTTGCGGTGCGGTAGCGGCTTCGCTATTTTGCGCGCCTCATTGAATAACCAACCCTGCAGGGAGAATAAAAATGAGCCTCGGACACGGCTACTATATCGAGGATTTGTCGCCGGGAATGGAGGCCAGCGTCTCCAAGACCGTCACGGACGACGATATCACGACCTTCGCGGAGCTCTCCGGCGACATCAATCCGGTGCATTTGAACGAAGAATTCGCGGCTGGGACGATCTTCAAGAAGCGCATCGCCCACGGCTTCATGACGGGCGCGCTGTTCTCCACCGTTCTCGGCACCAAGCTGCCGGGACCGGGCTGTATCTACATGTCCCAGACGATGAATTTCCGGGGCCCGGTTTTCATCGGCGACGAACTGGTCGCCACCTGCACGATCACCAAGGTGGATCTGGAGAAGGGCCGCGCGGCGTTCGATTGCGTTTGCACCGCCAACGGCAGGCCCGTGCTTGTCGGCGAGGCTCTGATGATGGTCTCCCGCCGTCCGACCGACGGTTCCGGCGACGAATAAGCGCCTCAACGCGAAGGACCTCCGATGGACATCGTCCGCTCCTGGCGGGAAACGCCGCCCGATCTCAAGGGTGCGGTCCTTGCCATCGGAAACTTCGACGGCGTTCATCGGGGGCACCAGGCCGTTCTCGGTGCGGCGAAAGAGATTGCCGGCGGCGAAGGGCTCCGCACCGGCGCTGTCATCTTCGAACCGCATCCGCGCGAGTTCTTCGCTCCCGAAACGCCCTTCTTCCGGCTGACGCCGCTTCCGGTCAAGCTGGAGCTTCTGGAGGCCCTCGGGCTCGACGTCGCTTTCGTGCTGCCCTTCGACCGCGCGCTGTCGCAGCTCTCGGCGGACGCCTTCGCCACGGACGTTCTGGGCGGCGCGTTCGGGGCTCGCCACGTGGTGGTGGGCTACGACTTCACTTACGGCAAGGGACGCGCGGGCTCCGTGGAGCACCTCACGGCCAAGGGCGAGACCCAAGGCTACCGGGTCGATATCGTCGAGCCTGTGCGGCTCGACGCGGACATGGTCTTCTCCTCCAGCGCGATCCGCGAGCATCTGTCGAAGGGCAGGGTGCGGGCGGCCGCCGAACAGCTTGGCTATTGGTGGCGTGTGCGCGGCGACGTGTCCCACGGCGCGGGGCGCGGCCAAGGGCTCGGCTTTCCCACGGTCAACTTCAAGCTCTTGCCCGGTCAGGATGTCTGCCACGGCATCTACGCCATGCGCGTGCACCACGATGGCGGCCGTCACGATGCGGCGGGATATCTCGGACCGCGCCCCACATTCGGCGCGGGCGAACCGGCGCTCGAAGCCTTTTTGTTCGACTTTTCCGGCGATCTCTACGGACAGACGATCGAGGTGGAGTTCATCGACTTCATCCGGCCCGACCGGACATTCGCAACCGAGGACGCCCTGGTGAAGCAGATGGACGAGGACTGCGATGCGATCCGCGCCGTGCTTGCGCGCGTCGCGGCCGACGACCCCATGCGGAAATTCCCGCTTGGAGCTGCGCTCGCCACGCGGGCACTGGATTGTGGCTAGCCCGGTTGCTAGAACGCCCCGCAAGTCGAATCGCGGCCGAACGGCCGAACCCGGGCGGAACCTAAGAACCATGGTCACCAAGTCGAAGAGCGGCAAGACCGCCGCTAGCCGTACGCGCAAATCCGCAAGCAAGACGAAGAAGACGGCGCCCAACGCGAAGACGGCGGCGGCGGCCAAGAAGCGGCCGTTGGCCGAGAAGCGGTCGTCGGCCAAGAAGCGGTCACCGGCCGTGAAGACGTCCACTGCGAAGAAAGCCGTGACGTCGGCGTCCAAGAAGGCCGTGAAGAAACTCGCCAAGAAGCCAGCGAAGCCCTCGGCGTCCAAGAAGACTGCGCCAGCAAAGAAAAACGCGGCTGCGAAAAAGGCGGCGCCGAAAAAAGCGGCTCCGAAAAAAGCGGCTCCGAAACGCGTTCTGAAAAAGACCGCACCGAAGAAGTCCACCCGGAAGACGGCCGCTCCGAAGAAGGCCGCGGTCAAGAAAAAGCCCGCGACCAAGAAGGCGCCCCCAAGGACAGCAGCGAAGAAGACACCCGTCACCAAGGCCCGCGTGACGAAGAAGACAGCCGCGCCGAGGAAGCCGGAGTCCTCGAAAAAGCGCGTGGCCAAGACGAAGGCGACTCCGGTGCGGAAGGCGACTCCGGTGAAAACGGCAACGCCAGTGCAGAAGGCGTCACGGCCCAAGAAGGCGCCGGCATCGAAGAAGGCATTTGCGCCGAAGAAAACCGCTGCGCCGAGGAAAACCGCCGCGCCGAAGAAACCTGCTGCGCCGAAGACGGTCGCGAAAAAGACCGGGACGACGGAAACGGCAACGCCGCCCTTACTCAAGACCGAGCAGGCCCCGATCGAGCCGCAAGCGGACCGCGATTGGAGCGAGACGTTGTTCCTGCCCAAGACCGAGTTTCCGATGAAGGCGGGTCTGCCGCAGCGCGAGCCGCAGCTCTTGGAGCGCTGGGCCAAGATGGGACTCTATGAACGCCTGCGCGAAAAGGGGAAGGGCCAGGACAAGTTCGTGCTTCATGACGGTCCGCCCTATGCCAACGGGCATCTCCATATCGGGCACGCGCTCAACAAGATCCTGAAGGACGTGATCTGCCGTTCGCAGACCATGATGGGCAAGGATGCCAACTACGTGCCGGGCTGGGACTGTCACGGTCTTCCCATCGAGTGGAAGGTCGAGGAGGAGAAGTACCGGGCCAAGGGTCAGTCGAAACCTGACTTCGCCGACTCCGAAGCGATCGTCGCCTTCCGCCGCGAGTGCCGCGCCTATGCGGAACACTGGCTCGGCGTGCAACGCGAGGAGTTCAAGCGTCTCGGCATCGAGGGCGATTGGGACGATCCCTACACCACGATGAATTTCAAAGCCGAGGCGACCATCGCGCGCGAGTTGATGAAGTTCGCCATGAACGGGCTCCTCTATCGCGGGTCGAAGCCGGTCATGTGGTCGGTGGTGGAGCGCACGGCGCTCGCCGAGGCCGAGGTCGAATATCAGGAGATCGAGAGCCCGGCCATCTATGTGAAGTTCCCGGTGCTTGATTACTCGGGGCCAGCGATCGACGTCGGCAACTTCGGTCCTGTCGCCGATCTGGGTCATGGGAAGCCGACTCTGATATCCGAAATGGTCATCGGCGCGTCCGTTGTAATCTGGACAACCACGCCTTGGACAATCCCCGGAAACCGAGCCGTGTCGTTCTCCAAGGATATCGGCTATGGCCTCTACGAGGTCACGCAGGCGCCCGAGGACAATTGGGCCAAGTCTGGCGAAAAGCTCATCGTGGCGGACGCACTCGCCGAGACTGTCAGAAGTGCCGCGCGGATCGACGAATGGACCAGGGTGGGTGACGTTCCCTGGGATGCGCTCGAAGGGACGATCCTCGCCCATCCGTTGCGCGACGGCGTGGCCTATCGCTTCAAGGTGCCGCTTCTTGCGGGCTATCACGTCACGGAGGACGCCGGTACGGGCTTCGTTCATACCGCGCCCGGTCACGGCGCCGACGACTTCGAGGTCTGGTCCGAGCACGAGGCACTTCTGCGCGACCGGAATATCGACAAGACCATTCCGTTCACGGTCGACGAGGCCGGGTTCTTCACCAAGGACGCGCCGCGCTTCGAAGGCAAGCGCGTCGTCGACGACAAGGGCAAGTTCGGCGACGCCAACGAGACGGTCATCCGCGCTCTGATGGATGCGAACGCGCTTCTGGCCCGGTCCCGCTACAAGCACGACTATCCGCATTCCTGGCGCTCCAAGAAGCCGGTCATCTTCCGGGCGACGCCCCAATGGTTCATCGCCATGGACGATGACTTCGATGGCGGCGAGACGTTGCGCGCCCGTGCGCGGGACGCGATCGGCACGACGCGTTTCGTGCCGCCGCAAGGCGAGAAGCGCATCAAGGGCATGGTGGAAACGCGACCCGATTGGGTTGTCTCGCGCCAGCGCGCCTGGGGCGTGCCCATCACCGTGTTCGTGCACAAGGAGACGGGCGAGGTCATCCCGCGCGCCGGCTTCAACGCCTCCGGGGAGTTGATCGACCGCATCGCCGCCGCCTTCGAGACGGCGGGCGCGGATGCCTGGTTCGCCGACCGCGCGACGGAGCGTTTCCTCGACGGTCTCGTCGAGGATCCGTCCGCCTGGGAGAAGGTCGGCGACATTCTCGATGTGTGGTTCGATTCCGGTTGCACCCACGCCTTCGTGCTCGAGCAGCGCCCGGACCTCGAATGGCCGGCCTCGCTCTATCTGGAAGGCTCCGACCAGCATCGCGGCTGGTTCCAGTCCTCGCTTCTGGAAGCCTGCGGCACGCGCGGCCGCGCCCCGTTCGACGAAGTCCTGACCCATGGCTTCGTCAACGACGAGGACGGCCGCAAGATGTCGAAGTCGCTCGGCAATGTCGTCGTGCCGCATAAGGTGATCGAGCAGTCGGGCGCGGAGATCCTGCGCCTCTGGGCCATGAGTTCGGACTATGCGGATGACCTGCGTATCGGTCCCGATATCATCAAGGCGAACGTCGATTCGTATCGCCGCCTGCGGAACACGTTGCGCTTCCTGCTCGGCAATCTCGCCCATTACCGCGACGACCTCACGGTGGATTACGGCGGCATGCCGGAGCTCGAGCGCTACATGCTGGCGCGGATCGCCGAGCTCGATGCGTTCGTGCGCGAAGGCTACATCGTCTACGACTTCAAGCGCGTGTTCCATGCGCTGCTGAATTTCTGCGTCAACGACCTCTCGGCCTTCTATCTAGATATCCGCAAAGACGCGCTCTATTGCGATCCGGAGGACAGCGTCACGCGCCGCGCCGCGTTGACCGTCATGGACCGCCTTTTCGCTGCGCTGACGGCGTGGCTCGCGCCGATGCTCTGCTTCACCATGGAAGAGGCCTGGCTGACGCGCTTCCCCGAGGACAAGGGCTCGGTGCATCTGCGCGAATTTCCCGCTGTGCCCCAAGACTGGGACGACGCGGCGCTTCGCGAGAAGTGGCGGAAGGTGCGGCAGGTGCGCCGGGCCGTCACGGGCGCGCTGGAGATCGAGCGGCGGGAACGGCGGATCGGGTCGAGCCTGGAGGCCGCGCCGAAGGTCTATATCGCGGACGATGCGCTGCGCGGCGCTCTTGAAGGCGTGGACCTGGCCGAGATCGCTATCACCAGCGGGGCGAGTCTCGTGGCGGGCGAAGGTCCGGCGGATGCGTTCCGTCTCGAGGACGTGCCGGAGGTCGCGGTCGTCTTCGCCCGTGCCGTCGGCACCAAATGCGCAAGATCGTGGAAGATTCTCCCCGAGGTCGGATCGGATCCCGAGTTCCCGTCCTTGTCGCCGCGCGACGCCGAAGCCGTGCGCCAGTTCGACCGGCTCGCGGCTCAGCCGGGATAGCGCCGATGCTCCGTCACTGGTTCTGGGGACCGTACTCGCCGCTCGGGCTCGTCGTGGCCTTGCTGACTCTGATCGCCGATCAGGGGAACAAGGTTTGGATGATCTATGTCTACGATATCGGCACCAAACAGCCAGTCAGGCTCGCGCCGTTCTTCGATCTCATCCTGGTGTGGAACAAGGGCATCAGCTACGGCATGCTCCAGCAGGACGGCCTGACGGGACGTCTGGCCCTCGTCGCGTTCGCGGTGGTGGTGAGCCTTGCGCTGATCTTTTGGCTGGCGCGCGTCACCACGGCCCTCACGGCGGTTTCCATCGGTCTGATCGTCGGCGGGGCGGCCGGAAACGCCATTGATCGCGCCGTTTACGGCGCCGTGGCGGACTTCTTCTCGCTCCACGCCTTCGGCTTCCAATGGTACATCTTCAACATCGCGGATGTGGCCATAGTTGCCGGGGTGATCGGACTTCTGTATGACTCCCTGTTCGGGGGTCACAAAAAGGCCGGAAACCCCTCTAAAATGTGAGAAAATCCAGGTATTACCGGATTTGAGGGGAGCACTTGGGGCACATCACCGTCAGAAGCGCCGGAAATCGGCTCCTTGGGCTTGCCGCAGCTTTGGCTTGCGCCGCGGCTTTGGGCGGCTGCGGCGGGGTCGAGCTGGAAGGCAAGGTCTTCGATTATGCGGGGCTTTCGGGCAGCCGTCAGAAGGTCGACCCCACCATGAGTTCCCGGGCGCCCCTCATGGTGCCGCCCAACCTACAGAAATTGCCGTCGCCGACCGAAAGCCGCTCCGTCGCCGCCACCCGCCAGGATTGGCCCGACGATCCGGAGAAGGTGCGTGTGCGCGTGGTCGAAGAGCAGAAGGCCGCCGAAGCCGAGATCGCCAAGAAGGACGATCCGCTGAACGCCTATGCGGGCAAGGAAACGCTGCTCGACAAACTGTTCAAGCGCAAGGATACGGTCGAGGAACCCGTTGCCGACGTGCCGGAGCCGGTTGAGTACGGGGGCCCGCAGGGCACGGCCGTGGCCACATCCAGAAAGCCGATTTCGCCGCACGTGAACGAAGCGCCGCTCCCCGATCAGAACACGGGCGCCTTCGAGCCAGCCGTGCCGAAGAGTTACGACTCCGTCAGTTCTGGCGGGAATCGCGCATTCTAAGCCTTTGGCGCGAGCGCGCGACAAATGTGCGTGACCCTGTCCAATCGTTAAGTATGGCGTCCGCGAATCGCGGGCTAGTTTTACTTGAAACAACTGATCGGACATCCGACATTTTAGGATTGGGACTGCAATCCCGACACATTCCGATTTGTGTTCGTTGCTTGCCGCCAACGTCTCTGGCCTTCTGCCAAAGGTACCATGAATGTTTGAACCCCGGATCGCCGCGTCCCGCCTTTGGGCCGGTTTGGTCGTAGCCCTAATGAGTCTGTCAATGCCGGTTGCCGCCGTCGCCGCTGACGCCGATAAGGTCCCACCCCAGACTTCGCCTGCGGAAAAGTCCGACAAGAAGGCCGTCGAGTTCACGCTCGACAACGGTCTCGATGTGGTCGTCATCCCGGATCACCGGGCACCGGTGGTCACCCAGATGGTCTGGTACAAGGCTGGCGCCGCCGACGAGCCGCCGGGGAAGTCGGGTATCGCGCACTTCCTCGAACATCTGATGTTCAAGGGCACGGACAACATACCGGCCGGCCAGTTTTCGAAGCTCATCGCGATCAAGGGTGGGGACGACAACGCCTTCACCAATCAGGACGTCACGGCTTATTTCCAGCGCGTGGCCAAGGATCGTCTCGCTTCGGTGATGGAGATGGAAGCCGACCGCATGGTCAATCTCCGGCTCACCGAGAACGACGTGAAGACCGAACGCGACGTCATCCTCGAGGAGCGCCGGTCCCGGGTCGACAACGACCCCGGCAGCTTGCTGCAAGAGCAGATGATGGCGGCGCTCTACCGCAACCATCCCTATGGCATCCCGATCATCGGCTGGGAGCACGAGATGAGGCAGCTCGATCGTGAAGACGCGCTGACCTTCTATCGCCGCTTTTACGCACCGGAGAACGCCATTCTCATGGTTGCCGGCGATGTGGAGCCGGACGAGGTGCGGGCGCTGGCCGAAGAGACATTCGGAAAAATCCCGAGGCGTGGCGATGCCATCGAGCGCATGCGTCCGCAAGAGCCTGACCACGATGCGTCCGTGACCGTGACGCTCGAAGATCCCCGCGCGGGCCGCACCTCGGTTCAGCGCTACTACATCACGCCGAGCTACGCCTCCGCGAAGCCGGGCGAGGCCGAGGCGCTCGACCTCCTCGCGCGCATCGCGGCGGACGGCACCACGGGCCGCATCTACAAGCAACTCGTCGTGGACAAGAACGTCGCGGCTTCCGCCGGTGGCTGGTATTCGGATTCGGGCCTCGATTCCGGCCGCATCGGGTTCTACGCGATCGCCGGCGAAGAGAACACGCCCGATGAGATGACCGCGGCGATGGACGAGGTGGTCAAGGATCTGCGTGAGAACGGCGTGACACAGGACGAACTCGACCGCGCGCGGACGGGTCTGTTGGCCGAGTATGTCTACAATTCGGATTCCATTTCGCGCATGGCTCGCCAGTATGGCTGGCGCCTGTCCGTTGGCCTGAGCCTCGATGACGTGGAGGCCTGGCCGGACCGCATCAAAGCCGTCACCGTCAACGACGTCCGGAACGTCGCGCGGAAATACCTTGTGGACGAGAACGCGGTCACGGGCATTCTCAAACCGGCGCCGCATCACACGACCAGCGTCGAAGAGAAGCAAGTGCCGGCCTCCGGCAATGGCAGGTCCTAGAATGCGGAACGCAATACGTGCATCACTGACGGCGATCGGCGTGTGTCTGGTTGTCGCTTCGCAAGGCTTGCTCGCTTCGTCCGCGCTGGCGCAAAAGGCGCTTCCAGACGCGACGGCGCCGGCCGCCAAAGAGACCGCTCAAGGAAATACGATGAATATCCAGGAAGTCACGAGTCCGGGCGGCATCAAGGCTTGGCTCGTGGAGAGCCACGTCAATCCGCTGATCGCCATTCGCTTCGCCTTTTTCGGTGGCGCGTCCCAAGACGAACCCGGCAAGGAGGGGCAGGCCTATTTCGTGACCTCGATGTTGGACGAGGGCGCCGGGGAGCTCGACGCGGCGGCCTTTCAGGAGCGCGCGCAGTCTCTGGCCATGCGGCTGGATTTCGACGCCAGCCGCGACGTCATGCTGGGGTCGCTGCAGACCCTCGCCGAGAACAAGGACGAAGTCTTCGAGCTAGCCCGTTTGGCGATGACGGAGCCGCGTTTCGACGAGAGCGCGATGAAGCGTGTACGGGCGCAGATTCTGGCCGGACTGAAATATGACGAGAACGATCCGTCCACGGTCGCCTCGGTGGCATGGGACCGGCTTGCGTTCCACGATCATCCGTATGGCCGCCCCATAAAGGGAACGCCGGAGTCGATCGCGGCGATGACGCCCGAGGATCTGCACGACTATGTCCGCCGCGTCTTCGCGCGTGACCAGCTCGTCGTGACGGCCGTCGGAGACATCACGCCGGAGGAGCTCGGCAAGGCGCTGGACACGCTGTTTGGCGGCCTTCCCGAGAAGTCGGACCTGCGCCCGGTCGCGGACGCGAAGCCCCCGCTCGGGCCGGCGCGCGAAGTCATCAAGATGGACGTGCCGCAGTCGGTCGCTCAGTTCGGCTTCCGCGGCATTGCCCGCAGCGACGACGACTTCATTCCCGCCTACATCCTGAACTATATCGTTGGCGGTGGCGGATTTTCTTCGCGCCTCATGGAAGAGGTGCGCGAGAAGCGCGGGCTGGCCTATTCGGTGTCGTCCAATCTCTTTCCCTACCGGCACGGATCGGTGTTCGTCGGCAATGTCGCGACGAAGAACGAAGCCGTCGGCCAGTCGCTGCATGTCATCCAGTCCGAGCTGGAACAGGTGGCGAAAGAGGGGTTGAGCGCCGATCAACTCGACGCTGCCAAGTCCTACCTCACCGGGGCCTACGCCTTGCGCTTCGAATCCTCGACCAGCATTGCAAACCAGCTTCTGTGGATTCAAATCGAGAATCTCGGCATCGACTATGTCGCCAAGCGGAACGCGTTGATCGAGGCCGTCACGCTCGATGACGTGAAACGCGTTGCCGCCCGGCTGTTGGCGCCCGGCCAGCTCATCACCACGATCGTCGGCCAGCCCGCCGAACAACCCGTGCACGCGGGCGCACCCGGCTAGGCGTATCTCGCATCAGAATCGGGTAAGGTGACCCCGCGCCGGGCGGACGGTTCCGCCAGGTGAACGGAGGCAGGGCATGGCCATTCGTCAGCTGCCGCCGAACCTCATAAATCGCATTGCCGCGGGTGAGGTGGTCGAGCGGCCCGCTAGCGTCGTCAAGGAATTGATCGAAAACGCAATCGACGCTGGCGCATCGCGGATCGATGTGACGGCGAGCGGCGGCGGACTTCAGCTCATACGCGTCGCGGACGACGGCACCGGCATGAGCGCCGGGGATTTGGCCCTTGCCGTCGAGCGGCACGCCACATCGAAACTGGCGGGCGAGGACCTCTCCCGCATCCTCACTCTCGGCTTCCGGGGCGAAGCGCTCCCGTCCATCGGCGCCGTCGCGCGGCTCGCCCTCACCAGCCGCGCGCGGGATGCGGGCGAGGCGTATCGCATCGAGGTGGACGGAGGGCGCAAGGCACCGCTGAAACCGGCCGCGCGCGCGGCGGGCACCGATGTCGAGGTGCGCGATCTCTTCTACGCGACGCCCGCGCGCCTGAAATTCATGAAGTCCGAACGGGCGGAGAGCGCCGCTATCGCCGATGCGGTGAAGCGTTTGGCGCTGGCCCATCCCGAGATCGCGTTTTCGCTGTCCAATGGCGAGCGGACGACGCTGCGCCTCGATGCCTGTCCGCCCGGGCTACTGGACCATGCGTTGTCGCGTCTCGGGCGGATTCTCGGGGCCGACTTCGTGGAGGACGCGCTGCCGGTCTCCGCGGCCCGCGGCAATGTCCGTGTCGAGGGGTATGCGGGGTTGCCGACGCTTCACCGGCCGAATGGGCTCAGCATCTATCTCGTCGTCAACGGCCGCCCGGTGCGCGACCGATTGATCGGGGGAACCGTGCGGGCGGCCTATGGGGATCTCGTGCCGCGCGGCCGCTATCCCATGGTCACGCTGTTCGTCGATATTCCGCCGGAGGACGTCGATGTGAACGTGCATCCGGCCAAGACGGAACTGCGGTTCCGTGACGCCAACGGCGTTCGCTCTCTCCTCATCGGTGCTGTGCGCGAGGCGCTGGCGCAAGCGGGACACCGCACCACGGCGAGCCTGTCGCAAGAAGCGTTGCAGCGCATGCGCCCGCCGGAACCCGGATGGGCGCCGCAAGCAGGCGAACCGGGCGACGGCGATGCCGAGCCTGACGTTTCCGGCGCGCCGGCCTATCGCAGTCAGGTCCGGTCCTATCCGGGCGCACCGAGGTCGGCCTATCGTCCCTCCGGCGGTGCGGCGTTCAGCGACCGGGCGCAGGCCCCGCTCGAGGGCGTGTCCGTGCCATCCGCCGATATGCGCGGTGCGGCGCCGGACGGCGAGGAACCGTCCGCCTATCCGCTCGGGGCGGCGCGGGCCCAGGTTCAAGACACGTTCATTATCGCCGAGACGGGCGATGCCCTCGTCATCGTCGATCAGCACGCGGCCCATGAGCGGCTGGTCTATGAGCGCCTGAAACGCGGGCTGGAAAGCGGCGGCGTGTCTCGCCAGCTGCTGTTGATCCCGGACATCGTGGAGTTCGCGCCCGGCGCGGCCGAGGCCCTTCTCGCCGCCAAGGAGGAACTAGAGGAATTCGGGCTCGTGATCGAAGGTTTCGGAGCGCGGGCGGTTGCCGTGCGCGAGGTTCCGGCGCTGCTGGGGACGTGCGACACGCGAAGCCTTCTCACCGATCTCGCAGAGATGCTCATGGAGCCGGAGGACGGGGAGGGCGGACACGTACTGCGCGACCGGCTCGATCACGTGCTCTCCACCATGGCCTGTCATGGCAGCGTGCGCGCGGGGAGGCGGCTGTCGCCCGACGAGATGAACGCGCTCCTGCGGGATATGGAGAAAACGCCGTTCTCCGGCCAGTGCAACCACGGCCGCCCCACCTATGTGGAACTCAAACTGACGGATATCGAGAAGCTGTTTCAGCGCCGCTGACCGCGCCTTACAAATCGATGCGGCTCTTTCCGCGATGGCTCTCGACACACGCTTTCAGGGCCTCCAGAGCCTTGCCGGTTCCGGCGCGCTTGAGAGTGAACTCCTTCTCCCGGACGGTGACGCGAAACTCTTGCCCTTCGCCGATGGCCCGGACGAGTGGGCCGCCGCCATCGAGCGGAATGAGGATGCCGTTGTCGGCCACGACGTCGGCCATCGCCGCGAACGAGTCCACGCCTTCCACATGTACCAGCGCTGGTCTGCCTCGGCCTGGTTCCAGTTTCAGAACCGGGTCGGCGATGAGCATGCCGAGGTCGTTTCCCGAGGTCATGACGAAGCCGAGCGTGGTGTGCGCCGGGTCGGGAAGCAGGACCGTGCAGTCGGTGAAATCGCCTTGTTCGTTGAAGTTGGCACGGCCTTTCCAGTCTCCGGCCTGGAATGTGTCGGCTTCAGGCGACGAGCTTACGTCCATCGCGGAGACCACTCCCGGCGAGGATGCCGCAAGCATCAGCCCGAGCCATGTGAGTGTCCATAGTCGCATCGTCTGCTCCTTCACGCGCCGAAAATGGCGATGGCGATTTCCGTGTCGCCATAGCGCCTTCGGTCGATCTCCGCCAAACCTTGCGGCCAACCCGGCGGCTCGCCCGAGCGTTCCTCCAAAACCGCGACGGCGCCGGGCGCGAGCCAGCCGCCACCGGCCGCGGACTGGAGCGCCCGCCCCCCCAAGCCTTTGCCATAGGGCGGATCGCAAAACACGACGTCGAACGGGGGGATATTGCCCGCGGGGCCTAGCTTTGTCGCATCGCGCCGCCAGATCTTGGTGGCCCCGGTCAGGCCGAGCGATTCCACATTCCGGCGGATGACGCCGCGCGCGCTGGCATCGTCCTCGATGAAGAGACCATAGCGTGCGCCGCGCGACAGGGCCTCAAGTCCAAGCGCTCCCGATCCGGCAAACAGATCGAGCACCCGGCTGCCCTCCAAGGCTATCCGCGGCGCGCCGTGTTCCAGCACGTTGAACAGCGCTTCACGTACGCGGTCGGACGTGGGGCGCGTGCTGAGCCCCTTGGGCGCGTCGAGGGTCTTGCCTTTGAAGCGGCCGGCGACGATGCGCATCAGCTCTTCACGCCCAGCGTGCGCGACAAGTCCGCCCCGAGCTGTTCCGCCAGAACCTTGCGCTTCACCTCTTCGACAGCGCCCGCGCGCAGCTCGCCCAGCACGAAGGGACCGAACGAGGTGCGGATCAGCCGGTTCACGGTCAGCCCGAGATGGCCGGCGATGCGCTTGACTTCCCGGTTCTTGCCTTCGCGCAGACCGATATTGAGCCAGACATTGCGCCCTTGCTGGCGCTCGAGGCGCGCGTCCACGGGGCCGTAGCGAATTCCGTCGATGGCGACGCCCTGCTTCAGCGCATCCAACGCGCCTTGGGAGAGCTCGCGGCCGGGCTCCACATGGGCGCGGACCCGGTAGCGCCGCACCCAACCCGTGCTCGGCAGTTCGAGATGGCGCGCCAGGGCTCCGTCCGTCGTCAGAAGCAGCAGGCCTTCGGTGTTGATGTCGAGCCGCCCGACGGAGACGACGCGCGGCATCTCGCCGGGGAGCGCGGCGAACACGGTGGGCCTTCCCTCCGGGTCCTTATGCGACGTCACCAGACCTTTCGGCTTGTGATAGCGCCACAGGCGCGGTGCGGTGAGCGCCGGCAGCGGTTCGCCGTCCACGAGGATCGTATCGCCACTGCCGACGACGTGAGCCGGGGTGGTCAAGACCGCACCGTTCACCACGACGCGCCCCGCGGCGATCCATTTCTCGGCATCGCGCCGGGAGCAAAGGCCCGCTTGCGCCATGGCCTTGGCGATGCGCATGGGCTCCATCTCGCGCGTAGGCGGCGCGGACCGCGCGCGTCCCCGCGCGCGCGGCGCTTGACCCTGGGACTGAGGCTCGTTCACTTTGGTCGGCATGACGGCGAAGCTTGCAGATGCCGGGCTCTCCGGCAAGCGCCCCTTTTCCAGCCCCATGGATTCGGCCTTGGCCGAAGCGCGGGCCGCAGCCGCGCGCGGGGAAGTCCCCGTGGGCGCGGTCGTCGTCGATTCCAAGGGCCGTGTGCTGGCGAAGGCCGGGAACCGCACGCTGGAGCTGCGCGATCCCACCGCCCATGCGGAAATCCTCGCGCTTCGGGAAGCAGCGGCCATGCGCGGCAGCGAGCGGCTTCTCGATTGCGATCTCTACGTGACGCTGGAACCGTGCGCCATGTGCGCGGGCGCCATCTCCTTCGCCCGCATCCGGCGGCTCTATTTCGGCGCGGCCGATCCCAAGGGCGGGGCCGTGGAGCACGGGCCGCGCTTCTTCGGCCAGTCCACTTGCCACCACGCACCGGAGGTCTATGGCGGGATTGGCGAGACGGCGTCGTCGGACCTATTGAAGGCGTTCTTCGCCGCGCGCCGCTGAGGGCACGGGTCGGATGGCGAACTTGCGCCGGGGGAGACTAGTAGCCGAGGCCGTAGGGCCGGGGCACAGGCGCGCGCTGATTATGCGGCCAATAGCGCATCGGATACTGGTTCCGCTGGATGGCCTCGTTCTCGATATTGCCGGGCGTGTACGGCACGAAGCCCAGATAGGACGACCAGCCTCTCGGTCCCGGTCCCTGGATCGCGTAGGGGTAGATGGGCGTACGGTTACGCTTGAAAATCTTGGCCTGATGGATGTCCGAGCCGAACGCCGGCTTGGCGGCCACGCCGCTCATGGCGTTGGCGGGACCGGCCCAGATCAGCAGCCAGAGATAGAAAAGAATCGCAAGCACGCCCACGACGCCGGATACGGTCTTTTTGGAAATGGGCAACTCGAACGTCATCTTGCTAATCTCATAGGCTGAAAACGGCTTCACATAACGTGCACATAGTGACGTCATCGTGAAAACACAACAGCTGTCCGTGGCAAAAGCCGGGCGAAACGCTGTCTCGCCTCGTTGGTACGGCCCTAGGGTGAATTTCTCCCTAATGGAGAGCGATGGGTCCACGCTCTATGTGCCGCGTTTCACGGCGCGCCAGCCGATGTCGCGGCGGCAGAAGCCACCCGGCCAATGGATCGCGTCGACCGCGGCATAGGCGCGGGCTTGGGCCTGAGCGATGTCCGCGCCGCGCGCGGTCACGCCCAGCACACGGCCGCCGGCCGCCAGAATACGGTTGCCGTCGCGGGCCGTCCCTGCGTGAAAGACAACGGCGTCGTCACTGCCGGATTCCGCATCGAGCCCTTCGATCTCCGTGCCCTTCTCGTAGGCGCCGGGATAGCCCTTGGCGGCCATGACCACGCACAGGGCCGCATCGTCGTGCCAGGCGAGAGTCATGCCGCCGAGCCGCCCTTGCGCCGTTGCCAGGAGGGCAGGCAGCAGGTCGGTCTTCAACCGCATCATGAGCACCTGCGCCTCCGGATCGCCGAAGCGCACATTGTATTCGATCAGCTTCGGCGCGCCGTCCCGGATCATGAGACCCGCATAGAGCACGCCCTTGAACGGGGTACCGCGCGCCTTCATGGCCTTGACGGTCGGCAGGACGATCTCGTCCATGACGCGTGCGCAAAGGTCCGGCGTCATCACGGGAGCCGGCGAATAGGCGCCCATGCCGCCGGTGTTGGGGCCCTGGTCGCCGTCATAGGCGCGCTTGTGATCCTGCGCCGTCGCGAGCGGCAGCGCCGTCTCGCCGTCCACCAGCGCGAAGAAGCTCGCCTCTTCGCCGGTCAGAAATTCCTCGATCACGACTTCCGCGCCGGCGTCGCCGAACGCTCCTTGGAAACAAGCCTCGATCGCGTCTTCGGCTTCCGCGCGCGTTTCGGCGATCACGACGCCCTTTCCGGCCGCGAGCCCGTCCGCCTTGACGACGATGGGAAGCGCTTGGCCGGAGAGATAGGACTTCGCGGACGCCGCATCCGTGAAGCGTCCATAGGCGGCGGTCGGAATGCCGTATTCGGCGCAAAGGTCCTTGGTATAGCCCTTTGAGCCTTCGAGGGCGGAGGCCGCCTTGGACGGACCGAACACGGCGATGCCGGCGGCTTCGAGTTCGTCGGTAAGGCCCGCCACCAGCGGCGCTTCGGGTCCCACCACGATCAGCCCGATTCGCTTGTCCGTGCAGAAGGCGGCGACGGCCGCGTGATCGGCCACGTCGAGCCCGGCAGGCTCGGCGACGTCCGCGATGCCCGCATTGCCCGGCGCGCAATAGAGCCTGCCGAGCGCGGGGCTTTGGGCCAGTTTCCACGCCAGCGCATGTTCGCGCCCGCCGCCGCCGATCAGAAGTACGTTCACGCTTCAGAAGCCCCGCTTGTTCCGCCCTGCATGGGCTTGTATGCCCTAGATGAGATGTTGCCGCCGAGATGCGTGCCGCGCTCTTAGCACGAGAACAGGCATTTCCGAAAAGAGACGAACGGATATGGCGTCCCGCAATCCACAGCCCGAGCCGACGAACATCGCCGAGTATTCGGTGTCGGAGCTCGCCTTCGCGCTGAAGAGGACGGTGGAGGAGGCCTATGGTCTGGTGCGGCTGCGCGGCGAGGTGTCGGGGTATCGGGGCCCGCATGGCTCCGGCCATTGCTATTTCACGCTCAAGGACGAGAACGCCGCAATCGACGCGGTGGTCTGGCGCGGCGTCTTCGGCCGCTTGAAGTTCAAGCCCGAGGAAGGGCTGGAGATCGTCGCCAAGGGCAAGATCACCACCTATCCCGGCCGGTCCAAATATCAGATCGTGATCGACGAGTTGGAGCCCGCCGGCGCCGGGGCGCTGATGGCGCTTCTGGAGCAGCGCAAGAAGCAACTCGCGGCGGAAGGCCTGTTCGACGAGGACCGCAAACGGCCGCTGCCCTTCCTGCCTGGTGTGATCGGCGTCGTGACCTCGCCCACGGGCGCCGTCATTCGCGACATCCTCCACCGTCTCGGAGACCGGTTTCCGTCGCATGTCATCGTTTGGCCCGTGCGGGTGCAAGGCGAGACGAGCGCCGCCGAGGTTGCCGCCGCCATCGCCGGTTTCAATGCCGGGTCGGCGGCCGATGGGGTTCTCCCGGACCTGATCATCGTGGCGCGCGGCGGGGGCAGCCTTGAAGATCTCTGGGGCTTCAACGAGGAGATCGTCGTGCGGGCGGCGGCGGCAAGCGCCATTCCGCTCATTTCGGCGGTCGGCCACGAAACCGATTGGACCTTGATTGATCTCGTGGCCGATTACCGGGCCCCGACGCCGACCGCCGCGGCCGAACGCGCGGTCCCCGTACGGTCGGAACTCGTCAACGGCGTGCGGACCTTCGGCATCCGCATGGCCGGCACGATGCGCCGTGCGTTGGAGCACTGGCGCAGCCGCGTCACCGCCTCCTCGCGGGGGCTTCCCCGCCGCGACGCCATTCTGGGTCTGCCGCGCCAGCACCTGGACACGGCGAGCGGGCGTCTCCTGCAATCCTTACGCGCGAATACGCAAAGCCACCGCGCGGCGCTCGCGCGCGAAGCGGCGGCGCTGCGGCCGACTCTCGTGGCCCGGCGCTTGGCCAATGCCCGCGATCTCTTGATCCGTCTCGACCGGGATCGCGCGCGCGGCTTAAGGGTCCGCGTCGAGCGCGCGCGGCATCGGCTCGACGCCCAAGGCAAGCTGCTCGGGACGCTCGGCTACCACAACGTTCTCGCACGCGGCTTCGCGCTCGTGCGCGATGGGCAGGGCGCCATGGTACGCAGCGCCGGTGCGGTCCATGAGGGCGAAGTCCTCGACATCCAGTTCGCCGATGGCCATATCGGTGCGGAGGTCTCTAGAATGGCGGGAGTCCAATCCGGGCCGGACAGCGCCGAGAAGATCGCTGAGGGCGCGCGACCGGGCCCTAAGAGGCGCAAGACGTCGAAGCCGGAGCCGGATGGCGGGCAGGGAAGCCTGCTCTAGACTCAGCCAACTCCATGAGCTCCGGCAACGTCATGAGCTCCGGCAACGTCATGAGCTCTGGCAAGTCCATTGCCGCGACGTTAAGCTGAGGCGCTAACGAGAGAGTACCGCAACCGTGATGAATCGTTTCGAACGCAATTTCGGCTTCAAAGGCGAGGCCAAGCTCCGCTATCTCGATGGGGAGGTGCAGGTGGTCGCGCCGGGAGAGTTCGTGCGCTGCGCCGTCACCGGCGAAACCATTCCGCTCGACGAACTGCGCTATTGGAGCGTCGCGCTGCAAGAACCGTACGTGGACGCGGCGGCCTCGTTGAAGCGCGTGCTGGAAACGGCGGAGAACGCCAAAGACGCCTAGCGTCCGCCGCCGATCGCTTCGCTCAGAACCGCCTTTACCGCCTCGACGTCCTCGAACGCGATGACGACAGGGAAGGGCCGCGAGCGCTTCTTGAGTACGACGAGCGCACTGTCGTCGTCATCCTCGGTTTCGTCCGGGAGCCGCGCCCAGTCCTTCTCGGTTGTCACCAGCATCGCCTTTTTGTCTTCGGCTTCGGCGAGGAGGCGCTTCGCCTCTTTCTCCGTAAAGCGATGATGGTCGCCGAAGGTGTGGCTGGCGATCAGGCGCGCCCCGTTGGCTTTGAGCGTGGCGAAGAATTTGGAGGGCCGCGCGATCCCGGCGAAGCCGATGGCCGGAAGCACCGACAGCCAGCGCGGGTCGCAATTGGGCACGACCTTCGCGCGGAGTACGGGCTTGCCGGACGTCTCGAAACGTTCGATCAGGCGGTCGCATTTCTTGCCGTCGCCGATCACGAGCAACGCATCCGCGCGCGGCAATTGCGCGTCGAGCGGCGCACGCAGCGGACCGGACGGGATCACGCGCCCATTGCCGAGCCCCGAGGCTGCGTCCGCGACGACCAGCGAGAGATCCTTGGCGAGCCCCGGATTCTGAAAACCATCGTCCATGACGATGACGTCCGCGTTCGTCCGCTCGATCGCCTTGGCGCCGGCGGCTCTGTCGGGGGAAACGAACGCCGGCGCGGCAGCGGCCAACAAAAGCGCTTCGTCGCCAACCTCCTTCGCTTCGTGCCCAGCGACCTGGACGGCGCCCTTGATGTTCCCGCCATAGCCGCGCGTGAGGAAGGCCGGCGCCTTACCCATGGTTTTGAGCAGGGCCGCGATGGCAATGGCCGCCGGTGTCTTGCCGCCGCCGCCCGACGTGAAGTTCCCGATACAGATCACCGGAAGCCGGGACCGGTACGCGGGCTCGCGCGACAGCCGCGACGCCGCGGTCCGGCCGTAAAGCGCGGCGATCGGAGAGAGCAGGGCGGGCATGACCTTCGCGGCCGCGCCGCGCTTGTTGCCGTACCACCAAGTGGGCGTCTCAAGAGGCATGTTGCAGCGGCACCTTTTCCGGAAGGTAGGCGTCGATCGCATCCTGCGTCTTCGGCAGCGCCCCGCTCATGGCGGTGACGCGCTCTTCGGCCCGGCTGTACATCTCGTGCCGGGCGGTCTCGTTCTGCAGCAGGTCGATCACCGCGCGCGCGAGGCTGTCGGCGTCTTCGACGGTTCCGGCGCCCCCGGCCTTCACAAGCACGTCGTAGGCATCGCGAAAATTGTGGACGTGGGGCCCGGCGAGAACCGCGGCGCCGAGCTTGATCGCCTCGACGGGATTCTGTCCGCCGTGCTTCACAAGCGAGCCGCCGATGAAGGCCACGGGCGCAAGCGCATAGAACACGCCGAGTTCACCCATCGTGTCGCCCACATAGATATCGGTGCCGCTGTCGATATGTCCGCCTTGCGCGCGCAGGACGACCTTCAAGCCTTGTGCCCGCAGCCGGTCGGCGATGGCCGCGCCGCGCTCCGGGTGCCGCGGCACGATGATCGTGGCGATATCGGGCAGTTCTTTTTTGATCCGCGCATGGGCCGCGCCGATGATTTCGTCCTCGCCGGGATGCGTGCTGGCCGCGAGCCAAATGGGACGGCCCCAAAACGCGGCGGCGAGGTCCGCCTTGGCCGCTTGGTCCACGGGCGGGGGCGGGGCATCGGCTTTCAAATTGCCGACAGCCATGGATTTCGGCGCGCCGAGCTGCGCGAATTGCTCGGCGAGGCGTTCGCTCTGCGCGAGGACGAGATCGAACGCGGAGAAGATCGGCCGGCTGAGACCCGGACGCCGCCGCCACCGCTTGTAGGACGGGGGCGACATGCGCGCATTGATGAGAAGCAGCGGAACCTTCCGCGCCTTCGTCTCGAGCACGAGGTTCGGCCAGATCTCCGATTCGACGAGCACGGCGAGGTCGGGACGCCAATGATCGAGAAAGCGTTCGACATAGGCGCCCCTGTCGAGCGGCACATATTGGTGGATCGCGCCTTGCGGCAGGCGCGCGCGCGCGAGACGGGCCGATGTGACCGTCGCCGTCGTGAGCAAGACGCGGATGTCGGGCCGCGCCGTCACGATGTGCTCGATCAGCGGGAGCGCGGCGTTGGTTTCGCCGACGGATGCGGCGTGAAACCACACGAGAAATCCCGAGGGGCGCGGGCCGCTTGCGAATCCGTAACGTTCCGGATGCCGATCCGGTTCTTCCTTGCCTTTGCGCGTCCGCCAGGCCAGCAGTGCCGGGGCGACGGGCGCGGCGAGCTTCGTGGCGAGCCGGTAGGTCTTGAGCGACAGGCCGGGCTTCAGCGCCTCTTCCGCGCTCAAAGGGTCGGTGGCGCCGACCAGCGCGTAGGCACGCGCCGTCGTTTCCGCCAGCGCGCGTTCGATCGCTTGCCGCCCTTTCTCGATTTCGTCTTTGTCCTCGCTATCGGGCACGAACACGGGCTCGCCGACGACATACGCCATCTTCGAGAAGGGCAGGTTGATGGTCAGGGCGCTCCAGGTCGGCAGCGCGATATAGCGGCTGGTGGCGATGGCATGGGGGACGACGGGACGACCCGATTTCGCGCCGATCGTGGCGATGCCGACGCCCGCGCGCCGGGCGGGGCCTGGCGGCACGTCCGCCGTCATGACGACGCTGGCGCCCTGTTCCAGAGCCCGCAACGTCTCGCGCATGGCTGTCGCGCCGCCGCGATTGCGTTTGCGCTTACCGGCGCCGGCGCCGCGGATGAGCTCCGTGCCGAAGCGGCGCAGCACGTCGCCGATCAATTCGGCGTCGCCGTGGCGCGAGACCATGGCTTTCACGACTGCCTCGCGCTTCGGCTTCATGATCGGCAGCATCATGAACTGGCCGTGCCAGATCGAAAGAACCTGGGGGTGCTGTCCGAAGAGCTTGGTGTCGGTGTCGGCCGGATCGCGCACCAGAGTGCTCGTTCTGAACACGAGCCGGATATAAACTGAAGCCAGCGCGCTCACGAAAGCAATAAAGGGCTCCGATTCTAGGAGGCGCTTGAGCATCGGGCGGTTTCTCTATTCGCCCGGAACGGCGACGGCACGCTCCTCGCCGGACGGCGCCGGTTCGAAGCCGCCGGAAATGCCGAACTGAGTGCGATGGAGGCGCGTATAGAGGCCGCCCTTGGACACGAGCTCGTCGTGACGGCCGACCTCGACGATGCGGCCGTTGTCGAGAACGCAAATCACATCGGCCTTCTTCACCGTGGACAGACGATGCGCGATCATCAGCACGGAGCGCCCCTGCATCAGCTTCTCGAGCGCCGCCTGGACCTTGGCCTCCGACTCGGAGTCGAGCGAGCTCGTGGGCTCGTCGAGCATCAGGATCGGCGCATCCTTGTAGATCGCGCGCGCGATGGCGATGCGTTGCCGCTCGCCGCCGGAAAGCAGCGCCCCGGCCTCGCCGACACGCGTGTCGTAGCCGCGCGGCAGAGCCACGATGAAATCGTGCGCCGCCGCCGCCTTGGCCGCCGCGACCACCTCTTCCTCGACGAGCGGCTTCGCCCCGTAGGCGATGTTGGCGCGGATCGTGTCGTCGAACAGAACCGGGTCTTGCGTGACGAGTCCGATCGCATCGCGCAAGGAGGAGACCGTGACGTTCTTGATGTCCTGACCGTCGATCAGGACCGCGCCTTCCTGCGGATCGAAGAACCGCAGCGCCAGGTTGACGAGCGTGCTCTTGCCCGAGCCGGACGGGCCGACAAGCGCGACCGTCTTGCCCGGCGGAACGGTCAGGGTCACGCCCTTGAGGACGATGTTCTCCGGGTCGTAGTGGAAGCCGACATCGCGGAAGGCGATCTCGCCTTCGGCGAGTTCCAGCGGTTTGGCGTTCTCCGCCTCGACCAGCTTGCTCTCGCGGTCGATGATGCCGAACACCCGGCTCGCCGCGGCGACGCCTTCCTGCAACTGGGTTTGGAGCGTGGCGAGGCTCTTCAGCGGTCCATAGATCAGAAGCGCCGCCGTGGTGAAGCCCATGAAATGGCCAAGCGTGGCATTGCCGCGCACGCCGTCGATCCCGGCGACGTAAACCGCAGCGGCAAATCCAAGGCCGACGATGAGCTCCATGGCCGGGCTAGACATCGCCCGGGCGCGCATGCCGCGCATGGTGTATTCCAGCGCCCGATTGATGGCGGCGGCCGCACGCTCTTCTTCCTGAGCTTCCTGCTTGTAGGCCCGGACGACGCGCATGCCCTGGAGTGTCTGGCTCACCAAAGCGGAGAGGTCGCCGGTCTCTTGAAGCGATTTGGTCGTCGATTTGCGCATCTTCCGGCGCTGCCGCGACAGCACGAACCAGGCAAAAGGCATGAAGATCAGCACGAGCATCGACAGGCGCGGCGCCATGTAGAACATGGAGCCCACGAGGATCACGACCTTGAAGGTGTTCTCGCACAGCGTCACGATGGTGCGGCTCGCGGTGGCGCGGATCAGCGTGGCGTCGTTGAGGAAGCCGGACAGAATTCGGCCTGAATGCACCGTCTGGATCCAACCGAGATCGGCTTCGGCCAGCTTCCGGAACATTTGCAGGCGCAAGTTCGCGATGAAGCGGTGGCCGAGATAGCCGACCGTCACGTCGGCCACATACTCGGAGATGGCCTTGACCACGGTGATCACGACGATCGCGACCGTGATCCACGTCACCAGACTCGCGTCCTTGTTGACGAAAATATCGTCCGCGGTGCGCTGGATCACGAACGGGATCGCGCCGGTCGTCGCGGCCGTCAGCAACATCGCCACCGCGCCGCAAGCCAGCAGCGCCTTGTGGGGGCGCAGGTGCTCCCGCCAAATGCGCGTGACGATCTGCGACGTGTTGAGCCGCCGGTGCGTGAGCTCGTCGCCCCCCCGAGTGGCCACACGGGCATCTATGAAGACGTTGTCTTTCAAGGATTATCCCGATTTCTGCAAGGCGCGGCGTGCGCCCCCGCGTCCCTTGGTTCCCCTGTCTAGCACGGGAGACCGCCGACCATTAAGGCGAAAAGCCGTTCGAGACCAGTGTGCAAGATCCGTACGGGTCCAGAATGTGTACGGCGCGCCTTATGCCGCCTCCGGGTCGAGGAGCCGGTGCAGATGCACGATGAAGTAGCGCATATGGGCATCGTCCACCGAGCGCTGTGCCGCGTCCTTCCAGGCGTCGTAGGCGGCGGCGTAGTTGGGATAGATGCCGACGATATCCAGCTTGCTCAGATCGTCGAATTGGACCTTGTCGAGCTTAGTCAGCGTTCCGCCAAACACGAGGTGAA
Organism: Hyphomicrobiaceae bacterium UBA7697; assembly: GCA_002482645.1. Classification (GTDB taxonomy): domain Bacteria; phylum Pseudomonadota; class Alphaproteobacteria; order Rhizobiales; family Methyloligellaceae; genus Methyloceanibacter. The sequence goes on from DLGJ01000005.1 coordinate 680,253, forward strand.
GCAATTGCTTGCCACCGTCTTTCGCGTCCGGTGCGCCATCGTCCGCGGCCATACTCGCATCCCCTCCGTTGTTTGCTTGCCGGGCAACGTGCCGAATTGCGCCCTAGACGTCCACGCGGCTGGTCCGCTCGATCAGGGCAGGGTGCAGGGCCAACCCGCTCGAGACGAGGCTGGGGAATTTCGGGTTGTCGCGATTGTAAATATGCGGGTTCCCCAGATGGTCGGTGATGATGCCGCCTGCTTCTTCCATGATAACGGCCGAGGCCGCCAGATCCCACTCGGCTTTCGGCGTTAGCGAGATCGTCGCATCGCCCCGCCCGCAAGCGACCAGCGCCAGACGGTAGGCAACCGAATTCACCCACTGCGCGGTCACGTTCGGCCAAGGCTCTTCCCAGATCTTCTTTTTGAAAAGACCGCCGCTGGCGATCATCCTGGCGCCTTCGAGCGTCGACAGGCCGCTCGCATGGATGGGCTCGTCGTTCAAGAAGGCACCGGCGCCGCGAATGGCGTGGAAAAACTCGTCCGTCGAAGGATTGTAGACCACGCCGAGCACGGGAACGCCGTCCTCGACCAAAGCGGCCGAGATGGTCCATTCGGGGAGCTCGCGCAGGAAGGCGCCGGTCCCATCGATGGGATCGACCATCCATACGCGCGCGTGCTTGAAGCGCGAGCGGTCGTCGGGGCTCTCTTCGGAGAGCCAGCCATAGTCCTTGCGCCGCGTGGTCAGATCGAGCTTCAAGGCCGCGTCCACCGCCAGATCGGCCTCGCTGACCTCGGAGCCGTCCGCTTTCCGGAATGCCTTGGGGGCCGTCCGGAAATAGCTGCTGGCCAGGGCTCCGGCATCGCGGACCGCCCTTTGCAGAATTTCAAAATCGTCTTCGCGGGAATGCAAAGGCTCGGAATATTTCTCGGGATTAATCGCGGTCATTTGGCAGTAGGAACACTCTCTAAACCATGCTGGAAGCTACCGGTCGTTAATGACGTCCATTAAGCGTCCGGGAAGTCTTCCGTGGCACCATCACGGCAATCAAGGCTACCTCAAGGCGGCCAACAAGGAAGCTAACAGCAAGGCGTCACACGGGCCTCGGATGCGATACGCACCGGGGCCCGCTTGCATTGCGGAAGAAGCTTACGTGAGTCGCCCTTGCATTTCTCGGACCAGATCGTCCTAACCCGTCAAATCGGACTTCTAGAGGACAGATGCAAGCGTCATATCCGCCAGAATTGCGAAAAAAACAATCAAACCAAAGTCTCGATTGGAGCGAAAACGAGCGAGACAGTTCTCTGCATCGTCAATATCGAGAGTGGCGACCTGCCACGATAACTGTCCGCACGCGAGTGCGAGACCCGCGAAGAACACGGGACCTGCGCCGGCCAGCCAGCCAGCCAGCCCGATGGCGCCGATGGCGAGCCCGTAAAACGCGCTGAGCCAGATCTTCGTGTCGCGGCCGAAGCGGAGCGCGGTCGATTTCATGCCGATCAAGGCGTCGTCTTCGCGGTCCTGGTGCGCGTAAATCGTGTCGTAGCCGATCGTCCAGGCGACGGCGCCCACATAGAGCACCGCCGGCGCCCAATCGAGCCGGCCGAGGACCGCCGCCCAGCCGATCAGCGCGCCCCAGTTGAAGGCCAGGCCGAGGACCGCTTGCGGCCAATGGCTGATGCGCTTCACGAACGGGTAGAGCGCGACGATGGGCACGACCCCGAAGCCCAGCCAGACCGAGAACGGATTGAGGCTGAGCAGCACGGCCAAGCCCACGAGGCATTGGCCAAGCATGAAGGCGAGCGCGGCCTTGAGCGAGACCTGGCCGCTCGGCAAGGGCCGGGAACGCGTGCGCGCGACCCGGGCGTCGATGTCCCGGTCCACAATGTCGTTGTAAGTGCAGCCCGCCCCGCGCATGACGACGGCGCCGGCGGCGAACAGGACGAGCAGCCAGGGGTCCGGATAGGCTGCCCCCGCATGGAGCCCCGCCAGCGCCACGGACCAGAAGCAGGGCAGCGCCAAGAGGTAGAAGCCGATCGGCCGGTCCGCTCGCGCGAGCCGCAAATAGGGCAGGGCCCAGGCCGGCGCGTAGCGGTCGGCCCAGTTCTGCATCGGAGCATCGGCCACGGGCGCGTCGGAACCGCCGCCGGCTTTGCCTTCAACCTCTGGACGTGGCATGTGTCCTGCCGCTTTGCTCGCTCAGTCGTGTGTCGCCCATGCCCTCTAAACTGCCACGGCTCTTCGTCAAGTCCCCGTTATCCTCGGACGCCGGTATCGTGCTGGACCGGGACCGGGCGCATTACCTCGCAAACGTGCTTCGATTGAGGGCCGGCGCCCAAGTCCTCCTCTTCAACGGTGTGGACGGCGAATGGCGTGCGCGTGTGACGGCAATCGGCAAGAGAGACATGTCTCTCGTGGTCGAGGACCAAACGCGGCCGCAAGAGACCGGCCCCGACCTCCACTATCTCTTCGCACCCATCAAGCGGGCTCGGGTCGACTACATGGCGCAGAAGGCGACGGAGATGGGGGCGAGCCTGCTGCGCCCGGTCATCACGCGCCGGACCATCGCCGAACGCGTGAAGGTCGAACGTCTCGAAGCCAATGCGGTCGAGGCGGCGGAGCAGTGCGGCATTTTGCGCGTACCGGAGGTGAGGGCGCCCCAAGCTCTCGAAGACGTGCTCGCGAGTTGGGACGCGGAGCGGCTTCTCATCTTCGCCGACGAGAGCGCGGCCGTGACGTCGCCGCTCGAGGTCTTGGCGCCCCATGCGGGCAGTCCGCACGCCGTCTTGATCGGGCCGGAAGGGGGATTCGATCCCGAAGAGCGCGACATGTTGCTGAGACGCGACTTCGTGGTGCCGGTCTCGCTCGGGCCGCGCGTCATGCGCGCCGACACCGCCGCCGTCGCGTGTCTTGCGCTCGTCAATGCCGTGTGCGGCGATTGGCGGTAGACGGATCGATGAAACTCGTCGCTACTGTGACCCGATTGTCACAAGTTGTGCACCGTGCGTGATCTAAACTCGCAATATCGGTCGCGAGCGACTACGGTCGTACATCATCGAACCGTTCTGCTCATGAATCGAAGCCGCGAAGACATGACAGTCGAGAACGCGCGTGCCCTTCGATGGCGGCCCTGCGCGTCTATCGTCCTTGCCGCCGCTTCAGCGGCTGTATTGTGCGGCGGCTGCTCCGTTCTCGACGGGCCAGTGCTGTCCCCGAGCGGACCGATCAGTCTGGCGCAGCGCGATCTTCTCTTCAAAGCCGTCGCGATCATGATGATCGTGATCGTTCCGGTTTTCGTCATGGCCGCGATCTTCGCGCGGCGCTATCGCGGCACCAATCGCAAAGCGCGCTACACACCGAATTTCGATTTCTATTGGCCCTTGGAGGTCGTCGTTTGGGGGGTGCCCGCCGCCATCATCGTCTGGCTAAGCCTTCATCTGTGGCACTACACGTACCAGCTCGATCCGTACAAGGAGATCGATCCGGGCGTGAAGCCGCTCCAAGTGCAGGCCATCGCGCAGGATTGGAAATGGCTGTTCGTGTATCCGGAGCAGAACATCGCCGTCGTCAATGAACTGGCGATGCCCGTGAACACGCCGGTCAGTATCGCGATCACCTCGGACACGGCGATGAACTCCCTGGTGATCCCGGCGCTCGGCGGCCAGATCTACGCCATGGCCGGTATGCAGACCCGCCTGAACCTGCTCGCGGACAAGACAGGCACGTTCTGGGGGCGGAACGTCCAATATAGCGGGCGCGGCTTCGCCGATCAGCAATTCCAGACGCTGGCGCAGCCGAAGGCGGACTTCGATGCGTGGGTGGAAAAAGTGAAGCAATCGGCGAAGGCGCTCGACGCGGCGGCGTACGAGGCGCTCGCCAAGCCGAGCCAAAAAGTCCCCGTGACGTATTTTTCGGGCGTGGAGCCGGGCCTCTTCGACAAGATCATCGCCAAATATTCGCATGGCGACTCGGACCGCATGCCACGGCACTCCAATACCGGTGCGATGGATTAGGACCAGTGGATATCTTTGGACGACTGACAATCGAGTCCCTGCCGTTCTACAGCGCCATCGCGGCGTCCGGCGCGGCCGTCACCGTGCTGGGCGGGTTGTCGGTCGTTGCCGTCATCACCTATTTCGGTGCGTGGCGTTTGGTGCTGTTCCAATGGCTGTCGAGCGTCGATCACAAGAAGATCGGCATCATGTACATCATGCTTGCCTTGGTGATGCTGGTGCGCGGCTTCGTCGACGCCGCCATGATGCGCAGCCAGCAGGCGATCGCCCTCAATAGCGACGGCTATCTGCCGCCCGGCCATTTCGATCAGATCTTCTCGTCCCACGGCACGATCATGATTTTCTTCATGGCGATGCCGTTCCTGTCGGGTCTGATCAACCTGATCATGCCGCAGCAGATCGGTTCGCGGGACGTGGCCTTTCCCTTCATGAACGCGGTCAGCCTATGGCTCTCCATGGCGGGGGCCGCGCTCGTTCTCATTTCCCTGGTGATCGGCAAATTCTCCACCGCCGGCTGGACCGCCTATCCCCCGTATTCGGGTTTGGAATTCACGCCCGGCGTCGGCGTCGACTATTGGATTTGGGCGGTGCTCATATCGGGCTTCGGTTCGACCATGTCGGGCATCAATTTCCTGGTCACGATCATCAAGTGCCGCGCGCCCGGTATGACGATGTTCCGCCTGCCCCTCTTCACCTGGACCGTATTTATCACTTCGGTCTTGATAATCTTCGCGTTTCCCGCCCTGACGGTCGCCTGCGCGATGCTCGCGCTCGACCGGACGCTCGGCATGCACTTCTTCACGAACGGCATGGGCGGGAACATGATGAACTACATCAACCTGTTTTGGTTGTGGGGTCATCCGGAGGTCTACATCCTCATCCTGCCGGCCTTCGGTGTGTTCTCCGAGGTCGTTGCGGTCTTCAGCCAGAAGCGCCTGTTCGGCTATATCTCGCTGGTTCTGGCGACCATGGCCATCGGTCTTCTGTCCTTCACCGTTTGGCTGCACCACTTCTTCACCATGGGATCGAGCGCGCGCGTGAACTCGTTCTTCGGGACGATGACGACGATCATCGCGGTGCCCACCGGCGTGAAGGTGTTCGATTGGCTGCTGACCATGTATCGCGGCCGCATCATCTTCAAACCGCCGATGCTGTTCACGATCGGTTTCCTCGTGACCTTCGTCATCGGCGGTCTCTCGGGCGTGCTGCTCGCGCTGCCGCCCATCGATTATCTGATGCACAACACCACGTTCCTGATCGCGCATTTCCACAACATGATCATTCCCGGCGTGCTGTTCGGCTATCTCGCGGGCTACATGTTCTGGTTCCCCAAGGCGTTCGGCTTCAAGCTGAACGAAAAATGGGGCACGCGCGCCTTCTGGTGCTGGATCGTCGGATTCTACGTCGCCTTCATGCCGCTCTACGTGCTGGGCCTGCTCGGCATGCCGCGCCGCATGGAGCATTACGAGATCGCGGCCTGGCAGCCGCATTTGATCGTCGCCGCGTTCGGCGCGTTCATCATCTTGCTCGGCATGATTTGCCTCGGCGTGCAGCTTTGGGTCAGCGTCCGCGACCGCATAGAGGCGCTGGACCTCACCGGCGATCCGTGGAACGGCCGCTCGCTCGAATGGGCCACCTCGTCGCCCGCCGCGCCCTATAATTTCGCCGTGCTGCCCAAGGTCGAGTGCCGCGATGCCTGGTGGGACATGAAGCAGCGCGGCGTCGCATACCGGCGTCCCGAAAAATACGAAGACATCGTCATGCCGAAGAACACCTTCGCCGGTGCCGTCATCGGCGCCGCCGGCTTCGCGTTCGGATTCGCCATGATCTGGTGGATCTGGTGGCTCGCGCTTCTATCGCTGGCGGTGATCGGCGCCGCGATCATCGTCCGCGCGAGCAATGACGACGACGAATTCGTGATGCCCGCGAGCGAGGTGAAAGCCATCGAGGACGCGCGCTTCCCTCAGCTCGCCAAGGCGCCGAAAAACGCAATGGAGGACGAACCCGGATTCGCCGGCCAGCCCGCGCCGGAGGCCGCCGCATGAGCAGCGCCGCGGCCATGACCGTCAGCCCTCGCGAGGCGAAACGATACGAGGAGAAGGATTTCGGCTTCTGGCTCTATCTGATGAGCGACGCCGTGATCTTCGCCTGCCTGTTCGCGACCTATCTGGTCATGGCCGGCAACGCCGCGGGCGGACCCACGCCGAAGGATGTGTTCAGCCTGGAGCGCGCCGCCGCCGAGACGGCGCTGCTTCTCCTCAGCAGCACCACATTCGGCATCGCCGCCGTTTCCTTGTGGGCGGGAGACCGCTCGAAAGTGCTGTTGTGGCTCGCCATCACGTTACTGTTGGGCGCGGGCTTCATCGCTCTCGAATTCGGCGAGTTCAGCGGCATGATCGCCGAAGGGGCGGGGCCCGATCGCAGCGGGTTCTTGTCGGCTTTCTTCACGCTGGTCGGCACGCACGGCCTTCATGTCAGCGTCGGGCTCGTCTGGATCTTGGTGATGATCGGTCAAGTTTTTGCCAAGGGACTCACCGCGCCGGTCGCGTCCCGGCTGATGCGGCTCGGGCTCTTCTGGCATTTTCTCGACATCATCTGGGTCGTGATCTTTTCCGTCGTCTATCTGCCGGGGCTGTTGTGATGGAGCTCAAATCTGGAATTCCCGTCGAGCGGACGCTGAAGCCCTATCTCATAGGCCTTGTGCTCGCCGTCGTCCTCACGGCCATTCCCTTCGGGCTGGTGGCCACGGGCGCGCTTCCGCGCGAGACCGCCTTGGTGGTGATCGCGGCGCTTGCCCTCGTCCAGATTCTCGTTCATTTGCGGTTTTTCCTTCATATCGACTTGAAGACGACTCCGAGGGAGAATCTCGTCGCGCTCGCCTTCGCCGCCGTGCTGATCTGCATCATGGTGGGCGGCAGCCTCTGGATCATGTTCGACCTGTACCATCGCATGATGGTCTAGCCCGTGCCCCGGCGGCCGGAGCGGCGGCGGTAACGCGTTCCGGGAATTCGCGAATTGCGCGGAACTGTCGCTTGCCGCGCGACGCCGCTCATACGATATAGTGCAGCATTCGAGGTCCGGAGGAGCGCCGCGGCGCGCCGTTATCCGAACCCTCACGTCTCACCGACCCAAGCGGAGTTCTCCTGACATGTCGACACGCGTTGACGGGCCACAAAGCCCCATCATCGAGTCACGGGATGAGCTCGTCGCCTATTTGGAGTCCGGGTGCAAACCGGAAAGCGAGTGGCGCATCGGCACCGAGCACGAGAAGTTCGGCTTCAATGTCACGGACAATTCGCCGGTTCCCTATGGCGGGCCGCGTGGGATCGGCGCGCTCCTCGAGACCCACCACAATTGCTTCGGCTGGGATGCAATCCGCGAGAACGGAAACATCATCGCGCTGTCCTGTTCGGACTGCCCCATCGGCGGGTCGATCAGCCTGGAGCCCGGCGGCCAGCTCGAGCTCTCGGGGGCGCCGCTGAAGACCATTCACGAGACCGAGGCCGAACTTCGGCAGCATTTGTCTCAGGTCGGTTCGGTGGCCCACCAACTCGGCATCGGGTTCCTGGGCCTCGGCTTCTCGCCCAAATGGACGCTCGAAGAGATGCCGCTGATGCCGAAGGACCGCTATCGCATCATGATGCGCTACATGCCGAAGCGCGGCCTGCATGGGCTCGACATGATGTTTCGCACGGCGACGGTCCAGGTGAACATGGATTTCGGCAGCGAGGACGACATGGTGCGCAAGCTTCGCGTCGGTCTCGCATTGCAGCCGGTCGCCACGGCGCTGTTCGCGAATTCACCGTTCACCGAAGGGAAGCTGAACGGCTTTCAATCCTACCGCGCGCAAATCTGGCAGGACACCGATCCCGATAGGACCGGAGCGCTTCCCTTCGCGTTCGAGGACGGCATGGGCTTCGAACGCTACGTGGACTACGCACTCGACGTGCCGATGTACTTCGTCTACCGCGATGGGCGCTATATCGACGTCTCGGGTTCGTCGTTCCGCGACTTTCTCGCGGGCAAGCTGGCGCCGTTGCCGGGCATGCGGCCGACCATGGAGGATTGGGCGGACCATCTCACCACGCTCTTTCCGGACGTCCGTCTCAAGAAGTTCCTGGAGATGCGCGGCGCCGATGCCGGACCGCTCGGTCTTCTCCTCGCGCTTCCGGCCTTGTGGGCCGGACTTCTCTACGACAAGTCCGCTCTGGACGGCGCGGCAAGCCTCGTCGCCAGTTGGACCGAGGAAGAGCGGCGGACCATGCGCCTGGCGGTTCCGAAAACCGGTCTCAAGACGCCGTTCCGGGGCCGCACGGTGGGCGATATCGCCCATGAGGTTCTGGCGCTTGCCGAAGGCGGCCTTTTGCGGCGGGCCCGTGTGAACGACGAGGGCCAGAACGAAACCCGCGCGCTCGCGCCGCTCATGGAGATCGCCGAAACCGGCCGTACCGAGGCGGATCGTCTGATCGCCGCCTTTGAGGGTCCTTGGGGCGGCCACATCGACCGGCTGTTCGAAACCGAAGCGCTTTAACGCGCGCTTGCCCGCCGCGGGGTACTCGGCCTCGCCTCGATCCCCGTGAGCTTCAGCGCGCCATCTCCCCAGGTCGTCGGCACGATGACCTTGTACGGGACGTAAAGACCCGTCCCCTCGACCGGCACCAGCCAGGCTTCGATTCCGTCGGCTTCCTGGAGAAACTGCACGGCGTAGGTCTCCTTGCGGTAGCCGCCGATCGGCTTGTAGGCGACCCGGCACACGGCGGCGGTATCGGGCAGACCGTCCGGGGCTCCGGCGCCGAGCTTCTCGGTGCGCTTCGGAGACAGGGCCAGATTGAAGCGCTGCTTGCCGTCGAAGACCCGCAAAGTCCGGTTGCACACGGCGAGGTCGCCGGCCGGCGCGTTCGACTGAACGGACATGAAGGCAGCGGTCAGCGGGTCGAGTACGTCCCGAAGCTCACCTTCCGGAATGGGAACCGCCTTCCGGTCGGGGTTCTTCTTGGGCGTTCTCTCGACCGATTGAACCGTGCCCCGGTCGAAGCCGATCTGAACCGTCTGCGTCTTCTTCGTGTCGGTGAAGGAGAATTGATAGCGCTGCGGCTCCGGCCCCGAACCGGCGCGCGCGCCGTTGCTCTCGGTCTTTCCCGCCGCCCTGTAGAGAAGCCCGGCAAGGATCGAGACTTCACCCGAGGCGGTCAGCGCATAGTCGTTCCGCCGGAGCGTCGCCGTCATGTCGAACGTCCCGAGATTGAGATTCGCGACGCCCGCGTTGTATGTGGCGCGGACTTGTCCGGCCTGGAGACCGGTTGTCTCCGCGAGGCCCGAACCCGGCAGCACAAGGCACACGAGCACGACGCCCTTGCGCACAAACCCCATAACACGTCCTCCGAACCGTCCGAGGCGCCCGGCGGGCGCGCCCTCAGTGTACCCAAGACCGCGCCGAAATTGTGAGCGTCGATTGGAGACGCCAAATGAGGATGCCAGGTGAAGGACACCAAACGAGGATTCCGGGGGGTGGGAACCGTCCCGCTGCTTCGCCTCCCTCGGTATCCTTCCGGCCTAGGCGGCCTGATCGAGCTCCGGGTAGTCGGTGTACCCCGCCGCGTCGCCGCCATAGAAGGTCTGCGGGTCCGGCGTGTTCAGCGGTGCGTCGGCCTTGAAACGCGCAACGAGATCGGGGTTGGCGATATAGAGCCTGCCGAACGCGACGAGATCCGCTTGGCCAGACTCCACGGCGTCGATGGCCATCTGCCGGTCGTAGATATTGTTGGCCATATAGGCGCCGGAGAAGTTGGCGCGCAGGGTCGCGATCGCCTTGGGGGGCAACGCGCGCGAAACGCCCGTGTCGCCCTCGATCAGATGCACATAGCCGAGCCCGGCCTCGTTCGCGCGGGCCATGGCCACCGCGAACGTGGCGAGCGGATCGCTGTCGGCAATGTCGTTGAAGTTCGAGAAGGGGCTGAAACGCACGCCGACGCGCTTCGATGGAAACACGGAGGTGACGGCCTCCAGGACCTCGCCCAGGAAGCGCGCGCGGTTTTCCGCCGTGCCGCCATAGGCATCGCCGCGCTTGTTGGTGCCGTCGCGCAGGAACTGGTCGATCAGATAACCGTTGGCAGCATGAATCTCTACACCGTCGAACCCGGCCGCCTTCGCGTTCTCCGCCGCCGTCCGGTAGTCCTCGACCACGCGGGCGATCTCGCCGGTTTCGAGCGCGCGCGGCGTCGAAACGTCCTCGAAGCCCGAGGCGGTGAAGGTCTGGCTCTTGGCCGCAATGGGCGAGGGGGCGACGGGCGCCTGCCCCTCCGGCTGGAGCGAGACGTGGGAGATGCGTCCCACGTGCCAAAGCTGCGCGAAGATCCGTCCCCCGGCCCGATGAACCGCATCCGTCACCGTTTTCCACCCGGCCACCTGCGCCGGACTGTAAATGCCGGGCGTCTGGATATAGCCCTTTCCCTCGGGAGAAATCTGCGTCCCTTCGCTGACGAGCAGGCCGGCCGTTGCCCGCTGTGCGTAGTACGTGGCGTTCAGCGCGTGGGGAACGTCGCCGTCCGGAAGGGCCCGGTTGCGGGTGAGCGGCGCCATGACGATGCGGTTTGGAAGGGTGAGGTCTCCAAGGTCGAGAGGGGCAAACAGCTTCGGTTCCATAATCCGCCAGTCTCCTTTGTCGCGGCACGATCGCAGTGAGGGCCGGTGCTGACATGCGCCGGCCCTCGGTTCCCGATGACTTGGCACTTGAGGTTTCAAATATCAACCAGTATACTTTTTGTAACCTAAAGATAGGTGATCTGCCCCCAAGGAGGGGGCCGCCGATGTCGGATCGTCGTGTGAATCGAAGCGAATCGGGCCTTCCCGGTCCCAACATCTGCAACGAGCCCTGTCCCATCGAACGGGGCATGCGGGTTCTCGGCGGCAAGTGGAAAGGCTCGATTCTGTGGCACCTCCGCGATGGGCCGATGCGCTTCAATGCCCTGGCACGGGAACTCGGCGGCGCCAGCAAGAAGATGATCAACGAACGGCTGAAGGAGCTAGAGGAGGCGAGGCTGGTTCATCGCGAAGTCGTCAGCACCAAGCCGGTAGCCGTCACCTATGAGTTGACGGATTTTGGCCGGTCGGCCCTGGGAATTCTCGAGTCCTTGGCAGGCTGGTGCGAGGAGCACGGGCTGTAAGCCCTTGGCGGCACAGCGGCTTGAACCGGCGCGTCTTCCGGCCCTATACTTTGCAGGCCGCACCCGTTCCCGATCCCTGCACGAGGACCGGGTGCTTTCCGTCCCCCCAAAGACGGACGAATCGGCGGCGGATTTCTCCTTTTCTGCCGCCGATTTTCGATGCGGTCGCCGGATGGGCGTTGCGGCTATTTGAGGCCGGCGAAGGCGTCGGTGAAGCCCTGGAGCGACACCGGAATGCCGATACCGGCTTCCGGCGTATCGAACACGATGAACATCGCGTTCTGGCCTGCCTTGAGCTTGGCGATGACCTCGTCCTGAAGCACGACCTCGGCCACGCAGCCGCGTTTGCCGCATTTCAGGAAAGGCGCGTTGCCGACATCCTCGCCGTCGATCTTGAGGCCGAGCCCTGTCGGCAGGAGTACGCCGAGCGGCACCACGACCCGCAAGAGCTTCTTGTCCTCGCCGATGGCCTTGTAGAACACGACCGTCAGGCCGACATTGGGCCGGTCGTCGGCCGTTACGCTTTGAACCAGCGCGCATTTCTCTTCGCGGGCGCCCGGCGGGGTACGGCAACTGAGCTGCCAGGCGCCATGGGTCTCGCGGACGACACTGCCCGGCCCGGTCGCGCCTGGCGTGACGTCGGCGTCCTGAGCCCCGGCGGATGTGGCGAGTGCCGAAACGAGGACGAGCGCGGCTAGTCCCAGTAGAACGGGGCGAAGTTTCACGCCAGGTGCGTCGATTAGACTTGTCCAGGCCAAGGAGGGAAGCATGAGCATAAAGGGGCGGCCTTCCAGCAACTTTTCAAGTGCGGTTACGACTCCGCGGGCACGCGACGGAAACTTGAAACCGGTGACATTCCGGTAGACAGGCAGAACATGGCCCTTCGCCGAGTAATAGGGCAAAAATTCGGCGGAATATTCTACGGTAAGACTGTCGTAAAACCGGCCGCCGGCACCGTGCTGCGCCTGTTGATCACCGAATCAACCCGCGAACGACCGTGTCCTGCAGCAGTGCCCGGACGCAACTGAATCATGACTGTTGCCAATCAATATCCTTTATGATTTTAAAAATACATAAGAACCGCCAGCATCCTTGCCGATCAAGGCTGGCAAACAAGAACGTCTTTTGACCGGGGGCGACGCCAAAACTTAGCGCCGTTTGTTCGCGTCGCCGCCGCAAGATTGGGCGCGGGACATCCAAGTGTCCGTGCTCGGCAATAACCGGCTTCCGACCTCTCCTCGATTCGGAGTGGCCGGAAAACAGGCTTTAGGAGTGAAGGGATGGGGATGTTGCACCGTGCATTGATGGTTCTTGCTGCGCTTGCGGGGCTCAGCGCAAGTGGTCCCGCACTCGCCGGCATGGGGCAGCCTTCGCCGTGGCAGATCAATTTTCAGGATGCGGCGACGCCCATCATGGAGCAGATCACCGACTTCCATAATTACGTGACGATCATCATCGTCGTCATCACGCTGTTCGTTCTGGCGCTCATGATCTACGCGATGGTCCGCTTCAACGAGAAGAACAATCCGGAGCCCTCGCGCACCTCGCACAACACGTTGCTTGAGGTGGCATGGACCGTGATTCCGATCTTCATCCTGGTCGCCATCGCGATTCCTTCCTTCCGCCTCCTGTTCGCGCAGTACGACTTCCCCAAGGCGGACGTCACGATCACCGCGACGGGAAGTCAGTGGTACTGGAGCTACGAATATCCGGACGAGGGCATCAGCTTCGATTCGATCATGGTGCCGGACGCCAATCTGAAGCCGGGGCAGCCGCGTCTTCTGACCGTGGACAATGAGGTCGTCGTGCCCGTCGGCGCCAACGTCGTCGTGGGCCTCAAGTCCAACGACGTGATCCACGACTGGGCGGTGCCCTCCTTCGGCGTCAAGCTGGACGCCGTGCCGGGGCGCCTGCAGCAGACGTGGTTCCGCGCGGAGCACGAAGGCTGGTTCTACGGCCAGTGCTCCGAACTTTGCGGACGCAATCACGCTTTCATGCCGATCGCCGTTCGCGTCGTCTCGCAAGATGAGTACGATGCCTGGGTCGCCAGCAAGAAGTCGGCCGCAATCGACGCGAAGGGGAAGGTGGCTTCGGCTCGCGACTAGGGCTCCAGCTGCACTCAATCAGACGGTCCAAGGGCCGGAAACGAAGATAAAACGACGATAGAGGAAGACAGTCATGGCTAATCACGCCCAGGCAGAAGCGGCCCATCACGATCACGACGATCATCCGCACGGTTTGCGGCGCTGGCTGTTCTCGACGAACCATAAGGACATCGGCACTCTCTATCTGATCCTGTCTCTCGTCGGCGGTATCGTCGGCGCATTGCTTTCCATGGGCATGCGCGCCGAGCTCATGGAGCCCGGCATGCAGGTCTTCGGCAATCCGGAGATGTTTAACGTCTTCGTGACGGCCCACGGTCTGATCATGGTGTTCTTCGCGGTCATGCCGGCCACGATGGGCGCCTTCGGCAACTGGATGGTGCCGCTGATGATCGGCGCGCCGGACATGGCCTTCCCGCGCATGAACAACATTTCGTTCTGGCTGCTCGCCATGGCCTTCGTCCTGCTGGTGATGTCGCTGTTCATGCCCGGCGCTCCCGGATCCACTGGTCCTGGCGCGGGCTGGACAATCTACGCGCCGCTCTCGACGAGCGGCACGCCGGGCGTGGCGGTCGACTTCGCCATTCTTGCGCTCCATCTTGGCGGCGCGTCGTCGATCCTCGGCGCCATCAACTTCATCACCACGATCCTGAACATGCGCGCGCCGGGAATGACCCTGCACAAGATGCCGCTGTTCGTGTGGTCGATTCTCGTGACCGCGTTCCTGCTGCTTCTGTCGCTGCCGGTGCTGGCCGGTGCCATCACCATGCTGCTGACGGACCGCAATTTCGGCACCGCGTTCTTCGATTCGAAGCACGGCGGCGATCCGGTTCTGTGGCAGCACCTGTTCTGGTTCTTCGGTCACCCGGAAGTGTACATCATGATCCTGCCGGGCTTCGGTATGATCAGCCAGATCATCTCGACGTTCTCCAAGAAGCCGGTGTTCGGCTATCTCGGCATGGCCTACGCCATGGTCGCGATCGGCGTGATCGGCTTCGTGGTCTGGGCGCATCACATGTACGCCGCGGGCCTCGACGTGAACACGCAGGCGTACTTCGTGTTCGCCACGATGGTGATCGCCGTGCCGACCGGTGTGAAGATCTTCTCGTGGATCGCCACCATGTGGGGCGGTTCGATACAGTTCAAAACGCCGATGGTCTGGGCACTCGGCTTCATCTTCCTGTTCACCGTCGGCGGTGTGACGGGCGTGATGCTGGCGAATGCCGGCGTGGACCGGTCGTTCCACGACACCTATTACGTGGTGGCGCATTTCCACTACGTGTTGTCGCTCGGCGCCGTCTTCTCGCTGTTCGCGGGCTGGTACTACTGGTCGCCGAAGATGTACGGCTACATGTACTCCGAGTTTATCGGCAAGCTGCACTTCTGGATGATGTTCATCGGCGCGAACCTGGCGTTCTTCCCGCAGCACTTCCTGGGTCTCGCCGGCATGCCGCGGCGCTATGCCGATTACCCGGATGCCTTTGCGGGCTGGAACTTGGTGTCCTCGCTCGGCGCCTATCTCGCGTTCGCTGGATTTATCGTCTTCTTCATCGGCGTGATCGTGCAGTTCTCCCGCAAGGAAAAGGCCGCCGCCAATCCGTGGGGTCCGGGTGCAACCACCCTGGAGTGGACGCTGCCTTCTCCGCCTCCGTTCCATACCTTCGATACGCTGCCGCGCATCAAGTAAGGTCTGGAGCGCCAGGCTAAGGCGCCGGAGCGAGTTAGGCCGATGACAGACGCAACCGTCGAAGCGATACAAGGCAAGGTGGAGACCGCCCCTGGGGGCGACGTCTCCGACTATGCCGCTCTGTTGAAGCCGCGAGTGATGTTTCTCGTGGTCTTCACGGCGCTGGTCGGGCTTGTCGCGGCCCCTGTCCACCTGCATCCCGTTCTGGCCATTGCGGCGCTGATCTGCATCGCCGTCGGCGCGGGTGCATCGGGTGCGCTGAACATGTGGTACGACGCGGATATCGACGCGCGCATGGCGCGTACCGCGTCGCGTCCGCTGCCGCGAGGCGCCCTGACGCCGAACGAAGCCTTGGCCTTCGGGTCCGTGCTTGGAATCGGTTCGGTGCTTTGTCTCGGGCTTATGGCGAATTGGGTCGCGGCTGGACTTCTTGCGTTCACAATCGGCTTCTACGTCGTCGTTTACACGATGTGGCTGAAGCGCTCGACGCCGCAAAACATTGTTATCGGCGGCGCCGCCGGTGCCCTGCCGCCCATGATCGGCTGGGCCGCGGCGACGGGGACCGTCAGCCTCGCGTCCTTCGTGATGTTTCTCATTATCTTCGTCTGGACACCGCCGCATTTCTGGGCGCTGGCTTTGATCCGCAGCTCGGACTACGAGCGTGTCGGCGTTCCCATGCTGCCGGTCACGCATGGCGCCGACGAGACACGCCGCCAGATTCTGATTTACAGCATTATCCTGGCGCCGCTCGCCATGGTGCCGTCCGTGATGGGCTTCGGCGGGTCCCTCTACACGGTCGTGGCCGCGATTTCAGGCGCCTTCTTCCTTGTGCTCGCCTTCGATTGCTACCGGGTCCGGGAGGGCGAGGCCGCCGACCGGGCGGCAAAGAACTTGTTCGCCTACTCGATCCTCTACCTGTTCGTTCTCTTCGCGGCGCTGCTGGTTGAACATGGCTTTGGGTTCGAGGGCGGCTTGACGCCGCTTATTTGGACGTCGTGATGGAAAATGCCGATGCCGAACGCAAACGCCGTCAGCGCAGAAGGTCTCTCGCAATCGCATGGACCCTCGCGGCGCTTGTCGTTCTGTTCTTTATCGTCACCATGGTCCGGCTCGGCGGGAATGTCGCCATGCGGCAGATTTGAGCGGTGAAGGGCATGGACAACGGAAACACTGGAGCCGGGGGGCGCGACAAGAAAGGCCTCGTCGCGCTGACGCTCGCCGGTCTCGTGGCCGGGATGGTCGGCCTGTCCTTTGCGGCGGTCCCGCTCTATCGCATGTTCTGTCAGGCGACCGGCTATGGCGGTGTGCCCCAGGTCGCGGACGTCGCGCCCGACACAGTGCTCGACCGTACGATCAAAGTCCGTTTCGACACGAATGTCGACCGCGACCTGCCGTGGCAGTTTTCGGCCGAGCAGCGCGCGGTGGACGTGCGGATCGGCGAGAGCGCGCTTGTGTTCTTCAAGGCGCACAACAATACGGACGAGGCCGTGAGCGGAACGGCAGGCTTCAATGTGTCGCCCGAGATCGCCGGGCGCTATTTCACGAAGATCGAATGTTTCTGCTTCAAGCAGCAGACGCTCGCCGCGGGGCAGAGCGTCGAGATGCCTGTTACATTCTTCGTCGATCCCAAGTTCGCGGACGACGAGAGCACGAAGAATATTGAAGAGATCACGTTGTCCTATACCTTCTACCGGAGCGACGATCCGTCGGATGTCGCGACCGCGCCGGGGGATAGGGCGTCGGGATCGTAAGCCACGCGGCGCGGTCGAGTGCGCCACCGAGATTGATTGGGGAGGAAGGGGAACTCAAGATGGCCCAGGCCCACGCAAAACCACAACACGACTACCATCTGCTCAATCCGAGCCCGTGGCCGCTGGTCGGCGCGATCGGCGGATTGGTGCTGGCGCTTGGCGCTTTGATGTTTTTCATGTCCAAGAAGGCGGGCGATCCTCAGCTTTGGTACATCCTGCCGGGTCTTGCGATCGTGATCATCACCATGTTCGGCTGGTGGCGCGACGTCATCAAGGAAGAGGCCGAGGGCTTTCAATCGCCGGTGGTTCAGCTCCATCTGCGCTACGGCATGATCTTGTTTATCGCCTCGGAGGTGATGTTCTTCGTCGCGTGGTTCTGGGCCTATTTCGACGTCGCTCTGTTTCCCGATAGCGCGGTCACGTATGCGCGCACGCAAGTCACGGGCGGTGTCTGGCCTCCGATTCCGAGCGCCGAGACGGACGTGCCGGGCCTCGGCTATTTCGGTCACACCTTCAATCCCTGGAGCCTGCCTTGGGTGAACACGCTGATCCTGCTGACATCCGGCACGACGGCGACATGGGCGCACCACGCCATGCTGCAGGACGACCGCAAGGGCCTCATTTGGGGGCTGACCTGCACGGTGGTTCTGGGCGTGCTCTTCACCTGCCTGCAAGTCTACGAATACATGCATGCGGGCTTTGGCTTCGCCAACCACATCTACGGATCCACGTTCTTCATGGCCACGGGCTTCCATGGCTTCCATGTGATCGTGGGCACGATCTTCCTGCTGGTGTGTCTCCTCCGCGCTCTGAAGGGACATTTCACGCCGCACAAGCATTTCGGCTTCGAGGCCGCCGCTTGGTATTGGCATTTCGTCGATGTGGTGTGGCTGTTCCTTTTCTGCTCCATTTACATCTGGGGCGCCGGGGCGAACCCAGGCCACTAGCCGCGGAGAGAAACCGATTCACGAAAGGGGCGGTCTCACGGCCGCCCCTTTCTGTTTTTGCCGGAGTCGAATTATGACGGATTCACAGGACCGCAAGTCGGATTTGCCTTTGAGCTCGACCGTTTGGTCGGGGATGCTCGGACGCTGCCCGTCTTGCCACAAGGGCAAGATGTTCAACGGCTATCTGACCTTGGCGCCGTCCTGCAATGTGTGCGGTCAGAACTTCGATTTCGCCGATTCCGGCGACGGACCCGCCATCTTCGTCATGCTCGTGACCGGCTTCATCATCGTTGGCGCCGCGCTCTATGTCGAAGTCGTCTACCACCCGCCCTATTGGGTCCATGCGGTCGTCTGGGGGACCGTCGCGCTCGTCCTTCCCCTTCTTCTGCTGCGCAGCTTCAAAGGCGTCCTGATCGCGCTCCAGTTCCAGCACAAGGCCGAAGAAGGCAAGCTGGACTCGGGTCGTTAGCGCGGCACGATGAGTACGCCCGCGCTCATTCGGCTCACCATCGTCACGCTGATCGGCTTTGCCGTGTTGGTGTGGCTCGGCGTTTGGCAACTGCACCGTCTCGAATGGAAAGAAGCGATCATAGCCCGTATCGAGGCGCGCACCGAGCGCAAGCCCGTCGCGCTTGAGAGGGCCATCGAGCTCGCCGGCAAGTGGCGCGACCCCAGCTATCTGCCCGTGACGGTGGAAGGCCGTTTCCACAACGAGCGTGAGCGCTTTCTGTACGCGATCTCGCTGGACGGCGAGGCCGGCTGGCATGTCATCACGCCCTTGGAGACCGCATCGGGGCGCGTCGTCCTCGTTGACAGGGGCTTCGTGCCCGAGGCGTTCCGGGAGCCGCACACCCGCGATGAGGGGCAGTTCAAAGACGTCGTCACGGTCACGGGCCTGCTGCGCACCTCCGAGAAGCCGAACCTGTTCTCGCCGGACGACAACGAGGAAGCCAATCAATGGTTCACCCGCGACCTCGGCGGCATGGCGCGGTCGATGTTTCCCGGCGGGACCGTCAATGTCGTGCCCTTCTTCCTGGAGCAGGTCGAGACGGACATCCCGGGGGGATGGCCCAAAGGAGGGCAAACGCATCTGCAACTGCCCAACAGGCATCTCCAATACGCCCTGACGTGGTTTGGCTTGGCGGGCTGCCTTCTGGTCGTTTACGGCGCCTTTGTTTGGACGAACCGGCGGGGCAAGCCGTCTTAACCGTGCCGCCGGGCCGTATTGCGGGGCCGCGCTCCGGGGGCTAGGGTCTGGCGAAAAGTCCTAGATTTTCCGGGGAGAGGCTGATCTTGAAGTTCATTTCCACGCGCGGGTCTGCTCCGGCGCTCTCGTTCGAGGGCGCGCTTCTGGCGGCGCTCGCGTCCGACGGCGGCCTGTTCATGCCAGAGGCATGGCCGCGGCTTTCGCCTGAAGAAATCGCGGCGCTCGCCGGGCTGGACTACGCCGATGCGGCCTATCGGGTCATGCGGCCGTTTCTCGAGGGCGATCCTTGCCTGGACGACCTCGAAGACGTGCTGTCGGAGGCCTATGAGGGTTTTCATCATCCCGCCATCGCGCCGCTCGCTCAAATCGGCCCCAACAGCTTCATCCTGGAGCTGTTTCACGGCCCGACCCTCGCCTTCAAGGATCTCGCGATGCAGGTCGTATCGCGGTTCATGAACCGCGCGCTCCGCCGGCGCGGTCAGCACGCTACCGTCGTCGGCGCGACGTCGGGCGACACCGGCGCGGCCGCTATCGAAGCGTTCCGCGGACTCGATGCCATCGACGTCTTCATTTTGCACCCGAAAGGGCGCGTCAGCGACGTCCAGCGGCGCCAGATGACCACCGCGACTGAGGCCAATATTCACAATATCGCCGTGGAAGGGACCTTCGACGATTGCCAGCGAATCGTGAAGGCGCTGTTCGGCGACCGGGACCTGAATACGAAGCTCGGCCTGACGGGCATCAACTCGATCAACTTCGCCCGGATTCTGGCGCAGATCCCTTATTACTTCACGGCGGCCGTGACGCTCGGCGCCCCGTATCGCGCGGCGGCCTTCACCGTGCCTACCGGAAATTTCGGTGATATTTTCGCGGGTTATGCCGCAAGGGCGATGGGCCTTCCGGTGCAGCGCCTCGTTATCGCCACGAACCTCAACGACAGTTTGCCTCGCGCCCTTGCGTCGGGGAGGTACGAGCCGCAAGGCGTGATCGCGACCTCAAGTCCCAGCATGGACATCCAACTCGCGAGCAATTTCGAGCGCCTGCTGTTCGAACTTGCCGGACGGGATGCATCCAGGGTGCGGGGCTTGATGGACGACTTGCGGAGTCAAGGCGCGTTCCAATTGTCTCAGGGCGAACACGGGCAGCTGAGCGAACTTTTCAGCGCTCACTCCGCCGGAGAGGACGTAACGGAGATGACCATTCGGGGCGTATTCGAAGAAACCGGCATGGTGGTCGATCCGCACACAGCCGTCGGCGTCGCGGCGGCCCAGCAAGAGACGCTCCTCGGTTCCACGCCAATGGTCGTCTTGTCGACGGCACATCCGGCCAAGTTCGCCGATGCCGTGAAGCGCGCGATCGGCATGGAGCCGGTGCGGCCCGAACGCCTCACACTGAAGCTCGGCAGCGAAGAACGCTGCACCGTGCTCGCTCCCGATTTCGAGACGGTCGCGGACTTCATCGTCAGCCGCGCCCAGGCCGCCGCGCCGCTGTCTGGAGCGCAGGCGTGACCGTCACCCGGTCGGCGCTGGCGAACGGCCTGACCGTTGTCAGTCATCGCATGCCCGAAGTGGAAACCGTCTCGCTCGGCATCTGGATCGGCGCCGGCAGCCGGTCGGAACAGCCGGCCGAGCATGGCGTGGCGCATTTCCTGGAGCATATGGCTTTCAAGGGGACCAGGCGGCGAAGCGCCCGCGAGATCGTCGAGGAGATCGAAGCGGCCGGCGGCGACCTGAATGCCGCGACCTCCGTCGATTCGACCGGTTACTACGCGCGCGTCCTGCAGGCGGATCTGCCGCTCGCACTGGACATTCTGAGCGACATCATCTTGGAGCCGCGCTTCGACGGCGCCGAACTTGCCCGCGAGCGTGACGTCATTCTCCAGGAAATCGCCGCCAGCTCCGACTCGCCAGACGACATCGCCTACGATTTTCTCTCCGAGGCGGCCTATCCGGATCAGCCGGTGGGGCGTCCGATCCTCGGCACCGCGCAGAGCGTTCTCGGGTTCGAGCGAAATCACCTCGGCGCTTATCTGACGGCCCACTACCACGCGCCCAACATGGTGCTCGCGGCCGCGGGCGCGGTGGATCACGCGGTTCTCGTCGCGGAAGCCGAACGCCGCTTGGCTGGGCTGTCCTCCGAGCCCACGCCCATTCCGCAACGGGCGGTCTATGTGGGCGGACGGCGGCAATCGGCGAAGCCCTTCGAGCAGACCCATTTGATGATCGCGCTCGAAGCGCCCGCCTACCATCAGCCAGATTACTTCAAGTCGCAGATTTTAGCGGGCGCGCTGGGCGGCGGGATGTCGTCCCGGCTCTTCCAGGAAGTTCGCGAACGGCGCGGGCTCTGTTATTCAGTCTACGCTTTTTCGTCCGGCCTGACCGATAGCGGGATGTTCGTCGTTCACGCGGCCGGAGCGCCCGACAAGACCGATGAACTCTTCTCCGTCATCCGCAACGAGCTGGAGCAGGCGGCGGATCGCGGCTTCGATCAGACCGAGCTCGCCCGCGTGAAGGCGCAATTGAAGATGGGCCTGCTTGCGGCGCTGGAAAGTTCCAGTGCGCGGGCGGAGCAACTCGCGCGCCACAGCCTGTTCTGCGGACGCGTACTGACGACGGCCGAACTGATCGAACGGATCGAGGCCGTCGGCACCGCCGATCTCCAGGCCCTGCTTCAGAAAGTTCTTGGGTCGCCGCTGAGCCTTGCGACCGTCGGACCCATTGCTAATCTTGCTAGATTCGAAGCCGTGGCGGACAAGTTTGCCGTTCCGGCTAGCAGAGCCGCGTGACGAGGGTGCTGACCGATGGCCTTGCTGCGAGCTGCTACCCCAAGTGATTTCGGGCCGGTTCTGGAGACCGGCCGTGTGGTGCTGCGCGCTCCGCAAATGTCCGACTATCCGGCTTGGGCGGAACTTCGGGGCTCCAGCCGCGAATTCCTCGTTCCGTGGGAACCGCGATGGGCTCCGGACGAGTTGTCCCGCTCCGCGTTCCGCCGGCGCCTGCGCCACTATTTGCGCGACATGCGCGAGGACATGGGCTACGCGTTGTTCGTTTATGATGCGCAGTCGGCCGCGCTCGTGGGGGGACTCACCTTGTGCAACGTGCGCCGGGGCGTCACGCAGTCCTGCACCCTTGGCTATTGGGTCGGAGTCAAGTTTGCCCAGCAGGGCTATATGACGGCGGCGGTTCGCGCGATCGTGCCGTTTGTCTTCGACTCGCTCGAATTGCATCGCCTCGAGGCGGCGTGTCTGCCGACGAATACGGCGTCCATGCGTCTTCTGGAACGGGTAGGGTTCAAGCGCGAGGGGCTCGCGCGCCGCTATTTGCGTATCAACGGCGAGTGGCGCGATCATGTGCTTTATGCACTCCTGGAAACGGACCGGTGCGGCTAGGGGGAACGGAGGGTGACTGTGGCCACATACGGCTCGGCTAGCGCTCGAAGCGCCGCGCCAAGACGCGCAGTGCCAAGACGCTCAGTGCCAAGACGCTCGGTGCCAAGACGCTCGGCGTTCCGGCAACGGTGCCGGGCCGGCGCGCTTGCGGCCGCCCAGGCGCTGCTGCTCGCGCTGTGGCTGCTGCTGCCGCCCTTGGCCGGCATTGCGAGCGCCATCGAGGCCATCCCTGTCGACCCCGACGCGCCCAAGGTTGAAGTCACCACCAAGGGGGAACTCTACGAGGGCCGTGGCGACCGGCTTCAAATCGAGACGGCGCCAGGCCCCGACGGCTATGTCGGCCGGATGGCGGTACCGGCCTCGACCCCCGGCACCGATCCGAGCTGGCTGGTGTTCGCGCTTTCGAATCCGACGGACGAGCGCATCGTGCGCTGGCTCGTCGCGCCGCGTTACACCTTGGCGAATTCGGGCGTGTTCCGGCCCGAGCTCGACGCACCGCGCATCACGGCGGTGACCCCGTCTCTCGGCTTCCGGCCGGAGCTGTTGCAAAGCGATCGCGCCGACATGTTCCGGGTGACGCTGGAACCGGGCCAAACCGTGACTTATGCGGCCGAGCTGGCCTCGTCCAAGGTTCCGCAACTCACGTTGTGGACGCCGAAATTCTATCAGGCGAAGCAACAGGACAGCATGTTGTTCAAAGGCGTGCTGCTCGGCATCACCGGCCTTCTTGCGATCTTCTTGACGGCGATTTTTGCCGCCAACCATCGCGCGATCTTTCCGGCGACCGCGCTCGTGGCCTGGGCCGCGCTGATTTATTTCTGCGTCGACTTCGGGTTCTGGAACAAGCTGTTCCCCGTTGGCCCGGATCGTACGGCGACCTATCGCGCGGCGGCGGAGGCGGGGCTCGTGGCGAGCCTTGCGCTGTTCCTCTATACGTTCTTGCGCATCGGCCTATGGCACGTGTGGATCAAGACCGTGTTCTGGGTGTGGATCGCGGCCCAATTCGCGCTCGTCGCGGTCGCGATCGTCGATGCGCAGACGGCGGCAGGCCTTGCGCGGGCCTCGACCCTTGTGATTGCCGGCGTCGGAACCGTTTTGATCGCCTATTTCGCGTTGCGCGGTCAGGACCGCGCCATGTCGCTGATCCCGAGCTGGATGCTGCTGATCGTTTGGCTGTTCGGGGCCACGATGATCGTCACCGGAAAGCTCTCCGGCGAGGTCGTCGGATCGAGCCTCATCGCCGGGCTTGTTCTCATTCTCGTCTTGCTCGGCTTCACTGTCACCCAATTCGCTTTCCATACGGGCGGATCGGCGATGAGCCTCGGCCCGCCGAGCCTCGTTCAGATGAAGTCCCTGGCGGTCGACGGTTCCGGCACCCAGGTGTTCCAATGGCATGCCGGGCGCGATCTCATCACCGTTGGACACGAGGTGGAGTCCGAACTCGGGCTCGAACCTGGGGCGTTGAACGTCTCGGTCGACGAATTCCTGAAGCATATGCACGCTTCGGATCGGGAGCGCTTCAAACTGCTGATGCAGTCGCTGCAGGATAGGAAAGGCGGGTCGTTCCAGACGGATTTTCGGCTGCGCCGCCACGACGGAACCTATCTTTGGTACGAGCTCAACGCGCAAGCGGCGCACAACGAGAATGTGCGGCTGCTGCGTTGTGTCGGTCTGTTGCGCGACGTGACGAACATCAAGCGCTCGCACGAGCGTCTGATGCACGATGCGGTGCATGACAGCCTGACGGGGCTCCCCAACCGCGAGCTGTTCATGGATCGCTTGCAGGGCGCGATCACGCGCGCGGCGGAGGGGCAATCGATCCGGCCGACGGTGCTCGTCATCGACATCGACCGCTTCAAGAACGTCAACAAGAGTTTCGGTCTCGTCATCGGCGACTCGATGCTGCTGACACTCGGGCGCCGTCTCGCGAGGCACCTCAATCCGCAGGATACGCTTGCGCGTCTCGGCGGCGATCAGTTCGCGATCCTTCTGATTTCCGACAGCGATCCGCATCACGTCGCGACTTTGGCCGAGCGGGTGCGGCGCGCGCTGCGCACGCCGATGAAGATCAGCGCCAAGGAGATCATCCTCACCGCGTCCATCGGCATTGTCGTTCACGACGGATCGCAGGCCTCCGCGCAGGAAATGGTGCACGATGGCGAGGTCGCGATGCTTCGTGCGAAGCGTAAAGGCGCGGACCGCATCGAGATCTTCAATCCGGCCATGCGCACGGAGGAGGAGAATCGCCTGCCGCTTGAGAGCGAGCTGCGCATGGCGCTTCAGCGTCAGCAGATTTCCGTTCTCTACCAGCCCATCACCCGGCTTGCGTCGAACCAGCTCGCGGGCTTCGAAGCGCTCATGCGCTGGGATCATCCGACACGGGGGCGTTTGGCGCCGCAGGACTTCATTCCTCTTGCCGAGGAGTCGGGGCTGATCGTCGAGCTCGGCAGCTACGTTCTCAGCCAGGCGTTGGACGAGGCGGCGACGTGGCATCGCGTG
This sequence comes from Hyphomicrobiaceae bacterium UBA7697, assembly GCA_002482645.1. Taxonomy (GTDB): domain Bacteria; phylum Pseudomonadota; class Alphaproteobacteria; order Rhizobiales; family Methyloligellaceae; genus Methyloceanibacter. The sequence goes on from DLGJ01000005.1 coordinate 704,990, forward strand.
CTGCCGCGCGATCGCGATCCGCTGTTCGTCAGCGTCAATGTCTCGAGCCGCCAGCTATTCCGCCAAGACATGGTGCAAGAGATCAGGCTGCTCCTGGCGCGCGAGCAGGTCGCCCGCGGAACGCTGAAGCTCGAAGTGACCGAGTCGCTGGTAATGGAGAACCCCGAGCGCGCGGTCGAGATCCTCACCTGGCTCAAGACGTATGGAGCGAGTCTCGCGCTCGACGATTTCGGCACCGGCTACAGCTCGCTCAGCTATCTGCACCGCTTCCCGTTCGATATCATCAAGGTGGACAAGTCGCTCGTGCATGACAGCGCGCACAACGATCAGACGCCGCTGATCCTTCGTTCGGTGGTTGCGCTCGCGCATGAGCTCGGCAAGGAAGTCGTGGCCGAGGGAGTCGAGACCCAGTCCGATGCAAGCTATCTGCGTTCCATCGGCTGCGAGTTCGGTCAGGGCTTCTATTACGGCGAGCCGATGTCGGCGCGCGATGTCGGCGCGCTGCTCAACGCGCTCGCCAATCATCGCAAACGCAAAGAACGCGAAAGGGCGCACGGCACCGAAACGCCGCCGGATATCGAGGTCGAACCGCAGACCCAAACCGATCTTCGCGCGTTGCCGGGGCCGACCACCGCCCAGGCATAGCGCACCGGTCGAGCCGGGCTTTCGCTTTATCCCTTTGCCGATATATCGAAATCCGCTTGCGCCGCTAGGCGTGGCCCGCATCGTTGACGAGACGAATGGGGTCGACGCCGAGTCTGTCGAGTGCGCGGTTGTACTTCCGGTCGATAGCCGCATCGAACACCAACTCGGGGTCCGCCGGACAGTTGAGCCAGCCGTTGGACTGAATCTCGTCCTCAAGCTGACCGGGCGCCCAGCCGGCATAGCCCAGAGCCAGCAGCGCCTTGGCCGGTCCGCTGCCTTTCGCGATGTCCCGCAGGATGTCGACCGTTGCCGTCAGACACACGCTGTCATTGATGGGGAGCGTGCTGTCCGCCTTGAAATAGTCGGCGCTGTGCAGCACGAATCCGCGTCCGGTTTCCACGGGACCGCCGAGATAGACATCCATGGCGTTCAGAGCGGACGGCAAGGAAATGCGATCTTCCGATGGAACGATTTTCAACTGCTCCAACAATTCGGCGAAGCTGATATTCGGCGCCCGCTGATTGATGATGATGCCCATCGCCCCTTCCGAGGAATGGGCGCAGAGATAAATCACGGAGCGCGAGAACCGCGGGTCTCCCATCGATGGCATCGCAATGAGGAGCTGTCCGTCCAGATAGCCTTCGTCATCCGATTGAAGGTCCAAATCCATCCCAACATGCTACAGCAGTTCTCGGTTGAGGGAAGAGGGAACGGTGAAATAAGGCAGGGCCGGGCGTTCAGGTCACGGCACTCACAAAACCGTGACCCTTTAGGAATTTACTCGGGCTCGCGCGGATCGCGGGTAACGAGTAGATTGCCGAACGATGTTGAACTTTAGGATGATTCGCGCATCGACGAGTCGAAGGTGCCGTGCCTTTTTGGCGGTTGCGATCCTATGTTGCACGGGTCTTTCCAGTGGCGTCGAGGCGGCACAGCCCGGTCAGTCGCCATGGGTCGATCAGACCAATTCGAAGGTACGCCTCGTCAGCGGAACGCTTAGTGAAGATAGCAATTCCGCTCTTTATGCGGGCGTCCAGCTGCGCATGGACCCAGGGTGGAAAACCTATTGGCGCAATCCCGGCGATTCCGGTGTGCCTCCGAGCTTCGATTGGTCGGGGTCAAAGAACCTGAAGCACGCCGAAGTGCTCTTTCCCATTCCGCACCGCTTCGCCGACGCCAACGGCACGGCGATCGGATATGACGACGAGGTCGTCTTTCCGGTTCGAATTACGCCGAAGGACGCGGGCACGCCCGTCCAGCTGTCGCTGACACTCGACTATGGCCTGTGCAAAGAGTTGTGCATTCCGAACTCGGTCGAACTGAACGCCAAACTCCCCGCCAATCTCGGCAAGGGCGACGCGGCTCTCATTCGGCAGGCGAAGGCGCGCATTCCGCAGCCCGCCGGCGACGGGGCGCTGCCGCGCATCGGCACGGTCACGGCCAAGCTGGACGGCCCCACGCCACGGCTCGAGTTCGAAGCGGTGTTCCCGGACGGTGCCACGAATACCGATCTCTTCGTCACCAGCGCGGAGATTCTGGTTCCGGTGCCCAAAGCGCTCGGGCCGCTGAAGGACGGCAAGCAGCGCTTCGCCGTCACCCTTGCATCGCCGGACGAAGCGGCCGCCGTCAAAGGAAAACCGCTGACATTCACCCTGGTCTCCGACCAAGGTGCGCGTGAGATGACGAAAATCGTTCCCTAGCCAGTTCGGTTCACCGTGCCACGCTCGGAGCCGTTGCGGCCCCCGCCGCGGCACCGGCAGCGGCCCCGATGGGACCCGCGATCGCCGCGCCGAAAACGCCACCCACGGCCGCGCCGCCAACGCGCTTCTGGCCGGTTGTGCACCCGGCGGCCGACACGGCGAGCGCCGCGACAACGACGATAGTTTTCCAGTGCATGGGTCCCCGTTATCTCCCTGTTCGGGGGATACAACGCCCATCCCTTGGCAACGTTCCAGGTTTGGTTGGCGCGCGTCCCGGCGACCCGGTATGGTGCCCTGCCGGCAAAACCAAGCAGTGAGGAGACGACCAGAATGACGATCGTTCAAGGAGACAGCCTTCCCGACGCGACCTTTCGTATCGTTGGGCCCAATGGAATCGAGACGCTGAGCACGAAAGACGTGTTCGGCGGCAAGAAGGTCGTTCTGTTCGCTGTCCCCGGTGCCTTTACGCCGACGTGCCACCTCAAGCATCTTCCGGGATTCGTGTCCCAAGCCGGCGCGTTCAAAGCAAAAGGCGTGGATGACGTCGTCTGCGTTGCCGTCAACGATCCGTTCGTGCTCGAAGCCTGGGGCAAGGCGACGGGAGCCGGCGGCGCGGTGACGATCCTGTCCGATGGCAACGCGGAATTCACGAAGAAGATCGGCATGGATTTCGACGGTGGCGGAATCGGTCTCGGCACGCGCTCCAAGCGTTACGCGATGGTCGTCGAGGATGGCGTGGTCAAGGCGCTTCAGACCGAGGAGAATCCCGGTGTCGCGGAAGTCTCCTCCGCCGAAGCGATCCTCGCTGCGCTGTAAAAGGGTTCAGCTTCGGCCGAGGAACGGCGCCATGCCTTCGCGGGCCAATTCGTCGGCCCGCTCGTTCTCGTCATGGCCCGCATGACCTTTGACCCAGTGCCAGTTCACACGGTGCCGGGCTTCGGCTTGCTCGAGCCGCTGCCATAGCTCGGCATTCTTGACGGGCTTCCTGTCGGCCGTGCGCCAGCCGTTTCGCTTCCAGCTCTTGATCCAGCTGGTGATGCCGCCGCGCAGATAGTTCGAGTCCGTATGAAGTTCGACATCCGACGGGCCCTTCAGGGCTTCCAAGGCTTCGATGGCCGCTGTCAATTCCATGCGGTTGTTGGTGGTTCGCGCCTCGCCGCCGTTGATCTCCTTGCGGTGGGGACCGGACTCCAAAATCGCCCCCCAGCCTCCCGGCCCGGGATTGCCGGAACACGCGCCGTCCGTATGAATGACGACCTTGGGGCGGCTGCTCATCGCGGCGTCCTCAAGCGGATCCGAGACCGTAGTCGCGATAGGAGCGCACCAGGCGGTGAAAGCGCAGCTTGCGCAAATACTCGCGCGGGTCCTTGGTCTTCACCAGCGCGTTGGCATCCGTATTGAGAAAGTCGTACGTGCGGGTCAACAGAAAGCGCAGCGCGGCGCCGCGCGCGAGGAGGGGAAGCGCATCGAGCTCGGCGTCCGTCAAGGGCCGCTCCTCGCCGTATGCCTGCAACATCGCGCGTGCCTTGGTGACGTTGAACGACGCATCGGGCTCGAAGCACCAGGCGTTCAGACAGACCGCCAAGTCATAGGCGAGCATGTCGTTGCAGGCGAAGTAGAAGTCGATCAGACCCGACAGCGTGTCGCCGAGAAAGAATACATTGTCGGGAAACAGATCGGCGTGAATCACGCTGACCGGCAAGTCGGTCCGCCATTGGCCGCCGAGAAAATCGAGCTCGCCGGCGATCTCGTCGCGCAGGCCGGGGATCACGGTGTCGGCCTGGTCGCGGACGTCGTCGAACAGTGCGCGCCAACCGGGCAGCGAAAGGTCGTTGTCCCGGCGCATGGGAAAATCGAGGCCCGCGCGATGAAACTTCGCGAGCGCGGTGCCGAGCTCCGTGCAATGGACGATTCCGGGGCGCCGGATCCAAACGCCCTCCAAGAAGCTGATGAGGGCGGCAGGGCGTCCGGCGAGTTCCCGCAAGACGCGGCCGTCACGGTCGCGAACCGGCAAGGGGCAGGTAATTCCGGCCGCCGCCAGGTGCTCCATCAGCGAAAGGAAGTAGGGGAGATCGTTGGACCGCACGCGCTTCTCGTAGAGCGTGAGAATGTACGGACCCGCCCCGGTATGGACGAGATAGTTGGTGTTCTCGACGCCTTCGGCGATGCCCTTGAACGATGTCAGGGCGCCGATGTCGTAGCTTGCGATGAAGGCTTCCAGCTCCTCGTCGCTAACGTCGGTGTAAACAGCCATCTATGCCGCCGGCACTTCTCGCAATTGACGCGGGAGCTTGAAGGAGATGTTCTCCTGCGCGGTCGTCACGGTCTCCACCGTGACGTCGAAGCGCTCGGCGAACGCATCGATCATGCTGTCCACCAGGACTTCCGGAGCGGAGGCGCCCGCCGTCACGCCGAGGCTGCTTATACCCTCGAACTCGCTCCAATCGATTTCGCTACTGCGCTCCACGAGCATGGCGCGCGGACAGCCGGCCCGCTCGGCGACCTCGACGAGGCGCAGCGAATTCGAGCTGTTCGGAGACCCGACCACGATCATCCGCTCGCAGTTGGGCGCGATCCGTTTGACCGCATCCTGCCGGTTGGTCGTCGCGTAACAGATGTCGTCCTTGCGGGGAATGACAATGGCGGGGAACCGATCCTGCAGGATCGCCAGGATGTCGCGCGTATCGTCGACGGACAATGTGGTTTGGGTGATGACCGCGAGCTTCGTGGGGTCCTTGGGGCTGAAGCAGTTCGCATCGTCGATCGTCTCGATCAGATGCACGGCGCCTTGCGGCAATTGACCCGTCGTGCCGACGACTTCGGGATGACCCGCGTGGCCGATCAACAAAATCTCCTGGCCGCGCTCGAACAGACGTTCCGCCTCGATGTGAACCTTGGACACGAGCGGGCATGTCGCGTCCAGCACGAACATGCGGCGGTTGCGTGCCGCCGCCGGAACGGATTTCGGAACGCCATGGGCCGAGAAGACGATGGGCGCATCCGTTTCGGGAATCTCATCCAGTTCCTCGACGAAGACCGCACCTTTCGCCTTCAGCGAATCGACCACATACCGGTTATGCACGATGGCGTGGCGGACATAGACCGGCGCGCCGTATTTCTGAAGCGCCAGCTCGACGATCTGAATCGCCCGATCGACGCCCGCGCAGAACCCGCGCGGCGATGCGAGATAGATCGTCAAAGGCGGACGGCCGTCATGCCGTGGCTTTGCTGGATGAGTACCAGTCATCGACGCTCCAGATATGCGGTTCCTCGGACTATAATGGCCCCATTTCAGCCTAAAACGGCGCCAAGTTTGGTCCCTAAAGACATTTCCGTCTCCGGCCGGTGAATCCAACACTGGTCTTGTAGGGACCGGCACGGGCCGATAGTTTCGGCACCAATGATGGCCCGGAAGTGCCCCGGTCGTTCAAAATGCACGTCGCGGCGCGCTCGGGCATATCAGGCTCGGACGCCGGGCATGTCAAGCGAAGGACGGCGAGAGGTGAGGCGCGGAGACAGGCGGATGTGGCGAGATGCGGTCAGGGTCGGCGTACTCTGCGCGGGGCTGGCGTTCGTCTCCGGTTGCGGTGGCGGCGACGGTCTGAGCACGTCCGGATTTTCGAGCGAGCGCTTGCCCGACAGACTGCCGGCGGGCGCCGATCTGGCCATTGCCCCTGCTGCTGTGCCCGCGGCCGCACCTGCCGCCGCACCCGCCGCGAATTATGCCGATGGCCGGTCTCCGACGTGTCCGCAGGTCGTCGCTTGGCCGAACGAGAAGCTGAAGACCGTTTATCAAAACGGCCATGACGGCGATCCGAACTTCATCGTCTATCGGGGTGAAATCACCAAGCTCTCCCGTGAGTGCCGCTTCTATGGCGGCCGCGTGGTGGTGAAATACGGCTATGCCGGCCGCGTGCTTCTCGGGCCCAAGGGCTATCCCGGCAGTTTCACGCTGCCGGTGTCGGTGACCGCGCAGGATGCCTACCAGGCACAACTTGCGCGCAACCGCGGGTCGGTTCGCGTGACGGTGCCGGGAGACCAAACGGTTGGATACTTCTCCATGGTGCGGGAAATGTCCTTGCCCGTGCGAACCGGCACGCGGCTCGAGGACTACAAGATCTTCGTGGCCCTGAAATAAGGATGCCGGTGCTGCTCGTGCGAAGACTGGCCCTGCTTCTTATCGCCGCCGCATTGAGTTCGGCTTTGGGCGCCAGCGCGGCCTTGGCCGCACCCTGCCGCGACCAAACCCTTCTCGGCACGTCCTACATCGTCTGCCGGTTCGACCCCGCCGTGGACGATCTTCGGCTTTTCTGGCGGACGCCGGACGGGCGTCCCTATCGCACATTCGACGCGCTCGCGCGCGCGCTTCAAAGTGAGGGCCGGACGCTCCTGTTTGCGATGAATGGCGGCATGTACGAACGGGATCTCAGTCCCGTCGGGCTTCACATCGAGAACGGACGCGTGCTCTCGCGGGCCAACACAAAGACGGTGAAGGGCCGGCCGGGCCAGATTCCGAATTTCTACAAGAGGCCCAACGGCGTGTTCTATTGGGGACGGGGCGGCGCCGGCGTCCTGGAAACCGGACGGTTTCTCGCTCGAAAGCCCAAAGCGGACTTTGCGACCCAGTCGGGGCCGATGCTCGTGATAGACGGGGGCATTCATCCGGCCTTCATCGCGAACTCGCGGGACGTCAAGCCGCGCGACGGTGTTGGCGTCGGCCCCGACGGCAAGGTTTATTTCGTGATGACCCGGGGGCCGGTCAGCTTTTACGACTTCGCACGCGCCTTCCGGGACGGTCTGGGAGTGAAGAACGCCTTGTTCCTCGACGGCGGCTGGGCGCCGGGGCTCTACGTGCCGGAACTGGAACGCAACGATCCGCCCGCCCATGGCGGCTACGGCCCGATCATCGCGGTGATACGCTAACGTGCGAACGCCCGCTGTTCGCCACGACCCGGCGCACCGGCCATGCGGCACAGGCAAACGGGGTCCCGGCGCAAGGCCGGGAACACGGTCGGAAACGGTTGCTCTAGTTGAGCTTCGACTTCAGGTCGTCGATGCCCGCGCCGATCAGCTTGTTGGCGGTCTCGGCGGTCAGCGATCCGGAAATCACTGCTTGGGCCGCGGCGACGGCCGCGTCGGCGGCGGCGGCCCGCACGTCCCGTAGCGCATCGGCCTCGGCCTGAGCGATCTTTTCCTCGGCGACCTTCATGCGCCGTTCGAACTTCTCGGTCATGGTGCGAGAGGTCTCCAGCGCAAGCGCCTCGGCCTCCTTGCCGGCAAGCTCGATAATGTTCTGAGCCTCCTCGGCGGCGCTGCCCGTCTTCTTGCGGTAGTCGGCGAGGACGGCTTCGGCCTCTTCGCGCAGAGCCGTCGCGTCCGCAAGTTCCTTGGCGATCGCATCGGCCCGTTCGTCCAGCGCCACCGCGATCTTCTTATGAACCCCGAAATACACGACCAGGCAGAGGAACAAGAAGAAGGAGACCGCGACCCAAAATTCTGCCGTTGCGACGAAATCCATCTCTTTACGCCTTCCGCGCCGCCGTGACGGCCCTTTCGAGGTCTGCCTTCGAGGGGGCCACGCCGATAAGCTGCCGCACGATATCGGCGGCGGCATCGGTTGCTACGCTATTGATGTCCTTCATGGCCGCTTCCGTGGCCTTTTCGATCCGCGCCGCGGCCTCAGCCGACTTGGCCGCCAGCTCCTGATCGAGCTTGGCACGTTCCGCATCGGTTTCGGCTTTCAGTTTGGCGCGGCCTTCTTCGATGATGGCATGCGCCTTCTGCTTCGCCTCGGCCAAGGCCTGCTCGTAACCGGCCAGGGCTTCTTCGGTGTCCCGTTTCGCTTTCTCGGCGGCTTCCAGATCGCCCGCGATTTTCGCCGCGCGCTTTTCGATCACGCTGCCAATGCGCGGCAGCGCGATCTTCAACATCAGCACGTAAAGAACGCCGAAGGTGATAGCCAGCCAAATGAGCTGCGGGGCCCAATCGAGCGGATTGAGTTGCGGCATGGATCGTGTCCTTTTGCGAGAGCCTAACGCGGCTCAGACTAGAACACGAACAGGATGATCAGCGCCACCACGAGGCCGAACAGCCCCGTCGCTTCAGCAAGAGCAAAGCCGAGCAGCAGATTGGCGAACTGCGACTGAGCCGCCGACGGATTGCGCAAGGCACCCTGAAGATAATTGCCGAAAATGGTGCCGATGCCGACACCGGCGCCCACGAGGGCGATCGAGGCAAGGCCCGCGCCGATCAGTTTTGCTGCTTCTGCTTCCATAATTCTCTCTCCTTGGAACGATCGTTTTGATGTGATGCCTCAGTGCATATGAAGCGCATCGTTGAGATAAATGCAGGTGAGGATGGCGAACACATAAGCCTGCAGGAACGCCACCAAAAGTTCGAGACCCGTGAAGGCCACCATGAAGGCAAGAGCGGCCCATCCGCCGAGCAGGCCGAGCGCCACCACGAAAGAGCCGAACACTTTCAGCATGGTGTGGCCGGCCATCATGTTGGCAAAGAGACGAACCGATAGGCTCACGGGCCGCGTCAGGTAGGAGATAACCTCGATAACCACGAGAAGCGGCAGCATGATGAAGGGTACGCCGGACGGCACGAAGAACTTCAGAAATCCAATTCCGTGCTTCCAGAAGCCGATCACCGTCACGCCGATAAAGATGAATGCGGCGAGCGCGAACGTCACGGCGATGTGGCTTGTCACGGTAAAGGAGTAGGGCACCATGCCAAGCATGTTCAGCGTGAGCACGAAGAGGAATAGCGTGAAGATGAAGGGGAAATATTTCATCCCCTCGGTCCCGACATTGTCGCGCACCATGTTGGCGACGAACTGATACGAGAGTTCCGCCACCGACTGCATACGGCCCGGAACCAGCGAGCCGTTGCGCATGGCGAACAGAGCGGCCAGCGTGATCACCGCGGCGGCAATAACCATGAAGAGAGCGGAGTTCGTGAAGGACGCGTCGAAACCGAAGATCTCGAGCGGGATAAGCCGCATGATCTCGAACTGGTGCATCGGATCCGGCAGCCCGGTTCCGCCGCCATGTCCACCCCCGTGTTCCGCGCCTTCAGAAGCGTAAGCTGCCGTAATCCAATTCAAAGCCCCGGTCCTCGCCCCTAGTCGTCGTCGTCCATCACCTTACGAAGATGATGGCCTGGCATCGGCTCGCCCTGCATGTCCTTGGCGGTTCGTACCACGTTCATGATGCCCGCTGCGGCTCCGAGAACCACGAACGTCAACATCAAGAACGGCTTTGTGCCGAACAACCAATCAAGTGCCCAGCCGATACCTCCCCCAACAGCTACGCCTGCGACCAGTTCTGTCGCTAGCTTGAGGGCCTGGCCCATGGCCTTGCCCCGTCCTTCCGGTGCCTCCTGGTGCGGGCGGCGGCCGTGCGCCTTCGCCAGCTTTCCTTCGAGAGCGTCAAGCCGCCGCCGAATAGCCTCCGCGTTACGTCCGTCCGCGGAACCCGGTTGTTTTTCGGCTCCGGGCATTGGCGTTACTCAATCTCCAGGAGAGCCATCGAGAACCGGCTGGTCCTCAAGCTTGGGGCGCACTTTAGTGAGGGATTCTTGACTGTCAAGAATGTCCCACTCCGCGGCCGGACTGTTTTCCAGAACGGCGACCGGCGCCGAGCGAGAACCACGTGTGGTTGCTGCCGTCAACTTGCATCGCGGAGTTGCTCGGCCGTCTCCAGATCGACGGAAACGAGCTGGCTCACGCCCCTTTCCTGCATGGTGACGCCGAACAACCGGCTCATGCGGGCCATGGTGAGCGGGTGATGGGTGATGATGAGAAAACGCGTATTCGTTTCCTTCGACATCTCCTCCATGAGCCGGCAGAAGCGGTCCACATTCGCATCGTCCAGCGGCGCGTCCACCTCGTCCAGCACGCAGATGGGCGAGGGATTGGTGAGGAATACCGCGAAAATCAGCGCAAGCGCGGTGAGGGCCTTCTCGCCGCCGGACATCAGCGTCAGGGTCTGAGTCTTCTTGCCGGGCGGCTGGGCGAAGATTTCGAGGCCAGATTCCAGCGGGTCGTCGGAGTCGACAAGCCGTAGCTCCGCGGCGCCGCCGCCAAACAGGGTCTGGAACAGGCGTGTAAAATGCGCGTTGACCGTGTCGAAAGCCTCCAGGAGCCTCTTACGGCCTTCCCGGTTGAGGCTGGAGATCCCGTGGCGGAGCTGGGCAATGGCCTCCTCGACGTCGCCCTTCTCCCGCTCCATCTCTTCGAGCTGCGCCGCTAGCTCGATTTCCTCTTCCTCGGCGCGGAGGTTCACCCCGCCGAGGCGTTCGCGGTCGGCCTTGAGCTTGCCGAGACGCGTCTCGACCTCTTCGAGCGCCGGCAGGTCCGCCCCATCCTTTTGATTGGCGCGCGGCAGGCATTCTTCCGGTGCGCAGTCGATCTGCTCCCGGATCAGCCGGGCGAGCCCCGAGCGGCGCTCGCGTGCCCCTTCGAGCCGGGCCTCGCCGCGGGCCTTGGTCTCGCGGGAGCCGGAGAGCCGTTCCTGCACGGCGCGCAGCACTTTGTCCTGCTCCCGAAGGGCGGTCTCGGCCAGTGCGAGATCGTCCGCGGCCTTGGCGCGGTCCCGCCCGGCTTCGGCGATGGTGTTTTCCAGCTTGCCCCGCCGGTCCTCGATCTCGGCGGGCAGTTTCGCCAGAACCTCGAGGTCGGAAGAGGTCTCGTTTTTGCGGTCGGTCAGGGCCGCGACTTGGTCATGGGCATTGGCGATGCGCTTGCGCCACAGATCCTCTTCCGCGGAAATGGCCTTGATCCGCTCCGAGCGGATCCGGACCTCGTTCTCGAAACCCTTGAGGTTCGCCTGGGCCTGCGCCGCGTCGGAGCGGGCGCTTGCGGTCCTATTCTGGGCGGCTTCCAGCGCGGCTTCGAGCCCATCGAGCGCGGTCAGGGCGGCCAGAGCCTCCGTTGCCGCGCCGGCCTGTTCGTCGGCCTCGTCGCGCGCGGCCTTGGTCCGGCTCAGCGCTTCGGCAAGAGCGCCCAATTGCTTGCTGTTGGCCTGGATCTCGCGCTCGACGGCGCCGATGGCGGATCGTGACCGGTCCAGCTCGGCACGATCCTCCTTGATCTTCGTGCGCAAATCCTTGGTTGCCTGGCTGGCCGCTTGGCTCGCCTGCGCGGCCGCTTCCAGTTCGGCTTCGGCGGCGCGCTGCCTGTCCTCGGCCTCGATCTTGGTGGCTTTCAGGGCCTCGAGCCGCGTGCGCTCCTCGAGGCGCGCGCCCTGCGCCGTCGCCGCACCGGCCCGGACGCTATAGCCGTCCCAGCGCCATAGATCGCCGTCCTTCGAGACGAGACGCTGACCCGGCTTCAGCGAGGCTTGGAGCGCGTGCCCCCGATCCGCATCGACGACGCCGATCTGCGCGAGCCGGCGCGCCAAGGTCTCGGGTCCCGTCACGAATTGGCCGAGCGGAACCGCGCCGTCCGGCAGGGCGGGATCCTCGCCCGTGCCCGCAACCATACGCCAATGCGCCGGTGCGGCATCTTCGGCCGCCGCGTCCAGATCGTCGCCAAGCGCGGCGCCGAGCGCGTGTTCGTAACCCGCCTCGATCCGGACGTCCTCGACGATGGGCGTCCAATCGTTCGGCGGGGTCAGGAGCTTCAACAGCGTCGCCAGCTCCGTCTCGATCTCTTGACGGGCAAGCTTGGCGTCGGCCAGCGCGGACCGCAGGCGCGTCTCGTCCGCGCGGGCCTGTTCCTCGCCCGTTTCCGCGCCGGTGAGGGCCGTACCGGACTCCTCGATGAGCACGGAAAGTCGCTCGGCCTCGGCGGCAAGTCCGGCGAGCTTCGTCTCGCTCCCGCTCTCGGCCTCCAGCTTCGCCAGTTGCTGTTCCAAATCCTCGGATTGGGATTCGAGCTGCGCGATGCGGGCGGCAAGGCGGGTCTTCTCGTTTTCGAGGCGGTTGCGCTCGGCGCGCGCCTCTGCGAGGTCCGTCGTTGCCTGGCGCAGGGCCGTCTCGGCCTCGGCCAGTACGCTCGCGGCGGCGGCGGCGGCTTCCCGCAACTGCGTCTCGTGGCCGTCGTCCGTGCTGACCGCCTCGAGCTTGCTCTTCTCCGAGCCGAGGCCTTCCAGCATCTTTTCCGCTTCGGCGATTTGCTCTTCTTCGCGCGTCAGGTCGCGGGCGGCATGCGCAAGCTGTGTCTCCAGTTCCGCCTGCCGCGCCTTGGCCCTGGCTTCCTCGCGCTCCAGCGCATCCCGGTCGACGGTGAGGCGGTGGAGGACCGCCGCGCGGGCCGCCTCTTCGTCGCGCAAGGGCTGGAGCTTGCCGGCCGCTTCGGACTGCAAGCGCAGGGCCTCGGCTTCGGCTCTCGTCTCCTCGGCCACGGTTCTGAGAGCGTCCTGAAATGCGGCCTCGTCGGCTTCGACCTGCGCGCAAGCCGCGACCCATTGCAGGTGGTAGAGCAGGGCCTCCATCTCATGGATCTTGGTCGAGATGTCCCGGTAGCGCTTGGCTTGGCGGGCCTGGCGCCGTGTCGCCTGAAGCTGCGTATTCAACTGGCCGATGAGGTCCGCGAGGCGCGCGAGATTGCTCTCCGCCGCCTTCAGCCGCAACTCGGCCTCGTGGCGGCGGCTGTGAAGCCCGGCGACGCCGGCGGCATCTTCCAGGACGCGCCGCCGCTCCAATGGGGTCGCGCTCACGATCTCGCCGATGCGGCCTTGTTGCACGAGGGCAGGCGAACGTGCGCCGGTCGCCGCGTCTTCGAAGAGAAGACGAATGTCGCGCGCGCGCACGTCCTTGCCGTTGACGCGATAGGCCGAGCCGGCCTCGCGCTCGATCCGCCGCGTGACCTCGAGCACGTCGGCGTCGTTGAACTCCGCCGGTGCGAGCCGCCTGCTGTTGTCGATGAAGAGAGTGACTTCGGCCATGTTCCGCGCGGGCCGGTCTTGGGCGCCGGCGAAGATCACGTCGTCCATGGCCGCGCCGCGCATGCTCTTGTAGGACGTCTCGCCCATGGCCCAGCGCAAGGCCTCGAGCAGGTTGGACTTGCCGCAGCCGTTCGGACCGACCACGCCGGTCAAACCGTGCTCGATCACGAGTTCGGTCGGCTCGACGAAGGATTTGAACCCTAGAAGGCGGAGTCTGGTGATTTGCACCTGCTGACGATCCTTATTTGGAATCGGGGAACGCGCACGCCACGACAATTACGCGACAAGACTCGAACTTGGCGGGGGACGGCGCGATTCGCAATGCCGGAGACTAAGAAGCCTGTGGTTCAATCAAGGCTTTCACCTCCTCGAAGGTGACAGTGCCTTGAAGCTTTTGGCCATTGATAAAGAGCGTAGGCGTCCCGACGACGCCCAATTTGCGTCCCCGCTGCTTCATCTCCGTCAGCCCGTCTATAATGCTTTGATTCGATAGGCATTTGTCAAATTGCGCGCGACTCATGCCCTGAGATTTGGCGATCTTGTAAAGGGCATCGGGGCGCACGTCCTGGCTCACCCATTCGCTCTGCCGGGAAAGATAGGCTTCGACGAGTGGCAGATATTTGCTTTTCGGAGCGCAACGCGTGACGATCGCGGCCGCGCCGGCGGTTTGCCCGATCGCGAATTCCCGGATGATGTAGCGAACCTTGCCCGTGTCCACATAGGTGCGTTTCACGCGCGGAAACACCTTCGCGTGGTAGGCGCGGCAATAGGGGCAAGTCAGCGACACGTACTCCACGATGGTAACGGGCGCGTTGCGGTTGCCATACTCCCGGTCGCCGAGAGGACCGGGCACGAGCAGTTGGTCCTTTAAGGGGGCCGGTTCGGGCGCGTTGCCGCCGGGACCCCCGCAAGCCGCGAGGCCCAAGACGGCAGCGCTCAAAACGGCGCCGATCAAGACGAACGTGGCTGCCCTGCTAAGCCCCAACAAACCTCTCCCGAGGACGTCGCTCGGAAAGCACGCCGGCCCCTTTAGTCCGCGCGATAGTCCGCGCCCGGAAGCCGCCGGATCACCATCGCCCGCCTATCCGTTCGGAGCCTGCTCCGGCTCCGGCCTGCCCTCGATGGCCGCGTCGAAAGACTCGATCCCAATCCCGGAGAGGCGTTTGCCGTTGACGAAGAACGACGGCGTGGCGTCCACGCCATAGTCCTCATGCGCCTTCTTGCGGACGGCGACGATCTTGTCGAACAGCTCCTTGTCGGCGAGGCACTTTTCGAAGCTCTCTTCGGAGAAACCGGCCTGTTTCGCGATGAGCTTCAGCTTCTCCTTGCCGTCGGCGCCTGGCACGGCCCAGGTCTCTTGCGTCTCGAACAGCCCGTCGACCATCGGATAGAACCGATCGTTGCCCGAGCAGCGCGCCAGCATGGACGCGGCGACGGCAAGCCCGTCCAGCGGGAACTCGCGGAAGATGAATTTTGCCTTTCCGGTGTCGATGTACTTCTTCTGCACTTCCGGAAAGATCTCGGTATAGAAGTGCGCGCAATGAGGGCAGGTCATCGAGGCGTATTCGACGATCACATTTTCCGCGTTCGGATCGCCGAGTACGATATCCTCAAGCGGCCCGGTTTCCAGGAGCGCCGCGAGTTGCGGGTCCATTTTTGGCGCATTGGGGTCCGCCGCCGAATTCGTATTGACGAAGTAAAGACCCACAGCCCCCAGGACCGCGACAAGAGCGGCGATTACGATAAGTCCGGTCTTGTTGTTGCCGCTCTTGGTTGAAGCCTCGGTCTGCTTCTTGTCGGGTTTTGCCACGATGAATTCTCCGGCGTCTCTGTTGTGCGGGGTCCTCGCACGAATGGCCGCTCACAACCAGGGAAGCGCTCCGATCTGGCGAGGACGCGCGAGGACTTTTAATTCAACCTCTCAGGAGGGGACGTTTAGACCCGACCGGAGCAAGACTCAACTCCGGTTGTCGCCTGGCTTTGGCCGGTTCGCATCGATACACATGGCGCCTGCGCCCAGCCGCGCAAGTGCCCGGGCCAAGCCTTTGTCGTGGATGCCAGCGGATTTCGGCAAGGCGTAGGCGGGAAGAGGTGGCTTTTGCGCACGCTTCGGCCGGGCAACGCGGCCGATCGGTGCTTGCAGGAAGCGCATCTCGGTCACGGCGCGATAGCCGAAATAGGCGTTGATCCGCTCCAGGATCTGACCGGCGCGATGCTGCACCTCGATCGCGCGAGGCCCCTCGATACGCAAGACGAGCGTCGCGCCGCCGCTCTTGTGGCCCCGCACGGGCGCGTCGCCGCCGTCGTCTCCGCGCCAGTCGTCGCGCCGCCGTGGCCAGATGATGCGGTCAGGCATGGTGTAACGGGCAAGGTCCGCCCCGGCGATCGTGCGCCAGTCGGTCAGGAGCGCGGTCGTGGCGAAGCCGCGCCCGCGCGCGGCGCGGTCCAGCGCCTTGTCGACAAAGGCGCCGATGGCGCGGGGCCCGCCTTTGGGCTTCGGTGCTCTGCTATACACGACCTATCCGCTCCTGGCTTCGGCGCCGTGCCGCATTCGGATCGTCGCGGAGTCGCCGTTGGCCCGATAACCTACACCATGGCGCCCCGCGATCGAGCGTGGCATGGGGAGTTATGCAAGACGTACACACCCGAGGCGCGGACTTGGCCGGCACGGACGGGCGGATCGCCCGCGCGCTGCTGGCTTGGTACCGGCGCGAGGGGCGAACGCTGCCTTGGCGGGCGCCGCCGGGACATTTGCAGGATCCCTACAAGGTCTGGCTCAGCGAGATCATGCTCCAGCAGACCACCGTGAAGGCGGTGACGCCGCGCTATATCGACTTTCTGCGCCGCTGGCCGGATGTGACGGCATTGGCGCGGGCCGAACTCGGCGACGTGCTCGCCGCCTGGGCCGGGCTCGGCTATTACGCCCGTGCCCGCAATCTCCATGCCTGCGCGCGCGCCGTGGCGGAGACCCATGGCGGCCGTTTTCCCGGCACCGAGGACGCCTTGCGCAAGCTTCCCGGCATCGGGGCCTATACGTCGGCCGCGATCGCCGCGATCGCCTTCGGGCGGCATGCGGCCCCGGTGGACGGCAATATCGAACGGGTAATCGCGCGGCTGTTCGCAATCGAGACGCCGCTGCCGGCGGCGAAGCCGGAGATCAAGGCGCTGGCGGAGCGGTTGATCCCTGCCGAGCATCCCGGCGATTTCGCGCAAGGCCTGATGGACCTTGGCGCGTCGATCTGCACCCCGCGCCGTCCGGCCTGCGGCCTCTGCCCGCTCCGTCCCTTCTGCGGCGGGTTTGCCGCGGGTCTCGCTGAACAACTCCCCTACAAGGCGGCGAAGGCCGAGCGGCCCACGCGCAGGGGCACGGCCTTCGTCGCGATCCGGGAGGACGGCGCCGTGCTGTTGCGGGAGCGGCCGCCGAGCGGACTCCTCGGTGGGATGCTGGAGGCACCGTCGACTCCATGGGCGGAGACCGCCCCCCAGCATGCCATCGAGCAGTACGCGCCGTTGCGTGCGGGCTGGAAGCGCGTGCCGGGCCTCGTCACGCACACCTTCACGCATTTCCATCTGGAGCTGACGGTCTATCGCGCCGAGGCTGGACAGGATCCCGAACTCACCCGTGCGGCGGATCCAGCGCGCTGCAGCTGGGTGGGGCAACGCGCGTTGCCGGGTGCGGCCCTGCCGTCGGTCATGCGGAAAGTCCTCGCCCATGCCTTGGGCGAGGGAGGTCTTGCACCGAAAGCGCGTGGCGCTAGGACGCCAGCCTCTGGCGTGCCTCGGCGCGGAGGTCGTCGATCGGCTTGAGCGTGCCGCCGGCTTCGTAGTGCCAGAAGGTCCAGCCGTTGCAGGCCATGGCGCCCTGCACGTGAGCGCCGATCTTGTGGATGGACCCTTGGGCGCCGCCGCAGGCGATGGAGCCGTCCGCGCGCACTTTGGCCTCGTGGCGCGCGGCCGGATCGTAGAGCGCGGTTCCGGGCGAGAGCAGCCCGAGCTCGACCAGCGCGCCGAAGGGAACGCGCGTCTCGGCCCGCTTGCCCTTGGAGACCTGCAGCGATGCGGGATCGAGCGTCTTCACGCTCTTCAGCCGTTCGCGGGCCGCATCCGCATAGGCCGTCTCGCGTTCGATGCCGACAAAGGCGCGGCCCAGGCGCTTGGCCGCGACAGCGGTGGTGCCCGATCCCATGAACGGATCGAGCACGACGTCGCCCACATGGCTCGCCGCCAGAATGACGCGCTGAAGCAGCGCCTCCGGCTTTTGCGTCGGGTGGGTCTTGCGCCCGTCCTGCTTTAGCCGTTCGGCGCCGGAGCAGATCGGCAGCAACCAATCGGAGCGCATTTGCAGGTCTTCGTTCAGCGCCTTCATGGATTCGTAGTTGAATGTGTAGCGCGCCTTCTGACCCGTGGACGCCCAGATCATCGTCTCATGCGCATTGGTGAAACGCCGTCCGCGAAAATTCGGCATCGGGTTCGTTTTGCGCCAGATGACGTCGTTCAGCACCCAGTACCCGAGATCCTGGAGCGCCGTGCCGACGCGGAAGATATTGTGATAGCTGCCGATGACCCACAGGCTGCCGTTCGGCTTCAGCACGCGGCGGCAGGCGCTCAGCCAATCGCGGGTAAAGCCGTCATAGGCGCTGAAGCTGGAGAACTTGTCCCACTCGTTGTCGACGCCGTCGACGCGGCTGTTGTTAGGCCGGTAGAGCTCGTTCGCGAGTTGAAGATTGTAGGGCGGATCGGCGAACACGAGATCGACGCTCCTTGCGGGCAGCTTCTCAAGTTCCTCGATGCAATCGCCGACAATGATCTTGTTGCGTGGAAGCCGCGGCTCCCCTGTATCCCCCAAACCCATGATTCACCACTCGCGCTACGCAGAACCGATACGCGCTTGCCGTTTTGCGTTTCGGCAAGACCGGCCCATGCTGGCGGAGCGGGGTAAAGGTGGCCTTAATCCGCCGCCGGGCGCCGGGCGATGTGTCCGGGAGGCAGGCATTGGGAAGGGAAATTGCATGACAAAGACGGTCGTCATGGTGCACGGCGTCAATTGCGGCGGGTGGTGTTTCGAGCCTTTTCGAGGGGTCTTCGAGGCGCGCGGCTATGTCTGCCACACGCCCGACCTCATCGGGCACGGGGCCGATAAGGCCGATGGCATCGCCAAGCTCACGGGCGTCGGCATCGCCGATTACCGCGAGCAGATGACCGCGTTCGTCGGGGCGCTGCCCGAAAAGCCGGTCTTGCTGGGCCATTCCATGGGCGCCGTCATCGCGCAGCAGCTCGCCGCGCGCGGGCTTGCGGAGAAGCTCGTCCTCGTGAGTCCGGCCGCGCGGGCGGGCATCTTGCCGTCGGCCGATTCCGAAAAGCAGCTCGGCCAGGATTTGATGTCTCTCGGTCCGTTCTGGACGCGCGCTTTCGATCCCAATTTCGAGATCGCCCGCAAGATCAGCCTCAACGGGTTGCCGCCCGGCCGGCAGCGGCAGGTGTTCGACGCGTTCGGGCCGGAATCCGGGCAGGCGCTGTTCGAGCTGTTCCTGTGGATGTTCGACCGGACGGGGGCGACCGCCGTCGATACGAATGCGGTAAGCTGTCCGGTGCTCACGCTGTCGGGTACGGAGGATCGCGTCGTGCCGCTCGCCACGGCGAAGGCGACGGCGAACTCCTATCCCGGCAGTCCGTTCTGGACGTTGGACGGCCACGCCCACATGCTCGTCATGGAAGACGGCGCCGGCAAAGTCGCCGGGCGCGTCGCCGATTGGCTCGGCTAGCGGCCGGGCAGGGCGCCTTCGTTCTGCCGCGCGAGAACGCGCTGAATGGGCGCGAAGGAACGGCGGTGATGCGGACAGATGCCGTGCTTCTCGATGCCGCTCGCATGCTCCGGCGTACCGTAGCCTTTGTTGTTCTCCCAGCCATAGCCGCGATAGCGCTTTGAAAGCCGCACCATGATCCGGTCGCGCGTGACCTTCGCGACGATGGAGGCAGCCGCGATGGAGACCGACAGTCCGTCGCCGCCGATCACGGCCCGCGCTTGTCCGGGAAAGCGCTTCGGCACCGCATTGCCGTCGATCAGGGCCGCGGCTTGCGGCACTTCGAGGTTCCGGAAGGCCGTGCGCATGGCCCAAAGCGTCGCTTGCAGGATGTTGTCGCGGTCGATGCGCGCGACCTGTCCGATGACCACCGAGACGCACGCCGTCGCCATGATCTCCGCATAGCGGTCCTCGCGGGCCTCCGGCGTCAGCTTCTTCGAATCGTCCAAGCCGTCCGGAATCCGATCCGGGTTGAGGACGACCGCCGCGGTCACGACGGGACCGGCCCAGGGCCCGCGCCCCGCTTCGTCGACGCCTGCCACGGGCAGGCCATGCAAATCCATCAGTGCCGCTTCGAGGTCGTAGTTCGGAAAGCTGTTTGGCGGCGATTGCGTCGGTCCCATGGCGGAACTGTCCGACGAACCGCGCGTCTCGCGCAACTCGCGAGACCGGAAGAATGCTCCGCTTGTGGAAAAGCCGCTAGAGCAGGCTCAGTTGCTGGCCCGGCAGAGTGGGCGGCGTGAACAGGTCGGTCCGCAATTTCCGGCGCTTGTCGAGGCCGAGCCGTTCGGCGGCCATCTGAAAGCGGCGGCCGATCATCCAAGCATAGGGTCCGTCGCCCTCCATGCGGCTCCGCCACTGCGCATCGTAGAGCTTGCCGCCCCTTGTCTGCCGCATCAGCGACAGCACGCGGCCGGCACGATCCGGGCAATTGGCTTCCAGCCATTCCACGAAGAGATCGCCGATCTCCAGCGGCAGCCGCAGCAGGATGTAGCCGGCCTCGGTCGCGCCGGCCGCGGACGCCCGCTCCAAGATGCGCTCGATTTCCGCGTCGGTGAGACCCGGCACCACCGGCGCGACCATGACCGAGGCCGGGATGCCGGCGCTTGCAAGCGTCTCGACGGCCTCGAGGCGTTTGTCCGGCGTACTGGCGCGCGGCTCCATGGCGCGGGCCAGCTTCCGGTCGAGCGTCGTCACCGACAGCGCGACTTTCACCAGTCCGCGTTCCGCCATGGATTGCAGAATGTCGAGATCGCGCAAAACCAGTGCGGACTTCGTAACGATCCCCACCGGATGGTTCGTGGCGCTCAAGACTTCGAGGATCCGCCGCATGATCCGATAACGCCGATCCACCGGCTGATAGGGGTCGGTGTTCGATCCGATCGCGATCATGCGCGGGCGATAGTCCGGCGCCGCCAACTCGCGCTCCAGGGCCTGCGCGGCATTGGTCTTGGCGAACAGCTTGGTCTCGAAGTCGAGGCCCGGCGACATGCCGAGAAAGGCGTGGGTCGGGCGCGCGAAGCAATAAACGCAGCCATGCTCGCAGCCCCGGTACGGATTGATCGAGCGGTCGAAGCCGATATCCGGCGAATCGTTCTTGGTGATGATGCGGCGGGCCGGCGTTTCCTGCACTTCCGTCCGCAGAGCTTCGAGATCGCCGAGCGAATCCCAGCCGTCGTCCACCGGCTCGTAGGTCCGCGCCTCGAACCGGCCAGAGCGGTTCGTCTGGGCGCCCCGGCCATGGCGCCGTCCATAGGCGATGCCTCCCGCCTCGTGGGGCAGGCTCTCCTCGTGGTCCGGCTTTCGAAGGGCGATGGTCATGCCCCGAATATAGGCGGGGAGTAAGAACAAATCAAGAACACAGAGCGCCGGGTGGGCCTTGCGTCCTTTGGAGGCAATTGCCGCCGCAACCGCAACCGCTATAGTCCGGCCCATGATTTCTGTCGTGATTCCGACGCTCAATGCCGAACGGACCCTCGTGCCGACCTTGTCGGGGCTGGTGCCCGCCGTGGTCGAAGGGATCGTGCAAGAGGCGATCATCGCCGACGGCGGTTCGACCGACGGCACCGATGTGATCGCCGATGCGGCTGGGACGCATTTGGTCAAGGCTCCTCGGGGCCGGGGCATGCAGCTCGAGGCGGGCGCACGGGAGGCGAAGGGAGACTGGCTCCTCTTTCTCCATGCCGATACGGTGCTGGAACCCGGCTGGGCCGCCGAAGCGGCCAATTTCATCGAGCGGATCGAAAGCGGGCGCCGCCCTTTGTCGGCGGCCTATTTTCGCTTCGGGCTCGACGACGAAGGGTTCATGCCGCGCCTGATCGAGACGATGGTCGGCCTGCGCTGCGCGTTCTTTTCGCTTCCCTACGGCGATCAGGGTCTTCTGATTTCGCGCACGCACTATGCCCGGCTCGGCGGGTTCCGGCCTCTGCCGCTGATGGAGGATGTGGACCTCGTCCGCCGCCTCAAGCGCCGGGAACTCCATGCCTTCAGGACGCGGGCCGTGACCAGCGCCAGGCGTTACCAGGAGGAGGGTTATCTCAGCCGCAGCATCCGGAACCTTGGGCTGACGCTGCTCTATCTGATGCGCGTGCCGCCGCGCGTGCTCGCCAGGCTGTATGAATGACGGCCGGTCCGCGCGCGGTGCCGCGTTCGGGCGGAGCCTCGTCGTCATGGCCAAGCAGCCCAAGGCGGGGGCGGCGAAGCGGCGCCTCGCGCGCGGCATCGGTAATGTCCGGGCGGTGCGCTTCTACCGGACCGTGCTCGGCCACACGCTGCTTCGGCTCGGGAGCGACCCGCGCTGGCGGACCTATCTGGCCGTCTCGCCGGACAGCGCCTTGGACGAGAACTGCTGGCCCGGCGCCTCGCGGATCGTGCGGCTTCAGCAAGGGCATGGCGATCTCGGCGCCCGTATGCAGCGCCTGTTCGATGCGATGCCCCCTGGCCCCGTGGTCGTGGTCGGCAGCGACATCCCCGCCATGTCCCGCGCCCATATCGCCGATGCGTTCGGCAAGCTCGGCCGTGCCGATGCGGTTTTCGGCCCCGCGCGCGACGGCGGTTATTGGCTCGTGGGGCTCAAGCAAAGCCCCCGGAGGCTGACGCCGTTCGAGAACGTGCCCTGGTCCACGCCGGATGCGCTTTCGGCCACCTGTGCGAACCTCAAGGGACGAAAGATCGCGCTGGCGGCCACGCTGACCGATGTGGACACGGCCGAGGATTGGTCCCGCCAGCGGGGCGTGGCGGGACGTCTCTGTCTCAGGGCACACGGGCCGGCCTGACGGATGCCTCCAATGGAACGGCCAAGTGAACGGCTAAGTGAACGGCTAAGTGAAGCGGCCCTTAGCTCGTCATTGCCGGGCGTGACTTGAACCTGCGCCCTGGCCTGCGGCGCCGGACCCGGGTGGCAATCCATTCCACGGGCCTCGCTCCTTGCCGAACTGCAGCGGCATGGATGCCCGGATCAAGTCCGGGCATGACGATGAAAGGGGTGCCGCGTTCAATCGGAGTGCCAAATCCGGTTGAACAGCCAGGGCTAGTTGAACAGCCGGGTGAAGTGGCCCTTGACGGCGTTTCCGGAGAATGGACCCGACTAGGAGACGTTTGCGAACCTGCGCCGCCAGCATGCTGACATTACCGGATCGACTTCAGCGCGGGGTTTCCTGCTCCGCCTTTTTCTTCTTGCTCTCGGTGAGGCGCGGCATCAGCTCGACGAAGGAGCAAGGCCGGTGGCGGTTGTCGAGCTGGAACTTGAGAATGCCGCGCCATGCGTCCTCGCACGCACCCGGAGAGCCGGGGACGCAGAAGATCAGCGTGCCCTTGGCGAGACCGCCGCAAGCGCGGCTTTGGATCGTGGAGGTGCCGACGGTCTGATAGCTGAGCATGTGGAACAGGACTGAGAAGCCGTCGATCTCCTTGTCGAAGATCGGGCGAATGGCCTCCGGCGTGACGTCGCGCCCGGTGAAGCCGGTGCCGCCCGTGGTGATGACCACGTCGATGTCCTTCGCCTTCACCCATTTCTTTACGGCCTTGCGGATCGACTTTTCGTCGTCGGGCGCCACCGCGCGGCCGGCGAGCGTGTGGCCGGCCTCCTCGATCATCTGCGCCAGAAGCGGGCCCGACTTGTCCGTCTTGGGCGTCCTCGTGTCCGAGACGGTCAGCACGGCGATGCGCACGGGGATGAATGGGCGGGTGTGGTCGATGCGGGCGGTCATTGAGCGAGTTCCTCCAGCCTTGCCTTCAGCATGAGCAGATCGCGCCAAGCTAAGCGCTTCGCGTCCGGCGTGCGAAGCAGATAGGCAGGATGTAACGTCGCAAGCGTGGGAATGTCGCGTCCTTTCGCGTTGTATAGTTTCCACTTGCCGCGCAGGCGCATGATGCCTTCCGTCGTGTCGAGGACCGATTTCGCGGCCGCTCCCCCAAGGAGGACGATGACAAGCGGGTCCAGCAGCTCGATCTGGCGGGCCAGAAACGGCGCGCAGGCGCCGATTTCCTCCGCCGTGGGCGTGCGGTTTCCGGGCGGGCGCCAATAGATCGTGTTGGTGATGTAGACGGCGCTTTCGTCGAGACCGATCGTGGCCAGCATCTTGTCGAGGAGGCGGCCGGCGCGGCCGACGAAAGGCTTGCCTTGCAGGTCCTCGTCCCGGCCCGGGGCCTCGCCGATCAGCATCACCTTCGCCTTGTCGTTGCCGCGGGAGAAGCACGTGTTCTTCGCGGTCCGTTTCAGCGCGCAGCCGTCGAAGGCCGCGACGGCCTTTTCGAGGTCCGCAAGCGTCCCGATCTCCGCGAGCGGGGGCGCCGAAGCGCTCGCGGCCGGCGCGGAAGTGCGCGCCGCCTTGGGCGGGCGAACCCGCGCATCGGGGGCAGCCTCGGCCGCGCGCTTCGGCTCCTCGGCGGAGAATTCGGAGGAGGACGGCGCGGCTGGAGCGGCGAAGCGGTCCACCGGCGTCTCTCCGATCGCCTCGTCCACACCCATGGCTTCGTACCAGGCGAGCAGGTGCGACGCGTTTTTCGCGGTGCTTTCACTCATTTGCGATGCCCGGTTCGATCCTCTATGTGTCAATTCAAGGCAATATCGGCAATGTTAGCACCAATTCGCCGGGGGCGCGGCGTGGTGCGGCATCAGAACGGAAAGGGCTGAGATGAGCGATCAGGTCGAACGGGATATCATGGAGTTCGATGTGGTGATCGTGGGAGCGGGGCCGGCTGGGCTCTCCGCCGCGATCCGGCTCAAGCAACTCGCCGCTGAGAAGGACACGGAGATTTCCGTCGTCGTCTTGGAAAAGGGCTCCGAAGTCGGGGCCCATATCCTGTCGGGCGCGGTCGTCGATCCGGCCGGTCTCGACAAGCTCATCCCCGATTGGCGCGAGCAAGGCGCCCCGCTCAAGGACGAGGTGACCAAGGATTTCTTCTACTATCTCGGCGAGGCCGGCGAGATCAGGCTGCCCAACCTGTTCATGCCCCCGCTGATGAGCAATCACGGCTGCTACGCGGGCAGTCTCGGCAACCTCACCAAATGGCTCGGGGAGCAGGCCGAATCCATGGGTGTCGAAGTCTATCCGGGGATCGCGGTCGCCGAGGCGATCATCGGCGCGGACGGCGAGATCGAAGGCGTGATCACCGGCGATCTCGGCGTGGCCCGCGACGGCAGCCCCAAGGACAGCTACACGCCCGGCATGGCGCTACTCGGCAAGTACACGTTCTTCGCGGAAGGCGCGCGCGGTTCGGTGACCAAGCAGCTCATCAAGAAATACGGGCTGGACGAAGATAGCGGCACGCAGAAATTCGGCATCGGCCTCAAGGAACTTTGGGAGATCCCGCCGGAGAACCACAAGCCCGGCCTCGTGCAACACACGATGGGCTGGCCGCTCGACAACAACACAGGCGGCGGCTCGTTCCTCTATCACTTCGGCGACAATCTCGTATCGGTCGGGTTCGTCGTCCATCTCGATTACGCGAACCCCTATCTGAGCCCGTTCAAGGAGTTCCAGCGTTCGAAGACGCATCCTGTGATCGCCCGTCACCTGGAAGGCGGAAAGCGCATCGCCTATGGCGCGCGCGCCCTGACCGAGGGCGGCTGGCAGGCCATCCCGCAGCTCGCCTTCCCGGGCGGCGCGCTGATCGGCTGCGCCGCGGGCTTCATGAACGTGCCGCGCATCAAAGGGTCCCATAACGCCATGCTGTCCGGGATCATGGCGGCGGAGGCGGCGTTCCAGGCTCTGGAAGCCGGCCGCGCGCGCGATACGCTTCTCGAATATATCCTCGCGGTCGAGAACAGCTCCATGGCCAAGGAGCTCAAGAAGGTCCGCAACGTGAAGCCGTTGTGGTCGCGGCTGGGGACGCGGCTCGGCGTCATGCTGGGCGGCCTCGATATGTGGCTCAACACGATCTTTCCGTTCCTTGGCTACACGCTGAAACACAAGAAGCCGGACTTCGCGACCTTGCGCCCGGCGGCGAAGTCGAAGCCCATCGACTATCCGAAGCCCGACAACACGCTCACCTTCGACATTCTGTCCTCGGTATTCTTGTCGAACACCAACCACGACGAAGACGAGCCGGTCCATTTGCGGCTGACCGATCCGGAGATTCCCATCGAGCAGAACCTGCCCGAGTACGACGAGCCGGCGCAGCGCTATTGCCCGGCGAATGTCTACGAGGTCGTGGAGGAGGGCGGTACGGTCCGTTTCCAGATCAACGCGCAGAACTGCGTGCACTGCAAGACTTGCGACATCAAGGATCCGGCCCAGAACATCACATGGGTGGTGCCGGAAGGCGGCGACGGGCCCAACTACGCGAATATGTAGGCCCGGCAATATTACGAAATGCTCATGCGGCCCAAGGGATTGGGCCACAAACGCGCCGTCTTTGCGCCGGATTATTGTTTTCACGGCAGGCCAAAGCACTTAGCCTGTCCTTTGCTGAATCAATAACCTTGGGGCGGCGCGAGCCGGGCCGACACGATGACGAATCCCGAGAGCGGGCGCGAAGGCGGACAGATGAGTAAATGGGCGCTGCGGTCTGTCCTGCTGATCGCAATTCTTGCGGCGCCGGCCGCCTATTCCGAAGTCCTGGCTCCAGCCCCTGAAGACCCCGCCGCCGGTACGCTCCTCGGCAACTACCTCTCGGGGCGCGTTGCCCGCCAGAACCATGACACGGACGCCGCCGCCGAGTTCTACACCAAGGCCCTGGAGGCCGATCCCGAGAACGAGGTCATTCTCGAGCAGGCCTTTTTGCTCGAGGCCGCCGCGGGACATTGGGATCGGGCGACGAAGCTCGCGAACGATCTGGTCAAGATCGAACCCTCGCATCGTTTCGCGCAGTTCCTGCTCGGCATCGATGCCTTCAAGCGGGGCGACTACAAGAAGGCCGATACGCACTTCGCCGCGGCACGGCAGGGGCCGATCGCCGATCTCACCTCGACGCTGGCGCGCGCCTGGGTTCTGGAAGCCGACGGGAAGCACTCCGAAGCGTTTGAGATGCTGGATACGCTGAGCAATGCCGATTGGGCCCAGTACTACCAGCGCTATCACCGTGCTTTGATCGCCGACGTGGCCGGCCGGCATCGGCTCGCCGACAAATCCTACGACGAGGCCTTCAAACGCAGCCCCACCACGCTCCGGATCGCCGACGCCTATGCGCGCCACGCCGTGAACCGCAACCAGAACAATTTGGCGGTCGCGACGTTGAAGATGCATATGGCCAAGACGGCGCCGCACCCCTTGACCGAGGACCTTCTCGAAGAGATCGAGAAGGGCGGCAAGCCGGGACTGATTGCCCAGAACCCGACCGACGGGCTCGCCGAGGTCTTTTACGGGATCGGCGATGCCGTGGCCGGCGAAGGCGGTCTCGATATGGGTGTCGTCTACCTGAAGTTGGCCCTTCTCCTGAAACCCGACTTCCCCCTGGCCCAGATTGCCCTGGCCGAGGCCTATTCGACCGCGAATAAGTACGATGCGGAAATCGCCGCCTTCGACGCCATCCCGCGGTCGTCTCCGCTGTGGGTGAACGTTCAGATTCAGAAGGCTTTCGCCCTGAATTCCCTCAAGCGTGTCGACGAAGCCAAGAACCTGCTTCATGACATTATCGCCAAGAACCCGAACGATGTCCGGCCTTTGGATGCGTTGGGCAACATCATGCGCGCCAACGAGCGCTATGACGAAGCGCTCGAATATTACGATCAGGCGATCGCTCTCGTGGACAAGCCCTCCAAACGAGACTGGGCGTTGTTCTATTCGCGCGGCGTCTGCAACGAGCGTCTGAAGAATTGGCCGGGCGCCGAGGCGGATTTCAACAAGGCCCTCGAGCTCAATCCTGACGAGTCTTTGGTCCTCAATTACCTGGGCTATTCCTGGGTCGATCAGGGTATGAACCTGAAGCAGGCCATGGACTACATCCGCAAGGCCGTGAGCCTGAAGCCCGATGACGGCTATTATGTCGACAGTCTCGGCTGGGCCCATTACCGGCTGGGAAACATGCCCGAAGCGGTCGAATATCTCGAACGGGCGGTGGAGTTGCGGCCGGACGATCCCATCATCAACGATCATCTGGGCGATGCCTATTGGCGCGTGGGCCGCAAGCTGGAAGCCAAGTATCAGTGGCAGCAGTCTCTGTCCCTGGAGCCGGAGGACGATTTGCGCGGTCAGCTGAATGCGAAGATCGCTTCGGGGCTGGAAGAGACCACCGTGACCAAATCGGCATCCGGTACGGTCGAGACCAAGCGGAAATCCTCGCAATAAGATCCGGTTCGCGATACGTCACGTCGCGATATGGGATTACGGGACATTGCTTGGGCGAAGCTCAATCTGACGCTTGAGATTCTCGGCCGCCGCGCCGATGGCTTCCACGAATTGCGGAGTCTGGTCGCCTTTGCCGGTGTCGGAGACACGGTCGCGTTCGCTCCGAAGACGGAGCCGAATTTGAGGGCTGTGCCGCCGGGCGCGGACGCGTCGCCGCAGCACGCGTTCACGCTCGATGCCGCAGGTCCCTTTGCAACCGCGCTTGGCGGCGGAAATCTGATCCTGGATGCGGCCGAGGCCGCGTGCGCGCGCATCCCGGCACTCGCTGAAGGACGCTTCCGGCTGGTGAAGACGCTCCCCGTCGCGGCGGGGCTCGGCGGCGGGTCGGCCGATGCCGCGGCCGCGCTCAGACTGCTCGTGCAGGCGAGCGGCGGCGTCTTCTCCATGCGGGATGCGGAGTCGATCGCGCCGGACCTCGGCTCCGACGTTGCCGTCTGTTTGCGCAGCGCCCCGGCGCTGATGACGGGACGGGGCGAAATCGTCGCGCCGGTGGCGGGTTTTCCTCGATGCGGTGTGGTGCTGGCCAATCCGCATGTGGAGCTTGCGACATCGGCGGTCTATGGCGCCCTGAACGCGCCTCCGCTGGATGGCACGCCAGAGGTTGAGCCGCCCCCCGATTTCGACGGCAGCTTTGAAGCGCTGATCGCCTATGCGTCCACGCGGAGCAACGATCTCGAGCGTGTCGCGATCGCTCTCGCGCCGGAGATCGATGCCGTGCTTGAGCGGCTGAGGGCGCTGGACGGAGAGAGGCTTGTCCGGCTGTCGGGCAGCGGCGCGACGTGCTTCGCGGTGTTCGAGAAACCTCGCGAGGCGCTGCGTGCCGCGATCCTGCTGGCCGAGCAGGAGCCCGATTGGTGGGTCACCGCGAGTACGCTCGGCGATCCTTCGGCGGGTTGAGGCTTAGTAGGGACGGCTCACCGAGAATTCGATGGCGCCGAGCAGCGCGGACTTGATGTCGTTGTCCGGGAAGATCGCCAGGGCGTCACGGGCGATGGCGCCGTAATGGCGCGCGCGCTCCATCGTATCGGCCAAGGCGTTGTGCCGGGAAATCAACTCCACCGCCTTTTCGAGATCGTCGTCGCCGATCTCGCCCTCTTTGAGCGTCCGCTCCCAAAAGGCGCGTTCCCCGGCGTCGCCGCGCCGGTAGCTCAACACGACGGGAAGCGTGATCTTGCCGTCGCGGAAATCGTCGCCCACGCTCTTGCCGAGCTTCGACTGCTCGCCCGAATAATCGAGCGCATCGTCCACGAGCTGGAATGCGACGCCGAGATTCCGGCCGAAGGAGCGTAGCGCCGCCGCCTCCGACTTGGGCCGTTCGGCGACCACCGCGCCCACTTCCGCGGCCGCGGCGAACAGGGCCGCCGTCTTCGCTTCGATGACGGAGAGATAGTCGTCCTCGGTCGTGTCGGTATTGTTGGCGGTGATGAG
Organism: Hyphomicrobiaceae bacterium UBA7697; assembly: GCA_002482645.1. Taxonomy (GTDB): domain Bacteria; phylum Pseudomonadota; class Alphaproteobacteria; order Rhizobiales; family Methyloligellaceae; genus Methyloceanibacter. The sequence continues at coordinate 734,248 of DLGJ01000005.1, forward strand.
CTGCATCACCTCGCCTTCGGCGATGACCGCCGCCGCGTCGGACAGGATGCGCAGCGCGCCGAGCGAGCCGACATCGACCATCATCTTGAAGGCTTGACCCAGCAGATAGTCGCCGACCAGCACGCTCGCTTCGTTGCCCCAAAGGAGTCTGGCCGTGGTCTTGCCGCGCCGCAGGCTGCTTTCGTCGACCACGTCGTCATGGAGCAGCGTCGCGGTATGCATGAACTCCACGGAGGCCGCGAGCCGCCGGTGTCCCTCGCCCTCGTAGCCGCACAGCTTCGCCGCCGCGATCGTCAGCATGGGGCGCAAACGCTTCCCGCCAGAATCGATGAGATGCCGGGCCAGTTCCGGGATCAGGTCGACGTTGGAACGGGCCTTGTCCAGGATGATCTGGTTGACATGCGCCATGTCCTCCTCGACAAGCGCGAAGAGTGGGGCAGGGCTCGCGCTCGGTTCGCGCGCGCCGGAGAGCTTGACGACGATGCCCACGGGCTAGTCTCCTCCGATGAGGTTTTCGTTTCCCCCAGTGCGGGGGCTTATAGCACGCGTATTGTCGGCGGTCTCAGACGAAGATCAACCCGTCCAGGGTTTGCCGGGAGCGGTTTTGGCAATGAAGGAATTGATACGGTCGAACGATCCCGTGCTCCTGTCCTTTGTGGGTGCGCTCCTCAAAGAGGCGGGAATTGAATTCATCGTCCTCGACACGAATATGAGCGTGATGGAAGGATCGATAGGAATTCTGCCCCAGCGCATTCTCGTTCGGGAAGGCTCCGTCGATAAGGCGCGCGTGCTGCTGACCGAGGCGGGCGTCGGCGATGATCTCGAACGCGAACAAAAATCCTGACGGCGGGGACCGGCCGGAGACGACCGCCGATGCGTTTCTCGGAGGGCGGATCGACGTCGTCCAGTACAAGGCGGGACATCGGGCCGGAAGCGACGCGGTATTTCTCGCGGCCGCCGTTCCTGCAAAAGGCGGCGAGAGCGTGCTCGATGCGGGCGCGGGCGCGGGAACTGCGGGACTATGCGTCCTCGCCCGTGTTCCCGAGGCCAACGTCACCGCCGTCGAGATCGACGAAGCCCAATGCGCACTGGCCAAGACGAACGCGGTCCGAAACGGCTTCGAGGCCCGGTTTCGGGCGATTGCGGCCGACCTTACCGCCCCGTCCAAGGTTTTGGGGCAGGCTGGACTGATCCGCGAGGGATACGACCACGTCATGGCCAATCCGCCGTTCTACGCCGAAGGCTCCGTCCGGGCGGCGCCGGACGCTTCGCGCGCGGCGGCGCATGTGATGCCGCAAGGCGAATTGGAGCGCTGGATCCGGTTTCTCGCGACCATGGCCGCGCCGAAAGGATCGCTCACCCTCATTCACCGCGCCGGCCAGCTTGGCAGCCTTTTGGAGGCGCTGAAGGACCGCTTCGGCGATCTCGCCATCTTCCCGCTCTTTCCGAGGCCGGAAGCTCCCGCGGGCCGCGTCATCGTCCGGGGGCGGAAGAACAGCCGCGCGGGATTACGCGTCTTGCCCGGGCTTGTGCTGCATGAGGCCGGCGGCGCCTATACGAAAGAGGCCGAAGCCGTCTTGCGCGGCGGGACGGCGCTTTCCCTCGATGGGTCTCGAGTGTAGCGGCGTTTCGGCCAAGAAGAGGGCCGCCGCCATGGGGGATCGGCGGCAGCCCCGAAGGTGCCCGGAACTAGGGAGGATTCCCGGGCGCGGAAGGTTTGCTAGGCGCAGACTCTCACATCCTTCCAAACCCATTTGTGGTAGGGATTGCCCCTGCGGTCCCAGGCCTTGATTGAGACTTTCCGGGGCACCGTGCGGCAGTGACGGCGTCCGCGGTGGTCGAACCAGCTCGATCCGTAACGGTCCCAATGCCGCCAGTCATGGCGATTGTGGCGGCCGTGACGGTGACCCCGGTAATGGGCTTCGTGGGACGCGCCGCTATACTTTTGGTGGTGACCGCCGCGGGTGCCACGGTCATGACCGCCATCGTGGCTTGCATAGGCGGACGTGACCCCGAAGGCCATCACCGCGGCCGCTGCGAGAATTGTCGTCTTCAGCATCTCTCTTACCTCTCTCTTGGCGCCTGGCGCGCCGTCTCAAGTCCTCGGTCTTGAGGAGAGGTCTAGAGGCGAGGGGCTGAACCGGGTCTGAGGGACCCGTTCATCGGGAGTTCAGCGGCAATACTCAGCGGCAATACAAAGGGCCGGTCCCTTGTGCGGAGACCGGCCCTTCGAGAAATCGCAACAGGTTGCGCGGAACGCTAATTGTACCACCCCCGGAAGGTCCGGTCGCGCCAATAGGGGTAGTAGGCGTAAGGGTAGGTGCCACAGCCATAGCGCTGGCGATTGCAAGTCCGTGGCGCGTAATAGCCCGCCCTTGGCCGGACATAGGCGTAAGGGCCAGGGGCGACAAAGCGCCGGCCATGATAGCCCTGGCTATAGTAGCCGTTCTGCCAGGCCTTGCGGCGCCAGCCCGCGTCGGCGGAAGGCGGTGCCAGCGTGACGCAAACAAGCGCGACCGCCGCGGCCAAACTTGCAAGGATCGCAAACTTTCTCATGGGATGTCTTCCTCGGGACGGGACGCCGGAAATGCCACCGGCGCTTTTCACCGGACCGGAACGTCCGGCGGGATTCGATCTGTAGCATGTTCGCAAGGGCGGTCCCATGTCCGATCGCGCATGGACGTTAACGGGCGGCGCCGAGGGGGAGCGGCAGCGGCGCTTTCCTTGCCCCCGTCTAGCCTTTATTGGTCCCGATCTAGTGGACAACTCTTGATCTGGTTGGGTCTCACGATACGGTGCATTTATGAGCGAAAATGGTTTGATGACAGCAGTGAAGTCCGTGCTTCCGGAGAAATGGACGAAGCCGCGCCCCCTCGTGCCGGTGCTGCGTTTCAGCGGCCCGATCGGCGTAAACTCTCCGTTCAAGCAGGAACTTTCGCTGCCGACCGTCGCGGCCTCGATCGACAAGGCGTTCTCCATGCGCGGGGCCAAGGCGGTCGCCATTCAGATCAATTCGCCGGGCGGCGCGGCCGTACAGTCCACGCTGATCCATAAGCGCATTCGTGCGCTTGCCGCGGAGAAGAACCTCAAGGTCTACGCGTTTTGCGAGGATGTGGCGGCCTCGGGAGGTTACATGCTCTCGCTCGCCGGCGACGAGATTTACGCGGACCCGAGCTCGATTGTCGGGTCGATCGGCGTGATCGCGGCCGGGTTCGGATTTCCCGGTCTCATGGAGAAGATCGGCGTCGAGCGCCGCGTCTATACGGCCGGTACGAGCAAGGACACGCTCGATCCTTTCCTGCCGGAAAAGCCCGAAGACGTGAAGCGCATCAAGGAGATTCAGCTCGACGTCCACGAGGCCTTCATCGGCATGGTGAAGTCGCGGCGCGGCGGCAAGCTGACCAAGCCGGACGACGAGTTGTTCACCGGCGCGTTCTGGTCCGGCAAGACGGCGCTCGAACTCGGCCTGATCGACGGGCTGTCGGATTTGCGCACCAGGATGCGCGAGGTCTTCGGCGAGGATGTCCGGTTCAAGCTCGTTGCGCCCGCGACATCGTGGCTCCGCCGGGGAAAGAAGTCCGTTTCGGCGGGCGTGAGTGGGTTGGACTTCGGCCAATGGCCGCAAGGCTTCGCCGCGGACGTCATTTCCGCGATCGAGGCCCGCGCGCTGTGGTCGCGTTTCGGATTGTAAAACGATGCCTCAGCTTCTTCTCTTGGCGGCCATCGGCGCGGGCCTGCTTCTGGTCAGGCGGCATCTGAAGCGGGAGCGAGAACGGGTCCGCGCGGAGCTGCGCAAGGCCGAGGAAGCCATGGAACGGCGGGATATCGAGAGCGCCGTGCCGCTGGAGCAGGACCCCGAAACCGGCATCTACCGCCCCAAGGAGACCCGCTAGGTCCGGAACCGGCCCTTTCCTGGTGGCAATGGCCGTCCTTCTATGGCTTCCATTGTCGGCCGCAACGAAATAGCGTGCGGCGGAAATCCCGCCCCTGACGAATCGGACATGTCCAAGCCTTCGAAATCCACAAAAAGGTCCGCCGCGCCTTCGTTCCAGGATCTCATCCTGAAGCTACAGCGCTTTTGGGCCGATCAGGGCTGCATCATTCTCCAGCCATATGACATGGAGATCGGCGCCGGCACGTTCCATCCCGCCACGACGCTGCGCTCGCTCGGTCCGAAGCATTGGCGCGCGGCCTATGTGCAGCCCTCGCGGCGCCCAAAGGACGGCCGCTATGGCGAGAACCCCAACCGGCTTCAGCACTATTACCAGTTCCAGGTCATCTTGAAGCCGTCGCCGGCGGATATTCAGGACCTCTATCTCGATAGTCTTTACGCCATCGGCATCGACCCGAAGAACCACGACATCCGCTTCGTCGAGGACGACTGGGAGAGCCCCACGCTCGGTGCCTGGGGGCTCGGCTGGGAAGTGTGGTGCGACGGCATGGAAGTCTCGCAGTTCACCTACTTCCAGCAGGTGGGCGGATTCGATTGCGACCCGGTCTCCGGCGAACTGACCTACGGCCTCGAGCGCCTGGCCATGTATGTGCAGGGCGTCGACAACGTCTACGACCTCAACTTCAACGGCGGGGAAGGCGACGCCAAAGTCACCTATGGAGATGTCTTCCACCAGGCCGAGCAGGAATATTCCCGGCACAATTTCGAGCATGCGAACACGGCGAAGCTGTTCGAGCATTTCCGCGATGCGGAGGCCGAGTGCAAGGCGCTGCTGGAGGCGGGCGAGAACGGCGGGCGCCATTTGATGGTGCTGCCCGCCTACGATCAGGCCATCAAGGCCTCGCACATCTTCAATCTCTTGGATGCTCGCGGCGTGATCTCCGTGACGGAGCGTCAGGCCTATATCCTGCGCGTGCGCGATCTCGCCAAGGCGTGCTGCGCCGCGTGGCTCAAGACCGAGGCGGGCGGTGCGTCATGAGCCAAGCGAGGATCTTGCATCAAGCCCCCGTGTTGTTCGCGCGCGACCTGCCGAAGACGATCGCCTATTGGGCCGACAAGGTCGGCTTCCGCACGCTCGGCGTGTGGGGCGAGCCGGCGGATTTCGCCATCGCCGCGCGCGATGGGGCCCATGTCATGTTGACCCAGGTGCCCGAAGCGCGGGACGCCGTTCCCCATTGGCACATCAAGGACAAGATGTGGAACGCTTATTTCTGGGTCGACGACGCGCGCGCCATGTATGACGAGCTGACGGAACGGGGTGCACGGATCGACTACCACCTCGGCGAAAAGCCCTACGGCGTTCTCGAATTCGGAATCCAGGATCTTGACGACCAGGACATCGGTTTCGGTCAAGACCTCGCGCGGAAAGGAGCCTAGCGCGCGATGGCTGAACTCTTGCTCGAGTTTTTCTCCGAGGAGATTCCGGCGCGGATGCAGACGCGCGCGCAAGGAGACCTCGCGCGGCTTCTGGACGAGAAGCTGAAAGCGGCCGGTCTCGACTTCGAAGAGATCAAGACCTTCGCCACGCCGCGCCGGCTGACGGCCGTCGTGAACGGTCTGCCGAAACGCTCGCCGGACGTGCGCGAGGAACGCAAGGGCCCCCGGGTCGGCGCGCCGGACAAGGCCGTCGAGGGCTTTCTGAAGGCGGCCGGACTCGGTTCGCTGGACGAAGCGGAAATCCGCGAGGACAAGAAGGGCGATTTCTATGTCGCGCTGATCGAGAAGCCGGGGCGCGACACGGCCGATGTCATTGCCGAGATCGTGCCGGAGATCGTGCGCGCCTTCCCGTGGCCGAAGGCCATGCGCTGGGGCGCGGGCAAACTCCGCTGGGTGCGCCCGCTCCATTCGATCCTCTGCCTGCTCGACGGCAAGGTCGTCGCGTTCGGCATCGACGGGATCGAAAGCGGCAAGGTCACGCGCGGCCATCGCTTCATGGCGCCCAACGACTTCGCCGTGAAGGACTTCGCCGACTACCAGGCGAAACTCAAAAAAGCCTTCGTCATTCTCGACGGCGACGTGCGCGCCGCCACGATCCTGGACGCGGCACGCGCGCGTGCAAGCGAGCATGGTCTCGGGCTCGTCGAGGACGCAGGATTGCTGGCCGAGAACGCGGGGCTCACCGAGTGGCCCGTGCCGCTCATGGGAAGCTTCGACGAGGACTTCTTGAGCGTGCCGCCGGAAGTGCTCGCCACCTCCATGAAGGCGCATCAGAAGTGCTTCTCGGTGACGAAGGGCGACGATCTCGCCAACCGCTTCGTGCTGGTTGCCAATCTCGAGGCCGAGGACGGCGGCACCGCGATCACTCAAGGCAATGAGCGGGTGATCGCGGCGCGGCTGTCCGACGCGAAGTTCTTCTTCGATCAGGACCGCAAGATCTCGCTCGAGGCTTGGGTGCCGAAGCTGAAGGAGATCACCTTCCACGAAAAGCTCGGCAGCCAATATGAGCGTGTGCAGCGCATCTGGCGTCTGGCGAAGGAACTCGCGCCAATCGTTGGCGCGGATGCCGAGGACGCGGAGCGCGCCGGCATTCTCTGCAAGGCCGATCTCGTCAGCGACATGGTTGGCGAATTCCCGGAGTTGCAGGGCGTCATGGGCCGCTATTACGCACTCGACCAGAAGGAGCGTCCGGCGGTCGCCAACGCCATTGCCGATCACTACAAGCCCGTCGGGCCTTCGGATGAAGTCCCGACCGCGCCTGTCTCCATTGCCCTGGCGCTGGCCGACAAGCTCGACACGCTGGTGGGCTTCTGGGCCATCGACGAGAAGCCGACCGGCTCGAAAGATCCGTATGCATTGCGCCGTGCGGCGCTCGGCGTCATCCGAATTATTTTGGAGAACAACATTAGGTTGCAAATAACGGACTACTGTGCGGCAACGACTGCTCACGTGTTTGTCTCTCTGGGGGACCCTGAAAGAGCACGAGCAGTTCAGGCTGCCCAAATTCTAGAAACCAATAAATTGGTTCCGAAGGGATTCACGGATCGCGTCATCGACAAATTGACCGGAACCGATGCAGCGAAGAAGCTTAGCAATGAAACGGTGGCAGTCTCGTGGGCAGCAGTCACGAGCCTCCTCGACTTCCTCGCCGACCGGCTCAAAGTCTATCTCCGCGACCAGGGTGCGCGGCACGATCTGGTGGACGCGGTGTTCGCGCTCGGTGGCGACGATCTCTTGATGATCGTGCGCCGTGTTGAAGCGCTGGGACGCTTTCTCGACACGGACGACGGCGCGAACTTGCTTGCAGGGACCAAGCGCGCGGCGAATATTCTTCGCATCGAAGAGAAGAAGGATAAGAAGGCATACGACGAGGCTCCCGATTCCAAGCTGCTCGAAGCGCCGGAGGAGAAGGCGCTGGCCAGGGCGGTCGATGAGGTCGAGACGGCTGCCGCCAAGGCCGTCGCGGACGAGGATTTCGAAGCGGCCATGGCCGCCATGGCCAAGCTCCGCGCGCCGGTCGATGCCTTCTTCGACGCGGTCACCGTCAATGCCGACGATCCCAAATTGCGCGAGAACCGCCTGCGGCTCCTGAACCGCATCCGCAGCACGACCAAGACCGTCGCCGATTTCTCCAAGATCGCGGGGTAGGGCCGATCATGGCGCCTCATATCAGCTTGGTGACGCTCGGCGTTCGGGACGTCGCGGCTGCCACGGCATTTTACGAACGCTTGGGCTTCAAGAGATCGGGCGCCAGCCAAGAAGCGGTGACCTTTATTCACGCAGGCCCGGTCGCTCTCGGACTATTCGGCCGCGATGCGCTTGAGAACGATGCAAAGGCGAGCAGTCTCTGGACCGGTAATGGCGGCATTGCGGTCGCCATGAATTGCGCGAGCGAAACGGAGGTCGATGCCATGATGGCGACCGCCAAGACTGCAGGAGCGAAAATCCTGAAGCCGGCCGAGAAGACATTCTGGGGTGGCTATAGCGGTTACTTCGCCGATCCCGACGGGCATGCCTGGGAGGTCGCCTACAATCCGTTTTGGCCGCTCGCCGCGAACGGGCAGGTCGATCTGCCCGCGTGAGCGACCCCGGCCATATCTTCGTCTATGGCACGCTCCGCCAGGGTAGCAATCACCCCATGGCAAAGCGCCTCTCCGCTCAGGCCCGGCTTGTCGGCAAGGCGCACGCGCCGGGGCATCTCTACGACATGGGATGGTATCCCGCCGCGCTGTTCGACGACAATGCGGCGGCCCGAATCGTGGGCGATGTCTTCGCGCTGCCGCGTGGCGGCCGGCTCCTGGCGGAGATCGACGCCTACGAGGCCGGAGATCCGAATTACGAGCGCATCGCGCTCCAGCTGTCCGTGGCCGGGGCAGGGCGGATTGCCGCCTGGACCTACGGCGTGGCATCGCCGCCCAGCCCCCGGATCATTCCCGGCGGCGATTTTTTGGCGCATTGGAACGCGAAGACGCGGCGTCCCGTTCGGCTTTAGGACGTCGCCTTGGACGTTCGGGATCTGGCGGTTTGTGCCTCATGCGTTCGCCGCGCTAAAAGAGGTGGCGCTGGGCAATCTGGGAATTGAAGGTGAGCGAGGCATCGATGGCGGACCAAACGCCCAAATGGGTGTACAGCTTCGGCGGCGGTGCCGCCGACGGTTCCGCCGCGGACAAGGACCGCCTCGGCGGCAAGGGTGCCCATCTCGCCGAGATGTCGCGCATCGGGCTCAACGTTCCCGCAGGCTTCACCATCGCCACCGATGTTTGCGCGGCCTATTACGAGCAAGGCCGGAGTCTTCCCGATGAGCTGAAGCCCATGGTGGACGAGGCTCTCGATAAGATGGCGGCGATCGCCGGCGCTCATTTCGGCGACGTGGAACATCCGTTGCTGGTCTCCGTCCGCTCCGGCGCGCGCGCCTCCATGCCGGGCATGATGGACACGGTTCTCAATCTCGGCCTCAACGACAAGACCGTCGAAGGTTTGGCCCGGCGGACCGGCGATCGCCGTTTCGCCTACGACACCTATCGCCGCTTCATTCAGATGTATGCGGACGTGGTGCTCGGGCTCGACCATGGCCTGTTCGAGGACATTCTCGAGAACTACAAGGCATTGAAGGGGTTCGAGCTGGACCCGCAGCTTCAGGCGGAGAACTGGGTCGAGATCGTCGGCGCCTACAAGGCGCTGGTCGGGAAAGAATTCGGCATGCCCTTCCCGCAGGATCTGCGGGAACAGCTTTGGGGCGCGATTTCCGCCGTGTTCGGGTCCTGGCAGAACGCCCGCGCCATCGCCTATCGGCGGCTGCACGACATCCCGGACGGCTGGGGCACCGCCGTCACCGTTCAAACGATGGTGTTCGGCAACAAGGGCGACCAAAGCGCCACCGGGGTCGTGTTCACCCGCAATCCCTCCACGGGCGAGAACGCCTTGTTCGGCGAGTATCTCTTGAACGCGCAAGGCGAGGACGTGGTCGCGGGTCTGCGCACGCCGCAGCCTCTGACGGAAAAGCAAAGCGCGGCGAACGGCAACGGAAAGGCGTCTCTCGAAGCGCTGATGCCCGAGGCGTTCGCCGAGCTGAAGGCATCCTGCGCGGCACTCGAAAGACACTTCCGCGATCTTCAGGACATCGAGTTCACGATCGAGGAAGGCAAGCTCTTCATGCTGCAGACTCGATCCGGCAAGCGCTCGACCCAAGCGGCGCTGAAGATCGCGGTCGACATGGCCGAGGAGGGCATTATCTCGAAGCAAGAGGCGGTCGCGAGCCTCGATCCGGCGCGGCTCGACCAGCTCCTGCACCCGACGCTCGATCCGAACGCGGACATGACGGTGCTCGCGAAGGGGCTGCCGGCGGCGCCGGGCGCCGCTTCGGGCGAGATCGTGTTCGATGCGGACGAGGCGGTGCATATGAAGGCGCAAGGCCACACCGTGATCCTCGCGCGTATCGAGACCTCGCCCGAGGACGTTCAGGGCATGCATGCCGCGGCCGGCGTCATCACCACGCGCGGCGGCATGACGAGCCACGCGGCCGTGGTGGCGCGCGGTATGGGACGTCCATGCGTGGCAGGCGCCGCCGCCGCGCACATCGATCTCGAACGGGAGACGCTGGAGGCCGGCGGTGCGGTCCTGCACAAGGGCGACATCGTCACGATCGACGGATCGTCCGGAAAGCTGATCAAGGGGCGCGTGACCATGCGCCAGCCCGATCTGTCGCCCGATTTCGCGACCTTGATGGAATGGGCCGACGGCTTCCGGCGCATGGACATCCGGGCCAATGCCGACACGCCCGCCGATGCGCGGCATGCACGCGATTTCGGCGCCGAGGGCATCGGTCTGTGCCGGACCGAGCATATGTTCTTCCAGGACAACCGCATCGTGGCCATGCGCGAGATGATCCTCGCCGAGACGAAGGAAAGCCGCCGCGCGGCGCTGGCCGAACTTCTTCCCGCGCAGCGCCAGGACTTCATCGAACTGTTCGAGATCATGGCGGGGCAGCCGGTGACGATCCGCCTGTTCGATCCGCCGCTCCACGAATTTCTGCCGAGCGAAGAGGATGCGATCGCCGACGTGGCCGAGGCCATGGGCGTTGGCGTCGCCCAACTGAAACGGCGCATCGCCGTCCTCAGCGAATTCAATCCCATGCTGGGTCAGCGGGGGGCGCGACTGCTCGTCACCTATCCGGAGATCGTGGACATGCAGGCCCGCGCGATCTTCGAGGCGGCGATCGATGCCGGAGCGGAACTGCACGATCGTGTCCGGCCCGAGATCATGGTGCCGCTCGTCGCCACCAGGCGCGAACTCGATATCGTCAAGGAACGCATCCTAGTCACCGCGCGCGCGGTCGAGGAAGAGCGCGGGACGAGCCTCGCGTTTCAGGTCGGGTCCATGGTCGAACTGCCGCGCGCCTGTCTCATGGCCGGGGAGATCGCCGAATCGGCGGAGTTTTTCTCCTTTGGTACCAACGATCTAACCCAGACCACGTTCGGCCTCAGCCGCGACGATGCCGGGCGATTCCTAGGGGAGTACGCCGACAAGGGGATCATTAACCACGATCCGTTTATGACGCTCGACGCGGCGGTCGGCGAGCTCATGGAAATCGGCGTTGCGCGTGCCCGTGCGGTCCGTCCCGACCTCAAAATAGGCATTTGCGGCGAGCATGGCGGCGATCCGCAAACCATTGTGTTTTGTGAGAAAATCGGGCTCAGCTACGTCTCCTGCTCGCCCTACCGGGTGCCCGTCGCGCGGCTGGCCGCAGCCCAGGCGGCGCTGAAAAGTCAGCAGTAACGGATCGTTAGCCAGTTCTCGCCGAAATAGTGGGGCGTTGCCGAAATGCACAGTTTGCTCTAAAATCTTGGGCACTCGCTAAGGCAAGTAACGGGATTCCGGACACGATCCGGCAGGGGGGCGAAGACAGGAAAGCTGTCGGTGCGCTTCCAGCCAACAGTCCGGGAAAATTTGGGGACGCTCCTGGAACGTGCGGTTCTGTCAGTACGTTTGCATGGAGTAAGAAGTTTCGGAGGCTTTCCAGGGGGGCACCTGGCAGGCCGGCCGTACGGGGACCTGGAGGGACAATGGGCCGGCGCTCGTTTCGTCGGATGTGGTACGCGGCCGTTGCGCTCGTCCCACTCCCATTCATCGGCGTAGGATATGCGGTCGCGTCCGGCAGTTTGTTCGGCTCGGAAGTCGAGCTGTTCCTGCCGGCTCCCGGCACCGTCTCCACCGCCGTTCGCACCGTCTCCGCGACAGGCCCGAGCATTGTTTCCAGCGCCGCCTCGCGTCTCTTCTACGCCGATGGAAAGGGCCCGCGCGCCGATCGATTCGCCGTCACCGGCACCCCGCCTGCAAGACCCTTCGTCACCGCGAGCCTCACCGGCATGGCCGGCCTGCCGAAGGGCGCGAACGAGGACGTTGCCGAGGCCAAGGACGAAGAAGAGGCGACGGACACGCCGAAGATGGAACTGGTGGACGAGGAGCGCCGCACCCCCGAAAGTTCCCTGTTCCAGGCCGTGGGTTACGCATCGCCCTTCAATTCGGATTTCCAGGTCGACGCCTTCCGCCCCGATCCGCACGACATCGCTTACCGTCCGACCGAGGAAGCGCTGAACTTCCGCTATCAGGGCGAGACGCAGGCCGAGTTCGAGGATCGCGAACGCCGCTGCCTGGCCACGGCCATCTATTTCGAAGCGCGTGGCGAGCCCCTTAAGGGCCAGATCGCCGTGTCGCAGGTCATTCTCAACCGTGTGCGCAGCCCCAAATTCCCGCAAACGATCTGCGGCGTGGTCTATCAGGGGCAATACCGCAAAGGCTGTCAGTTCTCGTTCACGTGCGACGGCCATTCCGACAATCCACGCGACAAAGCCCAGTGGGCTCACGCGCAAGAGCTCGCCAAGAGCTTCATGGCGGGCGAGCATTGGCTACCCGAGGTCGGCTACTCCACCTTCTACCATGCGAACTATGTCCGGCCGCGCTGGGCAAGCCGCATGAACAGGATCGACAAGATCGGACGGCACATTTTCTACAAGAAGCGGGGTGAAGAGCCTTATGCGGTCGAAGCCGCACTCGACACCGATGCCGCGACCGCCGAGGACGACGATACCGATACCGGCTATCTCTTGCCCACGATGTCGCTGGCCTCGGCCGTGCAAGCCGTGACGGACTCGGTGACGAGTTCCGTCACCGCGGTTGCGGGCACGCGCTCTACCGCTCCCACTCAAGCGATGAGTCTAGGTTACGCGGCGAGTGAGTAAGGGCCCCGGCCGAGATCAGGTCCACGCCCGTCGCCGCAATATCCGCAACCGTTTCTAGACTGACCCCACCGGACGCTTCGGTGACGACATTTCCGCCGGCGAGCGCCACGGCCTCGCGCAGCGTGCCGAGATCCATATTGTCCAGCAGCACCGCGTCAATCGGGAACTGAAGCGCCTCGCGGAGTTGATCGAGCGTATCCACTTCCACTTCGATCTTCACCATATGGCCCGTGCGGGCGCGCAAACGCTCCAGCGCTTGCGCAAGACCTCCGGCGGCCGCGATGTGGTTGTCCTTCACCAGCACAGCATCGTAGAGCCCGAAGCGATGGTTCGTTCCGCCGCCGCAGCGCACCGCGTATTTCTCGAGGCCGCGCAGACCCGGCGTCGTCTTGCGCGTGCAAGCGATGCGCGCCTTCGTTCCTTCCGTCTTCGAAACGTAAGCGGCGGTCAGCGTGGCGATTCCACATAAACGTCCGAAAAAGTTCAGCGCCGTCCGTTCGCCCGTCAGCAGCGCGCGGGCTTTCCCTGCGATGCGTGCCACGGCGGCTCCGGCCTTGGCGTCCGCGCCGTCCTCGATCAGCCGTTCGAAGGTCGCGTCGGGGTCGAGCGCACGGAAGGCGGCCTCCGCGAGATCGAGCCCGGCGATACGCGCCGGCTCGCGCACGACGATGGATGCGGTGCCGCGCGCATCCGCCGGAATGATGGAATCCGTAGTGACGTCGCCCGCAAGCCCGAGATCCTCCTCCAGGGCCTCTTGGACAGCCTTGTCCACGAGATGTCGTGGGAGTTCCAGATATCTTGGCGTGTCCAAATGTCTTGGCGTGTCCAAATGTCTTGGCGATTCCATGGGAAAGTCCGTGCCCCGCGATGCGGCGGAACTCATCCTTGGCTCACGATCCGCAGGCGCGGCGGGCTCGAAACGCCCGTGGCCTCGCGTGCGATCTCGTCGGCCCTTTCGAGGGTCAGGAAGCTGCGGCTAGCCTGCGCCTCGTCCGGCGCCGGATAGTCGCTGCGGAATTGCGCGCCTCGGCTTTCCGTGCGGGCGAAGGCGGCCGTTGCGATGAGCTTGGCCGTTGTGAGCATGTTCGCGAGCTGCGGATCGTTGCCGCTCTCCCGCTCCAGCGAAACGAAAGTCGCAAGCGCATCGGACAGGCCGTCCGCGTCGCGCACGACTCCAACCTTCGACGACATGGTCTCGCGCAGCATCCGCACGCCGTCCTTGTTGGGCCGCACCGCGGCGGTGCCGCGTGCCACGGCCTGCAGGTTCTGCGGCGGCAGCGGCGGCATGGCGGTCGAGATGTCGTCCGCCACGCGCGCGCCGAACACGACCGCTTCCAGCAAGGAGTTCGATGCGAGGCGGTTTGCGCCGTGCGCGCCGGTCGAGGTGACTTCGCCGCAAGCCCACAATCCGTCGACGGTGCTGCGTCCGCGGACGTCGACCAGAATGCCGCCCATGTGATAATGCGCCGCCGGCGCAACGGGGATCGGCTCTTGCGCCGGGTCGATCCCCGCCGACCGGCAGATCGAATAGACAGTGGGAAACTGATCGGCGAGGCCGGGACCGATCGGGCGGCAGTCGAGAAACGCCCCGCGTCCGCTCGCGGCCTCGCGATAGACGGCACGCGCCACCACATCGCGGGGTCCGAGTTCCGCATCTTCATGCACGGCGCGCATGAAGCGCTCGCCCTTGCCGTTGATCAGCAGCGCGCCCGCGCCACGCAGCGCTTCGGTCGCGAGCGGGGCCGGATCGCGCCCGATATCAATCGCGGTTGGGTGAAACTGAACGAACTCCGCATCGGCGATGATGGCGCCCGCGCGCGCCGCGATGGCGACGCCTTCGCCGCGCGCTTCGACCGGATTGGTCGTCACCGAATAGAGATGTCCGGCGCCGCCCGTCGCGAGCACCACGGCGCGCGCGGGAAGCACGAAGGTGTCGGTTTGAGAAACGTCGCCGGTGGGCGCGAGGACAACGCCTTGCACCCGTCCGCTCCGGACCACCAGGTCTCGCGCGCTCACGCCCTCGAGCACGGTGATGGACGGGGTCTTGCGTACGGCCGCCGTGATCGCGCTCATGATGGCGCGGCCCGCGGTATCGCCTTTCACATGCAAAATGCGATTGGTGCCATGCGCGGCTTCGTGGCCGAAGGTCAGCCGGCCTTCGAGGTCCTTGTCGAACGGCACGCCGTAATGCAGCAGATCTTCGATCCGCGAGCGCGCCTCGCGCGCCATGAGCAGCGCCACGGCTTCGTCGACGATTCCGGCCCCCGCACGGACGGTATCGGCCGCATGGTCCTCGGGCGTGTCGCCTTCTGACAGCGCGGCGGCGATGCCGGCTTGCGCCCAAATACTCGACGCCCCTTCGCCGATCGTCACCGGAGAGACGACCGTGACCTTGAGCGGCGCGAGCTTCAGAGCCGTGAAGAGCCCAGCAAGACCGGCGCCGACGACCACGACGCCATCGGCGGCATTCATCGGCACGGGGCATGTATTGCCGGCGTTCATCGCTGTCCTTTCGAAATGCGATCCAGGGGCGTCGGTTAGTGATTGAGGTTAATCATCCGCTCGACGGCGGCTCGGGCGGGCCCCGCCACGGCCGGATCGACGGTCACCTCTTCCTTCATGAAGACGAGGCTATCGAGGATCTTCGGCAGCGTGATCCGCTTCATGTGCGGGCAGAGATTGCAGGGACGGACGAACTCGGTGTTCGTCGCCTCGACCGCAACGTTGTCGCTCATGGAACACTCGGTCACCAGCAGAACCTTGGACGGCTGATTGTCCTGGACCCATTTGATCATGCCGGACGTCGAACCTGTGAAGTCCGCTTCGCCGATGACATCGGGCGGACATTCCGGATGGGCGATGATCTTCACGCCGGGATCGCTCTCGCGATAGGCGCGCAGTTCTTCGGCGGTGAAGCGCTCATGCACTTCGCAATGCCCCTTCCACGTGATGATCTCCACATCCGTCTGGGTCTGAACCCATTTGGCGAGAAACTCGTCGGGGATCATGATGACGCGTTTTGTGCCAAGCGACTCGACCACACGCACCGCGTTCGAGGAGGTGCAGCAGATGTCGGATTCGGCCTTCACGTCAGCGGACGTATTCACATACGTCACCACCGGGACGCCGGGATAGGCTTCGCGCAGCGCACGGACGTCCTCGCCCGTGATCGAATCCGCCAGCGAACAGCCCGCGCGCGTATCGGGGATCAAAACCGTCTTGCCGGGATTGAGCAGTTTCGAGGTCTCGGCCATGAAGTGTACGCCGCACTGGACGATCACCTCGGCATCCGCCTTCGCGGCCTCGCGTGCAAGCTGCAGCGAGTCGCCAACCACGTCGGCGACGCAGTTGAAGATCTCCGGCGTCATGTAGTTGTGGGCCAGAACGACCGCGTTCCGGACCTGCTTGAGATCGTTGATCGCCTTCACGTAAGGAGCGAATTGAGGCCACTCCACGGGCGGGATCACACGTGCGACGCGCTCGTAAAGATGTGCGGTCTCGCGGGCGACCTCCGGCGTGTAGGAGAGTTCCGGAACGAGGGACGGCGGCAGAACGGCCTGCGCCTTGGCTGTCCACTCCTGGCTCCCGGTTTGAACTGACTCCATCGGTTTGTGCCTCCTTTAGATATACTCAGCATGAGTATATATGGGGTGTAAAAAGTTCCGGCACAAGGCCGGCGCGGTTCCCAATGCGCGGCAAGGCGCGGCTATTCTCAATATGAGTATAGGGATTTGTCCTTGTGCTTCAAGCCGTCGCTGCGCCGCACAAATTCCGTGGGCGAAGTCAACACGTTATCGGGAGGCCGGGCGTGGTACTCGGCGGCCGGCCGAAGCGCTGGGCCGGTTCTGGTTGGCAAAAAGGGGCATCCCGGACTAACCTACGCCCATAAGCGGGGTCGGTGGGATGCGTGAACGATCTTCATTCGCGATCCTTGAAGCGCTGGGCGTTTTCGCCCTCACGGCCGCGTTCGGCCTCGTGTCCTTCGCGTCGTGGCATCCGGCCCGCGCGGAGTCGAGCGTCGTCATCGAAATTCCCGATCGCCCGTCCATGCAGAAGGATGGGGACGCGGCGGAGACTCCCGCAAAGGAGGAAGCCGCCGCCGAAGCGGCGCAGGACCTCTTGATTGCCGATGAAATCAAGGAGAAGCTCGCCGGTCCCGGTCTGAGAAACGGGACGAACACGGACGATTTTGCCGCCGTCGAGACGTTCTACAAAGCGCGGACCGGCCCCGCGCTCTGGCTCAACACGGCGGGGCTCTCGGATCGTGGCGAGGCAATCGTGCATGCGATCCGGAAGGCCGATGAATGGGGACTCGATCCGACCTTGTTCCAGGTGCCGCCGGACGGCTACCGGCCGCGGACGCCCGCGGATCAAGCGGCCACCGAACTCGCGATCAGTCTCGCCGCCTTGAAATATGCACGTGCCGCCCGTGGCGGGCTGAGCGATCCGAAAACCGTCAACGTCCTTTATGACCAGACTCCGTTGGTGCGTCCGCCCGGCGACGTTCTGAAGGACCTTGCGGCGGCGGCGGAGCCCGACACGGTTTTGCTCGGCCTCCATCCCAAGCACGAACAGTTCGCGCGGCTGCGTCAAGCGCTGCCGAAAGCGAAATCCGAACACGAGGACTTGCTCTTGCGCCGGAACATGGATCGTTGGCGTTGGATGCCGGAGTCGCTTGGTCCCGCCTATGTCTGGCTCAACATACCGGAGTTCATGGTTCATGCGGTCGAAGACGGAAAGACGGTTCTGTCGGAGAGGGCCGCCGTTGGGGGCGCTTCGTCGCCGACACCGGTCCTCTCGGCCGATCTGACGGAAATCGTCGTCAACCCCGAGCGGGTCGTGCCTTTTGCGGTCATCCGAAAGGACATCCTGCCGAGGCTCCAAGGGCGCGGATCGTTCTTTGGCGGAGGGGACACGAGCATTCTCGACAAGTACGGCATCACCGTGAAGCGTGGCGGCAGGACGGTGGATCCCGGCACGATCGACTGGAGGAAGGTCAACGCATCCACCTTGACCTTCGTGCAGAAGCCCGGCCGCACGAACATCATGGGCAAGGTTCAATTCCTGTACCCGAACGGCCGGGACGTGTTCATGAGCGGAACGGCGCTGGGCGGCGTATTCGCGCGGGACGACCGGGCTCAAGGCGCGAAGGATCCGCGTGTCGACAATGCCCCCGAACTGGCTGCACGCGTCCTGGCGGCGAGCGACGGCGAGAGCGCCGGAAGCGTGAGACAGCTGATCGCAAGCGGTAAGACAAGCCGTATCAAGCTGACCAAACCCATCCCCATCCATATGACCTATTTCACGGCGGTCGTGGACGAGACCGGCAAGGTCAAGACCTTCGGCGATGTCTACAAGCTCGACGATCTCGCGGTGGCCGGAGGCGGCGATGGCGCGTCGCAAGGCGCGGCAGCGCCCCCGGCCGGCGAGACGCCACGCCCGGCGCGAAAGCCGATCAACGGAAGCCTGGCAACGACGGTGCGCTGACGGCACGCGCGAGGTTAAGCGTCTTCACGCTCGATTTCGCGTATCGCATCCGGATCGAGCGTGCGCATGAGCACATAGATCAGGAAGCACCCGAGCAGCAGCCCGCCCGCGATCGCGGGAGCCCGCCAGTCGCCCGTGGAGACGCGCACGACGATCAATCCAAGGCAGACGAGAAATCCAAGCGCCGGAATGATACGGGGGATTTCGAACCTGCCGGGCCGTTCGCTCTCGCGGCCTTTCAGAATGAACAGGGAGCCGTTGACCACGGCGAAGACGGTCAACAGCAACAGAACCGTGGCGGCGGCCAGTTCGGCGATCGTGCCCAACAAGGCGAGCGGTACCAGAATGAGAAACAGCACGAGGATGGCGATATGCGGCGTCCTGCGATGGCGGTGAACCCGGCCGAGGTGATTGGGCAACAGATTCTGCCGCGACATGCCGTATAGAAGCCGCGAGGCCGTGACGAAATTGACGAGCCCGGTGTTGGCGACCGCGAAGATCGTGATCGCCGTGAACAGAACAGGCGGAACGGCCGGTGCGGCGCGCGCCACCACTTCGGTGATGGGACCGGGCGCGGCGGCCAAGTCCTGCCACGGAACCACCGACACGGCGGTAATCGCAACGGCGACATAGATGAGCGCCGCAATCAGCATCGCCGAAATCAGCCCGAGCGGTATCGTCGTCTCCGGATCGCGCACCTCCTCGGCGACGTTGTACATGTCCTCGAACCCGATAAAGGCGAAGAAGGCCAGTACCGCACCCTGGATGACGATCAGGAAGGTTTGGTCGCCACCCGATGCCGGTGGCGTTTCGAGATAGTCGACGGAACCCCAATACGAGATCCCGACAGCCACGACGAGCAGGAGACCGGCGATCGAGACCACCGTGCACAGAACGTTGACCCACATGGCCTCCTGAATGCCGCGAAACACGATCACCGTCATGGCGAACAGGTAGCAGAGCGCAATCGCCACGACCGGCAAGCCGTCGAAACCGAAGAGCTCCATGAAATTGGCGCCGAACACGCGCGATTGCGTGGCGACCGAGGTGAGACCGGAACACACCAGGGCAAGGCCCACCAGGAAGCTCAGGAGCGGGAATCCATAGGCTCGATGGGCCACGTAAACCGCGCCCGCGGCCCGCGGATAGCGCGAGCCGAGCGATGCGTAGGACAGGGCCGTCAGCAGCGCCGCGACAAGCGCGACGAGAAAGGCGAGCCACACGGCGTTGCCGACTTCGCCGGCGGCCTTGCCGATCAAGCCATAGATACCGGCGCCCAGCATGCTGCCCAGGCCGTAAAGAGCCATCTGAAAAGGACCGACCGAGCGGTGAAGCGCCGGTTCGTCGCCCGATTCCGTTTTTTCGCGGAGATCCCCCATAGTCCGTTCAGTAGCACGCGGACACTCAGGCGCCTATGCTTCCACGATAGGACGCAACCCCCATCGTCGCGCTCCACGGACATCGCGCGGCGGAAGGGTGTGGCGCCGCCGCGCCGTTTAGCTCTTGAGGCGGTAGCCGGTCTTGAACACCCACCACACCGCGCCGAGGCACAGGGCGAGGAACACGAGGATCATGACCAAGCTGACTTCGACGCTGACATCGGCGGTGCCGTAGAAGCTCCAGCGGAAGGCGCTGACCAGATAGACGACGGGATTGAGCAAAGACACTGTCTGCCAGAGCGGCGGCAGGACACTCAGCGAATAGAACGTCCCGCCGAGAAAGGTCAGAGGCGTGATGACCAGGAGCGGCACGAGCTGAAGCTGCTCGAATCCTTCGGCCCAAAGACCGATCACAAAGCCGAACAGGCTGAACGTGATGGCGGTGAGCACGAGAAAGAACGCCATCCAAACGGGATGATCGATTCTGATTTGCACGAACAGCGTCGCGGTCGCGAGGATGATGAGCCCGAGAATGATCGACTTCGTTGCCGCCGCGCCCACATATCCGGCCACGATCTCGATGGGCGAAAGCGGCGCGGAGAGCTGCTCGTAGATGGTTCCGGTAAAACGCGGGAAGTAAATGCCGAACGAGGCGTTGGCGACGCTTTGGGTCAGAAGGTTCAGCATGATTAGGCCCGGCACGATGAAGGCGCCATAGGGCACGCCGTCGATCTCGCTGATGCGCGAACCGATCGCGGCACCGAACACGACGAAATACAGAGAGGTGGCGATGACCGGAGACACCAGGCTTTGCAGCAAGGTGCGCACCCAGCGCGCCATCTCGTACCGGTAGATCGCAAGAATGCCGGGCAGGTTCATCGGTCGCGCCTCACCAGGCCGACGAAAATCTCCTCGAGCGAGCTTTGCGACGTATCGAGGTCCTTGAAGCGAATGCCCGCCTCGGCGAGGTCCGTGAGCAAATGCGTGATGCCCGTGCGCGGACCTTGGCTGTCATAGGTATACACCAGCTCGGAACCGTCATTCGCGAGGACAAGGTGATGGTTTGCGAGCGAGGCCGGGATAGCGTCGAGAGCGTCGTGAAGTTGGAGCGTGAGCTGCTTCTTGCCGAGCTTGCGCATCAGTTCGCGCTTGTCCTCGACGAGGATCAGCTCGCCATTGTTGATCACGCCGATCCTGTCGGCCATGTCCTCCGCTTCCTGAATGTAATGCGTCGTCAAAATGATGGTGACGCCGGAATTGCGCAGGCGTCTCACCAGCTCCCACATATCGTTCCGCAATTCCACGTCCACGCCGGCGGTCGGCTCGTCGAGAAACAGGATGGAGGGCTCGTGCGCGAGAGCCTTGGCGATGAGCACGCGCCGCTTCATGCCGCCCGAAAGCGTAATCAGCTTCGAATCCTTCTTGTCCCACAGCGCGAGGTCCTTGAGGACCTTCTCGACATAGGCGGGGTCCGGCCATTTCCCGAACAGGCCGCGGCTATGGGAAACCGTGGCCCATACCGTCTCGAACATTTCGGCGGTCAGTTCCTGCGGCACGAGGCCGATCATGGATCGGGTGGCGCGATAGTCGCGAATGATGTCGTAACCATCGACCGTGACCGAGCCCGAGCTTGGCGTGACGATCCCGCAAATGATGCTGATCAACGTGGTCTTGCCCGCCCCGTTCGGTCCGAGAAGCGCGAAGATCTCGCCTTTCTCGATGTCGAGGTCGATGGTCTTGAGCGCTTCGAAGCCCGATTTGTAGGTCTTCGACAGGCCCTTGATGGAAATGATCTGTGACATGGACGCCGACAAGCAGACATTGGATTGGGCGAGGATCGCTCGCGCGGACGTTCCGTGCGGCAGGGTCGCGATCGGAACTTAGCGTGGGTTTACCCGGATTCGGCTTCCAACCTAAAGCGCTCGACGACGCTTGGCTGGATCACATTTGCATGAAGTGCCAACAGGATGACCTTGGCATCGGTTCCGGTCTCGTCGTCAAGGGCCGCATCGATGCGCGATTCGATATCGCCGGTCAGCACGCTTCCATTGGCGCGCGCAAACGGGTCGGCGCCCAGCATGCAATAGGCGAGGAGTTCGACGGCTGACTGGCGCCTGGCGGCGATGGGCTCTCTCCCGTGCGTTTTCTCCATCAAGATCCGCAGCGCCGCGAGCTTGACGGCCTCCGGCACCAGATTGGGGTGCAGGTCGAGGGCCCGCAAATCCGCATCGAAGGCCCGCAACGGCGCTGAGCGCCCGAAGCGGCCCATGAACCCGAGCGAGAGCGGGAGGATCATTGAGACTCCGCCGTGAGGCGCAGGATCTTTCCGTCGTCTTCGTCGGTGAGCGCGTAGACGGCCGCGTCCGGCCCCTGGATCACGTCGCGAATTCGGACACCGAGGGGGATGCGTTCCTCTCCCGTCACCGTCTCGCCGTCGATGCTGAGACGAATGATGCTTTGCGACGACAAACCGCCGACGAGCAAATCCCCCTGCCAGGCCGGAATGGCTTCCGCCGTCCAGCCCGGAACGGGTTCCGCCGTGTAGAACGTCGCGCCCGAGGGCGAGATGACGGGCGTCCAATTGCGGACCGCGTCGGCGAATTCGGGGCGCGTCGGCGGGTTGGGGATATCCTTGCCGTCATAGTGCTTGCCCCAACTCACCAGCGGCCAGCCGTAGTTCTCGCCGGGCGCGGGGCGGTTGAGCTCGTCGCCCCCTTTGGGGCCGAACTCCAGGACCCAGAGCTTGCCGGTTCGCGGATCGACGGCCGCACCCTCCACATTGCGGTGGCCGTAGGACCAGATCTCAGGCTGCGCGTCCTTTTGTCCGATAAAGGGGTTGCCTTGCGGCACCGACCCGTCCGGATTGATGCGGACGACTTTCCCGAGATGGCCCGTCAGGTCCTGCGCGGGCTCGAATTTGAATCGCTCGCCGAGCGTGACGAAGAGCGTGCCGTCCGGCGCGAAAGCCAGCCTGCCGCCGAAATGATTGGGGCCTTCGACCTTCGGCATCTGGCGGAAGATGACTTTCAGGTCCTTGAGCGTCTCGCCGTCCAACCTGCCGCGCGCCACGGCCGTGCCGGCGCCGCCTTCCCCCGGTTCCGCATAGGACAGGTAGACGAGCTTGTTGCTGAGGAAATCCGGGTCGAGGGCCACGTCGAGCAGGCCGCCTTGGCCTGCGGCCACGACCTCCGGAACGCCCGAGACGGGCTCGGAGACCGAACCGTCCGCGCCGACGATACGGAGCGTGCCCGCGCGTTCCGTTACCAGCATGCGGCCGTCAGGCAGGAACACCATGCCCCACGGGTGGTTCAGGCCCTGTGCAACCGTCTCGATCGTGAGCGGACCGTTCTGAGTATCGACCGTCTTCGCAAGTGCGTAGGCCGGCCGGATTGTCAGGACCAACCCGAGCCCCAAGGCCAAAATGGCAAGAAGCGCGGCGAGAGCCGTGAATGAAGCGATTTTCGGGGATCCAGGGGGGCAAGGAGAGGTCATGAGCGGCAGAAACTCGATGCTAAGCGGGTGGGGTCCGTTTGCAATGTCGGTTCTCGGCGCCCCTCGTTCAAGATGCAACTGTTAGCCGCGGCTTCCGCTGACCCGCAGGCCGGGCGCAGGACGCTCCAGAACCACTTCCCGGCGGAAGCGGTAAAGCCGGGCAGGGCGGCCGCCGGTTTCGGTCGAGACGTTGCCCGTCGGTTCGACCAGACCGCCTTTCTCCACAAGACGCCGGAAATTCTGCTTGTGCAGCAAGGTGCCGGAGATTGCCTCGACGGTCTTCTGCAGGTCGTAGAGCGTGAACTCCGGCGGCAGCAACTCGAACACCACCGGCCGGTATTTCAGCTTGCCGCGAACCCGGCCCATGGCCGTGGCCAGAATGCGCCTGTGGTCGAGGGCCATGGGATGTCCGAGTTCGGGTAGCTTGTCCCAACGGTTCGCCGCCGTTCGTCCGTCGCGCTTCGCCTCTTGGACGAGGCCGGCCTCGTAGAGCAGTTCGTAGCGCTCGAGCACCTTCTCTTCGTCCCAGCCGCCGCCGATGCCGAAACCGATCTTGAGGCGCTCGGGACGGCGCAATGGGCGGATCGGTTCGCTGGGCGAAGGCGGCCGCTCGGCCCAGGCCTTCAGTCGCGGTTCGATTTCCTCGGTCAGGATTTGCGGCTTGCCCGTCCGCCAATCCTCCCAAGGGAGGTAGGTGTACCAGGGCGACCAATGGGCGCCGCGCATCTCTCCCGTCGCGCCACGGGTAAGCGCGAGATAGCCGACGGACAGCGTATGGGCGCCGCCCGGCTCCGCATGCCGCCCGCGATCGCCGAACGTGTAGAGCTGCTCCACATAGCCGAGTTCGATGCCCGTTTGCCGTTCCACCCACTCCCGCAGGCCGATTTCGAGCGTGCGGTGCTCTCGCGGCTCGAACGGGCCGAACGGCAAGGCGTCCCCGGACTCGTTTCCGGCGATGCCGGGCCGCGCCACGAGAATGTGAGGCTGCTGATTGCGGACCATCACGATGGCCGCGTTCAGGCCCAGTTCGATCTGCGGATTGTTGACGGAAGGGTCGCCGTCCGAAAGATCCCTGGCAGCCGCGTCGCTGGGCCGACCGCTGGACATGGGCTACGCCGCGTGACGCGCGGGAAGCGAGAAGACTTTTCCTTCCTCGGCCAGAACGCCGCGACCGATGTGATCCACGGCCGCGCTCATGCGGCCGTCACGTCCGAGCACGTTGTCGGCCAAGGCGACGATTCGCCGGTTGGGGTAGGCGGTTGGCGAGGCGCGGCGCAGGGCGCGCGCCAGGGAATGCTCGTCGGCACGCGGATTGAGGGCGCAAAGCGCGACGAAGGCGCCCGCGGTGGAACGGCTGATCCCGGCCCAGCAATGAATGAGAAGCGGGGCCTGCTGGTCCCACGCCGTCGCGAATTCGATGAGCTTGGCCACGTGGCCCTCGGTGGGCACCACCAGCCCGTCCCGCGGCTCGCTGATATCGTTCATGGCCAGCCGCAAATGCCGGTCCTGCCCGATGGTCTCGGGCGTGTCGATGAGGGTTTCCCCGTTGATCAGCGTCACCAAATGGCTGACCCGCGCCGTGGTCACCGTCGTTTGGACGAGGCTCAGAGGGGAGACGAGGATGGTTTCCGGAGACATCGTCTCCGGGTCGGCATAGCCGTCTCTATCGAACGTCAGCGTATCCATGGGTCCCTCTAGTTTAGCGATTCGACGGCGATCTGTACGCTCTTCATCTGGCAAGCTCGTGAAACCGTTTCAAGAACCGGTCCTCGCCTTCTGACGCGGGAAGGGGGCGCAACGCGGTCAGAGTCGTGACGAGAGCGGGGCTGAGCCTCTTCGGCGGGCCGAAGAAACGCCGCGCTTCGCTTTGGGAAAAACCGGCAAGGCCCACCGCCTCGTAATAGGCCGCGATCTTGTCGGCGCGCTTGATCAGCTTGGCCGTCTCCTCAGGGAGCTCGGCCGGCAGCCCGAAGCGGAGATGGATCGCGGCCAGAAGCCGTGCCTCGAAGGTGCGGTAGTCGAGCGGGAGCGCGGCCTTGAAGGGGCTGATCAGGTCGCCGATGACATATTCGGGCGCGTCGTGGAGCAGCGCGGCAAGCCGATGCTTCGCCGGCACGGACGTATCGAGGTCGCCGGCGATGGCTTCGACCAAGAGGCTGTGTTCGGCCACCGAGAAGGTGTGGTCGCCGCGGGTTTGGCCGTTCCAGCGTGCCACGCGCGCCAGCCCGTGGGCGATATCCTCGATCTCGATGTCGAGCGGCGAAGGATCGAGGAGGTCGAGCCGCCGTCCGCTCAACATGCGCTGCCAAGCGCGCGGGGCATCGGTATTCGCTTTGGCGTTCACGTGTCTCTCGTCGTTATGCGTTGCGGGGCGACACTGATTGAAACGGCGTGCCGAAGTCAAACGAGCGGCGCTCATGACTGGTGTCTTTTCCGAAAGACATGGATTTCAAAAAGACATGGACGATACAACGTGTGGATGCCAATCATAGCGGCCTCGCGAACGCGGGAGGAAACGGCCAACGAAGAAAAGGGGAGAACGTTCGATGGCGAGATTGCCGAGATTTTCCCTCAGCTACAACGACAAGAACAAGAAGTGGGAGCTGAAGAAAGAGGGCTCTGGAGACGTCGTGAAGCGGTTCAAGACGAAAGCCGACGCGACGAAAGGCGGCGTTCTGGAACGCGCCGTCAAGAAGATGGGCTCGGTGCGCATCAGAAAGCGCGACGGAAAAATTCAGGAAGAGCGCACCTATCCGCGCAGTATGGACCCGCGCGGCCGCGGCTGAATCCGCCGATGGCTAAAGACCGGCGCACGCTTTGTGCCGGTGGCAACTCGTCAAATGATCGTTGACGAGCCCTGTCGCTTGCATGAACGCATAGACAATGGTCGGTCCACAGAACTTGAAGCCGCGCGCCTTCAAGTCCTTGGACATGGCGCGCGACAGCGGCGTTTCGGCCGGCACCTCTCCCATGGACTTGTAGCGGTTGACGATCGGCTTTCCGTCCACGAAGTCCCATAAGAACGCGGAAAAGCCGGGACCCGTCTCCATCATGTCGAGCCAGCTTTGGGCGGAGCGAATAGCGCCCTCGATCTTCATACGATTGCGGACGATACCGGCATCCTGCATCAGAGCCTCGACCTTCTTGGCGTCGTAGCGGGCTATTTTCTCCGGCTGGAAACCGTCGAAAGCCTCTCTGAAGGCGTCGCGTTTCCGCAGGATCGTGATCCAGGCGAGCCCCGCCTGAAAGCCGTCGAGGACGAGCTTTTCGTAGAGCGCGCGATCGTCGCGCTCCGGAACGCCCCACTCGTCGTCGTGATAGGCGACGTAAAGCGGATCGGTCCCGGGCCAGGGACAACGCTTGAGTGTCTTGGCGCTCATGAGAGACTTGCCCCTCATGCGCTTTCCACCGCCGGCAGTCCGAACGTGGCGAAAGCCGGCAGATGAAGCGTGATCGCGACCTCGCCGGCGCGCAGCGGTACGCCTTGGGCTTCGGCCTTGGCCGCCCGGTCGAGCCGGAGGAGCGCGAGGCCGCGCGTGCCATCGACCGAGCCGATCTCGCCCGCGGGGAGGTCGCCCGCCATAAGCTCGATCCCGGATTCCAGTGGCCCATCGCCTACGACGGGGACGATGCGCTTCCGTGCCGTGCCCCGGTGCTCCATGCGCGAGACGACTTCCTGCCCCACATAGCACCCCTTCTTGAAATCGACGCCGTTGAGCTGATCGAACAAGGCTTCGTGCGGAAACGCATCCCCGTAGGCGTAGTCGCGCCCGCCTTGCGGGACGCCGAGCGCGATCCGATGAGCATGGTAGTCCTCCGCGCGCGCGGCGGCGCAGGCCAAATCGTCAACGGAGATATCGTCCGGCAGCAAGGCGCGCATGCCGAGTTCCGCGAGTCTCGGGTCCGCATAGACGATCGCGCCGGCAGGTATCGTTGGAGCGCCTCCCCAAGCCGCCGCGACCGCAACGTCCGGCGCTTCGTCGATCGCCACATCGGCGCGCAGCCGATAGAACGACAGCCGTTTGGCCAGGTCTCCGAGCGCGTCTTTCGGCGCGTCGATGATGTATCCGCCCTTGGACGGAACGACGAAGAAGTCGAACAGGATCTTGCCTTGCGGCGATAGCAGACCGGCATGGATCGCGCTGCCGCTGTCCGTTTTTTCCATATCGTTGGTCAACAGGCCTTGCAGGAACGTCTTCGCGTCGGCGCCGGTGACGCGCAAAACGCCGCGATCGGCGAGAAGCGATACGCGGCACGGAGTTTCTTCGCGGTGACTCATGGGGTGGCCTTCTGCTACCAAGGCCAGAAATTTAAGTGCGTGGCGCCAGGCCCGCAAGGAGAAGCCGGGGCGAGATGGCCGAGACGTTCGATATCGTTTTCAAGGGCGGAACGCTGGTGACTCATGCGGGCGAGGGGCTCGCCGATATCGGCGTCCGCGACGGCCGAATTCGCGAGATCGGCGACATCGCCGGCAGCCGGGGCGGCGAAATCGTCGATGCGCGCGGCCTTCACGTCCTGCCCGGCGTGATCGATACCCAGGTCCATTTCCGCGAGCCCGGCATGGAGCACAAGGAGGACCTGGAGACGGGCAGCCGTTCGGCCGTGCTCGGCGGCGTCACGGCCGTGTTCGAGATGCCCAACACCAGCCCGCCGACCACGAGCGCGGAAGCATTGGCCGCGAAAGTCGCCGCGGGCACGGGGCGCATGCATTGCGATTTCGCGTTCTTCGTCGGGGCGACGCGCGAGAACGCGGGCGATCTCGGCCATCTGGAGCGCTTGCCGGGTGCGGCCGGCGTCAAGATTTTCGCGGGCTCCTCCACTGGCGATCTCCTCGTCGAGGATGACGAAACCCTCACCCAAGTGTTTTCGACGATTCGCCGCCGCTGCTCGATCCACTCCGAACTCGAGTCGCGCCTGCGGGAACGGCTTTCGATGCGGCGTGTGGGCGATCCGGCCAGCCATTATGAGTGGCGCGACGAGGCCGCCGCGCTCGAATCGACGCGGCGCCTTTTGCGGCTCGCTCGAGCCACGGGCGCGCGCATCCATATCCTGCATGTCTCGGCGGGCGCCGAGATGGAACTGTTGTCGCACCACAAGGACGTCGCCACGGTAGAGGTGACGCCGCAGCATCTGACGCTTTCCGGCCCCGAAGACTATGAGCGGCTTGGGACGAAGGTTCAGCAGAACCCGCCTATCCGGGACCGGGCGCATCGGAACCTTTTGTGGTGGGGACTGGAGCAGGGCGTCGTCGACATTCTGGGATCGGACCACGCGCCGCACACCCTCGAAGAGAAGGCGGCCATCTATCCCGCGACACCGTCCGGCATGCCCGGCGTGCAGACGCTCGTGCCGGTCATGCTCGATCACGTAAATGCGGGGCGCCTGAGCCTTGCCCGATTCGTCGATCTCACCAGCGCGGGCGCCCAGCGCCTGTTCGGGATCGCCTGCAAGGGCCGCATCGCCGTGGGTTACGACGCGGACCTTACGATCGTCGACCTCAAGGCCGAGCGCGTCATCGAAGACGGCTGGATCGGCAGTAAGGCGGGTTGGACGCCCTTCGCGGGACGCAAGGTCACGGGATGGCCCATGGGCACGGTGCTGCGCGGGCATCGCGCCATGTGGGAGGGCGAACTCGGCAAGGCCACGGGTCAGGCCGTGCGATTCGGCGAGGCGCTGCCGAAGGGCTAGGCTCCAGCCGGACGCTGGGCGTGCTATTTCAGGAAGTAGTGCCAAATGCCGTTGGGTGCGACCCCGAGGCGATAGCCGGTATATTTGCCGCTCGCGATCATCGCCTTCGCCTGCTTCGGCGGCACCAGGCGATAGAGCTCCACTTGTTGCCGCGGGGAAAGCTCGGTCAGATCGGCCTCCGCGAAATAGGGCCAGACATACATCGCATCGTTGCCCTCGCCCCTAAGCACGAAGCCCGTGCTCAGCATATTCAGCATGGTGGCCAGGATGTCCCGGCCGGTGCCGTCCACGGACTGTTCCTTCAAATAGGCGATGGGATCGTCGATGTGCTTGGCCGCCACCATCGGCTTCAACTCATTCGATTCGAGCACCGCGCGCATCTCCTCGATATCGCCCGTCTCGGCGGCGAGGATGATCATCTTGAGAATGCGTTGGACGAGTTTCGGCGTGGCCGTGGCATCGTATAGCACCTTGGGCCCAATGCGGGATTGCGCCTTTTCCGCTTCGGGATCGGGCAGTTTGTCGCTGGCCGCGACCTCTCCGACCGAGGCGTAGACAAGCATCGCGACGCCCGTTACCAATGCCGCGAGGGCGACCATGACCACGTTTTTCCGCTGCTTCATGCCAGACTCCATGCGATTTGCGTCAATCTCGCAGAACCGCGGTCAGTTGCAAGCTCAGGTCGTTAGGAAGCAACCGATGGAACAGGGTCCCCAAACCCGGACCGTAGTCAGCGAATAGGCCAAACACTTTGCAGGCAGGCGCACAAATTGTGCTGTCCGGCATCCAGCTCGTGCTTGCGGGGCTGGGCATCGGATTGCTGATGGCGGCGCCTATCGGGCCCGTGAACGTGCTCGTGATTCAGCGCGCCGTGGCGAAGGGCTTCTGGGGCGGCTTGGCCGCAGGCATCGGCGCGGTGCTCGGCGACGGCGTTCTCGCCGCGGTGGGAGCCTTCAGCGTGGCAGCGATTTCGGACGTCATGCTGGCCCATGGCGACACCATCCAACTCGTCGGCGGTGCGCTCCTGGTGGCGTTTGGATTGGCGCTCCTCCTACGGAAGCCGGTGATGACGACGCCGCCCCATGAACGCTCTCATCTTCTGGAGCATATGGGCATCATTCCGCAGACCTTCATCCTGACCGTAACGAATCCCGGGGCCGTGCTCGGCATGGCGGCCATGATCGGCGGCCTCGGTTCGCTGATCGGCGGTCTCAACACGAATCTGGAGGCGCTGATTCTCGTTGTCGCGGTGATGGGTGGCAGCCTGTTGTGGTGGCTCGGGTTGTCGGAGCTGATCGCCACCATCCGGCACAAGCTGACCGATGGCCGCTTGAAGCTGATCAACCGGATCGCCGGCATCATCCTGTTCGGCTTCGGCATCGGCCTGATCGTCGAGATCGCCTCGCGCTATTTCAGCCAGGGATAGGCGTGCTACTGGGGAGTGCGCCGCAACGTGAATTCGCCATGATGGATGCGGCGCGGCAGACGCGACGTCATCTTCGCCACGGCGGTTTCGCCATAGATCTCGATCAGGTCGGAAAGAGCGGCGAAGAGCGCGGCATTCGCCAGCATCTCGGGTTCGATACCGTCATGGAGGGCATCGTCCCAGGCATCGAGGATGTAACGCAGCGCCACTTGCCTTTGGGCGTCTCCGTCATCCCTATGCAGTTCGGTCCAAACTTCAGAGCCCACGGTCCGGATACTCCCAGGCATACGAATACGTTCGCACGATATCCTTACACCCGGCCCGGCGCAGTGTCGGAAGAGAGTAAACTGACGGTTAATTTCTGACCGAGTTGGAGACAGCCGGCTGGGCGGTCTCGCCGCCGCCCGGCGGGGTCTGAATTTGTGCCTGCGGACCGCTGGCGAAGACGGATGTCTGGGAAAGGGCCGTCGCGATCTCGGCACCCTCGGTGGAGAACCGGCGCGTGGCGCGGGTGGCGGAGTCCGTGCAGCTCCGGTAGGTCCGCCGGTATCCCCGGTAGCCGTCATTGAACTTGTTGACGAGTTTGGCGCGGCGGACCGCGGTCGTTCCCTCGTTCCGCAGGATTTCTTGCATCTGGTCGCGCCACAACTGGCCTTCGTCGGCGCCGCAAAGCTCCCGCAAATAATGGACGGCGCCGAGAATTTCGGCGAGCCGCATCAGCTTTTCGTCATAAGGCCGGTCGTCCGGCGGGGGAGGGGCAAGGACCTCTTCGGCGGGCGGCTTGATCTTCGGGAGATCGTTACCCCGGCGCGGGGCGGTTCTGGTCCGCTTTTTCGGCTCCTTCTTCTGGTCGAAAAACCAGAAAAACTGGGCTTTTGCGGGTGGAACGTAACTCAACGTGCCCACGCCCGCCCAAACGAGCCCGCATAAAAGCAGCGCCAAAGGTTTCGCAAGCCGTCCCATAAGGTCTGACTAGCGCCAATTCATGGTGAAATCTAGCCGTCCGAGAGGGGGCGGATCGTGGATATCCAGCTTCCGTCTACGCCTTCCTGAGCCGGAAAAGCGTATCGATGGTGATCTGGTTCGACGCATTTCCATTGCGGCCCATCTCGTCGGTGACGTAGCCGTTGGCAATGGCATTGGCATTGTCGATGAGAATCCGCAATCGGGACGCCGCTCCGTCGCATACAAGTTTGAGGTCGGACTTTTTGTCGAGCGCATTGCCGACCGAGGCCACCAACCTTAGCGCTTCGCTTTGAAGGCGCGCGACGGCGGAATCGAAACGGTCACGGACATTCTCGGGGGCCCGCCGGTAGGCCGCGACTGCGAGATCCTTGTCGCGGAGTTCGGAGCGGGCGAAATGCTCTTCGTAGTCCAGCGGCTGCCAGCGGTGCAGATCGGCCGCGAAATTTGCCGGATCGGCGGCAAGGGCATCGAGTAACATCACCAGTTCGCGGAATTGATTGAGATAGTCCGAGGCAAGAAGAGTGTGTTCGTTGATATTGGTGCCAGGCATATGGGAGCGCAGATGGCCGATCATGGCCTTTCTAAACGCGTCGGCGATTGCGTCGCGACTGACGTCTTCGTGGATTTCCGCGCTGGCCGCGCGAGGCTCTTGTCTCTTGTGCAGCATCATTTTGTCGATCCTCAAGCCCAGGTTGCAGCATTATGGTTACGAAACGGTTAACAAGTGTTGAGACCCGTGGACGCTAGGTGATGTGCTCTCGCTACGATCTGACCACGCCGCCTGAAGCGGTGCGCGCCTATTTCGGCTATCGCGACAAGCCGAACTTTCCGCCCCGCGACAATATCCGGCCGGCGGAGCCCATCGCCGTCGTGCTTCTGGACGAGACAGGGGAAAGGCGGTTCAGGTTGATGCGCTGGGGCCTGCTGCCCCACTTCGTGAAGGACCCGAAGACCTTTCCCACGCTGTTCAATGCGCGTTTCGAGGACCTGCTGAGCAAACCGTCCTTCCGCAACGCGGTGCGCCGGCGCCGTTGCCTCATTCCGGCCGACGGCTTCTACGAATGGACGGGTCCCAAAGGCCGGCGCCGCCCCTACTTCTTGCGGCCGCGGACGCCGCATCTGTTTGCTTTCGCCGGACTCTACGAAAGCTGGAGCGAGCCCGACGGCGGCGTGATCGACACCGCGACCCTGCTGACCTGCGAACCGAATGCCACCATCGCTCCGCTTCACAACCGTATGCCGGTCATCCTCGCGCCCGATCGCTACGGCCCATGGCTCGACACGAAGAATGTGAGCGCGGAGGACGCCCTAGGGCTCATCGGGCCGGCGCCCGACGACGTCCTTGAGGCGATCCCTTTGAGCGGCAAGAATCCGGAGGGAAGCCGCGACGATACCGGCAAAGGCGATAAGAAAGACAAAAAAGAACCCCGGCAGCCGCTATTGCTCTAAGCTGTCCGGAAAAAGG
The DNA here is from genome assembly GCA_002482645.1 of Hyphomicrobiaceae bacterium UBA7697. Taxonomy (GTDB): domain Bacteria; phylum Pseudomonadota; class Alphaproteobacteria; order Rhizobiales; family Methyloligellaceae; genus Methyloceanibacter. Next base: position 766,778 of record DLGJ01000005.1, read on the forward strand.
GGGAAAAGATGCTGCCAACGAAGATCCTCGACCGCTATCGCGTCACCAAGGGCGACAACTTCAAGCTCAAGGACTATCCCCCCGACGATTCCGGGAATGTCGACTTCGACAAGAAGGACGGGCAGGAGCTTCTCGAGGTCGGCGTGAAACGCCTGTCCCGGTTGCAGCAGCGTCTTTATGCGGAAGGCCGCTGGGCGGTCCTCATGGTGCTGCAAGGGATCGATACGGCCGGCAAGGACGGAATCATCCAGCACGTTCTGACCGGCGTGAACCCGCAAGGCGTGTCCGTGCATTCGTTCAAGCAGCCCAGTCATCTGGAACTCGCCCACGATTTTCTTTGGCGCGCCTACAGGCGTTTGCCGATGCGCGGACGGATCGGCATTTTCAACCGCTCCTACTACGAAGATGTCCTTGTCGTGCGCGTCCACCCCGAACTGCTTCAAAATCAGAATCTGCCGTCCACTCTCATCACCAAGGACATTTGGAAAGAACGCTATCAGGACATCAACGATTTCGAACGGCACCTTGCGCGCAACGGCACCGTCCCGATCAAGTTCTTCCTCAACATCTCCAAAAAGGAACAGCGAGAGCGGCTGCTCGCGCGCCTGGAGGACCCCGACAAGATGTGGAAGTTCTCGGCGGCGGACGTGGCGGAGCGCAGGCTTTGGGACAAGTACCAGGAAGTCTACGAGGACATGATCCGGAACACCGCGACCGAGCATGCGCCTTGGTATGTCGTGCCCTGCAACAAGAAATGGTTCGCGCGTCTCGTCGTGGCCGCCGTGCTGTCCGATCACATCAAGACGATCGACCCGAGCTTCCCGAAAATGTCCAACGAGGACGCCGCGGAGATCGACGCCGCGCATAAGGAACTTTTGGACGAGAAGGACTAGTTCGCGCGCGCCTCACCGCGTCTCGATCATCTGTACGATCGCCAGACCGTCATGGCCTTTGTGCCCCACGGTCTGAAAAGCGGTGGCCGTGACGCGCGGATCGGCGGCCGCGCGCGCATAGAATTCACGCAAACCTTTGACATGCTTGTTGCCGCTCTGCGCCGCGAGGATCGCGCCTTCGCGCACGACATTGTCCACGACGATGAGCGTGCCCGCACGGCCAAGCTTCACCGCCCAATCGAAATAATCCGGCGTGCGGGGCTTGTCGGCGTCGATAAAGACGAGGTCGAACGGACCTGCGTCTTCCGCGTGAAGCGCGGCCATCGTCTCGAGTGCCGGACCGACGCGGATGTCGATGCGGTCGCCAAGCCCGGCGTTGCCGAAATTGCGGCGCGCGACCTCGGCATGACCGGGATCGAGCTCGAGCGTGGTGACCCGTCCGCCATCGCCAAGGCCGCGCGCGAGCCAGATGGTGCTGTAGCCGCCGAGCGTACCGACTTCCAGAATGTTGCGGGCCTGCAGGGCGCGCGCGAGCATCATCAGGAGCTTGCCTTGGAGCGGTGCCACCTGAATGCGCGGGAGGCCCGCCGCATCGCTCGCGGCCAACGCTCCTTCAAGCGCCGGATCGTCATCGAGAAAGCTCTCGACGATGTAGTCGTCGATGGCGAGCCATTTCTCGTCCTGTGTCATCTGGGGCGGCTTTTCCGGCGGCGTTTGTTGGGTCATAGCAGCTTGCTTGGGTTGAGAATGCCGTTCGGATCGAACTGCGCTTTGATCGACCGCATGAGGTCCATCGCGACTTCGCCCTTCGCATGGGGAAGGAGCGTGCGCTTCATGCGCCCGATCCCGTGCTCGGCGCTGATGGACCCTCCGAGATCCAGTACGATCTCGTGGACCGCCGCATTCAGCGCCTCCCAATTGGACAGGTAGACGTCCTTGTCCATGCCGGCGGGTTGGCTGACATTGTAGTGGATGTTTCCGTCGCCGAGATGGCCGAAAGGTACGGGCCGCGCGCCGGGGATCATCACCTCCACGAGTTGGTTCGCGCGTGCGATGAATTCGGGCACCCGCGCGATCGGCACGGAGACGTCGTGCTTGATGCTCCCGCCTTCGTATTTCTGCACCTCGCTCATCACCTCGCGCAGGCGCCAGAGCTCACGGGCCTGTGCGAGGGATTTCGCCAAGACAGCGTCTTCGATCAGGCCGGCCTCGATGGCTTCGGCAAGCTGGGATTCGACCAGATCGCCGGCCGTATCGCCCGCGAGCGGGCAGGAGATCTCGAACAGGACATACCAGGCGGGCGGCGCCCTGAAAGGGTCGCGCAGATCGTTGCCATGCTTGACCGCGAACTCGATCCCGATGCGCGGCAGGATCTCGAAGGCCGTCAACATGGGCCCCGCGGCGTCGCGCATACGGGCGAGAAATTCCATCGCGCCGTCGAGGCTGCTCAGCGCGGCCATGGCCGTGACCCGTTCGGCGGGGCGGGGGAAGAGACGCAAGACCGCGGCGGTGATGATGCCCAACGTCCCCTCGGCACCGATGAAAAGGTCCATGAGGTCATAGCCGGTGTTGTCTTTCCTCAAGCCCGTCAGCCCATGCCACACGCGGCCGTCCGCGAGCACGACCTCGAGACCGAGCGCCAGGCTTCGCGCATTTCCGTAGGCCAGCACCGCGACGCCGCCCGCATTGGTCGATAGGACGCCTCCAATCTGGCAGCTGCCTTCCGAAGCAAGGCTTAGCGGAAACAGCCGTCCCACGCTGTCCGCCATCTCGCGCGCGGCCGCGAGCGTGAGCCCCGCCTCCACGGTCATGGTGTTCGAAGCGAGATCGACATCGCGGACATGGGTGAGCCGCTCCAACGACAGCACGACCTGGCCGCCGCTCTCGTCTGGGATCTGCGCGCCGACGAGTCCGGTATTGCCGCCTTGCGGAACGATGGCGGTACGGGCCTCGTTCGCGCATTTCAGCACCGCCGCCACTTCGTCCGTCGAACCGGGCTTCAGCACGAGGGCCGCGCGGCCACGATAGCGGTCGCGCCATTCGGTGAGGTAGGGCGCCATGTCTTCCGGGTCGCGAAGGGCGTGCGCCTCGCCCACGATATGCGCGAGCGCGGTGAGCGTCTCCTCGGATGGAGGCGGGAGCGTGGGGCACGTGCTGTTCGCGGGCTCGCTCATGACAAAGGGCTAACGCGCCTTGGCCGCGCGCCGCAAGCGGTCGTTGATGGCCTCGCCTAAACCTTCGTCCGGAATGGGCATCACGGCGATCCCGAACGAGCCTGCCTCGTCCAGTTCGCGCAGCGAGGCGAACAATTTCGCGGCGGCTTCGCTGAGATCGCCGGCGTGACTGAGGTTGATGGCTTTGCTGTCGCAAGGAAGCGGGTCCGGCCCGAACGCCAGCAGAACTTCGCCGGGCTGCACGTCCGCCGCATTGAGGCGGAGCGGGGTTTGCGGCGCGTAATGGCGCGCAAGCTGGCCGGGCGAGGCGATGGGCGCGTCGTCCTCGGCCCGCGCGACCGGCCGCGCCAAGGCGGCTTCGATCTCGTGGCGCGGGACCGCGCCGAGGCGTAGCAGCACGGGTTCGGCCCCGGCGAGGCTCACCACCGTGGATTCGAGCCCTCGGGCGCATGGGCCGCCATCGAGGATCATGGCGGGGATTTCGCCGAGTTCCGCCGCCACGTGGGCTGCCTCCGTAGGGCTGATGCGGCCCGAGCGGTTGGCGCTCGGCGCCGCAATGGGACACTTCGCCGTGGTGAGCAGGGCCCGGGCGACGGGATGTCCCGGAATGCGCACGGCAAGCGTATCGAGCCCGGCCGTGACAAGATCGGCGATGCCGCAATCGTCGCGCTTCGGGGCGACCAGCGTCAGCGGGCCGGGCCAGAAAGCCGCCGCCAGCGTGCGGGCGTCGTCATTGAAGGCCACGAGCGTTTCGGCGGTGGCGAAATCCGGAACATGCACGATCAAGGGATTGAACCGGGGCCGCTCCTTGGCCGCGAAAATCTTCGCCACGGCGGCCCCGTTCCGGGCATCGGCGCCGAGCCCATAGACGGTCTCCGTCGGGAACGCGACGATCTCTCCCCCGGCGAGGGCGCCTGCGGCTTGAGCGATGGCCTCATCTGTGGCGGGAACAACGGGCATGGCACGATCCATGTCGCGTGTCCGTCCTGAGAGGTCAAGCTATCGCGCCCGGCGAAGTAGGGTATCATGTCCCCGGAAACGCCAAGGATAAGATGACAACGCTGCTTCTCACCCATCCCGCCTGCCTCGACCACGACACCGGATACGGCCATCCGGAGCAGGCCGATCGCTTGCGCGCCATCGAGGGAGCGCTCGGCGCAGAGGCGTTCTCGGGGCTGAAGCGCGAGGAGGCACCGCTCGCGGACCTCGCCGCCGTCGAGCGGCTGCACCCCAAGGCCTATGTCGAGGCGGTACGGGCCGCGATCCCGAAAGAGCTGCACAACTGGCTGGACCCGGACACGGTGGTCTCGCCCGGAAGCTGGGAGGCGGCTCTGCGGGCGGCCGGAGCTGTTGTACACGCCGTCGATCAGGTCGCCGCTGGAAAGGCCGGCAATGCTTTCTGCGCCGTCCGCCCGCCGGGCCATCATGCCGAACCCTCCCGCGCCATGGGGTTCTGTCTCTTCAACTCCGTCGCTGTCGCGGCCCTGCACGCCCGCGCCGCCCATGGGGCCGAGCGGGTCGCGGTGATCGACTTCGACGTCCACCACGGCAACGGCACCCAGGCGGCCTTCTGGAACGACAAGGACCTGTTTTACGGTTCGACGCACCAAATGCCGCTTTTCCCGGGGACGGGCGCCACGGACGAGACGGGCGTCGGCAATATCTGCAATGCGCCGCTCTCCCCTGGCGACGACGGCCCGAAGTTCCGGGCCGCGTTCGAGGCGCGCATCCTGCCCGCGCTCGATGCCTTCGCGCCGGATTTCGTTCTTGTTTCAGCGGGCTTCGATGCCCATTTGCGGGACCCGCTGGCGCAACTCCGGCTGCGGGAGGACGATTTCGCCTGGGTCACGGAGCAATTGCTGGCAGCCGCGGCGAAACATTCCGGCGGCCGGCTCGTTTCAACTCTGGAAGGCGGCTACGATCTCGAGGCGCTTGCGTCCTCGGCCGCCGTCCACGTCAAGACGCTGATGGGCGCTTGAGGGCTTAGGCGGAAACCGCTAATTCAAACCATGGCCAAACCTTCCAGCACTGCCGATATTTCGGCCATGAGCTTCGAGGACGCGCTCAAGGAGCTCGAAACCATCGTCGATCGCCTGGAAAAAGGCGATGTGGCGCTCGAGGCTTCGATCGCGATCTACGAGCGGGGCGAAGCCCTGCGCGCGCATTGCGACAAGCTTTTGCGCAGCGCGGAGGCGCGCGTCGAGAAGATCACCCTTAGTCAGAGTGGCGAGCCCGGAGGGGTCGAGCCGCTCGATGTGGAGGACTGAACGTTTGGCCGATGCAGGACGGATCTTGGAGCTTGGCATGGGCGTTGCCAGTGTGGGGCGGGCCCGGTAGACTTATAATAACACGCTGATATTACGAAATATTTTTTGCGGTCCGTCCTTGACGTAAGCCGCCGACAGGAAAGCGAATGAGCGCCGAAACCGCTACGCCACTGCTGGACAAGGTTCAGACGCCGGACGACATGCGCCGGCTCTCCGACGACGAGTTGAAGCGCCTCGCGGACGAGCTTCGTCAGGAGACCATCAGCGCCGTTTCGGTCACGGGCGGACATTTGGGGGCGGGGCTTGGCGTGGTCGAACTCACCGTGGCGCTCCATCACGTCTTCGATACGCCGAACGACCGTCTCATTTGGGACGTGGGCCATCAGTGCTATCCGCACAAGATTCTGACCGGCCGCCGCGACCGCATCCGGACCTTGCGCCAGCCGGGCGGGCTGTCCGGCTTCTGCAAGCGCGCCGAAAGCGAATACGACCCGTTCGGCGCGGGCCATTCCTCCACCTCGATTTCCGCCGGCCTCGGCATGGCCGTCGCGCGCGACCTGTCGGGCGGCGCCAACAACGTCGTTGCGGTGATCGGCGATGGCGCCATGAGCGCCGGCATGGCCTATGAGGCCATGAACAACGCAGGCGCCATGGACTCGCGGCTGATCGTGGTGCTCAACGACAACGATATGTCGATCGCGCCGCCTGTCGGCGCCATGAGCGCCCATCTGGCGCGCTTGATCTCGGGCGGGACCTATCGGCGCTTCCGCCGCTGGATGAAGCAAGCCGCGCGCAATGTCCTCCCGCATGGCTGGCAGCGCCACGCAGCGCGGGTCGAGGAATTCACCCGCAGCTTCATGACCGGCGGCACGCTCTTCGAGGAACTCGGCTTCTACTATGTGGGGCCCATCGACGGGCACAATCTCGACCATCTGCTGCCGGTCCTGCGCAATGTGAAGAAGATGCAGAACGGCCCGATCCTGGTTCACGTGGTCACGCAGAAGGGCAAGGGTTACGGCCCGGCCGAAGAATCGGCCGACAAGTATCACGGCGTCAGCCGGTTCAATGTCGTCACCGGCACCCAGGAGAAAGCCGCGCCGGGCGGTCCGCCGAGCTACACGAAAGTGTTCGCCAACGCGCTGATCGAGGAAGCGCGCGCGGACGACAAGATCGTCGCCATCACGGCGGCCATGCCGTCCGGCACTGGGCTCGACAAATTCGGCGAGGTCTTTCCCGATCGTTGCTTCGACGTCGGTATCGCCGAGCAGCATGCGGTGACCTTCGCCGCCGGACTGGCGGCCGAAGGCTACAAGCCGTTCGCCGCCATCTATTCGACGTTTCTTCAACGCGCCTACGACCAGGTGGCGCACGACGTCGCGGTGCAGAAACTGCCCGTGCGCTTCGCTATCGACCGCGCCGGCCTTGTCGGGGCCGACGGTCCCACCCATGCGGGATCGTTCGACACGGCGTTTCTAACCTGCCTGCCGAACCTGATCGTCATGGCGGCCGCCGACGAAGCCGAACTCGTGCATATGACGGCGACGGCTGCGGCGGTCGACGATCGTCCCACGGCCTTCCGCTATCCCCGGGGCGATGGCTCCGGCGTGCCGCTGCCCAAGCGGGGCACGCCGCTTGAAATCGGTAAGGGCCGCATCGTACGCGAAGGCTCCGCCGTGGCGCTCCTGTCCTTCGGCGCACGGCTTGGCGAATGCCTCGCCGCGGCGGACGAACTTTCCGGGTTCGGACTGCCGACGACGGTCGCCGACGCGCGCTTCGCAAAGCCGCTCGATGTCTCGTTGATCCGCGACCTCGCCAAGAACCACGAGGTGCTCATCACCGTCGAGGAGGGGGCCGCGGGCGGATTCGGTGCCCATGTGCTTCATCAGCTTTCCGCCGACGGTCTGTTGGACGGATCGCTCAAAGTACGGACGCTGGTCCTGCCCGACCGCTTCATCGACCAAGGCAAGCCAGCCGCCATGTATGCGAGCGCGGGGCTCGATGCGGACGGGATCGTGAAAGCCGTCTTCACCGCGCTCGGCAAGAACGAAAAGGCGGACGCGGCCCAGCGCGCTTAGTCGAGCGTGCAATCCTTTTACTCAAGGGTGCAGTCCTTGGAGAATTCGGCGACCGCTTCGGCGCGGCCATTCGCCGAGAGATCGACGGCGTTCGCGCCCGATGTCATCGTCACCGTGCCCTTCTCTTTCAGGATCTTGAGGATGGGAGTAACGGCGATGTCGCCGGCCTCCGCATAGATAATGCCGGTGCCGTCCTCGGCCGCCGTCTCGCCGGCCACGGGCGCCGTTTGGCCGCCCACGCTGAAGTCGATCGTGATTGCGTCTCCAGGCTGGTTCTCCGGAAAGTCCATATAGACCGACAGAACGGCAATCCCGACGCCGTTCAAACAGGACAGCAGGAACACAGGCTTTTCCCGCTCGTCGGGCGGCCCATAGCGTAACGTCACGAAGCCACCGCTCGTTTTCGTTCGCCAAAAGTCCGCCGCATGCGCGGGGCGGCTTGGAAGCGCGGCGCCGATCATAAGAACGGCGAGAAACAGACCAATTGGCAGGCGTCGCTCGATCATGGAACGCTCCGGCGCGAATTTAGGCTGCACCTGCTTAGTTCAGTCGCACGCGCTTGGCAAACCTGGCAGGCGGCCGGAAGGGGCCGCACCGGCGAGGCACGGCCAGGTCGCTCCGCCCGTTGGAGCGTCATCGAGCCAGAAGGCTCGCGGATGCATCGAGCGCGGGCTCCGGCTCGCCGGTCAGGAAGCCCGCGAACCCCGGATCGAATTCGTGATAGTTGCAGGTGATCTCTTCGCCCCGGGCAATGTCCGCCAGGGCATAGCCGCGGTCGAAAATGCGAAAGTCCGTGTTGGGCGTGAGGCTGTGGTTCATGTACTTGCCGTTGTCCACGTCGATCACGCGATAGCCGGGCAGTTCGAGATGCGGGAAGCTGTAGCGCTTCAGGTACATTTGCATGTGAGGGGGCAGCGTCGGGAGTTCGATGTCCGGAACGAGGATGTCGAACTTGGCGTCGAGCCGCCAGATCAACGATCCCGCCGGTATGAAATCGTCCGCGAAGACGCCAAGCCCCTCGATCCCGCTCGGCGCGACATAGGTGCTAATGAGCAGCATTCGTTCTTACCCTCGAATAATAACCTTGGTTTGAACGGCGGCATGCGGCGGGCTCGTGCGTTTCAACGCGTCGATGCGCCGCTGAAGGTAAGGGGAGAAATGACCGGCATAGCGCTCCCACAGCGCGGGCATGCGCCAATCGTCGCCCGAGACCTTGCCCCGGCAGAGCACCGAACCGCAGGCGCAGTCGAACTCGTCGTAGGGCGACCCATCGCACATGGCGTAGTCGATGGTCACTTCCTCGCCTGGCAGGATGCGCCGCATGGCCACGATGGCGATTTGGCCGTCGAGCCCCGCATTCGGTTCGCACGAGTGATTGATGTAGTCCGGCGGCTCGTCGGGCGCGACCGAGGCGAGATAGAGCGCTTCCTCGATCTGGACCGTGTGATGGCGGATCTCGTCGGGCAGATCCTCGATCGCGTCCGCGCCGACGATGCGGCCGCTCCACACGCCGATGAGTTCGCCCGGTTCGAGCACGGACCTGGCATAGACGGCATAGCCGCCTGCCACGTCTCGATTTCGAACTTCGCATTTGTCAGTAAGGTAGGCCGAGTTTTCCCGGCAGACGGCATCTTCGCTCAATAAGGTCGGGCCTCACGAAACACCTGCGCGAGGACTCTCGTCGCAAGCCGAGCATATGAGAACGCAATTTGGCCAGCTACAGAAAAAAGCGCATCGACCAACGATTGGTGGAGGAGGGGCTGGCGCCCTCGCGTGCGCAAGCCGCGGACCTCGTGCGCCGGGGCCGCGTCCTGGTGGCGGGAGAGCCGGTCCTGAAGCCCGGCGCCACCATTGCCGACGATATCGTGCTCGCGCTGGCACCGGGCACGGACGCTCACGTCTCGCGCGGCGCGCTCAAGCTTGCTGCCGCGTTGGACGCCTTCGAGTTTTCGGTTGAGGACCGGGTAGCCTTGGATGTCGGCGCGTCCACCGGCGGCTTCACGGAAATCCTGCTGGCGCGCGGCGCGGCCAAGGTCTTCGCGGTCGATGTTGGCCGGGACCAGCTTCACGCGAGTCTCCGCGCCGATCCGCGCGTCGTGTCCCTGGAGGGAACCGATGCACGAACGATAGACGAAAGCCTAGTGCCGGAGACGGTCGCGGCCATCGTGGCCGATGTCAGCTTCATCAGCCTCACCCAAGCGTTGCCCGCGGCGCTGTCGCGTGCGGCGCCGGGCGCGTGGCTCGCCGCTCTGGTGAAGCCGCAATTCGAGGCCGGCCGCGAGGCGGTGGGGAAGGGCGGTCTGGTGCGCGACGAGGCGGATCGCCGTCGCGCCGTCGCGCGCGTCCGCGATTTCCTGGAGTGGGAAGGCTGGCGCGTGCTGGGCGTGATCGAGTCCCCGATCGCGGGCGGGAGCGGCAATATCGAATATTTGATCGGGGCGCGGCATGATCGTTGAACTGACCATCGGCCGTCTCGGGGCCCAAGGTGATGGGATCGCCGAGACCCCGGACGGGCCGGTGTTCGTGCCGTTCACGCTGCCGGGCGAGCAGGTCCGGGCCGATCTAGCCGAGGACGGAAAGCACGCGGAAGCGATTGAGGTTCTGGACGCCAGTCCCGCGCGCGCCGAACCGGTTTGTCCGCATTTCGGCGCATGCGGCGGCTGCTCCCTGCAACATTTCGAGATGGACTCCTATCTTGCCTGGAAGCGGGACCTCGTGGTGCGGGCGCTCCGGTCGAGAGGGCTGGCTGTTCCGGTCGAGCCTTGCCGTGCCGTTCCGCCCGGGAGCCGGAGACGCGCAACCTTCGCCCTGGAACGGCAAGCAACGGACATCGTGCTCGGCTATCGCCGCGCCCGGTCCCACGACACGATCGGCATCGAGGTCTGCCCGATCCTGTCGCCCAAGATCGTCGCGGCGTTGCCTGCCTTGAAAGAGATGCTGGAGCCGCTGCTCGGCGGCAAGAACGAGGCCCGTGTCGCCATCACCGAGACAGAGACTGGACTCGATGTGGTGGTGGAGGGCGTGCACCCGCCCGGGACGGCGCTGGCGAAACTCGCGGGCGAAGCGGCCGCGTGCGGGCTGGCGCGCATCACTGCTGGCGATGAGACCGTGATGCTCGCACCGCCCATGCTGCATCTCGGCAAGGCGGAGGTCCGCGTTCCGCCGGGCGCGTTCCTCCAAGCCTCGCCCGCCGCCGAGAACGAGATGACAGCGCTGGTGCGCGAGGGCGTGGGCAAGGCGAAGCGCGTCGCGGATCTGTTCGCAGGGCTCGGCACGTTCACCTTCGCGCTGGCAGAACGCGCCGCCGTCGATGCCTATGAGGAAAGCCCCGCGGCCCTGACGGCTCTCGCCGATGCCGCGCGGCATACGCCCAAGCTGAAGCCGGTCCGCACGCACCGGCGCGACCTCTTTCGCGATCCGCTCGGGTGGCAAGAGCTCAAGCCTTACGACGCCGTGGTCTTCGATCCGCCCCGCGCGGGTGCCGCCGCGCAAGCGGAGCTACTGGCCAAGTCGAAGGTGAGGCGGCTCGTGGCGGTGTCGTGCAACCCCGGGACCTTGGCGCGCGACCTTCGCATCCTCGCCGGTGGCGGTTACGAGATCGCGCGCGTCGTCCCCGTGGATCAGTTCCTGTTCTCTAGTCATGTGGAAGTGGTCGCGCATTTGACGCGCTGACCCTGTAGGCGCTTAGCGCGTCAGCAGCGACTCCACGAAGGCGGGCACGATCTCGGTCGCGGGGCCGTAATGCTTTTCGGCAAAGAGGCTCGCCCCTTCCGACGGATCGAGATTGAGCTCCACCGTGTGGGCGCCGGCGCTGTGCGCCTCGGCGACGAAGCCGGCCGCCGGATAGACCGTGCCGCTGGTCCCGACGGAGACGAACAAATCGCACTTGGCGAGCGCCGCATAGATACGCTCCATCTCGCGCGGCATCTCGCCGAACCACACGACATCCGGGCGCATATAGCCGGACTCGCCGCAGGACGGGCAGTCCGTCGCGAGCGAAAGGTCTTCGGTCCAGGGGCGGCTCGCCCGGCAATGGGCGCAAAGCGCGCTCGCCAATTCGCCATGCATATGGATCGGCGCCTTACTTCCGGCCGCCTCATGCAGCGGGTCGATGTTCTGGGTCACGACCAGGACTTCGCCGCTGTGCTCGCGCTCGAGCTTGGCGAGGGCGAAATGGGCGGAGTTGGGGCAGGCCTCGCGCAGCCAGCGGCGGCGCATATTGTAGAAGTCGTGCACCTTCAAGGGATTGCGGGCGAAGCCTTCGGGTGTTGCGAGCTGTTCGAGATCGTATTCGTCCCAGAGCCCGCCCGTGCCGCGAAACGTGCCGAGCCCGCTCTCCGCCGAAAGGCCTGCGCCCGTCAGGATGACGATTCGTTCGGCAGCCATTCCAGATTCGAGTCGATGTCTTGCGCGGGGTCTTGCGCGTCGTCTTGGCCGGTCTGGCCGCGATGACGCAGATAGTGGTCGGCCAGGACGATGGCGACCATGGCCTCGCCGATGGGCACGGCGCGGATGCCGACGCACGGATCGTGCCGTCCCTTGGTGACGACCTCCGTGTCGTTGCCGTTCGTGTCGATCGTGTTCCTCGGATTGAGGATCGACGAGGTCGGCTTCACCGCGAAGCGCGCGACCACGGGCTGGCCCGTGGAGATACCGCCGAGGATGCCGCCGGCGTGGTTGGACAGGAAGGTCGGCCAGCCGGGCGGACCGTTCCGCATCTCGTCGGCGTTCTCTTCGCCGGACAGGGCGGCGGCCGCGAATCCCGATCCGATCTCGACACCTTTCACGGCGTTGATGCTCATGAGCCCGGAACAGATGTCTTGGTCGAGCTTTGCATATAGCGGGGCGCCGAGGCCGACCGGCACGCCGTCCGCCACGATCTCGATCACGGCGCCGGTCGACGAGCCGGCTTTCCGGACCTCGTCGAGATACCTCGCCCAGGTCTCGGCAGCCACAGGATCGGGACAGAAGAACGGGTTCTCGTCGACCGCGTCCCAATTCCAGTTGGCGCGGTCTATACCGTGCGGACCGACCTGCACCAGCGCGCCGCGCACACGCAGGCCCGGGACGACCTTGCGTGCCACCGCTCCGGCCGCGACCCGCGTCGCGGTCTCGCGCGCCGAGGCCCGGCCCGAGCCGCGCCAATCGCGCACGCCGTATTTCTCCAAATACGTGTAGTCCGCATGGCCGGGGCGGAACTTGTCCTTGATGTCTCCATAGTCCTTGGAGCGCGCGTCGACGTTCTTGATCTGAAGCGCGATGGGCGTGCCCGTCGTGACCTGCTCGCCGTCTTCGGTTTCGAACACGCCGGACAGGATCTCGACCGTGTCGGGCTCCTTGCGCTGGGTCGTATACTTCGACTGGCCCGGCCGGCGCTTGTCCAAATAGCCCTGGATATCCGCCTCGGTGAGCGGAATGCCGGGCGGGCAGCCGTCGACCACACAGCCGATGGCGGGCCCGTGGCTCTCGCCCCAGGTCGTGATGCGGAAGAGATGGCCGAAGCTGTTATGCGACATGATCCTTCTCTAGCCGCTTCTCGCTCAAGCGTCTATCCGGCCATGAAATCGTCCCATCGGGGCCACCTCAATAGCCCGCTTTCGTCTTATTTTTCCTTAGCTTGCGCGCATGCGCGAGTTTCGCGCCGGCCGGCTTGAACCTTCGCCCGCCATACCCTTCCCAAGACATAACCGAAAAAGGAGTCGCCGATGCGTGCGGTGCATGCATGTCTGCTGACATTGACTGTTGTCTTTCTATCGAGCGCGTTGCCGCTCACCCCTGCCGCGGCTTTTCCGGGGCCATTCGCCAAGGCGGCGTCGAGCACGAAAGCCACCAAGACCCTCGTCAAACCGGACAGCGCGGGGCGTCACAGTGCCGGCCCCAGGCCTTCGCGCTGGTGCGGCTGGTATATGCGCACCCAACTCGGCGGCGGCCCGGAATACAATCTGGCGCGGAACTGGGCCAAGCGCGGCCGCCCCTTGAACGGTCCGCGCGTCGGTGCCGTGGTCGTCTGGTCGCATCATGTCGGCCTGATTACGGGCAAGACCAAGGACGGTCATTGGATCGTGCGCTCCGGCAATGACGGCGGCCGCGTGCGCGAACGTCCGCGTTCCGTGGCGGGCGCCGTGTTCCGCAAGGTCTAGACGAACGTTCGAGACGAAAGGCGCGGGATGCGTCCCGCCCTAGTCCTTCGCTACGGAGATGTCCGGCGCGTCCTCGTTCTTCATGCCGACCACGTGGTAGCCGGCATCGATATGCAGGACCTCGCCGGTCACGCCCGAGGACAGATCCGACAAGAGGTAGAGACCTCCGCCGCCCACGTCGTCGATTGAGACCGTGCGCCGGAGCGGCGAGTTGTACTCGTTCCACTTCAGAATGTAGCGGAAGTCGGAAATGCCGGATGCGGCCAACGTCTTGATGGGACCGGCCGAGATGGCGTTGACGCGGATATTGTTCTTGCCGAGATCGGCGGCGAGATATTGCACGCTCGTCTCCAGCGCGGCCTTGGCGACGCCCATCACGTTGTAGTGGGGCATGACCTTCTCGGCGCCGTAATAGGTGAGCGTCAGCAGCGAGCCGCCGTCCTTCATCAGCGGTTCGGCGCGCTTGGCCATGGCGGTGAAGGAATAGCAGGAGATCAACATCGTCTTGGCGAAGTTGTCTTCCGTCGTGTCTACGTAGCGGCCGTCGAGCTGGTCCTTGTCGGAAAAGGCGACGGCGTGGACGAGGAAGTCGAGCCCGCCCCATTCTTTCTCGATGGCGGCGAAGACCGCGTCCATGGAAGCGCTATCGGTCACGTCGCATGGCAGGACGAGCTTCGCGCCGGCTTCGGCGGCGAGCGGCTCCACGCGTTTCTTCAACGCTTCGCCCTGATAGGTCAGAGCGACTTCCGCGCCCTGGCCGACAACGGCCTTGGTGATGCCCCAAGCGATCGAGCGATTGTTGGCGACACCGAAAACGATGCCGCGCTTTCCCGCCATGAGATTTCCAGCGCCCGCCATGAGCCCTCCTTCGGATGATCTGGGGGCTTCTTATACACCGGGCTGGCTCCGCCGAAAGGGCTTTCGCCTCCTCCGAAAGAGCCAGCCCGGTGCCTTGGGGGCGAGTCTTAATTCTGGCGGCGCCGGACCGGAACGAGCTGGGACAACGTCTCTTCCCGGCTGGTGGCGGGCGTGCGGTCCCGCGGTACGATATTGGAGCGTAGCGGCGTGAAGCGCGGATTGCCCGGCTGCGCGGGCGCGTCCGTCTTGCCAAGACGTGGCGAAGGGGACTCGGTGATAACGTAACTCTCGGACATGGAAGACCCTCTTGGACGTCTTTCTAACCGGCGATGGCCCAGCGGCCGTCTCCCGACCGGCACGCGACGCCTTCGATCTCGTTTTCCTTCCCGCCCCGTGTCAGCGAATAGATCACGGTGCGGCACAGACGCCCGTCCTCGTCGCGGAACGCGGAGACCGGCTTGACCCGGCCCGTCAGACGGCTCGCAGGACGCCGCCATACGAGGGTCACTCCGTCGCCGAGCTCCGTAAGGGCCATTTGCAGGGCCCGGAGAGCGACTGCCCTATCTGAACGATCAAGATGGCTTTTGAGTTCCGTCAGGGAGCCGTTCTGGTCCCTGGACATTTCGGCCGGCGCGGTCTCGGTGACCGGCACCACCACTTGTGCCCCTCTGTCCTCCGCCTTGAGAGGAACGAGGGCGGGGAGCAATACACACAACACGAGAGCCCCCGCCCCGAGGATAGGGGCGTTCCACTGGAACGTACGCATAACAAACCGTCCCCAAACTGTGACGCGGTTACTGAAATCCCCCCGCGCCCTCTATCAACACGAACGATCCTGGCCTATCAGGGTGAGGAAATCGTAAATGCCCGTATCGTGGCGGGAAGTTTTTCGCCGTGTGCAGATGGGCGGGTGACAGGCAAAATATGACGGACAATCAAGACTTCACCGCTGCCGAGGATCCGTTCGCGCTGTTTCGGACATGGCTGGCGGACGCCGAAAAATCGGAATCTTGCGATCCGGAGGCCATGGCTCTGGCCACGGCCGATTCGTCCGGGCTCCCGAATGTCCGGATGGTTCTCTTGAAGGGCACCGACGAGCGCGGCTTCGTGTTCTACACGAATTGCGAGAGCGCGAAGGGCGAAGAACTGGCCGTCAACGCCAAGGCGGCGCTGCTGTTCTTCTGGAAGAGTCTCGGCCGCCAGATTCGTGTGCGCGGGCCCATCGAGCCCGTAACGGATGCCGAGGCGGACGCTTATTTCGCGACCCGTCACCCGCAAAGCCGAATCGGGGCCTGGGCATCGAAGCAATCCCGGCCGCTCGAGAGCCGTGCCGCATTGGAAGAGGCCGTCGCGCTGTACACCGCGCAGTTCGAGGGGCGCGAGATCGCACGGCCGGACTATTGGCGCGGCTTCCGGGTCCGCCCGGTGGAAATCGAGTTCTGGCAGAACGGAGACTACCGTCTTCACGACCGGATCGTGTTCCGGCGCGCGGAGCCGGAGGAGCCTTGGACCAAAACACGCCTCAATCCGTGAGCTATGCTGTGCTATTCCATGGCATTCACGGATGGAATTCCGTCCAGCGGGGATGGGCATGAGGATGAGATAACGTGACTGCGGAAGACACGATCGAACGCTATGCGACCGCACGCTACGTGGTGAAGGAAGCGCGCGAGGCGAAATGGGCGCGCCGGATCGCCGTCTTCTTCCTGCAGCTTCTCATTCTCACAGCCGTGCTGCACCGCTTTTTCGACCTCAGCACGCCCGCCGCCCTCAATCTCATCGGCGTCTCCATCGCGGGCCTCGCGCTCGCGGTCCTCATCGCCCTCGTGTCGCTGGTGCGCATTTGGTTCAGCGGGCAGACGGGCGCCGGCAACGACTTCGCGGCCCTTATCGTCGGTTTGATCGGATTGGCGCTTCCGGTCTTCTTCCTGTCGAAGGCGTATTTGCTGCCGCGCCTCAACGACGTGGAGACCGCGCCAACCGATCCGCTGCAGTTCACGGTGCTTCTCGATCAGCGTCCGCGAGACGCGAACCCGCTCACCGGCCAGCCCCCCGAGGTAGCCGCGCTGCAGGCCGAGGCCTATCCGGATATCGGACCGATGCTGGTGGACCGGACCGCGGCGGCGGTGTTCACCGTCGTCGCCGAGGCCGTGAAACAGCTCGGCTGGAACGTGGTGGCCGAGGAAGCGCCCGGCGAGAGCGGCGTCGGCCGGATCGAAGCGACCGACAGCACCTTGATTATGGGCTTCACCGACGACGTGGTGGTGCGGGTCAAGGGCGACGATACGTCCGCCGTGATCGATATCCGCTCCGCGTCGCGTTACGGCAAGCACGATTTCGGAACCAATGCCGAGCGCGTCCGCGCCTTCTACGAAGAGGTCAATACGGCGCTCGAGAAGGGCGAGAAAACCGTGCTCGAGCAAAATGCCGCCGAGACGACGGAAGAGCCGGTCGCCGCGCCCGCCAAAGAGGTCAAGAAGCAGCAGAAGCGCCGGCCCCGGAAGCGGCGCGAATATAGAACGCGCTAAGTCCGTCATTCGACCCTTCGGCCGAGACGAGGCCGCGCGCGATCAAGAATTCCAGATGGGCGAGTACGGACAAGGCCGCGGCGACCTTCAGATCCGCATCGAGGCCGCCATAGAGTCTGGCTACAATGGCCGGGATCGTGCCGACGCCCTCGTCGATGCAGGCGAGGATCGTCTGTTCGCGCCAGATGCGGTGGGTCATATAGGCGCGCACGACACGCCGGGGCGTTTCGATGCGCCCGCCGTGACCGGGGAAGAACACCTTGTCGTGCCGTTGCGCCAGGCGCTCCAGCGACGCGAGGAAATCGGCCATGCTGCCCTCGGGCGGCGCGATGACCGTCGTATTCCAGCCCATCACATGATCGCCGGTGAAGACGGTCCGCTTACCGACAAGAGCGAAGCACAAATGGTCCGGCGCGTGTCCGGGCATGTGCAGCACGTCGAGGGTGAAGCCGCGCCCTTTGATCGTGTCGCCGTCGGACACCGGGATGTCGGGGGTGAAGGCTGAATCCACGAAGCCGTCGCCAAGGCCGGGCGCGACCGCGCCGCGTTGCGTGCCGGTGGGCCCGAAGGCGACGATTTTCCCGCCGAGATGCTGCTGCAGGGGCAGCGCCCCGTCGCAGTGATCGCGGTGGCTATGAGTAATGAGGATATGGCTGACGCGCCGGCCCCGTGTGGCCTGAGCCATGGATTCGAGATGGGCGTCGTCCACCGGGCCTGGGTCGATGATCGCGACGTCATCGGTCCCGACGATATAGGTGTTGGTTCCGAGAAAGGTGTAAGGGCCGGGATTGTTGGCCACGATGCGCCGCACGCCCGGCGCGACCTCTTCGGCCACGCCGTAATCGACATCGACACTTCGATTGAATGCAAGTTCGGCGGACATGATGAGGGCGATGTCTTAAATGAACTGCGACCGTCTCGGGTCTTCGGTATTCTTGGGCTTTTGAAACTTCGTCTGCGCGACGTCATGTCGAGGAGACGCGGGACGATAGCAGAAAGGCCGGTGAGGCGCATTTCCTTGATCGCCGCCAACCTTTCACCGGTTTTTGCGCAAAGTATGACTGGATTCCGGCGGATTGCGGGTGCCGGACCGCCCCTGGGGCGGTCCCGTTCAGGGCGCGGCATTGTCGCGGCGCGCCCGATGAAACCTCATGGCCGGCCGCCGTGTTTTCGTCAGGAGGAGCGGCCGCATGCCGGTTCGCCCGAAAGTGAATTTACAATCGGAACCAGCCGTCCTAGGCCAAGCCCCGGACGCCGCGTTCCTGCAAAGAGGCCTTGGGCGGCCGCCTAGCGGTTCCGATCGGACAAGGAGCGGCAAGTGAAACGATGATAGGTTCGACAATGCGTTTGTTCATGATCCCCGTGGCCCTGGTTTTCGCTCTTTGCGTGCAAGGTGCGGCCGCCGCGGACGACACGCAGAGCGGAGCGGCGGCGGGAGAGGCCGGACCGGCAACGGACGCCTCCGCTGCGGACGCCTCGACGGAGACGGCGCAGGACGGCGATCTCCTCAGCGAGGCCGAGCTCGAGCAGCTCGTGGCGCCGATCGCGCTCTATCCCGATCCGCTCCTTGCCA
This sequence comes from Hyphomicrobiaceae bacterium UBA7697, assembly GCA_002482645.1. Classification (GTDB taxonomy): domain Bacteria; phylum Pseudomonadota; class Alphaproteobacteria; order Rhizobiales; family Methyloligellaceae; genus Methyloceanibacter. The sequence goes on from DLGJ01000005.1 coordinate 785,286, forward strand.
ACGTCATGATCGCATCGACCTATCCGTTGGAGATCGTGCAAGCCGATCGCTGGTACCAAAAGAACAAGGAGCTGACGGGCGAGGCGCTTCAAGAAGCGCTGGCTGGCCAGAACTGGGACGACAGCATCAAGGATCTCGTCGCCGTGCCGGATGCGCTCGAGATGATGAACAAGGATCTCGACTGGACCCAGAAACTTGGCGATGCCGTTCTGGCTCAGCAATCCGACGTCATGGACGCGGTCCAGGCTCTGCGCGCGCGAGCAAAGGAGAACGGCAAGCTCGAATCCAATCCCCAGCAGACCGTGACCGTGACGCAAACCGTGATCCAGAATGGGGGTGGCGCATCCGGCGGGCAGGCGTCCTCGCAAGGTGCGCCGCAGACGCGGGACGTGATCGCGATTCAGCCGACCAATCCCGAGACGGTCTACGTCCCGTATTACGAACCGTTGGTCGTGTACGGTTCGTGGCCTTACCCCAACTACGAACCCTATTACTTCCCGCCGCCGCCCGGCTACGCATTCGGCAGCGCATTGGCGACCGGGCTCGTGTGGAGCGCGGGCTTCGCCATCGGCAATGCGATTTGGGGCGACGACCTCAACTGGGGCCGGAACGACATCAACGTCAACGTGAACCGCAACATCAGCGGCAACACGATCAACCGCAACAACGTCAACGTCCAGAAATGGGAGCACAACGCCGAACACCGTCGCGGCGTGCAGTACAACAACACGAATGTCCGGAACAAATTCAGCAACGCGCAGATCGACCGCAACAAGGTTGGCGATCTTGGCGGCAAACGGCCAGGCGGCGGCAACCTCGGCGACAGGCGTCCCGGCAATGGCGGACAAAACCGGCCGACGGTTGGCGATATCGAAGCCGGGCTTGAAAGGCCGGGCGGCGGAAATCTCGCCGGCAAGCGCCCCGGCGGTGGAGATGGCCGCCCCGGCGGAGGCAATGCCGGCGGCAAGCTGCCGGGGAACGCGGGCGGCAAGCGGCCCTCGGCCGGCGACATCGAGGCTGGATTGAAAAAGCCGGGCGGTGGACACCTCGCGGATAGGCGTCCCGGCGACGGCAAAGGCCCCGGCGCGGGCGGCGGCAATCGTCCCAATGCCGGAGGTGCAAAGCGCCCGAATGCCGGCGATCTCCAAGCCAATCTGAAGAACAAGGCCGGTGCCAACAAGCCGTCGGTGAACAAACCTTCGATCAACAAGCCGGACGTCAAGAAACCGTCCGTGAACAAGCCCGCCGCCAAGAAGCCATCCGTCAGCAAGCCTGCGGCCAGCAAGCCGAAGAGCCGGCCGAGCGGAAACGCGTTCAAGAAGGAAAGCGGCTCGGCGGCGCGCAAGGCATCGGCGCGCGGCCATGCGAGCGCGGGACACCGTGATATTTCCAGAGGACGTGGCGGCGGAGGCGGCCGCGCGGGCGGCGGGCGCCGCCGCTAACGCCAGACCAGAGCAATGAGTGACAACCAATATTGGTGGATGGCATGCCGATAGTTCGACAATTGAGCCACGCGCTGTTCGGCGCCGCGCTCCTGCTGACATGCGTTCCGGCTCAGGCCGAGGATCAGTACGAAAGTCCGGAGGCCGCGATCGAGGCGCTTATCGGCGCGGCGCGCGCCGGCGATACGGACAAGCTGCTGGAAATCCTCGGGCCGGACGGCGAGGAGGTCATCAGCTCCGGCGATGACGTGGCCGACAAGAATGCCCGCTCCAGGTTCATGGCGGCCTACGACAAGAGTCACAAGCTGGAGACGGAAGGCGACGACTTCGCCGTTCTGCTCCTCGGAGACGACGACTGGCCCTTTCCCATTCCCGTCGTGAAGACGGACGGCGGCAAGTGGGAGTTCGACACCGAAGCGGGCCTCGAGGAAATCCTCATTCGCCGTATCGGCCGCAACGAACTGTCCGCCATCGAGGCCGCCCGCGGCTATGTCGACGCGCAAGAGAAATACGCCGCGCTCGATGTGGACGGGAAGCAGCCGCCGGCGTTCGCGCAGCGCATCGTCAGCACGCCCGGCAACAAGGACGGTCTGTTCTGGCCGCCGAAAGAGGGCGAGGCGCAAAGTCCCCTGGCCAAGAAGTTCGCCGAGATCGCCGAGGAGGGCTATGCGCCCGACGGGGTGAAGCCGATCCCCTATCACGGCTACTACTTCCGCATTCTGCGGAGCCAGGGCGAGGGCGCCGAGGGCGGCGCGCGCGATTATGTGAGCGACGGCCGTATGACCGGGGGCTTCGCGCTGGTCGCCTATCCGGCCGAGTATGGCAATTCCGGCATCATGACCTTCATCGTCAGCCAGGACAGCGTCGTGCTGGAGAAGGACCTCGGCGACGATACCGAGGAGATCGCCGGCAAGATCGACTCGTTCGCTCCCGACGACACCTGGCAGCCCGCGCAGACGCCGTAGCGCGTTCCTTCGGGCGCCGCCGGTCCTCCCGGCGCGAATTTTTGCGACCCGCGCGAACGAGGTGGCGTCCGTCTCGGCGCCCGGCGACGATGCGCGCTTCGCGGCGGCCGTCGCCGGCTTCGGGCAAATCCTCAAAGGCGGAAAATATACCGGCGCCGGGTCCATCGACGACGCGACGAGGCTCGCCGAAGGGGCGCGCGGCGCCGACGGTTACGGCTATCGCAGCGAATTCGTCAAGCTGACGCGCCTGACCAAGACCGCCGCCGCGATGGAGCCGCTTCTGCGGCAGCGCTGAGTGGACGTTGCGGGGGCCGTCCGCCTTTTAGGCGCTCAGCCGGAAACGGTCAGCAACACTGACTTTGTGCCGAATCTTGTGCACATAGCTGCTTTTTTGGTGGGTTCCAGCAGGCGATTTCCATTTCAGATCAATGGTCGGAGTGGCAGGATTTGAACCTGCGACCCCCTCGTCCCGAACGAGGTGCGCTACCAGGCTGCGCTACACTCCGCCTTGGCTGGAAGAGGACCGTATATAGACGGCGGGGGCCAAGCCCGCAACAAGGAGTAGGGCAGGTCCGGCGGAAAGTTTTTTGGGCTCATTCCCGCCCAGCCATTGCCGAACCGGCCCGATATTGGTAGGACGGCAGCCCGCTCTCCTGGGTCGAACCGTCCGTCGAGTCGTGCGGTTCGCAGGGCCATGGAGCGGTATCTTCCAAAGCGCGATGGGGCGTGGCCAAGCGGTAAGGCAACGGGTTTTGGTCTCGTGATCCCAGGTTCGAATCCTGGCGCCCCAGCCACACTAAGTCATTGATATAGAACGATAAATCGTGTTTCACGCGCGTTTCACAAGACCTCCCGTTTCCGGGCGGTTTCCGGCGCGTTTGCGCACTCGAGTCACGCCAGCCTTGCGGCAGAGACGTCTTTGTGCGGAAAGAAGGCCGCTGCCGAGGCGCAAGTCTCTCGGCGGGCATTCGGGGGTCAACATTTTACGACGAGTGCAACGGAAGCATCACGCAGCAACAGGGCGCAAGGCTCGCCCTATTGTCGCTGAAACCCGAGCAGCCTACGCTGTTCGTCCCAGTCGGTGGGGAGTTTGAGCGCAAGCCGCATTAGCCGCTTTGCGCTGAGTTCGGGTGGGTGTTTTCCGTTGATGATGGCAGTGACGATATCGGGTGCCAGTGACGGAAGTCGCAGCAGGCGTGACAGGTACCCGATAGTAAGTCGCTCCTGGCCGGCTATAGCCGGCACCGTTAGGTCGGTGTCTCGCATGAGACGCTCTTGAAAATCATGCGCGCGAGCGACGATCCGAAGCAAGCCTGGATCGGCTGTCGCTCGGTCGTCGGCATTGTGTACGATCAGCTTCATCTCGCGGCCGACGCGTTGCAGCCGCGCCGTGACCGTGAGTTTCAAAATATCGTCGCTGCCCGTAGCGGCCGGCGCTAACGAAGGCTGCTCTAACGTCTGCGCCCGGAGCAGGTCATGAAGCCGCTGCCGATACACTCTGATTTCCACGCGCTCGGCTTTGATGTCGACTCGGTTGACCAACATCATGAGAAAGGATCGCACCAAGTCTGGGGTAAGCGTGGGAAGATCGTCGGAAATTTGCCGGCCACGTGTGATAAGCCTCTTTTGCTGGGCTCCGTTCTGCTCCTCATCTCTGATAGCACTCAGGACCGCTCCCTCATCGCCGAGGAAGTCGCGGAGCCTGCCGATCACTAGGTTCTCTAGGTTGCCGGCGGGAATCCGCCGCCCCTGTGAATGGTCCTTGGCTGCTCCAGTGATGAGTGATTTCGAGACGTAGTACCGATAGCGAGTGCCCTTCTTCACGGCATGTGTAGGCGTCAACCGTTCGCCGCTGTCGTCGAAGGCCAGGCCAGCCAAAAGGCTGGGATGCTTTGAGTCTCCTCCTAAGGTCCGGTTTACCCGGTTCTCCGCGAGGACAGCTTGGACGTTATCCCACAGGGCCTGGTCTACGATCGCCTTGTGTTCTCCGGGGTAGGCACTGCCTTTATGCGTGATGTCGCCGCGATAGATGCGGTTCTGCAGCATGAGATAGAGGGCACCGCGAGAAAGCTTGTGACCGCCATAGTTAGTCCCGTCGGCAAAGGTGCGGCACTTGCTGCGAATTCCTCTTGCGTCGAGTTCTGCTTTGAGGGCGCGCACTGATCGGAGATCGACATAGCGCCGAAATATATCGAGAACGGTCCTTGCTTCTTCTTCGTTGGTGACAAGCTTCCGGTCCCGGACCTCGTAGCCGAGCGGCGGCAGGCCACCCATCCACATGCCCTTCTTCTTCGAGGCGGCGATCTTGTCACGGATGCGCTCGCCGGCCACTTCCCGCTCGAACTGGGCAAAGGAGAGAAGGACATTGAGCGTCAGGCGCCCCATGCTCGTGGTGGTATTGAACTGCTGAGTTATGGAGACGAAGGAGACGCGACGCGCTTCGAAGACTTCCACGATTTTGGCGAAGTCGAAAAGCGAGCGGGTCAGCCGATCGATCTTGTAGACGACGACCACGTCCACCGTGCCGTCAGCGATGTCGGCGAGAAGCCGCTGTAGGGCAGGGCGGTCCAATGTCCCGCCTGAGTAACCGCCGTCGTCATATAGAGTTGGCAAGAGCGACCATCCTTCGTGCTTCTGAGAGACGATGAAGGCTGCGCAGGCTTCGCGCTGCGCATCGAGTGAATTGAAGGATTGTTCCAGACGCTCCTCCGAGGACTTGCGGGTGTAGATTGCGCAGCGCAGTCGTCCCGATGGCCGACGCTTCAGTTCTCGCGACTTAGGCATCGACTGTCACCTTCTTCGACCGTGTACCGGCGCGCGCGATGCCGAAAAAGCGTGGCCCCGACCAATGGGCTCCCGTGATCTTCTTGGCGATCTTCGTAAGCGAGGGATAGCTGGTCCCGGCATATTCGAAGCCGTCCTCTGTCACCCTGACCGTGTGGGTGCGGCCATGCCATTCGCGCACCAGCCGGGCGCCCGGCTTTAGGGCGAGCCCGGGATCCGGAGCTACCCGGCCAGTGGTCCGGAACATCTTCACTAAAGTTTTGAGCTTGCGGCGCGTCGCCTTACCGAGCCCGCCGTGCTCAAGCTCTTGGCGCCGATAGGCGATTCCGCGGACTAGAAGCTCGCGGCTGATTCTTGGCGATACGCTGCGGCAAAGCCGTCGCCACTCACTGCGGAGTTCGTCGAGGCTAGCGCTTACAAGGTCTTCGCAGCCTTGCAGCTTCGGCGCGGAAGAGGATTTGTTCGCGCGTCCCTTCTCAGCGGAATGGTTAGGGGTACTCATTACCGGCCTCCTTTCAGGCCCGAATTCGGGCCGTTGCACCGCCGCAAGCCCGGAACCGAGGCCGGGCATCAGGACGTGCTCAGAGGTCTGTCTGTCTGCCTCCACCACACACGCTCTCTTTGCAGGTGAAGTCCAGAGGAATATCGCTGATCGTGGGGGCGGTCTCTGTGTGTCTAGGTTCGAATCTCGTCCACTCAGCCACCTAGTCGTGGCCTTTCTGGTTCTCTCCACTTACTCCCCGCATAGCTCGGAAAAAACGCGGAAGTGTGCCACTAGTCGGCGGCAGTTCTGCCTGAAGAGCGCGGAGAGACGTAAGTCTCTGTGGTAGAAGGGGTACTTCCCGCGCTTTTTCTCTACAGGCCGATTTCGGGGGTCACACTTTGCGAGGACCAGATGGTCTCACCATCAGCCTAGCATCATGATGTGTGTCGAACTTCGAATCCGATGCTCTCAGCCACCCAGTCGCGGGCGTTCTCGCTCTCTGTGAACGTGCGTTATACGCTGCCAAGAAAGCGCTGAATTGGGCCACTATTTGGGGCCGAAGTCGCTTGGTTGGGTAAATCAGGGTGCCTGTTCGACTCCCTACAATGCCACCCGACCGATTTTTCTCAGTGAGCCAATTTCGGGGTCACGTTTGAAGTCAGCGAGATTGGATAGAGAGCGGATCGTGTGGTTAGTGGTGGCCGGGATGGCTCGGGAGAATTGGAGTCGGCCGGTCGAACTCTTTTATTTTGCCGTTCCGAACAGACTTTCATCTGCCCAGGCTATGGGGATGTTGTTTGCAGAACGCAGTAACTGCTTTGCCGTTAGCTCCGGGGGCTGTCGGCCTGCCAGGATGACTTTGGTAGTTGTGGGCGACAAAAACGCTAAGGACACGACCCGGGCGACGTAAGACCGGTCGAGTTTCTCGGCCGTTGCGATTGCTTGGACGTCTTTCGCCTCTCCACGAAGAAGTCGGCCGAACCATTCGTGGGCACGTACCAAGAGCTTCACCAATGATGGGTCGGGATCCGAGACGGAATCCATAAGGTCTGGCACAATCAGCTTCGCTTCCACTCCACGCCGCCGAAGACACACCGGCACATCAATCGCGACGGTGTCGCTGCGTATCGACGCGGAAGCATCCTGCGCTTCTTGATCAAGCAGACGTGCGGTAAGCGCTTTCCGCGCGATTTCGATAGTCACCTTGTCAGGCGCCACGGTAACTCGTCGGACGAGCGCGGCTACGATGTCTGCTTGGATTTTGGGAGACGCTGTCTCGCACACCTCAACTATCTTGGACGCGTGGGCAAGCACGCCAGAGACCGCATCTGGCGATTTGTGTTTGACGCGCAAAGTATCGAGTAGGGCGCTGCGGTCTCTCAGGTACAACGCCACCTGCTTCAACACTAGCCGCTCGATCTCGTGCGCAGGCAGGCGCCAGCCTTTGGAGCGGGGGCCGGTCCCGCCGTTCGTGTTCAGTGGATTGTCCGTTTTTTTTGCGGCTCTTGCCGATGGTGTCACAAGCGACCGCTCGACATAGTACCGGTATCGCCGGCCGTGGTTGACGGCATGAGAGGGCGTGAAGGGAACGCCTTGTTCTGTGAACAGGAAGCCAGCGAGCAGACTAGGATGCTTCGAGCTGGTGCGGCCGCGCTGGCGGCCCGCATTGGTGGCCAGGAGCGCCTGCACCTTGTTCCAGGTTTCAACCGCGACGATTGCGTCGTGTTCACCGTCGTAACTCGTTTGGCGGTGTGGAATGCGGCCGATATAGATCGGACTCGAGAGGATGCGATACAGATGCCCGCGGCTGAAGTCAGTATCGCCCAACCGGCGTCCATCGGCCAGGGTTCGGATCTTGGTCTTGAGGCCTAGGCGGCGGGTCTCCTGTTGGAGCTTCCGGACGCTCCCGAGCTTGAGATAGAGCTCAAGCAGCCGCCTGACGGTCTGCGCCTCCCGAGCATTTATCTTTAGTTTGCGATCCACAGCATCGTAGCCGAGTGGCACGGCGCCGCCCATCCACATACCCTTCTTCTTCGATGCGGCAATCTTGTCGCGAATCCGTTCGCTCGTGACCTCGCGTTCGAACTGAGCGAAGGAGAGCAGCACGTTGAGGGTGAGGCGTCCCATGGATGTCGTGGTATTGAAGGCCTGCGTCACTGATACGAAGGAAACGTCCTTGGCGTCGAAGATCTCCACGATCTTCGCAAAATCAAACAGGGACCGTGTCAGTCGATCGATCTTGTAGACCACGACAGTGTCGATCTTGCCGCCAGCGATATCGTCGGTAAGACGCGTGAGGGCAGGTCGGTCCATGGTCCCACCGGAATACCCGCCATCGTCATAGTGGGCCGAGAGCGCATGCCAGCCCTCGTGGCGCTGGCTGGCTATGAAGGCCTCGCAAGCCTCCCGTTGGGCGTGGAGCGAGTTGAACTCCTGCTCACGGCCTTCGTCTGAGGACTTGCGGGTATAGATTGCGCAGCGGATGCGCTGGGCCAGCCGTTTGGCCTTAGCCATCGGCCGACGCTGCCTTCGTGCAGCGCTTCAGCCCGAAGAAGGTCCAACCGTTCCAGTTGGTACCGGTGATCGCGCGAGCGACGGCGGTGAGGCTCGTATAGGTTTCGCCGCGCAAAGCAAAGCCCGTGTCGAGGACGAGCACTTCGTGAGTCTCACCATGCCATTCGCGGAAGAGCTTCAAGCCTTTGCTTAAGCGGCGTTTTGGCGGTCGGGGCGGCTTGCCGTTCGCCTGTCGGGCTTTCTGGAGGAGCCGCAGCGTTTCGGCATCGAGACCGCCATGGACCTCCGCCTGGAGTCCATAGGCGACCGCACGGACCAAGAATGCGCGGCTGGCGTGGCGTGGCACTTGAGGGCTCCAAAGCCGCCGCCATTCCGCCTCGAGTTCGGATCGCGGGCAGTCGGGCAGGGCACATACCCTTGCGACAAGATCTGCCTCAACTTGAGCCGTAGCCCGCCCACGCCGTCGAGGGCGCGGGCGAGCGGGCTTAGGTCGTGTCATGGGTTTATGCCTTGACCGACCTCGCCGTGGCGATGCGATAGCGGCGCACGCCGTTTTTGCGGATCTCGGAGGCGAGCGGCAGTCTGAGCTTCTTCTTGACGAGGCCTGAGAAGAAGCCGCGCACCGAATGCGGCTGCCAGCCGGTCGCGGCAACAATGTCGTCGATGGTGGCGCCCGACTTCCGTCGGAGCATCTTGATCACGGCATCCTGCTTGCTTTGCGACGGCGCTGAGCGCTCCCTGGATTTGGCAGCTGAAGCCTTCCGGGTCTCACGGCGTGGTTTCGCCGCCGTTTTGCGTTTTTGCAGGGATTTTCCTGCGTGCTGTTCCTTGTTCGTCGCCTCGGCGCCCGCGAGTTGCGCAGCCGCGCATTTAGGACCTGTTGATTGGATCTTGGGCATGATGGCCTCCATCGTGGCGCACCAGCCCAATGCTGGCGCTTCCACCGCCTACGGCCCGGCCTAGAGGCCGGGAGAGGCGATGACGGAGGCGGGGGTCCCGTCAGGTCACAGCGCCATCCACGCTCTCTTTGGTGAGGAAGTCCAGTCGAATATTGCTCAAATGGGCCTGCCTGACTTTAGCCTCTTGGGAGCGGTCTAATTCTCCGAGCGCCGCAATGAAGAACGCGCCTCTTTGCCGTCAGAGCTGCTTTTGCCGATCGACTTAGGCCTTCCCTTGGCATCTATGAACTGTATCACGATTTCTGGGTCTATGGCCGATCCAGACTCGGCCTCATCCCCGCCCGCCAAATGCTGCTGCATTAGCCGCAGTAAAGACTCTGCTGCCCGAACGTCGCCCTTGAGAGCCTTAGCTGCAAGCGCCATCAAGACGGCTTCCGCGTAGGATACTTCCCGAACTCTACCTCCCTCAGAAACCGCAACCTTCTTCGCGAGCGCTTCGCGAACAATTGTTGTGTAGTTTTTACGGCCCTTCGGACGACCCTTGGGGTTTCCAGATTTGCCCGGCTTGAATTGCGTGTGCTTCGGCGGTTTGCGATAGCCAACGTCGTAGTCGGACTCGCTCTTCTTCTTTTTCATGGCAGCCGCTCGCGCTTGATTTCATCGAAGGACTTCTCGGACTCGGCGTGTCTGGCTTCATCCTTTGCGAAGGTCTGCCAGCGGCGAATAATCGTGTCGACATAGGCAGCGTCGAGTTCCATGACACGAGCGCGCCGGCCAGTCTTGTGCGCAGCGATAAGTGTGGACCCACTGCCACCGAAACAGTCGAGCACGAGGCCGCCACGCTCAGATACGTCTTTGATTGCGTCGGCGATCATGGCGACAGGCTTTACCGTTGGATGAAGAGCGAGCTCGTCCGTCTGCCCGTTCTTGAAGGAGTTGACGCCACGGTATTGCCAGACATTGGTCCTGTAGCGCCCGTGTTGCCCGAGTTCAAAGCTGTTGATGTGGGCCCCCGTGCCCGATTTGAATGCGAAGACCAGCTCGTGACGGGAGCGATAGAAGGTCCCCATGCCACCATTATCTTTGACCCAGACGCAAAGATTCTTAAGCTCGGAATAGGTGGCTTCGCCGGCTTGCAGCAGCTCCTTCATGTGCCGCCAGTCCATACAAACGAAGTGGATCGAGCCATCTGTGGTGTGCTTCACCAGCTGGTGGAAAACGGTCTCGAGGAAGGTGGTGAACTCATCGCTCGTCATCTCGCCAGCGGCCATAGTAAATTCTCGATGGCGCGTCTGACCAAGCCCGCAAACATGACCGTCGATGGGAACATTATAGGGAGGGTCGGTGAAGACCATTTGGGCGCGCTCGCCCTTCATGAGACGTTCGAAAGATGCCTCGTCAGTAGCGTCAGCGCACAGGAGGCGATGCTCCCCGAGAATCCAAAGGTCGCCCTCCCGCGAGATGGTGGCGGCTTGCTCGGGCGGTTCTGGTAGGACGTCATCGGCGGGATCACCTGGCTCTTGGACAGCCAGTCCATCGATCAGGATGTCGATCTCGTGCGTCTCAAAGCCGATGACACCGATTTCGAAATCGAGCTCGCTGTCCAACAGGAACTGAAGTTCCGTCGCGAGGATTTCTTCGTCCCAACCCGCGTTCTCAGCGAGCTTATTGTCGGCAAGAATGTAGGCCCGTTTTTGCTCTGGACCCATGTGATCGATTCGAACGCATGGAATCGAAGAGAAGCCGAGAAGACGAGCTGCCTGAGCCCGTCCGTGGCCAGCAAGAATCATGCTCTCAGAGTCGATAAGTACCGGATTGGTAAAGCCGAATTGGCGGATGCTTTCCGCGATTTGCCTGATCTGCTTTTTCGAGTGGGTCCGAGCGTTCCGCGGATACGGATTCAGCTGATCGAGCGCGCGGTACTCAATGCGCAAGGGTTCCATGAGATAAGTGCTTTCATCGGTGGCACCGTTTGCTCATGCCCTGTTTCAGTAATTGTCCTTGGAAGCCAATGAAGAACTCCCGAGAATGTATTTCAGCTTAAAAGACAATTTTTGAGAAATCAACATACATAAATCAAGATAAAAATCAAAATTAATCAAGATTAATCAAAAAAATTCAAAATAAATCAAAAAAATCAGTTCGCGCAGAATGTCGGCAACCGATGGTAGCTTGGGCGACTGCTTTGTCTGAAAACAGAGGAAAAAGGGACATCGCCATACCGCGTTCTGATGTCCGCTCGTGACCCATAGCGGACATTCATTACTCGGCCGGTGCGTCCGCCTTTTGCGGCGCCATGGCGGACACGGGTACAAACCACTTATAGACGGCCGGTATGACCAGGAGCGTCAGCACGGTGGAACTGACAAGGCCGCCAACCACAACGGTGGCCAGCGGTGCTTGCACCTCGCTGCCGGCGCCGGTGGCATAGAGCAGCGGAATGAGCCCGAGTGCCGTCGTCAACGCGGTCATCAGTACCGGACGCAGGCGCATGCACGCCCCTTGAACGCTCGCTTCGTCAACCGACTTTCCTTCCGCCACTAGCCAGTTGAGATAGGTGACAAGCACCATTCCATTCTCGAGAGCAATGCCGAACAGGGCAATAAAACCAACGGAGGCCGGCACGGAGAGGTTCATGTCCGCGAGCCACAGCGCGACCACGCCGCCGACCAGCGCGAGCGGAATATTGAGCATGATCAGCAGCGACGCCCGCAGCGAGCCGAAATTCATGAACAAGAGCAGGAACACGAGCCCCAGCGTGATGGGCACCACGATGGCAAGCCGTCGATTGGCCTCTTGCTGAAGCTCGAACTGACCACCCCACTCCAGGAGGTAGCCTGACGGCAGATCGACGGTCTCTGCGATCCGTTCCTGACCTTCCGCCACGAAGGAGCCGATGTCGCGCCCGCGCACATTCGCTTGAATGGTGATGAAGCGCTGGGTGTTCTCTCTCGTGATCTGCCGGGGCCCGACGATCTCCTCCACCTCGGCCACCTGCCGCAGGGGAATCAGTAGGCCGGCGGGCGTACGGATGACAAGCTCGCGGATGGCTTCCGGTGTCGTGCGCGCTTCTTCGCCGTACCGGACAAGAATGTCGAAGCGCCTCACGCCCTCGAAAACTTGTCCCGCCGTTTCGCCGCCGATCGCCGTGCGTACGGCCGACTGCACATCGTCGATCGTAAGGCCGTAGCGTGAGATTTGCCCGCGGTCGATTCTGATCTGGAGCTGCGGCGTCCCGGTGACTTGATCCTTCTGTACGTCCGCCGCACCGGGAACTTCACGTACAGCCTGCTCAATCTCACCCGCCTTCTTCAGCAACACGTCCTGGTCGTCGCCGAAGAGCTTGATCGCCAGCTCGGCCTTTGTGCCCGTGAGAAGTTCATCCACGGCGGCGGCGATGGGCTGAGTGAAGTTGAACTTTGCGCCGGGGAAGCTCTCGAACGTCTCGCTCATGGCCGCGAATAGCTGCGCTGGCGTGCGCTCGCTCGGCCACTCGTCTTGCGGCTTCAGGCCGACAAAGGCCTCCGCATTGTTGACCGGATCCGCATGAGCGCCGACCTCGCCCCGCCCGACACGCGACACGACGCGGTCGACCTCAGGAAATGTCTCCAATAATTGCTTCTCGAAACGCGTGACCGTTTCACGCGCCTCCTCCAGAGCGATGGACGAGGCCATCGTGACGCGCACCAGCAGGTCGCCCTCATTCAGCCTTGGTACGAACTCCGACCCAAGCCGAGGAAAGATCGCAACGCCAATGGCAAGGATTGCAACCGCAAGTCCGACAGCGAGAACTCGCATGCGCACGAACATCTGGATCAACGGCCGGTAGGTGCCGATCAGACCCTTCAGCAGTCGATCCGCGAAGCTGACCTTGTCGCGTTCTTGGGGGCTCGGCCGTCTCATAAGCATTTCCGACAAGACCGGGGCCACGAAGATGGCAAACAACAGCGAGCCCAGCATGGCCAGGGAAACGGTGAAGGCTAGAGGACGGAACGTCTTGCCCTCATAGCCCTGCAGCGTGAACAGCGGCAGAAAGACGACGATAATAATTGCGATGGCAAAGGCGATTGGCCCTACGACCTCGGCACAAGCGCGCGCTACGATGTCACGTTTGCTAAGGGCGGTGTGCTGTTCCTTGAGATAGCGGTCGACGTTCTCGACGATGACGATCGCGCCGTCGACCATGATGCCGATGGCGATCGCGATGCCGCCCAAAGACATGAGGTTAGCCGATAGTCCCGTCGCCCCCATGAAAATGAAGGCGACGCAGATCGAGAATGGGATGGCGAAGGCCACCACCAAGCTCGGCCTCAGCCCTCCCATGAAGGCAAGCAGTACCAGAACGACCAGGATAATCCCTTGGGCGAGCGCGCCGTTCACCGTGTCCACGCTGCGCAGCACGAGCTTGGATTGATCGTAATAGGGCACCACTCGCACGCCCTCGGGGAGCGCGGCGTTGATCTTGTCGAGGCGCTCCTTCACGTCGGAGATGACCTTCGAAGTGTTGGTGCCAATAAGCTTGAGTACAAGCCCGGCGACGATCTCGCCCTCACCATCCTTGGTGGCGAGCCCTTGGCGGACTTCGCCGCCAATTTCCACCTTGCCGATGTCGCGCACTTTCACGGGCACGCCGTCGGCGACCTTCAGGATCGTGTCCTCGATGTCGGCAATGCCGGTCGCAAGGCCAATCGACCGCACAAGGTATTGCTCCGAGTTCTTGACGATGTACTGGGCCCCGGCGTTTCCGTTGTTGGCCTTCACCGCGTCCACCACGTCGCCGATGCCGATTCGATAGCGCAGCAGCGCCTGGGGATCGACCTGGACCTGGAACTGCTTCACCTCGCCGCCAAGCGAAAGAATCTCGGTGACACCCGGAACGGTCTGGAGATTGAACTTGATGATCCAATCCTGGATCTCGCGCATCTCTTCCGGTGTGCGCGAGCCCTGAGCGTCTTCGACGTAGTAGAACAGGATCTGGCCGAGGCCGGTCGTGATGGGCCCCATCTCAGGTTCGCCGAACCCTTCCGGAATCTCTTCACGGGCAGTCTGCAGCCGCTCCCCGACGAGCTGACGTGCGAAATAGATGTCCGTCGAGTCTTCGAAATACACATTGACCACAGACAAGCCGAAATTGGAGATGGAGCGGATGGTCTTCAGCCCGGGAAGGCCGTTCATGGCCACTTCGATCGGATAGGTGACGTAGCGTTCGACCTCTTCAGGTGCTAGGCCCTCCGTTTCGGTGAACACCTGGACGAGTGTCGGTGACACGTCAGGAAATGCGTCCACGGGGAGTGTCCTGTAGCTCTGGAAGCCCGCCACCAAAACCCCGACGGCGACGATGCAGACCAGCAGCCGCTGGCGGAGGATAGCTTCGATAAACGTGCGCATCTGTAGATCTGGCTAGTGATTGTGGCCGTCGTCGAAACCCGACTTGGCCAACTGCGACTTCACGAGGAACGCGCCCTCGACCACGACTTCCTCGCCGGGCTTCAGACCTCCGAGCAACTCAACATGCGTGCCGTTGCTGCGGCCGAGCGTGACCGGGCGCGGCTTCAGCGCTCCGTCGCCTTCCTTGACGAAAACAACGCTTTGGCCTTCGTGCGTCTGCAGAGCTGAGGCCGGGATGCGGACGTCGACGGGATTCGCGGATAAAGCGATCCGCGCCGTCACGAACATTCCGGGCCGCAGGTGCTTTGGAGCGTTGTCAAGTTCTACACGCGCGTTCGCCGTCCGCGTCTCCTCCGAGACATTCGGCGTGACAAACGCGATTGTGCCATCAGCCTGGAGCCCGCCGTCGGTGGTGATCGCCACTGGCTGGCCTTCCTCGACCCGCTCCAGATCGTGGGCGTAAATGCTGATGTCCACCCACACGGTCGACACGTCGGCGATGATGAAGGCCTCGCGGTCTGTCTGCACCGATTCGCCGTTTGTAAGATGACGGGCAACGATCGTGCCGCCAAGGGGCGCGCGCATGACATAGGCGGTAAGGTCGGCCTCGTCCTGCTCGGCAATCTCTTTGAGGCGGGATTCGCCGATGCCGAGCGCCAGTAGTTTCTGACGCGCACTGCGCAAATTGATCCGGGCCTCGGCGAAGTCTGTCTTGGCCGTGAGATGCGTCTTCTCGGAAACGATCCGCTTGCCGACAAGTGTCTCCGCGCGCTCGAAATTGTCTTTCGCCAGCGCCATGCGTTCCAGGCTCGCCAAATAGGCTGCTTTTGCGTCGGCAAGCTCGCGGCTGTCCAGTACGGCGAGCACATCGCCCTCCGCGACCTGATCGCCTTCGTTCGCCTTGACGGTGCGGGCTATGCCTGGGACCCGCGGAACGACATGCGCTAAAGCATTCTCGTTGTAGACGACCTCGGCGGGGCGCTCGATCGTGACCGGGATCGGGCCGCCCGAGACGGCTACCGTGCGGACATCGAATCTGTCCATTTGCTCTGGGGTCAGGTCGATGCCGCCATGATCGTCAGGGACGTTGTGGCTCGAATGGTCGTCACCGCCGTGGCCATGTGAGTCCTCCGTGCCGTGGTCGTGACCTTCGTGGGCGTCGGAATCCTTGACGTCGTCATGATCATGGCCGTCGTCATGACGATGCCCCGCTTTGTCGCCGTGCCCATCCTTCGCGTCCTGTCCTTCCTCGGCGCCATGACCATGTTCCGCATGGTCGTGTCCGTCGTCGTGGTCCTGCTTGTCCCTGGCATCGTGGCCATGTTCGCCATGGTCGTGGCCGCCATGATCGTCTTGCGCCTCCGCAAGGTTGACCGCTGGCGGACCATCCGTTTCGGCCCAACCCGGATCGACTGCGAGACCCAGGGCACCGGCCGCGAGGCAGGTCGACACGCGCGCGAGAGTCGTGATCTTGGTCATGTCGTTCTCCATGAATTCAATCCTCGGTGCCCTGCGTAAGCCGAGCGATTCCCGCTTCCGCCGTCTCCAAACGAGGGCGCATGGAAAGTGCGTTGCGATAGTCTCTGAGAGCCTGGCTGTTCTCGCCGAGCCTTTCATACGCGGTGGCGCGATGCGCTAGCGCCTCGGCCGCAGGCTTGAGATTGATTCCAATGGTCAGGTCGTCGATCGCCTCCTGATACCTGCCTTCCGACAGCTTGACCTCACCACGGCCGTAGTAGCAGAGGGGCAAGTCGATCTTGATCTCCAGGCCTTTTTCGAAGTCGTCGCGCGCCTTGTCCTGATCGCCCTTGCGTAGAAGACCCAAGCCACGATTGCAGTAGGCGCGGGCCAGGTCTGGCTTCAACTTGATCGCTTCTGTCAGATCAGCAATCGCCGCATCGTACTCGCCGGCGACGACGCGAGCGGAGCCTCTGTTGTACCAAGCCTCGAAATGTCCCGGTTCAAGCGCGATGACGCGGTTATAGTCCGTGAGGCCCGCATTGAATTGCCCCATGCGGACAAACAGGTTGCCGCGATTGAGATAGGCTTGAGCACGGTTCGGGTCGGCCCCAATGACCTCGCTTAGAGATGCAATTGCTTGAATGGACTTGTTGGCCTTGAGACAAGCCAGAGCCTGATTGGTGAGCTGTTCTACACGCGTTGACTTGGGCAAAGAGGAGTCGACCGCAGCACCCTCGCACGGAGGCGAGGCCGCGCGTGTCGGCAATGGCATCGACAGCGACAATAGAATTAGTGCGAAAGTTCGCTTGTGCATGGTTGGTACACCTGGACTGCAATTGAGGGATGAGCAGCAGGTGGTGACAAGGATCGCTTTGGCAGGCGATTACCACACGCAAACGCGTGACACCCTTCACCGAGTCCGCCGCCCAGTCAGGCAGACTGCGCCCGCACGAACGGCAGGCGCGAGATCAGGCGATGCGAGGTGGTTTTAGGAGGCCGTAGGTGCAGGTAAACACGTAGCCGGAGGTCGCGCGGGGCACGAGCTTACCGCCTGTCGGCGGATCCCTCAGGATGGTTTGGGTCGTCATCGGGAAGTCCGACGCGCAGCAATGGGCATCGAGACAGTGACCGGCAGCATGGTTAGGGCTGTCATTGCCAGTGTCGGACGCTGCAACGTCGCTGGCCGCAGTGGTCTTACCTTGGGCGACGTTTAGATGGTCGTGCGCGGAGTCCAGGCCGCTGGATGCGGCATGAGATACCAAATCCGCATGCGCGACGGTGCCGCCGAACATGAGCGCGGCAACGAGAAGCGTGCATATGGCTTGATGAACACCCCGAAGCATGCCTCAAACGAGCCCTTCGATCGTGTAATGTCAAGCTACTATTCCGTAACTCCGGGAAAGGCGGTACCAGCTACCGCTCCAGCTCCTCAAGGGTGCGTTGGGTTCTGACGCCAACCGGACTTTCGAATGGTTCTTCCGGGGTCCGCTTTTGGCACTTAGCAGACATGACCGATATTTTGCTGAGGTCTGGTCGGCCCTGGAACGAGACCTCCCGAGCCGTGTTGAACAGGCTCTTCCTCTCAAAACGAGAGCAGCTTGGTCATGCCAACCATCGAGAATCGTGTTCGTTTCCCGTTCCGCCGACCTTGGAACAAGGACAAGATCGTAGGCCAGAAGCCGCCGCTTCAACCGAAGCACGTCTGGGCCGTTCGGACGCGCCTTCAACTGGCGAATCGACGAAGAGATCTGGCTCTCTTCAACCTAGCGATCGATAGCAAGCTGCGGTGCTGCGACCTCGTAGGCTTGAAGATTGAAGATGTTGCTCCCCACGGATATGCAATGGAACGTGCGACCGTGCGTCAGAAGAAGACCGGGCGGCCAGTGCGGTTCGAGTTGACCGAACAGACGCGACAAGCCCTGGACGAATGTCTGGCTCAGAGTTCGATGGGAACAGAAGGCTTCCTATTTCCCGGCAAGCGGGCACAGAGAGCCCTGAGCACCCGACAATACGCGCGGTTGGTTTCAGACTGGACGTACAGCATCGGGCTTGATCGATCGCTTTTCGGAACGCACTCGCTCCGGCGGACCAAGGCAACCCTCATCTACCGAAAGACCGGCAATCTGCGTGCGGTGCAACTGTTGCTCGGACACTCAAAGATTGAGAGCAACGTTAGATACTTGGGAATCGAAGTAGACGACGCCCTCCTCATTTCTGAGGGTATGGAGGTCTGAATCACGGGGCAGAGCAGACGCCGCTCTGCCCTATTCCGGCGGCCGTTCTGTGCCAAGAGCGGATATGGCCACATCATGGCCGTCGTCCAAAGCCAGCAGCTCGCGGGATACGATACCCACGGCAATCCAATTACGATAAGCCATGCACGACTTCGGAAAGCGTGTTCATAAAGTTGTGGACTTTGGTAACCCCTACAACGTTTTCAGCAGCCACGCGTACAGCAGTTCTATCCCTTTCATTCTCAACGATCCCCCAGAGATAAACCTCGCCGTTAGCGACAATCACATCAGCGGATTGCATCGATACGCCAGTGCTTCGCTTTACGAGCGCAATAATTCCAGAACGGATGTCCCAATCTTCGACCGTCGGTCTGACCTCGCGATGGCCGAACGATGCGAGACCGCGCAGTACATCTGCCCGGGTGACAAGACCTACCAATCGCCCACCTTCGATGACGGGGACGCGCTTGATATGATTTGACTCAAGAATTCGGGCAACGTCTGCCAACGAGGCATCTTGAGTAACGGAGATGACATCACGCGACATTATGTCTTTCGCTCGTGTACCGTGTCTTCGGACGAATCTATCTGTGCTATTGGCCGCAAGCGATAGCCACCAGCTCCGTCCGGGATCTCGCTCCGAGCGCCGCATAAGGTCGCCCTCGCTAACTACTCCCAAAACGTCGCCATTCTCATTCGAGACCAGAACGGCGCTAATACGATGGTCGAGTAGGATTTTAGCTACCGACGTCACATCCACTTCAGGATCAATAGTGATAACGTCCGTTGTCATAACGTCTTTGGCGCGCATACCATTGACTCCATAGTTCGATAGGGAGTGCCACTTGAGATTTGCTAGTCTTTTGTTGCTTCCGGCACCAGCGCCCTGGCGCGTTCTAGCAACTTGGCGTTAATCGCGACAATTACTGTACTGAAAGACATCAGCGCGGCTCCCATTGCGGGTGAAAGCAGAACGCCCCAGCTAAGCGCGGCTCCAGCCGCGAGCGGTATCGCGAGGGCATTGTAACCTGTTGCCCAAAAGAGATTCTGCACCATCTTTTTGTATGTCGCCCGTGACAACGCCAAGATTGCAGAAACATCCCGTGGGTCACTCCTTACGAGCACAATATCGGCTGACTCTATCGCCACGTCGGTGCCAGCCCCGATCGCTATGCCAAGGTCCGACTCGACGAGGGCCGGCGCATCGTTCACACCATCGCCAACCATAGCCACCGACAGTCCGCGTTGTTTTACTTCTCTTACTTTCTCAGCCTTAGCTCCAGGTAGGACCTCAGCAAAATAATCATCTAGGCCAACCTCCGCAGCGACCGTTCGCGCCACCGCAGTGGCGTCCCCGGTCAGCATCATAGTCTTGATGCCCATAGACTTTAGCTTAGAAACGGCCTCCACGGACTCACTGCGCACGATATCGGCGAGAGCGATTGCCCCTACGACGGAGTCATTGATGACAAGATAGACAACGGTCTTTCCTTCTTCAGCCAATTTGGTGACGGTCGGTTCATCTATCTCATGACGCCGCTCACGCAAATAACCTGGGCTAACAACCTTAACATTTTGGTTGTCGATCACGGCCTCGATACCCTGCCCAGTAAGGCTGTGGAATTCTGTGATCGAAGGAAGTTTGACCTTCTGATCTTCGGCATGTCGAACAATACCCCGAGCGATGGGGTGTTGAGATTGGCTCTCGAGGGCTGCGGCCCAAGCAATCACCTGATCCTTGGAGTGCTCGGCCAATGCCACAATGTCCGAGACGCCAAACCTGCCCTCGGTAAGTGTGCCTGTTTTATCGAAGATCACCGCCTGCAAATTTCGAGCTCGCTCGAATGCTGCGCGATCCCGAACAAGTAGCCCACTTTGAGCCGTGAGTGTCGTACTAACTGCCACCACAAGAGGGACAGCCAGGCCGAGAGCATGCGGACATGTGATCACCATGACCGTGACCATACGTTCAAGGGCAAACTCGAATTTGGCTCCAAGGCCCAACCACACAAGGAGAGTTCCACCACCCGCCGTCAGAGCAATGTAGGTGAGCCAGAGGGCAGCACGGTTTGCCAGATCTTGGGTGCGAGAACGGCTCTCTTGGGCACGTTTCACCAAATCTATTACTTGACTCAGATAAGTCTCAGCGCCGGTCTTGTGGATTTCTACTGTGACCGAACCATCTTCGTTGACAGCACCTCCGACTACCTCCTGACCCTCGGCCCGCGCTACCGGGCGAGATTCTCCAGTAAGCATCGACTCGTCGAAAGTTGATCGCCCACTGACAATGACACCATCTATAGGCACTTTCTCGCCGGGCTTTATGAGGACCCGATCACCTGGTCTCAGCTCGGAGACGGGGACTTCGTCCTGACTACCGTCTGCCGCCATACGATGAGCTGTCGCGGGAAGGAGTCGAACGAGGGCCTGCAGTGCTCCGGAAGCCCCCATCACCGAACGCATTTCAATCCAATGCCCGAGCAGCATCACGTCGATGAGCGTGACGAGTTCCCAGAAGAACACCTTGCCCGAAAGACCGAAGACGACTGCGCTGGAATAGAGGAATGCTACGCTGATCGCCAACGCGATCAATGTCATCATACCAGGACGTCCCCGGCTGAGCTCGTTTACCAAGCCCTTTAGAAATGGCCATCCACCATAGAAGAATACGACGGCGGAGATTCCGAATAGCAGATAGTCTGAGCCCGGGAATCTCAGTGTCTCACGGAGTCCCAGAAAACTCTGGATCATCGGTGATAGCGCCAGAACAGGCACAGTCAGTCCTAGTGATACCCAGAACCGCCGGCGGTAGTCGGCGATCATCGCGCCGTGATCATGGGCCGCTTCCATGGTTTTCATCCTGATGTTGGCACGCCGAACCGTCGGCAGCCTCAGCGTTGCGTCAGTGAATTGAACACCCAGGTCGCAACGGCTGCGAAGAACCAACCGAACAAGAGGCTGCCAACAATCCCTTCGATCCAACCAAACACTGATGTGACAGGACGGACCGTGAAGAGTTCGACCCAACCGTGAGCGACTGGAATTTCAGGTGCGACTAGTGCTGTCACGGCACACAAGGCAAATGTTGCAATCAGTGCGATCGACAGGGCCCACGCTGCTGGTTTGAGAGGAATTCGAGAGATCCTGTCTTGCATTGGAAATCTCCAAGTTAATCTGCGGTCCAGTATACCCCCATGGGGTATACAATAATACCCAGGTGGGGTACAGTCAACTGCATGACACCCCGCACCCAAAAGAACGCGCGCGCGCGCCTTGCCCGCATTGAAGGACAGGTCCGCGGCCTTGCACGTATGATTGCCGACGACCGCTATTGCATCGATGTCATCACCCAGACTCAAGCAGTGCGGGCTGCCTTGGCGCGTGTGGAACGGCTTGTTCTCCAGGATCACGTTGAGCACTGTGTCGCCGACGCGGTCGCTTCGGGCGATAAGGCCGAGCGCGAACGGAAAATCGAGGAGCTGATAAGCGTTTTGAAGGGGGCCACTTAAAGCGGGCCAGCTTGTACAGGATCCGTGCGCGCTTGAAAGGGGGAGATTGAGAGCAAGCGACTTACCCTCACTTCTCGATCAAACGAACCTCATGTCCAAGGCTGAGAACAAAGCTAATCCTAGAAAACACCTAGATGAAAGCTCTGATTGCCGATCTCGAGAGCGTTCCAAAGGCAACGCCTGACGTAGACGGAAAGTGAGGATAGCAGCGTGGCAAGAACGGCTGAACTCTACCGCATGGTGATGGACGATCATTTGTGCCCCTACGGCTTGAAATCAAAAGATCTGCTTGAACTGAAGTCCCGCTCCGAAGCAGACGCATTTATGGAAAAGCACGGCGTGCAGACCACGCCGCAAGCATGGATCGATGGCAAGCGTATCAGCGGGTACGAGGCGCTGCGTGAACATTTTGGTCACCCGGTTGAGCAAGACGATGAAACCACGTATCGGCCGATCATCGTGATCCTCAGCGTCGCCGCACTAATGGCGCTGGCGATGAGCTGGGCGGCTTACGGAGAGCTGTTCACCGTTCGGGCCTTCGAGTGGTTCATTGCGGTCTCCATGTGTTTTCTGGCGGGCAGAAGCTGCAGGATCTGGAGAGTTTCTCCACGATGTTCCTCAACTACGATCTTCTGGCGCGGCGCTGGGTCCGTTACGGATATGTGTATCCCTTCGGCGAGGCGTTGGTTGGCATTCTAATGATTTCCGGAGCGTTATGGTGGATTTCCGCGCCCGTTGTGCTTTTCATCGGCACGGTCGGCGCCGTATCCGTGTTTAAAGCCGCCTACGTCGAAAAGCGTGAACTCAAATGCGCTTGCGTCGGCGGCAATAGCAACGTGCCTTTGGGCTTTGTTTCGCTGACTGAGAATCTGATGATGCTGCTGATGGGAGTTTGGGTCACTGCTAGGGCTCTATTTCTCTGACAGACCGTGTCCCACCAATCCGCAAATAAACCTATCTAGGTGATCCGTGATGACGCGATTAATCTCTTGGTGGTTCCTAGACCGCAAATTCCAATTCGGCACCTACATGTCGATGGCGGGAGCGGACTACGGCATCAGTAGCGGATTTGTGCTCAATTGAACTCAACCCTGGTCTTTGGTGGGCAGCTTAACCTGATGGATCACGATCAAGTAACTTGACCTACCATGATTTAACAACATACTTCGCGCTGATATGACGCGGTTCAGAACCATTGTCGTCGCCTGTCTGACTTTCGCGGTAGCTACGCTGCCAGCGGCGGGCGTCTTTGCGCCCGCGACAATGGCGAATGCCCCCGATGATGACGCTGGCCTGCATTGTGCTGAGCACGTGATGGCGGAGCATGATGATCATCAGTCAGAGACCGGTCCCGACGGTGGCGCGGAGCCGGGTAGCAAAGTCGGCCATTGCGATGACAATGGCTGTTGCGGCGAGTGCCTCTGCCTTGGGCTGACAGCGGTTCTAGATCGTGCTTTTGAGGTGCAAACCCCATTTCTCCCGCGCCCTTCAATGACCCGCGTTGTCATTCATATCAGCGGGCCGGCTTACATCCCGCAACCACCGCCTCCGCGCGCCTAATCCTCACCCAAGTAAACGCCGTTCAGCGTGAGCACTTGCTCATGCATTGCGGCGTGCGCTAAGCGCCTCTACCCGCCAGGGCAGAGGTCCAAGCAACGAGGATTGGGAGGCGCACAAGATGAAGCGTCCAATTGGTTTGGCCTTCGCGGCCATCGGTATCGTGGCCGTTGCGGCGAGCAGCCAGTGGCTCTTCCATTGGCTCAAGCCGATCGGAGGTTTAACTGCCGAAGCAGACTTATCTGCCCACAACACCTACAGGGGCATCGCCCGGGTGGTCCCCGACAACATTCAACGCAGCGACGTTAACGTCGAGGCGGCCAGTTGGCGATCTCAGATCTCCACAATGCGTGCGGCGGAAAAGCCCGATGGCCTGCGGGCAACAATTGCTGGGCTGCTGTTTTCGTCGACCGCGCTTGCTGCAGAGAATTCGGCTGAAGAGCCGTCCAAGTGGACCTGTCCGATGCATCCTCACTACATCGCAGACCATGCGGGAACTTGCCCGATCTGCGGGATGGATCTCGTCAAACTTGAGACCGGTGCCGACAAGCAGGGCGCTCCGGCAGGAGAGCGGCGCGCCAGCATCGTTATCCCCCCCGAGACACTTCAGACGATGGGTGTTCGAGTTGCCAAGGCCGAAGTGTCGAGCTTTGGCAGAGTTATTCGCAGCTACGGTCTAGTTGCCGAAAACGAACGGCTTCAAACTGAAATGTCGGCCCGCACCGAAGCCTGGATTGAGGATCTGATAATCCGCGCCGTTGGCGATGAGGTCGAGAAGGGTGATTTGCTTTTCACGATGTATGCGCCCGAATTCATTGTGTCTCAACGCGACTACTTAAACGCCCTTAAAGGCGGGAGCCGTGCGCGCATGAACTCCGTCAAGACGCGCCTCAGAGCTTTTGGCATGCAAGATCAGGTGATTGAAGAACTCGAACGCACGCGTGAGGTAATGGAGTTCGTTCCGTTTTATGCCGACCGCGACGGAACGATCGCAATGATAGATCTCCGCCCTGGAAGCTATGTCGAGCGAGGTACAATGCTCACCCGGATTCAAGACTATTCTCAGGTCTGGTTGATGGTTAGCGTTCCGGAAAAAGATCTGACGTTCATCGAACCCGGCACTTCGGCGCGTATCACGTTTCCCAATATTCCCGGTCGAGAGATCTTTGCGAAAGTGGAGTATGTGTACCCCACCGTTGACTCGCAAACACGGACCGGCCAGGTGCGCCTTGTGTTTGACAACGTAGACGGTCAGCTCCGGCCCGGCGCTTATGCGGATGTAGCATTCGACGTAGAGCCTCAAGAGCGCCTAGCTGTTCCGTCTGAAGCCATCCTTCAGAGCGGCGGCGCCCGCTACGTTATTGCGTCGCTTGGGGACGGGCGTTTTGAACCAAGGGTCGTCACAACCGGAATTACTTCCGGCCGTTGGACGGAGATCTCCGGCGAGATTGCGGCGGATGACGACATCGTCGTTTCCGGTCAGTTTTTGATCGACTCTGAGAGCGCACTAAGAGAGAGCTTCCGTAAGCTTGAGCGTTTGCAGTTGCCACTTGCACTCCTCAAACTCGACGACACGCAGTTTGCGATGATCGACCACATGGTCGATGCGGCGCTTTACCTTCATGAGGCGCTGGTTGATGGCTACGACGCAGAAGCTGACTTCCTTGACCCTGCGATCGCCGTTAAGAGCAATTTGTGGCCGAAGTTCCAGCACACGAAACTGGCCTTCGTTTTAGAAGATGCCGTGCGGGCACTTGAGGACGGGAAGGTCGCTGAGACGGAGAGCGAATTGCAAGCGGCACTCGCTGCGCTCGTCGCATCGCTTGAACCGTGGATGCTTGAAGGCGCCCCGGGCCACTATGCCGAGAAGAAGCTCGCGATCTACGAAGACAAAAAAAGTGGCAGCAAGTGGTTGCAGCTTTCGGGTAGCCCTTTGAACCCCTACAGCGATGACGACGCTCAGATGTTGCCGTGGCCAGCGCCCAAGGCGGGTCCCGCTGATGATGACGTGGCACGAGATACTGAGCCTGCTGATGCCGTCCCAAATCCTATGATCGGACACAATCATTGAGCACAACCACGTATCGATAAGGTAACGACATGACCGGCCACGATCTGGGAGCAGATCCCACAAAATCCGGTGTAGCCAAGATCATCGACTGGTCCGTAAGGAACCAAATTCTGGTTTTGACCGGGGCAATCGTGCTCATTGTGATGGGATGGCTTGCGATCAAGAAGACGCCGCTCGACGCGATTCCCGATCTCACTGACACGCAAGTGATCATTCGGACAGAGTTCCCCGGGCAGTCTCCACAAATAGTAGAGGACCTTGTCACTTATCCTCTGTCGACGACGCTACTTGGGCTGCCAAAGACTAAGACGGTTCGTGGGTTCTCACTGTTTGGCACGAGTTTCGTCTATGTCATTTTTGAAGACGATGTAGACCAGTACTGGGCCCGCTCTCGGGTCATAGAGGCACTATCCGCGTCGACGGGGTTGCTGCCGCCAAATGCGATTCCCGAACTCGGCCCCGATGCGACTGGCGTGGGCTGGATTTACCAGTACGCCCTTATCGATAAGACGGGCGAGCGTGACCTGGCGCAACTAAGGACTCTGCAGGACTGGTTCCTGAAGTTTGAACTGGCAACCGTTCCGGGAGTATCTGAGGTCGCTTCGGTTGGTGGCTTTGTGAGGGAATATCAGGTTCTGGTCGATCCCAATCGACTGCGCGCTTACGACATACCCTTGTCGCGCATCAATGAAGCGGTAGCCGCGGCCTCAAGCGAGGTGGGTGGTCGTGTGGTCGAGCAAGCAGAGACCGAACTGGTCGTTCGATCCACTGGCTATATCGAAAACTTGCAAGAACTGAAAGACGTCGTCGTCTACTCGGCCGGGGGTACGCCCGTGCTTCTCTCCGACGTTGCGAATGTCATTGAAGGTCCTGAGCTTCGACGTGGTGTTACTGAGCTCAATGGCGAGGGTGAGGTCGTCGGTGGCATCATCGTGATGAGGTCAGGCGAGAATGCCCTGACGGTCATTGATGACGTCAAAGAGAAGATCAAGTCTCTCCAAGCGGGCTTGCCGGACGGTGTTGAGATCGTAACCGTCTATGATCGGGCGCCGCTCATACAGGGTGCGGTAGACTACCTTACGCATAAGCTCATCGAGGAGGCTATCGCCGTCACGCTAGTGTGCTTTCTGTTCCTGCTACATGTACGGTCTGCCCTTGTTGCGATCATTACGCTGCCTTTGGGCGTACTTGCGGCATTCATCGTAATGGCAGAGCAAGGCATTACGGCGAACATAATGTCGCTTGGCGGGATCGCCATTGCGATTGGGGCTATGGTCGATGCATCGATCGTAATGGTCGAAAATGCCCATCGAAAACTATCGATGATGTCCGCCGATGCTACGCCCGAAGAGCGACGGGCCGAAATACTCCTTGCGGCCAAGGAGGTTGGGCCCGGGCTCTTCTTTTCTTTGCTCATTATTACGGTGTCGTTTTTACCCGTGTTCGCCTTAACCGGTCAGAGCTTTCGCCTATTTTCACCGCTGGCTTACACGAAAACGTACGCGATGGCCTTCGCAGCCATGCTGTCGGTCACGGTGGTGCCGGTGTTGATGGTCTGGCTTGTGCGCGGCCGATTGCTGCGAGAAGAGCAGAACCCGATCAACCGGTTCTTTGTGTCCGCATACAAGCCACTGGTGCGGCTCGCACTGAGAACGCGATGGTTTGTCGTTTTTCTGGCCATTGGTGCTCTGGCATCGGTGGCGATACCGCTGTCCCGAACAGGCACAGAGTTCATGCCCGCACTCTATGAGGGCGAACTGCTCTACATGCCGACCACTCTGCCCGGTGTCTCCATAACCAAAGCCAAGGAGATCCTGGCGCAAACCAACCGTTTGATCAGAACGGTGCCCGAAGTTGAACGTGTTTTCGGCAAGTTGGGGCGGGCTGATACTGCTACAGACCCGGCGCCCATATCGATGATTGAGACTTGGATAAAGCTTAGACCCAAGGAGGAGTGGCGTCCTGGATTGACTTCTAAGGAGCTAATTGCAGATCTCGACGCCCGCACGAAGCTGCCGGGGCTCGTGAACTCCTGGGGCTACCCCATCAAGATTCGCATGGACATGATTTCGACCGGCATCCGGACACCAATTGGGATCAAGATTTCGGGCGATGATCTTGAAACCATTGAGAGGCTCGCCCTGGCCGTGGAAGGGCTAGTGAAAGACATTCCGGGAACGCGATCGGCCTTCGCGGATCGTGTCCAAGGCGGAAAATACGTCGAGATTCGGCCTAACCGGAGAGAGCTCGCCCGCCGGAACATAGATCTTGCCGCCTTCCAACAAGTTATCCAGACGGCGCTCGGTGGCATGAAGCTCGCGGAGAGCGTTCAGGGCCGGGAGCGTTACGGCATCATCCTGCGCTACGATCGCCCGTTCCGAGAGTCAACGGATCAGCTTGGAGAGATTCTTGTTCCCACGCCTCAGGGACAGCACATTCCCCTAGCCGAACTTTCAGAGATTGTGTTTGTTGACGGACCTCCGCTCATTCGTTCCGAGAATGCTCGGCTGACCGGTTGGGTGTTTGTCGACATTGTCGATCGCGATATCGGCAGCTACGTCAACGAGGCCCAAACGGCAATCGAGCAGTCGCTCGACCTGCCTCCTGGCTATGCCATCACGTGGTCAGGTCAATTCGAACAACTCCAGGAGGCGACTGAACGACTGCAGATCGCCATTCCAGCCGTCGTACTGATCATCTTTGTCTTGCTCATGCTTCACTTCGGCAAGCTAGATCGTACATTGATTATAATGATGTCACTGCCCTTCGGCCTCATTGGAGGCTTATGGGCTGTGTATCTGGCAGGCTACAACATGTCAGTCGCCGTCGGCGTGGGCTTCATTGCACTCGGGGGGATCGCGGCCGAAACCGCTGTCGTTATGCTGCTCTATATCGACCAGCAAGTACGGTTGCACCCTCCCAAGACATTTGAAGAACTCCGAGAGGCTGTGATTGTAGGCGCTGCTATGCGCGTGCGTCCCAAACTAATGACGGTGCTTACTATCGTGGCCGGTCTTGCCCCTATTTTCCTTACCGAAGGGCTCGGATCAGATGTTATGCGCCGGATCGCTTTGCCGATGCTCGGTGGCATGGCGTCCACATTGTTTCTCACGCTCATCGTCATACCCGTCGTTTACCTTATTTGGGAGGGGCGGCGGTATCGCTTGGTGAACGCTGAACAAGAAAGGCATGCATCGACGATTGCCAAGCCCGCCGAGTAGCGCCATCGAATGATTAGTCGCAAAAATCATGAGCGCTGTCCTCACTTGGCCGGCGAAATTCCTGCAAGCAAACACGAGAGAGAGTTCAATGAACAAGATTTTGTGTATCGCGATCGTGACGAGCCTCTACTTAATCGCTCCGACGAATGCCGAGGAGTCAAACACGGCCGATGGCAAGCTGCATCACGTTCAGACGCAACACGACAAGACAATGCGTAACGATGATCAAAGTGAGAGCACTAAGTCACCCGCGGCGGAAAACGTTCCCGACAACACAGATCACAGTGCGATGAATCACAGTGAACCAATCCCGGATCGGACACAGGCCTCAGGCATTGGTGTGGTCCATGCGCTTGATGCGGACAAAAGGATAGTCAACTTGACTCACGAGCCAATGCCGGAACTCGGTTGGCCGACGATGACGATGGACCTTGCGGTCACCAAGCGAGTTGATCTTTCCGGGGTAAAGGCCGGTGACAAGATCAAATTCAAGGTGAAGCTTGGACGCGACAAAAAATACCGCATTACGGATCTAGAGAAGGCGGAGTAGGCTCGATTGCGGCGCAGAGACGCCCAAGGCGCAAGGGCCTCCTGATGAGGCACCAAAAGTCGCTGGTTAGGCGGCTCGATTGAAATGCAATCGCATTTCTACGCTTCGCAACGTTCCAGACTTCGGACTTGTTGATCGGCCTCGGCCTCTTGCTGGCAAAGTTTCTCGCTCTGCCTGCTGAATACTCCAAGGTTGAGCGCTATGAAATGTGGTTGGGTCGCACTTACACTCTTGTAATTCTGGACTTCTATCGATCGGATGGCCGAACGGTCAGGTCCAGACCAAGACGACAGGGGTGTATATCTCAGATGTTTCGGGTCATATCCCAACGCCGTCAACTCGCACCCCCAGCAATGAGCCGTGTCGCAGGCTTTGCTCCACACCAGACGAGGCTCAAGATTCTCGAGAATTCCTAGAAACTGACACCGCATTGGTTGTCGACGAACAAACGCCTGGCCTGCCGCGTCAATGCCGTGAATGCAAAAGACGCGCTTCGCGTGATCCGAACCAATCGTCCCAAAGTTCATCTCGGACGGCGCCTCTTTTTGGTTGTTATCAAACAACCTCGATGGGTTCATTGCGATGCTAGCGGTGGAGCCGTCCACACTGTCGTGGGCGGACATCATCAAATGACGAGTTGGGGTCCCTCGATGGCGTTCATACGCTGCACTCGGTGAAGATAGGGCCAGCGAATTGCAGCATTGTGCATTGACTGTGACATCGTCGCGGGGGCGCAGATAAGAACACGGTCGGATTCCGGTGGGTTGAACGGATCTTCGATGTACTCGACGTCGCCTTGGATCTGATCTGAATGGAACTCTGACATATCCTGGAATGGCAACCGTAGTCTGGATTGAGAACACTCCGTTTGGGGAGTTCCAGTATCGTCTTTGCCAACGCGTCCCACGAACCACTGGGTCAAACGCGATACTTGGGCGATTTCATCGCTACCATGTCCGTGCTTGGTTCTCGGTGCAGACGTCCAGTTGAGTTTCTCCGATCTTCCAGTCTGAGACCGAACGATCCGGCTCTTCTGAAACGCCGGGCAACGTGGGCGCCTGGAGCACCATACCGCAAGCGGGACCTTTTAGCACTGATTCAACTGTCGCGACTGGCGCTTGCTATTCTGTCCATTTATCCTCTCGTCCAGCATACGGTTCCAATAATGAAAAACTGCACTAGGTGAGCGAGAAGACCGTTCACCGTGTTTTATATTCAAGCTTTACATTGCGTAGCACGAATGCCCTCCAGCCGCGTCCGCTTCAGAAGCATGGCATTCACCGCCACCAAGGCCGAACTCCCCGACATGGCGAGCGCGGCCACCTCCGGGCTGATGACAAAGGGATAAAAGACACCTGCCGCCGCGGGGAACGCGACGACATTGTAGCCCACTGCCCAGAACAGATTCTGATGCATCTTGCGCAGGGTCGCGCGCGACAGCTCGATCGCGCCAACGACGTCGTAGGGATCGCTTTTCATCAGCACCACGTCGGCGCTCTCTATGGCAACGTCGGTGCCGGCGCCGATGGCAAACCCCACATCGGCTTGAGTCAGCGCCGGTGCATCGTTCACACCATCTCCGACCATGCCCACCCTCTTGCCTTGACCCTGCAACTCCTTGACCTTGTCAGCCTTCTGCCCCGGCAGCACGTCGGCGAGAACGGTGGTGATGCCAAGACCCGACGCGATCCGGTCTGCGGTCGCCTGGTTATCGCCGGTAAGCATCGCGACCTCCACACCGCGTTCGCGCAGCTTTGCCACCATCGGGGCCGCCGATGGCCGTGGGGCGTCGGCGATGGCGATCAGCCCGACCAGCCGGCCCGCTTGCGCGATATGGACCACCGTCTGGCCGGCGCCCTCGAGCCGCTCAGCCTCGGGCTCCAGGCCGTTCATCGCGACCTGTCGCTCATCCATCAGGCGACGGTTGCCAAGAAGGATTTCCTGGCCTCCGATTGCGGCCTGCGCGCCTTTGCCTTCGATGTTCTGGAAACCGGACAGTGGCTGCATTTGCAGGTCGGCCGCACGCTTCGAAATGGCTTGCGCCAGCGGATGGTCGGACCCTTGCTCGACGGTGCCCGCCAGAGCGAGGACCTCATCCACCGTCACGTCGGGAGATGCAACCGTCTCGACCACCTCGGGTTCGCCCATCGTCAGCGTCCCAGTCTTGTCGAAGACGATCATGTCGAGCTTGGTCGCTTCCTCCAGCGCGCCGGCATTCTTGAACAGGATCCCATTCATCGCGCCCAGCCCCGTGCCCACCATCACCGCCATCGGTGTTGCCAGCCCGAGGGCGTCCGGGCAGGCAATCACGAAGACCGTGATGGTCAGCGTCAACGCGAAGAGCAACGGCTCGCCGATCCACCAGAACCAAGTGGCGAACGTCGCAAGGCCAATGACGACCGCGATCAGCACCAACCATTGTGAGGCCTTATCGGCAAGGAGCTGCGCCGGCGCCTTGGAGTTCTGCGCCTCCTGCACGAGCTTGACGATCTGGGCGAGGGCCGTATCGGCGCCGACCTTCGTGGCGCGGTATTTGAAGCTGCCGCTTTTGTTGATCGTCGCCCCAATGACGCTATCGCCAGGCTTCTTCGCCACCGGCATGGACTCGCCGGTGAGCATGGATTCGTCTACCTGCGACTCGCCCTCGAGGATCTCGCCGTCGACGGGGATCTTGTTGCCGGGGCGGATTACGACCGTCTCGTTCTTGCGCACTTCCGCGGTGGGTACTTCGGTTTCAATGCCGTCGCGCAGCACAATGGCCATCGGCGGCGCGAGGTTCATCAACGAGCGGATGGCATTTGATGCGCCGGCGCGGGCGCGCATCTCCAGCCAATGCCCGAGCAGGATGAAGACCAAAAGCACGGCGACTGCCTCGTAGAACTGAACGCCGGGAAAAAAGAAGGTGGCGCCGACGCTGAAGATGTACCCAGTGCCCACCGACAGCACGACCAGCACCGCCATGTTGAGCACGCCATTCTGAAGCGCCCGCCACGCGGCTACGAAGAAGGGCCAGCTCGGATAGAGTACGGCCGCGCTCGCCAGGAAGAACAGCCAGAGGTCCAGGCGCAGCCCAAACGGCGGCGCCGGTGGCGTAAACAGCCCGCCCATCGGCGAGTAAACGAAGATCGGTACGCTGAAGATCAAGGCAATCCAGAAGCGGTTGCGCATGTCGCGCACCATGGCTTCCATGCTCATACCGCCGCCATGGCCCATCTCATGCGCGGCGTGATCCTTGGCGTCCGCTTTTCCAGCTTCCACCTTCGCCCTGCCCGCTGGCGCAGCGTGCTCATGCGCGGGCATCGCGACAACAACACTCTCAGCCGGCGGATCCTCAGGCTCGCAGATATGCGTTGGCACGAGCTCGCCGCCGCAGTGATAGCCGCACTCGCCTACCTTCGCCTTGATCGCCTTCAGGTCCGTGCGCGATTCGTCGTAGACGACGGTGGCACTGCCGGCGACGTAGTTCACCTCGGCCTTGTGCACGCCGGGAAGCCGGGCCAGTTGCTTTTCAACACCTTTCGCGCTCAGCGTGGAGATCAGGCCCGCGACTTCGACAATAGCCGTTTCCACCAAGTAATCCTCAAATGCAATTTTTTCTGCGTGCTCAGTCCTCATCTCCCAAGCTAGGGCGAGTCAGACTTCGCAAATGTCACCCGGTTCAGCCATTGTTGCAGCAGCAGTCCTTTGACTTGTCCTGCATCGCCGCTCGCCCCGTTCCTGGCCGCCGCTCTTTGGTAGTCTCGGCCGACGCCTGTGACCTCTGCTCAATCTCAGCAGCGCTGCCGGCATTGGCCTCGCAGCAAGTTGCTTTGCTTCGCGCAGCTCTTTTCTCTACTGTCGAGTTTGCGTTCTTGGACATCGCACTCATTTCCGTCTCCTTCGCCATTGTTGATATGGACGCATCGAAATCTCAGTCATTACAGTTCCGATGAGCTGGCCAGTTTCTTGCGTCGGCGGCGTCCTCTTTCGGCCGTCTCGCAGCGACAGTCGAGAAAGCCATGGACCGGGCAGGTCACGCACATTTCCTCAAGCCGCTTCTTCAGTGCCTGCCGGCCGCGATGGAGTCTCACAGATACATTGTTTGAGGTGGCCCCGAGGTCGGAGGCCACTTGATCCCTTGGCTCCCCGAGCAAATCGATTCGCCAGACCACTTCCGCGTATTCGGGTTTGAGAGTAGGAAGAAGCTTGTAGAGGCAGTTGCAAATCGCCTCGTCAAGTTCGCCGTCTGGCTCAACCGGCAGATCGTCTAGATCATCAGGGCTTACCACTGTCTCCCTTTGTCGCCGTCTGACGGACAGACGCTGGTGGTCGGCAATCGTAGTGGCGAGAATCCTGCTCAGCCAACCACGAATTGATCGTAGTTCACGCAACTGATGCGATCGCTCGAGAGCACGTAGCATGAATACTTGCAAGACATCCTCAGCCTCCTCAGCACTGCCAAGGCGCCGCTGCAAGAAATAGAGTAGCTGTCTGCGACTTTCGATGAGCGCCCTACGCACCGCAGCGTCCGATGCCTTCGCGGCCTCGTACGCGCTGGTATCCACCGTGGAGCCTTCTCCCTGATCATCGATTTCCGAATGATCCCTCATCGTCGTCAACCTTCGAGTACATTGCAACAGAACCATGCATCATCACGGATGAGGCACGTCTGTGTGTTGTCTGAGTTCAATGGCAGAGGTGCGCTGAAGACGGCACAAGAGGTGACCGGATCGGTGATAGTCAGACCGCGTCTATTCCTAGTGTAAGGAAAAGCCAAGTTCTCCGTCTTTAGCATCGATCACACAGGGTAAGGCCTAGCGGCGATAGCGAGGCGAGTCAGGATCCATAGACTAAGAGGAAGTGGTTCAAGGACTTTAACTTTTGTCAAAGAGCACAACGATTGCTGAAATTAGAATAGAAACTGCTAGACTGAGTAGGGATTATGTACGCCCAGCTACTATCGACCTTCCTAGGTCGTCTGATTAAGCAAGGGACTTTGATCGTAGCCTACCCCGATGGGCTAACGGTCCAATACGGCGACGCTTTATTGTCTCCCGTCACCGTGCGGCTTCATACGCATTCTCTACCGCGCAAACTCCTAGTCCGTGCCGACCTCGCATTGGGCGAGGCATACATGGATGGGACGCTCACTGTCGACAAAGACGATCTTTACCGTCTGCTTGAACTGCTCGCGGTCAATCTGGCGCGCCAACCTGACCTCTGGCAATACCGTTGGCTGACACACCTTCGGCGGCTTTACCGAAAGATTGCGCGGTCCAATGCGCCCGAGCGTGCTCAGCGTAACGTGGCGCACCACTATGATCTGTCGGGAGCCCTTTACGATTTGTTCCTGGATGCCGACCGTCAGTATTCCTGCGCCTATTTCCGGCATCCTGACGATGGTTTGGAGGTTGCCCAGGAAAACAAGAAAGCCCTGATTGCGAGTAAGCTCCTCATTGAGGCCAGCCAGCGTATCCTGGATGTTGGCTGCGGTTGGGGTGGGCTTGCTCTCTATCTCGCGCGTGAGCATGGGGCGAACGTAACCGGCGTAACGCTGTCACAGGAGCAGTATCGTATAGCGCAAGAGCGGGCACAATTACAGGGGCTTGCCAGCAGCGCTCGATTTCGTCTTGAAGACTACCGACAGGTGCGCGGGACTTTTGATCGGATTGTGTCGGTTGGCATGTTCGAGCATGTCGGCGAAGCCCACTACAAAGAGTTCTTCGCCATGCTGAGAGATCGCCTGGCCGATGACGGAGTCGCGCTGCTGCATACGATTGGCCGAGCTGATGGACCCAGCGCAACTTGGGCTTGGATCGACAAATACATTTTTCCTGCTGGCTATAGCCCTGCCTTGTCAGAGATTCTCGCCGTTGTTGAGCGATCGGGACTCTTCGTTACTGATGTCGAAGTGTGGCGCCTTCACTACGCCGAGACGCTCGCGGCTTGGCGCGAGCGGTTCGAGGCCAATCTGAACCAAATTCGCGCGACTTATGACGAACGCTTCTGTCGCATGTGGCGCTTCTACCTCGTCGTGAGCGAAATGGCATTTCGGTACAACAATCACGTGGTCTTCCAAATCCAGCTCGCCAAAAGGCAAGACGCGGTACCGCTGACTAGGGATTACCTAATCAAACCAGAGGTAAAGAGCGATCGTGTCGTCAAGGCAGCATAGCAGCCGTCGAACAGCCAGGCGTCACAAGTGAAACAAAACTCTACCCAGCCGTTGCTCTCAGTTGGAAGAGACGACTTGAGAGATCTTCGGTCTATCAGAACCAACGCATGGAGGTGGCCAAATGCAAGACATACGGGATGAACAACAAGGCGCCAAAAACATCACAACGTATGTGCAAATTTTCAGAGAGAAGCTCGACAATCTAGAACGTCGCGGACAAGGGCTCTGCCAAGAAGCAGTCGCACTTCGGGAAGCTCTTGCGCGCGTAGATTGCCAGACTGGATCAACAATCCAAGGTTACGACGAACCAGCTGCGTCCGCGGATGAATAGCTTGGACCTAGTGATGGTTTCCAAGAGCTGAGCCCCGATCCAATGCATAGATTCCCTGAGAAGAGCCTGCCTTCCATGCCACTGAATCATGAGATCGAACTGAAGGGCGCGATCCGAGTTGAGCATATTGAAATAGTCAGAGATTTGCCGACCATCAAGAGCCATGCAGTCGGACAGGCAAGTTCGCGAATGCTATCAACCACCTACTTCGACACGCCAGATCATGTGCTGCGACAGAACGGTTATTCTCTGCGGGTACGGAAGGTCGGTGGCGCTTACGTGCAGTGTGTCAAACAGGCGTACAAACGACTGGGAGGCATCTCTGTCCGGAAAGAATGGGAGGGTCCGGTCCTACGCAACGAGCCCGCCATTTCGCTCATCGAAGATGAAAGCCTCGGTCGATTGGTCCGCCACGTTGGGGTAAAGCGCCTGCAGCCCGTCTTCCGGACGGAGGTTCAACGCAGTTCGCAAAAACTTGCACTCGCCAACGGCCACAAGGTAACACTTGATATCGACGTCGGCGTAATTGTGGCCGAGAGCGCTTCGGAGCCGATCTGCGAGTTTGAGCTGGAGCTTGAACGTGGCGCGCCCGAAACGCTGCTTGATCTAGCGTCCGAGATCCGCAAGGCAGTTCCGTTCCAAGTCTCCACCGTAAGCAAAGCGTCGCGAGGCTATACGCTTTTGACGCAGGGTGAATTGTAACCTTCGAGACGATTGAAACCCGATCTCGCGAATGACCCAACCGCCAAAGAGGTTCTGATCGACTTAGCAAAATACCGCGTAGAACGCGTGAAGGACAACGAAACTGTCGTTCTGAGAACGGATGATGTGGAACGCATTCACTAAGTGCGCACTGAGACGGCGCCGCCGCCATCCACTCGTCTCCTTCGAAGTGTCCGTACAACTGTGCCATCGCCGAAACGAAATGGTTGACGACTGAACTCTGGGCCATGCGGGCGTGGGGTACTCTTGTCGGCAGATTCATGGTCCCCGCGACGGAGTTCCATAGTGAGGAGAAAGACCTTAGTGCGCTTGCGATCGCTGGTGCGACAAACTCATGGCCAGACACATTGACCTTCTCAGCCGGTGCCCTCTCGCTCCTTCAATCGCGAGGCGTTCGCGGCATGGAGTGTTGAAACGACGGGGCTGCCGTCCTTACGACACTGTGTCTGATCATGTAGCGTTCGCTGGAGCTAATCTGCACGGCACAACTTTCAAGACGGCCCAGACGACCGCACGCAGCGCATTCGAGACTCGAGGACTATTGAGAAATGAGCGACACGATGAAAAAAGGCAGTGCGTCCAAGCAGCCTAGTTACAAGAAAACCCTGCGCAATCTTCAGATAGAGCTGGTCAAGCTGCAACGGCATCTTATCACGAACAATCTTCAGATTCTCATTCTACTCGAGGGCCGTGATGCGGCGGGCAAAGACGGCGTCATCAAACGGTTTACCCAGCATCTGAGTCCGCGCGAGACCCGCGTCGTCGCGCTCGGCAGGCCCTCCGACCACGACCGACATTCGTGGTACTTCCAACGATATGTACAGCATCTGCCGTCGACCAAGGAAATGGTCCTGATGAACCGCAGTTGGTACAACCGCGCTGGCGTCGAGCGCGTCATGGGGTACTGCAGTGACGCCGAATATGAGGACTTTCTGAAATCGGTGCTGCCGTTCGAATACATGCTGTCCGGAGCTGGAATACAGCTCTTCAAGTATTATCTTGATATTTCCAAAGACGAGCAAAAACGGCGACTCAAGGACCGTCGCGTGGACCCTCTCAAACAGTGGAAAGTCAGTCCTATCGATCAAGTCGCGATAAAACACTGGGACGACTATAGCTCTGCTCGGGACGAGATGTTCGCCCGCACGCACACGGAGAACTCACCCTGGTATGTAGTGCGTGCAGACAACAAAAGGCGCGCACGTCTCAATGTCATCCGGCACCTAATGTCGCAGGTCGACTGTCCCGATAAAGACGAGCACGCAGCCATTCCAGATCCAAAGATCGTCTTCACCTATAACGACAGACACCGGGAAAGCGGCGCAATCGCCAAATAATGGGTAGGCGCCAGCCAGAGCGGCTGATCTCGGCAATGCAACCCAACAGGACCCTGAATTGGTTTTGGCGAGGCGCCATGTCTTCTCAGTCAGAAATTGTACACCTCGGTTCCAGTGCGAGGACTGAGAACTCTTGTGTTCAGCAAGCTATTTGTCGGAGCTGGCGTCGAGTCGAGGTGCCCAGACGCAAAGTGATCTCAGATACACCTGCGGGTGTCATACGAAAAGGGCTAGGCTGAGTGGCATGCGTACGAGACAGGGAGTGCCTTCTAACTGAGTTGCGCATGGGCACCTGACTGACAGTCGTCGAATGTGAAAGCGAACAGGAATTTTTCGATAGGATGCAGATCAGCGAGAGACTCGTCAGCGCTTCAAAACTTTATATCCTCGCGATACAGCTCTGTTTGACGGCGAGCAAGAAAGGTGATGTACGCGACAGCCGAAGGTGCCGGAAAGGTGTTTGGCGAGGCACACCATACTTGGTTCTTAGAGAGCACTTCTCGCGACGCCCTCACTCCAAGAGCGTTAGGTCTGGGTCAGTTGATACATTGCTTCGTCGCCGCGATCTCCCGTGTCGTCCGCTTTTTGTTTGCACACGGTAGAAGGCAGTCGCTGAAATGGCCTTGCTGCAAGCAGAGAACGAGGTACAGAACAATTGACCATCGGGACGATCGCGCAAATCACGCTAGTGATGTTGCTTTGGGCTGCTTGTTACCCTTTGATTGCTGCCGGCATTGAGTACGCACCACATCTTACATTCGCAGCCATGCGTGCGATTCTGGCGGGTCTGACGCTATTCATCCTGGCTTTCTCGCTGCGCCGGCCACTGCCCAAGGGAATCGGATCTTGGGCGATGGTAGCCGTAGTCGGGTTAGGAGCTACCAGCTTGGGGTTCCTGGGTATGTTTCACGCAGCAGAGTTCGTCTCCCCTGGCATCGCGACGGTTATTGCCAACACCCAGCCACTACTTGCGGCGGTGCTGGCGGGCGTCGTGCTAAACGAACGGCTTACAATGCGCGGACAGGCTGGGCTATTTCTGGGATTCATCGGCATTATCGTCATTACCTCGCCTCAGCTTTTTTCTGGCGAGCAGGAAAACTACATCCTCGGCGTTGTCTATATCATGCTGGCAGCTCTCGGCATCACGGTAAGCAACGTTCTGATCAAGCGAGTCGCGGTCGACGTCGATGCCCTGATGGCTATGGGTCTCCAGATGCTGATAGGCAGTGCTCCGCTCGTTTTGGGTGCGTGGGTGTTAGAAGAGCCGGCAACGATTGAGTGGTCGTTTACGTTCGTAGGCGTACTGCTTGGTCTCAGCCTGTTTGGAACGGCACTCGCCTATTGGTTGTGGTGCTCGGTGTTGCAGAGGGTAGCGCTCTATCGGGCAAACACATTCAGCTTCCTGATCCCGATCTTTGGCCTGACAATGAGCGCGCTGCTTTATGGCGAGACGCTTAGCTGGCCCCAGTTGGTTGGCATCGCACTCACGATCGTGGGGGTAGGTCTCGTGGCGCGCCAAGGGAGCACTACGGCAATGGCCGGTAGTGGGGGGATAAGGAGGGCTGCGCCTTGAAACACGCGGCCTTTCGTTCCTTATCAGGGTCTAGGGTTCAGGGAAATCGGGTCTTCGAGTTCGGATCAGAATTTTAGTCGGTCTTGGGGTGACTTTAACTTAGATCGAAGTTTGCTCGCTGGACTACCGCCACACTATTCCCTTCGGAAGCAACTCAGGCGGTCCAGCAAATACCAGCAGAAAACCGATTTGCCCGGGCAACGCCACGAGTGTCTTCAATTCTTGAATAGCTTTGAAACACCACTGCGAGAAAACGTAGGTGGCAACGAGGGGGAGTTGATCTACAGCCGATAAGAACGCGCGGCGAGGGGTTTCTTCCGCCAGGTACATAACGAACTGATTACTGTTCACGGTCCAATAGGAGTAAGAGATGAGAATTGTGCCCAACAAAAACTACATCGTCGCTTTGGGAGCATTGGTTGCCACGGCAGCTTGGGTTCCAACGTCCATCGCGGCAACGGCGGAGCAACGCGCTAAGTGTGAGGAGATGGCGAAGAAGATGGGAACAGAGCAGCGCCATGCGCACAAGGCTCAAGGGCCTGGGGCAATGAATTTGACGCACGCACGATGCAAAAAAATACTCGCAGAACCGGTCGAGGGACGTAACAACAAGAAGGGTAGCCCGGATCAGTGATGAAACGTTGCGATCCCTGTGGCAGCGAAGTTGAGATATAACTGTCGTTTGCGCGGTGCACGGATAGTCCATCAGGGATGTGAATGGAGTAACCGGCACTGAATTTAGTCACATGTTGCGTAAGTTTGGCCCCAACAGGTTCACGGTTTTGGGAAATGTGGACCCGTCCAAGTAACCCTTATGGCGATGAGTTGCCCACCCAAGAACCGCTTGGTCCACGCAATACCCAAGGCGCGACGTTGGAGGACATGAGTAGTCAGGTGGGTATAGCCAGTACCGAATGACAGATAGGAAGGTCATGAGTGATCATGGTCGGGCGAGGTTCCGGCCTGACACCTTGCTACTTTTCGGTTCTTTGAAGTCAAGGTACAGCAGGATGCGCGCACGTTCTTTGCTGTTGCCGTTGCTA
This sequence comes from Hyphomicrobiaceae bacterium UBA7697, assembly GCA_002482645.1. Classification (GTDB taxonomy): domain Bacteria; phylum Pseudomonadota; class Alphaproteobacteria; order Rhizobiales; family Methyloligellaceae; genus Methyloceanibacter. The sequence continues at coordinate 825,526 of DLGJ01000005.1, forward strand.
TCGACGGCTCTGCCGACGCTCGGAGTAACGCAAGGATTCGAACGAGATTTGGCCGAATACTCACGGCTAGAAGTGAGTGTCCGGCAAGTCGGACCGACAAATCTGCAATGTCCCTGGGGCGACCCGAAATACGCGCGCTACAGTTCACACCGTCAGAACGGCGATGATCTACTTCTTGCTCTGATCCGTCTTGCCAAGCAGCACGGACGATACGGGTGCCGCAAAGTCAGCGCGCTTATGCGCCAGGAAGGCTGGCGGATCAATCACAAAAAGGTTGCGCGCCTCTGGCGCTAAGAAAGACTTCAACTCCCGGACTGGTATAACACCCGAACTGGGACAAGAAGCGTAAGCGGCTCTATCATCTCAACGCCTCAATCGTCCGGTTTCGGCCACAGTATGCACTTGGCATGCGACTTAATATGCTCGAAACGCTATCAGAGAAACGGCCGCAGGGTGCTACAACCTAAGGCGGCTAGACACCAGCGTTGCATCGGCTGAGCGATCTCTCCAGAGTTGCAGCCTGGCATTTTGGGTGGCTGCCAAGGTTGTCTGTTCGACTACGACCTAGACGCTGCAACGCAGTTGTACACGGGAGAAAAAATGAGCGCCGCCACCCAAGCGAAGACTATGCTCCAGCCGATGCCTTCAAGAAAGCTTCTCACTGATCCGGCAGGAGCAGTAGTGAAAAGACCAATCCAAGCGTGCGAGAAGTCGAGCGCAGGGTACAATAAGGCTACAGCGACGCAAATGAGAAACATCATAACGAGTGTAACCGCCAGAGCCCAACCGAACGCCCAGAGGTCAATGCGAACTTCACGTCCTGATGATTCAAGCTTTGCCACGGGCAGCCCCTCCTAAAAAATGACTGGCAAACCTAAGCGTCTTTCGGATGGTGTGAGCCTTAACCCAAGTTAAGATTTCAAAATGCCGTTGGAAAATTCGTTGATCTGTCCACCTTGAAGCGGCAATCCTAAGCCTCGGGGAGCGTGGAGAACGTATTCAACAGTTCATCCACCGAGCACGCGCACGAACCCAGCCGAACATCGATCCCAGCTCTCCGCAGCGCATCCTTCTCGACAGATCCAATGAAGCCACACAAAAGCCGGTCACAACCTGCGTTGATGATCAATTCGGATAAGCATCCTGCGGTGCACTCGGCATTGGGATGATAACTCTTCGATCCGTCAGGCTCCACGAGCAAGACTCCGTCGCACTTGGCAAACAAGGGACACAATGTCAGCATTTTACCGCTGTTCATTACCACGACGGCGGTACGCCGGACTGATTCAAATCTGCGGGATGTCACCAAGCATGATCCTCAGAGTGTCGTTCTCAATCAGTACTACAAAGGCCTTTGGTTGGCATTAATCTTCATCAAGTGTCACTTATCTTCCCGCCTACCGCACTTCTCTATTCTGAAAATCGCCGGCAATTCGTGAGCGCGCTCTTTCACGTCGACCGGCTTTATCTTACGCGCGCCAATCAACATCAATAATTGTCATGAAAAGGTGATAGCCGCTACAAGCGAATTACATGCAAACCTTCTTCGGCTCGTCGAACTTTCAACCAGCACTTGGCGACCGGACACACTGTGGCGCATCAGTTATGCCTCCTAAGTCCGCGGGCAACCAAGCTTAAACAAGCGCTCGCGTGAGATCGCACCGTTCTAGAGGCGGGAAATTTGTGCATCGCGGGTGTGTAATGAGGTGAGCTTGCGCACTCCGTAAGTTTTTGGATAAGGAGATTGCCCTGCCACACATCCGGGAGGTTTCGACGCCCTTCCCGTCTGTTGCCGAGTCAGGTTGATCGGCTCTGAAACCGAAGTCAGCGAACTCTGAGCTTGGCAGAGTCGTAATAGTCCCTCGCGAGGCAGGGGTCTTCAAGCAAGAGGAGATTCTTGAACCGATTTAAGCGACGCGTGCCCAAAGACTGATTTCGAAATTGGCTGCGATTGCGGCCCAAGCGCTTGAATCAGCTATAAATAGAACGTCAACGTCTTATGCCAAAGTAGTCTTGCGCTTGCGTCATATCGTGCTGTGTATAGAATGCGCATAGAGATAAGAGTTGCAGGTTTCGCAGATGGGCGCATTCAAACGAGGCACGCTTTTCCGTGTCGCAATTGCTATGGCGTCGGTTGCCGTTTTGTCCTTTGTCCTCCCGACTGTAGCCCTTGCATTTGTGTCAGCTGAATCTGTTCACTGTCTGATTGAGCTCGACAGTAGTGCCGGTCGGCAACACGACGACAACCACGCACATCACCACTCCTCAGGGAACGTGGACCACGGAAATCATGCTCACGGTGATGTCGGGCACGAGCCTCACTGTTGTGGTCTCTTCTGTGTGACAGCTCTAGCGCCTGAAATTGGACAACTCGAATGCCCGCCACTGTTTGGCTCTTCAATCCTCCCAATTGTTAGCTCGGGCGCTGATAGCCTGATGCTTGAGCGACACTTCCGGCCTCCCATTCGGCGCCCAGCTATCTAAGGCTGCTTCTTAGGGCAGCCCATTCGGGGCGTCGTCATCTTGGCGAACCCAGACATGGGCTTTTGGGGCATTTCGCATGCTCGTTTTCCCTTCAAGCGCCCCATGAGAGAGGCTTGACCCAAACGATCGGCGCGGCGGCTAGCCGCCCGCAGTTTGGGCCAACTGCCAATTTTTCGATTGATTCAGATGGGCCTGCCTCGATGAGGAAGTGGCCAGACCTCGAAGTAGGCACGTATGCGCTCAATTGCGAAATACAAGCTAGCTGATCGTCGAGTCGAAGCGGGCGTCCAGCTTCTTAGGCCCGGTGAGCCTAGTCACGAAACGTACGAGCTCATTGAGGGTTGGGCCTTTCAATACGCCCTCTTTCCCGATGGGCGGCGGCAGATCTTAAACTTCGTTCTTCCGGGTGCGATTCTCGGTTTCCATCGGGATAACGATGAAGTGCTTACGTATGGGGTAGAAGCTCTAACGAACACTGTCGTTGCGTCTTACCGCATCAACGCCTCGGATGTTTTCGAAAGAGACCTGGAGACCGGAATGCAGCTCTTATGGCTGTTGTCGCGCGACCTCAGGCTCGCGTTTGATCGTTTAGCCAGCGTGGGATGCCTCTCGGCGCAGGAGCGCGTTGCCCATCTCTTGCTTGAGTTGTTCATTCGTTCCCGCATGCGCTGGCCAGGTCACCAAATCGAGCACCTCAATCTCCCTCTCACGCAGGAACACATCGGTGACGCCACAGGCTTAACCAGCGTGCACGTCAATCGTATGCTGCGTGACTTGGGCAAGCGAGGAATCCTTGAGTTTCAGTACCGCCATTTGCGTATCCTTGATCCCGATAGACTTGTGGAGCTGGCTGCCGTGGATCCCTATGTGCTGCAGTCGTGGATCGGACTGAGTGTAACATCCGCTGACCGTTTGGAGACCGAAGTTGATTAGTCGCCACGCCGACGTTGAGCGCACTCTTTAACTTTGGTCAAAGACACTTTGGATCAAGGCGCCTTTTATGCCGGGCGCCTCCGAACACTGGCGGACTCAAATTAACGAAATCCATCGGGCGAATGCTGAAAAGGTCTCGGTTCTGGGCTCGCAACTCAGTCCGGTGAGGATGGCTATGAGTGAACGACGATTTCTGATGACGACAAGACACCCCGATGAAAAGCTCCCTGAGGAAGAAGCGCCTGCAGCAAGGCAACCTCAACGGATTGATCTTTCAATCGGAGGGATGACTTGCTCCCATTGCCCGGCGGCAATTGAGAAAGCGCTTAGGGCAACAAGCGGTGTCGTTTCGGCCCACGTCAATCTCGCCAATGGCTTGGCGACCGTCAACTACGATTCCAGCCGCGCCGAGGCCATGGATTTAGTGAAAGCCATTCGAGCTGTTGGTTACTCAGCTGGTGCCGCGGCGGTCCGTATTCCAATCAAATCGATGCATTGTTCCTCGTGCGTCACGCGCATCGAGTCTGAAGTGCTAACGACGCCTGGTGTGCTTTCCGCGTACGCGAACCTGGGGACCAATGCCGTGGATGTCGAGTACGACCCGAGCAAGGCCGATTTCGAGGCTATCCGCGAAGCGATCGAATCTGCTGGCCACAAGGTTGCGAAGGCCAGCCCAGCGGACGTGATGACCGCGATCGAGAATGACGAAGATCCCGGACAGGCGGCGAATGAACGAGAATACCGTACTCTGATGCGTAAGTTTTGGTTCGCCGGTGCGGTCTCGATCCCGGTGATGGCGCTCAGCTATCCCGACCTCATCCCGGGACTGCGAGAGTGGATGCCAATGGGCAGCGATACGCGCCGCGTCGTTTGGGCACTACTCGGGGTTATCTCTCTGCCGGTGCTCCTGTGGGCCGGCTCTCAGTTTTTCGTCGGCATGTGGGAAGCGCTGAAGCACCGCTCAGCAAACATGCACACGCTAATTGCGATCGGCGTTACCGCAGCATTTCTCTATTCCGTCGTCGCTGTCGCGTATCCCGGGCTATTTCCGGACCCCGCTCTGGCTGAAGTCTTTTGGGACGTAACTGATGTGGTTATTGCACTCGTTGTTCTAGGGCTCGCCTTAGAGATCAAGGCGAAGGGCCGCACTTCCGAAGCGATCAAGAAGCTGATTGGGCTCCAGGCAAAGACGGCACGTGTTATGCGCGATGGCACGCAAGTTGACCTGCCTGTCGAGGAAGTCGTTGTCGGTGACATCGTTGTCGTCCGTCCAGGCGAAAAGGTCCCTGTCGATGGAGAAGTTATCGAAGGCTCAAGCGCCGTCGACGAGTCGATGATCACTGGCGAATCAATCCCGATCGAGAAGAGTGTCCTTGACGAGGTTATCGGGGCCACACTCAACAAGACTGGCGCCTTTAAGTTCAAGGCGACCAAGGTAGGTAAGGATACTGCGCTGGCTAACATTGTCCGAATGGTCAAGGACGCACAAGGTTCGAAGGCTCCCATCCAAAGGGTCGTTGACATGGTCTCCGGATACTTCGTTCCAACGGTCATGATCCTGGCAACTCTGGCGTTCGTCGCATGGTATCTGATTGGGCCGGAGCCCCGTATCATCTACGCGACAATAGTCCTAGTCACGACCCTCATCATCGCATGTCCCTGCGCACTCGGCTTGGCAACCCCGACCTCCCTGACCGTCGGTATTGGCAAGGCTGCCGAAAATGGCATCCTGATTCGTTCAGGAGACGCGCTGCAAACGTCTCAGAATCTCGATTCCATCATTCTGGACAAAACCGGCACGATCACTCGTGGCGAGCCGGCATTGACAAATGTGATTGTCACTCAGGGTCAACGCGAGGACGATATTCTTCAGCTTGCCGCGTCACTTGAAAGTGGCTCTGAGCATCCTTTGGGTGAGGCGATCGTTCAGGGAGCTCAGGAGCGTGGGATCACGCTTGTCGACGCCGAGAGCTTCGTTGCAATCCCAGGGCATGGCGTGAGCGGGCGCATCAACGGTCGCGATGTTCTACTCGGCAACGCAAAGCTGATGCGCGATCACGGGATCGTCAGCGACGAACTGACGAAGGACTGGGAGCAGCTGGCAAGCGAAGGCAAAACGCCAATGTATGTCGGGATCAACGGCACTCCAGCCGGACTCGTCGCGGTTGCAGATACGGTTAAGCCGGACTCCAAGGAGGCGATCAAGGCGCTCGAACGCCTAGGTATTGAGATCGTCATGCTAACCGGGGACAACGAGCGAACGGCAGATGCGATCGCCCGGGAAGTTGGTATCAAGCGCGTACTCTCCGAAGTTCTTCCAAATGAAAAGGCACATGAGGTCCAGAAGCTGCAGCTCGAGGGTAAGACTGTAGGCATGGTCGGTGACGGAATTAACGATGCCCCAGCGCTCGCCCAAGCGGATGTAGGCTTCGCAATTGGCACTGGGACTGATGTCGCCATCGAGGCCAGCGACGTGACCCTGATCAAGGGTAGCCTTGTGGGCGTGGCTACCGCCATTGAGATAAGCCGCGCAACCATGCGCAACGTACGACAGAACCTCGTCGGTGCCTTCGGCTACAACACCCTCGGGATTCCCGTCGCGATGGGCGTACTTTACCCGTTCCTTGGACTATTACTGTCGCCGCTTATCGCGGCCGCAGCCATGGCGTTCAGCTCGGTTACCGTCGTTACGAATGCCAATAGACTGCGCTTCTTCCAACCGAGGAGGGTCGTATCGTGACACCGGATCGTTGGGTTGTGCTGATCGCCGGGCTTCTGCTTGTTGTTTTCATTGTGTGGTTTTTTTGGTTGAAGCGCAGCAAAGGCGTGAGAGCCACCGAAATGAGTGGGGGCTATCAGGAGGCTATGATCCTTGTGAGAGGTGGTTACACACCTGACACGATTATCGTGAACCGCGACAAGCCAGTGCGACTTAACTTTCGTCGAGAGGAGACTGCGTCTTGCTCAGACAAGGTCGTTTTCGAACACTTTAACAAAAGTGCCGAGCTGCCCGCGGGAGAACTCGTAGAGGTCGTGCTTGTGCCCAAGGAGGCCGGGGAATTCTCCTTCGCATGTCCCATGGGCATGATCCGTGGTCGGTTGATCGTAGAGTAGACAGATGCCAATGAACGAAGATGATCAGTCAAGAAGCCAACAGGAGCCGGTTGTTGGGTTCTGGAAGTCGCGAACGGGCATAGCTCTTATCGTCTTCCTCGGCATTGCTGGCCTCGTGCTTAGCTACGAGCATCGTGACCACATCTTTTCCGAATACGGAGTTCTAGTTGTGCTGCTTGTGCTTTGTGTCGGCGTGCACTTCTTCCTGCACGGTGGTCACGGTGGCCATGGCGGTGATGGCAACCGAGATCACGACTCAAACGGCGGAACTTGACCATGACAGAGCCGATGCCCGCCTACGGTCTCTGGTTTCTTGTGATCGTCAACTCAGCGATCTTTATCCTCTTCGCCTACAGTTTCTTTAAGCCCAAAACGAAACGCGACTGGCGTACCTTTGGTGCCTTCAGCGCCTTCCTAGTCGCGCTCTTCACTGAGATGTATGGCTTCCCTCTCACCATCTACTTCCTATCGGGTTGGCTCCAGAGCAGCGTGTCGGGAGTCGACTGGTTTTCACACGACGCGGGGCACTTGCTTGAGATGCTGTTCGGGTGGAAAGCCAACCCTCATTTCGGGCCGTTCCATCTGCTCAGTTTCGTTTTCATCGGCGGTGGCTTCGTCCTGATCGCGTCGGGATGGCGCATTCTTTACGATGCCCAGCAGAACAATGTGCTCGCGAGCACCGGGCCGTACTCCTATGTCCGTCATCCGCAGTACATCGGCTTTGTCGTGATCATGTTCGGTTTCCTTCTACAATGGCCGACTATTCTCACGCTCACGATGTTCCCGGTTCTAGTCTGGATGTATGCGCATCTTGCCCGACGGGAAGAACGGGAAGCGCGCGATCAATTCGGCGAAGTCTACACAGAGTACGCTCGCCGCGTGCCTGCGTTTGTACCCCGTATATTTGACCGAGGTGGAAAGGTGGCGTGATGAAATTCGGCTCTCTGTGGGTTCGACAAGCTGCTATTGGCGCCCAAAAGTTTGTCCGCCATCTATGCTGCTTGGAGAACACCCTATGCGAATCGTGCCAGGCCGCATGGAGTGACAATCATGCGTAGGCGGAGCACCAGCGGTAAGCTTCAGAACGCCGTCGCGATCGAGACTGGAGATGCCTCGGCTAGTAAGACGCATGACTTCAGTGTTCGCTCGTACACTACTGGCTTGAGCTTTCTACTGTGGCTCCGGCAACTTATTGCAAATGACGGTACAATGATGAAGACGCCAGGCACGGGTGGCGGCAACCAATAGGTTTCGAATGTCTGACGCGCACTCTCAAGATTAGAGGACAATCACTATGGATAAGCTCGCATTCACTCAAAACGTTCTGCATACCTGTATTGCCACAGCATTGTTTTTGACGCCGTATGCGGTCGCGGTGGCCCACACGTCGGACCAGATTGCTTGCGACAAGACTGCCCTTGACGCGATGACCACCGACATCCAGTCAATGCCCGACGGAGATGCCAAGGAAGTCGCCATAAGTGAGATAGAGATAGCTAAGAGTCTGATGCGTAAGAAGGACCTGGAGGGCTGTGATGCCCACATGCAGAGCGCGATAATGGCGATGAGCGAATGATTGCGTCCAAAACCGGTGAGGCGAGGACGAAGCATGTCTAACACAAGAAGCACAGGAACTGTGGCGCTCTGGCTGATTGTGCTTTGTGTGGCCGGCGCTGTCCTAGTCGGCGCCGGTGCAGCTGCATTCACCGTGTATTCGGGCGTATACAACGTTGCAGCAGATGTACCGCACACCAAGGCAGTATTTCGTCTTTTGGAATCAGTGCGAGACCGTTCAATCTCTGTTCGTGCGGCACAGATCGTCGCCCCGGACGACCTTTCCGATCCAAAACGGATCGCCTCGGGTGCTGGGCAATATGCAGAAATGTGTAGTGGTTGCCATCTTGCCCCCGGTATGGCCCGGACGGAGATTAGTCGAGGTCTTTATCCCAGAGCCCCAGAGCTTCGTCGCGGAAGCCGTTCTACGGCCGCAGAGGATTTCTGGGTTGTCAAGCATGGCATCAAGGCAACGGGTATGCCGGCTTGGGGTGTGACTCACAATGACAAGCTCCTCTGGGACGTAACGGCTTTCGTGCGAAAACTGCCCCAGCTCTCGGCTGAAGAGTATCAGGAGATCATCAGGGCCGCGCCAAAGTCACATGACGAAATGATGGAGGATATCGAGCGCGGCGGTGGTCATGGAGACCATCTACACTGACCGAGTGATTACTCCAAGAAACGGACAAGACGGGTCGACGTACGGTGCACAGATCCGTTGAGTGAGTTTTTGTACGATCCGGGAACAGCGCTAAGAGAAAACAAGGCTAGTGCCGAAAGAATCGATAGCGTTGCAGGCGAGCCCAACAGGACCGGAGTCGAATTATCCCGGCTAGTCCCCAAAGATGCGAAGACGTCTGGTAGTCTTTGCGAAAGTACCTCTTTTATTGAATGGCGAAGGAACGCACGTTGGATCATTCTACGCATGTGCCCGAGCGCACCAAGGAAAACGAACGTGCGCTCAAGATTTCAGGTTGGCTCACTGGTATCTACTTCTTTTTGGAGTTGGGTATAGGACTCTACACGGGCTCCGTGGCAGTCATCTCGGATGCATTCCATACATTCTCAGCCGTTGGCGGCGTGGTGCTAGCGTTTGTAGCTACGAGGATTGCGCGACGCCCCGCAAGTCTTGATCGAACCTTCGGAAACTTTCGCGCGGAAATCATCGGCGCTCTGTTGAATGGCGTCTTCCTCGCTGGCATGGCCGTGCTGGTATTGGTCATGGGCGCAATGCGACTGCAGTCTCCGATCGACCTTCCGACCACCCCGCTATTGGTGGCCGCCGCTGGCGGACTACTAACCGAGATAGTCTCTATGCGGCTACTGTATTCAGGTCAAAAAGGTGACCTCAACCTGCGGGGAGCCTTCTGGCACGTGATGCAGACCTTTATCGGCAGTATTTTGATCATTGTGACTGCATCCGTAATCTACTTCACTGGATTCCTTGCCATCGATCCCATTCTTGGTATGGCGTTCGGTCTGGTCTTGTTGGCTGTTTCTTGGGGGATCATCCGTGATGCGCTCTCGGTTCTTATGGAAGGGACTCCTGAGTCCGTCGACCTCAATGAAGTCGCCGCCGCTCTGGGTGAGCTCCCAACTGTTCGCAACATTCACCACATGCATGCGTGGAGCCTAACCTCCGGCAAGAATGTCTTCTCAGCCCACATTGGTACCGACGAACTTGACAGTTCGGACACAGTTCTGGCTCAGGCCCACGGCGTGCTCCGAGATAGGTTCGGCTTCTACTTTTCGACCTTGCAAGTTGAGACCAGCTGCCCCGATAGGGATTTGGCACCGGATCTAGATATCTCGTCCAGCTTGCGAAGGCCAACATCCGACTAGCTGGGAGGTGATAGCATTTGTCTCGTAGGAGTCCCCAGCCGCATTACAGGGGAAAGCGCAAGAATAGCCTGAATTGACCGGTAGGCGAGGATGTTGGTCGCAGCAATACTGGCGGTATCGCTCGTCATATTGACTTTCCTGTTTCATTACTTGGTTCTACGCTGGATCTCTGGGCGCATGGCGCGCATCGCGATGACGGCTGAGGTTCGCATCATGGTTATCTTCTTCCTGGTCCTCGGAGCCCATCTTGTTGAGATCGGTCTATACGCGGGAGCCTATGCGCTCGGAGATAGAGTGCTGGCCATTGGTAGCTTCGGCGGTCTAGCCGCGACCAAGCCGCTTGACTATGTTTACTTTTCTATCGTGAGCTATACTTCGCTAGGCCTCGGCGATGTCTTTCCCAACGACCACCTTCGCATTATCACGGGTGTTGAGGCCTTAAACGGCTTGTTGCTGATTACTTGGTCCGGCTCATTCATTTACATCGCTATGGGACGTCTATGGCCATGGCAATCGTGCGCGGAGCCGCCGGGCCATAGTCGGTGACTTTCCAACGCTGCTGCAACGCTAATGAAGTTGGACCTTGGTGTCCGTGCTGGCGTTCCTACAGACTTCGCCATTGGCTTGAGTCGCTACTTGCCCGCGTAAGGAGAGCGGCGCGATGCGGTATCGGCACGCGCCGTCATCGCTCACACAAGTAACGAGTGATAGCTCGAGTCTCTTCTTCACAAAGCAGGGGAGGAATCCCCTCGCGGAGTATGCCTGCCAGCCGGTCTTCTCGACAATCTCAGCAAGCGCGGTGCCTGCCTTTCCTCGAGGTGTCGCAACGACGACTTGTTGCTTGGTCGCCTCCCAAGGGGTTCTTGTACGGTCACCTTGCCCCTCAGTTGACTTGGGACCATGAAGTGCGAGCGTCCGCTTTGTACTCTCAAGCAGACATGCCTATTCGAGGAATTGATGTCAGCTCTGTGCCAATATAAGTAGGAAGTGTACCTACCAAACTCCACGCGCCAGGCCGTTGTTGAAATAGCTCAGAAGCGTAGGTGGGAACCATTTTCTGGAGGGCAGGTCGACTTTCTTTAATATCAACTGATTCCGGAGCGCATCCTCGATAGAGCGGATAAACAGGGGAAGTGCTGTGGCCATCTGGACGTACTGATAAGTGGTGATGTTATCGCTCGGTACGAAGCTGACAGTGTCCTGGTAAAGAATGCCTCCCGTGTCCACGCCCTCGTCAACGAGATGTACGGTCACACCCGCTCCTTGCGGGTCTTTTGCGACGAGCGCCCAGTAGGCCGGATGCTGTCCACGATACTTTGGAGTTATGCCAGCGTGATAGTTTATGAAGGGCGCGGACGCCGAGCTGAGTGTGCCCCTTCCGATAATTCGTGTTCCATAGACGGCGACAACACGAGGGTTTAGTTCTCTGAGGAGTTGGCGACAGCTGCCGCTATTGACAGAGTCAATAGCCACCACGTTAGCGTTAGTCGGTTCGTTGGCGTTCAGCCTGTGCTCCGTGCAAATCTCAGAGATGCGCCCGCGGCTGCTCTTTCCCACTATTTTGAGTGCAATCCCGCACATGGCCTGTCCGACGGCATAAATTGGCCCTACGAGTCGGGCGCGACGGCTGAGTATTGTCCACTTTGACTCCGGCTCCTCTCGGAGCACAGTCATCCGTCCAAAATGACTCGCAAGGGCATTTATGACGATATTCGATAGCTTACTCCTGGCTGTGAGAAGTACGACTTCGCAGGGCTCTGCATCCTGAGTTTCCAAAGCAGTGATCTTTCACTTTTGCGTTGGCCAATGTGTCTAAGTTTATAATACGTCTTTCGGTGGTGAAGGATGAGTCTGGACTCAGTATCGATTGAATAACTGTTTTGAGTCGACAATGGTTCTGGTGCTTTCTTCCCGCCAGGCCCGGTTGAACCTAGGCACGGCCAGAGCGGCACCCGCCATAACAGATATCTTAAGAAAAGAGCGACGTGAAAGACTAGACATGAGGCCTCTGTTGTTCTGCTGGAGGAATGGAGAGGTCAAAAGCGTAAAGACGGCCATATACACCCCGATGAGACGCAATCGAGCGGAGGCGGCATCCGCTTTTACTTTAATGGCGGACATCGTAAGCGCGAGAGCAATCAACTACGCGTGCTGCAGCGGCGTTCAGCTAGTTCGTCCTTGAGCAAATCGGGCCAAGGATCTGAACCGGCAGAGCTCCTGACTCATATACCTGTTCCAGCAACTCAAGTCCCTGTTTCAGTCTCGGAATTCCCTGTTTCGCCAGAAGACTTCCCTGATCCGCTGATTAGGGAATTTGTCCATATCGTTATGACGCAAAACGGAAATATCGGTGTCGGGAGGGCAGGGTAGGGCAAGAAGACCCGAAATTCCCTGTATTTTCCCGTGGATCAGGGAATTGCGAAGTAGAGACGAATTCGCGACGGACTGCCAGCACAGCCACCTAGTCGTGTGGTTGCCCGCTCTCTGCGCGCTTCATCGACGACAGTTACGGCTGTCCCTCGATCTCTAAGCGGCTATAGTCCGCCCTATTTGCCGGAGACGCGGGCGCAAGTTGCGGCTGTCCCTCGATCTCTAAGCGGCTATAGTGCCGACTGCGGCGATGTCCTCCAAGGTGTGTTGCGGCTGTCCCTCGATCTCTAAGCGGCTATAGTTCGATCTGCCGCCGCATGTATCGCGGCGTAGTTGCGGCTGTCCCTCGATCTCTAAGCGGCTATAGTCGTTCGACGAAGCGATCGCGCAAGGGCTCTGTTGCGGCTGTCCCTCGATCTCTAAGCGGCTATAGTCGACATGCTCGTCGCTTGGATGCTCCGCGAGTTGCGGCTGTCCCTCGATCTCTAAGCGGCTATAGTCGGTGTCGTTCTGCTTCAACGTGCCAGTCTGTTGCGGCTGTCCCTCGATCTCTAAGCGGCTATAGTACTCGTTAGGTGGCTTTGCCGGACTGTTCGGTTGCGGCTGTCCCTCGATCTCTAAGCGGCTATAGTTCCCGGTTCTCGGGGTCACTGCTAGTGCCGTTGCGGCTGTCCCTCGATCTCTAAGCGGCTATAGTCCAGCCGACCAGCGGGTTGGCGAGCGGATCGTTGCGGCTGTCCCTCGATCTCTAAGCGGCTATAGTGTCGATTGGCTGGTTAAGGACTTCCTCGAAGTTGCGGCTGTCCCTCGATCTCTAAGCGGCTATAGTAAGACTTGCCGAAGGCAGTCAGAGAGCCGTGTTGCGGCTGTCCCTCGATCTCTAAGCGGCTATAGTACGCAAGTAACGCTGGGTCTGCGTCAATTCGTTGCGGCTGTCCCTCGATCTCTAAGCGGCTATAGTGATCATTGCTCGCACGGAAGAAGAGCTTCTGTTGCGGCTGTCCCTCGATC
>DLGJ01000005.1:838854-925097 GCA_002482645.1 Hyphomicrobiaceae bacterium UBA7697
TCGATCTCTAAGCGGCTATAGTCACCGTTTGGGTGTTCGATTTAAACCTGTGGTTGCGGCTGTCCCTCGATCTCTAAGCGGCTATAGTGCGGGCATCGTGGGCATGGCGCTCGATTGTGTTGCGGCTGTCCCTCGATCTCTAAGCGGCTATAGTCGATCTCCTTTCAAGCCCTGCAAATCGCAGGGCTTTTTTGTGCTCTGCGAGCAAGAAATCGAGGGATCTGCGGTCAAAACAGCGCCAGTTGGTCTGGATTTTTCGGTCTCCGTTCAGATTTTGTTCCGGTCAAGATCCGTGCGTTGCCATATTGCTTGTCGGTGATTGTAACGATGTGCACCTTGCCGCGATTCGGCAAAGCCTCCTTCACCTTCTGGATGGACGTCTCGGCGGCATCCTTGCTCTCTGCGAATTTGAGATAGACGGAAAATTGCGCCATCTCGAAGCCGAGATCGAGCAGGTGGTTCCGGAATTTCGTCGCCGCCTTGCGTTCGGCCTTGGTGCCGACGGGAAGATCGAACATCACGTAAAGCCACATCATACGATACCCACTTAACGCCGAACGGCCACGCATGTCGCATCATCCTCTCATCGGCTCTCCAGGGGGAGCGCGGGCCGTGGAAGGTCCAACCGTTTCGCCTCTCCGGCAAAACAGCGTGTCAAGGACAAGGCGAGGCGTTCCAGACAAACGCCGACGGGGCTGACTCCGGCCGACGTGCTTAAGTCGATTGCGAGAAATCGCGCGAGTTGCCGCTTTGTGTCGGGTGTGATCTCGGTGTCGCCTTGTTTGACAAGGTTATGGACAAGGAGATCGGCAAAGGGCCGGAAGGGTTCCATGAGATCGTCCGCGAGTGCAAAGGCGTTCCCTCGTTGCCGATGGGATAGCCCCATACTCGGATGCAGCCCGCTCGCCATCAAGGCCCGCGCCGTCCCGGCGCGAAGAACCGTGTAGATATAGTTGAGCAAGGCATTGATCCCGGGAGCCTTTCTGTCGCGGCGAAACGCCGTGCCAAAGAGCAGGGGCCAATAGCGTCTGGCGGCTTGTGCTTCGACATTGTCCGGATCGCCAGAGCGGACTTTGCGCGCAAGGAGCTGAAAGCCCTCGGCCTCCGCACCAACAGCCTCCAATGTCGACGCCTGATGGGTGATTTTCGCGCTGACGAGTTGAGCCCAGAGTCGTTTCTTCAGAGGCAGAGAGGCCGTGGCCTGATCGGCGATCCGGCCGGCTTGTTCGTGGTGTCCATCGGCAGCCCACAGGATTGCCGCGGGATTGTGATTGCTGGCGCAGACGACCAAGGGTGCGCAGCGTTCCGCCAGCGCGACGAGTAGGTTGTTTGAATAGGTGATCCCGTGCGCATTCGCGATCACGGCCGCAATGGAGTCGAGCGCGATGCGTCCAACTTCTTCTCCGTCGGCATGAACGGTCAGGAAACCCCGCGATCTTCCCAGATGCCTTCCGTCAGACGCTATCTCGACCACGCGCCCAATCATGGTGTATCCACCGGATAGCTCTTGCGTCCGAGTACGTCGATGCGCACGCGCCGGGCGCCGCCTTCTTTCAGCTTTGCGTAACTGCCGAAGATCCATCGTAAGGGATCGTCGTCGTCCTTGTGCCTCTCTTCGATGCTGCCGGCCGCGTTGTGGGGGGCAAGGCGCACGCGCTTCGCCGACGGTTCCAGTCTGTAGACGCGTGCGATCGTCCGGCCGCCGCCGAAATCCGCTTCGATCAGATCGCCGTTGTGAATACGCATGATCAGCTTTGCTCCAGCGTGCTCGCGCCGCCAAGCGGGTTCGTATCCAGGCTGGTTCGCGTCGTAGATCGTGACGCCTTCGCCGGACCATTCGCCGTCCGGCAGTTCGAAAATCTCGATGCGATGATTGCCGCCCGGCGTGTAGGCCTTCTCGAAGCCGCTACCGTGACGGACCAAGCGGACACTCTGCTCCGTCTTTAGGAGACGGACGCGGCGGATATTGTTGGTTTCCCCGAATTTGGCGAGCGCATCGGCTAATTTCTCGCCCGACTGATCGGCTTCGTACTCCACCTGCTGCAACTTGCTCCGGAGCCCGGCATCGCGCACGCGGCCGATCTCGCCGGACGTCAATTGCGCGATCGGTTTGCGGAACACGAGATTGTATGTCTTGCCGTCGATCTCCTCATCCACCCGGCCATAGGCGGTTTCCTCGTGAAGCTGGCCCGAGGTGACGCGGATATTGTCTTGCGCACCCGGTGGAAGGCCGTGATCCGGCTTATGGCTGACGATCACCTGTTGCAGGCGCGCGTCGAGCGCCTCGCGATAGCCCGCGAAAGGAGTAGGGAAGCCATCCTTGGGGAAGACGCGGTCGAGATCGAGTTCCTCGGCCCGGGCCGACGCCGCCGCAATGCGTTGCAACAAGGATCGGCTGGTACAGGCCACGACGAAGGCGTCGATCGCATGGTGCCGGTGGTCCTTGCGGTTCTTCTTGGGTCCCGTGGCCGCATAATTGTGATCGGGCAGCAGGCTGTTCAGGCCCCATCTGCCGCGCAGCATGGCGGTGAGCCGTCCCGGCGGCGCGACCACGTTTGCGCAAACATGTTCGAGATAGGTCTTGGCGAGGCGCGCCATATGCTGCGTGTCGATGAGCTGGCGGGCGAGAAAGCCGCCATCCTCCTTGAAGCGGTCCATGGCGCCGGGCTGAAAGCGCCAGGCCTTCTTCGGAAAGAGGCGTTCGGCGCGTTCCGCGATCTCGCGCAACGCGCCGCCGCTCCAGGCGTCCGCGGGCGCCCGGTTGCCTTTCGCGCGGTTGGCCTGTGTCGTGCACAGAACCTTGTTCATGAAGCTATCGTCGAGAGTTTGGGCGTAGGGCAGTATGTGGTCGATATCGACCGAGCCGTCGAACAGGCTCTCCACGGACAGCGCGTCGCCCGAATAGACGCAGACCCGCTCGCCGGGCGGCAGCTCCTTGAACAGCCGCAAGCGTAGGCGCGCATCGGGCGTGTAGGCCTGCTGTACCGACTCGAGCTCTTCGCGAATCTGCTCGTTTCTCTTCTCGTTCTTGCGGTTCTCGCGTGCGAGTTTGTCCTTGCGCTCCTTGTTGAGCTTGAGCTCGCGGGCCAGCTCAATGGCGATGCTCTCTGGCGGCCCATACGTTTCGATGAGCGCGTTCACGATCTTGCGCAGCTGGTTGAGTCCGATATGGACGGTCGGGTTCGGCACGCGGCCGATATGTTCTTGGCTGCCTTCCGGTGCTGTCGGTTTCGAGATCACATGGCGCGTCAGGACACCGCCGTAATAGGGAAGGCGGGCGACTTTCTGTTCCGGACGGAAGTCGGAATGGTGCCGGTCGAGCACCTGGATCGCTTCGCTATAGAGGAGCGGCCGGTCGAGCACTTCCCCAGTGGCCGGGTCGACGGGCTCACCGTCCTCCATGGCCGCGACGAGATCGGCGAGCACGCCGCGCCCGAAATTGCCATGGTCTTGCGGCAAGCGCGCTTCGGAAATGGCTTCGGCCGCTTCCGCGCCGAGATCGAACGTCTCGTGCAACCATTCGGTCAGTTCTTCCGGAACTTCGACCGCCAGCAGTTTCTCGACCACCTCGATTTGCCGCTCGCGCGGGAAGGAACGCCAGGCGCTGCCGAAACACTTTCTGGCCGAGAGCTTCACGGCGGTCTGGTCCGGCTGGAAGCCTTTGCGGCCCGCGAGTTCGTAGTTGAAGCGCGCATCGTCCGGCAACCTGATCGCGGTACGCAGCTTGTCGAAGGCGACGACGTTGCCGCCGCTGGACATGAGCTTGGCGACGAGCGCGTCCCGTTCCTGCCGCGTGATGGGGCGTTCCGCGTCTCCGGCACGCACAACCCGCAGCTGACTCACATCTTGTAGAATGCGAAAGCGCTGAAACAGCGGGTGCGCCTTCGGTGCGCGCTCCCCGTAATCCAGCTCAAGCCCGGCGACCTGCCGCATGTCCGCATCGGGCCGCAAGGTGCAGCGGCCCACCGGCGGCTTCTTGAGGGGCCGCTGTTCGATGACGATGCGCTCGATGCCGTCGAGAAGCTCGTCCGTCAGCCGAGGGTGATGTGCTTGTTGCGCTTTCCAAATCTGCTTCAGTTCGTCTTCGATCATGGTCCGGCTGGGATAGAAGGCGTAGAGGTTCTTCGCCCCCTTGGCGGTGGGGCGGAAGCGCACCGGCTGCGGTGCGCCGTCGCCCTTGCTGGTGCTCTTGCCGTCGCTTTTGCCGGTGGTCTTGCGGTGGCCGGATTTGTCCCGCCCATGCCGCTGCGCAAGAAGTTCGCCGAGCGTCCGGGCGCCGCTGTCTTGCAGCGCGCTGGTCAGGTCCCGGATGCCGGTCTGCACGGCACCTTTATCGTCGTCGCCTGAGTCGGCGATGCGGTTGGACTTGAACCCGCGCCGCTGGTTGAGATGAAACAGGGCGCGGCCCAGTTCGTACGGTTCCAGACGCCCATCGAGCGCGGCCGCACGGAGCCAATAGGGATCGAGCGCCTCGAGCGCCTTCCTCTCGCTCGCGTCCTCCGGCATCAGCCCGGCGCGGATCAGCAGCGTCATCAGCCGCTTCTGGCGTTTCAGAAAACGGTCCCGCCGTTTTCTCGCCGAGCGGGCCGCGCGACGGTCCGCCGCCAGCGACTGCTTGGACTGGGGGTCGCGGCCGGCTTCCTCATTAGGGGTGAGGATGCGCACTCCGGCGTCGAGCACGCCGCAAGGCTGACCTTCCGCGTCAAACGCGACGGCGCACCAGCCGATGGAGTTCGCGCCCATGTCGAGACCGAGGCGGTACCTTTGATATTCCATCGATGATCCTCCTAAGCAGAACTAGAGCGGGAGGTGCGACCTCCCGCTCTTTCCCGCACAAGTAGGTTTGGACCCCCCTCGCACTCACGCAATGATCACCGAATGTGCTGAGAGCCTACCGTCGATTCGAAATCGCGTCAAGTGCGCTACCAAGAGCTTGACTACGATCTCTAAGCGGCTATATGATCGTGCTACCTAGTCAGTTCGATGTTTCATCGAGTTGATGCTCTTGGTGGTTGCGGCTGTCCCTCGATCTCTAAGCGGCTACGCCTCTTCGAGTCTTGATGATCGCCACACCGTTTCGGCTTCCACAAAGGACCGATTTCAGCGAATCGGCTTGCGGTTTGCAACCTCTGGCTGGTAAGCTCTTTTTGGGTGACTTAAAGCTTAGCCGCTTAGAGATCGAGGGCACCCGTTAACAAGCACTCTGAAGTGCACAAAATTCTCTTATGAGCAGAGCGGCGGGTCACGGCCCGCCGTTTCTGTTCTTTTTGGCATCGAAGCGAGGATCGCGACCCCACCGAAGAGGCGCGCCTCGTTGCGGCCACGCCAGCGGCACACCGGATGGGCATCGTAGCAGCGTCTTTGCTGTTGGCTCCGTCGCCGCCATGACCCGGCCGGGACCGGCTCAGGTCGCGCCCCGCATCGCCTCGGGGATCTGGGCGATCAGCCACTGGAGGCCCGGATCGCGTTCACCCCGCTGGTGCCAGATAGCCTCGACCCTCACGGTCAGAGGCTCGTAGGGCAGGTCAAGGATCACCATCCGTCCCTGTGCCACGGATATGCGCGCGAGGCTGAGCGGCACCGTTGCGATCATGTCGGTCGTGCCGAGCATCGACGGAACGGCGGCATAATACGGCACCGAGACGGCGACACGGCCGACGACGTCCTTGTCCCTGCCCCCCATCTCCATCAGCAGACGGTCGATCCATACCCGCCTCCAGACGCCCCGGTCGTCGATGAAACCCTCGACCGCCTGCCTCTCCGTCCCGGTCATCTCGACAATGAGGAAAGGGAAGGCGAAGAGCCGCTCAAGGGTGACCGCACCCTCAGTCAAGGGATGGCCAGGGCGAACGACGACCGCCTCCCGATCCTCGCAGACGAGGGTCCGGACAATCCGGTCGGGGATCTCGCCAAACCAGCCGAGCACCAGATCGAGCCGGCCGTCGTCCAGGTGGCGGATAGTGTCCATTCGGCTGTACGGGAAGATGCGCAATTCGACGTCGGGCGCCACGCGCGCGAGGTGCTGGGCAAGCGGGGCGAGGATCACGACCGCGCCGTACTCCGTGGCGGCAACGCGGAAGACACGGTCGGACTCCGTGGGGACGAATGGTCCGCTGCTGATGGCATCGTCGACCAGCGCCAGTCCGTCGCGGATGCGAGGGGCGATCTCGAGGGCGCGCGGTGTGGGCTCCATGCCGGCCTCGCTGCCGACGAACAACTGATCGCCGAGTGCCTCCCGCAGACGCGCCAAAGCATGACTCACGGCGGACGGAGTAACTCCTAGGTCACGACTGGCGCCGCTGACACTTCTATGCAGCATGATTGCTTGGAACACACGGAATAGGTTCAGATCGATCCGCTTTCGCGCCACTGCGTTCTTCTCCGTGATTTCAGTTCATCCGGTATTGAATTCTATTCAGTGTTTACCGGCGATGATTCTTTGCTTAGGCATGCCGCACAGTGAGCGTTTGTTGCATGCCGGAGAGCATCTTGCCAGGAGGAAACCGATGATTTTGGCCGCGCGTGCGAGGACGCCCGATGCCATTGATCTACGGCCCCGGATGGGACCCCGGCGCCGGGGCCCCATTCCGTGAGCGACCTTGATCTCTTGCAGATAATAGGCCTGCTCCTCGGCGGCCTCGCGATCTTCCTCTTCGGCCTGCAGTTGATGACCGGCGGCCTGACGGCCATTGCCGGCGCGCGGATGCAGATGCTGCTCGGCACGCTGACCGCCAATCGCTTCCGTGGTGTGCTCGCCGGTGCGGGCGTTACCGCGCTCTTGAACTCGTCCACCATCACCACGGTGCTACTGGTCGGTTTCGTGTCGGCGGGCCTGATGACGGTCGTCCAGACGGTCCCGATGATCATGGGCGCCAACATCGGCTCCACCTTCACCGCGCAGCTCATTGCCTTCAATCTCAGCGCGATCACTCCGTTCATCCTAGCGGCCGGCTTTTTCCTGCAGGCATTCGCCAAGCGTGAGCTCATGCGGCAGTTCGGCGGGATTCTGCTCGGCTTCGGCCTCTTGTTTCTCGGCATCCACTTCATGGGCGAGGCCACCCGTCCGCTCAGAACGTTCCAGCCTTTCATCGACCTTATGCAGGAGATGAGAAACCCGCTCGTGGGCATACTCATCGGCGCCATCTTCACGGCGATTGTGCAAAGCTCCGCCGCCACGCTCGGGATCATCATCGCGCTCGCAAGCCAAGGGCTGATGCCGCTCGAGGCCGGCATCGCACTGGTGCTCGGCGCCAATGTCGGCACGGTCGGCACCGCGCTGCTTTCGGCGATCGGCAAGTCCGCCGAGGCGCTTCAGGTCGGCATCGTGCACCTGATCTTCAATTGCTTCGGCGTGCTGCTCTTCGTCTTCTTTATTCCGGAGTTCGCGGAGCTCGTCCGCTATGTCTCGCCGGCCGCCCCCGATCTCCAGGGCGTGGAGCGGTTCGCGGCGGAGACGCCGCGACAGGTCGCGAACGCCCATACGATCTTCAGCGTCGCGTCCACATTTGTGCTGATCTGGTTCGTCGTACCGATCGCCCGGCTCGCGGAGTACCTGGTCCCCGCGGGGAAGGGCGAAGTCACCACTCCGGGGGATCCGGTCTATCTGGACGAGTCCGCCCTGAAGGTACCGGCGGCGGCGCTGAAGCGCGTTCGCCTGGAGCTTACCCGTCTCGGGGACCATGTGTTGGATACCGTGCGGCGGGGCAGGAAGACGACCGTGGAGGGAACGATCGACGACATCGGCACGCTTCTCGAGGCGGACAAGGAGACGCGAAAGCTTGCCACGGCCATCCTTCATTATATCGGACGGGCCTCCCGGGAGACCGGAGAGGACAGCCGGCAGATGATAGATCTGGCGCAAATTGTCACCAGCCTTGAAGGCATCAGCGACGTGGTGACAAGCAATCTGGTCTCGGTGTGCCAGCAGCGGCTGGCGGAAGGGATCAGCCTGGCGCCACTGAAGGACGAGAACACGGACCGGTTCGCTCGGGCCGTTCTCGACAGTCTCAAGCAGGCCGTCGAGGCCATCAACGCGCCGGACGCGGCCAAAGCCGCAGCGGAGGTGGTGGACGCGAAGGCCGAGATCGACGCGCTCGCGGCGGCGGCGCGCCAGAGCATCTTCAACAAGCTGCAGCTCGATGAGAAGGCCGACGCGGTGAACTTCCGGCTGGCCAGCGACATGATCGAGCAATTCAAGCAGGTCGCCCGCTTTTCCCGAGCGATCGCCCAGACAGCACAAGGCATCTAAGCCAGAAGACGGAGAGGAGACTTGGTGGGTAAGTGGAAACAATCGAGCGCGGACGACGGTTCCCGCGCCTGCAAGCCGTGAACGCGCCGCGACACGCTCTCATGAAGACCGCGAAGGAAGAAAAGCCGGCCGAGGGCTCGGCGACGCGGGGGGCGCGCGTGGAGATCGAGAGGCGGTTCCTCGTACGCGACGGCGCTGTGCCGACCCGGCTGCCGGGCGAGTTCATCCGGCAGGGCTACCTCGTGACCAAGCGCTTTGTGACCGTGCGGGTGCGCCGCGTGGGCGAGCGGGCTTTCCTTACGATCAAGGGAAAGCGCCGGGGTGGCGCCCGGCCCGAGTTCGAATACGAAATCCGGCCTGAAGAAGCCGACACGATGCTCCAAGACCTTTGCCCGCACCCGCTGATCGAGAAGAAGCGCGTGACGGTCGAACATGGCGGCATGCTCTGGCACGTCGATGTCTACGGGGGCGCGCATGCCGGGCTCGTGATTGCGGAATGCGAGCTGGATAGTCCCGATCAAGTCATAGAGCTGCCGGATTGGGTCGGGATCGAGATCACTGGCGATCCGCGGTTCCGCAACTCACGGCTCGGTCGGCTGACCTAGCGCGCGGCGACCCGGAAGACATGACGTAGGGGCCGGCAGGCGCGGGACTCAACCCGCGCGGACCGTGGGCGCCGTGCGGTCGAGCTCGTCTATCTCCTTTTCGAGCTTCTTGGCTTCGTTGGAGCCGGGCCGTGCGTAGTTGAGGTTCTTGAACAACCCGGTCAGCTTGGTGAAGTGCTGGCGCACCGCTTCCTTCTCGGTAAAGCCGTAGGGCCGCGTGACGACGGCGTGCACCCTGTCGAACAGCTCCCGCTGTCGCTCGAGCGGGACCGAGGAGTCGACCTCGTCGAAAGCATCCTGCTGGAGGAACACCATGTCGAGGAAGGTCGCCGCCTGCGACTGGATGAAGTCCTCGAGACTGATGCCTTCTTCGCCCGTCACCTGCTCCATACGCGCGACTTCCTCGCCGCGCTTCAGGAGTTCCGTCATCTCCTCGACCTTCTCGGTCCAGTCGGGGCCCATATGCTCCTCGGCCCAGGACGCGAGCTGGCCGCGGTATCGCGACCAGGAGATCAGCGGATCGATCGCCGGATAGAAGCGCTTATAGGCGCGGTCGTAAGAAAGCCCGAGAAAGCACTTCACCGCGGCGAGCGTCGATTGCGTCACCGGCTCCTCGAAATTGCCGCCCGCAGGCGAGACCGAGCCGATGATGGTCAGCGCGCCCTCCGAGCCGTCATTGGTCTTGATGACGCCGGCGCGCTCATAGACGCCCTTCACCGCGCTGTCGAGATAGGCCGGGAAGGCTTCCTCGCCCGGAATTTCCTCGAGCCGTCCCGAGGTCTCGCGCATCGCTTGCGCCCAGCGCGAGGTGGAATCGGCGATCATCAAGGTGCGCAAGCCCATCTGCCGGTAATATTCGGCGATCGCGATGCCGGTATAGAGTGAGGCCTCGCGCGCGGCGACCGGCATGGACGAGGTGTTGCACACGATCACCGTGCGGTTCATCAGCGAGCCGCCGGTCTTGGGGTCCTTCAGATGCGGGAACTCGGTGATGGTCTCGACCACCTCGCCCGCGCGTTCGCCGCATGCAACCAGCACCACGACATCGACATCGGAATGCCGCGCGATCAGGTTGAGCAGCACGGTTTTGCCGGCGCCGAATGGGCCCGGAATGCAGGCCGTGCCGCCTTGCGCGACGGGAAAGAAAGTGTCCACGATGCGCTGGGTGGTGATCATCGGCGTGTGCGGAAAGAGCCGTGTCGACCAGCCGCGCGCGAGCAGCCGGCGCGGCAAGGCCTGGCGCACCGGCCAGTCCTGCGCCATGGTCAGCGTGCGCTCGGCGCCGGATTCGGCCTTGATGCGGGCGATGGGCTCATCGACCGTGGCGCTGCCGTCGCGGATCCAGGTCACCTCGAACGTCTCGTCCAGATCGAACGGCACCATGATCTTGTGGGTGATCGGTCCCTCGGGAACCGTGCCGATCGTATCGCCGGCGCGCACCTTGTCGCCGATGCGCCGCGTCGCGGTGAAGGACCATTTGGCCTTGGGGTCGAGCCCCGGCGCTTCGACGCCGCGCGGCAAGAACGTGCCGTGATCCGTGGCGAGAGCTTCGAGTGGGTTCTGCAAGCCGTCGACCACCGAGCCCAGCAGGCCCGGTCCGAGCTTGGCCGAAAGCAGCAGTCCAGTCTGTTCCACCGGATCGCCGAGGCCGACGCCTCCCGTGCTCTCATAGACTTGCGCGTCGGCGGCGTCTCCGAGCACGCGTAGGATCTCGGCCTTCAGTCTTTGCTCGGGGGCGCGCGCGGGGCGGATGTAAACCACCTCGTTCTTGACGAGCTTGCCCTTGGCGGGATCGGCAAGACGCAGGCGGACGATGTCTTCCTGTACGGCGGCGATATTGGCGGCGGTATCGGTCATGCGGCTTCCGGAAGTTCAGCGTTGGCGTAAGCCTCGTCGATCAATTCGGCGAAGCGGATGGCGGCGGTCTCGGGGTCGTAGGACGACCAGCGGTCGGCGAGCGACCAGCGCGCGACATAGAAGGCGACGGCCTCCTTGTCGAATTCGTGGCCGGGCGCGTAGCGGCCGACGGAATCCCAGGCCGCCTGCAGCACGATGCGCTCGAGCCCCGCGGGATCGCCGGCCTCGAGCCGCTCACGCGCGGGATTGATCCAGGGGAATGTACGGGCCAGGCCGAAATCCGGCAGGGCCCAGTTGCGGCGGATCTGCTCGGCGTAGCGGCCGTAGCCCCAGACCTCGCCTTCCGCCGGCGCCTCTTGTCCCGCATGGCGGCGGCGGAGCGCCGCGATCACCGTGCGAAGCTCGAGCCGGTCGTTGAGCGCGGCGCGCAGGTCCGGCGCATGGACGGTCTCCATGAGCCGTTCCGCACGCGTGACGAAGGCGGCATCCTCGTCGCCGATATCGAGCCGGCCCCAACTCAGGATCGCGGCCATGGCGTCAAGCTCCTTGGCGTCTTCCGCCGATAGCTGTCTCAGCCGCTCATCGAGACGCACGCGGTTGATCGGCGGCGCCTTGCCGGTCAGCAGGGGACCGACCGCGGGCAGGCTCGCCATCAGCATGACGTAAGGGTCGGTCTGGAAGATCATTTCACCACCCCTTCGAGCAGCGCGCGGAATCGCGGCTGCAGATGCACGAGGATGGCTTCGGCGACCGCGCGGTCCGTGAGATCGATCGACACGCCGCGATCGAGCAACTGCAGGCGGATGCCGCTGGCCTCGTCGTCGGCGCGGCCGAAGGTCAGGCCTTCGCGCAGCATCTCCCGGGCGGACGCGGCGACGAAATGGGAGAGCGAGCCCTCGCGCAGCTTCTCCGGATTCTTGCGCAGTTCGTCGAGGCCGACCGCGGTGCGCGGCAGGACGACTTCCACGTCCTTGGCCTTGTCGACCTCGCTCTGCTCGCGGGTACGGCCGACCACGGCGAGGATCATCTGCTGGAGCAGCTTCTCGTCCTTCATGGCGTCGGACACGGTCTTGGCGACATCGTCGGCGAAACGGCGAGAGAGTTCGTCCTTGAGGCTAAGGACCGTGTCGCGCGCGGCGGTGCGCAGCGCCTCCTCGCCGGCGCGGCGCAGATTGTCGGATTCCTTCTGCGCCGCCGCGATCTTGGCGTTCGCCTCGGCGTCGGCCTTGTCGACAATGGCGCGCGCCTTGGACTGGGCGTCGGCCACGAGCTTCTCGGCCGTGCTGCGGCCGGCGGCGATGCCGTCGTCGCGCAGGCGCGCGATCAAGGTATCGATGCCGTGCTCGGCCTGGAGGTTGGTTTTCTCCGCCATGGCTAGGCTCCGATATTGCCGGCAAGCACCAGCGCGAACACGAAGGTGAACACGGCGAAGCCCTCGACGATGGCTGCGGGTGCGAGCGCCAGGCCGAAGATCTCCGGCTTGTTCTTCGAAGCGGCGATCGCGCTGGCGCAGGCGCGGCCCTGCCAGATGCCGATATAGAGGAGAGCGGCGGCGACCACGGCGCCGATGCCGAACAGCGCGCCGCCGTTCGACGGCGTGATGTCGCGCAGCAGCGAGAACATGACCACGATGCCGTAGATCACGTTGGAGGACGGAATGGCGGCGACGCCGACGAAGCGCCCATAGCCGCTTTCGGTCTCCTGCATGGCGCCGATCGCCGCCTGGCCCGCGATGGCCACGCCAATGGCGCTGCCGAGCGCGCCAAAGCCTACAGGTGCGAACACCCCGAGCCAGCCGAGTAGGACCAAGAGTTCGTTCATGTGGGATTCTCCCTCTTTGAAAAAGCGCGGAACGGATAGCCTTCTTCGGTCAGTCCCCAGCCGAAGAATTCGATGTAGTTGAGCCTAAGTCCGTGCACGACGCCGCTCATAATGCCGATGACGATGTTGATGGCGTGTCCGAACAGGAGAATCAGGATCAGTAGCAGCACGCCGAGGCCCGGCGTGGAGGTCTGCACGTTGAGCGCCATCTCGTTGAAAGTCGCGGCAAGCGAGGCGCTGGCGAGCCCGAGCGCGAACAGCCGGAGATAACTCAAGATGTCGCCGAACAGCTTGGTGACGCCGGTGAGGCCGAGCATGCCGTCGGTG
Organism: Hyphomicrobiaceae bacterium UBA7697; assembly: GCA_002482645.1. Lineage (GTDB taxonomy): Bacteria > Pseudomonadota > Alphaproteobacteria > Rhizobiales > Methyloligellaceae > Methyloceanibacter. The sequence goes on from DLGJ01000005.1 coordinate 851,713, forward strand.
ATGCGGAGCAGCCAGTCCTTCGGCGAATTGACCGGCCGGTCCGACGCATTGCCGAGAAACACCGCGGCGAGGCCCGCGGCGATGGTGAAGCCGCCGACGGTGCGCGCGGTACCTTCGCCGAGCCAGAGCAGGAGCCCGCCGGCGATGACCGTAACCCAGCCGAGCGCGGCGACGGCCTTGCCCTTGCCGGTACTGAAATAGGCGGCGGCGAGCAGCGCGATCGAGATGTGGGCCGCGCCGAGAACGACCGAGACCACCATCATCTTCTGGAAATTGGTCACGTCGATCACGTGCAGCTTGGCGAGAAAGCTGCCTTCGGGCGGCGGAAAGCCGAAATAGGAGCCCGCGGCCACGCCATAGACGAAGGCGGCCGCGGAAAGGCTTGCAAGCAAGGTGCGGAAACGGCGCCCCGCAGGCGTCTTGCCCATCTTGCGCCAGAAGAATGCGGCGCCGAGACCGAGCAGGGCGGCATAGCCCGCATCCGCCAGGATCATGGCGAAGAAGATCGCAAACGCCGTGAACACGACGAAGCTCGGGTCCCAGGCGCGGTAGCCCGGGCTCGTGTAGAAATTCGTGAGGTCTCCGGCAATGGCGAACCGGTCGCTTCCCTGGCGCAGCAAGGTCGGCGGCTGCTCGCCGGGACCCGGGGCCTCGATCACGAGCGCAAGCCCATGCTCGTCGGCGAGGGCGGTCAGCGCGGGCATGGACTCTTCCGGCGCCCAGCCCTGCAGCGCGTAGATCACGTCCTCGTCATGGGTCTGCTCGGCCACCTCGCGCAACTCGTCGAGGTCCTGCGCCGCGGCCAGATCGGCGCCGAGCAGGATGCGCCAGCGGGTCAGTTCGGTCCGCGCGGCGGCCGCCTTCTCATAGGCGATCTCAAGCTCTTCGAGCTCGGCCTTGAGCGCCGAGAGGGGTTCCGCGCCGGTCGTGAGCCGCAGCACCGGCAGGAGCGTGACGGGCGGTTCCTCGTGCGAGACCACCACGACATGCAGCGCGGTCGGCTCGCGGCCGACGATCGCCCAAGGCAGGTCGATCTTGTCGAGCGCCGCGCGGTCCTTGACCGGCAGCGCGTAGAGCCACATTTTCTGCCCGGCGAGAGCCTCGGGCGAGGGGAGGGCGAAATCGCCCCACGGCTCCAGCGCCCGGATTTGCGCGGTAAGCTCGTCGCGCCGGTCGGACAGCGTGCGGAGCTCGGTGTGGTTGGCGATGATGTCGCCGACCACCGCTTCCAGGTCGAATGCCTTGCCCGGGCGATAGGGGCGCATCTTCTCGGGCGAGGTCGCGATATGACGGAAAGCCGTCTCGGCGCGGCGGCGCATCACCGGATCGATCGGTTCGAGCGATCCCGGCTGCTTGAGCGGAATGAGATGCACCACCCCGAGTGCCTGCAATCCGTCGAGCGCCGCCGACTTCTCGGCGGCAAGGCCGCAAAGCGTGATGCGCTGCATGGCGACGATGGTCATGACGTAACCTGTGTCTCGCGCTTGCGCTTGGCGATCTTGGCACCGACCACGGCCGCGCGTTCCGCATCGCCGAGATAGACGTTGATGCGGCGAATGTTCTCGCGCGCCTGGGGGATCAACACCTTGTCGAACAGATTGACCCGCTGGGTCACGCGGACCACCGCGCGCTCGAGCACCGCCAGCCGCCGCTCGGCGATCTCGACCTCGACGCGCAGCTTGAGCGCGGTTTCGAGACGGTCGATGAGCGCGTCTACCCAGTGCGGCCGGACCATATAGCCATACGTCGTCCGCTCGATCTCGACGTCCTCTACCACCGGCAAGCGCACGCCCGTGACGTTTTGCGTGCCGAGCTTGACGGCCTTGACGCGCGCCAGTCCGGAAAGCTCGATGCGCCGGTCGGCGAGCATCGGGATCGCCTCGCCGACCTCGGCGGGCATGGCGGCAAGCTTGTCGCGCAGCTCGGCGATGTTGCGCCGCGCGCGCGCGCGTTCGGTCATGAGCTGCTGCCGCTTGAGATCGAGTGCCGGCAGGAAACGCTGATAGGAGGCGAGGCCCTCTTTCTCACGCGTCAGCTGTGACTTGCTTAAGGGAATGCGAGCCATGCGTTAGACCGCTTCGCGCGGGAAATATTTGTCGATGAGGTTCTGGCGGATAAGCAACTCATCCGGCGAGAAGCATTCCGCCATGGTCTGCCAGCCGAGATCAAGCGCCTGCTCGAGCGGCAAGGTGACCGACAGGTCCATGAAACGCTTCTCGAACAGATCGCCGTAGCGCAAGAGCCGCTGGTCGAAGTCGGACAGCTCGAAGGCCATGGCCTGCTTGCGCTGCGCGTCGCGCGCGCCCGAATAGAGGCGGATCATGGTGTTCATGATGGCGCTGTGATCTTCGCGCGTCTCCTTGCCGATCACATGCTGCTTGAGGCGCGACAGCGAGCCGAAGGGATCGATGCGCCCGCTGCGCAGATAGAACTGACCTTCGGTGATGTAGCCCGTGTTGTCGGGCACTGGATGGGTCACGTCGCCGCCGGGCATGGTGGTGACGGTCAGGATGGTCACGGAGCCGGCGCCCGGGAACACCGCAGCCTTCTCGTAGCGGCGCGCGAGCTGCGAGTAGAGATCGCCGAGATAGCCGCGATTGGAGGGCACGCGTTCGAGAGCGATGCCGACTTCTTTCAGCGCGTCGGCATAGGCCGTCATGTCGGTGAGCAGCACCAGTACGCGCTTCTTCTCCTCGACGGCGAATTTCTCGGCCACGGCAAGGGCCATGTCCGGCACGAGCAATCGCTCGAGTGCGGGGTCGGAGGCCTGGTTGATAAACATCACCGTGCGCGTGAAGACGCCGGCATCCTCGAAGGTGGTGCGGAAGCGCCAATATTCGTCGAACGAAAGCCCGAGCCCGCCGAACACGACGACATCGGCCTCCGCCTGCACGCCGATGCGCGACAGAAGCTGGTCGTGGGGCTCGCCGGAGGTCGAGAAAATCGGGATTTTCTGGCTCTCGACCAGGCAGTTGAAGACGTCGATCATGGGCACGTCGGTGCGGATCATGCGCGAGGCGAGCGCGCGGCGTGCCGGATTGGCGGACGGGCCGCCGATCTCCACCTGCGGGTCGTGCTCGAGCGACGGACCGCTATCGACCGGACGTCCGTCGCCGGCGAACACCCTGCCGAGAATGTTCGGCGAAAAGGCGACCTTGGGCGGATGGCCGAGGAAGCGTGCTTGCGTGTTCGTCGATAGGCCGGCCGTGCCCGCGAATACTTGAAGCGAAGCTTCTCCCTCGCCGAGGCGCACGACCTGAGCGAGACGCGGCGCGGCGTCTCCCTCCCGCACAACCGCTAGATCGCCGAAGCGCGGTCCTTCCGGATCGTCGCGGGTCTGCGGCGGCAGTTTGAGCCGCACGACGTCGCCGACGATCGAGAGAACCTTGTCGTAATTTATCGGTATTGCCAACACGCGCGCCCACCCTTGTGCGTCTCCGGGATCGTGCATCCCTACTCAAATAAACCTCGCCCATCAATAGTATGTTTGTGGCAAATGTGCGGGGTGAATACTGTTCATTTATAGAGTGAATCTCCGTCATTGACGGCGCATATTACTTCATTTCGTCTTGCGGCGTGTTCGAAGGCTGAACTATTGTGGCAGCGATTGAGGGGCTAACGCAAATGTCCTCACGCCACCGCACCGCCAGGCGATCGGTTGTATATGTCCTGACGGGCTTGGTGCCTACCGGACCGGCGTCCGCGCTGTCCGCCTGCGGCGCCGCGGAGGAAGTGCCCGAGGTGAAACCGCGCCAGGGGCGGGCGATCTCGGTCGCCGAGTGCGCATCCGGCGAGAGGGTAGGACTCCCCGGCACGGTCGAGAGCCGGATACACGCCGATCCTTCGCTCCGTATCGGCCGCCTCACGATCGAGCGGCCGGCCGATGCCGCCGCGCGCGCCTAATCTCTAGACCAGAGTGGAAGGAAACCATGGGAAAGAAGAAGAAATCAAAGCACAAGGACAAATCCAAGACGCCTGAGAACACGGCCGCGCAGCCGGAGGTCAGGGCCGGCAAAATGAGCCGCAAGGACTTCGACGACGAGCTGGCGCGGCTCCAGGGCGAACTGGTCAAGGTGCAGGAATGGGTGAAGGAGACGGGCGCCAAGATTTGCGTCGTCTTCGAGGGGCGCGACGCCGCCGGAAAAGGCGGCACGATCAAGCGCATCACCGAGCGCGTCAGCCCGCGCGTATTCCACGTGGTCGCGTTGCCGTCGCCCACGGAACGGGAAAAGTCGCAGATGTACATTCAGCGCTACCTCCCGCATTTGCCGGCGGCGGGAGAAGTCGTGATCTTCGACCGCAGTTGGTACAATCGAGCCGGTGTCGAGCGCGTGATGGGATTTGCCACGCCGGCGCAGGTTGAGCTTTTCCTCAAGCTGACGCCGCTGGTCGAGCGGCTCATCATCAATTCCGGGATCATCCTGGTGAAATATTGGCTCGAGGTGAGCAAGGAGAACCAGACCGAGCGCTTCGAGGACCGCATCAACGACCAGCGCAAGATTTGGAAGCTCAGCCCGATGGATCTCGAGAGCCATAAGCGCTGGTACGACTATTCGCGCGCCCGCGACGAGATGTTCGCCGCGACCGATACGGAAGAATCGCCGTGGTACGTCGTGGACTCAAACGACAAGCGGCGCGCGCGCCTCAACTGTATCTCGCATCTGTTGAGCGTGATCCCTTACGAAGCGCCCAAGCGGGAGAAAGTGATCCTGCCCAAGCGGCAAGACTCCAAGGGCTATGTCGAGCCCGACTATCAATACCGGAAGGTTCCGGAGATCTATTGACGAGAGGCGCGGGCATGGGATTTCCGGCTGCCCGCGGCCCTTGGGCCGTGACGTGCGCTGCTGACTCGGCGCGGGTTCTCGTCTCGACGCGGTCGCGCTCTTGGGCGGGTCGTCCGCCGTGGTCGAGACGATTGGGACGCGTGGTTCCGTGCGTGGGCGTTATCGTTGAGCGCTTGCGCGATGGAGCCGGCCGGTAGCGGAAGACGCTGGCCGTCAAGCGGCGCCTGAACTCAGCGAACGAGGTTCAGCGTGTGCCGGGCGATCATCAATTCCTCGTTGGTCGGGATCACCCACGCCGCCACCCGGCTTGTCTCGGTACTGATGCGCGGTCCGCCCGCGTCGTTCGCGGCGGGGTCGAGTTCGACGCCGAGCCAGGCCGCTTTCTCGCACACGGCAGCCCTCACCGGCGCGGCATGCTCGCCGATCCCCGCGGTGAACACCAAGGCGTCAAGCCCGCCGAGCGCCGCCGCGAGCGAGCCGATCTCGCGGCCGATGCGATAGACGAACAACTCCACGGCAAAGCGCGCGCGCGGGTCGTCGCTCTCGAGCAGCGCGCGCATGTCGCTTGATAGTCCCGATACGCCGAGCAGGCCCGAGCGCTTGTAGAGCACCGCTTCGATCTCATCGGCATCCATCTTGAGCGTCTGCATCATGTGAAGCACCACGCCAGGATCGATCGTGCCGCAACGCGTGCCCATGGGCAGGCCATCGACGGCGGTGAAGCCCATGGTGCTGGCGACGCTTCGGCCCGCATCGATCGCGCACATGCTGGCGCCATTGCCGAGATGCAGCACGATGGTGCGTCCGCGCGCTGCCGCCGCGTCGTAGTCGGGCAGCACCGAGGCGACATACTCGTAAGACAGGCCATGGAAGCCGTAGCGCCGCACGCCCTGCTCGGTGATCTCCGGCGGCAACGCGAAAGCTTGGGCAATCGCCGGCGCCGTCGCGTGAAACGCCGTGTCGAAGCAGGCGATTTGCGGCAGATCGGGCCTGAGCTTGGCGAGCACTTCGATCGGCAGGAGATTATGCGGCTGGTGCAGCGGCGCGAGCGGCACGAATGTTCGCAAGGTCGTCATGACCTTGCCGTCGATGCGCACCGGCGCGGAATAGGCCTCGCCGCCATGCACGACACGGTGGCCGATGCCGATGAGATTGGCCTCCTCGCCGGCATAATCGCGTAGCCAGTCCAGCAGGAAATCGAGGGCGCCTTCGTGCCCCGGCGCGTTGGCCGCGTCCCAGGCGCGCTCGCCGGCGGCCTTGCCGTCCGCGTCTTGCGCGCTGAAACGGGCCGCCCCGGAAAGCTCCTCGATCTTGCCCGAGACACGCGGCTTGAGCGTCCCGCCATCGAGGATGAAGCCGGTGAACTTCAGGCTCGACGAGCCTGCATTGAGGACGAGGATTGCGTCGGCCATGTCACGCTGCCACGGGTGCTGCGACTTTTCGGTGGTGCGCGACGAGCGTGGCGACGGCGCAGGAGGCGAGGCGGCTCTGCACCGAGTCCGCACGGCTCGTCAGGATGATCGGCACGCGTGCACCGAGCACGATGCCCGCGGAGTCGGCATCCATCAGGAAGCCGAGGCTCTTGGCCAGCATGTTGCCGGCTTCGAGATCGGGGGTGACCAGAATGTCGGCGTCGCCGGCGACGGGGCTGGCGATGCCCTTGATCTTCGCCGCCTCCTCGCTGATCGCGTTATCGAGGGCGAGCGGGCCGTCCAGCAGGGCGCCGGTGATCTGCCCGCGATCCGCCATCTTGCAGAGCGCCGCGGCCTCGACCGTGGTCTGTAGTTTCGGGTTCACAGTTTCCATCGCCGAAAGGATGGCGACTTTCGGCTGCTCGATCTTCAGTGCGTGCGCGAGCTCGATGGCGTTCTGCACGATGTCGACCTTTTCCTCGAGCGTGGGGAAGATATTGATCGCAGCATCGGTAATCACGAGCACCTTGGGGTGATTGGGGACGTCCATGACGAAACAGTGGCTGAGGCGGCGTCCGGTGCGAAGGCCCGTGTCGCGGCGCACCACGGCGCTCAGCAGTTCGTCGGTATGCAGCGAGCCCTTCATCAGCATTTCGGCGCGGCCTTCGCGCACCAGTGCGACGGCCTTCGCGGCCGAATCCTCGCTATGTTCGGAGTCCACCAGCTCGTAGCCGGAGATGTCGAGTTTCTTCTCCGCGGCGATCGCCTCGATCCTGTGGCGGGGCCCGACCAGGATCGGCTCGATGATACCCATCTTGGCCGCATCGATCGCGCCCTCGAGCGCCGTGCCACTGCAAGGATGTGCGACGGCCGTTGGCGTCGGCGGCAGCGCGGCAACGGCCGCGATCAAACGCTCGTATTTGTTGCGTTGCGTGTCGGTCATGAAATGTCCTCGAGTTTGCGCGAGTGCGGAGGCCGGCGATGACACCGGCAACACTCTGGGGTCTGGCTGGTCCTCAATCGACGATGTGGTAGCCGCCGTCGATATAGACGGTGTTGCCGGTAATGAGCCGCGCGGCGTCTGTGGCGAGATAGGCCGTGGCGATACCCACATCGTCGATGCCGACCAGGGACCGGGCCGGCGCCCGCTCGGCGGCCTTGTTCAAAAGCTCGTCGAAATTGGCGATGCCCGATGCGGCGCGCGTCTGCAACGGCCCGGGCGAGATCGCAAGGACCCTTATGCCCTTTGGCCCGAGCTCGGCGGCAAGATAGCGCGAGGTCGCCTCGAGCGCCGCCTTCACCGGGCCCATGATGTTGTAGTTGTCCACCACGCGTTGCGAGCCGAAATAGCTCATGGTGAAGAGCGTCCCGCCATCGGGCATGAGGGGCTCTGCGAGCTTCGCCATGCGGAGGAAGGAATAGCAGGACACGTCCATCGCCGTGAGGAAGCCCTCCTTGGAGCAATCCACGACGCGCCCATGCAGATCGTCGCGCGGCGCGAAAGCGATGGAATGAAGCAGGAAATCGAGACGCCCCCAGTCCTTGGCGACTTTGTCGAACAAAGCGTCGATCTGACCTTCTTCCAACACGTTCAAGGGCTCGAAGAGGGTGGCGTCGAGCTCCTTGGCGATCGGCTCGACAAATTGCTTCGCCTTTTCGTTGTAGTAGGTGATCCCGAGCTCGGCACCGAGCGCATGGAACGCACGGGCGCAGCCATAGGCGATCGACTGGTCGTTGGCGATGCCGATCACGAGGCCCTTCTTACCCTGAAGCGTGAGCCTGGCAGGATCAAAAGGGAAGTGCGTCATATACAGTCTCCGTCAATTGGGCGGTGGCCGAGGGGGAAGAGTGGGAATAGGGGCGAGGTAGGCGCGCGTTGTTAGGTATCAGCACACAGTCTTGTCGGGCATGTGACAAAAACAGACGCGTGAATGAGTTTCATTATACCGCTGAATGACATGGGTCAGATAAAGTCTGGCTGATGACATAGTTTTTATATGCGCCGGGGCTATCTCTTCCACAGATGCGCCATAAATATGGCGCACGCCGTCAGACAAATTCACACCGTTTCATGCTTGCGCGCATCATCCGCGCGGTCGCTTGACGCTTTTGAAAGAGGCACAGATGTTTTTCACGCCGTGGGACGCTCAGGCCTATTGGGCCGACACCCTGCAACGCTCGATCTTGTTTCTCGATGTGATGCGGCAGCGGGCCAATCAGTTCATCGAGCATTACGAGGCGGGTAAGCCGCCGGTCCTCGCGTTCGATTACGATGTGGTGATGGACGGGGCCACGCTCGAGCGGCCCTGCAACTATATGCTGCTGCGCATCAAGCCGCCCGCGGACCAGCCGACCGACCCGAAGAAGCGTCCTTATGTCGTGTTCGATCCGCGCGCCGGTCATGGACCGGGTATCGGCGGATCGAAAGAGGCCAGCCAGGTCGGTGTCGCGCTTGCCGCCGGTCATCCCGTCTATTTCGTGTCGTTCCGGCCGCATCCGGTGGCCGGCCAGACGCTGCGCGACGTCGCACGTGCCGAGAAGCAGTTCCTCGACCAGGTCATTGCGCTCCATCCGCACGCCGACGCGAAGCCTGCCATTGTCGGCAATTGCCAGGCGGGGTGGGCTATCATGATGCTGTCGGCCTATGCGCCTGACCAGGCCTCGGTCATCTCGGTTGCCGGAGCGCCGCTTTCCTATTGGGCTGGCGTCGAGGGCAAGGACCCCTTGCGCTATTTCGGCGGGCTGATGGGCGGCAATTGGTCGGCGGCGTTGCTGGCCGATCTCGGCGGCGGTCTGTTCGACGGCGCCAACCTCGTGACCAATTTCGAGAACCTCAATCCCGCCAACACGCTGGTCGGCAAGCCCTATAATCTTTACTCCAAGGTCGATACCGAGGCGCAGCGCTTCCTCGATTTCGAGCGCTGGTGGGGCGGCTACTTCCTGTTGACCCGCGACGAAATCGTCGAGCTCACCTCCGAACTGTTCGTCGGCAATAAGCTCGCCGCCGGAAAGATCATCGCATCGGACGGGACGCCCATCGATCTCCGCGACATCCGCGCGCCGATCGTCGTCATCGCCAGCAAGGGCGACAACATCACGCCGCCGGCGCAGGCGCTGAATTGGATTCTCGATCTCTATGAGGACGAGGACGAGCTCAGGGCCAACGAGCAGACGATCGTCTACACCGTCCACGACTCGGTTGGCCATCTCGGCATTTTCGTCTCGGCCAAGGTCGCGGTGAAAGAGCATGCCGAATTCGTCAATTCGCTAGACCTGATCGAGTCGCTGCCACCCGGTCTGTTCGAGATGGTGGTCGAGAAGGTTGAAGGCGAAGAAGACTGCCAGCAATTCACCGTGCATTTCGAGAGGCGCACGCTCGACGACATCCGCGCCTATGACGACGGCCGCGAAGACGAAAAGCCGTTTCGTGCCGTGGCGCATTTCTCCGAGGTGGCCGAGGGACTGTATTCGACCTTCGCCAGCCCTTGGATCCGGGCGATGTCCAGCGAACTGAGTGGCGAGGCTTTGCGCTGGATGAATCCGAAGCGGCAGCGCTACATGGCGTATGCCGAGCTCAACCCGATGATGTGGGGCGTGCGGGCCGCCGCCGAGCTCGTGCGCGCGAACCGCATCGAGGCCGGTCCGGAGAATCCGTTCCGCGCCGCGGAAGCGGCTGTGGTCAAGGCGGTCGAGACGACGTTGCAGAACGCGACGACGCAACGCGATCTCGCCATTGAGCGCATGTTCAAGGCGATCTGGACCAATCCCTTCCTCCTTACGCTTGCGGGCGAGACGGCGAGCTTTGCCGATTCGCGCAAACCTGCGGCGTCGAAAGAGCGCGCGTACCGCCATCTCAAGGACTTGAGACTGCAGGCGCTTGAGGCGCGCGAGGCACAAGGATCGTTCGCGCAAGCCATCATGCGCGTGCTTTACGCCGCGATCGACGAGACCGGCGTTGTCGACTCCCGCGCTTTCGCGGCGGCGCGCGAAGCCAAGCTGGCGCATCCGCGTATTCGCGCGCTCGACCATGCGAGTTTCCTCCGCGACGCGAAGGAAGCGGCGCTGATGGTGGCGCTCGACAAGGACAAGGCGCTGGAGCAGCTACCCTATCTCTTGCCAGAGAAAGACGACCGGCGGGAGGCGATCGAGCTTCTGCAACGGATCGTGGAATGGCGTCCCAACGTGGCGCCGGAGGTGCGCGCCGTCCTCGACCGCGTCAAGAGCATCCTGGGCGCCAAGGGCGGGTCGAGGTTCCAGGCTGCCCCGAAGCCGAAGGCCCCGGAAACTGCCGACCGGCGTGCCAACGGGGAAGGGGTCTCGCGCCGCACGCCGCTCAATTGACGCGCGGACGGCGGTTCCATGCGAGGGCCGCATCAGGAGCAGACTGCCGCATTGGGGTGCGCGGCGTCGTCGCGCGGCACGCGCTGTCGTCACGCCCAAGGAACCTAGCGCCCGCGCTTGGCCGGTTCGTGCCGGTCTTGGGCGCCGGCCGCGTGGCGGGTTGGCGCCCGCCGATCCGCTCGGCATGGTGTTTCTTGACGGGCACCGCGTGTTTCGTGGCGTGACTCCGATAGTGTCGCTCGACCTTACGGGTAAGGCATGCGGCGACGTCCGGGTTCTGACCTGCCTCCGGGATCTGACCTGCCTCCGGGAAAGGGGCAGTGCGGACGGGGCCGCAATCGGGCCGATCATCTAACGCGTTCAATGACAGTCCGGTACTTGGCGCGCTGGAAGGCGTGACAATAGACGTTCTGCAAGCCAGGAACGTCGAGCCGGTCAGTCGAACGACGTCGCGGTCACGAGTGTATTCACTCGAGACGCGAACGATCGTCCCATCGCCGCCGGCTTCAACATCGCCGGACGAGAGCGTGCGGTCCGCTTAGTAGAGACGCGCAATCCCGTAGACAGTGGTCGTGGGAGTTCAAAGCGTCTGCCTTGCAGTAAGCGGATTGGACCGAGCAACGGGTGATCAGCCTACAGGACAAAATTTGAGCCCGTTGCAGAGTGCGCAGGGCCCGCGGCAAACGCTTGGACATGTGGCAGCGGACAGTTCAGCGAGAAGTTCAGCCTCCTCCAAGACCCAGCGCTGAAGGGAGGACGCGGCAATTCGTTGGGGTAGGACATGCTGCCAGGGACGGCGCGGGACGCCGATCTCGCGGTTGCCACGCCGTGCAGTTCCTCTCTCGAAACTGCACGGACGCGCTGCGGCTCAGGCCTGGTGCGGGTAAGGCGGGGGGACTGCGGCACCGACGTGACAAAGTGGTTGACAATGGAAATTAATCAACTGATTAATTAATGGAGGATTGAGAACACATAAGCCAACGGGAGAAACCAGGTGAGCAAGACCAAGGCGCAGAGCGGTCATCAGGCGCTGAAGACGGAGCTGCAGAAAAAAGGCGTGAAGTATCTGCTACCGAGCTACGTGGATATGCACGGCGCGTCCAAATGCAAGGTGGTTCCAATTGATCACTTGGACCGCATGATGTCGGGATCGGAACTCTGCACGGGCGCGGCGCTCGACGGCGTGCCGCAAATCATCAGCGACGAAGAGGTCGCCTCGCATCCCGACCCTGAGTCCTGCATTGTTCAACCATGGCAGCGCGAAGTCGCGTGGTTCGCCAGCGATCTATGGTGCGAGGGCAAGCCGTTCGAACCTTGCAGCCGCAACATCCTGAAGCGCGTCGTCGCCGAGGCCCGGTCGATGGGCTACACGATAAATCTCGGAATGGAGGCGGAGTTCTTTGTATTTCGCAAGGACGACGACGGAGAAGTCCTCCCTGTAAGCAAACGCCATAACCTGCAAAAGCCCGCCTATGATGTTCCGCGTCTTCTAGAAAACATGGACTGGCTGTCCGAACTCATCGACGCGATGAACGAACTCGGGTGGGATGTCTACTCGTTCGATCATGAGGACGGCATCGGCCAATTCGAGATCGATTTTGCATATGCCGACGTGCTCACAATGGCGGACAGGTTCGTGTTCTTCCGCCGAATGGCGGATGCGATTTGCCGGAAGCATGGTGCCTTCGCCACGTTCATGCCCAAGCCGTTCGGGACATACGCCGGAAGCGGCGCGCACTTCAATATGTCGATTGCCGAGGCGGAGAGCGGAAAGAACCTTTGCGTTCCAGACAGGGAGGATCCGCGCGGGTGCAATCTCTCCGAATTGGGGTATCAGTTTATCGGTGGCGTCATGCGTCACCTTCCCGCGATCAGCGCTGTCACCGCGCCGACGGTCAACAGCTACAAGCGCCTAATCCTGAAGGGCAGCAACTCCGGCTTCACATGGGCTCCGGTCTTCCAGTGCTACGGTGACAACAACCGCACCAACACCGTTAGAATTCCTGGCGGCGGCGGGCGCGTGGAACTCAGGCTGGTGGATCCCATGTGCAACCCCTATCTGGGGGCAGCGTTGACGATCGCAGCGGGTATCGAGGGCATCCGCGAAGGGCTCGATCCAGGAGCGCCTCACCTTGAGAATATGTACGAGAAGACGCCCGAAGAACTGAGCGAACTGGGTGTGAAAACACTTCCTCGTACGCTGGAAGAAGCATTGGACGCGTTCGAGGCCGATCCATTGGGCCGGAGGGTGTTCGGCGAAAAGATGTTCGACGCGTGGCTGGATTACAAGCGCGATGAGTGGCTGAGCTATCTCAACCATGTCTCGGATTGGGAAATTCAGCGGTACATGAACTTCTATTGATATTGCGACGGGACACGCTCTGGTCGAACAGCCTCGCTCGGAATGCAGCTACTCAATGGTGCCGCGAAATCCGAGAGCAGACCAGAGCACCCGCTCGAAAGCTTCGACCGATGCCTGGATGTTGTACTCACCGAGGATCTGGTTCCGCAGAACAGCTCCATCGAGAAAGGTCGAAACCATGACGCTGATCTCTTCCGGGTTGCCGTCCGCAAAAATTCCCATGTCGCGGCCTCTTTGGACGCAGTCCATCAGAACGTCTCGTTCGGTCCCGTAGAAGCGCTGGACGGCTTCGTCGATACGGTCGGTCTGCACGTCGGAATGGTTGTAGTCGATGATCAGCTTCAGGACCTTTCCGATCTCCGAATGCAGACTGACGTGCATATAGAGCCATTCGTGAATAAGGGCAGCCGGATGCTCGACATTTTCGGTGACGCGTTGGAAGCGCGTAAGGGCCGTCTCGATCGCATATTCAATCGTCGCGCGCAGAAGGTCGTTCTTGTCGCGGAAATGATAGTAGATCATTGCCGTCGTGAGGCCGGCCTCACGTCCGATGTCCTTGATCGTGACGGACCGGTAGCTGTTGCGCGACAGAAGGTCGAGCGCGCTCTTCTTCAGTGTTTCTGCAGTATCGCGAGCTTCCCCCAATTGCCGGGGACGGCCAACTTTCCTCATGATCGGTCTACCGTTCTCAGTCAGATTTTGAAAGAACGGCGGATTCTGCAAGCCAGGCTTGCCGCTCCGTCCGTTGGGCTCAGAACCTGCCTACGGCATAGCTCTCTCGTGATCGGAAAGGAACCAAGAACTCGGCGTCTTGCGCGGATCGTTACCGGGCAATGCCTTCGCCCTGTCCGGCATTCGCTTGCCGCGGGCTCCCGGCGCCGCGTGGATTGCCAGGTGGTCTCGTTCGAGAGGCCTGGGAGAAGAGGAGAGGCGGCATGCCTATTCACGTCGAGCGCAACGTAACGCTCCAGTCCGGACAGACCGTCGACGAAATCCGGCTGTCCTACGCTGTTTATGGTGACCTCAATGCCGCGCGCGATAACCTCGTAGTCTTTCCGACCTATTTTACGGGGCGCCAATCCTGCAACGAACCTTACTTCGGTGCCGGCCGCGCCCTCGATCCCAGCGTACACTGCATCCTTGTTCCTTCGTTGATCGGAAACTCGGACTCGTCCTCTCCGAGCAATACGGCGGGTCCGAGGGGAGGCGCAGGGTTTCCGCACTTCACAATTCGCGACAATGTAAGGCTGCAGCGCGCGCTCATCGATGCGGTTTGCCCGGTAGAGCGCGTCGCGCTGGTCATTGGTTGGTCCATGGGAGGGTGTCAAACCTTCGAATGGGCCGCACAGTTTCCGAATTTTGTGGCACGCGCTCTGCCGTTTTGCTCCACGGCTATGTGCAGTGCTCACAACCGAGTATTCCTTGAAGGCGTGAAGGCCGCATTGACGGCTGACGGCAACTGGGCCGATGGCAACTATGTCGATCCCCCTGTCCGGGGCCTGAGGGCGTTTGGCCGGGCGTATGCCGGGTGGGCCTATTCCGGGACCTTCTTCAACAGAGCCTTGTACCGCACGCTGGGATTCGAGAACGCCGAAGCATTGCTGCAGGACTGGGAGCGTGATCACTTGACCTGGGATGCCAATGATCTGCTGTGCAAGGTGTGGACGTGGCAGCACGCGGATATCAGTGCCAATCGTCGCTATCGCGGGGACCTTGCCGCGGCGCTCAGCGCCATCGAGGCGCGTACGATCGTCATGCCGACGACCACGGACATGTATTTCGCCATGGAGCAGGCCAAGTGGGAGGCAATATTGATTCCCAACGCGGAGTTTAGGCCCTTTGTATCGAGTTGGGGTCATTGCGCGGCGACGCCGTCCGCTTCGGCTCCAGGTTTCATGACGTTTCTCGACACAGCGATCTCGGATCTCATGAACGACTAGTGGCCGGGTCGAAACACGCCTGATGCCAGCGCCCAAGCTCCGGCGGGCGTTTCAATGTGACTTGCCACCACGGTTGATCGCACCGTCCCACATGCCGTCTCCGCGATCGGTGGCTGGGCTGTTGATCCTCAACGACGTCCAAAAGAATTCATCGCGGCACCGGCAGTATCTCCGTGGCTCAGATTGAGGCATGCGTCCTGGAAATCACCGAAGCTCTTACCACGGAAGTAATTAATTGACAGATTAATAAATTTCCAGTCCTCTAGGATCACACAACAAAGAAAGGTGGCGCAAAGCGACCAGACGACAAGAAAACCAACCCGGGAGAGACGTTCACAATGGATCAAGCAGTCGAGAACGAAGGAGCCGCCGGCGAGAGCCTAAGGCGCGACATTGACTGGAAACACGCATTCTGGTTCGCAGCCGGCACGCCGGCCTTGGTATTGTTCACGGTTGGCGCCATCGCAGCGACGGTGGGAAACATCTCGCCAATGGTCTGGATCATTTCGACCTTCATTGGCTTCCTGCAATGTTTCACTTACGCCGAGATAGCGGGGCTCTTTCCGCACAAGTCCGGCGGCGCATCGGTCTACGGCGCGATTGCCTGGGTACGCTACGGAAAGTTACTTGGGCCCATTTCAGTTTGGTCCAACTGGTTCTCCTGGACACCGGTGCTGGCAATAGGCACCGGGCTGGCGGCCGGCTATATCCTCAATCTGTTGTTTGATGCGGATGCCGCCATCAACACCTGGCAGATCACCTTGGTGAACCTCGATTTCATCAAGGAGGACCTCACGCTTCGGATCAACTCGACATTCATACTGGGCTTCATCCTCGTCCTGACGGTGTTCTCGATTCAGCATCGTGGCATCTTAAGGGCGGCGCGCGCGCAGATGATCGTTGCCATGGTGGCGCTGTTTCCGCTGCTGCTCATTGGGTTGACGCCGTTGATCTCGGGCGACCTGCCCAAGGACCACTTCACGCCATTTGTCCCGCTAGCCTACGATGCGGCGGGGAACGCCATTCCGGGTTCATGGAACATGGCGGGCTGGACGGTCTTTGTCGGCGGTCTGTTCATCGCGGGCTGGTCGACTTACGCGTTCGAAACAGCCGTTTGCTACACGCGGGAATTCAAAGACCCGGCCCGCGATACCGTGCGTGCGATCGGATACGCGGGTGTCTTGTGTCTTGTCGTGTTTTCGCTGGTCCCCATTGCATTCCAGGGGTTCCTCGGGCTTGACGGCATGTTGGAGCCGGGCATCTACAACGGCGACGGCGTGGGCGCGGTGATGGCGCGCATGGTCGGCGGCGGTGCTGTGGTTGGCAACGTCATCGTGGTCATGCTGATCCTCGCCTTGCTGCTCGTCGTTATGTCTGCGATGGCCGGCTCCTCGCGCACGCTCTATCAGGGCTCGGTCGATGGCTGGTTGCCCCGCTACCTGTCGCGGGTCAATCACAATGGTGCTCCGGTCTCGGCGATGTGGACCGACCTTTGTTTCAACATGCTGCTGCTCATGATGTCGGACTATGTGTTCCTGTTGGCGCTGGCCAACGTGAACTACATGGTCTTTATCTTCCTGAACCTTCAGTCGGGCTGGATGCACCGTCTGGATAGCCCGAATGCCAAGCGTCCCTTCCGCTGCCCGAATTGGCTATTGGCAACAGGTGCGGTTCTTGGTTTCGTAAATCTCGCCTTCCTAGGTATGGGTGCGAACATCTGGGGCGCGGGCACCCTGACGGTCGGTCTGCTGGTGGCCGCCGCCATCATCCCCGTCTTCTGCTATCGCCACTACGTTCAAGACAAGGGCGAGTTTCCGGAACAGATGTACCGGGACATGATGCTGGCTCACGGCGAAGCAGGGGACGTTATCGAGAAGCGCTGCGGCATCCTGCCCTACCTCACTCTGGCGGGAGCCCTGGCCATTGTCTTCTTCTTCTATTCGATAGCCGTCTACTAAAGGACCAATTTTTCGACACTTGCTGTACTTGCCGGCCTCTTGGGAAATGCGACAAATCCCAAGGGGCCGTTTTTTCGCCTTGAGTTTTCGCCTTGAGTTCATGTCGTTTCCGTTGCGGAGCCGGATGGGGAGTTGACATGCACAATCTTGATCGGATCCTGAACCAGATCCGTGATCGTATCCACGAAGAGGCGGATTGGGGTCTGCCTGCGCAGTACATTCCGGAGCTCGCGAACGTCGCTCCCGAGCAGTTTGCCATCAGCGTCGTTACGTCGAATGGTCAGTGTTGTTCAGCGGGACAGGCGGACCGTCCATTCTCGATCCAAAGCATATCCAAGGTCTTCTCGCTGGTCGCTACATTGGGTCGCATCGGCGAGGCGCTGTGGACGCGTGTGGGACGGGAGCCGACAAGGGCCGCATTCGATTCGATCATGCTCTTGGAAACCGACAATGGCCGGCCGCCAAACCCATTTGTGAATGCCGGCGCCATCGTGACCACCGACGCGCTTCTTGCAGGACGGGAGCCGAGGCAGGCCCTTGCCGAAATCCTGGGTCTGATCCGCACGATGGCAGGAAGGGACGACATCTACATCAACAAGCGCGTAGCCCAGTCCGAAAAGCGGACCGCCGAACGCAACAAGGCACTCGCACACTATCTCGCATCGCACGGCAACCTGCTCAACGATCCGGATCTGACGCTCGGCACGTACTTCCATCAGTGTGCAATCGAGATGACGACCGTGCAACTTGCCATGTCCGGCCGCGTGCTCGCTGGTCTCGATTGCGCTCCGCCGACTATTTCGCGCACTCACGCGAGACGCACCAACGCGCTGATGATGACCTGCGGACATTACGACGCGTCGGGCGAGTTCGCGTTCAAGGTCGGATTGCCTGGAAAGAGCGGCGTCGGCGGCGGCATTCTCCTGATCGCCCCCCGAAGGGCTTCCATTGCGATCTGGTCTCCCGGATTGAACGGCTATGGAAATTCGCAGGCGGGAACCCGCGCGGCGACGATGTTGGCCGAACTGACGGGATGGTCGGTTTTCTGATCCGAAAGACACGAGAGATTGGAAAGATGAACCGATCCTACCCCATGGAGCCCAAGGCGCCCTGAATGGACTTGGCGGGAGCGTCACTTCTGTATGGCCGCCTCCAACCATGCCACGATCACCAGCAGGAATACCGCAAGGGAGACGGCCACGGCCACGATCACCCAAGATGCAAGGCCGCAAGCGATGCCAAGGGCCGCCGTCACCCACACCGTTGCCGCCGTGGTGAGCCCTTCTACCGTGCGGGAGCTGGGATCGCGCATGATGACGCCTGCGCCAATGAAGCCGATTCCGGCCATAACGCCTTGAATGATGCCTTGAACGACGCGGCTCAGCGCATCGGGATGATCCGCCAGAACGTCGAAGTGAACCGTCGAGAGCGCGACAACGGCCGCGCCGAGCGCGACGAGCCCCAGCGTGCGCATGCCTATCGGCTTGTCCGCGATGTCGCGGTTCAGGCCAATCCCCATACCCACGGCGACCGCCGCGGCGAGACGCGCGACGATGTCGATGAATTCGAGGTCTGTTTGAGCCATGTTCACGCGGTCAACGCGACTCCTCCACCGGCGTGCGAGCAAACGCCGTTCCGAAACGAACGTCGGATAGCAGTGGGTTCTATCGTTGTTCTCCTGCCGGCCTTGGCCGGGAGGTCACGAATTCGCACCGTCGCGCGACAAGCCCCTGAGGGCTGCGTCGCTGGCTGCCTCCTGCTTGGCCCGTTTTTGACCAAGCTTCGGCGTGTGGCGCCGTTGGGCGGACCGGCTGGACCCGCCGCCCAGCTGCCTCAGCTTTTCTTCGCCGCGGTGCTCGAGCTTCGCCTCGTTCTGGCCGAGTTCAGCGGGCGCGGGCCGACCTCGATGCGCGCTTGAGTGCATTGGGATGGGGCTGGTCATGGTACCTCCAATCGGATTGAGGCCTTACTGGATGTAGAGTCCAACAGCGATGGAGACGGCCGCCAGGAAAGCCAGAGAGGCGACGAGGACCCAAATCAGTCCGACGCGCTCGGCCTGTCGCGCTTCCGTCGGGCTCAAGATCGGAGCTCCTGTCTTCATGTCTCTATCCATTGCTTTTCTCCTTTGCGTTTTGTCCCCGCGGCGGCATCACGTGCTGCTGCCAAGAGTTCTTCGAGGAATGATGTCGAGCGGAACGCCACGGCGCTAACTTGCTGGATCGCGTATCAGGACGATCCAATCAAAACGAGGGCTTCGGCTGCACGCCAGGACGCTTCGTCGTGGCGTGCTTGCCGCCACACCGCGTGAACGCTCGCGCAATATGGGCAATAAGCCCCGCGCGTCCGTTGCTGGCTCGATAGTCGCGTTCAGATATAGAGCTAAGAGGCATTGAGCACACTTCAAGGGCCGCGGAAAAAACGTGATGGCATTCCAGGAATTGCCGGGATTCCAAACTTTTGCGTTCAAGTCGCGCCCTGCACCGCCGCATCCAGGAACGCATGCTTGGCGTTCCACCTCATCTCGCGCTCCTTCTGGGCGTTACCGGGCTGCCTCGTGGCCCGGTATGAAGAGATTGCCGCGACGACGACCTCACCACCGGGACCGTCCTTCTCCCGAGAGTTTATGCGGGCCCGGCGGGTGCTCCGATCCGCGGCGGCTGCTAACGCCTTCGCGCCTCGCCGATTCCGACTTTGGTTGTCTCGCCCCTAAGCCTCGCGATGATGGTGGCGCAGCAGGCATCGCCCCAGATATTCACGCTGGTGCGGCACATATCGAGCACCCGGTCGAACACCATCAGAACGCCAATCGCCTCCACCGGCAGGCCGACTGCAGTGAGGATGATAGCGATTGCCACCAGCGATGCCGAGGGCACGCCGGCAACGCCGATCGATGTCAATAGCGCGATCGTGACGATCGTGAACTGCACACCGAAAGTCAGCTCCAGCCCATAAGCCTGAGCCAGAAACATGGCCGCGGCGCATTCGTAGAGCGCGGTACCGTTCATGTTGACCGTTGCACCCAGCGGCAGCACGAAGCTCGACACCTCGTTCGATACGCCGACTTTCTTTTCGAGCGTATCCATTGTGACAGGCAATGTCGCCGAGGAGGAAGAGGTCGAGAAGGCGGTTAGCAACGCCGGCGACATGGCACGCATCGTGGCAAATGGTTTGACGCGGCCAATGAAACGCAACAGCAAAGGCAACGTGACAACCGAATGCAATAGCAGCGCCGCAACGACGGCGAGCGCAAAAACAGCCAGCGGCCTTGCCGCCGCGAAACCGGTTTCAACGACCACGGCGGCAACAAGCCCGAATACGCCGATAGGTGCGAACTTCATGATGAGTTCGGTCATTTTCATCATGACCTGGAAGACTCCATTCCAGAACTTGAACAGAGGCTCGGCGTCTTCATGCTGCAGGTGGGTCATGAAGTAGCCAAACAGAATGGAAAAGAAAATCAGGCCAAGCATCTGACCTTCGGCCGCCGCCTTGACGATATTGGGCGGCACCATTCGCTTGAACAGTTCCGCGACATCACCGGCGCCCTTGCCTTCGATCTTCTCTGAAATGTCTTCCGGCGGTGCATCGAGCGCCAGAATGGCGCCGGCGGGTTCGCCATCGACATAGCCGGGTGCGACCGTGTTGATGACGATGAGACCAATCAGAATTGCGGCTAGCGTCGTGACTGCATAGAAGAGCAATGTGCGCCAGCCCAGCGCACCGATATTGCCTCCCGATCCAATGCCGGCAACACCGACGATGATCGACGATGTAATCAGAGGGACAATGATCATTTTCAAGGCGTTCAGAAAAATCGCGCCCACAAACGCAAAGATCGAAACGTAACTGACGCCCCAGACCCCTGGTGTGAAAGCGTCGGTCGTGTACTGCTTGACGGTTGCCCCAAAGGTGACCGCGAGAACAATCGCGATGAGGACTTGCCAGTGGAGTGCGAGCTTGGGCACCGTAGTTGCTCCTCGATCGGGCTGTAACGAAGCGGATCGCGCGCGCCTGTATCGCTTCGGTGTCAACTGGGACTATGGGCGTGTGGCGCTTTGTGGACTCTTTGAACGGGAGGTCCTCGCGGACGCCATGGGTGGTAGAGCGGACATCGCCGATCCTAGAACAAATGTCCGCCAATGACCCAGTACGGAAATCCATCATCCGTCATGATGAGCCGAAAGTGCTCGCGAGGGCTGTGGGCGGGCGCTCCTGGACGGACACCGTGGCGGCGCGGCCAGCGATCAGGTGGATGCCATCCGGGAACGTATCGAGCTTATTGCTGACCGGATTGCGTAGAACCAAGCGAACCCACGGAAATGTCGGACCGTCCAAGGATGCTCCGGCTCGTTCGAAAATATCGGCAACCCAGGAGCGCGCATTGCGTATCCCCTTGTCGAGGCAGCCGGAAACAAGAGGCGGAACGGACGAGATGTCCGCTTTACGCCAAGGGAGGACCAACCGTCACCGTCCCGCCGGAGTCTATCGTGGTGAGAAGAGCACTTTCACGTAGGAGCGCAAGAGCAGGATTTGTTGCGCAGTGACCGACGGCTCCGCGAGCGCACGCGCCATGACGATACCGCCCTCGATGACAGAGCTCACCATGTCCGCGAGCGAGTCTAAATCGACATCGTCCTGTGCGGGATAGACTGCGACGATATCGTCGAACATCGCCCGGAAGCGGCGGCGCCAGCCGAGGACCGCGCGACGGTTCGCCTCGCGGACCTCGCGGTCGAACAGTCGATCCTGGTAGACCGCCGTCGCCACGACGCAGCCAGGGTGGCCGTTCGGCATATCGTCGATCAATTCGGCCAGTAATTTGAGAGCGATCAACGCTCGCTGTAGAGGGTCTTCGGCGAGGTCCCGGGCCCGTTGGAGCAATTCGTCGAAGAGCTGATCCTCGATCTCGATGTGGCGCTCGATCAATGCAAGTGCGAGCGCGTTTTTATCCCTGAAGTGATAGAAGAATCCGCTCTTTGTGAGCTCGGCGTTGGCCACGATTTCGTCAATTGAGGTTGCATCGAAGCCCTTGGCTAGGACGGCGCTTTGAGCGACGTCCAGAATTCGTTTGCGTGTCTCCTGCCCACGCGCCACGGCGTTGCCCTCCAAATTCCTACCGCGGGTACAGTACCATCGGTGCGGAATTTTACGTCCCTCAATGGCAGCGGGCCATTTGCCAGACCTTAACCCTTTGGCGCTCAAAGAAAAATTCTCTTGCGTCATCCGTACCACAAGTCGGCTTTTCTCTTAGGGCGTTCGACCTGCATACCGTGTCTCAGGTTCACACCCTATGGAGGCGATCGATGTCGTACGTAGACACCCTATTGAAGGCCGAGCGGCCGTTCTTGACCGACGGCGGATTCGAAACGTGGTTGTTCTTCCAGCAAGGGTTCGAAGCACCCCAGTTTGCCGCCATCGTTCTGATGGACGACGACGACGCGCGACAGGCCATGCGTCGCTATTTTGATGGGTTCTTGACGATGGCCTCGAACGCACGGACAGGGTTTGTGCTCGACACCAACACTTGGCGTGGCTGCACGCGCTGGGCGCCGGCACTCAACAAGTCCGCCGGTCAGATGCTGCGGCTGACCATGGACGCGGTTGCGTTCGCCAAAGACGTCCGCGCTGATTGGCAGTCGCGTGTCTCGCCGATCGTGCTGAACGGGGTCGTCGGCCCTGCGGGCGACGGCTATGCGCCCGAGGATGTGCCGGAGGCCGAGGCCTCTCGTGAGATGCATCGGCCACAGGTTGACTGCCTGGCGCGCGCCGGCGTCGATATGATTTCGGCCCTCACCATGACCAACACCAATGAGGCCATCGGGATCACGCGGACGGCCATCGACGTGGGGCTGCCAATCGTGGTGTCGTTCACGGTGGAGACGAACGGGTGCCTGCCAACGGGCGAATCCTTGGAGCAGGCCGTCGGCCGGGTCGATGCAGCGACTGGCGAAGCGCCGGTCTATTACATGGTGAACTGCGCTCATCCCGATCACTTTCGTGATGCTCTACAGGCAGGCGGAGGTTGGGTTGGCCGGATTGGCGGCGTCCGTGCGAACGCGTCTCGCCAGAGCCATGCGGAACTCGACGCGGCCGTATTTCTGGACGACGGCGATCCGGAGGAGTTTGGCTCGCTTCATTCCGAACTTGTTGAGTTGCTGCCGAACCTGCGCGTCGTGGGTGGCTGCTGTGGAACCGATCATCGGCATGTCGGCTGCGTCTCACAACGCTTGCACCCGAAAGCGGCGAATGACGTTTCCGGCCTCGTTGCTCATGAGCCTTTGGAGGAAAGCAGCGTCACGGACTAAGCCAACAGCGGTACACCGGCACGAATGTCGGCAAAGTGCCAATTTTGTCGATTCGACCGGACGGAGAGGGGCACTGTGCCGTATACGATCTGGTCTTGTTGATTGGGCCTGAAGAGTGTCTCCTTAGGGTAGAAAAGCTGTCCATGTGCGGTCCAGATTCTTCGGGCCCGACCGGCGCAATCGCCTTCCAGTGTTTGATCCAGAAGTAATGAAGAATGACGAAGCATATAGGCCTCGCCGCACTCCTCGTAGTGGTTTCTCTTTTCAGCCTAGGGACCGGTGTGACGCCGTCCGCGGCCGAGCCCGCGCCCGTCGTCCCTCAAGCGGCATCAAACGCCGCCTTCGTTTTGGGTCCCCCAAAGGACGGCGGTCCGGTAGTGGTCCGGGCCAGTTTCGAGTTTCACGACATCGACGAAATCAGCGAAGAGAACGAGACGTTCGAATTCACAGGAGTTCTCACTCTTAGGTGGTGTGACAAAAGACAAGCCTTCGACCCGGCTGTGGTGGGGGTTGGCGAAAAGGTCTACCAGGGCGACTATCAGTTCAACGAACTCTCTCCGAGCTGGTTTCCCCAAGTTGTTCTCATCAACAATTCCGACACGATCGAACAGCAAGGGGTCGTGCTGCGGGTGCGCCCGGACGGTACCCAGATCCTGAAGGCGAAGCTGACCGCCGTTGCCAAGACGGAGTTCAACTTGAGGCGTTACCCGTTCGACAAACAACGGCTGGAGGCCGTTTTCGAGGTTCTGGGTTTCGACGAAGACGAGGTTGTGCTGGAGGTGGACAAGCAGACTCCTGTTTCGGCGGGAAAGTTGTGGGTGCCTCAATGGACCATCGCCGGAATTGGCATGTCCACCCGACATCATGCGGCATCCCATGCCGACGGACGGAATATCGAGTCCGCGCTGGTGGCGAGTGTCGACGTTGAGAGAAAAGCGTTTTACGTCAGCCGCTTAGTTATCCTTCCCCTCATCGTCATCGTATTGCTTTCGTTCTCGGTGTTCTGGATGGATCGAGCGTCCCTAGGCGATCGGATCAGCGTCTCGTTCATCGGGATCTTGACGGCCGTCGCCTACCAAGTGGTGATGAACGACATTTTGCCCCGGATCGCCTACCCGACGTGGATCAACGGCTTTTTGAATGTGAGCTTCCTGCTGATGGTCGGAACGGTCATCATAAACCTCGTGGTGGGCGGCCTTGACAAGCATGGCAGGCACGATGTGTCGCATCGCGTGGATCTCCTGTGCCGATGGATTTTTCCGCTATCCTATTTCGGGCTGATCGTTGCCTTGTTTGGAGTGGCATTCCTGCTTTTCTAGGCATTGCGCGCGGCAGGCGGGGCAGGAGGCATAAACGAGCGGCGCGTCCGTGGCGCAGACCCGGCCATGTGACGTTAGGCCTGCTGCGACCGGGCCGTCTTTGAAATCGGCCCCGGCCAGTCCGGGAATGTGAGCTGGAACAGGTCCGTACGGCCGGCCCAGCGCAAGCATTTTGATGCCGCAATACTGGCGGAATATCCTCCCTCGGGGGAACCAGCATGGCTAGAACAATTGGAATCGTCGCCCTTTGCCTCTTTGCCGCAGGCCTATGCCCATCTTCGATCGTGGCGCAGGACGCCGTGGAGCAGGACGCCGTGGAGCAGGCCGTGCGCGTCGAGGCCGCGAAGGTGGTCGCCGCCCCGCTCAGCGAACAGGTCACCGCCGTCGGCTCGTTGCTCTCGGACGAATCCGTCACGGTGAGTTCGGAGATCCCCGGCCGGCTGAAGGAAATCCACTTCACCGAAGGCGAACCGGTCCAGAAAGGCGCGGCCCTGTTCACCCTCGATGAGTCCGTCTACCGGGCGCAACTCGCCGACGCCGAAGCCAAGCGCAAGCTGGCCGAACAGACGTATCAGCGCACGAGCCAGCTCTTTAGCAACAAATACGCGACGGCCCAGTCGGCGGACGAGGCGGCCTCGAATCTTTCCGTTAGCAAGGCGGCCGTCGAGCTCGCCCGCGTCCAATTGGAGAAGACGCGGATCGCGGCACCGTTCTCGGGCATTGTGGGCCTGCGTCGTGTCAGCGTCGGCGAATACATCACGGCGGGCCAAGCTCTGGTCAATCTGGAGGCGGTGGACCCCGTCAAGGCGGAGTTCAGAGTTCCGGAGAGGTTCCTTCCGGCCATCAAAGTTGGTCAAAGTATCCGCATCAGGGTCGATGCGTTTCCCGGAGAGACCTTCAACGGTCAAATCTACGCGATCGATCCTCGGCTCGACGTTGCCGGCCGCAGCCTGCTCGTCCGCGCCAAGGTTCCAAATGAAGACGAGCGCTTGCGGCCCGGGCTGTTCGCGCGGGTCACCGTACTGCTTCAGCTCAAGGAAGATGCGCTGACCATCCCCGAGCAGGCCATCGTGCCGCAAGGGGACAGCCAATACGTGTTCAAGATCGACGGTGGCAAGGTGACGCTGACCGAGGTGACGGTCGGCATGCGCCGCTCCGGTCATGTCGAGATCCTCGAAGGGCTCAGCGCCGGCGACGAAGTGGTGACGGCCGGTCAGCTCAAGCTGCGCGACGGAACGCCGGTCTCCGTCGTCAACGGCACCGGGACCTAGCGGCGTGACCCTTTCCGAACTCTCGATCAAGCGGCCGGTATTCGCCACCGTGATGAGCCTCGTCCTCGTCCTGGTGGGCCTCGTCTCCTACGACCGGCTCAGCGTCCGGGAGTATCCGGCGATCGATCCGCCGGTGATTACGGTGGAGACCGATTATCCCGGTGCCAGTGCCGCCATCGTGGAGACGCAAGTCACTCAGGTTCTCGAGGACTCGCTTGCCGGCATCGAGGGCATCGACTTCATCACCTCGATCAGCCGCCAGGAATCGAGCCAGATAACCGTCACCTTCAAGCTCGACCGCAATCCGGACTATGCCGCGGCGGATATTCGCGATCGCGTCGGCCGAGTTCGCGGGCGGCTGCCCGAGGAGATCGACGAGCCGATTATCCAGAAGCGCGAGGCCGACGCCCAGCCCATTCTCTACCTTGCGTTTTCCAGCAAGAAGCATTCGGCGCTCGAGATCACCGACTATGCCGACCGCTATGTGAAGGATCAACTCACGACGCTGAACGGTGTGGCCGAGGTGCGCCTCTTCGGCGATCGCGCCTACTCCATGCGCATTTGGCTCGATCCGGAGCGTCTCGCCGCCTATCAGCTCACGCCGCAAGACGTCGAGAACGCGCTGCGCCGTCAGAACGTGGAAGTGCCCTCGGGGCGTATCGAAAGCCAGCAGCGCGAGTTCACCGTGCTGGCGGAGACCGACCTGCGCACGCCCCAGCAGTTCAACGATCTCATCGTCAAGGATGCCAACGGCTATCTCGTGCGGTTGAGCGACGTGGGGCAGGCGGAACTGGGAGCGCTGGACGAACGCCGGGTCGTTCGCTTCAACGGCGAGCCGGCCATCGCCGTTGGCGTCATAAAGCAGGCGACCGCCAATCCGCTCGAAGTCTCCGAGGCAGTCAACAAAATTCTGCCCGCCATCACGAGCTCGCTGCCCGAGGGCATGCAGGTCCGCGTGGCCCATGACAAGTCGATCTTCATCGCCGAGTCGATCAAGAACGTCTACACGACCATCGGCGAGGCCGTGGTCCTCGTCATTCTCATTATCTTCTTGTTCCTGCGGTCGGTGAGGGCGACGCTGATCCCGCTCGTCACGATTCCGGTGTCGCTGATCGGTGCTTTCGCACTGATGTACTGGCTCGGCTTCTCCATCAATACCCTGACCCTGCTTGCGCTGGTGCTTGCCATCGGCCTCGTGGTCGACGACGCCATCGTCATGCTGGAGAACATCTACCGCCACGTGGAGGAGGGCATGAGCCCGGTGAAGGCGGCGCTGGTGGGAAGCCGGGAGATCAGTTTCGCCATCATCGCCATGACGATCACGCTCGCGGCGGTATATGCGCCGATCGGCTTCATGACCGGTCTCACCGGACGCTTGTTCACGGAGTTTGCCTGGACTCTCGCCGGCGCGGTCATCGTGTCGGGTTTCGTGGCGCTGACATTGTCGCCGATGATGTGCTCGAAACTGCTCAAGCGTCAGAGCCACCACAACTTCGCGTATCGCGTTATCGAACGTTTCCTCGACGGGGTGACGAGGGGCTACCGCATACTGCTCAAAGGAGCTCTTGCGGCGCGCCCGCTCGTCCTATTGATCGGTTTAGCCGTCGCTTGTTCGAGCTATTTCCTGTTCGAGGCACTCAAGAGCGAGCTTGCGCCCGTCGAGGACGAGGGCCGTATCAACGTGAATTTTCGCGGGCCTGAAGGTGCGACCATCGACTTCACCGATGCCTACGCCAAGCAACTCGAGGACATCGCACTCGCCGTACCGGAGGCGGACAGAGTGTTCGTGGTCTCCGGCAGTCCGACGGTATCCCAGGGCCGCGTCATCCTGCGCGTGAAGCCGTGGGACGAGCGGGAGCGCTCGCAGCAGGAGATCGGCCGTTCGATCACGCCCGAGGTTTCGGCCGTCACCGGCGTGGTCGCCTTCCCGAGCAACTCGCCGCCACTCGGTCAGAGCTCCCGGTCGAAGCCGATCAATTTCGTCATCCAGACGTCCCAGCCCTACAGCGAACTACAGAAAATGGTCGAGACGCTGCTCGACAAGATTCATGACTACCCCGGCCTGGTCGACATCGAAAGCGACCTCAAGCTCAACTCTCCGCAGCTCGATATCTCCGTCGATCGTGAGAAGGCCGCGTCCATGGGCATCGAGATCGAGACCCTGGGACGCACGCTCGAGACCATGCTCGGAGGCCGCCAGGTCACGCGGTTCAAGAAGGAAGGACAGCAATACGACGTCGTGGTGAAGGTGGCGGATATCGACCGGGAGAATCCCGACGACATGCGGCGCATCTATGTCCGTGGCACGGACGGCGCCATGGTTCCGCTGTCGAACCTCATCACCATCAGGGAGACGGTCACGCCGAAAGAGCTCAACCACTTCAATCAACTTCGCGCCGCGACTATCACCGGCCAGGTCGCGCCGGGATATTCGTTGAGCGACGGCTTGGCGTTCCTGGAAAAGACAGCCGACGAGGTGTTGCCGGCAACCGCGCAAATCGAATACGCGGGCGAATCGCGCGAGTTCCGCGAGGCGAGCGCCAACATGTATCTCACATTCCTGCTCGCACTTGCCTTTATCTATCTCGTGCTCGCGGCCCAGTTCGAAAGCTTCACCGATCCCTTCATCATCATGCTTACCGTGCCGCTATCGGTGACCGGCGCCCTGTTGGCCCTGTGGTGGAGCGGTGGCACCCTTAACATTTACAGCCAGGTCGGTCTCGTCACCTTGATCGGTCTCATTACCAAGCACGGCATCCTTATCGTGGAGTTTTCCAACCAGCTCCGCAGCGCCGGACATCCGATGCTGGAGGCGGTGATCGAGGCGGCCGCGTTGCGGCTGCGCCCGATCCTCATGACCACGGGTGCCATGGTGCTCGGCGCCGTGCCTCTTGCCCTCGCCGCCGGTGCCGGTGCCGAGAGCCGTCAGGATATCGGCTGGGTGATCGTCGGCGGCCTGTTGGTGGGAACGCTCTTTACGCTGTTCGTGATTCCGGTCGTCTACACCTATCTATCCAGACGGGCTTTCGTCGAATTCGATGAAGTCGAGGAAAAACCGGCCGCCCAGGGCACCGTCGCCTCCGGAGCCCCGGTCGATTGAGGCCGCGGAGTGCCGATCGGCCCCTTCGAGCCGGTGGAACGGCATCAACGATTGTCCACAACGAATTAGGGTTGAATGGCGATGCCCCACGGCAGACGCCCAACCGGCACCGACTTCTCCGGTTTGAGCGTCGCGATATCGACGACGGTCATGTCGTTGGTCAGGCCGTTCGCGACGTAAAGTTTGGATCCGTCGGGGTGAACTTCAAGGTGCCAGGGGCGCTGACCGACCAGAACGTAGTTTTCGACCTCGAATGTGTCCGGGTTGATGACCGCAACCCGGTTGGCGGGGCCGAGCGCAACGAAGAGCTTTTTCCCGTCTTTCGAGAAGCGCATGCCGACCGGCTGAATCTGTTCCGGTGAAACGCCCGGAATCTCGAAGCCGATAACCTTGACGATCTCATGCGTGCTACCGTCGATGACCGAAACCGTACCGCCGACCTCTGACGACACCCATACGCGCTGCCCGTCGGGCTGCCACTCCGCATGACGCGGGCGCGTGTCGACAAGGACGTTGGCGATCAGCTCGTTCGTGGCGGTATCGATGAAATGCGCCATGCTGGAACTCTCCGACGTCGCGACGGTGACCGTGCCGTCCGGACTGACGCGCATGCCTTCCGGCTCCACCCCGACGGGAACCTCCACGATCCGTTCGCCGCTATCGGGTTTCATGACGGTCACCATGGAGTCGTCCTCGTTGGCGATGTAGATCGTCTTGCCGTCCGGCGAGACATCCATGAGTTCCGGGTCCGGACCGGAATCCAACTCGCGGACGACTTCCAGCTTGTCCGCGTCGATCACCCCGACCACGTTGTCGTCGCCGAGACAGACGAAGACCTCCTTATTGTCCGGCGAGATCACGATCCCTCGGGGCCGGCGTCCCGTCTCGATGGTTTTGAGGACCTTGAGACTGTCGGAGTCCACGACCGTGACCGTATTGTCCCTCTCGTTCGACACGAAGATCTTGGCGGCGTTCACGGGCGACGCGGCAAGCATGAGTACGGGCACAACGGCCAGAGCAGCGACGTTCAGGCGTTTCATCTTCATTAGCGCGATACGGTTGCTTTTTGTGGTTGAGCGTTGGGAAAGCGGCAGGCTGTCTCCGGTGCGTCGAAGCCGAGCGTATCCGCTGGGTAGTGCTGGTGCAGGAAACCCTCCTGCGGGGAGAGCGAGACGAGCGCGCGCGGGGCCATGATCAGGATCGGCTGACGGAGCTGATGGTCCCAGGGCCGGACCGTCATCTTCTGGCCCTTGAAGCCGGCAACCTGGAACTTGTTGGAGAGCATGTAGTCCCGCAAGCCGGCGGCGTCGTGCTTCGGCGACCGCGTCGCGGCCTCGCCGAACGCCCGCACCGCGAGCCAGCCTGCGTAGTCGCGCTCCGTCATCTCGCGGCCCGCCAGTTTCTGAAAGCCGGTCTGCAACGACATGCCGCCCCATTGTTCGAAGGCGCGGTGCCAGATCGACGATGTGAGGCCGTGCGTACCCACCACGGGATCGGGATCGGCGGTACGAAACGGGACGTACTCGCCGAAGGCTTCGCTTGTGTCTATGACGAAGATGACGTCGTGCGCGGCTGCGTTTTGCGTCGCCAGAGGAATTTGCGTTTGGATCTGCTGGTGCCCGGTCTCGACCCGGCGCGCGCCCGCCTCGAATTTGTACGTGCGTTCCTCGACCACCTCACCGCCAAAGCGCTTGGCCGCGCGCTTCACCGCGTTGGCATAGTCTTCGTCGTCGGGCGCGGTCCCCTTCACGATGAACCAGCGGGGCCACTTTTTCCAAATGAGATACTGCGCGAGTGCATCGGCGCGCATGGCCCAGTTCGGAACGACATGGATGACGTTGTAGCGGCAATCGCCCTGCCGGAGCCGGTCGTCGGCCGACCGGGCATTCAAGATGAGCGCGTTCTGCGCTTCGGGAAGGTCGGCGACCGCGAGGAGGTCGTGCGGCTCCAGGTCGGCCACGACGAGCTGCGGGTCGCCGGCGAAAATTTTTTTCGCTTCGGCGACCACATCGCCGTCTTCGGGGACGATATGCTCGTGGAGCACGGTCTCGACCCCCAGGAAACGTCCGGTCGCGTTGTTGTCGAGGATGCCGAGCCGCGCGCCTTGGACGCCTTTGTCGGTGAGTACGGGCTCCATTAGCGACAATGGGATCGGCTCTTTGTACTGCTTTCCGAGATAGACGATGCCGACAGTCGTCTTGGGCTTCGGTGTCGCCGGCTTTAGGGCAGAGGTTGCGTTTTCGGGGCGGACGTTCTTCACCGTGCCTTCCGCATCCACCGCCTGGCCAGGGACCACCCACGCAATGGACAGTGCGAAGGCCGCAATCGAAGATAGCCCGCCGTGCCGCATCACTGTCCTGCCGTAACGTTCGCATCCGAGGATGACTTGGGCTCGCTCCCGAGACGGCTCCCGGCGCCGTTCTTGGGCGGTGCCGCCGCATGATTGGCCAGGAGTTCGAGCTGCTGCGCCGCGGCTTTGTTTTGATTGGCCTTGGCGATATCGAGTGCCGTCTGCCCCTCGGGCGATTTCGCGTTCGCATCGGCGCCAGCTTGAAGCAGCAAACCGATCAGCGGCGGATTGTCGTGGGCGGCCGCGATCATGAGCGGCGTTACGCCCTTGGCGCTTCTGGCGTTGACGTCGGCACCCGATTTGATCAGCCGGCGGCCGATATCGACCGAACTCATGCCTTGATTGAATCGTGCCGCCCGTCCTTTCGCGAGGGGTTGGCTAGCAATTAGCATTAGCGGGGTGAGGCGTTCGGCGCCCGCGGGCACATCTGTCTTCGCGCCCAAATCCATCAACGTATTCGCGGCGAAGAACTTACTTTCGAGAATGGCGATGCTGAGAGGCGTCGAACCGTCCGGTGCGGTGCGTTCGAGTTCGGCGCCACCTTTGGAAAGAGCTTCGATCGACGGCACGTGATTGCGAAATGCAGCGTGAAGCACGGGTGTCCACCCGTCGCGGTCCGGCAGGTTTGGGTCCGCTCCCTTCTCGAGAAGGAACGAGATCATCTCCGAATCGCGTTCCCGTGCCGCGACATGGAGCGGAGCGAGTCCCATGAGATTGAGCTTATCGACATCCGCGCCGCGATCGAGAAGAAGCGCAACCCGCTCCCGGTCGGTGGCGACGACTGCGTTGCTCAGTTCTTCATGGATGTTCGCGCCGTCCTCTAGCCAGCCGTCGAGACGGCCGGCCGTCACGACCTGGTCGGCCGATGCCTGGTCCTTGTCCAGAGCCTTGCGGTTCTCGGTCAGCGGCGTGAGATAGAGCCTGCGGGCCTTTTCCTGTCTGTCGGTGAAGAAGGTGCCGTGGGAGGGAATATCCCCGGAAACGACGCATTTGCTGCACTGAACGAGCGGCACGCCAAAGGACTTCAGGATCTCGGCGATCTCGCCTTTGTTGTTCTCCAAAGCGTCGTCGAGCATGTATTTCAGCACGACATTGGTGGGCTGAACGCCGATCGCGAGATCGAACTCAAGCGGGACCTCGTCGTCCATCAGGTTCGCAGGCTGGATCGAGACCGGTTCTCCGCGTTTGGCCTTGAGGAATCCGGCGAAGGGTCCGAACACCCCAGCGATGTCGAGCTCGCCGTCGATGACCTGCTGCACTTGGCGCCAAGGCTGCTTTTCCGTCTCTATGTCGGCGTCGTGGCTGAGGACGTGGATATTGATGTCCCTCAACACACCGTGCTTCGCCAAAGCCAGCCGCAGACCGGAATGCTGGTAGACGCCGAGCCGGAGCTCTTCGAGCCGCGGATCGTCCAGGTCCTCGATGACGATCCCATCCTCTTCGCGCGTCACGAAGACGTACGGCGTTCGATAGATTGGCGTCGTCGTGAGGACGCGGTCGTAGTCCGCCGGCATTCCAAGCAACACGTCGCATTCGTGGTTGTCGAACGTTTGCCGGGTGAGGCCACGGTCGATGGCGGGCCGCCAGAAATAGGTGATCCTGGCGCCGAGCGACTTGGCGACGATGTCGATAATCTCATTTTCGATGCCTTCGCGCTTGATGGTCGACAGCGGCATATTGCCGGGATCCGCACAGACACGCAGCGTGTCGATCTTCTTCTTGCGCGCGATGGCTTTGGCCGCCGTGTGCTCCGCCGGGGTCAGCTCGTCGAACGTCTTGTTGGCGAAGCCGTCGCTCAGGAACTGCGCGGAGTCTTCGGCAAGGGCGGAATCTTCGGCAATGGCGGAGTCTTCGGCAAGTGCAGAGTCCGGACCAGCCGAAACGAGGGCAAAGAAAGATGCCGCAAGCGCGGCAGACATTCGGCGGCAAATCAATTCACAACCCTGACCTGACTCGAGAAGACGAACGATGGGGGTGACGCCAGGCGGAGTTTCCCCCGCCCGGCGCCACTGACAAGCCGTAGCTAGTCGGAGAGTCTGAAGGTGTAGACAGTGCCACCCTGAGGGATGCTGTTGAGGCCCGTGGCCTTGGCCATGGCCGTCGCACCGATTGCACCGAACTTGTCGTCCATATCGAGACCGGCCGTGACCGGAAGGCCGATCCATCCGCCGATGCCCGAGGGCACGGACACGTATTGCTTCCCATCGACCTTATAGGTGATTGGGTTGCCGACGATGCCGGACCCAAGCTTGCGGCTCCAGACGATCTTGCCCGTTTCCCGGTCCACCGCGCGGAAGTCGCCGCCCAGCGAGCCGTAAAAGACGAGCCCGCCGTCGGTGACGAGGGCGCCGCCCCAGTTCGGGTAGGGATCGGGAATTTCCCAGATCGTCTCACCGGTCAGCACGTCGAACTTCTTGAACTTGCCGGTGACGCCAGGCTTTTCGGGATACATGTACACATTCGCGAACACGTAGACCGTGCCTTGCTGCGTATGCGTACGCTCCTGCGGCTCGTCTTCCATGCACCAATTGTTGGTGGGGCAATAAGCCATGTTGGGCTCGTTCGGATCGATGGCGCAAGGCTGACGATCCTTGCCACCCATGGCGGACGGGCAGGCCGAGGTGTTCACGCCGATTTCGAACGGCGAGTGCTCCTTCACCTTGATCGGACGGCCTGTCTTCAGGTCGACCTTTTCAGCCCAGTCGACGGTCACGAATTTGTGGGCACGAAGGAGCGTTCCGTCGGCCCGGTCGAGCACATAGGCAAAGCCGTTCCGGTCGAAATGAACGAGCGTCTTGCGCGGCTTACCGTCGACTTCCATGTCGACGAGGATGTTCTCGTTCACACCGTCATAGTCCCACTGGTCGAACGGTGTCATCTGGTACGCCCAGACGGCTTCGCCGGTGTCCACCTTGCGAGCGAAGATGGTCATGGACCACTTGTTGTCGAAGGGACCCGAGCCAAGCTTTTCATCGTACTCGTTGCACTTCTCATGGGTGTGATCGTCACCCTCGAGGGCACAACGAAGACCGGGGCTCCAGTGCCCGGGGTTACCAGTGGCGGCGTAGATCAATTTCAGCTCTGGATCGTAGCTGAAATAGCCCCACGGCGCGCCACCGCCGATTTTCCACTCATCCTTCGGATAGGTGACGATGCCGAGATCCTTGCCGGCGGTTCCGTAATGCGGGTTGGCCTTGTTGGTTTCCGGCGTCAGGCAGACATCCTTGTCCGAGCCAGTGGACTGGCAGGTCCAAACTTTCTCGCCGGTGTCCACATCGTAGGCGTCCAGACGGCCGCGTGCGGCGAACTCGTCCCCGCCGAACCCGGCCACAACCAGGTTCTCCGCGATCATCGCCGGCCCGGTATGGGTCTCGCCATGCTCCGGATAGGCGTGCTTGACGGTCCAGATTTCCTTACCGGTCTTTCCGTCCAGCGCGATGACAAAGCCGTCCAGAGTATGGAAGATCACCTTGCCACGGGCGAAGTTCAGCCCACGGTTCACCGTGTCGCAGCACGCGCGCGGAATCGCCGACTCGTCGCGATCGTTCTTCTTGACGTAATTCCAGATCTGCTTCGGGTTGTCGGGATCGGTCAGGTCGAGTGCCTGAACGACATTGCAAAGCGGCATGGACGGGCAACCGCTGACGAAATACATCATCGGCGTGCCGTTATCCAACTTCACCACCACGGGCTGACCTTCTTGGCCACGCAGCGAGTTCATGGACTGTGCCCAGATCATCTGGAGCTTGCCGACGGTGTCTTTATTGATGTCGCTGAGCGTACTATGACGCGTCAGTTGGTTGTCGCGGCCGGGCGCGGGCCACTGATTGGGATCCTCCACCCTCTTGTCGATTTCGGCCGAAGCGGACTTCGCCGTGGCCGGTGCCGGCGCAAGCAGTAGTGCCGCGGCGATGCCTAGCCCTAGTACACCATATTTCATCTCGGTTGCTCCTCCCGAATAGTCCGAGTGACGCTTTCAGTTGTCCTCCGTCTGCCGGGTACCGGCGCGACTGGACAACAGATCGAGAGAGCATTGAACGGCCGAGCCGTCCGTATGCGCGTTTTCCCGAGATAAAGAAGGCGTGGCAGTCAACATGCCCCTTCATCCCGGCAAGTGCGGATAGGCGGTTCGAGTATTCTCAAGACTCTCGAAGGGTGCATGCTATCCTGCGACGCTATGCATGATGTTCCAGACATGCTTGAGAAAACGCGCGAGGCTCTGGGCGAACTTGTGCTGATATTTTGGAGAATTTCTCCTGAGTTCCAGCAACGCATATTCCCCAAAGCGATCGCCTCACTCCAGTACGATCATGCCGTGGGATGCCGGTGCCCCAGGCGGCATGTCGTAAGCGCATGCGCGCAGGCTGCGGAGAGAACGGGAAGGCGGCATCCGCGAGCCGCGTCCCCGATAGGAGTCTCGGCTAAAGGCCAAGCGCAGACGGAAGCGCTTCGCTCGGGAATGTTCGTTGCCGAAACCGGTACTGGCTCATGGCCGCTTCCGCTCGACCGCGCGGGACGGCCTTCGCGATGGAGACGTCTCGTCTACAAAGAGCGGTCCCGTCGTTGGCGGCCGTTTCGGGGCTTGGCCGGCCCGGCCGCAGCGGCCGCATTCGGCGACCGCCGCCGGGAACGCCGCCGCCCCGACGGCGCGCCCGCTTTGCCGCCATTCGGCCGCGAATGCACGGTCTCGTCGCGCTCCTCCGATAGAGGATGCTCGGCCGTCTCGACATTCGCCCGCATGAGCCGCTCGATGGCTTTGAGATAGGGCACTTCGCCGCTCTCGCAGAGCGACAACGCGATGCCCCCGGCTCCGGCGCGCGCCGTTCGCCCGATACGGTGCACATAGCTCTCCGGTTCGTTCGGCAATTCGTAATTGATGACGTGCGAAATGCCGGGAACGTCGATGCCTCGCGCGGCGATGTCGGTCGCGACGAGAACGCGCACTTGGCCGCTGCGGAATCCATTGAGGGCTTTCACCCGTGCGTTCTGCGCCTTGTTGCCGTGCAGAGCGGCCGCGACGATCCCGTCCTGGACGAGATTGCGGCAAACGCGATCGGCGCTGCGCTTCGTCCGGGTGAACACGATCGCCTGGCCCACCTTGGGATCGTTGACGAGTTCGGCCAGCACCGAGCGCTTGTTTTGCTTGCTCACGAAGTAGGCGCGTTGCTCGATGCGGTCGACGGTGACATTGACCGGCGAGATGTCGACGCGGATGGGATCGCGCAACACGTCGCGTGCGAGCTTGCCGATGGAGGCCTGCATCGTTGCCGAAAAGAGCAACGTCTGGCGCTGCTTGGTGCCGCACAGAGCAATGATCTTCCGGACATCTCTGATGAAGCCCATGTCGAGCATGCGGTCGGCTTCATCGAGCACCAACACGGAAACCTCGTTCAGCCGGACGTGTCCTTGATCGCAGAGATCGAGCAGGCGGCCGGGGGTCGCGATGAGAATGTCAATGCCCGCTCGGAGCGCCTTGACCTGGTGTCCCTGTCCGACGCCCCCAAAGATCACCGCGGCGTTCAGCTTGGTATGGCGCCCATAGGCGTTGACGCGATCGCCGATTTGACCTGCCAGCTCGCGTGTCGGCGCCAGGATGAGCGCGCGCGGCGCGCCTGGCTTGCGCGATGCGTTGTCGAGGGACAGCCGGTGCAGGATCGGCAATGAGAAAGCTGCCGTCTTGCCCGTTCCCGTTTCCGCGATTCCGAGTAGATCGCGGCCGTTAAGAAGCGCGGGAATGGCCTGAACTTGGATTGGGGTGGGAGTGAGGTGCTTCTCTGTTTTGAGGGCACGTTGCAGTGGCCCGGCAAGGCCGAGCGAGTCGAAAGTCGCAGTCACGTAGTCTTTTTCCTTAGTTGCAGAACACGGATAGCGGACACGCCGCAATGCGTCTGCGATCGAACTGAAATTGTGGTTCGCGGCCTGAAGCGGCTGTGGAAACCTGAAGTTGGAGTTCCAAAGAAGATGGATACCCAAAATGGGTGCATGCGCGAACGGCATGCGGTTGATCGGTTGCATCGAAGACAGAAAACGGGTTCCGCCTGCTGGAATTCACTGTTGTCTCGAGATCCGCCGTTCCGGCGGCTCGTCGGCATGGTCGTCGTTGGGCGGAATCGTGCCCCGCCGTTTGGGCGCCCTTGCTCGGATGCACGGCAAGGTGCCTACGCAGCGTTTTGAATTTCGGGAAGGGTCCGTGCTCGTATTCGGCGCGATGACTGCCGTCGGTCTAAGCCCACGCCCAACATCGAGCGTGCCGTGTGGGCTCTATATGGGCTCCTCTCGTTCGATTAGCAAGGGCGATATTGTTAACGCGATGCGGCGGCTGGACCGATGCGGCAAGAGAGGCAGGGCGGGCGGCGAAGGCGCGGCCACGCCAACCGCGTTTTGGCCGGGCAGGTGCCATTCGGCATCGGGCGGGGCCGTTCCCGACCGGCCGCGCTAGGTGTCCATGCCGCACGCTT
Organism: Hyphomicrobiaceae bacterium UBA7697; assembly: GCA_002482645.1. Lineage (GTDB taxonomy): Bacteria > Pseudomonadota > Alphaproteobacteria > Rhizobiales > Methyloligellaceae > Methyloceanibacter. Next base: position 889,313 of record DLGJ01000005.1, read on the forward strand.
CACCCTCGATGACGATCCGTTCGGGGCGCCGCAGTTTGAGGCAGCCCTCGCCGTCGATGGCGAGGGTATGGATGTAGAACGCGGTCGGCATATCGTTCGTTGCCTCCATGACCGGCGAGGGCGCGGAGACGATGCGAAGCTCCGCGCATTCGCCGATCCAATCCACATGCCGGTGTCCGTGCATGAGGAGGACGCGGTCCGCGAGCGGCCGCATTTTGCGGATGAACCAATTGCCGTTGATGAGCGCCGTCCCGATGCGTTCCGAAAGTGCCTTTGCCGCCCAAGGATATTCGATGACATGGTGATGAAGCGCGACGATCCAGCAGGCTCCCGGATAGGCCGCACATGCGATCTCGATGCCGCGTACCTGCTCGGCGGAGACCATCCCGAGCGCATTGGTGAACGAGAAATGCGTATCCGCGTTCGAGTTGAGAAGGACGACGCCGAGCCCGTCTTCGCGGCGCGGCGGCAGCACCAGGGGGAAAGACTTGCTCCACAGCACGGACAACGCATCGGACAGAAGCGGCCGTGCCACGTCCGCGAAACGCTTCATCGCGCCGGCATGCGGCTTCAGAAATGCCGTTAGCGTTTCGCCGAGCTGTCCCGTACTGAGGTCGACGACATTGACCCGCTCGCCTTGCACCGCGTCCATCGCCGACAAAGCACGGATCTGACGCAAGCGCCGGTCGGGGCTCGTCGGCAGGTCCATGCGCGCCGGGTTGGCCCGGTCGATGATGTTGAGATCGTGATTGCCGGGCAGGATCAGGACACGGTCCGCCAAGGACGGATGTTCGGCAAGGACCTCGAAGAACTGAACCCACTCGGTGCAGATCCCCGCATCGGTCATGTCGCCGGTGATCAGGATCACGTCGAGCCGGTCGTCCGCATCGATCGCTTCGAGCTTGCCGAAGAGCCTCTTCAGCCGGTCGTTACCGCGTGGCCCCGAGCGACCGCTCTCGATGCGAAACCCGTAACGCTCGCCGACGATGTGGATGTCGGACAAATGCGCGGCGCGCCAGGTGCGGTCTCCCTCTTGCGGTTCGTCGAAGACCGTCAAGCCGCGCGGCTGCGGCGTGGCCGCGTCGGCAATGCCCCAGACAAGCGCGGCGACGGCGAGATAGGCCGCGATCACGACCACGCTGTTGGCCAGCGCGACCGGAACGATGTCGCGCCAGTTCGCGATCTCGGAGGTTTGCGCGAAGAGATGGGCGCTTGGCCAAACGAGCCAGAGAACGAAACCTGCAAGGGCCGAGACGAGTATCCCGGCCACCAAGGCGGCGGCGGCGCGCAGCTTGGCCCGTGTTTCCTCGCCGGCGTGCTTTGCAACGGCCCTCTCCACGAGATGCCGCAAGATCTCGCGCGCTCCGGCGTAACCCGGTTGCACCACGATTGAATTCAGGGCCCAGAAGTTCTTCTCCACTGTCCGCACGACCGTCCGCCAACCGAACCATCCAAGTGCGGCAACAGCCAAAAAGATCAACGCCGACCAAATGCCGATAAACGCGGACGCGATGTTGTTCGTGACGACGCCGAGCCATGACGTGACGACGATGGGAACAAGGCCCAGCAGTAGCCCCGGAAGCACGAGTAGCAGGGTCCAGGCAAGGATCAACTTCGGGAGGCTGATCTCCACAAGGAGGCTGCCTGCGAGCGACAGCATCGACCGGCGCTTGGTGCTCGATACGTCGTCCTCGATGTCGCCCAATCGCGGATCGAGAATGGCCGCCAAGGCCGGTTGGCGTGGCTTTCCTTTGTGCGTCATGAAGCGCATCTACTCCCGATTAGCTTCGTGCGCCTTTCGCGCCACACGGGCAACGATGTGTATCACTAGTTCGCCGCCCGGCGGAATGCGATAAATCCATGCGTCGAGCAGGCTTGTCGCGGAGTTCCGCAATTGCCAGGATGTCCAAATGTCGCTGCGCCGAATCGATCTCAATCTCTTCCGCGTTTTCGAAGCGGTCATGGAGCACCGGACGATCGCCGGCGCGGGGCGGGAACTCAACGTCACCGCGTCTGCGGTGAGTCACGCCTTGTCGCGCTTGCGTCAAGCGCTCTCCGATGACCTGTTCGTTCCCGGCAAAGGCGGAATGGAACCGACCCAGCGCGCGCTGGAACTGGCGCCGGGGATCCGCGACGGTCTGTCTCGTATTGAAACCGCCATCGGAGAGGAACCGTTCGTCCCGGCGGACTCGGTTCGCACGTTCCGCATCGCCGCCTCGGACTACGGCGCGGTGACGATCCTCGCTCCCATGGTCAGCAGCGTCGCCAATGCCGCGCCGCAGATCGAGCTCAAGGTTTTTCCGGTCGGGCGCATGGACGCCGTACGCTGTCTCGATGAAGGCCTCATCGATGTCTTGATCGGCTGGTTCGAAGGGCTGCCCGAACATATTCGCCGCTCGACCATCTTCGTTGAGAAAGAGGCCGTTGTGGTGCGGCCGGGACATCCTCTGACGCAGGGGCCGATCACGACCGAACGGCTTTTCGGTTATCCCTATATCGTGGTCGAACTCACGGGGACGGAAGAGTTGTCCACCGAGGGCTTTCTCGACGATCGCGGAGTCTGGCGCCGCGTTTGGATCGACCGGCTGCTGATCGAGACGAACGGGGAGAACGCTGGCCACGTCGCGCATGTGGCCGTATCGGTGCCGCACTACGCGGCCGTTCCCTATATGGTCAGCACGACGGACATGGTCGCCACACTCCCTCTCAGCCTGGCACGGGAAGCCGAGCGGCAGGGGAGCGTGGTCATTGTGGATCTGCCCTATGAGCCGCTGTCCGTGCCTGTCGAGGCGATTTGGCACCAGCGCAACGACGCCGATCCCGGGCTCAGATGGATCGTTGGCGAGCTTGTCGCCGCCGCACCGCAGCTCTAGTCCACCCGGTGCCACGCACCGTCCGTGCACTTCGGCGCGGTAGAGGCTTACTCGCCTTTGCGCGTCCGCAAGGCCCAGAGAATCGCGAGAAAGATCAGCGATCCTACAAAGGCCGCGAGGACATCGCGCAGCGAGACCGAGACGGATTCCAATCCCGGTGCGATATTGAAAAGTCGGAAAATCACGCCGCCAATGATTGCGCCGACCAAGCCAACGCCGAGGCCGGTCCAGCGGCCGAGTCCTTCCCATTTGGCGGTCACGACCATGCCGGCAAGGGCTCCCGCGAGCCCGCCGACAACAAGCCAAACGATCAAATCGCTGAGGGATACCGACATGGCGGTCCTCCTAAGTGCGCTTCGCTACAAAGGGCAGCAGCAAATATGCCCAACCGGTCATGATCAGGTTGATGCCCACGAGCAACCCGATTGCCCAGGCCGCCGAACTCGGCAGCTTCAGGAAGATCAGCATACCTACGGCGAACGCCACAAGTCCCGCGAGAAGCATCCAAATCCAGCCGCTATGCGGCCTGATACGCAAAGCCATCGCCACTTCGATGACGCCTTGAACGACGAACATGGCAGCCAGGAAAATCGTTAGGGTGACGATCCCCGTCAGCGGGAAGAAGGCAAGCCAGCCGCCGCCGATCACGAAGAGAGCGCCCATTAGGAGGTCGAGGAAGAACTCGCTCCATCCGCGCGCCGAGAATGCGTGGACGATCTGGACGACACCGCCGATCAGCAACAGCCAGCCGAGAAAGATTTTCGCCGCGATCGTCGTCAGGAGGGGAAACGCGATGCCGAGAGTTCCAAGCACGATGAGCAGGATTCCGAGAATAACGAACCAGGTCCGGTTCTCCGATACGACCGCATGCGTGTTTGCTGAATGCGCCGACATTGTTGTCACTCCGCCAAATGGTTGTGTCGTTGTCCGCGGGAAGGAAATTACACGGCCCTCTCCGGACGAGCTACAAGAAAGCCGGACGGCACCGCGTTAGTCACAAGATAAATCGGTGCCGGGAGCAGCTAGCCGCCACCGACGAACTCCGGCGCATTGAGGGGTTTCGCGCCGGAGTTCGCGGCCGTCGTCGTGGGACCGGACTCTAAACTTGCCGGCCCAGTTGACGTCTCGGGCGGTCCGCCTCGGCTTGCGAGACGGCTCCGGCTTGGACGAATCCACGGATACATGCCGGCGTCGGCCGGCCGCCGTGCTGGCGCATGCTGTTCGCCAACCCTCTGGTTTCAAGGCCCATTGGCTGCGGAAGCGTCGGTAATCGTCGATGCATTTTCTCGTCCCGCTTCGGCCGGTCCGGCCCACGCCAGCACGGCGGCAAGAAGGACGAGAACCGCCGTGCCCCAGCCAGCCTTGGCCTATCTTGTGGAAGACCTCCTTGTGGAAGACTTCCTCCGGTCGAAGGTGCTTCTAGCGATCGGTGAATTTCACGAGCCCCTTGCCGCAGGCCGCTTTGAACTCGTCGTTCGAGATGGATCCATCGGCGTCCGTATCGACTTGCGCGAAATTGACGATGAACGGACCGGCGCCTGCTTCGTCGAGCGTCTCACCCTCGGTCACCGCCCGCGACCATACGTCCTGGCACTGCTCATCGTTGAGAATGGCCGAGGGACGTCCCGCCGACATCGTGTTGGCACTTGTCTGTGCGAGCGCGGTTCCGGTTCCTACGAGCAGAAGCGCGGAAGTCAACATCACCAGTTTCATATGCTTCCTCCGTTTTTGGAAAGATGCCGCCGATACCGGTGGCTTTGAACGAAACGCGCATGCGATCGACCAAGAGGCCAATGGCAGTACTGCGCGATCGCCGAACTCTAGAGCGCCGGTCCCGTAGCGACGATTGAAGATTTTTCAGTGCGCCAATGAAATGGGGCGCGCCGGACTGCGCGCGCGCGCGTTGAGCAGGGTAGCGCGAAGACGCCCCGGGCGGCGAATACCACTCGAGGCGTCAAAATCGATCTTCGCGTTGTCGAGAACGAATGCCGGGCGGGCAAGGCGCCCGCCGTGCGAGGCTAATTCAGCATCGTGATCCGGCCGGTCTTCAGATCGTACATCGACCCGACGATCTTGATTTCGCCTTTCTCCTCGAGCTCGCGCAAAATCGAGCTCTCTTCGCGGATGTTCTTCACCGTCAGGAGGACGTTGGTGCGCGCCACTGCGTCCACGTAAGCTGGATTGGAACCGGTCTTGTCGCCGTCGAAGTCCGTCTCGCCGATTGCTGGCCGGATCTGGGCGAGAAGCCCCGTGAGATGGCCGAGCTCGACATTGTCGATAGCGCCTCTCACCGCGCCGCATGCCGTGTGTCCCATCACGACGGCGAGCTTGGCGCCCGCAACCGCGCAGGCGAACTCCATGCTCCCAAGGATGTCGTCATTGGAGATATTCCCGGCGACGCGCGCGTTAAACGTATCGCCGATGCCGAGATCGCAAATCACCTCGACCGGCGCGCGGGAGTCGATACAGGACAGCGCGACCGCCGCGGGGAACTGACCCGAGGCGGTTTCCTCCTGCTCCACCAGGAAGTCCCGCGGTTTCCGCTCTCCGGAAACAAAACGCTCATTGCCGGCAAGCATCCGGGAAATGATCTCGTCGGGGGTCATGGCGTCGCGCCGTTCTTGCGTCAGCTGCGCGCGCGCTTCCGTAACCGATCCCGCGGTCGCGAACGCCGCGAGACTCGCGGCCGCTGTCGATGCGCCAAGAAAGTTGCGCCGGTTCACCTTGCAACAGTCGCCGTGCGACCCCATTCCATTTCTCCGCGTTGATTCGAGCTAACAGTCGCGCAGGACGGTACTGACGGCCAGGAACCGCAGCAAGTTGAAATCTGCTAAATCAACGAATGAGCAAAATTCACTCTCCGATGTCCCTTGCAACGGACGCTGGCGCGCCAATTCGGCCGGCCTTTCGGAAACGGCATTCTCGAACGGCTCCGGCCGGTGGCCTTCGTTCCGTGCCCCAAAGTTGTCCCGGCGTTCCGGCGCGCGCTATGGCATAAGCGGATGCCATGGTTCACGCGCTCGCGCCCCGCGAACGTTGCCTAATCCGAACAGTTTGGAAGAACGTCCGACATGATTGCGCCCACCCGCTCCGTCGATAAGTCTCCGGCCACACCCTGGTGGCTGCCGTCCTTCACGGGGCTTTTTCTCGGATTCGTCTTTTTCGTGCTCACATTCACGCCGTCCTTGGTGCCGCGGCCGCCGGTTTTTCAAGGACTCCTCGGCGGTTTGGCTTTCGCCATCGGGTATGCCATCGGCCGTGGCGGCGTGGTGCTGTGGCGCTATCTGGAACTTCCCGAACTGCCGCGCGCCTTGTGGCGCGCGATCGCAATCGCGTTGGCCGTGCCATGCGCGATCGCCGCCGCGATCTACGTACCGCAAGCCGCCGCTTGGCAAGACGAAGTCCGCGCGCGCCTGAACATGCCCCCGATGGAACCCGCCAGCCTGTTGCTGGTCGTTCTGATCGCGGCGGTCGTCGCGATCGTTCTGTTGCTTCTGGGCCGTCTTTTGGTCCTCGGATTCGGCGCTGCGTCCGCTCTGGTCTACCGGCGTGTTCCAAGAAGAATCGCCTCGTTGCTGGGCGCGCTGATCTTCGCCGTCCTGGTTGTGACCGTCGTGAACGGAACGCTTGTGAGCGCGGTGATCGGCGCGATCGACCGCGCGCAGGCCTTGGTGGACGTGACCGACCCGCCTGGCGCGTCCGTCCCGGCGGAGGACACGCGATCGGGCGGTCCCGGCTCCGGGATCGCGTGGCAACAGCTCGGCCGTGCCGGCAAGCAGTTCGTCACGGAGGGCCCGCGCAAAGCGGACATCGAGACGTTCACGGGACGCGATGCCTTGGAACCGATCCGGGTTTATGCCGGGCTTCGCGCCGCGGACACGCCGGAGGACCAAGCGCGAAAGGCCCTCGACGATCTCATCCGCATGGACGCCTTCTCTCGCGCCGTACTCGTCATCGCGACTCCGACCGGCACAGGTTGGGTGGACAATAACGGCATCGCACCTCTGGAATACATGCATGGCGGCGATGTCGCGACCGTCGCCGTCCAATACTCCTACTTGCAAAGCCCGCTGTCCTTGATCCTGGAGCCAGGCCGGTCGCAAGAATCCGCCGCTGCCGTGTTCAGGGTCATCTACCGCTACTGGAATGATTTGCCGGAGGACCAAAGGCCGAAGCTCTACCTTTTCGGACTGAGCCTCGGCTCGCTCGGTTCGGAGGCCTCGCCGCCGATCCACGCGTGGCTCGGCGACTCGTTCGAAGGCGCCGTGTGGGCCGGGCCGCCCTTCCGGAACCGGATCTGGCGCGCGATCCAGCGCGACCGGGACGAAGGCTCGCCCTCGTGGCGGCCGGTGTTCGAAGGCGGGTCGAACTTCCGCGTGATCGGCCACGGGGACAGCGCCCGCGATGCGTCGAGCGACTGGGGGAGGGTGCGGATGGTCTATATCGCCTATCCGAGCGATGCGATCGTCTTCTTCGAAGAGAGCATGTTCTACCGGCAGCCCGAATGGATGCAGCCCCCGCGGGGCGAGGACGTTTCTCCGCTTTTGCGGTGGTTCCCCATCGTCACCGCGTTGCAGGTCGGGATCGACATGATGTTCGCGGCGGCCGTGCCGCCGGGATTCGGGCACGACTATGCGGCCGCCGACTATATGGAAGCCTGGACCGCGGTTACGGCCCCCCGGAACTGGAGCGATGACGAAGCGCGCCGGCTCGCCGAAGAGATGAATACGGAAGGCGCCGCAGGCAGTATCTCCCGGTAGGCGCTCCGCGGCAGGGGAACTGGGCCCCGGCTCGATCCGCGCCGGTCAATCCCGGTCAGCGGCGCAGCACACGCCGCATCAATTCGCGAGCGGTCAGATCGGGATCGAACCGTCCGGTCCGCAAGAACGTCACCGCCTGGGCGATCACCAGCGGGTTGTTCATCAGCAAAGTATGCGTCACGGGCAGGACGATATGGTCGGCCATGCCTTCCACCCTCGTGCTTTCGACCGAGACGATCCCGTCGTCTTCGCCGGGAATCATGGCCGAGAACACGGGGTTCAGCGACCGGTTCCCGGCGATCACGCCAAGTTCGAAATTCACCGGACCGAGCCGCGCCGGGGCGCTTCCGTCTCCGGTGCCGAGTTGCTGTCCGGCGGGTCCGGTCACCAGACGGAATAGGGTGAGATTCGCCATCGCATCGACCAGCTCGGAGCCTTGGTTCGGTGGCGCCAGCATGACCACGCGCCCGAGATGGGGTCTCTCCTTCGCCGCCGCCCATCCGCGAACGAGAATTCCGCCGAGAGAATGGGTGATGAAATTCACCGTGGGGCTTTTGCACTCGGCGGCCGACTTATCGACATAGTCGAGCAAGTCCTCGACGGTTGCGCGCCGGGAGGGGTAATCGAGATTCACGACTTGGTAGCCGGCGGCGGCGAGAAGCTGTTCCATCAGGAAAAACGATCCGTCGCCACGATTGAGACCGTGGACCAGCACCACGCATCCGGTTTCCGACCCGGCGCCAGCGGCCGTCTCGGGGCCGCGATCCGGCATCTCCTGGGCCGACACCGTGCCGATCATCATAAGGGCAGTGCAGAGCAGCAACAGCATTCGCATGGAGCATCGCCTCCGGGCGGGTCATGATTTGCGGTGTCATTCGGTGCGGGGAATTCAGCTTTCTCGGAGCCATGAGGCGACATTAAGTCACGACATTAAGTCAAATGCCGCCGCCATCCGCATTTGGGCCGCGTGCAAAGGGCGTTCTCGAGGTGGGGTGCGACAAACGCGTCCGGCCGTTTGCCATGCACAATACACCCATTGTAGTTATCGTGGCATCGATCGCTCGGGCCGGTCACCATCGCTTCCCGCCCGGCAATCTGTGCAAATCGGACGTCAGTCATGAAAAGTGATCCTATTCTGGTCGATCTGGCGCTTCAGGGCGGTGGAGCCCATGGGGCGTTCACATGGGGCGTGCTCGATCGCCTGCTCGACGAGCCGCGGTTGAAGATCGAAGGGATTTCCGGCACGTCGGCGGGCGCCATGAACGCGGCCGTGCTCGTTGATGGGTATACGGAGCGCGGCAAGGAAGGAGCAAAGTCCAGGCTCGAAGAATTCTGGCATGCCGTCTCCGACGCGGCCACATTCAGTCCCTTCCGGCGTAGCCCTCTCGACGTGCTCGCCGGACGGTGGACACTCGACAATTCGCCGATGTTCATCACGCTCGACCTGATGGCGCGCGTCTTCTCTCCCTACGATCTCAACCCGCGCGGCGCGAACCCGCTGTCCGACATTCTGTCGGCGTGTATCGATTTCGAGCGGTTGGCGAATGCGCCGATCAAGCTGTTCGTCACCGCGACGAACGTGCGGACGGGACGCGGGCGCGTATTTCGCAATGGCGAGCTCACGCCCGACGTGCTGCTTGCATCCGCCTGTCTGCCGGCGATGTTCCAGGCCGTCGAGATCGATGGGGAGGCCTATTGGGACGGCGGATTCTCCGGCAATCCGACCATCACGCCGCTCGTTCAAGAATGCGACTCCACGGATACGATCCTCGTACAGGTCAATCCCGTCGAGCGCCTGGGAACACCGCGCTCGGCGCGGGAGATCGTCAATCGCGTGAACGAGGTGTCGTTCAACGCCACGCTTCAGAAAGAGCTCAGGATGATCGCGCTGCTCCGCAAGGTGACGGACCCTGGCAATGCGGAAGGTGCCCGTTGGGCCAATATGCGCATGCACCGCATTGCATCGGACCTGATGTCAGAGCTTGGCTATTCCTCGAAGCTCAATGCGGAATGGGAATTCCTCACCATGCTCCGCGACGAAGGACGCCGGGCCGCCGAATCCTTCCTCGACGCGCATATCGCCGATCTCGGCGTGCGCTCCACGCTCGATCTCGACCATTTCATAGGGCCGGTCTGATGATTTTTGGACTGCTCGGCATTCTTGCCGCGCTCGGCCTTCTTATGTGGCTGTCGTTTCGCGGTTGGAGCATCTTGTTGCTCGCCCCGGCCGCGGCTCTTCTGGCCGCCTTCGCCTCGGGCGAACCGGTCCTGGCCCATTTGACGCAGGTCTACATGACGGGAGGGGCGGGCTTCCTCGCGCAGTTCTTCCCTCTCTTCTTGCTGGGCGCGCTGTTCGGCAAGTTGATGGAGGATACCGGTTCGGTCGAAGTGATTGCCCGCTTCATGACCGAAAAGCTCGGCACGGGCCGCACCGTCCTGGCCGTCGTTCTCGGCGGGGCCGTCGTCACCTATGGCGGCGTCAGCCTGTTCGTCGCCATCTTCGTCTTGGTGCCCATGGCTCAAGGCCTGTTCCGCACCGCGAATATTCCCGTCCGGCTGATGCCCGCGGCGATCGCGCTCGGCACCATGACCTTCACGATGTCGGCCCTGCCTGGCACGCCCGCGCTGCAGAACGCGATTCCGATGCCGTTCTTCGGAACGACGCCGTTTGCGGCACCCGGTCTCGGCATCATCGCGGCGGCGATCATGCTCGCTTTCGGCCTCTGGTGGCTCGGACGTGCCGAGAAGGCCGCGCGCCGTGCCGGAGACGGCTACCAGGCGGCCGACCGAGACATCGGTGCGGACGATCCGAACCTGCGCGAGCGGGCGACGATTGCCAGCGAATTCGATCCGGCCGAACTGCCGCACGGGCAGCATTCGCGGACATCGCCCAGCTTCGCCATAGCGCTGTTGCCGCTCGTCGTCGTGATCGCTGTCAACCTCTTGATGAGCGTTGTCGTGCTGCCGCTGCTCGACACGAGTTTTCTCGCCGAGGAAAAATGGGGGGCGACGTCGCTCTCCGCGGTCGGCGGCGTCTGGGCGGTCGTGGTCGCGCTGTTCGTGGCGATCGTGACGTTGATCGCCTTCAACAAGGACCGGCTTCCGTCTTTGCGCCAGAGCATGGACGCCGGCGCCAACGCTTCCGTGCTGCCGGCCTTCAGCGTGGCGAGCCTCGTCGGCTTCGGTGCCGTGATCGCCGCGCTTCCTGCTTTTGCACTGGTGCGCGATTTGGTGTTGTCGATCGGCGGCGGGCCGCTCGTATCGCTCGCGGTCGCCACGAACGTCCTGGCAGCGCTGACGGGTTCGGCCTCCGGCGGCATGACCATCGCGCTCGATGCGCTCGGTGAAACCTATATGCGCCTTGCCGGTGAGTACGGGATCGATCCGGCCCTACTGCATCGCGTCGCCGTCATGAGTGCCGGCACGCTGGACAGCCTTCCCCATAACGGCGCGGTCGTGACCCTGCTTGCGGTCTGTGGAGTGACCCACAAGCAGAGCTATTTGGACATCTTCATGGTCGCCATCGTAGGTGCGGTGGTCGCACTCGCGGCGGTCATCGGGCTTGGGACGGTATTCGGCTCTTTTTGAGGCTTTGCTGATGAAATCCATGCACACACGAAAGATCGACGGGATCATGAAAACAGCCTGCCGCGACCGGCGGGCGTTGATCGGCGCCGCCGGACACGCAGCCTCTAGCGCGCTATTTGGTACTCGGCTACTCTCCCGTTCGCAGGGGACCCTCCAGAGCTTCGTGGCATCTAAAATGACAGTAAGACGATTTTTCTCCGGGCTTGCGATCGCGCTGACGCTCGTATTGATCGGTTGCGATTCGCAGGAGGAGGTGGCCGAGACCCCGCCGCGGCCGGTGCGCGCCATCACGGTCGATGAAAGCCGGGCCGGTCAGGTGGTGGAACTGGCCGGGACGGTCGAGAGCCAAATCGAGGTCGATCTCGCCTTCCGCATAAGCGGCCGTATGACGGAACGGCTGGTGGCGGTCGGAGACACCGTAGAGGCCGGACAGGTCGTCGCCCGCCTCGACCCCTCAGACGAAGAGAATGGCGTCCGCGCCGCGGAAGCCAGTCTTGCTTCGGCGGAAGCGGTGCTATCGGAAGCACGCATCGATTACGACCGTCAGCGGCATCTGTATGAGAGGAAAGTCGTCGCCCGCGTCGCATTGGAGCGCGCCGAGCAGGTTCGGAAGACCGCCGAGGCCGCGGTCGATACCGCGTCCGCGCAGCTCGGCATTGCCAAGCGCCGGCTTGACGACACCGAACTTCTTGCGGATGCGCCGGGTGTCGTCGTCGCCGTTGGACCGGACGCCGGCGAGGTCGTGCAGCCGGGTCAAATGATCGCCGAGATCGCTCGCGACGATGGCAAGGACGCGGTGTTCAATGTCGCCGCCGACCTCAAGGATCAGGGGGCGCCAGAGCCGGAAATCGTTGTGCGGCTTTCACAAAGGCCCAGCGTCACGGCAAATGGCCGCGTGCGTGAGGTCTCGCCGCGCGCCGATACCCTGACCGGTACATTCCGGATTCGGGTGGGGCTGATCGATCCGCCTCCGGCGATGCGCCTTGGCTCTACCGTCGTTGGCCGCGCCACGTTCGGGGATACCGCCGGTATCGAGTTGCCTGCGAGTGCCTTGACCGAATCGAAGGGCGAACCCGCGGTGTGGGTTGTCGATCCCGAAAAGAAGACGGTTTCGCTGCGGCAGATTGGCGTGGAGCGTTTTACGCCGTCCGCGGTGACCGTCGCCAACGGACTTGAGATCGGCGATATCGTGGTCACGGCCGGAGTGCAGGCCCTGCGTCCCGATCAGAAAGTCCGCTTGCTCGGCGGTGCGCCGTGATCGGACCCAATCTTTCGGAATGGGCCGTCAGGAGCCGGGCCCTCACGATCTATTTGATGTTGGTGGCCGTGATCGCCGGCGGCGCTGCCTTCTACAATCTCGGACGCGACGAAGATCCGAGCTTCACCATCAAGACCATGCTCGTCACCGCGCTGTGGCCGGGCTCCACGATGGACGAGACGCAGAGTCAACTGACGGACCGGCTCGAACGGACGCTACAGGAAGTCCCCGGTCTCGATAGCATACGTTCGATCACGCGGCCGGGTATTGTGACGGTCTATGTGGACCTCGAAGGCGCCTTCGCGCCGGAGCTCGTACCCGACTCTTGGTACGAAGTCCGGAAGAAGGTCGCCGATATTCGCCATACGCTGCCCCAAGGCGTTGTCGGGCCTTTCTTCAACGACGATTTCGGCGACGTATTCGGCATCGTCTATGGCTTCACGGCGGACGGCTTCACCGAGCGCGAACTCCGCGACTATGTCGACCAGGTGCGCACGGCGCTCATTCGCGATGTCGATCTGATTGAGAAGGCCGAGTTCATCGGCGCCCAGGACGAGGAAATCGTTGTCGAGCTTCTGCCCGAGCGCGTGGCGGCCATGGGCCTCGACTACGGAGCCGTCTTTGCGGCCATCGCCGCGCAGAACAGCGTCCGTCCATCCGGCACGATCAATAGCAGCAACGAGAATTTGACGCTGCGCGTCTCCGGCGCGTTCGAGAACGAGACGGATATTCTCGAAGTTCCGATCAACGCCAACGGAGAAATGATCCGCCTCGGCGATATCGCTCAGGTGAAGCGCGGCCTGGTCGATCCGCCATCGAATCTCTTCCATGTCGACGGCAAGCCGGCCATTGGGCTCGGCATTGCCATGCGCGAAGGCGGGGACGTGCTTGAGCTCGGCAAGGCGGTGAACGCCTCCGTGCAGCGTTCGATCGCGGATATCCCCATCGGTATCGATGTTAAGCTGGTATCGAACCAGCCCGACGTGGTGACGACCGCCATCGGCGACTTCACGACATCGCTCTATCAGGCGGTTCTGATTATCTTGGCCGTGGGCTTCATCACGCTCGGCGTACGAGCTGGCTCCGTCGTTGCCGTGGCCATCCCGATTACGCTCGCGACGGTGTTTCTTATCATGCAGGTGCTCGGCATCGACCTGCACCGCGTTTCGCTGGGCGCTCTGATTATCTCGCTCGCGCTTCTCGTCGACGACGCCATGACGACTGTCGACGCCACGCTCCGGCGTCTCGCCGTCGGCGACCCGATGGAGAAGGCGACAGTTTTCGCCTATACGAAGCTTGCCGCCCCGATGCTCACCGGAACGCTCATCACCATCGCCGGCTTTGTTCCGATCGGTTTTGCCGAGAGCCAGGCCGGGGAGTACACGATCTCGCTGTTCCAAGTGGTCGCGATCGCGCTTCTCACCTCGTGGCTCGTCGCCGTGGTGTTCACGCCGATCATCGCCTCGTTCCTCCTGAAGCCGCCGAAGTCAGATGAAGAAGAGAAGCCCGGCTTTATCGAGCGGGGCTATTCGAGAGTTCTCCAACTGGCCTTGAAGCTGCGCTGGCTCACCATCGCCGTGATCGCCGTTCTCTTCGTTTTGTCGTTGTTCGGCTTCGCGCAGGTGAACCGGCAGTTCTTCCCGCCGTCGGACCGGAACGAGCTGATCGTCGACTTCCAGCTAACGCGGTCGAGCTCGATCTTCGCGAGCGAAAACGCCGTGCAGAAGATCGAGAGTTGGCTCTCGAAGAACGACAAGGTCGCGTCTTGGAGTTCCTATATCGGCCGCAACGTCATTCGCTTCTATCTGCCGCTCGCGATCCTTCCGCCGAGCAATCATCATTCTCAGATCGTTGTCATGGCAACGGATCTCGATGCGCGACTCGCGCTCGAGGACGAACTGCGCGACTACCTGACCGAGGACTTTCCCGAGGCGATCAGCCGGGTGAGCCCTCTCGAGATGGGGCCGCCGATCGGATGGCCGCTGCAATGGCGTTTGAGCGGGCCCGATCTTCAGGTCCTGCAGACCAACGCCCTCAAGTTGGCGGAGATCATCGCCAGCCATCCGGGCGCCGATCGCGTTCATTTCGATTGGATCGAACCTGCCCGCCAACTTCGCATCGCCGTCGACCAAAATCAGGCGCGGCGCCTCGGCCTGACGAGCCAAGCCCTTGCCGCGATCCTGCAGACCGCCGTGTCCGGCGCGCCGATCACGCAGCTGCGCGACGACATTTATCTCGTCAACATCGTCGCGCGGGCCGATTCCCGCGACCGGGTCTCGCTCGACCGGCTGGCGACGCTCCAGGTGCCCGTGCCCGGCGGGAGAACCGTGGCGCTCAGCAGCTTCGCCAATTTCCACTTTGAGCAGGAACAGCCGCTCGTCTGGCGGCGCGACCGTGCGCCGACATTGACCGTGCTCGCCGACGTCAGGGAGGGCACGACACCGGAAGCGGTCGTTGCCGCGATCGAGAAGGACATCGAGACGTTCGGCGCCGGACTTCCTCCGGGCTACGCCATCGAGCTGGGCGGCACGGCCGAAACAAGCGCCGAGAGCCAAGAGGCCGTCTTCGCGATGGTGCCGCTCATGGCATTCCTCATGATCACGCTGCTGATGCTCCAATTGCAGAGCTTCATCAAGACAGGATTGGTCTTGATCCTCTTGCCGTTGGGATTGATCGGCGTCGTCGGCGCGCTGCTCTTGTTTGGGCGCCCTCTGGGCTTCGTCGCCATTCTCGGGATTTTGGCGTTGCTCGGGATGATCGCGAAGAACGCGGTCATTCTCATCGTCCAAATTGGCGATGAACAGTCGGGGGGCTTGGGGGTGAGAGAGGCCGTCGTCAAGGCCGCCACTGGCCGGCTGCGGCCAATCATGCTGGCGGTTCTGTCCACCGTGCTCGGCCTCATACCGATCGCGCCGACACTGTTCTGGGGGCCAATGGCGTTCGCGATCATGGGCGGCCTGCTCGTCGCGACGATTCTGACGCTGGTGCTCCTGCCGGTGCTCTACGTTCTCATCTACGGGCGAAAGGAGCAGCCGGACCGTCAAGATGCGCAAGACGCGCAGCCCGCCGGGGCGGCCTAAATTGATCGCCCTTCGCCCATACACTACGATGCCGATGCCGATGCCGTGGATTTAGGGAGCCCGTTTCGATGAGCTCGCGCGACGTGAACGCGACCCCGTTTGCGCTTCGGGGCTTCGTGTGGCTTTGGCTCTTGCTGGTCGCCATCTGGCTGGCCGTCAGCTCGACATTCGCCGTCGAGTCCGTTCTCGCTGGCGCGCTCATCTCCGCGGCCTTGGCTGCGTTCTTCGCGCGGCGTTTCGATATTTGGGGAGGCATTCGCGTGTCGCCCGGGCGGGTCTATCACTTTCTTCTCTATACCGGCGCGTTCCTGCGCGAGCTCGTTCACGCCAACATCGCCATGATGCGCTACGTCTATGCGCCCCGCATCCAGATCGAACCCGGCATCGTGACCGTGAAGACGCGCTTGAAATCGCCGATCGGCCGGCTGGCTCTTGCGAACTCCATCAGCCTGACGCCCGGTTCTCTGGTCCTCGACCTGGAGGGCGACGAGATGCTTGTGCATTGCCTCGACCTGCGTGGCGCCGATCCCAGCGAGGTCGCACGCGGCATGACGCGGGGAATCGAAGCGCCGTTGGAGAAGACCTTTGGCTGAGACCATTCTCCTCGCCGCGGCGGCACTGATTTTTCTTGGCGTGGTTCTCGGCGTGCTGCGGCTGGTACTGGGGCCGACAGCGGTCGATCGCGTCGCGGCGATCGACATGCTGACGATCACCTCCATCTCGCTGATCGCGCTTTATGCGCTCGTGGCAGGCCGCTTCATCTATCTCGACGTCGCGCTGGTCTATGGCGTGTTGAGCTTTCTCGCGGTTCTTGCCGTGGCGCGCTATCTCGAGCGGGGGCCTTGAGCCGCGATGCTGGAACTCTTGGTCTTCCTGCTATGCGGCGGCATTCTCGTCAGCGGATTTCTCGCCGTTTGGCTCGAAAGCGTCTTGGCGGCGGCAATCAGCGCCGGACTGGCAAGTCTGTTCGCCTCGGTCTGTTACCTGCTTCTCGGCGCCCCGGACGTGGCCATGACCGAAGCGTCCATCGGTTCCGGCCTTTCGATCCTCATCTTTCTGTACGCGATACGCCGAACCAGGGACGGCAAGGACAATGACTGAGCTCATCGGCAGCATCGTCATTCTCATCGGAGCGGTTTTCCTCTTTTCGGCGGGCCTTGGGATGTTCCGGATGCCGGATGCCTTCACGCGCATTCAGGCCGGAACCAAGGCCACGACCCTCGGCAACACCTTGGTGCTCATCGGCATCGCGCTTTATTTCCCAAGCTGGAGCCTGAAGCTGCTGATCATCGCCTATTTCGTGTTCATGACGAATCCGATCTCTTCGCACGCACTGGCGCGTGCGGCCTACGGACTTCAGGGACGGTGCGGCGGCGGAGTACGTCTCGAAACCGCCGGTACGCCGGACGAACGGAGCGGCCCGTAATGCCGCGCGCTGCCGTCATCCCACTTCTCGTGGCCTTGGGCGTCGTCTTCGGATCCGTGGCGATCAATTACAGCGAACGCACCGTATTGCCGCCGCTCGCCGAAGCCTATGTCGAGATGGTGCCGCGCGAACTCGGCGCCCCGAACGTGATCACCGGCATTCTTCTAAACTACCGCGCCTTCGATACGCTTGGCGAGGTCGCCGTGTTGTTCATGGTCGCGGCCGGGGTCGGCCTGCTCCTTGGTGGCCGGGCAAAAACGGACGACCCGGACGAGACGCAGCGGACCGCCGCCGTTCCCCCGTCCGAAATCGTGCGCCATGGCGCCGATATTCTCGTGCCGCTCGTCGCCCTCTTCGCGGCCTATATCGTGGTGCATGGGCATCTCGGGCCTGGCGGCGGATTTCAAGGCGGCGCGGTGGCCGCGTCCTGCATCCTGCTGCTGGTTCTTGCGAAGCCAGAATATCGCGTGAAGTTCGCGCAACTCAGTGTCATGGAATCGCTCGCCGGGCTGCTCATCGTTCTGTTGGGGGTCGCGGGCATCGTTTTCGCCGGCGGGTTCCTGGACAACAGGATCCTCCCGCTCGGCGAATTCGGCGCGCTGTTCAGCGCCGGAGCGATCCCTTTGCTGTCGGTTTTTCTAGGCGCCAAGGTCGGCTGCGAGCTCAGCGTCATCATCGGGCGCTTTCGAGCCTAGGCCCGCGGAGAGAGGACAGACCGTGATATCGCAGACGGTTCTCGTCACGGGGCTGCTCCTCATGCTGGTCGGCGTTTGGGGCATGCTGACGCAGCGCAACATCCTGCGCATCGTCATTGGCTTTGCCCTGATGGGGACTGGAAGTCATATCGTCATCGTGGCCGTCGGCTATGTCGCCGGCGGGACGGCGCCGATCGTCGACGGGCCCGTGACCGTTGCCAATGCAGCGGCACGCGCGGTGGACCCGGTCCCTTCGGCTCTGGCGGTGACCGCCATCGTCATCGGCTTGGCCGTGATCGCGGTCATGCTCGCCTTCGCGATCCGCCTTTACGAAGCGAAGAAGACGCTGTCTATCGACGCCTTCGCGGACTCGAAATGGTAGGCAGTCTCCTACACCCGCTCAACATCTTCATCGTCGGGTTGGGCACGGGCTTCCTGATCCCGTTGCTCAATCGTCTCGGCAAGGGCTGGGTGGCGGCCGCGTTCCTGGCCGCGCTCGCCGCGATGACGCTTATCTCGGCCGTTTGCGCCATCCATCTCTATTATGGCGGCGAGCCTATCGAGATTCTGACCGGGGGCGCCCTGCCGCCTTACGCCATCAATCTCCGTATGGGGCTTGCCGAGGCCTTCGTCGCGACGGGCGCCACGGCGACGGCGCTGCTCGGGGCGATCTACGTTCTGCGCGAGAAATATGCCGTCATGCTGCTCTATCTCATCCTTGTGATGGGCGTGATCGGCATGATCGCGACTCGCGATCTCTTCAACCTCTTCGTCTTCCTCGAGATCGTGTCGATCGCGACCTACGGATTGCTCAGTCTCGGCTCTAGGCCCGAGGCACTCTCGGCGTCGTTCAAGTTCTTGATGGCCACCGTCGTGGCTTCGACCTTCTTCCTGCTCGGCACCATGCTGCTCTACGCGGCCACCGGCATCCTCAATATCGACGATCTGATTGCCGCCCGCGAGGGAATCGCAGGGCCGATCGCCTTTGCGGCTTTGATGCTGCTGCTCGGCTGTTTGCTGCTCGAACTCAAACCCTTTCCGGCCAATGGCTGGGGTCTCGACGTCTACGAGACCGCGCCGGGCAGTATCGCGGCGCTCGTCGCCTCGGTCGTCTCGGCGGGCGTGTTCTTCGCGCTCCTGAAGCTCATGCCGCTGTTCGAGGACTATTGGGTGGTGATTGCCGCAACGGGCGCGATCACATTCGTGTTCGCGAATCTGATCGGTCTCTCCCAGACGAAGGCGCAGCGGCTGCTCGGTTATTCGTCCGTCGGCCAGATGGGCCTACTCTACATGGCGGCTGCGCTCCTGCACATCGTCGATGCGAAAGCAGCCATGCCGCTCGTGATCGGCGGGCTGTTCATCAATCACCTTCTCGCGAAGGCCGGATTGTTTTGGCTTGCGGGAGTCGTGAGCCGCGAGCGCTTGACAGATTGGGCCGGCCTGGGGCAGCACCCGATCGTTCTTGCCGGTTTCGGCATTCTGATTTGCGCGATCGCCGGTCTTCCGCCTTTTCCGGGCTTCTGGGCCAAGTGGCAGTACATCGTGTCGCTGGCGTCCCACGGCAAGTTCGTTTGGATCGCAATCGCCTTGCTGGGCTCGCTGCTGGAAGCCGCCTACCTGTTTCGATGGCTTGCGCTGACGCTGCACCGCCCCGCCGGCGCGAAGGACTGGAAGCCCTCTCGCTTGGCATTGCTGCCGGTCTTTGGCGCTGGAGCGCTGCTCGCGCTGTGCGGCTACGGCGCGGCGCGGATGGCAGGTTTGGATGCCGATTGGATTTTCCTGCCGCTCATCGCCGGTCTCGCGATCGTCGTCTTGGGGTGCGTATCCGATCCGGCGCAAAGGATCGCCGCGATCTTGACCGTTGCAGCCGGCGGTTATTGGCTCGTCCAGGGCATGACCGGCATCGGATTTCTCTTCGGGGCGCTGTTCTTTGCCGGCAGCGCCGCTCTCGTCATCGCGAGTCTCTACCGCAAGGAGAGGCGGCCCGGCTTCTATCCGTTCCTCGTCGTTCTGCTGCTATCGCTTCAAGCGCTGCCGCGCGCGGCGACCGGCCTGGAGTTCTTCGTCCTTTTCGAGTTCGTGACGCTCGCGTCGTATTTTCTCATCCTGCGGCGTCCCGAGGCGCGCTCCGCGGCGTTCTCCTATGTCCTGTTCTCGCTCACGTCCGGGTACTGCCTGATCGCGGGCTTCGCCGTGGCACACGCCGTCACGGGCGAGGTCTCGCTCTCGGCACTACTGACGGCCGCGCCGGAGAGCGCCCTTGCATTCGGTCTGCTGGCGGCGGGGTTCCTGATCAAGGCGGGAGCCGTCGGCGTTCATGTCTGGCTGCCGGGCGCGTATGCGGATTCCGACGACGACCTTTCGGCGATCCTGTCGGCCGTGGTGAGCAAGGCGCCGATCTTCGGGCTCGTCGTCGCCGCCTACGCGACGATCCGCTCGGAGGCGATGCTCGATCTCGCCTATGCCGTCGGATGCCTCGGCATGCTCACCACGGTGGTTGGCGCGGTACTGGCGCTCCGCCAAGACGACATCAAACGCATGCTTGCCTATTCCAGCATGAGCCAGCTCGGTTACATAGTGGCGGCCGTCGCTCTCATGAGCCATCTCGGCTGGGTCACGGCGCTCTACCTCACCGCCAACCATCTCGCCGTCAAAGGCATCTTGTTCCTCGTCGCGGCCGCGGTCGTCCTTCGCACCGGCCGGCGCACGTTCTCGGCGCTTGGCGGGCTTGTCAAATCCATGCCCGTCACGTTCGGGATCGCATTGGTCGGGGTCGTTGCCATGTCCGGTCTGCCGCCCTTCACCGGCTTCGGCGGCAAATGGCTCCTGCTCAGCGCCATGATGGAAAAAGGCTGGTACCTTCCTATCGCCTTGGGCGTGTTGGCGACGCTGGTCGGCCTTCTCTACATGGTCCGGTTCATCCGCGCGATCTTCCTCGGACCGCCGCGAGGCGCCACGCACACGGTCCCCGAGGCGCCATGGCCGATCCTGACGGCCCAGGCGATTCTGATCGCCGGTATCCTGATCATGACCTTCTTCCCGAAACTGCTCATCGTCCCGATCTCCGAGGCGATCGACCCGGCCTTCGCATCGACCTTGGTCTGGGAGGGCATGTCGTTGGAGCTCATCTACGGCTACTGGAATCCACTTCCCACCATGGCCGCGGCAGTCGCCGTCTCGCTGCTGCTGATCGCGGCGCTGTGGCTCGTGCGGCGGCGTACGGCACGTCTGCCTGGGACCGCGCGATCGGCGAATTTCTACGATCATTACCAGCCGCTCCTCGCCGCCGTCACGCCGCCTTGGGCCGTGACGTTCTGGACGGCGGTCGCGAGGTCCACGCAACGTCTCGGAATGCTTGCGGGCCGGGTCTACACGGGCAATGGGCAGGCCTATACGCTCACCGTCTTCTACTACTTCGTCGCGGTCTACATGGTCTGCGCCGCGATCTCTTTCTGACTTCCCAATTCTGACTTCCCAAGCCGGCCGATTGGCGCGGGCGAGGGTGGTTGGCGGCTGAAATGGCCATGGGGTCCATTTTCCGGAGCCATGGCGGCGGCCCCGGCAGACAGCGCGCAGGCCTGCGTTCATGCGTGGCATCGTGCTCAAGATGGCGCTGAAGCACCGGGCACACCAGAAAGAAACGGCGGCATTGAGCCTTGAAAGCGGCATGTGGAGCGGTCCCGCCAACACCGCCATACGCGGCGCATAATCATTTAAAAATGTGCATGAATTCAAGTGAGAAACATTCATTTTGCGCATGTTGATCCAGCGCATAGGGTCTTGCAGGAAGGCGCCGGTCCACGGGCGAGGGAAATATGTCCGGGACCGCCACGCCATCGACTTGCACTGCAACGCCGAGAAAAAATCGCGGGGGATGTCAAATGCGTTTGTTGGAGTCGAAGTTGGACCGAATGTCAGGTCCGTCGAATGGGGAGCTTGGCGGTTCTCGGACAAAGCTGAAGAGCGGCGTCTCGATCAAGGTTCTATCGGCCGTGATGGCGGGGGGCCTTGGTGGCGCCGCCCAGGCGCAAGAGGCGGCAGTGGAGTCGCCCGAGGCCACGCCGCTGCCGCCGCTCGAGGTCACGGTGCAGCCGACGCCGAAAAAGACCGCCAAGCCGGCGCCGCGTCCCGCGCCCGCCGCGGCCGCAAGGCCCGCCCCGCGCCCGGCACCTGCGCCCATGCCGGTGGCGGAGCCTGTCGCTCCCGCTGTCTCCGCATCGGGTTTCGGAGACGGAACTTCGTTGACACCGGCCAGCGGCAACACGCTGCAATCGGGGACCGGCCTTGGCCGTCTGCCCGGCACCATCCAGGACACGCCGCAAACCATCAATGTGGTGTCGCAGCAGCAGATGATCGAGCAGAACATCACCACGCTCGATCAGGCGCTGCAGAACGTTCCGGGAGTGACCGTGAATATCGGCGAGGGCGGCGGCGGCATGAACGGCGACCAGTTCCGTATTCGCGGTTTTCAGGCGAAAGGCGACATCTATGTCGACGGCCTGCGCGATTTCGGCGTCTATGTACGCGACAGCTTCGCCTATGAACAGGTTGACGTCATCAAGGGACCGTCCTCAGAGACCTTCGGTATGGGGACCACGGGCGGCGCCATCAACATTCAGCAAAAGACGGCCCACCTCGGCAACGACACGTCCGTCGAAGGCGTCGCTGGATCCGGCCCGTATTACCGGACCGTGGTCGATGTGAATCGCGAGCTCAACAGCACCACGGCCGTTCGCGCGGTGGGCATGTTCCACGATCAGGATATCGTCGACCGCGATCACGTCTTCAGCGACCGGTGGGGTTTCCTTGGCTCCTTCGCCACGGGCCTCGATCAGGACACGACGTGGGTGCTGAACTATCTGCACCAGTCGGGCGAGCGCAAGCCCGACTTCGGGGTGCCCATGTTCGACCCGGACGACAAGGTCGGCCCCGGAGGCGAAACCGTCAGCGGCCCGCGGCTTGCGCGCCCAGTCACCGAGTTCGGCGTGTCGCGCTCGAATTTCTACGGAAAAGTAACCGATATCGACGACTCCAATGTCGACATGCTGACGTCGCGCTTCACGGCCAAACTCAACCCGTCGATCACGCTCTATAACGATACGCGGGTGGCTTGGTACGACCGCGACTTCAAGCAAACGGTACCGAACTGTCCTCCGGCGACTCTCGATCCCACCGACAACACCTGCGGTGACAGCATCCTGAACCGCACGTTCACCGGACCGTACGGTCTTGGCGGTCCCGCAGGCTTCATGCAGGAGACTTGGGGCGTGCAGAACGTCACCACCGCCGCGGCAAAGTTCAATACCGGCGGGTTCAAGCACGAACTGATCGCGGGCATCGACGTGTTCTATCAGGACGAGAGCCGCACCCAGATGGGCGTGTACGACGCCGCGGGCGTGCTTCAGCCAGGGACGGGTGCCGACGTGAAGGATCCGACCACGATTGGCTGGCCGAACTTCCGGAAGACCATCCCCTACACGGTGCGAGGCAACCCCCTCTACCTAAAGCAGGCCGAAGCCCAGGACTTCGCGCTCTTTGCGAGCGATCAGATCTGGCTGACCGAGACGTTGTCCCTTCTCGGCGGGCTGCGTTGGGACGACTACCGCGCCAAGTATCGCGCCACCGATCCGATGACCGGCCTTTGGACCGGCGGGGGCGCCATACACACAAACACCGACTCGCAGTTCACCAGCCCGAAGGCGAGCGTGATCTGGGAACCGGAGGAGAACCAGACCTACTATGTCTCCTGGGCGAGGTCCTACACGCCGCAAGGCCAGTTCGTGACCAACGACAACAACGCGATCAACACGACCGCCGGACAGAGTGAAGCCGATCCGGAGGAGAACGAGCTGTGGGAAGCCGGCGCAAAGCTCAGCACCCGCGATGGACGGCTCGGCCTGACCGCGGCGCTGTTCAATGTCACCAAGGGCAATGCGAGCTTCATCGATCCGTTCACCGGCGACACGCAGCTCACCGGCGAAGAACAGCGTGTCAGAGGCGTGGAAATCGGCCTGACCGGCAGCATCACCGACGCGTGGCAGGTGCAACTCGGCTACGCCTATCTGGACAGCGAGATTCTATACAATCCCGCTATGACAGGGCGGACCGTGGCTACGGCGAACGAGTACAAGGGCAACGAGGTACCGTTCGTAAGCCCGAACAACTTCACCGTTTGGACCACATACGAGTTGTCCCAGCATATGCCCAATGTGCGCGGTGCATTCACGATCGGCGGCGGTGTGACCTATGCCGATGCCTACTACACCGACTCCGCCAATACCCGGATCATTCCCTCGAACTTCTCGTTGGATGCGCTGGTGTCCTACGAGGTCGACGGCTGGAGACTCGCGGTCAACGGCTACAACCTGACGGACGAACTGAATTACGCGGCTGGGTTTGCCAGCCGGGCCTTGCCGGCGCCGGGCACCACGGTGCTCGCAACCGTCGGAAAGCGCTTCTGACGGCAACGAGCCTAACCGCGAATGAGGAAGGGCGCGGGTTGCCGCGCCCTTCCGTTGGTTCAGCAGAGGATACTGGACGACATGTTGGCAACCATCCCCGACGTGCTCACCCAAGAGGAGGTGGCGCACTGCCGAAAGGTTCTCGAAGAGGCGACATGGGTCGACGGGAACGTGACCTCGGGCGAACAGGCCGCGACGGCCAAGCGCAACCTTCAAATCCCGGAAGGCTCTCCCGCCGCGCGTGAAACGGGCGAGATCATCTTGCGCGCGCTCGGCCGCAATGGCGTTTTCAATTCGGCCGCGCTGCCGCTCCGCGTCTTACCGCCGATGTTCAACCGCTACGACATGGGCATGAAGTTCGACGCCCATGTGGACGGTGCCATTCGCGCGGTGCCTGGGGCGGGGATCCGCATGCGCGCGGATGTCTCCTCGACGCTCTTTCTCACGCCTCCGGAAGACTATGACGGCGGAGAACTCATCATTGCCGATACCTACGGCAATCACACGGTGAAGCTGCCCGCGGGTCACATGGTGGTCTACCCGTCCTCCAGCCTGCACAGCGTCACCGAGATCACGCGAGGCGCGCGCTGGTCCTCGTTCTTCTGGACCCAATCCATGGTCAGGGACGACGGTCGGCGGACGCTCCTGTTCGAACTCGACATGGCCATCATGGAGATCCGCAAGCAGCTCTCGGACGAGAACAGGGCCGTGGTCGGACTGACGAGCCACTACCACAACCTTTTGCGGCGCTGGGCGGAGATGTGACGTGATCGACTACGGTGCGGAAACGCTGACATACGGTCCGATCCTGGTTCGGCTCAGTTCCAAGCGGTACGCCGAACGGCTCGCCGCGAACCCGGAACTCGGAGCGCAATTCGTCCGCGAACAGGCACTTGCGGGGCTTGCCGAAGCGCAACTCGGCTGGGGCCACATGCTGCTCGATGGCTACGGCGTCGCGCGCGATCCGGAGGCGGCCTTCCGCTGGTTCCATCACGCCGCGCGTCAGGGCAATGCCGATGCCTGGAACATGCTCGGCCGCTGCCATGAGCGCGGATGGGGCGTGCGGCCCAGTGCGGAACTCGCGGCACATTGGTACGGGCTCGCGGCGGCACGGTCTCATTGTTGGGCCCAATTCAATCTTGCGGCGCTGATGCTCGCGACCGACGGCGCGCGGGTCGATCTGAAGCGCGTCATGTCGTTGCTCGTCGCTTCGGCTCGGGCGGGAAATCCGAAAGCGATGAACATGCTCGGCCATGCCCGGGAGTTGGGATGGACGCGAGCACCGAAGCCCCGCGCGGCCCGGTTCTGGTTCCGCTTGGCCGCCCAAGGCGGTTGTTTCCGCGGGCAGTTTCACCATGCGCGCTTTTTGTTGCGCGACGGGAAGGTTGCCGAGGCGCTGCGATGGCTGCGGTCGTCGCTGACCCAGTCGCCTCCGGACTTCGCGCGGGAGGGCGCCGAAATGCTGGCGCGGCACCATGAGCCGCGCGTGCGCGGTCTCGCATCCGAGTTTCTCGGTTCGCAAAGTGTTGCGGCTGCGCAATGCTGAGAACGCAAACCGCGTCCGCGCGAATTCCGGCCAGCACAAATCGCCGGGCCTGGTGGCTTCGCCAATTGCGGCAATGGCACTGGATCAGTGCGGCGGTCAGCCTTTTGGGCATGTTGATGTTCGCCGCAACCGGCATCACGCTCAATCATGCCGCGCAGATCGAAGCAAAGCCGGCGGTGGAGCGCAAGGACCACGTACTGCCCGGCGGTCTTCTGAGCAAACTCGATACGCCGGGATCCGGAACGCGGATGGTCTTGCCAAGCCCCGTTGCGGTGTGGGTCGCGCAGGAATTCGGCATCGACGTAGCCGACCGCGCCGGCGATTGGTCGGAGGACGAGGTTTACATCTCTCTTCCCCGGCCGGGCGGCGATGCCTGGCTCAGCATCGATCGCGAAACCGGAGACGTTCAATACGAGGTCACCGACCGGGGTTGGATCTCCTATCTCAACGATCTGCACAAAGGGCGCAACACCGGCTCCGCATGGAGTCTGTTCATCGATGCGTTCGCGCTGTCCTGCGTGATCTTCGCTCTCACCGGCCTCGCGCTGCTTCAGCTTTACGCCATGAACCGGCCAATGACCTGGCCGCTCGTCGGCGCGGGCTGCGTCTTGCCGATCCTGATCGCATTCTTCCTGATTCATTGAGGACCCGACTATGCGCGTAATCGTTCCTTTCGGCGTATCGCTTATTCTGGCCGCACCCGCGCTGGCCTTCGAGGCCGAGCTCGAAGTGGAGATTCCCCAGCTCAGTGTGGCCGAGTACCACCGGCCCTATCTCGCTGCCTGGATCGAGCGGCCGGACCGGAGCGTCGTGACCACGCTCGCGCTTTGGTACGACTTGGACAATCCCAAGGGCGAGGGCGACAAATGGCTGAAGGACATCCGCCAATGGTGGCGCCGCGTCGGCCGCGACGTCGAGGTGCCTATCGACGGAGTCACGAGCGCGACGCGCGCACCCGGCACCCACGCCATCGGTATCGACCTGACCGAGCCGCCTTTGGCCAGGTTGCCCGAGGGTGACTACACGCTGGTTGTCGAAGCCGCGCGTGAAGTGGGCGGCCGCGAACTCCTGAAGATCCCCTTCGCCTGGCCGATCGCCTCGCCCCAAACGCTCAAGGCCGAGGGGAAGAACGAACTCGGCGATGTCGTCCTTGAATTGAAGCCATGACCACGAAGCCATGACCATGAAGCCATGACCACGGAGCGCTCACCCATGACCGTAATCAGACTCGCAACGGCTCTCTTCCTCGTTCTGCTGCCAGCCACGGCACAAGCACACCGGGCTTGGCTCCTCCCGTCGGCCACCGTGCTGTCCGGCGACGAGGCGTGGATCACGGTGGACGCCGCCATCTCCAACGAGCTGTTCTACTTCGAGCACCATCCCCTGCTACTCGAGGGGCTCAGCATCGTCGGACCCAAGGGCACCGAGATTGCGCCCCAGAACGAGAGCACCGGAAAATATCGCAGCACCTTCGACATCGAGTTGAAGGAGCCGGGAACCTACAAGCTCGCCGTGGCCGGCGACGGGCTTTTCGCGAGCTACGAGGTGAATGGCGAGCGGAAGCGCTGGCGTGGAAAGCCGGAAAATCTGAGCAAGGAGATTCCGGACGGCGCCGAGAAGCTGACGGTGACTCAATCGCAGCGGCGCCTTGAAACCTACGCGACGTTGGGCGCGCCGAGCAAGGAAGCGCTCGAGACGACGGGCAAGGGGCTCGAGCTTGCGCCCATCACGCATCCGAACGATTTGTTCGCGGGCGAGGAGGCGCAGTTCAAGCTTCTCGTCGATGGCGAACCGGCCCCGAACGTCGAGGTCTCCATTATTCGTGGCGGCAACCGCTATCGCGACACGCTCGGCGAGATCAAGGTGACGACCGGTGAGGACGGAAGCTTCGCGGTGACGTGGCCGGAGCCGGGAATGTACTGGCTGGAGGCCTCGGCCACCGACGGCAAGACGACGATCGACAAAGCGACCGAGCGCCGGCTCGGCTACGTCGCGACGCTTGAAGTCCTGCCGGAGTGATGGCGGTTCCGGAGAGGCAGGTCGCGATTCCCCGGAGGTTGATCCCGCCGCGCGTGGCGGGAGAAACGGTCGTGAGGCGTCTTCAGGGCGAGACGATGGGAACGACCTGGTCCGCGGTTGCCGCCGCTCCGGCCCGGCTCTCGGTCGATACGCTGGATGCCGCGATCCTTCGCGCCTTGGATACGGTCGTCTCGCAGATGAGCGCCTGGGAAACGTTGTCTCATCTGAGCCGGTTCAATCGCGCCGAGCCGGGAAGCGTTCACGACCTTCCGCCGGAGTTCTTCACCGTCCTCGATTACGCGCTGACGGTCGCGGCCGAAACGAATGGTGCCTACGATCCGGCCGCGGGCGCCCTAACGGCGCTTTGGGGGTTCGGCCCCGAAGGGCGCGGGCGATGCGTTCCGGGCGATGCGGCGATCGCGGCGGCGCGCGCCGCGTCCAACTGGCGCCGCTTGTCTTTACAGCAAGGTTCGCGAAGCGCCATGCAACCGGGCGGGCTCGTTGTCGATCTCTGCGCCGTCGCCAAGGGCTTTGCGGTCGATTGTTTGGCGGATGTCATGCGGGCCCATGGCTGCGCCGGCTTTCTGGTCGAGATTGGCGGCGAGTTGCGCGGCGAGGGCTGCAAGCCGGACGGCACGCCGTGGTGGGTGGCGGTCGAGTTGCCGCGTGGCGCGGCAGGTCTCCCGGACACGCTCATCGCGCTTCACGGTCTTGCGGTTGCGACGTCGGGAGATCATCGGCGCTATTTCGAGCACGAGGGGTGCCGTTACGGGCATACGATCGATCCCCGCTCGGGGCGGCCGGTGCAAAACGGTGTCGCGGCCGTGACGGTCGTCGCGGAGAGCTGTATGGAAGCCGACGCTCTTTCCACGGCGCTGTTCGTGCTCGGCGAGGACGACGGCCTGCGCTTCGCCGAACAGCGCGGCATCGCGGCGATGTTCGTTCTTACCGGCGAGAATGGGCTACGGCAACGCGTCTCGCCGGCATTTGCCGCGATGATGGCGTGAACGGCCCTACCGCTTGATCCGGAATTCGATCGGGAGCGCCAGATGGACGAATTGGCGCTGTCCGGGCGGAGCGGGGAAGGGGCTGGCCCTATCCAGTACAGCCAGGGCCTCCTTGTCCAGGAGCGTCGAGCCCGAACCGTCCACGAGGCGCGCTTCGATGAGTTTTCCGGAACCGTCGATCTTGAACTCGACCCTGGCAACGCCCTGAAGCCGGCGGCTGCGGGCGGCCGACGGGTAGCGCTTGTGCCGGTTCAGATGGAACAGGAGCGCCCGTTGCCATTTGATCTCCGCTTGGGTCGGCTTGGCTTTGACGCCGGCGGATTGCGCCTTCGCGGTCGTGTCCGGTGGAGCCTCGACTTTCGGCGGCGCCGTCGCAACGGCGGAGGACGTGTTGACCTCCGTCGCTTGTTGCTCTTCTTGAAGCGTCTCCGGCTCCTCGACCTCCTCGACCGTCTCGGTGGGCTTCTCCTTCGGCAGCACGACTTCCGGATCGGGTGCCAGGGGCGACTCTTGAAGCTCCGGGAGGTCCACCTCTTCGGGCTTCGACTCCTGCGTCGCTACGGGTGTCGGCACAGAGTCCTCCACCGGCGGTCCGATGGCGAGGTCTTCCGGCTGTGGCGGTGCGACCGCCAGCGCGGCAAGCTCCATCACGAAAGCACCGGCCATCTCCGGATCGGTATCCGGTTCCGGCCACTGCAAGGTCGCGGCGGCACCAGCGCCCACATGCATGGCGACGATCACGGTGCCGATCTCGAGCCACCGGTGAAAGCGATGCGCACCTTCGCCAAAGAAGTCTCTCTCGATCATCAGGGTGCCGCCTGACCTTGTCCCACCGCCGTCCCCTCGAGACCGACCAGCGCGACTTTCAGATAGCCCGCGGCGCGAAGAAGATTCATGACCTCCATGAGTTCGCCGTAAGGCACGGTTTTGTCGGCGCGCAGGAACACGCGCTGCAGGCGGTCCGCCTCGGTGGCATCGTCGAGCGCGAAGGCGATTTGGCTGCGGGGCACCGTGTCGTTGCCAAGTGCCAGCGTCAAATCCTGTTTCACGGTGAGATAGAGCGGCTTATCCGGCTTCTTCTTCGGCTCCGCGGACGAAACCGGCAGATCGACGGGAACGTCGACGGTCGACAGTGGGGCCGCCACCATGAAAATGATCAGCAGTACGAGCATCACGTCGATGAACGGCGTGACATTGATCTCGTGGGTCTCGACGAGCTCGTCGCCGTCGTCCTGCAATCGTCCGGCCATGGTCCTACTCCGCCGCGACCGCGGCCTGCACGTTCCGGGATTTGGAGACGCGCTTGCGATCGAGGTCGCGGGACAATTGCCGCATGACTTCGGCGGCGGCGTCCGTGATCAGGGCCCGGTATCCGGCGATCGAGCGCGAGAAATAGTTGTAGATGATGACGGCCGGAATGGCGGCGGCGAGGCCAAGCGCGGTCGCCAGGAGGGCTTCGGCGATACCGGGCGCGACGACGGCGAGATTTGTGGTCTGCGCCTCCGAAATCCCGATGAAGCTGTTCATGATTCCCCAAACCGTGCCGAACAAACCGACAAAGGGGGCTGTCGAGCCGATCGTCGCCAGAAGTCCCGTGCCCGCATTCATCTGGCGGGCCGCGGCCGCGCGAAGCCCATCGAGCCGCGACTCGACGCGCTCTTTGATTCCGGCCTTGTCCGCGCCGTTGTCGGACAAGCGCAATTCGGTCTTGGCGGCATCGATGAACGCCGACACGACGCCGCGCCGGTCGCCGAGTTTTGCGGCCGCGTCGCTCAACGACGCTTCGCCGCCGATAAGAGCCAAGGCCTTTCGCGTTCGAGACCGTGCTGCCGCGAGTTCCAGGCTTTTGGCGAACCAGATGGTCCATGTCACGACAGACGCCAGGACGAGGCCGACCATCACGCCCTGCACCACGATGTCCGCCACCAGGAACATGCCCCACGGCGAAAGGTCATGAGGCAAGGCCTGACGATCCACGGATATCCCGCCCGGGGCATTCGGATCGGGACGCGCCGCCGAGACGGGGGCGCCCTGGGAGGCGGAATCCGCTGGCGACGTCGGGACGCTCTGGGGCGCGGGCTCCTGCGTGTCGGCCGCCGGTGCGGCGGCAGCGTCCGGGACAGCGGGCTCTCGGGCCGGCGCGGCGGCTGGATCGGCAAACGGCGCGCCTTCGGATTGGGCGAGCGTCTCCAACGGCGACGTCAAGAGGAACAGAGCAACGAGGCTGCCGAACGATATCGAGGCAAGTGTGTGGCGCGGCAACGATGGAGCTCCTTGAAATCGGTCGGTCTCGAACAAGGCCGTCAGGTGCCCGAGCCAGCGTATAACGGTCGTGAGAAGCCCTGCCGGCAGGCGGGGAGGTCCGCGAAATCCATGCAGAGCTGGACCGGACTATAGGAGGCGATGAAACATGCATGAAATGAATAGTCTGCATGGTAATATTTGCATAAAATAAAATAATGCTCACGCAGGCGCGCCGAACGGGCATTGTGCTGGACCCGGTGCGGCCGCTTTGCGGGGCACGGCGTATCGTCGATAATGAACTCCATTGCACGATGACTGAGGCAACCCTGGCTTGAGCGAACGATCCATGACGACATCGAAGGACCGCGACTGGCAGCTCCGGGAGCAAGAGCAGGTCATAAGAGGCAACGAGGCGCTGTTCGGACAGAAGCATCTGCTCGTCGCGATGACGCGGATGCGTAACGAAGCGCTGATCCTGCCGGATACGCTCGAATATCTATCCGGCTTCGCCGATGCGATCATTGCTTACGACGACGCGAGCACCGACCGGACGGTCGAAATTCTGCGCGCTCACCCAAAAGTCGCTCTTATCGTCGCGAACAGGGAGTGGGAGCAGGATGTGGATGCGCGCAAACGCGCGGAGGCCCGCCATCGAGGTTTACTTCTCGACATGGCACGGGCCGGGCTTCCCCACGAATGGATGTTCTGCTTCGATCCAGACGAACGCGTCGTCGGCGACGTTCGCAAACTGGTGCGGTCTCCAAGGGCGGAGGCGTGCAACGCCATACGCGTCCGGCTATTCGACGCTTATATGACGAGCGAGGACCAAGAGCCATATACGCCGGAGCAAGAGCTGATGCACTTCCGGCGCTACTTCGGTCCCGAACGGCGCGATATCCTCATGCTTTGGCGCAACCGTCCAGACGTCCACTTCGTTGACGGCGCAGGACGCACGCCCCAGGTCGCGGGCCCGATCGCGACGGAGCTCCATTGTCAGCACTATGGAAAGTCTCTCTCGGAGGCCCATTGGGAGGAGACATGCGACTACTATATCCGCCACTTTCCTTTCGAGACCTATGGGAAGAAATGGCAAGAGCGAAAGGGAAAGGCGGTCCATGCGCAGTCGGACTTCAAGCGTCCGCTCTATGAGTGGGGAGAAACCCTTTTCGCCAATGCCGTTTCCATTTAGGGCCCGGCGTGTCGCGATTGCTTTGCTCGAACTTGGTTAGTCTTCGAGGCGAGCCATCGACTTCCGGTAGGCGGCACGAATTGCGGCTTCTTCGGGATGCTGCCGGTCATAGACGATCCATTTGCCCCCGACCATCACATGGCGGACGGGGTTTTGCGTCCCTCCGAGGATCCAGGCGTCCAAGGCCGTTCGGGGACCGTGTCCCAAGAGGGGATTGCTGTCGGCATCGAGGATGACGAGGTCGGCCCGCCGCCCCGGGACCAGCGCTCCGCCGCCTTGACCGGAAGCCTGTTCGCCGCCGGCGAGGGCGCTGTCGAACAGCACGCGTCCCGAATGCGAGTCCTGTCCGCTGTCCGGGACGGCGATCACGTTGCGCCGGCGCAGCTCCAGCCGTTTGCCGCATTCGAGCATTTTCAGCTCCCCGGCGATCGAGGTGGAACTCTGGCTATCGGTACCGATGCCCCAACGTCCTTTCGCGGCGTGGTACTCCACCAAGGCGAAGATGCCGTCGCCCAGCGTCGCCTCGGTCACCGGACACAACCCGGCCACGGCCCCGCTTGCCGCCGCTCCCGCAAGCTCCGATTCATCGAGATGCGTGGCATGAACGAGGCACCAATTCTCGTCCAATCCGGCATTGTCGAGCAGCCATTGGACGGGACGCGCCCCCAATTCCGCTTGGACCGCGGCAACCTCATGAGTCGTCTCCGAAACATGAATGTGGAGCCGGACACGCGGGTCGTTCGCCCGCAGGTCCGCGGATGCCGTCAGGACCGCGCGGGGCTCCACCGCCCGCAGTGAATGCAATGCGGCTCCGACTCGTAAGGTCGGGCGGCTGGTGCAATGGGCGCGCACCCGCTCGACGAGCGCGAGGTATTCATCCACGAAATGAACGAAACGCCTTTGGGTGTTCTCCAGCGGCTTGCCACTGCCACCGCGTTCATAGAGTACTGGAAGCATCGTCAAGCCGATCCCGGTCCGGTCCGCCGCCGCGATCAGGCGATCCGACATCTCGGCGGGATTGTCGTAGGTTCCACCGCCCGGCCGATGGTGAACGTAGTGGAACTCGCAAACGGACGTGAAGCCGAATTGCAGCATCTCGAGATAGGCCAACGCACCGATCGCTTCGTAATCTTCCGGCAATAGGCGATCGGCAAGACGATACATCTGCTCGCGCCAGGTCCAGAGATTGTCCACGGCATGTTCGCCGGCAACGTACTCCGCGCGGCCGACAAGCGCGCGTTGAAAGGCGTGGGAATGCAGATTGGACAAGCCGGGGATGCCGAAGCCCGGCAGTGTCAGCACGTCTCCCGTCACGGCCGGATCGGCCGAGACGCGTGCGATCGCGCCGCGATCGTCGACTTCGAGATATCCAGGGGACAGCCAGCCCTCAGGTTGATGCAGATGTTCGATTTTGTAGGTCGTGGGCATCGGTTCCAGGGTGTTCCCGCTCAAATGGCGGCCAGGACCGTGGCCGCCCTATGGATCGCTTCGTTGATCGTCATCGTCTCGTCCCATAACGCCGCCGCAGCACCGCCGCTTGGCGACGGCCGCGTTGCTTGGCGTCTCTCAGCCTAGCTGATTCACGGGCGGTGCGAAGCAGGCGGCGGCTCTGGCTGGCCCCATAAAAAATGCTCCTGGTGGTGCTTTAGTCTCCGCGAAACTTCCCGATCATGGCGTCATAGGGAGTTCGCGTGAGTCTACGACTTCGCGGCCGCAGGGGAGATTGAGAATGGCGAGCTTTAGAAAACGGCTATCCAGCATTGCCATACTGACAGCGATCGCTGCGCTTTCCGCGACACTTCTTACGGGACTTTCGGTGGACACGGCCCGCGGTGAAATTCCAGAAGCCACCTTCAAGGCGTTGGGGCTCGACAAGTCCGCATCGCCCAAGGAACTCTACGAAGCGCTAACCAAGCGCTACCACGATCCCGCCGCCGGTGCGGGGAAGGGCTCTCTCGCGGAGTTCTGGGAACCTATCCCGATATCCAAGTACCTCAACCCCAGGGATTTCTACGAGCCGCCGGCCAATCCCCAAGTGGATGCGAAGCGCGAGCAATGCGTGCAGTGCCATACGGCCATCACGCCGGGTTGGGTGCATAGCTGGAACAAGAGCGTCCACAACAATCTGGATGAAATCCGCAATCTGCCGGACACGGATTCCCGCGCCTACAAAAAGGAGATGCTCACGGACGTCGAAGGCAATCTGCGTTCGATGGGCCTTTTGGATGAAGGCGAGCAGCTCAAGGAAGTCGGCTGTATCGATTGCCACATGGGCGTCGGCAAGGAGCATGGACTTCACCAAACCGACCTCAGAATGCCCGATGCGGCCGCGTGCGGGCAATGCCACGTTCAGCAGTTCGGCGAGCGCGAATCGGAGCGCGACACGCAGACTTGGCCGCAGGATCAATGGCCCGCGGGGCGGCCGTCTCACGCCCTCTCGTACAAAGCCAATGTCGAAACGGCTATCTGGGCCGCCATGGAACAGCGTGAAGTGGCCGAGGGCTGCACCTTCTGTCATACGCCGCAGAACACATGCAACAGTTGCCATACGCGCCATGAATTCTCGGCGGTCGAGGCCCGCAAACCGGAAGCCTGCGCGATGTGCCACAACGGTGTCGATCACGACGAATTCGAGGCCTACATGCTCTCGAAGCATGGCACCGTCTACCAGACTCGCGGCGACACGTGGGATTGGAACGCCCGGCTGGCCGATGCGATGACCAAGGGAGGCATGACCGCGCCCACGTGCCAGTTCTGCCACTTCGAGTACCAAGGCGACTTTACGCACAATGTGGTTCGCAAAGTCCGCTGGGGCTTCGAGCCGACGACGAATATTGCCGATAACCTCGCCCATCCCTGGTTCGAGGAACGCAAGGAAGCGTGGGCCGGCACATGCTCCAATTGCCATTCCGGCCGTTTCGCCAGGGCCTATCTCGACTTTATCGACGAAGGCACGATCGACGGCATCAAGATCACCGAAGACTCCAAGGCCGTCTTGACCAAGCTCTATGAAGACGGCTTGCTGCCTGGCCAGAAGACCAATCGGCCTGCGCCTCCCGAGCCTGTGAAGGAAGCGGGGCCGGGACAGTTCTTCAATCTGTTCTGGCAGAAGGGTAACAACCCAACGGCCGTGGAGTATGAGTTCGCCGAGATGTGGGAGCACCACAAGATCAAACACTACAAGGGGCTCGCGCACGTAAATCCCGGCGGGTACACGTACTCGGAAGGTTGGTCGCAACTCATCAAGAGCGCCGTTCGCATCAATGACGAAGATACGAAGCTGCGCGACATGGCCGAACTCAAGTCCAAGGTCGAGGCTCTGACGCCGCCGGAGAAGCGTGGCGATCTGCTGAACCTCAACACGCCGGTCCAACGCGCGATGTTGGGTGGCATTGGAGGTCTCCTGCTGATCCTGGGG
Organism: Hyphomicrobiaceae bacterium UBA7697; assembly: GCA_002482645.1. Lineage (GTDB taxonomy): Bacteria > Pseudomonadota > Alphaproteobacteria > Rhizobiales > Methyloligellaceae > Methyloceanibacter. The sequence goes on from DLGJ01000005.1 coordinate 924,877, forward strand.
CTCGGTGCCTATGCGCGGAATAGGAGACGCACGGGCTAGTCGAAGTTGCGGATCGATCGGCGACGGCCGTGGTTTGAAAGGCTGGGCATGGATTACGAGACTCGCTTTCGCCAGCATTTGGCCTCGCTGCATCAAGAGGGGCGGTACCGTGTGTTTGCCGATTTGAAGCGGCGCTGCGGGTCGTATCCTGTTGCGGATCACTTCACCGACGAGGGCCGTCG
>DLGJ01000013.1 GCA_002482645.1 Hyphomicrobiaceae bacterium UBA7697
GCGCTTCGCGCTGCTTGAGGGCTATAGGAGACGCGCATACCGGCCTTGGCCTCTCAGCGACGGTTTTCACGGCGGCGGCCGCGCGACGGCGGTTCGTTCTTGAGCCGCGCCAGCGTGTCCTGCAGGCGCTGCTTGGCGTCGCGCATGGGCGCATCGTCGGTTTCGTGCTGCAGCCCCACGCCCGCCACCTCCTGTTGCAGCGCGGCGAAACGTTCGAATTCGGCTTCGGACATCTCCGCGATGGATTCGGCGCTCTCGGCGATTTCGCGGGTGAGTGTCGGCAGCGCGCGCCAGCGATAAATCACGTCCGTGAACTGATCGATCACCTCGTCGCGCGGGGCCTCGGGTCTGAGGAAGGCGAGACGCGTGAACGGGCTCTCCCAGAACAGCCGGTCGAGCAGCGGCCCATGGGGCCCCTCGCGCAAGTCCCCGAGCAGCGCCTCGCGGGACATGGCGGGATCGTCGAAGATCGCGCGCCTGGCGGCCCCCAGCAATGCGGCCAGCTTCTTGTCGCGCACCTCGACGCTCGCGATCTCCTCGGCGAAATGGTCCAGCAGCCATGGGTGGTTCACCATGGCCAAGGTGAGGATGGTGCCGAAGCCGTAATCCGTGGGCGGCGGAAGAGCTTCGCGCCGGACGGGCTTCGAAGTGCGGCCCTTGCCCCCGCTCCGCGTGCGCGGCATTTGCGGACGCCAGAGCTCGAACAGCCGGTTCTTGATCTCGCGGCGGTAGTGCTCGCGAACGCGCGTGTTCTCGATGTCCGTCAGCAGCGTCTCGAGCCGCGCCTCGAAGGCCGCACGCCGTTCCGGCGTGTCGATGGCGCCTGCCGCCATTTCCCGCCGCCAAACCATGTCGATCAGCGGCATGGCATTCTTGAGATAGGCCGAGAACGCGGACGGACCCGCGCCACGCACGAAATCGTCCGGGTCCTGGCCTTGCGGCAGGAAGGCGAAGCGGAAGGAATGGCCCTCGCGCAAGACGGGAAGCATGCGGTCCACGGCCCGCGCGGCGGCCGCCTCCCCCGCCCGGTCGCCGTCGAAGCAGATGACGGGTTCGGGCGCGAGCTGCCACAGAAGCTCCATTTGCCGCGCCGTGAAGGCCGTGCCGAGCGTCGCCACCACGTTCTTGAAGCCCGCCTGATGGAGCGCGATCACGTCCATGTACCCCTCGACCACGATCAGCTCGCCCTTGTCGAAGGCGGACTGGCGCGCGCGGGCGAAGTTGAAAACCATCGAACCCTTGTCGAAAAGCTGCGTCTCCGGCGAGTTCAGATATTTCGGCTGCGCGTCGGGGCCGAGCGCGCGGGCGCCGAAGGCGATCACCCGCGATTTCATGTCGAGGATCGGGATCGTCAGCCGGTCGCGGAAGCGATCGTAGCTAGGCCGTCCGTTATCCGGCTTGACGATGAGCCCGGCATCGAGAAGCTGCGCCTCGGTGAAACCTTTTTGCAGCAGGGCGTTCTTGAGCGTATCGCGCATCCCCGGCGCGCAGCCGATCCGGAACTCCCGGATGGTCTCTCGCGATAGTCCGCGCCCCTCGGCATAGGCGAGCGCGTCGCGCCCGGTACCGGACTGCAGCGCGCGCTCGAAAAACGCCGCGGCGGCTTCGAGCGCATCCATGAGCCCGAGCCGCTCCTTCACCGTCCGCTCGTATTGAGGGTCGGGCTTCGGCATCGGCACGCCCGCCTCGCCCGCCAGCCGCTCCACGGCTTCGGGGAAGCTCAAGCCTTCCGTCTCCATGACGAAGCGGAAGATGTCGCCGTGCCGCCCGGAGGAGAAGCAGTGATAGAAGCCCTTCTGATCGTTCACGGTGAAGGACGGGGTCTTCTCCTTGTTGAACGGAGACAGGCCTTTCCATTCGCGCCCGGCCCGCTTGAGCTGCACGCGGCGCGACACGACCTGGCTCACGGGGAGCCGGGCACGGACCTCATCCAAGAACGAATCGGAGAACTTCATTTCAGTGACAGTGGGCTTATCGGCGTCTGGGCGCGACCGCGCGAACGGGGCTTCTCACCATTATCCACTGTTTGGAACAAAAACGGAACTTCTGCCGACGCTCTTGCCGTTACGGAGGCCGATCCGCGTCGTTGCCGCTACGGCGCCACGTTGGCGGAACTGGACGCTCGTAGTGCGCAACCCGGCTTCCCGGTGCGCCGGCATGGCCGCTCCTGACGCACACGGACCATAGGCCAATGCGGGCCAACGATGCGCGGCACGGCCGCCATCGCCACGAGCCGTTGCCAATGACGCAGTCAAGTGTTCCGCTTCGCCGCCTTTTCTGAAACATTGGCGAAAGCAGCTATAGCGAAGCACGAGGCCAAAACGAGGAGGACGACTTGGAAGCGACTGGGGGATTGCCGGATGTCGCCACGATCGATTGGAAGGCGCCGTTCCGATGGCTGGGCGGCGGCTGGCGCGACCTTTGGAAAGCGCCGGGTCCTTGTCTGACTTATGGGCTCATTCTCGCACTGATAAGCATGGCGCTGTCCTATGCGCTGATCGCCTCGGATGCGGAATTCTGGGCCCTCGCGCTGACATGCGGGTTCGTGTTCGTCGCGCCCATGCTCGCAATGGGACTCTACGAAGCCGGACGCCAACTCGAGCTCGGGCAGAAGCCGACATTGGGCGAGATGCTTATCGTGCGCGGGGCCTTCCGGCAGGACATCGCCTATCTCGGCCTGTTCTTGCTGCTGATCTACCTGTTCTGGGGACGGATCGCCCAGATCGTCTACGGGCTCTCAACCTACCATTTGCACCGGACCGTGGAGGACTTCGTCACATTCGCGCTCGACACCTCCGACGGACATACGATGCTGATGACGGGCACAGTGGCTGGCGGCGCGATCGCTTTTCTCACCTATTGCGCCGTGGTCGTCGCAGCGCCGATGCTGCTCAACGAGAAGACGGGCGTTTTCGCCGCCATCGCGACGAGCGTTCGTGCCGTGGCCGACAATTTCGGGCCGATGGTGCTCTGGGCCGTGATCGTCGGGACGCTGACCTTGGCCACCGCAGCGACCGGCTTCCTGGCGCTTACGGTCGTATTCCCATGGCTCGGCCTTGCGAGCTGGCGTGCCTACAGGGAATTGGTGCCCGGACCGCTGTCGGCGTAGGCTTTTTCTCCACGCCCGTCGAGGCATCCGAAAGCCGGGATGCGCATTGCATCCCGCACGGCTAACGAGTGGCGTTGCAACCGATGGCATCGCAACGACCGGTCCGCTGGCGGCCTCCGCCGAAATGCCGCGCCGCTTCGGTCGCGCTGCCGCTGTCGGTGTTTCCGCTGCCGGCCACAGGCGGAGAAGACATCCTGATCGAACCGTCCGGAGCGGTGGTGACGGGCCTCGGCAACGGCGACATCGTCCGACTGGAGCCCAGCGGAACCACCGTCCTCGGCAACACGGGCGGGCGGCCTCTCGGGATCGAGGCGGAGGCGGACGGCACGCTCCTGATCTGCGATCACGACAAGGGGCTGCTTCGCCTCGATCCCAAGAGCGGACATCTCTCGACGGTGGTGGACACGGTCGAGAACGCACGGTTGCGTTTCTGCAGCAACGCAGTGGTGTGCCCGGACGGGACGATCTATTTCACCACCTCCTCCGAAAGCGCGACCTGGGACGACTACCAGGCGGATGTGATCCGGCACGCGGCCTCGGGGCGCCTGATCCGCGTGAGCCCGCGAGGAGATGTCACGGTGCTCGCCCGCGGCCTCGCCTTCGCGAACGGACTTGAGCTCGCACCCGACAGCTCGTTTCTGCTCGTCGCCGAGACGATCGCCTATAGGATCCGCAGGTTCTGGCTCACGGGTCCGGATGCCGGGGCCTGGTCCGATTTCGTGACCGGGCTGCCGGGCTTTCCCGACAATATCAGCCTCTCGGAGAACGGATTGCTTTGGGTCGCCCTGCCCGCGCCGCGCATGCCGCTTCTCGACTTTCTCCTGCCCCGCGCCCCGGCGTTGCGAACTCTTGTGTTGACGCTACCGCAAGCGCTGCATCCCAAGCCGCGGCGCATCGTTTGGGTGCAGGCCTACGATCTCGACGGACGGCTGGTCCACAACATCAAGACGACGCATCGGCGCCTGTCATTCGTAACGGGCGCCGCCGAGCGGCACGGCGCGCTCTGGCTCTCGAGCGCACGGGGCGACGTGCTGGCGCGGATCGACCTGCCTGCCGCCCATGGCCTCGAACCCTAATTATCCGCCCCTAGGCGTCCGAGCCGCCGCGCGAGACGGCGCGGTCTTGCAGGAGCGCAAGGCAATCGGTTCGCGGCTCCCCGCGCCGCCGCAACGTCACCAGAACGGCGAGTTGCCAAACGATCATGGCGATCAGGACCGCCAACGCGGCGCCGAAAGCACCCAAGTCGGGGATGAGGGCAAAGCACGCGATCGCGAGCGCCGCCAGGGCAACCCCGCAAAGTACGGCGTTGTCGCGCTGGGCTCCGGATAGCGTCATCATCGTGACGCTCGGCCCCGCCAGCGCCGGGACCGCCTGCGCACCGATCAGGACCGCGAGAACCGGCCCGCCATGGGCGAAGTCCGGGCCAAATAGCGACAGCACGGCGCTTCCGAAAAAGACGGCCAATACGGTGATGGCGAGCGTCGCGGCGGCCGGAAGCACCACGGCCCTTCGCAATGTGCGTTGCAGTGCGCGAGCATCGCGGGCGTTGCGGGCCTCGGCAAGATCGGGCGACGCCACGTGATGGGCGACCTGAACGATGAACCCGACCAGGAAGGAAAGCTTCAGGCACAGTCCGAATACGGCGATGCCGTCCCGATTCATCAGCGGCGACGACATCACGATGGCGACATCGGCGAAGGCCGTCAGGAACAGCGCGACCACAATCGCCATATGCGCTTCGCGGCGCCAGCGGCGCGACAGTCTCGCGGGCACCTTTGCCGGTTTGCCTTCGGGAATCAGCGGGCGCGTCAGCCGCCATTGCACCAGAGCCAGCGCCGCCGTGATCGCGACGAACACCGCAAGGAACACGATGGCGGAGCCCTGCATGCCCGCCGCCGCGACGAGTACGATCACGCCCAGGAACAGAATGGGGCGCACGCAGACTTCCGGAATATAGGCGATATCGAACCGGCGCGCCGCGGACGCGATCGCGGCGGCAATGTCGACAAATACGATGAACGGAATCAGCACCGCGGCGAGCACCAGGGCCCAGCGCGCGGCCACGCTCTCGAACGGATAAAAAACGGCCGCGGCCGCCATGGCCAGGCACACAACCGCAACCGCAATAGCGGACCGCCGCGTCGCGGAATGCAAGAAGGCCAGAAACGTCGCGGGCGCGGCACGGTACCGCGCCGCGAACCGGATCGTCACCGCCGGATAGCCCTGAGCGACAACGATCCCGGCCACCGCCGCGAGGCTTGTCACGGCATAAAACAGACCGAGCTGACCGGCGCCGAGCATGCGGGCGAGGAGAAGCTGCGCCAGGAACCCCGCGCCCGCGCCCGCGAGCCGCGCGCCCGTGATGAAGGTCGCCGAAGCGCGCGGCAGCGCTGCCTTGAACCCCGGCCCCGCCGCGCGGCCGGTCTTACCCATTCCACCGATAGGCGCGCACCCGATACGGGCTGAACAGCCTCAACAGCGTTGCGGCCGTGCCGCGAAGCGCGATCTCGTCGACTTCGGACCGGTCGAACAGGTGCGCTTGGGTCGGATTGACGTAGAGAATGACGACGGGCCTCGGATACTTCTTCACACTGGCGGCGAGACGATCCAGGAAGCGCGCCATGATCAACTCGCCGAAGGGATTGGCGAGAAGGACGACCAGGGGCTCTCCCGGCAGTTCCGCTTCCAGCGCGCTTTCATGTTTGAGCGCGACGCGTCCCGGCGCGACCGAACCGTTCGCGGCGAAGGCGTCGAAATTCCGGACCGCCATATCGTGAAAACCGCGATCGAATTCGATCCCCGTCAGCCCGCGGAACGGCAATTCGGAGGCGACCGCGAGTGCGAACCCCCAGCCGGAGCCGACATCCACGAGGTCATACTCGGCCGGGTCGATGCCCGCGGCGTCGATAGCCCATAGGACGGTCTTGGAGGGCAGCGGCGCGCAGTGCACAGCCTGTACGACTTCTTCAGGGGTGGTGCTGCGGACGCGGAGCGGTTCGGCATTGGTCGCACGCTCGAGCACGTCCACGAATTTTGCGCGCCGCCGCCGGTCGACGAGCCGGTTGTGCAGCCGCAACAGCGAAATCGTGCGAACGTGATCGACCGTCGCCACGACGCCGGCGCTTGCCAGCATCCGTATGGCGACCAGCGGTTCGCGGATAATGGCCGGATACGAGCCAAGCCCATATTGATCGGCCTTGTTCGCCGCGCCGGTCGTTGCCGTAGGCCTTTGGCCCATGGTGAGTCCCCGTGCGCCGGTACTTGGTGTGAACGCGCCAAGACCGGACGTCCGCCCGGTCCACGCCTTGGCAATCTTACAGGTATTGCTCAATTTTTGCTTAATCTTGCGACAGATGGTGAACACGGCCAAATGCGGGCCGCGGCCGCCCTCCGGGGCATCGGCGGGCGGCGGCCCTACCAGGTCTTCAAGGCCATCGAACAGGGGCTATGGAAAACCACGGCTCGACCGGCGCCGGCGCGGCTTGCGCCATGGTTCCATGTGGGCGATAGCGATGCCTGCCCACTGGTCGCGGGTTGAAAGTGTGATATCTCGAGGCGACGACGTTTCGAGGACAGGGAATGACCGTACTGATCCTGATAATGCTGATGGCGCTTTTTGCCGTCCTCGCGCTCTTTGTGTGGTGGCGATTCGACATCGATATCGCCGATGTCGTGGCTTCGAGCGTCACGCCGGCAATCGGGTTCGGGCTAATCTATTACTACCACACCCCGCTGGCCTGGGCCGGCGGGCTCGTCTTGCTCGCCATTGGCGCCTTCTCGCTGGCCTATATGGTCCGGCGTCGCCATCGGCCATTGTCGTCTCACCGCAAACAACAACGAAAAAACTAAGGCCGGACCGCATTCGCGCCCCGGCCCCGTTTCGTATCTTGCTTGCGCCCGGATCGCGCGCCAAGCCAATGCAGCGCCAAGGCTTATTGGGACGGCTCGCAGGTGCCGAACTGAGCGAAGGTCCGCCCGGCTTGGGAAATGGAACCCGACATGGCGCCGCTCGGCTTCTCGACAACCGCCGTCCAGGTTTGAAGACCCTTCCGGCCGCGCATGATCAGAACCTTCTCGTCATTGTAGACATCGCCATTTTCCAAGAGCGCGCCACCACCGAAAAGTCCCGAGAACAGGTTCTTCTCTTTGACGTTTAGCGTGACCATGGGAGGAATACCGGCCTCGGCGTGCCTGACCCGTTTACAGCCCGAAACCGCCGTGCATTCGAACACCTCGTGCACGGCACACGCATACGCTGGCGACGCGTGAGCCTTCACGGGTGTAAGAGCCATCGCCGCGAACGGTGCGAGAGCCACAATCTTCAAAATTCGCATCACGTCTTCCCCTTGTTGAGTGCATGAAATCGCTCAGCATGCTGCCCTGACAACATCGAACCCACAAGGGAAAGTGCGGCATGGAAACGGGCACAAAAAACCGGGCGGCACCTCGATGCCGCCCGGCCTCTTTCCTCGCTCGCAGCAGCAAGGGCCCTTAGTAAAGCGCGGTGCTCGCCGACTTGGTCAGGATCTCACCGCGATTGAGCACGGTCATCGCCTTGGCGCCGGGGGCGCAGGTGAAGACGATGCGCTCGTTGCGAACGCCGTCGAAGTGGAACAGCTCGCCCGGGTGCAGTGCCACCCGCACCCGCGTCGCCTCGACGGCACCGTCCTGCGACGCCTCGGACATCACGGCGTTCACCGCGCACTTGCCGTGATCCGGCTCGTAATAAGCCAGCAGACGCGACTTGCCGACAGACGCAAGGATCGGCTCGTAGGGACCGACAGGCCCAAGGCTCATCTCGCTCGCCTCACCGGCACTCGCGACCTGCGTGGCCGCGAACATCGAAAACGCAGCCACGGCCGCAATGGAAAGGATGTTCTTCAACATCGGTAGCCTCCAATCTCAAATGAGAGCACGAACTGATTCCGCGCCCCGTTGGCAACACAGGTAATGCTGCATTGCGACATGTCTATGCTGCACTGCAATGACAAACTGCCGCGTGGCCGGCTGCCGCAGGGAATTGCCGAAGAGGCGATCAGGAATTCTTATTGAAAAACAGCATGATTCGGCGGCATATCAAGGTAAAGAAATAGTCAACGGCGCACGCCGAATAGGCACTTCCAGATGGCGGATAGTGCCCTTTTCCGAACAGCGATTGTGCACTTGCACAATATGCGGCCATATCGGCGCCGGAGGTGTGGCATGGCGGCCCGGCGGCGCACACATGTTGGGCGGCGCGGCGGCGGCGCGATGTGGATTCGTCGCTTAGGAAAGCTTCGCCTTGACCGCGGCGCTGGCCTTGCCGAAATCCATTTGACCGGCATAGCGACCTTTTAGCGCGGCCATCACCTTGCCCATGTCGCGCATGCCGCTCGCCCCGGTTTCCGCGACGGCCTCGTCTATGGCGTCGGCCATGTCCGCATCGGACAATTGCCGCGGCAGGAACTCGCGAATGATCGCGGCTTCCGAGCTTTCCTGCTCGGCAAGCTCGGCACGTCCGGCCTCCGCATAGATCTTTTCGGACTCCTCGCGCTGCTTGATCATCTTGGCAAGCAGCTCCAGCAACTCGGCATCCGTTGCCCGCTCGGCGCCTGCGGTCCGCGCGGCGATGTCGCGATCCTTGAAGGCGGCGCTCACGAGACGCAGCGTGGACACGCGACGCGCGTCGCGCGCTTTGGTCGCCTCTTTCAGGGCGGCGTTGATGGTTTCCCGCATGGGTCTCGGTTTGGGTGCTTTCGGAAGGAAGTTCTCAACCTAATGGACAGTGCCCGCACACGCAAGCGAATTTGCGCATCTAACGCATTGTTTTCACAAGAAAATTTTTACCCTTGGTGGATTGACCGCGTCACAAAGCTGACGTAAACAACCCTCCTTAAGGATGCGCGCTCCTTATAGATGTGGGTCCCAGCCTAACCGGATCGAGCGCAACGCCCCACCGTTTGCAGCTTTCGTTTTGGCGACCACCGGCTCTTGCCGAACATTGATACCTGCCGATGACCAATGAGCACGACACTGGCTTCAGCGCGCCTGCGCGCGCGACGCCGCCCTGGACGGACGAGGCGCCGACGGCCCTTCTCGTTCTCTCGGACGGTACGGTGATCGAAGGCCAAGGCGCGGGCGCGGCCGGGTCCGCCGTCGGCGAAGTCTGCTTCAACACGGCGATGACCGGCTATCAGGAGATCCTGACCGACCCGTCCTATGCCGGGCAGATCATCACCTTCACATTCCCGCATATCGGCAATGTGGGCGCGAACACCGAAGACATCGAAACGTCGAACCTTGCGGCTTCGTCCGGGGTGAAGGGCTGCGTGCTGCGCACCACCATCACCGCGCCGTCCAATTGGCGCGCCGCGCAGGACTTCGATACTTGGCTCAAGGCGCGCGGCATCATCGCCGTCACTGGGATCGATACGCGCGCGCTCACCGCGCTGATCCGCGAGAACGGCATGCAGAACGCCGTCATCGCGCACGCGCCGGACGGCGTGTTCGATCTCGATGCGTTGAAGCGCGAGGCCGCCGCTTGGGGCGGCATGGTCGGGCTCGACCTCGCCAAGGACGTCACCTGCGGCCAAAGCTACACCTGGGACGAGACGTCCTGGCAATGGGGCAAGGGCTTCGGCCGGCAAGACGCCCCACGCTTCCACGTCGTCGCCATGGATTTCGGCCTGAAACGCAACATCCTGCGCGAGCTGGCGGCCGCCGGCTGCCAAATCACCGTGGTTCCGGCCACGACAAGCGCCGAGGCGGTCCTCGCGCGCAAACCCGACGGCGTGTTCGTCTCGAACGGACCGGGCGATCCGGCGGCGACCGGAGTCTACGCGGTGCCCGAGATCAAGAAGATCGTGGAGAGCGGCGTGCCCACTTTCGGGATTTGCCTCGGCCATCAAATGCTCGGCATCGCGCTTGGCGGCACCACGGAGAAGATGCATCAAGGCCATCACGGCGCGAACCACCCGGTGAAGGACTACGCGACGGCCAAGGTCGAGATCACGTCGATGAACCACGGCTTCGCCGTGGCGCGGGAGAGCCTGCCCGGCACGGTCGAGGAGACCCATGTCTCCCTCTTCGACGGCTCCAATGCCGGTCTCAAGCTCAAGGACAAGCCGGTGTTCTCGGTGCAGTACCACCCCGAGGCCTCGCCCGGCCCGCAAGACAGCCACTATCTCTTCACCCGTTTCGTCGAACTGATGGAAGCGCGGAAAGACTCGTAAGCACGGACAATGCCCAAACGCGAAGACATACAGTCCATCCTGATCGTCGGGGCCGGGCCGATCGTGATCGGTCAGGCTTGCGAATTCGACTATTCGGGCACGCAAGCCTGCAAGGCCCTGAAGGACGAGGGATACAGGATCATCCTGGTCAACTCGAACCCGGCGACGATCATGACCGACCCGGACCTGGCCGACGCCACTTATATCGAGCCGATCACGCCGGACGTCGTCGCCAAGATCATCGAACGCGAACGGCCGGACGCGTTGCTGCCGACCATGGGCGGACAGACCGCGCTCAATACGGCGCTCAGCCTGCAACGCTCCGGCGTTCTGGATCAATTCGGCGTGGAGATGATCGGGGCCAAGGCCGAAGTCATCGACAAGGCCGAAGACCGCGAACTCTTCCGCCGGGCCATGGACAAGATCGGCCTCGAATCCCCGAAGTCGCGCCTGGCCGACGCCGGCTCGCTGAAGCGCGCCGATCGGGCGGCCTACAAATCCGAAATCGCGCGCATCGAGGAGGAGAACCCCGATCCCGAAGGCCGCGCCAAGGCCATGCTCGAGTTCGAGGCCGACTGGGCGCGCCACGAGAACGAGCGGCGGCGGCGTTACGTGGAAAAGGGTCTGATCGAAGCGCTCGAGGCGATTCAGGATGTCGGCTTGCCGGCGATCATCCGCCCCTCGTTCACGCTCGGCGGCACGGGCGGTGGGGTCGCCTACAACCGCGAAGAGTTCCTGGAGATCGTCGAGCGCGGTCTCGACGCCTCGCCCACGTGCGAAGTGCTGATCGAGGAGTCGGTGCTCGGCTGGAAGGAATACGAGATGGAGGTCGTCCGCGACAAGGACGACAATTGCATCATCATTTGCTCCATCGAGAATATCGACCCGATGGGCGTGCATACCGGCGACTCGATCACCGTCGCGCCCGCCCTCACGCTCACCGACAAAGAATACCAGATCATGCGCGACGCCTCGATCGCGGTGCTGCGCGAGATCGGCGTCGAGACCGGCGGCTCGAACGTGCAATTCGCCGTGAACCCGGACGACGGGCGCCTGGTCGTCATCGAGATGAACCCGCGCGTGTCGCGCTCGTCCGCGCTCGCGTCGAAGGCGACCGGCTTCCCCATCGCCAAGATCGCCGCGAAGCTCGCAGTCGGCTACACGCTGGACGAACTCGCCAACGACATCACCGGCGGCGCGACGCCCGCCTCGTTCGAACCCACCATCGACTACGTGGTGACGAAGATTCCGCGCTTCGCCTTCGAGAAGTTTCAAGGGTCGGCGCCGACGCTGACCACCTCGATGAAGTCGGTGGGCGAAGCCATGGCCATCGGCCGGACCTTCCCGGAATCGCTGCAAAAGGCCCTGCGATCGCTGGAGACGGGGCTCACCGGTCTCGACGAGTTTCCTTTCGAAGGACTCGGCCAGGGCGACGACAAGAACGTCATCCGCGAGGCGCTCGGCACGCCGACGCCCGACAGGCTTCTGAAGGTCGCGCAAGCGCTGCGGCTCGGCGTGGACCATGAACAAATCTACGATAGCTGCCGCATCGATCCCTGGTTCATCCGGCAGCTCCAAGACATCGTCGATATCGAGAGCCGCGTGCGCGAACACGGACTCCCGAAAAGCGCCGCACCGTTCCGCGCGCTGAAAGCCATGGGCTTCTCCGACGAACGGCTGGCAACGCTGACGGGCCAATCGCCCGCCGGGGTGATGCAGGCACGGCACGCGCTCGGTGTGCGCCCCGTCTTCAAGCGCATCGACACTTGCGCCGCGGAATTCGCGTCGCCCACCGCCTATATGTATTCGACCTACGAGACGGGCTTTCCGGGGGGCGAGTCCTGCGAGGCCCGGCCGTCGGACAAGGACAAGATCGTCATTCTCGGCGGCGGTCCGAACCGGATCGGCCAAGGCATCGAGTTCGACTATTGCTGCTGCCACGCGGCGTTCGCGCTGTCGGATGCCGGGTTCGAGACGATTATGGTCAATTGCAATCCCGAGACCGTCTCCACCGATTACGACACCTCCGACCGGCTCTATTTCGAACCGCTCACGGAAGAAGACGTGCTTGAGATCGTGCGGAAGGAGCAGACCAACGGCACGGTGAAAGGCGTCATCGTGCAGTTCGGCGGCCAGACGCCGCTGAAGCTCGCGGCGGCGTTGGAAGACGCCGGCATTCCCATTCTCGGCACCTCGCCCGATGCCATCGACCTGGCGGAAGACCGCGACCGGTTCAAGGCGTTGATCGACCGTCTCGGATTGAGGCAGCCGCGTAACGGCATCGCCCGCTCGGCCGAAGAAGCCGTCGCCATCGCCAAGGAGATCGGTTTCCCGGTGGTGATCCGCCCGTCCTATGTGCTGGGTGGCCGGGCCATGGAAATCGTGCACGACGAAGCCCAGCTCGAACGCTATATCGCCGAGGCCGTCGTGGTCTCGGGCAAAAGTCCGGTCCTGCTCGACTCTTATCTGCGCGACGCGATCGAGGTGGACGTGGACGCGCTCGCCGACGGGCGCGACGTGTTCGTGTGCGGCGTCATGGAGCATATCGAGGAGGCGGGCGTGCATTCGGGCGATAGCGCCTGCTCCTTGCCCCCGCACTCCCTGAGCCCCGAGACCGTCGCGGAACTGGAGCGGCAGGCGACGGAGTTGGCCCGCGCGCTGAACGTCATTGGACTGATGAACATCCAGTTCGCCATCCAGAACGACGACATCTACATCCTCGAAGTGAATCCGCGCGCCTCGCGCACCGTGCCCTTCGTCGCCAAGGTGATCGGAAAGCCCATCGCGGGCATCGCCTCCGAGGTGATGGCGGGCAAACCTCTCGCGGAGTTCGGCCTGACGCCCGCGCATCTCGGCCACATCGCCGTCAAGGAAGCCGTCTTCCCGTTCGCCCGCTTCCCCGGCGTCGATCCCGTCCTAGGCCCGGAGATGCGCTCGACCGGCGAGGTGATGGGTATCGACCGCGACTACGCCGTCGCATTCGCCAAGAGCCAGATCGGCGGCGGTGCGAAACTTCCCCTGTCGGGAACGGTTTTCGTGTCGGTGAAGGACCTCGACAAGGACAAGGTGCTGGCGCCGGTCCGAACGATGGTGGATATGGGATTCCGCATCGTCGCCACGCGCGGCACCCAGCGTCATTTGAGCGCGCACGGGATTCCGTGCGAGCGGGTGAACAAGGTGCTGGAAGGGCGCCCCCATATCGTCGACGCGATTACCAATGGGGAGATCGACGTCCTGTTCAACACGACCGAAGGGGCGAAGGCACTGGCCGACTCCATGTCCATCCGCCGGTCGGCCTTGCTGAACCACATTCCCTATTATACAACGCTAGCTGGCGCATTGGCTGTTACGGAGGCCATCAAGGCCCTGAGAGAAGATAGTCTTACCGTCGCCCCCCTCCAAAGCTATGTGGGCACGGGCACGTAAGCGCCCGCCAAAGCGTCCTAAGAGACAGTCCAAGTCTATCGGAATCTTGACTTCGCCGGGTCAGTTCCTTGACAGTATCGTCAAGGGAGGCCCCCTTAAGGAGTTTGTACGGAAATGGAAAAAGTGCCGATGACCGCGGAGGGCTATGCCGCTCTCGAGGCCGAGATCAAGACGCTCAAGACCGTCGAGCGGCCGCGGATCATCAAATTGATTGCCGAGGCGCGCTCGCACGGCGATCTGTCGGAGAATGCCGAATATCACGCGGCCAAGGAGCTGCAGGGCATCACGGAAGCGCGCATGGCCGACCTCGAAGACAAGCTGTCGCGCGCGGACATTATCGACGTGTCCAAGCTCAAGGGCGATCAGGTCATGTTCGGAGCGACCGTTTCGCTCATCGACGAGGATACCGAAGAGAAGGTCAAGTACCGCATCGTCGGCGAACTCGAAGCGAACGTGAAGGAGGGCAAAATCTCCATCGCGTCCCCGATCGCGCGCGCGCTTCTCGGCAAACGCAAGAACGATGTCGTGGAAGTGTCGACGCCGGGCGGCGGCAAGTCCTATGAAATCGTCAAGGTCGAGTTCAAGTAGTCGAGTTCAAGTAGTCGTCTCGAGCCGGAGCGTCACGTCTCCGGCTCCCCTCACCCTCAAGACACGATTCACCGTCCCAATTCCGCCTTGGCCGCGCAATAGGCTGACCTCATGATCTCGCGACGCTCATTCATCCTCCGCTCCGGCGCGGCCCTATCCGCCTGCGTTCTTCTTCCCTCCGCGCGCGCGCTGGCCAAGACGAGTGTCGCGGACCTCGAAGAGAAGTTCGCCGCCATCGAGGCGAAGAGCGGCGGGCGGCTCGGCGTATCCGTGCACGACACCGGCACGGGGCTCAAGGCCGCGCACCGGGGCGACGAGCGCTTTCCCCTCTGCAGCACGTTCAAAGTCCTGGCGGCGGCCGCGGTTCTGAACCGGGTCGACAAGGGCGAGGAGACGCTCTCGCGCGAAGTGCCGGTGCCGAAAGACTCGATCCTGGAATACGCGCCGGTTGCCGAGAAGCACGCGGGCGGCGTCATGTCGTTGTCGGATCTGTGCGCGGCGGCGATGATCTGGAGCGACAACACCGCCGCCAATCTGATCTTCGAGAGCCTTGCCCGCGACGGCCTCAGCGGACCGGAAGCGGCCACGGCCTTCGTGCGATCGCTCGGAGATACCACCACGCGCATGGACCGGATGGAGCCGGAGCTCAACGAGTTCACGCCGGGCGACCCGCGCGATACGACCACGCCCGACGCCATGGCCGGCCTTCTGCAGCAGCTCTTTCTCGGCGAGGCACTGTCGCCGCTGTCGCGCGACCGGCTCACCGAATGGTTCGTCGCCTGCGAGACCGGCAGGAACCGCCTTCGGGCCGGGATGCCCGAGACCTGGCGCGTCGGCGACAAAACCGGCAGCGCCGACGGCATCACCAACGATGTGGCCGTCGCGTGGCCCGCAACGGGAGATGCGATTTTGATCGCGGCCTATATCTCCGAATCCAAGGCCGACGGTGAGACGCGCGATGCCGCCCTTGCCGATGTGGGCAAGGCCGTCGCCACGCTGGCGGAATAGAAGCGGCGTTAGCCGGAGTTGGCGAGCTTGGTGCGCAGGCCCGCGGCCGCGCCCTTGAGGCCCGGATAGTCGCTCACGACGACATGGATGGGGATCGCCGCCACATAGGGCGACATACGGCCTTTGCGCTCGAAGGCCCCACGGAAATCGTCCTGCTCCAACCGCGACAGTATTCTCGGCGCGATGCCGCCGCCGAGATAGACGCCGCCCCGCGCGCCGAAGGCGAGCGCCATGTCGCCCGCGAACCGCCCCAGCCATTGCACGAAGAAATCCAGCGCCTCGACGGCCATTTCGTCCTCGCCGCCGACGGCCAGTTGCTCGACCTTTGCCGGCGAAAGCTCCGCATCGCTGAAGCCGTAGGAGGCCGCGATCGCGCGATAGAGGTCGGCAAGACCGGGCCCCGACAGCACCCGCTCCACGGAGAGCCGTTCGAGCCCTGAACGCATCCGCTCCAATAGGGCGAGTTCGCGTTCGGTCTCGGCGGGAAACGTTTGATGTCCCCCTTCCCCCGGCACCGGCACCCAACCGGAGGGCGACCAAACGAGCCCGGCCACGCCAAGCCCCGTTCCCGGCCCGAGCACGACTTTCGGAGCGTTCTCCACGGCCCTGCCGCCGCGCAGCGCATGGAGTTCGTCCCCGCTCAGAACCGGAAGCGCGTAGGCCTGGGCCTCGAAATCGTTGAAGACATAGGCGGTCTTCAGCCCGGCCTCTTCGGCAAGCGTGCTCTGCTTGAAGGTCCAGGCCGCATTGGTGAATTGAACCGTGTCCGCCCGCAGAGGCGCGGCCACGGCCAGACCGGCATGGACGACCGTCTCCGGCGCGTCCTTCAGATAGGCACGCATCGCGTCCGCGAGCGTGGCGTGCTCGGCCGTCGGGAAGGTGCGGATATCCGACAGGGAGAGCGTTTCGAGATCGGCGATGGCGAAGCGTGCATTGGTGCCGCCGATATCGGCGACAAGTGCCTGCGTGGGGATGTCAGCGTTCATGGCGTCCGGCCCATGGAGTCGTGGATCGCGATCGGGAAAATCGCGGTATCCGGTGTTAGACGATTTCGCGCGCCCTCGCGATACCTTACCCGTTGGGCGCGCCCTGCTCACGTGTCCGTGATGTCATGCCGCCTTCTTGGCGCCTCTTACGCTCCCTAAATCTTCTGGGGACAGCGTCGCATGGGGGGACTCCAGGCACCATCGCGACTCGGACAATTCGGACTTCACCACGAGGGAGTAATTTATGATTTCGAAGCTAGCTCAGATCGCCGCCATTTCCGTTCTGCTATGCGGGACCGCCGCCATCGCGCATGAGGAAGCCACGGGCGTCGTCAAGGAGCGCATGGACCTGATGGACACCCAGAAGGACGCCATGAAGATTCTCGGTGGCATGGCCAAGGGAGAGGTTCCGTTCGATGCCGCGAAAGCGGCTGCGGCAGCTCATGAAATCGAGACCACGGCCGCAAAGGTTCCCGATCTCTTTCCGGAGGGAACCGGAGGTCATCCAAGCGAAGCCAAGCCGGAAGTATGGACCCAATGGGATAAGTTTACGGACGACGCGGAGGCTCTGACCAAGGCCGCCACAGCGCTCAAGGTCGCGCTGGAAGGCGATGCTTCCGAGTGGAAAGCCAAATTCAAAGGCGTCGTCGATGCCTGCAAGACCTGCCACAAGACCTTCCGGGCCGAAAAGAAGGACTAACGGGGACGCTTCAAAGGTTGCTGTGACGGCGCGCCGGGCCCACTATCGAATCCGGCTGC
Organism: Hyphomicrobiaceae bacterium UBA7697; assembly: GCA_002482645.1. Classification (GTDB taxonomy): domain Bacteria; phylum Pseudomonadota; class Alphaproteobacteria; order Rhizobiales; family Methyloligellaceae; genus Methyloceanibacter. Next base: position 17,088 of record DLGJ01000013.1, read on the forward strand.
GGAACAGATCCTGGGATCGGCTCGCCGGCACGGCATGATCGACAGATTGGAATTCCTCATCACGCTCTCACGGGAGCGCCATTTCGGCCACGCCGCGGAAGCCTGTGGCGTGAGTCAGCCAACATTTTCCAATGGAATCAAGCAGTTAGAGGACTCGCTGGGCGTGCTTCTGGTGGAGCGCGGCTCGCGCTTCCGGGGCTTCACGCCCGAGGGCGAGCGGGTCTTGGACTGGGCCCGCCGGATCGTGGCCGACACCCGCGCGATGCGGCAGGAAATCGACGCCCTGAAGCATGGCCTTTCCGGACATTTGCGCATCGCCACGATCCCGACGGCGCTCCCCGTCGTCGCCATGCTGACGACGCCCTACCAGGCACAGCATCCAGATGTCCGCTTCACCATCCATTCGCGCACCTCGATCGAGGTGCTGAGCATGTTGGAGAACCTGGAGGTGGATGCGGGTTTGACCTATCTGGACAACGAGCCCTTGGGCCGCGTGCAGGCCATCCCCCTCTACACCGAACGGTACCGCCTGCTCGCCTCCGCCGACGGTCCCCTTGCGGACCGGGACACCGTTACTTGGAAAGACGTGGCGAGCCAGCCCCTCTGCCTCTTGACGCCGGATATGCAGAATCGGCGGATCGTCGACGCACAGCTACGCGAAGCCGGCGCCAATGTCGTCCCATCGCTCGAATCGGATTCGGTCATCGTCCTGATTGCGCATGTGCGCACGGGGAAATGGGCCAGCGTCATGCCGGCTCAACTGGCTGAGGTGTTGGGCGTGTCGAAAAACGTACGCTCGATCCCGATCGTCAATCCCGAGGTGACTCACTCGATCGGACTCGTGGTTCCGCAACGTAACCCCTTAACGCCGCTCATCAATGCGCTGGCTTCCGAGGCCCGGCAGCTAGCGCCGATTTTGGAAGGCCTTTCGACGATGAAACAGAGTCCTGAAAGTCTGGAAGTTTGATCGTCGCGACGACTCGCCCCCGCCGGCCCAAAGCGGGCTGCCAGTGTCTCTAAGCTTATTCAGGAATCCCGATCCGTTAACGAGCTTGTTTTATTGATTTCACGAAAATAATTTCGCATCTTGCACAATGGGTCAAAAACGCGGTTAGGCAATGCCGAAATATGAAACATGGGCGCCTGAGCGCGCCAACGAGATTATTGCGCAGCATCAAGATCAAAAAGGCGCGGCGCTTCCCATCCTTCATGCGTTGCAGGAGGTCTTCGGGTGCGTCCCGCTGGCGGCGGAACCGCTGATCGCCGATGCTTTGAATATCACCCGCGCGGAAGTGCATGGCTGCGTGACATTTTACCACGACTTCCGGCGCGAACCGCCGGGCCGCCGGACCCTCAAGATTTGCCTCGCCGAGTCTTGTCAGGCTTCCGGCGTCCGTGCGCTGGCCAAGCGCGCGAAGGAGAAGCTGGGGGTTGAGATGGGCGGAACGACAGCCGATGCCCGCGTGACCCTTGAGCCTGTATATTGCTTGGGGCTTTGCCATTCGTCTCCCGCCGCGATGCTGGATAAGGACGTTTACGCGGCTCTGGACGAGGAGCGGCTCGATGAGCTGCTCAAGGAGGCACAGTCTTGACCCGCATTTATATTTCCCGGGATTCGGGCGCGCTCGCCGTGGGCGCCGAGTCGGTTGCCAAGCGGTTTGAAAAGGAAGTCAAGGAGCGCGGCCTCGATCTCGAGATCGTCCGCACCGGCTCCCGGGGCATGTACTGGCTTGAGCCCCTGGTCGAGGTCGAAACCGATCAGGGCCGCGTCGGATACGGTCCGGTCAAGGCGTCCGAGGTCGGCACTCTGATCGACGACGGCATTCTCGCCGGCAAGCCGGACAAGAAATGCATCGGCGTGGTGGACGACTATCCCTGGTTCAAGAACCAGACCCGCCTCACCTTCGCCCGCGTCGGCATCACCGACCCGCGTTCGCTGAAGGACTATCAGGCGCATGGCGGCTATGCCGGCCTGAAACGGGCCATCGAGGCGGGGCCCGACGCGATTATCGAGCAAGTGCTGACTTCGGGCCTTCGCGGCCGCGGCGGCGCGGGCTTCCCCACCGGGATCAAGTGGCGCACCGTCGCCGATACCCCGCCGCAGCAAAAATATATCGTCTGCAACGCGGACGAAGGCGATAGCGGCACGTTCGCGGACCGCATGATCATGGAGGGCGACCCCTTCGTGCTCATCGAGGGCATGACCATCGCGGGCATCGCCGTGGGCGCCACCTACGGCTATATCTATGTCCGTTCCGAATATCCCCATTCGATCGAGGCGCTGCGCGCGGCGATCGACGCCGCCCGTGCGGCCGGGTTCCTCGGCACCAACGTGGCCGGTTCGGGCTATGCCTACGACATGGAGGTCCGCGAAGGCGCGGGCGCCTATGTGTGCGGCGAGGAGACGTCGCTGCTCGACAGCGTCGAAGGCAAGCGGGGCGAGGTACGGGCGAAACCGCCGCTGCCCGCCCATATCGGCCTGTTCGGCCAGCCGACGATCATCAACAACGTCCTGTCGCTCGCATCGGTCCCGATCATCATGGACCGGGGCGGCGAATTCTATCGGGATTTCGGCATGGGCCGGTCGCGCGGCACGATGCCGATCCAGCTGGCCGGAAATCTCAAATATGGCGGCCTTTACGAGACGGCCTTCGGCATTACGCTCGGCGAGCTGGTCGACGAGATCGGCGGCGGCACGAAGTCTGGCCGGCCGGTTCGTGCGGTCCAGGTCGGCGGACCGCTTGGCGCCTATTTCCCGCGCGAGCTGTTCGACACCCCGTTCGACTACGAGGCTTTCGCGGAGCGCGACGGCCTGATCGGCCATGGCGGCATCGTGGTCTTCGACGACACGGTGGACATGGCGCAACAGGCGCATTTCGCCATGGAATTCTGCGCCATCGAATCGTGCGGCAAGTGTACGCCTTGCCGGATCGGCTCCGCCCGCGGGATGGAGGTGATCGACAAGATCATCGCCAACGACAATCGCGCGGCCAATCTCGAGATCCTCGAGGATCTCTGCAACACGATGAAACTTGGGTCTCTCTGCGCGCTCGGAGGATTCGCCCCCTACCCCGTAATGAGCGCGCTAACCCATTTCCCTGAAGATTTCGGCGCCGAGAAGAAGCGCCTAGACGCTGCTGAGTGAGGACACCCCCATGCCACTGAACCCGGAACTCGACTACGGAACCCCCCAATCGCCGTCGGAGAAGATGGTGACGCTGACCATCGACGGCGAGGAAGTCATGGTGCCCGAGGGAACCTCGATCATGCGCGCCGCGATGGAGCTGGGAACGCAAATTCCGAAGCTCTGTGCCACGGACATGCTGGACTCTTACGGGTCTTGCCGACTTTGCCTGGTCGAGATCGAGGGCCGTAACGGAACGCCTGCCTCATGCACCACGCCGGTCGGCGAGGGCATGGTGGTCAAGACGCAGACCTCCAGGCTGAAGCAGCTTCGCAAGGGCGTGATGGAGCTCTATATCTCCGAGCATCCGCTCGATTGCCTCACCTGCTCGGCCAATGGCGACTGCGAGCTGCAGGACATGGCCGGCGCCGTGGGCCTGCGCGATGTGCGCTACGGCTATGAGGGTGCGCGGCATCCCAATCCGGGCCTCGACGTCTCCAACCCTTACTTCACCTACGAGCCGTCCAAGTGCATCGTCTGCTCGCGCTGCGTCCGCGCTTGCGAGGAGGTGCAAGGCACGTTCGCCTTGACGATCGCCAATCGCGGTTTCGACTCCGTGGTGTCGCCGTCGATGGAGGAGGATTTCATCGACTCCGAGTGTGTGTCCTGCGGCGCTTGCGTTCAGGCTTGCCCCACGGCGACACTGAACGAGAAGTCGGTGATCGAAATCGGCACGCCGGACAAGGCCGTCGTGACGACATGCGCCTATTGCGGCGTCGGTTGCGCCTTCCGCGCGGAAATGCGCGGCGACGAACTTGTTCGCATGATCCCCTACAAGGCGGGCAAGGCCAATCACGGCCATTCCTGCATCAAGGGCCGCTTCGCCTATGGTTATGCGCAGCACAAGGATCGCATTCTGAATCCGATGATCCGCGAGAAGATCACCGATCCGTGGCGGGAGGTCTCTTGGGAAGAGGCCATCCAGTACGCGGCATCGCAGTTCAAGCGTATCCAGGCCAAATACGGCCGCGGCTCCGTGGGCGGCATCACCTCGTCCCGCTGCACTAACGAAGAAACCTTCCTCGTTCAGAAGCTGGTCCGCACCAGTTTCGGCAACAACAATGTCGACACCTGCGCCCGCGTGTGCCACTCGCCCACGGGCTACGGACTCAACACGACATACGGCACGAGCGCCGGCACGCAGGACTTCGACTCCGTTGACGAGACCGACGTGATCCTGGTGATCGGCGCCAACCCGACCGACGCTCATCCGGTGTTCGGCTCGCGCATGAAGAAGCGCCTGCGCGAAGGCGCCAAGCTGATCGTTGTCGATCCGCGCAAAATCGATCTGGTCCGCTCGCCTCACATCGAGGCGGACTATCACCTGCCCTTGCGGCCGGGCACAAACGTGGCCGTGGTCACGTCGCTGGCCCACGTGGTCGTGACGGAAGGGCTGATGGACGAGGCGTTCATCCGCGAGCGCTGCGAGTGGGACGAGTTCCAGGAGTGGGTCGCGTTCGTCTCCGATCCGCGCCACGCGCCCGAAGCCATCGAGAAGATTTCGGGCGTTCCGGCCGAGGCGATCCGCGGCGCCGCGCGCCTCTATGCGACCGGCGGCAACGCGGCCATCTACTATGGCCTCGGCGTGACCGAGCACAGCCAGGGCTCGACGACTGTGATGGCCATCGCCAATCTCGCCATGGCCACCGGCAATATCGGCCGCAACGGCGTTGGCGTGAATCCCTTGCGCGGTCAGAACAATGTGCAGGGGTCTTGCGATATGGGCTCCTTCCCGCACGAACTGCCCGGCTACCGGCACATCTCCGATGGGCATACGGTCGAGATGTTCGAGTCCCTCTGGGGCCGTCCGCTCGATAAAGAGCCGGGCCTGCGCATTCCCAACATGATCGACGCCGCGCTCGACGGCTCGTTCAAGGGCCTCTACATCCAGGGCGAGGATATTCTCCAATCCGACCCGAACACCCAGCACATGGCCGCCGGCCTGGCCGCGATGGAATGCGTGGTGGTGCAGGACCTGTTCCTGGTCGAGACGGCGAACTACGCGCACGTGTTCCTTCCCGGTTCGACCTTCCTCGAGAAGAACGGCACGTTCACCAATGCCGAACGCCGCATTCAGCCGGTTCGCAAGGTGATGGCTCCGCTCAACGGCTACGAGGACTGGGAGATTACCCAGATGCTGTCGAACGCATTGGGCTATCCGATGCACTACGATCATCCCTCGCAGATCATGGACGAGATCGCGCGTCTGACCCCGACCTTCGCCGGCGTCTCCTTCGAGAAGCTCGACGAGCTCGGTTCGGTGCAGTGGCCCTGCAATGACGCGGCGCCGGAAGGCACGCCGATCATGCATCTCGACGGGTTCGTGCGCGGCAAGGGCAAGTTCGTCATCACCGAGTATGTGGCGACGGACGAGAAGTCCGGTCCGCGGTTCCCGCTGCTGCTCACCACCGGCCGCATCCTGTCGCAGTACAATGTCGGCGCGCAGACGCGGCGCACGGACAATGTGGTCTGGCATGAGGCCGATCGTCTCGAGATTCACCCGTTCGATGCCGAAACCCACGGCGTCCGCGACGGAGACTGGGTGAAAATCACCAGCCGTACCGGCGAGACGACTTTGCGGGCACTCGTCACCGAGCGTGTGGCGCCTGGGGTCGTCTACACCACATTCCACCACCCGACGACGCAGGTGAACGTGGTGACGACGGAGTTCTCCGACTGGGCCACCAACTGCCCCGAATACAAGGTGACGGCCGTTCAGGTCGCGCCGTGCAACGGGCCGTCCGAATGGCAGGAGGAGTACGAGGAACTGTCGAGGGCCGCGCGCCGCATTGCGGAGCCTTTGGAGGCGGCGGAGTAATCTCCGCCCCTCGCCTCATCCAACGGAGAGCCTCAAGCTTATGAAGCCCGAAAATCTCGTCCATATGGCAAATCAGATCGGCAAATTCTTCCAGTATCAACGGAAGGACGAGATCGTTCCCGGCATCGCCAACCACATCAGGAAATTCTGGGAACCCCGTATGCGCACCGCAATCTTCGCCTATATCGATCAAGGCGGAGACGGACTCGATCCACTCGTCAAAGAGGCGCTCCTCGATCTCAAGGAAAGACGAGAGGTCACCGAGACGAGCTTCGGGGGCACAGAGGCCTCGTAAAGGCACGGACGGCTTCTGGCGGCGCCGTTCGCGCCGTCCCGGCATGCGTTGCCCTCGATGGCGGGCGCGCCTGCGGTAGGACCCGACTCCGAGGTCTAGACGTCCGGCTTACCGGGCATGACCGCGACGCCCCAAGGCAGACGCCCCACCGGCACGGACTTGATCGCTTTCAACCTGTCCACGTCGATGACGGTCATGTCGTTGGTGAGTCCGTTCGCGACGTAGTACTTCTTGCCGTCTGCGCTGAGCTCGCCATGCCAAGGACGTTGGCCGACCAGGATATAGTCGACGACTTCCTTCGTCGCGGTGTCGATGACCGCGACACGATTGGACGGCCCCAGCGGCACCAGCATCATTTTACCGTCGCGAACGAAGTCCATCCCGACCGGTTGCAGTTGCTCGGGACGAACGCCGGGCACCTCGAAGCCGATCTTCTTGGTGATCTCCCAGGTCGCCGGGTCGATCACCGAAATGGTGCCGCCAACCTCCGAGGAAACCCAAAGCTCCTTGCCGTCCTTCGTCCACTTCGCCTCGCGCGGACGTGAGTCGACCAGGACGTTGGCGATCAGCGTGTGTGTCGCGTTGTCGATGATGTGGGCCATGCTCGTGCTTTCCGAGGTGGCCGCGGTGTATTTGTTGTCGGGGCTCACGGCCATGCCTTCGGGCTCCACGCCCACAGGCACTTCGGCCAAAACCTTGCCAGAGTCGACCTCCATGATCGTAACGAGACTGTCGTCCTCGTTGGCGATGTAGATGATCTTCCCATCCGGATCGACGTCCATCAATTCCGGATCCGGACCGCTCTCCAACTGGCGGGTAATTTCGAGCGTTTTGGTGTCGATGACGTCGATGATGTCGCCGTCGCCCGCCGCCACGAACAGCTCCTTGTAGTCCGGGCTGAGGATGATGCCGCGCGGACGGCGTGCGGTCTTGACCGTCTTGATCGTCTCAAGCGTATCGCCGTCGATGACGGTGATCGTGTTGTCCTTCTCGTTCGACACGAAGATCGTTTCGGCATGCGCCACGGAGGCGGAGCCTAGAAGGAGCGCTGTCGCGCAAGCGGTAGCAAGGCTGGAGCGTTTCATGAGTGTCCCTTTGCAGATGCTTACTTCAATTCGCACTTGGATTCGGGCATATCAAAACCGAGCGTGTCGGAAGGCGATCCAGGCGAGGCAGTCTCGCTCAACCGGTTGCCGCTTCGCAAGCTTTGGTAGCGTAGTTCGATGATCTCTTCGGCATAGGAACCCGATGACCGCCGTGGCGCACGCGGCAGCCGAACGCCCGCGACTCTCTCGGAACCTCCTTCGCCGGAGATCACTTCTTGAACTTGCACTTGGACTCGGGCCCGTCGAAGCCGAGCGTGTCGGTAAGATTCGTCGGGTGCAGGAAGCCTTCCTGCGGCGAGGTGGAAACGGGCACGCGCGTGCCGCCGCCCAGAATGACCGGTTGCCGCATTTGGTGATCCCAGGGGCGGAAGCTCAGCGCCTGGCCCTTGAAGGCCTCGAGCTTGAAGTCCTCGGACAGGAGATATTTCTTCACGTCCTTTGGCTGGACCTTGCCGGACTTCATGGCGGCTTCGGACAGGGACCGGAAGCCGAGCCATGCCGTGTAGTCGCGCTCCACAGGCTTGCGGTCGGCAAGACGGGGAATTGCGTTCTGGAAATGCATGGCACCCGACTCCGTGTAGGACTTGTCCCAAGCGGTGGCCTGGAGCCCCTGGGTGCCCACCACCGGCCGCGGCAACGTGGTGCGGTACATCAGATAGTCGCCGAAATCGTCGTCGCTGTTGATGGCCCAAACGACATCGTGTTCGGGCGCGCGTTCGGTCTCCTGCGCCATCTGCTGCTGGATCTGCTGATGGCCGGAGTCGATGTTCCGGGCGCCGGGGGGCAGGTCGTAGAGATGATCCTCCACCACCTTGCCGCCAAAGCGTGCGGCGGACCGCTTCACCATCGCGAGGTAGTCCTGGTCCTCCGGCGTGTCGCGGCGGATGACATACCACTTCGGCCATTTCTTCCAGATCAGATACTGCGCCAGCGCATCGGCCCGCATCGCGTAATCCGGAATGACGTGGAACACGTTCTGCCGGCAGTCCTCCTGGCGCAGCCGGGTGGCGCTGGAACGGATGTTCATGAAAATCGCGTCCCCGGCCTCGGGCAGATCCGCCACGGCGAGCAAATCGTCCGGTTCGAGATCGGTGAGGAAGAACCTGTGGCCGGAGGCAAGCGCCTCCTTGGCCCGGGCGACGACGTCGCCATCGTCCGGCACGATGCCCTCGTCGAGCTCGAAGGCATGGCCCACGAAATTGCCCGCCTGGTTCGCCTCCTTGAGCATCAGGCGCGCGCCCTGAATGCCTTTGTCGGTGACGACCTCCTCGGCGTAGGAGAGCGGCAGCGGCTCGTCATACTCCTTGCCGAGGTAGTAGACGCGCATCAGCTTCTTGTCGTCCGCGGCCGCGGCGGCGGGCTTGGACGCGGCGGCGGGCTTCGCCGGCGCATCGGCAGCCGGGGCCTGAGCGGACGATGTGTCCGCCGCCTCTTCGGCCGCAGCAGGCATCGCCCCGGCGGCGCCGAAGGCAAGGCCGATTATCAAATACGTACCGATCAGAGCAGGAAATTTCGAACAAAGCGGATGCATCGAGCCCTTTGGCGTTTCCGGTCCGGCGCGGAGAATTCTCATTCGCGATCCTGCATGTCTGTCGTCTCTTCTCGACTGGCTCAGAATTGGTGCTCTGCCCCCGCCACGTAGGGCGCCCGCATCGCCGGTTTGGCTGAGGCCAAATTTGAAATTGAATATATGGAATTCGCCGCAGGCCTTCCAGACCGCGACAGAAACATTACCAAGGTTTCAGAAAGCGGAAAGGCCGCCGTACCCTGTCCGGATACGGCGGCCTTTCTCAATCCGTCGAGGACGATCGAGGCGCCCCTACTCCGTCTTGCTGCCAGGCGTCTGCGCCGGCTTGTCTACATCTTTCATTGAGCTCGGGTTCTTGGCACGGATGAATGAGATCACCTTCCACATATCGTCCGACGTCTTGATGATGTTGCCGAAAGGCGGCATCGGGCCGGTCACGATTTCCTTCCTGACGCGCGTGTAGCCCTGCTTCTGCAGCTCGTCGGAACCCTCCGCGATCAGCCGGAACAACGTGTCGTCGTCAGCACCGTACACGAACGTGTCGTTCGTCAGCGGCGGGCACATGCCGCCACCGCCACCGCCGCCATGGCAACCGTTGCAGCTGTATGAGAGGTACTTCTTCTGGCCAACTTCCTCGAGCGCCGCAGGGTCGTCATTGTAGGGATTGTGCAGGCCGCCGATCGGCGTCTTCTTGATGAGTTCCAGAGGCGGCGTCTGGTCGTCCTTCGGACAGCACGCCTCATCCTCAGCCTTGGCGGTTCCGGCAAACACGCTCATGGCGCCAACGAAGGCGACTGTCAGTACTCCAATGATAATTTTGCGCACGGTACGTCTTCCTTACCCTAGTTTGAGTTTTGTTTGAGCCTATCGAATTCCAAAAGCCTAATCCGACCTTCCTCGGGGCGCTCGGCGACGCGGCCCCAAAGAGGGCCAGTCCGGGCCAACACTACCGTCTTCGAAGCCGATTGAGTCAGAAAAAAGTCGAAAAGTGATCATCGGACACAGGGCTTAAGCGGCACATAAGACTACCAAGGGATGCCCCGCCCGCGAAGACCTCAGCAATCATGGCCCGGCTCAATCCTTGCTAACCATCTTCCGAACGATCCGTCGCATCGCGACCCACCGGCGCCACGGCGCCGTCCCACACGCTCTCGCCGGTTTGAGTACGCCCTCCTCCCGTTCACTGCCATTTCGGTGCCTTTGTAGGCCGATCGGCCAGTTTGCGAATGTCATAGTCGAATCCGGAGTATGTCCAGGAAGGGACGCCACCGTGGCCCGGCATTGCCCCCCTGGGGTCCGCGGCGGGCCGGAGAGAGGCTTAATGGGTGATCTCGAAATCCATGCCTTCGAACGTATAGCGCGGCACCTGAATCCAGATACCGTCCTCCTTCACAGGAACCTTGTGGATCTTCACGTCCGAGACGTCGAGCCGGCCGCTCTTTTCGTCGACCCAGAAGTCGATGTCGTAATATTCGTCTTTGCTACCCATCCTGCGGAAGTCGGTACACGCGAAATAATGCCCGTCCTTCTTGAGGTAGCGGATGGGCTGATGCATCTCTACGAATTCGAGGGGGATGGTCTCACCGGTCTTGCTATCCTTTAGCTCAAGGGCGCCGTCGGCATTCTTGTTCTTGGCGATGTAGTTGTGGATCGCGCTCATCACGTGCCAGGCACGCACCACCTCCATGTCGCCCGGATGTTCCTGAACCGGGAGCCACCACCAGGCCACGGGTAGCCGGGTAACCATGATATAGCCGTCGCCGTCCCGCTTGGGACCCTTCTGCACGCGGATGTCGATCAGGTCGAGACTGTCTCCGTCCCGCTGCGGCTTAAACCAGAAATCGAGCGCGTACTGTTTGCGGGGATCGTCCTTGTCGTGAAAGATCGCGTTCGCGAACCAGCCATATCCCTTCATGCCCCGCACGACCCGCATCTTCTCGTAAACGAGGTTCAAGTCCTCATCGAGCTTCGGATCGTGGAACACGAACACGCCGTCCTTGGAACGCTCCTCGATGACCTGCTCGGTGCGCTGCGTGACCGAGGCGTCGTCGAAGTCGGGATAGTCCGCCGCCATGGCGGGAACCGCCGCTCCTAAGCAGAAGGCCACGGCAATAGCCGCGGCCCCCCATCGTCTCAAAGCGTTCGCGACCATGGCACTCATTGTTTCGCCGTTGCGCCACCCGTGTCCGCGGCTTTCGAAGGCGCGCTCCCGCGCGACAGCGACAGCACCCGAATGGCTTGAGAGGCCTCCTTGTTGTCGTTGAGATCGGCGATGTCCTCGGCGGTTTGTCCGCGCTCGTTCTTGAGCGCCGGGTCGGCGCCGGCATCCATCAGAAGGCCGATCATCGGCGCGCTGTTATTGGCCGCGGCCACCATCAACGCCGTCATGCCGTCCTTCGCCTGCCCGTCGACATTGGCGCCCTTCTCGATCAGAGTTTTGGCGATGTCCGTCGGCCGTGCGCTGCCCGGAAGAAAGATGGAGCCCTCCGCCGGACCGGTTTGCGCGGCGACGATCATCAGCGGGGTCAAGCCTTGCGCGCCGGATGCGATGCTGACATCGGCACCGCCTTCCATAAGGGCCTTGGCCGCCTCGTACTTGCTCTCGGCCAGGGCGAGCGCGAGCGGCCGGAAATTGTCCTGGCCTGGCTCTTCCACATTCGCGCCATGCTTGACCAAAGCTTGGATCGACGGCACGTGATCGCGCATCAGAGCGGCCGCGAGAGGTGTAATGCCGTTCTCGTCGTGCTCGTTGGGATCGGCACCCAGTTCGACCAAGAGATCGATCGTCTTGTCGTGACGCTGGCGTGCCGCAGTGGTCAGCGGCGTCCACCCTTGAAGATCGGGCTTGTTCACGTCCGCGCCCTTGGACACCAGGAACTTGATGCGGTCAGGATCGTTGGCGATCAGCGCGTTGCTCAGTTCCTGATTAGGGTCGGCACCCTCTTCGAGCCAGCCTTCCAGCTTCTCCATCGTCACGATCTGATCGGGAGAAGCGAGATCCGGCCGGGCTTCGTATTTCTGATCGGCGAGCTTGATGTAGCTGCCATGGGCCGGCAAGTCGCCGGGCACGTAGCACTTGCTGCACTGAACCAGCGGTACGCCGTATTTCCTCAAGATCGCTTCAATCTCCTCGGCCTTGTCGTCCATGGCCCATTCGAGGAGATATTTGAGGAAGACGTCGGTTTGCCGCACGCCGATGGCCATTTCGAACTCCAACGGCACCGTGTCGTCATCCAAATTGATCGGAACGATATCGATCGGCTCGTTCTTCATGGTCTTGACCCAACCGGCGAAGGGGCCGTAGACGGCCGCCACATCGATCTCGCCGTTCAACATTTTCTGGATGACGTACCAGGGCTGATTCTCCGGCACGAGATCGCCGTCATGAGTCTGAAGCTGGAGCTTGACGTTGTCGACAATCCCGCGCTTGGCAAGAGCTCGCCGCACACCCGACGTCTGGAAGACGCCGATCGTGAGATCCTTCAGCTTCGGATCGTTCAAGCCCGACAATTTCAAGCCCTTGTCGTTCCGGTAAACCAGAACATAGGGCGTCTTGTAGACCGGCTCCGTCGTCAGCAGCCGGTCATAGCCTTTCGGAATATCGAACATCACATCGCAAAGGCGCTCGTCGAAGGTCGAACGCGTCAGTCCGCGCTCGATGAAGGGCTGCCAGTGATACTTGATCTCGGCGCCCGTCGCATCGGCGAGCAACTCGGCCATCTTGTTCTGAAAGCCCTCTCTTTGCATGTTCGAGAGGGGCATGTTTCCGGGATCGGCGCAGATATTCAGCGTCTGGAGCTTCTTGCCCTTGTAGGCGGCCTTCGCGGCGGCACGGATGGCAATGTGCTCGCTCGGCGTGAGTTGTTCGTAGGTTTTGTTGAGATCGCGCCGAATCTGCTTGCTTTCGGCGGCATGCGCGGCGGCGGCGCCCAGGACAAGCGCGGCGGCCGTAAGGGTCGTGGTGATCGAGGGGTAACGGAATGACACGGACTATCGCCTCAACGTGTAAGGCAGGCCGGGTGGCGGGAGGTATTCCCGCCAGGCGTACCCGCCGTGGGGGGCAAATCTTCCCGGATATATAAGAGAGAAGCGCCCGATGCCACAAGGGCATCGGGCGCCGTTAATCTCCACGTTACGAGAGTTTAATTACTCGTAGATGCGGAAGACGTTGAGCTCACCGCCCTGCGGAATGAACTGCAGGCCAGCGGCCTTGGTCATGGCCGTAGCACCGATGGCACCGAACTTGTCGCTCAGGTCCAGACCAGCGGTGACCGGAAGACCGATCCAGCCGCCAATGCCGGAGTACACGCCGACATACTGCTTGCCGCCGGTCTT
>DLGJ01000011.1 GCA_002482645.1 Hyphomicrobiaceae bacterium UBA7697
GCGACCGCGTCGGCCGCGCCCGCCTCCGAGCCCGCACCCGGCGCTCCTCCGGCGGCACGGTACGCGCCGGCGCCGCAATCCGGACCAGCCGACGCATACGGCGACGCATACGATGCCGACCCGGCCTCTCCTGATTCGGCTGGAACGGCCTTCGAAACCGAAACGGCGGAAGCGGAAGACGAGGCCGGACGGAAGCTCTCGTGGCGCGAGCGGCGTCAGATGCGCCGTCAGAAGCGCTTGAAAGAGCTGCAGGCACAAGGACAGAACCTCATGCCCTGGACGCGCTAGGGCCGTTCCAGGAATCAGGCGCACAATGACGGCCGGCGCGATTCGGCGCCGGCAGCCGCGGCGGCAATCCTAGTGACCGGCCTCGGCGCGGAGCGCTTTCTTCGAGAGTTTGCCGATCATTGTCTTGGGCAGTTCGTCGCGGAACTCGACCGCCACCGGCAGTTCCAGTTTCGACAGTTTGGGCCGCAAGAAATTCATGAGGTCCACCGCGGTCGCCTGACTTCCTTCGTGTAAGCGGACATAGGCCTTCGGCGCTTCGCCCCGATAGGTGTCGGGAATACCGACCACGCAGCATTCGGCGACATCCGGATGCTCGTAAATGGCGTCCTCGACCCGCCTTGGATAGACCTTGAACCCCGCGGAATTGATCATGTCCTTGATACGGTCGACGATGAAGATGAAGCCGTCGCCGTCCATGTAGCCCACATCGCCCGTGCGGAAATAGTTCCCGGCAAATGAGTCGGCCGTCTCGTCCGGCTTGTTCCAATAGCCGCGCATCACTTGCGGTCCGGCGATGCAAATCTCTCCTGGCGATCCGCACGGCATCTCTTGAGCGGGATCTTCGAGCGACCGGATAGAGATGTCCGTGGCCGGCAGCGGAAGCCCGATCGAGCCGTCCTTGACCGTCTCGAACGGGTTGCACGTGGCCACCGGCGAGGTCTCGCTGAGCCCGTAACCTTCCACCAGCACGCCGCCGATCAGCTTCTCGAATCCCCTCTTGACCTCCAAGGGCAGGGCCGCGCCGCCGGAGATGCAAAATTGGAGCGAGGAGAGGTCGTAGGTTTCGATCTTGCGATGGTGCAGGAGCGCCTGAAACAGGGTCGGGACCCCCGGCATCACCGAGGGCTGCAACTGGCCGATGAGTTTCAGGGTCTGACCGAGGTCGAATTTCGGCATCAGAACGAGTTCCATGCCGCTGGCGATGCCGAAGGTCATGACCGTCGTCATCGCGAAGACATGGAACAGCGGCAGCACGCCCAGAATCCGGTCGATCTGATCGGGGGGCCGGCGCCCCCACTGCCTCACCTGAGATGTGTTGATGAAGATATTGGCGTGGGTGAGCATCGCGCCCTTGGGCGTGCCCGTGGTGCCGCCCGTATATTGCAGGACCGCGATGGTCTCTGGCGTGATCGCGGGCCGTTGGAAGTCGCCGTCATTGGCCAGAAGCTTGCGCTCGCGGACGATATGCCGCCGCTGGCGCGACCAGCCGATCTTGGCGCGCTTGACCCGGCGCGTCAGTTTCAGTCCGACCTGCTTCAGGGGGGGCAGCAGCGCGGAAAAGTCCGCCACCACCGCCTTTTCCAGCGTGCCGTTGGCCAGCAAGGGCTCGATCTGCCCGAACAGGACCTGAAGATCGAGCGTCACCATGATCCGGGTTTCGCTGTCGCGGATCTGACAGGCAATCTCCTCGACGCTGTACAAGGGATTGAAATTGACGACCGTCCCGCCCGCTTTGAGGATTCCGAAGAAGTAGACGATGTAGGTCGGCGAATTGGGCAGGAGCAGCCCAACCTTCACGCCTTCGCGGACCCCAAGCGCCGCCAGGCCCTTCGCCGCCCGGTCCGACAGAGCGCCGATTTCGTCGTAAGTCAGGGATTTGCCCTGAAAGTGTGTGCACGTCCTGCCGCCGTAGCGCCGAACCGCATCGTCGAGCAAAGTGTGGACAAGACCGGGCTCGAAACGGACCGCCCAGGCCAGTCCGGCCGGGTAGGATTTCAGCCAGGGGCGACTCAGCGGGTCTGCTGCGGCCTCGATCGCCGTGGGATTTACCTTGGCAGCCATCGGAATCGACAGTAATTTGCCTTGCAATTCGGCTTGTTAGGGGGCATGCGCCGTACCTTCGGGGGGAGGCAATTCGCCGCAAGCCCGGATTGCTGTATTAATGTAGCACGGGGTTGGTATTACGCGCGCCTTAGCGCATATGACGCCCACACATTATGCTGAAACGAAGGCAGGCGCAGGCGCAAAAACGCCCATTTTGTTAGCGATTAGAGCGTATAGTATCTGCAATCGAGCGAGCATGGTGCGGCTGGACTCGACCTGTTTTTAAGTCTATTCCATTGCGTGACTTGCCCTCGAACCAGCTATGTTTTAGCCAGGGAACATTACACACGGACCCCTCAACGGGGCAGGGAGAGTGATATGGACGAGGTGGCCACCAAGATCATCGAGATTTTGCGGAAGAACATGAAGGATCCCTCCAAGGACGTTACGCTCGAGACGCCTCTGAGCGACCTGGAGATCGAGTCCCTCGATCTGGCGGTCATCGTCTTTGATATTGAGGATACCTTCGGTATCGAAATTCCCTATAATGCCAACGAGGAAGTCGAAGCGTTTGCGACGGTCGGCTCGGTTGTCGATCGCGTGAAGGGAATTATCGCAGAGTCGAAGGCCTCGGGCGCAGCAGCTTAGACCAGCCTAACCGCCCGAGAGCTTTCCGGGTTGTCGGCCAGGCTTGGAGTTACGGCTTAGCATTACATGACACACTCTAACGGACGCAGGCGCGTCGTGGTCACTGGCCAGGGCGTCGTCACGCCTTTGGGTACTGGCGTCGAAAAATTCTGGTCGGGACTGAAGTCTGGCACATGCGGCATTCGCGAGGTTCAGAGCTTCGAAACCGATGAACTCTACATCACCATCGCAGGTGAGGTTCCGGACTTCGACCCCAGGGAGCGCGAGCTGAGCAAGCAGCTCCTGATGGCCGACAAGTACTCGCAATATGCGGGCTGCGCGGCTCGGGAGGCGGTCGCCCAGTCGGGGCTCGAAACGCCCATCAGCGATGAAGACGCCTATCGCACGGCCTGCGTGATCGGGTCGGGCGTCGGCGGTCTGACCACCCTCGAATTCTCCTACAAGATGCTCTTCAAGGAGAACAAGCGCGCGACTCACCCGCTGACGCTTCTGAAGGCGATCGGATCGTCCGCATCGGCTCATGTAAGCATCGAATACGGTATCAAAGGGCCGACCTTCGGCGTCGTCAGCGCCTGCTCGACCGCAACCCATTCGATCGGCGTCGTCTACCAAATGATCCGCAGCGGCCTGGTGGACACCGGCATTGCCGGTGCGGCGGAAGCCTCGCTCAACTGGGGCGCCACGCGCGCCTGGCAGGCGATGCGCGTGCTGAGCCCCGACGGGCTGTTTCCCTTCTCCAAGACGCGCAACGGAACCGTTCTCGCCGAAGGCTCGGGCGTGCTTGTGCTGGAAGAGTACGAGAGGGCCAAGGCGCGCGGCGCGCCGATCCTCGCCGAGCTGATGGGCTTCGGCATGACGGCGGACGCGGCCGATATGGTCAACCCGTCCATCGATGGCGCCTCGACGGCGATGCAGATCGCGCTCGACGATGCGCAACTCGCCCCCTCCGACATCGATTATATCAACGCCCACGGTACGGCCACGGCGGTGAACGACGTCAACGAGACGCGGGCCATCAAGCACGTGTTCGGCAACGCGGCGAACAACCTCTCCATTTCGTCCACCAAGTCCATGCACGGGCATACGCTCGGTGCGTGCGGGGGGATCGAGGCGGCGGCGTCCATCAAGGCGCTCGAAGAGAACTTCATCCCACCGACGATCGGCCTCAAAGAGCCCGATCCCGAATGCGATCTGGACTACACGCCCAATGAAGGCAAGAAGCGCGACGTCAACTACGTGATGTCGAACTCCTTCGCTTTCGGCGGCCTGAACGCCGTGCTCGTGTTCGGTCCGAACCCGGCGTAACGGCTTTCCATCTTGGCGGTGCGGTTCTAATCGCCAGGCCGCCCGAGGGCCTGCTTCGGGCAGGCGTGCCCGGCGGCCTGTTGCCGGCCGGTTCCGCGATCGTCAAAGAAGCCCCGAGCCTCGGAAGCTGACGTGACCTTGCTTGCCGACGATGATGTGGTCGTGAACGACGACCCCCAGGGGCTTGGCGGCGGCGACGATCTGCTTGGTCATCTCGATATCGGCCCTGGAGGGCGTTGGGTCTCCGGACGGATGATTGTGCACGAGCACGATGGCCGTGGAGGAGAGTTCGAGTGCTCGTTTCACCACTTCCCGGACATAGACCGGCGTGTGGTCCACGGTGCCTTCCTGCTGCACCTCGTCGGCGATGATCTGGTTCCGCTTGTCGAGGAACAGAATGCGGAACTGCTCCTTGGCCGCGAATCCCATCGCCGCGCGGCAATAGTCGAGAACGCCTTGCCAGGACGATAGCACCGGGCGCTCCAGAACCTCGCCGCGCATGAGGCGGAGCGCGGCGGCGCGGACGATCTTGAGTTCCGTCACGGCCGCTTCGCCGAGGCCGGGCACTTCGAGCAACCGATCCTCGGGTGCGTTGATCGCCTCGGCAAAGGTGCCGAAGCGGGAGAGGATGGCCTTGGCCAGAGGCTTCGTGTCCCGGCGCGGCATGGCGCGGAAAAGCACGAGCTCTAAAAGTTCGTAATCGGGAAGGGGCTCCGCGCCGCCTTCGCGGAACCGTTTGCGCAGCCGTT
Source organism: Hyphomicrobiaceae bacterium UBA7697 (assembly GCA_002482645.1). GTDB lineage: Bacteria > Pseudomonadota > Alphaproteobacteria > Rhizobiales > Methyloligellaceae > Methyloceanibacter. The sequence continues at coordinate 4,755 of DLGJ01000011.1, forward strand.
CGCGGTGGCCGAGATAGTGCGGCTTGGCGGCTTCCGCGAATCCATCTTTGCCGGGGCCCGTCTTGCCGTCAGAACTCATCGTGCCGAGTCCCGGTTCGCTGCCCCCTCGAAAGACTCGACGTCAACCGCGCACCGGCGGGCGGTCGAGCCCTTTCGGCGAAAGGGTGAAGATCTCACAACCCGTCTCCGTCACGCCGACCGTGTGCTCGTATTGCGCGGACAGCGAACGGTCGCGCGTCACGGCGGTCCAGCCGTCGGAGAGGATCTTCACATGCGGTTTGCCGAGATTGATCATCGGCTCGATCGTGAACAGCATGCCGGGCTTCAACGGCAGTCCTTCGCCCGGCTCTCCGTAGTGAAGGATGTTCGGCCGGTCGTGGAAAACGCGTCCGAGGCCGTGGCCGCAAAAATCGCGCACCACGCCGCAGCGCTCCGCCTCGGCATAGGTCTGGATGGCATGTCCGATATCGCCTGTCGTCGCTCCCGGCTTGACCGCCTCGATGCCGAGCATCAAGGATTTATGCGTCACCTCGAGAAGGCGCTCCGCGGCACGGGAGATCTTGCCGACCGGGTACATGCGGCTGGAATCGCCATGCCAGCCATCGACGATCAGCGTGACGTCGATATTGAGAATGTCGCCCTCCCGCAGCGTCCGGGAGCCTGGAATGCCGTGACACACCACGTGGTTCAACGAGGTGCAGCACGATTTCGGAAAGCCGCGATAGTTCAGGGGCGCGGGAATGGCGCCATGGGACATGGCGAACGCGAACACCAGATCGTCCAGCGCCTCGGTGCTGACGCCCGGCTCGACATGGTCGACGAGCATGTCGAGGGCTTCGGCCACGAGGCGCCCCGCTTTCGCCATGCTGGCGAAGGCTTCGGGACCGTGGAGTTTGATTCTATTGTCGCGCGCCTGGGCGCGGGCGATTTCGAGATTGGACATGGGTATGGATTATAGGAAGCGTTCCGGCAACAGCTAGTGCGAAATCGTGCAGGGTTCAAGGCGCGGGCGCCACATTCCCGGTGTTTCGCGGCACAAGTGGAATGGCGCGCGGCAGTTCGAGCCCTTCCAAGGTCAGGCTGGACGCCAAGACGAGCGCCTCGACACCGAGTGCCGTGGCTTCATGAAAGGCCGCCGCGTAGGCCGGATCGATGTCCCCGGCCAGCGCGAAGGTTTCGGCATCGCCGCGCTGTACGAAATAGACCATCACGGCCCGCGCCCCCGAGGCGGCCACGCCGGAGAGCTCTTTGAGATGCTTCGCGCCGCGCGCCGTCACCGAGTCCGGAAACTCCGCGAGGCCCGCCTTGCGCATCAAATGGACGTTCTTGATCTCCACGTAGCAGGGCGGCCGGGCTTCGTCTTCAAGTAGAATGTCGATCCGGCTGTTGCCGCCATAGCGCACTTCCCGTCGCAGGGACGAATAGCCCGAGAGCTCCGGAACGAGGCCCGACCGGATGGCTGCGGAGACGGCGCCGTTCGGACTTGATGTGTTGATGCCGACAAGCGTCGGTCCGCGCCCAAGATCGACCTCGATCAGTTCCCAGGAAAAAGCCAGTTTCCGCTTGGGATTGTTCGAACGCGACAGCCACACGCGCGAGCCGGGCCCGGCAAGCCCCAGCATGGAGCCGGGATTGGCACAGTGGGCCGTGACCGTCTCGCCGGACTCAAGTTCGACATCGGCGAGAAAGCGCTTATAGCGCCGGAGCAACCGGCCCTCGACAAGCGGGCTAGAAAACCGCATGAGCATGGAGGGAACCTAGAAAGGCCGCCGCGTTGCCGCAAGGACCTGCACGGTCCGAACGGACGAGGAGCCCGGCATCCGGCCGAAGGAGAAGTGAGATGAGTCAGGACCCGCCCCAGGACAAGGCCGTCACCGCCGCGCTTGTCGTGATCGGCGAGGAGATCCTGTCAGGCCGCACCCAGGATGCGAACACGCCCTACATCGCGGCCTATCTTTCCAATGCGGGCATAAACCTTCGGGAGGTGCGGGTGGTGGCCGATCTCGAGGCGGAGATCGCCGAGACCGTGAACGCACTCCGGCGCCGATACACCTACGTCCTGACGACCGGCGGCATTGGACCGACGCATGACGACGTGACCACCGACGCGATCGGCATGGCTTTCGGCGTTCCCGTCGCCGTCAACGACGAGGCCGTCGCGGCGATGCGCCTGCAATACCTGGCGGAGGATCTCACCCCGGCGCGACTGAGAATGGCGCGTATTCCGGAAGGCGCCGCGCTCATCCACAACGCCGTTTCGCGGGCGCCGGGCTACATGATCGAGAACGTGATCGTCATGGCCGGCATCCCGGGCGTCATGCAGGTCATGTTGGACGAGGTGATGCCGCGCCTCGCCAAAGGGCGTCCGGTACAGGCCAGGTCCGTGCTGGTCAGAGCGCCGGAGAGCGAGATTGCCTCGCCATTGGCCGCGCTTCAGGAAGCCTATGCCGATGTGCAGATGGGGTCCTATCCGTTCTTCGAGCATGGGCGATACGGCGCCTACCTCGTTCTCCGCTCCCCGGACGAAACCAGGCTGGACGAAGCGCTCGAGGCTCTTTGGCGCGTCATCGCCGAGCACGGCTTTACGGCCAGTGCCGCGGAAGAGGCCTAGGGCCGCCCGTCCAAGAGGGACGACCCGCACAGCGCACCCCGTTTTCGAGGGGCTCTCAAAGCTGTGGAAATTTTTTACCGGTACCGCCTCCGAACCTGTCCGGCGGTCCGGTTTTTGACGCCGCCGTCCATTTGATTCGCCGGTGGGGGAGGGCGCCGGAAGGCAATGGGAGGTGCTGACGAACGTGCCGCTCCTGCCTCGTGCCAGGGAGCCCTGCATGCCGCGTACGATTTCCGGCGTGTAACAAGGCTGTGTACGGATCGTATCGCGAAGGGTTCGAAGGAGGATGCCGGTGAGGTCTCGCTCTGCTTTCGAGTCATGCTCTTCACGTGGCGGCGATGCGGGGAGGCGGAGAGAGAACCGTCCGTACACGAACGGAAGCTGAATGGCGCCCGTGGCGCTGGAGCCTCCCGGTGACGATGAATGAAGGTGTCCGGCCGGCTATTCGGTCAGCGAATCGCAGGCCGTTCGGGACATCGGATCGAAGAGAAGGCGGAGGCGCCGGCAAAATCGGATCGAGTCCGGAGCGGCTGCGCAAGTCATTGGAATTTCTAATAAAAAAGGCGCAAGAAGCAGGGTTCCCGCGCCTTTTTTGATAGATTTGACGAGGAGCTAGGCCCTTCTGACTGTCCTCTTCTTTGCGACGGTCTTCTTCTTGGCGACGCGCTTTTTTGCGGGAGCTTTCTTCTTCGTAGTCCGCTTTTTTGCCGCGGTCGTCTTGCGGGCGGTTTTCTTTTTTGCCGGTGCCTTCTTCTTCGCGACGGTCTTTTTCACCGTCGAACGCTTCCTTGCGGTTGCGGTCTTTTTCGCGGTGGTGCGCCGTGTGGTTTTTTTCTTCGCCGGCGCCTTCTTTCTCGCGACTGTCTTTTTCTTCGCGGCGGCCGTCTTCTTTGCAGGGGCCCTCTTCTTCGTTGCGGTCTTCTTCTTCGCTGCTGCCATTTCGAGATCCCTTCCTATCGGGTGGCTGGCTGATCGGATGACTCTAGAACTACACCCTAACTACACCCGCTCGTCGATCCGCACGTATCGCATTTGAGGCACGTCCCGTTTCGAACGAGGGTAAAGTTCCCGCATTCTCCACACGCTTCCCCTTCATAACCCTTAACGCGTGCTTCGGCGACGAGGGCCGACGCGCCACGTTGGGCAAGGGTCTCGACCGCAAAGGCGACATGCTCTGCCGTTTCGGAGACCGTGGGCTCGTGCATTGCCGTGGCCTGGCTTGCCGTATCCGGAAGGGTCTCCTCGTCGTCGTCCTCGCCGACGATCTGGGCTTGCGCCGTGACGCTTTGCGCGTCGCCTGCATGTGTCGCGTGGCGTTCGCCGAGACGGCCGCGCGTGAAGCCGGGAGACACCAGCGTTTCCGCGCGCGGTTGGCCGTGGCTTGCGTCGCCCGATCCGACGGTGGTGCTGCCGATCTCGTTGGGATCGACATGCGCGAGCTCGTAGCGGCCGAGATAGGACACCGCCAGCTCGCGGAACAGGTAGTCGAGGATGGAGGTCGCGTTCTTGATGGCCTCGTTGCCGCGTACCGGCCCCGCCGGCTCGAAACGCGTGAAGGTGAAAGCGTCGACGAACTCGTCCAGCGGCACGCCATATTGGAGGCCGACCGAAACCGCGATCGCGAAATTGTTCATCAGCGACCGGAAGGCGGCGCCCTCCTTATGCATGTCGATGAAGATCTCGCCCAAACGGCCGTCGTCGTACTCGCCGGTCCGTAAGTAGACCTTGTGTCCTCCCACCACGGCCTTCTGGGTGTAGCCCTTCCGCCGGTCGGGCAAGCGCTCGCGGCCGGCCGATGCCTTGATCCGTTCGATCACGCGCTCGACGATCCGCTCGGTCACGACCGTCGCGCGCTGGACGGCGGGCTGATCGGACGCCACCGACGCCAGCACCTCGTCCTGCTCGTCTTCCTCGTCGGCGAGGAGTTGAGCGTTGAGCGGTTGAGACAGTTTGGAGCCGTCGCGGTACAGCGCGTTCGCCTTGAGAGCGAGGCGCCAGGACAGCAAGTAAGCCGCCTTGCAATCCTCGACCGAGGCGTCGTTCGGCATGTTGATGGTCTTGGAGATCGCGCCGGAGATGAAGGGCTGCGCCGCCGCCATCATCCGGATATGACTCTCGACCGAGAGGAAGCGCTTGCCCTTGCGGCCGCACGGCGAGGCGCAGTCGAACACCGGCAGATGCGCCGGGTCGAGACCGGGCGCGCCTTCCAGGGTCATCGCGCCGCAGGCATATTCGTTGGCGGCGTCGATCTCGGCCTTGGAAAAACCGATCTCCGACAGAAGGTCGAAATCGGGCTGATCGAGCCGTTCGGTGGGAATGCCGAGCGTCTTGGTGCAGAAGTCTTCGCCGAGCGTCCATTTGTTGAACACGAACTTGACGTCGAAGGCGGATGAAACGGCCTTCTCCACGGCCTCGATCTTGTCGGGCGTGAAGCCCTTACCCGCCAGCGCCTGGTGATTGACGCCCGGTGCGCCGTCGAGCGAACCGAGACCGACCGCATAGTCGATGATCCGCTTGATCTCGGCTTGTTCGTAGCCGAGCGCTTCGAGCGCCTGCGGCACCATGCGATTGATGATCTTGAAATAGCCGCCGCCGGCCAGCTTCTTGAACTTCACCAAGGCGAAGTCCGGTTCGATACCGGTCGTATCGCAATCCATGACGAGGCCGATCGTGCCCGTGGGCGCGATGACCGTGGCTTGGGCGTTGCGGTAGCCGTATTGGCGGCCGAGCTCCAGCGCCTGGTCCCAGGCCCTCATGGCATGGGTGAGAAGCCGCGGATCGGGGCAGGAGGCATGATCGAGCGGAACCGGCGGTGTCGACAGCTCTTCATAGCCGTGCTGCTCGCCGCGCGAGGCGCGCGCGTGATTGCGAATGACCCGCAGCATGGAGTCGCGGTTCGCTTCGAAGCCGGGGAAAGCCCCGAGCTCGCGGGCCATTTCCGCGCTGGTGGCGTAGGCGACGCCGGTCATGACGGCGGTCAGGGCGCCGCCGAGCGCGCGTCCCTCGTCGCTGTCGTAAGGAATGCCGGATGCCATCAGGAGGCCGCCGATATTCGCGTAGCCGAGCCCAAGCGTGCGGTACTCGTAGGACAGCTGGGCGATCTGGCGCGAGGGGAACTGCGCCATGGTCACGGCGATCTCGAGCACGAGGGTCCAAAGCCGGATGGCATGCTCGTAGCCGTCGATATCGAAGCTGCCGTCGGCCGCGCGGAAGGCCATCAGGTTGAGCGAGGCGAGATTGCAGGCCGTGTCGTCGAGGAACATATACTCCGAGCACGGATTGGAAGCCCTGATCTCCCCGGCGGCGGGGCAGGTGTGCCAATCGTTGATCGTCGTGTGGAACTGAATGCCTGGATCCGCGCAGGCCCAGGCCGCGTAACCGACCTGATCCCAGAGGTCGCGGGCCTTTAGCGTCTTCGCCACGCCGTCCGATTTGCGCAGGATCAAGTCCCAGTCGCCATCGTTCTCGACCGCGTTCAGGAATTCATCGGTGACACGCACCGAGTTGTTCGAGTTTTGACCGGAGACCGTGCGGTAGGCCTCCGAATCCCAATCCGTGTCGTAGATGGGAAAATCGATCGAGGTGTAGCCCTGACGCGCGAACTGGACGATGCGCCGGATCATGTTGTCCGGCACCTTGGCTTTGCGCGCCGCCTTGATCTCCCGCTTCAGCGCGGGGTTCTGCTTCGGATCGAAGCAGCCGTCATTGTCGCTGTCGCAGTTGACGCAGGCCCGCAGGACCGCATTCAGACGCTCGGACAGAACCCTGGAGCCGGTGACGAGCGCCGCCACCTTCTGTTCTTCCACGACCTTCCAATTGATGTAGGCCTCGATGTCCGGGTGGTCCATGTCCACCACGACCATCTTCGCCGCGCGCCGCGTCGTGCCGCCGGACTTGATCGCGCCGGCCGCCCTGTCGCCGATGCGCAGGAAGCTCATCAGGCCGGACGACTTGCCGCCGCCCGAAAGGGGTTCGCTCTCGCCGCGCAGCCGCGAGAAATTGGTGCCGGTGCCGGAGCCGTATTTGAACAGGCGCGCCTCGCGCACCCACAGATCCATGATGCCGTTCTCGTTGACGAGGTCGTCGTGAATCGACTGGATGAAGCAGGCATGGGGCTGAGGGTGCTCGTAGGCCGACTCGGAGGCCTTCAGGACGCCGGTCTCGAAGTCCACATAGTAGTGACCCTGACTCGGACCATCGATGCCGTAGGCCCAGTGCAGGCCCGTGTTGAACCATTGCGGACTGTTCGGGGCGCCCATTTGCTTGGCGAGCATGTAGCGCATCTCGTCGAAGAAGGCCCCGGCGTCCTCCTCCGAGGAGAAGTAGCCGCCCTTCCAGCCCCAATAGGTCCAGGTGCCCGCCAGGCGGTCGAAGACCTGCCGCGCGTCGCTCTCGCTGCCGAACCGGTCCGCTTCCGGCAAGGTCTCGAGGGCATCGGTGTCGGGGACGGAGCGCCAAAGCCAAGACGGAACCGAGTTCTCCTCGACGCGCTTCAGCCTCGCGGCCACGCCCGCTTTACGAAAATATTTCTGAGCCAGGATATCCGCCGCGACCTGGCTCCAATGAGCCGGTACCGAGAAGCTCTCCAGAGAGAAGACGACCGACCCGTCGGGATTCTTGATCTCGCTGGCGCTTTCGCGAAAGGCGATGCCGTCGTAAGGCGATTGTCCTTGCTCGGTAAAACGTCGTTGAATCCGCATCTTAGTTCGTTCCCCCATCGTTGGATTCCGGCCCCAAGTCTGAAATCCTACCCAAATGAGTAGAATTCCGACTCTCAAGCGTGCGCTCGGTGCGAACCTTGAGACTGTTCCGATTCGAAAGGGCCATCAACATCTTGATGTCTTTGGGTTGCGAAATACTAAACCATGTGTGCGCAGACTGGAAACCGTGTGGAAAGTCATTGGATGAATGGCGGGAGGCCGCATGAAAAAGCGCCGAAAAACCGTCATTTGCAGCCCCATGGGCCTGCCGGCACGCACGTGCGCGCCGGATGTCGCCGCAGTGTATAACGTGTTGACGACTACAACATATATGGGGTGCTCAGGGCCGGTGTCCTACCCGCAGGCGGCGCGGCGCCACCGTCCACCACGCGGTTTTCGTCCGCTGGACAGGACCCCCGTGGGCGGGCCATAGTCTGCGATAGCGCACTGCACAATTTCGGAACTGCGGCGCGGACATCCAACGGCGAAGGCTGTTCATGGGACTCTTCAGCGATCTATTTACCTGGTGGCACGGCGACACCCTCGGCACGCGCCTCTATACCTGGCGGAAGGGCGAGCGCGTCGGCGAGGATGGGCTCGGCAACGTCTATTACCGTGAGCGGAACGGTACGCGCCGCTGGGTCATTTACAAGGACCTGTCCGAGGCCTCTCAGATCCCGCCCGGCTGGAACGCTTGGATTCATTTCATCACCGACGAGCCGCCGAGCGAGGAGGACTACAAGCCACGGCCTTGGGAGGAAGCGCACCGGCCCAATCTCACAGGCACCTACGAGGCATACCGGCCGCCGGGTTCGGTGTCGCGGCCCCAGGTCAACGAGCCGCCGCTCGGTTACGAACCGTGGTCTCCGGAATCGCCCCAAGCCAAGTAATGCTCCGCCCCCTAACCGATCCCTTGGCGCCAGACGCGGTCCAACGATGGTCCGCCTCGGACTTCGCGAAGAACGGCCGCTTCATTCAGGACTTGGCCGGACCGATCTTCGCGCTGCTCGCGCCGAAGCCCGGGGAACGGATCTTGGATCTCGGATGCGGCGACGGAACGTTGACGGCGGAAATCGAGGCCGCAGGCGCCGATGTTCTTGGAATCGACAATAGCGACGAGTTGTTGGCCGTCGCACGGATGAAGGGGCTCTCGGTCAAGAAGGCCGACGCTCACGCCCTCGATTACGTTCAGGAGTTCGATGCCGTCTTCTCGAACGCGGCCCTTCATTGGATGCGGGGACCGGACCTCATCGTTGGCGGTGTCGCGCGCGCCCTGCGGCCGGGCGGCCGGTTTGTCGGCGAATTTGGCGGTCACGGCAATATCGCCGCCATCGCCACGGCCATGCGTGCCGTCGTAAAGGCGCGCGGCGGCGATCCGGACCGTGCCGTTCGCTGGTATTTTCCGACCGTGGAGGAATACGGCACGCTCCTGTCGGGGCATGGGTTCGCGGTTCACGAGATTGTCCTGGTGCCGCGGCTCACGCCGCTCAAGGTCGATATGCAGGGGTGGCTCAGGACCTTCTGCCGGTTCTTTTTCGACCAGTTCGAGGAGCCCGAGCGGAGCGAGGTTCTGGCCGAGATGGTCGATCTGCTGAAGCCGTCGCTGTGCGACTCCCAAGGCAAATGGACGATCGAACTCGTCCGTCTTCGCTTCAGTGCCGAACGCCGCCCGGGAGAATAAACACCTAGGAAAGCTGAGGCATGTATGTCACACCGTTGCCTCAATGATCGCCCACGCGTTTCGTATGGTCTGCGGCGCTTCCGCAACGGCGGCGGGCAAGGTGCCGCGCTTGGCGCAAATCCGGGGACTTGAGGTGCGCGGAACGATGCAATGTAAGGGGACTGAGAGAGATCGGCGCTGTGCTGGAGGCGCCGTTTTGGCCGCGCTGTCCGCGATTGCGCTCGCTCTCTCCGTCACGCCCGTTCATGCCGCGGCGATCAAGAACGAAGTCGCCGTCTTCGCCGCTTTGGACAAGGTTACGGGCCGGATCCAGCACCTGGAAATTCCGATCAACCAGACGGTGGAGTTCGGGGCCCTGAAAGTGACGCCTCGGGTCTGCAATACGCGTCCGCTGAAGGAGAAGCCCGACACGGCCTCGTTCGTCGAAGTGGACGAAGTCAAGCTGACGGGCGAACAGCAGCGCATCTTCACCGGCTGGATGTTTGCCGAGAGCCCTGGGCTTCACGCGGTCGAGCATCCCGTGTTCGACGTCTGGCTCACGAACTGCAAGATGCCGATCGGGGGCGTTCCGGCCGAGAGCGCGGAGAGCGACACCGAAGAAGCCGCCGAGGAAGCGGCCGCCGCCGAACCGGCCCCGCCGCCTGCGGCAGCCCCTCCGCCTGCGGCGGCCCCGCCGGCCCGTC
>DLGJ01000003.1 GCA_002482645.1 Hyphomicrobiaceae bacterium UBA7697
CGCGCGCCGGGCCGTCCGAAGGAAGCCCGCGTCCGGCTCGCGCACGGCGTCCGCCGGGCCGCGCTCGGCCGCGGCGGCCTCAAGGCCTTCAAGCGCGAAGGCGACGGAGCGACGCCCATCGGCTCTTTGCCCCTGCGCGGCGTCCTGTACCGCGCGGACCGGCTGGCCCGGCCGCGGACGGCGCTCCCGTTGCGCGCCATCGGCGCCTTCGACGGCTGGTGCGACGACCCGTCCGACCGGAACTACAACCGGCTCGTCCGGCTCCCCTATCGGCGCAGCGCCGAGACCATGATGCGCGACGATGGTCTCTACGACGTGCTTCTGGTGCTGGCCTACAACGAACGGCCTCGCGTAAGGGGCCGGGGCAGCGCGATCTTCGCCCATCTGGCGCATCCCGGCTATGCGCCGACGGACGGCTGCATCGCCTTCTCGCGGGAAGACATGGCGGCGGTTCTGGCGCAGGTCCGGAAGGGAAGCGCGTTCCTCGTGATCCCTTAGTCCTGCGGTGGCGCGCTTTGCCGATCCTATTCGAGCAGCACGCGCGTTCCGAAGATCGCCGTGCCGACGCGCACATAGGTCGCCCCGAAGGCGATGGCCTGCTCGAAATCGCCGCTCATACCCATGCTGAGCTCTTCGAGCCCGAGTTCGCGGGCGAGCTTGGCAAGAAGCGCGAAATGCATCGCGGGATCTTCGTCGTGCGGCGGGATACACATCAGTCCGTCAATGCCGAGGTTGAAGGTGTCGCGGCACAGGGCGACGAACTCGGCGGCATCGTCGGGCGCAATGCCGGCCTTTTGCGGCTCCTCGCCCGTGTTGACCTGAACGAACAGGCGGGGGCGCTTGCCGGAACGCTCGATCTCCTCGGCCAGGACGCGCGCGAGCTTCGGCCGGTCGAGCGTTTCGATGACGTCGAACAGCGCGACGGCTTCCTTGACCTTGTTGGTCTGGAGCGGGCCGATCAGGTGCAGTTCGATATCCGGATGGAGGGCGCGGAGCGCCGGCCACTTCCCATAAGCTTCCTGAACGCGATTCTCGCCGAAGACGCGCTGCCCGGCCTCGATGGCGTCTTCGATGGCGGCGGCCGGCATCGTCTTGCTCACGGCGATCAGCTTGACCGCATACCGAGAGCGGCCCGCGGCCTCGCAGGCGAAAGCGATCTCCTGCTCGACGAGGTGCAGGCGCTCGGGGATCTCTGCGGCGGAGTGACTTTCGGGGCTCATGCGGGATACCTGGCGCTCATCTTTAGCGACGGAGTCCGCCGTGGCAACGCGCAATTTCAGCGCGCGCTTGACCGCGTTGGAGAATTGGTTTGGATTGCCGCCGAATCGACAGACGGATGGAGTGAGTATGGCCGCGGATCGTTACGACGCGCCGGCACGCGAAAAGCATTGGCAGAAGGCCTGGGACGACAAGAGTCTGTTCGAGGCGCGCGAAGACGACGGGCGCGAGAAATACTACGTGCTCGAGATGTTCCCGTATCCGTCCGGCCGCATCCATATGGGCCACGTGCGGAACTACACCATGGGCGACGTGGTCGCCCGCTTCATGCGCGCGCGCGGCTACAACGTGCTGCATCCCATGGGCTGGGACGCGTTCGGCTTGCCGGCCGAGAACGCGGCAATCGAGCGCGGCGTTCATCCGGGGCAGTGGACCTACGACAATATCGCCACCATGCGCGGGCAGCTGAAGAGCATGGGCCTGTCGCTCGACTGGTCGCGGGAGATCGCGACCTGCGATCTCGAATACTACCACCAGCAGCAGAAGCTCTTCCTCGACATGCTCGCGGCCGGTCTCGTGGACCGCAAGACGCGCAAAGTGAACTGGGACCCGGTGGACAACACCGTTCTCGCCAACGAGCAGGTGATCGACGGCCGGGGCTGGCGCTCGGGCGCGCTCGTCGAGCAGCGCGAGCAGCCCGAATGGGTGTTCAAGATCACCGACTACGCGCAGGATCTGCTCGACGCGCTCGATACGCTGGAGCGCTGGCCGGAGAAAGTCCGCCTGATGCAGGCGAACTGGATCGGCCGCTCCGAAGGTCTGCTGCTGACGTTCGAAGCGGTGCCCGGCGCCGGCCTCGAAGGCTTCGAAACGATCGAGGTGTTCACGACGCGGCCCGACACGCTGTTCGGCGCCGCCTTCGTCGCCATCGCGCCGGATCACGCCTTGGCCCAGGCGATCGCCCGGACGAACGGCGAGGCAAGAGCCTTCATCGACGAGTGTCATCGGCACGGCACCAGCGCCGCGGAAATCGAGACCTTGGAGAAGAAGGGCTTCGATACCGGCATGCGCGTGGCGCACCCGACGATCGAGGGCGCCGAGCTGCCTGTCTATATCGCCAACTTCATCCTGATGGAGTACGGCACCGGCGCGATCTTCGGCTGTCCCGCCCACGACCAGCGCGATCTCGAATTCGCCCGCACATACGGCTTGCCCGTGCGGCCCGTGGTGCTGCCGCCGGGCGTCGATCCCGAGACGTTCGAAATCGGCGATGAGGCTTATACGGGCGACGGCACGCTGTTCAACTCGGATTTCCTCGACGGGCTTGCCGTCGTCGACGCCAAGAACGCCATGTCGGCGCGTCTCGAGGCACGGCAGATCGGAGGCAAGCCGCAAGGCGTGCGCAAGACGCAGTTCCGCCTGCGCGACTGGGGCATCTCCCGCCAGCGCTATTGGGGTTGTCCCATTCCGATGATCCATTGCGCGGCGTGCGGAATCGTTCCGGTTCCGGACGAGGACTTGCCGGTGCGGCTGCCGGACGACGTCACCTTCGACGTCCCCGGAAATCCTCTCGACCGTCATCCCACCTGGAAGTCCGTGACCTGCCCCAAATGCGGCGGGCCGGCGCAGCGCGAGACGGACACGATGGACACGTTCGTCGACTCGTCCTGGTATTTCGCGCGATTCTGCTCTCCGCGCGCCGATGTTCCCACCGACACCAACGCGGTGGGCTACTGGCTGCCCGTCGATCAATATATCGGCGGCGTGGAGCACGCGATCCTGCACCTGCTCTACGCGCGCTTCTTCACGCGGGCCATGCACAAGACGGGGCACGTCTCGCTCGACGAGCCGTTCCGTGGGCTGTTCACGCAAGGCATGGTGACGCACGAGACGTATAAGGACGAGAACGGCAAGTGGCTGTTCCCGGAAGAGGTCGCGGCGCGCGACGGAAAGTCCGTACACGTCTCAACCGGCGCGCCGGTGACGGTCGGCGCGGTCGAGTCCATGTCGAAATCGAAAAAGAACGTTGTCGATCCGGACAGTATCATCGGGACCTACGGCGCCGATACCGCGCGGTGGTTCATGCTGTCGGACACGCCGCCCGAGCGCGACATCGAATGGACCACGGGCGGCGTCGATGGCGCCCACCGCTTCCTCCAGCGGGTCTGGCGGCTGACCGGCGAGGCGGCGCGGGCGGGCGCTCCGGCGGGAACGGCTTGCCCGGCCGGGCTGGACGCCCCGGCCGAGGCCTTGCGCCGGGCAACCCATAAGAGCATCGCCGGTGTTACGGCGGCCGTCGAGCGGCTGAGATTCAACGCGGCCGTTGCGCAGATCTACGAGCTCGCAAACGCGCTGTCCGCGGCGCTCCAGACCCCGGATCCCGGGGAGGGGCTGAGATTCGCGATCCGGGAGGCGGCGGAGAGCCTGGTCCGGATCGCGGCGCCGATGGTGCCGCATCTGTCCGAAGAATGTTGGCAAGTCCTTGGGAATCAAGGACTTGTCGCCGAGCAGGCGTGGCCCGTGGCGGACCCGTCCCTTCTGACCGAGGATACGGTCACCATCGCCGTTCAGGTCAACGGCAAGAGACGTGGCGAATTGACGATTGCGCGAGACGCCGCGAAGGAAGATATTGAGGCTGCGGCGCTTGCGCTGGATGCCGTCGCACGCGCCGTCGAGGGACGGGATATTCGGAAGATCGTGGTCGTGCCACAGAGGATCGTCAATGTGGTCGCATAGTCGTGCCATTGCCGTTGTGGCGATCGCCGCAGTCACCGGGCTGGGCCTGGCGGGTTGTGGCTTTCAGCCGCTTTACGGCTCCAATACGACGACCGCCAGCGGCACACGGCTGTCGGAGGCGATGGCTTCGGTCGACGTTCAGCCCATCCCCGGGCGCGTGGGCCAGAAGGTCCGGAACGAGCTGATCTTCTCCAATACGGGCGGAGGCTACGCCGCAACGCCCAAATACAAGCTCAAGATCGCGCTGCGCGAGCAGGACATCCAACAGCTCGTGCAGGTGACCGGCAATGCGCAAGGGCAGGTCTATCAGCTGCAGGCAAGCTTCACGCTCGTCGATGCCTCGAGCGGTGCGGTGATCCACACGGGCAAGGCGATATCCCGGGCGCCCTATACGCGATTCCAGGAAGTGTTCGCCAATGTCCGTGCGCGGTACAATGCCGAGGACCGCGCGGCGGCAACGATCTCGGAAAGCATCAAGAGCCAGGTCGCGGCCTATCTTGCCACCACGTAGGGCGGCCGCGGACAACACGGCGTCCCGCGATGGACGGGTGATTGCGCGCCATGGTCGCCTATAAGGCCCATACCGTTCAGCGATTCCTCGATGCGCCCGATCCGGCCTGCCGGGCGGCGCTCGTTTACGGACCCGACGCCGGCCTCGTTTCGGAGCGGGCGGCCGCGCTGACGCAATCGTTCGCGAAGCGTGCCGGAGCGGACACCGAAGTGGTGCGGCTGGACGACCGCGACTTCGCCGAGGACCCGGCCCGGCTCGAAGTGGAACTTCGCACGCAGTCCATGTTCTCGCCTGGGAAAGTCGTTCGGGTCACCGCGGGCGCCAGACTCGATGCCGCCGCGCTCAAGTCCTTGCTGGGCGAGCCGTCGGACCATCCCCTCATCGTGGAGGCCGGCAATCTTCGGCCCGATTCGGGCTTGCGGAAGCTGTTCGAGAAGCTTCCCGAAGCAGCGGCTCTGCCTTGCTACGCGGACGAGCGGGGTCTTGCCGCCGTGATCGACGCGGAACTCGGCAAAGTCGGGCTCGAAATCGACCGCGAGACGAAGGCCTATCTGATGGGGCGGCTCGGCGCGGACCAGGCCCTGTCGCGCGGCGAGGTGGCGAAGCTCGCTCTCTACGCACAAGGCACCGGCCGCGTGACCCACGAGGATGTGGCGGCGATTGTCGGCGATGCCTCCGAGATCGCGCTGGAGACTTTCGTCTATGCGGTCAGTGCGGGCGACGCGGCGGGCGCGCTGCGGGAACTCGGCCGGCTCGCGGCGGCCGGGACGGACCGGACCGTGGCCTTGTCGGCACTCGCCCGGCACTACGGCAAGCTTCATCTCGTCGCGACCTACGCAGGGCCCCTCGAAGACGGCGCCAGGAAGCTGCGTCCGCCCTTGCATTACAAGCGGCGGGACACGTTTTTGAACCATTGCCGCAAATGGGGCGCCCACCGGCTGGCCGCCGCGTTGCCGCTCATTCAAGAGGCCGTCCGCCGCACCCGCCGCACGCCGGACCTGAACGGCGCTTTCAGCGAGCGGCTGCTGCTGGCGCTCACGTCGAAGGTTTGACGCCGGCCCGAGGCGTTTCTATGCATAGGCCGCTCACGACCAAGGGGACGCGCAATGGACCACCAAACCGCCGATCAAGATCAGACGACGTTCGAGCGCCGCAACCGGCTCTTCATGCTGCTTCAGGCGCGCGCGTTCCGTCGCGGGCGGGTGATCCTCGCCTCCGGCAAGGAGAGCGACTACTACTTCGACATGAAGCCGGCCATGCTCGATCCCGATGGGGCCGAACTGATGGCCGATCTCATCCTCCATGCGCTTCAAGACGTCGAGGCCGACGCCGTGGGCGGCCTCGAAATGGGAGCAGTGCCGCTGATCGCGCCCGTCGCCATGAAGAGCCGGGCCTATGGCCGCTATCTGCCCGGCTTCTTCGTCCGTAAGGCGGTGAAGGATCACGGCACCAAGAAGCGCGTCGACGGCAACGACATCAGCGGCAAAACCGTGGTGATCCTTGAGGACGTCACCACCACCGGCGGCTCGGCCATGGATGCGGTTGGGGCCGTCAGAGACGCCGGCGCCAAGGTCTCTCTCGTGATCTCGATCCTCGATCGGGGCGAGGGCGCGGCCGCGCTCTATGCGGAGGCGGACGTACCGTTCAAGTCGTTGTTCAGGGCCGAGGAGTTCATCGGCTCGGGCGCCGCTTGATCGTCAGTGTGCGGATGATCTCTTGCCCGCCGGGTCTCTAGCTACCGGCCGGGAGAGCGCATCAGGCGCTCGCGCAAATCTTCGAGCTGATCGTAATTGGCATAGCGAATGCGCAACTCGCCGCGCTCCCCCCTGCCCGGCTTGATCTCCACCCGCAATCCAAGCGCGTCGTGCAATTCAGATTCGGCGGCGCGCGTGTCCGCGTCCTTGGACGCCTTCGCATTGCCCTTTCCCTTGGACTTTTGCTCCTGCGCGAGCGCCTCGACCTGACGCACCGTCAGGCCTTCCTTGACGATCCGCGCCGCGATCTTGGCGGCGTCCTCCCGGCCGATCAGGGCGCGCGCGTGCCCCGCACTCAAATTGCCGTTGCGGACCAAATCCCGGACACTTTGCGGCAGCTTCAAGAGGCGCAGCGTGTTGGCGAGATGACTCCGGCTCTTGCCAATGACCTTGGAGAGATCTTCCTGCGTATAGCCATGCCCCTGCATCAGCGCCTGATAGCCCTCTCCTTCTTCGATGGCGTTGAGGTCTTCGCGCTGCACGTTCTCGATGATGGCGATCTCGATCGCCTCCTGGTCCGTCAGTGTACGGATGATGACCGGGACCTCATGGAGGTTCGCCCGCTGGGCCGCGCGCCAGCGGCGTTCGCCCGCCACGATTTCGTATTTGTCGTTGCCGATGGGACGCACGACGAGCGGCTGCACAAGACCGCGTTCGCGGATGGAGGATGCAAGCTCGTCCAGGTGCTCGTCGGCGAAGTCGCGCCGTGGATTGTAGGAACTCGCCTTGAGCGAGGAGAGTGCCACCGTCCGCTGGTCCTCGGAGGACGGGCCTGCCCCGGCCGCGTCCTCGCCGATCAGGGAGGCCAGGCTACGGCCCAATCGCTTCTTCTGTGCGCTCACTGCCATCGTTTTCGTCTCCAGTTCCGGGCGGCCGCACGCCGCCCCCGCATCATGCCGCGCGCATCCGGCGCTCGCGCTCGATGACCTCCGAGGCGAGTTGGATATAGGCTTGGCTCCCAGTGCATTTGTAGTCGTAGAGAAGGACCGGCTTTCCGTGCGACGGCGACTCGGCCACGCGCACGTTGCGCGGGATCACCGTCGTATAAACCTTCTCGCCGAGAACGGCCCGCACGTCTTGAACCACCTGGTCGGACAGGCTGGTGCGCTGGTCGTACATGGTCAGCACCACGCCGTGGATCTTGAGCTTCGGATTCAGCCGCCCGCGGATTTCCTCGACCGTGCTCAAGAGCTGGGCCAGACCTTCGAGCGCGAAGAACTCGCATTGAAGCGGCACGAGAACGGCGTCGGCCGCGGCGAGGGCGTTCAACGTCAGCAAATTGAGCGACGGCGGGCAGTCGATCAGAACATAGGTGGTACGGGCATCCTCGGATTCGTTCGCGGCGAGTTCGGCAAGGCAATCGCGCAGACGATAGTGCTTGCTGCCGGTATCCGCGACCTCGCGCTCGAACGACATCAGGTCGATGGTCGCCGGAATGATCGAAAGGCGCGGCACATGGGTCGGGACCTTCGCGTCGAGGACCGGCGCCTCGCCGGTCAGCACGTCGAAGGTCGAAACGTCGCGCTGCTCGATGCCGAGGCCGGTGGAGGCGTTGCCCTGAGGGTCGAGATCGACGATCAGAACCCGTTCTCCGACCGCCGCAAGCGCGGTCCCGAGATTGATCGCCGTGGTGGTCTTGCCGACGCCGCCTTTTTGATTGGCGAGAGCCAGGATGCGCATGTCGTTCCGGCTCATTGATCCCTCCGGCGCGGAGCCTTGATCTCGACAATCCGCGCGTCGTCATCCGTAAGGCTCGCGTGGCGCATCCCGTCGAACGTCCACCGCTCCAGTGCCGAGGCGACTTCGGCGTCTGTCTCGCGACCCTTCAGGAACAGCCCCCTGGTTTCGTCCCGCAGAAACGGTTCGGCGAGTTCCAAGAGACGGGGCAGCGGCGCGAGCGCGCGAGCGCTGACCACGTCTGGGTCTAGGCTTTGAGCGCTTTTCGCGAACTGTTCAATACGCATCGCGTGGATGTCCACAGGGGCCTCGGTGGCGCGCGCCACCTGGCCGAGAAAGGCGCATTTCTTCTGGTTGGACTCGACAAGGTGCATGCGAAAGCCCGGCGTGCCGCTGTTCAGAATGGCGACGACCAGCCCAGGGAAGCCGCCGCCGGAACCTAGATCGAGCCAGAGTCGCGCCTCCGGCGCAAGGGCCGCGAGTTGGGCGCTGTCGGCGAAATGGCGGCTCCAGACCTGCGGAAGGGTCGATGGAGCGACGAGATTGGTCGTTTTCTGCCAGTGCTCCAGGAGCTCCGCATAGCGCCTCAGCCTGTGGATTGTTTCATGTGAAACTTTAAAGGCTTCGGCGAACGACTCCGGACCTTCGATGAGGTCCGGCCGCTTACTCCCCGCGCTCATGCGCTTTTCGCCGCCCGGCCCTTTTTCACATGCGCCAGCAGCAGCAGCAACGCCGCCGGCGTCATGCCGTCGAGCCGCGCCGCCTGACCGAGACTCGCGGGCCGCTGCCGGTCGAGTTTTTGACGAAGCTCGTTCGAGAGGCCCGGCAGCGCGTCATAAGGGAAGTCCGGCGGGATCGCGATGGCTTCGTCCTTGCGGAACGCCGCCACGTCCATTTCCTGGCGCGAGACGTATACGGCATAGCGCGCGTCGATCGACAGCTGCCGCGCCGTCTCCTCGTCGAGCTCTCCGAGCTCCGGCCAGATCCGGGCAAGGCACGGCATGTCGATCTCGGGATAGCTCAAAAGGTCGAACGCGCTCCGCCGTCTGCCGTCCCGGTTGATCGACAGTCCCGCCTCGCCGGCTTCGTTGGGCGTGAGCGACAGCGCGTTCAGAAGCGCCGCACCGGCCGCGAGCGCTTGCGATTTCGCCTCGAAAGCGGTGCGCCTTTCTTCGCCGACGCACCCCGCCGCGAGCCCCAAGGGCGTCAACCGCTGATCCGCATTGTCGGCGCGCAGCATCAGCCGGTACTCCGCGCGCGAGGTGAACATGCGATAGGGCTCGCTGACGCCCCGCGTCACGAGATCGTCGATCATTACCCCGAGATAGCCGTCGGCCCGCGTCACCGCGAAACGATCCCGCGACCCCGAGGCCGCCTTGGCCGCGTTGATGCCCGCGACGATCCCCTGACCGCCCGCTTCCTCGTAGCCGGTGGTGCCGTTGATCTGCCCGGCCAGGAACAGCCCCACGATCGCCTTCGTCTCGAGACTGGGCTGCAACTCGCGCGGGTCCACATAGTCGTACTCGATGGCGTAGCCGGGACGTTTCACGTGAACGTTTTCAAGTCCGGCGATCGTCTTCAGGAACGCGTGCTGAACGTCCTCGGGCAGGGAGGTCGAGATCCCGTTCGGGTAGACGGTGTCGTCGTCGAGGCCTTCCGGCTCGAGAAAGATCTGATGGCTCGCGCGATCCTTGAACCGCACCACCTTGTCCTCGATGGACGGACAATAGCGCGGCCCGACGCTCTCGATCGCACCCGAATATATCGGTGCGCGGGAGAGGTTCGCCTCGATGATTCGATGAGTCTCTTCAGAGGTGTAGGTGATGTGGCAAGCGATCTGCGGCGTCGCGATCGCGTCCGTCAGAAACGAGAACGGGACGGGGGGCACGTCGCCAGGCTGCTCTTGCAAACGGTCCCAATCGATGGTCTTGCCGTCGAGACGGGGCGGCGTCCCCGTCTTCAACCGGCCCATCCGAAGCCCAAGCCCATAGAGCCGATCCGACAGACCGAGTGCCGGCGCCTCGCCGATGCGGCCTGCCGGAATGCGCGTGTCGCCGATATGGATCAGGCCGCGAAGAAAAGTGCCGGTGGTCAGCACGACGGCACCGGCCGCGAACCGGCGCCCATCTGCCGTTACGACGCCGGTCACCTGGTTGCCGTCCACCGTGAGATCCTCGACGGCCGCCTCGATCACATCGAGATTGCCCGTCGCCGCGATGGCCGCCTGCATGGCCTGCCGGTAGAGCTTCCGATCCGCCTGGGCTCGCGGCCCTTGCACCGCCGGACCTTTGCTTCGGTTCAGGACGCGGAACTGGATTCCGGCCGCGTCCGCCACCCGGCCCATCAGCCCATCCAGCGCATCGATCTCACGCACGAGATGACCCTTGCCGAGGCCGCCGATGGCGGGGTTGCACGACATCTCCCCAAGGGAGTTCGCGCGATGGGTCACGAGCGCCGTCCGCGCACCCATGCGCGCGGCCGCAGAAGCGGCCTCGCAGCCGGCGTGCCCGCCACCGATCACGATCACGTCGTAGGATTGGCCCGACGGCACGCTGGAGTGGGTTTTCATCGTCATGGGCGCTAAGTAGTCGCTCCGCCGCCCGGCGTCAAAGCCGTGCCGTGCCGGGGAGATGTTTCACGTGAATCATTCCAGCGGCTCGTCCCGTCCCGTTCTACTTGCCGATGCAGAACTCGGAGAAGATCGCGCCCAGCACTTCTTCGACGTCGATCCGCCCCGTCAGGCGGCCCAAATGGCGCGCCGCGAGGCGAAGTTCCTCCGCACGCAGCTCCGGATCGAGATCATGGTTAACAAATCGTTTCAGAGCGTCCCGCGCCGAGACAAGTTCGGTGCGGTGGCGAGTCCGGGTGATCGGCGATTGACCGAATTCCACGTCCACACCACCCGCGCGGCGCTCCAACTCGTCAATCAGGTCCCCAAGGCCCTTTCCCGATTTGGCCGAAAGCAGCAGGGCCGCCCTATCCTCCAAGCTCGCACCGGACACGTCCAAAAGATCGGCCTTGTTCACGACCCGGAGCACGGACGCCGCGGTCAGCGCCTCGGGCGGATTGAAGACGGGATCGGTCCCGTCGATCACCCACAGCACCAGGTCCGCCGCCCCCGCGCGCGACACCGCCCGGCGCATGCCCTCGGTCTCGATGGCACCCCCTCCCTCCCGCAGGCCTGCCGTATCGGCGAGGATGACCGGCACAACTCCGATATCGAGATGAACCTCGATCACGTCACGCGTGGTCCCGGCTTCCTCGGAGACGATGGCAACATCGCGCTTCGCAAGTGCGTTCAGGATCGAAGACTTGCCCGCGTTCGGCGGCCCAGCGATCACCACGCGAAAGCCCTCGCGCAACCGCTCGCCGCTCCGGTCCGCGAGATGCGCCTCGATGTCCACAAGAACCGGCGCCACCACGGCCCCCGCCATCTCGACCGCCTCGCCGGCGACGTCGGCTTCGTCGGAGAAATCCAGCGCCGCCTCCATCAGGCTCTGCGCCTTCAGGAGCCCGGCACGCCAGCCCTCGTAGAGACGCCGCAACCCGCCCTCGGCCTGCGCCAGGGCCTGTCGCCGCTGCCCTTCCGTCTCGGCCGCCACAAGATCGGCGAGCCCCTCGACTTCGGTGAGATCGAGCTTCCCGTTCTCGAAGGCGCGGCGGGCGAACTCGCCGGGTTCCGCAAGCCGCGTGCCCTCCACCACCAAGACGGCATCGACGACTGCCCGCACCACCGCCCGGCCGCCATGGACCTGCAGCTCGGCCATGTCCTCCCCGGTGAAGCTCGCAGGGCCCGGAAACCACAGCACCAGCCCCCGGTCAATCCCACCGATCCGCCGCAACGACGCTTCCCGTGCAACAGGCAATGAATCTATGAGGTGCCTCAGTACCGCATCCGTCGCCGGCCCCGACACACGAACCACCGCAACGGCGGAGACACCGGCGCCCGAGGCCAGCGCCACGATCGTGTCGCAAGGCGCGCGAGCCCCTTCAACGGTTTCATGATCCGGCAGCGTGTGGTTCATAGTCTATCGTACTCAAACCTCCACGAAGACCGGAAGGCAGGATGGCCGAACAGCACGGAAATCGACTCGGCGGCGAAACGAGCCCCTATCTCCGGCAGCACAAGGACAACCCGGTCCATTGGCGCCCCTGGGGCGCGGCGGCGTTCGCCGAGGCCAAGAAGACCGGAAAGCCCATCCTTCTGTCCGTCGGCTACGCGGCCTGTCATTGGTGCCACGTCATGGCCCATGAGAGCTTCGAGGATCCGGATACCGCCGCGGTCATGAACGAGCTGTTCGTGAATATCAAGGTCGACCGCGAGGAACGGCCCGACGTGGACGCGATTTATATGAACGCGCTTCATTTCATCGGCGAGCAGGGCGGCTGGCCCCTGACGATGTTCCTCACGCCGGACGCGGAGCCCTTTTGGGGCGGGACCTATTTCCCGAAGCACCAGCGCTACGGACGCCCCGCGTTCGTCGACGTGCTGAAGACCGTCGCCCACACGTTTCATCAACAGCCGGACCGCGTCCGCGCCAACGCCGACTCCTTGCACGCGCGCCTCCAGCCAAGCCACCCCAAGGGCGACACGGCCGCCCTCGACGACGCCACCCTCGACAACTGGACCCACAGGTTCCTCGCAGCCGTGGATCCTGCCCTTGGCGGCATGCGCGGCGCGCCGAAATTTCCGCAAACCCAGTTCTTCACGCTGCTCTGGCGCGGGGCTCTCCGCTACGGGGCCGAAAGCCTGAAAGACGCGGTGGAGGTCACGCTCACCCATATTTGCCAGGGCGGTATCTACGATCACCTCGGCGGCGGCTTCGCGCGCTACAGCGTGGACGAACGCTGGCTCGTTCCGCATTTCGAGAAGATGCTCTACGACAATGCCCTCCTTGTCGACCTGATGACGGAGGTCTGGCGCGAGGACAAGAATCCGCTCTACGCCATCCGCATCGCCGAGACGGTCCAGTGGGCCTTGCGCGAGATGACCGTGAAAGGCGGCGGCTTCGCCGCCTCGCTCGACGCCGACAGCGAAGGCGAGGAAGGCAAGTTCTACGTCTGGACGCTGGACGAGGTCGCCGGCGCGCTCGGCCCGGACGATGCCCGCATCTTCGCCGGCATCTACGACGTCACCGCGAGCGGCAATTTCGAAGGAAAGACCATTCTCAACCGCCTCGGCGACGTCGCCCTCGAGGACGGCGAAACCGAACGCCGCCTTGCGGCGATGCGCGCGACGCTTCTTAAGCGCCGTTCACTCCGTATACGTCCTTCTTTCGACGATAAAGTTCTCGCCGACTGGAACGGCCTGATGATCGCCGCGCTCGCAAACGCGGCAACGGCGTTCGATAACGCCAAATGGCTCGACGTTGCCGAGACCGCGTTCGACTTCGTCTTTACACGGATGAGCGTCGGTGTGCGGCTCGTGCATTCCTATCGGGAGGAACCGGGCAACGCACCGGCAACGGCGAGCGACTACGCCAACATGATCCGCGCGGCGCTCGCGCTGGCCAACGCCACCAACAATCCCGAATATGTGGAACAGGCCTGCGCCTGGGTGCACGTGCTCGACACGCATTATTGGTCCGAGGCGATGGGCGGTTACCACCTGGCCGCGGACGACACGGAGGATCTCATCGTACGGCCCTTGAGCGGTCTCGACGATGCGACGCCGAACGCCAATGCCATGATGGTCTCCAATCTCGTGGCGTTATCGTCCTGGACCGGCAATATGGCGTATACGGATCGTGCCGAAGCGATTCTGAAGGCCTTCGGCCCCGCGATCACCGCCAACCCCGTCGGGCACTCGGGGCTGCTCGCCGCGGCCATCGACTATTTGGCCCCGGCACTTGTTGTCTTGATGGTTCCGGAGGGCGGCGATCCTTCGGCCATGCGCGCCGCGCTGCGCGACGTCTCGCTGCCCAATGCGGTGGTGGACGAGGTCTGGGCCGACGAGACGCTTCCGTCCACCTCGCCCGCCGCCGGCAAGACCGTCGTGGACGGCACGACGACCGCTTATGTCTGCATCGGGCCGCAATGCTCGCTGCCGGTCACGGAGCCTGCGAAGCTCGTGGAGACGATTGAGGCTACGCGGCAGGTGACGATAGCGTAGCTACTCAACGAATCAATGTACTATCTCGAACGTCAACCTCTGGTCGCGATCTCGGCGGCCATCTCCCACGTTCGAGCGAAAAATGAAGACAGGCTATGTTGCGTATATAGACGAGTCGGGCGACGACGGACTTCGCAGCGTCCGCCCAGCCACGCCCAATGGATCGTCAGAATGGATGGTGCTCTCTGGAGTCCTAGTCAGGGCTGACAAAGACCACTCGGTTCCAAACTGGGTCCGGGGTATCCGCGCCGACCTGCGACAGGTCCAAAGACCTGACATTCACTTCCGCCATCTTCGGTACGACAACAAACGCAGAGCCTGCGAGCAGTTCGCCCAACTGCCGATTCGCGGCTTCACTGTCTTGTCAAACAAGAAGAACATGCAGGGATACACGAACCCACGTGCGGCCTCGATCCCCGCGCGGAATTGGTTCTATTGTTGGCTTACGCGTTTGCTCCTTGAGCGCATCACTCACTACTGCGCTCAACGCACTCTTCAAGATTGGAACGAGAACCGTTTAGTCCGGCTAATATTCTCAACACGCGGAGGAATGTCGTACCCCCAACTCCGCGCCTACATGACATGGCTCAAAAAACACAAGCTCGCGGGAACCCAGCACCTTAATCAAGGAGACCTCGACTGGTCCGTCCTCGATGTCGGCGAGGTGCATGCGTACGACCACACCAACCGCGCGGGACTACAGCTTGCCGACATCCTCGCAAGCGCGTTCTTTCAGGCCGTAGAGTACTGGCCCAACAGAACCTGCGACGCCAGTCTCGCAAAAGTGCTGAGCCCACGAATGGCAAGAGACCACAATGGGAACGTCCTTGGGTATGGCCTCAAACCTATGCCGGCTCTAAGGAAGGCAAGACTGCTTCCGGAGCAGCGAGAGATATTTGAGTACTACGGATATCCCAGAGAGAAGTGGTAGGTCCCTGGCTCCTCTGGCACCGTAGGTCATAGCCCGCTGTCCAATGAACGAGCATCCTTGCGGCTGCCGCAAAAAAGCGACTCGGAGTTGTTCCAGCAGAACCTACCACTTAAAATAATCTGCTGATTTGGCGAATTTGTCAATGAGATTCGCTATAAGAGTCAATGTGTTAGCAAGTCATTGAATCGATTTCCGAAAATCCACCGGCTTTCAGTTCGCAAGCCCCTACGTATTCATCGAGTCGAAGAATTCGGAATTGTTCTTGGTCTGCTTGAGCTTGTCGACCAGGAACTCGATCGCGTCCATGGTGCCCATCGGGTTCAGGATGCGGCGGAGCACGTACATCTTCTTGAGCTGATCCTTTTCGACCAGCAGTTCCTCTTTGCGGGTGCCGGAGCGGGCGATGTCGATGGCCGGGAACACGCGCTTGTCGGCGACCTTGCGGTCGAGCACGACTTCGGAGTTACCGGTGCCCTTGAACTCTTCGAAGATGACTTCGTCCATGCGGCTGCCCGTGTCGATCAGGGCCGTGGCGATGATCGTCAGCGACCCGCCTTCCTCGATATTGCGTGCCGCGCCGAAGAAGCGCTTCGGCCGCTGCAACGCGTTGGCGTCCACGCCGCCGGTCAGCACCTTGCCCGAGGACGGCACCACCGTGTTGTAGGCGCGACCCAGCCGCGTGATCGAATCGAGCAGGATCACCACGTCGCGGCCATGCTCGACCAGACGCTTGGCCTTCTCGATCACCATTTCGGCGACCTGTACGTGGCGGGCGGCCGGCTCGTCGAAGGTGGAGGACACGACCTCGCCCTTCACCGACCGCTGCATGTCGGTCACTTCTTCCGGACGCTCGTCGATCAG
The DNA here is from genome assembly GCA_002482645.1 of Hyphomicrobiaceae bacterium UBA7697. Lineage (GTDB taxonomy): Bacteria > Pseudomonadota > Alphaproteobacteria > Rhizobiales > Methyloligellaceae > Methyloceanibacter. The sequence goes on from DLGJ01000003.1 coordinate 15,801, forward strand.
GAGCACGATCAGATAGCACTCCGGATGATTGGCCGTGATGGAATGGGCGATGTTCTGGAGGATGATGGTCTTACCGGTGCGCGGCTGCGCCACGATGAGCCCGCGCTGGCCCTTGCCGATCGGGGCCACGATGTCGATGACCCGGCCCGTGTAATCCTTCTTGGTCGGGTCCTCGGTCTCCATCTCGAGCCGCTCGTCCGGGTAGAGCGGCGTCAGATTGTCGAAATGGATCTTGTGACGTTGCTTCTCGGGGTCCTCGAAATTGATCGTGTTGACCTTGAGAAGCGCGAAATAGCGTTCGCCCTCTTTCGGGCTCCGGATTTGCCCTTCGACCGTATCTCCGGTCCGGAGGCCGAAACGCCTGATCTGGGACGGCGAGACATAGATGTCGTCGGGCCCGGCCAGATAGTTCGAATCGGGAGATCGCAAGAAGCCGAAGCCGTCTTGCAGAACCTCGACCACGCCCTGGCCGGTGATGTCCACGTCGCGGGCGGCGAGTTGCTTGAGAATCGCGAACATCAACTCCTGCTTGCGCATGGCGTTCGCGTTTTCGACTTCGACTTCTTCCGCGAAGCTCAAAAGCTCCGTGGGCGATTTAGCTTTCAAATCCTGCAGCTTCATTTCCTGCATCCGCTGCTAACTCCAATGGGGGAAAAATGCTGTGGTTTCGGTTCCCGCGCGCCCAGGGCGTGCGATCTCAGAGAAGGGGAAGGGATGTTCGTCGGCGGGAGGGCGGTTGATCCGCCCTGGCCAGTCTGCGTCAAAACCGGGACCGGACCCCGTATCTTGGACTGGTTTTGAGTCGTCTTATAGCAGACCGGCGCCCCGCGCGGAATAGATTTGCCCGTTGCGCTGCATAAATTTTGAGCGGGCGGCGCCGAAGCCCGGCCTCAGAAGGGCTTCACCACCGCCAGAATGACGATGACGATCATTAGCAGCGTCGGAACCTCGTTCGCGATCCGGAAGAAGCGCTGTGTGTGGGTGTTGCGATCTTCCGCAAAGTCCCTGGTCCACCGGGCCAGAAACCCGGTGAAGCCCGACAGAGCCACGACGAGCACGAGTTTCAAGTGAAACCAGCCCGCCTGGCTCCAATTCACGGTCTGGAACGCCAAAACGAGCCCAAACACCCAGCTCGCGATCATCGCCGGCGTGATGATCGCCTTCAGAAGACGCCGCTCCATGACCTTGAACGTCTCGGACTGGCGCGAGCCTTTCTCGGCTTCCGTGTGGTAGACGAAGAGCCTGGGCAGATAGAGAACGCCAGCCATCCAGGCGATCACCGAGATGATGTGGAACGCCTTGATGTAGAGAAGAAACATCGGTTTTTCAGGTCCTTAGGCGAACGCTTCGCCCTTCACCAAGCGAACAAGCCGCTCCACGTTCTCGATCGGCGTCTCGGGCAGGATGCCGTGCCCGAGGTTGAAAATATGCGGGCCGTCTCCGAGTTCGGCCAGGATCAGCCGCACCCGCGCATCGAGTTCAGGGCCGCCGGCAGCCAGCAATACCGGATCCAGATTGCCTTGCACCGGCCCTAACGGCTGAAGCGTGTCGCGGATCCACTCAAGCGGCAGACTGGTGTCGCATCCGACCGCATCCACCCCCGTTTCCCGTGCATAGCGCACGGCCGAAGGCCCGGCCCCCCGCGGGAAGCCGATAATGGGAATCTCCGGGGCTTGCGCCTTCACCCGCGCCACGATGGCTTTCGTGGGCGCGATGCACCATTTCGCGAAGCCATCTTCGGGCAGGCTCCCAGACCAGCTATCGAAGATCTGAAGCGCCCGGCATCCCGCATCCACTTGGCCGAGAAGATAGGCGGCCGAGGTCTCGACCAGCATGTCGATCAGGACCTGGAACATCTCCGGGTCCCGGTAGGCCAACGCCCGCGCACCCGCCTGATCCTTGCTGCCCGCGCCCTCGACCATGTACGTCGCCACGGTCCAAGGCGCGCCGCAGAAGCCGATCAACGGAACGCCCGCGGGCAACCCCGCCACCACCCGCTCCACCGTCTCGTAGACCGGTGACAATCTCCCCTGAGCCCCGGTAAGACCGAGTTTGGCCAGCACCTTCCCGTCACGGACCGGGTCGAGCTTCGGACCTTCTCCCTCGACGAATGCCACGGTCTGACCCAGCGCGAACGGTACGATCAGAATATCGGAGAATACGATCGACGCGTCGAAAGGGAACCGGCGCAGGGGCTGGAGGGTCACCTCGGCAGCGAGTTTCGGCGTCAGGCAGAGATCCAGGAACGATGCGACGGATTTCCGCACGTCCCGGTACTCGGGCAGATACCGGCCGGCCTGGCGCATGAGCCACATGGGCGGCGGCGAGCAGATATCGCCGTTCAGAACCGACAGTAGCGGGGCGTGTGGGTTGGACATGCGCCTCTCAAAAACTAATTAAAAGAGTCTCAAAGAATCTTTTGTTGTTTTTGTTATCCCGTGGATAGCCGACATTCCTATTCGTCACCATTCTATCAACAGGCTCGTCCGGCACCATTTCGACGGTTTCGCCATGAATGGACCTTCGATGGGAGAAGCCGGTTTGATATCGGAGATAACTTACGGAGTCCCAACCTCTTTTGAGGCCGGTGTGGAGCTTGAGAAGCACCAAAGGGCTTGTGGGTATCTCACGGTCGAGGTTGAGGATGAAAAAGGCTATTGTCCGGCTGCTCATAAAGTCCGTCACGATCTCGACACAGACGAATCTGTGAAGAAGATGATGGATATTTGCGGGCCTCCGGGGACGGCGGATTAGGCCATCGATATTGCTCCCACGGCGGACCCTAGTTATCCAATGGTCGTACAATGGATATCCAGCAGCGCACCTTTCACCTGCATATGATCTCGGATGCCACGGGCGAGACTCTCGTGACGATCGCGCGAGCCGTCGGCGTGCAATACGCGACCGCCCGTGCCATCGAACATCTGCACCCGCTGGTACGTAGCCGCCGCGAGCTGGAGCGGGTGCTGCAAGAGGTCGAGGCGGCGCCTGGCATCGTGCTCTATACGCTATTCAATCGGGACTTGGCCGAAGAGCTGGAGCAGTCGTGCAAGCGGCTCAACGTTCCGGTGGTGGCGCCGCTGTTGAATATCATCCAGGTGTTCGAGTCCTATCTCGGCATGTCGTCGACGCCGACGGTGGGTGGCCAGCATCAATTGGATGCCGAGTATTTCCGCCGCATCGAGGCGTTGAACTTCACCATGATGCACGACGACGGCCATTTGCCGGACCGACTGGACGACGCCGATATCATCCTTCTCGGCATCAGCCGGACGTCGAAGACGCCGACCAGCATCTATCTCGCCAATCGCGGGTTCAAGACGGCGAACGTGCCCCTGGTTCCGGGCGTGCCGGTCCCGCCGCAGCTGGAACAGAAGACGAGCGCCTTTGTCGTCGCGCTCGTGGCGAGCCCCGAGCGGATCTCCCAGGTGCGCCACAATCGCGTCATCGAGCAGGCCCACGGCCATCTCGACGATTATGTGGATCGCGATGCGATCGCCACGGAGATCGCGCAGACGCGGCAGCTCTGCGCCCGCCACGGCTGGCCGATCATCGACGTCACCCGCCGGTCCATCGAGGAGACCGCCGCCGCCATTATCCGGCTTTACGACGATCGCAACGCACCGGCTCTGGAATCATGACCTTATTTCCGCAGGGGGGCCGTCCGTCTCTGATTCTTGCTTCCGGCAGCGGCGCGCGCCGCATGCTCTTGGAACGCGCGGGCCTGACCTTCGGTGTCGAGGCTTCCGGTCTCGACGAGGCGGCGATGCGCGACGCCATGGGGGCGCCGGGATCGCTCGACCCGGGCGACGTGGCCGAGGTCTTGGCACGGGGCAAGGCCGAAGCGGTGAGCGAACGGAATCCGGATGCTTTTGTCATCGGCGCGGATCAGGTCCTGTCTCTGGACGGGCGCATGTTCGGGAAGCCGGCTTCGATGGCGGATGCCCGCGCCAGGCTGCTCGACTTCAGCGGTAAGACGCACCGGCTTTACACGGCGGTCGCGATCGCCGCCAAGGGCGAGACCGTCTGGGCCCACACGGACGTGCCGTCGCTCACGATGCGGCGTCTTTCGCCGGAATTCATCGGCCGCTATCTGGCGGCTGCGGGCGAGGGCGTCCTGGGGTCCGTCGGCGCCTACCAGCTCGAGTCGCTCGGCATCCAGCTATTCGAGCAGATCGACGGAGATTTCTTCTCGATCCTTGGCCTGCCGCTGCTTCCGCTCCTCGACGCATTGCGCCGCGAGGGTGCTATCGAAGGATGACGAGGTCATGAGCACGGCTCCGCGAGCATGCGTGATCGGCTGGCCGGTGGAGCATTCCCGCTCGCCGGCGATCCACGGCTATTGGTTGCGGCACTATGGGATCGATGGCGCCTACGAGAAAGAGGCGGTGCGGCCGGAAGAGCTCGAAGCCTTCCTGACCGGACTCGCCGCGCGTGGCTATGCCGGCGCGAATGTCACCCTGCCGCACAAGGAAGCCGCCTTGCACATCGCTCGGAGCGCGGATGCCGCCGCCCGGGCCATCGGCGCGGCGAACACGTTGTGGCTCGACGATGAGGGTATCCTTCATGCGGGCAATACGGACGCCTACGGGTTCATGACCAATCTGGACACCGAGGCCCCGCGCTGGCGCGAGGGCTGCGACGTGGCCATGGTCCTTGGCGCCGGAGGCGCGGCGCGGGCGATCCTGCACGGCCTGATCGGCGCTGGCGTTCCCCAGATTTTGGTGTCCAACCGGACGGCGGCGAAGGCCGAGGATCTTGCCAGACGCTTCGGCCCTTCGGTGGAGGCCATCGGTTGGGAGGACAAGGATTCCGCCCTGTCCGCCTGCGGCCTCCTGGTCAACACCACGAGCCTCGGCATGACCGGTCAGCCGCCCCTCGACATTGCCGTCGCCGCGCTGCCCGCACCCGCCGTGGTGACCGACATTGTCTACGTGCCACTGGAAACGCCGCTTCTTGCCACGGCCCGGGCGCGCGGCCTCGCCACCGTCGATGGCCTGGGCATGCTCCTCCACCAGGCGGTTCCCGGCTTCGAACGGTGGTTCGGGGTCCGGCCCGAGGTGACGCCGGACTTGCGCGCCCATGTGGTGGCGACGCTTGGAGCCCGGTGATGCTGGTGGTCGGTCTCACGGGCGGTATCGGCATGGGAAAAAGTTCCGCCGCCGCGCATTTGAGGGAGCATGGCGTACCCGTGTTCGATGCGGACGCCTATGTGCACCAACTCTACGAGGGCGAGGCGGTGCCGCTGATCGAGCGCGCGTTTCCGGGAACGACGCGGGATGGCCGCGTCGACCGGGCGCTTTTGGCGAAGGACGTCGCGGGCCGGCCGGAGCGCCTCAAGGTGCTCGAAGAGATCGTTCACCCGCTCGTGGTCCAGGCGGAGATAGACTTTCTCTGCGACCAAGAGGCGGCGGGCGCCTCCGTCGCGGTGCTCGAAATCCCCCTATTGTTCGAGACCGGCGCGGAGGCGCGCGTCGACGTGACCGTTGCCGTCAGCGCGCCTCACCATATCCAGAGCCGGCGCGTCCTCGACCGTCCTGGCATGACGGGGCACAAATTCGAGGCCTTGCGGGAGCGGCAGCTCGAGGATGCGGACCGCCGCGGGCGCGCCGACTACGTGCTGGATAGCGGAACGACGCTGGAAAACATGCGAACCGAGCTCGATGGGTTGATCGAATCGCTTAAGCTCCAACAGGGCAGCGTCATGGAGCGCTTGCGCCCCTTACGGTCCTCGTGACGCGGAGACGGCCTGGCTCATGCGCGAAATCATTCTCGATACGGAGACGACCGGCCTCGAACCGAAAGAAGGCCATCGCATCGTCGAAATCGGCTGCGTCGAGCTCGTGAACTCGATTCCGACGGGGCGGACGTGGCACTGCTACCTGAACCCGGAACGGGAGATGCCCGAGCAAGCCTTCGCCGTGCACGGGTTGTCGTCGGAGTTCTTGAGCGGCCAGCCGCTCTTCGCCGACAAGGCGGACGAGTTCCTGGCGTTCGTGGAGAGTGCCATGCTGGTCATCCACAACGCCAAATTCGATTTCGGCTTTTTGAATGCGGAGCTCGGGCGCGCGGCGCGACCGCTTTTGGCCTGGGACCGGATCGTCGATACGCTCGCGCTCGCGAGGCGGCGGCACCCTGGGTCGCCCGCGAGTCTCGATGCGCTCTGCCGCCGCTACGGCATCGATCTCAGCGACCGCGATCTGCATGGGGCGCTGCTGGATTGCCGGCTGCTGGCCTCGGTCTATGTGGAACTGGTCGGGGGAAAGCAGGCCCGCCTGGAACTTGCCGGCGACCGGGCTCAGCCGGCCGATCTGCCGGGGACGGCCGCCACCGTGCGGCCCCGCCCCACGCCTCTGCCCGCGCGCCTGACGCGGGAGGAACGGGAGGCGCACCGCACCTTCGTCGCCACGCTGGGCGACAACGCGGCGTGGCGGCGCTACGAGTAGCCGCGACTCGCCTCCGAGACGGGTCGCGTATCCAAGTTGGGCCGGCCTTTGTCCCCTAGTTGGGCTGGCCTTGGGCTCCTAATTGGGCTGACCCTGGGCCGTGGTCTCGCCCTGGGCGAGATTCTGGGAATACAACCGGCCGAAATCGATTGGATCGAGCATTAGCGGCGGGAAGCCGCCATCGCGGGCGATATCGGCGACGACCCGGCGCAGGAACGGAAAGAGCAGGGTCGGGCAGTCGACGAACAGGATCGGCTGCAGCATGTTTTCAGGGACGTTCTTGATGCGGAACAGCCCAGCATAATCGAGTTCGATATTGTAGATCACGCCCGCATCGCTTTTTGCGTGGGCCTCGAGATGGACGACGGTCTCGTAAATGTCCTCGCCGCGTGGGCCCGCATTGACGTTGACGCCGATCTGAAGCTGCGGGTTTTCGCCGGGTCCCTGCAAGGTCTGGGGCGCTCCGGGGCTTTCGAACGAGAGATCCTTCACATATTGGGCGAGCACGTTGAGTTGTGCCTGCTGGCCCGTCTGGGCACTGCCGGTCTCACTCCGCGCCGGTCCGTCTCCGTTCGCTCCCTTGGGGTTGTTCCCGTTGTCGTTCGTCGCCATTAGACCCTCCCTCGGCGGAAACTTTGCCCGCTGGCTAGCATGGGATGCGAGAGACACGCAATTCGGCAATCCGCGTTTGTTTGTCCCATTCGGGCCCCGTCGTCCTTTGGGGTTGGCGTCGGTAAGGGGAATGACGTAAGTTGGCCTTGCAGCGCGGCGCTTTCGGCCCGAAAAATTGCGCCGCAGCGGGCGGTTACTGCTAGAAAATCTCTCGGCGCGCGACGATATTGAGCCCAGAGCATCCCGCTTCGAACGCGCGTCCGCCCAGGAATCTTAATGGCAGCAAGATTATGAGTGAAGCTTTCGACATCTATACATTGCTGTTTTTGGTTCTCGCCGTCGTGATTTTCATCCGGCTGCGCAGCGTCCTTGGCCGCCGCACGGGCAATGAGCGGCCCCCATACGATCCCTATACGCGGCCTCAGCCCAAGCAGGGCGCGCCCGAAGGGACGGTTGTGGCACTGCCGCAGGGGCGTGGCGCCGAAACGCCGGTCGGCCGGGAGCCGGGGCCCTCGCAAGAGGACATCGCCGAGCGCTTGGAACGCTACGCCAAGGCGGACAGCCCGCTCGGAAAATCGCTGACCGCGCTGATCAAGGCCGATCCCAGCTTCGATCCGGCCCAGTTTCTGGACGGTGCCAAGGCCGCCTATGAGATGGTCGTCGGCGCTTTCGCGGAGGGCGACGGGAATACGTTGAAGCAGCTCCTCGGCGAAGACGTTCTGGACGGATTCTCCAAGGCGATCGCCGAGCGTGAAGAACGCGGCGAGACGCATCAATCGACCTTGGTCGGCATCAACAAGGCCGACATTATCGAGGCCGAGCTCAAGGACAAGCAGGCCTATGTCACCGTGAAGTTCGTCAGCGAACTGATTTCGGTGACTCGCGATTCGGCCGGCGAAGTCGTCGATGGCGACCCGAAGAAGGTTCGGGAGGTCACCGACATCTGGACCTTCGCGCGCGACACGTCGTCGCGCAATCCGAACTGGAAGCTGGTGGCCACCGAGGCGGCCAACTAGCCTTCTCCCGGCGCGGCTCGCCGTGGGCGATCTCAAGACCGCTTCCCATCATCCGGCCTTCGGCGTCATCCCCGGTTGGGCGGAAGACGATCACGCCGCCGCGTTTCGCGCCTTCTTGCGTACCTGTCAGGGCCCGGTTCTGGACGGCCTGCCGGCAGGCCCGTTGCTTCGGGATGCGGCGTGCGCGCTGGGTCCAAAGATCGGTCCGGCTGCGGCGCGCGCCTTCTTCGAAGAGCATTTCAGGCCGCGAGATTATGCGGCATCGGATCCGCCGGGTTTCGTCACCGCCTATTACGAACCGGAACTGCGCGGCTCACGGACGAAAAGCGCACGGTTCCACGTTCCCGTTTACGGACGGCCGGGCGATCTCGTCACGACGATCGGCGAGAGCGAACGCGCGCGCTACAACGGCACCGTCACCGGGTTTCGCCGGGCGGCCGCCGGAGACGTGCCCTACCATACGCGCGCGGAGATCGAGGCGGGGGCGCTCGCGGGACGGGAGCTGGAACTTCTCTATACGGACGATCCCGTGGACTTTTATTTCTTGCAGGTTCAAGGGTCGGGGTTGGTCCATCTCGACGACGGCAGCTCGGTGCGACTGACCTATGCGGGCAAGAACGGTCATCCATACACGTCCATTGCCCGCGTGCTGGTGGAACGGCACGCGTTACGCCGGGAAGAGACGGGCATGGAGACGGTGAAGGCGTGGCTGCGGGCCGATACCCGGCGGGGCCGCGAGGTCATGCAACGGAACGAGTCGTACGTGTTCTTCCGTGAACGGCCTATCGGCCGAGCGCAAGACGGACCGCTGGGCGCGGATGGTGCCGTCTTGACTCCGGGCCGCAGCCTTGCGGTCGATCCGGCCTACATTCCCCTCGGATCGCCCGTGTTCGTCACGGTTCCCAATTTGGTGGGCGAGGACGGACGAATATTCCGCCGTCTGATGGTCGCGCAGGATGTCGGTTCGGCAATCGGAGGCCCGCAGCGTGGCGATCTCTTCATCGGCACGGGTGAGACAGCCGGCGCCATCGCGGGCCAGGTCCGCCACGAAGCGCGTTTCCATGTCTTGACGCCGAACCGCTAAGATGCGCCGCTTTGTCGAGAGGCCATGCTATTGAGGACCCATGGCCAACGACAAGACAGACAAAGCCAAGCAGCCTGCGGAAACGAAACGAAGGGCAATCGCCAGTCTCGAAGACGACGCGGCGTTGTGGGCCCGCGTGGCCGAAACCGCGAAGCCGCTGACGGCGAAGAACCGCGCGTTCCATGTGGACGCGCCGCTAAGGTCAGTGCCGCCGCCCAAACCGGCCGAAACGAAGGGCGGGAAGCGGGCGGCCCAAGACCGCGCCCTGTCGTCGCCGGCGCCTTCCGCCAAGCCGCAAGCCAGGATGACCGTCAAGACAGCGCCGCCGCCGGCGCCCGGTCTCGACCGGCAAACGTCGCGGCGGCTCGACAAGGGCGCGCTGGCCATCGAGGCGCGGATCGATTTGCACGGCATGCGGCAGCGCGAGGCCCATGCCGCTTTGCGCAAGTTCCTGCATTGGGCGCGCGGCAAGGACTACCGGCACGTGCTGGTCATCACCGGGAAGGGCCCGGCGCGGGCCGAGGAGCGAAGCTTTTACGACGAGGAGGCGCGCGGGGTGCTTCGCCAATCCGTGCCGCATTGGCTCGCCCATGGCGATCTGGCGCCGCTGATCGTCAGCTTCTCCGAAGCCCCGCGCCGTCTCGGCGGCGAAGGCGCGCTCTATGTGCGGCTCAGGAAGGCGGGGAGGCAGGGTTAGTATCGCTGGCTCCAAGATTGTCGAGTACGAATTCGGCACGTACCGTCACGGTGATCTTCGGCAGAATCGTCGTCTCGTATCCAAGCCGGACGTAGGTATCGAGCAGGCGTAGATATTCATCCGTTGCCGCGCTGAAATCGTGCCGACGCTCACCATCGGTTTCATAGATCTCGGGCCAAGGCGGTGCGAGGAAGACACGCGGGTGGAAGCGATGTGCGGCGCCGAATTCGGTGACGGCGGGCTCACCGGTGGCGTGTTTCAGAGCGGCCGCGGCGTCAATCAGGCCACGGTCGAAGAACACCCAGCCTTGCAGTGCCCGTGCCTTCTCACGGTCCGCCAGCGCCATGTCCAGGATGCGGCGGGCGAAGGTCTCCGCATCCACCCACGGCAGCGCCGAACCGTCCCCGCCCAGTTCCTCTTTGACGACCCTCCGGCCCGGCTCCTCGACGACGGCATGGCCGCGCCGCCGCAGCTCTTCGAGCAGGGCCGATTTGCCGCCGCCGGAGCAGCCGGAGATCACCACGAATCGACGCATTGGGAAAAGGAGGGCCGTTAAAGAATAAACTTCGACAGATCCGCGTTCTTTGCGAGGTCGCCGATATGGTCGCGCACATAGGCGGCATTGACGGTGACCGTTTCGCCATGCAAGTCGGTCGCGTTGAAAGACGCGTCGTCGAGGATGCGCTCCATCACCGTCATCAGGCGGCGCGCGCCGATATTCTCCACGGACGTGTTCACTTCGACGGCAATGTCCGCGATGGCGTCTATGGCGTCTTCGGTGAAGTCGAGCGTGACGCCTTCGGTCTTCATCAGCGCCACATATTGATTGATCAAACAGGCTTTGGGTTCCGTCAGGATACGGCGGAAATCCTCGCGCGTGAGCGCGCGCAGTTCCACGCGGATCGGCAGCCGCCCCTGCAGCTCCGGCAGCAGGTCCGAGGGCTTGGCGATGTGAAACGCGCCGGACGCGATGAAGAGGATGTGGTCGGTCTTCACCGGCCCGTATTTCGTGCCGACGGTCGTGCCTTCGATGAGCGGCAAGAGATCGCGCTGCACGCCCTCGCGGCTGACGTCGGCGCCTGCCCGCTCGGCGCGCGCGCAAATCTTGTCGATCTCGTCGAGAAAGACGATGCCGTTGTTTTCGACGCTGCGGATCGCTTCCTGGATCATCATGTCGTCGTCGATGAGCTTGTCGGACTCCTCGGCCATGAGGATGTCGAAGGAGTCCTTGACCGTGACGGTGCGCGGCTTGGTGCGCTGGCCGAACGCCTTGCCGAGCATGTCGGAGAGATTGATCATGCCGACCTGACTTCCCGGCATGCCGGGAATCTCGAAGGACGGCATGGACGCCGATTCGGAGACCTGAATCTCGATCTCCTTGTCGTCGAGTTCGCTGGACCGGAGTTTCCGGCGGAACGATTCGCGGGTGGCGCTGCTCGCGCCGGCGCCGACCAGAGCATCGATGACGCGCTCCTCGGCGTTGATCTGCGCGCGGGCCTCGACCTCCTTGCGCTTGGCGTCGCGCACGAGACCGATGCCAGTTTCCAGGAGGTCGCGGACGATCTGGTCCACGTCGCGGCCCACATAGCCGACTTCGGTGAATTTCGTCGCTTCGATCTTGATGAAGGGGGCGCCGGCGAGCTTGGCGAGGCGGCGTGAAATCTCCGTCTTGCCGACGCCGGTCGGCCCGATCATCAGGATGTTCTTCGGCAGTACTTCCTCGCGCATATCGCCGTCGAGCTGCTGGCGGCGCCAGCGATTGCGCAAGGCAATGGCCACGGCGCGCTTGGCGTCGCGCTGGCCGACGATGTGGCGGTCAAGTTCGGAGACGATCTCGCGAGGGGAAAAGGCGGTCATGAATTCTCTGTGCGGTGCGCTAGGACGTGGCGTCGATCGTTTCGACGGTCAGGGAGTCGTTGGTGTAGACGCAAATTTGGGCGGCAATGGCCATGGCCTTGCGGGCGATCTGTTCGGCGCCGAGATCGCTGTCCAGCAGCGCCTTGGCGGCGGCGAGCGCGAACATCCCGCCCGAACCGATGCCCATGACCGCGTCGTCCGGCTCCAGCACGTCGCCGGTGCCGGTGAGAACCAGGCTCTCGGTGGGATCGGCCACGATCATCATGGCCTCGAGGCGGCGCAGATAGCGGTCGGTGCGCCAATCCTTGGCGAGCTCCACGCAGGCCCGCTTCAGCTGGTCGGGAAAGCGCTCCAGCTTGGTCTCGAGGCGCTCGAACAGGGTGAAGGCATCGGCGGTCGAGCCGGCGAAACCGGCAATGACCTGTCCCGAACCCACGCGCCGCACTTTGCGTGCGGTACCCTTAATGACGGTTTGGCCCAAGGAGACCTGGCCATCGCCGGCAACGACGACCTTTCCGCCCTTGCGGACGGTGAGAATCGTCGTGCCGTGCCAGACCTCGGGTGAGGAGGAGGGTGCACTCATACTGTCATGCGATATCGGCTCTGCGGTTCCGTTCGTCAAGCGCCCGCGCGGCGGCACGGAGTCCTAGTCTGTCGGGGGCGTTAGGGCGGTCAGTGGCGGAAGTTCGATATGCGTCAAGCGCCAGCGGGCGCCATCCAAGGTCAAAGTGCCGGTGAGGGTCGGCGCATCGGCCCGTTTCGGGTCCTTCACGTCGACGGTGAATCTCGTGGGGGAGGCGAAGAACGCGTAGGTGAGGAAGTCGCGGAAACCCTCGTCCTTTTCGCGGTGCTCGACGACCGTGGGATTGTTCAGGATGGTCTCGGGCGTAACGAGGCTATCCACGGTTCCGCCAACGATGGAAGAGCCCAATGCGCGGGTCAGGGCCTCGCCGATATCCCCGAGAATCGGCCGTTTTTCGCCTAATTTCTGAGATTTTTCGAGCAATCCACCTTCGATCTGCTTCTTCATCCCGGCCCGAATCGCCGGGAAATCGACGATCTTCTCGAGCTTTTCGGCATTGTTGGCCAGAAGCGCCTGCTCGAGCCTAAGAAGGGCCCAGTAGGGATAGGCGATATAGAGGCCCAGCAAAATCAGGAACAGGAGAAAAAGACGGCGCATGGATAGAGAATCCCTCAATTTGTGACGGTCGCCCATAGCACGCCCGGATGACGGAGCGTATAAGCGCAATCGCCATGGAAGCGAATTGCTAAGAGCCTTTGGGTTAGGCTGCCGGACATGCAAAAGCGAAGCAAATCGATGACGAACACGGCCGGGCGTGCGGGCCGCACCGCGAGCGTCGAACGCCGGACCAACGAGACGCGGATCAGCGCGGCCGTCGATCTCGACGGGACCGGCGCTTACGACATCTCCACGGGTGTGGGCTTTCTCGATCACATGCTGGAGCAACTGGCGCGGCATGGCCTGATCGACATCACGCTGAAAGCCGAGGGCGATCTCCACATCGACCAGCACCACACGACGGAGGATGCAGGCATCGTGCTCGGGCAGGCATTCGCCGAGGCCCTTGGCGACAAGGCTGGGATCGCCCGTTACGGATCGTGCTATCTGCCCATGGACGAGACGCTGACCCGCGTCGCGGTCGACGTCTCCGGACGGCCTTTCCTTGTGTGGAAGGTGGATTTCAGCCGCTCGAAGGTCGGGGAGATGGACACGGAGCTGTTCCGCGAGTGGTTTCAAGCCTTTGCCCAGAACGCGGGAATCACGCTGCACGTGGAAAATCTCTACGGCGAGAACAACCACCACATCGCGGAGACCTGCTATAAGGCGCTTGCGCGGGCGTTGCGCCAAGCTGTCGCCATCGATCCCAGGCAAAGCGGGCGGGTGCCCTCAACCAAGGGGCAGCTCTGACGCCCAAATCCACCAAGGCCGCCATTGGAAGCGCCTGTTGCAAGTTGAGCGTGACGAAACGTGACCGTTTATTCCGTCTATGAGCCGTCCGGCGACGCGTCTGTCGAGGCGCGCGCCGACAGAATCGCCTTCGTCAAGGAGGGCTTCAGTTGGCTCGCCCTGTTCGTGCCGCTGTTCTGGCTGCTCTATCAGAGGATGTGGCTGGAGTTGATCGCGTTTCTGGCACTCTTTCTGTCTCTGCCATGGATCTTCGGGACCGATCCCACCATGAAGGAGATCGCGGGGATCGTGTCGCTTGGCCTGACGCTCATCTTCGCCTTCGAGGCCAACAATCTGCGCGGCTGGGCCTTGCGCCGCCGCGGGTTCCGTTTCGCCGGGATCGCGTCCGGCCGCGACCGGGTCGAGGCGGAGACGCGGTTCTTCACGCGCTGGTTGCCCGGCCAGGAGCGGCAACGTCCGCACGGATCGGCCGCGCCGGCGAAGGCCGCCAAACTGCCTTCCGCGTCCCCGGCGCGTCCCGCGGCAGGCGACGAAGTCATCGGCTCGTTTCCGCGAGGGTAGAGCCATGCACGCCGCCATCATCGACTACGGGTCGGGAAATCTTCACTCCGCCGCGAAGGCGTTCGAGCGCGCGGCCGGCGAGCAGGGATTGCCGCTCGAGATCAAGGTCACGGCCGAGCCGGACGAGGTGCTGTCCGCCGAGCGGATCGTGCTGCCGGGTGTGGGCGCGTTCGCCGATTGCAGGGCCGGGCTCGCGTCCGTGCCGGGCATGATCGAAGCGCTCGACGAGGCCGTTCACGAACGCGGGACGCCGTTTCTCGGCATCTGCGTCGGTCTTCAACTCATGGCGAGCCGTGGTCTCGAGCATGGCGTCACGCCGGGGCTCGATTGGGTCCGCGGCGAAGTGCGTCCCATCGAACCGGACGATCCGGCGCTCAAGATCCCCCATATGGGCTGGAACACGCTGACGCTCGATCGTCCGCATGCGTTGTTCGCAGGCATCCCCACGGGGCCGGACGGCCTGCACGCCTATTTCGTGCACTCCTATCACTTCGTGCCCGACACCGGTGACGTCCGCGTCGCCACCACCGATTATGGCGGCGCGGTTACGGCCTTCGTCGCGCGCGACAACGTCGCCGGGAGCCAGTTCCACCCGGAGAAGAGCCAGAAACTGGGATTGGCGCTCATCGCCAATTTCCTGAAATGGAAACCATAAAGAGACACGGTTCATGATCCTGTTCCCCGCCATCGACCTCAAGGACGGACAATGCGTGCGCTTGCGCCAAGGCGAGATGGACCAGGCGACCGTGTTCAACGCGGACCCGGCCGCGCAGGCTAAGGCCTTCGAGAGTCAAGGCTTCGAATGGCTGCATGTGGTCGATCTCAACGGGGCGTTCGAAGGCAAGCCCGTGAACGGACCCGCGGTCGAGGCGATCTTCGATGCGACCCACCTCCCCGTGCAGCTCGGCGGCGGCATCCGCGATCTCGACACGATCGCCATGTGGCTCGAGAAGGGCATCGACCGCGTGATCCTCGGGACCGCGGCCGTGCGCGATCCTGATCTCGTGCGCGAGGCGGCGCGCGATTTTCCAAACTGCGTCGCGGTGGGGATCGACGCACGCGACGGCAAGGTGGCCATCGAAGGCTGGGCGGAGACATCCGAGACGACCGCGCTCGATCTTGCCCGCCGCTTCGAGGACGCTGGCGTCGCGGCCATTATTCATACCGACATCGCCCGCGACGGGCTTCTGGAAGGTCTCAATCTGGACGCGACCGCGGCGCTCGCCGATGCGGTTTCGATCCCGGTGATCGCCAGCGGCGGTCTTGCGTCCATCGACGACATCAGACGTTTATGCGAACCGCGCTATGAAAAGCTCGACGGCGCTATCGCCGGACGAGCGCTCTATGACGGCCGGTTGGATCCGAAGGATGCGCTTGCCCTGATCGCGGCGCGCTATGGCCATCACGGCGTGACGGGACAGTACTGATTCATGCTCAAAGTCCGCGTCATTCCCTGTCTCGACGTGAAGGACGGGCGCGTCGTCAAAGGCGTGAACTTCGTCGATCTGCGCGATGCGGGCGATCCTGTCGAAGCCGCCGCGGCCTACGACGAAGCCGGTGCTGACGAACTCTGCTTTCTCGACATCACCGCGAGCCATGAAGGGCGGGGCACGATCCTCGATATCGTCTGCCGCACGGCGGAGCGCTGCTTCATGCCGCTGACCGTCGGCGGCGGCGTGCGGTCCACGGAGGATGTCCGGGCGCTGCTGGAAGCGGGCGCCGACAAGGTCTCGATCAACACCGCGGCCGTCCGCGACCGCCAGCTCGTGCGCCGCGCGGCCGAGAAGTTCGGGGCGCAATGTATCGTGGTGGCGATCGATGCGAAGCGTGCCGGCGCCAACGGCAAGGCGCCGCGCTTCGAGATCTTCACCCATGGCGGCCGCGAGCCGACCGGCATCGACGCGATCGCCTATGCGGAGGAGGTCGTCTCGCTCGGCGCCGGGGAGATCCTGCTCACGTCCATGGATCGGGACGGCACGCGCGCCGGGTTCGACAACGAACTGACCCGCGCGATCGCCGATGCGGTCTCCGTTCCGGTCATCGCGAGCGGAGGCGTCGGCACCTTGCAGCATCTCGTCGACGGCGTTCGCGAGGGCCACGCTTCGGCGGTGCTCGCGGCCTCGATCTTCCATTTCGGGGAACATTCGATTGGGGAGGCCAAACGCTTCATGGCCGATGCGGGGCTCCCCATGCGCCTGGACCCATAAGCCACGCCTATTCCCAGCGGCGGCGCCACGGTGTATGAGCCACCCCATGAGCAAAGATGCACTGGATAGGCTTGCCGCCACGATCCGCGCGCGCCGGACCGCCGCCTCGGACACGTCTTACACGCGGCAGCTTTTGGACGATCCGATCAAGTCGGCGAAGAAGGTCGGCGAGGAGGGCGTCGAGGTCGCCATCGCCGCCACGGCGCAAGATCGAAATGCGCTGATCTCCGAGAGCGCCGACCTGCTTTATCATTTTCTCGTGCTGCTCGAATCCCGCGGCATCGGTCTCGACGAGGTTTGCGAGGCCCTCGAACAACGGATGGGCACGTCGGGACTCGCGCGCCAAAAGGGACCGGCGGACTAGCCGTTCGCGGGCGTGTTGTGATGGATTCCAGTCCCGCCGTCGCCTTCTCGCCCTACACCATCTATTCCCGCATGGAATGGGCCCGATTGCGGGAGGACACGCCTCTCACGCTGAGCGAGGCCGATCTCGAGAATCTCTCCGGCGTGATGGAACGTGTGTCCACGGACGAGGTGGTGGACGTCTATCTGCCCCTAAGCCGTTTGCTCAATCTCTATGTGGAAGCCTCGCAAGGGCTGCACGGCGTCACGGAAGAGTTTCTGCGAAAAGGCAATGGCAAGGTGCCGTTCGTCATCGGGCTCGCGGGCAGCGTCGCGGCCGGGAAAAGCACCTCGGCGCGTGTGCTTCGGGCGCTGCTGGCGCGATGGCCGAGCCATCCGGACGTCGCTCTGGTTCCGACGGACGGATTCCTGTTCCCGAACGAGGTTCTGGAACGGCGCGGTCTTATGAGCCGAAAGGGCTTTCCGGAGAGCTACAATCTGCCGGCGCTGCTCAACTTCCTAGCCGACGTGAAGTCCGGCAAGACGCGGGCCGAAGCGCCCGTGTACTCCCACGTCATCTATGACATCCTGCAAGGTCAGACGCTTGTTGTCGAACATCCCGATATCGTCATCGTCGAAGGGCTCAACGTGCTTCAGCCCGCCGTCCTGCCAAGAGGCGGCGAAGCTATTCCGTTCGTCTCCGACTTCTTCGACTTTTCGATCTATGTCGATGCGAGCGAGGCTCTTGTGGAGCATTGGTATGTCGAGCGCTTCTTGCGCCTGCGGCAAACGGCCTTCCGCGATCCGGCCGCCTATTTCCACCGCTATGCGACGTTGTCGGAGGACGAGGCGCGCAAGACGGCGCTGTCGCTGTGGCACTCGATCAATCTCGTGAACCTGCGCGAGAATATCTTGCCGACGCGCCAGCGCGCCGATCTCATTCTCCGCAAAGGCGAAGAGCACGCCGTCGAAAGCGTGGCGCTGAGGAAGCTCTAGCGCTTCAACCTTGCTCTATTTGATGGCGGCGCCGTACGTGTCCGGTGCATAGGGCGCATCGGCATAGAGCTGCTGCGAGCCGAGACCGATATTCAGACGCAGCATTGTGCGCGACGCGAACAGATCCTCTTCGGTCAAACGCGTGTTGCCGCCGGGCCGCGCGTAGTCCAATTGAGGCACGGACGAGATGTACTCGTAGTCCGTCCAGAAGGACAGGCTTGCGCGGTCGGTGAGCTGCGCCCGCGTCTCCAACGACACGGTGCCGATAAAGGCCAGTTCGTCGTTCGATTTCGACAGCCGCGTGGATGTCGCGGCCGGACCGCTAAACGCGCCGGTGTAATCCGTCTCCGCGTTGTAGAGCCCCGCCGTCGCGTTGATATAGGTCCGCAAGCCCAGACGATCGAGAATGCCTCCCTTGTTCTTGAAGGCGTTTCCCACAAGCGGAATGAAGCCGAAACTGTATTCGCCGCCGAAGCCGATATAGCCGCCGGTATAGGTCGTCTCCAGAGTTTCCTTATAGGTGAAGACGGTTCCCGCCGAGCTGTGCAGATGGCTGTCTTGATCGATGCCGCGAATGTCGAAGCCCGCAATGTAGTAGTCCATGCGGTATAGTTTGGGCTTGATCTCCCGTGGGGCTCCGGTGGCGAATTTCAGCTCGGCCTGGCCGCCCCAATAGTCGGCATCCTTGGTCGCCTTCGTGTTCAGCGTCGAGCTCAAGAACGTGTTGGCGCCGGTCGGATCGATCACGACGCACGTGGCGCCGCCACCGTTACACTGCACGCGGCGATCGGTCTCGACATTCGAGTAGAAACCTTTGACGGCGCCGCTGACGAGGAAGTCGCCCCACATGCCGAAGGCGGTTTCAATTCCAGCGCCGGTCGAGGCGCCAATATCCCAAAAATCCTTCTCGATATTGTTCTGCCGATTGAGCTTGCCGAGGCCGCCGGTGCCGGTGAACTGAATTTCCGGAAGGGAGAGGAACTGGTATCCGCCGCCGGCCCAGATCCGGGTCTTGTCGATGGTGGTGGTCGCATATTCCTGCGCGGCCGCAGGTTGAACTGCGAATGCCATCACGGCCAGCGTTGCGCCGGTCAATGCCGAAAGCCTTACCATCGATTTCCTAATCCCTCTCTTGCCTGTGGATAAGATAGCAGGCGAAGCGGATAAATTGACATGCCAACTGCCGGATTGTCTCGCGATTCTCAATGCTTGTGACAGATCAGACACAGGTCGCAAGGACGCTCGGTTAGGGCAAGAGTCCACGGCTTTTGGCCAGTTCCACGAGGTCGGTTTCGGGCCTCGCGCCGATATGGGAGATTGCTTCGGCGGCCGCGAGGCTGCCGAGCCGTCCGCAGGTCTCGAGGGGAAGCCTTCTTGCGAGGCCATAAAGGAAGCCCGCGGCGTAAAGATCGCCGGCCCCGGTGGCATCGACGACCTGAGAGACGGGATCGGCGGGAATTTCCGTGGCTTCTCCGTTGCTTACAATGAGCGATCCGGCCTCGGAACGGGTCAGGACGGCCATTTCGCAATCCTGCAATGCGGCGTCGGCGGCCTCGAGGAACGTGTTGGTCTCGTAGAGGGAGGTGATTTCCTTTTCGTTCGCGAAGACGATATCCGCGCCGTCCTTGACCAGGGCGCGGAAATCCTCCCGGTGCCGGTCCACGCAGAACGGATCGGAGAGGGACAGAGCCACCTTGGCCCCGGACTCCTTGGCAAGCCTTGCGGCCTCGTGAAAGGCGGACTTCGCGGCGTCCTTGTCGAAGAGATATCCTTCCAGATAGACGAACTTCGCCGCGCCGATCAGGTGAGGGTCGATATCCGCCGCGGTCAGATCGACGCTCGCGCCGAGGAACGTGTTCATGGTGCGCTCGCCGTCGGGCGTCACCAGGATGAGGCAACGTGCTGTCGGCTCGCCGTCGACGGCCGGTTCCGTCGCGTACTCGATTCCCAAAGAGCGAATGTCGTGGCGGAAAATGCCGCCGAACTGGTCCGCGGCGACCCGGCCGATAAAGCCGCAGCTTGCGCCGAACGAGGCGAGGCCGGCGATCGAGTTGGCGACCGATCCGCCGGACCGTTCCGTGGCCGGACCCATCTCTTCGTAGAGTGAGGCAGCGTCGTCGGCATCGATCAGCCGCATGAATCCTTTGTCGAGGTCCCGCTTCGAGAGGAAGGCATCGTCGCAGCGCGCGATGATGTCCACGATGGCGTTACCAATGCCAACCACGTCGTAAGTCTTTGCAGCCATGTCCTCGTTAGGTCTCCCATTCAGAATTCGGCATTGCGGCGCGCCCGCTGGCATCGACACTCCGGCTCGCTATAGTCCCCGGGCAAACCGCAACGGGACAACGTCATGCTCAAAGCGGCAGGTCAAGCCTTCCAAGAACTGTTCTCACCGCCATTCCGCGCGGTCATGGTCAAGTGCGTCGCATTCACGCTGGCGCTGCTCGCCGGACTCATCGTCGCGGCCGAGTGGTCTTTCGCGCATTTCGTCTCCTGGCCGGACTGGATCGAGACGTCGATCCAGTGGCTCGGCGGCCTCGCGCTCGTTGCCGGCTCGATCTTTCTCATCCCGCCCGTCACGTCGCTGATAGCCGGTCTGTATCTCGACGACATCGCCGCGGTGGTCGAGCGGGAGAACTTCCCCAACGATCCGCCCGGCCGTGAACTTCCGACGGCCAAGTCGATCTGGCTCGCGATCCGGTTCTTCTTCGTGGTGCTTGCGGTGAATTTGCTCGCGCTGCTGTTGCTGCTCGTGCCGGGCGTCAATCTGATCGCGTTCTATGTGGGCAACGGCTATCTGCTGGGCCGCGAATATTTCGAGCTCGCCGCCATGCGCCATGTGAGCGAGGCGGAAGCCAAGCGCATTCGGAAGGCCAACAACGTGCCCGTTCTGCTGTGCGGGTTGGTGATCGCGGCTCTCGCTTCCGTGCCGATCTTGAATCTCCTGACGCCCCTGTTCGCGACGAGCTTCATGGTGCGGGTGTGGAAGCGGATCGCGGCGAAGCCGAATGGAGGTCTCCGGCGCGGCGGGTCCGGAGATCGCGTTCGCGAAGCCGCGACGCCCGCGGCCGGCCGTTAAGCCGGCGCGCCGGTTTTGGAATCGAACGCGCACAGATCGCGGATGCCGCAGCGCCAGCATTCGGGCTTGCGGGCCTTGCACACGTAACGCCCATGCAAGATGAGCCAATGATGAGCGTTGTGCTTGTACCGCTCTGGAATGACGCGGTCCAAGGTCTCCTCGACCATTAGCGGCGTCTTGCCCGGCGCGAGGCCGGTCCGGTTCGAGACACGGAAGATGTGCGTGTCGATGGCGATGGTCGGTTCGCCGAAGGCGACGTTGAGCACGACGTTGGCGGTCTTGCGTCCCACGCCCGGCAGGGCTTCCAGGTCCTCCCGGCATCGGGGCACCTTGCCGCCATGTTCGGCGACGAGCAGCGTGAAGGGATCGTCGTAATCCAACTCCGTCTTCGGGTCCGGGTCGTGCGCCTCGAAGCGGGCGAACATCTCGTCGATCTGCGCCCGGGTGAGTTTGGTGCCCGGGACCTTTCGGGGTTTCCGGCGTTCCGGCCGGTCGCCCGCCTTTGCTCGTGCCGCCACTTGCGCTTTTCCACATTCCCCAACTGTATTAGTTTTCACGCTATGACAGAGACGCTCGCCCCGCCGCAAGGCCCCAACGGCAAGGAGCCGCCATTTCGCGCCGTACTGACGCCGCACCGCTCGCTCGGGCCGCGGGGATTCGTGATCTTCATGCTGGCCGTCAGCGCGGTCTCGTTCGGCACGGGACTGATGTTCTTCCTGATGGGCGCCTGGCCGGTCATGGGCTTCATGGGCCTCGACGTGCTTCTCATCTACCTGGCGTTCCGGATCAATTTCCGCGCCTTGCGCCTCTATGAGACCGTCGATCTTACGCCGGAAGCTCTGACCGTCACGCGCGTCGCGCCCGACGGAAAGGAACAGTCCTGGCGCTTCAATCCTTATTGGGTGCGCGTGAGCGTGGACGAGCGGGTCGGCCGTTCGTCGGTGCTGTCGCTGGCCAGCCACGGAAAGCGGCTCGTCTTCGGGGCCTTCCTAACGGACCCGGAGCGGGAGGATTTCGCCGCCGCGCTGAGGGACGCACTGCGCCGGTCCGGCGCGCCGGAGGGATCAGCACTCGCCTAAGCCTAGGCCGCGAGACTGCGCTTCTCGCTCAGGGTGCCGTCCGCCATGACGCGGTAGACGACCGGTGTCGCGGTCGCGAGGGAGTAGTGCTGCACTTCCTCCGGCGTCAGCTTGTCGATCTCCATGATCAGCGATCGCAGCGAGTTGCCGTGGGCGACGACGATCACGTTCTTGCCCGCTTTCAGCTCCGGAAGTATCCAGCGGTCGAAGAAGGGGCAGACCCGTGCGGCCGTGTCCTTGAGCGATTCGCCGCCGGGCGGCGCCACGTCGTAGGAGCGCTGCCAGATATGCACCTTGTCGGCGCCGAAACGCTTCCGCGCCTCTTCCTTGTTGATGCCGACGAGATCGCCGTAGTCGCGCTCGTTGAGGGCGGCGGCCTTGATGATCGGGAGCTTTCCCTGCCCGACTTCCCCGAGAATGATGTCGAGCGTGTTGTGCGCCCGCTTCAGCGTGGAGGCAAAGGCACTGTTGAAGATCAACCCTTCTTCCTTGAGCCTTTGACCCGCCCGGTGGGCCTCGGAGACCCCTTCCTCGCTGAGTCCGACATCCTTCCAGCCGGTGAACATGTTCAGCCGGTTCCACTCGCTTTGGCCATGGCGGACCAAAACAAGAACATTGTTCGGATCGTGCGGTCTATCGCTTGTTTTTTTAAGCATGTCCCCTGAACGACACCCTGTCATCGTTTGCTTTGCTCGCCCCGCGGCACCTTCTGGCCGCTTATTCGCCGGCGACTATACTCCCGCGAGGCTAAGAGCCAAGTTCACTATTGCGTCCCATTTGGGTGACTTTTTGGCTGTAAGGGAAACAGTCCCTTAGTGTTCACGCCCTGCCGGCACCCCGCAATCGCAATACCGCCGCGCTGTTACAATCCGAGCACGTCCGCCATGGCATAGAGCCCAGGCGGGCGCCCCTTGGCCCACAGTGCCGCGCGGACCGCGCCGCGGGCGAAAATGCCGCGGTCCGAGGCGATATGCGCCAATTCGAAACGCTCCCCCGGCCCGGCGAAGATCACGCGGTGTTCGCCCACGACGTCGCCGCCGCGTAGCGCGGCAAAACCGATATCGCCTTCGCGCCGGGGACCGGTGTCGCCGTCTCGTGTCCTGACGGCTTTCTCGGCGAGAGCCACGGCGCGCCCTTGCGCCGCGGCCTCTCCCAGCATGAGGGCCGTGCCGGACGGCGCGTCGCGCTTGTGGCGATGGTGCATCTCCACGATCTCGATATCGAACTCCGGACCTAGAATCCCGGCGACACGCTTGGTCAGCGCGGCCATGAGATTGACGCCCATGCTCATATTGCCGGCTTTGACAATCGTGGCATGCCGTGCGGCGGCATCCAGGGCGGCGAGCTGCGCGTCCGTGAAACCGGTCGTGCCGATCACGTGTACGATGCGGGCCTGCGCCGAGAGCTCCGCGAACCGTATGGTCGCCTTGGGCAAGGTGAAATCCAAGACGCCTTCCACATGAGCGAACAGCGTATGGGCATCGTCCGTAATCGGAACGCCGATCGTGCCCAGCCCGGCGACCTCGCCCATATCCCGGCCGATCGCGGGCGAGCCTTCGTGCTCCAGGCCTCCGGCGATGTCGCAGCCCGGCGTCTCGTGCAGCGCCCGGGTCAGAGCCTGACCCATGCGTCCCGCAGCGCCGAGAACCGCGATCCTCATGTCACTCATCGTGCTTGGCGCCCCTGATGTTTTCGTCACCGCACCGTGATAGGAACGGGCGGCCGCGAATTTACCCGGGCGCCGTTGTAGGACGCCGTGCGGCCGCTCACAAGTCTCTCAACGATTTGAAGACACAGGACTAAAGTAGGGGCGGCCGGAATGACGCAGCCGAGAACCGGAGTCTTAGGGGCGTTTCTGTGGGCGGCCTCGATGCTGCCGGCGCCGGCGGCCGCCGCCGGAACCATCGAAAGCACCTACACGCCCCTCGATCTCGACACATGCGAGATCGCCGCCGCGCCGGAGGCGCCCGAAGACGGCGCCGTCTTCCGCTGCGAGGGTTTGCACGGAATGGATGTCCGGGTCGCCGAAGGCGATCTGCGCATGTTTGTGTCCTACGGCCCAAGCGCGGAACGGCAGACCGTGGCGAACCAGACGATCCCGGTCTTCAACACGATCGGCAAGACGCTGGAGTGGCGGCTCGACGATGGCGCGCCCTTTGCCACCATCTTGCGATACCGTTGGGACTCGGACAACGGCGAAGGCTCGACGCTGGTGGTGACGAAGATCGGCGCCACGGATGCCTGCCACGTCGCCTATGTGCAGGCGACTGGAAACGCGACGGCGAATGCCTTGGCACGCGAAATCGCGGATGGACAAGCGCGCGGCTTTTCCTGCGGGCGCGACAAGCCACGGACCTACGGCGCCGACGGAAAGCAGATCGATTGATCCGGACCCGGCGCACCGGTCTTGCGATGGGCAGTGGCCTGTCCAGGCGGCTCTAGGCGACGAGCGCGGTGTCCAGAGCCTTCTCCTCCTCGGAGTTCATGGCCGCTTCGGCTTCCGGGCGGCCGTAAGAGTACCCTTGATAGTATCCTTGCACCTGATCGCAGCCCCAGCGTTTCAGCAGGGCCGCCTGACCTTCGGTTTCGACGCCTTCGGCCGTGATCGTCACGTGTAGCGATTGACCCAGGCCGACGATACTCGACACGATGGCGCTCGTTTGCGGGTTGGTTCCGAGCGTGTCGATGAAGGAACGATCGATCTTGATTTTCTTCACCGGGAATCGGGTCAAGTAGGACAGGCTCGAATAGCCGGTGCCGAAATCGTCCATGGCGATCGACACGCCAAGCTGATCCAGTTTGGTCAGGGTTTCGATCACGGACTCGGTGTTCTGAAGGATCGTGCCTTCGGTGATCTCGAGTTCGAGGCGCTGCGGTTCGAGGCCGGTCTCGGCGAGCACGCGCCGCACCAGGCTGAAGACGTCCTGGGTCTTGAATTGGGCCGACGAAAGGTTGACGGCGAGCCGGATCTCCGGCGCCCAGCTCAACGCATAGGTGCAGGCGGTCGTCAAAACCCATTCGCTCAAGGGCACGATCAGACCCGTCTCCTCGGCGATCGGCAGGAACGTCGACGGGAGAATTTCGCCCTCGGTTGGATGCCACCAGCGGACCAGTGCCTCGTAGCCCGAAAGGCCGCCGTCGCTGAGCCCGAATTGGGGCTGGTAGTCGAGATAG
The DNA here is from genome assembly GCA_002482645.1 of Hyphomicrobiaceae bacterium UBA7697. Lineage (GTDB taxonomy): Bacteria > Pseudomonadota > Alphaproteobacteria > Rhizobiales > Methyloligellaceae > Methyloceanibacter. The sequence goes on from DLGJ01000003.1 coordinate 40,881, forward strand.
AGCTGATTCTTGCGGATGGCGTTGCGCAGGTCGGTCTCCAGGCGGCGGCGCTTTTGAAGCGCGGCGTCCATGGCGGGCTCGAAGAACCGGAATGTGCTGCGCCCGTCTTGCTTGGCGCGATAGAGCGCAAGATCGGCGTGTTTCATGAGCACGTCGCTCGGCTGGCCGCAGAGCGGGCCGAGCGCGATCCCGACACTGGCCGACGTCGTGACCTCGTGACCGTTCACGTTGTACGGCGCGCTGAGTGCCGTGCAAATGCGGCGGGCCAGGCGCATGGCGTCTTCGGGCGCGGCGATATTTTCGGCGACCACGGCGAACTCGTCTCCGCCCATACGGCCCACGACATCGCTGTCACGAACGTTTTCCTTCAACCGTGCCGCGACCTCCTCGAGGAGAGCGTCGCCGGTGGCATGGCCGAGCGTATCGTTCACGTGTTTGAAGCGGTCCAGATCGAGACCGAAAACGGCCATCGTGGTGTCGTGGCGGCGCGCGCGCACAAGCGCGTGTTCGAGGTGCCGATGAAACTGCAGACGATTCGGCAAACCCGTGAGAGAATCGTGCATGGCGAGATAGCGAATCTTGTCCTCGGCCTGCCAGCGCTCGCGGATGCGGCGCGAGGCAATGGCGGCCGGTACCGTGAAGCCCATGATGATGAGGAGGCAGGTCGTCACCGTCACGACCGCGAGCGCGAGATTGGTCAGCCAGGCCGCCGCGCTCTGATCGACATCGAACGCGTAAACGCGCGCGACTTTGCCATCTCGGGTTACCGGGACGAAGGCCAAGCTCTTGCGTCCTTCGCCGGGCAAGGCGGCGACCGTGACATGCTGCCGGGTTACGGCTTCGGCAAAGGCGCTTTTGGCGCTTTGCGGGCTTAGAATGCGGGATACGGTATCGGGCGTGAATCCGCGGCCCGTGGCGAGGAGCTGGCCGCTTGGATCGAGAACGGCGAAGCCGCCCATCCTGCTCACGTGTTCGTCGCCGGCGCCGCCGGGAATCGTCGCGGCCAAGCCTTCCGTCAGCCAGTTCGGCCGGTTCGCGAGGACCTTGCGATTGTCGCCGGAGGAGGCTTTGGCATCGTCCGGGGTGTGCGCCGCCGCGTCACCGAACTGCTTTTGTAGGATTGTGGGCTCCAGCAGATGAATGCCGCCGCTGACGGATCCCTCCGCCGCCGCGCTCAGAACCCGGCGCAGGGTCTTGTCGGTCTCGGCGCTCCAGACTTGCGCGGCATTGCCAGCTTCGACTTCCAGAGCGTAGTTGATCGTGGAACGGCCCGACAGAACGGCGGCAACCACAGTGAACAAGCCCAAGACCACCAAACCGAGCATGATCCAGCGGTCACGCGTGTCGAACTCTGACATCAATTCCGTTCCTACCGTCTCCTCGCCAACGGGTCACGATAGGCGTTCGGTCGTTAAGGCCGGCCGAATGCATACGGTTAATTGGTACTAAATCTGTCGGAATCCGCTCAGCGCCACGCAAATGCGATCTTGCGCAAGCCCGTTTCATCGAAGCGCTCGAGGCCTTCGGCGACGGGCTTTCCGCCCAGATGGAGATAGAAGTCGCAAGCGGTCTCGTTGTCCGCGAGGGCCCAGACCAACAGCCCGTTCAAGCGCATTTCGCGAAGCTTCTGCCGGGCGCCGTTGAACAGCTTGGAGCCGAGTCCAAGCCCTTGATAAGTCGGATGAAGATAGAGTTCGAAGATCTCGCCCGCGAAGGGGCCGCGGCCTATACGGGAACGGCCGAACGTCACATATCCCGCGACCTCGCCGCCAAAGTCGAGAACAAGCACGGAAGCCCGCCGTTGCAGGACATGATTCCACCAGCGCGGACCGTGACGCGCGATCATGCGCTCCAGATGCAGATGAGGGATGATGCCCTGATAGGCGCCCCGCCACGCTTCCTCGTAAGTGTTTGCAAGCGCGTTCGCGTCTTTTGGCCGTGCCGGCCTCACATGAGCGACATCGACGGACATAGGGGAAGCTTAAACTAGTTTGCCTCGGCCGGGCAAAGACCTCGTTTGCCTTATCCCATGTTTCGATCCCAAGTTTCGATCCCGAGTTTCGATGCGGCGAGCGCAGGAAGAAGCGGGGCGGACCGCAATCGGCCTCCCCGGCCACGATCTTTTGGCGGCGTAAAGGCCGTCTCGCCTCGTGGGCCGGCATCAGGACGATCTTGCCGTCCGTGTCGAGCTCGATGTCCATCACCCCATAGCGGCGCTTGGCGTCTTCGATCTCGATGGTGCCGTTGTTCCAGGCGCAGCGAGCGCTAAGCGGGCGATGAGGGAAACGGTGCGGAACGTCCCGAAGTTTACGGGACTTTTTGCAGCTCAACGCTCCGCGTGTGCTACCGCCTGTCAGGCCGCGTTTTCCGCTTCGCGCTGGCGCACCGCCTTTTTGCGCTCGTTTGGATCGAGGTGGCGTTTGCGCAGGCGGATCGACGCTGGCGTGACCTCAACCAGCTCGTCGTCCTCGATATAGGACAACGCCTTCTCCAAGACCATGCGGATGGGCGGGGTGAGGCGCACCGCTTCGTCTTTCGAGGTGGTGCGAATATTGGTCAGCTTCTTGCCCTTCAGCACATTGACCTCGAGGTCGTTGCCGCGGGTGTGCTCGCCGACGATCATGCCCTGGTACACGCGCGCGCCCGGGTCGATCATCATCGGTCCCCGGTCCTCCAGGTTCCAAAGCGCGTAAGCGACGGCCTCGCCCTGGTCCGTCGAGATCAGGACGCCGTTGCGCCGGCCTTGGATGAGCCCTTTGTGCGGCGCATAGCCATGGAAGAGGCGATTGATGATTCCGGTGCCGCGCGTGTCGGTCAGCAGCTCGCCCTGATATCCGATCAGACCGCGTGTGGGCGCATGGAAGATGAGGCGTACGCGCCCGCCGCCCGACGGCTTCATCTCGATGAGGTCCGCCTTGCGTTCCGACAGCTTCTGCACGACCGCGCCTTGGTGCTCTTCGTCGAGGTCGATGACGACCTCTTCGATGGGCTCCAGAAGCTGCCCGGCCTCGTTGCGTTGCATCAGAACGCTCGGCCGCGACACGGAGAGCTCGAATCCCTCGCGGCGCATGGTTTCGATCAAGATTCCGAGCTGCAACTCGCCGCGCCCGGCGACGATCATCGAATCGCGTTCGTCGGATTCGGTGACCTTCAGCGCGACGTTGCCTTCCGCTTCTTGCAGGAGCCGGTCGCGGATCATCCGTCCCGTGACCTTGGTGCCTTCCGTGCCCGCCAGCGGGGAGTCGTTGACGCGGAACGTCATGGACAGCGTTGGCGGATCGATGGGCTGGGCGGGAAGCGGCGCCTCGACCGATGGCGCGCAAATCGTATGGGCGACCGTCGCGTTCGGCAGGCCCGCGATCGAGACGATGTCGCCGGCGCCGGCCTCGTCCAAGGCCGCCCGCTCAAGTCCCCGGAAGGCGAGCACCTTGGAGACGCGGCCCTGCTCGACCAAATTTCCCTCGTGGTCCAGCACCTTGACCATCTCGTTCGGCTTGATCGCGCCCGACGTGATGCGCCCCGTGACGATACGGCCGAGATACGGATTGGCTTCGAGAATGGTGCCGAGCAGCCGGAACGGGCCGTCCTCGACCTTTGGCGGGGCGACATGGCGCAGCACCAACTCGAAGAGTGGCGTCATGCCCTGATCCTTCGGGCCGTCCGGGCTCGCCGCCATCCAGCCTTCCTTGGCCGAGCCGTACAGAACGGGGAAGTCGAGCTGCTCGTCGTTGGCATCGAGCGCGGCGAACAAATCGAAGATCTCGTTCAAGACGTCGTCAGGCCGTGCATCGGGCCTGTCGACCTTGTTGACGACGACAATGGGTTTGAGGCCCATCTTCAGGGCCTTGGACACGACGAATTTCGTTTGCGGCAGCGGGCCCTCGGCCGCGTCAACCAAGACAAGCGCGCCGTCGACCATGTTGAGGATGCGCTCGACCTCGCCGCCGAAGTCCGCGTGGCCCGGCGTGTCGACCACGTTGATGCGGGTGCCGTTCCAGACGATCGACGTCGCCTTCGCGAGGATGGTGATCCCGCGTTCGCGCTCCAAATCGTTGGAGTCCATGGCGCGCTCATCCACGCGCTGATTGTCGCGAACGGCGCCGGATTGCTGCAGGAGCCGGTCCACCAGGGTCGTCTTGCCATGGTCGACATGCGCGATGATGGCGATATTGCGTAGCTTCATGTTCGGAGCGCTTTCGGCCGGTCGTGGGCATATGTGCCGACGGGCTGTTGTTGCGGCGCAATATAGGGATTTTCGCGCCAACCGCAACGGCACCGTGGCTGTGGGTTCACGGGACCGTCGCGGGGCGCGGATATTCGTTGCGCGGGCGGGCGGGCGTGCCGCAAACTTCCGCCGCCCAAATCTTCGAAGCCATCAAGGTCCGGTCATCAAGGTCCAGCCAAAAGGTTCAACCATGAGTGAAACGCCCCAACCGCCCTACGGGCCGACACCCGCCGCCCTGTCCGGGGCCGAACTGCCGTCCTTCCGCTATGCCTTGGGCGAAGCGCCGGCGAAACAGTTCGACGGCGGCACGGCGAAGGAGGCGAATGCCGGCCAGTTCCCGGTGTCCGAGGCGCTCGCCGGGGTCTATATGACGCTCGAACCGGGCGCGGTGCGCGAGCTGCATTGGCACGCCAACGCCGCCGAGTGGGCCTACATGATCGAGGGCCACGCCCGCGTCACCACGATCGATCCCGACAACCAAAGCGAGGTCGTCGATTTCGGCCCCGGCGACGTCTGGTATTTTCCGCGCGGCCACGGGCATTCGATACAGGGGCTCGCCGGCGGGTGCACCTTCATCTTGGTGTTCGACAACGGCTACTTCTCCGAGTTCGGCACGTTCTCGATCACCGATTGGCTTGGGCACACGCCCCATGCCGTGCTTGCCAAGAATTTCGGCCTGCCCGAATCGGCATTCGCGAATTTTCCCAACCACGAAGTCTACATCGCCAAAGGCCCCGTTCCGCCGCCGCTTGCCGCCGATCCGGAGCCCGGCTCGCTCAACGCACCGCCTTTGACGCATCGCTACCGCCTGTTGGCGCAGGCCCCGGAGCCGTTTCCCGGCGGCGAGATGCGGATCGCCTCGGAAGTGGAGTTTCCAATCTCGAGCACGATGACCGGCGCGCTTCTCACCATCGCGCCCGGCGGCATGCGCGAATTGCACTGGCATCCCAACGCGGTGGAGTGGCAGTACTATCTCAAGGGCACGGGCCGCATGACCGTGTTCGGCTCGGGCGGCCGGGCGCGGACGGATGCGTTCGGAGCAGGCGATGTGGGGTACGTGCCGCAGGGCTTCGGCCACTACATCGAAAACACGGGCGACGACGACCTCGAACTTCTCGTCGTTCTCAACAACGGCACCTACGAATCGATCTCGATCACCGCCTGGATGGCGGGCACGCCGGATCTCCTGCTCGCGACGAATTTCGGCGTGAAGGAGAGCGTATTCGAAAAGATGCCCGGCGATGCGGTCATCATTCCGGAAGAGGGATAGGCCCCGGAAGAGGAATTAGGCCTGTGTTCGTGCTGCGCCGTCGGGTCAATCGGCATCAAAAGGACCTTGTTTGGCGGGTTCCGGCTTTGTCCGCACCGCGCGGCGGAACACTTGCCGAACACTCCCTGTCCGAGTGCCAAGCGCCTTGGGCAAGTGTTGCGCGGGCGCCATAGGCAGGCCGAAACCTCTCTGTTCTTACTCGAAAATTCGGCGGAAACATTGACTACACGTACAAGTTTCGCGACCCTTTGAACCTGCAACGGGCGCGCGGCGCACGGCCCGGGGCGTAAAAAATCGCTTTGGGGGGCGCTGTGAAGCTTCATTGCCAGGCGGCCATGCTTGTGGCCACGACGATGACATTTGGCTTGGTTGCGGGCTCGGCCCATGCGGAGTTCCGGCATCTCGGGCCGCCGCCCGACAACACCAACGAAGATTACACCTTCGCCTGGGGTACGTCCGTCGGCGGCGCATTCGTAGCTGGCGAGGCCAACGTCGCGAACTGCGGTCTCAACACTATCGGGCAAGGCCGTCGGCCTGTGTGCACCATGGCCGCGGTGTGGGCGCCGAATTTCGGCTCAAGTCCAGCGCTCGACGAGCCCTTCATCCTGCCGTTGCTGACGGCGGGTTTGCCGGACTTGCGTGACCGCTACTGGTCGCAGGCCCGCGCCATCGACGCCGACGGCGACACCATCGTCGGCCGCGACCAATATGACGAGTTCGTCGAGGTCCGCCCCGGCGAATTTTCGAATGACGGCGAACGCTATCGCGCGATCGCCTGGACGCGCAATGCCAACGCGCCGTGGTCGAACGCCAATGCGCAGGCGACGGAACTCAAGCCCGACGGGGATCACGAATTCGCGGGCGCGCGGGGTGTCAGCGACGACGGCAACTACGCCGTGGGATGGATGGCGAACTACGGCGACCCGTTCAATGATATAGACGCCACGCTGTGGGTCCGTCGCGGCGCAACTGCCTGGGATGTTGGGCTCGATATTCTCAATGTTGGGGGACAATCAAGCGTTGCGAACGGCGTTGCCGTGGACGACGGCAAGCCCGTGGTCGTCGGCTGGATCGGATCGGTGGACCTACGAGATCACGTTCTCTCCGGTAGCGACAACGATAGGAATGTCTTCGAAATCAACTACTTCCGTCCAAGGGCGTTCGTCTGGGAGCAGGCGACGGGCATGGAAGAGCTTCAGCGGCTGTCGAACGGCAGCGCCACCGCCGCGCGGAGCGACGCGACGGCCATCAGCGCCGATGCCAAGACCATCGTCGGCTGGAGCGACAGGCCGGCGCGCAACGACGGGGACCCCTTTCTCGAAGCCGTGCGCTGGACGCGCTCGGGCAACGGCTGGTCGGCCGCGAAAGGGCTCGGCGTTTTCGATCTGCCGCAGAGTCTCGCCGCCACGGTTCAAGACGAGTTCTCGCGGGAACTCGAAGACGGCATGATCCCGCTCGGCTCCGTCGCGCTCGCCGTCAGCGAACACGGCAAGGCCGTCGCCGGCTATCAGGCGTTCGGGCGAGTGCTTGACCGTCGCGGCCAGCAGAATGAGCGTGAGCCGCGTTCGGACTTCCGTCTCGCCTATTTCTGGAGCGAGGAGCACGGCGCCAAGGGCCAGTATCTCGGCGACGTGCTCAAGGCCGATGGCGTCGATATCGGCCCCTGGGTGCTGTTCACGGCGACGGGCGTGCGTGAGGAGAAGGACTTCTTCGTCATCGTCGGCGACGGCTCGAGCGATGGCCGAATCCGCGAAGCCGAACTACCGGGTTACATCGCGCGCATTGGACGCGATCCGGACGCCCCCGATGGGAACCCGGCTTCGATCTCGGGCTTCACGACGCCGGCGGAGCAGATTGTGTCCTTCAGCGCGGTGTCGTCCGCGACGCTCGCCATCGGCACCAATTTCGGATCGACGCTGAACGGGCTCAACGAGATGGTCGAGAACCATCGCTGTATCCGGCCCCAGGATGCGAAAGCGTCGGGGTGGTGCTTCTTCACCTTCGGCACCGGCGGTTTCGTCGATGAGGTCGATTCCGAAGGCGACGGACAGTTCGCCGGCGATGTCGGCATCGCGCACTATTTCACGCCCGTAAGTTCCGTCGGCGTCACGGTCGGCGCCGGCCAGACGGAGATGTCGACCTTCTGGGACGGCAGCGTCCGTAGCACCGAGTTCCATATGGGCGGCTATGCCGCGCATATGCCGGATACGGGCCTGCGCCTGTTCGGGGCCGGACTTTGGGGAGACCTGTCCGACGTCGACATCACGCGCGGATATCTGAACGGCGTCGGCGTGACCAACTCGTTCGGCAATACGGAGGGCGAGGGCTGGGGCGTGATGGGCCGGATCGGCTGGGGTTTCCGTGCGACCGACACCACGCTGCTGACGCCATTCGCGGAACTCACTTACACGGACGCTCAGCTCGATGGTTTTCGCGAGACCGGCGGACCGTTCCCCACGACGTTCCAGGACGTCAGCACCAACACGACCGTGGGCCGTATCGGCATCTTGGAGGAGACGGATCTTACCGAATCGATCAGGGTGTTCACGTCGCTGGCCTGGGCGCAGGTGCTCGACCGGGACGACCCGGTGGTCCGGGGCGCCGTGCTCGACATCTTCGAGCTGTCCACGGACACCGCGGGCACTCTCGACGGCTGGGCCGAGATCATGGCCGGCGCGCGCTATCAGCTGAACGAGAGGGGTGTGTTCTCGGTTTCCGGCAACGTCGCCACCGAGTTCGACGAGTACTTCACGCTCGGCGGCCGGGTCGGCTACAGCCAGACCTTCTAGAGCGCGGCGGACGCTATGCCCTCGCCAGCGCCGCCCGGGCGTCGTCGGCGAGCCAGCGGGTCAAGGCGCTGGCGCTCATGGCGCCCGGCAGCTTCGCCGCCTGGCCGGACCAGAGCGGGGAGAAATCGCTCGAGCCGTCCGCTTCCGCCTTGGTCCGCAGCGGTGCGATCGCCGGTCGCGCGCGCGGGAAGCGCGGCGCGGCGGCGTTCATCGGCCCTTGCTCGCGCATGAAGCGGTTGACGACGCCACGGGCGGGGCGGCCCGTGAGGACATTGGTCATGGCGGTTTCGCGGGCCGGATCGGCCAGGGCCGCGCGGTGGAGCGGCGGCGTCCAGGCTTCGTCGGTCAGGAGATAGGCGGTGCCGATTTGCACCGCGCCCGCACCCAGAGCAAAGCAGGCAGCGATGGCCGGGCCGTCGGCGATACCGCCCGCGGCGATCACCGGCACGTCGAGTGTCGCGCAGATGCCCCGAACGAGCGCCAAGGTTCCGGCCTGAGAGCCGACCTCGGTTTCGAGGAACATGCCTCGGTGGCCGCCGGCCTCCGCCCCTTGCGCGATGATCGCATCGACTCCCTTGGCGGCGAGATATCGCGCCTCCCGGAGCGACGTCGCCGAGCACAGAACCATGCATCCGGCGCTCTTGACGCGGGAGAGAAGCGGTTCGGGCGGCACGCCGAAGTGAAAGCTCACGATTTCCGGTTTGACGGATTCGATCACGGCACATTCGGCTTCCCCGAACGGCGCATGCCCGGCCGGGAGCGGCAAGTCCGGAGGGCTGACGCCGGCCGCTTCGAAATACGGACGGAGACGGTCCAGCCACGCCCGGTCGCGGTCCGGATCGTCGGGCTCGGGCGTGTGACAGAAGAAATTCGTGTTCAGCGGCGCCTTGGTCTTAGCGCGAAACGCGGCGATGCCCGCCTCTATCTCCTCCGGTCCCAAAACCGCGCACGGAAGCGCACCCAAACCGCCGGCCTCGGCGACGCCCAGAGCCACGTCGATCCCCGTCGAGTTCGCCATGGGAGCTTGGACTATCGGGATGTCGATACCGAAGAGGTCGAGAAGCCGTCGGTTGGGCCAGGTCATGATGTCCTCGTTGTGCGGCCGGTGCGAAAGTTTGGCCGTTACCCCCGCAGTTTGCGGAGCGTACGCAGACGGAGCGCATTCAGCTTGATGAACCCTTCGGCGTCCTTCTGGTCGTAGGCGCCCTCGTCGTCCTCGAAGGTCACGATCGCGTCCGAATAGAGCGACTTGGCGCTCTTGCGTCCGATCACGATGACATTGCCCTTATAGAGCTTGAGCGTGACCTCGCCCTCGACATGCTCTTGGCTCTTGTCGATCAAGGCCTGCAGCATCTCGCGTTCGGGCGCGAACCAGAACCCATAATAAACCAGTTCCGCGTAGCGCGGCATGAGCTGGTCCTTCAGGTGCATCGCTTCGCGGTCGAGCGTCAGGGATTCGATGGCGCGGTGCGCCGCGAGCAGGATCGTGCCTCCCGGCGTCTCGTAGATGCCGCGCGACTTCATGCCGACGAACCGGTTCTCGACGAGATCGACGCGGCCGATGCCGTTGTCGTGGCCCAGCTGATTGAGCTTCGTGAGCAGCGCGGCCGGAGACAGCGCCATGCCGTCGATGCTGACGGGATCGCCGTTCTTGAAGCCGATCGTGACGATCGCCGGTGCATCGGGCGCCTCCTCCGGCGCGACGGTGCGCTGGAACACGTATGCCGGCGGCTCCACATTCGGGTCTTCCAGCACCTTTCCTTCGGACGAGGAGTGCAACAGGTTCGCATCGACCGAGAAAGGCGCTTCGCCGCGCTTGTCCTTGGCCACGGGAATTTGATGCTTCTCGGCGAACGCGATCAGATCGGAGCGGGAGTGGAAGTCCCATTCGCGCCAGGGCGCGATGACCTTGATGTCGGGGTTCAGCGCGTAGTAGCCGAGTTCGAACCGCACCTGGTCGTTGCCCTTGCCGGTCGCGCCATGGCAGACGGCATCGGCGCCGGTCTCGCGCGCGATCTCGATCTGGCGTTTGGCGATCAAGGGCCGGGCGATCGAGGTGCCGAGGAGATAAACGCCCTCGTAGAGTGCGTTGGCCCGGAACATCGGAAAGACGTAGTCGCGCACGAATTCCTCGCGGAGATCCTCGATATAGATCTCCTTGATGCCGAGCATCTCGGCCTTTTTGCGCGCGGGCTCCAGCTCTTCGCCCTGGCCCAGATCGGCCGTGAAGGTCACGACTTCGCAGCCATAGGTCTCTTGAAGCCATTTGAGGATGATGGAGGTGTCGAGACCGCCGGAATAGGCGAGCACGACCTTTTTGATGTCGCTCATTCGATGTCCTGGTAAGCCGCCGGCACGGCGCGCGAGTTGATTTCGCAGGGACTATAGGCGCGCAAGGCCGGTGCGCAAGAGGCCGCCGTTGTCCATCGCGGTGGCGTGACGGCCGGCCCAAAGCGGCGCCACGAAAATCCCTAGCCGGGCCTGGAGCGCCGTTGCAGCACCTCGCCCGCGTGACGCAGCGCAGCGCCGTGACGATTGTGACGTGGCCGGCGAACGGCACGTCGCGCAGGACGCGGCGTCCAAAGGCGACGCGCAAGCTTCCGGACGAGGCGCCGTAATGCACGGCCGGAGCCACGGTCCAGAAGGCGAGAGTCCCCTCGCCGGATACGAACGAACGATTGCGCTCGCGGGCTCCGCCCGGACGCCGCCACGGCGCGAAACCGGTCCCGCCGAATGACGTTTTTATGATTGTTGCGTAAAGGCTTGGAACCGTGGAGACTGGCCTTGAGTTGAGTCTTCGGAATGTCCGAAGGAGTACGCCGATGGCGAACGATAAGATGGTCAAGAACTCCGAGCAAGCAATGGCGCGCGAGGCGCTGCGGCGGAAGCTGGGCTTCGCTTGGCGGCGGCGTATTGGCGGTCAGGTTCCGTCGTCTTGGCGGCAGACCGTGACGCACTTCAAGCCCGAGCCATGGCTGGAGGCCGTGGCCCATGACGAAGCGCGCATGCCGGTCAAGCTCCGCGACCTGCCAGAAGCCAGTAGATAAATCCGCCGGCAAAGCCCGCGGTCGCAAAGATCGTCATGTATTCGCTTGCGGGAATCGATTGCGCCGGCCCTTCGAGCGCGGCGCCTGCCAGGAGCGGAATCGCCGCGAGCGATGCCCCGCCCGCAAGGACGTAATACATCCACGACCGGACATGGAAGATTTCGCCGGTGACGGCCGCGGCCAATGCGGGCAGCGCCGTCAGGGCCGGCACGACGGTCGCGACGAAGACGGCCGCGCCGAAGGCCATGGCCACGGCGCGGCGGAAGCCAGGGTCTTGAAAGGCTGGGCCCTGAAGCACGAAATCCCGGAACATGGGATCGCCGGCGGCAAGCGCCTGGAGCTCCTCACCGGCCCATATCCCGCCCAGGGAGAACAGCACCGCCAGCGCGACGCACGCGGCGACGGCGAACGCGGCCAGAACGACAAGGCTGCGCCACAGTATCCGTCCCATCAGCGCGCGCCTTTCCCACAAGTCCCGCTGAGCTTCGACATTGGCCAGGCTATCGACATTGGCCGGACAATCGGGATGGGCCGGACTATAGAGGACGATCGAAGACGGGAGGGAGCGGTCATGACGGCCATCGAGTTCTGGTACGAGTTCGCGAGCACCTATTCCTATCCGGCGGCCATGCGGATCGAGCGCATGGCCGAGGCGGAAGGCGTTTCGTTGCGGTGGCGTCCCTTCCTTCTCGGCCCGATCTTCAAGGAACTCGGCTGGAACGATTCGCCGTTCAACATCTACCCCGCCAAGGGGCGCTATATGTGGCGCGATTTCGAACGCGTCTGCGCCGATGACGGGATCCCGCTCAAGCTGCCGCCCGTGCGCTTTCCGCAAAACGGGGTGAAGGCCGCACGTCTTGCGTTGGTGGGCGAGCGGGACGGCTGGACGCCCGCCTTTACACGCGCTGTCTATCGCGCGAACTATGCCGAGCAGCGGGACATCTCGGACGACGAGACGCTGCGCGCGATTCTCGGCGTGCTCGGCGCGGATGCGGATGGGGCCATGGCGGCGGCGAAGTCGCCGGAGATCAAGGAGGCTCTGTTCGCCCAGACGGCCGATGCGAAGACGCGCGGCATTTTCGGCGCCCCGACCTTCACGGCGGGCGATGAAATGTTCTGGGGCAACGACCGGCTGGAGATGGCGCTGCGCTGGGCGAAGCAATAAGCGGCTAGGACCGGTCCGCCAGCCAGGCGGCGACATCGCTCGCATTCCGTTCAGGCGGAAACACCGGGTAGAATACGTGTTCGATGGCGTTGTCCCGAACGATTAGCGTCAGCCGCTTGATGAGGCGCATTCCGTCCACCTCGAAGGTGGGAAGGCGCACGGCATCGGCGAAGGCGAACGCCGCGTCGCTCAGGACTTCAAAGGGCAGATGAAGGCGCGCGGCCATCTCGCGCTGATAAGCGGTGTCCTGGGTGCTGAGGCCAAAGACGCGCGCGCCGTAGCGGGCAAGGTCCGCGGCATGATCCCGGAAAGCGCAGGATTGCGGCGTGCAGCCCCGCGCTCCGGGGATAGCGTCCCACCCCGTCGGCAGCGGTTCGCCAGGCACGCCCGTGCGCGGGTAGCAATAAAGGACGGTGCGGCCCGGCCCTAGCCGAGAGAGATCCACGCTGCGCCCTTCCGTGGACACGAGCGCGATGTCCGGCATCGCCGTGCCTGGCACGTGGTTGCAGGCGCCGTCGTCGACCGGTTGCGGGAGATCGGCCGGAAGGTCGTGCAGCCCGCTCAAGCGGGGGCCCCGCCGAGACGCTCGGAGGCGCGCTGCTTCAGGCTGGCGCTTTTGAGCTGGCCGCAGGCGGCCATGATGTCGCGGCCTCGGGGGCTGCGCACGGGGCTGGCGTAGCCGGCCCGGTTCACGACCTCGGCGAATTTCTCGATCTGCTCCCAGTCCGAACATTCATAGGGCGCGCCGGGCCAGGGATTGAACGGAATGAGATTGATCTTCGCCGGGATCTTGGCGAGCAGTTTCACGAGCGCTTTGGCATCGGCGATGGAGTCGTTGACGCCTTTGAGCATCACATATTCGAAGGTGATGCGCTTCGCATTGGACAGGCCGGGATAGGCGCGGCAGGCGTCCAGCAACGCGCGGATCGGCCATTTCTTGTTGATCGGCACCAGCTCGTCGCGCAGCGTGTCGCGCACCGCATGCAGCGAGATCGCGAGCATCGTGCCGGCCTCGTCCCCCCAGCGCGGAATCTCCGGCACGATGCCGGAGGTGGACAGGGTGATGCGCCGTTTCGAGATGGATAGGCCCGCGCCGTCGGCGGCAATGGCGCACGCGTCGCGCACATTGTCGAAATTGTACAGCGGCTCGCCCATGCCCATGAGAACCACATTGGTGATTTTGCGCGCGCCCGAGGGCAGGCCCGCCGGGTCGTCCGGCACGGCGCCCGGCCAGTCGCCGATACGGTCGCGGGCCAGCATGATCTGTCCGACGATCTCGCGCGCGGTGAGGTTCCGGACGAGGCGCTGCGTGCCCGTATGGCAGAAGGTGCAGTTGAGCGTGCAACCGACCTGGCTCGAGATGCACAGCGTGCCGCGATCCTCCTCCGGGATGTAGACCGTCTCAACGTCCTTGCCGTCGGCAAGGCGCAAGAGCCATTTCCGGGTTCCATCGACCGAGACCTGCTCGGAGACGATCTCTGGGCGGTCGAGCGAGAACCGTGCGGCGAGCGTCTGACGCAGGTCCTTGGCCACGTCGGTCATGTGGTCGAACGAGGTCGCGCCCCGGACATAGATCCAGCCCCAAAGCTGGCTCACCCGCATGCGCAGCTGCCGCTCGGGAACGCCGATCGAGGCAAGCCGCTCCCCTAGGGCCTCGCGGCCAAGCCCGGCAAGGCTCTCGCGGGTCGCGCCCTCGACCGTGGCGGTCCGCGGATCGACGAGCGCCGTCGTTGTCATGGTTCGTTGCATGGTCGGCCTCTCATATCACGAGGCAGGCCGGAAATGCCAAGGAACGTAGTACAAGGAACCTCATGCCAAGAGACCTCATGCCAAGGGACCTAAACACAAGCGACCTAATACAAGGGCCCGCGATCTCTCACGAGGCCTTGTGGCTCAGGAACATCGCCTGGCGAAGGACTCTAACCGGCGTCCGCGGCGCATTCCTTGGCGATCCGTTCGAGAGCATCGGTCGTTCCGCTCAAGGAATAGGTGTCGGTCGTATTGGTGCCGCGCGCCGACCGGCCCTTGACGGCCATTGTGGTTCCGGACTTCAGGGCCGCGACGAGCTTGGCCTCGTCTTCCGGCTTCTCGACGAAGGCGCCCTCGTCCTTGGTGAAGAGTTCGAACTCGGTCTTGTCGATCGTCACCGTCACCTTGCCGCCGGGCGGGAAGGGATATCCCATCTTCACGCTGATCTCGCCGGTGATTTTGTCGGCCGGATAGTTCGACACATAGAAGTAGATCGGACCGCGCCGCACGTTCTTCGGCAAGGAACTGCGCGGCTGCGAAACCGCGAAGCAAACCTTTGGACTGCCTTGCGAGACATAGGCGGCCCAATCGTTGAACTTTTGCAAAAGCTTCACTTCCTGCGCAAAGGCGGACGTCGCGCTGAACGCCACCATCACGCAAGCCGCTAGAACGGCTCGGCGCATCTCCCAGTTCCCGTCCCCGTGTCGTGAGTAGACCTTACGCATGAATGAGTTGCAGTCTTCCCTAGTTCAGGCCCCGAGGTCAACCCTGCCTCCGGCGGCGTTTCGGTTGGCCCTGTATGTGGGGCGCAAGTTCGACGGCCTCGCTCCCTTGGCTGACAGGGCGGGGCGCAAAACGCCCCAATGTCCGAACCCGGTCATACATCACGATGGCGCCTGCTGTCGCGACATTCAGCGAAAAATTCGTCGGAATGCGAATCAGATGGTCGCAGCGCGCGGCCATCTCTTTGCTCAGTACGCCCCGTTCCGGTCCCAGCACGTAGGCGCAGCGCAATGGATGCGGAAAACTCGGCAAATCGGTGGCGCCGTCGAGAATTTCGATTCCGACGAGGCTGCAGCCCTTGGGGAGTTGCAGTTCATCGGCGCTCATCCAGTGAAAGACGGGCAGGTGATTGTCCGCCTTGGAGGTATCGGACCGCATTTCGAGAGCCCGGTCGTCTGCGCCGACGGTAAAGGCGAAGCTCGCCCCGAAGGCGTTGGCCGACCGCAACAGGCCGCCGAGATTGACCGACTTCGAGATGCCTTCGGCACCCACGCCGAAATAGCCGCGCATATTTTGGGCGGGAGATTTCACCGGTTCTGTTTGCCACAGGGGCGCGCGCGGCAAAAGTCCGTTCCGCAAGGACATTGGCATACGTGTTTGGCATAGGTCTTTCGCCTGATGGGCGCCTGCGGCAAAAGGTTGGGCGATAAGGCCGGGCAGCCTGCGGCGGCATCGGATAAAGTCCGCCGATTCGTGAAACGATACCCGGGAGCGGCCCCATGCGTGCTGTCCAGTTCAACGAGTTCGCCGGAATCGACGCGCTGCGCCTCGAGACGGTCGCCGATCCGGTGCCGGCGGCAGGGGAAGTGCTCGTCAAGGTCACGGCGGTCGGGCTGAACTTCTTCGACACGCTGGTGCTGCGGGACAAATATCAGTTCACGCCGCGACTGCCGTCCTCGCCCGGCGGCGAGATCGCGGGCGTGGTGGAGGCTCTGGGCGACGGCGTTACCGGCTTCGGCATCGGTGAGCGCGTCATGGCCTATGTCGGCGGAAATGGCTGCCGGGAACGTCTTGCGATCAAAGCTTCGAGCGCCATACCCATCCCGGATGGCGTTGGCGACGACGTGGCGGCGGGTGTGTCGATCACCTACGGAACGGCGATGCACGGCTTCAAGGACCGGGCGAAACTACGTCCCGGCGAAACCGTGGCGGTGCTCGGGGCGGCGGGCGGCGCGGGGCTGGCGGCGGTCGAGATCGCCAAGCTGATGGGCGCGCGCGTGATCGCCGTCGCATCGTCCGCCGGGAAAGTCGCACTCGCCAAGCAGCACGGGGCGGATGAGGGCATCGACTACACGCAGGACGATCTCAAGACGGCGTTGAAGGCACGCACCGCGCCGCGCGGGCTCGACGTGCTTTACGATTGCGTCGGCGGGGACTCGGCCGAGCCGTCCTTGCGGGCGCTTGGGTGGAAGGGCCGTTATCTCGTCATCGGGTTTGCGTCCGGCGACATACCGCGAATCCCGCTGAATCTCGTGCTGCTCAAAGGCTGCGACGTTCTCGGTGTGTTTTGGACGGCGTTCGTCGACCGCGAGCCGGAGGCCCATCGCGCCAACACGCTGCAGGTCTTGAATTGGTGCCGGGATGGGAAGCTCGCGCCTCACATCCACGGAACGTTTCCGCTCGCCGAGACCGCGCAAGCGCTGAGGCTCATCCAAGAGCGTAAGGCCAATGGAAAGGTGATCGTGCGCCCGCAAGAATAGACGGGCGTAAGCGAACCGCCCGCGCGTTAGCTCCGCGCCGGCAGTTCCTTGTCGAGGGTCCGCGCCGCCGCCGCCCGGTGGACCGGCGTGATGCTGGACGACACGAGACCGACCACGGCGGTCAGAAGCGCCATGTCGTCGGCGAAGCCGAGCCCCGCGACAATGTCGGGAACGAGATCGATGGGCATGATGAAATAGGCGAGCGCCGCAAGCAGCATGCCCCGCACGCGCATGGGTGTGGCGGGATCCATCGCGCAGTAATAGGCCGCGACGAGATCCTCGACGAAAGGCACGTTGCCTGCCACGCGTTTGAGCTTGGTCCAAAAGTCCCGGCGAACCTTTTGTTCCCGTTCCGAGAGCGTATCCATCGACATCTCCCGTCCCATGGCAGCCTCACGGAGGCCGGCCGCGTCGTCGAATACCGTCATTTCAGCTGCCTTTCCGTTTGGCGTTGGGGCACACAAGTCTGTTCTTAAATGGGGTGCGGAAGCCCTTTTCTCAAGAGCGAGAGGCTGCTTGCGCGCGTGCGCCTCCCATGCAATGGAGCGCCATGGCTACGCATGAGACACGTCATCCGGGCGCGATCCGGCACAGACTTCTCTTTGCCTGTCTCGGAAATATCTGCCGCTCGCCGATGGCGGAGGGCGTGTTCCGGCGCGTGGCCGAGGATGCGGGCCAAGCCCATCTCTTCGAGATCGATTCGGCCGGCATGGGCGATTGGCACAAGGGCCAGGCGCCCGACCACCGGGCTCAGAAGGCGGCGCTGTCGCGCGGCGTGGACATCTCTGGTCAGTCCGCGCGCAAGGTCGAACTCGAGGATTTCGAGGAATTCGATCTGATCCTCGCCATGGACGGATCGAACATTTCCGATCTCTACGAGATCGCGCCCCATGCGGCCCGCCACAAGATCCGCCGCTTTCTCGACTTCGCGCCGCATCTGGACGAGGACGACGTGCCCGATCCCTATTATGGCGGAGAAGAGGGCTTCGACCACGCGCTCGATCTGATCGAAGCCGCCGCGAAGGGGTTGCTTGCCGAGCTCGCACGCGAACGCGAGGCGACGGAAAAAGGTTAGCGGTCGATCCAGTGAGCGTGCGGCCGATCGAATTCGTATCCGCCGAAATAGTCGTCCTCGTCGTCTTCGAGGTCGTAGGCCGCCTCGACGACATAGGGCCCGCCGCCGACCGAGTTGCGCGAGGAGTACAGCACGAAGCGCGTGACGGGGAAGCTCTCGGAAATCAGGCCGGCATTCTGCAGATAGGCGGCGACCGCATCCGGCCGCGTGCCCCGCAGACGCGCGATCGTGACGTGCGGCTTGAAGTTCCGCCGTTCCGGCGGAAGACCCGCCACGCGCGCGGCGCCCTCATGGGCGTGCTGCAGCGCTTGAAGCTCGGGCGATGGCGCGAGCCCGGCGAAAATCGTCCTCGGCTTGTTGCCGCCGAAACTGTCCAGGCCGCTCAGCTTGAGTTCGAAGGGCGAGGAGAGGACTTCGCCGAGCGCATTCGTGAAGTCCCGGGCCGTGGCTCCGTCGACGTCTCCGGCGAAGCGCAAGGTGAGGTGGTAGTTCTCGGGGTCGATCCAACGGGCGCCGTGAAGCCCCGCGCGAAGCATCGAAAGCCGGTCGGCGATGCTCCTCGGGATCTCTATTGCGGTGAATAGCCTGGGCATAGCCGAATCAACATGTTGTTGCGATTTAGAGTCTCAGGGGCAAGGGTTAGGGTAGTCAAGGTGGATCTGGTCGATGTCCTCAAGAACCGCTTCCGGTAGCACGAGCGCCGCGGCGTCGATGTCCGTTTTCAACTGGTCCATTGTGGTCGCCCCGATGATGACCGAGGTCATGAACGGCCGGGACACCGCGTAGGAGATCGCCATCTGGGAGGGATCGAGCCCGTGCTTCCGGGCGAGCGCGACATAGGCCGTGATGGCCTGGGGTCCGTGCCCCTTCTCGTAGCGGCCGAGCCGGTTGAACAGAGTCTTGCGGGCTCCCGGCGGCAGCGCACCGTCTTCGTACTTGCCGGTCAGGTAGCCTTGGCCGAGCGGAGAATAGGCAAGCAGGCTGACCTTCTCCTCATAGGTGATCTCGGACAGTCCGACTTCGTAGGTGCGATTGACGAGGTTGAAGCTGTTCTGGATGGAGACGGCGCGCGGCAGGCCGTGCTCCTGCGCCAGCCTCAGAAAGCTCATCACGCCCCACGGCGTTTCGTTGGAGAGGCCGACGAAGCGCACCTTGCCGCTCGCGACGAACTCGCCGAGCGTTTCGAGAATCTCGTGAAGCGCGTGGGCGTCGCCGGGGAGACGCTCGTATTCGAGGCCTTCGAACACCCGCATGGGCCGGTCCGGCCAGTGGAGCTGATAGAGGTCCACATAGTCGGTCCGAAGACGGCGAAGACTCTTCTCGATCGCGTCGCGCATTTGCGCGGGGCTTTGCCGCGCCAGCATGGGTTCGTCGCGGAGCCAATCGATCACGGTGCTCCGGCCCGCGACTTTCGTCGCGATCATCACCTTGTCCCTGCTTTTGCGGGAGGCAAGCCAGGTTCCGACGATCGATTCCGTCGCGCCTTGCGTCCGGGCCTTCGGCGGGATCGGGTAGATCTCGGCCGCATCGAAGATGTTGATGCCACGCTCGATGGCGTAGTCCATCTGCGCGTGGCCTTCGGCCTCGGTGTTTTGCTCGCCATAGGTCATGGTGCCCAGCGTCAGCGCGCTGACCTTTACGCCGGTCCGTCCCAGCTCCCGATACTCCATGAAATCTCCGCTTTTTTAATGGTCAGATGCAGATTTCGTTAAGAATAACAGAATGTTATCTGCATGGCGTCTAACCCGGGTTGTTAAGGACTCCTCCTGTAGAAGGATAAGCCAGATCGACCGGCACACGATTTTCGGCGTTCCGGTCTCAATTGGGATGGAATGTCCGCATGTCTGTAACCAAGCATCCGGGACTATGGAACAATTCGGGCGCCTTGGCGGCTCTCGACGCGCGCCGGGACGCTTCGCCGCGATTTCGCGAAGACTGGAACCAGTATTTGCGCCGGCTCGTTCTGGGTGCCGCGTACGCGCTGAAGCCCCGGCGAATCGCGCTGTTGCCGGCAATCTGGCGCATGACGCTCATCTACTATCTCAGTCCAAAATCGGGGCGGGACCGGTTGCCCGGCCTTCCTACCTACTACACCGATTGGGGCTTTGCGGGTATCAGCGACGACCTCACGGTCCCGGCTCTCCTGCACAACTACACGCGCGGCTTGTTTCCGGTCTGCCATCTCGGGCCGATGAAATGGTGGTGCCCGTCCTTCCGCGCGGTGCAAGACCCGGCGCACGCCCATGTCGGCCGCACCGTGCGGCGGCTGATCCGGCGGCATGGTTTCACGGTCACGATGGACACCGATTTCGCGGGCGTGATGGAAGCGTGCGCGCGGCCGCGGACCGGCAAGACGCCGCTCACCTGGATCACGCCGAAAATCATGCGAGCCTTCCATCGGGCCCACGAAGCCGGCTACGCCCACTCCGTCGAGGTGTGGGACCGGAACGGAAATCTCGTCGGCGGCCTCTTCGGCCTTGCCATCGGGCAGGTCTATTTCGGTGAATCGAAATTCTGCCGCACGCGCGACGCCTCGAAGGTCGCGGTCGCCTATTTGCAACGGCACCTCGCGGCCTGGGGCTACCGGCTCTACGACGCGAAATGGATGACGCCGCATCTGGCCGCGAGCGGCTTTACGCCGATGCTGCGCGACGACTTCCTATCCTTGCTGCCCTGGTATGCGACGGAGCCCGGCCGCGCCGGCCGCTGGACCATCGATCCGAACCTCGATCCGGCCGGCTGGACGAGGGATCGGGAATCCGGCTCCGGCGCGCCCGACCCAACGCCGCGCCGCGCCGCGTGAGTGCGGCGTGCAAGGAGCGCCCCGTGCACGGCACCGCGGACAGGCTGGGAGCCAGCGAAAGGGCCGGGCACGGGAGCGGCTGGGCTGCGGCCGTGCGGCCGCTTGCACGGCGCTTCCTTTCGACGTCCTCGCTCCTGTCGTTCGCGCGGGTCGCAGGTGCCGCCGCCGGATTTGCGACCCAGATTTTGCTCGCCCGCACGCTGCAGGCCTCCGCGCTCGGCGTGTTCTATTCCGTGACCAGCCTCGCCGCCGTGATCGGCCTGATCGCGGCGCAAGGTTATCCAGCCATCGCGCCGCGCTTCGTGTCGCGCTTTCTCGACAAGGGCCGGGAGGGACTTGCCGCCGCATTCGTGGTCTATGCCCGGAAGACCGTGGCCGTCCATGCCGCCGTCGCCACCGCTGGCGTCCTGGCCTTCGCCTGGCTTTGGCCGGGGCTCTCGGCGGAGGTTCGGTTCGCGGCGGCCGCGGCCGCGCTGGCTATTCCGGCCATTGCGGCACTGCGGCTGAACGGGGCTCTCGCGGCCTCCTTGCGCCGCTTCGCACTCGCCTATCTGCCGGACACGTGCATTCGTCCCTTCCTCCTGCTCGCCGCTCTCGCGCTGCTCGTCGTTCTGGAGGTTCCGTTGACGGCCGCGCTTGCCGCCGGAGTGCTCACGATCGTCTTCGCCGGGCTCGCGCTGGCCCAATTCTGGCTCTTGCCGAAGAGCGGCCTTGCCGCCCGGCTGATTGGGGAGCCGGCGCCGCGCCGCTACGTCCGGGTCTGGCGGCGCGAGGCGCCGCCCCTCGTCCTGGTGGCGCTTTTCACGTTCTTCTTCGCCGATCTGGACATTCTTCTGGTTACGCCGCTGCTTCCGAGCGCGGAGACGGCCATCTTCGGCCTATGCCTCAAGCTGGCGTTGCTGGTCGGCTTCGCGGTACAGGTCGCCCATCAGGTGGTGGTGCCCGATCTCGCGGACGCCCATGCGCGAAAAGAGCATCACGCCATTCGGGGAATCGTTCTCAAGACGTTCGGGTTTCCGCTGGCGGCGACCCTCGGTGCGCTGGGCCTCGTCGCGTTATGGGGCGACGCCGTCCTGTCGCTGTTCGGTCCGGAGTTCGCGGGCGCGAAGTCGCCGCTGCTGATCCTACTCGCGTGCCAGCTATTGCGCGTGTTGTTCGGGCCAAACGTGCCCTTGCTCACCGTGCTCGGGGCTCAGCGCCAAAGCGCCATTGTGGCATGCGTCTCGATCGCCGTACTGGTCCTGGCCAATCTGGCGCTCGTACCGGCCCATGGCGTCGTGGGCGCGGCGCTAGCGGTGGCGCTGACCACGGCCGTCTGGCTCGGGGCGTGCTCCGTGGTCCTGTCGCGCATCGGCGGACTGCGGACCGATGCCCTGCTGCTCCTGCACCGGACCGCCGCCGGGACCGGCGAGCGCGGCTAAGACACGGGAAGGGTCAGGGTTTGAACCGAACCGACCTCTTCGGCTTCATCGGCCGCTTCCTCGCTGGCGAACATGTACGTGAAGATCAGCCAGAGCACGAACGCCGCGATCACGAGGATGGCGACCGCTTTGCCGAAACTGCCGAAGGATAAGGGCATGAAAGAAACTCACTTCAGTTGTGCAGGTTCTCGCGAGCCGTTCCGTGAGCGTCTCTCGCGCGGCGCGACCCTAGCTCAACAGCCGCGCGCGAACAACGAACTTGAAAAAACGGGCTTTGAGGGTCCAAGCCGTCTGATAAACAGATAGTTTGAGGGACGACGGACGATCGTCCCTCCACGGCGTCAACCGGGGTTTTGAGCCGAATGACTGCGAAGCCAAAAGATCTGACTGCGGTCCTTGAAGCGATGGAAGACGTCGTGGAGCGTCAACTGACAGCGCCCGATGCGCTTCTGTCCGAGCTTGCGACGCTCCTCCTGGGCTTTCCGAGGGATTCCGTTCAGCGTCCGCGCGTGCATCGCATGCTCGGCGTGGTCTATGGCCGGTTGGACCGCGAGGCCGACGCGATCAAGGAACTGCGCGAGGCGCGCGCGCTTGCCGCGTCGCTGTCGCCGCCGAATTACGGGGAACTCGGCAACATCGCGCGGGCCTTGTCGGCTCTATATGCCGCGCGCGGGGAGGATCGTCTCGCGGCCGGCGAATTGATTGCCGCGTTGACCTTCACCTCGATCGGCGGCTGCCGGGACGACGTGGTCAAGCTCATCGCGGACGTGGGACATGGCGAACTGGACGCGCGGCGCTTCGAGAACGGCGCTCTCCTGTTCGACTTTCTGCTCACAGGCAACGATACGCTCAAGGTTCCGGAGCACGCCGCGCAAAGCGCTCGCATCGGTTTGATTCAGGCGCTGAACGCGCTCGGCCGGCACGACGAGATCGGGCATCACGTCAAGGAAACGCACGCAACCTTGAAGGAGGAACACAGACGGCTGCGTTTTCTCACGCAGCTCGAGGCGGCACGGGCGGCCGCCGGGCTCGGGCGCCACGACGAGGCGGAGGGCGCGCTGCTCGTCGCCGAGAATTTCCTTCCGGAAGACGGCACCGCGCCGGAGCACGCCGCGTTCGTCGAGGCCGTGACCGAGCTTCAAGAGGTCCGTGCCGGCGAGTCCGCGATCGAGAGCCTTGAACATCTTATTGAACAGTATACGGAGCAAAAGCAACCGGAGCGGATCGTCGTGGCGTGCAGGGCGCTGGCGAGTGCGCAACGGAAGCGCGGGGCGGCGGCGAAATCGCTCGAAGCGCTGGGACGGGCGTTGCAAGCCGCGATGCGCGCGAAGCTCGGCGTTGCCGGGGAGTTGAGAACCGAACTCTTGCGCCGTGCCGGCTCGGAGCGGCTGGTGGATCTCGCCGGAACGAAGAGTCTGATCGGCCAAAACGAAGAGCGGGACCGGCGTTTCGTCAAGCTGTCTCCGCTCGGCAGGGGAAGCGCCGGAGAAAGCGCACTTGCGGTCGATGTCGCCAGCGGCGATTTGGTATCGCTCAGAACGCTCGATCTCGGCGGTCTCCCGCCGGGGCATCGCGAGGCCGCGCTTAGCAAGCAGCGGCGCGCCTACACGACGGCCGCGACGTTGAGCGATCCGCGTCTTGCCAAGGTTCGCGATATGCGTCTTGCGGAAGACGGCATGCTCCACTCTGTGCAGTCCCGGCCGGCCGGGCCCACGCTTCGCGATCTCCATGCCGCTGGCGCCGATCCCTTGCGAATGCTCGATCTCCTCGCCTCGACGGCGGGCGCTCTTGGCGTATTGCATGGGCGCGAGCTGGCGCATCGCGATTTGAGCCCCGAGCATGTCGTCGTGGCGCGGGACGATCAGGGGCGTGAGCGGCCGGTCTTGGCCGATCTCGGCTTGGCGCCGGTGGCCGGGGTCAACGGGTTTTCGGGAACGCCGCCCTATGTGGCACCGGAGCAGGTGGCCAACGAGGCGTCCGATACGCGCGCCGACATCCACGCGCTCGGTCAGATGATCGCGGAGATCTGGGGCGGACGGGTGCCGACCCGCGCGAATCTCGGCCGGCTCTGGAAGCGGGACGCCGAGGACGGGATGCCGCGCGCCATCGGCGAACTGGTGCGCAGTATGGTGGCGGCCGATCCGGAACGCCGGTTGACGGATCTCAACGAAGTCGCCCAAGTGCTCAGGGCCCAGCGAGAGAATGCCGATTAGGAGACCGCCTGCAACAAATGGCATTTCGGTCCTTGTCTCGAGCCCTTGTCTTGACAAGACGGACGCCCCGGTGCCGTCTCTCGAAGACATGATTTCTACCTCTCTCCGACCCGCGCCGGGGCATCCCTAGATGTGCGGCATCGCGGGACTTCTCGATCCTGAACGGCGCGCTGGCGGCGATGCGCTCGAGGCGCTCGCAAGGCGTATGGCGGCGGCGCTGCGCCATCGCGGTCCCGATGGGCAGGGCGTTTGGGCCGATCCGGAGGCGGGCATCGCTTTGGGTCACGCGCGCCTCTCCATCATCGATCTCAGCCCCGCCGGCGCCCAGCCGATGGCGTCGGCATCGGGGCGCTACGTGCTGTCCTACAATGGCGAGGTCTATAACGCCGCTGAACTGCGCGCCGAGCTGGAGCGGATGGGCCATCGCTTCCGGGGTCACTCCGATACGGAGGCGATCGTGGAGGGGTTCGCGGCGTGGGGCGTTGCCGACACGGTCAAACGGCTGATCGGCATGTTCGCTTTCGCGGTGTTCGACCGCAAGGAGCGCCGGCTGACGCTCGGGCGCGACCGTTTGGGCATCAAGCCGCTCTATTGGGGACGGATCGGCGGCCGCGTGGCCTTCGCGTCCGAGCTGAAGGCGTTTGCGGCCCTTCCCGGCTTTCCGCCCGAGATCGACCGCGATGCGCTCGCCGCCTATCTCTGCACGGGCTATGTGCCGGCGCCGGGATGCATCTATCGCGGCATCGAGAAGCTGGAGCCCGGCACGATGCTGGCAATCCGCGCGGACGGCACCGTGCGGGCAGACCGGTACTGGTCGGCGCTCGACGTCGCCTTGCGCGGGCGGGCCGTGCCGCTCGAGGCCGACGCGTCCGAGGTTTGCGCAAGTCTGGAAGCGCTTCTGACCGATGCGGTGACGCGCCGGATGGTGGCCGACGTGCCGCTCGGCGTGTTCCTCTCGGGCGGCATCGATTCCTCCACGGTCACGGCCGTGATGCAGGCCAACTCCGCGACACCGGTCAAAAGCTTCTCGATCGGGTTTCACGAGCAAGGCTACAACGAAGCCGATGCGGCCAAGGCGGTGGCCACCCATCTCGGCACCGACCACACCGAGCTCTACGTGACGGCCGCCGAAGCCCAGAGCGTCGTGCCGCGGCTGCCGCAGATCTATGACGAGCCCTTCGGGGATGTCTCACAGATCCCCACTCTGCTCGTGTCGGAGATGACGCGCAAACACGTCACCGTGGCGCTGTCGGGCGACGGCGGCGACGAGCTGTTCGCCGGGTACAACCGCTATGTGCAGGGTCATCGCGCGGCACGCGCGCTGTGGCGGCTCCCCGTCCCGCTGTCGGGCGCCGCGTCGCAGGCGATTTCTTTGCTCTCCCCCAGGCAATGGGACAGCGTTTTAGGGGTCTTGCCAGCGAGGGCGCGGCCCCGGCAGGCGGGGGACAAGCTGCACAAGCTCGCCGCGGTGCTCGGTGCCGACGCAAGCGACTATTACCGGGTCCTCGTCTCCCCGTGGGCCGATGCGTGGCGCCTGGTGGAGGGCGCCCGGCGGCCCGAGCCTGCGCCCTTCGCGGCCGATATTCGCAGCCGCTTTCGCGACGGGCTGGCGTGGATGCAATATGCGGACACGGTGACCTACCTGCCGGACGATATCCTGACCAAGGTGGACCGCGCCTCCATGGCGGTGTCGCTGGAAGCGCGCGTGCCGCTCTTGGATCACCGGGTCGTGGAATTTGCCTGGCGCTTGCCGGACGCTCTCAAGATCCGTGGCGGACAGGGCAAGTGGCTCCTGCGGCGGCTTCTCGATAAATATGTGCCGAAGGCGCTGGTGGAGCGGCCGAAAATGGGGTTCGGCGTCCCGATCGACGCCTGGCTGCGGGGCCCGCTTAGAGACTGGGCCGACGATCTTCTCGATCCGGCGGCCATGGTACAGGCCGGCTTTCTCGACCCCGTGCCGATCCAAGTGAAGTGGGACGAGCATTTGTCCGGGCGGCGCAATTGGCAGCACTTTCTTTGGAACGTGCTGATGTTCGAAGCTTGGCGGCGCGAACAAACCCCGCGTGCGCAGGCGTGCGCATGAGTGCGCCGCGCCCGGCGCGATCTGTGGCATGAAGGAAGGTGCAATGGGATCGCAGCCCCTGGTCACGATCGTCACGCCGTGTTTGAACCGCGCCGGCATGATCGCCGCCGCGATCGAAAGCGTGCGCGATCAGGACTATGGCGGCGAGATCGAGCATCTCGTGATGGACGGCGGGTCCACCGACGGAACGCTCGAGACCCTCGCGCGTTACCCGCATGTGACGGTGCTCTCGGAGCCGGACGAGGGCCTTTACGATGCGCTCAACAAAGGCATCGCGCGGGCACGCGGGGCCGTCGTCGGGCTTCTCAATTCCGACGATGCCTATCGGCGCGATGCGGTTGGGAATGCCGTGGCGGTGCTCTTGGACCGTCCGTCCGCGGCGATGGCATGCGGCGGCGCGGCGGTCGTCGCGCGCGACGGGAACGCAGGCACGATCATCCGGCGCTATGACGCCGCGGAGAATCGAAACCTCGATCCGGCGGACGTCCTTCTCGGGGTGCCCATCGTCAACGCCCGGTTCTACCGGCGCGGGCTGTTCGATGCGGTCGGCCTGTTCGATACGCGCTACAAGATCGTCGCGGACCGCGACTTCCTGCTGCGCGCGGCGCTCGCCGGTGCGAAGGCCGCTTCCATTCCGGAGGTCGTCTACGAATACGGTTCGCACAGCGGATCGCTGACGATCGGCGGGCTCGAATCGCGCCGCCGGATCGCCGAGGAGACGATCGTCATGACCGAGGCGTGGCTGAGCCGGACGCCGCCGGTGCCCCCATCCGCCGCCCGCAGCCTCAAGCGGCTTCATGCGCAATGCATGCTCACCTGCATGGCCGATGGCGCGCGCCGGGGAGATTTCGCCGCGCTGCGCGCGTGCTTGCGGCGTGGGACCGCGTTGAACGGGGCGTGGCCGCTCGATGCCGCCGGCGCCGCCGGTGCGTGGGCCGTCCGGCGTCTTCGGCTGTTGGGGGCGTGACCATGGCCGCACCCAAGTCCGGCGCGCCGCGCGTCACGGCGATCATCCCCGCATACAATCGCAGCCATTGCATAGGCCGGGCGGTGGAGAGCATTCTCGCGCAAACCCTTCCGCCAAGCGAAATCCTCGTGGTGGACGATGCGTCGACGGACGATCTTGCCGGAGCGCTCGCGCCGTTCGGGGCGCGGGTGCGGCTGATCCGGCACGAGACCAATCGGGGTCCTTCGGCGGCGCGTAACACGGGCTTGGAAGCGGCAACCGGAGACCTGGCCGCCTTTCTCGACAGCGACGATCTTTGGCATGCGGAGAAGCAGGAGAAGCAGCTCGCCTTCATGGCCCGGCTCGGTCTCGTGGCGAGTTGCACGGGCTTCGAGACGATCTCGTCCGGCGTGGCGCGAGAAGTCTGGCGGCCCTATGGAGAGACGCTTTCGGAGCGCGACGCGGCGTGGGGGTGCTACACGAGCCCCGGTTCGACGCTTGTCGCACGGCGCGACGCACTGATGAGCAGTGGCGACTACGATGCGGATTTCGCGCGTTTCGAGGATTGGGACCTGATGCTGCGCCTCGTGTCCGCGAACCCGGGCCGCGTGGGTTTTCTGAACGAAGCGCTCGCGTCGATCCATCTCGGCTCCAACGCCAGCCGCCCCGAATGGCATGGCAGCCTCGACCGCCTGCTGGCGAAGCATGGACGTATGCTTCACGCGCGCGACCCTGAACTCCATCGGGCACTGCGCGCAGGCATTGCCTTCAACCGGGCGGCCGTCTTCGCCGGGCAGGGGCAGTGGTACGGGACCGGCCGGGAACTCCTGCGGTCCTTGCAGATCGTGCCGTCTGGGAACTGGCCGCTCCGCGTCATTCTCGGACAGCGGATTCGCGCGCTTTTGCGGAAACCCTAGCGGACGATCGACGGTCGCTTAAGGCATTTGCCTTCCAGGGGACGTTCCGGGTAGGACAGGGCCGCAGTACGTTAGATTTCGCCGTAGCCTGACATCCGTTGGGCCAAGCCGCCGGGAGATTGGGATTGTCCGAGAAAGTTGCATTGATTAGCGGTGTCACCGGTCAGGATGGCGCCTACCTCGCCGAGCTGTTGCTTTCGAAGGGGTATCGCGTCCATGGCATCAAGCGGCGGTCCTCCTCGTTCAACACCGAGCGTGTGGATCATCTTTACGAGGACCCGCATGAGAGCGACCCGCGCTTCGTCATGCATTATGGCGATCTCACCGACGCCACGAACCTGATTCGCCTGGTGCAGGAGGTCCAGCCGGACGAAATCTACAATCTGGCGGCGCAGAGCCATGTGCAGGTGAGCTTCGATACGCCGGAATACACCGCCAATGCCGACGCCGTCGGAACGCTGCGCTTTCTCGAAGCCATCCGTATCCTCGGGATGGGCGACCGCGCACGCTTCTACCAGGCGTCCACGTCCGAACTCTACGGCAAGGTGCAGGAAGTGCCGCAGCGCGAGACGACGCCGTTCTATCCGCGCTCGCCCTATGCCGCCGCCAAGCTCTATGCCTATTGGATCACGGTGAACTACCGCGAAGCCTACGGGATGCACGCCTCGAACGGCATTCTCTTCAATCACGAGAGCCCCATTCGCGGCGAGACGTTCGTGACGCGCAAGATCACGCGCGCCGTCGCCGCCATCGAGGCCGGCGCACAGGACTGTCTCTGGCTCGGCAATCTCGATGCGAAGCGCGACTGGGGTCACGCGCGCGATTACGTGGAAGGCATGTGGCGCATCCTCCAGCAGGAGACGCCGGACGATTATGTGCTGGCCACCGGCGAGATGCACTCGGTTCGCGAATTCGTGGAGCTGGCCTTCGGACAGCTCGGCGTGCCGATCGAATGGCGCGGCGAGGGCGTCGGCGAAGAGGGAATCGATTCCCGCAGCGGCCGCGTCCTGGTGCGCATCGATACGCGCTATTTCCGGCCGACGGAGGTCGATCAGCTGCTGGGCGATCCGAGCAAGGCCAAGCGCGTTCTCGGCTGGGAACACACTACCCCGTTCCGCCAGCTCGTGGCCGAGATGGTCGACACCGATCTGCGTAGCTTCAGGGGCGCCAATACGTTCCAGCGCCGCGCGATGGGAGAGTAAAGCGCGCCAAGGCGCGCGCGTTACGCGGCGCCGAGCCGCAAATCCCCTTTGCCGAGCTCGCTCCGGTACCAGTCGTAGGTCTGCTTGAGGCCTGCGGCGAGGTCGTATTTGGGCCGCCAGCCGAGCGCGGCCAAGCGTGAGCAATCCATCACCTTGCGCGGCGTGCCGTCGGGCTTCGAGGTGTCGAAGCGAAGCTCGCCGCGATAGCCCACCGCGTCCATCATGCGTTGCGCGAGTTCGGCGATGGTCACCTCCTCGCCTGTTCCGACATTGATGTGCCCGGCTTCGTCGTAGTCCTTGAGCAGGAACACGAGCGCGTCGGCGAGATCGTCCACATGCATGAATTCGCGCAAGGGCGTGCCCGTTCCCCAAATCTCGACGTTCGGAGCACCGTCGCGCGCGGCGGCATCGACCTTGCGCATCAGCGCAGGAATGACGTGGCTGTTGTCGAGGTCGAAATTGTCGCCCGGCCCGTAGAGGTTGGTCGGCATGGCGGAGATATAGGCGCGGCCATACTGCTCGCGATAGGCCTGGCACAGCATGATCCCGGCGATCTTGGCGATCGCGTACCATTTGTTGGTGGGCTCGAGCGGGCCCGTCAGCAGCGCATCTTCGCGCATCGGCTGCGGCGCTTCGCGCGGATAGATGCAGGACGAGCCGAGGAACAGCAGCCGGCCGATATCCGCCTCGTGGGATCCGGCAATCAGGTTCGACTCGATCAAAAGGTTGTCGTTGAGAAAATCCACGGGATAGGTGGCGTTGGCGAGGATCCCGCCCACCTTGGCCGCCGCCACGATGACGATGTCGGGGGCCGTTCGCTTGAGATAGGCTTTGGTGGCGCCCTGGTCGCGCAAATCCACTTCGGCGCGGCCGGCGGTGACGATTTCGACGGGCTCCTCGCCGAGCCGGCGCACCAGGGCCTGTCCGACCAGCCCTTTGTGGCCCGCGACGAAGATGCGTTTGCCGGAAATATCGAACTGCGACGCCATCGTTTCCCTCTTCTCGTGCGCGGTTTCCATAGCACCTCTTTTTTGGGAGAGCCAACCGGTCATCGCCGGTGCACGCCGGCCCCGTGTTCGCTACCGCTCGCCGCCCATCGCGGCATAAGGGTTACCGCGACACCGTCATTGACAACCGCCATGCGGGCGGGGATGACTGAGGCGCGACCGCAAGGGGGCCTCACGGACGGTACGAGACGCCCTTATGTGCCAAATGGTTAACGCGCTCGCCGCGCGCCGGCGGGCCAGACGAAGCGAGGCTTTCGACGGATGGGACCGCTCTGCATTCCGGTGATTATGTGTGGCGGGGCGGGAACCCGTGTCTGGCCGGAGTCGCGCGAGACGCTGCCGAAGCAGTTCATTCCCCTCGTCGGCGACCAGTCGACCTTCCAGCGCATCATCGCGATGATCTCCGATCCGTCCGTGTTCGAAAAGCCGGTCGTCATCACCAATCGCGCCTACCGGTTCCTCGTGGCCGAGCAACTGGCGGAACTCGGCGTCGCGGCCACCATCGTGCTCGAACCGGAGCGGCGCGATTCCGGCCCCGCGGTCGCCGCGGCGGCGGAACTGGCCGCGAAGTCCGGCCCCGACACCGTCGTCGCCATGTTCGCGGCGGATCATATCTACCAGAAGCCCGCCGAGTTCATCGACAACTGCAGGGCCGCCATTCAGACCGCCGCCAAGGGCAACATCGTCAGCTTCGGCATCAAGCCGACCCATCCGGCCACCAATTTCGGCTATATCCGCCCCGGCGCGCCCGTCGAAGGGACGGCGGCGCGCAGGATCGAGGCTTTCGTCGAGAAACCGGACGCGGAGACCGCCGAACGTTACATCGCGGAAGGCTATCTGTGGAACTCGGGCAATTTCGTCTTCCCGGCGGAGACCATGCGCGGCGAGATCGAGCGCTTCGAACCGGACATGGCGTCCGCAGTGGCGGAGGCCGTCGCCAAGGCCGAGACAGACCTGGATTTCCTCGTTCTCGACGAAGAGAGCTTCGGACGGGCCACCAAGAAATCCATCGACTATGCCGTTATGGAGCGGACCGGCCGCGCCGCCGTTGTCGAGGCCGACATGGGCTGGAACGATCTCGGCACCTGGAGTTCGGCCTTGAGCTTTACCGATACCGATGCGGCGGGAAATTCCATTCGCGGCGACGGCGTGGTGCTGAATTGCGCCAATGTGCATATCCGCTCGCCCGAGATGCTGACGGCGGTCGTGGGGCTAGAGGATGTCGTCGTGGTGACGACCGCCGATGCCGTGCTGGTGTTGAACAGCAAGGAAGCCGACAAGGTGAAGGCGCTGGTCGATGAGCTCCGGCGGCACGAGCGCCGGGAGGTTGTAGAGCACAAACGCGTCTATCGCCCATGGGGCTATTACCAAGGCGTCGATCAGGGAGCGCGCCATCAGGTCAAACGGATTCTGGTGAAGCCGCGCGCGAGCCTGTCGCTCCAAAAGCATTTCCATCGCGCCGAACATTGGATCGTCGTCAAGGGTACCGCCGAGGTAACCCGCGACGACGAGGTGATCCTCGTTCACGAGAACGAGTCGATCTATCTGCCGATCGGCTGCACGCACCGGCTCGTCAATCCCGGCAAGATCGATCTGGAACTCATCGAAGTCCAGACCGGGAGCTATCTCGGCGAGGACGACATCGTGCGGTTCGAGGATATCTACAACCGGACCTAGGCGCGCGGGCGGCTCAGCTCGTCCGTATCCTGATATTCCAGCGCATAGTCCCAGCCGCGATAGCGGACGAGCCGGTAACCTTCGTCATGGAGCTTCCGCAGCGTGGCGAGCGTGCGGACCTTGCCGAGGCGCTCGGTATTGCTGTCGCCGGGATGAAATTCCACCAGCAAGATCCTTGGACGTAAGGCGCTGTGCACGAGCCGGTCTATCACGGCGAATTCGGCGCCTTCGATATCCATCTTCAGTACACGGATATTCTCGATGCCCTCGCGGCGCATGAGCTCTTCGAGCGTCACGCATTCCGCATCGAAGCCGCCGTCCGTGTTCTGGAGATTGACGGCCGAATGCGACACGCTGCCGGCGTTCGCCGGGGGGTGGAATGTCAACGTCTCGGTCTCGTTCCAAAGACCCCAGGGGCGGAAGGCGATGCGTTCGAGGTCGCCGTCCTCCGCGTCGTAGAACTCCGTCTTGGAATTGTTGATCGGCGCGGGGCGCCCTGCGGCAATCGCCTCTTTGGTGGCCTCGAAATGCGAAATCGCGCGCGGCGTCGGGTCGAGCACGATGAGCCGGCAGCCGAAGCGCTTGGCAAGTTCCACGTCGAACGAGATATCTTCGCCGGCCCCGGCCGAGACGACGACGTCGTCCGGGCTCAAGCCCTTTTCGGGCACCCACCAGCCGCCATAGTCCGTACCCAGCCGGATCAGCGGGCTGCTTGGCGGGGCGGCGAGCGCGCGATGCCGGGCCTCGACTTCGGACGGGTTTGGCCCGTGAGCGCCGCCCGCGAAGCCGGTCCGTTCGCGGACACGGCGAAGGAGCTGACGCGGGCGGCGGGCCCAATAGGCGGCGCGGGCGGTCATGCTTGGCCGCGGTTCGGGATCGAGCCCGCGATGGGCCGAGCCGGACATCGGCTCGTGCCGCCGCCTCGGGTCCATCACCGCCATGAAGGCCTCGAACAGGCGCGGATCGACGAAGGCGAGGTCCGGCGTGCGCCAATCCTCGATCTTCAACGTTTCCAACGTGTGCTTGAATTCGGGCCGCACGCCGCAATTGCTGCCCGATCCGTCGAGGCCCGTATTGTCGACCAGCGACTGAGTGGGGCAGATGCAGACGGCGTGATGCTTGAAATGGGTGTAGACCCAGCGGCAGGCCCAGACGTCTTTTTCGCCGCGCATGCAGGCGCGCAACGTGGCGAGGCTGTCGGCGCCGATCCAGTGCGCATAGGCGGCCGTGGCGCTGGCTGAAGCATTGAAGGCGTCGAACTCAGGGACCGCGAAGTCCGCCTTGGCCCAGCGGTCGCGCCATGTGGCCCAGCCCCAGCATTGCATGCGCGGGATGGCGTAGACGTCGTAGCCGTAATCGGCCGGAACAGGCATCACGGACGCGGGATGCGAATAGGCGCCGATGGAGAACACGCCCGCGTGGTTCTCGAAGCGGTCGAGCATGCGGTTGAAATAGGTGAGCGTCGCCGGGTGTGTGACCAGATCGTCCTCGATGACGATCACCCTGCCGTGGCGCTCGACGATCTCGGTGACGCCCCCGATGATGGATTGCGCCAGACCGATATTCTCGGCCCGCGCATTCACGGTGACGGAGCGGAACCCCTCGATGTCTTTCAGCAGAGTGCGAACGGCGTCCACGCCTTCGCGATCAACGTCCGATTTCGGGCCGTCGCTGAACACGTGGAGATCGGTCTCGGAGGCGAGCACATTGGCGCGCAGCGCCTCGATCGTCGCCTGCGCGTGGTCCGCCCGGTTGTAGACGAAGAGCGCGACGGGCGCCGTTCCGGGCTCATGTGCCGTAGTCTGGGTCATCGACAGTTCTCTTTCGGCGGCAATGCCCCGTTTCTCGCAGGTCTTACCACGCTTCGCCAGGGTGCACTTTATCGTGCCTGCGGGCGCGCTCTACCGCTCGGTGCCGGGCGTCCGCGCGGCGAGGATCTCACGGTAGAAATCCACATAGTTCCGAACGGCCGTGGCTTGGGCGTGACGGGCGACCGCACGCTTGCGGATCTCGGCGCTCATCTCGGGCCCGGCGTGGCGAGCGGCCCAGGCGATGCCCTTGGCGAGATCCTCGACATCGAAAGGCTGGGCGAGATAGCCGGTTTCGAGGTGATCGATCATGTCGGGCATGCCGCCGACATCGAAACCGACGCAAGCGACCCCGCAGCAACTCGCCTCCTTGATCGTGTTCGGAAGATTGTCCGCCTCGGTCGGGAGCACGAACACGTCCGCGGCGCTGTAGGCCGTGGCCAGCTTTTCCTCGTCGTGGATCGTGCCGAGATAGCGGCACGCAAACCCGGCAATGGTTTGGTCGGCAGGTCCGGATGCCCCGAGGATCGCGAACACCGTCCCGGACGGATCGAGATGCTCGGAAAGATGGCCGAGCGCTTCTTGCAGATGATGAAAGCCCTTGCGGCGGTCGCCGGTCGCGTTCATGGCCCCGAACGTGATCACGCCTTTGTCCTGGGGCAGGCCGAAGGCATCGCGCGCCGCACGCTTGTCCTTCGGCGCGTAGAGCTCGGTATCGACGGGGTTGAGGATGTGACGGACGCGATAGCGCCCGAATAGCTGGCTGGCTTTCGCGCAGCCGGCAATCCACTT
This sequence comes from Hyphomicrobiaceae bacterium UBA7697, assembly GCA_002482645.1. Lineage (GTDB taxonomy): Bacteria > Pseudomonadota > Alphaproteobacteria > Rhizobiales > Methyloligellaceae > Methyloceanibacter. The sequence continues at coordinate 75,553 of DLGJ01000003.1, forward strand.
GCTCGGCCCGACAATGTTGAGTTCGGCGTCGCGCCAGCACCGCCGCTTGTAGTTCCAAACCATGCGGTCGAAATCCGGACCCGATTCATGCGCGGGGCGATTGTCGGCGCGGTAGCCTTCCCGGTAGCGCTCGGGATCGCCTGGAAGGAGATAGTGCTCCGTGCCCGCGAAGCCCCAAATGTCGGGGAGCTTCCACACCACCGGCTTGTTGAGCCTGGCAAGCTCGCCGATCGAAATCGTGTCCTCGCCGATCCAATGCATTTGGACGATGTCGGCATCCATCCGGTTCAGAAACTCTGCAGTGCCCATGGGCACGACGTTGAACGTCCGGATCACCGGGTTGCCGGAGTGCCGGAGCTTGTTGATGAGCCAGGCGCCGCGCCGGGCGAGCAGGCGCCGAAACCTCTTCCTCGGCAGGGCAATGACGCGGGGATCGTCGGTTCCCTTATGCACGACCACGAGGCGGGACTCGATCCCTTGCGAGAGCATGGCTTGATGGGAGCGGCGGGCTCCGATGGCCGCGCCGCCCATGCTGTCGGAATAGCAGAGATGGACGACGCGCAAGGGCCTGTCTGTCGCGGCCGGCTCAGACATGTCCCGAGGTCTCGAACCAGTCCCAGGTGCGGCGCACGCCTTCGTCGAGTTCGGTCGCGGGATCGTAGCCGATGGCGCCGCGGGCCTTGGCGATATCGCAATAAGTATGAAGGATTTCGCCCGCGCGCGCCGGCTCATACGTCACGCTGAACTCCGTGCCCGTCGTATCGCGAATAATGTCGATCAGCGCATTCACGGAGGTCGGCTTGCCGAAGCCGAGCTGATAGGTCCCGGCGGCGCCCGCCTCGATGGCGCGGACGATCCCGTCGGTGAGATCCTCGACGAAGAGGTAGTCGCGGGTCTGGCTGCCGTCGCCATAGACGGTCACGGCGCCGGTCTCGCGGATGTTCTTGATGAAGGCGGCGACGACCGAGCTTTTGCGGCGCGAGTTCGGCCCGTAAATGTTCGAGAAGCGCAAGCTTGCGGCCTTCAGCCCGTAAGACTGCGCATAGGCCCAGCAATAGCCTTCGGCGGCGAGCTTCGAGGCGCCGTAGGGCGATGCGGGTTTTGCGGCGATGTCCTCGTTGATGGGCGGGGGCACTTCGCCGAGAATGGCGCCGCCGGTCGAGGCGTTCACGAGCGAGGGCACATCTTCCTGCCGCATCGCCTCCAGCACGTTGAACGTGCCGGTGGTGTTGATGTCGAAATTGAGCTGCGGGTCCTCGATGGAGTCGATCACGCGTGTATGCGCGGCGAGATGAACCACGGCGTCCATGTTTCTGACCGCCTTGCGGACCGCGCCGGCATCGCGCACATCCCCTTCGACGATTTCGATCCCGTCCGTGATGGAGAGGTCGCCGCTCGGATTCGACATATTGTCGAAGATGCGGATCTCGGCGCCGAATGTGTCTCGGAGTTTCGGCACCAGGCTCGTTCCGATAAAGCCAAGCCCGCCTGTTACTAGAACCCGTTTCATGCTGCGATGGACACCCTTCGGCAATGGTGGAATGAGGTCATGGCTGCCGCGCTCCTCCGAAAAGCGCGCCGGCCGTCCGGCGCGCCCACCGTACAAGACGGTAGGTGGCGCGTGCGATGTAATAGCAGAGGAAGAACAGGACTTCGAAGATGGGCGCCAAAAGTTTTCGCACAAACCGCACAAGTCGTCTGAGCGGCGTCGCGGTTCGCGCGGGCGGCGAGTGCGCCGCTTGTGGATGTGCCGGTGCGCCGCGTTGCGGCAAAGGCTTCAGGCCGAGGGCGTTGTAGACCGGCCGCCATTGGCGAAGGCTGCGCCAGGCGATGGACGCGGTGTTGGCGCCGGCGCGGCCCGGGAAATGCCGGCGCATGTAGCGCCAGGCGATGGGCACGTTCTCGATGGACCGGATCGAGGTCATGTTATCGAGGACCGCCGCGAAGTTCTGCGGACCCTGGCGAAAGGTGAAATGGACACCGGTCGCCGCTTGCTCCTCCACCACCTCGATCTCGGTCGCGTCCGTCACGAAGAAGCGGAAGCCTTCCTTGCCGGCGCGCAGACAGAAATCGGCATCGCCATAATAATGCGGGAAGGCGGACGCGTCGTAGTTCCCGGCGCGGTCGAGGATTTCGACGGGGAACAGCGAGCAGCGGCCGAACAGAGTCTTCACCTCGAACAGCCCGTTCTGCTCCGCCATGGCGGCATGAAGCTTGTCGAGATCGTTCAGAATGAGGCCGGAGCCCGGCGCCCAGCCCGTGGAGATCGCGCGCCCGCTCGCGGCATCGACGGCGACCGGCGCGACGCCGGCGCGGCCGCTCGCTTCCGACACACGCGCAAGCGCCGCGACGGTATCCGCGCGCAGCAGCGTGTCGTCGTTGACGAGAAGGAAGAAGTCTCCGCGCGCGAAATCCGGCCGCAGCGTGTCCAGAGCCTTCGCGACAGCGCCGGTCCACCACAGCGTGCCGTCGCCTTTGAGGACTCGGACCGCGGGAAATTTCTCCACCAGCATTCCGGCCGTGCCGTCCGTGCTGCCGTCGTCCACGACGGTGACGGTCATCGTGTTGATGGCCGTTTGCGCGAATATCCGCGCCAGGCACTCGTCTACGAGGGCCTGCCGGTTGTGGGTCGGGATGATGACATGGACCTTCGGCACGGAGATCGGACACCCAAGTGGTGGTTTGACGGCGCGTTCGGCGCCTCGGCAAAGGTGCAGGCTCCGCTGACCATAGACCGGTGCCGGTATGCCACGCATTCCATTCCGGCGGGCGCCGCGCGAGCCTCAGCTGCCTAGCAGAGCCGGGGGGTGCGTTCAATGCGGATGCCTCGGGGAGGATTGCCGGGATCGTCAGGATCGTACTCTGACCGGAGTCGTTGACCGAGCCGGCGCGGCGGCGGCGGCGGGCAAACGTCCGAGCCATTGTCATGGCGCCGCCTTCGCCCTATCCCTCGGCCGCGATGAAACGCGTAGTCACAAACCGGCCCGAATCCCGGCCGCGGCGTTGCACGACCTGAGACAATGGCGAGCGTACGCACAACCGTCGTCTTCGATGTGTCCGGTCACGGATTCGGCCATCTCGGGCAAGCCGCGCCCGTGATCCAGGCGCTGCGCGCACGATGTCCGCACTGCAGAATCGTCTTGCGAAGCGCACACCCGGCGTCCCTGTTGCGCGATTTCTTGGGCTGCGAGGTGGTCCTGGCGCCGCCGCCGCCCGAGGCGACCATGGTCATGCATGGGCCGACTTCCGTGGACGCGGCCGGAAGCGCCGAGGCCCACCGGCGGGTTTGCGAGCGCTGGGAGGAGCATGTTGCGCGCGAGGCGGCACGGCTCGCGGCTCTCAAGCCCACGATCCTGGTTTCCGATGTCTCCTATCTTTCGCTCGCCGCCGCCAAGCGTCTCGGCATTCCCGCCATCGCGTTGTGTTCGCTTAACTGGGCTGACATCTATCGCGCCTATTGCGGGACGGAAGCGGGCGCTTCGGCGGTTCTCGAAACGATCGAAGCCGCCTACGCCGCCGCGGATGTTTTTCTGCAGGTCGAGCCGCACATGCCGATGGACGGGCTTTCGAATTTGCGCTCGATCGGTCCGGTCGCGCGGATCGGCCATCATCGCCGGCGCGATCTCGAAGCCGCCGCGGACATTCCGCGAGGGCGGAAGATCGTCCTCGTGAGCCTTGGTGGAATCCCGGGGGGCGATGGGCTCGATCTGCCCCAGGTTCCGGGGGTGCATTGGCTTGCCGGTGCTGGCGTGACGGGCCCGGCAGGGACCGTCACCGGGGCCGGTGCGCTGGCGATGCCGTTCCTCGACCTTTTGGCGTCGTCGGATGCGGTGATTACCAAGGTCGGATACTCGACCTTCGTGGAAGCGGCATGCAACGGCACGGCGCTCGTCAGCGCGCCGCGCGACGACTGGCCCGAGTCGCCCTATCTCGTTGCCTGGGCCGAACGGAACGCCCGCTTTGCACTCACCGGCAGCGGGCTCGACGCGCCGGAGATTCGCCGGGCGCTGGAGGACGTCTTGAGCGCTCCGCCAAGGCCGCCGGTGCCGGCGACGGGCGTGGAGGAGGCCTGCCGAGTCATCGCCAAGACCGCGGATTTGCTATAAATCGTGGACCGGCCGGTCCGCCCTAACGGCGACACAGTGTTGGGGTGGCTTGCGTGCGCGTGCGCCCTATGCCGCCTTGACCTCCTGCCGCAAGCCACTTATGCGCTTGGCACTTGAGAGTTTTTTCGTTTGAGGCCCCTTGTCGCGATCGGGGGCAGAGGCATTTCCGTGATTCTCGAGCACGCTTTGGATTTCAAACGCTGGCACCGGTGGCTCTACGTTGCCTGGTTCAACTTCGTCGTCACCTACCGGAAGACGACACTTGGACCGTTCTGGCTCCTAGCCGGACCTGCGTTGTTCATCGTGATCCTGGGCGGCCTCTATTCGCACGTTAATGGCGTCGAGACGGATGTTTTCATTCCGCATTTGGCCATCGGCGTCATTCTTTGGACGCTGATCGGCGGCTTCGTAACGAAGAGTACGACGGTCTATCAGCGTAATCGTGCGCAAATTCTTCAAGGTTCCATGACGCTTATTGAAATTACTGTTGTGGACATTATCTCGATAGTCCTCCAATTTATACATCAGCTTTTAATTGCTGTTGTTGTATTCATTATATACAGTCATCAGTTGTCCTGGTACGCATTCGTTAGCTTGATTGGCATTGCGATTCTGGTCGCCAACGGATTTTGGCTGTCCATAGTCTTTGGAATCGTGGGCGCGCGGTATCGCGACCTCAACCAGATCATCGCGGCGGTGATGCGCGTTGCATTCCTGGCGACGCCGATTATTTGGATGGCGACGTCGACCCGTGGCCAAGCCATGGGCATTTACCTGCTCTTGAATCCATTTTACCACTTCCTCGAAATTGTTCGGGCGCCGCTTCTTGGGATGTCAATTCCGATGACGAGTTGGATCGTCGTCCTCACCCTGACGATCGGCGGCTTTATCTTGGCGAACGAGATGCATAAGCGCTTCGCGCGGCTCGTGCCGTTGTGGGTGTGAGGCGATGGCGGTGACAGACCTCGCTCCGAAAGCCGCTTCAAAGGGAAGCACCGACACGGCGCCCCCGCAGTCCGAACCCTTGGTCGAGGCCAAGAATCTGGCGCTGAGGATTCCAATCTTCAAAGCAAGCGACCGCTCCATCAGGATCAGCCCGTCCCGGCTTCTCACGGACCTGTATTTCGGGCGCACGAAGCGTGCCGTTGCGACGCTGTTGGAGGACGTTTCCTTCAAGGTGCATCACGGAGAGCGGCTCGGGCTCATCGGCTCGAATGGCGCCGGCAAGAGTACGTTGCTGCGTGTCCTGGCGGGCATCTACACGCCAAGTGGCGGGAAGCTGACGGTTCGCGGCAGCGCCAAGGGCCTGTTCGATGTGTCGATGGGAATGCTTCAGGACGCGACCGGGCTGGAGAACATCTACATGCGCGGTCTGCAGATGGGGTTGAACTTCGACGAGATCAAAGCGCTCATTCCGGGCATCGTCGAATTCACCGAACTCGACGACGCCATCGAGAAGCCGTTCAACACCTATTCGAGCGGCATGCGTCTGCGCTTGGCGGTGAGCATTTCGACGATGGTGGAGCCGGACATCCTGTTGCTGGACGAATGGCTCGGTGCGGGAGACGCACGGTTCAGCACGAAGGTGCAGGACCGGATGAACGCTCTCGTCGAGAAGAGCCGGGGTCTGGTCATTGCCACGCATAACGAGAACCTCATGCGCAACCTCTGTACGCACGGTCTCGTACTGTCCAAAGGCAAGGTTTTGTATTGCGGAGAACTGGACGACGCCCTTGCGGTCTACAAGGATCACGGCGAACAAGATGCTCCCGCAAAGCTTGAGGGCCGCCAGCGGGGAGCGTCCGCTCGTTAGTCCCGATTCACTTGGCCGGAGGGTGGCGGACATCGCTGTCTTCGCCAATGTCCCGCGGATCCAGTCGCTCTTCTAGCGATCTCAGTTCCTTGGCGAGAACCGACGCCTTCGAGAAGGCGGCCGATGCCCTCATGTCCGGCGTCGCGCCTTCGTCGCGAATGTCGTTTCCGTTCCCGGTCGCAAGCCTCACGGCCCGCCGTAGCTCGAACCCTAGTCCGGCCAGCAGGACAAGGACGAGGAACGTGTTCGCGGTCACGAGGGCCCAGGCCGGGGCGGAGAAGACTACCGACAGCACAAAAGGCAAGACGAGAAGCAAGAGTCCCATTCCCGCGGCAACAACCCGCTTCCAAGGCCTAAGCCCATGCCCGGCACGTCTGAGGTCCGCCGCCACACCGACATGCGACTGCACTGCTTTCCCGGCATGCGGCAGGCCCGGCGCCGCCGGCCGTGGCAAGCGTTCGCCGAGCGTGTTTTCGATGTCCTCGAAGCGGCGGAAGTCGAAGGCGTCCACAAGCGAGACGGGGTTGCAATTCCAGACGCGGACGCCGGTGTCCTTGAGATAGGGGGCCACCGCGCGCCAGCTTCGGATGTGGAGGTCCGGCTGCGGATTGGGGACGTTGTATCTGTCGCCGGCGACTTGATAGCCGTCGAAAAAATAGTTGGGGTTGCTTTCCGGCGCCGTGGCGATCTCGAGCGCTCGTCCGTCAAGCTTCGCTCCGCTCACCTGTTCCACGTAGTCGCAGTCGATACCCAGCAGAATCAGGCGGTCGTAGCCGAGGAGGGCACCGATGAGCGCCGAGTGACTGCCGGTCGTGAGCGGATTGATGGCAAGGACTGGCGCGTTCTTCACCCACGCATCGAAATCGACGACAGACTCCGAAGTCTGGACATCCTCTGGCAACGCCTGGATGAGATTCCGCCGAAGGAAGAACAACTCGATCCCGTGGGACTTCGACGTCCGGATCAGGTCGGCGATGGCGTCCTTGTGCGAGAGCCCGACCACCAGATCGAGGCAGATGTAATAGCGCGGATACCAGCCCGTCTCGTGCCAGAAACGGTAGGCCGCGTTCATCCCGATACAGTCCACATTTGCGATCCGCGCAAAGTCGAAGCCCCTTAAAGAGGGCCCGTTGCCGACGATCACGAGTGTCGTTCCCGATGTCATGGCGGTGTTTTTGGCGGTTCCGGCGCGATTTGTCACCACAGAGTTGGCGTGCGCCGCCAGGCACCAAGGCGTTTAGGCGAGGCGGATCCGGAACAGGGCTCCGGCGAAAGAGTCCGGGGCTTCGAGCCCGATCTTCGCGCTCGTGACATAGAGCACGGTCTCGTCGTCGCCTTGGAAGGCGCAGGATGTCACGTGCGGCGTCGGAACCGTGACGTGGCCTAGGCGCACCCCTTGGGGCGAAATCTTCTCGACGCGGGCGCCGGCCCACATGGCCACCCACAGATTTCCCGCGCGGTCGGTGGTCATGCCGTCAGGATAGCCGTCGCCGGGTCCGAATTGGTGAAAGACGCGCTTGTTCGCGAGCGTGCCGCCGGGGCTCAGGTCGAAGGCGTAGATGGTCTGAAGGGCCGAGTCGTTGTGGTAGACCGTCCGGCCGTCGGGGCTGAATGCGGGTCCGTTCGTGACGCGGTAACCGGTGTCGAGAAGGCTTGCCTCGCCATCCGGGGTAAAGGCGTAGAGACTACCGGTCGCTTGTGTCTCGGGGTCATGCATGGTGCCGGCCCAGTAACGGCCGTCCGGGCCGATTTTCCCGTCGTTGAAGCGGTTTTCCGGCAAATGCGCTTCCGGGTCGGCGATGGGGATCGTCGCGACATTCTGTCCGCGAAGGCCGAGCCACATGAGCCCGGCATCGCCACAAGCCAGGAGCGGCGTGCCTGCAAGTTCCGGCGGCGGGGTCCAATCCGCGCCCGGGATCCCGATCGAGGCCACGCGGCACGGAAGGGGCCATTCCTCTCTGGCATCGCTCGCCGGGCAATAGGCAAGGAGACGGCTGCCCTTGATGTCGGTCCAATACAGCTTCTCCTCGCCATGGTGCCAAACGGGCCCTTCGCCAAGGATGGCACCCGCTGGCCACAGACAGGCGGCATCCACCTCGATCGCGGGGGTTTCGGTGCTGGCTGCGTTCATCTCCAGGACTTTCGGGGTCGATAGGCCCAGCGGCCCGCATTGCCGCACCGGCTTCCCTAGCATTTCGCCCCGGAACGCTCCAGGCCCGCGATTTCAATCCAAACAACGGCTTGAGTGGGGTTCCTCCACGGCGCCTTGGCGGATTTTGGCCCTTGACCCGTGCGGTGCGATGCGGCCTACATGGGGCCGGTGCCTGGCGGATTGGGTTGGTCGAAGGCATCGAACCGGGGGAAGAGTCTGATGCGCGTTTCCATCGTGGTCCGGGCGTATAACGAGGAGGAGCATTTCGAGAAGCTCCTTGTCGGTCTGCAGGCCCAGCGGCGCAAGCCCGACGAGATCATCCTCGTGGATTCCGGCTCCACGGATAGCACGGTGGATATCGGCCGCCGCTATGGCTGCCGGGTCGTCCCCATCGACAAGCATCAATTCACGTTCGGCCGCGCCCTCAATGTGGGCTGCCAAGAAGCCCTCGGCGATATTTGCGTGTTCGTCAGCGCCCACGTCTATCCGCTCTACGACGATTGGCTCGAGACGCTGATCGCGCCTTTCGACGACGAGCGCGTCGCGCTCACCTACGGGCGCCAGAGTGGCGGCGACGTCAACAAGTTCTCCGAGGGGCAGATCTTCGCCCGTTGGTTCCCGCCGCATTCCGTCTTTCCGCAGAAGCACCATTTCTGCAACAATGCCAACGCCGCCATCCGCCGTTCGATCTGGGAGACGGTTTCCTACGACGAGACCCTGACCGGTCTCGAGGACCTCGCATGGGCCAAGACGGTGCAGGCGCGGGGACATCTTCTCGCCTATACGGCGGAGGCGGAAATCGTGCATCTGCACGACGAGACCTGGGATCAGGTTCAGAACCGCTACCGCCGCGAGGCGATTGCCATGCGGGCCATCGACGAGCACGCGAAGTTCTCCCGGCTCGATTTCTGCTGGCTCCTCGCGCAACATGTCTTCTCCGACGGTCTGCACGCTTTGCAACAAGGCGTGCTGCGCCGTGAATTCGGATCGATCTGCAAGTTCCGTTACAATCAGCTGCTTGGAACCTGGCGTGGCTTCAACGGCCCATCGGACGTGTCCGCCGAGCTTCGGGCCCGGTTCTACTATCCCACCCGCCCGCACCATCACCGCAGTCACGGCACCTCCGAGCGCCGTCCCATCGATTACCAGCGGCTTCTCGACGATGGCGACCCCGCCGGAGAGCCGCACGCGGACACTCAAGGAGAGAGTGGCGAGGCGGCGGCACCCAGCCTTCGTATTGTAAGAGGAGATAGATGAGTCCAAGGCATCGTCTGGTCGCGCTCATGCCCATGCGGCATAGTTCCGAGCGCGTGCCGGGGAAAAACTATCGTCCGTTCGGCGACGGCCGTCCGCTTTTTCATCACATGGTGGAGGTCATGCTGTCGTGTCCGCAGATCGACAAGATCGTCATCGACACGGATAGCGATCTCATCAAAGAGCAGTGTACGGATCAATTTCCGGACGTCGTCGTCTTGGATCGTCCCCAGCACCTCCTAGGCGGCATGACGCCGATGAACGATGTTCTGCTGCACGACATCGGCGAGGTCCCCTCGGAATTTTATCTCCAGACGCATTCGACCAATCCGCTCCTCACCAAAGAGACGATGCAGAAGGCGGTCGATACGTTCTTCGAGAACTATCCGATCTACGACTCCTTGTTTTCGGTGACGCGGCTGCAGACGCGCCTCTGGGATGGTCTGGCGCGAGCGGTGAACCACAATCCCAATATCCTGCTGCGCACCCAGGACTTGCCGCCGATCTACGAAGAGAACTCGTGCATCTTCATCTTTCCCGGCGATCTCATGAAGGAGCGGCACAGCCGCATCGGCAACCGGCCCTTCATGTTCGAGATGGACCGGCTCGAGGCGCAGGACATCGACGAGGAAATCGACTTCCGCGTCGCGGATCTGATCTTCAAACAGACGCGCGGTGTGTAGGCGATGCCCAAGGCGCTTGTGACCTGTCATCATTTGCAGCGGTTCTTCAAGGACTTCCGCCCTGCTTACGAGGCGGCCGGCGTCGAACCGGTCCTCCCGAAGATCGAGGGACAACAGCTCGATGCGGCCGGCATGCGCGCGGCCATTGCCGGCGTCGACGCTGTGATCGCCGGCGACGACGAGATCGACGCGAGCGTGCTCGAGGCCGGCAAGGCCGCGGGCCTGAAAGCCGTTATCAAATGGGGTATCGGTACCGACTCCATCGACAAGGCCAAGGCGGCCGAACTCGGCATTCCGGTCTACAATACGCCTGGCACGTTTGCGAACGAGGTCGCCGATCTCGCTCTCAGCCTCCTGCTCAACGTGCTGCGCGAAACCCATCTGATGCATAGTTCGGTCAAGCAGGGCGGCTGGCACAAGGTGCCGGGACGGACACTCGCGGGGATGACGGCCGGGGTGATCGGGCTCGGCTCCATCGGTCAAGGGATTGCCCGCCGCACGAGCGCCTTCGGCATGAAGACGATCGGGTACGACGTGCGGAAGATCGACGCCAAGGCGTTGGCCGATCTCGGCGTGACCCAAGTCGATCTGGATACGCTGTTCGCGCGGAGCGATGTGATCCTGGTTGCCTGCGAACTGACGCCCGAGAGCCGCCACCTCTTGCGTGACGAGACCTTCGCGAAGATGAAGGACGGCGTCTACATCGTGAACGTCTCGCGGGGCCCGCTGATCGACGAGGCCGCGCTGTGCCGCGCCTTGGAAAGCGGCAAGGTCGCGGGCGCGGGACTCGACGTGTTCGAGATCGAGCCGTTGCCGAAAGAGAGCGGCCTGCACGCGTTCGACTCGGTTGTGTTCAGCACGCATAACGGCTCGAACACGATCGAGGCCGTTGCCCGTGTCAATGCCATGACGACCGATATTCTGCTTCATGTGCTTGGCCTGAAGGCCATAGATTTCACGCCGAACAGAGTTGCTTGATTGGCTAGAAACGATCAGCTTGCGTCCTATCCGAGCCTCCGCCATCGCTGCGTCGTCATCACCGGGGGAGCGACCGGTATCGGCCGCGCCATGGTCGAGGCCTTTACGGGGCAGGGCGCCAAGGTCGCCTTTCTCGACCGGGACATGGAGGCGGGCGCCGCGCTTGCCGCGGAATTGGGAGGCGACGTCCGTTTCCTCGCCTGCGATGTCAGCGACGCGGAAGCGCTGAAGGCGGCGATTCTCGACGCCATTGGCCTGCTGGGCGGTCTTCAGGTTCTCATCGCGAACGCGGCCAACGATACGCGGCACGATCTCGACGACCTGACGCCGGAGCTTTGGGACGATTGTCTTGCGGTCAATCTCAAGCACCAATTCTTCGCGGCGCAAACCGCCTATCCGGCCATCGAGGCCGGCGGCGGCGGATCCATCGTCTGCCTCGGCTCGATCTCGTGGCTGAACAACACCACGGGCATGATCGGCTACACCACCGCCAAGGCCGGCATTCACGGCCTCGTGCGGACGCTGGCGCGTTTGTTGGGGCCGAAGAACATCCGCGTGAACGCACTCCTGCCCGGTTGGACCATGACCGAGCGTCAGCTCAGCCACTGGGTCGACGACGAGGCCCATCGCGAGATCGATCGCGCGCAATGCCTGCCGGGACGGGTGATGCCGGAGGACGTTGCGCGCATGGCGCTCTTTCTGGCGTCTGACGATAGTGCTATGTGCACACAGCAGACATTTATCGTCGATGGCGGATGGGTTTGATTGAGGACGCTGATCTCGGTGTTTTGACGTCGATGCTCGGGTCCGCAACGCTGCTGTAGGGGCGGCATATGGAGTGCTTGGAGGATAGCGGAATGGCAGAGCCACTCCCAATTTTTGTTTGGACGATGGGAAAGGTCGGTACGAGTACGATCTCGGCCGCGCTTCGGGGCGCCGACATCCCAGCGCTTCATCTACACTACATTCGACCAAAACAATCTGCTGCCGCTGGCACGCCGGCGTCGGCGGACGACGTCACAAAGGCGCCGCGGAGAAAAGGTGTGAGGGCGCTTCTGGCGGCCGGGGTTTCATCTGCGCAACAAACGGGTCTCGGTCAGCTGCTCTGGCAGCGAAGGGCTGAAGCGCGGACTCCGCCCGCCCAAGAAGACATATCCCATACGGCGTCTTCAAAGAGGGCATTGGAGCTCATTTCCAGTGACGCGCAGCCAGTGAAAGTCATCACAATGGTTCGCGAACCGATCGCTCGGAACATCTCCGCTTTTTTTCAGAATCTGAAAACCTTTCAGCAGCAGCATGACTCTCCCGTCGAACACCTCATTCAGGCGTTCGAAGAGATATACCCCCACGATGTCCCTCTGGAGTGGTTCGATAGTGAATTGAAGCAGGCGACGGGCTTTGATGTCTATGCCGAGACTTTCAATCGGGACGCAAGGGTCGGCCACTACACGCATGGCAGGTTTGAGTTCCTCCTGATGCGCTCCGATACGGACCTCGAGCGGCAGCAGGCAGAAGTTTCCGACTTTGTGCAGAAGCAGATTCCGCTGACGATACAAAATGCCGCCAAGGACAAGGCGTACTCGGAGACTTATGCAGCTTTCAAAAAGCAGCTGGTGCTATCGGAACAGTATGTCCAGCGGGCCTATACATCGAAATTCGCCAGGCACTTTTGGACCGATGCGGAACTCGACGAACTCACCCGGCATCATCTTCGAAAGTAGGCCGGGCGAGTGCCTATGCAGGGATGTTGGTGCCACTACGCCGCTACGATCGAATGGGTGCAGTCTTGAAGAACTGTTCGGCATGCGCCAATGGACCCATAGTGGCTTGGCTGGGACGCAGGTTGGATCATTCTTGTGATTGATGCGGGTGTTTGATGGTCGAGTCCTGCAGATACGCTAGGGGTATGGATTGGAACGATCCGTCCGCAAACGATTTTATGCCAATTGGCGACTGCTGACTAATTGGTATGCTTTGTGAGTAAGATAGAAAGTATTGCCGATGTTCGAATTCCTTAGAAAGGAAGACTATTTCCGCTGGGGTGAGAGTGGCATCCCTCTGAACGAGCAGAAAGGGCTGAAGGGTGCGGAGGACGCTTTTATTCTTTCTCTGCTCATGGACAAATTAGGATTGAAAATACTGGAAATGGGCGGTGGAAATTCAAGAATACTAAAACTCTTGTGCGACGATAATGAATGCTGGAACATAGATTCGTTTGAGGGAAAACATAACGGGCCGGTGCGTGAAATAAAAATTGAAAATGTTCGCAACGTTGTCGGTCAATTAGGAGATTTCTCGCCTGAATTGAGGGATGACTATTTTGATTGGGTTGTTTCCGTTTCGGTCATGGAACATGTGCCTGGAGACATGCTACCGAAGGTGTTCGAGGATTGCAGGCGTGTGTTGAAGCCGGGTGGCTTCGTTGCTCACGCCATTGACGTCTATTTGTTGGATAAGGACGATTGCGATCATCCGCACCAAGCGTCCGTTCGCAGTCGTCTGAAGACTTATCTGGAATCCGCCGAGTCCGCAGGCCTCGAACTGGTGGAGGATCCTGTGCCCATTGAGGACCCGTACTTTCGCGGGAGTTATGTCAGCCAAGCTGACAGCGTGATGCATCTTTGGAACAGCCTTGCGCCGAAACTCCGACCGCTGCGCGAGATCGCCCAGGTGGTGAGCTTGAAAGCCGTCTGGCGGAAACCCGACTGAGTTCGAACGACCAACGGTCTCCAAAGTCCGCCGACGCGGGGGGGCTGACCCGGGGTAATATCTCGAGTCGTGGATGACGCATTGGCGGCGGTGGATCCCGACCGATCGATTATGGGGCGTGGTCGTCCCCGAGGCGGATGGCCGAAGGCCTCAGAGACCCACGTCGGTCATCTCTAGATAGGGTGTAAGACTTGGGTCAAACGTTGCCATCTGCACCTTCGTGTCTCGAAGATCTTCGACAGCGGCGAGTTCAAGCAAGTAAGCGGCGCCACGCTCGGTCAAGTCGTCGGAAAAGGCGTGCACTTTGCCCTTTCTAATAAATTTGCCAGGCCCGGAGTCGCGCTGAGAAAAACTGCCACTCTTGGCAACCGCTTCAAACTGTTCATCGGGGAGGTTGACGGTGCGGTATTCCAGTAAATCTTTCGCCGCCGCTTCGTAATCAAACGACAGTTTTTCATAAGATAAAATATAGTAGCGCTCTGGACATATATCAGAAGCATCAATCTGATATTTCTGATACCGACAGAAATTCTCTACAAATGGTTTTCCATGTTTTTTCAAATATTTTTCTAGGGGACAACCCCCTTTTTCTATGGAGCCGGCAAATTTTCTCAGCATAGCCCATCGCGCCGCCGCGGCCGGTGGCGTTTGCCGTTAGGTCTTCGGCTAACAGACCGGCTTGTCGCCTCAGCCAGGTCCTGATCGCTCTAAGATCCGATAGATCGCCTCGTATGATGTTGTGTCTTGTCGGCTTTTTGAGCAACGCATAATGTCGGGTACACTTAGAAGTCCACCTTCACGCACTCGAGAAATAACGAACTGGCCGACACTATGCTCCTTGATCTGCCAGCCGACCATGACTCCGTTCTAGAGCGCATGGCCGCTTGGGGCGTGAAGTTTGATCAGTTTTTCGACATCGGGGCCGCGCGAGGGGGATGGGGGAGTAAGGTTAGGAAACATTGGCCAGAGTCGTCGATTTTTTTCTTCGAGGCCGCGCCTGTATGGCTCCCACACTTGCAGCAAACAGCAGCTAGACTAGGTGGGCAGGTCGAGGTGCTGAATGCCGCTGCGGGCGGCGTGGACGGAGAAGCATATTTTCATTTTGACCCTGCCGACCCCTATGGCGGCGCGCTGATCGACAAACCAGGGGAACACGCGATCCGGGTTCCAATGGTGACGCTAGACACCGTCACCCGAGAACGGTCGCTGGATGGACGCTTTGCATTGAAGCTCGACACTCACGGCGCCGAGCGCGCAATTTTTTCGGGTGCCAGCCGGTTCATGGAGCGATGTGACTTCGTTGTCTTCGAGACATACAATTTCGGTCCGGCTACGCGCCGATTTGGCCAGATGGCTGTCTTTCTTGAGGAAGAATTCGGACTGCGCTGCATCGACATCGCGGAACCGAAGTGGCGCCCTTATGACAATGCTCTTTGGCAACTCGACCTGTACTTCGTCAGACCAGAGAAAACTAAGCTTGCTGAATGGCGCCTTGCGTAATCGAAAATGACAGTCGTATGCATCGTTACACCGAGCTTTAATTCGGCACGCTTCATCTCGCAGACGATCAATTCCGTTACGTTACAGTCTGGCGATTTCGACCTGTATTATCACGTACAGGACGGGGGATCGTCGGACAATACTTGCGCTATCGTGCAGGATCACATTGACCGCGTGGCCGCTGGGCACGACACGGCTTGCAGATCGATTACGATGACCTTGTCGTCGGCACCCGATGACGGCATGTACGATGCCATCAATAAGGGGTTCTCGGCTCTTCCGATCGACGATGCCGTACTCATGACGTGGATCAATTCGGATGATCTGCTTTGCTCAGGCGCGATAAGCGCCGCCCTTGCGTTGGTAGATCAGTCTCAAGACACCAAATGGCTCGGCGGCCGCATGGTGCACGTTGACGTGCATGGGACGGTGCTGTCCGTGCACCCGCCATATCTCTATCCAACAGCTCTCATCGCACAGGGTCTGTGCGATGGGCGCTATGCGCGATTCGTTCAGCAGGAAGGGGCCTTCTGGACGCCTGATCTATGGAAATGCGCCGGTGGCCTAAGCAGTAAGTTTAGGCTTGCTGGTGATTGGGATCTCTGGAGAAGGTTCGCTCGGTTCGCGGCGTTCAACACTTTGGATACGCTAACCGGATTTCACCGTCGGCACCCGGGTCAGTTGTCGGCCGACCTGACCGACTACCACGCGGAAGTCGATTCGGCGGAGCCTACGGGACTCGAGCCCGCGCGGCCCGTGCTTCAGCCAACCTACTACCGCTATGACCATGCCAAAGCGGTATGGAAGGCCTCAAATCCGGCTACGAGGGTCGAAGACGTCCTATGCCGATCAAGCGCTGCAGGAACGATCTTCGCGTCTTCGAAGGTTACGATCCAGCCTCGTGCGTATCCTCGTGCGTATATTGTGCATGGGCCAACGACAGATGCCTATATTGCCTTGATTTCCGAGACGCCTGTTGCTGCGGGCGACATCGTCGAGGCATGCGTGGCCGTGGATCTTTGTGAGGATGCGCGGCTTCTAGTTCGACTTGGCCGCCACGGCGACACTGAGTTCGAGGTATCGCCATCTGTTCCGGTCGACGCGAAGCGAGGGACGAACACCGTCCATGTTAGCCACACCTTCAAGCATGCTCATGAAGGATACCGCGTTCAGATAGCAAGCCCTGCGGGCCCCGCGTTGATTGCCGATGCTCGCTTTTGTTCGACCGCGACAGGAGAGCCTCCACCCCCCTCGCGATCTTGATTTGGGCTCGCCAACAGCTTCTATTTGTTCCGATAGAGGACGATGGACCATGAGGCGCTTCTCATCGGCAGTGGGCCTGAACGCCCCGGTCCGCGGTCCGATGATCGAACATGACCGCCGCTCGGAATAGCTTCAAAAGGCATGTCAGACCAGGTTTCAGACTGCAACCATTGGTAGATTATCTTTTGCGGCTCCTGCTTTGCGGTGGCGCTGGATCAACGCCGCTCGCTGAGCAAGCTCGATACTCTGCCAGAGCGGCGGCGGTCGTAGCTAGCAAACGACCGGTTCCGCGACTCACGTGGGGCATCCGTCGTTGGCGGATGTCGAAGGCATTGACGGGCTCGGCCCCGGTGTGGCTTCTACCGTCAACGACTAATGGTGTGCCTGGCTTGAACCCTCTTTCCGACCAATCCCAGCGGCCGAAAGGGCCCGCCGCATCCTTGGTTCCCACCGCGCCGGCGCCAGAGTATCCCGCATGAACAACGCCAATTCCGAGGAGGATTCGCGGGAGCGCGAATATCGCAAGATTGTCGCGTCGTTGCCGACGCGCTCCGACATTTTTCTCCCCACGAACAAGGTCTCGTTCGACGAGCGCCTGTCCGGAATCCGTATCGTCCGCGACATTTATCGGGACCGTTTGGACTCGGTTTATCGACCGGCACTGAGAGCGCTGCGCGAGAGATACAAGGGGAGCAAACGCTGCTTCATTATCGGGAACGGACCGAGCCTGAACCGGACCGATCTCTCCGTTCTGAAGGATGAGGTCACGTTCGCGGTCAACGGCTTCTTCCTCAAGGCCACAGAGCTGGACTGGCGCCCCACCTTCTACGTGGTCGAAGACCATCTCGTCGCGGAGGACCGGCGGCGTTCGATCAACGCGTTCAAGGGGTCGACGAAGCTCTTTCCCGTCTATCTCGGCTACTGCCTTGACGAGGGCCGCGATACGATCTTCTTCAATCATCTGCCGCGCAAGAGCTTCCCGAACGGCTTCGACTTCTCGACCGACGCCGCCGAAGCGACATATACCGGCTGCACGGTGACCTTCACCTGCATGCAGCTGGCGTTCTATCTCGGCTTTGAAGAAATCTATCTCATCGGCGTTGATGCGAGTTACGACCTCCCAAAAGATGTCGAGCAGGCGGATTCGTATTCGGTTGGCGTTCTCGATATGAAGTCCGACGATCCCAATCATTTCCACCCTGACTATTTCGGCAAGGGATTCCGCTGGCACGACCCGCAAGTCGGCAAGATGGTCGAAGCCTATCGGGAGGCGCGCCGCGTCGTCGACGGCACCGGCCAGCGGATCTACAACGCAACTCTGGGGGGAAAGCTGGAGGTCTTCGAACGCCGCGCCTTCGCGGATCTGTTTCCCAGCGTCCGTGCGCCCGATGTCGTGGCCTCCGAAAACGAGAAGGCCTTGGCCGAGCGCGTCGTCGTGCCGCGCATTCTTGTGCTGGACATGACCGCCCGCGGCGACGGCACCGCAACCGGGGAGTTGAAGGCGAACGTCTTCTCGCAATGGCCCGGCGACAGCTATCTTCAGATATTCAACGGCGGCGGCGGCGGCCGGCTCGGCACGCAGCATGGCTCCGAGATCGAAAAGACGGAATACAGCGTTCCATCGAATTCCGGCCCACTCAAGCGGCTTATCGAAGAGTTCGATCCAGAGCTCATCCTGTACCGTCCGGTCCCCAATGTGCCGGCGCTGCATAACTTTGCAATGGACGTCATTGCATCGCGTCCATCCACCCCGCTTGTCACCTGGATCATGGACGACTGGCCCGCCCGGCTGGAGATCGACGATCCCAGCCGGTTTTCCGCCTTCAACGACGATTGGCTTTGGCTTCTCCACAGGTCGGCCTTGCGCCTGTCGATCTGTCAGAAAATGTCCGACGCCTTCAAGGCGCGCTACGGACACGACTTCGTGCCCTTCGCCAACGGTGTGGATCCGGCGGATTGGCCCGCGGTCGAAGGCACCACGGCATCCGAATTGGTCGTTCGCTACGCCGGGGGTCTGGCAGAAGACATGACTGCCCATAGCGTGTTGCGCGTCGCCGAAGCGATCGAGAGCCTTGCCTCGGAAGGCTATCCCATACGCTTCGAGATCCGTACGCGGGAGGTTTGGAAGGAACGGCAAGGGACACGGTATGAGCACCTCCAACACACGACCTTTGCCGTGGAACCTCTGTCCCCAGAGGGCTATCGCCAATGGTTGAGTAGGGCTGGCGCCGTTCTGATCGCCTACAATTTCGACGACGACAGCTTGCGCTATATCGGCCTTTCCATGGCCAACAAGCTGCCGGAGTGCCTCGCCAGCGGCGCGCCGGTCGTCGTCTACGGGCCCAAGGAAGCAGCGACTGTCTCCTATGCCGCCGCTCAAAATTGTGCACTTGTCATCAGCAAGCTTGATTTTGAACATGTGAAGGCCGGACTGCTGGAGCTCCTGGACGCGCGGCGACGGCGGCGACTGGCCGCGCGGGGCCGAGAGGTCGCCTTCGAACAGTTCGACGTCGAGAGGATAAGAACGGACTTCATGAAAACCATGGCGAACGCAGCACAGCGGGATTCAAAGCCCGACGATCCCACCGGTAGGCTTGACTATCCTCGCAGCGAGAAGATGGGGGTGGACGAGACAAAAGTCGTCGCGGAACTGTTCGCGGATGCGCGCGGCAAATCTCATGTCATGTTCGATGTCGGCGCGCATACCGGCACCAGCGCAAAGTTCTTCGACGCGCTGGACTGGAGCATCTATTGCTTCGAGCCCAACGACGAGAACCGCGCCCAGCTCACGAAGAAGTTCGGCGAAAATCCACGCATCGTTATCGATTCGCGTGCAGTCGCCGAGTCCGTGGCGACGGGACGCTCGTTCTTCGTCTCGGAGGAGAGCACGGGTATCGGCACTCTCCATGCCTTCCGGGAAACGCACGAAGAGGCCTGCACTGTCGACGTGACGACCGTTGCGGAAGTCGCGCGCCAGCACGGCTTGAACAAGATCGATTTCTTGAAGATCGATGTGGAGGGTTTGGATTTCGCGGTGCTCAAAGGCGTCCCCTGGGACGCGATCAAGCCGCGGGTTATCGAGTGTGAATTCGAGGACGCCAAGACGGTCCCGCTCGGGCACACCTACGCCGACATGGCCGAATACCTCGTTGAAAGAGGGTATACGGTCTATATCAGCGAGTGGCATCCCATCATTCGCTATGGAATTTCACACGACTGGTGCCGGCTCACACAATATCCGAGCGCCCTGAAGACCCCCGAAGCTTGGGGCAATCTGCTCGCGTTTCTCGACGATCCAGGAATGCCTGCGCTCGCGTCGGCGCTCCAGAAACACTTGTCGTCACGGTCCGCTCCGCCACCGGCCGTACCGGTAGCGGCACGGGCGAGTGTTCCGCAGCGCAAAGCCACTATGGCAGTCCGGTTCGCGGAAGCGACGAAAGCGCGAAGTAACCTGCTGTTCCAGGCCGCGCGGTTCGCCAAGCGCTCCGCTCGACTCCTTTGGCGAAAGCGGTTTGGCCTCGGAGGCATCGCGATCCTTTGCGTTGTCGCGCCGTTGGTTGCCGCAATCTTTGCGCAAACCCCGACGTGGCGCTGGGTCATGATGGGCTTTAGCGGATTGGCGGCCTTGGGCTTGATCGGGGCCCTTCTTGCAGCGGCGATTTCCGAACTTTTGGGCCGGCGTACCGCGGAAGCGCAGCATCGCCATCGATCCCTACTGGACAAGATCGAAGCGGCCAATGTTCGCATGCGAGAGCTCGCGGAGGAGCTCGACGAAGTTCGCCAATCGGAATCGAATTTGCGAAAGTCGGCCGAGGCAGGGACGAAATCTCGAAACGCACCGTCCCGCGACGACTAACAGCGGGGCTCAGTTGTCCGCGCTGGCCGCTATGGCCTGCTGCGGAACAGCGCCAGGACACGCTGGAATGCAGCTAGGCCTGTGTACCGACGGACGGTGTTATGTCTGTCGACGAGCATGCCGTATTCGCGAGCGAGTGCCGCATGCTGTTGTTCCAGCTTGTCAGCTCGGATCGTCAAAGCCGAGAGTGCTTGTTCGAGTGTCCGGCGCTCCGACGTTGCGACGGCTAGGTCTTCTTGGCCTTGCGCGACGTCATGTTCAAGCCGTGTGATCTCGCCCAACTGTCGGCAAAAGACGTCATAGGCCTTGAGCTCGCCATCGGCGAGACCGCCCGCGGCGTAGCCCGCCAGCCGCATCGCAGGTCCATTGTACATCTCGAACAACGCTACATCCGCGTCGGAAAAGACAGCTTTGTGCGTGCCAGTTTCGCCCGAACCGAAGAATGAGGGAGCAGCCTTCTGAAACTTCGCGAACTCGGGAAAGGGTTCGTTTGAGCGCTTCAAAGACAGGACATCCGAAAGCTCGTCGGCGAACGCCTCGGGCCGAGCGGTGATGTCTTCGAATCTAAATTGGTGCATCCGCGGGTGGCCGGCCTGATGCCAGCGCAGGACGTGGTTTCCCCACAGGCCGAATTGAACCGCTCCCCTCAGTACATCCTGTAGCGGCAGTTCGTCATGACCGGCCACTTTACGTGAATATCGAAGATAGGACACGCAGGCGTCCCGTCCGTCACGGATGATATTGAACACAAGGTCCTTGTCCGAGATCGTTGCGTCGGGCAGTTCGTGGGTCTTGATAAAGAAGTGCTCGTTTGAGCTCCTGAACTCGCCGAGGTCGAGACTATCCCGGGTGCCAGCCTGATGTCCGACGAGAGCGCCGAGTTCGGCGTTGGCGCCAATGTCGCTTGGATCGCCATAGATCGAACAGCTCTGCTTACCGAAATAGTGGTTCAGAACCGAGCGGCAGAAGGTGTTGCCACTACGCGGATAGGAAGCAAGCCAAACAATCATCTAGGTCTCTCGACCCCATGTTTCCGGGTGCGCTGTTTCCATTCTGGCCGGACGCTTTTGGAAGCCATAAGTCCAGCCATGAACGGGCCTTGAAGGGATGCTTAGCAGATGCTGCTTTACGTGCAACGAACTCCTGACCCGTCCGATGCAAACCGGCTATTCACCGGCGCGGATATCGTCGACGCGGCCCAGCAATACTGACGGCGCTCGAATCGCTTGGTCGATGAGCGCGACACAGCACCGCGCCGTGCGGCCCCATGCAGCTCTGGGCGTGCGCTAGAGGCGACTCACAACGAAAGCTCGAACGCAGCGGATGCAAGCCGAAGGCGAACCGCTGCCCTCATCCCTCAGGTCCCGTTGCGGCGCTGCGCCAGTCGCGTCAGCCAAATTGCAATGAACGACCACCAATGGACGATAACACGCATTTAGTGTAGATAGCGCCAATCATCAACCGACGCGCGCGGCGGCCGAAGCCGCGCGATAGCCGCACGACGGACGTTCTTCCAACATGCGTTCGATCTTGGAGCCTTCGTAGAATGTTTGTGTCCGTCATTGTGCCGGTCTTTAACGTTGCGCCGGACTTGCTGACCGAGTGTCTGCGTTCAATCAAAAATCAGACGCTTCGTCCGCAAGATTATGAAATCATCATCGTCGATGACTGTTCGTCTAATCCGGACACGATTCGTACAATCGACGAGCTTTCAAAGAACTTTTGCAATTCCAGAATTATTCATCACAAAACGAATCTTGGTCTAAACGCGGCGCGACGCACGGGTGTTAGCGTAGCGAAGGGCGAATACGTCGTTTTTGTCGACGGGGACGACATTCTGACGAGATACGCCTTAGAATACCTAAAAATGAACTCAGGAAATGGGCAGGCCGATTTGGTGACCGCCCCTATGTGGCGGTGGGACTCGGCGCACAAACGCTACGTCAATCTGAAGCATATGCTGCGGCCATTTCCGTCTGGCTATCTCGATCGAATCAACGCCCTGCTGGCAAGGCAGTATTCGTTCACGATGTGCGGGCGCTTGCTCAAGAGAAGCTTGCTCGACGATCAAGTGTTCGATCTTCCTCCCGGCCACTACCATGAAGACGTCGCCACATTTCCGAGATTTATGTTCAAAGTCGGTAACTGTGCGCATGTCGATCACGCGCTGTACTACTACACGGTCAACGAAGGCTCGATTACCTATAAGCGTGCGGCCCCCCACATCCGCGATCTGGTGGACTCCGTCTCCAAATGGCGCGACGAGGCGGAGGCCAGGGGGCTCCTCCCCGAAGTGGGGCCGACCATCGCAACCGGTGGCAAAGAGCTCATCGGAGCGATAGCCAAAGAGTGGCTCTCCTCGGACATTCCGGGTGCGAAGACGGAGTCTGCACCAATTGCCGCGCGCCCCGATTCCAAGGGCCTCGAACCTTCCGAATATGCCAGGCGCCTCAAAGACAAGATCGTCTTTGTCTGCGATGTCGACTACCAGCTTCGAAACGCGGCCGCCTACGCCAGGGAACTCCGTCTGCGCGGGCATCCTTGCGCTGTCTTGGATTTATCCAGCTTTGCCTCGCGCGGTCTCAGGCAGCTCCCGAAGGACGAGATATCCATATTCAGAAGTGCCCGCGTCGAGCACATCCGTATTGAAGATCTGCCATTGGGCGTCGATTTCTTCAGCACGGCAAAGCTTGTGGTTCTCTTCAACGACTGGAGCGACTATCTCCGCGAGGCGTTGGAATATCGTCATCGGCTCTCCCTTCCATCGGTTTGCATGGTGGAAGGCATTAGCGACTTTTTGCGCTGTGACTTCGATGAGCCGCGAGCCCTTCCATACCGCCGCTGCGATTACGTCTTTCTCGCAGGAGAAGACGACGAGAAGTTCTTCGGCGATAGGAAGACATTCGTCATCGGTCTTCCGATCGTCGAAAAGCTGGCTTCGACAGCGCCACAGTTTCCTGATCCGCCTTTGGCCGTGCTGAATGTGAACTTCACGTTTGGATCTCTCGAAGCTGCTAGGGGCCCATTCGTCCACGCGGCGATGAAGGCCTTCAATGAGGTGGGGATCGATTGGGTCGTCACGCAACATCCGATGGACGGGAGCGATCTTTCGGCATTCCCCGTCTCCAGCAAAACCCAGTACGAGCTCATCGACGAATCGACGGTGTTCGTGAGCCGATTCGCCACCGGGATTATCGAGGCGCTGGCGAGCGGGAAACCGGCGATCTATTTCAATCCACACGGTGAAAAGGTGGAGAAGTTCACCAAGCCGCTTGGCGCATTTCCAATTGCAACCAATGCGGAAGAGCTCGCCGGCGCGATCAGGAGTATCCTCATTGATGTGCAGGCGGGCGTCGATTTCCGTGCCCGTGCGGCTGCTTTTTTGAAGCGGCACGCCGCCTACCGGTTCGATGAACGTCCGACTACGGAGCGGTTTGCCGACGCTGCCGTTGCGATCACCGAAAGCTTCGGCGCGGAACGTGCCGCGGGGTCTCAACTCTTCTTCGACAGGCTCGCGCGCGAACAGCCGTTCGGGGACGAAATCGACTCTCAGATCTTTGGTGACTTTGGGAGGGAGCACCGTGCTCAGCTCCTCGAGGAACAGCTGATAGGCCGGTACTTTCTCGAAGCCTTGAACAAGACGGCGAACGCCACGCGGTTGATGGTGGATGTGGGCGCCAATCACGGGAATAGCTTGGATATCTTTCTGGGGATGGGGTGGACGGTTCACGCCTTTGAGCCCGATCCATCGAATAGGGCGCGTCTTCTTGCATCTTGGCCCACTTGTCCGAAGCTGATCGTCAACGAGGAGGCCGTTTCCGACCAGACGGGCCTGAAGCTTCCCTTCTACGCCAGTGAAGAGAGTACGGGCATCAGCAGCCTGGATAACTTCACGCCCGGCCATAGAAAAATCTGCGACGTCGAAACCGTCACATTGCGGGATTACCTGGCGCGCAATGACGTGCGGCATGTCGATTTTCTGAAGATCGACGTGGAGGGCTATGACAAGTTTGTCCTGGACGGGTTTCCGTGGAATGCGGACAAGCCTGACGTTGTCCTCGCTGAGTTCGAGGACAATAAGACAAATCGCTTGGGCTATGACGTTCACGACGTAGCCGACGTTCTGCTAGGGCAGGGCTACACGGTCTACGCCAGCGAGTGGCTCCCAATTGTCCGGTACGGCATCGCTCACGATTGGCGGCGGATTTTCCGGTACACGCCTGACGTCGACTTGAGCGAGACTTGGGGTAGTCTCATTGGATTCCGCGACGAACCTGACGAAAACGTTCTGCGGCGGCTGGTCAAGGATTCCGTCAAGTTTGGCGCCGGCAGTTTCAAGTCCTCGCATCGGGCAGGAGCCACGGTCTCCGGGTCCGCCGATGGCGAAACGGACCTTCCGGTTTCTCCGGCTAATGGGACATATGTGGCCATTGCGGAAAGGTTGAAACGCAGGAGCACGGCGCTCTACTTGGCCGGGCGGTTTGCTGTCCGGTCCGCGCGCACGGTGTGGCGCCGG
Organism: Hyphomicrobiaceae bacterium UBA7697; assembly: GCA_002482645.1. Taxonomy (GTDB): domain Bacteria; phylum Pseudomonadota; class Alphaproteobacteria; order Rhizobiales; family Methyloligellaceae; genus Methyloceanibacter. Next base: position 100,383 of record DLGJ01000003.1, read on the forward strand.
CGTTTTGGGGCGGGCGGTCTGGCCATCGCCGCGATCGTTCTGCCTCTTGTGATTGCGCTGCTCGCCCCCGGCGGACGGCTCGTTTGGCCGATGATTGCGCTAAGCGGTCTGGGCGCCGCTGCCTTGTTCGTAGCACTCGTATTGTCCGCTCTCCGCGGTCACTTGAGGCAGCGAGACGAAGATGCGCGGCGGCGCCACAACGCTATTCTGGCGCGAATTGAAGGAACCAACAGGCGCACAGGCAGACTTGCCGAAGAACTGTCCGAGGTGAGGGCGCAGACGCAACGGCTCTATTGGCTCGACCAGATGCGTTCCAAGGCGCAATGCCAAGAACCACGGATGCCAAGCCTAGACCTTGGTATCTCGAAGGAAACCATACCGGAGCATGAGCGGCCAGGTTAGAGCCGTCACCACCACGGTGATGCTCGTGGGGATTTCGGCCTTCCATGTTTCGTCCCGTCTTACGGCGACCTGCGCTTGATTGCGCATTTCGTTTCCGCCCATGGAATGGCAGTTCCCGTTGCGCTCGATGACGATGTTTTCGAGCGGTCCTTCGGGGGCGAACGGTTGTATGGACTCCGGAACGCCATGCTGGAGCAGCGCGGCGTAGTTGACCCTGACCGACCCCTCGGGATGGCACAGGCGATAGAATTCCGCCGCGAGATTCGTGCCGGTCCAACTGAAGGCGGCCATCGCAGCAAGGCCGAGTTGCGCGGTTCGGCCGAGATGGCGATCGCCCCGCATGCGCCAGCGAATCACGGACCAGACGCAGGCCCGCGGGTCGCGCACCAGGTGCACGAGCTGGATCGGAAACGAGAGGTGACGTTTCAGGTAGAAAGGCCGGATTGCGTTCAAGCGTGCCGTCTTGGACGAGTCGATGATGAAGGGGTGATCGGTCATCCGGGCGATCGACTCCAGCATGCGCGTTGTCTAATGCCATCGTCCGTTGTCCATTCGGAAGCATTTGCTCCGGTCCCGCCTTTGTCCACCTCCTGATAGGGCGGACTGAGACGCGGTCATTGACGCGGTACGGCCCTTCGGCCGGTCACACGGCGTTTGCGGGTCAAGGCGCGGCCTATGCGCGCCGCCGGTGCGGGACGAAATATCAGGCCTGGCCTCCGAGCCGCGCCTGGGCCTCCGCGTTCCAAGCGGAGACGCAGGGGATCTTCGCCAAGTCGCACCTTGGAGCATATTTCTGGGCGATGTCGCGCACTTCTTCCATGAGGCCCGCCGCCAGCGTGATCGGCTCCAGGCCCATGGCGAGGAAACGATCGTTCGCGACGTGCAGATCGTTCTCGTCCGCCTCGTTGCGGGGGTTTGCGACAAACTCGATTTGGGCGCCCGAGAGTTCGGCGACCATCTTGGCGAGATCGCGCACACGGTGCGTCTCGGTCATCTGATTGAGGATGTTGACGCGCTCTCCCGTTTGCGGGGGGTTCTCGATCGCCAGCTGGATGCACCGGACGGTGTCCTGGATGTGGATGAAGGCGCGCGTTTGCCCGCCGGTTCCGTGCACCGTCAGCGGATAGTTGACGGCGGCCTGAGCGAGGAACCGGTTGAGAACCGTCCCATAGTCTCCGTCGTAGTCGAAACGGTTGATGAGCCGTTCGTCCAGCTTGGTCTCCGCCGTTTGCGTCCCCCAGACGATGCCCTGATGGAGGTCGGTGATCTTCAGCTTGTCGTTCTTGTTGTAGAAGTGGAAGAACAGCTGATCCTGCGTCTTCGTCATGTGATAGATCGAGCCCGGATTGGCCGGATACAGGATCTCCTGATCGATCAGCTCCCCCTCCGGCGTCTCCACGCGGATCGGCAGATAGCCTTCCGGAATTTGCATGCCGGCGGTGCCGTAGCCGTAGACGCCCATCGTGCCGAGATGGACGAGGTGAACGTCGATGCCGGACTCGACGATGGCCGCGCAGACGTCGTTGGTCGCGTTGAGATTGTTGTTGACGGTGTAGCGCTTGTGCGCCGACGACTTCATCGAATAGGGCGCCGCGCGCTGCTCGGCGAAATGCACGATGCTGTCGGGTTTTTGCTCCGTGATGAGCGACAGCAGGCGATGATAGTGCTCACCGATCGTGAACGTATGGAGATCGATATCGCGGCCGGAAACGTCCTTCCAGGCGCGGATGCGTTCGTGGATCGGCCGGATCGGGGTCAGCGACTCGGCTTCGAGCTCGATATCGATGTGCCGCCGCGACAGGTTGTCGACGATGGTCACGTCGTGGCCCAAATTCGACAAATGCAGCGCCGTGGGCCAGCCGCAAAAGCCATCGCCGCCAAGTACAAGAATTCTCATGGGTTTCCCTTCAAGCAGACGCTGTTCTGCCGAATTTTGGAAGGCATTTCGAGATTTAGCCGATCCCGACGGGCATTGACAACCTGAATGACCGACTGTCCGAATGTGAGCTCAGTGGCCCGAGGCAGCCCCTCGGTGGTTCCGCTGAGGCTTAGGCAGGCGCCCCCGGGCGCCGTGCCGCCCCGGGACGTAGACTGCCCGGTTCTATGCACAGACGGTTCGTTCTGGCGGCGATCAAACCTTATAGTAATTCCGGTACCAATCGACGAAGCGCTGGACGCCATCCTTAATCGGCGTGCTTGGCGAGAACGCCACATCGGTCGAGAGATCGGTGACGTCCGCGTAGGTCTCCAGGACGTCGCCGGGTTGCATCGGCAGGAAGTTCTTCTTCGCCTCGCGCCCGAGAGCCTTCTCGATCGCCGCGATGAAGTCCATCAGCGGCACGGGCTGGCTGTTGCCGATATTGTAGAGGCGGTACGGCGCCGATGACGTCGCTGGATCGGGCTTGTCTCCGGTCCAGCCTGCATTGGCTTGCGGGATGCGATCGGTCACGCGCGCCACCGCTTCGACGATGTCGTCGATATAGGTGAAGTCGCGGGCGTGATGGCCCTGGTTGAACACGTCGATGGGTTCGCCCGCCAGGATCCTCTTCACGAAGGTGAACAGCGCCATGTCGGGCCGGCCCCATGGCCCGTACACGGTGAAAAAGCGAAGGCCCGTGACGGGCAGGCGATAGAGATGCGCATAGACATGCGCCATCAGCTCGTTCGACTTCTTCGACGCGGCGTAGAGACTCAAGGGATGGTCCACATTGTCGTGAACGCTGAAGGGCGTGCGCGTGTTGGCGCCGTAGACGGAGCTCGACGAGGCGTAAACAAGGTGCTCCACGCCTCTATGCCGGCAGGCCTCAAGTATGTTGGCGAAGCCGACCAGATTGGACGCCACATATTCTTCCGGGTGCGTCAGGGAGTGGCGCACGCCGGCCTGGGCCGCGAGATGGACCACGCGCTCGGGGCGGTGTTCGTTGAACAGGTCGTCCACGGCGTTCTTATCCGCAAGGTCGCCCTTGACGAAGGCAAAGCGGTTGCGCGGCGCAAGCTGGGCTAGCCGCGCCTCCTTGAGCGAAACGTCGTAGTAGTCGTTGAGGTTGTCGAAGCCGGCGACCTCGTCGCCACGATCGAGCAGCACACGAGCCGTATGGAAGCCGATAAAGCCGGCGGCACCCGTGACCAAGATTCTCATGCGCTTAACCGGCTCCGCTGCGTGGCTGTGGCCGGTCCGGCCTCCGGCTCCGGCAGGGCGTTGTTAATGGTTGTGAACCGGGAAGTCTAGCGAGGCTGGGACCGGTGAATATTCTCGCCGGGCCTGGCCGGAACAATCCTGCTGGCGCCGGAACGTGCGGACTTGAGCCGTCCATTTGCGGCGCATTCGGCCTGGCCGCGCCAGTTCACGGAAGTGTCACGGGAATGCCAAGAGATCAGTCAAGAGATCAGTCAAGAGAGCAGCCACGGGAGCGGTATTGTTTTCGCCAGTCCGGAACTCTATTAACGACCATCGTTTGGACGAAGGAGTTGTCTGCGTGAAAATCTGCATGGTTGGCGCGGGATATGTGGGGCTCGTCTCTGCGGCCTGTTTTTCCGATTTTGGCTGGAAGGTCACCTGCGTCGATAAGGACCCGGAGCGCCTCGCGCAGCTCAACCGGGGAGAGATCCCGATCTACGAGCCGGGGCTCGACGACCTGGTGGCGCGCAATGTGGCGGCGGGGCGGATCGAATTCACGGGCTCCTTGCCCGACGCCGTGCGCGACGCGGATGTCATTCTTCTGGCGGTGGGCACGCCCGTGCGCCGCGGTGACGGCTATGCGGATCTGACCTATGTGTTCGAGGCGGTCGAAGAACTCGCGCCGCACGCGCGCCCCGACGCTGTGATTACGACAAAATCCACCGTCCCGGTCGGAACAGGCAAGGAAATCGAACGGCGGCTCAAGCACCTTCGGCCGGATGCCGACTTCGCCGTCTGCTCAAATCCCGAGTTCTTGCGTGAGGGTTCCGCGATCCGCGATTTCACTCATCCGGACCGCGTGCTCGTGGGATGCGACGACGATCATGGCCGCGCCGTCATGGCTCGCCTCTACGAACCGTTGTCCCTACGCAATGCGCCTATAATGTTTGTCAGCCGCGAGTCGGCGGAACTTGCGAAATATGCCGCGAACGCGTTTCTGGCGATGAAGATCACGTTCATCAACGAAATCGCCGATCTGTGCGAAACGGTTGGCGCCGACGTCAGCGAGGTCGCCAGCGCCGTGGGTGCCGACGGCCGCATCGGACCGAAATTCCTGCATCCAGGACCGGGATACGGCGGATCGTGTTTTCCGAAGGATGTGAGCGCGCTCGTGAGGACGGCGCGCGAGGCGAAGTCGCCGGTCTCTCTCATCGAGCAGGTGGAGAAGGCCAATCTCGAGCGCAAGATCGCCATGGGCGCGCGGGTCGAGAGCGCTGCCGGCGGGTCCGTCCGTGGAAAGACGATCGCGGTGCTCGGCGTCACCTTCAAGCCCAATACGGACGATATGCGCGAGGCTCCGAGCCTCGTGATCCTGCCGATGCTGCAAGCGCGCGGTGCGACCGTTCAGGCATGCGATCCGCAAGGGTGCGCCAACGCCGAGGAGCTTTTGCCTGGCGTGGCGTGGTTCGCGGATCCGATGGATGCGGCGTCCGGCGCGGATATCGTCTTGCTACTGACGGAATGGAACGAGTTCCGTGCGCTGGATCTCAAGAAGCTCCGGTCCGTCATGAGCGGGGATGTGCTGGTCGACCTTCGCAATGTCTATGCACCCAAGCTCGCAGCGGAAGCCGGATTTACTTACACAGGCGTGGGGCGAGGCCTATCGATCAGCTAAGCGTAGGCGGCCGACTATTGTTTCAGAAGACCAGTTGTCTGGCGGTCTATGTTTGGGCCATACGCAAGCAAAAAATTGGAGCTCATGGACCAGCAGAGGAATATCCCCGTTCAATTTTAGACCGGGCGGCGCCTCAGAGGCGCGTGAGAATTGAGCTGTCGTTTCCCGACTTGCGCTGGGACAGCTCGAATTGTCGTTCCAGACGCTTGTTGGAAATCGTGGTAGCTCTGAGTTGCCACTGCATTTTGCGCAAATCCCCTTCGAGTTGCGATAGCCTCTGGACCAGTCCGCTTCGCCTGCGCCTTGCGCTGACGGCTCCGAGGGCGCAGACCAAGAAGAATAGCGCAAAGGCGCTAAATCCCAAGAAAGCCCAGTCATATTGGGGGGCCACTCTGATTGCCGCCAAAACGAGCGGAACGGCGATGACAACGAGCGCAAGTCCGCCTAGTCCGAATATCCGGTTCTTGATGGCCCTTAGCCCCCATAGGGTGACATGTGCGATTTCGTAAAGAAGGGGCGTTCGCGCCTTCACGCTTTCGACGAAGCGCACATAGCCTGAGTCGAGATGGATGGATGTCTCCGCTTCAGAAGTCTCCGCCGTCGTCACCAACGGGACCACCTCTCCGCTCTCCTCGCGGGAGCGGCCGGGGACGCCGATAGCGCTCGCCACGGCTCGTTCCAAATCGGCTGGGCTGGGCCTGGCCTGAACCGCAACGAGCTTGCCGCGACCATCGAAGGGGATGTCGCAAGGGTACGTGCGGAGGCAATGCCAGCTTGGTTCCACGTCAGGCGACTTGGGCGAATGCCACTCGCTCACATAGGTGTGGTATCCGTTTCGGACGAAAAACCGGACCAACTCATCCGACGTGTTGTGGAAGCGTGCGCTCCTGGCGTTGTCGAAATCGACGAGAACTGCCGCAGGCTTTGTGTTGCTAAAGTTGAGTCCCCGCAAAATCGTGAGCGCGGCCCCGTCCGCCGCGATGCTGAGCACATCAACCCTCGTCAAGCCGTTGAGGACGACGAAGTCGTCCAGACTAACCGTGTCGATAGCGTCGGTCGCTGTCCCATTGCAGGCTTGGTGGTCCGCTGTGGCCAGATTCGAAACCGGCACGTTCCAATCCGTTCGCTCGGCGATCATCTCACGGAAAATGTTGACATTGTTCCCGTGCTCCGTTGCGCTCCCTAGCCTGCCGTAATCGCCGATCCGGCCTGGTAAGGCGAACACCGTCCAGCCTTGGCCGGCAAACGGTGCAAAGGCCTCGAGCTGTAGACCAACGTCTATGAGGATGCCCACGGGGATATCGGGCGTGATCAAGGCATATACGAACCGGCTCTCGTCGAACTGGATCTCCGCCTCCGGTCCAAATTTCCGGGTCAGGCTCGGTTCGTCAGGCTTGGCACCTGGTTCGAGCACTTCGGCACGCGATACAACCTTCAGATCGCCCCGGCTCTCGACATCGTCGAACGAGCAGAAGTCGAAGGCATCGACCTTGGACACGGGGTTGGCATTCAAAATTCTTGTCGAGGGATCGAGCCGGACGGCAACCTCTCGCCAGCTGTGCAAATGAATAGCCCGATTGGGGTTGGGGATGTTGAACTTGTCGCCAGGCTGTTGATAGTCGGCGAAGAAGTAATTGGGGTTCTCCTCCGGCGCCTTGACAATCTCGAGCTCGATTCCGCCACCTCTCTTGGCCTCGGGAATGATCTCGACGTAATTGCAGTCGATTCCGAGCAGGAAAATTTCTCTGTAGCCAAGACATTCGGCCCATGCGGCGCAATGTGACCCCGTAGACACCGAGGGCGCGCTTAGGACGTCGAATTCGCTCATGAGCACGTCGAAATTGCGCACCCGGTCCAGGTTTGCGACATCGCCGAGTTCGTCGATAAGGTTCTCTCTCAAGAGGAACTGGCGAATTCCGTTGCCGTCGGATTCCGCGATTAAACGGGCGATCTGATCCTTATGGCTGACACCGACGACGATGTCCAAACACGCGTAGTATTGGGGGTACCAACCAATACTATCCCAATACCGGTATGCGGCATTCATTCCAAAAACATCGAAGCCCTGGAAACGCTTGAAGTCGAAGCCTTTCAATGACGGTCCGTTCCCAAGTATGATTGCTCTTCGGGTTCGGCCCAATGCTTCGGCGGACGGGTGACTCTGACCCTTTTCGACTTTCGTGTGCTGCATTTGCTTAGTCCGCTCGATCTACATTCCGTCCTGGGTCGTGTCGTTCGGATCGAGAGGCGTATCGACAGTTACACCGTCTGGATTCCGTACCGCCGGTCCAATTGTACCGAGACAGCGCGACACGCTCACGTTGATCTTAATCATTGAACTTGCCGAAAACACCTGCAAGCCGCCGCAATAGCACCCCGGCGCGGCTCCTCGTATGATGATCACATGCCGCATCCGGCGCATTTTGCTGAATCGGCGCAAGTTCCGTATTCCCGGACAAGGGAGCCCCGCGCCACGATGCAGCGTAGGCTTGATCTATGAGGGGGTGCAGTTTGCCGCCGACCTTAAATCCGCCGAGGTTCGCATAGGCCGCCGGCGTAGCGGGAGCACGCTCCGCTCCCTCGGACGCGCTTTCTTCGTCCGAGTCCCCCGAATCAAAATCGTCAAGGGAGCAATGGAACCGGCTGTCGCCGCCCAGGGTCAGGGCCTCCTTGGTGTCGAGGAGGTTCAGCGCCGAAGCCACGTCCATGTTCGATTTTTTCAGAGGTTCGATCCACAAGACAGGTGCGCCACCGTAAAGAATTTCTCCCAGGCACTTGGCGAAGTAGATCTTCTTGAGGCCCGACTCCAAGTCGATGGAATCCGAAAGATTGTTGGCGGCGACGGGTGCGCGCAGCGCATACACGTTGTCGAGGTCCGCCCCCAATCGGCGATCGAGATGGAATGTGCCGCACGAGGGGATGAAGACCGCGAAGGGCTTCGAGCTGGTCTGCTGAAGCGCGGACAGCGCCTCCATGCTTGACTCGAGGGATTTGGAATCGGCGGGAACCACGAAAAATGCGCCGTAGCGCCGGAAATAGTTCTTGAGGTCGGCAAGTGTTTCCGCGCATTCGGGACTGCCCGCGAAATCCAGCAAGGCCGCGATTTGCGAGGGGCCGCCATTGAACTCATGAAAGAGCTCGCCGACGCGCTGTGCGTAACGATGCTTGAGGTCCGGGCTTTGCGAAACGATCCCGTCGGCGCCGGTTGCTTGGGAATCCGCGATGCGCCGCAGCCACTCCGTGCAGACGAAGCCGTACTGATCCTTGAGCATGTCCGCGGTTTGCTTGAGCGAGTCCGCACGTTGTCCCATGGTCTTCGAGTCCCGGTGAAGGGTCGCCTCTGACAAGACCTGATCCAGGAAGAAGAAACTCGCGCCGTGCATGGCGGCCCGGATCCAATATTCGAAGTCGAAACAATACCCAAATCGCTCGTTCAAGGGTCCAAGCTCGGCGGCAAAGCTGCGGCGCATGAACAGGGACGGCTGCAGGATGCCGTTGGAGACAATGAACCTCTCCCGAAGGCGGTGGCTCTGGGTATTGATGAAGGCCTCCCGGAGGAGTGCGCCGTGCTCGTCGACGAAGTTACCGCGGCCGTAGACGATATCGATTTCGGGATTGGCGTCGAAAGTCTCCAGAACTCTCGCCAGGACGTCCGGAGCGGCATACCAGTCATCCGTATTGAGCCAGGTGACGACATCGCCGGTGGCCAGAGCGAATCCGCGATTGATTGCGTCGATCTGGCCTTGATCCTCACCGACATGGAGCCGGGCGAAAGCGTGCTGCCCGGCAAAATCTTGCAAGATATCGAGCGTGCCGTCCGTGGATCCTCCATCGAAAATGATGTGCTCAAGCGGAACCACGGATTGCTCGACAATGCTCTTGAGCATTTTCTCGACGAACGCGACCTGATTGTAGCTTGGCGTAATAATCGATATTGAAGGCATAGCGCTATGGAAGTTGTTTTCCGGAATATCTTCTTATCTTAGATATTATGAAGCCTGAAGATTCTATAGCCGAGCGAGGACGGTGCATCCTCGCTGGGCTATTGTGCGCATTTGATCCTCCGCGCCTTTTGTAAAGCCGTATGGCGCAATGTGTCCCCTGCGCATGACGATAATAGCCACGAGACGTGTCAGGAAATACGGACGCGCCACGATCCCGGAGGCATTGCAAGCCAGCAGGACACACAAGTGCTTTCGCCGCCGGCTTATTGACGGCGTCCCCGAAGTCTCCACGTGATGCGTTACGGTTTCGGAGCGCGAAGATCATCAATCGCCTGACGTATCTGTAGCATTCTCTCCGATAGCACGTGCGCGCCCCCGAGCGTTTTCTCCTCTAGGCTGGAAATCTGAAGTTGCAAGTCTTGCAAATGACTCGCCACCTCCTGCTCGTCTTGGTTGGGGCATCTCTTTGGTTCCATGAGTAATGTGTACACGAGGCAAAGCGCGATGACCGCGATCGATAAAATTGCATAAGACAAGGCAATGGCGAACGATGGGAGGTCCAAGGCACCCAAGAATTCTGTCAAAATAATTCCAAGTAGTATCGTTGTAGATGCGAATAAAACGCCCGCAACGAAGACTGCTCTAGCGGAACGATTTGACGTTCTAGACTTGAGATGTTGCAATACCATTAAATCCTCAGCGTGGGTTTTCAGTCCACTTGATGCGTTGGGGCGCGGCTTGTCTGCGTGAAAGGTCGTCCGACGATAATCGATGTTAGCGTTTGCCCACAGAAATGCCATGTTTGGCCAAGCGGCGCGTCCAGTTGTTCACCACAGTGGATGCCGAGCGGCCGCATAGACTGGAGAGTTGCGTCGCGGCCAGGTGAAGGTCTTCCGAGACTCCCTGCCGATTGGCGCCGATGCTTTCGAGAAAGTCCGCGTACAACGATCCGCCAGTCTCCGCCGCACGATCCCATATGTGGTTCAGAATCAAAAGATTGCGTCGCGCGGCGAGGACGTATTCATGCTGGTCCGCCTGCTGCGATCCAAGGAATTCGGAAGTATCGTCCCGGAGTTGCCATGGCACGTCGAGATGATCCTTCCTCACGCTGCGGCTTAGAGACCCATCCCGCTGGCGCCAAAAGTACAACGTGTCATCGATTTCTTCATGCGCTGCGCTTCGGACCATTTTGTAGGTGAAAAACAGGTCCTCATGAGGGATTCTCGGCGGGAATCGGACGTCCGAATCGACGATGAACTCCGTCCTGAAAAGCCGTCCCCAGGCGACGGATGTCGTATAGCTTCCCAAGATCTTGGCGTAGCTGCTCAAGGACCTGAACTGCTCGTCGGTAAAGCGCGGATAGGCCTGATTGGACAGGAATAGAGCGTCCTCGGAGACTTTCGCGTGACGGCAGGACACGACGTCGGCGCCGGTCGAGCATTGGGCCGCGACGAGTTTCTCCACAAAGTCCGTGGTGACGAAGTCGTCGCTGTCGAGGAAGGTCAATAGCGCCCCGGACACATGGTCGATCCCGGTGTTTCGGGCGCCCCCAAGCCCGGCGTTCGCTTGGTCGATGACTCTGATGCGGTCGTCGAGTTCAGCATGGTGGCGTGCGCGTTCGGGACTTGCGTCTGTGCTGCCGTCGTTGACGACGAGGATTTCCAAGTTCGTGTAGGTTTGGGCACGCAGGGACAGCAGGCAGTCGTCCAACCAAGACTCAACGTTGTAGGTCGGAACGACAACGGAAACTTTCGGATGGCTCATGCTCGGATCCAAGAATGTCTTTTTGGATGTGAGCCGGCAGGCTCGATCGTTTGAACGGAGATCACGGATTGCGTGGGTTGGCTGTACCAGCTTTCGGGTGTTTTTCTAAGAGTGTTTTGGAGAAGGGGAGTTCCAGTGGCGCACCCGGTTGCGGAGGCGCGGCGAAAAAGGGGACGTCCGCTCCCGGCAGTCGCGAGCCGTCTTCAGTCAAAGTCTGATAGGCACAATTCCGTTGCCGCCGCTGACTCGGACCATGCACCCAACCTCGCCTCGGAGGCGATAAGACGGGCCCACCGAATGTGTCGGACCTCAAGGTGCCTTTCCCCATTGGCGGAGACACTTGACGGAACCATCCCCGTGCTTGTGAAGTTCGAGGACGTGTATTAGCAGTTTATGCAGTATGAGCGATCCGCTCCGTTTCCCGATGCAGCGATAGGGTGTGAGCAAGGCAATCCCTCTGCCTTCGCCGCCTGGCAGATGGACATGCAGAAGATTGACTGTGGAGCGTGGCTCAAATCAAAGATCGGAAATCGGCCGCTCCATTGGTATCCGAATCCAGGAAATGCCGGCGATCACCTCATTGCTGTAGCAACGGATCTCCTGTTTAGAGCCCATGGTATCGATGCCAGGGTCATTTCCGACCCCGCCTCGTTCAACAGCGATGGAAAAATCGTTTGTTACGGGGGAGGAGGAAATTTTGTTCCGAGCTATCATAAGGCGCGCGATTTCGTATTGCGGCATCATAAGACAGCGGACCGCCTCATCGTGCTGCCGCACACCGTCTCAGGAAACGAGGACGTCCTCGGTCAACTTGGGCCGAACACGACAATCGTTTGCAGAGAGCTGGTTTCAGCAAGTCACTGCCAGAAGCATGCTTCGGGCGCGGAATTGTTGTTGGCCGATGATCTAGCGTTAGAGCTTGATTTTGGCAGCCTATTGACGGGGGGCATAGAGCCGTCGTTTTGGGGGGCGCCACGAACGTTCTTGTATCTTCGGCGTCGCTTTCGCCAGTTCTGCCGAGCGACCCACGGAGAGGACAGGCTCGACGTTTGGCGTGGCGACCGCGAGCGGCACCCGATGCGCATTAGTGACGAGCAGAACGATATTTCCAGGCTCTTCGCCCTGCGGAAAGGGCCTCAGCCATTCAACCAGCGCAGGATCTCCGCATATTTTTTCTTGGAGGCGATCAAGCGCTTCTCGAGCGTGCATACCGACCGTTTGCACGTCGCGATTACTGCTGCTCTCCTGGGCAAGGAAGTCAGGCTTTACAGCAACTCCTATTTCAAGAACCGGGCCGTATACGAACTCAGCTTGACGCATTTTCCCAAGTTCGCATTCGTCGATATTTCCCATGCCGTAGCGCCAAGCCTTTGGGACGGCCGAAACGGCCCAACGGATCACGCAAACCGTTTGGTGAACTCCGCGACTTAGCGGCCGAGGGCCGAACGGCGGGATTGGGAGGCAGAATGTGGCTGCATTCGCCTCGGCGCTCTATCCTGGGAGTCTCAACAAACGCCCAAACGAGGCGCGCAGATTCTTGGCGGCCTCCTTGTTTCGGAGCTTGCGAACGCGCTTTTCGAGGGCCCTACGCCAAGGCTGGCCATCGAATGCCTTCGATGTCTCAAGCACCCACTCGTATCCGCGCAGGCGGCTAAGGCTCGCCGGTGTGACCGTATCGATCAAGCGGATATCAAGGGGCCGGTCGAAGCAGGGTGGATCGGAGTGACCCAAAGCGAGGAATTCCAACTGGGTCAGGATACATTTTTCGCAGACGCCGCAGTTCTTCGTGTAGCTCGTGTCTCGCCAGCAGACTCGCAGACCCTTTGTCGCCACTTCGTCGGCGGCAACTCGCTCGACCTTCTCGATACGATTATAGCCGGCACCGTCGTGCACGATGGCAAAACGCTCCGTTCCCATCAACGGATCGATTACGGGATTCGATCCCCAGGTCAGGCGCAAATTTTCGTAGGCATTCGAACTCGATATGAGGCCAACGCCGAACGCGTGACTGTATTGGTGGAGCAGGCCGCAGATGAGAGCGCCGTGCGCGTCCTCGTAGCTGGACGGGTAGAAGTCTCGCACATTGGTCCTAAGAAGGCGCGGTCTCAAGGTCACCGAACCAAGGAACTCCCGATGCCTGTCGACAGCCTTCGCGAAGGCCTCCGTGTTCGCGCTGGGGATATCGAGTCCGTGCGCAAACATGACGTCGGTGAGCGGATATTTCGCGGCACCCAACTCGCCGGAGGTGTGTTGCAAAGCCAAGAACGTCGAATCGACTCCACCAGAGAACGCCGCGATGGCTCTATCGGGCGCTTGCGATATCTCGGCGACGGAATCCGGGACGATCTCGACAGGCCGATACAGGTCCGGCCGCCACCGGGCCCAGGCCTCCTGGAAGTGACGGATGGACCGGACAAGGGACTTCGAAAGGGGACCTTCGACAAAAAGCCGCCCGCCGCGTTCCATGCAACGAAAGATGACGAGTAGAAGCGCTCCATCCAACCTTTCCGGCTCCGGAAGGTCCGGTTCGTCCAAGAACGAGATCCAGGCGTCGACAAGGACCTCGTTTGCATCCGCCTTCAAGGCGACGAAGCGTTCAGTGGACGTGCCGCCGTGAACCTGGCGGATAGAGAGACGCATCTCGGAAACCATGAGCCGACCCTAGCGCAAACGACCGAGCCAGTTCACGGCTCTACGATTTTAGCTTGTACTGTGCCGGCGGTCTTGGCCGCAATTGCCCGTTTTCTGGGAGACATGGTACGAGTCGCCACCTTTGGCCCCCAATGCGTCGGTGCAAATCCGGATGAGCCTGTCTTGGTTGAACCCTGTAGACCTGGCGAGGCTGACGCGGGGAATTTGGATCGGCCCTCCGGCACCCGATTGGCGGCCGCGCGCCCTCTGCTTCGAAAAGGACTGGGTGCCGGGATCGCTTGTCATCCCGAAAGGTCAGCCATTCCGCCACGGCATCGACGTTGCGCAAATCGATCCTGCCGAGCTTGCGGCGTGCGTTATGCTCGTAACCGAACACGTTCAGGCCAGTAGCGCCCACCAGCTTGTGGTTCCCTCGATCGACGAGGCCGTCGCGGCGCTTGCGGCCGCGGCGCGCGATCGCTACGCGGGAACGATTTGCGCGGTCACCGGAAGCGTCGGCAAATCCAGCACATGCCATCTCCTGTCCCATGCGCTCGAACAGTGGGGGACGGGCAATCGGCTGAGGCCCGGTGCCAACACGGCGGCGGGCGCCGTCGCGCAGGTCGTGAATCTCGATGCCGAGCGCTACGCCGTGATCGAAATGAGCGTCGGAGAAGGGCTGCGCCGCGCGAGCAGGATCGTCCGCCCGCACCTGGCCATTCTTACGGCCATTTCGCCGGCGCATTTGACCTATGCGGGCCCGCTGCCGCGGTTAGCTCAGCTGAAGGCAAGTATATTTACAGGTCTGAGCCGGGACGGCGTGGCGATCCTCAACCGCGATATTCCCTTCTACGATGATGTCCAGGCGGTGGCCCGAAATCACACGGACACGGTGGTCACCTATGGCGACCATGATGACGCCGATGTGCGGTTGCTCGGCTTCGATAGCAAAAAGCGCCGTGTGGACGCGGATGTTCTCGGCGATCGCGTGCGGTATCGCCTTGGAACGGACGGTAGGCACATGGCTGTAAACAGCCTTGCCGTGTTGGCTGCCTTGAAGAAGATGGGCCTAGATTATCGGAAGGGCGCGGCGCGCATGACCGAGGCGCTTCCTCTCGTTCAGCGTGGCGTCTCCTACGCGGCGAGCGTTTCCGGCAAGCGCGTAACGCTGATCGACGACTCGCATAATGCCAATCCGGCCTCGATGATGGCGGCGTTCCAACTGATCGGGAGTCAGCCGGTGAAAAGGAACGGTCGGCGGATATTGGTGCTCGCCGATATGCTGGAACTCGGCTCGGAGGAAACGGCCTATCACGTGGAGCTGGCCGCCCCGATCGCGCGTGCGGGAGTCGATCGGGTCCATGTGATGGGTGCCCTCATGGCGAAGCTTTGGGATGCCCTTCCGGCCCCACTCAGGGGGCAACGCTGCGAGACTACGGACGAGTTGCGCGAGGCCATCGAGGACGATGTGGAGAACGGTGACGTGATCCTGTTCAAAGGCTCGCATTCCAACAGGCTTTGGAACGTCGTAAGAACCTTGAGGGGGCTGGGTACTTAGTATTGGTGGGGGCCGCCGCCTTGGTCAATCGCCTTCGCGGGACGACTTGGCGAGAGCCGCCGCTGCGCGCAGCGGCGCCGTTATGCGCCAGGACGTTGAAGCGCGGGTCGCGGAGAGTTGTGCGTTGAGGCGAGCAGCCAGTTGACGGTACTCATTTCGCTCGTTTTGAAGGCTATCTCGCTCTTTCAGCAGATCGTCGCGCGCTCTCAGAAGATTGTCGCGCGATTTACGGAGGTCGCGGTTCTCATTTCGGAGCTCTGCTTCAACGAGGAAACTATGGAGCTTTGAAACGTCTTGCTGACGAGTCCAATCGGCGATCGGAGCCAGTCGATTGATATCCCGTTCATAGCCGAATAGCTCAAAGTCCTGCTCATAAAGTTTCTCTACGCTCGAAAGCGTTGTCCTTGTGAAGAATTGAGAGACGCGATCGTGCGCTCCTGTTGCATGAGGCGCGTGTCGCCTCAACGCAATGCCAAAGGCGGATAGAAATTCAGCAACGCGGTCAAATCGTTCGAGATGTCCGACGAATGCCGGCGTAATAACGGAGCTCAATGTATTGATGTGCTGCGAAGCAAAGTGCGGGTCAACCTGGTCCGGAGAATCGGTCGCGATGATGTCGAGAAAATCCTCGAACGACACATCTCGATCCTTGGATAGGCCGTACCTCGCCAAAAACTGAAGCCGCACGTTGTGATCATAACGGTCTTGTATCTTTTCAAGGTAGGCAGACAGGATACGGACATATGGATTTCTCACGACAGTGAAGAAGGAGCTTCCGCATAGATTTTCGCGGTCTGCGAGGAGACCGTCTAAGGTAACCTTAAATGGCGCGTTCGGCGCGTGCGGGGCCCCATCGTAAGTCTCTGGAGCTTCCGCGAGCCAGAGGGACTCCTTTATACTTGAGCATCCTGCCTTCGGATTGGAAACGAAGCAGAGTCTCTTGCCCGGTATATAGCAGAGGCTGGCTACCCCTTTTGAGAGATGGTTGATCACTTCATTTCCGTAAAGTTGATCTGGCGGAGGATAGAGCGTGCCGGAATTTTTGGACCGAGGTCAAACGTTTCTTGCAGTGCCAAGGTCGCCTCCTTGCTCCCGTGCCTGTCATTGCCGTCGGCGACGATCCATTCCACGATCTCGATTCACTGCGGAGCAGAATGATGAGCACCCTCACGATAAGTCAGAGAGGTTTCAGCTCGGGTCCACCTCCGCGTTACTCCCCCAGTTGGCTTTGTCCGCTTTTCCAATGGCTTCATGCTTTCTGGTTGCGGAGGTCCGATAGCGAGGGAGCAACACGGCGCCGGCCGTGCTATGTGGTCCTGCAACGAAAACGGGACCGCGCCGTAAGGATTTAAGACGATGAGACGAACTGCCTGCCTGTTTCTGTTGGCCGCAATGATTGCGGGCCCTTCACCGGCGCGCGCCGGGGACGCTTGCGAGAAAATCGTCATGACCGGCCATCCGGACTATCCGGCGATGGCGTACCGCGCCGGCGATCGCATCGACGGGGCCGCGCCCGCTCTCGTCGCGGCGATCGCCGAAGACCTCGGGGTTCCGCTTGTCTCCCAATTTATGGGTTCATGGTCCGAGGCGCAGGAAGCGGCGCGCGACGGCAAGGCCGACATGATCGTCGGGGTCTACCGCAACGACGAGCGGGAGAAATATCTCGACTACGCGGAGCCTGCGTTTGCCTACGACACGGTGGTGGTGTTCGTGGTGGCGGGCAAATCCTTCGAGTTTCGCGGCCAGCAAGATCTCGTCGGCAAGACGGGTGCGGCAAACAAGGGAGAGAGCTTCGGTGCGGAGTTCGACCGGTTTGTCGAGGATCAGTTGACCATGGTCCGCACGGATGGGGTCGATGCCGCTCTCGCCGAACTCGCTGACGGGAAAGTCGACTACGTCATCGCAGGCTACTATCCGGGTACCGCCGAAGTGGAGCGCCTTGGTCTCGAAAACGAGATCGTCGCGCTCGAACCCGAGCTGCTGTCCGCGGAGTTGTTCGTGGCGTTCTCGAAGAGGTCTCCCTGCCGGACGCTCGCGCCGAAGTTCGGCGAGGGCATCGCGGAGATGACCACGGATGGCCGCTTCCAGGAGATGGTGCGCGATGCCACGACCGAGTGGGACGCGGCCACGAGCGGCGATGAATAGCGTCGCCGCCAACACGGCCGCCGTACGGCACGACGACTGAGACGATGGGGGAGACCGCAGGCGCCGAGCGTCAGTCCGGTACGTCTGCGTTTTTCGGCACCACGACGGCGAACATGTCGCCGAGCGCCGAGAGGCTTGCGTCCTGCAACTGCGCCGCGGGTATCTCGGCGCCCGTCGCGGGGTTCGGGATCGCGCGCGTCGCGGTGGCGCCGGCAACCACGGTGTTGGCGTAGCCGTGGTTGAATGAGGCACGCGTGGTCGAGTTCACGCACATATGGGTCATGAAGCCGGCATAGACGACGTTCTCGATGCCGCGCTTCTTGAGTTCCGCATCGAGCCCGGTCTGCTCGAAGGCCGAGGGGTATTTCTTGACGATGACCGTCTCGCCTTCGATCGGCGCCACAATGCCGGCGATCTGGCCGATCGGCGCGGTGACGTCGTAGGGCGTTCCGGGCCCCGCGTCGTGCACGATGTGGATGACGGGGCGTCCGGCATCGCGGAACCTGCGAAGCAGTTCGGCCGCTTCCTGCAAGGCCGGCTCCACGTTCTCGAGCTGCATGACGCCCTCGCGATAGGTCTGCTGACAGTCGATCAGCACCAGCGCGCTGTCGGCGATCGGCGCGGGGTTTGGGTTCATGCCCGTGAGCTCGCGAAGTGTGGGGTTGGCCATCCGAATCTCCTCCTCGATATGAGAATGGCTTTGTAGCGTCCCGCGCAACGTAACGCGAGGCGTGTTCGTTCGGCGAGTGCCGCTACAGGTAAACCGCTTTGGGCCGCGCGGGTCTTGCGGGCTCCTCGCGGCGGACCCTTTCAGCCGGCGAGACCCGCGGCGTAACCTCCAATGGCGAGGGACGACGTGAGGCCCGGCGAATCGATGCCGTAAAGCGCGATATAGCAGGGGTGCCCGGTCTCCGCAGGTCCTTGGATCGTGAAATCTCCCGTGGCTTCGCCGGGGCCCGTCGTGCGCGGCCTGATACCGGCATAGTCGGGTGCAAGCGCACCCTCCGGAAGCTCCGGCCAATAGCGCCGGATGGCCGCGTAGAAAGCGCCGCCGCGGGCGGGATCGACGGAATAGTCGATGCTGTCGATCCACTCGACATCCGGGCCGAACCGTGCCTGTCCTCCGAGGTCGAAGGTGAGATGGATGCCGAGGCCGCCTGCGGGCGGCACGGGATAGATCAGGTGCCGGAAAGGCGCGCGGCCACTCATGGAGAAGTAGCAGCCCCGGGCCAGATAACGCGGCGGCACGGTGTTCGGGTCGAGACCGTTCAAGCTCCGCGAGACGTCCCAGGCCCCAAGCCCCGCGGCATTGACGAGCAGTTTCGTTTCGATTTCGGTGGGCTCGTCTCCACCGATGCGGAGGCGGATGGAGTTGTCGTCGAGGGTTCCGCCGAGAAGGGGCGTCCGGCACTGGACCAGTGCACCCGCGTTCTCCGCGTCGCCCTGATAGGCCAGCATCAGCGCGTGCCCATCGACGATCCCTGTGCTGCCCGAGTGAAGCGCGCGGATGCCGTGCAAGTTGGGTTCGAGCGCGGCCAGATCGGCGCCGTCGACGAGCGCGATGTCTTCGACGCCGTTGGCGCGGGCGCGGGCGAGCAGTGCCTCGAGTGACTTCACCTCGTCGTCCGATGTGGCGACGACCAGCTTGCCGCAACGGCGGTGGGGCACGCCGCGCTCGGCGCAATACGCATAGAGCGCGCGGCGCCCCTCGACGCAGAACCGGGCTTTCAGGCTTCCTTGCGGGTAGTAGAGGCCGGCATGGAGAACCTCGCTGTTGCGCGATGACGTGCCCTGGCCGATTCCGGCTTCGCTTTCGAGCACGAGCACCTCGCGCCCCCGCAGCGCCAAGGACCGGGCAACGGAGAGACCGATGACGCCGGCACCGGCGACGACGGCTTCAAACTTATCCAGCCTGTTTCGCATTGCGGCCGCGCGAGGACGCTACCAGAGCCGCTTCTGTGCCCTGCCATCGCACGGCATTTGCATCCCGATCGTGTGCCGTGGCCGCGAGACTTTCTCGAACATCTTCTTGTCGATACGCTGGAACGGCTTGTACCGGTTGCTGCATATCTGGCTCTCGGCGATACGCGGCGCGTATTCAATCAAGAGGGGCCGCGCGCCGTCGAACTCGTTGTTCTGGATCTGAATGCGGGAAATCCGCGCCTTCTTTCCGGCGATCATGATACCGGCGCCCTCATTGTTGATGAATTTGGAGCGCTCGATACGGACGTTCGAGATGGTCTGATCGGGCCGGTCCGGCTCCAGGTCGATGCCCGCGCCCGGCCGGGTGCCTTTTGTGTCGCGGAAGACGGACCGGGTCACCAGAATGCGGTTGCCGTGAATGATAGACAGGCCCTGCCGACGGTTCCGTTCGGCCCGGACACCGCAGAGCGCGACGTCTTCGGCATCGGTGACATGAAAACCGTCGCCCCACATGTTTTTGGCGCGCACATTCGAGATGGTGATGCGCTTGGAGCCCTCCAGGATGAAGATGCCCATGCCCCATTCGCCGCCGCGGCCCTTGTGGTTGTTGCGGTCGCCCATGAGCGTGCCGCCCTTCACGATGACGTCGTGGGCATTCAGGATTCTGAGGACGGAGTAGTTTTTCTTGTCGGTGGGAAACATCTTCAAGACGGTGTCGTTCGTCATCTTGAACGTCATGTTGCTCTTGAGGGTCAGCCGGTTGCCGCTGACGGCGTGGACGCGATAGGTGCCCGGCGGGACATAGACCGTTCCCCCGGTCCCAGCCACCTTGTCGATGGCCCGCTGAATGGCCTTGGTGTCGTCGGTCCGCCCGTCGCCTTTCGCGCCGGTGCTCTTGACGTTGACGGTCAGGTTCGACGTGGGGACGGAGTTGCAGACTTTGTAGCGTGCCGCATGCGCCTGCCCGAACGGAACGATGACGAGGAGAAGCGAGAGAAGCGCAGCAATGCGAAGACGTCTGTTCACGGCATATCCGTCGATTTGCTCCTGGGACACCGAATCCCAGCTAACACGATCACCCATGAATATCACATGAACGGGTCGGGGCGAGCCAATGGCACGGCGTCGCGACACGATCGTATCAGCGGAGGGATTTGCGGATGACGCCGGCGATACGGCGCGCATCGTCGTCCGGCAAGTACGGATGCATGGGGAGGCTCATCACCTGATGGCAGATCGTCTCGCTCACCGGGAGCGAGCCTTCGCCGCCGCCATAAGCGAGATAAGGCGCCTGAAGGTGCATGGGCTTCGGGTAGTAGATCGCCGAAGGGATCCCGGCCTCGTTGAGTGCCGCCTGAATATCGGCGCGGCGATCCGTCTTGATCGTGTATTGCGCCCAGGCCGATTGCCGCCCCGGAATGCGTTTCGGCACCGTCACGGCGTCTTTCAGCTCCTCGTCGTAGATGCGCGCAAGATGCTCGCGAGCCGCGAGCTCGTCGTCCAGGATCGGCAGCTTCACCGAGAGAATCGCCGCCTGGATGCTGTCGAGACGTCCGTTGATGCCGATTCGGGCGATCTCGTAGCGGTCGGCGCCTTGGCCGTGCACGCGGATCGACGTCAGCAGCGCGGCGAGCTCGTCGTCGTCGGTCATGATCGCGCCGCCGTCGCCGTAGCAGCCGAGGGGCTTGGCCGGAAAAAAGCTCGTGCAACTCACCGGCGCCAGGGCCCCGACGCGCTTGTTCTCGTAGACACCGCCGAAGGACTGCGCCGCATCGGAAATGAGGTTCAGGTTCTCCCGCTCCGCGAGCGCGTTCAGCTCGTTCCAATCGGCCGGTAAACCGAACAGGTCCACCGCGAGGATGGCTTTCGGCGTCAGCGTCCCGCCGGCGCGTGTCGAGACGATCTTCGCTTCGAGATCGGCGAGGTCGAGATTGAAGCTGTCTTCTTCCACGTCGACGAAGACGGGCGAGGCACCGGCAAGGATGATCGCTTCGGCGCTGGCGGTGAAGGTGAAGGAGGGAACGAAGACCGCGTCGCCCGGCCCGATGCCGTAGGCGAGGAACGGCATGATGATCGCGTCCGTGCCGCTCGAGCAGGAAATCGCATGGCGCACGCCGCAATAGCCGGCGAGTTCGGTTTCGAGCTTCGTGACGGCGGGACCGAGAATGTAGCGTCCATCGTCGAGGACTTCCTGGATAGCCTCGGCGATTTGCGGCTTGAGCCGCGCATATTGCGTCTTCAAATCGACAAAGGGGACGCCCGGCATGGATCTTCCTTCTGTTCTCGTTTTCTAGCGCGTTGGGACCCGGCTCTGGTCGTCGAGCGTTCGGGCCGCGATTTCCCTAGCCAAGTCGCAGGCGCACGGCAAGGGGACGCATCAAGACGACGCAACCTTGGCGTTCGTGGCGCGTTTCCACCCCGGTCTTCGCGTTCAGACAGGGTTCAGGTCAGACCCTCCAATCTCCCGGGCGAGTTGGCCTTCCGAGCCGAGCGGCAGGTCGTTGGAGGTTCAGATGAAGCGCTTGTTTTTGGCGGGGATGCTCGCGATCGCATCGGTTGCGGCGGCCACGCTCTCTCCCCAAAAAGCGATGGCGGGCGGCGGCGTTTCGCCTTACGCCGCGGGCGATATCGAGATCGACCGGTTCTACGATGCGCTCGCTCCGTTCGGCGATTGGGTTTCCGATCCGCGCTACGGCTATGTCTGGTATCCGCGCTCCGTGGGCGAGGACTGGCGTCCGTTCACGGTCGGAAACTGGATCTACACGGACGAGCACGGCTGGTACTGGGATTCGCCGGAGCCCTTCGCCTGGGCGGTCTATCATTACGGCCGCTGGGGCTACGATCCGGAATATGCCTGGTACTGGGTGCCGGGCGACGTTTGGGCTCCGGCCTGGGTGCAGTGGCGCTACAGCGACGACTATGTGGGCTGGGCTCCCGAGGCTCCGGTGCGGCCCGCCGGGGGCTACGGCTACGGCGGCTCCTACGGCCCGCCCAGCTACGCCGCCCCGTCCTACGGGCCGGCTCCCGACGCGTGGACATTCGTGCGGCCCCGTTATCTCGCGGAGCCGGCCGTGCGGACCTACGCGGTTCCACGCACCAGCATCTCGCTCGTGTTCAGCAGCACGAAATATGTCTACCGGCCGGAATACCGGCATGGCGGCGTGTACAATGCGGGCATGCCGCGCGACCACTGGTCCAGGGTTACGCAGCGGCGCCTGGACCCGTACCGCGTGCACCGGTCGTCCAATTGGGACAACGGCGGCCGCAACCGGCATCGTGGCGCGAACGGCAGGGCGAACAGAGACCTCTATGTCTACGCGCCGCGCGTGAAGAAAGGCACGGGACCGCGCCGCGCGCCCACGAAGGTCGCGCACAAGCCGCAACACCGGAAAGGCGCCGTCAATCGGGCGCGGGCAAAGGCACCGGCCACGCAAGGAGGGTTGACGCCCTTCGAACGGGCCGCGGCGGTCAAGCCCTCCTACGTCCAGAAGAAGCTGCTCGACGAGGAGCGGCGGCGGCCCCCAGCCGCGCGGCCGCACCAGGGCGGCAAACCCAAGCACGACGCCGCGAAAGCCAAGCCGGGCGGTTCCAAGCCGGGCGGCCACAAGCCGGCTCGTACGAAATCCGCCAACGCCAAGCAGGGTAAGCCGAACAATACGCGCCCAGATCAGGCCAATCGTGGACCCGGCCGGGGGCCTGGCGACGGCGATCGGGGCGGTCGCGGCCACGGTGCTCGCGATGGCGGCGCCCGCGAAGGAGGCGGCCGCGACGGTGCGCATGACGGGCGTCACGACCGGCGCTCCGCCAGCCGCAATCCGGGTGGATGGGATGCCCCGCATGACGGCCGCAGGTCGAACGCGCGGCCCGAAATGCGTCATCGTCCCAACGGAAATCCGGAAGCCCGCAGGGATAAGGCCAACAAGCCGGACGGCAATGGCCGCCATGGCGTTAGCCCCGAGAGAAAGAAGCAATCCGGTGCGCAGCCCCGGCCCAACCAATCTCAGGCTAAGAAGCCACTGTCCAACCAGCCTCAGTCCAAGCGGCCAGGTGGACCGAGTCCTCAGGCCAAGAAGCCGAGCGGTCCGAAACCTCTGGCCAACAAGCCGAGCGGCCCAAAGAGCCAAGCCAAGTCACAGCAGACCAAGAAGCCTCAACCCAAGAAGCCTCAGGCCAAGACGTCGCAAGCAAAGGCGTCTCAGGGCAAACAGCCTCAAGCCAAAAAGCCTCAGGCCAAGAAGCCGCAGATCAACAGCAAGCCGCAAGCCAACAGCAAGCCGCAAGTCAACAAGCGGCACGTCGACAAGCCGCAAATCAGGCCGCCTCAAGCCGCGAAGGCACAGGCCAAAAAGCCTCAATCGAGCAAGAATCCTCAATCCAGCAAGAATCCTCAAGCCAACAAGCCGCAAGGCAGGAAGCCGCAGGCCAAACAGGCGCAATCGTCCCGCTCGCAAAGCGGTCCTGGTCAAAGGTCTAAACCGAATGCCACGAAGCCGCCGGCCAAGGCCGCTCATGCCCGGCCGAGCGGCCCGCCGCGCGACTATCGTGGCCACGGACAGCGCCCGCAACAGGGCGCTGCGCGCGGGCATAGCGGCAAGAAGAGCCACGCCGTGAATGCCCGGGGGAACGGCGGCGGTGCCAAGAAAGGCAGCGGCGCGAAGAAGGGCGGCGACACGAAGAACCGAAACCAGGCCAAGCAAGGCGGCAATGGCGGCAAGTGTCAGGCCAAGCCATCGGTCTGCCGGAACCGCGGCTAGGGGCCCGGCTCCGGTCTTTGAGCCTCCTCAAGGCGAGGTGCGCGGCACCGGCGACGATCAGCGCTGATAGAATTCCCGGCCAAGGAGATGGAGAATGAGAGCCGCCCTGTTGTCCGGTCTTGCGCTCGTGCTGTTGGTCTTTTCGTGTTCCGGGTCTCTCGCCGCCGAATCGCGGAATTGCCCCTACACGCCCGCGCCCGAGACGGCGGAACGCAAGGCGATCGTGGACGCACTCCGGAAACCGGTGACGAAGGATCTCGGCCAAAGCGTCATCTTTGTGATCTCGGATCTGAATGTCTGCGGGGATTGGGCGTTCGTCGCGGCCGAGCCCAAGCGCAAGAACGGGACGCCGGTCGACTGGAGTCTCGGATCCTACGCCGACGACATGGCCAACGACGTTTGCGGCGGGCTCGTCCACGCGCTCCTGGTGAAACGGGGCGGGACGTGGACTGTGCGGGAGCTTGCCGTCTGCGCGACCGACGTTCCGTGGATTCCGTGGGCGGACGATTTTGGAGCGCCCCCGGCGCTGTTTCCGGAGCTCTGATACCTCAGCGACGAGAAGCGCCGGTCCCGGCGCGGCGCCAGGGTCAGCGTACCGACGGCTGCAACGGCGTCTCGCGGCGGCAATAGGCCATGAAGTTTTGATCGCCGCACACGGCCTTCGCCTTCCAATCGTCGAAGTCCTTGTCGTCGAGCGGGTCGTCGCAGGTCCCCGAGACGGGATTGTCCGAAGCGCGTTTGAGCCAGCAATAGCGCCAGCTCTTCCGGTCCTTGTCCTCGCCGATATAGATGCGGCAATAGCCGCCCTCCGGAACTTGAACGTCGATCGTGTGCCGCCAGACCTTGCCGCCTTCGGACTCGGTCTCGGCGACGCTGCAGCCGGTGACGCCGTCACGCGCATGAACCGGGGCCGGAGCCAACGCGGTCCCGGCCGCGGCAAGCGCGACAAAGAGTGCGCACGGAAGCGCGGGACGCAGCCATGACCTTCGTATTTCCGCCGGAGCGTTCCGGATTACTGACGTCATGGCGCCTGCCTCCCTGGATTCGGAACCGAATTCGCCGCCGGTCCGGACCCTTGCGCGGCCGGCTGGCCGAATGTCCGCCTTATGAGGGTTCCGTTCAAGTCTCCGTGGAACCGGGAGGTATCGCCGGGAATCGGATTGCGGTGCTTGGGGTTTTCCCTCCTGATTCCCTGCTGTAGCATCACGGCGCATTCGCGGGAAAGTCGTGCGAGAGGGGTGCAATGGCTCAGCCGGACAGTGCTGCGGGTCTTTGGAAGGTTGGCGTCGTCTGCGTTCTATTCCTTGCCGTATCGGCCTGCTCCGACGGCGGTGACAAGGCGTCCGAGGACAATAAGCCGCTCCCCGGCGTCGTCGCCGAGGCGGTCACCGAGAAGGACGTCAGCAACGAGACGACTTTCGTGGGCCAGACGCGGTCCTCTCAGAGCGTCGACATTCAAGCGCGGGTCAAGGGCACGCTTCTCGAACGGCCTTTCGTCGAAGGACATCAGGTGAAGGAGGGGGAGGTCCTCTACAAGATCGACCCTTCGGAGTTCGAAGCAAATCTCCTGGCCGCCAACGCGACCCTCGCCAAGGCCCAAGCCAGCTCCGCCGAGAAGAACCTCACCCTTTCGCGCTACCAAGCCTTGGTCGACAAGAACAGCCCTGGCGTCAGCGAAGCGCAGTACGACGTTGCGTTGTCTCAGGCCAAGCAGGCCGACGCGGAAGTGAGCGCCGGCAAGGCCGACGTCGCCAACGCCAAACTCGACCTCGGTTACGCCACCATCACCTCGCCGCTTACAGGCCGGGCCGGCATCTCGACGGTCGATGTCGGCAACATTATCGGGCCGGAAAGCGGCGTGCTCGTCACCGTGCTTGCGCTGGATCCCATCGAGGTCGATTTCTCCGTCGGCGAGCGCGTGTATCTCAGCTACATGGAGGCCAAGCAGGCCGGGACGGCGAAGGTGTTCACGCCGCGAATCAGACTCGCCGACGGCAAGCTCTACCCGCATGAAGGCGAGCTCTACGTCGTCAATAACGAGGTCGATCCGGCGACGGGCACCATAGCCATCCGCCTGAAATTCCCGAACCCGGACCGTCTCTTGCTGCCTGGGCAGTATGTGACCGTCCTCCTGACCGACGAGAAGCCCGAAAAGCAGATCGTGGTTCCGCAGGCCGCCGTTCAGCAGAATCAGTCGGGTCCCTTCGTCCTCGTCGTCGACGGCAACGATCAGGTGCAATCGCGGGCGATCAAGACCGCTCAGCGCGTCGGAACCGGGATCGTCGTCACGGACGGTTTGGTCCCCGGCCAGACGATCGTCGTCGAGGGCATTCAGAAGGTCAGGCCGGGCGCGAAGGTCAAGGTGACCTATCAGAACCCGTCGGGGACGGCCGAGAACGTCGATGACACGCCCGCCGGGGAAGCCACGAGCGGCGCCGGCGGAACCGAAGCCGGAGCCGAAAAAGCACCGGGTGCGAAGTCCGAAGCATCTTCGACGCCTGCGAAGCAGTCCAGCAAGCCCGAGGCCGAAGATCGAGGCAAGGCGCAAGAGGAAGGCAACGCTCAACCCTCTAGCGGGACAGACACGGATGCCAAACCCGCCTCCCAGTCCGCCGCCGGCAAGGACGGGAAGGCCGGCGACGACGCGGAGGCAAAGCAGTAGATCGTGCTCAGCGCCTTCTTCATAGACCGCCCGAAATTCGCGTTCGTCATCGCGATCGTGACCACTCTTGTCGGCCTGCTGGCTCTGATGGTGCTGCCCGTCGCGCAGTTCCCCGAGATCTCGCCGCCTCAGGTGCAGGTGACGGCGAATTATCCCGGCGCCAATGCGGGCGTTGTCGCCGAATCCGTGGCGGCCGTGATCGAGGAGCAGGTCAACGGCGTCGAGGGGATGAGCTACATGTCATCCCAAAGCACGAACGACGGCAGCTATACGCTCACGGTCACGTTTGGGATCGAAACGGACCCCGACATCAATCAGGTCAACGTTCAGAACCGCGTGGCTCAGGCCATGCCGCAATTGCCCGAGGAAGTTCAGCGCCAGGGCGTCACCACGCAGAAGACGTCCACCACGATGCTGATGGTGGTATCGCTCTATTCCCCGAAGGGCACGTACGACAGCATCTTTCTGTCGAACTACGCGAGCATCAACGTTCTCGATACGCTGGCGCGGACGCCCGGGGTGGCGCAGGTGTCGAATCTCGGCGCGCGCGACTACAGCATGCGGGTTTGGTTGCAACCCGATCGCATGACGAGCCTCGGATTGACCGCGACCGACGTGATCGCGGCAATCCGTAGTCAGAACATCCAGGCGGCACCCGGCGCGGTCGGCGCGGCGCCGACGTCGCCGACGCAACAGTTCCAATACACGCTCACGGCGCAAGGGCGTCTCGACAAGGTGTCCGAGTTCGAGGAGATCATCCTCGTGGCGAAGCCCGACGGCACCGTGGTGACCCTCAAGGACGTGGCGCGCGTGGAACTCGGCGCGGCCAATTATGGCTGGTTCGGAGAGTTGAACGGAAAGCCCGCCGCGCTTCTTGCGGTGTATCAGCTCTCCGACGCCAACGCGCTCGACGTCGCGGATCAGATTCGCGCCGAGATGGAGGTTCTGGCGCAGCGCTTCCCCGACGACGTCGCCTATCAGGTCACCTACGACACCACGCTCTTCGTGAAGACGTCGATCAAGGAAGTCGTCATCACGTTGTTCCAGGCGCTGGCCCTGGTGATCCTCGTCGTCTTTATCTTCCTGCAGGATTGGCGTTCGACGCTCATTCCCGCCATCGCCATCCCGGTCTCGCTGATCGGCACGCTCGCGGCACTGCTGGCGATGGGCTTCACCATCAACACGATCAGCTTGTTCGGCCTGGTTCTCGCCATCGGTCTCGTTGTCGACGACGCCATCGTCGTGGTCGAAAACGTGCAACGGCATCTCGCCGAGGGTCTCGAGCCGAGAGAAGCGACAAAGGTCGCGATGAAGGAAGTCACGGCGCCCGTCATCGCGACGACACTCGTGTTGCTCGCCGTGTTCGTGCCGTCCGCCTTTACGCCGGGCATCACCGGGCGTCTATTCGTGCAGTTCGCGGCGACGATCTCGATCTCCGTGCTGCTGTCCTCTATCAACGCGCTGACGCTGAGCCCCGCGCTCTGCGCCGCGATTCTGAAGCCCCCGAAAAAGGCGTCGTGGGGGCCGCTCGCGTGGTTCGAGACGGGGCTTGAGAAAACCCGCAGCGGTTACAACTCCGTCGTGCGTCACTTGATACGGCGAACGATCGTCGGGATTGTGCTGATCGCCGCGATGATCGGCGCGACCGCCTATCTCGGCATGACGACGCCGACCGGCTTCATCCCACAGGAAGATCAGGGTACGGTCTATGTCAATGTGAGCCTTCCGGACGGGGCCGCGCTTCCGCGGACGGCGGAAGTCATGAAACAGGTCGAGAAGATTCTCGAAGACAACCCCGGCGTCGAGAACATCATCTCCGTCGGCGGCTATTCCATTCTGCAAAGCACCGTGATGCCGAATTCGGCGTTTCTCATCGCGGTCCTGAAACCGTGGGACGAACGCACGACGAAGGAACTCAGCCTGCGCGGCATCATGCAATCCATCGGTCCGAAATTCGCGGCCATACCGCAGGCCACGATCATCCCCTTCGTGCCGCCCGCCATTCCGGGACTCGGCAACACGGGCGGATTCGAATTCGTCCTCCAGGATACGCAGAACCGGCCCATCGGGGATCTCGCTTCGGTGCTCAACGGGTTCATCTACACAGCCAACGGGGATCCGACGCTCACCGGCGTCTTCAGCACCTTCACGGCGAACTCGCCTCAGTTTTTCGTGGATCTCAATCGCAAGCTTACCGAAACGAAGGGCGTGAGCGTCGAAGACCTCTTCACGGTGCTCAATGCCAATATCGGGACGTACTACGTCAACGACTTCAACAAGTTCGGCCGTGTCTACAAGGTCTATCTCCAGGCCGAGGCCGACAAGCGGGAGAAGCCCACCGATGTGGGAGATCTCTACGCACGCTCCAACACCAATGCCATGGTTCCGGTGCGATCACTCGTGACGCTGGAGCCGACGCTCGGCCCCGACACCATCCAGCGCTACAACATGTTCAATTCGGCCACGATCAACGGCAATGCCGCGTCCGGCCACAGCTCGGGCCAAGCGCTTGCCGCGATGGATACGCTTGCGAAGGAGAACCTGCCGGACGGCTACACCTATCAGTGGACCGGCATGTCCTACGAGGAGGTCAAGGCGGGTGCCGCGGGCAATGCCGTGTTCCTGCTTTCGATCGTGTTCGCCTACCTCTTCCTGGTGGCGCAATACGAGAGCTGGACGATCCCCATGTCGGTCATGCTCACGGTCGTCTTTGCCGTGCTGGGCGCGCTTCTCGCATTGCGTCTCACCGGCATCGCTCTCAATACCTACGGTCAGGTGGGGCTCATTCTTCTGGTGGGGCTTGCGGCGAAGAACGCGATTCTCATCGTCGAGTTCGCGAAGGAGAAGCGGGAGGCCGGCGAGTCCATTGTGCAGGCCGCCGAGGAAGCCGCCTCGTTGCGCTTCCGCGCCGTCCTGATGACGGCCCTGTCATTTGTCTTGGGTGTGTTGCCGCTTGTTCTGGCAACGGGTGCCGGGGCAGCCTCGCGCGTCTCCGTCGGCGTCACCGTCTTCGGCGGGATGCTGTTCGCCACCGTCATTGGCGTCAGCTTCATTCCATTCCTGTACGTGGAATTCCAACGGCTTCGGGAGTCCGTGAAAGCCAAGACGAGCGAGACTCCGGTTTCCCCGTCGAAGTCCGAGCCGCAACGGACGTAAGAGACGCTCCTTCCGATCGGTCTCGGTAGCACCATGATCGTCGACGTATGGATATCGGCGGTTCTTCATCGGCTGCTCGGCGCATTGCAGTCGCTCGAGAAGGCCGTTTACGTCTCGACGGTGACGTTCACCACGCGAGGCTTTGGCGATCTCGCGCTCGACGAAGAGTGGTGGCAGCTCACTGCGTTCGGGGCGGCGAATGGATTGCCCATGTCCGGCGGGCCGGCGGCGACGCGGCCGAAAACGCAAAGGTCCGGTGACGGACCTCGAACCCCGGCGGCGGCGGACAGCTAGGCGAAAGGCCGGAAGACGGGTTTGACCGGGCGCCCCGCGAGGTAGAATTCGAGGCCGTCGTCGAGCGCCCGCCGGTAGACGGCGAAGGTCTCGTCGAACGCGTCGATGGTCCGGTCGATATCGGCCTCCGAATGCGAATAGTTGACCACCAGGGACGAGGCGAGGATGCCCCGCTTCAAGAGTTCTTGAAGCATCAAGGTCCGGAAGGGCTGAGAGGGCTGGCCGTCCCGGTCGCGCGATCCGAACACCAGACAACAGGGGCGCCCGAGGATCGGAACCTGTTCCGCGAGGCCATGCAGGCTCGCGGCCTGACGAAGGCCCTCCGATAGGCGCGTGCCTCGGGACCAGAGCGTTTCGATCACGGGTTCGGTCTCGAACACGCGCATGGTCGCCATCGCGGCCGCCAAGGCATGGGTCTCTCCGCCATGGGTCGTCGAGAGCAGGAACACGCGCTCCCGGTCGTGATCGATGCCGCCGAGCCGCATCAGCTCGCGCCGCCCCGCAAGGGCGGAAACGGAAAAGCCGTTGCCAAGTCCCTTGCCGAAACACGACAGGTCGGGCTGGATCGCGTGAAAGGCCTGTGCGCCGCCATTGTGCCAGCGGAAGCCGGTAATCATCTCGTCGAGAACGAAGACCGCGCCGTGCCGGTCGCACAGCGCGCGCAAGCCCGGCAGAAAATCGGGAAGCGGGGGCGTCTCCTTCTCGGCCTCGAGAACGACTGCCGCGATTTGACCGGGATAGGCGTCGAAGAGGGCCTCGAGGCTCGCAAGATCGTTGTAGTGGAACTTGAGAACGAGGCTCCGGGTCCCCTCCGGGATTCCGTTGTGCATCGGCGTCGTGCCGATAAACCAGTCGTCGGTCGAGAAGAACGGCTGGTCGCCGCAAATCGCGATCATCGTCCGGCCCGTTGCCGCGCGGGCGAGGCGCACGGCGCCGCTTACCGCATGGGAACCGTCCTTGCAGAATTTCACCATGTCCGCGGCCGGAACGAGCCGGAGGAATTGTTCCGCGCAGTCGAGTTCGATCTGCGCGGGACGAATGAAGTTCGATCCCAAGGGAAGCTGCTCGCGCGCGGCTTCGATCACGGCGGGAAAGGCATGGCCGAGCGTCACGGCGCGCAGGCCCGATCCGTATTCGATGAATTCGTTACCGTCGGCGTCCCAGACATGGGCGCCCGAGCCGCGCACGATCACCGGAGCCATGTGCTCGGGGAACTGATCTATACCCTTCGCATAGGTGTGACCGCCGCCGGGAACGACTTGGGCAAGTCTGGCGTTGAGCTCGTCCGAACGGTTGAAGCTCAGTGGGCTGTGCGAATCGGAAAGCTTGGTCGGCATGCGCTGTCGCCTCTACGTCCTGGCGCGGCGCGTTGGCTCGGCGGGTTCGCCGCGATGGGCGAACGCTATCCGGCAATCTTCTATCTTTCGTTACCGCCGCCGCCCGCAACCGTGCTTGCCCGGGACCCGCCTAGAACACGCGTTGGAGGACGTAAATAGTATCGCCGGGCTGGATTGGATAGTCGGTTGGGACCATGACGGTGGACATGACGCCGTCGAAGCGGCG
>DLGJ01000014.1 GCA_002482645.1 Hyphomicrobiaceae bacterium UBA7697
GAGAGCGACACCGAAGAAGCCGCCGAGGAAGCGGCCGCCGCCGAACCGGCCCCGCCGCCTGCGGCAGCCCCTCCGCCTGCGGCGGCCCCGCCGGCCCGTCCTGCCGCGCCGCCCCCGGCTGCCCGGCGGCAGCAACAACCCATCCTTCCTTGGCTGCAACGCTAAGGACGACCAAAACGCGCTGACGCGCGCACGTTGTGGCCATCAGTTGGCAGAAGCCCTTGGGGTCACGCCGCCGGGTGGCGGGTCTTCGATGGTCCGCCGGCAAGTTCCAGGACAGCGGCCGGGGCCGCATCGGCGGGGAGCGCGGCGAACGAGGCCGCATTGCCGGGTCCACCCGCGCCGCCACTGTCCTGGCCGCCGTCCAAGGCCTCTTCCAACCGGCGCTGAAACGCCTGCCGGCTGATTTCGACGGCGCCGAAACGCACCAGATGGTCGGTGACGAACTGCGTGTCGAGCAGGGTGAACCCGCCATATTTGAGCCGCGCCACCAAATAGACCAGTGCGATCTTGCTGGCGTCCCGCGCCCTCGAAAACATGCTCTCACCGAAAAAGGCCCGGCCGAGATGAACGCCGTAAAGGCCGCCGGCAAGCTCGCCGTTCCGCCAGACTTCGACCGTGTGGCAATGGCCGAGCGCAAAGAGATCCCGGTAGAGGGTCCGGATGCGCGCGTTGATCCAGGTGCTGCGCCGTCCCGCGCGCGGGGCTGCGCAGCCTTCGATCACCGCTTCGAAGTCGTTGTCGGTTTTCACCTCGAAGCCGCCTTTGCGGATCGTGCGTGCAAGGCTTCTTGGGACGTGGACGGTGTCCAGCGGCAAAATTCCGCGCCGCTCCGGTTCGATCCAATAGAGCGCGTTGTCGTCCGCGCTCTCCGCCATCGGGAAGATGCCGCACGAATAGGCCTTCAGCAGAACCTGCGGCGTGATCTCGATCGCGACGTCGTCAAGAGAGGTCATGGCGCCGGAGTCTATGGCGCGAGACTCCGCGGCTCAAGGGGCTGTCGATCCTGCCGCCTCCGGAAGCGGCCGCCTCAACGATCGCCGTTCGGCGCCAAATGGTCTTCCAGCCAATGGATGTCGTAGTCGCCGTCGACGACGTCGGGCTCGTGGATGAGCGAGGAGAACAACGGAATGGTCGTCTCGATGCCGTCGACCACGAATTCGCCCAGGGCGCGCTTCAGCCGCATCAAGCACTCGTTGCGGTTCCGGGCGTGCACGATGAGTTTTCCGATCAGGCTGTCGTAATAAGGCGGAATGGTGTAGCCCGCATAGGCGCCTGAATCGACCCGCACGCCGAGACCGCCGGGCGGATGGAAGTGGGTGATCGTACCGGGCGAGGGGCGGAACGTCAGCGGATTCTCCGCGTTGATCCGGCACTCGATGGCGTGGCCGTTGAAGCGCACGTCCTCCTGCCGGAGCGAAAGCGGCGCCCCGGCGGCAATGCGGATCTGCTCGATGACGAGGTCGAGCCCCGTGACCATCTCGGTGACCGTGTGCTCGACCTGGANNTCCGTCACCGGATGCTCCACCTGGATGCGGGTGTTCATCTCGATGAAGTAGAACTCGCCGTTCTCGTAAAGGAACTCCACAGTGCCGACGCCGCGATATTTCAGCTTGCGCATGGCGGAAGCCACGATCTCGCCGATGCGTACGCGTTCGCTCTCGTTGAGCGCGGGCGAGGGGGCCTCCTCCCAGAGCTTTTGGTGGCGCCGCTGAAGCGAGCAGTCGCGCTCGCCGAGGTGAATGGCGTTTCCGTTCCCATCCGCCAGCACCTGGACTTCGATATGGCGCGGTGTGCCGAGATATTTCTCCAGATAGACGGTGTCGTCGCCGAACGCGGCACGGGCCTCGTTCCGCGCCGTGGACAGGGCGGCTTCCAGCTCGTGGTCGAAATGCGCGAGCTTCATGCCGCGCCCGCCGCCGCCGGCCGACGCCTTCACCATGACCGGAAAGCCGATCTCCGCGGCGACGGCCTTGGCCGTCTCGAAATCGGACACCGGACCGTCGGAGCCGGGCACGACGGGAATACCGAGGGACTTCGCGGTTTCCTTGGCCTTGATCTTATCGCCCATCAGGCGGACGTGCTCTGCCGTCGGGCCGATGAACGTGATCTTGTGCTCTTCGAGAATTTCGGCGAAGCGCGCATTCTCGGCCAGGAAGCCGTAGCCGGGATGCACCGCATCGGCACCGGTGATCTCGCATGCGGCGACGATCGCGGGGATGTTGAGATAGCTGTCCTTGGCCTGCGGCGGTCCGATGCAAACGCTTTCGTCGGCAAGCCGGACATGCATGGCGTGCGCATCGGCCGTCGAATGGATGGCGACCGTGGAGACGCCGAGCTCTTTGCAGGCCCGCTCGATGCGAAGCGCGATCTCGCCACGGTTGGCAATCAGGATCTTGTCGAACATCGGGCTCTGACTGTTCCTACTCGACCACGACGAGCGGTTCGCCGAACTCGACCGGCTGACCGTCCTCGACAAGGATCGCCGTGACTTTGCCGGACTGGGGCGAGGGGATGTGGTTCATCGTCTTCATTGCTTCGATGATCAGAAGCGTCTGCCCCACGGTGACGGTGCTGCCAATCTCGATGAAGGGGGCCGCGCCGGGCTCCGGCGAGCGATAGGCGGTTCCCACCATGGGCGAGGCGACGGTGCCGGGATGGACTCCAGCATCCTCGGCCGCGGCGGGCCGCTTGGACTCGGAGCGTTCCTGGGGCGCCGCCGCCGCGTGTGCCACGGGAATGGGCGCCGCAATCGTAGCGTTGACGTTTCGCGCCACCCGGAAACGGCGTCCGTCGAGTTCAATCTCGATTTCGGTCAATCCGGTTTCGTCCAGAAGCGTCGCCAGCTCCCTGATGAGATCCGTATCGAGGCTTCCCCCGTCTTTTGTCATTGGCGTCCTTTCCTGGTCGTCATCCCGCTTTGGCTGGTGAAATCGCGGAGGCCAGCGCCTCGATCGCGAGTTCGTAGCCCTGTCCGCCCAAGCCGCAGATTACCCCCTTGGCGGCGCGGGAAATATAAGACCTGTGGCGAAACGGTTCGCGGGTGAAAATATTCGATAGATGAACTTCGACAATGGGCACCTCGCAGGCGAGCAGGGCATCCAGCATCGCGATCGAGGTGTGGCTGTAGGCCCCTGCGTTCACGATCAGACCCGAAGCCTTGGTCCGTGCCTCCTGAATCCAGCCGACCAACTCGCCTTCCGCGTTGCTCTGCCGGAAGTCGACGGACAGCCCAAGGCTTTCGGCCTTGCGGACGCAACGTTGCTTCAGGTCGTCCAGCGTTTCGGTGCCGTAAACCTCCGGCTCGCGAGCACCGAGGAGGTTCAGATTCGGACCGTTCAAGACATAGATCGCGTTGGCCATGGTGGATACTCGGCAAGCGGCCGGGCCTTTCGGAACCCGGCTCGCGTACGGAAAAAAGCCGGCACGCACAAAGCGCAATGCGCCGCACGGCAAACGGGCCCTTTACCAGCTTTTACCGGCTTGGGCAAAAGCTCCAGGACGCACCGGAGCCGCAAACACGGCTCCGGGACGCGGGCGCTTTTCAAAGCGGCAGGTCAGCAGTCCGCTTTGCAGCCGTCTTTGCGGACGCTAGCGACGTTCTCCACAAGCTGGTCGTAGAGATCGTCCGGGGCGCCGGGAATGGTGCGGTCGCCGATCAGGTAAAGCGGCGTTCCTTGGAGACCCAATTCCCGGGCGAGGTTGTGCGCCTCTTCCAGCGCCTCTTGAACCTCTTTGCTCTCCATGTCCTTCTCGAGCTGTGGCACATCGAGGCCGAGCTCGTTCGCGATCCGGAGCACCTTCTCCTTGTTCGCCTTGCCCGGCGCGGAAAACAGCTGCTGGTGCATCTCGAAATATTTTCCCTGGAGCTTGGCGGCAAGCGCACCTTTGGCCGCATCCTCGGAGTCCTCGCCGAAGATCGGAAGTTCCTTGAGGACCACGCGCACCTTATCGTCGTTGTCGACGAGCTTCACCACGTCCGGCAAGGCGCGGCGGCAATAGCTGCAATTGTAGTCGAAGAACTCGACCACGGTGACGTCGCCGTCGGGATTGCCGGCCGTATACGACTTGGCGGAGCGGAACAGGGCATCGGCGTTGTCGCTGATCGCCTTGTTCTGCTCGGCGTCCTGAACTTCCTGCTGGCGCCGGTCGAGTTCGGTGGTCATGGCGACCAGAATCTCGGGATTCTTGGTCAGGTAGTCGTGCACGATGTCCTCGACCTGCTTCTTGTTCATAGAGCCGCCGGCGGCATCGACGATGCCAGGTGCTCCGCGCCAAACGACGAGGACGGTCGCCGCGCTGACGACGGCGGCAACGATGGCCGCAACGAGGGCGGTGGCGAGGCCAGTCTTAGAGGTCATGCTCAAGTCTCCGGGAGTTAGCGTGGGTCGGATGCTTCACTTTTTGCGTTCTGGCATCTGGAAATCGAGAATGTCTTGGGCGCGGAGCCATTGCGGCGTTCCGCCCGGTAAACCGTCTTGCGCCCTCTGAGCCATCATTTTGGCCTCGCGCAGGCGTCCTTCATAGAAATAGGCTTCCGCGGAGGCAAGCGATGCGCGTGCAAGAAAGCTGCGCCGCGCGCCCTCGGCACCGGCAAGTTCGCCCTTGCGTCCGTAGGCCATGGCGAGTTGACGGTAGCCCATGGCCGATTGCGGCTCCTGCACCAGCGCCTTCCTCAGGTTCCGGATGATCTCGTCGAGATAGCGATTGTCTTCGGTGCTCAGCATTGCCTGAGCCAGCATGATCTGAATCAGCGCCTCATGAGGGGCAAGTTCGACCGCCTGCCGCAAGGGCCCCACGGCTTCGCGGCCCCGTCCGCTTTCGAACAGAAACTGCCCCTTGATCTCATGAAAATATGGCCATTTCGGCTGTGCCGCGATGAGCTGATCGATATAGGGCATGGCCGCGTCGACGCCCGACTTCCGGTATGTCGCGATCGCGCGGGCATAGGTTCCGGCCAGCGTTTTGTCGTCACGGTAGCGGTTCAAGGACGCCTCGGGCTTCTCAAGGAAGCCCGACAGCTTGGCGCGCACGAGATCGTGCCGGTATTGCAGCTCCGGCGAATCCTTGACGTCGTAATAGGGGCTGGACTCGACCAGCGTCCTCAGTTGGGCGATACGCGTCTGAGGCAAAGGGTGGGTCATCAGGTAGGGGTTGATGCCTTGGATGCCGCGTAGCTTGTTGGCCAGCACGTCGAAGGTCTCGATCATGCCGCGTCCCGATTGCTCGGTGGCATTCAGGAACGTCATCGCCGCTTGGTCGGCCGAGGATTCCTCGGTCTGCCGGTATGCCATGAAGCTCCGCATCGCCACGTCGGTGCCACCGGCCATGGCGCCCATGCCGACTTGGCCCGCATTGGGAACGCCGGCAAGCGCGCCCCCGGCCATGGCCGCCAGCCCGAGAAGCTGAAGCGCGAGCGCCGTCGACTGCATTTGCGCGACTTGCGAGCGCAAGCGGGCGAGATGACCACCGGTGATATGCCCCGTCTCGTGCGCGATGACGCCGATCACCTGGTTCGGCGTCTCCGAGATCATCAGGGTCCCTGCATGCATGAACATATTGCGCCCGTCGGCGACGAACGCGTTGAAGTTCTTGTCGTTGACGAGATGGATTCGGATATTTTGAGACGTGAGCCCAGCCACGCGGAAGATTGGCGCGGCATAGTCGCGGATCAGCGCTTCGGTCTCGGCGTCGCGGATCAGTCCGCCCGCTGCGGCCGCGCTCGGGGCGAGCAGTCCGGCGATCAGGCTGGCCGTGGCGACAGCCCGCGAGACCGACGGCTTGCGGCGGAAGGAGGACTGAGCCGTGAATTTCGCCAGGAACGGCATGATGGATGTGATCGTGTTCGCTCGGCTGCTATGCGTCAGGGCGCGTGTTTTCATTTGCCGCACTAGGGCGCTACGTTGGCACGCCGCTTATGGCCCCCGCCATTGCCAAGCGCATTTTGCTTGGGGCCTGATTGCGGCGACAACGTGACACCCTTCACCCGCCATCGATCAATAGTCCGCGAGGGGCAAGGCCCGTGAACAGACCGACCGCGTTTCCGCCGTTGCCCCGGCCGCTCGCTCGGGAGCGTGCCATCGATCCGTTCATCGTGATGGACGTCTTGAGCGAGGCGAACCGCCGGGAAAATGCGGGTGAGAACATCATCCACATGGAGGTGGGGCAACCGGCGACGCCCGCGCCGCGGGCCGCACGCGAACGCGTCGCCGAGGCCATGGCGAAGGACCGTCTCGGCTATACCGAAGCGCTGGGCCTCCCGGCACTGCGCGAACGCATCGCGCGCCATCTCAAAGAACGCTACGGCGTCGACGCCGGTCCGGAGCGCGTGATCGTGACCGCGGGGTCTTCGGCAGGGTTCGTGCTGACCTTCCTCGCCATTCTCGATCATGGAGAGGCCTTCGGTCTGCCGTCGCCCGGCTATCCCTGTTACCGCCAGATCCTCAAGGCGCTCGGCTTTCAGGCGCACCTCATCGAAACGGGCGACCAAGGGCGCTGGATGCCCGGTGCCGCGGACGTGAGAGCCTTGTCGCGTTCCGGCGCGGCCGGACTGCTGTTGGCGAGCCCGAGCAATCCCACCGGCACGATGGCGAACGGCACCCGTCTCAAGGAATTGGCCGAGGCGTGCGAGCATGAAAAGCTCTGGCTGGTGTCCGACGAGATCTATCACGGACTCGAATACGACATCGCGGCGGAGACCGCGCTCGCCTATTCCGACGCCGCGATCGTGGTGAACAGCTTCTCGAAATATTTCAGCATGACGGGATGGCGCGTCGGCTGGCTCGTGGTGCCGGAGGCTTTGACGCGGACGATCGAACGCCTGGCGCAGAACCTTTACATCGCGCCGCCGACGGTCTCTCAGATCGCCGCGCTCGGCGCCTTCGACGGTATCGACGAGCTCGAAGAGATCAAGGACCGCTACGCCCGAAGCCGTGCGCTGCTGCTCGATGAACTCCCGCGCGCGGGGCTCTCGAAGATTCTGCCGGCCGACGGTGCGTTCTACCTCTACGCCGATGTGAGTCATTTGACGGACGACAGCGCCGCGTTCGCGAAAGCCATGCTGCACGACATCGGCATCGCCGCCACGCCCGGCATCGACTTCGATCCGGATCGCGGGAGGTCCTATTTGCGACTTTGCTACGCGGGCGCGGAAGCTGAGATGCGTGAAGCCGCCCGGCGCATCACGGCGTGGCTGAAGGCGCGTTAGTTCCAACACTGCCCGTGCCGCAGAACGCGTAAGCTAGCCAAGAACGCATCAGAGTCACCAATTGGCGACTCTGATGTCACGTCTCGATGTGTTCGCCATTCGCGGAATGCGGAGCCGCTAACCGCGCGACCACCAGCCTTTACGCCGCGGCGTGCGCTCTTCGCTGCTCTCGCTTTCGACACGGATCTCCGGCCTGGGGGCGGGCTCTACGGGCTTCTCGCTGGACGCGGCGATACTGAGCGCAGGCTCCGGCTCACGGGGGGACGGCTCGACCGACTCCTCGTCGAAGGCCTCGTCCGCCTCTTGTTCCGGCTGATCGTCCTGCTCCGGGACATCTTCATGCGCGGCCTGAACTTCAACCTGCGTCTCCGAGGCCGCCGCGGCATCGTTGTGCGATGTCTCGCTGTCTGAAGTGTTGCCGTCCGATGTCTCGCTGTCCAATGCCGCTTCGGGCTCCCCGGTCTCGGAGAGGGCTTCCACGGCCCCATGCGGGTCGGCCTGGTCCATGTGCTCGATCGAAGCACTGTCCCCGTCGCCACTGTCTCCGTCGCTACCGTCGA
The DNA here is from genome assembly GCA_002482645.1 of Hyphomicrobiaceae bacterium UBA7697. GTDB lineage: Bacteria > Pseudomonadota > Alphaproteobacteria > Rhizobiales > Methyloligellaceae > Methyloceanibacter. The sequence goes on from DLGJ01000014.1 coordinate 7,768, forward strand.
CGCCTGCGCCGTCCTCGCGCTCCGCGTTCGCCTCGGCGGCGTTCGACTGACCGCGTCCCCGGCCGCGGCGTCCGCCACGGCGTCCCCGGCGGCGCGATTTGCGCGGTTGCGTCTCGGCGTCCGCCTCCGCCGTCTCCTCGCCGGCCTCGCCGTCAGCCTCGTCGCTGTCCGCCGCCGTCGTGTCGGCGGACTGGAAGTCGCTGTCGCTGTCGCTCTCTCCTTCGCCGCGTCCCCGGCCGCGCCTGCGCCGGCGGGACCGCCGCTTTCCGGCCTCGCTGTCGCCGTCTCCGGACTGCGCGGCCTCGTCGCGATGATGCGCCCAATCCATGTGGATCACGGTGCCGTCGTCCGAAATCTGACCGCCGTCCGTTCCACGCTCGATGACGAATTGCGAGATATGCAAGTCCTTGTCGGCTTCCACCGTGATCGGAACCAGGTAGCGGGCCTCGATGTCCTTCAGATGCGCGCGCTTCTGGTTGAGGATATAGAGCGCGACCTCGACCGCGGTCGTCGCGCTCAGCGGCATCACGCCGTCGGTGATGAGACGGTCTTCGATCGAACGCAAAATATCGAGCGCGACCGATTCCACGGACCGCACGATGCCGGTGCCCTGACACATGGGGCAGGCATTGGTCGAACCTTCCAGAACGCCGGTCCGCAGCCGTTGTCGCGACATTTCCAACAGGCCGAAATGACTGATGCGCCCGACTTGGATGCGCGCGCGGTCGTTACGCAGCGCGTCCTTCAGGCGCCGCTCGACCTGCCGGTTGTTGCGCCGCTCATCCATGTCGATGAAGTCGATCACGATCAGCCCGGCCAAATCGCGCAACCGAAGCTGCCGCGCGATTTCCTCGGCGGCCTCCACGTTGGTCTTGAGCGCGGTGTCTTCGATATTGTGTTCGCGCGTTGCCTTGCCCGAGTTCACATCGACCGAGACCAAAGCTTCGGTCTGGTTGATGACGATGTAGCCGCCGGACTTCAGCGTCACTTGCGGAGAGAACATCGCCCCCAACTGCCGTTCCACCTGATAGCGGATGAAGATCGGCTCGGGATCCTTGTACGGCTTCACGTTCTTCGCATGGCTCGGCATCAGCATGCGCATGAAGTCCTTGGCCTCGCGATAGGCGTCGTCGCCCGCAACGAGCACCTCGTCGATATCCTTGTTGTACAGATCGCGGATGGACCGTTTGATCAGGCTGCCTTCCTCGTAAACGAGGGCGGGGGCGGTCGACTTCAAGGTCAGATCCCGAACCGTCTCCCATAGCCGCAAGAGATAGTCGTAGTCGCGCTTGATTTCCGTTTTGGTGCGCTGGGCGCCGGCCGTGCGGATAATCAGCCCCATGCCTTCGGGGACCTCGAGCTCGCCCGCGATCTCCCGCAAACGTTTGCGGTCGGTCGGCTGCGTAATCTTGCGCGAAATGCCGCCGCCCCGGGCCGTGTTCGGCATGAGTACGGTGTAGCGTCCCGCGAGGGAAAGATAGGTCGTCAGCGCGGCGCCCTTATTGCCGCGCTCTTCCTTCACGACCTGGACCAGGATGATTTGGCGGCGCCGGATAACTTCCTGGATTTTGTAGGGGCGGCCGCGCTTGCGCCGTGCGCGCTCGGGCAACTCCTCGAGTGCATCCTCCGAACCGACGGACTCTACCCGGTCCTTTTCCGACTTGCGCCCGCGGTCATCGCCTTGGCCGTCGTCATCCTCATCGCTGTCGTCGTCCTCGTCCGAGTCGTCGTCCGAGTCGTCATCGTCGTCCGAGTCCTCGTCCAAGTCGTCGTCGTCCGAGTCGTCATCGTCGTCGTTCGAGTCCTCGTCCTCGTCTTCGTCGAGGTCGTCGTCCTCGCGGGCAGTGCCGGTGCCGCCGTCTTCTCCGGCCGTCTCTTCTCCGGTGCCGGCCGCCTCGGCAACTCCGTAAGACGCCTCGTCGTCGCCGCCGTCATCGTCCGGCTCCTCGAACTCGATGCTGTCGGGCGACGGGTCCGCCGGCTCGGAAACCTCATGGGTCAGGTCCGCGACTTCGAGCACGATATCGGGACCGTCGTCATCGTCGCGCGGTGTGGTGTCGATCTCGTCGTCGTCGTCGACCTCGAACGTCGCGATGGGAAGCGCCTCGTGCCGCTGCGTGCCGGCGTCCTGTGCGGGTTCGCGGTTCCGGGCCTCCTTGTTGCGGCCTTCGCCACGTCCGCGGCCACGCCTTCCGCGCCGCCGCCGCCGTCCGCCGCCATTGGACGCGGCATCGTCCTCGGCGGCCTCCTCGGCGGAGGCCCGGCTTTGCTCGGCCGCTTCCTCGTCAAGGAGCGCTTGACGGTCCGCAACCGGGATCTGGTAATAATCGGGGTGAATTTCGGAAAAAGCCAAGAAACCATGCCGATTGCCGCCGTAGTCGACAAAGGCTGCTTGGAGAGACGGCTCTACCCGCGTGACTTTCGCGAGGTAAATATTTCCGCGTAACTGTTTTTTACTGGCGGATTCGTAATCAAATTCCTCGACACGATTTCCCTTGACGACGACCCGGGTCTCCTCCGGATGCGCCGCATCGATCAGCATTTTGTTTGCCATGTTGTCTGTTCTCCGCCGCGCGGAACTCGGCAGTCGGCGGCGTGCGCCGTCCCGCCGGGCGCGAGCCTAAAGACCGCGCGGACCAATATTCGCTAGATGATTGTTCCAGGCGACGACCCGTCACGGGCCCGCTTGCCAGGCTGAAGGGCGTTGTCGGCCCCGACCGGCGAACGGCGAGCGGAAGCGAGAAAGCACCGTAGTTACGGTCGCTTATCTGGCCTCTCAAACTCTGCATCGCGATTTCCTAAATCGGCCGCGGACAATGCGCTGCGGCCAGCTTCATACTCACGCGGCGACTGAACTCCAATGCCGCCGCATTCGAGCGTCGGAGCCGAATTCCAAGGGCTCGACGCGCCAAAAATGCTTTTGCCCGTCCCGCTTCCAGCGTCCTAGGGCTTGGGACTCACTGATTTGAGTCACCTTCTATTAGTGTGTTGCCGGGAGATTTGGCAAGTGCTGAGCGTTGGACGGCCCGCGGGGCACAACGGACGCTTAACCAGACGTGGTTAATAATCTGCCCGCGGCAGGGGTCGATTCGGACCACATTCCGGCCGCAGAAGCGTTCCCGACGCTTGTCAGCATGAACGAAATCGCTTTGACGGCGTTTCGTGCGCAGGCGGAGGTCGAGTAGGTCGAGTTGGACGAAATGCCAGTCATGCGTCAGTTGCGGGCGTGGTCTTCAGTGCCGTGTTTGGCGCTTGTCGTCTTCGCACTCGTTTTATTTCCCGCGTCGCGGCCTGCCTTGGCGGAGCAATCGGGTGCCGTCGCGCAAGATGCGCGCCTTGCCGGCGACCGTGAGCGCACACGCTTCATCGCCGACCTGTCCAAGAAGGTGGACGTCAATGTCTTCGCGCTCGGCGACCCCTACCGCGTGATCGTCGACGCCGCCGATGTGAGCTTCCAGATGCCCGAGGGCATCGGCAACGAGACGGTGGGCCTGGTCACGGCGTTCCGCTACGGGCTGTTCGCGCAAGGCAAATCTCGCATCGTGCTCGACTTGAGCGGCCCGTTCCTGATCGACCGGACCTTCGTTCTCGCGCCGCGAGACGATCAGCCCGCCCGTCTCGTCATCGACCTGGTGCCGACCGACGAGGAGACATTCCTCGCGAAGCTCAAGGAACAACGCGGCAAGATCGCGGAAGCCGAAACGGTCGAGCGCCCCGCGGTGTCGCCGCCGCCCGACGATGCAAAGCCAGTGGTCGTTTTGGACCCTGGCCATGGCGGTGTGGATCCCGGCGCGAAGAGCGCCGGCGGCGTCCAGGAAAAGGAAGTTGTCCTAGCGTTCGCGAAGCGGCTGAAAGCCAAGCTGGAGGCCACGGACCGGTATCAGGTGTTCATGACACGCGAGGACGATACGTTCCTGCCTCTCAAGGAGCGGGTCAGCTACGCCCAGAAGAAGGGGGCGGGGCTCTTCGTGTCGCTTCATGCGGACTATTTCCCGACCGAAATCGACGACGCGCGCGGCGCCACCGTGTTCACGCTCTCCGAGGAAGCGACCGACGACGAGGCCAGGGCGCTGGCCGCGAAAGAGAATTTCTCGGACGCGATCGCGGGCGTGGAACTGCCGAAGGACTCCGACGAGGTCGTGACGAACATCTTGATCGACCTCGCACAGCGCGAAACCAACAACCGGTCCGCGGTTCTAGCCCGGTCCATCGTGGGCGAACTGGCCGCGAACGGCCGGCTGCACACGAAGCAGTTGCGGTCGGCCGGCTTTCGAGTCCTCAAGGCGCCGGACGTGCCCTCCGTTCTTGTCGAACTCGGCTTCCTGTCGAACGAGGAGGACGAGAAACAGCTCACCTCGGACGCCTGGCGCGACCGTATGGCGGTGTCCATCACGGCCGCGATCGACAACTATTTCGCAAAGCGCATCGCCCGCGCGCCGTTCTAACGGCCGGGCCACGGATGCCGGGGCAGGGCAAAAGTGGCCGAAGCGCCTGGATTAGGGGCGACTGTTGCGTTTTGTTGCCATATTCTTGGTTAGGTTGAAGTCAGGAGTGCCGCCCACCGGCGGGCGGAGCGAGACGGTAGAGATCACATGGACATTACGGCACCGGTCAAACCGTCCAAGCCAGGGCGGAAAAAGAAACGCGGCGGGTTCTTCTTGCGGCTGTTGGGCTTTGCCTTCGCCGCTTGCATGATCCTGTCCATTGCTGTCGCCGGAGCGGTGGCCTTCGTCTTGTGGAAGGTGTCCCAGGAACTCCCGGACTACGAGAAGCTCGCCAGATACGAACCGCCGGTCATGACCCGCATTCACGCCAATGACGGGCGTCTGATCGCGGAATATGCGCGTCAACGGCGGATCTACGTGCCGATCACTGCAATCCCGAAGCGCGTGATCGATGCGTTTATTTCCGCCGAGGACAAGAATTTCTATCAGCATGGCGGCCTGGACATTCAGGGCATCGTCCGCGCCATCATCGCCAATTTGAGCACGATGCAGTCGGGCGGCAGCCACATGGTCGGCGCTTCGACCATCACGCAGCAGGTCGCGAAGAACTTCCTGCTGACCAGCGAGCAGAATGTCGAGCGTAAGTTGAAGGAGGCGATTCTCGCCATCCGAATCGAACGGGCCTTCACCAAGGATCAAATCCTCGAACTGTATCTCAACGAGATTTATCTCGGCGGCGGCGCCTACGGTGTCGCGGCGGCGGCACAGCGCTATTGGAATAAGGCCCTGAACGAACTCACCTTGGACGAGGCGGCGTATCTGGCGACGCTGCCGAAGGCGCCCAGCCGCTACGATCCGTACAAGCATACGAAACGCGCGCTTGCCCGGCGCAACTGGGTGATCGACCGCGTCGTCGAGAACGGATTCGCCACGGCGGAGGAAGGCGAGGAGGCGAAGGCGAGGCCGCTTGGCGTCCTGGCGCGGAAATACGGTCCGCAAATCCATGCATCGGAATATTACGCCGAAGAGGTTCGCCGCGAAATTCTCGACCGGTTCGGCGAGGACAAGCTTTACGGCGGCGGCCTTTCGGTCCGGACGTCGTTGGATCCTCGCATGCAGGCCATCGCGCGCGAGGCGCTCGTGGATGGCTTGACCAGCTATGACCGGTCCCATGCCGGTTGGCGTGGCGTCGAAAAGAACATCGACACATCCGGCGATTGGGGCAAGACGCTCGCGGGCATTCCGGTCTGGAAGGACATCGAGCCGTGGAGGCTCGCCGTCGTCCTCGAAGTGAACAACGAGGCCGCGAAGATCGGAGTCCGCCCAGGGCGCGACAAGCAAGGTCAACTCGTCGAGGACCGGGAAACCGGTGTCATTCCCGCTTCTCAAGTGCGGTGGACCCGCAAGCCCATCAAGTCCGTTCTGAAGCCCGGCGACGTCGTCTACGTCGCGCCGGTCGAGAAGACGAAAAAGGCGGAAGGGGACGACGAAACCGAGATCACGGAGGTGGTGGCAGGTGAATGGTCTCTCCAGCAGGTCCCGAAGGTCAGCGGCGCGCTCGTGGCCATGGACCCGCATTCGGGCCGCGTGCTGGCGATCGCCGGCGGTTTCAGCTTCCATCAGAGCCAGTTCGACCGCGCGACCCAGGCCCTGCGGCAGCCGGGCTCGTCGTTTAAGCCGCTCATCTATCTGACAGCGCTCGACAACGGATATGCACCCAACAGCATCATCCTCGACGGCCGGATTTGCGTGAGCCAGGGCCGCGGCATGCCGCCATGGTGCCCGAAGAACTATTCGGGCGGCGGCGCAGGTCCATCCACCTTGCGCACAGGCATCGAGAAGTCCCGGAACTTGATGACCGTGCGTCTGTCGCGGGATATCGGCATGCCGGTCATCGCCGAATATGCGCGGCGCTTCGGCGTCTACGACAACCTCATGCCGGCCCTGTCCATGTCGCTCGGCGCGGGCGAGACGACGCTTCTTCGCATGGTCACGGCCTATTCGATGATCGCGAACGGAGGCCGGAAAGTCGAGGCGACGTTCATCGACCGGATCCAGGATCGCTATGGGCGTACGGTCTGGCGGCACGACAAGCGTGACTGCAAAGGGTGTTCGGCCCGGGAATGGACGGGCCAGACCGAGCCGGAACTCGTCGATGTGCGGGATCAGGTCGTGAATCCCATCGCGGCGTATCAGATGGTCGGGATCATGGAGGGCGTCGTGCAGTCCGGTACGGCGCGCCGCCTGGTTTCCCTGAAGCGCCCCGTGGCCGGCAAGACCGGGACGACCAACAATTACAAGGACGCATGGTTCATCGGCTATACGCCGGACCTCGTCGTCGGGGCCTATGTGGGCTACGACCAGCCCAAGCCCATGGGCCGAAGCGCGACGGGCGGCGGACTGGCCGCGCCGATCGTGAAACAGTTCATGGAAGAGGCGCTGCGGGACGTGCCGCCCAAGCCGTTCCGTGCCCCGCCCGGTGCGATCATGATTCCCGTGAACCACAAAACGGGTCTGCCCGCGCGCAAAGGGCAGCCGGGAACGGTCATCGAAGCGTTCAAGCCCGAGCAGGTGTCGGCGGCCGCTGCCGCGCAAGCCCAGGCGGAGCCGGACGGGGATGGCGGGCAGGGCGGTGCCTATCCGTCTTATCCGACCGCGGCGGCTCCAGCGCCGGTACCGCGCCAATCCGCCAGTCCGCCGCGGGCCATGGCGCAGCCGACCCAACCCCGCCGTCAGCGCCGTACCGGTATCTTCGGGCGGTTCTGATCGCGTAGCGGGCGCGCCGGGCCATATCCAATGCTAAGAGATGTTGCCAGCACGGAGTCGGTCCGCGCGCGAATCTGTCGTTTGACCATCCAAGACACAGCAAGAGGGTAGGATGCGAGCCGAAACCGAGGCGCTTGTAAACGAAATCAAAGAGTCGCTGTCTTTGCTGCGGAGGCATCTTTGACCCCGCGCAAGCCAGGGCGCGCCTAACCGAACTCGACCGCGAGGCCGAAGCCCCCGATTTCTGGAACGACGCGGCGCGCGCGCAAAGCCTGATGCGCGAACGTCAGCAACTCGAGGGGGCGCTCGGCGCATTCGATCAAATCAACGCCGAACTCGACGACAACGTCACCCTCGCCACCCTTGGCGAAGAAGAGAATGACGAGAGTATCGTTGCCGAAGCCGAGGCGGCTTTGCGCAAGCTCCGTCAGGAAGCGCACACGCGCGAGGTCGAGGCTCTGCTGTCCGGCGAGGCGGACGCGAATGACGCCTATGTGGAGATCCATGCCGGGGCCGGCGGGACCGAAAGCCAGGACTGGGCTCAAATGTTGGTGCGCATGTATATGCGCTGGGCGGAAGGACGCGAATACAAAGTCGAACTGATCGGTGAAAGTCCCGGTGAAGAGGCCGGGATCAAATCGGCGACGGTTCTCGTCAAGGGCCTCAATGCTTATGGCTGGCTCAAGACGGAGTCCGGCGTGCACCGCCTCGTGCGGATATCGCCCTTCGATTCCAATGCGCGCCGTCACACCAGTTTTGCGTCCGTCTGGGTCTATCCGGCGATCGACGATGCGATCGAAATCGAGATCGACGAGAAGGATGTGCGGATCGACACCTATCGGGCATCCGGCGCGGGCGGCCAGCACGTGAACACCACCGATAGCGCGGTGCGGATCACCCACGAGCCGACCGGGATCGTGGTGCAATGTCAGAACGAGCGGTCCCAGCACAAGAATCGCGCGACCGCGTGGGCGATGCTGCGTGCCCGTCTTTACGAGGCGGAGCTCAAACGGCGCGAGGAAGAGGCGCTGGCCTCCGCGGCCTCCAAATCCGAAATCGGCTGGGGGCACCAAATCCGGTCCTACGTGCTACAGCCCTATCAGTTGGTGAAGGATCTGCGCACGGGCATCGAAAACACGAACCCGCCGGCGGTTCTCGATGGCGATATCGACGGTTTCATCGAGGCGGCTCTGGCGGAGCGGATCAGCGCGGACGCGAAGACGTAACGCAACCGGCCGCGGCCGGATCGTTGTCCGTCAAAATGTCCGGCCGCCGGACGCGCTACTCGGCGGCGTTGCTCGAAAATGGATTGCCGGAGGATGTAGCCGCGGAACTCGGCTTCGAGCCGGACGAAGCGGCCTCCATCGGATTGTCCGAGCGGCGAGACTTTCCTTCGAAATAGGCGCCTTGCTCGATGGCGAGGCTCTGGTGATAGATATCGCCCTCGACGTGGGACTGAGACTGCAGGGTCACGCGCAGACCGCGGACCGAACCCATCACCTTGCCGCGGACCACGACGTCCTCGGCGACGACGGAGCCATTGATTTGGGCCTTGTCGCCAAGCAGCAGCGAGCCGCAATGGACGTCGCCTTGGATCTGGCCGTCGACCTGGATTTCGCCTTTGGAAGAGACATTCCCCTGAATTGACAGGTCCTCGCCGATGATCGAGGGGACCATCTTGCCCATGGCCGGTCCCGGGGCCTTGGGCTGCGGCGACGGCCGGTCCGTAAACGGCGACGATTTCGATTCCGAAGCGCTGCTGGGGCGCTCGCCACCCAGCTTGGCCATCGGGCCACTCGGCTCTGGTTTCTTCGTGAACATTGCTCGGTTCTCCCCCTCGAAACGCGTGACGCAGCGCGAAATACAACCCGGCCCCAGGGTCCGCGCAACGAAAACCATCCGGCCCATGGCGAAATGCCATCGAGCAGAATGCTATGGCCTCCCGAACGGCCAAGACGCGATGCCTGTTGCCGATCCAACATTATCGTTTCGTGCCATTGTTGTCATGCGGGTTGTCGGCCGGCCCGCGCATGGCGTCTCGAAGCTGCTTAGGCGTTGATTCGCCTTGGTTTAGCCGATTTTGAGACATCCTATGGAACAAGTGCTTAGCGTTGGCTCGCGCACCGTGGTAACGACGCGCAACGGCGGATTGCGTCCTGGACGCGCCTCCGAGAGCCGGAATTGGTAGCGAGACTAAGGACCGATCGCTTCGGCCTCTGCGGTGGGCCTCATGTGCGGCATACGGGGCGATCTTGCGGGGCGATCTTGCGGGAAGCGAGCAGCGTGGGCGGCCGCCTCTTTGGAGACGGGCGCCGCATGGGTCGCTCGACAGACCACTGGGGCCTGTGACTGAATGGACGAACCGCAAGCAGGGGCCTTGGCCAAGCTGACCTCGGAAGGCGGCAAGGCCCTCCGCGCGCTCCCCAGGCGTGGGCGCCAGCTCGTCAAACGGGTTCCCCAGCCGGTCCAGGTGCAGCTCGCGAGACTGTCGTCACAGGGTGCACATTTCTTCCGCGAGATCTTCGCCGGTATCGTCGTCGTCGGACTGATCGCCATTGTCCTGGGCTATGGACGCTTGGCGCGCGGACCGATCTCTCTGCCGGGCCTCGTGCCGCCGATCGAGAATGCGATCAACGAACAGCTTTCCGGCCTGACCGTGAAGGTCGAGGACGCCGTGCTCCAGCGCAGCGCGGACGGCCCCGGGGTTGTCCTTCGGCTGCGCAACGTTCGCCTCGTCGATCCGGAAGGAGAGGTCGTGGCCCAAGCGCCGCAGGCTGCGGTCGGCCTCAGCGGAGCGGCGCTCCTGTCAGGCAGGATCGCACCTGGCAGCGTGGACTTCATCGGTTCGCGCTTGGTCATGACCTATGACGAGGAAAGCGGTCTGTCGCTCGCGTTTTCAAAGCCTGGAGAGGAGAGCGATGAGCTGATGCGCGGGGCGATTGGAGCAGGGGATTCGCAGCCAACCGGCACCAAACACGCCGCACCTACGAAATCTCCGGCGCCGAAAGCGAAAGACGCGCGCAACTTCAACCTCACCAACGCGGTCAACGAGATCTTCGAGCGCGTCCGCCGTTCCGATACGTCCTATCTCACGCGCTTTGGCCTGAAGGACTCCATCGTCGTTCTGTATAGGGACGGAAATCAAACGCTATGGCAGGTGCCGGACTTCGCCCTCGATCTTCGGCATCACGACCGGCGCAGCGTGATCGTGGGTGAGGCCAACGTCGCTTCCAGCCGCGGCGACTGGCAGCTTGAAGTCCGCACGGCGCAGAAGGCGCGCACCAACGGGCTGGAGATCCATGTTCTCATCGAGAACTTGGTGCCGTCCGGAATAGCGGGCAATTTTCCGACAGTCGGTTTGCTGCGCGCACTGGATATGGCCGTCGACGGCGAAGCCTTCGCGGATCTGGCACGCAATGGAGACTTCATCGGTGGCGAGGCGAAAGTCCGCTTGGCGCCGGGCCAGATCACGCCTCCATGGGATCGCGACACCCCCATGCGGATCGATCATGGGGACGTTACGCTTCGCTACATCGAAGGGCGAAAGATCGTAGAGCTGGCGCCATCCACGTTGCGATGGGACAAGCACGCGCAGGCAACCTTCAGCGGCACGTTCCGGCCGAACTTCGACAAGGCGAACAAGATTGCGTCCTGGACCTTCGATATCAAAGCGGAGGATGCCGTCCTGGGCATCGACGAGTTCGGGCTCGGGCCGACCAAGGTCGACGAGTGGCGGGCCAAGGGCAAGCTGTCGCTTCGGGACGGCAGCCTGACCTTGTCGCGTTTCGTCATTCGCGCCGGCGACGCGAAGATCGCCGCGAAGGGAACCGTTACGGACGGGTTCGACTCCCCCGCGGTACGGCTCTCGGGCGATGTGAGCGCGATGTCAGTCGATACGCTCAAACAGCTTTGGCCGAAGTTTCTGGCGGGCAAGGCGCGTCAATGGGTGTTGGAACGGGTTCGAGGGGGGGAGGTCCTTGGAGGATCGTTCAATGTCGCGTTGAAGCCGGGAATGCTCGAGGCGATCGGGCAAGGAGAGGACGCGCCCGAGGGCGCGATCGATGTCGAGCTGAAATTCGCCGACACCGACATCTCTTACCTTCCCGAACTGCCTCCCGTTCGAACGGGCAACGCGACGATGACCGTCTCCGGCATGGAATTCTCCGTGGACATTCCGGAAGGCAAGATCGACGCCGGCAATGGGATGGAAATCGCGCTCAGCGACGGGCGGTTTTTCATTCCCGATCTGCGCGACGACCCGCAAGAGGGCATCGTGAACTTTCGCGCGGCAGCGCCCACGCCCGCGGTGTTGACGCTCCTCGATCACAAGCCGCTCGGCTACATCGCGGAGGTGGGCTTGAAGCCGGACTTTCTCGGTGGGACCGCGACGGGCGAGTTCACCTTGTCCATGCCGATCGTGAACGACCTCGATTTCAAGGACATCAAGATGTCGGGCGTGGCACGGCTCGAAAACGCGATCACACCCAATCTCGTCGGCGATCTGGGAATTCAAGGCGGCGTCGTCGACATGAACTTGTCGAGCGAGGGCCTGAGCGCTTCCGGTAACGTCAAGATCAAGAACGTTCCGGCGACGGTACACTGGCAGCGCGTCTTCTACGCGGCCGAAAGCCAGCAACCGCCAATATCGGTCACGGCGGTCCTCGACGCGGAGGCGCGGGAAAAACTCGGACTGAAGATCAACCACATCGTGAACGGGCCGATCCCCGTCACCCTTTATCTCCGGGGACTGGGAACGGGGACCGGACAACCCGATACGTCGAAAATGAGCATGGCCGCGGATCTGACGCAGGCCGAACTTCTCTTCGGCGCGATGGGATGGAAGAAGCCCGCCGGTCAAGAGGCGCGGATCGGCTTCGATGTGAACCGAAGGCCCGACGGTTCGACGGACCTCGAGAACTTCCAGATCACGGGTGAAGACCTCAACATCTCCGGCAGGGTCGCGCTCGACACCGGGAACCACCTTCAGAGCCTCTATTTCTCGCAATTCTCGGTCAATCCGCTCACGAACCTTTCGATCAAGGGCGATCTGCGCAGCGACGGCATTCTCGAGGTTCACGCGGAGGGCCCGTCCTACGACGGGAGAGGGTTCTTCCACGCACTCTTCTCCGCGGATCAGTTTGCCGAAGGTGCATCGGTTCAACGGGACGAGTCCTTTGACATCGACTTGACGGCGAAGGTCGGCCGTCTCGTCGGATACGACGACACCACGGCGACGGACGTCGATATCGCGCTCACGAAACGCGACGGCCGATTGATTGCGCTGCGTGGAAATGGCTACCTCAACGGCAACAAGCCTGTGAGCATCGAACTGGAGAACCGGGACGGCGCCCGCGTCCTGCTGGCCCATGCCGACGATGCCGGGGCGGCCTTCAGGCTCATTGGTTTTTACCGGAGCATTCAGGGGGGCAAGGCTTCGCTGCAGGTCAATCTGGATGCGGGCGGCGCGGACCAGAAATCGGGGACGCTGAGGGTGCGCGACTTCGCGGTCGTCGGAGACAGCGTCGTGGCCGACGTTCTGACCGACCCAAGCTCGGCGGCCGCTCTCGGCCAGAACAGGCCGGAGGTCGCGCGTAAGATCGTGTTCCGGCGCTTGCGCGCGCCGTTCGTGGTTGGCCGAGGAAAATTCCAGCTCAACGATGCCTATGTGAATGGTCCGCAGCTTGGCGCGACGTTGCGCGGAGCCGTCAACTTCAAATCGCGCACGGTCGATCTCGGCGGCACCTATGTCCCGCTTTACGGTCTCAACTCGGCCCTTGGCGCGGTGCCGGTCTTGGGGCGCGTCTTTGTCGGCCGGCAGGGCGAGGGCGTGGTCGGGATTACCTTCGCCATCAAGGGCAAGCTCGATGACCCGACCGTCCTCGTCAATCCGATGTCGGTCATGACGCCCGGCATCTTCCGGCAGATCTTCGATTTCAACGGCGGGTTGCCGCCGGTGACCGCGCCGGCGAAACCGCGTAAGCAGCGCATCCGTCCCTTCGAAAATCCCGGCTAGCCGGCGCGCCCGCGCTAGGTTCTGTACCCATAAAGTG
>DLGJ01000001.1:0-152 GCA_002482645.1 Hyphomicrobiaceae bacterium UBA7697
GACCGGCTTCGGCGCGACGGCGGCCGCACGGGGCGCTGCCGGAGGCGGCGCGGTGCGCGTGACCGTCTTGGCGTTCGCGGACTCGAGCGGTGAAGCCATGGAGAACATGCTCGACACGCTCTCGCCCGTGAAACCGGGCTGCTTGGAGGCGG
>DLGJ01000001.1:200-227671 GCA_002482645.1 Hyphomicrobiaceae bacterium UBA7697
TAACGATAGCCTGGCTGCCCAACGCCCGGCTTGCCGGCGGGGGCCAGCACTTCGGCGTTGGCGACGCTGCTGCCGGTGGCCGGAGCGGCTGCCGCAGTTGCTGCCGCCGTCGCTGCCGCTGGAACCGCCACGGCCGCCGCGGGTTCTGCCCGCGGCGCGGCCGGTTCGGCGGACGCCTCGACCTCAGGCTCCGGCTTCTCCTCCTCGCGCGGCGGCGGCGCGGAGGTTCTCAGCCAAACTTGTTCGCGGCATAGGAACGCGGCGACGCAGCCCTTGAGGACGATCTTGCTCGAAGAGGCCAGAGTAATGGTCGCCGAATAGGTCTTTCCGTCCTCCGGATTGTAGATGCTGCCCTTCCACTGATTGGCGCCGACCTGGCCCATGCCCTTGACGATCGGCAGCCCCTCGATGGTGCGCCCCCGGAGGGAGGGGTTCACGTTCCGCACGTCCTGGAGCACGCGCCCCTGGCTGTCGCGCGGGTTCTGCAACCAGGCGATCTTCACGCAAATAGAGCGGCCGCCGCAGCGATAGATCTGCATCTTGGCCGGAAATTGGCCTTGGTCGGCCTTGCGCCAATATCCCGTTGGATCGCCGGCCTGCGCGCCTGTCGCGGTCGCAGGCAAAAGCGCGGCAGCAAGCGCAATACCCATCGCCGCTGAGAGAACATGGTCCCGCATGGAAACCTCCGTCATGGGTCGGGCCGCGGATTCGGGCCGCGCCTCGGTCGTGTCACAATAACTCCCTGTCCCTGACGGGTCTCGTTGGACCCAATTCTTGATCCGGCGGTCGAGCACTTGTTTTTGCGCCCTTCAATTTATAACCGCATCCGCCGGACTGGACCTGCCGACCCCTTCCAGGATCGCCGCAACACCCATGCCTCCAGCGGTACACACTGAAATCAAACCTCTTTTGCCATCTCCATTATGAAGGAGTTTGGCCAAAACTGCCAGAATTCGCGCCCCTGTGGCGGCAAAAGGATGCCCGATCGCGATCGACGAGCCCTTGACGTTCAGTCTCGTGCGATCGATCGGCCCCAGCGGTGCGTCTCGCCCCAACCGGTCCCGGCAATAGCCTTCGGATTCCCATGCCTTCAACGTCGCCAATACCTGCGCAGCAAATGCTTCGTGAATCTCGTAATAGTCGAAGTCTTGAAGGGCAAGGCCCGCTTGCTGCAACAGTTCGCTGACAGCAACGGCCGGTGCCATCAAGAGACCTTCACCATCAACATAGTCTACGGCAGAAGTGCGACCCAAAGTTAAATAAGCCTGCACGGGAAATCCCTTGGAATCCGCCCATTCCTCGCTGGAGAGGAGCACGGAGGCGGCTCCATCCGTTAATGGTGTCGAATTCGCGGCGGTGATCGTACCGCCCAGCTTGTCGAACACCGGCTTCAACTCGGCCATTTTCTCGAGCGAAATGTCCTCGCGGATATTGTTGTCCCGGAACACGCCCGCGCAAGGAATGACGAGGTCGTCCATGAAGCCCTCGTCATAGGCCGCCGCCGCCTTTTTGTGGCTTTCGAAGGCCAGGCGATCCTGGTCTTGGCGCGAGATGCCCCACTCCTTGGCCATCAGCTCGCAATGCTCGCCCATGCCGAGCCCGGTGCGCGGTTCGCGCGTGTCCGGCGGCACCGGCGCGAGTTCGCCGGGGCTCATGCCTTTGAATGCCCCGATGCGCTGCCCCAAACTCTTGGCGCGGGAAGCCGCCACGAGGCGCCTTGCGAATTTCTTCTGGAACACGATCGGCGCATCGCTCGTCGTGTCGGAGCCCATGGCGATGCCGCATTCGATCTGGCCGGCCGCGATCTTGGCCGCGATCCCGAGCGCGCCTTGAAGGCTGGTGCCGCAGGCCTGCATCATGGTGATGCCGGGCGTCGTCTGCGCCAGCGGACTGCCGATGACGGCCTCCCGCGCCAGGTTCCAGTCCTTGGCATGGGTGACCACGGCGCCGCCGACCACCTCATCGACATGCGCGCCATGCAGAGCGAAGCGCTCGGCAAGCCCGGTCAGCGCCGTCGTCAGCAGGTCCAGGTTGGACAGTTCCGCATAGGCCGTATGCGACCGGCAGAACGGGGTCCTGACCCCGCCCAACACCGCCACGCGCCGCAGTTCCGTTTTCGTCATGGTGTTCCTTCCGGCCCTTCAGGTCCTCACGCCGCGGCCTGTCCCGCCACGGCGCCGCTCTTCGTCTTCGCGTAGTGGAGCGGGCCGCCGCGGAAGGGCGCGAAGCCGGTCCCGAAAATGACCCCGGCATCGACATGGTCGGCATCGGCGACCACGCCTTCCGCCTCCGCGCGGGCCGCTTCGGCAAGGAGCGGCGCGACGAGTTCCTCGCCGAGCCGCGTCAACTCCGCATCGGAGAATTGCATGTCCTTCCGCTTCGGCTTGCCGTCCACCCATTCGTAGAAGCCATGACCCGTTTTCTTGCCGAGCTTGCCTTGCTTGACGAGGCTGGCGAGCGCGTTGCCGGCAGTGCCTTGCGCTTCCGGGGCCAGCGACAACTCCTCGCCCACCTTGTTGCAGATATCGAGGCCGACCATGTCCATCAGTTCCATGGGCCCCATCGGCATGCCGAACTTCAGCGCGGCCTGGTCGATCTTCTCGCGCGGCTGGCCTTCCTGATAGAGGCGCACCGCCTCCATCATGTACGGCGCGAGCACACGGTTCACGAGGAATCCCGGACAGCTCTTGACGATCAAGGGCAGCTTGTTGATCGCGGTGACGAAGGCGCAAGCCTTGCCGATCTCCTCCTCGCGCGTCGCCTCCCCTCGCACGACCTCGACCAGCGGCAACTGGGCGACCGGGTTGAAGAAGTGGATGCCGACCAGACGGCCGCGATCCCTCAAGGGCGCCGCGATCTGTTCGAGCTTCAACGACGAGGTATTGGTCGCGAGCACCGCGTCCGGCTTCGCCTTGCCTTCGATCTCCGCGAAGATCTTCTGCTTCACGTCGAGCTTCTCGGCGACCGCCTCGATGATCACATCGGCTTGGCGGAGATATTTGCCGTGCGGATCGGCAATGAGGCGCGCCACGGCGGACTCGTAAGCGGTCTTCCCGCGCACGCGCTTCTTGAACAGCTTCTTGGCACGGGACAACGCCTTCTCGATCTGTCCTTCGTCGAGATCTTGCAAACTCGCCTGCATGCCGCTCACGACGCACCAGGCGGCGATGTCGCCGCCCATCGTGCCCGCGCCGATGACATGCACCTTGCGGGGCTTGAACGTGCCCTTCGGCGCATCGGCCTTCAGCATTTCCGACAGCTTGAACACCCGGCGCAAATTGCGCGCCGTGTCGCTGATGAAGAGCGGCGCGAAGAGCTGGGTTTCCGCAAGGCGCATGCCTTCCGGATCGTCGCCGCAGGTCTCGAACAGGTCGATGAGCCGGAACGGCGCGGGATAGTGCTCCTCGCGGATTTTCGCCGCCGTCTTCTGCCGCATCTGCTTGGCGAGCATCCCGCGTACCGGCTGCTTCAGCATGAGCTTCTTCCACCAAGGCGCGCCCTTGGAGCGGAGCTTCTTGAGTACCGCCTTGCGCGCGGCCCAGCGGAGGTTGTGGCGTGTGGGGACAAGCTGGTCGACGAGGCCCATGGCGCGCGCGGCGCTTGGGCGCAGCATCTTGGCCGTGAGCATGGCGGTCATCCCGTCCACGGGGCCCGCCGAGCGTATGGCGCGAACCGTTCCGTTCAGACCGGGAAAGATGCCGAGCTTCACCTCGGGGAAGCCGAGGCGCGTCCCCTCTTCGCGGTCGGCGATGCGCCAATGGCAGGCCAGCGCGAGTTCCAGCCCGCCGCCAAGGCAGTAACCGTGGATCGCCGCGACTACGGGAACCGGCAGCTTCTCGATCCGGTCAAACAGCCCCAGCGTCTGCTTCACCGCATCCTTGATCTTGTCGTCGGTGTCGAAATTGTCGAACTCGTTGATGTCGGCACCGGCGATGAAGCTCGTATCCTTGCCGCTGATGAGAACGAGGCCTTTGACCTCGCCCGCTTCGGCCCCCTCGACCGCCGAGACGATCTTGTCCAGCTCCTCGGTGGGGCGCCGCCCCAGGGCATTCATGCTCTCGCCCTCGCGGTCGGCGACGGCCCAGGCGATGCCCTCGTAGTCGACAGAGAAGGTCCAGTCTTTCAGCTCAGGAATAGTGATTGGCATAGGGGCGTTTTACTCGGCGGCGATGTGCTGATTTGAAGGGGATTCGCTCCGGCCGGATAGAGCGTTGCGGGCGAGTTCGGCTGCGGAGAAATCGTCGACGGCGATGACGCGGGCAACCAGATCGCGCAAGGCCGCGAGCTCGCGCGCTTCATCCGATGTCAGAACGCCTTTCGCTTCCGCGTCCTCGATCCAATCGCGATCGTGGAAGCGCTGGACCTCGCCTTTCCGGATGGCGCGCTCCAGTTTCTTCTCGGCGTCCTCGTTGGCGACGGTCTTTTCCAGCGCCACTTCGAGAACACCGACGGCATCGCCGGGATCATCCGACATATAGATGCCGCGCGTCAGGCGATCGCGGAACGCGCCCGGCTCCAGGGCCTGGCGCACGATGATCTTGGCGTCCTTGTCAGTGGCTGGCCGGCGCACACCGAAGGGCAGCACCAGCGGCCCCACCAGCCACGCGGCCCAGCGCACCGGAAAATTGTCGACGACGCCGCGCATGGCCGCGTCGAACCGCGCCAGGCAATTGCGTGCGCAACAGTCCACAAGCTTACGATCCGCCCACTGACGGCCGTCGTCCTGATAGCGTTTGAGGATCGCCGAGAGGAGATACAACTCCGCCAGCGCGTCCGCCATCCTGCCCGTGATCTTCTGCTTCACCTTCAGGCTGCCGCCGAGAAGCGCGACGGTGACGTCGGCGGTCAGCGCGAAGCTGCGCGAGGCGCGCGAGAGCTGCTTCCACCAATGTTTCATCTCGCCCGCGTCGACGGGCGCGGCGGCGAAGGCGCCAAAGCTCACGTTATGGAAGAGCGCCCCTGCCGCGTTCGAGAACAGGAAGGCGCGATGATCGTCGAACAGCGCTTCGAAGGTCTCGATGCCGCGCTCGCGGTCTTCGTCGCCCAGAGATTCGATCTCGGCGAGGAGGTAAGGATGGCTGCGCAGCGCCCCTTGCGCGAAGGAGATCAACGAGCGCGTCAGGATGTTCGCGCCTTCGACGGTGATGCCGACAGGCACCATCTGATAGGCGGCCTGGAGATAGTTCGCGGGTCCATCGCAAATGCCGCGGCCGCCGTGAATGTCGAGCGCATCGTTCACGCTTTGGCGCATGCGGTCTGTCGACATGTATTTCAGCAGCGCGGAAATGACGGCGGGCTTCTCGCCCGCGGACACCATGGAGGCGGTGACGGCCCGCGCCGCCTCGAGCCCGTAGGCGTTCTCCACGAGACGCGCGAGCGGCTCTTCGACCCCTTCCATATACCCGATCGGCAGGCCGAACTGTTTGCGCACGCGGGCATAGGCCGTGCTGTGCCGCGCCATGGCCTTCGCCGCCGCCGCGCTCGTCGCCGGCAGGGAAATCGAACGCCCGGCCGCGAGGCAACTCATCAGCATGCGCCAGCCCTGCCCCGCCCGCTCCGGCCCGCCGATGATCCAGTCCATGGGTATGAAGACATCGCGGCCACGGGTGGGCCCATTCGGGAATGCCACGCCGGTCGGCAAATGGCGGCGTCCGATCTCGACGCCCGGATGGCCTGCGGGAATGAGGCCGAGCGTGATGCCGATCTCCTCGCCCCGCCCCAGATGATTGTCCGGGTCCAGCAGGCGGAAGGCGAGACCGAGCAGCGTCGCGTTCGGGGCGAGCGTGATGTAGCGCTTGTCCCAGGTCAGCTTGATGCCAAGCGTCTCGACGCCGTCATGCATGCCCTTGGTCACGATGCCCACATCGCGCATGGACGCCGCATCCGAACCGGAAAAGGGACCGGTGAGCGCGAAGCATGGAATCTCGGCGCCCTTTGCAAGACGCGGCAAGTAGTGCGCCTTTTGCTGTACCGTGCCGTATTTCTCGATCAGTTCGCCGGGCCCGAGCGAATTCGGCACCATGACGATGATCGACGCGTCGGGACTCTTGGTCGAGATCTTGCCCAGAACCAACGATTGAGCCTGCGCGGAAAAACCCAGCCCGCCATGCTCCTTCGAGATGAGCATGCCGAGAAAGCCCTTCTCGCGGACGAACTGCCAGATGTCGCCGGGAATGTCGCGAAGGCCGTGCCGGATGCGCCAATCGTCGAGCTTCCCGCACAGCTCCTCGACCGGGCCGTCCAGGAAGGCGCGTTCTTCCTCGGTGAGCGTGATCGGCGCCACGCGGCGGAGCTTGGCGAAATCGGGACGGCCGCCGAACAGCTCCGCGTCCCAACCGGTGGTTCCGGCTTCCAGCGCTTCCCGTTCGGTCTCCGAAATGGAGGGCATCGCGCCCTTCAGTGCGCGATAGACGGGCTTCGTGATGTAGCTCCGCTTCACGCCGGGAAAGCTCGCCGCGTAAAGCAGCCCCGCCACGATCCAGCCGGCAAACGACCAGACGGGAAATCCGAAGCCGATTTGAAGGGCAAGCGTGTAGATCGCGGTTGCGATCGCCCATGTGCGGAAGGAGGCACGATTCATCGCCAGCGCGAAAAACAGCGCCAGGGCAAGCAGAGCGAAAATCAGTTCAGCCACGGGCGGCCTCCAGAATCGTCATGCCCCCGCTGCGTCCCCCAAGCCGCCTTCCGTCTCGCCCGCGTCCATTCGCAAGCGGACGGCGCAGGCCGGGAGCAGCCGCACGCCCTCTATGATGCGGAACGGCCGCGGACTCAAGGGGGGCGCCCGAAATTTCATCGTCTTCCGGATTCTCGGTGGGCCATCTGATCCAGCGCAGACTAAACGGTAAAACTTAAGGGTGAGCTTAACGCGAAAGCCTGCGGCTTCCTTGTCACTCCGGGCCGAATTGGCTAAGCAGGACATGGCTACTGGTTGACAATGACGCTGGGAAAATTCAATGACCGACGAGCCGGAGCGCCCACAGCTCACCCCCTATCAAGTCGAGCTCGAAGAGGGCAAACGCTATGCGTGGTGCCGCTGCGGGCGGAGCAAGAAGCAGCCCTTTTGCGACGGCTCCCATGCGGGCACGGGCCTGGAACCTTTGATGTTCACCGCGGAGCGCACGGAAACCGCGCTCCTTTGCGGCTGCAAGGATACGGGCGACCCGCCATTCTGCGACGGCTCCCACCTCCTGCTCTGAATTTGGGCATGCACAGGGCACGCCCTTCTTGCTAAAAGGATTGGGATTGGACGCGAAGGCTCGCGATCCGCTCGCTTGAGGACGTGCGCGAGGTGCGTTGTTGCGTGTCTTCTTGCGTCTGCAAGGCCAAAGGGGGAAGGCGCAGCAGGCATCCATGGCCTATTTCCTGCAGCAGCTCATCAATGGCGTGACCCTGGGCTCGATCTACGGGCTGATCGCCATTGGCTACACGATGGTCTACGGCATCGTCGGCATGATCAACTTCGCCCATGGCGACGTTTTCATGGTCGGTGCGTTCATTGCCTTGATCGCATTCCTGGCGCTGACGGCGATCGGCATCACCGCCGTGCCGCTCGCCCTCCTTCTCGTGCTCATTATCGCGATGATACTGACGGCCGTTTGGGGCTGGACCGTCGAGCGCGTGGCGTACCGGCCCTTGCGCGAATCCTTCCGCCTGGCACCGCTCATCACCGCCATCGGCATGTCGATCGTGCTGCAGAACTTCATTCAAATCGCGCAAGGCGCGCGGGTGAAGCCGCTGCAGCCCGTCGTGACGGGCGGCTACGAGTTGTTCCAACAAGGATCGTTTTCGGTGATCGTTTCCAACATTCAAATCCTGATCGTGACGACCACGGTGCTGGTCATGGGCGGGTTCTGGCTCCTGATCAATCGCACCGCGCTCGGCCGGTCGCAGCGTGCCTGTGAGCAGGACCGGCTGATGGCCGCGCTCTCCGGCGTCGATGTGGACCGGACCATTTCGCTCACATTCGTGCTCGGCGCGGGATTGGCGGCCGTCGCGGGCCTGCTCTACCTCCTTTATTATGGTGTGATCGACTTCTTCATCGGCTTCGTGGTCGGCATCAAGGCCTTCACCGCGGCGGTGTTCGGCGGCATCGGCTCGATCCCAGGCGCCATGCTGGGCGGGCTCATCATCGGGCTGATCGAGACCTTCTGGTCGGCCTACTTCACCATCGAGTACAAGGACGTCGCGGCCTTCTCGATGCTCGCTATCGTCCTGATTTTCTTTCCGACCGGCCTGCTCGGACGGCCCGAGGTCGAAAAGGTGTGAGGTTGGCGGATTCCGGCAAAACCCTCGGGCGGAAACTCTCTTCGGCCCTCGGCGATTCCCTGCTCGCCGCGACGATCGCCTTTGCTCTGTTCTCGCTGGTGTTGGGGCTGCGCACCGTCGACAGCGCGACGGGGCTCGCGCTGGAACCGCGTCCCGCGCTCCTCGCGACCGTCGTCGCCATCGTCTTCTTCGGACGGCTCGCGCTGAACCTGTTCGTCTGGCAGACCGATTATCCTCTGACGCGGCCGTTCGCGAAACTCTTCACACTCGAGCCGTTCGAAACACGAGATGAGGTGACGCTCGCGCTGGCGTTCGCCCTTGGCGTCCTAGGCGTGGCGGCGGGCGTTCTGTTCCAGGAGACACTTTACGGGCTCCTTGGAACACTCATGCTCGCCTTTATCGGGATCGGCCTGCTGCGCCGCGCCATTGTCCGGACCTTCCCCAATCTTCCTTACACGCAAGTCTTCGTCGCGGGCGGCATCCTGTTCGCTCTGTTCTTTCCGATCGTATCCTATGCGCTGGAATCCGCGTTCAATCTCGGGTTACCGCTTCGATACTGGTTCGATCTGTCGATCCTGATCCTGACCTATGTGATGCTCGGCTGGGGGCTGAACATCGTGGTCGGGCTCGCGGGCCTCCTCGACCTCGGCTATGTGGCCTTCTATGCCGTCGGCGCCTACACCTTCGCGCTACTCGCGACCCATTTCGGTCTCGGCTTCTGGATCGGCCTTCCCATCGCGGGCGCCGCCGCGGCGCTGTGGGGAATAATCCTGGGATTTCCCGTCCTGCGCCTCCGCGGCGACTATCTCGCCATCGTCACCTTGGCCTTCGGCGAGATCGTCCGCATCATTCTCCTCAACTGGACCGAGGTGACCGGCGGTCCGAACGGCATCGCCGGAATCCCGAAGCCGACATTTTTCGGATTGCCCTTCTCGCCGTTTGCCGAGGGCACGACGTTCAGCGGCTTTTTCGGAATTCACTATGACGGACTGCACGCTCTCATCTTTCTCTATTACGTCATCCTGGTCCTGGCGCTGGTCACCAACCTCGTGACCTTGCGGTTGCGGAGGCTCCCCGTGGGGCGCGCATGGGAGGCCATGCGCGAGGACGAGATCGCCTGCCGGTCGCTCGGCATCAACACGACTCTCACCAAGCTCAGCGCGTTCGCCACGGGCGCCATGTTCGGCGGCCTCGCGGGCTGCTTCTTCGCCACACGGCAAGGCTTCGTCAGTCCCGAGAGTTTCACCTTCATCGAATCGGCGATCATTCTCGCCATCGTCGTCTTGGGCGGCATGGGCAGTCAGCTCGGCGTCGCCATCGCCGCGATCGTCATGGTGGGCGGGTTCGAGGCGTTGCGCCACACCGCCGGACTTCAGGCGATCTTCGGCCAAGAGTTCGACCCCGCGCTCTACCGCATGCTCCTGTTCGGTCTCGCCATGGTCGCCATCATGATTTGGCGCCCGCGCGGTCTCGTTTCGTCGCGCGCGCCCACGATCTCGCTGGGGGATGCGAGCGCCATCTCGGGCGATCTCGTGAGGCAAGGACGCGGATGAGCGGCGCGGACGCGAAATCCTGGGATCGCGATCCCATCCTCACCGTGGAGCATTTGTCCATGCATTTCGGCGGCATCACCGCCGTGGACGACGTGTCCTTCGCCGTCGGGTGCAAGGACATCACCGCGCTGATCGGCCCGAACGGCGCAGGCAAGACGACCGTCTTCAATTGCATCACCGGCTTCTACAAGCCGACCGAGGGCATGCTCACGCTCGATGGCAAGGACGGCCCGCCTCGTTTTCTCGAACGCCTCACCGATTACGAGATCAATGCGGACGCGCGCGTCGCCCGGACCTTTCAGAATATCCGGCTGTTTCCCGGCATGACGGTGTTGGAGAACTTGATGGTCGCGCAGCATAATGGGCTGTCGCGCGCGTCGGGCTTTTCCTTCGGCGCGATTTTCGGGCTTGGCCGGTTTGGGATCGCCGAGAAGGAAGCGATCGACCTTGCCCGTTACTGGCTCGGCCAAGTGGGGCTCCTGCCACGCGCCGACGAAGCGGCGGGCAGCCTCGCTTACGGCGATCAGCGGCGTCTGGAGATCGCGCGCGCAATGTGCACCCGGCCCCGGCTCCTCTGTCTCGACGAGCCTGCGGCGGGACTCAACGCCAAGGAAAGCGATGCGCTGAATACGCTGCTTCAGGCAATCCGCGACAAGGAAGACACGGCCGTCTTTCTCATCGAACACGATATGAGCGTCGTGATGCGCATCTCCGACCACGTGATCGTACTCGACTACGGGAAGAAAATCGCCGACGGAACGCCGGGCGAGGTCCGCAACGATCCTCATGTCATAGCGGCCTATCTCGGCGTTTCCGACGAGGACGCGGCCGCGCTAGAGGCGAGGCCATGACCGCGCCGCTCCTCGCACTCGACGGTGTCACGGCGGGCTACGGACGGCTTCCGGTGCTGCACGACGTCAGTCTGCAAATCCGCCCCGCCGAGATCGTCGCTCTGATTGGCGCGAACGGCGCGGGCAAGACGACGACGATGATGACCATTTGCGGGCGCCCGCGCCTCTCGCACGGCAAGATCGTCTTCGATGGCACCGATATTTCCCAACATCCGACCCATGAGATCGCCCGGCTCGGAATTTGTCAGTCCCCGGAAGGACGCCGCATCTTCCCGCGCATGACGGTGATGGAAAATCTGCAGATGGGCGCGATCGTCGCGAATACGCCCGATGGCTTCGAGTCCGATCTCGCGAGGGTGTTCGCACTCTTCCCGCGCCTGGCGGATCGTTCCAACCAGCGCGGCGGAACATTGTCGGGCGGCGAGCAGCAGATGCTCGCCATCGCCCGCGCGCTGATGGGGCGCCCCAAGCTGCTGCTGCTGGACGAACCCTCGCTGGGGCTCGCGCCGCTCGTGGTCAAACAGATCTTCGAGGCCATCAAGGAGCTCAACGCGCAAGGTCTGACCGTCTTCCTGGTCGAGCAGAACGCCTTTTACGCGCTGAGGCTGGCGAATCGCGGCTACGTGATGGTCAACGGGCGCATCACCATGACCGGGACCGGCGAGGAACTGCTCGCATCGGAGCATGTGCGCGAGGCGTATCTCGACGGCGCCACGGGACCGGAGAAGGAGATTTCGGCATCGTGACCACGACCGCGCAGACATTGACGCCATGGCTAACCGACAGCGGATTGCGCGCCTTCATCGTCCTGACACTGATGATCGGCGGTGGCGCGGCGTTCCTCTCCGGGCGCGGTCTTGCCCGTTCTTGGCGGCCTCTGTGGCGGCTGCTATTCTATATGGCGCTGCTCGCCGCTGCGGTGCGCTTCTTCGATTACGCACTCTTCGAGGGCACGCTGCTGTCCCTATACTACTATGCCGTCACCTACGCGATCCTCGGCGCGGCAGGCTTGCTCGGTTATCGCGCCATGCGAACGACGCAGATGGTCACGCAGTATCACTGGCTCTACGAACGGACCGGTCCGCTGACCTGGAAGGCACGATAGAGATAAGCGCCGGCGCCTCGAAGCGCGAAAGCTTGGCGTTCCCGCGTCGCGTCATTACGTTACCGGGGCACCGACCGCCGAAGGGAGACCGGAATGACGCGTTTGACTGGCCTGCTCGCAATTTTTGCCT
The DNA here is from genome assembly GCA_002482645.1 of Hyphomicrobiaceae bacterium UBA7697. Classification (GTDB taxonomy): domain Bacteria; phylum Pseudomonadota; class Alphaproteobacteria; order Rhizobiales; family Methyloligellaceae; genus Methyloceanibacter. The sequence goes on from DLGJ01000001.1 coordinate 12,105, forward strand.
GCGGTCTCGCCCTCGCATCGTGCAAGGGCGAGGAAGACGACACCGTCATCAAGGTCGCCATCGCCGGCCCTCAAACCGGACAATACGCTTCGCTCGGGACGCAAATGACCGCCGGCGGCGCGACCGCCATCGCCGACATCAATGCCGCCGGCGGCGTGCTCGGCAAGACGCTCAAGCTCGAAATCGGCGACGACGCCTGCGACCCGAAACAAGCCGTCGCGGTGGCGAACCAGCTGACCGGCGACAACGTGGCCCTCGTGGCCGGACATTTCTGCTCCGGCTCGTCGATCCCGGCATCCAACGTCTATGCCGAGAGCAATCTCGTGATGATTTCGCCGGCCTCCACCAACCCCGCGCTCACGGACAAGCGCGCCGGACCGAACATCTACCGCGTCTGCGGGCGCGACGATAAGCAGGGCGCGGTTGCCGGCGCTTATCTCGCAGAGCATTTCGGCGACAAGAACATCGCCATCATCGACGACAAGACGGCCTATGGGCGCGGCCTCGCGGACGAAGTGAAGAAAGCCCTCAACGCTAAGGGCGTCCAGGAAGTCTTCCGGGAATCGATCACGGCGGGCGAAAAGGATTATTCGGCGCTCGTCTCCAAGCTGAAACGTGCCGGCGTCGACGCGCTCTTCATCGGCGGCTATCACACCGAGGCGGGTCTCATCCTGCGGCAGATGCGCGATCAGGACATGGATACGGTGCTGATGGGCGGCGACGCGCTGGTCACTCAGGAATATTGGTCGATCACCGGACCCGCCGGCGAAGGCACGTTGATGACCTTCTCTCCGGACCCGCGCCAGAACCCCGCCGCGGCGGACGTCGTGAAACGGCTGAAGGCGAAAGGCATCGAGCCGGAAGGCTACGTCCTCTACACCTATGCCGCCGTCCAAGCTTGGAAGGAGGCCGCCGAGAAGGCCGGGTCCGTCGATGCCCCGGCCGTGGTCAAGGCGCTCAACGAAACCACGATCCACTCGGTGATCGGCGATTTCACGTTCGACGAAAAAGGCGATCCCAGCCTGCCACCCTATGCGGTCTATCGCTGGTCGAACGGCACCTATGGCCAGATCGGCCAGCAGGAGAACGCGGCCGCTCCGGGCTAGGCACGCTCCGGCGCCGCTCACACGGCCGCGCTACGGGCTCTTGTTCGGCTGCTGCGCGGCGGCGAATTCCGCTTCCAGTTCTTCTTCGAGGCGCACCAGGTCCTCCGGCAGCGGCATGCCGAAGGCACGCATCTCGTTCAGCTTTTCCCGGATCAGCATATAGAGCTCGTGGCGATCCTCAGGCTGGTTTTCCATCTGATTGATCAGAAGCGCGAGCTCTGCCTGGAGGTCATCGAATGCCATGAGCGGGGTGCCTTTCTGTAGAAGGATGCGGATCGGACCACAAAGCGCGCAGAGCGGCAAGCCTTCCCCATGCGCTCCATTGCAGTTCGGGCGTTTCCCTTGCATATTCCCTTCGCAACCGAGTGCTTGGAGGGAGAGCGGCGATGGAGAAGCTGACATTCAGCAAGGTGGTCGGGTTTATTCTCGCGGCGGCTTTCGCGATCGTCATCGGGATTTCGACCTGGGCTCTGATGGTCGGGGATTACATGAACACGGTCATGACCCAGCAGACCCAGCATACGATCCGCATCGTCGGCTTCGCCGGGTTGCTGGCGGCGCTCGTGACCTGGTGGTGCCAGCGCTTCGTTGCCCATCGCGGCTTCCTCGTGCGCACCCTGTTCCCGCTGTTCATCTTCCTGGTGGCGTTCTGCAGCTTCGGCGGTTTCCTCCGCTTCGTGTATATCCATGCGATGTATCCAAGCCAGGCGGACTGGTCCCTCGGGGGCCTCTACGGCGCCTCGGTAAACGACTTCTATACCTTCCTGCTCGACATGCTGCTGCCGCCCCGGCTCGGCTTCGCGGCTCTCTCCGTCGGCGCGGCCGTCTTTGTGGCCCTGTTCGGAACGCGCGAGCCGAGGACCGTCGAGCTCTAGATCGAAGACCAACGCGAAGTCGCGGCCCCCGCATCTCGGTCGCGGGTGGCCCCGGCTTCCGAAAAGGCCTGAACGCATATGATTCCGCGCTATAGCCGCTCCCAGATGACGGCCATCTGGGAGCCAGAGAATAAATTCCGCATTTGGCTCCGAATCGAAGTCACCGCCGCCGAAGCCATGGCCGGGCTGGGCCTGATTCCGAAGGAGGCCGCGGAGGCGGCCAAGGCGCGCGGCGGTTTCGACATCGACCGGATCGACGAGATCGAGCGGGAGGTGAAGCACGACGTCATCGCCTTTCTCACCTCCGTCGCCGAGCATGTGGGGCCCGAGGCCCGTTACCTGCATGCCGGTCTCACCTCTTCCGACGTTCTCGATACCTGCTTCAATATCCAGCTGACCGAAGCGGCGGACATTCTCATCGCCGATCTCGATGCTCTGCTCGCCGCGCTCAAGTCCCGCGCCCATGAGCACAAATACACGGTCACCGTCGGCCGCAGCCACGGCATCCACGCCGAACCCACGACCTTCGGGCTCAAGCTGGCCCAGGCCTATGCCGAGTTCGCCCGCAATCGCGACCGCATGGTCCAGGCCCGCGAGGAGGTGGCGACCTGCGCCATCTCGGGCGCGGTGGGCACGTTCGCGCATGTGGATCCGCGCGTCGAAGCCTATGTGGCCGAGAAGCTTGGCCTCCGGCCCGAGCCGATCTCGACCCAAGTGATCCCGCGCGACCGCCATGCGGCCTTTTTCGCGACGCTCGCCGTGATCGCCAGCTCCGTCGAGCGGATCGCCACCGAAATCCGCCATCTGCAGCGAACCGAGGTGCTGGAGGCCGAGGAGTTCTTTTCCGAGGGGCAGAAGGGTTCGTCCGCCATGCCTCACAAGCGCAATCCGGTCTTGTCGGAGAACCTCACGGGCCTTGCGCGCCTCGTGCGCGGCTATGCGATTCCGGCCCTGGAGAATGTCGCGCTCTGGCACGAGCGGGACATCTCGCACTCGTCCGTCGAGCGGATGATCGGGCCGGATGCGACGGTCACGCTCGATTTCGCCCTCTCCCGCCTCACGGGCGTGATCGCGGGGCTCGTCGTTTATCCGGAGCGTATGCAGGCCAATATGGACCGTCTGGGCGGCCTCATTCACTCCCAGCGCGTCCTGCTGGCGCTCACCAACGCGGGCGTTTCGCGCGAGGACGCCTATCGCCTCGTCCAGCGCAACGCGATGAAGGTGTGGCAGGAGAACAAGGACTTCCTCACAGAACTCCTCGCCGATCCGGACGTGACGGCGGCGCTCCCTGCGGAGACGATCCGCGACCAGTTCGACCTGGGTTATCACACCAAGCACGTGGACGCGATTTTCGACAGAGTTTTCGGGACTTAACCGTCAGGATCGACGCCGTTCCCCATTCAGGGACATCCCGGCGCTATTCAGGATCGCGAAGAGCCGCGGCGGCCGCTCCGGTGTCGACGTAGCCGACCGGACCACTGTCATACGCACTCGACCCGCGGAAAATATGGGGCACATAGCGATAGCGATCGCGCTCCTGCGCCATCATGATGAAACGCCGGCGATAAAATTTGGGCGAGATCGCCGTGTAAGGCGGCATGTCGAAATACCAGTCGGCCTTGGGATAGTGACCGGCGCGATAGGGATAGTCCGGGAAGATGGGCCAGACCTCCGGCTCCACGACCTCGGCATATCCGCCATTGCCGAGCGCAAGGCCGCGCTGACTGGCATAACCCTTCCGGCCTTGCCAGATCACGCCGCACCAACCGCCACGGCAGCCCTTGACGTCGACGGGAGCGCCTGCCGGTATGGTGGCGATGCGGGCATAGCCGGTTCCCGGACCGTTGCGCAGATTGAGCGCCGTCACCGTCGAGGCATCGCGCGCATGAGCCGCGCCGGCAGCGACCAAAAGGCCCAGGAAACCGCCAATAACGATCCGAACCGCGTGTTTCATTCTCACCACCGAATCCCCGCGCCCCGCAAGTGTTCGCGGGCACTGTCGCACAGAGGCGGAGAAACGTCAGCCTTCGCAGTGGGTTCGGCGCATTATGCCGTACGGCCTGATGCAAGGATGCAACGGTTTTGAGCCGGGTCGACGCGCGCCAATCGCCGAATCCTTCGAGTGGCTTGGCGGGACAGGCCTAAGATTTTGAATCAAAAGCGGCGCGGGTCGCCGCTGCGGCGGCGGACAGCCAGCCGGTGTCGGTGCCGACGGCCACCACGTCCCAGCCTTCCTTCATGCGCGGCTTGGCGAATTCGACGTCGTTGCAGAAGATGAGCGTCATGACGCCCTTCTCGCGTGCCTTGGCCAGGACTTCCCTGCCGGCCTCCAGAACTTCCTTCGCCCAGATGTCGATGCTCCCCGTGAGAGCCACGGAGAGGTCGTTCGGGCCGAAGCAGACCATGTCCACGCCATCGAGGCCGAGGATGGCGTCGAGGTCGGCGAGCGCGCCTTTGGTCTCGATCTGCGGACAGGCGATGGTGAACCGGTTGGCGGTTTTGAAATAGTCGCCCGTGGCCCCAATCTTGGCGCGGTACGGGCCCCAGCTGCGATTGCCGCGCGGCGGATACTTGACCGCCTGAACGAAGCTCTCCGCTTCGGCCACATTCTCGATAAGAGGGCACATGACCCCTTGCGCGCCCGCGTCCAGCGCCCGGCCCACGAGGCCGGGATCGTTATTGGCGACCCGGACGATGGCGGGCAGCCCCGCCGCCTTCGCCGCCGTCAGGCAGGACAGCATCGTCTCGTTGCCGCCGGCACCGTGCTGCTGATCGATGGTGACGCAGTCCCATCCGGCATCGCCGATCAACTCGACGGCGAGCGGGTTGTTCATCATCAGCCAGGCGTTGAACAGCGTCCGCCGTCTACGGGCCGCGCTGCGGAAAAGGTCCTTGGCCATGGAATCCCTCTTGGCCGTGAGGTCCTTCGGACCGGCAGGCTCCTATTTGGGCTTAAAGTCCGGACCTTGGCTCCTAAGCCTTGGCCTCGGCTTCGATCTGGCGGGCCGCCTCGATCAAAAAGTCCGACATGGCGCGCCGAATCTGGTGATCGGACTGCTCGATGCCGTTGCCGTCGAAATCGGTGCGGATTTTGACGAAAACGTCCTCCTCCCCGGGCTCCTCCAAATCCGCCTTGATCACTTCGCGGGCGTAGGCTTGGGCGTCATCCCCGGAAAGCCCCATTTTCTCGGCGGCCCAGAGGCCGAGGAGCTTGTTGCGGCGGGCCATGGCCTTGAACCGCAGTTCCTCGTCGAGGGCGAATTTCTTCTCGTAGCTCTTCTCGCGATCATCGAAGTTCATCATAGGCGCGACCTCCAAAGCCCCGCTACCCGCGGAGCGCCGTCTGTAAAATTATGGGGAGAAACCCAGCTTTCAAGGGCGGGTGATACCCAAGAACCTGCGGTAAATCAACAAATCCGATCGCCGTTCGAAAGGCGTTGCGCGGGACCCAGCCCCGTTGTACGCCCTTTCCCCATAGGCTAATCTCGGTGCGAGATTTCTAGATCGATTCCAGCGATGGCGATTCTGACGTAACGCGCGGCATGGGGGTTCCCGTTTCCCGCGCTCTTGGCGTTTGACAGTCGTGACTAGCTCTATGAGGAACCCAAAATGAACCGTCGCCGGCGCGTTTACGAAGGCAAGGCCAAAATCCTCTACGAAGGGCCGGAGCCCGGCACGCTCGTTCAGCACTTCAAGGACGACGCGACCGCCTTCAACAACAAGAAGCACGACACGATCGAGGGCAAGGGCGTCCTCAACAACCGGATCTCGGAATATATCTTCGAGCGGCTGAACGAGATCGGCGTGCCGACCCATTTCATGAAGCGCCTCAATATGCGCGAACAGCTCATTCGCGAGGTCGAGATCATCCCGCTCGAAGTGGTGATCCGCAACGTCGCCGCCGGGTCGCTGTCGACGCGCCTCGGGCTCGAGGAAGGCACCACCCTGCCCCGGTCGATCGTGGAGTTCTACTACAAGGCCGACGAGCTGAACGACCCGATGGTCTCCGAGGAGCACATCACCGCGTTCGGCTGGGCCTCGCCGCCGGAGCTGGACGACATGATGTCGCTGGCGCTGCGCATCAACGACTTCCTGACCGGACTGTTTCTCGGCGTCGGCATCCGCCTCGTCGATTTCAAGATCGAGTTCGGACGCCTGTGGGAAGGCGAGCAAATGCGCATCGTGCTGGCGGACGAGATTTCGCCGGACTGCTGCCGCCTCTGGGACATCGAAACCCAGAACAAGCTCGATAAGGATCGCTTCCGCCGCGACATGGGCGGCCTCGTCGAGGCCTACCAGGAAGTCGCGCGGCGCCTCGGCCTGCACACCGAGAACCCGACGCACAGCCGGAGCGGACCTGTCCTGGTTCAATCCAAATAAGCGTCGCACGCACGGCATCGGCGTCGGGAATACGAAGGAAGCCATGAAGGCACGCATTACCATCACGCTGAAATCCGGCGTGCTCGATCCGCAAGGCAAAGCCATCCAAGGCGCGCTGCACGCGCTCGGCTTCGATGGCGTCGAGGGCGTTCGTCAGGGGAAATTCATCGAGGTCGAAGTGGCCGAGACGGACCCCGAGAAAGCGCGCGCGGAAATCGAGCGGATGTGCGAGCAGCTTCTCGCAAACACCATCATCGAGAACTATGCCTATGAGCTCGAGGCGGCATAATCCGGCGGCCTCCGGCGCGCGGGGGGCCTTTCGAGAAATATGAAAGCCAGCATCATCGTTTTTCCGGGATCGAACTGCGACCGCGACGCGGCGGTCGCCTTGCGGTCGGCCATGGGCGCCGCGCCCGATATGGTCTGGCACGGCGACTCGGAGCTGCCCGACAGCGATCTGATCCTGCTGCCCGGCGGCTTTTCCTACGGCGACTATCTCCGCTCCGGCGCCATGGCCGCTCATTCGCCGATCATGCGCGAGGTGGTCCGCCGGGCCAAGGCCGGCACGCCGGTGCTGGGCATCTGCAACGGCTTCCAGGTCCTGACCGAAGCCGGGCTGCTGCCGGGCGTCTTGATGCGCAACGCGACTTTGCGTTTCATCTGCAAGGACGTGCTTCTCAAGGTTGAACGGACCGACACGCCGTTCGCCCGCCACTACACGCCCGCTCAGGTCGTGCGCATTCCCATCGCGCACAAGGATGGATGCTACTTCGCCGATCCGGCGACGCTGCATCTCCTGGAGAACGAGAACCGCATCGCCTTCCGCTATTGCGAGGAGGACGGAACCGTGACCGACGCGGCCAATCCGAACGGCTCCTCGGACAATATCGCGGGCATCTACAACGAAACGGGCACCGTGCTTGGAATGATGCCGCACCCCGAGCGGCTGATCGATCCGGTGCAGTCCGGCACCGACGGCGCCAAGATGTTTTCCTCGCTCGTGGAGACCCTCCATTGACCGGAGCGGCAGACATCGCGCCTGAACCCGAAGGGCTTCCCGAGGAGCTGATCGCCGAACACGGCATCAACGCGGAGGAATATGAGCGCCTCCTGGCGGAGCTCGGCCGCGAGCCGACGATCACGGAGCTGGGCGTCTTCTCCGTGATGTGGTCGGAGCACTGCTCCTACAAATCCTCGCGGGTCTGGCTCAAGAAGCTGCCGACCACGGGCCCGCAAGTGATCCAGGGCCCGGGCGAGAATGCCGGCGTGGTCAGTCTCGGCGACGGACAGGCGGCCGTCTTCAAGATGGAGAGCCATAACCACCCGTCCTATATCGAGCCCTATCAAGGCGCCGCCACCGGCGTCGGCGGCATCATGCGCGACGTGTTCACGATGGGCGCGCGGCCCATCGCCAACATGAACGCGCTGCGGTTCGGAAGCCCCAGCCACCCCAAGACACGTCACCTGGTTTCGGGCGTCGTTTCCGGGATCGGCGACTACGGCAACTGCATGGGCGTGCCGACCATCGGCGGCGAGACCAATTTCGACCCCCGCTACAACGACAACATCCTGGTCAATGCCATGTGCGTCGGGCTCGTCGATGCGAACCGCATCTTCAAGTCCGCGGCGAAGGGCGTCGGATTGCCCGTCGTCTATGTGGGCTCCAAGACCGGGCGCGACGGCATTCACGGGGCGACCATGGCCTCGGCGGAGTTCGACGAGAGTTCCGAAGAGAAGCGCCCCACGGTTCAGGTGGGCGATCCGTTCACCGAGAAGCTGCTTCTCGAAGCATGCCTGGAGCTGATGAACGAAGACGTCATCATCGCCATCCAGGACATGGGCGCCGCGGGCCTCACATCGTCCTCCGTCGAGATGGCCGACAAGGGCGGCGTCGGCATCGATCTCGATCTCGATCTCGTCCCGATGCGCGAAGAAGGCATGACCGCCTACGAAATGCTCCTCTCGGAGAGCCAGGAGCGCATGCTCATGGTGCTGAAGCCCGGATCGGAACCCGTCGCCGAGCGCATCTTCAAGAAGTGGGAGCTCGACTTCGCGGTGATCGGCAAGACCACCGACACCGGCCATTTCGTCGCCCGCCATAACGGCATCGTCGAAGCGGACATTCCCCTGCCTGCGCTGGCTCATGCCGCGCCGGTCTACGAGCGGCCCTACGAGAAAAGCGAACCGTTGCCGATGATCGCGCCCGGAGACGTTCAGGCGCCGCCGAGTATTCTCAGCGCGCTCGAACGCCTTCTCGGCTCGCCGCATCTGTCGTCCCGGCGCTGGATCTACGAGCAATACGACCACATGGTCATGGCCGACACGGTGCAGCGGCCCGGCGGCGATGCCGGCGTGGTCCGCATCCACGGCACCGGCAAGGGGCTCGCGATCTCCTGCGACGTGACCCCGCGCTATTGCGCCGCGGATCCGTTCGAAGGCGGAAAGCAGGCGGTCGCCGAATGCTGGCGCAATCTCACCGCGACGGGCGCGAAACCGCTCGCGATCACGGATTGCCTGAACTTCGGCAACCCGGAGCGGCCCGAAATCATGGGTCAATTCGTGGGCGCCATCGAAGGCATGGCCGAGGCGTGCAACATTCTGCACTTCCCCGTCGTGTCGGGAAACGTGTCGCTCTACAACGAGACCAACGGCGTCGCGATCCCCCCAACGCCGGCGGTGGGCGGCGTCGGGCTCATCGCGGATATCGCGCAGATGGCGGACATGGCGCTGAAGGCCGAGGGGGACGTGCTCCTCCTGCTCGGCGCCGAGGCTGGTCATCTCGGACAATCGATCTATATGTCCGTTATGGAGGATCGTTTGGACGGCGCTCCGCCGCCGGTGGACCTTGGCAAGGAACGCGCGACCGGCGATCTGATCCGCGGATTCATCAAGGCGGGCACCGTCAATGCGGTCCATGACGTGAGCGACGGCGGCTTGCTCGTCGCCATCGCCGAAATGGCCCTTGCCGGCAAACGCGGCGTGGAGCTGGAAGCCGCAACCGAAGGACTTCCGGCGCATGCGATTTGGTTCGGCGAGGACCAGACGCGCTATGTGGTGACCGCGACGCCGGACCATGTCGACACCATCAAGGACGTCGCTTCCGTCTATGACGTGCCGGTTCGGGTTCTGGGGACGGTTGGCGGCGACACGATCACGCTGCCTGGCGAGGCCCCCCTGCCGCTCGGAATGCTCCGGGCGGCGTATGAGGACTGGTTGCCGCGCTTCATGACGCGCGGCTAAAATCGAGAGCTTCAAAGGAGCGACGACTATGGCAATGGCTGCCGGCGACATTGAACGCCTGATCAAGGAGAGCTTTCCCGACGCGACGGTCGAGATCGAGGATTTGGCAGGCGACGGCGACCACTATGCGGCGACCGTGGTGACGGAGGCATTTCGCGGCAAGTCCCGCGTGCAGCAGCACCAGATGGTTTATGAGGCTCTCAAAGGCAGTATGAGCGGGGAGCTTCATGCGCTCGCTCTGAAAACATCGACCCCCCAATGACGCGTTCGAGAAAGGACCCCCTGCAATGAGTGACAACGACGTCCACGACTGGATCAACAAGCAAATCGCCAACAACAATGTGGTGCTCTTCATGAAGGGCACGAAAACCATGCCCCAATGCGGCTTTTCCATGCAGGTCGCGCAGATCCTCAACCACCTCGGCGTGGAATACGAAGATATCAACGTTCTCGAGGATATGGGCGTCCGCGAAGGCATCAAGACCTTCTCGAACTGGCCGACCATTCCGCAGCTCTACGTGAAGGGCGAATTCGTCGGCGGCTGCGACATCGTACGCGAGATGTTCCAGGCCGGCGAGCTGCAGGACATGCTCAAGGACAAGGGCATCTCCAGCAACTCGGAGACGCAGACGGCTTAGCTGGACCGAGTGTCAACCAGAGTGCGTCTCGCCCACGACAACGGGTGATCGATTCCGGGGCCAGACGCCGCTCTCGTCACGGAGGATGCCGTCATGATCGACTGGGAATTGAAAGGCGCCGAGTTCGTCAACTGCAATTGCGACTATGGTTGCCCCTGCCAGTTCAGCGCACGTCCGACTCACGGCGATTGCCGGGCCATTGCCGCCTACCGGTTCGACGAGGGTCATTTCGGCGGCATCGACCTCGGCGGCTTGAATGTCGTCGGCGTGTTTTCGTGGCCCAAGGCCATCCACGAAGGCGACGGACGTGCATTTCTGATTATCGACGACCGTGCCAGCGCGGAGCAGCGCGACGCGCTGCTCTCGATCTTCTCCGGCGAGAACACCGAGCCCGGCAGAACGATCTGGAACGTGTTCGCGGCCACGTTCGCGGAGGTGCTGCCGCCGGAAGTCAGGCCGATCCATATCGAGATCGACGTGGAAGAGCGGACCGGTAGCGTCCGGGTCGACGGATTTGTCGATATGCAAGGCGAGCCGATCCGCAATCCCGTGACCGGCGAGAAGCACCGGGCCCGCATCGACCTGCCGGAAGGGTTCGAATACTCGCTCGCCGAGATGGGCAGCGGATCCTCGACCTCACGAGGCCCGATACCGATGACGCTGGAAAACAGCTACGGCCAGTTCGCCCATATCCACCTCAACAATCAGGGCGTGGTGCGCGCCTGACCGTGACGCGAAGCACGCTCGTCGAGAGCGTTTTCCACCGGCAGACCCTCGTTGTTGCGATCGCGCTGATCGTCCTGAGCGTGCTCGCTTGGCTTGCCCTTCTGGCGGGCGCGGGCACCGGTATGAGTGCCGTGGCAATGAGCGGCTGGTGGCTGCCCTTGTCCCTTCCGGCGGGTGAGAGTTGGCCGTGGACGCCGTATTACTGGCTGATCGCCTTCGTCATGTGGGCCGTGATGATGGTGGCGATGATGCTGCCCTCCGCCGCACCGATGGTGCTCCTCTACGCCAAGGTGGTACGGCACGCGGATAAGCAGGCGGGCACCGCCGCCGCCCCGCTGGCCGCAGCGGCGTTCGCAAGCGGCTATCTCACCTTGTGGATTCTTTTCAGCGTCTTGGCGGTCGCGCTTCAATTCGCGCTCGAGCGAGCCGGGCTCATGACGATCATGATGAGCTCCGGCAGTGCCATTCTGTCCGGCGCTCTATTGATCGCGGCCGGCGCCTACCAGTTGACCCCACTCAAGAGCGCGTGCTTGCGGCACTGCCGCAGCCCCGCGGCGCTTCTGGCGGACCGCTGGCGGCCCGGCATTGGCGGCGCTTGGAGGATGGGGCTTGGCCACGGCGCGTTTTGCGTGGGGTGCTGCGCCCCAATCATGCTGCTGCTGTTCGTGGGCGGCGTCATGAACCTTGTCTGGATCGCCGGCCTATCGATCTTCGTCGCGCTCGAGAAGCTCGCGCCGTTCGGGGCCCAACTCACCAAGGCGCTCGCCGTGGTTCTGCTCGTCGCCGGGGGCGCGCTCATTATTACGGCCTGACACCGGAAACCGGCGCAGGCCGCAAGTTCGTTCTGGTCCGTGCTGTCGCGGCTAGCGCGAATAGAACTCGATGACGAGGTTCGGTTCCATCATCACCGGATAAGGAACGTCCGACAGCGCCGGGATGCGCGTGAATTTCGCGACCATCTTGCCGTGATCCACGTCGACGTAATCCGGGACGTCACGCTCGTTGCTCTGCGCGGCTTCGAGCACCAAGCCCAGATCCTTCGACTTGTCGCGAACCTCGATCACATCGCCTTCCTTGCAGCGATAGGACGGGATCGTCACGCGGCGGCCGTTGACCTTCACATGACCGTGCGAAATGAACTGGCGCGCGGCAAAGACCGTCGGCACGAACTTGGCGCGATACACGACCGCATCGAGACGGCGCTCCAACAGGCCGATCAGGCGCTCGGAGGTATCGCCCTTCAGGCGCGACGCCTCGTGATAGATGGCCTTGAACTGCTTCTCGGTGATGTTGCCGTAATAGCCCTTGAGCTTCTGCTTGGCGCGAAGCTGCTGGCCGTAGTCCGATAGCTTGCCGCGGCGGCGCTGGCCGTGTTCGCCAGGTCCGTATTCGCGTTTGTTCTGCGGGCTCTTCGGCCGTCCCCAGATATTCTCGCCAAGCCGGCGGTCAATCTTGTGCTTGGCGTGAATGCGTTTCGTCATTCGTCAAGACTCCAAAGCCAAATCAGGCTTTCCGCGGGCGGTCCACTTCCCCGCGTCTGCCGCAAAAACCGATTGATGCTGGTTGATCGCGGGCCGCCGAAGCCGTCCGGCCGCCCGATTAAGGCCCATAACGGCTGGGCCGAGCCGTTCTGTTACACGGAATGCTTGGAAAATGTCAATTCCGCTCTCGCGATCTTCGTAGGCACGGAATGGCTATTGCCCGCCCGCAGCCGCCACGTAGGCATTGATGGCGCTCTCGACCTTCTGCCGCTGCTCAGGCGGACAGGCCGGCGGCGGCGGCGCCTCTTGCGCGGTTTCGGTCTCGGCGGGCGTCCCGTCCCCGCCCGACGGCGCCGATTCGGCCGCCTCGGAGAACGACGCGTTGCCGGTGAAGAACGAAACGGCAAACAGATGAAGGGCTTCGATCATCAAGGTCTGCTCTTTGCTCCAGCTCTGCCTCGAGGCTTCCTCGGCCATCATCGCCTTGTAGTTGGCTTTGCCGAGCTCGGGCAGCCCGCACACATCCGCATAGGCGGAACGCGTCGCGGCCCGGATGACGCGGCGGGCGTCCTCTTCGGGAATCATGAACTTGTTGGGATCGGACTTGTCGACCGGCGCCATCTTGCCGTCCGGCCCCTTGACGTTGTCCGGGATCAGCGAGAAGGCGTAAAAAACCATGTTGCGCACGCCGCGCTCGCTCATACCGCCCTGCTGGCTCGCTGCAGGCTGTTTGCTGCGCTGATTCAACTCTTCGGCCGCGACGACGGTCATGCCCGTGTGGTTGCTTGCGGCCTGGTCGGTGGCAGAGGCAGGAGCGCCCAGCAGCGGCATCATTAAAAGCCCAACTGCTCCACTGAACATCACCCACGTATTTTTCATTGGATGCCCTCTCCTTCCTGCCGCGGAAGCTATCATTGTTAACAGGCATCGCAATAGGAGAAACGGGGCGGAACTATGACGGCAACGCCGCTCGCTAACCCTTTGGCGCTGCTTGCCGCCGCGTCAGGGCCGAGACAATTCCGCGCCACGTCCGCACATCTTGGTCCGTGCACTCCATGCGATGGAACATGTTCCGGATAGAGCGTACCATCGCGGGACGCTTTTCGGGAGGACGAAGAAAGCCGGCCGCATCGAGCGCACTCTCCATATGCGCGAACAGACCGAACAACGCCGCGCGACTCGCGGGACCCGTGCCGGGCGTCGCAAGTCCCTCGCGCGCCGGCCCATCGAAGGACGTCGCGCGTCCCAAGGCCGTCGGCGCTCCGCTCTTCATCCACTCATAGGAAAAAAGCAGCACCGCCTGCGGTAGGCTGAGCGACGCGAAATTCGGATCCACCGGCGCCGTCAGGATCGCGTCCGCGAGCGCGATCGAATCGTTGTCGAGACCGTTGCGCTCGGCACCGAACATCACCGCACAGCGTTCGTCCGATAGGGACCGTTTGCGGATCGCCGCCGCCGCTGTTTCGGGGCTGAGGACGGGCTTCACCATTTCACGCGGACGCGCCGTGGTTGCGATCACGTAGTTCCGGTCGGCCAATGCCTCCTCGACGGTCCCGAAGACCCTGGCGCCGCTGGCGATGGGCTCGGCCACCGCCGCCGCCGCGCGGGCCTTCTCGTTCGGCCAGCCGTCGCGCGGGGCAACCAATCTCAAGTCATCGAGTCCGAAATTGCCCATGGCGCGGGCCGCGAAGCCTATATTTTCGCCAAGTTGAGGCTCGACCAGCACGATTGCCGGCGCTTTCGGGCCGGCGCGCTCGTTCGTCCGGTTGCCGGTTTGGGCATCTGTTTCCATCATGGGCGGACGATGCTACAGGGAGCCTCGGCCTGCAATGGGCGGCGGCGCATTGCATTCGGGCCAAAACGTCACCCTAAATTTGTTGGAGATTGCCGCGTGGACAAGATCAAGGTTCAGAACCCGGTCGCCGATTTGCATGGCGATGAGATGACCCGAGTCATTTGGGACATGATCAAGGAAAAGCTCATCGAGCCCTATCTCGATATCGAGCTTCTGCCTTTCGACCTCGGCATCGAACACCGGGACGCGACCGACGATCAGGTGACGGTGGATGCCGCGCACGCCATCCGGAAATGCGGCGTCGGCGTCAAATGCGCGACCATCACGCCGGACGAAGCCCGCGTCGAGGAATTCGGACTGAAGAAAATGTACCGCTCGCCCAATGGCACGATCCGCAACATTTTGGGTGGCGTGATTTTCCGCGAGCCGATCATCTGCAAGAACGTGCCCCGCCTGGTCCCCGGCTGGACCAAGCCGATCGTGATCGGGCGTCACGCCTATGGGGATATCTATCGCGCTCAGGACTTCCGCGTACCGGGGAAGGGTAAGCTCACGATCACGTTCGAAGGCGAGGACGGCGAGACCATCGAACGCGAGGTTCACACATTCGAGGGGTCCGGGGTGGCGCTCGGAATGTTCAATCTCGACAGCTCGATCCGTGACTTCGCGCGCGCTTCGATGAATTACGGTTTGGTCCGCAACATGCCGGTCTATCTCTCGACCAAGAACACTATCCTCAAGGCCTATGACGGGCGCTTCAAGGATTTGTTCGCCGAGGTGTTCGAGACCGAGTTCAAGGACGCCTTCGAAAAGGCCGGCCTGACCTACGAACACCGGCTGATCGACGACATGGTCGCCGCCGCGCTGAAATGGTCCGGCGGCTATGTGTGGGCCTGCAAGAACTACGACGGCGACGTGCAGTCCGACACCGTCGCGCAAGGCTTCGGATCGCTTGGTCTGATGACGTCGGTCCTGATGACGCCGGACGGCGAGACGGTCTTGGCGGAGGCGGCGCACGGCACCGTCACGCGCCACTTCCGGCAGCATCAGCAGGCGCGCGCGACGTCCACCAATTCCACGGCCTCGATCTTTGCCTGGGCCGGCGCCTTGAAGCACCGGGCCAAGCTCGACAGCAACGAGGCGCTCGACCGGTTCGCCAAGACCATCGAGACGGTCGTCGTCGACACGATCGAGTCCGGCTCCATGACGAAAGACCTCGCGCTTCTCGTGGGCGCGGATCAGGCCTGGCTGTCGACCGAAGGGTTCATCGATAAGGTCGACGAGAATATGCGCGCCGCCATGTCTGGCGCCGCCGCGGCCGCCTAGTCCAGACAGGGCGCGTTACGGTCGCGACTTTTATCGTTAGGACTTGCGTTTGCGCGCGCCGCCCATCGCGGCGTCGCGAATGCGCTCCATGATGTCCGGGTGC
Source organism: Hyphomicrobiaceae bacterium UBA7697 (assembly GCA_002482645.1). Classification (GTDB taxonomy): domain Bacteria; phylum Pseudomonadota; class Alphaproteobacteria; order Rhizobiales; family Methyloligellaceae; genus Methyloceanibacter. The sequence goes on from DLGJ01000001.1 coordinate 27,775, forward strand.
CGTGCCGAAAGCCGGGCCAGCGACCGGCTGTCGAGCGCATAGACGCGGCAGTGCGTCTTGGCGATGACATCCCGGTTGTGGCGCCGATGGTCGAGAAGCGCCCTCTCGCCGAAGATGTCCCCTTCCCGCAGCGGAACCGTTTCGCCATCGTCCTCGGACATGAGCGCCTCCCCGCTTGCCATGATGTACATGCCGTCGCCTACGTCTCCGGCCCGGACGATCGGCACGCCGGGCGCGAAATGGCGCGTGTCGAGCAGCTTCGTAATGTCGGCGACCTCGGCACGGCTCATGGCCTCGAACAGCGGAACACGCGCCACCATCGACCATGTGGCAACGAATTGATGACGGCTCGACTCGAGCGAGAAGCCGGTGGCGATGATCGCGACCGGCAGCGCGAACATGCCCACGCCTAGCAGCATCACGACGCCGCCCAAGAGCTTGCCGAACGCCGTGATCGGCACAACGTCGCCATAGCCGACGGTCGTCAACGTCGCCAGCGCCCACCAGGAGGCTGCGGGGATCGAGCCGAAGGCATCGGGCTGAGCGTCCCGCTCGAGAAAGTAGATGCCCGTGGAGGCGAACAGCAGCAGGATCATCATAACGAGCAGCGCGCCGAGCAGCGCGCGGTATTCGTCCTGAAGGACACGCGCCAAGGTTTGCAAGGCCGGCGAAAAGCGAACGATCTTGAGAAGCCGCAACACACGCAGCATGCGCAGGATGCGCAAGTCGATCGGAACCAGCCACTGGATGTACCAGGGCGCGAACGCCAGGAAATCGATGATCATGATCGGCCGGCTGGCGAAGATCAGCCGCGCGCGCCAGGGCGGCATGCGCGACAACATCGGAATCTCGACCGCGCTCCAGACGCGAAGCGCATATTCGATCGTGAACATGACGACCGAGAATAGGTTGAAGGCGCGGAACCAAACTCCATAGCGCGACGCGAGTTCGTCGACCGTCTCGGCCGCGAAGGCGAGCGCGTTCAGCACGATCAAAGTGACGATGAACCCATTGACCAGATATCCGAGCGGGTGGGTACTCCCGCCCATTTCCAGGATGTCGTGGACCTCTTTGCGCCACCGGCGCAAGACGGGCGCCGGCGTCATCGGTCAGGGTTGTCCGGCGGAACCGGAAGGAGACGGCGCCGGTTTGCCGGCCGCCGCGCCTTCGAGACTGGCCGCTACGGCGTCGAGCGCGGCATCCGCCTTGTCGCCATCGGGGCCGCCGGCCTGCGCGAGATCTGGACGGCCGCCGCCGCCCTTGCCGCCAAGCGCCGCCGCGCCCGCCCGCACCAGATCGACCGCGTTGTAACGATCGGTCAAATCGCCCGTGACACCGACAACGAGACCGCCCTTCCCGTCCGGCGCCGTGTTCGCGATCGCCACCACGCCCGACTTCACCTTTGCCTTGGCGTCATCGGCCAATGCTTTCAGGTCGTTGTTGGGAAGGCCGGAAACGCGCAAGGGCAGATAGGACGTTCCGCCGACGGTCAGGATCTTGCCGTCGTCGCCGCCGGATGCCGTGCCGCCGCCGAGCGCGGCCTTCTTGCGTAGATCCGCCAGTTCCCGGTCGAGCTTGCGGCGCTCCTCCACGATCGCCGTCAGGCGCGCAAGCATCTCGTCGGGCGCGACTTTGAGAATCTCGGCCGCCTCGCGTACCCGCGCGTCCTGCGTCGCGAGATACGCGCGCGCGGCCTCGCCGGTCAGCGCTTCGACCCGCCGCACACCGGCGGCCACGGCGCTTTCGCCGACGATCCTGAGGAGCCCGATATCGCCCGTGCGCCGGACATGCGTGCCCCCGCACAGCTCGATGGAATAGGCGTGTCCCGCCTTCTCGCTTTCCGGCGTCACGCCCATCGATACGACACGGACTTCCTCGCCGTATTTCTCGCCGAACAGCGCGAGCGCGCCCCGCTCGATCGCCTCGTCCGGCGTCATCAGATGCGTTTCGACCGCGCCATTCTGCAGGATCATCTCGTTGGCCATGTCTTCGACGGCCTTGATCTCATCGGCGGTTATGGGCTTTGGATGAGAGAAGTCGAAGCGCAGGCGTCCCGGCTCCACAAGCGAGCCCTTCTGCGCCACATGAGTCCCCAGCACCTGCCGCAAGGCTTCGTGCAAGAGATGCGTCGCCGAATGATGCGCGCGCGTGGCGGTACGGCGCGCGTGGTCGACGGTCAGCGTGACCGTCTCGCCCCTCAGCAGCTTGCCCGCCTCGACAACCCCGTCATGCAGGAACAGGCCATGGAGCTTCTTCTGGGTATCGAACACCGCGAACACGGTTCCGTCCGCCATGGCGAGCGTTCCCCGGTCGCCGACTTGGCCGCCGGATTCCGCGTAGAAAGGAGTCTGATTCACGATGACGATGCCACGGTCGCCCTTTTCGAGCTTATCGACGCGCGCCCCGTCCTTGACCAGCGCGACGATCTCGCCGGAAGCGGTCTCCGCCTCGTAGCCGAGAAACTCCGTGGCCCCGAGATCCTCCTTGAGTTCGTACCAAAGCCCTTCCGTGGCCGCCTCGCCCGAACCGGACCACGACTTGCGTGCTTCGGCACGCTGCCGCTCCATGGACGCGGCGAAGCCGGATTCGTCCACACCGATGCCTTTGACCTTCAGCGCGTCCTCGGTGAGATCGTAAGGAAACCCGTAAGTGTCGTAGAGCTTGAACGCGATCTCGCCAGGCAGCGTATCGCCGGCGGCGAGCCCTTCGACCGCCTCGTCGAGCAGGCGCAAGCCCCGGTCGAGAGTCTCGCGGAACCTCGTCTCTTCCAGCTTCAAGGTCTCGTCGATCAGCTTCTCGCCGCGCTGGAGCTCCGGATAGGCGCGGCCCATCTCGCCGACAAGCGCCGGAACGAGGCGATGCAGCAGCGGCTCCTTCGCCCCAAGGAGATGGGCGTGGCGCATCGCCCGCCGCATGATGCGGCGAAGCACATAACCACGGCCTTCGTTGGAAGGCAGCACGCCGTCCGCGATCAGGAACGACGAAGCCCGCAAATGATCGGCGATGATCCGGTGGCTCGGCGCCTCGTCCCCGGCCGCCGGCACGCCGGTGAGATCCACGGACGCCGCGATCAGCCTCTTGAACAGGTCGATCTCGTAATTGTCGTGGGTGCCTTGCATGACCGCGGCGATGCGCTCGAGGCCCATCCCGGTATCGATCGAAGGCCGCGGAAGGTCGATCCGCGTCCCGTCGTCGCGCTGCTCGTATTGCATGAATACGAGGTTCCAGATCTCGACGAAGCGATCGCCGTCTTGATCGGGACTGCCCGGCGGACCGCCCGGCAGATGCGCGCCGTGATCGTAAAAAATCTCGGAACACGGTCCGCAAGGCCCGGTATCGCCCATGGACCAAAAATTATCGGACCCAGCGATCCGTAGAATTTTGTCGTCGCCAAAGCCGGAAATCTTTCTCCACAGCTCGGCGGCTTCGTCGTCGTCCCTATAGACCGTGACGAGAAGCTTCTCCTCCGGCAACGCCAGAATCTTCGTCAGGAACGACCAGGCAAGCTCGATCGCCCGCTCCTTGAAGTAATCTCCGAACGAGAAATTGCCGAGCATCTCGAAAAACGTGTGGTGCCGCGCGGTGTAGCCCACATTGTCGAGGTCGTTGTGCTTGCCGCCCGCGCGCACGCATTTCTGGGACGATGCCGCCCGCAAGGCGCGCGGCTTCTCCTGGCCGGTGAACACGTTCTTGAACGGAACCATGCCGGCATTGGTGAACATCAATGTCGGGTCGTGCCGCGGCACGAGCGGCGCGGACGGTTCCACCACATGGTCCGCGTCGGCGAAGAACCCGAGAAAGGCCGAGCGCAACTCATTGGCCCGCGACGGCGCCTCAGGTCCAGCTCCGGCATGAGCGCGCCTCGATGCCTTCCCGTTCGCTGTGGTAGCCCCAGACTTGGCAGCATTCATGGGCGTCAGAGCCATTCCTTCGATGTCCGGGTCCCTAAGGACGGCCGGACTCCAACGAGACAGCCGAACCCTAGCCGATTCGGCCCATCCGGCAGCACATCCGCATCGTTCCGGCAAACGCCAGCGAGCCCGATGGCGAAGGCAGACATACGGTCAGACCAATTCGCTGTCCAGCAGTCCCGACATGACGGGGCGTCCCGCCACAACGAGACACCCCTCGATATGCAATGGAGTCGCAATTCTCGTCCCCGCCGCCCGGCCCGGAGACCAAAGCGGTTCAGAGCCCAATGCGGCCGCGGGACCAAACCGCCACCAAGATGCCCACGACACGGTAGCCAAAAAAAGTCTCTCGGCGCCCGTACCGCCCAATCAGCCGCGCTTGCTCTTGCGGCCGCCTCCGGCGATCGAAGTCACCGTCTCTTCGTCCGCAGCCGAATCTGCGTCACCGTCATCTTCGTCCATGTCATCGCCGTCGAGAATCCGATTGGCGAGAAGTCCGGCGCTTTGCCGGATGGCCTGCTCGATCCGCTCGGCCATCTCCGGATGCTCTTTCAAATAGGTCTTCGCGTTTTCACGCCCCTGGCCGATCCGCTCGCTGTCATAGGAAAACCAGGACCCCGACTTCTCGACAATCCCGGCCTTCACGCCGAGGTCGATCAGTTCGCCCATCTTGGAAACGCCTTCGCCATACATGATGTCGAACTCGACCTGTTTGAAGGGCGGAGCCACCTTGTTCTTGACGACTTTGATGCGGGTCTGGTTGCCGACCACCTCGTCCCGCTCCTTGATGGCGCCGATACGGCGAATATCCAGGCGCACCGAGGCGTAGAATTTCAGCGCGTTACCGCCGCTCGTAGTCTCGGGCGATCCGAACATCACCCCGATCTTCATGCGGATCTGATTGATGAAGATGACCATGCAGCGGGATTTGGAAATCGAACCGGTGAGCTTGCGCAGGGCCTGGCTCATGAGGCGCGCCTGAAGGCCCGGCAGGGAATCGCCCATCTCGCCTTCAAGCTCGGCCTTCGGCGTCAGCGCCGCCACCGAATCCACGACGAGAACGTCGATCGCGCCCGAACGCACGAGCGTGTCGGCGATTTCGAGCGCCTGCTCGCCCGTGTCGGGCTGGGAAATCAGGACGTTCTCAAGATCGACGCCGAGCTTCTTGGCGTAGACCGTATCGAGCGCATGCTCGGCGTCCACGAAGGCGCAAACGCCGCCCTTCTTCTGGGCTTCCGCAACCACGTGGAGCGCCAACGTCGTCTTGCCCGAAGACTCCGGTCCGTAAATTTCGACGACGCGGCCGCGCGGGAGGCCGCCAATGCCAAGGGCGATATCGAGCCCCAAAGAGCCGGTTGGAATGGCTTCCACTTCCACCGCCGTCTCGTTCTGGCCGAGCCGCATGATGGAGCCTTTGCCGCACGAGCGTTCGATCTGGGAGATCGCCGCTTCCAGCGCCTTTTCCTTGTCCATTTCCCCTCCTGCCTCAACCAGGCGCAGCGCGGCGTTCGACATCGACGAATCTCCTTATTTCACAGCCCTAGGGCTTGCGTAAATGGCGGTGCCCGGCTCCCCCAGCTCTCGTCCACATCCGAAGCGGTCCTTGGAGATCGAGAGTGGAGCGCTACGAGACCTCAGGCAAAAAATGTACGCGGTTTGTTCTATGTTCGCAAGATGTTCTTTTTTGCGAATGGGGCTATTCCGCGGTTCTGGGCCGGTGATGTCGAGACGGTCCGAATAGCGCTTCGTGCGCCTTCGTGAATCGCTATGATTGGTGGAACGGATCGAGGGACCCCTCACGCATGAGCAGCGACGTCAAGAAGAGTGCCCTGCAAGACAAGGTCTTTATCGCCTTGCTGGTCGCGGTCTCGGTCGCCTTTGCATGGATCCTCCTGCCCTTCTACAGCGCGGTCCTGTGGGCGGTGATCCTGGCGACGGTGTTCGTTCCCGTCCAGCGCTGGTTCCGCCGGCGCCTGCCCGGCAGCCGCAATCTCGCGGCGTTTCTGACGCTTCTCGTCATCGTCGGCATCGTATTGATCCCGCTCGCCTTCACCATGGCCTCCATCGTGAGCGAAGCGACCACGCTCTACGGGAACATCCAATCGGGCGACGTCAATCTCGGGCAGATCCTGCAGCGCTTTCTGAATACGCTGCCGAGCTGGGCGGCCGACTTCCTGGCGCATTTCGGCGTGACGGACGTCGAGGACGTGCAGAAGCGCGTGATCGCGCTGCTCGCCGAAGGCAGCCAGTTCTTCGCGACGCAAGCTGTCCTGGTGGGACAAGGAACGGCGAATGCGCTCCTCAGGCTCTCCATCATGCTCTACCTGTTGTTCTTTCTGCTGCGGGACGGCGGCGTGCTGGCGCGTGGCGTCATCCGCGCGGTCCCGCTGGCCGGCGAGTACAAGAACGCGCTGTTCGAGAAGTTCGCCGTGGTCGTGCGCGCCATGGTCAAGGGCACGATCCTGGTGGCAATCGTGCAAGGATTCCTCGGTGGGCTGATCTTCTGGGTGCTGGGCATCCACGCGCCGGTCCTGTGGGGTGTGGTCATGGCCTTCCTCGCGCTGCTTCCGGCGGTCGGTGCTTCGATCGTCTGGTTGCCCGTCGCGCTCTATCTGCTGGCGACCGGCGCGATCGCGAAAGGCCTCGTGCTCATCGCTTTCGGGGCCGGCGTCATCGGCCTCGTCGACAATCTGATGCGGCCCTATCTGGTGGGCAAGGATACCGCCCTGCCCGACTATGTCGTCCTGATTTCGACCCTGGGCGGCATCGCCGTACTCGGTCTCAATGGGCTCGTGGTGGGCCCTCTGATCGCGGCCATGTTCATCGCCGTATGGGACATCGCGGCGCGCGGCAACGGCGCGGACGGCGACGGCGCCGAGCCGGCGCACGCCGCCAAGGACCCGTCGCGGCCGGCCTGAAAACGCGTTTCAGCCTGGAATCCTCGGGGAAAGATACCAACAGCATCCTTTTCATAGTTGAAGACAAAGCCGTGCGAATCGGCCATGCCTCAAAGGGTATGAAGAGCCGAAACGGGCTTGGACGGCGCAGACAGGCCCATAAGGTCCCGTGAATTCGAGAGCCGTCCTTCTCTTAGGAGCGCTACGCAATGCTGACAAAAACCGCACTCATTCAAACGATTGCCGACCAGCTCGATATGACGAAGAAGGACGTGAAAGACGTTCTCGAGACCTTGGCCACGGTTGGCTACAAGGAAATGAAGAAGAACGGCGAATTCATGCTGCCGGGCTTCGCCAAGTTCGTGGTGGTCAAGAAGCCGGCCGTGAAGGCCCGCAAGGGCATCAATCCCTTCACCAAGGAGCCGACGGTCTTCAAGGCGAAGCCGGCCCGCAAGGTGATCAAGGCGCGTCCGGTGAAGGCCGCCAAGGACGCGGTCTAAGACCCGCCAAATCGTCTCCCGATCTTAGAGATGCGCCGTCCAGCCGGGCGGCGCGTTTCTTTTGGGCGAACCCGCCCCATCGGCGGAATGCCGCCGTCAGAACAGCCAGGTCATGCGGCCCTTGACGGCGTTGTCGGTGATCTCGTCGGCGTATTGGCCGGAATAGGACACGCCCGCCGAGAGCCGGTCGCTCAGGGCGAAGTCCAGGCCCGCGTCCAGCAAGGCCGAATCCTCGGCGAGCGGAACGCCGGTCACGCTGAACCCGGTTCCGGTGGCGGCGAAGGCAAGGTTCGCCCCCGGCGTCACGTCGTTGAAGGCGTGAAGCCAGGCCGCCTCGATATGCGGGGTCACCTGCATGTTTCCCCACATCATGGTTTTGGCGAGGCGCAAACCCACCGTGGTGTAGCCCACGTCCTGGTCGGGATTGGCGCCCCGCAACGAGGCTTGCGGTCCACCCCGCTCCTTGAACCTATCCGTGTCGAGACTGACGAAGGCGAGACCCGCGAACGGCTCGAGTTCGATGCCGCCGGCCTCGGTCGGATAGGCCACCTCGCCGAAGAGCTGGCCCGTGGTGGCGTCGTAGTTCGCCGTCTGACGCTCGTAGAAGTTCGGGAACACCACCGCGCGGGAGGTTTCGATCTCGCTCCAGGCCCATAGGCCGCCGCCGCGCAACGCGAAACCTTCCACCTTGCCGCCGGCATACCCGCCGAGATGATAAGTGCTCACATTGGCGCTGCTATATCGGTCCTTCACGCTGACATCGGAGAAGGACGCGCCCGTGGCGACACCAACCCGCCAGGTATCGCCGACGGACGCGTCCATGCCCGAGATGAAGCCGCCCAGGTCCCGATCCGCGCTCGCGGCATTTTTATTGCCGCTGAAATCGCCCCATGCCCCGAACGCTTGCGTCCAAAAGGCGAGCGGCTGCGACGCAGGATCGGCGAGCGGCCCATCTTGGTAAAGCGAAGCATCGCCGAGTAACATGGCCCCGCTGTCATAGCCCGCCGCTTGACTTGCGACTTGCGGGCCGCTGGCGGCGAGCGCCGAACCTCTGTGGCTCGCCTGCATCAAGCGGCCGAGCACGGCGTTCCGCGCGTAGCGGCTGTCGTCGACGAGCGTGCTCGCGACCGTGGCATGCACTTCGCCGGACAGAGAGTCGAACGCTTGGCGGGCGCCCTCCTCCGTCTGCGTCAAGACCGACAGGAACAGCGGATTGTCCGTCGGAAGCGGGTCCAGGGCCTCGGCCACGCCGCATTGGTTTCTGGTGTCGGCGACCGAACAGAAGCTGAGATACGTGACGCCGCTGGTGCCGCCGGTGCCGCCGGTGCCACCGCCACTGCCCGAACCGGATCCGCCGCCGGACCCGCTGCCGCTGCTCGTGATCGGGACGACAGTGCGGAGCAGGGTCAACTCAACATCGTTGCCGTCGCCCCCGTCATACACGACCGTCGGCGTGAGAAAGGCATAGTTGGTGACGATCGAGCCGAACTTGCCGACCACCGCGTCGGACCCGTCGTTCTCGATGATCGTGTAGTTCGTGCGCGTCTTGTAGCTGCCTTTCTGGGCCAGCACGCGTAGCGTCGCGCCGGTGAGGTTCACCGTGCCGTTGACGATCGCCCTATCGTTTTCCCCGGCCGCGTTGACTTCGACCTCGTAGACCGTACCGCGGCGGAGGGTGAAGTCACCGTTGATCGTCATCGCGCCGATCGAGTTGCCGAGGGAGATCGTGCCGCCATTCGAGATCAGCTCGCCGAACGTCCCGGACCCTTTCAACGTACCGCCGTTGAGGGTGAAGGCGTACGGCGTGGCGCCGGAGAAACTCCAGGTCCCGCTGTCGACTTGGAAGATCTCGAACTCCTGGAACTGCTTCGTCCTGTCGCCGGTGTCGATGTCGTCCAGATCGAACTTGCCATGGCCCTCACCGCCAAAGGCCAAGGTGTCCGTACCGGGACCGGCGAGAACCTTGCCGTTGACGGCAGCGGTTGGATGCAGCTCCATCCGGTCGTTGAACGCATTGCTCGCGCTCCGGTCGAATTTCGCGGCGCCGCCCGCGCCACCGTTCAGCGTCCCGCCCACGACGAGATTGGTCGGACCGCCCGACGTCTCGATGGCGAAGTCGCCCGATTTCGTGCCGGTGCTCGTCACGACACTTCCTTGGCCGAAATTGAGATTGATCGGGCCGCCGCCATGGCGGACATAGACGCCATCCGTCGTGCCGGAAATCCGGCCGGTCGAATTCAGCGTTACGGCATCCGGGCCGCTGGTATTGGCGTAGACGCCATACCCATTAAGACCCTCCACCGCGCCGGCGATGTCGAGGTTGAGCGGCCCCGTTCCATTGTGAACGGCCTTCAAGCCGGTGGTGGCGCCGCGAACGCTCGACCCGCTTCGTGCCGTGATCGTCGACATGGTCCCGCTATTGGTGGCCGAAATGCCGTTGGCGGCGGTCCCCTCCACGCTTCCCCCGATATCGAGAGTCAGCGTTCCGCTGCCCGCATTGTTCGCCGAGATGCCCGTTCGTCCGTTCACCGCGGTTCCCGCGGCAGTCGAGATCGAAAGATCCGTGCCGGCCGTGTTGGACGCCCGGATGCCCGAGCCGCTGGTTCCGGTAACGTCCCCGCCGGCATCGATCGTCAGTTTGCCCGCGCCGTAATTCGTGGCGGCAATGCCGTTTCGCCCGCCAGTCACGGCATCCTTGGCCGCGACCGAAAGATCGGTGCCGTAGTTCGTCGCGGTGATGCCGTTGGCATTGGTGCCGGTGACCGTCCCGCCAGTGTCGATGCTCAGCGCACCGGCGCCCGCGTTGACGGCGCTGATCCCGGCCCCGCCAAGGACGGAGCCCATCGTTTGCACGGTGAGCGGGCCTGTTCCGTGATTGACGGCGGTGATCCCCGTCTTCTTCGCCGTCACGGGCCCTTTGCCGACGATCGTCAGGCTAGTGGAATTTGCATTCTCGTTGACGGCTTGGATGCCGTGAGTCCCTTGCCCGTCGACCGCGCCTTCGGTCTCGATCCTCGTCGACCCGATCCCGTAGTTCGTGGCCTTGATGCCCGTGGTCCCGCCCGAGACGTCATCGGCGGCGTCGATCGAAAGATCGGTGCCGTAGTTCGTCGCCGAGATACCGTTGGCCTTCGTACCCGTGACCGTTCCATGCGCATCCACGGCAAGCGCGCCGGAGCCGCGATTCATGGCGTTTATGCCGGTTTCGCCGCTGACGCCGCTGCCGGTGTCGATGGTCAGCGGGCCGGAACCGTAGTTCGTGGCACTAATGCCCGTACCCTTGGCCGCCACGGTCTCTTTCGTGACGATTGAAAGAGCTCCCGCATTCGCATTTCTGTTGAGCGCCTGGATCGCATTGCCGCTCGTCCCCTCGACCGTGCCGAGGGCGTCGACGCTCAACGCACCCGTTCCGTTGTTGGTGGCGTCGATCCCGGTGGCGCCGATCAGCGAACCGTTCGTGCCGATGTCGATGCCGCCGGGCGTGACACCGTCATTGCCCTTCGACACGACGGATAATGCACTCTTCGACGCCGACGAAAGAGACGACGCGTTGCCGTCGGTATAGGAGACCTGCCCCTTGCCGGAGATCGAAAGCGCGGTCTTGTTAGTCTCCGAGACGCTGAATCCTGGGAGGGTCGCGACGGACGCATTGTCGGCGGCGACGGACTGCGCCGGGTTGCCGCTTCCGGAGCATTCGAAGGCCGGGGCTGTGCCGGAGCAGCCGGCCTGCGCGGCCGGGGCACCTCCGGCAAGCGTGCCGACAGCCGCGACGGACGACAGCAGCCATGGCCACCGTGCAGACCGCGTACGCATGTTTTCCCCCTAGCCCCGCGGCCCAAACCAGAGCTTCGTTCCGCTTTGAAAAAAATTTTAGAGATCGCCGCGCCAAACGCGAGGATGGTCTCCGTTCGTCCTGAACGGTTCGGCAAAGGCCGTCTCAGATCGGCACAGATGGATGCGCGCCGGGTCGTCGTCGGTGATGCTCGCCAGCGGAGGTTTTCCGGTAAGGGCGGTCCGCACTAGGTAAACTGAGCGCGACAGGCTAGGACTTTGGCGTGGTGAGCTGGGACTTGGACGTGATGGGTTTGGTCTTGGACGTCATGGGTTCGGATTTGGACGTGATGGGTTCGGATTTGAACGCGACAAGCTGGAACCGGCCGAGAGAATTTAGGGGGCGAGGCACATGACCGAAACTGAGGACAAGCTGGAGACAGCGGGAAACGAGACGGCGGCAGAGCCGCCGGTCAAGTATTCGATGTCGCCCGGCTTTTCGTCGTTCCTCGGCGCCAACGGGATCGGGCTTGGTATCTCGTCCTATCAGTCCGGCAAGTTCTATCTGCTCGGCCAGAACACCGACGGCGGACTCCTCGTCGACGAGCGCTTCTTCCGCAAAGCGATGGGCATCGCCGTCCCGGACAAAGATACGATCCTGCTCGCCACGCTGTTTCAGGTCATCCGCTTCAAGAACGTCCTCAACGCGGGCCAGCAAATCAACAATCTCTACGATGCCTGCTACGTACCGCGCGAGCTCTTCACCACCGGAGAGTTGGATGCGCACGATGTCGGCTTGCTTCGGGACGGCCGTATCGTCTTCGTCAACACGCAGTTCAACTGCCTCGCGGCGCCATCGGCGCGGCACAGCTTCACGCCGCTGTGGAAGCCGCCCTTCATCTCGAAAATTCTCAAGGAGGACCGCTGCCATCTGAACGGTCTTGCCATGGAAGATGGCGTGCCGCGCTACGTGACCGCGGTCAGCAAATCCGACACGATAGATGGCTGGCGTGACCGGCGCTTCGACGGCGGCATCGTGATCGACGTGGCCACCGGCGAAATCGTCATCGGCGGACTGTCCATGCCCCACTCGCCGCGTGTCTACGACGGCAAACTCTACGTCCTGAACTCGGGTACGGGCGAATTGGGCTGGGTGGAACCGGCCCCGAAGGCCGCCAATGCCAGGTTCCACGCGGTGGCGTTCTGTCCGGGGTTCGTGCGCGGGCTCGGCTTCTTTGGCAAATACGCGTTCGTCGGCCTGTCAAAGCCGCGTTATGAGCGCTTCGAGGGTCTCGCCCTCGACAAGAAGCTCGCCGATACGGATTCGGAGCCCTGGTGCGGCGTGCAGGTCATCGATCTGGAGACGGGCGCCGTCGCGCATTGGTTCCGCATCGACGGCGCCGTTGGAGAGCTTTACGACGTCGCCGTCGTGCCCGGCGTCTTTCGGCCCATGTCTCTCGGCTTCGCATCGAACGAAGTCTTGAGGCTTATCACCCATGACGAGATGGACGAGGCGGCCGGTTCCAGTTGGACGCAAACGCACGGCACATCCGCGCCGCCGGCCGCCCTTTCCGGCGAGGCCTAGAACCCGTCGCGCGTCAGCGCTACGAAACGGCCCGTTCCGAAACCTTCTTCTGCGCCGCCGGATCGGCTTCCGGCTCGGCCAAGGCCGCGTCCACCACTTCGCGATAACCGTGGGCGTCGATGAAGGGCTTCAGGCGATCGGCGATCCGCTTGGTGAGATCCTTCGGCATTTTGTAGCTGGAGACTTTATGGTCCGAGCGGTCGGCGAGGAACGCGTGCATCGGACCTTCGGCCTCGTCGAAATTCTCGATACGGAGCTTCTCGTAGATCGCCCGCATGGAATCGATCGGATTTTTCACGAGGTCCTCGTAGCGGATCTCGTAGAGGTTCTCGCTCGGGATCAGGTGCTTGTCGCGCTCATAGACCGTGGTGACACGCTCCATGAGGTCTAGAACGTAGTCGTCGAGCCATTCGTCGCAACGAGGCGGGTTGTGGAGGCCTTGCGCCGAATAGAGCGCGCGCCACAGCTTGACCGTGGACGGGAACACTTTCAGCGGACTGCGCGAGATATGCACCCAGCGCGCATCGGGAAAGAGTTTCGTCAGAAGCTTGATCCGGGCGGTATTGGGAGGGGTTTTCATCACCAGCGTCTTGCCGTGCTTCAGCATCAGCCGCCGGAAGAACCACATATAGGCGTCGGCCCAACGCTTCACCTCCGCCTCGGGCACGCCGTCGAAATCGACAAAGTCGGTATCCGCGGGGCCGAGTCGCGGCCAGGCCATCGTAATCAAGGGCGAGCCCTGCCCCAGCATCAGCATCGCGAACTCTTCCTCCTGGGGCCGTTCGAAGCCCACCGGCACGTCGTCCTGGGGGCGGCGTTTGGGCAACAGACCCTTCGCGAGGCGGTCGAGCGTGCCTTCCGTCAACAGAAAGTGGTGCGGGACGAAGCACTCGAACGTCGTGGGGAAGGCGAGGTTCGGGTCCACGGAGAAGAGATCGTGCATCAGCGTGGTGCCGCTACGCCAATGACCGACGACGAAGATCGGCGGCTTGTTGAGCGGCAAGCTCTCCGCCTTCTTTTTGTAAAGTGCCTCGGAGATCCAAGTGAGCGGCGTGTTCCACGGCACGAAAAGGAAAAGCGCCAGCGTGTCCGGAAGGCAGTTCAACGTGAAGGAGAAGCGTCCGCGCCAGAATAGCCGCATCAGCGTCATGAAGCGCATGCCGAACCACATATAAAGCAGCCGGCCGCCATAACGCTCGACAGTGAGCCCCATCTTTTTCTTCTTGTGCCGCTTGCGGCGCTCGTCGCCCTCTTCCTCAGACGGCATGACCTCATAGTCTGGCACGCTTCTCGTCTCCTATTGGGATGAATAGAGGCGTCCTAGACGCGATTGAGGCGCAAGGGAAGCCCCTTTGGGGCCGCAGTCCGCTCGCACACCGGGCCTAGCGGCTAGTCATCGAGGGCAGACTTTACCGTCGCCGCGAGCGTTTTGAGGTCGAAAGGCTTCTGCAGGAACATGAACTCTTCGTTCTCGTCCAGATTGCGCTTGAAGGCGTCTTCCGCATAGCCGGACATGAAGATGATCTTGATGTCCGGGTTCTGCTCGCGCAGCCGCTTCAGCAAGGTGGGCCCATCCATTTCCGGCATCACCACATCGCTGACCACCAGATCCACGTTGCCCTCGTGCTCCTCGAACACCTCAAGCGCCTCGGCGCCGGTCGAGGCTTCCAGCACTTCGTAGCCGCGCGTTCCGAGCGCGCGCGCCGCGAAGCTGCGCACGGCATCCTCGTCCTCGACCAAGAGGAGCGTTCCGCGCCCGGTGAGGTCCTTCGGCTTCTCGGGCTTGCGCTCGAGCTTGGCCGGTTCCTGGTCGACCCCGGCGGTCCCTTCCTCGTAGCGCGGCAGGTAGACGCGCATGGACGTCCCCGCCCCCACCTCGCTATCGACAAATACGTAACCTCCGGTTTGCTTGACGATGCCGTAGACGGTGGACAATCCAAGGCCAGTTCCGCGTCCGATCTCCTTCGTCGAGAAGAACGGTTCGAAGATCTTCTGTTTGACCTCGTCCGTCATGCCGGTGCCCGTGTCGCGCACCTCGATCATCACATATTCGCCCGCCGGCATATGGCTTTCGCCGAGTTCGCCCGACTGAGCTTCGGTCACATTCGCCGTGCGGATCGCCAGCTTGCCGCCGTCGGGCATGGCGTCGCGCGCGTTCACGGCGAGATTGACGATGACCTGTTCGAACTGATGCAGGTCGGCCTTGACCGGCCAGAGATCGCCAGCCGATTCGAGGCTGAGCTCGATGTTCTCGCCGAGAAGCCGGTCGAGCAGGATGGACAGGTCGGACAGGACATCTCCGAGCTGCAGAACCTGTGGGCGCAAGGTCTGCTGGCGCGAGAACGCGAGCAACTGCCGGACGAGCCCGGCGGCGCGGTTGGCGTTCTGTTTGATGTTCATGATGTCCTGGAACGCCGGGTCGGTCGGCCGGTGATTGAGGAGCAGGAAGTCGGAGAAACCGATAATCGCCGTCAGCATGTTGTTGAAGTCGTGCGCGATGCCGCCGGCCAATTGCCCCACCGCCTGCATCTTCTGGCTCTGCGCGAACTGAACCTCCAGCGCGCGCTGCTCGGTCGTGTCGAGCGCGTAGGCGATCGCCGCTTCGCCCGTGTCTTGCGCGTCCGCGATGGAGTTCAGATAGATGCGGCCGCTGCTCTGGCCGGGCCCGGCGAAGGTCACGTCGATGGGATCGATCAGGCCTTGGCCGGCGATGGCGGCCTCCAGGGCCTTGCGCAGATCCTGCCGGTTGCCCTCGTCCACGAACGTTTCGAGCTTGATCTTTCCGCTTCCCGCATCCGCATCGGCACCGAACATGCGCGAGAAGGCCGCGTTTGTGGCGCTGACGGCGCCGTCCGCGTCGACCGTCGCGATGGCGAAGGGCGAGGACTGGAAGATGCGGGTGAAGCGGAGACCGGCGGCGTCCGCCTCTTGCGCTTCGCCCGGTCCGCGATTGAGAATCAAGACATGCGCAAGCTGATTGCCCCGCGGCAAGCGGTGCAGCACGCGCACCGGCATGGTCGTGCCGTCGGTGCGGAGAAGGTCGAAATCGAATCGGCGCACGCCCCCTTGCGCGTTGCCATGGTTTTCGCCGCGTCCCGCGCCGCCGAGCAGCGCCGCATTGTCTTGCGACATGATCTGCGACAGCGTCAGACGCTTCGCGGCGATCTCGGTCAGGTCCAGCTTGAGCCACTGCGCCAAGGTCGCATTGAGATATTCGATCCGGCCATCCGCATCCGCCGTGAAGAACCCGGCGGGCGCGTTGTCGAGATAGTCGATGGCGGCCTGCACCTGGGCAAAGCTCGACTCCTCGCGCAGACGGTCCTGCGTGACTTCGTCGACCTGCCAAACGGTGAGCGGGCCTTTGCGGCCCGAGCCCGGCTCCGGCGGCATGGGCTGCACCGAAATCCGGAACCAGCGGGGCTCGACGGCACCCTCGTCCTCGACTTCGCCGGGCGGCGGCAGGCGAAACTCCTCCTTGAGCGTACGGCCCTGCTGCGCGGCCCGCGCAAGCCGAAAGATCGGCTCGGCCAAATAGGGATTGCCGCCGAAAGCGCGATCGGGTGCCGGCACGGGCGCCTCCGCGTCGAGGCCCAGCAGATCCCGATAGGCGCGGTTCGCGTAGACGACGCGTCCCGAATTGTCGGCGATCAGAGCGCCGTGGGGCAGATTGTCGACGAATGCCTTGGTGAGGTCGTTCCGCGCGTGCCGCTGCCCGAAATAGAGAATGCCCACCGCCCCGGCGAAGAGGCAGAACACCCCCACCACTGCTAGGGCGGCAAGGATCGCGAGCACGAAGGGCTCGGCGACCTCGCGGCTGACCATGGCCAAACCGACCGCCGCGACGGCCAGCGCCAGGGCGAGAAGGACGACGAGGCCGACGCCGCCATCGCGGTCTGTTCGGTCAGTCACGGGTTCAGCGTAGCGCATCGGCGCATCGATATCCGACATGACTTGGGAAAATACCCGATTCGAATTGACTTGACCGGAGATTGTCACGGCGGCCAAGTCCGCCATCCGGCCGGTGGAACGACCGTGTTTCAATAGGCCGCGATCCAGCTAAGGTGCGGTAAAGTTTGGCTTTCATATGGAGCCCTCGCCATGGATTTCGACCTCAGCAACGCCATTCTCGGCATTGCCGCACTGCTCTTCGTCGTCGCGCTGTTCGCGCTTTCGGTCTGGGCGTTCAAGGCCTTTTTCGGCAATTCCGGCAATGACGCGGGCAAAAAGGGGCGCGAGAAGCGGCTCGGCGTGGTGGAGACGGCTCAGATCGACTCCAATCGCCGTCTCTGCCTTGTTCGCCGGGACGACGTCGAGCACCTGTTGATCGTCGGGGGACCGGCCGATGTGGTGGTCGAGACGGGAATCAAAGGGCGCCCTCACCTTGCTCCGCCACATGGCGACGTCGTGATCGCCAAGACCGCGCCCCGCCCCGGAGCAAAAATCGGACAGGCTTAAGGGCCTGAAGTACAATTAGGATTGACTGTTGCCAATCTGCCACGGCGGGTTTTCCTTGAGGTCCCTTCCGATCTGCGCTAGCGTTCCCTCACGATCTCACGGCGGCCCGAGAGGGCAAGCGGATAGAGCGACGCCGGTAACTTTAGACGCCGACTGTGAGAGCGCCGGCAGTTCCCTGCTAATGGTCCGACACCGACTGGCCATGCCAGTCTTGTCAGTCCCCCAAACACTCTCCACTCCCCGCCCCAAGCGGGGAGTTTTTTTTGCGCATGTTGACGCTCACCGGCGTCACTGGAAAGCTGCCGCCATGAGCGTCCGTCGGAAATTCGGCTGGGCGGTGCCGCTCGCGGTGGCCGCCATCGTTTCGGGGTCCCCCATAAGCGCCGGAGGCACACCGGGCGCCGCAGGCACACCGGACGCCGCAGGCACGCCGGGCGCCGCAGGCACGCCAAGCGCCACAAGCACGCCGAACGAGGCCCTGCCCGAAGGCTTCGTCTATCTTCGCGACGTGGCCCCCTCGATCCAGCAGGACATGCGCTATGCTGGCAGCGGCAACTTCACCGGCAGACCCGTACCCGGATACGAAGCACCGGAATGTATTTTGGTGAAAGCCGCGGCCGAAGCTCTGAAGGCCGCGCAGGCCGAGCTCAAACCGATGGGCCTGTCGCTCAAGGTCTACGATTGCTACCGGCCGAAACAGGCCGTGGCCGCCTTCGTCGATTGGTCCAAGGAACCCGACAATCCCGGCGCCAAACGGACCCACTACCCCAACCTAACCAAGTCCAGCCTCTTTCCGGACTATATCGCCACACGGTCCGGCCATTCGCGCGGCGCCACGCTCGACGTGACGATCGTGCCGGCCGGCTCGTCGCCCTCGCCTGCCGGGTCGAACTCCGTGAAACAGGAACCTTGCACGGCGGGCGACGATGACGACAACGGGCTCGACATGGGAACCGGCTTCGACTGCTTCGACTCAAAGGCGAATACGGTCACGGAGGGGCTCACCGCCGAGCAGGAACGCAACCGGCGGCTTCTCGTCGAGGTCATGAACCGCCACGGATTCAAGAACTACCCGAAGGAGATCTGGCACTACACGTTCGAGCCGGAACCGTTCCCCGACACCTATTTCGACTTTCCCATCCTGCCGCGGCCGGCGGACGGCACAAGCACACCCGGCAAGACGTGAGTGCGGCGTCCGGCCGGGTATCCGCGAAAGACGGTTCAGGCGGGAGTCGCGGATACGGGCCGAATTCCGAGGTACGAGAACTCTACTCGTCGCGGTAAACGCGCTCCCGGCGTTCGTGCCGCTCCTGCGCTTCGACGCTCAAGGTCGCGATGGGGCGCGCATCCAGCCGCTTCAAGCCGATCGGCTCGCCGGTCTCTTCGCAATAGCCGTACGTCCCGTCTTCGATGCGCGCCAGCGCCTCGTCGATTTTGGAGATCAGTTTCCGCTGACGGTCCCGGGCCCGAAGCTCGAGCGCCCGTTCGGATTCCGACGTTGCCCGGTCGGCGATGTCCGCGTGCTGCTCGGAGTCGTTCTGCAAATGCTGCAGCGTCTCCTTCGTCGAGCGGAGAATTTCGTCGCGCCAGTTGAGAAGCTTCCGGCGGAAATAGGCCCGCTGCAACTCATTCATGAACGGCTCGTCGTCGGACGGCGCGTAGTCTTCGGGGAGAGCTTTATTCTTTTTCGCAGTCGCCATGAGAGACATTCCAAACGTATTCCGTTTTGTTGGCTCGGTGCCTGCTGCCGACAACCGATCGCCGCGTTGGCGCCCCCCGTCGGACAGCCCCGTATTTACGGAAGCGAGTCCTCAAGTCAAGACGGCACTCGCAGTTGACAGGCGCCGAAATTAATGCCCCTCGCACGCTTGCCATGCCGTGACGCGCGTAAAACCGCATATAGACTTGGAACGCACATTCGTTGTGCAGTGCGAACGAGCATTCCGCGATGTTATGCCGGGCCGGCGCAATTTGGGGCGCATCTCCCGGCCGAGACCCGCCAGGACGGCCGGAACATGAGGCCGAGCGATGAGGCCAAACGATGAGCGACCTTGACATCATTCCATACGCGCCAGACTTTCGGCGCCAGGCGGTTCGCCTCGCGATTGCGGCGTGGAAACCGGTCTTTGCAAAGACGCAAAACGAAGTGCCACATTTCGTCTTCGACGCCTTCTACCCGGAAGGCTGGGAAGCGCGGCAGATCGCCGAAGTCGAATCGCTGCTGGACACCGAACCCGAGACCGTGTGGCTGGCCGCACAGGAGAATACCGTCGCCGGCTTTGTCGGAATCCGAATCCATCCCGAGGATCAGATGGGCGAAATCCATATCCTTGCCGTGTCGCCGGACAGACAACGGCAAGGCGTTGCCCGGAAGCTCGCGGCCTTCGCCGAAAACGAAATTCGCGAGCGCGGGATGAAGATGGTCATGGTTGAGACAGTCGGCGATACCGGGCACGAGCCGGCCCGCCGCGCCTACGAAGCGTTCGGCTACCGTCAATGGCCGGTTGCACGATACTTCAAGCCGCTCTAGGCGGTCCGGAAAGGACAGAACCGAAGCGTGCCACTCTCGACCTATACCGATGCCGCAGGCGATGCCGTCCGCAATCTCGGCGACTACGCATCCAATCTCGTCACGCCGGCGATCCGGCTCGGCGTGACGGGCCTCGCGCGCTCCGGCAAGACGGTCTTCATCACGGCGCTCGTGCACAACCTCATGGCGGGCGGCCGGTTGCCGTTCTTCGACGCCGCCGCGGAAGGGCGTCTGTTGCGCGCCTATCTCGAACCGCAACCGGACGAGATCGTTCCACGGTTCGAGTATGAGAGGCACTTGGCCGACCTGACCGCGAGCCCGCCGAAATGGCCCGAGAGCACCCGCCGCATCAGTCAGTTGCGCCTGACCCTCGAATACGAGCCGGGCAGCTTTTGGAAGCGGCAATTCGGCCGCGACCGCCTGCATATCGATATTGTCGACTATCCCGGAGAGTGGCTGCTGGACCTCCCGCTTCTCGACCTCAGCTACGAGGACTGGTCGCGGGACGCGGTGTCGCGCTCGCGCGATGCGCGCCACAACAAAGCGGCCAAGGCCTGGCAGGATGCGCTGGCCGGGACGAACCCGGCCGACGCGCCCGACGAGGCCCGCGCGGCGGTCCTATCTGATCTATTCAAAGCCTATCTGCACGGCGCGCGCGCGGACCAATACGCCTTGTCGACCATGCCGCCCGGCCGTTTTCTGATGCCCGGCGATCTCGAAGGCTCCCCGGCGCTGACCTTCGCCCCCCTCGACGCGAAGAGGCAGACGGAGTTTCGCCGCGACACTCTGTGGGCGTTGATGGAGCGGCGTTACGAAGCCTACAAGCGGCACGTGATCCGGCCCTTCTTCCGCGATCACTTCGCGCGGCTCGACCGGCAGATCGTTCTCATCGACGTGCTCGCGGCGCTGAACGGCGGGTCGACCGCGATGGCCGATCTGGAACGCGCCATGAGCGAGATCCTGGAATGCTACAGGACGGGATCGAACAGTCTTTGGTCGAGCCTGTTCTATCCGCGCATCGACCGCATCGTGCTGGCCGCGACAAAGGCCGACCATCTGCACCATGAGAGTCACGACCGGCTCGAAGCCATTCTGTCTCTCTTGACGGCCAAGGCGGTCGAGCGCGCGCGCTATTCCGGCGCGGACGTCAAAGTCCTGGCGCTGGCTGCGATCCGCGCCACGCGCGAGGCCGAGGCCAAGAAGCGCGGCGAGACGCTGCCCTGCATCGTCGGTTATCCGCTGGCCGGAGAAAAGATCGGACAACGGACTTTCGACGGCACCGAAGCCTTCGCGATTTTTCCCGGCGACCTGCCGGCCGATCCCGAGGAGGCGATGTCGGGCTGGGAGACCGCCGACAGGGACGTTCGCTTTGTGCGGTTCCGCCCTCCGGACGCGCAACCGCTGCCGTCCGGCGGCTTCGCGCCGTTCCCGAATATCAGGCTGGACCGCGCCGTGCAGATGCTTATCGGAGACCGTCTCGAATGACCAAGATGTCGCGCCCATGACAAAGACATCGCACCCATGACCAAGACAGCGCGCCGGAAACCCGACTCGTTCCGTGTGGAGGATGTCGAGATCGTCATGCCTCCCGAACCCGTGCCGCTCCCGGACGGGCCGGAGACGCAAAGTGAGGTGAAGGACCTGCCGAAGCTCGAGCGCGGCTTGCGCTGGGGCAGCATCTTCCTCGGCGCGCTCGGCGGGCTGATCGGACTTCTCCTGTCCTTGTGGCTCTACGATTACGTCCTCGCGCTGATCGCACGCGACGACTGGATCGGCTGGGTGGCGGTGGTCCTGCTCGGCCTCGTCGTCGTCGCGCTGCTGATGATGGTCCTGCGCGAGCTCGTCGGACTGTTCCGGCTCGGCCGGCTCGGCAAGATTCGCCACGAGGCCGACAGCGCCGCCCGTCAAGACGACAAACCGATGGCCGTGGACGTGACGCGGCGGCTCAAGCGGTTCTATTCCGGCCGGGAAGACGTCGCCTGGGGCATGCAACGCCTCGCCGAGCACGAGCGCGACATCATGAACGCGGAGGAATTGCTGCGGCTCGGCGAACGCACGCTGGTGGCGCCGCTCGACCCCGTGGCGCGGAGCATCGTGGCGTCTTCGGCGAAGCGCGTTTCGGTCGTCACGGCCATCAGTCCGAACGCGATCGTCGACATGATGTTCGTCGCCGCGCAGAACCTGCGCATGCTGCGCAAGCTCGCCACGCTCTATGGCGCGCGTCCGGGTTTCTTCTCCCTTATGAAGCTCGCCCGCATGGTCGTGACCCATATCGTGCTGACGGGCGGCATCGCGCTTGGCGACGACGTCATCCAGCAGCTCGTCGGACACGGGCTGACGGCACGGCTGTCGCGAAAGCTCGGGGAAGGCGTTTTCAACGGGGCGCTGACGACTCGCATCGGCATCGCCACGATCGACGTCTGCCGGCCTCTCCCCTATTTGGAGCAGAAGCGGCCCCGCTTCCGGGAACTCGTGGCGGAAGTTGCCGGGCTCAACTAGGTCCTCACGCCTTATCGAACAGCTTGCAGCCGTCGATATTCGTCGTCTCCACACGCCCATCGTCGAAGCGGAGCGTCACGGTGATCTCGTCCGCGCAGGCAAGGCCGGCGGCGTTGATCTTGAACCCGCTGCCGCGGTCGTTCGAGGCTTGAGACTGCGGCTGCACGGCCGGGGAACTGAAGTCGTAGGACACCCCGGACACATGCGCTTGAAGCGCGGCCGGCGGTTCCAGCCAAATCACGAAATGGTAGAGCGGCTTCGTGCGCTCGGCGCCCATGATCTTGGTCGCCTTGCCCTTCAGCCACTTTCCGATTTCCGCATCGGAGATCGCGGCCGGCGCGGCGTTGGCGGCGTTCGGCGCTTGGCCTGGCGCATGTTGCTGTCCGGGCCCCATGGGCGTGAAGGTGACGGGTTCCACGGCGTCCCAAGGTAGCTTTTCGCCGGCGGCGGACGGCGTCGCGAAGGACGGCTTGGTCCGCGTATCGTCTTCCTTGTGCTCGGGCTGGCGCTGAAGCAGATCCTTGGGAATCTCCGCAAGTCCGGCGAGATTGGGCTCCTTCGTCTGCTTCGCCGGCGCTTTCCGCGCGGACCCAGACACGCCGGATGAAAGTGCGCCGGCCGCAAGCGCGCCGACCGGTTCGGGGTCCCCGAGATTGGGCACGCGCGGCGCCGGAGGCGCGACGGCGAGACTCACGTCGTCAAGCGCCAGCTCTAAAGTTGCCACCTCCTGGCCACCGTCCTCCGACGGAAGAGCCAGCACCGCAAGGCTCACGAGGAACGCCGCACTCGCCGCGCTCAATGCGACGGCTTGCCGGGACATGCGAGCGGCGTGGCCGGCGAGCCCTCGCCCCCAGGCAGTGAGTGACGCGCCCGCTACCTTCAAAAGCCCTTTCGAGGACGCCGCAGCCTTCGACGCGGCGGCGCCGAACGACGTCGTCGCGGCCGAAATCGCATCATGCGATGCCGCTTTGACTGCAACCGCCTTGGCCGCCAATCCGTCCATGGGCCGAAATTCCCCTCGTTCGACCGGTAGCATAAGGCCAGGACCGGGACAGAAAAACGGCGAGGCGGCGGGAAGTTGTGCGTTTTTTGGCGCGCCCGCCCACCCTGCGGCAACCTGACCGTCTCGGATTATTAGCGCATTGATTTAAATACACTTTTCCGCATAGCAGTGGATTGCGGGGATAAGCCGAACGCGCCGGATGCAACACAAAGCCGTTGATGTAGCCTTGATCTTGCGAGTTGGCCGGTTGTGGAAGGGGCCAGCGGAGAAATCCGAAGGTTCCGGGAAGCGAGCGGCGGGCTCGTAAGGGCAAGGCAAGCCCGAGGTCGTCCAAGCCGTGGGCGGCTGAAGGCGGCGGGAAAGGTAGACGCGAAATTCTACGGTCTGGCGGTGTCGCCGCAGTACCGTGAGGTGGAACCGGCAGGGTGTTTCGCGCCACTGATCCTACCGCCGACCGGCTTCTAGCTTGGCCAAAGCGGGAGCCACGTCGTAGCAACGCGACGGTAAACAAGGGCCGTGGTCAGGTCGCGGCCGTAGCTCGTGGGAAACCATCGAGCCGAGGCTGTGGCCGAGGGGCCGAAAGGTCCCGCGGCGCCGACCAAACGTCCCGAACGGGCGCGCGGATCGACATCGCAACAGGGGGGCGGAGCCCACAAAGCTCCGCCTTTCCTTGTTTTTGGCTCCGGCTTTTTTGACTCCCGCGTTTTTTCGACTCCCGCTTTCGCCTCTTCTGCTCACCACGCCCGGCCGATAAGATCGCGCGGTCATGGATGCGCGTCTTCCGAAACCGATCTCCTTTGTCGCGGGGCTAGCCGCGGCCGCGGCCATACTCCTTTTGCTCAGCGCCTGCGGCACGGTGAGTTCGCTTGGCGGCGGTGGCGACAGCGATGGCGCCTCGACCGGCCTTGCCTCCTTCACGCGGAGCTCGGGCGATGCCCTGGACCGGCCGACGCGCGTTGCCTGGACGTCGGCGCGGGCCTCGCGCTGCGGGTTCGTATTCGACCCGGCGCGCCTTCGGGCAAGCTATCTCGCCTACGAGCAGTCCTATGGGCACAGCCCGAAGCAGATGCGGAAGATTCAGGAAGCCTACGACTACGCGCTGGAGTCCGTGGCGACGACCGCGAACAAGGACCCGAACTACTGCACGCGCCAGCGGGTCGACGAGACTAGAGCCGATCTGAACCGCTACCTCGCCGGCGACTTCAGGGCGCCGTAGCGGGTTCGCGCGCTACGGAGCATGGGCTGCGCTAGGGGCGCGCCGGGGGTTCCGGCGTGACGCTCATCTCGATTTGCGAGGGCGAGCCGAGACTCGGCAACGACAACGGCCAGCCATAGCCGAGAGCGGCGAGCGCAAGCGCGGCGGCGATGCCGGCGGACGCAGCCGCAATCTTGAACGTCCGCCAGGGGACCCAGAACCCGTCCTCGCGCGGCGGCAGCGCAACTTCGGAAATCTCGGCCTCCTCGCCGGCGAGAATCGCCTCGAAGGCGGCTTCCAGCCTGGCATGGGCGTGCTTCAGTGCCGCAACGCGCGCATCCAGCACATCGTCCTGCTCGAGGACCTTATCAATGGCGCGCGTCTGCTTCCGCGCCAATTGGCCATCCACATACGCCACCAGGAGTTCGTCGCTAAGCTCGGTCATGGTGAAGCTCTGTGCCCCTCGGGATAAAGGGTTTCGACAATCGAGGCGGCCTGTGCCGCCGGGCGCTCGCTCAGCCGGTCCGTGAGCGCGGCGCTCATTCGGACGAGACGCGCGGCAATCGTTTCGAGCGGGACGTCGAGGATACGCGCGGCGTCCTCGTGTTCGAAGCCGTCGCCGTAGACAAGAAGAAGGGTCAGCCGCTGTTGCGGCGGCAGCCCGACCAGAAACGCGATTACGGGGTCGTCGCGATACCCGTCGTCCTCCAGAAGGAAGAGCTCGGCGAAATGCGCGCCGTCGACTTTCGCTTGCGCCATCGGGTCGGCATGTCCGCTGAGTTCGTGCCGCCACTGCCGGTAGACTTCGGCGTAGGCCCATACATCGAGCGCGGTTCCGCGTTGATAGAGGTGCTGCTCCGCCATCATGTATTGCAGCGCGCGGCTCAGCAGTCCGCGCCCCTCCTCGCGTCCGCCCGCGAGCACGTCGGCAAAGCGTTTGAGCCTCGGCAACATCGCAACGAGGCCGGGTCTAACGGAATCGTGGAAGTCTTTTGCCTGCACGCTGTGCTCCCCGCCGCTTGGGTTCATGCTGGCCACTCGCCGGAGTATCTCCAACGAATCAAGAGGATACCATATTCCTTTGGCAGCTTGGACCGCCCCCGTTAACCTACGCCCGCAAAAAGCGCTTGCCTCGCACATGGCACTGCCCAATCCTTGCTCAGGAGGGGAGCTACCGATGAGGGTCTTGCCGCACGGCTCACAACCTGCGGAGTCCAAGCTTGCCAGGTCGCAGCATCGACGCGTTGCGGCGGTAGCGGGCGAGGCGTCGCCCGCCGCTCCGCGCACGGCGGCGAGTGCGATCGCGGCGGGAAAAGGCACGATGCGCGGCCGGCTCGCAGAACGCATGGCACAGATTGCGAACAAGGCTGCGGAAGCCGCGCCGCAGGCCAAGACTCCGAAAGGGCCGGGTCAGCAGGCGCCCATGCCTGCGGCAGCACCGGCCGCCGCGCAACAGCAGCCCCCCCCTCCCGCGCCTCAACCAAAAACCCCGAAGCCGAGCGCCAAGGATCGCCTGCAACCGGATTCGCTCAAGAAGGACTATCAGACCCTTCTGCATAAGCTGCACGAGCGCGTCTTCGATGCGCCCCGGGAACAGCTATTCTTCGTTCCGACGAAAGAGCCGGTGGCTCTGTCGTCTCTGACAATTGCCAGTCCCAACCGCGCGCACGGACACGACTACCGCCCTGTTCCGTGCCAGGTCTTCGACTGGGCTCTCGCGCGGATCGGAGAAGATCTGTCCGAGTTCACGTTCATCGACTACGGCGCGGGCAAAGGGCGCGCGCTTCTGCTCGCGGCCGAGCATCCGTTTTCGGCCGTGGCCGGCGTCGAATTCGCAGCGGAGCTGCACGACAATGCGCAGATGAACATCGCGCAATACCCGCGCTCCAAGATGCGTTGCCGCAACGTGGAATGCTTCCTGGAAGACGCGGTGCAAGTGGGGCCGCCGGAAGGCGCATCCGTCCACTTCTTCTTCAATCCGTTCTCGCGCGAGGTCTTCGCCGAGGTGCTGAACAATATCGTGATGGCCTACAGGATGAAGCCGCGACGCCTCTATCTGATCGCGGTCGACCCCATCGCGGCGGACCTGATCGACGCCAGCGGCGTCTTCGCCCGCGTCGAGCCGTCCCAGTACGACGCGCTCAAGCTGAAGCTGCTCAGCCCCTACGAGGTCGCGGTCTACCGCTCGCTGGCGTAAGGACGCCGCGCGCGTTCCGGTACCGGGAAAACGCTACTTGACGCCGAGCTTCTTCTGCAGATTCGACGACGACGTCGTGTACTGGAAGATCAGCTTCTTATCCGGATAGATGATCCTGTGCGCGGCCTGCGCCATAAGCGCGGCTTCGTGGAAGCCCGAAAGGATCAGCTTGAGCTTGCCGGGATAGGTATTGATGTCGCCGATGGCGAAGATGCCCTTCTCGCTCGTCTCGAATTTCTCCGTGTCGACGGGAACCAGATTCTCGTCGAGATTGAGCCCCCAATTCGCGACGGGACCGAGCTTCATGGTGAGACCGAAAAACGGTAGCATGACTTCCGCCGGCTGTTCGAAGGTCGTGCCGTCGGGTCCCTTGACCGTGACGCCGGTCAGCCGGCCATTGTCTCCGTGCAGCGTGGCGACCTGACCCAGCTTGAACGAAATGTTTCCGCTGTCGACCAAATCCATCATCTTCTGAACGGACGCAGGCGCGGCGCGGAACTCCGACCGCCGGTGCAGCAAGGTCAGCGACTTCGCCACGGGCTGAAGGTTCAAGGTCCAGTCGAGCGCGGAGTCGCCGCCGCCGACGATGAGAACGTCCCTGTCCCGGAACGCGTCCATCTTGCGAACCGAATAGAACACGGACGTGTTCTCGTAGTCCTCGATACCGGGCAGCGGGGGCCGCTTCGGCGTGAACGATCCGCCACCAGCCGCGATCACGATCACCTTGCACTCGAAGGGCGTGCCCGCGTCGGTCTCGAGGCGGAAGCCGTCTTCGGTCCTCTGGATCGATTCCACCCGTTCGTTGAAGTGGAACTCCGCACCGAACGGCGCGATCTGTTCCATGAGCTGATCGGTCAACTCCTGCCCCGTCACGACGGGAAGCGCCGGAATATCGTAGATCGGCTTTTCGGGATAAAGCTCCGCACACTGACCGCCGGGCCGGTCGAGAATGTCGATCACGTGAGCCTTAACGTCGAGCAGGCCAAGCTCGAACACCGCGAAGAGCCCCACGGGCCCCGCGCCGATGATGACCGCATCGGTCTTGATGACGTCCTCTGACATAGCGCCTCAGAACTGCTTTTCTGGAATCCGGACCCGGAGCCCGTCGAGCTCGCTGGTCACTTTGATTTGACAGGACAGCCGGCTCTCGGGACGAACGTCGAACGCGAAGTCGAGCATGTCCTCCTCCATCGCTTCCGGCTCGCCCGTCGCTTGGCGCCAGTCGTCTTCCACATAGACATGACATGTGGCGCAGGAACAGGCGCCGCCGCATTCGGCCGCGATCCCGCGCACGGAATTCTTCACGGCCGCTTCCATAACGGTCATGCCGGGTTCGGCTTCGACCGTGTTCTCGGTTCCATTGGGTTGAATAAAGGTGATCCTGGCCATGACACTGGCGGCTTGAAGGCAATCTCTGAATTTCGGGAGCCGGGCCACTGGCGTGAGCCGTCATCGCGCCCGGCGGAGTGCGCGAGTCGGGAGGTCCCGTCCGCAGCCCGTGCTCTATAGGGCAATTGAGCGCCGGACACCAGTGCCATGCGACATCAAAGCGTATAATGCTCAGGCCCCGCGCGCCGCGAAAACGCTGCGGATATAGGCGTCGGCCTCCTTAAGCGACGCATCGAGCTCGTCGATACAGGCCGCCCTCTCTCCCTCGGGGCTGCCGGACCGCAGTGCCTCGGCGCGTTCGGCCGCCCGGGCCATGCGCCAGGCTCCGACCGCCAGCGCCGACCCTTTCAGCGAGTGCGCGGTGTCGCCCCAGTCCTTCTCCGATTCCGCAAACCGGAGCCGCTCCAGATAGGCCGCCGACTGCGAGCAGAACAACGCCAGGACCTCACGCTCGAGCGCTTGGTCGCCAAGCGTGTAGCGCGCCAGATGGGCCAGATCCACGGGTTCGGCCGCCGGCTTGCCGTCGCCGGTCAGGCCACCGCGAGCAGCCTCTTTCTCGCCCTCGCCGGACAAGGCGTTCCTCCATTGGCGTTTTCCATATTCGGCGTTTTCCATATAAAGTGCGGACTTGGATAAAATACGGACTTGGCTGAGAAAAGCCGGGGCCGGTCTGCGATCTTGCCCGGTCGCGGATCGGATGGGCTCAAAATCGTGGCATTAGGGCAACATTGCGTTCTATCGGCAACGCCGGTTTGATCCGTGCCATGAGGAATGCCAGTACGGCGGCAATCGGCGCCAGACCGGCCGGCTTCGATTTTTCTTTTCATTACAATAGTCTATGCGGCGTTAACCCAAGTAACCGATTCAGCTTTGTATAATGCTAAGAATTCGTTAACGATGTTGGCATGAGGGGGAAAAAGCGTTGAGGACCTTCCGGTTAAGGTAGACCGGATGAGAGGCGGTCCTTTCTCGGCGCAATGTGCCACGAGTAGCGGACTTTGGCTCAAACGGCATACAATTCTCCTGCTCTAGAGTATCAAGTGGTGCGAGGAATGCGTAATGGCGCAAGAACAAGCGAAGTCGGCCCCCGAGAAGGAAACGTCCGGCGATAAGGACACCGACAAGGACACGGCCAAGGATACGGCCAAGGGCCCCCTCGAGGCGATGATGCGGGGCACGTCCGAAGACGAGGCCGACGACACGCCCACGCTGCCCCGGCGTTCCACCCTCGCGGACCGGCTCAAGGCCGAGCAGCACAAGCGCGACGAGCCGCGCAGCGAGGCGCCTCAGCAACGCGAGGAGCCCCAGTCCAAGCCGGAGCCGAAATCTCAAGGCAAGATGCTGCCGCTGAAGCCGCCGCAAGACGAACCGAGTTCCGCCGAGGCGCCGGAAACCGCCAGCGCGGCGCCCTCGCCCAAGCACCTCACCCGCACGCGGCGCCCGGCGGGTCCGCCCCCGCAGCGGCGTCTGTCGGCTCCGGCCAATGACGATATTCCGTCCATCGGCGGCCTGATTTTCGCCCTGCAGCAGAGGCCCGCACGGACTCCGTTCCTGATCGCCCTCGCCGCCTCCGTCGCATGGTTCGTCATCGGCGGATTCTTTGCTTTTGGCGTGATCTCGGACGCGAGCAGCACCGCGAGCGCAATTCTTTCCTCGACCGCGGCCATTCTCGTGCCGATCGTCGTGTTTTGGTTCCTCGCGCTCCTTGTCTGGCGCGCCCAAGAGTTGCGGCTCATGGCCTCCGCGATGACGGAAGTCGCCGTACGCCTCGCCGAACCGGACAAGCTGGCCGAGCAGTCCGTGGCCTCGGTCGGCCAGACCATTCGCCGCCAAGTCGCGGCGATGAACGACGCCATCTCGCGCGCCATCGGCCGGGCTTCCGAGCTCGAAGCCATGGTGCACAACGAAGTCGCCGCGCTCGAGCGCTCCTACGGAGAGAACGAACTGCGCGTCCGGAATTTGATCAACGAGCTGGCGACGGAGCGCGAAGCGCTCACCAATAACAGCCAGCGTGTGAGCGAGGCCTTGAAGGGCGTCGGCACGCAGATCTCGCGCGACATCGCCAATGCCAGCGGATCGATCGATCAGAAGCTGTCGGAGCGGGGCGCGCAGCTCACCGAGCTCCTCGTTTCGCGTTCCAACGAAGCCGCCGAGCAGGTCCAGCTCGCGCAGACGAAGATCTCCGAGCAGATTCCAAGCCTCATCGAGCGCATGACGAAAGAACAGGGGCGTCTGACCAAGATCATCGACTCCGCCACGAAGAACCTGACGTCCCTCGAAACCACCGTGTCGGAAAAGACGACCCTCCTGGACAACACCATGAAGGATCGTACGGAGGCGCTGCAGACATCGCTCTCTGAGCGCATCAAGGGGCTCGAGTCCACGGTGGCGCAAGGTGCCATTATTCTCGACAAGACCCTCACGGAACGCACCGACGCGCTCACGAATGTCGTTGCCCAAAGCGCGGTCACGCTGGACAAGACATTAGGCGATCACACCGACGCGTTCACGAACTTGGCCGCCGAAAGCGCCGTCGCCCTCGGCAATACGTTCACCGATAAAACCAACGAACTCACGAATCTTGTGGCCCAGGGCGCTGTCGCGCTCGAAACGACGCTTGCGGAGAAGACCGGCGCCTTGAGCACCGTCATGGCCGACAGCAATGCCACATTGTCGAAGACTCTGACGGACAATACGCAGGCCCTCACCAACGTCGCCGCCGAAAGCGCCGTGACGCTGGAGAACCTGCTGACGGAGAAGACCCAGGCCCTCACGAACGTGGCCGCCGAGAGTGCCGTCACGCTCGACAAGATGCTGACGGAGAAGACCCAAGCCTTCACCGACGTGGCCGCCGAAAGCGCCGTGACCCTCGACAAGACGCTGACGGAGAAGACGGACACGCTCAACACCGTCATCGCCGAAAGCGCCGTAACGCTGGATCGGGCTTTGGAGGAGCGCACGAGCGCCTTCACCAATGTCGTTGCCGAAAGCGCGGTCATTCTGGAGAGCACCCTTCAGGACAAGACCAGCGCGCTGACCAACGTCGTCGCCGAGAGCGCCGTGACGTTGGAGAAAACTCTGTCCGACCGGACGGAGGCTCTGAACGCGACCGTCGCGGCGGGTACCGCCAAACTCGGCAGTACGATCGCCGAGCGGACGGAGGCCCTGACCGGCATCGTTGCGCAGGGAGCGGTCAACTTCGACCGGACTCTGGCGGAGCGCACCGACGCCCTTGCTTCGGCGGTCGAAACTCAGACCTCCATCGTCGACAAGGCCCTTGCCGATCGCACAGCGCAATTCACGTCCGCGGTCAATCAGGGGGCGATCGCCCTCGACAAGACTCTCGCCGAACGCTCCGACACATTCATGAAGATGATCGCCGGCCAAGCGGACAACCTGACGCTCACTTTGCTCGACAAGGCGAAGGGCCTCGAGACGTCGATCAAGGAGGAGACGCAATCCTTCGACAAGGTCATGAACGAGCGTGCTCAGTACGTGATCAACGCCCTCGCCGAACGTCTGAAAGTCATCGAAACCGCGTTCGGTCAGAACACGGCGGAGACGGACAAGATGTTGGCCGAACACACGCGCGCCGTTGGCCAGACGTTTGCCGCACAGACGATGCAGCTCAACGAGGTTCTCGCCAACAACTCGCAGATGATGCAGCAGACGGCCGAACAGGTCGGGGCGCAGTCCACCGAGGCCGTCAACATCCTGACCAATCAGACCGGCACGTTGCGTGAAGTCTCGCGCGGTTTGCTCGATCAGATCCACGGCCTGACGCAGCGCTTCGAGAGCCAAGGCCAGGCCATTCTCACGGCCGCCAAGGCGCTCGACTCTTCGAACGCCAAGATCGACTCGATCTTGGAAGGCCGCCACCAGGCCATCATTTCTCTGCTCCACACGGTGAACACCAAGGCGCAGGAGCTCGACGGCATGATGCGCAATTACTCGGGTCTGATGGAAAACGCCCTCACCCAGGCCGAGGAGCGTGCCAAGCAGATCACGGCCTCTCTTGGCCGCGATACGACCGGACAAGTTCAGCAGACGCTGGCGCAGATCGACAAGTTGCGTCAGGAAGCACAAGCTCACACGGCCCGTGCCGTCAACGACCTCAAGGGCAATTTCGAGACGGTCGTCACGCAGGTCGGCCGGCAACTGGAGCAGGTCCGCGGTCAGTTCGACACCACCTCGCGTACGATGCGCGAGCAGGTTCAGAAGGCCACCGTCGATTTCGACGCGCTTCGTCAGGATATGCAGAAGCGCCTCGATACCATGCCTCAGCAGGCGGCGAACGCGACCACTGCCATGCGCAAGGTGCTCAACGATCAACTTCGCGAAATCGAGGCGATGACGCCGAACCTCACGCAGGCGGCCTCGTCGGCCGCGACGCGCGCCGCGTCTCAAGCCGCGACGGAAGCGGCAACCCATGCGGCGACCCAAGCGGCGCAGCACGCCGCCGCACGGGCGGCAACGGAAGCGGCAACCCACGCGGCGTCTCAGGCCGCCACGGAAGCCGCGACCAAAGCGGCGACACAAGCTGCGCAGCGGGCCGCGACGGAGGCGGCAACCCAAGCTGCAAATCTCGCGGCGACGGAGGCGGCGACCAAGGCGGCACAGCGTGCCGCGACGGAAGCTGCGACACAGGCGGCAAGTCTCGCGGCGACGGAGGCGGCAACCCAAGCGGCGCAGCAAGCCGCTACCCGGGCCGCGACGGAAGCGGCGCAGCAGGCCGCGACGCAAGCAGCGCAGCAAGCCGCCGCACGGGCCGCGACGGAAGCGGCGACGCAAGCGGTCTCTCAGGCCTCGTTGCAGGTGTCCAAACTGGCGGCGTCCACTTTCGCGCCAGCACCTTCGCCCGCACCATTGGGCGGTGGCGCGCCGGTCGGCGCACCCCAGGTTCCGGCGGAGCCAGCGGGCGATTACTCCTTCGCTCCCGGCCCCGAGACCTATCGGCCGCAGCCCGCGCCGCAGCCCTTCGCACCTCTTGCCGAGGAGCCGCGTCAGGCCGAGGAGTATGACCTACCGCCGATGCCGCGCTTCGATGCCCATGGCCGTCAGGTCTTGGGCTCGCAGGATGCAACGGATCTGGATCAGGCCGGTGCCGGCCTGCCGCCGCAATTCGCCGGGAACGCCGGACGTCCCAGCTGGACCGCTCCGGAACCCGAGCGCCGGAGCGCCCCGGCATCGACGGGCTCCGGTCAACTGCGGATCGACGAACTCGCGCGCTCGATCGACATCCGGACCGCGACCGAGGTTTGGTATCGTATGCGGGCCGGCGAGCGCGGCGTGCTCGGACGCCATATCTACACGCACGAAGGTCAGGCCACGTTCGATGAGATCTCCGCCCGCTACGACCGCGATGGGGAATTCCGGAATACGGTCGACCGCTACGTGGCGGACTTCGAGCGGCTGCTGGCGGAGGCCGAGCAGTCCGATCCCGCCGGCAACCTGCTGCAGAACTACCTGACGTCGGAAACCGGGCGTGTCTATCTCCTGCTCGCCCATGCCAGCGGACGCCTGCGGTAGGAACCGAATGAACGACTGGGCCGGTTAGGCTCTCCCAAACGAAAACCCCCTCCTCCGGATTGGAGCGAGGGGGTTTTTTGTTGTCCGGGTTTCTGTCCCAGAGGCCGGCGGCCGGTAGCTCGGGGCACCAGCGTCTAAGGCGTTGCCCGCGTCAGCGGCGCGGCGCCGTCTGCTCCTGCTGCCGCGAGCGGCCAAGAAGGAAGCTGGCGGGATTGGCCTCGAATTTCTTGAGCACGCGATCCAAGGTCGCCGCCGTCCGGCGCGCCTGCTGCATGGCGGCGCTGAAATCCTGCATGCCTTGCTTGGCCTGAAGCGTTAGCTCGTCCAAGTTCTTGTCGAGCTTGGCGCTGACCCCTCTGAAGTCCGCCGCGCCCGAGCGCATGTCCTCAATGGCCTGTTCGATCTCCTGGTTCTTGCCTTCCAGCATGGACGTGAACGCATTGACGTTCTTCATCGTCTCGTTGATGTCCTTCTCGTTCGCGGCGATCAACGCGTCCAAGCGCTTGATGAATTCATTGGCCGTGTTGAGCGCGGCCGGTGCCGCTTCGAAGATCCCCCCGCCGGCGATGGGTTGCGCCCGTATCGTCGGGATCGGGTCGTCTTTCGTCGCCACGAGAAAGGGAGAGTCCGGAGAACCGGGCGAAATCTCGACAGCGCTCCCGCCGGCAAGTCCTAGCGACTTGATGGTCGCTAGCGAATCTTCGCGTATCGGCGTGTTGTCCCGCACGCTAATCACCACGCGGATTTTACGCGCATCGTCCGGGTCGAGCTCGAAGGACTGAACCTCGCCAACCTTGATGCCATTGAAGCCGACGCGGGAGCCCGCCGTCAGACCGGCAACGGAACTGTCGAAGATGATCTGATAGCGGTTGCCGCCGCCGGCGATGTTCGTGATCCAGAACACGAAGATGAAGATGAAAGCGAGCGCACCCAGGATGAAGCCGCCGATCATCAGGTAATTGGCTCGTGTTTCCATTGGACCCTCTCCAAGACCCTCTCAAGTCAACCAGGCGCCGCTCAGCCGGCCACTCGCCGGTCCTCGGCGGGGCTGGCGGCGCGGGCCCGCTCGCCGCAGAAATATTCTTCAATCCAAGGATGGTCCGGCTTGTGCTGAAGCTCCGCGGGCGATCCGGTCCGCACAATCCGTCTATCGGCCAACACGGCCACCCTGTCACATACCGTGAAGATCGTATCAAGGTCGTGAGTCACCATATAGACCGTAAGTCCAAGTGTCTGTTGCAACTTCCGAATAAGGTGGTCGAACTCCGTCGCGCCGATCGGATCGAGGCCCGCCGTCGGCTCGTCGAGGAACACGATCTCGGGATCGAGCGCGAGCGCCCGCGCCAGCCCCGCGCGCTTGCGCATGCCACCGGAGAGCTCGGATGGAAATTTGTGGGCCGCGTTCGGCGGCAGGCCGACCATGGAAAGCTTCAAAAACGCAAGGTCGTCCATCATCGACTGGGGCAGATTGAGATGCTCCCGCATCGGCACTTGGATGTTCTGCAAGACCGTCAGCGAAGAAAACAAGGCGCCGTCCTGGAACAGGATGCCCCAGCGTTTCTCGATGTCGAGGCGCGCGTCGGAAGACAGGTTGTCCGAATCCTGACCGAACAGAGTCACGGCGCCGCTATCGGGCTCGACGAGCCCCGTGATGACGCGCATCAGCACCGATTTGCCTTGGCCCGATCCGCCGACGATCGCCAGGATCTCGCCCCGGTACACATCGAGACTGAGGGACTCCCAGATCTGATGGTTGCCGAAGCTCTTGGCGAGCTCGCGAACCCGGATCACGACTTCCCGTCCATCGTCGACGATCACAGGCCGATCCCCGCTAAGAACATGGCAAAGATGCCATCGATGCAAATGACGAGAAAGATCGCCTTGACCACAGCGGAGGTCACATGCGCTCCGAGAGACTCCGCGCTTCCTTGCACACGCAGCCCTTCGAGACAGCCGACCAGTGCAATGACGATGGCGGCGAAGGGCGCCTTCACCATGCCTGCAAAGAAATGATGAAAGCCGATGATCTCGTGAAGCTTGTCGATATACACCGGCGGTTCGAGCCCGAGCATGATCCAGGCCATGACGCCCCCGCCGACAAGCGCCGCGATATCGCCCATGAAGGTGAGCAGCGGCAGTGCCACGACGAGCGCGGCAACGCGGGGCAGCACCAGCGTGTCGATCGGATCGATCCCGAGCGTGCGCATGGCGTCGATCTCTTCGCGCATCTTCATGGAGCCGATCTCGGCGGTGAAGGCCGAACCGGACCGGCCCGCCACCATGATCGACGTCAGCAAGATGCCCACCTCCCGCAACGACAGAATGGCGACCATGTTCACGGCCATGGGCTCCGCGCCGAAATGCGTGAGCTGAACCACACCCTGTTGCATGACCACCGCGCCGATTAGGAAGCAGATCAGAAAAACGATCGGCAACGCACGCAGGCCGGCGTGATCGAGATGGTGGATGAAGGAGATCGGGCGGAAACGCCAGGGTTCGCGAATCAAGTTCACGGACGCGGCCGACACCTCTCCCAGAAACGACGTGAGCTCGACCGCGTCGCGCCAGATATTGGCCATGCTCTTGTTGAGCGTGTCGACGAATTGTTGAAGCGGAGGGACGGCATCGATCTCGGGCCGTTCCGCCGTTCCGCGGCGATGCACTTCCTCGATCAGAATCCGGAAACTGTCGGTGGCGCCGGCATAGCGCGTCTTGAGGCCTCCACGCTGCCAGGCGGAAGCCGTCCGCTGCAGAAGCAACGCACCGGCCGTGTCGATCTCGGCGATACCGGAAATGTCCATCTCGCCCGTGAATTCGGACGACGGCGGAATCGGCACCTTGAGACGCTTGAGTTCGTCGTCCAGGATCGCCGCTTCCGCGACCGTCCAGGCGCCCGTCGCCACCAGGCGGAACGTGGTGCCGCGCAGCTCCACACGGAAACCGGGGGCTTCCGTTTCGGTCTGCAAGACGAATTGGTTGTCGCGCTTTAGCATGTAAAGGCTTGGCCTGGCTCGGATTCTAAGCTTCTTTGTGGCACCGCGTACGGGAAGCAGAGTCACTCTTTTGGCGGAAATTACCGGAGAAATAAAGCTGCGATGGCGAGCGGACCCACGCACTCGATCACGGGCGGCAAACTGCCGGCCCTTTCGGTTACCGCTCAACGCTGGCCAATTCGCGGCCAATTTACGATTGCGCGCGGCTCGAAAAGCGAAGCGGCCGTCGTCGTTGCCGAGATCGGCGATGGAACGTCGGCGGGCCGGGGCGAATGCGTTCCTTACGCGCGCTATGGCGAGAGCGTCGAAGGCGTGACGGCCGCGATCGAGAGCCTGCGGCCTGCAATCGAAAAAGGCCTCGACCGGAGCCGGCTGGCAACGCTGCTGCCGCCCGGCGCGGCGCGCAACGCGCTCGACTGCGCCCTCTGGGATCTCGAATGCAAGCAAGCGGGCCGCGCCGTGCACGACCTTGCGGGGCTTCCGCCGCTTCATGGCGTGGCGACGGCCTTCACGATCTCGCTCGGGACTCCCGAAGTCATGGCCGAACAGGCTCGGGACGCCTCGGCCCATCCGCTGCTGAAACTCAAACTCGGTGGGGACGGCGACGCGGAGCGGTTGCGCGCGGTGCGCGACGCGGTGCCAAGCGCCCGCTTGATCGCCGATGCGAACGAGGCCTGGCGCCCCGATCAGGTCGAACGCCTTCTTGCCGCCGCCTTTGCCTGCGGCATCGAGCTCGTGGAGCAGCCGCTTCCGGCGGGCGAGGACGGCATGCTCGCCAACGTTGCGCACGCCGTTCCGATCTGCGCCGACGAGTCCGCCCACGACACGGCCTCGCTCGATGAGATCGCGGGGCTCTACGACGCCGTCAACGTCAAGCTCGACAAGACGGGCGGACTGACCGAGGCGCTTGCCATGATGGACAAGGCCCGCGCGCGCGGCCTCAAGACGATGGTGGGCAGCATGGTCGCGACGTCCCTGGCCATGGCCCCGGCCATGCTCCTCGCGCAAACGGCCGATTGGGTCGACCTCGATGGGCCGCTTCTGCTCGCGCGCGACCGGGAGAACGGTCTCGTCTACGGGGACGGCAAGGTCTATCCGCCCTCGCCCGCGCTTTGGGGCTGACCTTCATCTCGCGCGTGGCCGACGACAAGCCCGCCGGTCCAGCGCTGGCTCAGCAGCATGGCCGCGACCGTCCCGGCAGCAGCCAGAACGGCCATGACGGCGTAGGCTTCGCCGCCCAGGCGGCTGTAGAGCGGTCCGCAAACGAGCGTCACGGTTCCCATGACGAGGCCCGCGACAACGGCCGAGTAGAGACCTTGCGCCGTCGCCGAGCGGTCCTCCGGCACGGCATGCGTGAGAAAGTGGATCGCGGCGAGATGCGCGGCGCCGAAGCTCATGGCATGCAAGGTCTGCAGGATTGCCGTGGCCCAAAGCGGCGGGTCGAATGCCATGAGGCTCCAGCGGGCCGCGGTGGCCAAGCCCGCAAGGATTAGAAGGCGCACGGGACCGACGCGGCCGATGACGCGGCTGGACACGGCAAAGAGCGCAACTTCGGCGACCACGCCGATCGACCACAACGCGCCTACGGTCCCGCCCGAAAATCCTTGCGCGCGCCAATGGAGCGAACCGAAGGCGTAGAGCAACGCGTGGCTGCCATGCATCAGGCTGGCGGCGGCGAGAAAGAGGATGAAGAGCGGCGACCGCGCGAGGGCAAGGGCATCGCCGACACGCAACCGCCGTTGCGGCGCGGCCGGCGCTGGGGACCCGAGTGGACGCGCCGTGCCCAGTTCCCTTGGAATGAAATAGGTCCCGAAGACCATGAGCGTTGCCGCCGCCAGCAGCAACGGCAGCACGACCCCCGCGCCGGCATATTGAATGGCGACGCCGACGCCGAGGCTGGCGGCGATAAAGCTGAGCGAGCCCCAAAGCCTTATGCGGCCATAGTCGAGCCGGGCGCGGCGAATGCCGGCAATTGCGATGGTTTCGGTCAGCGGCATCAGCGTGGTCGAGGCCAAGGCGACAAAGACCATCGCCAGCAGCATCGGCCAAAAACCGTCTGCGATCCACAGCGCCGCGTAAGACGCAAGAGAGGCCCAAGCCAGGACGATGAGAATGACACGCCGGTCGCCAAGCCGGTCCGCAACGAAGCTCATGGTGGGAGCGACGAGGATGCGGCCGAACAGCGGCGTCGCCAGCAGAATAGCGATCTCATCGGCGGTAAAGGCACGCCACTTCAGCCACACCGGCAGATAAGGCAGATAGCAGCCGATGATCAGGAACAGCACCGCATAGAGAAAGCCGAGCCGCCAAACGAGCGAGCGCGTGCCGGCCGGTGCGGCCCTGTGCCGTGACGCAAGTCCCTCCATCGGCGTTAACCGTTCCCTCCACCGGCGACTGCTACGTTCGGAGCTCGATCCGAATCAGTTAGGCTTGAAAATGCCATGCTGAAACGCGCACAGAGCGCCGCACAGTCCTTGCCTCACACGAGCCCGCGGCCCAACGCGGCCGAGGAAGCCGAATACGCGGCCCTTGAGGCGGCGTTGCAAGGTTCTGCGCTCGGGCGCCGATTCCTGGCCGACTATGCGCGCCAGCACCCGACACCGGAAGTGCAATTGCTGCTCGATGCGATCTCGCGGCTCGAAACGGCGGAGGTCGAGCTGGAGCGCCGATGCCCATCTCTCGCCATCGTGTCCGAACTCGTGGCGATGAGCGACACGATCTGCCAGATGCGGCGCGAGATCGGCGAACTCTGCCTGGCCGCCGGCCAGAATGGACGTCAACGGCCGGCGCCGTCCCCATTCGACCGGATCGTCGATGCCTCGGCCCGCGCCACATCCGACATCTTGATGGCGCTGGAGGACCTTCAGAACGTTTCCTGGAGCTTGCGCGAGACGGGCGCCGCGCCCGAAACCTGCGACAGGCTCGACGAGAGTGCCGCCGGAATTTACACCGCCTGCGCCCGCCACGAGATGGCCGCGCAAAAGCAAGCTGAAGCCATGGGGCTCCTGCACGACATGGAGACGCGTATCGATGCGCTGATCGAAGGCTGGAGCGATCACGAGACGCGCAACCTAATGGATGCCGCGAAGGCTCTGGACGTCAGCGCGGCCCTCGAACCGGCCCCCAAGCCGAACGGCATCGAAGCGGCGCCGGAACCGGGCCGCGCGGCCGTGACCTCGCGAGGAGCGGATGCGGGCGCCTCGCCAGCGCGGCGCGGCGTAAACCGGCTCGCGCCCGAGACCGACGGCAAGGCGCCTCCCGCACACGACCGTGACACGGCTAGCGAGGATGTGGAGCGGTTCGAACGGCCGCCGCCGCTGACCTTCGATGAGCTTCACGCCAAACAGCGCACGGCGCTCTTCGGATAGATCTCATATTTCTTCGGCGCCGTCGGCCGTCGGGCGAGAAATCGGCACGCCAGCACTTGAAAGCGCTCGTGCTCCTACCCATCTCTGGGTGGACGCAAGATCCCCCAACGCGTCCCCCAAACTGACGCATGATGACATGCAGCGGCCCGGTTTCCCCCAACCGGGCCGCTTTCTTTTTGCCGGCCCCGGATCGCGAACGAACAAGCGAAAAAGAATCTGAAAAATCTCCGCCGCGGCCTTGAAAGCCGCCCGCGCCCTGACCATCTCCGGGTAGACGCAAGATCCCCCAACGCGTCCCCCAAACTGACGCATGACACATGCAGCGGCCCGGTCTCCCCCACCGGGCCGCTTTCTTTTTGGAGTGGAGGTCTGTTGGAGGAAACGCTCTATGCAGCCGTCTTCTTCCGCACGAACCGCTTGGGCCGCAGCCGCGTCAACAGCCGGCGCCGCTCGGGCAGGCCGAGATTGTGCGCGATCAGCACGTTGTCGAGAAACTGCTGCGCGGCGTTTTCCCAACTGAAGTTCAAGGCATGATCCCGCGCCGCCTCGGGGCTGAGGTCGAGCGCCTTGAGCGCGGCCGTTCTCAGGTCGTTGTCGAGCACGCCGGATTCGGGATCGGTGAGCACATCCTTCGGTCCATGGACCGGATAGGCCGCAACCGGCACCCCGCAAGCCAGAGCTTCCAGAAGCACAAGGCCGAACGTGTCCGTCAGGCTCGGAAACACGAACACGTCGCCCGACGCGTAGGCTTCGGCGAGTTCCTCGCCTTCCTTCGCACCGGTGAACAACACATCCGGATAGGAACGCTTTAGTTCGGCCAGCTGAGGCCCGCCGCCGACGACGACCTTGCGGCCCGGCAGATCGAGGTCCAGAAAGGCCTCGATATTCTTCTCGACGGAAACCCGGCCGACATAAAGAAAAACCGGTCCCTCGCCGAAATGCCGCACATTGCGCGGACGGAACAGATCCACGTCCACGCCGCGTGTCCAGCGCATCATGCGCTTGAAACCCTTGGCCCTCAGATCCTCTTCCACCGAGGGAGCAGCCACGAACAAGCCAGCCCCACTATTGTGGAAGCGGCGCTGAAAGTTGTAGCACCAGGATTCGGGCACCGGCAGCCGCGCCGAGACATATTCGGGGAAGCGCGTGTGGTAGCTCGTCGTGAACGGACACTTGCGCTTGCGGCAATAGCGCCGCGCCAGAAGCCCCAGCGGTCCTTCCGTCGCGATATGGATGAAATCGGGGCCGACCTCGTCGATATACCGGTTGACCATGCCGGGCGTCGCCAGGGCGAGCCGGATTTCCGGATAGGTGGGACAGGGAAGCGTGCGGTACTGAGACGGAACGAGGAAGCTGAGCTTCGCACCGAGGCTCGGAACTTCCTGCGCGAGCCGTTCGTAAGTGCGCACAACCCCGTTGACCTGGGGGTACCAGGCATCGGTTACGATGAGAACGTGCATCAGGCGGCCGCCTCAAGCTCCTTGGAGGACGTCTCGGGCTGGCGCACGCCTGTATGTGGGTTCCAACGGATGATCTGGAAGTCTCCTTCTTCGGTCTCGACCACTGCGGTGCAGCTTTCGACCCAATCGCCCGTATTGATATACACCACGTCTTCGACCTGGCGCATAGCGGCATGATGGATATGTCCGCAAATCACGCCTTGGGCGCCGTTCCGGCGGGCTTCCTGGGCGAGTGCGTGTTCGAACTCACCGATATAGTTCACGGCCCGTTTCACCTTGTGTTTGAGATAGGCGGACAGCGACCAATACGGCATGCCGAACCGGCGGCGCACCACGTTGAGATGCGTATTGAACCATAGGGCCGTGACATAGCCCCAATCGCCGAGAAAAGCGAGCCATTTGGCGTAGCGCACGACCACGTCGAACTCGTCGCCATGCATGATGAGATAGCGCCGCCCGTCGGCGCCAATGTGAACCGTTTGGCGCTCGATCGCGATGCCGCCGAACCGCGAACCGCAATATTCGCGCATGGCTTCGTCGTGATTGCCCGGAATGTAGATGAGCTCGACGCCCTTGCGGACCTGGCGGAGAAGCTTCTGAAACACGTCGTTGTGGGATTGAGGCCAGTAGACGCCACGGCGGATGCGCCAGAAGTCGACGATGTCGCCCACAAGGTAGATCCGGGGAGCCCGGTGTGTTTTCAGGAAGTCCAAGAAGGCTTCTGCTTGGCAGGCCTTGGTGCCAAGGTGGATGTCGGAAATAAAGAGGGCACGGTAACGCTGCATTTCAGCGCTCATCTGCTCTGAGGCGTCCTTCCGCGTGTCCAGCATCTTACGCGGCGAATAAGCTGCTTTTGTATCAATGGTGTGACACCCGTCATCGCTTGTGCATGAACGAAAAACGGTGGACTGGGATGGACCGGACCGGCCTTCGCGAACGTCTTGAAACTGCTCTGGGCGCACGCGTCGAGCGCCTCGCGCCGCTCTCCGTGGGGTTTGGTCTGACCGGCGCCGTGGCGGCGCTCGGCGACGGGCGCCGGGTCGCGGTCAAAGCGCGGACGCGCGAATCGGCGGAGCGAGCCGGTCTCGACGTCGAGGGCGCCATGCTCGCCGACTTAGTGCGTCTTTCGGCGCTGCCGGTTCCGCACGTGTATGTGGCCGAACCCGACCTCCTGGTCATGGACTTCATCGACAATGACGGCGGGACAATCACACCGGCGGTGGAGCGGGACGCCGCGCGCCTGCTCGCGCAACTCCACGCCGTGCCGCGCCCTTCGTTCGGATATGAGCGCGACACGCGGATCGGACCTCTCGATCAGCCGAACCCGCGAACGGACGCTTGGGTGCCCTTCTTCCGCGACCGGCGGCTCCTCTTCATGGCACGCGCGGCGCGGGACGAAGGCCGCCTTCCGCTATCCCTCTATAAGCGGATCGAACGGCTCGCCGACGGTCTCGGCAGGTATCTCAGCGAACCGCCCTACCCGAGCCTTCTGCACGGCGACCTCTGGACCGGCAATGTGCTGGTCAAGAACGATCGCATCGCCGGTTTCGTCGACCCGGCCATCTATCACGGGCACCCGGAGATCGAGTTGGCCTTCACCACGATGTTCGGCACGTTCGGCGATGCGTTTTTCGACGCCTACGAGGACACCCTGCCGCTCGA
The DNA here is from genome assembly GCA_002482645.1 of Hyphomicrobiaceae bacterium UBA7697. Taxonomy (GTDB): domain Bacteria; phylum Pseudomonadota; class Alphaproteobacteria; order Rhizobiales; family Methyloligellaceae; genus Methyloceanibacter. The sequence goes on from DLGJ01000001.1 coordinate 70,719, forward strand.
GCCGGGTTTTCACGAGGTGCGCCGGGATATCTACAATCTCTACCCGACGCTCGTGCATGTCCGATTGTTCGGAGGGTCTTACGTGGCGGCCGTGGAGCGGACCTTGGTCAAGCTTGGGTTCTAAGCGATGCGATGCGCGGCGGGTATCGGCGCCCAAAAAGAACCGGCCCGGACTAAGCCGGGCCGGTCTTCCCTGCGAACGAGTCGAAAGCTGAAGGCCTAAGGCCTCAAGAGGTTTCGACTCGCCCCCCCATTTTGTTCCTGAGCCGTCGCTCAATTCGTTCGCTTGTCGCGGGTTTCCCGCTTCTTGCTTCTTCGGGAGAAGAAGGCCCCCCAGCCCGTCCCCTGTGATGTGATGCAAAGCTATCGCAGGGTACGGGCCTCCTTCAACAAAGCGGAAAGGCCGAAACGCACTTCCTGTGCCGGGTGTTGCGGAAATGCAAAACTGGCTGCTCCACGTTTGAAATTCATCCATATTATAGTTGTAAAACAATGTGTTATGTTGCGCTCGCGATGGGCGTCGCGGTGCAAATCCGCCCCGTCGACACTCACCTCGCGGCCTTGCGGCGCCCCTCCAGCGCTGAATCTTTGGGTTACGATGTGGCATATGCGCAACGGCACACAACGAGGCGGCCACAGACGGCTTCCGTGCCGCTCCCGAACGCACCCCATGGGTCGAATCGAAAACCGTACCGAGCCCGCCAAGAATTTCGCAGAACCGCCGTTGCGCCGCTCACAGCCATGTGCATCATGCGGCAGACATTCGCGGGGGAAAACCATGAAACTCGTACGTTTTGGTGACGTTGGGCAGGAGAAGCCGGGCATTTTGGACGCCGACGGGAAGGTTCGCGACCTCTCCGGAACGATTGACGATATCGCCGGGGACGTGCTGAGCCCCGAAGGCCTGCAGCGGCTTCGAGACATCGACCCCCGGTCCTTGCCGGCCGCCGGCGGCAACCCCCGCCTCGGTGTGCCGGTCGGCGGCGTCCCGAAATTCTTCGGCATCGGCCTCAATTACCGCGACCACGCGGAAGAGACCGGCCTGCCGATCCCCGAGGTTCCGATCGTGTTCGTCAAGGCGACGTCCTGCATTTCGGGACCGAACGACCCGGTTCTGGCACCGGCCGATTTCAAGCGCATGGATTACGAAGTCGAACTGGGCTTCGTCATCGGCAGCCCGGCCAAGCGCGTCTCTGTCGAGAATGCGCTCGACTATGTGGCTGGCTACTGCATCGGCAACGACGTCTCCGAGCGCAGCCTCCAGAAAGGCGGCCCGGGCGAATGGATCAAGGCCAAGAGCTACGACAGCTTCGGCCCTCTAGGTCCGTGGCTCGTCACCACGGACGAAATTCCCGATCCGCAAAATCTCGAGCTCACCATGGATCTCAATGGCGAGCGCATGCAGACGGGAAACACCGCGACCATGATCTTCCCGGTGGCCGAGCTCGTCAGCTATATCAGCAAGTACATGACGCTCATGCCTGGCGACGTGGTCATTACCGGCACGCCGCCCGGCGTCGGCATGGCTCGCAATCCGCGCGTGTTCCTTAAAGCCGGAGACGAGATGGTGCTGCGTGTCGCGGGGCTCGGCGAACAACGCACGACGGTCGTCGCCGAAAGCTAGGCGCCCGTTCGCCCCTCACCGGGCTCGGGCCACATCGCGTGGAAATGATGGACCGGCCCACGGCCCTGCCCGATCCGGATCTCGTCGGCGGCGATGATCGCCGCCGTGACGTACATCTTTGCAAGCTTCACGGCCCTCTCCAAGCTCGCACCCTTGGCGAGTTCGGCGGCGACCGCGGAAGACAGCGTGCATCCGGTGCCGTGCGTGTTCGCGGTGTCGTGACGCGGCGCCTCGATCCGTTGAATGCCATCCGCGCAGGCGAAAATATCGAGCGCCGTTTCCGCCATGGACTCTCCGCCGGTCAACAGGACGGCGCCCGGGCCGAGGGCGAGCAGCCGCTCGGCCCGCCCCTCCAGCATCTGTTCGCGGCTCTCCAGCGGCTCGCCGAGCAAGGCCGCGCCCTCGGCAAGATTGGGCGTGAGAAGCGTCGCGCGCGGTACCAGCATCTCGCGCAAGAGGCCGACCGCATCCTCGTCGAGCAAGAGATCGCCGCTCGTCGCCGCCATCACCGGATCGAGCACGACCGGCACGTCCGGAAAGCCGTCCAGGCCGGTTGCGACCGCCTCGACGATCTCGCCGGTCGCCAGCATGCCGATCTTGATGGCCCCGACCGGCAGATCGCACGCGACCGCCCGCATCTGAGCCAGGACGAATTCGGGGGGAACCGCCATCACCTCGTCGACGCCGCGCGTATTCTGGGCCGTGAGCGCCGTTATGACGCTTGCGCCGTAAACGCCGAGCGCGGAGAAGGTCTTGATGTCGGCTTGAATTCCGGCGCCGCCCGATGAGTCCGAGCCTGCCACGGTGAGCGCAATCGCGGTCTTGTTCCTCTTCATGAGTGACCACTAACTACCGGGGGCCGCCAAGGGCAAGCATCCAATTCCGGCAAGCGCCGCAAATATTCCGGCCTATCAACCGATCGTCGCCAGGGACGGGAAAGCTTGAAGGATCCAACTCGCGATCAGCGTCATCGAGTCCGTGAGAAACAAAATGCCGGTCAGCACGAGAAAGCCGCCGAGGACCTTCTCGACCGCTCCCAGATGCTTCCGGAACCGCTGCAACGCGCTCATGAACGGTCTCACGGCCACCGCCGCCAGAATGAAGGGAATGCCCAGCCCCAGGGAATAGACGAGTAGCAGGCTCACGCCCTTGCTGACAGTGTCTTCGCCGGCCGCGACCGCGAGGATCGCTCCGAGAACCGGGCCGATGCACGGCGTCCAGCCGAACGCGAAGGCAAGCCCGATGACATAGGCGCCGAACAGACCGGCGGGACGCGTATCGGCGTGGTACCGCGCTTCGCGGTGGAGGATCGGGATGTGGATCACGCCCAGGAAATGAAGTCCGGCGATGATGATCACGATACCGGCGATCTTGGACAGGAGCGGCAGGTTCGCGACCACGGTCTGCCCGAGCACGGTCGCGGTGGCCCCAAGGATCACGAAGACGGTGGTGAAGCCCAGCACGAAGGCGATCGAGGACAGCACCACCGTTTGGTAGACGTGAGACGGCGTCTCGTCCTCGCCCGTGAGCTGGTCGAAGGTCGTCCCGCCGAGGAAGCACAGATAAGGCGGTACGAGCGGCAGAACGCATGGGCTGAGAAAACTCAGGAAGCCCGCCAAGAGCGCGCCGAGATAGGTGATATCCATGAGGCTGTGCTAGTCCGCTTCAACGGCGAGAGCAAGGCCGCCCACCAACTCGTGAAGATCGTTGATCACCGCATCGGCGCCGAGAGAGGCGACGGGGATCGCCGAGTACCCAAAGCTCACCAGAACGGTCGCCTTGAGCCCGGCGCCCCGCGCCGTCTTCAGGTCCGTCTCGCTGTCGCCGACCATGATCGTGTTTTCCGGACGCGCGCCGAGTCCGGTGACGAGATCGAGAAGCTGGGCGGGATCGGGCTTGCGCGGAAAGCCGCTATTCGCACCGCGCACCGCCGTGAAATACGGCTCGATGCCGAGCCCGCGAACGACGTCGCGCGCGATCGGCTCGTGCTTATTGGTGAGAATGGCGCATCCGATCCCGGCCCGTTCGAGCGCGGCCAGCATCTCGCGCGCGCCGGGATAGAGGCGCGAGCGTTCGCAAGGCCGCGCCGCGTAATGCTCCAAGAGCCGGCGATTGGCCTGCTCGCGCGTTTTCCCGTCGAGCACCGCATCGTGCCGGGCAAACCCGCGCTCAAGCAGTTTCGCAAGTCCGTTGCCCACCATGCCCCGCACCACATCCTCGGCGTGCGGGGCCAAGCCGAATTCGGACAGCGTCCGATTGAGCGCCGCGGTCATGTCACCGACCGTGTCGGCGAGCGTGCCGTCGAGATCGAAGACCACGGCACCGCAGGATCGCAAGCTGTCCATCAGCGGGCGGCGCATCCGGCGATTGCCGCCTCCCGGATCGCGGCGATGTTCTCGGCGTAGCCGCCGCCTTTGAACACGGCCGAGCCGGCCACCAAAGCATTGGCGCCCGCCGCGGTCACGAGGCCCGCCGTATCTACGTTGACGCCGCCGTCGACCTCCAGATGGATGGGCCGGTCGCCGATCATCTTGCGGATCGCGCGCACCTTCTCGACCTGCGCCGGAATGAAGGTTTGGCCGCCGAAGCCCGGATTGACCGTCATCACGAGAACGAGGTCGAGCTTGTCGAGCACGTATTCGATGGCGCTCTCGGGCGTCGACGGCGTGAGGCTGACGCCCGCCTTCTTGCCGAGACTCCGGATATGCTGCAGTGAGCGATCGAGATGCGGCCCTGCTTCGGCATGGACGGTGATGATGTCCGAGCCGGCCTTGGCGAAGGCTTCCAGATACGGATCGCACGGCGCGATCATCAGATGCGTGTCGAACACTTTGTCCGAATGCGGACGGAGTGCCGCGACGACATCCGGACCGAAGGTGATGTTCGGTACGAAGTGCCCGTCCATCACGTCGAGATGGACCCAGTCGCAGCCGTCGCGGTCGATCGCGCGCACCTCATCGCCGAGCTTGGCGAAGTCGGCGGAAAGGATCGACGGCGCGATGACGATATCGTTCGGCATGTCAGGCGACCGTTGCCCGCGCGGCGGCCTTGGCGCCCGCGAGAGCCGCGACGCCCGGCAATTGCTTTCCGGCGAGCCATTCGAGGAAGGCACCGCCCGCCGTCGAGATATAGGTGAAGTCGCCGGCAACGCCCGCCATGTTGAGCGCGCGCACCGTGTCGCCCCCGCCAGCGACGGAGATCAGTGTGCCGGCTCTCGATTGTTTGGCGGCCTCGCGGGCAAGAGCGTAAGTCCCTTCCCCGAAAGGCGCGATCTCGAATGCGCCGAGCGGCCCGTTCCACAGGATCGTACGGGTGTTCGCGAGTTTGTCCTTCAACCTCGCGATGCTCTTCGGACCTTGGTCGAGCGCCCCGGCGTCCGAGGGAATCTCGTTCACGCCGCATACGGAGGTTTCGACCCCCTCGGCGAGCTCGTTCGCCACCACGACATCGACCGGCAGAACGATCTCGCAGCCGGACGCCTTCGCCTTTTCGGTGATCTCCTTGACGGTCGACACGAAGTCCGGTTCGTGGAGCGACTTGGCCACGTCGATCCCTTGCGCGAAGAGGAACGTATTGGCCATGCCGCCTCCGACGACGATCATGTCCATCCGCTGCGCGAGGTTCGTGAGCACGTCGATCTTGGTGGATACTTTCGCGCCGCCGACCACGGCCATCACGGGACGTTTCGGATCTTCCAGCGCCGCGCTCAAGGCTTCGATCTCCGCCATCATCGCCATCCCCGCATAGGCCGGCATGAGATGGGCAATCGCCTCGACCGAGGCATGAGCGCGATGCGCGCAGGAAAACGCATCGTCCACATAGATATCGCCCAGCGCCGCCAGCTGCTTGGCGAACGCGGTGTCGTTCTTCGTTTCGCCGGCGTGATAGCGAAGGTTCTCCAGCAGCGCCACGTCGCCGTCCTTGAGCGAGGCGACGCCCGCTTCCACCTCTGGGCCGATGCAGTCGTCGAGGAAGAGCACCTTCGCGCCAAGCAACTCTTCCAGCTTGACCGCGACGGGCTTCAGCGAGGTGTCCGGAGAGCGTTCGCCCTTCGGCCGTCCGAAATGGGAGAGCAGAACGACCTTCGCGCCGTTCTTGCACAGCGCCTCGATGGTCGGTAGCACGCGTTCGATACGCGTCGCATCGGCCACGGCGCCCGCTTCGACGGGGACATTGAGATCGGCACGGACGAGGACGCGTTTGCCTTTCACGTCGAGCCCATCGACGGTCTCGATGCTGGCCAGATCGATATCGGCCATGCCGTTCCCCGATGTCATAGCAGGCGGCCCATCGCGACGGCGGTGTCGCTCATCCGGTTCGAGAAACCCCACTCATTGTCGTACCAGGCGACGACGCGGCAGAACGTGCCGTCGATGACCTGCGTTCCGGTCACGTCGAAGACCGAGCTGAGGGGGTCGTGATTGAAGTCGGAGGAGACGAGCGGCTTGTCGTTGATGCCGAGCACGCCGAGGAGCGGCGGCTTGGACGCGGCCTCGACGAGCGCGTCGTTGATCTCCGCTTCGCTCGTCTTGCGCGAGGCTTGGAACGTCAGATCGACCAGGCTGACATTGGGCACCGGCACGCGGATGGACGCACCATCCAGCTTGCCTTGCAGCTCCGGCAGCACGAGCCCGACGGCCTTGGCGGCACCCGTCGAGGTCGGGATCAAATTGGCCGCGCTGGCACGGGCCCGGCGCGGATCGGAGTGAAGCGTGTCCACGGTGCGCTGATCGCCCGTATAGGCATGGATCGTGGTCATGTAGCCGCGCTCGATGCCGACGGTCTTGTGTAGGATCTCGGCGACGGGCGCCAGGCAATTGGTCGTGCAGGAGGCGTTCGACACGACGAGATCGGCGTCGGTGAGCTTGCTGTCGTTGACGCCGTAAACCACGGTGAGATCGGCCCCCGAACACGGCGCCGACACGAGAACGCGCTTGGCGCCCGCGCTCAGATGCTGCGCCGCCGATTCCTTCTTGGTGAAGCGGCCGGTGCATTCCATGACGATGTCCACGCCGAGCTCGCCCCAGGGCAGCCTTTCCGGATCGGGTTCCGACAGAACGGCGACGTCCTTGCCGTTCACGCGAAGCGTGTTGCCATCCACGGCGATCTCGCCCGGAAACCTTCCGTGGACGGTGTCGAACTCGAGCAGCAGCGCGTTCATGTCCGCCGAGCCGAGATCGTTGATGGCGACGAATTCGAGATCGTCGCGGCCCGCTTCCATGAACGCCCGGAACGTCAGCCGGCCGATACGGCCAAATCCATTAATGGCAACGCGTGGTGTAGCCATGTCCTCCCTACCCCTTATGCGAATATGTCTTAACCGAGCAGCCCACGCGCCGCGGCCACAACGGCCCCGGGCGTGATGCCAAAGTGCTTATAGAGATCCTGGGCCGGAGCGGAAGCGCCGAATCCGCGCATTCCCACGAAGGTTCCCTTCGGGCCGAGCCATTTCTGCCAGCCGAACTCGATGGCGGCCTCCACGGCGACGCGGGGACCAGAGCCCAGCACGGCCGCGCGGTAGTCCGCATCCTGCGCGTCGAACAGCTCCCAGCAGGGCATGGACACGACGGCGGCTTTGATGCCCTCGCCGCTCAAGGTCTTGGCGGCCTCCACCGCCAGCGACACTTCCGATCCCGTCGCGAGCAAGGTGACGTCGCGGCCGCCCTCTGGCTCGACAAGGACATAAGCGCCCTTGGCCGAGAGATTTTCGGCCGTGGCCCCGGTTCTGAGCAGCGGCAGGCCCTGACGCGTCAAGGACAGGATCGCCGGCGTGTCCTTCGATGTCAGCGCGATCTCCCAGCACTCGGCGCATTCGACCGAGTCCGCGGGCCGCATCACGTTCAGATTGGGGATGGCCCGGAGCGCCGCCAATTGCTCGACCGGCTGATGGGTCGGGCCGTCCTCGCCGAGGCCGATGGAATCGTGGGTCATCACGTAGATGACGCGCTGCTCCATCAGTGCCGAAAGCCGGATCGACGGGCGGCAATAGTCGGAAAAAACCAGGAACGTGCCCGCATAGGGGACGATCCCGCCATGGAGCGCCATGCCGTTCATGGCCGCGGCCATGGCATGCTCGCGCACGCCGTAATGAATGTAGTTCCCGGAAAAGTCCCCAGGTTTCACGGCGTTATGCTGCTTGGTCAAGGTGCCGACCGACCCGGTGAGGTCCGCCGAACCGCCGATCAGGCCGGGCACGACGGGAACCAGGCGTTCCAGAACCTTTTGCGAGGATTGGCGCGTGGCCAGCTTCGCGCACTCCGCCGCGAAGTCCGCCTTGACCCCGGCCACGGCCTTGGAAATCGCGGCCGCGACGCCGACGTCGACGGGATCGGCCAGATGCTCGCGCGCGGCCTTGTCCAGCCCGGCCGCCGCCGCGCTCCAGCGATCGAAAGCGGCCCTGTTCCGCCCGCCCGCCTTGCGCCATTCGGCGAGGATCTCGTCCGGGACGACGAAGGGGGCGTGGTGCCAGCCAAGCGTCTCGCGCGCCGCGGCAATCTCCTCCTCGCCGAGCGGCGCGCCGTGGGTCGAGGCCGTTCCTTGCTTGTTGGGCGCGCCGTAGCCGATCACGGTGCGGCACGCGATGAGGGACGGCCGGTCGGTGACGTTGCGCGCGTTCTCGATCGCGAGCGCAACGGCCTCCGGATCGTGGCCGTCCACGGCGGCCGTATGCCAGCCGGATGCGGCGAAGCGCAGGAGTTGATCGTCGGTAACGGCAAGGTCCGTCGGCCCGTCGATGGAAATCTGGTTGTCGTCGAACAGGACGATGAGCCGGCCAAGCTTCAAATGTCCGGCGAAGGAAATGGCCTCCTGGCTTATCCCTTCCATGAGACAGCCGTCGCCCGCCAGGCAATAGGTGAAATGGCTGACGATGCCGTCGCCGTAGCGCTCGTTCTGAAGCCGCTCCGCGAGCGCCATGCCAACGGCGTTGCCGATCCCTTGGCCGAGCGGGCCCGTCGTCGTCTCGATCCCCGGCGCATGGCCGTATTCCGGATGGCCCGCCGTTCGGGCACCGAGCTGGCGGAAACGTTCGATCTCGCCGATATCCATGTCCGGATAGCCGGTGAGATAGAGCAGCGCGTAGAGGAGCATCGAGCCGTGGCCCGCCGACAGCACGAACCGGTCCCGGTCCGGCCACTCCGGATGGGCGGCGTCGAATTTCAGGAAACGCGTGAACAGCACCGTCGCCACGTCGGCCATGCCCATGGGCATGCCGGGATGGCCGGAATTGGCCTTCTGCACGGCATCCATCGCGAGCGCACGGATCGCGTTCGCCATGTCCTGATGTGTCACGTCCGCCAACGCCTGGTCCTGCATCAATGGCTCCCAGCCTCGTGTTGTCCCCGAGCGCAACGCCTAGTAAGCGCGTACGCCCATCGCCGCCTTGACCGCGTGATAGCCGACGAGAAGCTGGGTTAGTGCCAGCGGGTGGCTCTTGCTCGCGCCATTGGCACCGTTGGCGATATCGATGCAGCCGATCTGGCCGCGCAGATAGCCCGCCTCCGGGATGAGATTCCAGAGCAGATCCTCGATCCGCTCGGCTCTCTTGTCGGAGATATTGCCGTTGATCTCAAGTACGTCGACGGGTTTTCCATCCCTATCGCGCGCGAGCTCGAGATGCAGCCCCGCATTGCCGGTTCCGTCGAAGAGCGGCGAAAAGTCCGGATGGGGCAAGGTGGGACGCAAGAGATGCCGCACATTGAGGTCGGTATCGGACCCGTCGGCATCCGCCGGCGGCTGAAACCGGATGACGATGTCCGCGAAGGTACGCTGGGGGTGGATGAATTTCGAGCTGTCGCGCTTGCGGCGTTCGAGCGAGGCGACCACCTCCTCCAGCTTGTAGTTCCGCTTCGTGGTATCCCGGTGGATCTTCCATTTGACCCTCAGATCGTCCACCGGATCCAGATAGATCTTGACGTCGTAGCAGTCGCGCATGGCGCGCGTGCTGTAGCCGAGCAGTCCCTCGACGATCACGAATTCGGTCGGCTTGAAATAGCGGGGGCGCCCGAGCGTTCCTTGCTTGTGGCAGTATACGGGCTTCAGGATCGGTTCGCCTTTTCGCAGAAGGCGCAAATGCTGCTCCAGGATGTCGACGTAGTTGGAGCGGGGATCGAGGGCGGAAAGCCCCGCTTCGCTGCGCTCCTTCCGGGAGTAGCAGTGATAATCGTCCGTACAGAAGACCGAACAATGCTCCTCGCCCAGAATCTGCGCGACTCCGGCCGATAGGGTCGTCTTTCCCGACGCCGAATCACCCACGATTCCGAGGATGATCGGATGATCTACCCGCTTGGGCATAGACTGCTCCCAGGCGCTTCCAAGCTCTACGGCTATTTAGGCGACGTCGCGAGCCGCCACGCTCGCAAGACGGTCGTTCGGCAAATAGCTCGTCATGATCTGCCGTTCGCCCGTCGCCCCGGTTATCATCATGGTCTGCACCTTGTAGTGCGATTTCCCGCGTTCGACGCCTTCGAGCATAAGGCCGGTGGTGATGCCCGTCGCGCAAAAGAAGACGTCGTCGGATGTAATCAGCTCGTCGCGCTGGAACCAGCGCGTGGTATCGATCCCCGCATCGTGGACCGCCTGGCTCTCCGTCTGGAGCTGCGGGTCGAGCCGCGCCAGGAATTCGCCCCCGATGGCGCGAACGGCGCAAGCCGACATGATGCCTTCCGGCGTTCCGCCAGTCCCCATCAGCGCGTCGATCGACGAGCCGGGGATGGCGGCCATGAGCGCACCGGCCACATCGCCCGCCGGGTACATCGCCACTCGCGCGCCGGCCGCCAGGATCTCGTTGACGAGGTCGCGATGGCGCGGCTTTTCGAGGACGAAAACGTTGAGGTCGTAAATATCCTTGCCGAGGACCTTGGCCAGTTCCTCAAGCTTCTTTCCGGTGGGCCAGGCCGGATCGATCTTGCCGCGCGCCGGGGCCGGAGCCACGAACTTCTCCATGTAGAACGCCGGTCCCGGATTCATCATGGCGCCGCGTGGCGCGACGGCCAAAACCGCCAGGGCGTTGGTCAGGCCGCGCACGAGGTAGCTTGTGCCTTCGACCGGATCGACGGCGATGTCGGCCTTGAAGGCCGCGCCGGGCCGGCCGAGATGTTCGCCGCGCTGTGGCTGCGGTGCTTCGCCCGCCGTCGCCTCGCCAATGACCACCACCGCGTCGAGGTCGATCTCGGCAAGCGCGGACCGCATGGCATCGAGCGCCGCCCTGCCCCCATCGTCCGCGTCGCCGCGGCCGATCCAGTTGAACGCCGCGCACGCCGCCCGCTCGGTCACGCGGCGCAAAGCATAGATGAGGTCCGGGTTGACCGGGCTCTGGGTCTCCATAGCGTCTCCTCCACGGTACCTCTGCCAGATTGTCACTGACAGCCCGGCCGGGTTGAAAACCGGCCTTATCGCCAGAATGCTCTCTCAGAGCAAGGCTAGCGCCCTATATAGCTTATGGGTGGCCGGAGCCCAAATTATCTGGGTCTTTGGCCATTTGACCCCAAGTTTCGGCCGCCGGTCAGCCCTTCCGCCTTGGGTCCAACCAATCGCGCAAGCCATCCCCCAGCACATTGATGGAAATCAGGACCGCGATCAGGACGAGGCCGGGCAGAACCGTGACCCACCAGCTCCCCGCGAATATGAGGTCGTAACCTGACCGAATCAGCGTGCCGAGGGACGGTTTGGTGACCGGCATGCCGAGGCCGAGAAAGGACAAGGCCGCCTCGGCCATGATGGCGCCCGCAACCTGCGTGGTCGCGACAATGATGAGGGGCGACAGGCTGTTGGGCAGAATGTGGCGGCGCAGAATGGTCCAATCGCTGTCGCCGACCGCGCGGGCGGCGCGGACATAGTCCTTGGTCACCTCGACCAGAACGGCGGAGCGTGCCGTGCGCGCGAAAATCGGCCACTCCGCCAGGCCGATGACGACGACGAGCAGCGGCACGGCGAATTGGCTCAGGGCCTCGCCGCCGAGTCCCGCCCGCACCAGCGCCATGGCGACAATGGCCATCATGAGCGTCGACAGCGCGAGCTGGATATCGGCCAGCCGCGTGACGATGCTGTCGGCGCGCCCGCCGAAATAGCCCGCGAGCAACCCCAAGGAGATGCCGATCGCCGCCTGGATGACGACGGCCAGAATCCCGATCAGCAGGGAGATGCGGGCGCCGTAAAGGATCGCGCTGAAGAGGTCGCGGCCTTGCGCGTCCGTCCCCAGCAGGAAGCGGGGATCGCCGTCCTCCTGCCAGACCGGCGGCAGCTCGGCGTCGAGGATGTCGAAGCTGGCGAGATCGAAGGGATCGTGCGGGGCGATCAGGGGCGCCGCGAAGGCCGCAATGGCGATCACGCACAAGACCACGGCCGCCAGAACGGTGCCGGGACGCCGGAGCGCGCCTGCGGTGCCCCTGCGCGAGCCTGCGTCTGACGCGGGCGCGCTCATCGGGCGCCTTCCAGGCTGACGCGCGGATCGAGCGCCAGGCTCGCAAGATCGACGAGCGTGTTGACCACGACGAACAGCAGGCCGACGAGCACGAGATAGGTGGTGATGAGCGGGATGTCGGCGCGGGTCACGGCTTCGAGAAAGAGGAAGCCCATGCCCGGCCACTGGAAGACGGTCTCGGTGAGGAGCGTGTAGGCGATGAGCGTGCCCGCCTGCAGGCCGCCGACCGCCACGATCGGCAGAAGCGCGTTGCGCAGCGCGTGCACGACCCAGACGCGCAAATGAGACGCCCCCTTGGCCCGCGCCGTTCGCACATAGTCGTGCCGCAACTCCTCCAGCATGGCGCTCCGGACCAGCCGGATGAAGAGCGGCAGCATGATCGAGGACAGGGTGAGCGCCGGCAGCAGGAGATGCTCCAGACCGTCCAATGTGAGAAGACCTGTCGTCCAGAACCCGAGCGCGACGGTCTCGCCGCGTCCGAACGCGGGAAGCAATCCGAGCCAAACGGAGAAGACCGTAATCAGGATGATCCCGGTAAGGAACACCGGCACGGAGATCCCGAGCACGCTGAGACCGAGAATGAGCCGTGCGCCGATGCGCTCCGGACGGACCGCGCAGTAGATTCCGGCCGGAACGCAAAAAAGCAGCACGATCAGGCCGGCGCCGAGCACCAGTTCGAAGCTCGCCGGAAACTTGGCCAACACGACCTCGACCGTCGGCTTTTTGTAGATGAACGACGTTCCGAGGTCGCCATGCGCCGCGCCGGCGAGATAGCGGCCAAATTGCACTGGCCACGGCGCATCGAGGCCGAGCTCCTTGCGCAGCTCGGCGCGTTCCGACTCCGGAACCGCCTGCCCCATGAGTTCCCGGAGCGGATCGCCGAGGCTCGTCCGCACGGCGAAGGCGATGACGAGGATCGCCAGCATGACGAGAAGGGCTTGGCCGAAGCGCCGCGCAAGGAAGGCAAGGCCGGACAGCGCCGCGTGCATTTCAGCGGATCGCTCTTGCCGCACGCGGCATCACCGGGGCCGCGTGAGACCGAAGCCGACGGTTCCCGCCACCAGCGCCTGCCACGGGACGAAGATCACCGGCGGCAAGAGAAGCGCCGCGGCGGGATATAGCAGCGCCCCGGCCGCCGCGCCGATCAGCACGACCAGTATCCAACTTTCCGGGCGCCGCATCGCGCGCGCCGAGATTCCCGCGCCGAATGCCACAAGGCCCCCACCGACCGCACCGGCCACCACACCGCCGAGAACGAGCCCCAACGCCTGGCGGCCTTGCTTCGCGCCGAAATCGGCGCCGAACACCTCCGAACCGACCAAGGCCTGATACAAATCGTTCGCCGTGTTCACCGCCGCGAGCCAGCCGACAAGCACCAAGGAGAACGTCAGGGCGCATTTGCCGAAATCCCGCGTGATCCAAAGCCATATGCAAAACGCCAGTCCGGCGGCGAACACGACTCCGGCATGAAGGGGGCTGCCGGTGGCGTTGAGAATGAGCCCATCCCCGTCGAGACGAATCTCGGGCAACGGCGACGGCAGGCTTGAAACAAGCCCCGTGAAGATGCCGGTCGCCAGCATCGCCCCCACAACGCGGGTGCGATCCGGCAACCGCGGATCGGCATCGTCTTTGAGGAAGTCCCACCCCATTCCCGATAGCGGGCAATTCCAATCTGGCCGCCGCCCCTCTGACTGTCGCCCTCTGAACGCCGCCACCGCAGTGCCGCGGCCGCATCCCAGGCGACACTCGATTCCACCCGCCGCACGGCGAAACTATAGCGTAAGGGGACGGAACAGACCAATGCGGCGAAGGCCGCCTCCGGGGCGCGTCAGGACCGCTCCGTCACCGATTTCAGTTGGGAGAGCCCTTTCTCGAGATCGTTGCCCATCATATCGAGACCGTTCATCACCACGCAGAACGCCTTCTCGACGAAATTATGCGTACCGCTCAAGGTCCAAGTGACATCCGTCCGGTCGCCGTTCGGCGCGAAGCTGAAATCGGAGTTCGTGCTGCCTTCGAAAGGCCTCGTGAATTCCACTTTGATTTTCACGGCTTCGTCCGGCTTGCTCTCGACGAGAGTCATCGTGCCCGCGCCAACATCGTCGTTGCCGTCCCAGGTCATGGCTGTGCCTTCGCCGGCCTCGGGTCCCTCGAAAGCGGCCTTCGCATTCGGGTCGAGCTTGGCCCAGGGAGACCACGCCTCCCATTTGCGGAAGTCGTTGACGTTGGCAAAGACCTCCGACGCCGGAGCGTCGATCGTGACGGTGCGTTCGACACGATACTCGGACGGCTGCAGCGCGACATAGATCGCGAACGCCGCGAGGAGCGCCACGAATACAAGCACAATCTTCTTGAGCATCGTCCTTCCCTCCCAGAGAGGCGACAGGATCCTATTCGATCACGAGATCCCCAAGATAGGGCATGTCGATGACATTCAGCACGGGTTCGATGTTCACGTTTTTTCGCGCGCCCCAAGCAAGGTGCTGCCACTGGATAGGCAACAGCGCGGCATCGTCCGCCAGGATGCGCTCGATCTTCTTGAGGACCTCGGCCCGCGCCGCCCCGTCGGTCATGGTCTGGCATTGCATGGTCAGCCGGTCGACTTGCGGGTTCGAATAGCCGCCCGCGTTATATTGCCCGTAGCCGGTCTTGGGGTCCGGGGTCATGGCGAGAAACTCGTAGAAATTCGCCGAGTCCTGCGTGTCGGACTGCCAGCCGATCATCAGTATGTCGCCGTCGCGCGCATCGAAGCGCTGCCAGTACTGCGCTTTCGGCATGGTCTGAAGATCGACTTTGATGTTGATCTTGGCGAGCATGGCGGCGACGGCCTCGGCGATCCGCGCATCGCCCACATAGCGGTTGTTCGGCGCGATCATCGTCACCGAGAATCCGTCCGCGTAGCCAGCCTCTTTCATCAGGGCCTTCGCTTTGTCGAGATCGTAGACCGGCTTCAGATCGGGATCGTGTCCGGCATAGCCGTCCGGGCTGAGTTGACCGGCGGGCGTCGCGAAGCCGCGCATGATCTTCTTGGCGATGCCCTCGCGGTTGATCGCGTAGCTCATGGCCTTGCGCACGCGCGGATCCTTGAACACGGCGACGCGATCTTGATTCAACTCGAACGTCAGCACCCGCGTGGACGGCGCCGTGATGAGCGTGCAGCACGAGGCCGCGTCGATGCGCTTGAAGTCCGTCGGCGGAACCGGCGCGATGAAATCCACGTCGCCCGCCAGCAGAGCCGCCACGCGGGTCGCGGGCTCCTTGATCGGCGTCAGCACGATCTTCCGCACGTTGCCGGGCGAGTCCTTGTCCCAATACCCGTCGAACCGTTCGAGCTCGAGCCGGATACCCTGCTCGCGCTTGGTGACCATGAACGGGCCCGTCCCGCCCATATTGGCCGACGCGAACGACGATCCGTGTTTGACCACGGCGTCCTTGGGCCGGCCGTTTTCGTCCGTACCCGAATAGAACTCACGGTCCATCGGGAAGATGTAGGTCGCGAGGTTGAGCCCCAGCGGATACGGCGCCTTGGTGACGATATCCACCGTGAGATCGTCGACCTTCCTGGCCGATTCAAACGGTTCGAACAACGCCTTGAAATCAGGACTCGTTTTGAGCCGATTGAAGGTCCAGACGACGTCGTCCGCCGTGAATGTCCGCCCTGAATGGAACCGCACGCCGTCGCGCAGGTGAAACCGCAAGGTGACGTCGTCGATCTGCTCCCAACTCGTTGCGAGCCGCGGCTCGAAGGTGTTGTCCTTGCGGCGGCGCACCAGCGGGTCGAACACGAGGTGGGAGAGTTGCAGCGTCGCGCTGGCAAGCTGTTCGTGGGGATCGAGCGAGGCGGGATCGGCATCGTAGGCCATGCGCAGCGTCTTGCCGCCTGCAAAGGCCATAGACGCAAGGGCCATAGACGCGAGGGCCATAGACGCGAGGGCGAGGAGCGCCACGACAAAAATCGAAAGAAACCGGACCATGGAAGAGATTTCTCGCCCGAAACCGGACGGTCCGTCCAGCCTCAAACCGACGCAAGCGACATCGTGACAGAGGCAATCGAGGGCCCGGTCCCCTTGCCTCCTGAGCCATGCCCGATAAAGTCGCCCACCCGCGCCCGAACAATGTCAGGAGCTTCCCCGTGTCCGGCTTTTTTGTAGCAGGCACCGACACAGATGTCGGCAAGACGCTGGTTTCGGCCTGGCTTCTATCGCATCTCGACGGCGTTTATTGGAAGCCGATCCAGGCCGGTACGGAGCCGACGACCGACTCGGCGACCGTGCAACGCCTGGCGGAACTTCCCGTCGGGCACGTCCTACCCGAAGCCTATCTCCTGCCCGAACCGATCGCGCCTCACGAGGCCGCGCGCCGCGCCGGCATCGCGCTCGACATCGACAAGATCGCGCTCCCGCCCCATGACGGGCTGGTGGTGGTGGAGGGCGCGGGCGGACTGATGGTTCCGATCGCGGGTGGCGCCTATATGATCGATCTCGCGAACGCTCTCGACCTTCCCATCGTTCTCGTGACGCGGTCGACGCTGGGCACGATCAATCACACGCTTCTGTCGCTGGAGGCGATCCGGAGGCGCGGCCTGCCGCTTGCCGGCGTCGTGATCTGCGGGCCGGAAACGCCTCATAACCGCGCGGCCATCGAGCGCTTCGGCCAGGTTGAAGTGATCGCCGAGATTCCGTTCCTCGAGACCGTCGATCGCAGCACCCTCAGAACCATCGAGCCCGAACTCGACCTCCTCAAACTTGCAACGGTAACGACGTGAACGAACAGACCCATCCGCTTACCGCGGCGGCGCCCGGCGATATCGTCGCGCGCGACAAACGTTATATCTGGCACCCTTATACGCAGCACGGCACCGAGACCGATCCGCTGGTCGTCGCCCGCGCCAAGGGCGCCTCGCTCTTCGACGCCGATGGCCGCGAGATCCTGGACATGATTTCGTCCTGGTGGACGTGCACGCACGGCCACGCCCATCCCAAGATCAACGCCGCGATCGCGCGCCAGGCGGAAACAATCGAGCATGTGATGTTCGCCGGTTTCACCCATGCGCCCGCCGTCGACTTGGCCGAGACTCTTGCCAGCCTCCTGCCCGGCGACCTCAACCGCGTGTTCTACTCCGACGACGGCTCCACCTCGGTGGAGGTGGCGATCAAGATCGCCTACCAGTCATGGATCAATCGCGGTGAGACGCGCCGCACATTGATCGCTTTCGAGGGCGGCTATCACGGCGACACGCTCGGCGCGATGTCCGTTGGGCGCAGCTCGCAAATGTTCGGCGCGTTCAAGGACCTGATGTGCGACGTGCGTGTCGTGCCGTTCCCGGCGACGTTCGACGGCGACGATGCGGTGGACGAACGCGAGGCGGCCGCGCTCTCGGCCTTGGAGGCGACGCTTTCCGGCGGCAAGGACACCATCGCGGCGATGATTATCGAGCCGATGATGCAAGGTTCGGCGGGAATCCGCTTCTGCCGGCCGGGCTTCCTCGCGCGCATGGTCGAGATGGCGCGTGCCGCGGGCGTGGTGGTGATCTTCGACGAGGTCGCGACAGGTTTCGGACGCACGGGACGCCTCTTCGCGATGGAACATGCGGGCGTCACCCCGGATCTCGTCTGCCTCTCCAAGGGACTGACCGGCGGATATATGCCGCTCGCCGCGACCGTTGCCCGGGACTGGCTGTTCGATCTCTTTCTCGGTCCGGATTTCGACCGGGCGCTGCCGCATGGGCACTCCTTCACGGCCAATCCCCTCGCCTGTTCCGTCGCGCTCGCGGCGCTCGGCCTTTACGCGGAAGAACAAACCATGGAGCGCATCGCCAAGATCAACGCGGCGCACCGGACCATGCTCGACGTACTGGCCGCGCGCCCGGACGTTTCCAGACAGCGCGTTCTCGGCCCGGTCCTCGCATTCGAGCTCAACGAAGGGGGCGCATACCAGTCCGAGGCCAGCCGGAAGCTCAGGGCCTGGTACATCGCGAACGGATTCAACATCCGGCCGATCGGGTCCACGGTGTATCTGATGCCGCCCTACTGCATCACGGACGAAGAGCTCTTCCGCGCCTATGCCGGCATGATCGAAGGGCTGGACCGGCTCGGCTCAGGATCGCTCTAGACGTCCATAGACGATGTGCCAGGTGACGCGTCCGCCAAAGAGCAGATTCGTGGTTCGGATCGCGCGCCGGAGTTCGCCAGCGGTCAATGCCTCGTAGCCGTCGCGGGGCTGAAGGCCGCCGACGGCTTTCATGCGGCGCAAGAAAGAAAGCGAATCCTTATCGGGCGTTAGGTGCTCTTCTTCAACGACGCCCGGAATCTGCGGCAGGTTTGGCGTGCCGCTCCGCAAACCTTCGGCCGCAAGCACCGAGCGCCATTCGGCGAAACAGTCCGGCCCGAGCGTCGCGAACAGAAGAACGCCCCCCGGTGCGAGACGACGCCGGAGCCGTTCGAGGCTGGCAACGGGGTCGCCAAGCCAATGCAGCATCATGCTGGTCACGACGAGATCGAGAGTCTCGTAGGCGGCAGGGGCCGCGGCATCCATGACCGCGAAGGACAGATTCGCGCCGGAGCCGTTCAAATTGCGCTGGCAAGCGCGGATCATCTCCGGGGCGGCGTCCGTCAGCAGGAACTCTCCGTCCGGGTAGCGCGCGACCAGACGGCGGCTCAAGAGTCCGGTGCCGCAGCCGAGCTCCAACACGCGCGGCGCTTCGAGATCCGGCAGCATGGAGGCGAGATGCCCCGCCACCCCGTCCTGCAAGTCGGCATGGGTCTCGTAGACCTCGGCCTTCGCGCCGAAGCGGGCGGCGATCTCGGCGCTACGACGGGACAGTATTGGCGAAGTCAACGACATGCTTGGCGCACCGGTCTGGATGGCTCCTTGGCAGAGCATGGCCGCCGCCGGGCAGCCAGATCACATTCTCCTTGCCCCAGACGGCCTCGGACATCGCCGGCGGAACGATGAGATCGTTTTGGGTTGCAAGGCTAAGAATAGGACATTGAAGGCTTTTCTTGAGCCCCTCTGCGTCCCAATGTAACAGCCAATCGAGCCCTTCGCGCAAGCGCGGCACGTCGAGGGCCGCGGGGTCGGCGAATTCGGACGCCCCACATGAGCGCCAAAATGCCTTCATCGTACCGGCCGGGTCGCGGTCGAGACCGCGCCGCAGGGCCATCACCCGCGCCTTCGGCACATGAGGGCAGTAACGGTCGAAGCCTTGCAGCGAGACGAGGCCCGTGAACCGCCCGCCTCCCTCCTTGAGCAGCCACAACACGCCGAGCGAGTGGCCGACGGCAATCGCGTCCTGAGGCCAGTCCGGCGTATCGCGCGGCCCGCCCGCGACGAAGCCGAGATCGACCCGCGTGACCGTGGCATCGCAGAGATGGGCGATCAGCGGGTCCCAGAAGGACGCATTGAAGCCCCAACCATGGACGAGAACGAAATGCATATCAGTCGAACACATACTCGGCGCGCGGACCCGCGGCGGCCTGAAGCACCTCGACCAGCCGCGAAAGATCCTCGCCGGTGTGGGCGGCGGTGAAGGTCAATCGGACACGCGCGGTCCCGTTCGGCACGGTGGGCGGCCGGATCGCCGTGGCCCACAAGCCCGCCTCGCGCAGGCGATTGCTCAGGCCAAGCGCGGCCTCGGCAGTGCCGACAATGAGCGGCACGATCTGCGTGAGCGACTGGCCCGTGTCGTAGCCAAGCTCGCGGCATTCGTCCCGGAAGGACGCCGAAAGGGACGCGACGCGCGCGCGTTCGGTGTCCAGAGATGGGACGAGATCGAGCGCGGCATCGATGGCCCCCAGAACAGGCGGCGGCAGCGCCGTGGAATAGATGAAACCGCCGCAGCGGTTGATCAGATAGTCGCGCAGCGTGTCCGAACAGGCGACATAGGCGCCGAAGCTCCCCAGCGCCTTGGAGAACGTCCCGATCACGACGTCGGCCCCGCCGGACTGGCCGCAGCCGCCTGGCCCCAAAATTCCGGTGGCGTGGGCATCGTCGACGATCAGCATGGCGTCGTGCTCGTCCGCGAGGTCTCCGATCGCCTCCATCCATGCGACATCGCCGTCCATCGAGAAGACGCTTTCGGTGAGGATGAATTTCGGGCGCCCGTCGGCGGCATGCTGCTCCAGGAGTTCGGCGAGGTGGCCGGCAGACCCGTGGCGATAGCGGATCTGGCGCACGCCCGCCGCCTGACAGCCGAAATGCATGCTGGCATGATTGAGCCGGTCGGCGAAAACCAGCGGCTCGGCGCCGAGCGCGCGCTTGTCGAATAGGGCCTGGAGCACGCTGGCATTGGCTTGGAAGCCGGAGGCCATGAGGAGCGCGGCCGGTTTCCGCTTCAGCGCGGCGACCTTGCGCTCGATGCCCGCGAAGAGGCCGAGATTGCCGGTGACGAGGCGCGAGGCGCCAGTTCCGGTCCCGAACGCCGTCGCCCACGCGCTCGCGCGCTCCGCGAGAGCCTCGTGAAATCGCAGGCCCAGATAGTCGTTGCTGGCAAAATTGACGTAGACACTACCGCCGATTTCGAGCCTTCGGGCGTCCCGCGCAACGGCATCGGTCAGGTGCCGCCGGAGACGGCTCCGGCCCAGACCTTCGAGGAAGTCCTGATATCGGCTTTCGCTCCCACCCATGATCCTGTATTAGCCTTAGCTCTTATCCCCAGCAATCAATGGCTTGGAGTCCCGTGACAGAAACGTTGGAAAGCTTGAATCCTTTCAAGGCTCAACCCCGCGAGGCGGAGACCGGGCGCGAACGCCGCGCGACCCGCCACGACTGGCAAACCTTCGAAATCGTGGACCTGCTCGAGGCTCCGTTGTTCGATCTGATCGACGAGGCGCGCGCCGTGCATCGCCGCTACCACGCCGACGGCCAGGTCCAGCTCGCGAGCCTTCTTTCCATCAAGACCGGCGCCTGTCCCGAGGACTGCAAATATTGTCCGCAGTCGGCCCACTACGCGAAGAAGACGGGGCTCGAGCGCGAATCCCTACTCGACGTGGAGGACGTACTCTCCAAGGCCCGCATCGCCAAGGACGCCGGGGCCACGCGGTTCTGCATGGGCGCGGCTTGGCGCCAGGTGAAGGACGGGCCAGAGTTCGAGAAGGTCTTGGACATGGTCCGGGGCGTGCGCGACCTAGAGATGGAAGCTTGCGTGACGCTGGGCATGGTGACGAAGGACCAGGCCGGACGCCTCGCCGAGGCCGGGCTCACCGCCTACAACCACAACCTCGACACCTCGCCCGAGTTCTACAACGAGATCATCACCACGCGGACTTACGAGGACCGCCTGGAGACCATCGCCAATGTTCGCAGCGCGGGCGTTCAAGTCTGCTGCGGCGGCATTATCGGCATGGGCGAGAGCATCGAGGACCGGGCGCGGCTTCTTCAGGAACTGGCGACGTTCGATCCGCATCCGGAGAGCGTTCCGATCAATGCGCTGGTGCCGGTCGCCGGGACCCCGCTCGAATCCCAAGCCAAGGTCGAACCGCTCGAACTCGTGCGCATGGTGGCGGCCGCCCGCATTCTGATGCCGGCATCCTTCGTGCGGCTATCCGCGGGGCGGTCGGCGCTGACGCGCGAGGCGCAGATCCTGTGCTTCCTCGCCGGCGCCAACTCGATCTTCTACGGCGACAAGCTGCTGACGACGGAGAACAACGACGCCGCGGACGACCGCGCCCTCATCGAGGAAGCGGGCCTGCGGATCAAACCGGCCTGCGCTTCCTGATCGCGGGGCCGCGCCCATGTCCCGCATCGTCTATGTGAACGGCGCGTTCGAACCCGAGGAAGACGCCAAAGTCTCCATTTTCGACCGCGGCTTCCTGTTCGGCGACGCCGTTTACGAAGTCACCGCCGTGCTCGACGGGCGGCTTATCGACTTTGCGGGGCACCTGGAGCGTCTCGACCGGTCGCTCGGCGAGATCGACCTGCCGCTGTCCGTACCTCACGAAGGCTTGCGCGAAATACACGAGACGCTCATCGCCGAGAACAAGGTGGTCGAAGGCATCGTGTATCTTCACGTCAGCCGCGGCCCCGCCGAACGCGATTTCGCCTATCCGCCCTCGCCCACTCCGACCGTCGTCGCCTTCACCCAGTCGCGCCCGCTGGTCGATCAGCCGCAAGCCAAGACGGGAGTTGCCGTCATCACGATTCCCGACATCCGCTGGAAGCGCCGGGACATCAAATCGACGTCCATGCTGGCGCAGGTGATGGGAAAGCAGGAAGCGAAACGCCGCGGAGCCTATGAGGCCTGGATGGTCGAAGACGGCGTCGTGACCGAGGGAACCTCCTCGTCAGCCTTCATCGTGGACGCGAACGGCGTCTTAAGGACCCAACCGCTCGGCCCGCAGATTCTGTCTGGCGTCACCCGCCGGGCCATTTTGCGGCTGGCGCGCGAAGACGGTATCCGCATCGAGGAGCGCCCGTTCAGCGTCGATGAAGCCCACCAGGCGCGCGAGGCGTTCATGACGGCCGCGTCCGCCTTCGTGCTGCCGATCGTCTCGATCGATGGCAGCGCCGTCGGCAATGGAGAACCGGGACCGGTCGCCCGCGCCTTCCGCGCGCATTACATCGCCGAAGCGCGCGCCGCCTCGGCCTCTGCGTGAGCCACCCGCCCCAGGCTTCCGGCGGACGAGTAGTACTCCTTGGCGGTGCTATCGACGACGCAGTTGAACCAGTCGTCGTCGCCGAACTTGCAACCGTGACGCTTGCTTTGCACCAACGCCAGGATCGCCACGATCACGATCAATAAGAGAATAAGCCGCATTTCCGGTCCCTCCCTCCTTTACTGAACGTCCTCAACCTACCTCCCTCCCCGTCAAATCCGAAAGCGGTCAGGCACTGCGTCCGAAATTAGCGTTTCCGGTCTTGACGGGCGTTTCGCCGACGGCAGCAGCCATTGCGGATTGGCAAGTCTCCAAGCGGACCGCTTGGACATCTGGCCAGGGCGATTGGCACTGTTGGCCGCATCGTCCCGGAAAGTAGAACCCGCCGCGTCGGTCTTCAGGACACCTCTTCTGCCGCTCGAAGACGGCCCCCCGATGATAGCGTTGAGGTCCAACTCAGGAGGAGGCACCCAATGCACCAAGCGCCTCGCTTCGCTGCCGCCGGGCTGCTCACGGCGGCGCTTCTGGCATCTCCGCTTCTTGCGGCTCCGGGCGACAACGCCCCCGACCTGTGGCCCATTCTCAGACAGCAGGCGTTCGGCGACCGGCCGATCGCCGAAGAGGACGGCGCGGTGGTGCTGGAAGCACCGATGACCGCGCTCGATGCCGCCATCGTGCCCATCACCGTCCGCATTCCGCCCAGCGTCAAGGACAGGCCGAAATCGCTGACCCTGTTCATAGATCAGAATCCCGACCCCAAGGTCGCAACCCTGACATACGGTCCGGCGGCGGGCTCCGGCGGCGAGCGGTCGTTCAACACGCGTGTGCGCATCGAGCGCTTCTCCCATGTGCGCGCGGTCCTCGAAACCGAGGACGGGACGCTTCATATGGCGACGAAGTTCGTCCAGGCCGCCGGCGGTTGCGCGTCAATGAATGCAAAGGACGCGGATGCGGAGAACGACGGGCTCGGCCGGTTGCAGTTGAAGACCATACCGCCGGAACGCCCGTCCGACCCCAACTGGACGGCCCAGGTGATGATCAAGCATCCCAACAGCAACGGCATGCAGCTCGACATCGATACTGGCGGCTATATTCCCGAGCGCTACGTCAAGGATGTGACCGTGTTGCGGGACGGCGAGCTCGTCTTTCAGCTCGACGGCACGTTCTCGATCTCGACCAATCCGAACTTCCGTTTCACGTTCGGAAAGGGAAACGAGAACGCCCTGGATGTAACGGTGGTCGATACGGACGGCGTGAAATTCGAGGGCCGTACGGCGCCGAAGGGCTCGTAGCCCTACGGGCCGCTCCGGGTCCGGCCTTGCCGCATGCGGGGCGGATCAACGACAAGGGCGCCGGCCTTGGCCGGCGCCCTTGCGCACCATCCTTAGACGTGAATGCTCCGACGCTTAGTTGTCGACGCAGGTCTGGGTCGCTTCGTCCCACGTCTGGCCGTCGGCGCAGTCATCGGGACCGGCAAACGCAGCGGTCGCGAACGATGCGGACAGACCCAAGGCAACAACAAACGCAATTACAGTCCTCATGGACGTACATCCTCAAGTAGGAACGCCGGAAACCGGCCGAATCCACCGTTACGAGGCGCCCGCGGCAAATGCTGGACTGAACGGTGTCGGAGCTGGCGACTCTTGCGGCTGAATTTTGTTTGCCGTGGAATTTTTTTCTCGTTCCGGCCGTACCGGGTACGGCTTGCGCCGCCGTGGGAGCCGTCCACCCAATTGCCGGATCGCCATGTCGAGGCGGGCGGCGGCGAGGGCCGATTTGGACCCCACCGGCACCCTCCTTCAGGCGGACCAATACGTCCAGGAAGCCGATCCGGACGCTAGCTACGACTCGATCCCCACTGCGTCATGCGCTTCATCGGCCCGTTCATAGATATGCGGCGCAAGCCCGCGCTTGTTCAAAGCCTGCTCCATCTTCAAGCGCATGAACGTGCTGGTCGTGTACCGTGTCGTCGTCGCATAGTGGTGTTCGAGCATGTATTGGATCATGTCGGCGTAGTCGTCATAGAGATCCTCGGCAATCCGGCATCCATCGTGGTTCACGACGGCGTTGACACGTTTGCCGGCTTTTTCGCAGGCGTCGATCAAGACCTTGGTGAGATCCTCGATATCGCTCTTTTTCCGTACGCTCCAACCCTCAAGGTTGAGGAACAGGATGTTGCGGTCCGCGTCGTAGCTGACGCGCTCCCAAAGTTTGAGATTGAGCAGATCGGACAAGAGATCCATCGGCTCGTCGATGAAGATGCGCCTGTCCATGGGGACCGGCTTGTTGATGACCGGCTCGAAGTCCATCTGGGCCAGGATGTCCTTCTCGATATCGATCCCCCGTGCCACCTCTATCAGCTCGAGACCGCCGGGCGTCAGCTGGAACACGCAGCGTTCGGTCACGTAGATCACCGGCTGCGAGCGTTCGAGGGCGAACGAACCGCTGAACGTGATCTGCTCGACGGCGCGAACGAATTTTCTCGCACGGCCTTCCGTGACGATCTTGAGACCGTCGTCCGCGATGTCCACCTCGAGGCCGCCCGCGGTGAACGTGCCGGCGAACACGACCGCGCGGGAATTCTGAGAGATATCGATGAAGCCGCCGCATCCGTTGAGGCGGCCGCCGAAACGGCTCGAATTGACGTTCCCTTCGGCATCGCACTCCGCCATGCCGAGACATGTGAGATCGAGGCCGCCGCCGTCATAGAAATCGAACATCTGGTTCTGGTCGAGAATGGAATGCGCATTCGCCGACGAGCCGAAGCTCGATCCGCCCGCGAGCACGCCGCCAACGGCGCCGGCTTCCGTCGTCAACGTGATGTAGGGTGTCACCCGTTCCTCATTGGCGATCGCCGCCACGCCGTCGGGCGCCCCGACGCCGAGATTGACCACGCCGTTTGGCGGCAATTCGAAGGCGGCGCGGCGCGCGATGACCTTTCGCGGGTTGAGCGGCATTTTCGGCATGCCCTCGACCGGCACGCGGATTTCGCCCGACAGCGCCGGGTCGTAGACCTTGCCGTAATTCATGCGGTGCATCTCGGGCGGATCGGCAACGACGATGCAATCCACCAGGATACCGGGCACCTTCACGTCTTTGGGCTTGATAGAGCCCTGCTCGACGATGCGCTCCACCTGTGCGATGACGATGCCGCCATTGTTGTGCGCCGCCATGGCCTGCGCCAAGCAATCGAGCACCAGCGGTTCCTTTTCCATGCTGATATTGCCCGACGGATCGGCACTGGTGCCGCGAATGAAGGCAACGTCGATCTTGGTGGCCTTGTAGAACAGCCACTCTTCGCCCTCGACCTCGACGAGCTTGACGATATCCTCCTCCGTCACCTCGTTGACCTTTCCGCCGCCGAGGCGCGGATCGACATAGGTATGAAGGCCGACTTTGGAGAACAGGCCCGGCTGGCCCGCCGCGCAGGCGCGGTACAGTTGCGAGATAACGCCCTGAGGAAGGTTGTAGCCCCAGATCTTATTCGCCTGAGCGGCCTCCGCCACCTTCGGCATCCGCCCGAAATTTGCGGCAATGACACGCTTCAGGAGGCGTTCATGATGCAACCGGCCCGTTCCGAGACCTTTGCTGTCGCCGGCGCCGGCGCACATGATGAGCGTAAGGTCCTTCGGAGCCCCCGTCTCGACAAAGCGCTGCTCGAGCGCGGCATGCAGCGCTTCGGGGATGCAGCTTTGAACAAAACCGGTCGTCGTGACCACGTCGTTGTCGCGGATGAGCGCGATGGCTTCCTCGGCCCTAATGACCTTATCTTTCATCTTGGTTCGTTTCCTCGAAATTGCCCGTTCTTCAGGATCGCACACTTGGCGAAGCCTTGTCGAAACCTATAGGGCGCCTCATTCGCTGTCGCACCCTTCGGCATGTCGAGACCGCGAGCGGCCGGACTCGGCCTCGCCCGGGGCCGCGGGGAAGAACCATCCTCCTGCCCCGGCCCATGGAGGAATGGCGGGCGCACCTATTTTGTCTCTTGCATCCTCGATCAAAGGGTCATCGCGAGATACGGGCATATAGGCCGCCTGAAAGCCAAAAGGAACTTTCGGGGGCACCCGTCACCTTTTTGGGGGGCAGGACGCCGCCAACGCCGGCCTACAGAGAGGCTCGACTTGTTCCTGTCACGGTCTTGGACGGCCAAAAATCGAGCGTATCCGCCTCATCGGCGCGGTCAGCCGCCAAGACAGGGACCTCGTGAGTCGCTGCCTCGCGTCGGCCAAGCGCTTGTTCTCCGATCTCAACTTTTCGATTTTCGCGTTCTTGGCGGCCATGTTCGCTTCGAGCGTTTGGATTCTGGCGTTCTTGGCGGCCATGGTCGCTTCGAGCGCTTCGATCTTGGCGTTCTTGGCGGCCATGGCCGTTTCGAGTGATCCGATCCTGGGGTTCTCGGCGGCAATGGTCTTGTCGGCGGACCGCTTAAGTCTGTTGCCCCAACTGCAGAAATCTTCCGTCATGCGCCGCATCTCTTTTGGCGATGGGGGGCGCCCCCGGAAAAAATTGTCGAGAAAGACCGGTGGCCGGTGCTGCACGTTAAACCGGATGTCGTGAGGGTGAGGCAACTCGACATCGTGAAGGGCGCCGCCCTCAAATCGATCATTCCTCAGGAAAGTCAGCTCGATGAGATCGGGTAGCGTCACGTCAAGGCTGAAGATGTGCATCGACTCCGAGACGTTGTTGGCGTGCGCATGAACGCACGTAAAATGCTTTCCCAATCGGGAGAAGAACGGCAGCAATACTTTGGTCAAGACACCGGAATTTTTGCATCTAAGAAGTCCGTGAACTTCCACGACGATGATGCGGAACCGTTTGAGCGTGTCGTCCGAGGTCTGAAGGATGTTGCGATATTCCGCTCCCTCGATGTCCATCTGCAAAATGAGGTCTTCACGGGGATCAGAGCTGTGCCGCTCGACCCAGTCGTCAAGAGAAACGGACTCTTCCGTGCCGCTAACGTCGAGCCAAAGCCGCTCGAATGTCTGCAGGCCCTGAACCAATGGCGTCCGCAGCTTATCCAAGTCACTCGACCTGTCGCATAAATGAGATGCGATCCCGTGTTCCAGAGCCAACTGATCTTCGAAATCTTTGCAGTCCGCCACACCGGGCGAGAAACATGCGGCCACGTTTTTGAGGTCGTCGGGTACGAGGTAGCCTCCGTCACCATCCGGTCCAATCCGGACCAAGGGAGCAGGCGACGGTTTCGGGCGCATCGCTTCGAGCAGCCGAAGCAGATCATCGCACTGTGACGGCTCGGCCGTTTCGGACACGTCGATACCGAAGAAAGTCTTCTGGCGTGCGTCGCGATTCTCCCAGGCCCGCAGGATTTCGGATGGCTCCTTGAGGGCATCGCGGCACTCCTGTGTAAGAATGCCGTCGTCCAAGGGGGCTGAGGCATCAGCGCTGAATATGTTCTTGTCAAAGCACTCGACGGCCTTCATCCCTCTCTTCAGCATCAGGAGTGTCAGAATTGACTGATCGCCCCGGGGCGCAATGAAGTGCTTGTTACCCTGCCTTTCCGCGTCGCGTTTCGCTTGCAGCGTGCGAAATTCGGGCACAACGACGAGGCTCAGCCACGCCTTGACCAACTGCCTGACCGGCTCGGTGTTGCGCAGAAGAATCCACGATGCGCACCATTGCCATCGATCAAGAAACTCTTCGGCATCCAGCGCTTCGATCAAACCGGGCGCACTCATGGACCGATGAAGGTGCGGAAAGCGTGCCTGCGTGCGCAAGCTGGACATATTTCCAACGAGAACGCCCCCATTTTGATCGCATGTCCGGATCAGAGGTTGCAGGCTTATGCGGCTATAGTCTCTGGAGAAGTCCCAAATTTCGGGTGAGCAGTCGTGATAGAGAACGAGTTGCCCCTCTGCCAGGGTCGAGAGGACCTTGTCGACGAAGTAGGCCTTTTGCGCATTGCCGGCCCCCAGCGTGCAGCCGCTTCCAAACAGTTTCTCGTTTTTCGCGTACCATTCGGACGCAACAAGATCTTCGTCGGTGAAGGAAAAGATATCCGCGATGTCAGGATGTGTGGCGAGCTTCGAAGTCAATCGCTCTTGCGTCAGACGATATCGCCCCTCTTTGCGGCTGAAGCGATCGTCGGCGTAAGTCAGGAGATGCAGTCTTTCAGACGGATTCATGGTCTCTGGCCCCCCAAGCACATCGATACGATGACAAAGGCGTTCGCGGAACGCTAATCCGAAAGCCGCGTTCCCCCAGATATGCAACGCCCTTTACGTCCTTCACGGCGTTGCATCCGCGCTGTAGCATTTTTATCACAGCGTCGGGTAAAGACCGGCCTAGTGGCCTCGGAAACTGTGATGCTCCGAGCCAGCCGCAATAATCGCCGCACGATTGGGATGTCCAACAGCGCCCCGGGGAGGTGCTTAAATGACCACGCCGCAACCGAGAGATACTGGTCAGGATGGGACCTGCTGCGATCCAACTGGCCAAGCAAACGCGCAGACGACATATGGCCTCCAGCTAGCGGTGTTCCTGGCGCTCACCGCACTTGCATGGCTCCCGGCAGCACCGGCGAAAGCCCAATTTGTGTGGGCTTATAGCGGCCAGAATGTCGACGGAAACGGCAATGTTGCAATCGGAGCTGTCAGCGGCACTTTTGTGACGGGCTCCAGTAACACGGCCACCGGCACCAGCAGCGGAAGCAGTCTTACAGGTGACAACAACGCAGTGCAGACCGGCAACTTCACGGTGCTGCGTGATACGGGTGCACCCGGTTTTCGCGAGGCTCATAGCACCGCGCAGCTGTCCCGGTTTTTTTCGAACCTCGGCGCGCAGAAGGTGGATCTCTCCGCCGTCGCGGTGATCACACCCCAACTTTCGGAACCGCCGGTTCTCGATCAACAAAAAGCGATGTTACGCCTCAAAGGCTATTTTCCCGGCGAACCTGTGCGGATCGACTTCGACCTGATCTATCAAGCCATCGAAGGCCGTTCGCGGCTGTTTGGGCTCTCGGTGCAACCAAATCGTTCGGCGGCGTCTGCGCCGCAAACTCCGGATAACGGAGAATCGACGACCTACTCCAAGAAGCACGCCCCCTAGTGCCACGGATTGAAGACGCAAACAGACGACTTTTGCGGGGCTCAGGCCCGAGCGTCGCAGAACAAAGACGGTGATGCGAGGGACGGAACAGTGACAACGAGTTTAGTCGACTTCTGTTGAGGCTAGGCCCATCCTCTGAATTTGAGCGTCGACAAAGTTGGGTATGTCATCGTCGGCAACCTCGTCAGCCGCAAGATGCTTTTCTAGCCAACTCAGATCATCCTCTTCAAAGGGGAACTGCACCACTTTCGTAGTGGTCTTCGTGTAGCTCGCGACGTCATCAAATTCCGGTCCAAGCATTGGACGGTGCACACGCCCTGAACCCTCTCTTGAGTTCCGAAGATATTCCTCAAGTGCTTCGTGGTAGGTGTTCACCGTCTCGATAGACCAACGCGGTCCACCCCAGCAAACTGCAGCGTACATCAACCGCGCGCGAATTGGATGAACGCTCGAAGTCAACATCGCGTCGTAGAAAACCCGGTGGACCGCGCCCCACGGACGAGCCTTCGTGTCGCAATAGTAGTCGTGTATCACCGACGCATTACGATAGGTCCCAACGAATGGTGACCCAACTAAGGACCACAAGGGCTTGGGGATAGACGCCCCGTCCACCTCCCAGCCGCTCGGCACGTCCCATCGCATCGTGAATGGGTCGACATACGCAAACGGTTCAACCAGCCGTACTAGACGACCATCGTTGAGAAACTCCGCGACGACGTTGCCTTCATAGTGCCCCGAGGCTTTTGGCGTTGTCATTGGCATGATCCCAAAGTGAGCGGACCAGAGCGAAGCCCACAACGAACGCTGGGTCAATTTACATTCGGCGGCCGGAATGTGCCTTACCACACGCTCTCTGCGTGGCGCCCGTAGCACTCCGATCACTGATGCGGGGTATGCTTATATGCTTCAAGCACGATCTGTTTGATCTTCTTCAGTCCGTCTTCATAGCTCATTACGCCGATCTTATCGAGGTGCTGAATGCAGGCTGTCATGTACAGAGCACCAGACCCCATTGCCTTGAAGTTCGATTCGATTGCCTTCTTCATTTCTGCGTTCAGTCGTTCAATATGCAGGCGCTTCTTTGTTCTCGTATTCGGCGAGATACGGTCCCTCAGTTCATCCGGCGTAGGGCTGAGCTCGTGCTCAAACTGACCATCCATGATCATTCGCCCAATATGGTTGGCGGCAAGCGCCTGGCACTCTTCAAAGCTACGGGCGCTTTCGATTTCCGCGTCGAGCTGCTCACCAGCCTTCTTCACCTGCTCGGCTTCGCGATCATATGGATTTGCCCCAATGAAGAGCACATAAAGCACGAAGCAACCCACCGACAACAATACAGCGACAGCGATGCCGACCCGCACTCGTTTCATCCTGCACATTCCCAAAGGATAGCTGTGTGTTGGTTACAACCTTAGTTCAGTTCGCACCCGTTCGTGCCCCTTCTCTCCCGCGCGCAACTGTGCCTGCGCAAGCGCATCTTCCGCAGTGTAACCGAGAGCGTCGATCGTAGCGCGCAAATCCGTTTTTACCGTCGAGGTGCCGGTCATCGTCCTTCCAGTGCTGCAGGCGACAATAGACCCAGGACCATGTGGCAACTTGGCCTTCATCTGCGGCGAACAACGCGGGCCGTTTACCAAAGAGAGCTTTGGCAACAAGTTAGCACCACTTGCGAAGCCGCAGGCTCCCCGGATCAGCGCACGGCGTGCGGAAGCTGGCGGCAGCCGGGATGGCTGAAAATGGTGCGACCGAGCCGCAACTCATGGCCGTCTTTGGATGGACCGGCCACCAGATGGCCGCACACGACACACGGTCAGCCAATCGGCCCCGATTAGCTATTGATTCCATCGAGAAATTGGAGGTCGCGGGAACATCTATTCCCGCACCTTCGGATGACGTACGGGCGAAAGGCGGAAAAGGCCAATGAGATCAACACCGCTTTTGGAAAGTGGTGGGCGCACACGGACTCGAACCGTGGACCCGCTGATTAAGAGTCAGCTGCTCTACCAACTGAGCTATGCGCCCTCAGAGCGTGTTGTCGTGCGACATGGCCGCTCCGGCCCAGCGCTTTCGAGGCGCCAAGGGGGCTCCCCTTAGCACTCCCTTGGGCGGCCTGTCCAGTTTGGTTTCGGCGAAATCTGGCGCCACGCCTACCAGAGCCCGCCGACCTCGGCCGGACGGAACATCACCCTTCGATTCACGTGCGCATTCAGCACGAAACCGAAGCCGATCATCATGGTCAGCATGGACGTCCCGCCATAGGAAACGAGCGGCAGCGGCACGCCAACGACAGGCACGAGGCCCGTGACCATCGCCACGTTGATGAACACATAGGCGAACAAGGTCAGTCCGATGCCGCCGGCGACGAGCCGCGCGAACATGCTGCGGCAACGAAGGGCCATGAACAGGATGAAGGCAAGCGCCAGAAGATAGAGCGCGAGCAGCACCATGGCGCCGATGAAGCCCATCTCCTCCGAGAACATCGTGAAGATGAAATCCGTGTGTTTCTCGGGCAGGAAATTGAGCTGGGCCTGCGTGCCGTGCATGAAACCCTTGCCGGTCAGCCCGCCGGAGCCAATGGCGATCTTGGATTGGAGAATATGATAGCCCGAGCCGAGCGGGTCGCGCTCCGGATCGATGAAGGTCAGTACGCGCTCTTTCTGGTAATCGTGCAGCTTCTCCCAAGCATGCGGCAGGGCCACGACCACGGCGACGATCGCCCCCCCGAAATAGAACCAGCTGACGCCCGCCAGGAACATCATGCCCGCGCCGATGATCGCGAACAGCGCGGCCGTGCCGAGGTCCGGCTGGACCAGCGCCAGAATGGCCGGCAGGCCGATCATCAGGAGCGGCGGGATCAGCGCATCGGGGCGCCAGATCTTCTCCGGAGGAAGCCACTGATAGTACCGCGCCATCGCGAGAACCAGTGCGATCTTCATCATCTCGGACGGCTGAAAGCTCATCTCGCCGACGCCGATCCAGCGCCGGGCGCCACCGCTCTCGACACCGATCAGCGGCACCAGCGCCATCAGCACGAGCGCGCAGAAGAACAGCGGATATGCGCCTTTGAGCCACCAGCGAATGTCGGAAAAGGCGATAGCGAAGAGAAGCGCGAGCCCGACGCAATAGCGGATGACTTGCCGGCCGGCCCAGGGCTCGAAAGTCCCGCCGGCGACCGAATAGAGCGCCGCGATGCCGACCAGGACGATCGCCGTGATCAGCGCCAGAAACGGCCAATTCAGCAGCAGCAGCTTCTTGGCCAGGTCGAGCTTTTGCGCCGGAGCCTGCGCGAAGAGCATCTTCATCCGCCATCCCCCACGATGGCGATCGGACCGGGAACCGCCCCGGCGCCACTGCTCGCGAAAGCCGGGCTCCGCGCCGCGTCGCGCAACAGCGCCTCGGTCATCACGTCCTTGACGATGGGTGCCGCGGCGCTCGAGCCGCCTCCCCCGTGTTCCACCACGCAGGCCGCCGCATAGCGGGGCTTATCGGCCGGGGCGTAGGCAATGAAGAGCGCATGGGTCTCGCGCTCGTAAGGCGAAAGCTTGTGTTCGTTGCGCGCATTGACCACTTGCGAGGTCCCGGTCTTGCCGGCCATCAGCACGTTTGGAATTTCCAGGGCGGATCTTCGCGCCGTTCCGCGCGACTCGTTGACCACGCCGATCATGCCGTTACGCACGATCTCCAAGTGGCGCGGATCGAGCTGGAGGAGCGGCCATTCCGGCGCGGGATCGTCCGGCGACAGGACAAGCTTCGGCAGAACGGCGCGGCCGGTGGCCACCCGGGCCGACATGACGGCGAGTTGCAGGGGCGTCGACGAGACAAAGCCTTGGCCAATGCCGGCAATGACCGTCTCACCGCCATACCAGGGCTCCATGAGTTTGGCGCGCTTCCAGGCCACATCCGGGATGATGCCTTGCTTCTGGCCCGGGAGACCGCAGTCGTAGGTCCGGCCGAGGCCGAGATGGCGCGCGACGGCAGCAAGATGGTCGATCCCCATGCGCTTCGCGGTCTCGTAGAAATAGACGTCGCAGGATTGCTTGAGGGCCTCGTGCACATCGATGCCGCCACCATGGGCCTTCCAGCAGCGGAACCGTGCGCGGCCAAGTGCGTAGACGCCCGGGCAACTCATGGTCTCACGCGTGTCGATCACGCCCGCATGGAGACCCGCGAGCGCCGTGACGACCTTGAACGTCGAGCCCGGCGGATATTGACCGCGGATGGCCCGGTTCTGCAGCGGCTGATCCTGTGCCCGCGCGATCTTCGTCCAAGCCATCGGATCGACTTTGAACACGACCTCGTTGGGATCGAAGGTTGGGGTCGAGGCGAGCGCGAGAATTCCGCCCGTCACGACATCGAGCACAACGATCGAGGCAACCCGATGCTCCTTCAGCCGCTCCTGCGCGACGGTCTGAAGATGATGGTCGAGGCTGAGAACAAGATCCTTGCCGCGCACGCTCGGCGTCGCGCCCAGCTCGCGGACGACGCGTCCGCGCGCATCCACCTCGAACTTTCGGGTCCCAGGCGTGCCACGCAGCTGCTCGTCGAACGTTTTCTCCACGCCTGCCCGCCCTGCACGGAACCCGGGAAGCCGCATGACGGGATCGAGATCGACCTCGCTCTTGCCGGCCATGCCCACATAGCCCACCACATGCGCCATGGGGCCGGGGTGGTAGTATTTCCGGTAGGCCGAGCGATCGGTCCGCATCCCGGGAATCTGGGGGGACAGCACGTTCAGCAGCGCGAATTGGCGCCAAGTCAGCCCTTCCGCCACCAATACGGGATAGTAGCCGCTCTGGCGCTTGGCGGCCCGCATCACGCGGTCGCGCGTGCCCTTCGAGACAGGGACGATCCGCGACAGCGCGTCCAGCGTCGCGGGCAAGCTCTTGCAAAAGGCGGGTAGAACGAGAAGGCGTAAATTCTCCTTGTCCTCGGCCAGAACGGCGCCCGTGCGATCGCGGATCGAACCGCGCGCCGGCGCCACGAGCTGCATCATCATACGGTTTTCGTCCGACAACAGCGTGTACTCGGACGCCTCCCGGATTTGGAGCTGTTGAAGGCGCCAGCCGAGAACGCCGAACAGGCCAACCTGCGCGCCGCCGACCAGAAGGGCCCGGCGCGAGAAGCGATAGCTCTGCTTCCGAACGTAGTCGGGCTTCTTTTTCGCCCCGTAATGAAGCGCTTTCGTTATTCTCATGAAGCGCTCCGGAACATGGTGTGGCGCGAATGGCCGATTTGGCCCGACCGAACCCATAGCAATCCATAGAGCACGACCGGGAACAAGAAGATCGCGGCGGCGACACCGAAGGCGATAGGCCACCAGTCAATCCAGCGAAGATAATAGAGGCTCGCCAGGAGCCAGCCGAACAGGCCGAGGACAGACACAAGGGCCGTCCATATCACCCATTGGATCCAAAGATCGCGGCGCTCGCGAAAGGAGCCGGGCTTGGCCCCGACAGTCGCGGCGATGAGGCACATCAACGCCCAGAACCCCAAAGGGCCGCCGCTCAGGAGGTCGGCGAGCAGGCCAAGCGCGGCGGCCGTAGCCGGATGAAGTTGCGTGCCCGGAATCGCGCGCCAGCAAAACACCATCATCACCACCAGCAGCGGCAGAATGAACGTGGCATCGGCTGGCAGTCCCCACGGCACCGCGGTGGCGACCACCGCTATCAAAACGGAGAATGCCGGGAGAAGCGCGGTCATCGCTCGGCTTGGGCCTGTCCGGCGACGGGAGAGGACATTGCGGCGACGGGAGGAAGCGGAACGCTCGTTCCGGAGACGATCCGGTCTTCACGCGGCTCCCGCGGAGGCAACGCCGACAGGGCCCCGCCCCGATCGACCACGGCATCCGGATCCGTCCGGGTGATCGCCGGCGCGTCAAAGAACAGTATGCTGACAGAGTCGAGCGAGTTCAATTCGGCGAAGGGGCGGACCTTGTAGGCGCCCGGCTCACCGGCGACCGCGCCGACCCGAAGACCGCGCGGCAAGACCCCATCGCTGCCGGACGTGTAGACCTCGTCACCCGCGTAGATCGTGGCGCCGGCTTCGACGAAATCGAGCTGCAACTCGGCGCTGTTGTCTCCGAGCGCCATGGCGCGCGCGCCGTTCGGACCCACAAGGACAGGGATGCGGCTGTTGAGGTCGTTCAAAAGGAGGACACGGGCGACGGAATCGCCGGCCTCGACCGTGCGCCCGACCAGTCCGTCGCCGTTGATGACCGCATAACCGACCCGCACGCCGTCGTTGCGCCCGAGATTGACCAGCGCACTCCTGACGAAAGGACCGCGCGCATCGGCAATGACGCGGCCGGACGCATAGACGAGCGCCGGTTCCTCGGCGGCGTGAAGCAGTTTCCGCAAGTGGGCGACTTTGCGCTCGAGGAGCTGGGTCCGCCACTGCCACTGTTTGAGCTCTTCGTTTTCCGTTGTCAGCCGGTCGATCTCGTCCACCGCGTTCCGGTGGACACGCACATTGAGGCGAACCCGGTCCACGAAGCGGCGCGCTTCGACCGCCGGCACGGACGCGAGCTCCAGAAACGGCGCCGACAGGTCCACGATCTCATCGCGCGCATCCGTCAAGGTGCCGTGACCGATCCGGCTCAGAACCAACAACACCGCGCACAGGAAATAGAGGCCGAAGCTGAGCAATTCCACCGGGGCCGTCCACGACGGCCGGTGCTTCTGGAACAGAGATGACGTGCGCTTGGGCATCTGCGTTCAGCCGGTTGGAACGCCCCGCGGGGGAGTCCGTTGTCCTCATCGAGGGCCCCGCGCGTAACCGAGGCCAATATAGCACAACCCGTCTAGGGTTTGATTAACAGATCGGCCATTTCGTCGAGCCGCTCGAGCGCGATGCCCGTCCCCCGGACGACGCTGCGCAGCGGATCCTCGGCGATCTTGAATTTCACGCCGGTTTCCTGCTGAAGCCGGATGTCGAGCTTCTCGAGCAACGCGCCGCCACCGGTCAGATAGATGCCGGACTCGGCGATATCCGCGGTCAGCTCCGGCGGCACATCCGCGAGCGCCTGACGGATGCCGCCGACAATCTGTTGGATCGGCAATGTCAGCGCGTCGGCGATCTCGTGCGGTCCGAGCGTAACCTCGGCCGGGAAGCCCCGCTGCATGTCCCGTCCCTTGATCTGGATGACGACATGCGTCCCGTTGGCCTTCGCGACGGCCGAACCGGATTCCTTTTTGACCACTTCGGCGTTCGGCGCGCCGATCAGCAGATGGTGCTTGAAGCGCGCGTAGTTGACAATCGCCTCGTCCATGGCGTTGCCGGCGGTGCGGATCGACTTCGAATAGATCACGCTGCCCATGGACATCACCGCAATGTCGGTGGTGCCGCCGCCGATATCGACGACCATGGATCCGCGAGGCTCGTGGATCGGGAGCCCCGCCCCGATCGCGCCGGCCACGGGCTCCGAGATCAGATAGACGCGCCGCGCGCCGGCCGAAAGCCCCGCCTCATGAACCGCGCGCCGCTCGACCGAGGTCGCGCTCGCCGGCACGCAGATCATGACCCGGGGGCTGCCGAACAGACTCCGCCTGTTCACGCGGCGAATGAAGAACTTGATCATTTCCTCGGCCGCATTGAAGTCGGCGATCACGCCATCGCGGAGCGGCTGAACCGTCACGATCTTTGTCGGGGTCTTGCCGAGCATCGTCTTGGCCTCATGGCCCGCGGCGATGACCTTTTGATCGTCGCCACGCTGCTCGATTGCAACCACCGAGGGTTCGTCGAGAACGATCCCCTTTCCGGGCACGTAGACGACGGTATTCGCCGTGCCGAGATCAATGGCCATGTCCGCGGAAGAGCCCAACCACGAGAACATAAACGCCCCACTTGCCCGCCAATGACGGCGAGCTTCACACGTTACAGATATCCGCTGCGCGCACCGGGTCGCCCCACCCGCTACGGATAAAGATGTCTCGGACGGCAGAGAACTGCGCCAAGCTCGGAGCCGGCCGCCGCCGCAACGGTCGCTATGTTGCGTCAAATTGACCGCGCGGGCAATGCGTGAACCGGCTGTTTCACAAAAACTTTCTGCGGCGCACACGGAGCAGACCCGGAGGCGCGGCCAAGCGCGCCTCCGCGTCTGTCACGACCACGAATTTGCTTACGATCTAGGCATCCGGGCCTGCCCGCATGGAACCGGCGGCACCATTGCCCGGCGCGCGCGCAAGACGCCTAGGAGGCGAGCATCGTCTCCGGCTTACGCCGGGCTCCGCGCGCCAGCAACTTGTTCAGCGCGCTGACATAGGCACGCGCCGAGGCAACCATGGTGTCGGTGTCCGACCCACGGCCGGTCGCGATCTGGCCGTCGGCCTCCAGGCGAACCATGACCTCGGCTTGCGCGTCCGTTCCTTCCGTCACCGCGCTCACCTGATAGAGCGCCAGCCGCGCTTCGTGCGGGACCAGCGCGCGGATGGCTTGGAAGGTCGCATCCACGGGCCCGTCGCCGACCGACTCGTACATATGCTGCTTGCCGTCGATCTGGAGCGTGATCGTCGCCTTCTGCGGACCGCCAGTCCCTGCGATCACCGTCAGCGACGTGACCCGGATCCGGTCTTGCGCCGATGCGATCTCTTGGTCGACCAAGGCCTCGATGTCCTCGTCGTAGACGTGCTTCTTCACATCGGCCAAGCCCTTGAAGCGCACGAACGCGTCCTCGAAGGCATTGTCGCCCAACTCATAGCCCAGCTCTTTCAGCTTCTCGCGAAAGGCGTGGCGTCCGGAGTGCTTACCCATTACCAGCGAGGACTCTTTCAGCCCGACACTTTCGGGAGTCATGATCTCGAAGGTCCCGGCATGTTTCAGCACGCCGTCCTGATGGATTCCACTTTCATGGGCAAAGGCGTTCCGGCCGACGATCGCCTTGTTGTACTGAACCGGGAACGCGGTCACGCGCGAGACCAGCTTCGAGGCCCGCGTCAGATGCGTGGTATCGACACCGGTCCAATACGGCATGATGTCCGAACGGGTCTGAATCGCCATGACGATCTCTTCCAGCGCGGCATTGCCGGCCCGCTCTCCCAGACCGTTGATGGCGCATTCGACCTGACGCGCGCCCGCGCTCACGCCCGACAGGGAATTGGCGACCGCCAGACCCAGATCGTTGTGGCAGTGGGTGGAAAAGACGATCTCGTCCGCGCCGGGAACGCGCTCCAGCAGCATACGGATCAGATCGCCGAACTCGTCGTGATAGGCGTAACCCACCGTGTCCGGAATGTTCACGGTCGTCGCGCCGGCCGCGATGGCGGCTTCCACGCAACGGCACAGGAAATCGCTCTCGGTACGGGTCGCGTCCATGGCGGACCACTCGACATTATCGGTGAGCGAGCGCGCCCGGCCGACCGACGCGGTGACGCGCGACAAGCACTCGGCTTCGTCGATATCCATCTGATATTTGCGGTGGAGCGGCGAGGTGCCGATGAAGGTGTGGATGCGGCCGCGCCCGGCCGGCTTAATCGCCTCGGCGCAACGGTCGATGTCGGCAGGCTGCGCGCGCGCCAGACCGCAGATCACGGCGTTCTTGGAACGCCGGGCGATTTCCTTCACGCTCTCGAAGTCGCCTTGGGAGGCGATCGGAAAACCCGCCTCGATCACGTCCA
The DNA here is from genome assembly GCA_002482645.1 of Hyphomicrobiaceae bacterium UBA7697. Lineage (GTDB taxonomy): Bacteria > Pseudomonadota > Alphaproteobacteria > Rhizobiales > Methyloligellaceae > Methyloceanibacter. The sequence continues at coordinate 110,031 of DLGJ01000001.1, forward strand.
CGCCCATCTCGTCCAGAAGCTCGGCGACCTCCAGCTTCTCGTCGAAGGTCATCGTGGCGCCGGGGCACTGTTCCCCATCGCGCAGCGTGGTGTCGAAGATAATAACGCGATCGTTCTCGTCGCGGATCTTGGTCTCGGTGTTCATCATGCTCGTCCTTGAAACGCATGGCACTTAGTCTAACACGACCGACAAAGCGCCTGAAATCGTTGGAGGTTCGTCTTGCCACCCCTGAACGTCCGCCTCGGCCGGAACCAAGACCGCCGATGCTCAGGGGCAGATAAGGAGGAGCTTCAGGGTGCGCGCGCGATCCGGGCCCGTAAGCGGACGTCCGCCGGGTTTCCTCAAGATCTGCTGTGCGAGGCGCTGCATCATCACCGTTCTCCGCGAAACCCCTTATGAGCCCGCGATGAAGCGGAAAATAGGGGCAGATTCCAAAAAGGGCAAGACTGGAAGGCGTTCGAACGCATTGCCGCGGCGCGCGTTGTGTTCTGGCGCGTTTCCGCGACCGCCAGACCTGGGGACCCGGCATCCCGCTTGGAGCCGGCGGCCGCAAAGAGGTGTGCAAAAGCGACAATGTGTACGGGGCTTTGTCATGGACGCGAGCCGTTTCCTTGATCCACACTCCGGCCCTTCGGTCTCAAGTTGCCAGAGTGAATGACACACGTGTCCGCTTTCATAGAACAATATCAGTCTGCTATCGCGATTTTCCTATTGGCGGCGACCTTCGCCGCCTTTGTCCTGGAGCGCTTCCCGCCATCCGTGGTGGCCACGGTCAGTGCGGCGGCCTTCCTTGTCCTCGGCCTGATCGACACCAAGGACGTGATGGGCGTGTTCTCGAACAGCGCCCCGATCACCATCGCGGCCATGTTCATCCTCTCCGGCGCTCTCGTCCGGACCGGCACGCTGGACGCCGCGGCGTCCTGGGTGACATCGCACGCCTCGGACCGGCCAAAGACGGTGCTGCTGCTGTTTTTCATGAGCGTCATGATCGCGTCCGCGTTCGTCAACAACACGCCGGTCGTCGCCGTGATGATTCCGATCGCCGTGCGGCTGGCGCGAACGGTCGGCATGGCGCCGACACAGCTGCTGATCCCCCTTTCCTACGCGGCGATCCTCGGCGGCACGTGTACCTTGATCGGCACCTCGACCAACCTCTTGGTGGACGGCGTCGCCCGGCAGCAAGGCCTGCCGTCCTTCTCCATCTTCGAGATCACGCCGGTCGGCATCGTGGCGGCGGTCGTGGGTACGGCGACGATGCTCATCCTTGCGCGCGTGCTGCTGCCCGCGCGAATGAGCGCCTCGGATCTGTTGGACGAGGAAGGCAAGGTGCTCTTTCTGACCGAACTGACCGTGCGCGACGGCTCCCGCTTTGCCGGCAAGAAACTCGGCGAGATCAAGGAACTGAACCGGGAGAGCATCAAACTCCTGGCGCTTCACAGGCACGGTATCTCGAAGCGGGAGGGATTGCAGGACATGGTCTTGCAGGCCGGAGACCACATCGTCATCCAGGCCACCATGCCCGAGGTCCTGACGCTACATGGCGAGAGCGGCTTCGATATTCTCGGCATCGGCGGCGGCGAAAGCGGCGAAGACCAGATAATCGTGGAAGCCGTTCTCGCGCCTGGGCGTGGCGCCCAGCGCTCCGTGAACGAGATGCGGCTCGCCCGTTTCGGCGTGCGGCTGCTCGGCATTAGCCGCCACCGCTATCTGCCGGGCTTGCGCCTGGATACGGTTCAATTGCGGGCCGCCGACCGGCTCTTGCTGGAGGGCACGCCCGAAGGTCTGACCGCGGCGGCCGAAGAAGCCGATCTGATCAATATGACCGAGCCGCGTTCGCGCAGCTACCGCCGCAAAAAAGCACCCATCGCAATCGCGGTCCTGGCGGGGGTCGTAATCCTTGCCGCGCTGAACGTCATGCCGATCGAGGGCCTCGCCGTACTCGGCGTCGCGGCCATCCTGCTCTTACGGTGCATCGACGCGGAAGAAGCGTGGGAATCGATCAACGGCGGAATTCTCGTCTTGATCTTCGCCATGCTCGCGATCGGCGTAGGACTCGAGAAGACCGGCGCGGTCGGCACGATTGTCGGCGTGATCGAGCCCATACTCGGCCGAAGTTCGGGCTTTCTGATGCTCGCTCTCGTCTATTTCCTGGCTGTGACCCTGACGGAACTCATCACCAACAACGCCGTCGCCGTGGTGCTCACCCCCATCGCCATCGGCCTTGCCGAAGGACTCGGGCTCGACTCCCGGCCCTTCCTGGTCGCGATCATGATGGGCGCGAGCGCGAGCTTCGCGACGCCCATCGGCTACCAGACCAACACCATGGTCTATGCCTCGGGGAACTACCGCTTCGCGGACTTCCTGCGCATTGGCCTGCCGATGAACATCATCGTCGGAATCGCGACATGCGCCGCGATCTCCTTCCTCATGCCGCTGACGAAGTAGACCGGCCGGCCGTCTAAAAGTCGAAGATGGCCGCGAAGGGGTTGTCCCCACGCCGGGAACGCCGGACGCCACGCCGTTCGCTCTGGCCCGCCGAGACCACGGCATTGTCGGGGAGCCCGGCGGGAATCGGCCGGCCGTTCAGAGCCGCGACCATGCGCCGGTCATGGCCGTACAAATCCTTGTACTGCTTGAGCTGCCCGTCGTCGCCGACGACGGCGGTGAAATAGCTGAGGTAGACGGGAATTCGATTCTTGACCCGGATCCCGTTCGAATCCGCGCCGTTATACATCGCCGCCGAAACGCGCGCATGCGTCCAGTCCTGGTCGTGACCGAGCAGCACCGTCGCCAACTTGTCGGGATTCTGCACACGCACGCAGCCATGGCTGTAGGCGCGCTCAGCGTTGGCGAACAGGTTTTTCTGCGTGGTGTCGTGCAGATAGACGTCGTGCGTATTGGGGAAGAGGAATTTCACCAGACCGAGAACGTTGCTCGGCCCTGGCGGCTGATAGAGCTCGTAGCGCCGGATGTCGTTGCGGCTCCAGTCGATCCGGTCCGGATCGATGTCGCGGCCGTTGGCGCCACGTATGCGCAAACCCTGCCGCCGCAATACGGACGTATCCCAACCGCTGGAGAAGAAGCCGCCACCCCGGCGCAGATAGGGCGCAATCTCATTGGTCTTGATCGAGTTCGGCACATACCAGTTCGGACGGAAAACGATCTCTTCCATCTCGTCGTTGAAGACCGGCGTCTGGGTATGCGTCTTGCCAACGATCACGCGAGTCTCGTGGATCGGTTCGGCATCCTCGAAGACGCGCACCTTGAACTCCGGAATGTTCACGTTGACGTAGAAGCTGCCGAGATTCTGCGGGAGCCATCGATAGCGCTCCATGTTCACAAGCAGCAGGTCGATCTTTTTCTGGCCCGAGACTTCCGGCGTGGACGATCCGCCATTCAGCATCCGGCGTGTGCCGGAGCCGACCATGCCGTCCGGCTTGCCGCCTTGCGTGCGCTGGAACGCGACGACGGCGTCACGCAAGCCCGCGTCGAAGACATATTCGTTGGCGCCGTCCTTCGCCGGCGCGTCGAGCCGCTTCCGCAGAAGGGCTACCTGGCCGTGCTCGACACCGAGCTTGAGCGTCGGCCCGCTTGGAATCTCGACGTCCTCGGGCTTATCCGCCACGGGCTTGGCGGCGGTGCCGCTGCGTTCGGCGATAAGCGCCTTCCGCAGCGCCTCGAATTGGGGATGCGTGGGCTGGAAGCTTCGCAGATAGGCCGCCGGATCCGTACGGATGGCAATGAAGCCGATGACCTCGGCCGGGTCCGGCAAATAGAGATTGGGATCGAGATTCTTGCTGAGGCTCTGCGGCTTGATCCGGCCGCCCCGCGCGTCGCGCGCATATTCGATGGCGGCGGCGCTGATCTTGAGCTCGGCATCGGCGAGTTTGGCAACGGCGTCGGGCGCGCTCGCGTCGAAGCCCGAAAGATCCGGCAGTTTGTAATCCGAGGCGCGGAGCCCGTAATCGTCCGCCTTGGAGATTTCCTCCACGACGGCCTTACCCTTGGCATTGAGCCCGTTCTCGCCGACCCAGAGCAGCTTCCGGTCGGGAATGGAATAGTATTCGGCCAAGGCGACTTGCTCGGCGACGTCCTTCATGGACACCGCGCCAACCTGATCCTGCACGGAAATCCGCACGGCCTCGGACCTGGTCACGAGCTCGGCGGGACCGTCGGGCTCCGCTGCGTAGCCCGGGACCGCGGCCGAAACCGTGAATGCAATCCCCAGGACCGCTGACCTGATGCCCGCTCTTGCCATTCTATGCTCCCTCTGGACCGCCCCGGCCCATCGCCCCGCTCTTAACTCTCCCTGCCCCTACGCTCCCAAAACGAATCCGGACCACTTCAAAATGGTTGCCGGATTATGCCTTTCGGGCTCCGATTCCACCACCCGATTTCGGCTCTGAAATGGCAGAGATCACGGGAAAGTGCCGCAGGGCGAGCTCCTATCCAGCCAATGCGGTATCGAGGAACTCGTTGAGCGATATAATTTTCCCGTTCTCGATTTCAATGAAGTCCGCCAGTTCCGTCGCGAAGCTGTCGCCGGCTGTGATATTTTGGACACGCGCGGTCCAGCGCACGGCCGCCTTGTTTCCGTCGATCAGCATGTCCTGAACGGCGAAGTCCTCCAGCCCAAAGCTATCGGCAATGGTCCGGAACAGGCTCACGATGCCGTCGCGGCCCTGAACCTTGGTGGCCAGCATGCTGTATTCGGGCGACCCCGCGATCTGAAACTTGGCGTTTTCGGCGAACATTTCGCCGAGCTCGTCGGGCTCCCCCGCGACGCGGGCGGCGTAAAAGCTCTTGAGAACCCCCTCGAACGCGCTGCGATCCATTGTTTAGGTCTCCTTTTGGGCATCTTCGGCGGGTGCCTGCGCTAGATCCCCGTCGGGCTGATTGACGAAGATGAGGACAGCCAGTGCCGTCATGTAGAAGCGGAAGGCCGCCGACTGGCCGTTCCAGGTGGCCGACTGCCACATGGCGAACCATTCGCCCGCGACGACCATGAAGCCGAGGAACCAGACCAGGAAGGCCACGAGCGCCCCCGCGACGGCCCAGCCCTTGGCGCCGTTGAACTCGGCACCCGGCGCCCGCCGGGCCTGGAACAGACGGACGGCGCCCGCCAGGAACAGAAGACCCGCGATCGCTTCGCCCGCGATGATGCCCGCGAAGGCGGCATGCCAGAGCTCGGGACTGACGATGGCCCGGTACATCAGCGTGTTGCCGGGATACGTCGTGTCCATGCTCATCACATGCTTCACGAACAGATAGTTCGACTGGTAGTCGGTGAGATTGCCGAACACGGCCAGGAGGCAGAAGACCGCGAGACAGGCCACCATCACGATCTTGGCGATACGGGTGATGTACATGGTTGCTTCCTCGGACCGCCCCGGCCTGACAGTGCTCCAAAGCCCCGCATGGCGCCGCGTGACTCCATCGTCCGTATGACGGAGCACGCAGCTTAGGTCAAAGTCCGTAGTGTCTAAAGAAAATGGCCGGGGCGAGCCCGGCCATTTCCGCATCGGTAAGGCAAGACGGCGAAACCGCTAGTTCTTCGCCTTGTCGACCATCTTGCTCTCGGCGATCCACGGCATCATGGCGCGGAGCTTCGCGCCGACGACTTCCATCTCGTGGCCGTCGCACTTGGCGCGCATGGCCTTGAAGCTCGGCTGGTTGATCTTGTTCTCGAGCATCCAGTTCTTCACGAACGTACCGTTCTGGATGTCGGAGAGGACATCCTTCATGGCGGCCTTGCTGTCGCCGGTGACCACGCGCGGGCCGGAGACATATTCGCCGTACTCGGCCGTGTTGGAGACCGAGTAATTCATGTTGGCGATGCCGCCCTCGTAGATGAGATCGACGATCAGCTTCACCTCATGGACGGTTTCGAAATAGGCCATCTCGGGCGCGTAACCCGCCTCGACCAGCGTCTCGAAGCCGTTGCGCATCAGCTCGACGAGGCCGCCGCACAGCACGGCCTGCTCGCCGAAGAGATCGGTCTCGCATTCCTCGCGGAAGGTCGTCTCGATGATGCCCGCCCGGCCGCCGCCGATCGCCGAGGCATAGGACAGCGACAGGTCGTGGGCGTTGCCGGTGGCGTCCTGGGCGATGGCGACGAGGCACGGCACGCCGGCGCCGCGCTTGTACTCGGCGCGCACCGTGTGGCCCGGGCCCTTCGGCGCGACCATACATATATCCATGTCGGTCCGCGGCTCGATGAGGTTGAAGTGGATGTTGAGCCCGTGGGCAAAGAACAGCGCCGAACCCTGCTTCATGTTCGGCTTCAGCTCGTTCTCCCAGATCTCGGCCTGGAGTTCGTCGGGGGTCAGCATCATGACCACATCGGCCCAGGCCGCCGCGTCGGCAACGCTCATGACCTTCAGCCCCTCGCCTTCGGCCTTGGCGGCGGAGCTGGAGCCGGGACGCAGGCCGATCGCGACCTCGGCAACGCCGGAGTCCTTCAGGTTCAGCGCATGCGCATGCCCCTGGCTGCCATAGCCGATGACGGCAACCTTCTTGCCCTTGATCAGATTGAGATCGGCATCCCGATCGTAATAGACACGCATACCTGTTCCCCTAGGTTCTCGATTTCGATGTGTTCCGAATTTGGGTTCGAGCCTGAATTGGCTGTGAGCTTGGGTCCGGGTTTTGCCGCCGGACCCGCAAAAAGACAAGTGGCGGGTTACTCTTTGAGCGTTACATCCGCTCCGGGCCCCTGCCGATGGCCGCGACGCCGGTTCGGCAGACCTCAACGAGACCGAGCGGCTGCATCAGCGCGACGAACTGCTCGATCTTGGATTGGCGCCCGGTGATCTCGAACACGAAATGCTCGAGCGACGCGTCGATGGCCTTTGCGCGGAAGGCTTCCGCCAGCCGCAGCGCCTCGACGCGCTTCTCGCCGACACCGGCGACCTTCACCAGCGCCAGCTCGCGCTCGATGGTCTCGCCGCACACGGTGAGATCGGTGACCGAATGCACCGGCACCAGCCGGTCGAGCTGGTGCTTGATCTGCTCGATGACCATCGGCGTGCCGGTGGTGACGATGGTGATGCGCGACAGATGCGCCTCGTGCTCCGTCTCCGACACGGTCAGCGACTCGATGTTGTAGCCGCGCCCGGAGAACAGGCCGATGACGCGCGCGAGCACGCCCGGCTCGTTGTCCACGAGCACGCTGATCGTGTGGGTCTCGAGTTTCTGTTCCGGTTTCTCGAGCGAATAAGCGGACCCCGGCTGCCCCATCAGACCATCACCTTGCCTTCTTCGGAGATGGCGTTCTCGATGTCCTCGTCCGTCAGGTCGTCGCCCATCAGCATGTTGTTGTGCGCTTCGCCGCTCGGAATCATCGGGAAGCAATTGGCGGTTTTGTCGACGACGCAGTCGAAGATGACCGGCTTCGGCGTCTCGATCATCTCCCGAATGGCATCGTCCAGCTCGGCGGGCTTCTCGGCGCGGATGCCGACCGCGTGATAGGCCTCGGCCAGCTTCACGAAGTCCGGCAGCGCCTCGCTATAGGAGTGCGAATAGCGGCCGCCGTGAAGCAGCTCCTGCCACTGGCGCACCATGCCCATATACTCGTTGTTCAGAATAAAGATCTTGACCGGCAGGTCGTACTGAACGGCCGTCGAGATTTCCTGCATGGTCATCAAGACCGACGCCTCGCCGGCAATGTCGATGACGAGCGAGTCCGGATGGGCCATCTGCACGCCGACGGCCGCCGGAATGCCATAACCCATCGTGCCGAGCCCGCCGGAGGTCATCCAACGGTTCGGCTCGTCGAAATGGAAGTACTGCGCCGCCCACATCTGATGCTGGCCGACTTCCGTGGTGATGTAGGTGTCCTTGCCGCGGGTCAGCGCGAACAGCCGCTCGACGGCGTATTGCGGCATGATGACGTCGCTCTTGTTCCGGTAGTGCAGGCATTTGCGCTTGCGCCAGGTCTCGATCTGATCCCACCAGCGCGCGTGTGCCTCTTTGTCGATGGACGGATTTCGTGCCTTCCACGCCGCGATCATCTGATCGATCACGTAGGCGCAATCGCCGACGATCGGGATGTCCACGTGGACGTTCTTATTGATCGAGGACGGATCGACATCGACATGGATCTTCGTCGAGCCCGGCGAAAACGCATCGAGCCGGCCGGTAATACGGTCGTCGAAGCGCGCGCCGATGCAGATCATGACATCGCAGTCATGCATCGCATTGTTGGCTTCGAAGGTTCCGTGCATGCCGAGCATGCCGAGCCACTGCTTGTCCGAGGCCGGGTAGCTGCCGAGGCCCATCAGGGTCGAGGTGATCGGATAGCCGGTCATGCGCACCAGCTCGCGCAGGCTCTTGCTCGCCGCGGGACCCGCATTGACGACGCCGCCGCCCGTATAGAAGATCGGCCGTTTGGCCTTCGCCATCACCTCGACGGCGGCCTCGATCGCGGCCTGATCGCCTTCGCGCGGCGGGACGTAGCTCTTGTGCTGCGAGTTCGAGACGCCCTTATAGGTGCCGGTCATGAACTGGATGTCCTTGGGGATATCCACGACGACGGGGCCGGGCCGGCCCGAGCGGGCCACGTAAAACGCCTCGTGCAGGACCTCGGCGAGTTGATCGACGTCCTTCACGAGGTAGTTGTGCTTGGTGCAGGGGCGCGTGATGCCGACCGTATCGCATTCCTGGAACGCGTCGTTGCCGATGAGGTGCGTCGGCACCTGCCCCGTGATGCAGACCACGGGAATCGAATCCATGAGCGCGTCGGTCAGGCCGGTAACGGCATTGGTCGCGCCGGGACCCGAGGTCACCAGCACGACGCCGACCTTGCCGGTCGAACGCGCGTAACCTTCGGCCGCGTGAACCGCACCCTGCTCGTGGCGGACAAGGATGTGCTTGACGCGATCCTGCTGAAACAGCTCGTCGTAGATCGGCAGGACAGCGCCTCCGGGATAGCCGAAGATGTGCTCGACGCCCTGATCGGCGAGCGCCTGGAGCACGATCTGTGCGCCGGTCATCGTGACTGAGCCGTTCTCGTTGGCAGACATAATCTCTATTCCATTGGCAAAATCGGGCCCATCACGGCCTCGACTGGCCGTTGCCCCGTATAACTCGATCGAATTGGCGAAAGCGCCGGATTAGGCCGCGCACCCTAGGGCCTCAATGTCACAGGGTCAACGGAAAATGCGAATGAATGGTAAGCTTTTTTGCTAAGTGCTTTTCATATATTACGCATTAATGGGTATTATCGCTTCATATATTTCATTTTGCCTCAGAATCGCACCAACCGCTCCTATCTTTTCCCACAACCGTCCTAGACAATGGCGTGCGATCCGCCTATGGCTCGTACGCTTCAATGGAGCCACCTCGATTGAGGAAATAAAATCGCGACGGCGTGACGACGCCTTTTGCGAATCCAATCTGAAAACGCACTTTCCACACAGTCACAGCCTGAATGCAGAACTCTGCACCTTCAGAATCGCTCGTTGCCAACGGCAACGGCAACGAAAGCGGCAACGGGCACCGGCCGACGGATGCGGCGATGTCCAGCCGTGCGTTTTGGGCCCTGACCTTCGGGTCGATCGGCGTCGTATACGGCGACATCGGCACGAGCCCCCTCTACGGGCTCAGGGAGGCCGTTCTCGCGACGGGAGGATCGCACGGGGTCGTCACCCAGGCCGCGGTGTTCGGCGTCCTATCCCTGATTTTCTGGTCGCTGGTGATCGTCGTCACGCTGAAATATGTGCTGATCCTTCTGCGCGCGGACAATAACGGCGAAGGCGGCACGCTGGCGCTGACCGCGCTTGCGTTCACCGCCTTGGGCAAACGCACGCCGCTCGTGCTGGGGCTGGGCATTATCGGCGCGGCCATGTTCTACGGCTCCACGCTGATTACGCCGGCCCTTTCGGTGCTGTCGGCGGTCGAAGGCTTGAACGTCGCCACCGATGCGTTCGAGCCCTATGTACTGCCCATTACCGTGACCATCCTCATCGCGCTGTTCTCGGTGCAGTCGCACGGGACGGCGAGGGTCTCGGCGCTGTTCGCGCCGATTACCACGGCGTGGTTTTTGGTGCTGGCCGTTGCTGGGGCCGTCGAGATCGTGGAGTACCCGCGCATCCTCGAGGCGCTGAACCCCTTCTACGGCATCAAGTTTCTCCTAACCCATGGCATGGTCGGCCTCATCACGCTCGGCGCGGTGTTCCTCGTCGTGACCGGCTCCGAGGCGCTCTACAACGATCTCGGCCATTTCGGCCGCAAGCCGATCCAGACGGCTTGGTTCATTCTGGTGCTGCCTGCCTTGCTCCTGAATTATTTCGGGCAAGGCGCGCTGGTGCTGGCGCACCCTGAAACGATTTCGAACCCGTTCTACCTGCTGTTCCCGGATTGGGCGCTCTATCCGATGGTCGCCTTGGCGACCATGGCCACGGCCATCGCCAGCCAGGCCGTGATCACCGGCGCCTATTCGATCACGCGGCAAGCCATGCAGCTCGGGCTTCTGCCGCGCATGGAAGTGCGGCACACATCGGAGTCGCAGGCGGGCCAAATCTATATGCCCAGGGTCAACTGGGGGCTGCTGACGGGCGTGCTGCTGCTGGTCTTTATGTTCCGGTCGTCGACCGAGCTGGCGTCCGCCTATGTGCTGGCGGTGGCGGCGACGGAGTGGGTGGCAGGCATTCTCGGCTTCATCGTCATCTGGAAATTGTGGCGCTGGAAGCTGTACTGGGCAATCGCCCTCGCCGCTCCGCTCACCTTTGTCGATACCGCCTTCGTCATGGCGAGCATGCTGAAGCTCGTCGATGGGGCTTGGCTGCCGGTGCTCGTCGGATTGATGTTGATCCTGGTCATGCTCACCTGGATGCGCGGCACGCGGCTGCTGGCGCAGAAGACGCGCCGTATCGAGGTTCCCTTCGAGCCGTTGATCGAGAGCCTGGAGACCAAGCCGCCACATCTCGTGCCCGGAACCGCCGTGTTCCTAAGCGCCGATCCGGACTTCGCGCCGACTGCACTTCTGCACAACCTCAAGCACAACAAGGTTCTGCACGAGCACAACGTGATTTTGACGATCAAGAACGAGGACATCCCGCGCGTATCGCCGGCGAACCGCCTCCAGATGGAGACGATCAGCGACAGGTTCTCGCGCATGACGCTGAACTTCGGCTTCGTGGAACGGCCGAACGTGCCCAAGGCGCTCGCGCTCGCCCGCAAACAGGGTTGGCAATTCGACATCATGTCGACGTCGTTCTTCCTGTCGCGCCGGTCCGTTCGCCCCGACCTGCGGTCCGGAATGCCGCAATGGCAGGATCGGCTCTATATCTATCTCGCGCACAACGCGGACGACGCGTCGAACTACTTCCAGCTGCCGACGGACCGCGTCGTGGAGATCGGTACCCACGTCACGATCTAAGGACGTTACGATCTGCCTAGGATTGCGCCGCCACGGCGGATGCGGCGGCAGGCCCATCGGGGAACCAGGTCCAGTCCGGCATGAACCGGCGCGCCCACGTCATCTGACGCTTGGCATAGCGCCGGGATTCGGTCTTGGCCTTCGCGGCGGCCGCCTCCAGGGACATCGTACCGGACAGATAGGCGATGAGTTCGCGTACCCCGTGGGCGCGCATGAGCGGCAGCTCCGGCGCAAGATCGAGCGCGGCCAGCGCTTCGACCTCTTGAAGCGCGCCTTGCCCGAGCATGGCGTCGAAACGGGCGTCGATCGCCGCATAAACTGTCTCGCGTTCCGGCGCGACGACGAGCTTGAGGATTGCGCCGTCCCCTAGGATCGGCGCACCGGCCGTTTCCTGCCAATCGGCGAGCGACACCCCGGTCGCATCGATGACTTCGAGCGCGCGCACGATGCGCTGCGGGTCCGTCGGCGGAAGGCGCGCCGCCATGACCTCGTCGCGTTGCGACAGCGCCTCGTGGAGGTCCCTTGCATCGGACATGGACGCCCGGGCCCGCCACCGTTCCCGGACCTCCTCGGGAATTTCCGGTACCGGCGACAGCCCTTCGAGCACTGCCTTGAAATAGAGACCGGTTCCGCCGACGAGGATCGGCACGCGCCCCTGGCCGCGCGCCCCGGCGATCGCGGCAGCGGCGTCGGCGGTCCACCGTCCGACCGAATAGGCTTCCCGCGCCGGGACCGTGCCGTAGAGGCGATGCGGTACCGCCGCCATTTCGTCCTCGCTGGGACGCGCCGTCAGCACCTTGAGCTCGCGATAGACCTGCATCGAGTCGGCATTGACGATCGTTCCGCCGAGGCGATCCGCGAGCGCGAGCGCCGCGGCAGATTTGCCGCTGGCAGTCGGTCCGGCGATGAGAACGGCGTCAATCACGGAATGCCACAACAGCCCTTCGCGGCGGCGGGGCCCTACAACATTAACTGACCGGTATGGCGACGAAGCGGAGTTCGCCATCGGCGTCGGCGAGCAGGAACAGGACACGGGGCCGCCCCGACTTCCTGACCGCGCGCAGCCGGGCGACGACTTCTTCCGGCTTTCGCACGGCTTCCTGTGTGACCTCGACGATCACGTCTCCGGCATTGATGTGCTTCTTGGCGGCGGGGCTGTCCGGTTTCACGTCCGTGACCACAACCCCTTCGACCTTGCCGCTGATGCGGAACTTGTCGCGCAGTTGGTGGGTCAGCGGCGCGATCGTCAGCCCGAGAAGATCGTCGGTCTCCGGCCGTGCACCCTCTTGGGGCTCGGCGATGTCATCGTCCTCTTCGGGCAGCCTGCCAAGCGTCACGGTGACATCGACGGCCTTTCCACCGCGAAGGACCTTGAGCAGAACGTCCTTTCCAACCGTGCCGCCCGCGACGGCGCGCGGCAGGTCGCGCATGGTCCGAATGCTTTGCCCGTCGAAACCGAGGATGACGTCCCTCGGCTTGATCCCGCCTGCGGCGGCCGGACCGTCCGGCGTCACCGACGCGACGAGCGCGCCGCGCGGCGCATCCAGCCCAAGGGCCGGCGCCATTTCTTCGGTAACGTTTTGGACATGCACGCCGAGCCATCCCCGCCGCGTCTCGCCATACTCCTTGAGCTGGTCGAGAACCTTGACCGCCGTGTCGGACGGGACCGCGAACCCGATCCCGATCGAGCCGCCGGTCGGCGAGATGATGGCGGTGTTCACGCCGACGACCTCGCCCTCCATGTTGAACAAGGGTCCGCCGGAATTGCCCCGGTTGATGGCCGCGTCGGTTTGGATGAAGTCGTCGTAGGGGCCGGCGTTGATGTCGCGTTTGGTGGCCGAAACGACGCCGACCGTCACGCTTCCGCCCAGCCCGAAGGGATTGCCGATCGCCATGACCCAGTCGCCGACGCGCAGCGCCGACGAGTCGCCGAACGAAATGGACTTAAGGGGTCGGCTCGGTTCGACCTTCAGCAGGGCGAGATCGGTCTTCGGATCGTGGCCAAGGATTTTGGTTACCTTGAGCTTCGAACCGTCGTTGAAGTTCACGATGATCTCGTCCGCTCCCTCGATCACGTGATTGTTCGTGACGATCAGTCCCGACGGATCGATAACGAAACCCGACCCGAGCGAACTCACCTTTCGCAGCATGCCGTCCGGGCCTTCCTCGTCGAAGAAGTCGTCGAAAAACTCCTCGAAGGGAGACCCTTTCGGTCCCTTGCGAATAGGTGCCCCATCGTCGGGACCTTTCAGGGTTTGGGTCGTTGAAATGTTGACGACCGCGTCCTGCAGCCCCTCGGCGATATCGGCCACGGAGGCAGGCCCCCGCGCCAGGCCCGGCACCGCCACGAGCAGCGCTGCGCCATAAAGCCCCACGGCGGCGGCGGCGGCGGCGAAAACGCGTGGAAGGCAACGAGCCCAGCCCTGGCCAGATCGTCCAGACATCGTTCCACGCTCTCCAGTTATTGCGGCCAGCCGCTTCGCGGCGCGGCAGACACTTTACCGAACAAGGCACGCGAAGCGGAAGCAGGCTTTCGGACCGAAGCGCCGATCTCAACGAAGATCCGGTACGGTCGCGTTCCGGTCACCATCAGCCCCGCACAATCCAGACGATGAGCACGCCGGCAGCCACGGCGGCGGTTCCCACCAGCCGCAACGACGACTCCGGGGTTTCCGAAGCGGCTTCCAAAAGCCGACGCCCGATCTGGGGAGCGAGGGCCCAAATCAGGCCCTCGATCACCAAGACGAGGCCAATGGCGACACCGAGGTCGTCCATGCCTGCGTCTGCCGCCTAAGGCGTGGCCGGCGCAGGTTCGGGAGTTCCGGCCTCACGAACCGAACTCGTATCCTCGGCGGGAGGCTGCGCGCGGGCGCCCCTGTCGCCCTTCGCCCGGCTCGACGATGGGCCGTTGGTGGCGCCGGCCGAGTCGTTGAAATATTGGAAGAACTGAGAGTCCGGGCTCAGCAGCATCCGTGTGTCGGTCGACTTCAACGCACCCTCATAGGCCTGCATCGAGCGGTAGAAGGAGAAGAAATCGGGGTCTTTGCCGAACGCCTCGGCAAAGACACGGTTCTTCTCCGCATCGCCCGTACCGCGAATGCGCTCCGACTCACCGGTCGCGTCGGCCTTCACCACGGTGACCTGGCGATCGGCATTGGCGCGGATCCGGCGAGAGGCCTCCTCACCCTCGGCGCGAATTTCCGCGGCCTCGCGCTGACGCTCGGTCTGCATCCGGCGGAAAATGGCGAGGCTGTTCGCCTCCGGCAGATCCGCCCGCTTGATGCGGACATCGACCACCGTGATGCCGAGAGCCTTGGAATTTTCGTTCATTTGACCGGTGATTTTGCGCATGAGCTCGTTGCGGTCGTCCCGGACGACGGCTTCGAAACTCGCCGCGCCGAGCACGCGCCGGAGCGCGGCTTCGAGATAGTTGCTGAGCTGCGTGCGTGCATTGTACTCGTTACTCACGGCTTGGTAGAAGAGCAGCGGGTTGGCAATCCGCCACCGCGCGAAGGCATCGACCACGAGCCGCTTCTGATCGGCCGCGATGACTTCCTGCGGCGCGGAATCGAGATCCAGCAACCGCTTGTCGAAAAAGACCGCGTTCTGGATGAACGGGATCTTGTAGTTCAGTCCCGGTTTCGTGATGAGCCGCTTCGGCTTACCGAATTCCAGAACGAGCGCCTGCTGCGTCTGGTGGACCGTGAACAGCGTCAGATACGCGCCGACCGCGAGAATGCCGATCAGCAGCAGGATGAGCGTCAGGGCTGCCCTTTTCATTATTGCTGCCCTCCGTTCTGGACCGAAGGTGCGGACGAAGACGGCGTGGACGGGGCCGGCGCCCTCTTCTGCAGCTCCGAAAGGGGCAGATACGGCACCACGCCGCCATCCCTGTCGACGATGATCTTGTCGGCGTTGGACAGCACGTCCTGCATCGTATCGATGAAAATGCGTTTCCGGGTCACGTCCGGCGCCTTTTGGTATTCCAGAAGAACCTTCTCGAAACGCGCGGCTTCACCCTTGGCCTCCGCGATCACGCGGTCGCGATAGCCTTGGGCGCTTTGGAGAATGCGCTCGGCTTCACCGCGCGCTTCCGGAACGACGCGATTGGCATAGGCTTGCGCTTCGTTCTGCAAACGCTCCTGGTCCGCGCGCGCCGCCTGCACGTCGCGGAACGCGTCGATCACCTGAGCCGGCGGGTCGACCTTCTGAAGCTGTACTTCGACGATCTCGATACCGGCCTGATAACCGTCCAGCGTGCGCTGAATGAGGTGCTGGACCTTGCCCTCGGTCTCGGCACGGGCCGCGGTCAGGATCGGCTCGATGTCGCTCTGGCCGACGATCTCGCGCATGGCGCTTTCGGAGACATCCTTCACCGTGCCTTGGGGGTTCTGGATGTTGAACAGATAGTCCGGCGCGTTGTTGATCTTCCAAACGACGACGAAGTCGATATCGACGATGTTCTCGTCACCGGTGAGCATCAGGCTCTCCTCGGGCACATCCCGCACCGAAATGCCGCTGCCTTGCGCCGCTCCCCGGTGACCGATCTCGATCCGGTTGAGGCGGGTGAACTTCGGCAGTTCGACCTCTTCGATCGGATAGGGCAGCCGCAGATGCAGGCCCGGCTGGAGCTGGCGCACATACTCGCCGAACCGCAGGACGATGCCGACTTCATCGGTATTGACCCGAACGGTGAAGGCGAAAATACCCGCGATGACCACCGCGCCTAGGGCCACCAGGGCCGTGATCCATTTTCCACCGCCGCCAGGCATGGCCTGACGCAGCCGGTCCTGGCTCTTGCGTAAAATTTCCTCCAGATCGGGTTGCTGGCCGCCACCGGATCCGCCCGGCCTCGGGCCCCAGGGCCCGTTGTTGCCGCCACCGCCGCTCTGATTGCTCCAAGGCATATGCGTTTCGTCCTGATTGCTGAGGGGGCTTTCGCGCGAACCCGCCCGGTTTGGGCTGCGCCTATCGCAGGGAGAGACTAGGCACACCAAATGGCGGAACCGCGACAAGAATCCCGGAGGTTATAGGCCAGGTGTGGAGGCCACGCAATCAAAGGCGGCACGTCAAGATGAACGGCGTTCCAGAACCACGATGGAGAAGTCGTGGTCGTCGTGCGGGCCCGCCGTATGAGCCTCGCGGCAGACCTCCACCCAGGCGGACGGATCGAGCGCCGGGAACCACGTGTCGGCCTCGGGGCTCGCATGAACCTCGGTGAGGTAGATGCGGTCGGCCTTGGGCAACGCCTCGGCAAAGACCGCCTCCCCGCCAATGATCGCGATCTCGTCCGCGCCTTGTTCCTTGGCCCACTCTCGCGCGGTTTCGAGTGCACCGGCCAGGTTCGGCGCCACGACGATGCCCGGCGCCGGCGCAACCTGGCCATTCCGGGTCATGACGATATTAAGGCGGCCGTCGAGAACACGCGGCAACGATTCGAAGGTGAGCCGCCCCATGATAACGGGCTTGCCCATGGTCACCTTACGGAAGAACTTCATGTCGGAGCGCAAATGCCAAGGCAGGCCCCCATCGAGGCCGATGGCGCGATTTTCGCCCATCGCCACGACCAGGGCGACGGCGGGCGCCGCCGGTTCCAAATCCCCGGTCAAACGGCGACCTCGCCCCGGATGGCCGGATGGGGGTCGTAGCCGGCGATCTTGAAGTCGTCGAAGACGAAGTCGAACAACGACGT
This sequence comes from Hyphomicrobiaceae bacterium UBA7697, assembly GCA_002482645.1. GTDB lineage: Bacteria > Pseudomonadota > Alphaproteobacteria > Rhizobiales > Methyloligellaceae > Methyloceanibacter. The sequence continues at coordinate 127,104 of DLGJ01000001.1, forward strand.
CACGTCCGGGTTCATTTCGAGCCGCGGCAGGGGTCGCGGCTTCCGCGTGAGCTGCTCGTCGGCCTGGTCGATATGGTTCAGATAGAGATGGACGTCGCCGAACGTATGCACGAAGTCTCCCGGCTCGAGCCCCGTGACCTGCGCGACCATATGCGTGAACAGCGAATAGGACGCGATATTGAAGGGCACGCCGAGGAAAATATCCGCCGAGCGCTGATAGAGCTGGCAGGACAACCGGCCTCCGCCCACGTAGAACTGGAAGAGGCAGTGGCACGGCGGCAACGCCATTTTGGGGATCTCCCCGACGTTCCAGGCGCTGACGATATGGCGCCGCGAATCGGGGTCGCGCTTGATGCCGTCGACCAACGCCCGGATCTGATCGACCTCGCTTCCGGATGCGGACGGCCAGGAGCGCCATTGCTTACCGTAGACGGGACCGAGTTCGCCGTTCTCGTCCGCCCACTCGTCCCAGATGCTGACACCGTGCTCCTTGAGGTAGCGGATATTGGTCGAGCCCTGGAGGAACCAGAGAAGTTCATGCACGATCGACTTCACGTGCAGCTTCTTGGTGGTCATCAAGGGGAAGCCTTCGCCGAGATCGAAACGCATCTGTGCGCCGAAAAGGCTGAGCGTGCCGGTGCCCGTCCGATCTTCTTTCCGCAAACCCTCGTGGCGGACCTGAGAGAGAAGTTCGAGATATTGGCGCAACGTGCGTGTGTCCCTATATTGACCGCAGTCCGGAATGCCGAGACGTGAAGACCGGGCCCGCTACTTAGTCGATAGACCTTGTAGAAGGAGCATTCAATGCGTGTTCTAACACTTGTCCTCGGTCTTGCCGCCTGCCTGTCCCTCGGCCTCGTCTCCGGTGCTGCTCAAGCAAGAAACGTCGGCATCGAACAGGTCCGCCAGATGGCCTTCGACCACGGCATCGTGCGGCTCGACGAGATCGAACTCCGCCGGAGAAAGGGCATTTGGAAGGTCGAGGGCGAAGACGCCAACGGCAATGACATCGAAATGGACGTGGACGCCCGCACGGGCCGAATCATACGCATGGAGCGCGACTGACGCGCCCCGCCCCTTCGGCCAACCCACTGGCGGGTAAGCCTATTCGTGCGGCGAAGAACGGAGTTATCCACCTCCCGATCTTTCATTTGCAGCGTGACAGGCTTATATATGAACGGTCAGCTTCGGCTGGCTATGGCGATAAACGGTCGGCGTAATAAACCATTCGGACCCGGGGGCGGTACCCGGCGGCTCCACCAGGTTTCAGTCGTAGGCGGCATGACTCTTGCTGCAAAAACGTTGGGTCTTGCGACCGAATTCGAGACCGGCTGAAACGTGGCGGGGCCGAAATAGGATCGACGAGGGTGTAAAGGTCGTACTTTCGCTCGGCATGGTATCCGCCGTTATCGGGCCAAACCTTATAGTTGCCAACGACAACTATGCGGAGGCACGTCTCGCTGCGTAATGCGGCGCGATAGCCTAAATTAAAGCCCTAGCCTCCTCGCAGAGGTTAGGCGCGGTTTCGGAGGGCACCGGGCAACAGAAGCCCTCCACTTTAATGACGGGGTGACTGCCTACGTCGCGAAGGATGGAGCGACGCCATTCCATGGCGGAAGACGGAATTCGATACGATCTTCTTACGCAGAACGCGCTACGTGGCGTCGTTCGCGAGGTTCTCTCACAAGTCCAGCGCGAAGGACTTACCGGTGAGCACCATCTCTTTATCGCGTTCGACACCTGCGCCGACGGCGTATCCATCTCGAAACGGTTGAAGGAACAGTACCCGGAGGAGATGACCATCGTCCTCCAATACCAATTCTGGGATCTGTTCGTTTGGGACGAACGCTTCGAGGTGAAGCTCTCCTTCACCAACGTGCCCGAGCGCCTCATCGTGCCGTTCGACGCCGTCAAAGCCTTTTACGATCCGTCCGCGCAATTCGGCCTCCAATTCGGCAAGCCCGGCGCGGCGAACGACTCGGCGCGGCAGCACATGGCCTCCGCCTTGCCCGACGTCGTCGGCGAACAGTCAGACGACCGCGGAACTCCTGAAGTGCCGGACGAAGAGTCCGCCGAGAACGACAGCGTCGAAGTGGTGATGTCCCGGCCGCCCGCCGAGGTCGTACAGCTCGACAGCTTCCGCAAGAAGTAGGCGCGTTCTTAGGCGTTTTCGTCCGCCGGCTACCTCAAACATAGACACTTCCCCCCGCCTCGGCATCCGCAACCCCCGGATTGTTCCGATTCGCATAGGTGGCACGATTTCTGATTGAGGCATGCCGCGATCAGGCGCGTACGGCGTTGGAGGGCACATCCTTGAACAAGCACGATCTGCGGAGATTAGCGTTCTCGAATAGGCCCCGCTCTATGCCGCCGGCGCCTGTGCCGGCTCGGCCTTCGCCCGCGGCTCGTTGGAGGGCTTCAAGGGCACGTTCAGTTCGACATAGAGGCCCGCCTTACGGAACTCGGTCTTGGTTTCGCCGCCGAGATTATGACGGATGCCTTGGTCGATGAGTTGGGTCCCGAACCCCTTCCGGCCGGACGCCTTGGGAACCGACGAAGCGCCCTTCTCTTCCCATACGAGCAGAAGCCGATTGCCGCGCTGGGTCTTCCAAGCCACGTTGAGCTGTCCCGTATTTTGCGACAGGGCGCCGTACTTCACCGCATTGGTCGCAAGCTCGTGCAACGTCATCGCCAGGATGGACGTACATTGCGGCGGCAGCAACACGTCCGGTCCCTTGATGACGACCTTGGGTCCGCCCTCGCGGCGATAGGGCTCGAGTTCCCGTTCGACCATCGCCTTGAGACTTGCGCCCGACCATTGGGATTCGAGCAGCAAGTCGTGGGCGCGGTGCAACGCCCGAAGGCGCTCGGCAAGAGTCCGCGCCATGGCCTGCGTCGTCGGGTCCTTGGCCTGACGCAAACTCGCCTGGACGAGCGACTGGACAATGGCGAGCGCGTTCTTCACGCGGTGATTGAGCTCGCCGACGAGCATGGTCTGGCGCTGCGCGATGCGCCGGCGTTCGGTGACGTCGCGGAATACGAGAACGGCGCCCGCGAGCGAGCCGTCTTGGCCAATGATCGGCGCGCCGGAGTGCTCGACCGGAAGTTCCTTGTCGTCGCGGGTCAAAAGCATCGCGCCCGCTTCCATGCGTGAAACCTCGCGTTCCCGGAGCGCTCGCAGCGCCGGGTCGTCGACCGGCTTGCGCGTCTCCTCGTCGACCACCCGGAACACGACCCAGATCGGCCGCCCCCGCGCCTCCGCCGCGGTCCAGCCGGTGAGATCCTCGGCCACCCGGTTGAGCAGCAGGACGCTTCCGCTCGGGTCCGTCGCGATCACGCCGTCGCCGATCGACCCGAGCGTGGTCGAAAGCCATTCGCGCTGGCCGCGCAAGTCCATGAGCGCCACCTGCCGGCCGCTATCGGCCCGCCGTACGGCGCCGAGCGCCGTCCAGGCGAACACGCCGAGCACGACGATGCTCGCGACCGCGAAAATCACAAGCGCCGCGGCGCTGTCGTACAGCGCGTGAATTTCCGCTTGCCGCGCGAACCAGCCGAGGACCGGCGGGACCGCTAAAATGCCGGGAAGCAGCCGGCGCAGCATCTCCCCCGCCGGCGACTGTTCGAAGATCGCCGAGGCGACACCGCGTTCCGGCGAGGCCGCGATGAGCCCCGTGGCGAGCAAGACGATGCTCAGGACGCCGTAGGCGGTCAGGCGCATGAACGGGAACGCGTCGCCGCTCATATCGACCCCATAGGCGCGGCCGGTGACGACGAGCAGCACTTGCGCGAGAAGGACCAATGTCAGGACCTGGCTCAGCACCGACGGCGCGGCGCGCGCGTTCTCGGCATAGAGCAGCGCGATCCCGAACAAGATGAGAGCGCAGAGGATTCCAGGCGATATCCGCGCGGCCACGAACGCGGCACTCGGCAAGGTCTCGTCGGCCGGTGGGGCACTGGCTTGCGGCAGCAACTCGTTTGGGATGAGAAACGTATCCAGTCCGAGGTCGAGTCCGAGCGCGCCCTGGCCGAGTAGGAGAACGCCGAAAAGCGCCAGAAACACGCCGATCAGCCTGGCCGCGAAACGGATGCGGCGAAACGTGAAGCAAACGAGACCAAGCCCGGCCAGGATCAGGCCCAGAGCGGCCGCCGGCGGCATCCCCACCAGACTCGGCATCGCGTCGGCGGGAAATATGCCGAGCCAGGCGGCGAGCACCACCTCGCCGATCACGCAGACCGATACGGCCGCGAACCGTGCATAAGTCTCGCTCGCTTGCACAGTCTTCGACTGGGGCAGCACGATTTTGCTAGACGCCGCCGTCACGCGCCCTCCTCGCAGGAGCGCCTGGCATGGGGCGCCATGAACACAGCCCTGAAAAACATCGCCACTTCCCAGGTTCTCTCATCCGCGATCGCAATGTTATAGCCTTAGCCTTCGATTGTCCGTTCGCGGCCAAACGTTTCCAGATACCGTTTGCCGCCGAATCTCCAAAGTCCAAAAAGGAAAGCTCGTCCATGTCTGCAGCCGAACCCCTCCATGGCTCCACCGCTCCGCGCACGGAAACGGACGCGTTTGGGCCGATCGACGTGCCAGGCGACCGCTATTGGGGCGCGCAAACCCAGCGCTCCCGCCAAAATTTCCAGATCGGCGACGAGCGCATGCCCGAGCCGATGATCCGCGCCATGGCGCTCGTCAAGAAGGCCGCCGCGCTCACCAATCTGGAGCTCGGGCGTCTCGATCGGACGCTGGCCGATGCGATCGCGGCAGCGGCGACGGAGATTGTCGAGGGCAAGCTGGACGGTCACTTTCCGCTTGTGGTCTGGCAGACCGGATCCGGTACGCAGACCAATATGAATCTGAACGAGGTGATCGCGAACCGGGCCAGCGAAATCCTCGGCGGCAAGCTCGGCACCAAGGAGCCGGTGCACCCGAACGATCACGTGAACATGGGCCAGTCCTCGAACGATACCTTCCCGACGGCGATGCATGTCGCCGCCGCCGAAGAAATCGTCTACCGGCTGAATCCGGCACTATCCCACCTGTTCGAAGCGCTCAAAGAGAAGGCCGAAGCGTTCCAGGACATCATCAAGATCGGCCGGACGCATATGCAGGACGCGACGCCGCTGACACTCGGACAAGAGTTTGGCGGCTATGCGGCGCAGATCGATCTCGGCATCAAACGTCTGGTCATGACGTTGCCCGGCCTTTACGCGCTGGCGCAAGGGGGAACGGCCGTCGGCACCGGGCTCAACAGCCATCCCGACTTCGCGGCGATCTTCGCGAGCAAGATCGCCGAACTCACCAGGCTTCCCTTCGTCCCGGCGGAGAACAAGTTCGAGGCGCTGGCGGGCAACGACGCCTATGTGTTCGCCCATGGCGCGCTGACCACCGTCGCCGCCTCGATGTTCAAGATCGCCAACGACATCCGCCTGCTGGGTTCGGGACCGCGCTCGGGCCTTGGCGAACTGCTGCTGCCGGAAAACGAGCCCGGCTCCTCGATCATGCCCGGCAAGGTGAACCCGACTCAATGCGAGGCGGTGACCATGGTCTGCGCGCGCGTGATGGGCAACGAAACCACCGTGAGCTTCGCCGGCAGCCAGGGCCATTTCGAACTCAACGTGTTCAAGCCCGTCCTCGCCTACGCGCTCCTGCAATCGGTGCGCCTGCTCGCGGACGTCGCCGGCAGCTTCACGAAGAACTGCGTGACCGGCATCAAGGCCAACCGGGAACGGATCACCGAACATATGGAACGGTCCCTGATGCTGGTGACGGCGCTCGCACCCCATATCGGCTACGACAAGGCGAGCGAGATCGCCAAGACCGCCCATAAGCGCGGGAGCACGCTGAAGGAGGAAGCCGTACGGCTCGGCCACGTGGAGGCGGAGGACTTCGACCGCATCGTCCGCCCGGAACACATGGTGTCGCCGAAGAAATAGCCCGCTCGAACAATGGCAAAGGCCCGCAACAAGCGCTCGCTCACGATCGCGCGGCACCGGACAAGCGTGTCCCTCGAAGAGCCGTTTTGGGATGCACTGACCGGGATCGCACGGGAGCAAGGCAAGTCGATTGCGGGCCTTGTCGGCGAAATCGACCGGAACCGGACAGACCGGGACGGCGGCACCAGCCTGTCCGCCGCGCTTCGCCTCTATGTCTTGGAGCACATGAAAAGCAGGCAGGCGAAGGGCAGCCCCTAGCGGCCGCCGAACCCGCCGCCGAAGATGCTGTAATTCTTCTTCCAGTCGTCGCGCCGGGCCTTGCGGCGCGCTTTGCGCCGCTGACGTTGAGCCGGTGCGGCCTCCGAGGCCTCTTCCTGCCCGGCCTCCGCTTCCGCATCGCCTTGGAGAACCTCCGCAATCGGATCGTTTGGCATGGCGTTGTCGTTTGCTGGCGCGTGGGTCGGCAAGGGAGGCAGAAGCGCCTCCGGAACCACGGCTGCGGCGCTGGCTTCGGTAGCCGCGCGCTCCGCCGCGGCTCTCGCTTCGGCTTCGATGCGTTCGCGCGCCGCGTGTTCGGCGGCGGCACGCGCCTCGGCGGCGGCACGTTCCTTGGCCGCTTGCTCGGCGGCGGCGCGAGCCTTGGCCGCGGCCTTCGCTTCCGCCGCGGCTTTCGCTTCGGCTGCCGCCCGCTCCCGAGCGGCCTTCTCGGCCGCGGCTTTGGCTTCTGCCGCGGCTTTCTCCGCCGCTGCCCGTTCCGCGGCGGCACGCTTGGCGGCTTCCATCTCCGCTGCGGCGCGGGCTTCGGCCGCCGCGCGTTCTTGAGCCGCTTTCTCCGCCGCTGCCTTCTCCACGGCCTTCTCGGCGGCGGCCTCCTCGGCGGCGGCCTCGGCTTCTCGCGCGGCCTTCTCGGCCGCGACACGTTCCGCTTCGGCGCGTTCGGCGGCAGCCTTCGCTTCGGCCTCGGCCTTCTCACGGGCGGCCTGCTCGGCGGCGGCCTTTTCCGCCGCCATGCGTTCAGCTTCCGCGCGCTCGGCCGCGGCGCTCGCCTCGGCCTCCGCTTGCTCACGGGCCATCCGCTCGGCGGCAGCCTTGTCGCGGGCAGCCTGTTCCGCAGCCGCCTTCTCCGCCGCGATCCTCTCGGCCTCCGCGGCGCTTGGCGATTGCCCGCCGGAGACATCGAGGGACTCCAGCCTTTCGACGTCCTGACGCAACCGGTCGATCGTCATCTTGTTCTCGATGGCGGCGGTTCCGACGGCGGGCGAGATCGTAGCCACATCGTTCAGAGGACCGGAAAACACGACCGTCATCGGCGGAACGCTCGCCCCTTGTTGCGAGGTGAGGCGCATCCGCCACTCGCTGTCGAGCTTGAGCCCGGCGAGTTCGATATAGCTCTCGATGGCCGTTTCGACGCCTTTGCTCGTCAGAGTTCCGGGCGCGAACCGCACCGTGCCGTTCTTCACTTCGAAATCGAAACGGGCCGGTTGAAACGCATAGGAGCCGTTCGTCAGTTTCTCGCGGATGGCGGCCGCATCGGCATCGATCTGTTCCGTGGTCGCCTGCGTATTGCTCGCCGCCGCCTTGGCCGCGATCTGGCGCAACGGGCCGGCGGTGAACGAGGTGAGCGATCCCGCCCCGAGCGTCACCGAGCCCGTGCCGCCGAGATCGGCGACGACGCCCGGCGGACTGAGGCCCGCGCCCGCGACATCGAAGGACAGATCGAAGGGGCCGGTCGCAAGAGGCCGCCCAGCGACCGTTTCTGTGAGTGCTTCGAGGCTGCCTTGTTTCAACTCGGCCTTGGCCGTCAGGGCGGCGCCGGTCCCGCGCGGGGAAAGCGTTCCCGATCCGGCGAAAGAGCCGCCGAACAATTGCCCGTCGATGGACTCGACCGTGAGATTGCCGCCGGCGACCTTGGCTTCCAGCTTGCCGTTCGAGACTGGGAAAGGATCGCCGAGAGAGAGCGTCTTGGCGCTCAGCGAAACCGTGCCTTCGGTGTCGTCGAGAAGACCGAGTGCGAACCCCCGCGCCGGCCAGAATGGCGCGGCCTCCCCGTCGACGGAGCCCAGCATGTCTTCGGTCGAGGCTGTCCGTTCCCAGGCCACGAACAAGCCCAGAAGCGCCGGAAGCGAGATCCGTTCCGCGGTTGCCGCGATGTCGAACTTGGTGACGGCTCCTGTGCGGTCGAAATGCGCGGAGCCTTCGATCGGCTCACCCATGACGGTGGCCTTGATCTGCTCCAAGTCGATCGTCCCGGCCTGGCGGGCCACGTTGGCGCTGATCGACAGCGGCACGCCATGAGAACTCGGCGGCGGATCGAGCTCCAACAGTGGCAGAGCGAGACTCGCATCGTCGGTCGAGACCGACGCGAAGCCGTTGAACGTGGTGCCCTCGTCCTTGAGTGCGCCGATGCCTTCGAATTCCAATTTCAACGCCGCCGTTTCGAGGGAGCCGCGCCCGGACAGCTTTTGGCTCGGAACACCTGCGGCCTTCACGGACAGCGTGCCCTGCTCGCCGGCGGCCTCGGCGAGCCGGGCCTGCGGCAACTCAGGAAACACCAGGACGAGCAGCGCTTGCGGCCGGTCGCCGGTCACGCTGCCGGCAATATCGATCTCGGCATCCTCCGGCGCCGAGAGCGTGCCTTTCGCCTTGGCAACAAGCGCCAAGTCCGAACCGCCGACCTGACCGTTCAACTGGAGCGAGGCATCGGTCATCGCGCCGTCGCGCGAGGCCACGAGGGCGGCTTGCAGATCGAAGGGTGCCAGCGCGGGCAAATGTTCCGATTTCACAACCGCGTCCTTGAAGCCGAGAATGCCGGCCAGCGCTCGCAAGCTGTCGGTGCTCAAGGCCTGAACGGACAGATCGATCTGGCCCGACGGCGCTTCGGCAACACTGACGATGCGTCCCTTCCCGTTCAGATTAATCGCGTACGGAGCAGTGAAGGCGAGCGACTGAACGTCGAGATCGCCGCGATCGAGCGACAGTTTCGCATCGAGGCGCCCCGCCGTCAGGCCGGGCAACAGAAGCTCGCCGACCTGCACCCGCGCATGCACTTCGTCGCCGCGCAATTGTTCCAGCAGGCTCGATCCAGGGCTCGATCCAGAGTTTTCCGATTCCGCTGCCGGCGCTCCGCCGGCGGACGAGAGCCACGCGCTCCAAATGGGTTCGTCCCCGAGAGCCTCGCGCAGATCGAGACGGTCGCTTCTGAGATCGAGGCTGACGAGATTCGTCTCGCCGGCGCGGTAGAGGAAGTTCCCGCCGAAACTCGTGCCGCTGACGGTGCCGTTCGCATTGGCGAGCATCACCTCGCCGTTGCCGATGGTGGCATCGGCGGACAGGGAGAAGTCGCCGACGAAGGCTTGGCCCGTAATCGCGCGGTCCCCCGCGGCCCAGCGGGTCAGCGCCCGCAAACCCGCGCCGTCGATCTTGAGCGGACCGTCGAAGACCGGGCCCGAATCGCTTCTCCGCAACGAACCGGACATGGTCACGCGGTTCTCGCCAGGCAGCGTCGCGTCCAGCCGTTCGATCGTGACGCCACCGTCCGAACTTGCAAGCTTCATCGCCAGGCCGCCCGCAAGATCGCCGCCGAGCCCGGCCTGTTCCACGTCGAGGCTGAGGGCTCCCTGCCCGATCCGCGCGGCCTCGTCCAAGACCCAACCTGAAAACATGCGAACGACGGCCGCCGGAGACGGCCGGTCGTCGTCGGCCGCCGCACCGAAGAGCGCATCGAAGTCGATCCATCGCGCGGCCAATGTCGCTTCCGCACGGAACGGCGGACGGAAGTCGAGCTCGACGTTGCCCTTCAATATCTGGGGGCGCCCAGACGCGTGAAGCGTGAGATCGAAGTCCTTCAGCTCGGCGCCTTCGGGCGTTGCCTTGAGCGGTCCCTTCAACTCGACGAAGGACGCCGTCTGGCGCAAGCCCCGCGGCGCGGCTTCGTCCGTTTCCGGCTCGCCGACTCCCACCTCGTCCACACCGGACATCGGCTCGGCATCGCCTTGCGGCGGCTCGCCGGCGCCGAGCCCGTCGAGCTTGGAGACCCGCATGACGAGGGAACCGTCGTAGGACGGGATCGCGCGAAGGCCCGAGACCAGGCCGTCAAGCTGATACGAGGCCGAGCGGCCGGGATCGCGCAGCGCCGCCTTCATCCGGAATTGCCCGCCGTCGTTTACGGAGCCGGTCGAAAACCTGAGAGTCTGCGGCCGCCCTTCGAAGTCATAGGTGGCGGAAACTTTATACGGACCCGCGAGCGAGGCCGCGCTCGCCTCGCCGTCGATATTCCTGAACACGAACGGCGAGACGCCCTCCTTGACGATCTCGACCGTGCCGCCGGTGACCCGCACGGAGTCGAGCAGCACGTCTTTCGGCACGAACGGCGTCCCCGCCCGGCGCGGTCCGATATCCGTCCAGTTGCCGTTGCCCGCGCCGTCGATATGCAGGCGCAAGGTCGGATCGACCATCGTGAGCCGGTGTGCCTCGACCTTTCCGGTCAGCAGCGTTCCCACGTCGATCTTGGCTTCGAGGGACTTGGCCTCGAGAAAGGGCGTATCGAGGCTCCCGTCGGCGTTCGCGACCCTGATGCCGTCGAATTTGAGCCGCGGCGCCGGAAGGACGACCAGATGGACCTCCCCGTCCATTTTGACCTGCCGGCCGATGAGCTTGCTGGCATGGGCCTCGAACGCCGGGCGATAGTCGTTCCAATCGATGAAGAGCGGCGCCGCGAAGAGCGCACTCAACACCAATATGAACAGTGCCGTCAGTGTCAGCAGAAGCGAGTTCACCGATCTCTCTGCCTATGGCTTGGGCGCCGGCGCATAGTCCCCGTGTTGGACAAGAGGCCAAGAGCCATTGAAAGACACTGAGCCAATTGCCGCGTACGCCGTTCCACTCACATTACCGCAAACCATTTACGGCCTTGCCGCAAAACCCTAATAACCTGCGGCGAAAATCTTGCCAGGGTTGAGGATATTCAACGGATCGAGTGCCTTTTTTATGGCAATCATGACATCGACCCCCGCGCCGTGCTCCGCAAACAAGTAACCGATCTTACCCTGACCGATACCGTGTTCGCCGGTGCAGGTGCCTTCGAAACGTAGCGCCCGGTCGACCAGGCGATCCAGAAACGCGCGCACGCGCGTCCGTTCCTCCGCGGAGTCCGGATCAATCAGCGGCATCACATGAAAATTGCCGTCCCCCACATGCCCGACAATCGGTGCGAGGAGCCCCAGCCTCTCGATATCTTGCTTCGTTTCGGCGACACAGGCCGCGAGCGCGGAGATGGGAACGCAAACATCCGTCGCGATCAAATCGCCGCCGGGACGCAACCCCCGGGCCGCCCAATAGGCGTCGTGGCGCGCCTGCCAGAGCCGGTTGCGGTCCTCCGGGCGCGCGGCCCAGTCGAGCGCACCGCCGCCTTCGGCCCTCGCGATCGCCGCGAAGGTCTCGACCTGCTCGCGCGCGCCGGCCTCGCTGCCGTGAAACTCCAGAAACAAGGTCGGCGTTTCCGGCAGAGAGAGCTTCGAATAGGCGTTGCAGCCGCGGACCTGGACCTCGTCCAGGAGTTCGATGCGGGCCAACGGCAAACCCATCTGCAACGCGGCGATGGTCGCGTTGCAGGCGCCTTCCAGGGTTTCGAAAGGACACACGCCGGAGAGGACGGTTTCGGGAATTCCGTAGAGCTTGAGCGTCAGCTCGGTGATGACGCCCAGCGTGCCCTCCGATCCCACGAGAAGCCGCGTGAGGTCGTATCCGGCGGACGATTTCCGGGCGCGGCCTCCGGTCGTGACGATCCGGCCGTCCGCGAGCACGGCCGTGAGGCCGAGAACGGCATCGCGCATCGTCCCGTAGCGCACGGCATTGGTGCCGGACGCGCGGGTGGCCGCCATGCCGCCGAGACTCGCATCCGCGCCGGGATCGACGGGAAAAAACAGCCCGGTGTCGCGCAAATGGGCATTGAGCTGCTTTCGCGTGACGCCGGCCTGTACGGCGCAGTCGAGATCGTTTTCACGCACCGCCAGGATGGCGTTCATGCGCGATAGATCGAGCGACAGCCCGCCATGCGGCGCATTCAGTTGACCCTCCAGAGAGCTTCCGACTCCGAAAGGGATGACGGGAACGCGCGCCGCCGCGCAGGCCGAAACGGCCTCGGAGACCTCTTCGGCCGTTTCGGCGAAGAAGACGGCGTCGGGAGCCTGGACCTTCAGCCAGGTCAGTGTGTTGGCGTGCTGTTCGCGCAGGACCTCATTCCGCGACAAACGGTCGCCGAAACGCGCCGAAAGCCGCGCGAAGAGCGCGTCCTTGTCCTCGGAGGAGGCCGGGTTGCGAAACCGTTCCGGGGCTGCTGCGACCGTCGACATGGCGCCAGTCTACAGGGAGTTCCTGAACAAAATCAGCCTCGTTCTTGCGCGGACGACAGGCGGCCGGATGAGCGCGGCCTTGGCTGGCCGGAGCGGCAGCCCTCACCCCGCCCGCTTGCGACGATCTCAATTGCGGCGGGCCATGCTTAGTTGCCGCAGGCCATGGCGCCGGCGGTGCACACATACGGCACGACCACGCCTTTCCAGCACTGGGCATAGGTCTTCGAGGTCACGACGTCTGGCTTCAGCAGCATGTCGGGCGTCACGACCGGGCGCACGGCCTTCCAGAACGGGTCCGGCTTGACCTTCCGGGGGCGCAAGGTGACGTATTTCCAACCGCGGCGCTGGCGGATCTGCTCGGCTGTCTGGATGGCGTTCGCATAGGCTGCCCTAGCCGCCGAAGCCTTCGACTCGGCACTGTTCGTCGCCTTTACGAGTTCGCAGCCGGCGTTGGCCGTCCGTGCTCCGCCGAGGAAGAGCAAAGAGAATCCAAGCAACACGGCTACAGCCTTCAAAACCCGAAGCATTCCGACCTCCAAATCATGGTTAATGAGCGGCTGCCCTGATTTGCCACCGACTGCGGCTCCCCGCAAGGGCCGCAGTGCAACATCTCGATGGGTGGGCCTCTTTCCAGTGTCGCAGGACATTGCAGAGGCGCCTTTCGCGCCCGCGTGCAGTGCTATAGTCCAAGACCATGGCCAAGATTCGCACCAGCACCGCTTCCGCGGCCCTGCCGCCGGATGCCGAATCCGAGGACCCGTATGAGACGGCGCCTGCCGAAATGCTCTCCATTTCGCAGCGTGCCATGCGGCGCAATGCCGAGCCGTATCTGGACGCGCTCAACCCCGAGCAGCGCGAGGCGGTGGAGACGCTGGACGGCCCTTTGCTGGTGCTCGCCGGAGCCGGAACGGGCAAGACGCGGGTGCTGACCACGCGCATCGCGCATTTGCTGCGCCTCGGGCGCGCCCATCCGGGGCAAATCCTGGCGGTGACCTTCACCAACAAGGCCGCGCGCGAGATGAAGCAGCGCGTGAGCGGCTTGATCGGCGGGGTCGTGGAAGGCATGCCGTGGCTCGGCACGTTTCACGCCATCGGCGTGAAAATCCTCCGCCGCCACGCGGAGCTTGTCGACCTGAAGCCCTCCTTCACCGTGCTCGACACGGACGACCAGATCCGGCTGATCAAGCAGCTTCTGGAAGCGGAGAATATCGACGAGAAGCGCTGGCCCGCGCGCGTCCTGGCCGGCATGATCGACGGCTGGAAGAACCGCGGCTTGCGCCCGGAGCGTGTGCCAGACGGCGAGAGCTACGGCTTCGCCAACGGCAAGGGGCGCGCGCTCTATACCGCCTATCAGCGCCGCCTGAAGGATCTGAACGCCGCCGATTTCGGCGACCTTCTGATGGAGAACCTGCGGCTGTTCCAGGATCATCCCGACGTGCTGGAACGCTATCAGCAGCGCTTCCGCTACATGCTGGTCGACGAGTATCAAGACACCAACGTGGCGCAGTATCTGTGGCTGCGTCTCCTCGCGCAGACGAACGCGAACATTTGCTGCGTCGGCGACGACGATCAATCCATCTATGGCTGGCGCGGCGCCGAAGTGGACAACATCCTCCGCTTCGAGTCCGATTTTCCGGGCGCCAAGGTGATCCGGCTCGAACGCAACTACCGTTCGACCGCTCACATCCTCGGCGCGGCCTCCGGCTTGATCGCGCACAACCAAGGCCGTCTCGGCAAGACTTTGCATACCGACGGCGGCGACGGCGAGAAGGTCGTGGTTCAAGGCTGCTGGGACGACGAGGAAGAAGCGCGTGTCATCGGCGAGGATATCGAGCAGCTTCAACGCCAAGGGCACACGCTGAACGAAATCGCGATCCTCGTCCGGGCGTCGTTTCAGATGCGCGCCTTCGAGGACCGGTTCATCACGCTCGGCCTCGACTATCGCGTGATCGGCGGTCCCCGCTTTTACGAACGCCAGGAAATCCGCGACGCGATCGCCTATCTCGACGTGACACTGAACCCTTCCAACGATCTCAAATTCGAACGCATCGTCAACGTCCCCCGGCGGGGTCTCGGCGAAGCGACGCTCAAATCGCTGCATCAATTGGCACGCGCGAACGAGATCCCGCTGACACAGGCGGCGCGGCTGATCGTCGAAACCGAGGAACTGAAGCCGAAACCGCGCCGCGCGCTCTCCGCGCTTCTCGCGTCCTTTGACCGCTGGCGCTCCATGGTCGACACGATGCGGCATACGGAGCTTGCGGAGCTGATCCTGGACGAGTCCGGTTACACCGGCATGTGGCAGGCGGACCGGTCGCAACAGGCCGAAGGGCGTCTCGAAAACCTGAAAGAGCTGATCCATTTCATGGAGGAGTTCGACACGCTCGCGGGCTTCATGGAGCACGTATCGCTGGTGATGGATGCGGCGACCGAGGAAGGGACCGACCGCGTCAACCTGATGACGTTGCACTCCGCCAAGGGGCTGGAATTCGACACCGTGTTCCTGCCCGGCTGGGACGAAGGGCTCCTGCCCCATCAGCGCAGCCTGGACGAGGCCGGACGCTCCGGCCTCGAGGAGGAGCGCCGGCTTGCCCATGTGGGTCTGACCCGCGCGCGCAAGAACGCCAAGATCAGCTTCGCGCAGAACCGGCGCACCTACGGCATGTGGCAGACGGCCGTGCCGTCGCGCTTCATCGACGAGCTTCCGCACGAACATGTGGAGGTGGCCGAGGACAACGGTGCGGCCAGCATGCGCGGCTACGGGCCGAGCCGGTTCGACAGCGAGGAAATGTTCGCCACCGGCAATTATGAAACGCCGGGCTGGCAGCGCGCCCGCGCGAACCGGCAACGCGGCGGCGGCGGTCCGCGCCGCGAGCCGATCACCATCGAAGGCACGCTGGTCGCCGCGAGCACGGCAGAGGGATCGGGGATCGAACTCGGCCAGCGCGTGTTTCACCAGAAGTTCGGCTATGGCCGCGTGGCCGCGATCGACGGCAACAAGCTCACGGTCGATTTCGAGAAGGCGGGCCGCAAGAAGGTCGTGGATACCTTCGTCGAGCCGGTGTGACGCATCTCCCATGCGGATTTGACCATGTGGCTGTTCGGCTATGGCTCTTTGATGTGGGACGGCTGGGAACAGCGCTACGACTGCATCCGGCGCGTCCATGCCAAAGCCCCGGGCCACCGCCGCATCTTCAACAAGAAATCGCTGGAACGCTGGGGGACGTACGCCACGCCCGGCCTCACCTTGAACCTCGCCTCGCACGAATATGACGACGATCCGTGCCGGGGCATCGCCTTCGAGTTTCCCGACACACGACAGGCGGAGATCGAGGACTACCTATCCGTTCGCGAGACCTGCACGGCCTGCGATATCGCCGTCGCGCTGCCGGAAGAGACGGTCGGCGCACGGACCTATATCTACGACGGGCCCCGGTTGATCGAACACGGCCTCCCGCTCCATGAGCGCGCACGGATGATCTTGTCGGCGGAAGGCGCCGCCGGTTCGAGCTACGCGTATATCCGGAACGTTCGTGCACATCTCGAAAGTCTCGGTGTCGCCGATCGCGAGGTCGACACGCTGTGGCGCGCGGTCCTGGCTTTGAAGAACGGAGATAAGAAATGACTGAGAGCCCGCCGCGTTCGACCTACCGGGTGCGTCTCGAGGCGGAGTTGCCTGCCGCGGGCCGCATCGCCAATGCGTTGGACGAGACCGCTGGCCCACAGGCGCTTTCGGTCAGTTATTTCGATCTCGGCAACGGTCTTTTCGAAGTGTCCGCGCTCTACGCGGGACGCCCCGACGAGAACACACTTCAAGCTGTGGTCGATCGCGCCGCGAACGGCGGCCGGGTCTCGCCTCTCCTCATCGACGTCCTCCCGGACGAAAACTGGGTCACCGTCAGTCAGGGCCAACGCCGGCCCGTCCGGGCCGGACGTTTTCTCGTGCATGGCAGCCACGACCGGGACACGATCGTGCGGACCCGCTACACGATCGAGATCGACGCGGATCAGGCCTTCGGCACGGCCCATCATGCCACCACGCGCGGCTGCCTAATCGCGCTGGACGAACTCGCCAAATGGGGCCGTCCGGACCTCATCCTCGACGTCGGCACAGGCACGGGGGTTCTCGCCATCGCGGCGGCCTTGGCCTTCGACAGGCCCGCCATCGCGACCGACAACGATCCGGTCGCGGTGCGGATCGCCAAGGAAAACGCGGCCAAGGCGGGTCTTAGCCAGAAGGTCCAGGCCTTCGTCGCCGACGGGCTCTCGCACCCGTCCTTGGCCCGTCTTCGCCCCGGCCTGATCGTGGCCAATATCCTGGCCCGCCCGCTCTACGACCTCGCGCCCGCGATGGCCCGGACCGTGGAACCCGGCGGCTATGTCCTGTTGTCGGGGATCACCGGCGCGCAGGCGCACGCGACCGCCGCGCGCTACAGCTCGCTCGGCTTCTCCCTGGAAAAACGAATCCTTCTCGACGGTTGGGCCGTGCTGCTGCTGGGACGCCGCTAGGCAAGCGTTTTGTTCGATTGATCGGCGGCGGCGCTTCGGCTTACAAAGTTTGCCATGTATCAAGTGTTCGATGAAGCTAGCACTCCGGCGGCAAGCGGCGACCGGATCAAGGCATTGTTGCGGGAGCTGAAGCAGCGGCAGCTCAAAGGCTTCCTCGTTCCCCACAGCGATCAGCACCAGAATGAGTTTCTGCCGCCGAGCGAAGAGCGCCTGGCGTGGCTCACGGGCTTCACCGGTTCGGCCGGCGTCGCCATCGTCACGGACAAAGGCGCGGCTTTGTTCGTCGATGGCCGCTATGTCCTCCAGGCTCCGAAGCAGGTCGACACCGATCTCTTCGAAATTCTCCAGGTCCCCAAGGAGAAGCCGTCCGACTGGCTGAAAGGAATGCTCGGCCGCGGCAGCGCGGTCGGCTACGACCCGAGACTCCACACGATCAGCGAGATCAAACGCCTGACCAAATCGCTGGAGGCCGCCGGCATCCGTTTGGTCCCGGTCGACGAGAATCCGATCGACACGCTATGGGGCAATGAGCGTCCTGCTCCGCCCCGTGCCGAAATCTTCGCACAGCCGATGGAATTCGCCGGAAAGAGTACCGGCGAGAAAATCATGCAGGTGCAGATGTCGCTGGTGGAGGCCGGACACGATGCCGCTCTGCTGACGGCTCCGGATTCCATTTGCTGGCTGTTCAACTTTCGCGGCGGCGACATCAAGCACACGCCCGTCGCCCTCGCCTTCGCCATTCTGCCGGCAAAAGGGCGTCCCACCCTTTTCATCGATCCCGAAAAAGTCGGGGGTCCCATGCGCACGGCGCTCAAGCCCTTCACCGAGATCGCCAAGCCCGAAGAGCTCGACGATGCGCTGAAGGCCCTGGCCAAGGCCGGCTCGAAGATCCGGCTCGATCCCGGCTCCGCGTCCATGCGATTTGCGAGCGATATCGAAGCGGGCGGCGGGACGTATGTTTCCGGCGACGATCCCTGCACCGTGCCCAAGGCCGTCAAGACGAAGGCGGAGCAAGACGGCACGCGGAACGCCCATCGCCGCGACGGCGCGGCCATGGCGCGCTTTCTCGCCTGGCTCGACGAAGTGGCGGAGACGGGACGCATCGACGAGGTCTCCGCGGCGATGAAGCTCGAGGACTTCCGCCGCGAAACCGGTCAGCTCAAGGATATCAGCTTCGACACGATCGCGGCCTCGGGGCCCCACGGCGCGGTGGTGCATTACAGGCCGACCAAGGACGCAAAGCGCGTTCTCGACAAAAATTCACTCTTTCTGATCGACTCGGGCGGCCAATACGCGGACGGCACCACGGACATCACGCGCACGGTCGCCGTGGGCAAGCCGAGCGCGGAGATGAAGCGCAATTACGGGCTGGTGCTGCGGTCCCATATCGCCATCGCGACGGCGCGGTTCCCGGAAGGAACGCGCGGTCAGGATCTCGATCCGTTCGCGCGGCGGCCGCTCTGGATGGCGGGGCTCGACTTCGATCACGGGACCGGTCATGGCGTCGGCAGCTATCTGTCCGTCCATGAAGGGCCGCAGCGCATCTCCCGGCTGGGTACGGAGGAATTGCGGCCCGGCATGATCCTGTCGAACGAGCCGGGCTACTACCGTGAAGGCCAATACGGCATCCGGCTGGAGAACCTGGTCCTGGTCACGCCGCCCGAAGCCATCGAAGGCGGCGAACGGAAGATGCTCGGCTTCGAGACGCTCACGCTCGTGCCGTTCGACCGGCGGCTGATCGATCCGAAGCAATTCTCGTCGGCGGAGCTTTCCTGGCTGAACGCCTATCATGCGCGCGTCCGGGACGCGATCGAACCGCTCATCGCGAGCGAGGACCGGCCCTGGCTGCGCCACGCCACCGCGCCGATCCGGTAGCGCGCCGCACGTCCTGTCCGGTTATCCGATCAGCTTCAGCCATTCCTCTTCGGTGAGGACGCCGACGCCGAGATCCTTGGCGTTCTTCAGCTTCGACCCGGCTCCCGGGCCCGCGACCACGTAGTCGGTTTTTTTCGAGACGGAGCCCGCGACCTTGGCGCCGAGCCGTTCGGCCTGCGCCTTGGCCTCCGCGCGGGTCATGTGTTCGAGCGTGCCGGTGAAGACCACCGTCTTGCCGGACACGGGCGAGCCCTTGTCGACGGCTTCGAGCGGTTGCGGGCGCACCTCCTCAAGAAGATCGTGGACCACCTGCACGTTGTGCGGCTCGGCGAAGAAGTCGGCGATGGCGGCCGCGGCCGCCGGGCCGATCCCGTCGATATTTTCGAGTTCCTTGAACGCCTCGCCCTCGCGATCCGCCGCCGCCTCCGTCATCGCCTTGAGGAAATTGCCGATGGTGCCGTAGCTGCGCGCGAGCAGGCGCCCGGTGATCTCGCCCACATGCCGGATGCCGAGCGCGAAGATGAAGCGGTCGAGTTTCACGTCGCGTCGCGCGGCAATGGCGTCGAACAGTTTCTGCGCCGAGGTCTCGCCCCAGCCTTCGCGCTTCGACAGCTTTTCGTCCGCATCGGCGTCTCGGGCCGCGAGCGTGAAGATGTCGGGCGGCGATTGAATGAGCCCTTCGTCATAGAAGCTCTGGATGTTCTTCTCGCCGAGCCCTTCGATGTCGAAGGCGTTGCGCGAAACGAAATGCTTCAGCCGCTCCACGCGCTGCGCCGGACAGATCAAGCCGCCGGTGCAGCGGCGCACCGCGTCTTCCTTGCCCGTCTTGGGATTGATCTCGCGGACCGCATGGCTGCCGCATACGGGGCAGACGGCCCGGAACTCGTAGGGCTTGGCACTCTTCGGCCGCTTGTCGAGCACGGGCCCGAGGATCTGCGGGATCACGTCGCCCGCGCGCTGCACGACGACCGTGTCGCCGATGCGCACGTCCTTGCGCGCGATCTCGTCTTCGTTGTGCAGGGTCGCGTTCTGGACGACGACGCCGCCCACCGTCACCGGCTCCAGCTTGGCCACGGGCGTGAGCGCGCCGGTACGGCCGACCTGAATGTCGATGTCGCGCAAGATCGTCATCGCCTTCTGGGCGGGGAATTTATGCGCGATGGCCCAGCGCGGCGAGCGCGAGACGAAGCCCAAGCGTTCCTGCAAATCGAGGCGGTCGAGCTTGTAGACAACGCCGTCGATATCGTAGTCGAGCCCCGCCCTGCCCTCCTCGATTTCGCGATAGATGTCGAGCATCTTGTCGAGGGAACTCGTCAGCGTCGCGAGCGGATTGAGCGGAAAGCCCCAGCTCGCGAAGGCTTTGTAGACGCCCCATTGCGTGTCGGCGGGGAGGCTAGCCACCTCGCCCCAGGCATAGGCGAAGAACTGCAACGGCCGCGATGCGGTGACGGACGGATCGAGCTGGCGCAAGGAGCCTGCCGCCGCGTTTCTCGGATTGGCGAAGATCTTGCCGCCGGCCTTCTCCTGTTCGGCGTTGAGGCCCGCGAATGCGCTATGGCTCATATAGATCTCGCCGCGCACTTCGAAGACATCCGGGAAGTCGGGTGCCTTCACCTGCTTCGGAATAACCTCGATGGTGAGGACGTTCGCCGTGACGTTCTCACCGGCATAGCCGTCGCCGCGCGTCGCGGCCTGAACGAGACGTCCGCCTTCGTAACGCAACCCAATGGACAAGCCGTCGATCTTGGGTTCGGTGGTGAAGTCGAGCGGCGTCTCCGGGTCGAGCCCGAGGAACCGCCGGATACGGTCCACGAAGTCGCGCACGCCTTCGTCGTCGAAGACATTGCCGAGCGACAGCATGGGAACCGCATGCACGACCTTGCCGAAAGCTTCCGACGGGGCCGCGCCGATCCTCTTGGAGGGGCTGTCGTCGCGGACGAGCTTCGGGAAACGCGCCTCGATGGCCTCGTTGCGCTGGCGCAGACTGTCGTAATCCGCATCGGAAATCTCGGGATGGTCTTCCCGGTAATACAAGAGGTCGTTGTGCGCGATCTCGGTGGCGAGCCGTTCAAGTTCGTGCGCGGCCTCCGCTTCCGTCAAATCGGAGACGGGCTTGCCGGAGAGCTCCGTTTCCTTGGACGTGTTCTTCGCGCTCTTCTTGACCATCGCCGTGCACCCTCACGCCGATTTTCGCATGAGACGATCTGCTGCGGCACGCGCTTCGTCGGTGATCGTCTGGCCAGCCAGCATACGGGCCACTTCCTCGCGCCGCTCGACACCTTCGAGCACCGCCACGCGGGTCGTCATCGCTTCACCGTTCGATGTCGAAACGGCTTCCTTGGCGATCCGCAAATGCCCGCGGGCAAGCGCGGCGACTTGCGGCGCATGGGTGACCGCAAGGACTTGCACGCTTTCGCCGAGCCCGGCCAGCCGTTCTCCGACGGCGGCGGCGGTCGCGCCACCCACGCCGGATTCAACCTCGTCGAAGATCAGCGTCGGCGCCGAGCCGCGCGATGCGAGAACGACCTTCAGCGCCAGAATGAAGCGGGCGAGTTCGCCGCCCGATGCGACCTTCATCATGGGGCCGGGCTCGGTGCCCGGATTGGCGGCGACGAAAAACGAGATGCGGTCTATGCCCGACGGACCGCCCTCGTCCACATCCACCGTATCGAGTTGCGTGAGGAAGCGCGCCTTTTCGAGCTTTAGCGGCGCAAGCTCGCCGGCCACGTCCTTGTCCAATTTCCTGGCGGCCTTTCCCCTCGCCTTGCTCAGCGCCAGAGCGGCCTTTTCGTAGGCGCCGCGCGCTTCCGTGGCGGCCTTGGCAAGTTCGGCGGCGCGCGTCTCGCTCGTGGTAATGGCCGCGAGGTCGGCCTCCAGCTTTTCCATCAGAGCTGGAAGCGCATCGACCGGGACTCGATGCTTGCGGGCGAGCGCGCGGAGCGCGAACAGGCGTTCCTCCGCACGTTCGAGATCGCTCGGCTCGAACGCTGTCGCGGCCAGCGTCTGCTCGATCGTTTCCCGCGCGGTTTCGGTTTCGCTCAACACGCGCTCCAGCGCCTCGGCGACGGGCGTCAGGGGCGATGCCCCTTCGGGACCCGCGCCACTTGCGGCCGCTTGGCGCTCGATACGCCGCAAGGCCGAGGCAAGACGCGCTCCGGCCGTGCCTTCTCCCTGAATCGCGTCGAGCGCTTCGTTCAGATCGGCAGCGATCTTTTCGGCGTTCATCATGAGCTGACGGCGGGCCGACAACGCCTCCTCCTCGCCGGGCTCGGGCGCGATGGTCCGCAGCTCATCCAAGGCGTGGGAGAGATAGTCCGCATTGGCACGGGCGGCCGCAACCTCGCTTTCATGGCGCAGCATCGCGGCATCCGCATCGACCCAAGCCTCGTAGCGGGCTTCCACTTGCGCCGCGTCGCGCTCAAGGCCTCCGAAGGCGTCGACCAGATCGCGATGACCGCTCGGATCGATCAGGGCGCGTTCGTCGTGCTGACCGTGGATCTCGACGAGAGCCCGGCCGACTTGGCGCAGGAGCTGCACGCTCACGCTCATATCGTTGATGAAGGCCCGGCTGCGGCCGTCGTTTCCTTGCAGCCGGCGCAGAATGAGAACGGCATCTTCGAGGGCAATGCCGTTCTCGGACAGGAGCGCGAAGACAGGATGGTCGGATGCCAGTTCGAACGTGGCCGTCACCTGCCCCTGCTCCGCGCCGCGGCGCACGAGCGAGGCATCGCCCCGGCCGCCGAGCGCGAGGGATAGCGCATCGAGCAGGATCGACTTCCCGGCGCCCGTCTCGCCCGTAAGCGCGGACAACCCCTCGCCAAACTCAAGATCGAGCTTGTCGATCAAAACGATATCGCGGATCGACAGGGCCGCTAACACGAACCGCCTATTAGGTTTGTCCCGAGCCTGTCCAGCTTCTGGTCTTCCAGGTCCGGCTGATCCACGATTCCTGGTGCTGCTGGGGCTCGAGACCACGCTGTCCCAACAGGCTGTAAGCGTGCTTGTACCACTTGCTGTCCGGGAAGTTGTGGCCGAGGACGGCGGCGGCCGTCTGGGCCTCGTTGACGATACCTAACGACAGATACGCCTCGGTCAGACGCATCAGGGCTTCTTCGACCTGTTCGGTGGTCTGATATTCCGTCACCACCGTGCGGAAACGGTTGATGGCGGCGAGGTAATTGTTCCGGCGCAGATAATAGCGTCCGACCTGCATCTCGCTCGCCGCGATGAGATCGCGAAGGATGCGCGCGCGGTTGGCCGCCGTGGCCGCGTATTTGGAAGAGGGATAGCGCTGCAGCAACGTGTCGTAGGCGGCGAGCGACCGGCGCGCGAAGGTCTGATCGCGCTTCGGATCCAGCACGCGGTCGTAATAGGACATGGCGATGATGTCCTGCGCCATGGCCGCTTCCTTCGTGCCCGGATGAAGCGTGAGATAACGGTCCGCCGCGGCAATGGCCTCGTCGTATTTGCCGGCCTTGTAATAGGCGTAGGCCGCCATGACGATCGCCTGTCGCGCTTCCCGCGAATAGGGGTGGTTGATGTCGACTTGCTCGTATTGGCGCGCGGCTTCCTTGTAGTCGCCCTTGTCGATCATCTGCTCGGCTTGGCCGTAAATGACATTGGCGGGGTCGCTGTTCAGCGGCTCCACCTCGTCCTTCTTACCGAACATGTTCTTCAGGGGCCCCACGGATCCGAGGGAACCGCAGCCGCCGGCCAGCGGGACGCACAGGAGCACGGCGACCGCGAGTAGTGCCGACAGCAGGCGCCCGGCCGATCCCACCGGCGCTGTCGCACAAGACGGCTGAACCGTTCCGGACATGCTCCCCCTCAAATCGCCGGTATCGACGCGGCCAATTTCATGCAAAATCCGCCGGCCGCAAGGGCTAAGCGGATGAGACCACAACAAACGCCTGTATTATGGTGTCTTTTTGGCCTCGGGCGCTGCTGCAAGCACCGGGGCCTCGCTCAGTTCGCGGCACAATGCCACGAATCGACCCTGCTCGCTCGGGAAAAAACGCCGGTTAGCTGCGATCGGCCGCGAAATGCGCCGCGGCAAGGCTCGGGCTGAGTTCCGCATGGCGAACTTCGCGATAACGGGGCGCCTCGACCATGGCCCAGGCCTCCGAATCGGCGAAAAGCGCCTTGAGCACCAGGGCGTTGAGACGATGACCGCCCCGCCGGGTCCGGTAAGCGCCGAGAATCGGCGCGCCCGCCAGCGCGAGATCGCCGACCGCATCGAGAGCCTTGTGGCGCACGAACTCGTCGTCGTAGCGCAGCCCTTCCCGGTTGATGACGCGATCCTCGCCAATGGCAACGGTGTTGTCGAGCGATGCGCCGAGCGCGAGACCCGCGGCCCAAAGCTGCTCCACATCCTTCATGAAACCGAAGGTGCGGGCCCGGGCGATATCGCGCCGGAAAGAGCCGGGATTGAGGTCGAGAGTCAGCTTCTGCAGACCGATCAAAGGCGTCTCGAAGTCGATCTCGACGTCGAGCTGGAAGCCGTTATAGGGGGTCAACTCGCCGACGGCGCCATTGTCCTCGACGCAGATCGGCTTCAAAACTTTCAGGAAACGGCGGGGCGCGTCGAGCTCCGTCAGTCCGGCTTCGTCGATCGCTTCGACGAAGGGTGCGGCGCTGCCATCCATGATCGGAACTTCGCCGCTATCGATCTCGATCAGCACGTTGTCGACGCCCAGGCCGCGCAGGGCGGCAAGAACATGTTCCACGGTGGCGACGGATGCCCCATTCCCATCTCCGAGCACCGTACAAAGCGTGACACCGCTGACCCATTGCTGGTCGGCAACGATCTCAACGCCTTCTCCATCGTCTTTGGAAATGTGGAAGCGAAGTCCGGTGTCGCTATCGGCCGGACAGAGCGTCATGGATACAGGTGCGCCGCTATGGACCCCGATCCCCGTTAGCGAAATCTCGTCGGCAAGCGTCGTCTGCCGTGCCCCGATGAAACCTTTCATGGCCCCCAATGGCCCCCGCGCAGTCTATTGATCCCTACTTCAGCCCGGAGCGAACCCCGAGCCCCCCGATCAATCAGCCGTCCTTGGCATTTCTTCCGATCCGGTAATCCCGTACGCTCGGATCGTTACACCCTCTTGTTTGCCATCTCTTGTTTGGCTTGCCGGGTGCGCCTTTTTGATTCGGCTAATCAATCTATTAGGAACCATACCCCCTCGCTCGGAGAAGGGACAAATCACGGTTTCTTACACTCTATTACGGACCCTGCTTCCCCTTAACAATTTGATTTCAAATCGTTTTTTCACGCGGCCGGGAGATTGGCGGGCATTATCGTTAACGCCCGCCATCACACTCAGTTGGCCCGGCGGCGCAGAAAAGCGGGAATCTCCAGATCGTCGTCGCCGAGCGATTCCACCTGCGCGACCGCCGCGGCCACCTGTCCGTGCATCACGCGCGGCTGGGGCTGCGGCTGGGCCGCGATGCGCTTCGGCGCCGGGGCCGCGGGGATGTTCGCTGGCGGCTGGACGCTGAGCGTTTGCGGTGCCTGAGGCCGCGGCGCAGGCCGTCCGGCCACGGGGACCGGCGCGAAATCCGGCTCCATCTTGGAGGGCATTTCCGCATCCTCGTCCTTCTTGCCGCGTCCCACATTGGCGAGACGCTCCAGGAAGCCGACCTTCCGCTTCTGAGCGTCGAGACCCACGGACCCGTTCTCGCCGGCCTTGGCCTGAAGGGCCTTCTGCGCCACAAGCGGAAGTTCCTCGACATTCGGCATACGGCGGACCGGCCGCTTGATGGCGGCGGGCGGCGCGGGCTGAAAGTTCTGGGACGCTTGCGAAGGCTTCGGAGGAGCCGGAGGCCGCGGCAGGGCAACCCCGCTGACGGCCTGGGGCCGCTTTTCGATGGTCACGTCGTTCGGCGCGCGCCAGACCTGTGCTTCCTTGGCGGGCTCGGGCATGGGCACCATGAGGCTTTCGTCGAGCTCGACCGGCTCGTCGGCGCTGGCGCCCGGAACGCTGGCAAGTCCGGCCAGGCGCTCCGTAAGACGCCCGCGATCGGCCTGACCTTGCGCCATGGAGGCTCCGGCGGGCTTCTCGTCGCTTCCGGCTCCAATGCCGATGCCGGTCGCCACCACCGAGACGCGGATCACGCCGTCGAGTTCGTCGTCATAGGTCGCGCCCACGATGATGTTGGCGTCCTCGTCGGCTTCCGCGCGGATGCGGCTCGCCGCTTCATCGACCTCGTAAAGGGTCAGGTCGTTGCCGCCGGTGATCGACACCAGCAGGCCGCTCGACCCCTTCATGCAGACGTCGTCGAGCAGCGGATTGGAGATGGCGGCCTCGGCGGCGTCGATCGCGCGCCGGTCGCCGCTCGCCTCGCCCGTGCCCATCATGGCCTTGCCCATGCCGGCCATGATCGTGCGGACATCGGCGAAATCGAGATTGATGAGGCCTTCCTTGACCATCAGATCGGTGATGCAGCCGACGCCGGAGCGCAGCACGTCGTCGGCCATGCCGAAGGCGTCGGTGAACGTCGTCTTCTCGTTGGCGACCCGGAACAGGTTCTGGTTCGGGATGATGAGCAGCGTGTCGACGTATTTCTGCAGTTCCTCGATCCCGGCCTCGGCGGCCCGCATGCGGCGCGACCCTTCGAACTGGAACGGCTTGGTCACCACGCCAACGGTGAGGATACCCTCTTCCCGGGACGCGCGCGCGATCACGGGCGCCGCGCCCGTTCCCGTGCCGCCGCCCATGCCGGCGGTGATGAAGGTCATGTGGCAACCGACGAGATGAGCCTTGATGTCGGCCATCGCCTCTTCGGCGGCGGCCGCGCCGATCTCGGGCTTGGACCCCGCGCCGAGCCCCTCGGTCACGTTGTTGCCCATCTGGATACGGCGTTCGGCGCTGGAACTCATCAGGGCCTGCGCGTCGGTGTTCGCGACGACGAATTCGACCCCGTTGAGCCCACGCTCAATCATGTTGTTCACGGCGTTGCCGCCGGCGCCGCCCACACCGAACACGGTAATACGCGGCTTGAGTTCGGTAAGATCCGGCACTTTGAGATTGATCGTCATCGCGGCTTCCAATCCTTGCGAATTGCCCCTTGCTATTGAGCCAACGCCCACACCCCCTTGAAACGCGTGGCGTCCGGCTTCGTGTCCGTTAAAAGTTCTCCATGATCCACTCGCCCACCCGGGCGAAGTAGCCTGTTCCCGTACGCAAGAACCGTTGCCCGGATTGGGTTCCGGGCTTTTCGTCACCGCGCGCCCAATGCAAAAACAAACCGATCGCGGCGGAGAAGTCCGGCGCGGCGGCGGCAGGCGGCAATCCCGTCATGGCGCGCGGGCGTCCAAGGCGCGCCGGGCGTCCAAACATGTTCGAGGCGAGCTCCACGAGGCCCGTGAGCTGGCTGCCGCCTCCGGTCAGCACCAAATGCTGGGCGACCTCGGCGGGGAACCCGCTGGCGGCGAGCCGGTGCCGCATCAGGTCGAGAATCTCCTCGACGCGCGGGCGGATGATGCAGGCGAGCTGCGCCTTCGTGATCTGATTGACGTTTCCTTGCGCGATTCCGCTCACGCACGGATAGGTGATGATCTCGCGCTCGTCGGACAGCGTCGCGAAGGCGCTGCCGTGCAGTGTCTTCAGCCGCTCGGCATGGTCCATGGGCGCGCCGAGCGTGCGCGCGATGTCGACGGTCACGCCATGGCCACCGAGCGCGATCGCATCGGCATGCAGGAAATGACCGTCGGCGATGACCGACAAGGTGGTCGTACCGGCACCGAAGTCGATGCAGGCGACGCCGAGCTTCGCTTCGTCCGGGGTGAGGACCGACAACGCGCTCGAATAGGGCGCGGCCACCAGGTCCGCGATGCCGAGATGGCACCGCTCGACGCATAGCATCAGATTGCGGGTCGCGGCCTCGTCCGCCGTAACCGTGTGGAGGTCCACCGTGAGACGCTCGCCGCACATGCCGCGCGGCTCCGAGATGCCGCCATTGTCGTCCAGGCGAAAATCGGTCGGAAGCGCATGAAGCACCGTGCGCCGGTCGCGCGCCGCATATTGACGGCCCCCGGCGAGCAAGCGCCGGACATCGTCCTCGCGCACCGAGCCGGACGGGAGACCGACACCGGCGGAAAAGCTTTCGCTCTTGAGCCGTCCGGCGGTGACGGACAGATGGACATCCTCGACCACGACGCCGGCCATCCGTTCGGCCGAGTCGACGGCGGCGCGGATGCAATGCTCGGCCGTGTCGAGATGGGTGACCATGCCGGCCTTCAACCCGTCCGAACGGGTGTGCCCAAAGCCGAGCACGTCGAAGTGCATGGCTTCGGCGCTGCCTTCGAGCCAATCGGGCGTGGAAGAGGCCTTGCCGATCAGGCAGCACACTTTGCTCGTGCCGATGTCGAGCGCGGCCACGATGCGCTGGCGCTTTCCTCTGATCGATGGGTTGTAGGTCATCCTCCTGCCCTCAAGCTCCGTCTCAGGTCCTGCCGCCGGGTTTCTTGACCGCGCCGGTCGCCGATGTCGGCGCGCCAGCGGGCGCAACCTCGTCCGCGGCGGCGGCCGTGGTTTCGCGCATGCGCAGCGTGACCCGGTCCAGGAGCCGCATGTCGATGGCCGCGATATCGCGTTCGAACACGCCGCGCTCGGCCTGGAGCTTTTCGAGCGAGTCGAGTGCCATCTCGACATTTCCGTCGGGCAGCATGATTTCCGTGCCGGTACGGAGTTTCAGTGTCCAGCGGCGGTCGCCGACACGCAGCGCCGCCAGCATCCTGTTCTTCAGGTCGGGATATGGCGCGAGAATTTCATAAAGTTCGGCCGCGTGCTTCGCGGCGCCCTCGCCCACCACGAGCGGGAGTTCGGGAAAGGCCTGAGGCAACGCAGGCGCCAACACCACGCCTTCGTCGTCCACCACGAAGGTGTGTCCCTTGTTCTGCCACATCGCATAGGGATCGCGCTCCTCGATGACCACTTGGAGGGTCGACGGCAGAAGCCGCATCACCTGGGCGTGACGGATCCACGGAACCGCCTCGAGGCGCTCCTTGGCGGCGTCCGTATCGAACGCCAGCATCAATGTCTCGGGTCCGGCCGCGAGGGCCGTCGTGATCGCGGCGTCGGTCGCGTTCCTCTGGCCTTCGACCATCACGCGCTTCACGCCGAATCCCATCGCCACGACGGCGCGCTCGGCACCCGTTACCGCGGCGTTAAAGAGTTGCTCGATTTGACCGCCGACAATCGCTCCATAGAGGACCGCGCTGGCGGCGAACGCGGCGCAAAGCAACTGCCAGGTTCCGCTCCTGCGGCGGCGGCGCGTCCGGCCGAGATGGACCGTCCTCGGACCCTTCGCGACGACGTTCCGATTGCCTTGCGGCACGGGGAGACGACGGTCGGGCGGAAGTGCCGCGCCGCGCGCCACCGGCGCCCTGCGGGACCCGCCAGACTTTCCGTAACTCCTTGACGTGCCTAGCGATTGCACGACGCATCCTCCACGATCCAACGGACCAGCTCGCCAAAAGATCGCCCGCTATGGGCCGCAAGCTCAGGCACCAGTGACGTGGCCGTCATGCCAGGTTGGGTGTTGACCTCAAGACAGATCAGTTCCCCCGTTCCATCTGGCCGGTCGTCGAATCTGAAGTCCGAACGACTGACCCCACGGCAGCCCAGTGCCCTATGAGCCGCTACCGACAGCTTCTGTACCAATTGGTAAACATTTGGTTTAAGCGAAGCCGGCAATTCGTGAATTGAGCCCCCTGGGGCGTATTTTGATTCAAAGTCGTAGAATGAGAGGCCTTCCGCGGGACGGATCTCAATCACGCCGAGCGCTTCCTCTCCCATGACCGCGCAAGTCAGCTCCCGCCCGGGGATGTAACGCTCGACCATCAGTTCTTCGCCCAGGGCCCAATCGGCGGAATGCAACTCTTGCGGCGGATTGGCCTGGTCCTCCCGGACGATATAAACGCCGACGGAAGACCCTTCCGCCGGGGGCTTTATCACGTAAGGCGGTTTGATCGGGTGGCCCTTGGCCGCCTCGGCGCGGCTCACCAGCCGGCTTTCGGCCACGGGCACGCCCGCTTCCCGCAGCACCGCCTTGGCGCGTTCCTTGTGCATGGCGAGCGCGGAGGCCAGCACGCCCGAATGGGTGTAGGGCACGCCCATGGTCTCAAGCACGCCCTGGATGCAGCCGTCCTCGCCGTAGCGGCCATGAAGCGCGTTGAAGCACACATCCGGCTCGAGTTCGGCGAGACGGGCAGCCACGGCCCGGTCCACGTCCACTTTCGTGACCCGGTAGCCCTCCCCCTCGAGCGCATCGGCGCAGGCGTTGCCGGAGCGCAGTGAAATCTCGCGCTCCGAGGACAGGCCTCCCATGAGAACGGCGACATGCGTTTGTTGATCTGCCATGGACGGCCCCTGTCGGTTGGATTGACACGCGGAACGGCATCCGGTGTCCATCACATCCAAGACACCGTGATTTGGTTAACGCTGCATTAACCGTATTCGCGCCGCCTGGCACGCCGATTGCCGCGAGAGGCTTTGCCCATGTCAGGGGCCTGTCATGGAAGGCCCTAGGCGGGCTTGCCGAGCCGTTTGATTTCCCATTCGAGCTGGACGCCGCTGGTCTCCTTGACCCGCGCCCGCACCGTCTCGCCCAGCGTCTCCAGGTCGCCGGCCGAGGCGTTGCCCTCGTTGATGAGAAAGTTGCAATGGAGCTCCGAAACCTTCGCGTCGCCGACCGCGAGACCCCGGCATCCGGCCGCGTCGATAAGCTGCCACGACTTGTTGCCTTCGGGATTCTTGAAGGTCGACCCGCCCGTGCGGCTCTTGATGGGTTGGACCTCTTCGCGATAGGCGGCAATCTCGTCCATCTCGGCGAGGATTTTGGCGGGGTCGCCGGGGCGTCCCTGAAACAGCGCCTCGGTGAAGATGTAATCGTCCGGCGCGCCGCAATGGCGGTAGGCGTAGTGCATGTCCGCGACCGGCACGACGTGGATCTTGCCGGCACGGTCGACGGCCCGCGCCTCGACGAGCACGTCGCACGTCTCGGTGCCGTGCGCGCCGCCATTCATGCGCAGCGCGCCGCCGATCCCGCCGGGAATGCCCCTGTAGAACGATAGTCCGGCAATGCCGGCGTCCGCCGCGGCGCGCGCGACTTTCACATCCGGCACGGCCGTGCCGACCCGCAGGCGGGACCCGTCCTCGACCTTGATCTCGTTGAAGCCGCGGCCAAGGCGGATCACGACGCCGTCGATCCCGCCATCGCGAACCAGAAGGTTCGAACCGAGTCCGATCATCGTGACCGGCACGCCGTCGGGCAAGGCCTTCATGAAATAAGCGAGGTCCGCCTCGTCGGCGGGCGAGAACAGGACTTCGGCCGGCCCCCCCACGCGGAACCAGGTGTAATCCTTCAGCTCCGTGCCGGATGCGAGGCGTCCACGCAGATCCGGCATCGCCGCCGTCAACGCATCGAAGAGTTCGGTGCCGCTCACGCCGCGTCTCCTTCCGCCGCCAGCCGTCCGGGAAGCGCATTGATCCAATCGGTGATCGTGCCCGCGCCGAGGCCGACGACGAGATCGCCCTTATCGACCACGGACGCGATGGTTGCCGCCAAGGACTCTTCATCGTCGACCAAGAGCACGTGCGGATGGCCGTGACGGCGCAAGCCGGCCGCGAGCTCGTCGCGGTCGATGCCCGGGATCGGCGCCTCGCCGGCCGAATAGACCGGCGTGAGTACGACGATATCGGCGTCGTCGAAGCACGCGGAGAAATCGTTGAACAACGCTTGCAGGCGCGTGTAGCGATGCGGCTGCATCACCGCGACGATGCGGCCCTCCCCGGCCGCGTTCGCGCCGCGCAAGACCGAGGCAATTTCCACCGGGTGATGGGCATAGTCGTCGTAGATCGCGACGCCCCGCCATTCGCCGACACGCGTGAAGCGCCGTTTCACGCCGGAGAAATTGGCGAGCGTCGCGCGGATCTCCTCGTCGCCAATGCCTGCTTCCGTCGCGACCGCGAGCGCGGCGATGGCATTGAGCGCGTTGTAGTGGCCGAGGGACGGCAGCATCAGGTCCTTCACTTCGCGAGCGCCGCCCGCGACGCCCGAGCCGAGGCGCACGTCGAAGGTGATCGTGGCGTGATCTGGGCGCACGTTGAACAGCCGAATGTCGGCCGAGCGCGAGACGCCATAGGTCAGGATGCGGCGCCCGTTTTCGGCGCCGCCGAGAGTCGCGATCAGGCTACGCACGACGGGATGATCGACACAGGCGACGACGACGCCATAGAACGGGATCGCTTCGATGAACTGTTCGAACGCCTGGTACAGCACGTCTTCGGACGCCCAAAAATCCATGTGCTCGGGGTCGATATTGGTGATGACGCCGATTTGTGTCGGCAGCTTCACGAACGTGCCGTCGGATTCGTCGGCCTCGACGACCATCCACTCGCCCTGTCCAATACGCGCGTTCGTGCCCCACGCATTGATGATACCGCCGGTGATGACGGTCGGGTCGAGGCCGCCCCCAAAGAGCAGATCGGCAATCAGGGACGTCGTCGTGGTCTTGCCGTGCGTGCCGGTCACCGAAACCGTGGTGCAGGGCCGCATGAGCTCCGCCAGCATCTCGGCGCGGCGGATAATCGGTATACCGCGTTCTTGCGCGGCTTCGAATTCGGGATTGCCCGCCTTCACGGCACTCGAGATCACCAGATAGGCGGCGCCGTCGACATTACCGGGATCGTGGCCGATCAGGCACTCGATGCCGTGCTCGCGCAGGCGCCTGAGGTTTGGACCGTCTTTCAGATCGCTGCCTCGCACGCGATAGCCGCGCGTATGCATCACCTCGGCGATGGCACTCATGCCGATGCCACCGATGCCCACGATGTGAAACAGACCCGTCGTTTCAGGCGGAGGCAAATGCATGGTGCCGCCTACTCTTGGTCCGGACCGGCCAGGTCCGCGACAAGGTCGGCGAGCTTGTTCACCGCGCGCACATTGCCCATGGCCTTGGAGTTGGCGGCCGCCTTGGCGAGAAGGTCCGGATTGCCGAGCAACCGCTCCAGCTCGGCGGCCAAACGATCGGCGGTGATGTCGGATTGATGCATGCACCAGCCGCCGCCATTCTCCTCGAGCCGCCGCGCGTTTTCGAGCTGATCGTTGTCGATGGCGTGCGGCAGGGGCACGAGAATGGCCGGACGGCCGATCGCCGTCAGTTCGGCCACGGTCGAGGCGCCTGCCCTGGAGATGACGAGGTGTGAGTTCGCGATGCGCTCGGGCAGGTCCTTGAAGAACGGCGCCACTTCCGCGGCGATCTCCGCCGCACGATAGGCCTCGCGCACTTCGGCAAGATCCTCCGGCCGCGCCTGCTGCACGACCGTCAGCCGCCACCGCAGCGGCGAGGGAAGTTTCTCCAGCGCTTGCGGAATCATTTCGGAAAAGAACCGCGCGCCCTGGCTGCCGCCGAAGACGAGCAGCAACAGCCGCCCCGCCGCTTCCGGAGGCGCATAGTCCTGATCGCGAAACGCCACGACCGCATCGCGCACGGGATTGCCGGTCACCACCGCGCGCTTTTCGGCGCGGCTCCGAAGATGTTTCGTGGTCCCGAACGACAAGGCGATGGCATCGGCGAAACGGGACAGCAAACGATTGGCCCTGCCCATCACCGCGTTCTGCTCATGCAGCACGGTGGGAATGGCGAGCGACCGCGCGGCCATCAGCGGCGGCAGCGTGGGATACCCACCGAAGCCCACGACGACATAGGGCTGCACCATTTCGAGCAAGCGCCGCGCCCTGAAATAGCCTTTCGCCAGCGTGCTCAGCGTTTTCATCACGGCGCCGGGCGACCGGCCCGAGAATGTCGCCGAGGGCACGCGGTAGACGGCGCGCGCCGGAAAGTCGGCGCCGTATTGCTCCGCACGCTCGTCGGTCGCAAGCTCCACGGCGAAGCCGCGGCGCGTCAGTTCTTGTGCCAGGGCGGTGGCCGGAAACAGATGCCCGCCCGTACCGCCGGCAGCCAGTAGAATGGTTTGCGTCAAGCCGTCTGCCCCCTCGCTCCTGCATGATCGCTATCGTGCCCGGCGCTTGCCGGATGCTTCAATCGTCCCGCCATCGGCCGTTTGCGCGTCAGTCCTAGCGCAAAACCCATGGTCAGCGCCATGGCGAGCATCGAGGACCCGCCATAAGAAATGAAGGGGAGCGTCATGCCCTTGGCGGGCAGCAGGCCCACATTCACCGCCATGTTGATCAAGGTCTGCAAGCCGAACAGCATCACCAGCCCCGCCACCGCATGCCGGATGAAGCCGTCGGGCTCCTGGGATGCCTTCGACAAGCCCCTCAATACGATGAAGGCGAACAAAATCAGCAAAATCAGGCACGCGATCAAGCCGTACTCTTCGGCGGCGACCGCGAAGATGAAGTCCGTGTGAGAGTCCGGCAGAACGTCTTTGACGGTCCCCTCGCCCGGTCCGCGCCCGAACCAGCCGCCATGCAGGAAGGATTCGATGGAGCGATCGGACTGGTAGGTGTCGCCGGAGGCCGGATCGAGAAACCGGTCGATGCGCGAGGCCACGTGCGGGAACGCGAAATAGGCCGAGAACGCTCCGGCAATGCCGAGGCCGGCCAGCGCGGCGATCCATACCATGTTGATGCCGGCCATGAAGAACAACGCCCCCCAAAGGAGGCTGATCAGCAGCGTCTGCCCGAAGTCCGGCTGAAGGATGAGGAGCAGCGCGAATACGGCATAGAGCAGGATCGCCAGTTGGAGCCCCGGCACGTCCTTCCGCTTCTGACTTTCGTTGAACAGCCACGCCGTGAGCACGATGAAGGCCGGCTTCACGAACTCGGACGGTTGCAGCGAGAACGCGCCGAGCTGGAGCCAGCGCTTGGCACCCTTCACCTCCGGACCGATAAACAGAATCCCGATCATCAAGGCGATGCCGATCACGAAGATGACGAGGCTCGCGCGTCTTATCTGCTTCGGCGTCAAGGTCGAGACCGCGAACATGATCGCGAAGGCCGGAATGAGCATCCCGATATGGCGGCGAACGAAGTGAAACTGATCCAGTCCGAGCTTCTCGGCGATGGGCGGGCTTGCCGCGAGAGACAGCACGACGCCCGCCCCCATCAGCAGCAACAGGGCGACCAGCATCAGCCGGTCGACGGTGAACCACCAATCGGAGAGGACGCTTCTGTCGGCACGCGTGATCCTCATGGCACGCTGATCCTATACCGCGACGCTGGCGACGCCTTGGCGCTGCAGCACGAGTTCCCGGAACGCATCGCCGCGCTTGGCGAAGTTGGCATACTGATCGAAGGAGGCACAGGCCGGCGACAATAGCACAACCGGCTCGTCCGCACCGGATCGGCTCGCGTCCTCGGCCGCCTGATCGACAGCGCGGTCGAGCGTACCGCACGCGACATGCGGAACCGCATCGCCGAGCTGGCCAGCGAAGGCTTCCGCCGCCTCGCCGATGAGATAGGCGCGTGCGACCCGCGGATAGAAGGGCTCCAGGCCCTGAAGTCCGCCGTCTTTCGGGACTCCGCCCACGATCCAATAAATGTCGTCGAAGCTGCCCAGCGCCTTTCCGGCGGCGTCCGCGTTGGTCGCCTTGGAGTCGTTGACGAACAGAATTTTTCCCGCGCGCGCCACCTGCTCCATGCGATGGGCAAGCCCGCCGAAACTTCTGAGCCCGGCTTGAAGCGCATCCGCGCCGACCCCTTGCGAGCGCGCGAGCGCATAGGCGGTCGCGGCGTTCTGCCAGTTATGCGCGCCGCGAAGCGAGCCGATGCCCGCGAGATCGGCGCGTCCCACCTCGTGGCCGCCTTCCATCTCGATGAGCGTCGCATCGGCGGCCCAAACGCCGTTCTCGACGGCATGGCCGACGGCGATGCGCTTCACGGCGTACGGTCCTTCCAGCGTCCCGGCGATGGCTCGGCACGGCGCGTCGTCGACGCCGATGACGGCCGTCGCGCCTGTCCCGAGCTGCGCGAAGATGCGCGCCTTCACGCTGGCATAGCCCTCCAAAGAACCATGCCGGTCGAGGTGATCGGGCGTGATGTTCAGAAGCGCGGCCGCATCGGGCTTCAGCGTCGGCGTCAGGTCGATCTGGTAGGACGAGAGTTCGAGCACATAGGTCCGCCCCGGCGCGAACGGCGCGAGGTCGAGCACCGCGTTGCCGATATTGCCGCCGAGCGCGACGTCGCGGCCCGCGGCTTCCAGAAGATGCGCGGTGAGGGCCGTCGTGGTGGACTTGCCGTTGGTGCCGGTAATGGCGATGACCTTGCACGATGCGCCGGAGATGTCGCGCTGGCGGAAAAAGAGCTCCACATCGCCGATAACCTCGATCCCGGCCGCGCGCGCCTTCTTGACCGACCAATGCGGCTCTGGATGGGTGAGCGGAATGCCCGGCGCCAGAACGAGCGCGGCAAAGGATTTGAAATCCGCGCTCGTGAGATCCCCGACCGGAAGGCCCGCCTCGGCCGCTTGGGCGCGCCCAGCCTCCTTGTCGTCCCAGACGACGGCATCGGCGCCGCCCTCAAGCAGCGCGCGCGCGGTCGCAAGGCCGCTCAGCCCGGCGCCCACGACCGCCAGCTTTCGTCCAGCGAAGATCGTGACGGGAATCATGACGGCTGAATCTTAGCGCAATTTCAGGGTCGCGAGGCCGGCGAGTGCGAGCACCACCGAGATGATCCAGAATCGAATGACGACGGTCGATTCGGGCCAGCCCTTCTGCTCGAAGTGGTGATGCAGTGGCGCCATGCGGAACACGCGTTTGCCGAACATCTTGTAGGAGGTGACCTGAACGATCACGGACACCGCCTCCAGCACGAACAAGCCGCCGACGATGGCCAGCACGAGTTCGTGCTTCGTCGCGACCGCGACGGTTCCGAGCGCCCCGCCAAGCGCCAGCGATCCCGTATCGCCCATGAAGATCAGCGCGGGCGGCGCGTTGAACCAGAGGAAGCCGAGCCCGGCCCCCACGAGCGCGCCGCAGATAATGGCGAGTTCGCCCGTGCCTTTGACGAAATGAATCTGCAGATAGTCGGCGAAGAGCGAGTTGCCGACCACGTAGGCGATGAAGCCGAAGGTCGCCGCGGCGATCATGACCGGCACGATGGCGAGACCGTCGAGGCCGTCGGTGAGGTTCACCGCATTGCCGGCCCCGACGATGATGAAGGTGCCGAAGATAACGAACAGCCACATCCCCAGCGGGATCACGATATCCTTGAAAAAGGGAATCGTGATCGAGGTCGCGAGCGGCGGCTCCCCGACCGAGGCGATGACATAGGTCGCGATGATCGCGGCAACCGCTTCGATGACGATCTTGATGCGCCCCGCGAAGCCGAGCACCGATTGCTTGGTCACCTTGAGATAGTCGTCGTAGAGACCGACCGCACCGTAAACGAGGGTCAGCAGCAGCACGACCCACACATAGGGATTGGAGAGGTTTCCCCACAGCAGGACCGACACCACGAGGCCCGAGAGGATCATCAGACCGCCCATGGTGGGCGTGCCCTGCTTCTGGATGATGTGGCTCTGCGGCCCCTCGGTGCGGATCGGCTGGCCCTTGCCTTGGCGGACGCGCAGAGAGCGGATCACGCGTGGGCCGAAGAAGAACACGAAGGCCAGCGCGGTGACGATGGCGCCGCCCGTCCGAAACGTGATGTAGCGGAAGATATTCAGGAATGCGACGTCGGGCGCGAGTTCGGCCAACCAATACAGCATCGCGTTTCTTCCCCCTTTGAGCGGTCCACCGGTGTCCGGCGGGTCCTCGGCCGAAATCAGCCGTGTTCAAACCGGCGCTTCAGCGCCTCCACAAGCGGGGCCATGCGGCTTCCGAGCGACCCCTTGACCACGATAATATCGCCCGGCCGCACGCCCGACAGAAGTGCCGGCGCCAGGTCTTCGGATGTCTTCGCGTATGCGCCCTGCCGGGCTTGCGGCAGGGCCTCGAACAATGAGGCCATGCAGGCGCCGCAGGCAAAGACAACATCTATACCGCCCGCGTCAACGGCTTCGGCGAGGTCCCGATGCAACCTCGGGCCCTGCTGCCCGAGTTCGAGCATATCGCCGAGCACGGCAACGCGCCGCTTGTATTCGCTGCGGGGCGCGAGCCCGAGCGTCTGAAGCGCCGCGCGCATGGAGGCGGGGTTGGCATTGTAGGATTCGTCGACAATGCAAACCGGTCCCCCGTCCGTTGCGATCACGAACCGTTCGCCGCGGCCCGCCGGCGCGCGAACGCCGCCGAGCGCGCCCGCCGCCGCCGCCAGATCGGCGCCAGCCAGCTTCACCGCCGCAAGCACGGCAAGCGTGTTCTGCACCACGTGCCGGCCCGGCGCACCCAAGCGATAGGAGATCGTTTCGCCGAGGACGTCGGATGTCACCGCCGAACCGTCCGCACCGAGATCGCACTGCAAAAGCCGGGCGTCGGCGCGGCCGTCCTCGCCGAAGCCGACGATCTCAGCGCCGTGGCGGCGAGCGGCTTCGGCCAGCCTATCGAAATGCGGATTGTCCCGGTTGAGGATGGCGGTCCCTCCAGGCTCCAGTCCCTCGAAGATCTCCGCCTTGGCGTCGGCGATCTCTTCGACCGACGCGAAGAAGCCGAGATGAACCGGCGCCACGGTGGTGACGATGGCGATATGCGGCCGCACCAGCCGGGTGAGAACGGAAATCTCGCCCGCATGGTTCATGCCGACTTCGAAAATGCCGTAATCGATGTCCCGCCGCATATTGGCGAGCGTCAGCGGCACGCCCCAATGATTGTTGAACGACTTGGCGGAGGCGTGAACCGTTCCGCTCGGGGCCAGCGCGGCGCGCAAGGCTTCCTTGGTGCCGGTCTTGCCGGCGCTTCCCGTGACCGCGATCACCACGGCATGCTCTGTGCGGTCGCGCCCCTGGCGGCCGAGATCGTTCAGCGCATCGAACGTGTCGCGGACACGGACCAGCCGGCTCTCGTCGAGATCGGCTTTCGCATCGTCCCCGGAGGCCGCCGGATAGCTCTCGCCGGGAAACGTCTCCTCGACGATGGCGCAGCCGGCGCCGGACTGAAGCGCCTTGGCGGCGTAATCGTGGCCGTCGCGGTTCGGCCCCCTTATCGCGATAAATCCTTCGCCCGCCGCAAGCGCGCGGCTGTCGATCGAAAAACCGGAGACGGGGGCCGCCGGATCGCCCTCGCAGCGGCCGCCTGTCGCGCCGAGCACCTCGCCCAGGGTCCAGAGAGGATCAGCCAAAATCCGCCCCCTTGGTGAGCGCCGCGGCGACCGCTTCATGGTCGGAAAACGGAACGACCCGCGTGCCGATGGTTTGGCCGGTCTCGTGCCCCTTCCCGGCGACGAGCAGCACGTCGCCAGCGCGCAGCATGCGGATCGCTTCGGAGATGGCCGTGGTGCGGTCGCCAATCTCGCGGGCACCGGGCGCCGCCACAAGAATCTCGTCGCGAATCGTGGCCGGGTCCTCGCTGCGCGGGTTGTCGTCGGTGACGATCACGACATCCGCCTTGCCGGCCGCCGCCGCGCCCATTTGCGGCCGCTTGCCCCGGTCGCGGTCTCCGCCGCAGCCGAACACGACGAATAGCCGATTGGCGGCGTAGGGCCGCAGCGAGTCGAGCGCCTTGATGAGCGCGTCGGGCGTATGCGCATAGTCGACGAAAATGGGCGCACCCGTCCGGGCCGTTCCGGCGAGGTCGAGACGGCCCGTAGCGCCGCGCAAGTCCGCGAGGCGCGGGAGCACGTCGGCGGCGGACCCGCCCGTAGCCATGGCAAGCCCCGCAGCCACGAGCGCATTGCTCGCCTGAAATGCACCGACCAGCGGCAGCAGCACCCTATGGCGCTTACCCTCATGTTCGATCGCGAGCCTCTGCGCGAAACCCTCGTTCTCCACTTCAACGAGGCGCAGGGTCTGTCCGTTCCGTCCCACGGTGATCACGTCGAGACCGCTTGCCTTCGCGGCATCCGCAACACGCCGGCTTTCCGCGCTATCCATATCGACGACGGCGGCGGCACCGTCTGGCAGCAGCTCGGAGAAGAGACGCAGCTTCTGCTCGAAATAGTCTTCAAAGCTCGCGTGGTAGTCCAAATGATCGCGCGAGATATTAGTGAAGGCCCCGGCCTTCAGCCTCACCCCGTCGAGGCGCCGCTGCTGCAAACCGTGACTGGAGGCCTCGAGCGCCAGATGGGTCACGGACTCCCCGGCAAGGCTTGCGAGAATTTCGTGCAGCTCGATGGGATCGGGCGTCGTGTGCCGCAGGGCTTTGGTGCCGCCGGGCGACACCACGCCGACGGTTCCGAGGCTCGCAGCCGCGTATCCCGCATCGCTCCAGAGCTGACGCGTGAACGCCGCCACGGAGGTCTTTCCGTTGGTGCCGGTGACCGCCACGACCGTCTCGGGCTGCGCCTCAAAGAAGCGCGCGGCGATCAGTGCGAGATGCCGTCGCGGATCGGGAACGGCGATGACCGGAACGCCGGCGTCGATCTCGTCCGATGAGAGCAGAGCGACGGCGCCGCGCGTAACGGCATCGGCGGCGAACCGGGCGCCGTCCGTATTGACACCGGGAAGGGCGGCGAAGAGGTAGCCGGGCTTGACCTGCCGGCTATCGGCCGCAAGCCCCGAGACCGGGAGCGCGGCAACGGCCGCGCTCAACTTCGCCTCCGTGCCTAGCAACTCACCGAGTGTCATGTCCGACTGCCCGTAACCGACGATTTTCAATTGAGAATATCAAGGCCGAGACGAGCGGATGACGTCCCGGCAAACTTCTAATAGGTGCCCGATCTCTTGGCGTCAAACCGCGACGCCGTCTCGTCGAGTTTCGGCGGAACGCCGAGGATGGGGGCGATGCGTGCCACGACCTTTCCGACCGTGGGGGCGGCGTTCACGCCCGCGGTGGCATTGAAGTTGGAAGCCTCCACGCGCTGCGGCTCATCCAAGGTCACGAGCACGACATATTGCGGATCGTCCGTGGGGAACACGGACAGGAAGCTGTTGAGCAGGGCGTGCCGCGCGTAGCGCCCGTTGACGACCTTCTCCGCCGTTCCGGTCTTGCCGCCCACACGATAGCCTTCCGCGTTGGCGCGCTTGCCCGAACCGCGCACGACGTTGTCGCGCATCATCTTGACGACGGCCGCGCTCGTATCGGGTTTCAGGACCCGCTTGGACATGGCCGCGGCCTCCTCCCGCGTGCGCGGCAGGAATGTGGGCGGCACCGCGAGGCCGCCGTTGACGACCGGCAAAGTCGCGGTCGCCAATTGCAGCGGAGTCACCGAAAGCCCGTGTCCGAACGCGATCGTCATCGTGTTCAGCTTCTTCCAATGCTTCGGCACGATCGGCGCGGCGCTCGGTCCGAGTTCCGTGGTGACGGGATCCAGGAACCCGAGCTTCTTGAGGAAGGCGCGATGAGCCGGGATGCCCATATGCAACGCCATTTTCGCCGACGCGATGTTCGACGAATAGACGAAGGCCTCGGTCACGGTCAGCGGGCGGCGCTTGCCGTGGAAATCGCTGATGGAGAAACGGCCGAAATAGATCGGGCTCGTGGCGTCGTAGACCGTGTTGACATTGGCGAGCCCGGAGTCGAGGACGCCCGCCACGGTGAAGGTCTTGAACACCGACCCCATCTCGTAGACGCCAAAGCCGATGCGATTGATCCGCTCCTTGTCGAGCGCCTGCTTGCGGTTGTGCGGGTCGAAGTCCGGCAGGGAAGCGAGAGCCAGAACTTCGCCCGTGTGCACGTTCATGACGATGCCCGAAGCGGCCTTCGCCTCGTACAGCTTCATCGCGTTTCTGAGTTCTTCCCGCAGGACGTGCTGCACGCCGATGTCGAGCGAGACCGCGACGGTCTCGTCGCCGGAATCGGTCTGCGGGTTCATCATCGTGAGCTGGGGATTGTTGTCGATGAACTTCTCGATGCCCGCGAGCCCGCGATTGTCGACATCGACCAGCCCA
Source organism: Hyphomicrobiaceae bacterium UBA7697 (assembly GCA_002482645.1). Taxonomy (GTDB): domain Bacteria; phylum Pseudomonadota; class Alphaproteobacteria; order Rhizobiales; family Methyloligellaceae; genus Methyloceanibacter. Next base: position 168,663 of record DLGJ01000001.1, read on the forward strand.
ACCACATGGCTGGCGGTCGCCCCGACCGGATAGAACCGCCGGTATTCCTGGATGAAACCGAGACCCGGCAGGCCGAGGTCGTGCACCTGCTGCTGCTGACGCGGCGCCAATTCACGTGCGATGCGCACGAAGCGTCCGTCGCCCAAGAGCTTCTTGCGCAGCTTGGCTTTGTTGATATTCGGCAGCACCGCCGCCAGGCGTTCGACCACCTCGTCGGCGTCGATAACACGCTTGGGATCGGCGAACAGCGTCGCGCCCCGGATATCGGTGGCGAGCATTTGCCCGTTGCGGTCGAGAATGTCGGGGCGATGGATGGTCGTGGAAATGTCGTAAGCCCCGCCCCGCCCCGCCCCGATCTCGGCGAAGCCGAGCGACACCAGCCGGCCGCCGATCAAGACGAACGCGGCGGCGAAGCCGAGACAAGCCAACCGGAACCGCGTGCGGCAACGGGTATGATAGGCGCGCGCCGCACGTATTTCCGCTGGGTCGGGATTATGAGTTTCGCGCAAAGCCATTCCGTCCGTGCCTAATGAGCCGCCGGTTTGTAACCAGCGGATTTGGCGGCACCGGTCTTGGCAATCTGCGCCAGTTCGTGGGCCCGCTGGAAATCCTTCTCGGTCGCTTCGTCCAGAATCACGAGTTGCTGAGGCTGAGCGGGCGAGAGCTCCAAATACTTCGTGGCGAGACGTTCGATGCGCTCGGGGCTGTTCAGAAGGCTCCATTCGGCGCGCGCGACGGCCAGCGCATCGCGCTCTTCTTCGATTTGCTGCCGGAGCGAGACGATCGTCTCGTCCAGGCTGCGGGCTTCGTACTTGACCTGATAAATGACGTAGGCCAGGGCAACGAGGCCGAGAACAAGGCAGATATTCACAAAACGCAGCATCGCATCAACACGGGATGTGCCCCGCGCGCCCCCTCAACTCAAACTACGTGCCCCGTTGACGGCGCACCCTAGGTACCCCCAGCCCGGCGAAGTCCGGCTTGTGGGCCGGAGCCCCGGTCCGGCGCGCTGCTCTGAGCCTTGCCGACCGCGCCCTCGGATTGGTTCGAATCTCTTCCGTAGTCGGTTCTAAAGGCCGACGGTTAAGAAGCTGGAAGCTTGGCAAAAATTCTTTAGCCTCCGAATCCGGCAAATACCGCGACCCTTTTTGGGGCGCCGCACTGCGGCTGGCGAGGAAACGCTTTACGATCCGGTCTTCCAGGGAATGGAAGGTGACCACCACGAGGCGCCCGCCCGGCCTCAAGAGCCGCTCCGCGGCGCTGAGCCCCCCGGCAAGTTCCTCCAATTCGGCGTTTACGCAGAGCCTGAGCGCCTGAAACGTCCGTGTGGCTGGGTGCTTCGCGTCGTCGCGCTTGCGGCCCAGCACCCCGGCAACGATGTCCGCGAGCTCGCCGGTCCGCGTGATCGGAGCCGCCGCACGCCTTTTGACGATCGCCTTGGCGATGGCCCGCGAGCGCCGCTCTTCGCCAAAAATATAAATGATATCCGCGAGTTCTGCCTCTTCGAGATCATTGACCAGATCGGCCGCGGTGGGACCCTCGCCTCCCATACGCATGTCGAGCGGGCCGTCCTTGGCGAAGGAAAACCCGCGCTCGGGCCGGTCGAGCTGCATCGAGGACACGCCGAGATCGAGCGTGACGCCATCGACGGCGGTCACCCCCGCCGCGGCGGCCAGAGCTTCCATCTCGCTATAACGGCCGAGCACGGCCTGGAAGCGCCCCGGAAAGGCCTCCGCCAGGTCTTGGGCGCTGGCAAGGGCCTCGGCGTCGCGATCGATGGCAATGAGACGGCATTCGGCCGCTTCGAGAATGGCCCGTGCATAACCGCCTGCTCCGAACGTGCCGTCTATGACGACATCGCCGTCCTCAGGCCGAAGCGTCGAGAGGACTTCGGAGAGCAACACGGGAATGTGACGGGCCAGTCCGCCAGCGGCAGACGATGGCCTGCCGCGGTCCGTCATCATTCCCGTGGTCCCTCCGCACCGCCGCTTCCGCGGCGCCCCGCGCCGAGTAACTTGCGAAGGTCGCGAACCTTGTCGCGCGCCTCCGCCAAATGGGCTTCAAAGCGTTTCGGCTCCCAAAGCTGAAATTTTTCGCCCAGCCCCACAAAGGTAATGTGGCTGGCGATGCCAGCGTGTTCGCGCAGGCGCTCCGGGAGAATCGTACGGCCGTCTTGATCGATGGTGAGAATTTCGGACGTGCCGAAGAGCGCCGTGGCGAGCTGATCGCGCTCATCGGAGTACGGCGCGAGGTCTTCGACCAAAGAATTGATTTTATCGACGAGACGCTGGCCGCCGGCGTCGAGTGCCGGCGCATCGAGCGATGGATAGCAGTAGATGCCGTCGAGCCCGTCTTTGGCGAGAACGGTACGAAAGGAAGCGGGAACGGAGACCCGGCCCTTGGCGTCGATCCTATTCGTGAATGACGAGACAAACTGATCCATCTCCCCCCTCACGCGCTGCGAAGCCGACTGAACTGCACTGAAACGAACGGCGCTTCGGCGCTTGCCTCACGCTTGTCCGGAAAATGGGTGGAGGAAGTGGCGCGGATCCCCCCGTGGCCTCAAAGGAAGCGCTGCCTGCTTCCTCCACCCCACTCACCGAACGGGCATTAATGGGATACCATGGGATTATATGGGCGTCAATGGAAAGCCTTGGGATTAACCCTATTTTTACGGGACTTTCCGGTCCCCGATCGTCGATGACGCGCCATACGCGAATCGGAGCGGGTTTCGGCTGCGCGCGGCGTCCGATTGCTGGAACGGCGCGAAGCGGGATAAAGTCATGCCGGCGGGTCCGAGCAGGTCTCGAGGCGCGGCGCCCCGGACCGGCGGTGCCCGGCCATGTCCGGCTTCGGTCACAGAGACAGCGCAATTGGCGTGCCTAGTGGCGCGGTGGCGGCGGCCACGCGCGGGATGGCGATGGACGATGTCGTGGCAGTGCTGAGGGGAGTCCGCCGGGGCGCATTTGGCCTGACGGCCATTGCGCTCTTCGCAATGGCGTGCGGCCTTCCGGCCGCGCGCGCGGCCTCCAAGATGCCCATGCCCGAAGGGCCCGGCTTCGCGCGGCTCGGTCCTCCAGACGCCCCCGTGAAGCTATTCTACGAGACCAAGGGCGAAGGCTCGCCGGTCCTGCTCATTCACGGCTTCGGATCGAGCACCTTCACCTGGCGGCGGATTGCTCCGGCACTTGCCGAGACCCACAAGGTCATCGCCGTCGACCTCAAGGGGTTCGGGCAATCCGACAAACCGCTGGACGCGCACTACTCGATTTTCGATCAAGCCGAGCTCATCAAGCAGCTGATCCTCGATAACGACCTCAAGAATTTGACGCTTGTGGGCCATTCGTACGGGGGCGGCATCTCGCTGATGCTGGCGCTCGACGACGATCCCCGCCTCAAGGGGCGGATCGCCAAGCTCGTCTTGCTGGACACGATCGCCTACCCCCAGAACATCCCGGTCGCCTTCAAGATGATGGACATGCCGCTCGTCTCGCATCTCGGCGTCCGGATGGTCCCCCCGGAGGTTCAGGCTCGGGTGGCGCTCAAGCTTGCCTATTACGACGACAGCAAGATCGGCGATGAGGACATCGAGATGTACGCCGCGCCGCTGCGCACGCCCGCCGGAAAGTATGCGGTGATCCACAGCGCCCGGCAGATCGTTCCTCAAGGGCTCGACGAAATCTCCAAGCGGTATCCCACAATCAAGCTGCCCACGCTGATCGCCTGGTGCGACAACGACCGGATCGTCCCGCTGGAGATCGGCCTGGAACTTCGCCGCAACATGCCGACCTCCCGGATCGAGATCATCGAAAAATGCGGGCACATGCCGCAAGAGGAGCAGCCCGAAGCCACCTTGCGGCTGATCCAGAACTTCCTCGGGCGCTGAAACCGGCATGTGGTCAGGGGCAATTCTGCTGCCCAAGGAGTTGTATTAGTTTTTCTTATCGGCCCTATAGGCAAATACAATTTGCGCTTATCGACTGCGGCGCGCAATCTCGGCCCGGCGGATCGGGCCAGAGCGAACCCGCTTAAGAGCTCAAGATCGGAGATGAGGAAACATGGACGCGAAAGTCGAAAAATCCGGCGGTTGCCCAGTGATGCATGGGGCAGTGACCGAGACAGGAACTTCAGTCATGGATTGGTGGCCGAACGCCCTCAACCTGGACATCCTGAGTCAGCACGATACGAAGACCGACCCGATGGGGAAGGATTTCGACTATCGCGAGGAAGTAAAGTCGCTCGACTTCGACGCACTCAAGAAAGACATGACCGCGCTGATGACGGACAGCCAGGAATGGTGGCCGGCCGACTGGGGTCACTATGGCGGTCTGATGATCCGCATGGCCTGGCACGCTGCTGGCTCCTATCGCCTGGCCGACGGCCGTGGCGGCGGCGGTACCGGCAACCAGCGTTTCGCGCCGCTGAACTCCTGGCCGGACAATGTCAGCCTCGACAAGGCCCGCCGACTTCTGTGGCCGGTCAAGAAGAAGTACGGCAACAAGGTCTCCTGGGCCGACCTGATCATTCTGGCCGGCAACATCGCTTACGAATCCATGGGGCTGAAGACCTTCGGCTTCGGTTTCGGCCGCGAGGACATCTGGCATCCGGAAATCGACACCTACTGGGGCGCGGAAAAGGAATGGCTGGCGCCGAGCGACGGACGCTATGAGGACGTGGACGATCCCATGACCATGGAGAACCCGCTCGCTGCCGTTCAGATGGGCCTGATCTACGTGAATCCGGAAGGCGTGAACGGCAGTCCCGACCCGATCAAGACCGCTGCACAGGTGCGCGAGACCTTCAAGCGCATGGCCATGAACGACGAGGAAACCGCCGCTCTGACCGCGGGCGGCCACACCGTCGGCAAAACCCACGGCAACGGCAATGCCGACGACCTCGGTCCGGCTCCGGAAGCGGCGGGCCCCGAAATGCAGGGCCTCGGCTGGAACAATCCGCACATGGACGGCAAAGCCGCCAACGCGGTCACATCCGGTCTCGAAGGGGCCTGGACCACCCATCCCACGCAGTTCGACATGGGCTATTTCGATCTGCTGTTCGGCTACGACTGGTGGCTGAGGAAGAGCCCGGCCGGCGCCAATCAGTGGGAGCCGATCGGCATCAAGGAAGAGGACAAGCCGCTTGACGCGACCGATCCGTCCAAGCGTCACAACCCGATCATGACCGATGCGGACATGGCGATGCGGTTCGACCCGACCTACAAGGCGATCTGCGAAAAGTTCATGGCCGATCCGGAGTACTTCAAGGAGACCTTCGCACGGGCCTGGTTCAAGCTGACCCACCGCGACATGGGTCCCAAGGCCCGCTATATCGGTCCGGACGTGCCCGCGGAGGACCTGATTTGGCAGGACCCGATTCCCGCCGGCCCCACCAGTTACGACGTGGACGCCGTCAAGGCCAAGATCGCCGCGAGCGGTCTCAGCATCGCCGAGATGGTCTCCACCGCCTGGGACAGCGCCCGCACCTATCGCGGGTCCGACATGCGCGGCGGCGCGAACGGCGCGCGTATCCGCCTGGCCCCGCAGAAGGACTGGGAAGGCAACGAGCCCGAGCGTCTGGCCAAGGTGCTCTCCGTCCTCGAGCCGATCGCCAAGGAGGCCGGTGCCAGCATTGCCGACGTTATCGTGCTTGCCGGCAATCTCGGTGTCGAACAGGCCGCCAAGGCCGCCGGTTACGACGTGTCCGTGCCGTTCGAGCCGGGTCGAGGCGACGCGACGGACGAGATGACCGACGCGGAATCCTTCGACGTGCTGGAACCGCTCGCCGACGGCTATCGCAACTGGCTGAAGCAGGACTACGCCGTCACGCCCGAAGAGCTGATGCTGGACCGGACCCAGCTCATGCGCCTCACCGCGCCTGAAATGACGGTTCTGGTCGGCGGCATGCGCGCCATGGGCACCAACTATGGCGGCACCAAGCACGGCGTCTTGACCGGCCGCGAGGGCGCGCTGACGACGGACTTCTTCGTCAACCTGACCGACATGGCCTACAAATGGGTCCCTGTGGAGGACGGCCTCTACGAGATCCGCGACCGCAAGACCGATGCCGTCAAATGGACCGCGACGCGCATGGACTTGGTCTTCGGATCGAACTCGGTCCTGCGTGCCTATGTCGAGGTCTACGCCCAAGACGACAACAAGGAGAAGTTCGTGAAGGACTTCGTCGCGGCTTGGACGAAGGTGATGAACGCGGATCGCTTCGATCTCGCTTAATCAAAGCCGAAGCGCCGAGACGTCTCGAGCGCTTCCAAATCGAACGGCCGGCGTGACCTCCCCCGCCGGCCGTTCTCTTTTGCTCAGGATTTGCCGCTAACGCGCGGCGCCGCGTACGAGATGCATGACCACCGAGGCCACAAGCAGTACCAAGAAGATAAAGAACAAGATCTTGGCGATGCCCGCGGATGCGCCGGCGATTCCACCAAAGCCAAGAAGACCTGCGATCAAAGCGATTATAAGGAACGTCAAAGCCCAACCAAGCATGGTGGATCTCCTTTCGTTGCCTGTGCAGTTCACTGATAGAAATGCACAAGCACGGCCGATGTTCCATGACGCTTCACGGGAACGTGAGGTTGGAGACCGGCGCAAGGGTCGTCCCCCGCGCCGGTCCTAACATGTCACCAAGCCTGTAAGCCGGGTTCTGTTCCTCGCCTTGCGGCGAGGCGATGGCCATTCATCTTGGACGCCCCTTGCAGGACGCCTCGTGCAACCAACCCGGGCCGCGCGTCTGGAAACAGACGTGGACGATCGCTCGCCCGTGCCGCCCCTATTCGGTTTTGCTCCCGGTGGGGTTTGCCTTGCCGTCTTTGTTACCAAAGCCGCGGTGCGCTCTTACCGCACCCTTTCACCCTTACCCTCGAGGCTGTCAGCCAGTCTCGAGAGCGGTTTGCTTTCTGTGGCACTTTCCCTGGGGTCGCCCCCGCCGGACGTTATCCGGCACCGTGCTTCCATGGAGCCCGGACTTTCCTCTCCCCATGCGTGAGGAGCGGCCATCCGGCCTGCTGACTGACCAACATAAGGGGAAAGCGTGCGCGTCCGTCAAGACGCGCCGCGTTCCCGCGATCATGCGAAAGTGTGCCGCTCGCCAGTGCCTAGCAGTCCCGGGCATGTCACGGCATTTTGATCCCCCGATTGCCATTGTTCCCATATGCTCGCGGCAAACCGACGATGTGCGGAAGGCCTGCCCCAACGAAACGGCCTCGAACAATGACGAACCACGTCCTCATAACCCGCTGGCTCAACGTTTTTCCGGAACTCGCCGAGTTGGAGCCGGAGACAAGCGGCGCTCTGCCGGATGCCGTCCGGTTCCAACGATTGCGGCGCGGCGGCCTTGCCGCGTACGGCATAGGCGGTACCGAGATTTCCCGGCCCGCACTTCGAGCGGGTACGCAGTGATGACAAGCGTGCAACGTAACCAAGGTCACAGACCTATCCGCCGGAGGCGACAAAATTATTTCCGGCAACCGAAGCCCATAACAATCAACGGCGATTGCCGGTCAACAATACTGCCCAAGGACCTAAGACAATGATGGACACAACACCGAGACAGCTTGTTTGCCGTCTGACATTGCCTGCGCTCCTGGCGGGAGCGCTCATGATTGGCATGCCCCCTTCCGTCCTCGCCATGGACGATCACGGGGACGCGAAAGGCGAATTCGACGACAGTTGCGCCATGGGCCTTGCCGATGGGCAAATGGTGCAGACGGATTGTTCGATCAACTGGACCGGCGAAGACGGCAAGGTCTATTGCTTCTCGAGCGAGAACTCGAAGGCCGCATTCTTGAAAGACCCGAAGGGCAATATCGCCAAGGCCGAAAAATTTCTCGACCAGCAGCACGCGAAGGCCGCGTTGGGGCAAAAGGTCTTTACCGAGACGGATGTCAACGCGCGGGTGGAGCAAGTCATCGACGAACGCTCCAAGGGCGATGTCTTCGTCTTTCACGACCCGAAGCTCGATACCGATCTCAAACTGAAGTTCGAAGAGATCAAGATCGTACGCGGCATGGAAGGCTATGGCTGGTTCGCGAACGTGATCTTTCACGACGTCGACGAGCCGAAGAAGCAATACGCCATCGACTTCTGGTTCAAACCCGAAGGCGATCAACTCACGCTGATGGACATCCGCGTGCAGAAGGGACCGAAGCGCGACGGCGACGGCTATTTCATGATCTCGCGCCTTCCGGTCGCGTGGTGGTGGCTGCCCGTGCAGGAACATCCCGGCAGCATCGAAGGCGCGCGGGCCTGGCAAGTGATGGCCGCGATCCACGACTACATCCTCGAGAACAAGGACGCGGACGGCAACATCACCGTCAAGGACGACAAGACGGGCGAGGACGTGAAGCTGCAATTCGTCGAGATGCACCGGCCCGTGCGTCATCTCAAAGGCGAAGGCAAATATTTCGCCTGTACCGATTTCCGCAAGCCCGGCAGCAAGGACGAGTATTACGACCTGGACTTCTGGGTCGACGAAAAGAGCGGCGAACTCAAGGTCGGCGACGTCAAGATCCACAAGGTTCCGGTTCTGGAAGACGGAATCTGGACTCAAGTCGATCGCTACACATTCGAAGGCATGGACTTCGAGGATACGCTTTAGCGGTGCCCGCGCATCGCCCGCTTGCGTCCAAGCGCCTTCCTTGCCGTCCCGGCCCTCGTCGCGGACGGGAACGCTTCGTCTTACCGGAAATTCGCCTTGAGATCGCGAAGTTGTGATGGCCGGTATGTGACCCAGGTCGCATTCGCCGTGCGTTGATCTCCCGTAGCGTGATGCCACGCCAAAGGCGGAACGTGCCTCCGGCGCGGAAACACGCATCAACCAAAATTGGAGAGGACAAAGCGATGAAAATCATGACCCCCATCGTTGCCGCCGGCGCGCTCATGTTCGCCACGTCGGCGATCGCCGCAACCGGCGAATACGGCAATATGTGCGCGATGGGCCTCGCGCTCGAAAAGAAGATCGAGACCGATTGTTCGGTCAATGCCGAGATCGGCGGCAAAACCTATTGCTTCGGCAACGAAACCGCCAAGACGCTGTTCATGAAAGATCCGGAAGGCAATCTGGCCAAGGCCCAGAGCTTCTATAACGACAACCAGTAGGTTGTGCTTCTCGGCCTAATCGGGCATGGAAAAGGTTCGCCGCGGCGCGGTAAAGCCCTTTGCGCCGTGGGCGGCACAGGGCAAAATGGCACCGAAATTGTCCATTGACGGCGCCGATATTTCTGACGTTTCAATTGCGTCTCAACGGACGATTGCGCCAATAAAATGAATTAGTTGGAGGTTTGTTTATGAAGAAGTCCATTCTTGCCGCCGCCACCGCCGGCGCCGTTATTGCTCTTTCCGGCTCCGCTGCTCTGGCCGCAGGTGCTCTCGGAGAGTTCGGCAACAATTGCGCCTGGGGTCTGACCCAGGGCACGAAGAAATACACGGACTGCTCGGTTCACGAGAAGGTCGGCGACAAGCTCTACTGCTTCAGCAAGCAGGAAGCCAAAGAGGAGTTCATGAAGGACCCGGAAGGCAACGTGGCCAAGGCCGAGAGCTTCTACAACGACAACTAAAAGTCCGCGCGGCGCGATGCGCGCCGGATCGCATGGCTTTCGAGGCTCGCCCGTTCGACCGGGCGGGCCTTTTTTCATGATCGTGGCGTTGAGTCTCGCGAAGCGCCGGAGCGGTGCTCAGACCGAAACGCCCGACCGGATCGCGAGCAGCCGCTTCAGCGTCTCCCGGGTCGAGCGATCCGCGCGGCCGTCTATGCGCGCCTGACGGTAGTGCCGCTGGAAAGCCTCGACCACGGTTTCGGTGCCGCGCGCATAGGTCGACGTGACCTCCACGCCGTAGCCGAAATCCTTGAGGTCCCGCTGGAGTTCCGCGACCGCCTCGCTTTCGTCGCCAAGTCCAAGACCCGCATCCTCTCCGAGCGGAACCGGCTCGGTCCACAAACCAATGCCCGCGCGCGCGAGCCGGGCCCAGTCGAAGCGCTCCCCGGGATCGCGCTTCCGCCCAGGGGCAATGTCCGAATGGGCAAGGACGCGCTCTCTCGGGATGGCGTGCCGGCCGAGAATGTCGAGGCACAGTGCCTCGACGGCGCGCATCTGCTCATCGGGAAAGGGCGGATAGTCGAAATCGTGGCCTGGATTGTGGATCTCGATTCCGATCGACGCCGAATTGAGATCGGTCTCGCCGGACCAAAAGCTCTGGCCCGCGTGCCACGCGCGCTCCGTCTCGCCCACCATTTGGGTGATCGCCCCGGCGGCGTCGACGAGATAATGCGCGGAGACCTTCGACTCCACGTTCACGAGCCAGTCTCGCGCCGCTTCGCACGATTCCATGCCCGTGTAGTGAAGGATGAGCGTGTCGGGCACACGCCCGTCCCGCCGCGGTTCGAAATTGGGCGACGGCACCCAATGCGCGGCAAGCTTACTGTCGGGCGACGTTGTCATGAGAGCTGCCCTGGAGAAAAACCATTCATAAAATAGCCACCGCACCGCGATTGCCATCGTGCTCGCTGCCGGCGAGAGGCACGTTTTAGAGCATGATCGTTGCTGCTTGAAGCATATCCGACCGTCCGGCAGTCGCAGCCTACACTCGCTCGTCATGACCGGGCTCGACCCGGCCATCCACGTCGTTTCCAAGAGGCACGGCTTGCGCGTGGACGCCCGGATCAAGTCCGGGCATGACAAATCGCGGCGCAGAGGCTGGTTGCGCCGTCCGCTCTAAAGCCCGCGCTCTTTCGCGATCTGCTGATAGGCCTCGTTGATCGCGGCAACCTTGTCCGTGGCGATCGCGATGAACTCCTCCGGAACGCCGCGCGCGATCAGCTTGTCGGGATGATTCTCCGAAATCAGCTTGCGGTACTGGCCTTTCAAATCGTCATTGGAAATCGACGGCTCGACTTCAAGCACCTCGTAGGGATTGCGCTTCGAGGCCACGACGTGCCGGGCCTTGATGTAGCCGAATTCCGTATCGGTGAAGCCGAAGCGCTTGGCGACCTGCGCCAGAAACTGTTCCTCGCTCGGGTCGAACTCGTCGTCCGCCTTGGCGATGTGAAACAGACCGTCGAGCACGTCCTCGAGCAGCTTCCGGTTGCCCTTGAACATCCCGGCGAGCTGGTCGGCATAGGCCTCGTATCCGGAGACTTCTTGTTTCGCCAGGTTGAACACGCGCGCCACGTTCTTCATTTCCCCATCGGGAACCTTGAAGACTTCCTTGAACGCGTTGACCTCGTCCATGGTGACGACGCCGTCCGCCTTGGCCATTTTGGCGCCGAGCGCGATCACACCGACGGTAAAGGCCACTTGATCCTGACCGCCGCCGGCTTCCTGCTCACCGTCGCGGTCGATCACATAATGGCCGGCCACGCCGCCGACCAACGCGCCGATCGGCCCTCCAACCGCAAGCCCAGCGGCTGCACCTGCAAGCTTTCCCCAAACCGACATCGCGGACCCCCTTAGAACCTCTTGCTCTTAGAACCTCTTGCTCTGGCCAAACCATACGGGCTTTTGGGCTGCCCCGCATGGGGTATTCACCCCGGCAAGCGTCGCCGCCAGGCCGGGAAAAGCTCTCTATCCTCGAAGAGTCCCAAGGATCGACATCTTCGGTTCGTCGACCTCCAGACCCGCCCTTAAGCGCCGCTCCACATGCCACGACCGCACAAAGGTCCAGACAGCGAACCAAATCGCCAGAAGGACGTTCAGGCCGCTGGCGGCCCAAACGAGAGTCGATCCGAGTTCGAACAGGTTGGCCGCCGCAAGGATAAATGCCTCCACGACGATCGCAAACCCGCCAGCCATCACGATGGCGGCGCAGAGCGAAATGATAAAGACCGGCAGCGGGTTTCCGCCCTTTTTGGTGTTTTCAGTGCTCATCGGCTCGATCAAACCCTCAGGAATCCTATCGGGGCGCTTTTCATTAGCGGGGCCATCTCCCGGTTACAAGGGCTTCAAGCGCCTTACGGCCAAAAGGCCCCATGCGTTCGGGAATGACATTGGGCCATAGGAATTGTATCCACGGCGTTCCAGACGCGAAAGGAGTGACGATGGCGATTTACGAGCTTGACGGGCAGGCCCCCGAATTTCCAGCGGACGGGCTCTACTGGGTCGCCGAAACCGCCGTATTGACCGGCAAGGTGCGCCTCTTGTCCGACGCCAGCGTCTGGTACGGTTCGGTGCTGCGCGGCGACAACGAATGGATCGAGATCGGCACGCGCTCCCAAGTCCAGGACAATTCGACGCTCCATACCGATCCCGGCTTTCCGCTGACCATCGGCAGCGACTGCGTCATCGGACACAACGTCATCCTTCACGGCTGCACGATCGGAGACAATTCGTTGATCGGCATGGGGGCCATCGTCCTCAACGGGGCGAAGATCGGCGCGAACTGCCTTGTTGGAGCCGGCGCCCTCGTCACCGAGGGCAAGGAGTTTCCCGACAACTCGATGATCATCGGTTCGCCCGCCAAGGCCGTGCGCGAGGTGGACGAGAAGATGCGGGCCATGATCGCCCGCGGCGCCGATGTCTATGTGCGCCGCTGGAAACAATATGCCGCCGGCTTGAAGCGACTTTCGTAAGGAGCGGACCGACCGCGGCATGACCGGCAGATGGCAGTTCTTCATCGACCGTGGCGGCACGTTCACCGACATCGTGGCGCGCGCGCCCGACGGCACGCTCCGCACCACGAAGCTCCTGTCCGAGAATCCGGAGCTTTACGAGGATGCCGCCATCGCCGGCATCGCGGATATGATCGGCGCGCAGCGCTCCATGCGCCTGCCGCCGGGCCGCGTCGAAAGCGTGCGTATGGGGACCACCGTCGCCACCAACGCCTTGCTCGAACGCAAGGGCGACCGCGTGCTCCTGATCGTCAGCCAAGGGTTCCGCGATGCACTGGAGATCGGCTACCAGGCACGGCCGAAGATTTTCGTCCGGCGGATCGAAAAGCCCTCGATGCTGTACGAGCGCGTCGTCGAAGTTCCCGAGCGTCTGCGTGCCGACGGAATAATCGAGACCGCGCTCGATCTCGAATTCACGCGCGCCGCGCTTGAAGAGGCCCGCCGGGACGGGATCGACTCCGTCGCCATCGTCTTCATGCACGCCTATGCCTATCCCGCGCATGAGCAGGCCGCCGCGGCCCTCGCCCGGGCATTGGGCTTCAGTCAGGTCTCGGTCAGCCACGAAGTCAGCCCTTTGGTGAAGTTCGTCGGCCGTGGCGACACGACCGTGGTGGACGCGTATCTCTCGCCGCTGCTGCGCCGCTATGTGGACCGCGTGGCGAGCGCGTTGCCGGCACGGGAGAGCCAGGATGGGCAAACGGACGCCGCGCGGCTCCTCTTCATGCAGTCGTCGGGCGGTCTCACATCGTCCAATCTCTTTCGCGGCAAGGACGCGATCCTTTCCGGCCCGGCGGGCGGCGTCGTGGGCGCTGTGGAGACGGCGCGCAGCGCGGGCTTCCCGAAGGTCATCGGCTTCGACATGGGCGGCACGTCCACGGATGTGTGCCACTACGACGGCGTCTTCGAACGCACCTTCGAAAGCGTCGTCGCGGGCGCGCGCGTCCGGGCGCCGATGATGCTGATCCATACGGTCGCCGCCGGGGGCGGATCGATCCTGCATTCCGGCGGATCGCGGTTCCGCGTGGGTCCCGAGTCCGCCGGTGCCGATCCCGGCCCTCTCGCCTATCGCCGGGGCGGCCCGCTGACCGTCACGGACGCCAACGTCATGACCGGCAAGCTTCAACCGGATCTCTTCCCGCATATTTTCGGACCGGGCCAAGACGAACCGCTGGACCGGCGCGCCGTGGTCAAGGCGTTCCACGCGCTCGCGCGCCAGCTCGGCGACGGACGCATGCCCGAGGAGATCGCCGACGGGTTCATCAAGATCGCGGTCGCCAATATGGCGAACGCCATCAAGACGATCTCCGTGCAGCGCGGCTACGACGTCGCCGGCTATGTCTTGAACTGCTTTGGCGGCGCGGGCGGGCAGCATGCCTGCCTCGTCGCCGACGCGCTTGGCATCGACAGCGTGCTGCTGCATCCGTTGTCCGGCGTGCTGTCCGCCTATGGCATGGGGCTCGCCAGCATCCGCGCGACCCGGTCTCACGCCGTCCTCGCGCCCCTCGACGGTGAGGGCTTGGCCAAGCTCGCCGAGATCCGCGCGCCTTTGGAACGCGACGCGCGCAGCGACCTCGCCATGCAGGGCATTGCGGCGGCGGATGTCACCGTCACCGCGCGGGCTCATTTGCGCTACGAGGGGACGGACAGCGCGCTCCCCATTACTGCTGGGTCCCCGGCGGACATGCGCACCGCGTTCGAGGCCGCCCATCGGAGCCGGTTCGGCTTCACGAGTCCGGAGAAGGCCATCGAGATCGAAGCCGTCGAGGTGGAGGCCGTCGGCGGCGGCGCCTTGATCGAGGAGAGCGCCGCTCCCCTCACCGGCCAATCCCCGCAGCCTCACACGCATGCCGGGATCTTTACCCAGGGCGTTTGGCACGAGGCACCGGTTTATCTTCGTGCGGACCTGGCTTCGGGCGCTGAAATCGGCGGACCGGCGCTCGTCATCGAGGACCATCAAACAATCGTGGTGGAGCCGGATTGGCGGGCTGCGGTCACGGCGAAGAACAATCTTCTCCTGACGCGTGCGGGCGCGAAGCGGACCAAGGAGTCGGTCGGGACCGCGCCGGACCCGGTGATGCTCGAAGTGTTCAACAATCTCTTCGTCTCCATCGCCGAGCAGATGGGATACGCGCTGCAAAACACGGCGCACTCGGTGAACATCAAGGAGCGGCTCGACTTCTCCTGCGCCATCTTCGATGCGAGCGGCGCTCTGATCGCCAACGCGCCGCACATCCCCGTTCATCTCGGCTCGATGGACAAGAGTGTCGAGACGATCCTGCGCGAGGTGGGCCGAGAGCTGCGTCCCGGCGACGTGTGGATGCTCAACGCACCCTATAACGGCGGAACGCATTTGCCCGACATCACGGTGGTGACGCCGGTCTTCGACGAGCGAGGTTCGGAGCTTTTGTTCTTCGTCGCCGCGCGCGGCCATCACGCCGATGTCGGCGGCATCGCGCCGGGTTCCATGAGCCCCAAGGCCGCCACGATAGAAGAAGAAGGCATCTATATCGATCCGTTCAAGCTCGCCGGCGGCGGGCGCTTTCAGGAGGACGCGGTCCGACGCCTCTTCACGAACGCGCCCTACCCGGCCCGCAATGTCGAGCAGAACATCGCCGATCTGAAAGCGCAGGTCGCCGCCAACGAGAAAGGCGCCGGCGAGCTGCGCAAGATGGTGCGCCAATACGGCCTCGCCACGGTCGAGGCTTACATGGGCCATGTGCAGGACAATGCGGCCGACGCGGTACGCAAGGTCATCGGTATGCTGAAGAATGCGCGCTTCGCCGTGGAGACGGACCAAGGCGGCCGGATCGAAGTGGCTATCAAGATCGACAGGAAGGCAAAGAAGGCCATTGTCGACTTCACCGGCACGAGCGCGCAGACGGAGACCACGTTCAACGCGCCGGAACCGATCACGCGCGCCTGCGTGCTCTATGTCTTTCGCACCTTGGTCGAGGAGGACATTCCCCTGAACGCCGGGTGCTTGCGCCCGATCGAGATCCTCGTTCCGGAAGGTTCGCTGCTCAAGCCGCGCTATCCCGCGCCTGTCGCGGGCGGCAACGTGGAGACGAGCCAGACCGTCGTGAATTGCCTCTACGGCGCGCTTGGGCTTCTAGGGTCGGCGCAAGGCACGATGAACAACCTCACCTTCGGGAATGCGCGCGTGCAGTATTACGAAACGATCTGCTCCGGCGCTCCGGCAGGACCTGGTTTCGACGGTGTGCCGGCGGTCCAAACGCATATGACGAACTCCCGCCTCACCGACCCCGAAGTATTGGAACTGCGCTACCCTGTCTTACTCGAGCGTTTCGAGATCGAGCGCGGCTCGGGAGGCGCGGGACAATGGTGCGCCGGAGACGGAACGCTCCGTACGCTGCGATTTTTGGAAAATATGGACTGCGCCATATTGTCGGGCTTCCGCATGGTACGGCCTTTCGGCACCAAGGGCGGCGCGCCGGGGCGCGTGGGCGCCAATTGGGTACGGCGCAAGAGAGGAAATTTGGAGAAGCTCCAGGGGTCCGACCAGACGGCGATTGCATCGGGCGAGGCCATCATTATCCAAACGCCGACGGGCGGCGGATATGGTAAGCCGGTCGCCAGGGAAGCTGCCTCGACGGCAAAGTCTGACCGGCGGCGCGAACGCGCCGATGTCAAGGGACGCTAGCGAATGGCAATCGACGGCAGAGTTTTGATTTCCGGCGCTGGGATTGCCGGACTGACACTCGCCATTTGTCTCAAGGAATACGGAGAGAATCCCGTCGTCGTCGAGCGGAGCGCCGCGCTGCCCGAGGACGGCTATATGATGGACTTCTTCGGCTCCGGCTGGGACGTCGCCGAACGTTTGGGGCTGACGGAGAAGCTCCGTGCCCTGCGCTACCCGATCGACAAGCTGCAATTCGTGAACGCGGACGGCAAGCCTTACGCGTCCGTTCCGATCGCGCGCATCGCGCGCGCGCTCGACGGCAAGTATGTCTATCTACGCCGTCCCGATCTCCTGCGTATCCTTTACGAACGCGCCGACAGCCTCGGTGTGGACGTTCGCTTCGGCACGCATATCGAGGACCTTCAAGACGAAGGGGCGCATGTAAACGTCACGTTCAACGATGGCGGCGCAGGAGAGTTCTCTCTTGTTTTCGGCGCCGACGGAGTCCACTCGGAAGTGCGGCGCCTCATGTTCGGCGACGAGAGTCAGTTCGCCCGCTTTCTCGGCGCCTATGTCGCCGCGCTCCATTTGGACGCGCACGACTTTCCGGTCGGCCGAGCCGTACAAATCCACGAAGAACCGAATCGGGTCGCCGCCTTTTATCCTGTCGGCGATGGAAAGCTCGAAGCCACGTTCGTTTTCCGGCTCGAAGAGGTGGACGTGCCGCGCGAGCAGCAGCTTGCCTTCGTCCGGCGTGCCTACAAGGGCGCGGGGTGGATCGGCGAGGCGCTGTTGGACAAGTATCAGGGCGGCGAACCGCTCTATTTCGACACGCTGACGCAGATCGCCATCCCGCGCTGGTCGCGCGGCCGCGTAACGCTCCTCGGCGACGCCTGCGGGTGCCTTACGCTGCTTGCCGGGCAAGGCTCGCACATGGCGATGGCGGGCGCCTATGTGATCGCGCGCGAACTACAGCGATATGACGGCAATCACGTTCCAGCTTTTCGCGCCTACGAGACCATGCTGAAGCCGGCGGTGGCCGCGCGGCAAGAGGATGCCGCTACCTTCGCGAAGGTCTTCATCCCCACTGCGGAGTCGAAGCCTTGGTTGCGGCGCTTCGTCATCGGCGCCGTCTTCAATCCGATCGTCCTTCCCTACGCGTTGAAGGCTTTCGGGTCGAACACAATCCTCGACGACGATGACGTCTGAGGCAGGTTAGAAGGTGACCTTCGCGGTCTCCGCATTGAAGACGACGACCGTCTTGTCGGGCTCGATGACGCTGGACGTCGTGAAGGAATGCGGTACGAACTGGACTGTCGCCTCGCACGCGCCGCCGGCGCATTCATTGGCGAGCTTCGATTTGGCGTCTTCGGGCGTGATGTCGTCCGTGTCCAAATAGACGCCGTCCTTCGTGGTGCACTCGTAGCCGAGAACATCGCCCGCGCGTCCGCCTTTGGTGCAGAACGCCTTGATCTCGACCTCCTGGCCGAGAAAATTCTGCGGCTCCTTGGCGAGGTCCTTCAGGTCGCTGGCACCGGCTAGCGCGGCGGACCCTGACAAAGCCATGGCGGCAATCGCGATCGCGGCGTGGCGACCCTTGAAGCTGTTCATCGTTATCTACCTCGGACGTTTTCCACTCGGCCACCCGCATCCCTCGCTTCGGGCGCCGGGCCGCATCCTACAAAGCGGAATGCCGATGAAAAGACCGTCCGTCAAACAAAATGAAAGGCGCAGGCTCGACGCCTACGCCTTCCGGCACTCGTTCGCAGGGGAATAAACGCGTGCTTAGCTCGTCTGAATGGGCTGGACCTGCCTGCGCTCGGCCATGAACTGGTCGAACTCCGCCTTGTCCTTCGCGTCGCGAAGCCGCTTCAGAAATGCCTGGAACTCGTCGGCCTCTTCTTCGAGGCGCTTCAGGGTTTCCTCGCGATAGGCATCGAAAGCCCGATTGCCTGTCGACGCAAAACCGCCGCTAAACCGCTGCGCCTCTTCCTTGAAGTACGACCGCCAAGCCTTCCTATTTCCACATCCCATACGTCCACTCCAGATCAGATAAGCCAAAACACCAAGGCCGAGTGGCCACCAAACGATAAAGCCGAGGATCATCGAGGCGAACCAAGCCGGCTTTCCGTACTCGTCAAGGGTCGCAACTAGCTGCATTGGGGTCCTTTCAGGGCTCAAGTGAATGTTATTTACATTCACATATATGGGACGGGCTGGCAAGCCGTTCAACGGCCGGGCATCCGAATTCGGGCCGGTGGCCGTGAATTTCGGGGGTCTTGCGCAGGCTCCGCCGGCCTGTGACGGCCAAGGAAAAATTAACCCCAGCGCCCGAGATTTCAGCGGCAATTCTCCGAAAATTGTAGGCTTACCGGACCATTGGGGGAGCGTCACATATGAGTTCTGCGTATCGTCAAGCCGTCATTCTCGCCGTCGCGGGGGCCGTCGCGGCCAGCACGCTTACCGGTGGGGCGGCACTCGCACGCTCGCTCAAGGATCACAAGCCGCATCAAGGCGTGACGCGCGCCCATACCATGCCAATCCAGGGAATCGACGTCTCCTACTGGCAGGGCGATATCGACTGGCAAAAGGTGCGCGGCGCCGGAATCAGTTTCGCTTTCATCAAGGCCACCGAAGGCGGCGACCACCTGGACCCGAAATTTCGCCAGAACTGGCACGCCGCGAAGCGCGCCGGCGTGGCACGCGGGGCCTATCACTTCATCTATTGGTGCCGGCACGCCTCGGAGCAGGCCGATTGGTTCGTCCGGAACGTACCGAACGACCCCGATGCGCTGCCCCCGGTGCTGGATCTCGAATGGCACCCCGACTCGAAGACCTGCCCGAAAAGGGTCTCCCGTGAGCTGGCGCTCAAGAAGATCAAGATCATTCTCGCAGCCATGGAGCGCCACACGGGCAAGCGGCCGATCATCTATACAGACCCTAGATTCCACAAGGACGTCCTCGAGGGACAATTCAAGGACTATCATTTCTGGCTCCGGTCGGTGGCGGCCGAGCCGCACAAGAGATATCCGGGCCGCAAATGGGCCTTTTGGCAATTTACCGCGACGGGAAGCGTGCCGGGTGTCCCAGGCAAGTGCGACCGGAACATCTACAACGGCTCGCGGTCGGACTGGAATCTCGTGCTGAGATGGCTCGAGGCTAGCGGCGCGCAGCGCGGACATCCCTCCCAGACGGCGAGCCGCTAGGACGCGCGCGCGTCTCCGTCTTCGGACAGCACGCCAAGTCCCTTCAGATAAATTAGAAGCCCGCTTTCCAGCACCTCCTCGGGCGAAAGCGGGACTTTTCGTGCGGCGCTGCCCTCTTGGATGAACAACGATGCGACCCCGTGCGACATGGTCCAGACATGCAAGGCAACGAGCCTCATGGGCGGACGCTTTTCCGCGGGCAACTGCCGGCACAGCGCCGCCGCCGCTTCCTCCAGCACGTTGAAGGCTTTTTCCGCCGCGGGCTTGGACCCTGGCACCGGTTCGTCACCGCCCACGGCCGGAACGCCCGTTTCGAACATCACGGCGTAGCTCGCGGGATCTTCGCGGGCGAAGGCGAGATAGGCTCTGCCCAAATTCTCGAAGGCCGACAAGGGCGTCGGGATACCATTGTTCCATGCGGCGTCCAGGCGTGCCGCGAAACGCTCGAACCCACTGCGGGCGACCTCGGCGAGAAGCGCATCGCGATCGCGGAAATGGCGATAGGGCGCGGCGGGGCTCACGCCGGCAAGGCGCGCCGCTTCGGTGAGACTGAAGCCGAAGGCGCCATGTTCCTCGATGAGCTTACGTGCCGCTTCGAGCAGCACCTCTTTCAGGTTTCCGTGGTGATAGGTGCGGCGCTGCCAGCGGTGGCTGGAATCGTTCATGTAAATGGCTATTACATAAAAGCCGCCCTCTCGGCTAGGCTCGCCGAGGGCATCGTCCGTGATCCGGGCAGCAGAATCGGTCCATGGTTGCCGGGGTCCGGCGGCCGAATGGGGCTGTTAGCACCTCGGACGTCCCATAACGACGAAGACCTCATGAAGAAGCACATTTCTCTAGACCGTCTTGCCGGTCCTGACGCTCGTCGTGAGGGGCATGACCTTTGGCGGCGGACGCACCAACGTGATCGACAGTGCGGCGCATCTCCAGTTGTTCCTCGCCTGTGTGGATTTGGTTTTCAGCCCGTAGCATCGCGCGAATTCGGGACCTCCTCCCGCTTTCCCGATTTTTCTACCATTCCTTGGTATATCCGTTTGCGTTAAACTCCCGGTGAAATTGCCTAGGGAGCGCCATGACCATGCGATGTACTGGCATCGGGCGTGCCATGCATTGGCCGAAATGGCTGATCGCCGCCGTGGCCGTGCTGGCCATCGTGAGTCAGGCGGACGCAGCCCGCGCCGAGGATGCGGCAGCGGACGACGCCAAGAAGACGCCCTGCACCGACGATGCCATGATCGTTTTCGATGCATCCGGTTCCATGTCGGGGAATCAAACGCTTGGAATTCCAAATTCGAAACCGCGCATCGACGAGGTGCGCTGGGCGCTGCAGCAGGTCTTGCCGAGCGCGACGCGATACCGGCGCGTCGGCCTCGTGACCTACGGTCCGGGTCCCTACAATCAGTGCAACGTCTCGCTGGCGATGAAGCCGACATCCAATGCGGCAAAGCCCATCATGCGTGCCGTCAACCGCATCGTTCCCGCAGGAAAGACGCCGCTCACCTCCGGCGTGGAACAAGCCGCCGAGGCACTCGACTATCGCAATAAGCCGGGCGTCATCGTCGTGGTCACGGACGGCGAGGAAACGTGCGGCCGTTCGCCCTGTGACCTTGCCAAGCTCCTGCACGACAATGCCGCGCAACTGACCGTTCACGTGATTAGCTTCCGTTACGCGTCCTATTCGTGGACGGGTCAGAACAGCGTGATGGACCTCATGTGCCTCGCGGACCAGAACAACGGTCTCTACATCAAGGCCAACAACGAACAGGAACTCGCCGACGCGCTCGAGAAGACCTTGGACTGCCCCATGATCTCTCAGGCCCCGTTGAACCCGATCCGCTGACGGTTCCCCCTCGCCGATCTTTGATTTGACGAAGGCCGTGCAACAGGCTCAAGAAGCTGCGCGAAATTTCTGCGGAGTGCGGCGACAATGATTCGGCGCGGTTGGACGCTTCTTGCCGCCGGTGTGCTTATGACCGGCATCGTGCCAGCCTATGCGGGCGATCCCGAACCGGCACCTGCGACCAGGGAGGCGAGCCTGCTGTCCCGTTGCTGGAGCGAGTCCGCGCTCGCCGGCACGGAGACGGAGCGGCGCACCGGTCCGAATTCAACACGCCTCGATCTCGATGCCCTTCGGGCCGTGGCTTTGCCGAAGGCCGTGCCCATCTCCACGGTCTCGCGCGGCTCTATCCGCAGCGTGACGCTCCCGGGGAACGAGAAGCTGATCGCCCTGACCTTCGATCTTTGCGAAAGCAACGGCCGCAAGTCCGGCTATGACGGACACGTCATCGATTATCTGCGCGCCGAAGAGGTTAGAGCGACGCTGTTCGTCAGCGGCAAATGGTTCGAGAGTCACCCCGAGCGCGCCGCGCAACTGATCGCCGACCCCCGTTTTGAAATCGGCGGTCACGGCCTGGTCCACCGCGATTTTTCCAAAGCGAGCGCCGCGACGCTTCACGACGAGCTCTATCTAACCGAGGCCGCGTTCGCGCGGGCACGCGCAAGACTGATGGCGAAAAGCTGTGCCGGCACCGCTGATGGTACTTCGGCGATTCAGGACCGTCTGACGCTGATGCGCTTTCCCTATGGCTGGTGCAATGCCAATGCGCTGGCGGCCGTCGCCGGCGCCGGTCAACTCGCCATTCAATGGGATGTCGTGACGGGCGATCCGGATCCGCGCCTGTCCGCCAAGAGGATCGCCCAGGCCATTGTGACGCAAGCGCATCCGGGCGCCATCGTGATCGGCCACGCTAACGGCCATGGCCGCAATACCGCCGAGGCGCTTAAAATCGCCATTCCGGAACTGAAGAAGGAAGGCTACCGGTTCGTGACGGTCAGCGAGCTTCTCGCGGCGGGCGAACCCGTGATCGCACCGAGCTGCTACACGGAGCGTCCCGGCGACCGCAACCGTGTCGCTCAAGTCAAGAAGCGCGGCCGCAGCAAGTGACGCCGCCCGCGTTCCCCAGAACCGCCGAACTCGGCACCGCACGGCTTCGGCCCCCACGTCCCGGCGAATGCGAGACCTTGGCGGCTGGACTCGCCGCCATGCAGCCCTGGTCCACGATGGGGATTTCCGCCGAGAGACTCGCCGCATTCTTGAAGAGCGACGACCCGGGCGCACACCGCTACGCCATCTTGCAGGACGGAGCGTTGTCCGGCGTTGTCTCGGTTCGCTGTCCCTGGCTCAAGGGACCCTATATCGAACTCTTGGCGATCCTGGCCGGCTTTCAACGCCGCGGCCACGGCGAACGGATTCTGTCCTTCGTCGAGACCGAAGCCGCGCGCCTCGGAATGCGCAACGTCTGGGTCTGCGCGTCGCAGTTCAACAGCGGCGCGGCACGATTCTACGAACGCCATGGCTTCGTCGAGATCGCGACATTGCCCGGCCTCGTTGCCGACGGCTTCACGGAAACGCTTTTCAGGAAAACGCTGACCTAGCGCGGTGTTCGTCTTGATCCCGGACAAGGCGCTTCGGGATCGCGAACGGCAGAATTTTCCACAGACCGTGCAGAAGGCCGGAACACGTCGCTACGACGAGCCGTCATGGTTCCGTCGGCCTCGTAGGCAGCGGAAACGCAAAAAAAATTCCAACCGCGCGAACCGAATCCCTCTTGACGCGTTGATTGGCAACGCTCGTAGCTTTCATTTGTTTGTGCGATGCAACAATGAAACGGCTTGGCACGAAATAAGGGGAGTTTGTAAAATGGTGACATTGCAGAACGGGCACCCCTCCAATCGGAAAGGAGAGTTTCCGATGGAAATCACAGCCAAACTGACCGTGGCCACGTTCGTACTATCGTTCGGCTTCCTCGCCGCCGTCATCCTAGGAATGATCTAGGACGAGGCGCGCGAGACCGGCGAGGCCAGCAACATCAAGCTCGCAGGGAAACACACCGTAGACGGATGACCTCGTCCCGGGTCCTTGTTTGTTGCGTCACGGCTTACGTCGCCGCGTCGGCCACACGTTTCGGATCGTAGTTGAGGATTGGGCCGAGCCAGCGCTCGGCCTCGTCGAGAGGCCACCCCTTGCGTGCCGCGTAGTCCGCCACCTGATCGCGCCCGATCTTGCCGATCCCGAAATAACGCGCGTCCGGATGCGAAAAGTAGAGACCGGAAACGGCGGCGCCGGGCCACATGGCGCAAGACTCCGTCAGTTTCACGTCGATCTCCTTTTCCACGTCGAGCAACCGGAACAGGGTGCGCTTTTCCGTGTGGTCGGGCTGCGCCGGGTAGCCCGGCGCCGGCCGTATGCCGGCATAGCTTTCGGCGATCAACGCCTCGTTGGAGAGGTTCTCGCCGGGCGCATAGGCCCAGAGTTCCTTTCGCACCTTTTCGTGCATCGCCTCGGCAAAGGCCTCCGCCAAGCGGTCGGCGAGCGCCTTGACGAGGATCTTGGAATAGTCGTCGTTGGCCAATTCGAAGCGCCGGGCGACATCTTCCTCGCCGATGCCCGCGGTCACGGCGAAACCGCCGACATAGTCGGCGATCCCGGTATCCTTGGGCGCGACGAAATCGGCTAGCGCCAGATTGGCCTTACCCGTGCTGCGCGCCATTTGCTGACGCAGCGTGTGGAACGTCACGAACGGCTTGGTGCGCGTATCGTCCGTGTAGAGCTCGATATCGTCGCCGATACTATTGGCCGGCCAGAAGCCCACCACGCCGTTCGCCGTCAGCCACTTCTCCTCGATCAACTGCTTGAGCATGGCTTGCGCGTCCTCGAACAAGGGACGGGCGGCCTCGCCGTATTTGTCGTCGTCGAGAATGCGCGGATACGTGCCTCTCAGTTCCCAGGCATGAAAGAACGGGGTCCAATCGATATACCGGGCGACCTCGGCGAGATCGTAGGCCTTGAACGTGCGCGTTCCCAAGAATGTCGGCTTCGGCGGCGTGTAGCCGTCCCAATCGAGCTTCAGCGCGTTGGCGCGGGCGTCGGCGATGGTCGCGCGCGCCTTTTCCGCCTGACCGCGCGCGTAGGATTCGGCCATTTGCGCGTATTCGGCGCGCACCTTGGCGATATTGCCGTCTCGTTGTTCGTTGGACATCAGTCCGGAGACGACGCCCACCGCCCGGCTTGCATCGGTCACGTAGATCGCCTGACTGCGCGTGTAATTGGGGCTGATTTTGACGGCGGTGTGGACACGGCTCGTGGTTGCGCCGCCGATCAGGAGGGGAATGTCGAACTCCTCGCGCTCCATCTCGGACGCGACGTGGCACATCTCGTCCAGCGACGGCGTGATGAGACCGGAGAGACCGATGATGTCGACATTCTTCTCGCGCGCGGTCTCGAGGATCACTTGCGAATGCACCATCACGCCGAGGTCGATCACCTCGTAATTGTTACACTGCAGCACGACGCCGACGATATTCTTGCCGATGTCGTGCACGTCGCCCTTGACGGTCGCGAGCAGGATCTTGCCCGCCGCGGGCCGGTCGGTCAGCCCGAGTTCCGCCTTCTCCTTCTCCATGAACGGCATGAGATAGGCCACGGCCTGCTTCATGACGCGCGCCGACTTCACGACCTGCGGCAGGAACATCTTGCCGGCGCCGAACAGATCGCCGACCACGTTCATCCCGGCCATTAGCGGGCCCTCGATCACATGCAGCGGACGCTCCGCGCGCTGACGCGCTTCCTCGGTGTCTTCCTCGATATAGGCGGCGATGCCGTGCACGAGCGCGTGGGTGAGCCGCTCCTCGACCGGCTTCTCGCGCCAGGAGAGATCGGCCTCCTTCTTTTGCGAGGCCCCGCCCTTGTAGCGTTCGGCCGCTTCCAGCAAACGGTCGGTGGCGTCGTCCCGGCGGTTGAGGATCACGTCCTCGACAAGGTCGCGAAGCTCCGGATCGATGTCGTCGTAGACCCCGAGCTGACCGGCATTGACGATGCCCATGTCCATGCCCGCTTGAATGGCGTGATAGAGGAAGACCGTGTGCATCGCCTCGCGCACGCGTTCATTGCCGCGAAACGCGAAGGACAGATTCGAGACGCCGCCCGAGACATGCACGTAAGGCAGTTCCTGTCTGATGCGCCGCGTCGCCTCGATATAGGCACGGCCATAGTCGTTGTGCTCTTCGATGCCCGTCGCGACGGCGAAGATGTTCGGATCGAAGATGATGTCCTCGGGCGGGAACCCGATATCCTGCGTCAACAGAGCGTAGGCCCGCTTGCAGATCTCGAATTTGCGCTCCGCCGTCTCGGCCTGCCCCTTCCCGTCGAACGCCATCACCACGACGGCGGCGCCGTAGCGCAAGACCTTGCGCGCATGCTCCAGGAACGGCCCCTCGCCTTCCTTCATGCTGATGGAATTCACCACCGCCTTGCCTTGCACGCATTTGAGGCCCGTCTCGATCACCGACCACTTGGAGGAATCGAGCATGATCGGAACGCGCGAGATATCCGGTTCGGAGGCGATGAGATTGAGGAAGGTCCGCATGGCCTCCTCCGAATTCAACATGCCCTCATCCATGTTGATGTCGATCATGTTCGCGCCGCTCTCGACCTGCTGGCGCGCGACTTCGAGCGCCGCCGCATAATCGTTGGCCTCGATGAGCTTTCTGAAGCGCGCGGACCCGGTCACATTGGTCCGCTCGCCAACCATCACGAAATTCTGCGCTGCTGAGGATGTCATTCAGTTCGATTCCATTTGCATTGGGTGCTCACGGACCGGCGCACTCGCATCATGCGAAAGCAAGCCAGCCCATGACGGAAAGGCCACGGAAAATAGGTGTCAGGCGTTCGAATCCCGCGCTTCTCAGCAAGTCCTCCTGGCGCTCGGACGAGACCACAGCGACTTTCTTGAAGGCTTCGGCATTCGCTTTGGCGGCCTCCTCCGCGGCGCCGTTCCGGACGGCATGCCGCTTCCAGATGCGCCGAAGCAACTCGGTCTCGGGCTCGCCCGGGACTCCGGTGCCATCGAAGATCGCAAGAGGAGCCCCGGGCTTCATGCGCGCGTGGATGGCCTTGAAGAACGCCAGCTTCGCACCGTCGTCCGGAACGAAATGCGCCGTGAGGATACATGTGGCGGCGTCGAAATCCCTCTGCTCGAGATTCTCGACCGCCGTTTCTTCCACCTGGCTCCGCGAGCCGGCCGGCGTTCCGTCAAGCCGCCTGAGCGCCAGGTCGACCATCGGCCGATGGGTATCGACGCCTACGAACGACCAGCCGGGATTGTCCGGCCCTAGGCGCAAGATCTCCTCTCCTCCGCCGGCGCCGACCACCAATATCCGGGCCGGTCCCTTTGGAAGAAGCTCGAGAAACGACGCCTCGACGATCGCGAAGATCGCCCGCCGCCCCGGAACGAATTGTTCGGCGAGCGTGGCATAGTTGTCGAGATCAGGGAGTTCCTGGTCCTCAAACTTCAGCGCCGTCATTTCGTCACCCGTGCACGAACGGTTCGAGGCCGGACAGACGGAGCGCGTGCGGAACCTGCGGAACCGTCCGGGGGGGATAGGCCGCCACCGCCTTTGCGATAGCCCGGATATGGTCGGGCGTGGTGCCGCAACAGCCGCCGACAATGTTGATCAGTCCGTGCTTCGCCCAATCCTCGAGGAGCGCCGCCATGTGCTCGGGCGTTTCGTCGTACCCGCCCATCTCGTTGGGCAGCCCGGCATTGGGATAGATGCTGACATAGGTATTGGTGACGTGAGCGATCTCGTCCACGGCGGGCCGAAGCTGTTCGGCGCCGAACGAACAATTGAAGCCGATCGAGAACGGCTTCAAATGCTGCATCGAATACCAGAAGGCTTCGGGCGTCTGCCCCGACAGGTTCCGCCCCGACAGATCGGTGATCGTGCCCGAGATCATGATCGGCAATTCGACCCCCATCTCGTCGAACACTTCTTCGACGGCATAGCCGGCTGCTTTCGCGTTCAGCGTATCGAACACCGTCTCGATCAGGATGAGATCGGCACCCCCTTCGATAAGGCCCCGGACTTGCGTGGAATAGGCATCGACCAGCGTGTCGAAGTCGACATTCCGGAAGCCGGGATTGTTGACGTCCGGAGAGATCGAGGCGGTGCGGTTCGTCGGCCCGATCGCCCCGGCCACGAAGCGCGGCTTGTCCGGCGTCTTTTCTTGCCATTCGTCGGCGGCTTCGCGAGCAAGGCGCGCGGCCGCGACATTCAACTCGTAACTCAGATCTTCCAGACCGTAATCGGCTTGGCTGATGGCTTGCGCGTTGAACGTATTGGTTCCGACGATGTCGGCGCCAGCTTCCATGTAGGCGCAATGGATATCGCGAATGATCTCCGGCCGCGTCAGGACCAAAAGGTCGTTATTGCCCTTCAGATCGCGGTCGAAATCCTTGAACCGTTCGCCCCGGTAGCCGTCCTCGTCCAGCTTGTACCGCTGGATCATGGTTCCCATGGCGCCGTCCAAGACGAGGATGCGTTCCCTGGCGGCCTTCTTGAGCGCCGCGATACGTTCGTCCCGGGTCATGATGCCACCTTTGCCGCTTCGTCGGCGAGCCCGTCCTCTGTCTTCCGCGTGAAAGCCTTGGCCGGACGCAAGCCGAGCAGATGGCAAATCGCATAAACGAGATCCGCCCTGTTCAGCGTGTAGAAGTGAAAAGACGTGATGCCTTGATCGACGAGCCCAAGCACTTGCTCGGCGGCTACGGCCGCGGCCACGAGATGCCGTGTTTCGGGATCGTTCTCCAGCCCCTCGAAACGCCGTCCGAGCCAATCGGGCACGCTCGCGCCCGACCGTTTCGCGAAGCCGGCGGCTTGAGTGAAATTGTTGATCGGAATCAGGCCCGGGATAATCGGAATGGTGATGCCGGCGGCCCGCACGCGGTCCAGATAGCGGAAATACACGTCGTTATCGAAGAAGAACTGCGTAATAGCGCCGTCCGCGCCTGCATCGACCTTGGCTTTCAACATGTCGATGTCCGCTTCGACGGACGGCGACTCCGGATGCTTCTCCGGATAGCAGCCCACCGAAGTCACGAAGGGCGCAATGTTCTTGAGGCCGCCGACCAGGGCCGCGGCGTTCGCATAACCGCCCGGGGTCGGCACATAGCGCTCGCCGACGCCTTCGGGCGGGTCGCCGCGCAAGGCCACGATATTGCGCACCCCAAGGTCCCAATACTCTCTGATGATGTCGTCGATCTCGAACGTCGTCGCGTTGACGCAGGTGAGATGCGCCGCCGGCACGAGCGTCGTCTCGCTCAGGATGCGGGCTACGGTGGCATGCGTGCGCTCGCGCGTCGATCCTCCGGCGCCATACGTCACCGAGACGTATTTCGGGCGCAACGGCTCAAGCCGCCGAATCGCCTTCCACAGCGTCTCCTCCATGGCTGGCGTGCGCGGCGGAAAGAACTCGAACGACACTTCGATCGCGCCGCGGCCGAGAAGACGGCGTTTGGGCGGCTCTTCGCTTTGAGGTCCTTGGCCTCGCTGCTCCTGACCGGCAGGATCTTGTGATGTCAGCATTACGCGGCGACCTCCACCTTGTGATTTCGCTTTTTTGTCGTGCCTGTCGCGGCCGGCTTCTGGCCGAGCCACAGTGAAACCGTCAGCTTGCCTTCCTGAGACATGCCGTCCGCCGGGCGCGGGCTTAAGTCCAAGAAGCGGTGCAACTCGAGCCCCGCCCCCTCCAGCATCCGGCCCAACTGGCCGCGGCCAAAGCCGAGCCGCCGGTGCGCGGACTGCTCCCTCAGAAACTCCAGCTCGTGCGGGGCGAAATCGACCACGAGAAGCTTGCCGCCAGGAGCGAGCAGGCGCGCCGCCTCCGCGATCGCCGCGGCCGGATCGTCAAGGAAATGCAGAACCTGGTGCACGACGACGGCATCGGCCGCGCCGTCCGGCAGCGGGATGTTGTAGAGATCCCCGTGACGGACCTGGGCCTGGGACAGGCCCGCCCGTTCCAGCTTCATGCGCGCATAGGCCAGCATGTCGTGATTGAGATCGAAGCCCAGCGCCTTTTTCGCGCGCGGGGCGAACAACTCGAGAATGCGCCCCGTGCCCGTGCCGAGATCGACGAACAACTCGAACGGGCCCTCGCCCAGCCCCTCGTCCATTGCCTCCTCCACCTGGCTTTCGGCCACGTGAAGCGCGCGGATCGAGTCCCATTCGGCGGCATGAGCCTTGAAGTAATCCTGCGCCGCCTCGGCGCGGGCATTCTGGACCGCCTCGGCGCGGGCCCGGTCCCGCGCGAGCGTAAGATCGGACGGATCGAGGCTGTCGACGATGGCGCGCGCCAACACGCCCTCGGGGCCGCTATCGGCGATGCGGAAGAAGACCCAGGAGCCTTCCCGGAATCGCGTAATGATCCCCGCTTCGGCCATGAGCTTCAAATGCCGGCTGATGCGGGGCTGACTTTGGATGAGGATCTGCGTGAGATCCTTCACGTTATGCTCGGTGTCCGCCAGGAGCGCTAGAATGCGCAGGCGCGTCGCCTCGCCCGCTCCGCGCAGCGCCGCAAGCACTTGGGCGCTGGACAAGCCCTGAACGTCCGCGTGCGTGCGCACCGGACTCGACACGGCCTCCGAGGGCTCAGGACTACTCTCAAGGTCATCTGACATAAAGATATGTTTATGTCAGCAAGCGCCGATGCGCAATAGCGATTTACGCGCCTTGCGCCTGTTTGCTACTTATGCGTGTTTTTTTATGATATACTTTTCATTGCGTGCACGCGGGGGTTCACGAAGGCGCAAGTCTCGAAAGGACGGCAACCATGATTCCCATCGATGGACGGATAATGTTCGAAGTGGCGCCTCGATTCAGCGGCGCCAAGGCACGGCGGCAGAAAGAGATCATCGACGAAATCAGCCCGGTTCTGGCCTCGACTCTCGAGGAATACGGGATCAATACACGGCTCAGGATCGCGCACTTCCTGGGCCAGTGTTGCCACGAGGCGGCGGGCTTTCGCACGACAGAAGAGTTCGCAAGCGGCGATGCCTATGAGAGACGTTCGGATCTCGGCAATACGCGCAGAGGCGACGGCCGGCGCTACAAAGGCCGTGGACTGATCCAACTTACGGGGCGCGCGAATTACCGGGACGTCGGGCAGCGTTGGGCGTGGACCTCGAGAACAATCCGCTCCTGGCGGAAGAGCCTCAGCTCTCGCTCAAGATCGCGTGCGAGTATTGGAAGCGCCGGAAGATCAATCCGGACTGCGACCGCGACGACATCATCAGGGTTACAAGGAAGGTCAACGGCGGACTGAACGGCCTGGAGGACCGGCGCCGTTATACCGCCAAGGCCAAGGCCGCCCTTGCACGGATCGAAGGCTTCATCCTATCGGGGTCGACGCCGGACACGCGCCCCGTTCTCCATCGCGGCTCGGTCGGCGAGGCCGTGGGCAATCTCCAGGAGCAGCTCCGGGATATCGGCTATCCCCTGGCCATCGACGGCGACTATGGCCCAGCGACGGAACTCGCGGTGATGGAGTTTCAGGCCGCCCACCGGCTCAGGGCAGACGGCATTGCCGGCAAGAAGACGTGGACGGCGCTGGAGAAGGCCGCCAAGCAGGCGGCCTGACCTCTTAAGTGCGATGGGATCACAGCCGGCGATGCCGTCGGCGGCGGCCGCCAACCCGTGGCCATGTCCTGGTCTGGCCATGTCTTGGTCTTGAATCGGTGCGACGGTCCCGGCGGGACCGTTGGCTTCTACCCTACCCGCAATCCCAGGTCCCAGCAGCTCAGGGGAGACCATGATCTCAGCACGCACCAGACCACTTTTCCTGTCCCTAGTCGTTGGATGCCTCGCGCTAGCGCCGCTCGCCGCGCGCGCCGAACAGTCGCCGGCCCAAGACGATCGCCTGAAAGAGGCCATCGCGGGCGATCACAGATCGGCGGAGGACAAAACCCGCGACGCCTACCGCCATCCTTACGAGACGCTGACGTTCTTCGGCATCCGGCCGGACATGACGGTCGTCGAAATCTATCCGGGCCGGGGCTGGTACACCGACGTTCTCGCGCCCTATCTCAAGGACAACGGAACGCTCTACGCCGCGGAGCATCCCGGCGATCCGTCCTATGCGGCGGTTCAGAGGTCGCTCGAAGCATTCGACCGGAAGCTGAAGGACGCACCGGAGATCTACGGCCAAGTGAAGCGGACGAAGGTCACCGAGGACGGCGACATCGCTCCGCCGGACTCGGCCGACCTGATCGTCACCTTCCGCAACCTCCATAGCTTCATGAGGGCGGGCACCGAGGAGGCCTCCTTCGCCGCCATGTACAAGGCGCTCAAACCCGGCGGCGTGCTCGGCGTCGTGCAGCATCGTGGCGATCCCGAGGTCGAGCAGGACCCAAAAGCCGGCACGGGTTACGTGAACGAGGACTACGTGATCGCGCTGGCCAAGAAGGCCGGCTTCGAGCTCGCGGAGAAGTCGGAGATCAACGCCAATCCGAAGGATACGAAGGATTATGCGAAGGGCGTCTGGACGCTGCCCCCCTCGCTTCGCCTCGGCGACGAGGACCGCGACAAATACGTGGAGATCGGCGAGAGCGACCGCATGACGCTGAAATTCGTGAAGCCCGCGAGCTAGCGCGCCAACGCAACGAACTCGTCATGGGGCCACCCGGGTCCGGCGTTGCCGGCCCGGGCGCAGGCTCGAGTCGAGCCGGGTCATGACGCAAGCCGGGCCATGACGAAAGGGTGCCCGCTCAGGCGCGCGCGAACTTCTTGTACTTGATGCGCTTCGGCAGGACCGAGTCCTCGCCGAGGCGCCGCTTCTTGTCTTCCTCGTAATCCTCGAAATTGCCTTCGAACCACTCCACGTGGCTGTCGCCCTCGAAGGCGAGGATGTGGGTGGCGATGCGGTCCAGGAAGAAGCGATCGTGGCTGATGATGACGGCGCATCCGGCGAAGTCCTCCAACGCCGCCTCCAGCGAGGAAAGCGTCTCCACGTCGAGATCGTTGGTCGGTTCGTCGAGCAGGATCAGGTTCGCGCCCGATTTCAGCATCTTGGCGAGATGGACGCGATTGCGCTCACCGCCCGAAAGCTGGCCGACCTTTTTCTGCTGGTCGCCGCCTTTGAAGTTGAACCAGCCCACATAGGCGCGCGAGGGCACCTCGCGCTTGCCGAGCGTCACCACTTCGGCGCCTTCGGAGATCTCCTCGTAGACGGTCTTCTTTTCGTCGAGCGCGTCCCGGGACTGATCGACGTAGCCGAGCTTGACCGTATCGCCGACACGGATCGCGCCGTTGTCCGGCGTCTCCTGCCCCACGATCATGCGGAACAGCGTCGTCTTGCCCGCGCCGTTCGGGCCGATGACGCCGACAATGCCTCCGGGCGGCAGCTTGAACGACAGGCCGTCCACGAGTAGCCGGTCGCCGAAGGCTTTCTCCAGACCGTCGGCCTCGATGACGACTTCGCCGAGCCGGGGACCCGGCGGGATCGTGATCTGAGTTTTGGCCGACTTCTCGTTGCCGGCCTCGGCGAGCAGTTCGTCATAGGCCTTGATGCGGGCCTTGGACTTGGCTTGGCGCGCCTTGGGGCTCGCCCGGATCCAGTCGAGCTCGCGCGCCAGCGTGCGCTGCTTGGCTTCCTCATGCTTCCCCTCGACCTCGAGCCGCTTCTGCTTCTGCTCGAGCCAGGACGAATAGTTGCCCTTGTAGGGCACGCCCTGCCCGCGATCGAGCTCCAGCGTCCACTCGGTGATGTTGTCGAGGAAGTAGCGGTCGTGAGTCACCATCACGATGGTGCCCGGATAGTCCCGCAAATGATGTTCGAGCCAAGCGACGCTCTCCGCGTCGAGATGGTTCGTCGGCTCGTCGAGCAGCAGAATGTCCGGCTTCGACAGGAGCAGACGGCACAGCGCGACGCGGCGGCGCTCGCCGCCCGAAAGCTTGGCGACGTCCGCGTCGCCTGGCGGGCAGCGCAACGCATCCATCGCTTGCTCCACCTGGGTGTCGAGGTCCCACAGGTCCTGCGCGTCGATCTCGTCCTGGAGCCGCGCCATCTCGTCGGCGGTCTCGTCGGAATAGTTCATCGCCAGCTCGTTGTAGCGGTCGAGCTTGGCCTTCTTCTCGGCCACGCCTTCCATGACGTTGCCCATGACATCCTTGTTGGGGTCGAGCCGCGGCTCCTGCGGCAGATAGCCGACGCGCACGCCATCGGCCGCCCAGGCCTCGCCCGTGAACTCCTTCTCGTCGCCCGCCATGATGCGCAGCAGCGTCGATTTGCCCGCGCCGTTGACGCCGACCACACCGATCTTGGCGCCTGGCAGAAAAGCGAGCGTCACATCCTTCAAGACCTGTTTCCCGCCAGGGTAGGTCTTGTTGAGTTTCGTCATCACGTAGACGTATTGCGGATTGGCCATGGAGTTTCGTGGGATATGGGGTTTGGTGGGATATGGGGTTTCGCTGATGGGAGTCCGGTCGTGGGCGCCCGGCCGGCGCCTTGGGCTTCGGGAGATTTTGCCCGCGCTTTTAGCCAATCGGACGGATCAACTCAATGCGAGATACGCCGTAGCGGCACAATGCCGTGGGGATCGTGGCCGTCATCGGCTTGAAAAGCCGGCCCGTCGATCTGATAGTTGCTGCCGGTCCCGTGATCGCCATCGTTTTGGGGCCCGAGGGAGGATCTTTTGAAACATGCTTTTTCGGCGCTGGCCGCCGTGTGTCTACTCGCTCTATCCGGTTTGTCCGCGCGTGCCGACTACACCGTGGTGGAGGTTAACTTCATCATCGCGGACAAAAACGGCGATATGCTCCTCAGCAAGACGGAGTACCTGCTTGTCGCGCTGGATGCTCTGCAGAAGCTCGACACGAATGGGAACAATGCGATCGACCCCGAAGAAATCGGCGATCTTTCGAAAGATGCCGAGTTCGCAGACGGCGACACGGACAAGAGCGGCAACCTATCCGTGGAGGAAGTGATCGCCGAGAAACTCGCCGACTTCGAAGCCGCCGATACGAACAAGGACGGCGCGCTGAATGTCGAGGAAGTCACGGAATTCGAAGCCAAGAAGAACTGAAGCCAAGAAGAACTAGGGAAAGAATCATGCAATTCGTCGTCTCTCTCAAGCGATCCATCGCGCTTACGCCTTGCGTCCTGATCGCAATGACCCTCGCCGCAGCGAAACCGGAGACCGCTTCGGCCCAAGAGGGTGCGATTGTCGGCGGCGCCATCGGCCTCGGCATCGGCGCGGCCGTCACGAGAGGGAGCGCGGCCGGGGTGATCGGAGGGGCGCTGATCGGCGGCGTGGTCGGCAACGAAATCCAGCAGGATCAACGCCGTAAGCAGCGCGCAAATAACAACAGGAGAAACACGAGATAGCGGCGCCGAACGGCCGCTATTCGAACAACTCCGGCAGGCGGGCCTTCAGCTTCTGCGCGAGCGCGTCCAGCGGATTTTCCTGTATAGGCTCGACCTCCGCGAGCGCCAGCGCGAATCGCTCCGGCGAAAGATCGGCGATGGGCACCGTGCGCGACCAGCCCTTGTGCATGAGGAAGTCCCGATAGAGTTGCTCGTCCTCGGTGAAGCGGCAGGCTCGCGGCGACACGCCGATCGCAGGCAGCCGCGCGGACACGGCCTCCGAAATCATCGAACTCGAATCCTCGGTACAGACGATGGCGTCCGACTTGGCGAAGATCTCGAGGAGCGTACCGGGGCCCGCGGTGCGGAAGTCGATGAACTTCGCCACGACGGCCTCGTCGCGAGCCATCTCTTCGATGCGGTCGGCCACGGCATCGGGCGTGCGGCGGGACGTGGAAATCAGCCACCGCGTACCCCAGGCCTTCGAGACGTCCCTGACGAAGGCGAGCAGCGCTTCCCACTCGCTATCGCGGTAGTGAACCCCCCCTGCCCGGCCGCCGACAAGAAGCCCCAAGGTTCGCGGCCGGTTGTCCGGACCGAACCGGGGCACGACCTTCGGGCGGCCGAGTTCGTCCGGATCGATCGACGAGGGCTTGAGGACGACAAGGTGCTTGTCGCTACCCTCGTCGCGCTCGTAGGACGAGACGATCAGGCTGAAATTATCCGGCTCCAGTCCCCGCAACAGCGAACCGCAAAAGATGTTGGGAACGTCAAGCAGGCGCGTGACGCAGATATTCGGCATCTGGGTCTCGCCGCCCGCCGACACCACGAGGTCGGCTTGCGGGATCGTCCCGGCGTCGATCCGGTAGGCCATCCGCAGCATGCGCGGCGGATAGAAACTCTTGGCGTTGATCCTCGCCCGCAGCCAGCGTGTGGGCACGATCCATTTCCGCTGGACTTCGATCCGGGTGACGTCGACGGGCAGAAGGCGCGAAAGCGCCGCAATGACGCCTTGGGCGACGTGATAGTGACCGGGCCGCGTATCGGCGAGAAAAATGACCCGAAGCGGCGTCTTGTCTGGCATCGGCGAGGCGGACCCAATTTGCAGCGGCGGCAGGTTGATAGCGCACCCTGGCCGCGTCTTCAAAGCCGTTCAAGTCTGCTTGGCAAACCGGGCCCATTTCCGCACAATCGAATGGCCGGCACGCTAGAGGAGGAGCCTTCCGTGAGCGACGACATCAGCAAGTGCGATGTGATCCTGAAAGCAATGGTGGCCATGGCGGGCGCCGACGGGCACCTCGACACGCGCGAGGTGGGCCTCATCCAGGAGATCTACGAGGACTGCACTGGAAAGACGCTGCCGGCGGATGCCATCGCGCGCGCCGCGCGACAGAATGCCGAAGAGGATTTCCGCGAGGCTCTCGCCGCCTTGTCGCCCTCGCTGGACCTAACCACCAAGGACGAAATCCTTTGTGCCGCCTATCGCGTTCTCCTGGCGGACAATCGCGTCGCCGGCGAGGAACGCAAGGAACTGCACGATATGGCCAAGGCTCTCCATATCTCCGAGATACATCTCAGCGCGCTTCTCGAGGAACTCGCCGCGTCGCTGCACCAATAGGCCGCGATGCGGCTTGCGGGACCGGCGCGGGAACGACTAGGGTCCGCGCACTGAATCCTGTCACATATGCCCATGATCCTGTCGCACAAGCACAAATTCATCTTCATCAAAACGAAGAAGACCGCCGGCACGGCCATCGAGGCCGCGATCTCGCAACTTTGCGGACCGGACGACGTCATCACGCCCTATCGCGCCGCGAGCGAGAAGGACCGCAAGGGGCTCGGCCCTCAGAACTACCGGATCGAGCATCCTCTGAAGCCGCGGCGGCCTCTATGGCGCAAGCTTCTGCGCCGTCCGGAACGGTACTGGCATCCGACCATAGGCTATTACGAGCACATGCCCGCCTGGCGCATTCGCAACTATGTGGGCGATGAGATTTGGCGCAGCTATTACAAATTCGCCTTCGACCGGAACCCGTGGGACCGGCAGGTCTCGTGGTATCTCTACAAGACCAAATCGAAGAAGACGCGCCCCAGTTTCGCGGACTATATGCGGCGGCCGTCCGCCTATGTGGACAATCACGAGCTCTACATGCTCGACAACGAGCTGGCCGTCGATTTCCTCGGCCGCTACGAGAATTTGGAAGAGGATTTGAATACGGCGCTGGCGAGAGCCGGCGTCGAGACGAAAGTCAGCGTTCCGAAAGTGAACGTGACTCCGAAGAAAGATTCGTCGCGCGGCTATCGCAGCTACTTCACGCCGGAACTGCGGGAGCAGGTCGCGAAATGGTACGGGCCCGAGATCGCGATTCTCGGCTACGACTTCTAGCGTTCGAACACGCCGGAAGCGATGCGGCGGGCCGCGTCCGGCCCGCCACTCAATACCGCTTTACTGCGTGCAAGAATTGCTTTCGGCGTTCCAGGTACCGCCGGCGGCCTCACAGTCGGCCTGGTTGTCAGGACCCGCAAAGGCAGGCGCTGCGGTGGCGAGAGCGGTTGCGACGGCGAGCATGGAAACGAAATACTTCATGGTCTGTTCCTCCATTTGAACATACCTGCGAGTGGTGCAGGCGGACGTAAGAACTCGGGCAAACGGCGTTGGTTCCTCGTGCAGACAAACAAAGGCAGCTTGCCTTCGAATGACCTTACTTATGGACGGATTGGGCTCAGCGTCCGCGTGCCGAAGGCTCGCACGTTCCCTCGGGGAAAACACATCGCGGCGACCATGCCAGCACGTCCGCACCCTAGTCAGAACGTCCTCGGCTGTGACATGCTGGCTCGAGGATCGCGGACCGTCGTTTCCGTGGGCGTGCCGCGACCGATCCGCGACCGTAAGCCCGCGCCCGGGAGGGACGATCCCTTCGTCATGAAGGCCGCCGCGACATTTGGGATGCTTGGTGCCGTGGCGTTTGGCCTCCCTCTCCTTGCCGCCGGCCTGGCTTCACCGCCGCTTGCCGCGCAGGAAGCGTCGGGCCGGCAAGAAGCGCCGGATTTGCAAACGCCGGGTTTGCAATCGATTTGGAGCGATCTTCTCGGCGCGGCGGATGCGCCCGATGCGTCCGTCACACTCCCGGCCGATGTGGACGATCCCTATGACGTCGTCGACGAGGGCTGGGAGCCACTCAAGGTCGGGCCGTTCAAAGTCGGCGGCGCGTTTCGCATCAACTATATCTACAAGGATTGGGACGACGCCTACGACTGGCCGGGAGAATTCGCCTTCGACACCGCGCGGGTCAATGTCGATCTGGATGAGGAGGCAAGCCCGATCATCGGCTCGTTCGAATACCGCTATTACCAAGACAAATTCGCGGACGGCCACGACTATTCGATGATCCATCACGCCTGGCTCGGCCGGAAGCTGGACGACCGGCAACAGGTCCAGGCCGGCGTGACGAAGGTCCCGTTCGGCATCCTGCCCTATGCCTCGCACAACTGGTTCTTTCAGTTACCCTACTATGTCGGCTTCGAGGACGACTACGATCTCGGCGCCAAATATATCGGCGACTTCGCGCCCTGGAACTTTCAAGCCGCCTACTTCCCGCGCGACGAGGGAAGCTATTTCGGCGATAGCGGCGACAGTGCGCGCTATTCCTACGACCTCGTGCGCGAAGGGCCGAACGGCAATGCCGAGCGCAATCAGTTCAACGCGCGGCTGGCCTACACCCTGGAGCCGAAGGAGGGGTTCAGCACCGAGGTCGGCGTCTCGGTGATGGTCGGCGGCATCGAGAACGACAACCCGCAAGGCGGTTCCGGCACGCGCCACGCGGTCGCCGCACATCTCGTCGGGAACTACGACCGCTGGAACCTCATGCTGCAGGCGATCCATTACGAGTACGACGTGAACAACGATCCGAACCGCGATGCGAGCCCCGACGGGAGCTTCGTCGTCTTTGGTGCATACGATGCGTCGTACTACGTGGCATCGAAGGCGACGATCTACACGGCCGGGCTCGCATACACGCTCCCGGTCGATTGGCACCGCGTTACATCGCTGACCTTCTATAACGACTTCAGCCTGATGGCGAAGCACGAGGGCGGTTTTCAGGACAGCCTGCAAAACGTGGTCGGCTTCGCGGTCGATGCGGCGCCCTTCTACATCTATGTCGACCTCGCCATGGGCAAATATCACCCCTGGCTCGGAGGCGACTGGACCACCTCGCTTGCAAGCGGTGGATACGAAGACGACTGGCACACGCGCTTCAACGTCAATATCGGGCTCTATTTCTGAGGCCATGGCCGCCAACGGACCCGCGGGCGCACCCGGTCCGGCACGCGACCGTGCGATGAGAACGCCTCGAAGGCGCGCTTCTTGACCGTCCGCTCCGGCGACAGCAGACCGCTGCCATCGCCATCCAACAAATGTATAGTTTAATTTCGGGACGGGCGTCGCCGTTCAAAAACTCTCCGGGACCGGCCATCCTTTCCGATGTGGCGTGGAGAACGATGACGGGACGGCGCTCACGGACGCTCCACGGCAGCTCGTGATCTCTACGGCGCCGCGGGCCGCGTCAGCAGCGGAGGGATATCGTGAAAGTTCTGATCGCGTACGCCACGACGGAGGGCCAGACTCGCAAGATTGCCGAAACCGCGGCAACGCACCTTTCCGATCGCGGGCATTCCGTCACGTTGATCGATGTCGGAGAGGAGCGTTCCGAACTGGACATCAAGGCGTTCGATGCGTTCATCCTCGCCGGGTCGGTTCACCAGGAGCAACACCAAAAAGCCCTCAAGAACTTCGCGACCGCGCATCGAGACCTCCTAAGCGCCAGGCCATCGGCGCTGATCTCGGTCAGCCTCTCGGCGGCTCTGGAGGAAACCCGTCCGGAGGCGGAGAGTTATGTGGAGCGGTTCGGCTCCGTGACCGGATGGGAGCCGCTCATGATCCTTCCGCTCGGCGGCGCCGTGCGCTTTACCGAGTACGACTATTTCCAGGAGCAGGTGGTGAAATTCATCGTCATGAAGCGGGGACTTGCCTCCAAGGCCGGAGCCGACGGAGAATTCACGGACTGGAAGGCGCTGGAGACTTTCGTCGACGCATTCGTCGAACGCAGCTCAGACTAACATCTCCGGCGGCATCGAGCCGGACCGGAGGCTCCACTCTCCTCCGCTGGCCGGACGTTGCAACTCTCCCCGGTCAAGTCGTCGGCCGGCTCCGGGTTTGCGCCTCGTGCGCGCCCATTCCCTCGAACGGCGCGAAGTCACCCGAGACGAAAAGACGCGAGCGTCATCAAGCCGTCGTCATCAAATCGTCTCCTATGCCGGTAGAATTGCCCGGCTGCCGCTCGCGGCCGCCACGGATGCGTGGGGTTCGACTGCAAGCGAGAATGGTCAGCCGACGGCCTATATTTTCCACCGTACCGTTCGCGTCAAAGGAAGCCCGATCGAGCCATGGACCAACGTGCAGTCTTGCCGAGCCAGGCGCCGGTGCGCGAGGACCGTCCAAGCCCGTTTACGTTCGGAACGGCCGACCGGCTCGCGCGTGCCACACTCGCCCGGTTCACGCAAGGCGTCTCGCCCTACGCGCAGGCGTCCGCCTGGTTCGACTGGGCCGCCCACCTGGTTTACTCGCCAGGGCGTCAGGCGGAACTTTGGCTGGAAGCGGTGGCCTCGGTCGCGAAGCTCAATCGGTACAGTCTTCAACTCCTGGCCGAGCAGGAGCCGGAGCCTCCGTTCAAGCCGGAGCAACGCGATCGGCGGTTTGCCGACCCTGAATGGCAAAACGCGCCGCATATCTTCTGGCAGCAGCTCTTCTTCGCGCAAGAAGCCTGGTGGCGCAGCGCCACCCGCCAGTTGCGCGGCATGTCACAGAGCGACGCGGACCGCGTCGCGTTCATGGCGCGGCAAACGCTCGACGCGTTCTCGCCCGCCAACGTGCCGTGGCTCAGCCCAACCATCGTCAGACGCACCGTCGAGGAACGGGGGGCCAATCTCGTGCGCGGCGCACTCAACCTCGCGGAAGATGCGGCCTACGCCCTAGCGATGGAGCCCAAGCCGCTGGACGGAAACCTCGCCGTCGGAAAGGACGTTGCCATCACGCCGGGCAAGGTCGTCTACCGGAACGGCCTCATCGAGCTGATCCAATACAGCCCGGCGACCGACTCCGTTCGCGCCGAGCCGATCTTGTTCGTGCCCGCTTGGATCATGAAATATTACATCCTCGACCTGAGGCCCGAGAACTCGATGGTACGCTACCTCGTGGCGCGCGGGTTCACGGTTTTCATGATTTCTTGGCGGAATCCGACGGCGGACGACCGCAATATCACGTTCGACGATTACCGCAAATTAGGCGTCGTCGCCGCGCTCGATGCCATCGCGGCCATCGTACCGGATACCAAGGTTCACGGCTGCGGCTATTGTATCGGCGGCACGCTGCTTGCCATCGCGGCGGCCACCATGGGACGCGACGGCAATCGCCAGCTCGCAAGCCTGACGCTTCTCGCCGCGCAAACCGACTTCAGCGAGGCGGGCGAGCTCATGCTCTTCGTCGACGAGAGCCAAGTCGCCTTCCTGGAAGACATGATGTGGGACCAAGGCGTTCTCGATACCAAGCAGATGGCCAACGCATTCAAGGCTCTTCGCCCGAATGAACTCATCTGGTCGAGGATGACGCACGAATACTGGCTTGGGGAGCGCGAGAGCACCAACGATCTTGCGAATTGGAGCGCCGACCAAACCCGCCTGCCCTATTGCATGCATTCGCAATATCTCCGCGCCTTGTTTCTCGAGAACCGCCTGACGGCGGGCCGTTACGCCGTCGAAGGCCGCGTGGTCGCGCTCACGGATATCCGCGTCCCGATTTTCGCGGTGGGGACGGAGACGGACCACATCGCGCCGTGGCGGTCCGTCTATAAGATCCATCTCTTCACGAACCGCGAAATCACGTTTGTTCTGACGAATGGCGGTCACAACGCGGGCATCGTCTCCGAACCGGGCCATTCCCGCCGGCACTTTCACATGGCCGTGCGCCGCCCCGGGGACCCCTATGTCGACGGGGACGCTTGGCTCTCGATGGCGGCACAACAGGACGGATCGTGGTGGCCGGTCTGGGCGGATTGGCTAACCGCGCGAGGGAGCGCCGCACAGACCGCTCCGCCAGAGATGGGTGCGCCGCACAAGGGATTGCGGCCGCTCTACCCAGCCCCCGGCCTCTATGTCGAACAGCGCTGATCGCATTAATGTGGGCGCGCACCGCCAAGGCGATCGAGACGTCTCCGGCGCCCCTTTCCTCGGATCAGCGTCCAGCGGCCTTGAGTTCAGACCGGTACTTTTGGGCGTCGACCTCCATCCACGAGAAGAACATCGGACAGGGCTTGGTGATATCCGGAATGATGCAATCGAGCCCCGAGGCGTTCGGCTCCTCGTTCATGAGCAACAGCGACAGCCACAACGAACAGCCGCCGTAGTGAACACAGGCAGAGCAGTGGCTCGTGTCGCGGAACCTTCTCAATTCGGCGGTTTTGTAACGGCCCATGCGCCTCGTCACTACCAAGTTGGGAGCATTTGAGGATGCTCATGGTCTGTGGTGCGCTGCGCGGCTCTCGGCACCAGCCGCAGCATCCCAACATTATACCGGCGAGCTAGCAGAATTATGTCGGCTCGACAAATATCACCGTTAATTGCGCGTTCGCGGCGCTGCAACCTCCGCAGGGAGTGGCGAATCGATCCGTTCGTCGTCACCGCCCCGTTGCGGAGCGCGCCCAAGCGGTCTCGCCGTCAAGCCCGGAACGCGGCGGCTCCAGCGCACCGCTCAGTCGATGTCATGCGTTCGCTCGTCCGGCTCGTCGGTCTCGGCCGCGCCAGGACCCTTTTTCGGCGCGGGTTCGTCTTCCAGGTCCGGAAAGCCCGCACGCAAATAGGCGACAATCTGGAATATCCGTTCGCGCGAGAGCCGATCCTTAAACGAAGGCATAGCCGTTCCAAACGGCTTGCCGCCCTCGGCGATGCTCCACAAAAGGTACTGATCCACGGCAACCGGCTGGTCCACCAAATAAGCCAGTAGCGCCGGCGACGGTTTCAGCGCGTAGGCGAGGTCTCCATTTCCGAGGCCCAAGGTGCCGTGGCACTGCCGGCAATGTGTCGCGTAGAGCGTCCCGCCCTCGGCGATCGCGCGAACGGTGTAGCCCACGGTATTCTCGGCCTTCATATACGTGTCCGGCACCTCCCCGTTCACGAAGGTAGAGA
Source organism: Hyphomicrobiaceae bacterium UBA7697 (assembly GCA_002482645.1). GTDB lineage: Bacteria > Pseudomonadota > Alphaproteobacteria > Rhizobiales > Methyloligellaceae > Methyloceanibacter. The sequence continues at coordinate 211,555 of DLGJ01000001.1, forward strand.
AGCGCAGCATACGCTGCCGCTGGTCGGGATCGGCATTGCTCATCCCCCAGTCGAGGCCCTGCGGCCGGGTGTTGGGAAGCGTCGGCGCCTCATCCTTCGCGCCGGCCGGTGCATCTTCGCCACGAGAGTCCGGCGGAAAAGCACCGGCAAGCCCCAACAAGACGACAAAGATCAACATGCGCGGCATCTGCGGTGTCCTTCCAAGCTTCTGCCAAGCTTCTGCCAAGCTTCCACCAAGGCCCAACCTTACGTGTCCGGCGCACGAGCGACCTTACCACAGATCAAACGGCGCCATTTCCGCCGGCCGAAGCCGAAAGTTCCGGTTTTCACCGCCGGAGAGCTTGCGCCGATCGGAAGACAGCCATCGTGCTTGTGCACGACCGGTTCGGGCTCCAGGGACTCCTATGGCAAACCCTGTTAGAGTCGCACGGCTCGGGGTATGACCTGGCAATTCGCTTGCCAACGTCTCGATGTTGGAGGACGGCAGCGGTCCGCGTGATCGGGGGGATGCGGGATGTTTAGGTTGCGCGCGATTTGTGTCGGCCTGATTTGGGGCCTCACGCTGGCTGTCTCGCCGGTCCACGCACAGGAGTCGGGCGACCTTGCCCAACAAGCGCAGAACCCCATCGCAAGCCTGATTTCGGTCCCGTTCCAGAACAACACAAATTTCGACGCCGGTCCGTTCGGCAACGACCAGAACATCCTCAACATTCAGCCGGTCATCCCATTCAAGCTGAACGAGGATTGGAACCTGGTCACCCGCTGGATCCTGCCGGTGGTTTACCAGCCGGCCGTCTATCGGGGCGACGAGAGCGATTTCGGTCTCGGCGATTTCAACCCGAGCTTTTTCTTCGTCACCCAAGCCAGTCCGACGCTCATGATCGGCGCCGGCCCAACATTCCTCCTGCCGACGAACACGGATGCAAGCCTTGGCGCGGACAAATGGGGCGCGGGTCCCACCGCGGCCATCGTTTGGACGCCCGGCAAATGGGTCGTGGGGGCACTCGTCAACAACATTTGGTCTTTCGCGGGAGACTCCAAGGCGCCGGACGTGAACCAGTTCCTGCTCCAGTATTTCGTCAACTACAATCTGAAGCACGGCTGGTACCTCACTTCCGCACCGATCATCACCGCGAATTGGGAAGCGCCCTCGGACGACCGATGGACATTGCCGCTCGGTGGCGGCGCCGGCCGCGTGTTCAACGTCGGCTCCCAGCCCGTGAACATGTCCCTGCAAGCCTACGACAACGTGATCGCACCGGACGACGGTCCCGATTGGCAACTGCGCTTCCAGATACAGCTGCTATTCCCGACGGGAGGATGACGGGCGTCGAACGGGCCCCCTGTCGAACCTGACTTTCATCGAAGTGCCCAACGGCATCGTCGTGGCCGATTGACCAATGCCGGAAGAGACGGCGTGAGCGTAGCCTCGCCGCACGCGCTGCAAAGAAGAACGCGGGCGCGAGGGGGAATGCCGCTTTGGACAGAAAGTGGTGGGCCCGGCTGGACTCGAACCAGCAACCAGACGGTTATGAGCCGCCGGCTCTAACCAATTGAGCTACGGGCCCCCAATGCGCGACGGACAATTGATCGCCGGCCCGTTGCTGGACGCGCACAACGATTCTTAGAGCGAAAGAGATCGCCGCTTAAAGCTCTTCGCCGCGTCTCACAATTCCGCCTCATAGCAGATTCCTTATAGGGCTCAAACTGAAGTACCGCCCCCATGATTTGGAGCCGTTTCATGATCCTTCCGCCTTCCCTGCGCATCCTCGTACCGGCGCTCGCCGTCCTCGCGGCCTCCCTGCCCCTTTCGGCCGCGGCCGCGGACGTTCCAGCGAAGCGGACGATCTCGCTCTCAGGGTCGGGCATCGTGAACGCCGCTCCCGACATGGCACGTATTTCCACGGGCGTGACGACCGAAGGTCAAACCGCCCAGGATGCGCTTTCGAAGAATACGGAGGCGATGACCAAAGTCGTGGAGGGTTTGAAAGAGGCCGGAATCGAGCCGAAAGATATTCAGACGTCGAATTTCAACGTCTCGCCCATCTTCGAGCAACAGAAGGACAGGCAGGCCGCGTTCATCACCGGTTACCGCGTGAGCAACCAGGTCCAAATTATCGTGCGCGATACGGAGAAGCTTGGTTCGGTTCTGGACAAGGCGGTCTCGGCGGGCGCGAACCAGATCGACTCGATCAGCTTCAGCATCGCCGATCCGGAGCGGCTCAAGGACGAAGCGCGCCGGCTGGCCATGCGCAATGCGATCGACAATGCGAAGCTCTTTACCGAATCGGCAGGCGTCGAGCTCGGACCGGTGATATCGATCCGCGAAGGAGGCGACCTGACCCCGCGGCCTTACCGGGCGGCGGCCGCTCCCATGATGGCCATGGAGAAGGCCGTGCCGGTCGAAGCGGGCACACTCTCCGTCGAGGCCAATGTCAGCGTCACGTGGGAACTGCGCTAGCGCGCCAACCGGATCGCTTACCGCCCGCCCCGTCCTTCGGCGCGGAACGCCCCCCTAAACTGATCCCGATCAAGGACGGATCGGCCGGATAGGTGTAGCGCTTCGTTTCATCATGAGTGTTCCCGAGAACGGGCCGGACGGAGCCGATACCCACGCCCGCGACAGAGCCTTTATGGTCGCTCGCCATATCGAGGCGCGCGGTATCGTCGATCCGTATGTGCTCACGGCCATGGGCAAAGTTCCGCGCGAGGTGTTCGTGGCGACGCCGCTTAGCGAATTCGCCTACGAAGATTCCCCGCTTCCCATCGAGGCTGGGCAAACCATCTCTCAGCCCTACATGGTCGCGCGCATGATCGAGCTTGCCGAGATCCGCCCCGGCGACAAAGTGCTCGAGGTGGGATCCGGCTCCGGCTACGCGGCGGCGGTCATGGGCGCCATCGCCTCGCACGTCTACGCCATAGAGCGGCACGAGGAACTTGCCGAGCGGGCGCGCGCGCGTGAACACCGGCTCGGCTACCGCAATGTGGAAATCATCTGCGGCGACGGCACCAAAGGGCTGCCCGGCGAAGCGCCGTTCGACGCGATCGTGGTGTCGGCGGGAGGACCGAAGATCCCGGAAGCCCTGAAACGGCAGTTGACCATCGGCGGGCGGCTCGTCATTCCGGTCGGTCCCAGCTTGCATCAGACCTTGATGCTGGTGCGCCGCACCGGCGAAGACTCCTTCGTGCAAGAAGACCACGGCGCCGTCACGTTCGTACCCCTGATCGGAGAAGGCGGCTGGGCCGTGCCGGAAACAGCCGCGAAAGAGACTGGGATCGACGCCGAAACGTCGGGATTCGCCCACGGTCTGCCCGGTCCGGCGCGGCGGGCCAAGGTCAGCCGTCCAACACCGAGCCATGCGATTGCCGGCGCCGCCGAACCCTTTGGAGATCTCGACGAACTCGCGGCGCTGACGGAGCGCTTCGCGGACCGGCGCGTGGTCCTTCTCGGCGAGGCCACTCACGGCACCGCCGAGTTCTACGATGCACGCGCGCGGATCACGGAAACGCTGGTCCGGAAGCACGGGTTCAATGTCGTCGCGGTGGAAGCCGATTGGCCCGATGCAACCGTCTACGATGCATTCGTGCGCGGCCTGCCCCGGCCGAACGTCCCCGAATCCGCCTTCTCGCGCTTTCCCGCATGGATGTGGCGCAATGCCCAAGTGGGCAATTTCCTGCAACGGCTGCAGGCCATCAACGAACGCATCGCCGATCCGGCGCGGCGGGCCGGCTTCTACGGGTTGGACGTGTACAGCCTATCGACCTCCATCAGCGCGGTCCTCGACTATCTCGACCGGGTCGATCCGGACGCCGCGCGAATCGCACGTGAGCGTTACGGTTGTCTCGCACCGTTCCGGGCGGAGCCTGCCCGCTACGGCCGCATGGCCCTGTCGCGCGGATATGCCATGTGCGAAAAGCCCGTCACCGACACGCTGGTGGATCTGTTGCGTCGGCGCCTCGGCTATCTCGTTCGGGACGGCCGCACCTTCTTCGACGCGGAGCAGAACGCGCGCATCGTCGCGACCGCCGAACAGTATTACCGCATCATGTATTACGGCACGGCGCAGTCGTGGAATCTCCGCGACCAGCACATGTTCGACACGCTGGAGCGCGTCCTCGACCATCGCGGCCCCGGCTCGAAGGCGGTCGTTTGGGCGCACAACTCGCATATCGGCAACGCCGAGTTCACCGAGATGGGGCAAGTGCGCGGCGAGCATAATATCGGCCAGTTGGCGCGCGCGCGCTTCGGCGAGGACTGTGCGCTTGTCGGTTTCGGAACGGACCGGGGCACGGTCGCGGCGGCCTCGGACTGGGACGAGCCGATGGAGATCAAGCGCGTGCGGCCCGCGCGCGACGACTCCTTCGAAGGGCATTCACGCGAGGCCGGTATCGACGCCTTTTTCCTGGAAACCGGCCCCGGTCAGAAACGCAGCATTCGCGATGCCTTGGCCGAGCCCCAGCTCGAGCGCGCCATCGGCGTGATCTACCGGCCCGAGACCGAGCTTCTCTCGCACTACTTCCAGGCGGAGCTCTCGAAGCAGTTCGACGCCTGGATCTGGTTCACGGAAACGCAAGCCGTCGCCGCACGGCCGCAGTCCCATCCGCACGGACCCGACGAAACGTACCCGTTCGGCCTCTGACCGCTTGGCGCGCGCCTGCGCCCTACGACTTGGAAACGATCTCGTTGCCTTCGCCCAGCAACACCACGCTTGGGTGGTAGTTGCGCGCTTCCTCGGCCGGAATCTGGCAGTAGGCCACGATGATGACCTTGTCGCCCTTCTGGACGAGACGGGAGGCCGCGCCGTTGACCGCGATGGCGGCGGAGCCTCGCGGCGCCTCGATGGCGTAGGTCGTGAAACGCGCGCCGGTGTTGATATTCAGCACGTCCACCTGCTCATGCGGCAGGATACCGGACGCATCGAGCAGGTCGCGATCGATCCCGATCGAGCCTTCATAGTGCAAATCGGCGCCGGTCACGGTGGCCCGGTGCAGCTTGGTCTTCAACATCGTTAGGAACACGTGGCAGCCCCTAAAGTCTGAAGTGGGCCCGCAGGCGGGCCCTTCTCTATCGCCTGAGGATATAGAGCAAGCTTCGCTGTGTTGCAACGCAACAACCACGCGAATCCGCGATTTCTTGCTCATAAACAGTGGCAAACGGGCGAAAATCGCTGCGCTTACCGGCCGTTAGCCAGCGCCGCGCCGGTGCTATGCCGCAGTGCCCAAAGCCGCTTCGCGGCCGGGATGCCCCGCAGATCGTGGAGGCCCATATCGTTGAGGCGCAACCCTGCGTCAGCGCGTGCGCGGCGCACAACTTCGTCCGTCGCCACGATGGGCTGGCCGAGCAGCTTGGACATGTCCTGGGTGCGGGCGACCTCGTTCACGGCGCGGCCGATCACGCCGAATTTCAGCCGTTCGCGCGTGCCCGCGTTGCCGAACACCACGTCGCCGAAATGGACGCCGACGCCGAAGGTGATTTCCTTGGCGCAGGCGCAGGCACGCACCTTGGCCGCGGCAAGCCGCTCCTGCGCCTTGACCGCCGCGTTCAGGGCCGCCGTGGCGGCGGCCTCGTCGCCGCTCCGCTCGACAGGGAAAAAGGCCAGGATCGCATCGCCGACGATGTCGAGGACCTGGCCGCCTTCCTCGATCACGGCGCCCGCCGCACAATCGAAATAGACGTTCAGCAATTCGAGGAAACCCTCGACGGACAGCGCGTCGGCCAAGCCCGTCGAGTTTCGCAAATCGCTGTACCAGAGCGCGGCCGTGAGCCGCTCGCCGTCGCCGCGCTTGATCGTGCCAGACAGGATGCGTTCGCCCACGAGCGGACCGTGAAAGGCATTGAGCGCGTTCTTGGCGATCTGGTCCTTGATGAGCACCCGGAGCGCCAGAGAGAGCGGTGCCAGAATCTGCTGCATAATCGACAGGTCGCGGGCGGAGAACCCCTCCTGCGCCTTGGTCGACCAGGAAATGGCGAGCCCGTCGGTCGTGCCGACCTTCATCGGCTTGTCGCCGAACGAGACCACGCGCGCCAGATAGCCCGTGAAGCCCTCCCCGCGCAGGCGTTGCAAGAGCGGGAAGCGGTCGACCGTCGTATCCCGGTCCAGCCGCAAGCGCAGCTCCGGCTGCCCCTCCTTGAGCATCCAGTAGAACGGGCTGAGGGTGAAATCCGGATTGTCCTCCGACAGCGACTGGAAATATTCGACCTCGACACCGCTCTCGTCGGTCCAGGAGATGGTCATGCCGTCGAAAAGCGGGTGGAGAATGCGGAAGCCCACCAACATCCGCGCCAACGGCACGCCGGCCGCCACCAGCCGGCTCATCACCGTCTCGACCAGGTCGCCCACGGGCCGGTCGGTCAGCCCCGAGGCGATGATGGTGTCCGCGATCTCGCCGGAGACGCAGAGGTCCAGTTCCGGAAGGCCGGGCGCGGGCGCGGAAACCCCCGCCTGATCCTGAATCATCGTGTCGCTCATGAGGGGCACTGTACCACGCCATGCGGCGTCCGCATGGCGGCGCCCCGTCAAGTTTTCGTGGGCGGGGGTCTTTTATTTGCCCTACCGCGCTTCGCGCTACTTGAGGGCGGGTTTATTTGCCCTACCGCTCTTCGCGCTACTTGAGGGCGGGTTTATTTGCCCTACCGCGCTTCGCGCTACTTGAGGGCGGGTTTATTTGCCCTACCGGCCTTCGGCCTACTTGAGGGCACTCTTTCTGGCGCTACCGCGCATGCGCGCTGCTTGAGCGCGTGTTCGTCCGCGCTACCGCGCTTCGCGCTGCTTGAGCGCGTGTTCGTCCGCGCTACCGCGCTTTGCGCTGCTTGAGCGCCTGATCCCCTGAGGCGAAACGCCGCTGGCCCTGCCCCAATCTGTCCACCGCGCGGCCATGTGTTTTCCGCACGCCCTTCCTATCTGATCCCCATAAGCCGCGCTAAACGGCAACCGCGACCGGGGAACGAGACGCGCCCAAGTACGGCACCAGAACCGTGACGAAAGGCCGGACAACCGGCCAAAGGACTGACAATGGGCCAAGCCCGAGCCATCGCCCCCTTGCGGGGAATGCACGCTTTGCGGGGAACGCCCCCATCGAGCGGAATGCCTCCCTTGCGGGAACAGCTTTCCGGCCGCGCGATCGCCATCGCCGGCAAGGACGGACATCCCCATGTCGCCCGCCCGATCAACGCGACGGACACCGGCGCCCTGATGCGCTGCTACGACGCCATGACCGAGCGGGGCAAGTGGTTCCGCATGCTTCACCGCCTGCCCCATCTCAGCGAAGATATGGCGCGCGACTTCTGCTCGCCGGACCCCGAACGCGACCTGTGCATCGTGCTGGAAGGCGACGGACCGCTCAAAGGCGAGATTCTCGGTGGCGCCCGCATCACAGGATCCGCGGACGGCAAGTCGGCCGAATATTCCGTGACGCTCCGCCCGGAGGCGGAAGGCTTGGGCCTCGCCCACAAGGCGCTGGAACTCGTCTTCGCTGCGGCGAAAGAGATGGGCTACACCCGCATCTGGGGCACGATCCATTCGGAGAACGGGCCCATGCTCAACCTCGCCCATAGTCTCGGTCTCCACGTCCACCGCGACCCTGAAGACGCCGCGCTGATGCTCGCCGAGCGGAAATTGTAAGTTTTCCAAATCCGATCGCGTATTGTCCGGCGCAAAGCCCCGGATAGATCGTCTTTTACATTTCTGATCCCGCAAACATTAAGCTCTTGCTGCTAAGACATTCGGCCTACCTGTGGAGACGCAGGCCGAAGCTTCGGAAGGGGAAGACTTCGGAGGCAAGGGTTTTTATTCAAGGGGCGGGCACATCAGGATCGGGGACGATTTCGAGGAAGGGGGACAGGCGTGACTCTTGTTCTCATCGCATCGGCGATTGCAATTGCGATCACGGTTCCGATCTTCCTTCGCCTGCACGCCTCACGCATGCCGGGCGCGGCGACCTTTGCCGCCTCGGCAACGGTCGCATCGGCGCATATTGCCTTGAGAGCAAGCGGAAGTTCGGGTGCGCACGATCTCCTCGACGTCGTCCTCCCGCTCCTTATGCTTCTTGGCTGCCTGTTGATGCTCTCGGGCTTTCGACAGGTCGTGTCGAAGCCTGCGCTGCGGCCGCTCACCCTCGTTGCCGTCCTCGTGCCGGTCGCGGGCCTTCTCGCGGCCTTCACCTTCATCGACGATAGTTTCGCCGCCAGGACGATCGTGAGTACCGGGGCGGCGTCGATCATCGTCGCAGGCATCGTCTGGACCTTGGTGCGCGGATTTCGTGAAGCCGATGCGCCGGTTGCATTCAAACTTTTCGCCATCGTCTGCGCATCCACCGTCTTGGCCTTCTTCCTGTCACGGTGGGTTACGGTTGCGGCGGGTCTGGACAGTTGGAGCTACTTCGTGGAGCCGACGCCGTGGAACCTGGCCGTCTCATCCATCCGGCTGCTGTTGCTTCCGACCATGTTTCTGTCGGCGGTCCTGCTCGTACTCGGAAGAACCGTGACAAGGCTCGAGCGGTCGCTGAACCGTGACGAACTGACCGGCGCGCTCTCACGGCGCGCGTTTCTCGAGATCGCGGCCGCCCATTTCGATCGTGACCGGACCGGTCCGAACGACGTTGCGCTGCTGTTTCTCGATCTCGACCACTTTAAGAAACTCAACGATCGCCACGGCCACCAAACCGGCGACCGGGCGCTCAGACATTTCGTCGAAATTGCCTCGAAGGTTCTGCCGTCTCGGGCCTATCTCGGCCGGCTCGGCGGCGAGGAATTTGCGATCCTGCTGCCGGCAAGCACGGCCGCGGTCGCGCGCTCGGTGAGCGAGACGCTATTGAAAGCGTTACGGAACGCGCCCCTCTCCGGCGGCAATCAATCCATCCCCATGTCGGTCAGCATCGGCATCGCAACCGCAAGGCCGGGCGACTCGACCAGCGACATCCTGAAGCGCGCCGACGAGGCGCTTTATCGGGCCAAGGCCAACGGGCGCGACCGGCTTTGCTCGGAAGGCGAGGTCGGAAAGGACGCGGCAAATCGGAACGAGACGTTCGACGGCGGCGAGCCTCGCAAACGGCGGAGCTGGATCGAGACGGCGCGCCCACTAATGCCAACGTCATAGATCGCGGGGAACGCGCGTGCGTCACGGGCTTTTCGGCTCGGCATGAGCCTGACGCGCGCCTGACAGCAGAGTGGAACAGGCCCGCGCGTTACAGCGCAGGCGGGCGGATCGTAAGACCCCAAATGCCTGATCGAAAAATTGCGCTGTTCCGTTACTCGGATGCGGACCACGGTTTGCTATCCACACGGGCCCTGCCGTCCCCGCATCTTCCGCGCTCAAGGTGCACTTCCGCGCGGGTGCGTAAGACCACGCGCTCAAATAGGCCGGAGACCGGTGGCGCCGGAAAAATTCACGCCGCGTCCTCCCGCCCTTAAGAGTACGGTCTGCTAGCCACGCGTCCTCACGAACGAGGGATACACGGAGTGTAGGGCAGGATTTGGAGGGCAGGGCTGAGGGGTGGAGACGTCATGCGACGCTCAAACTAGCTGGTCCACGCATGGAAACGACAGAGAGTAGAACATTAAGTGAACATCTTGTAGATTCTGTTGCTTAGAGGTATAGAGTCAACTGGAGGGTGTTTGTGGCCAAGAACTCGCGCATTGAGTGGACGACCCATACTTTCAATCCGTGGTGGGGTTGCGTGAAAGTCTCGCCCGCGTGCAAGCACTGCTATGCCGAGTCGTGGGCGAAACGCGTCGGTCAAAAGGTCTGGGGGCCGCAGTCGGAGAGGCGTTTCTTTGGTGAACGTCATTGGACGGAGCCCCTGAAGTGGAATGCCGAGGCGGAGGCGAAAGGGACGTCCGTGAGAGTCTTTTGCGCGTCCATGGCCGACGTTTTCGAGGACCGAGGAGACCTAGACCCATGGCGTTCAAGGCTTTGGACGCTGATTGAAGCGACACCCTCGCTTGATTGGCTACTGCTCACAAAGCGCCCGGAGCTAGTGAGCAAGAGCGTCCCATGGAGCACGAACTGGCCAAAAAATGTATGGCTTGGGACCACGGTAGAGAATCAGGATTTGGCCAAAGAGCGATTGCCTGTTTTGACGAGCCTTCCCGCTGCCATTCGGTTCATCTCCGCAGAGCCTCTTCTCGGCCCCTTGGACATTTCTGAGTGGCTTCGGGATGGCTTGGACTGGGTCATAACCGGTGGTGAGAGCGGGCCAAAGGCTCGCCCGTCCAGTCCAACTTGGTTTCGCAACTTGCTGAACCAATGCATGGCGGCCGACGTAGCCTTCCATTTTAAGCAGTGGGGGGACTGGGCGCCTGGTCAAGGCATCAACCTTGCGAAAGCTCGCGCAAGCCTAGCACCCGATGGCACTCAAATGTTGCGCGTCGGCAAGAAACTCGCTGGTCGCTCATTGGACGGAGCTATATGGGACGAACTACCCAAGAAAAAGACGGCGTAGAGGAGTGCCCTTTGATTTTTCCGGAGGAGGAGATTCCAGTAATCGAGACTCCTCGGGATAAGAATTTTGCTTCAATTACGCATCCACTTTGGACCGAGGAGAAGGCACTACTCATTCAGGAGTACATCAGGCTTTTTACCCTTGTGACCAAGCACGGGACCTACATTGATGGCTTTGCAGCTCCTCAACGGCGCGACCGAATGGACCTTTGTTCTGCAAATTTGGTCCTAAAAACCGAGCCAAAGTGGATTCGCGATTTCTGGCTCTGCGACAATGCAGCCGAAGGTGTGAGGCTCCTTGAGGAGATCAAACGCCAACATGATGAAAAAGGGCGAACGATCAACATCGTGCCCGGAGATTTTAACAAGACCGTCTACGACGTACTTTCTTCCGGTGCCATCGGCGAAAAAACGGCTACCTTTGCGCTACTTGATCAACGAACATTTGAGTGTGCCTGGAGCACAGTAAAAGCACTTGCCAACCATAAGTCGCAAACCAAGATTGAACTGTTCTACTTCTTTGCAACAGGGTGGATTGATAGGTCGATTGGAGCTGTACGACGCCCAGAAACCAAAGCCATCGTGGAGCGCTGGTGGGGAAGGTCTGACTGGCCTAAATTGCAGGGAATGGACGGAGTACACCGCGCTCACCTTGTTGCGGATAAGTTTACGAACGAATTGGGGTACGCCTACGCATATCCTTACGCAATCCACAACAAGGCTATGGGGCGGCGCACCATGTACCACATGATACATGCGACAGATCACCCCGATGCTCCCGACCTTATGCGTCGCGCTTATCGCAAGATCGCAGGCTGCTCCGAGATTGAACCCCAGATTCAGCAGTTAGACCTCGCAGAATATTGGGCCGTCGGCAATGAAGACGCAGTCGGATGAGTCGATTTTGGGGCGCAACCAATCATAGGCTGGAAGCGGTCCTACGCGTCAGCCACCGGCCCCTCGGTCTTCATGCGCTGGATAACGTCGACGACGGCCTCGGGCGTGATGTGGACCGGGCCTGAGAACGGGAGGTCCAGGTGGATGGCGAGGAAGAAGGTGGCAATGACGATCATGGCGAGGCCCGCCGTCATTGCCGGACTTGATCCGGCAATCCATGAATCACAGCCGTGCCGCGGGTCAAAAGCGTGGATGGCCGGGTCGAGCCCGGCCATGACGATTTAGGGAATCGAACGAGGCATGAAGTGCCTCGCTGTCGAGGAACGACCTGAGCGTCCGCCGCCATGAAGGGTCCCCTCAATCAAGTCGGGGGGCTTCGGCTTCCGGCGCTTAGTTGTCGAGGAACGACCGCAGCTTCCGCGACCGCGAAGGATGCTTCAGCTTGCGCAGAGCTTTCGCTTCGATCTGGCGGATGCGTTCGCGGGTGACCGAGAACTGCTGGCCCACCTCTTCCAACGTGTGGTCGGTGTTCATGCCGATGCCGAAGCGCATCCGAAGGACGCGCTCTTCGCGCGGCGTCAACGAGGCCAGCACGCGCGTGGTCGTCTCGCGCAAGTTCGACTGGATTGCCGCGTCGATCGGGAGCACGGCGTTCTTGTCCTCGATGAAATCGCCGAGATAGCTGTCTTCCTCGTCGCCGATGGGCGTCTCCAGGCTGATCGGCTCCTTGGCGATCTTCAACACTTTGCGCACCTTCTCGAGCGGCATTGCGAGCTTTTCGGCAAGCTCCTCGGGCGTCGGCTCGCGGCCGATCTCATGCAGCATCTGGCGCGAGGTGCGCACGATCTTGTTGATGGTCTCGATCATGTGCACGGGGATGCGGATAGTGCGCGCCTGGTCCGCGATCGAACGGGTGATCGCCTGGCGAATCCACCAGGTGGCATAGGTCGAGAACTTGTAGCCGCGGCGGTATTCGAACTTATCGACCGCCTTCATCAGGCCGATATTGCCTTCCTGGATGAGATCGAGGAATTGCAGGCCGCGATTGGTGTATTTCTTGGCGATGGAGATCACGAGGCGCAAATTGGCCTCCACCATCTCCTTCTTGGCCTGGCGCGCTTCGCGCTCGCCCTTCTGCACGATGGAGACGATGCGGCGGAACTCGGAGATTTCGAGGCCCGTCTCCGCGGCAAGCTGATGGATCTCGGAGCGGAGCTCCTTCACCAGCCCGCGCTCGTCATGGATAAAATCCGCCCAGCCCTTCTTCTTCAGGCGGCCGACGCGGCGCAGCCAGTTGGGGTCGAGCTCGTTGCCCTGATATTCGCCGAGGAAGTCCTCGCGCTTCACGCCATAGCCTTCGGCGAGGCGGAGCAGCCGTCCCTCGTAGCCCATGAGCTTCTTGTTGATGAGATAGAGCGTCTCGACCAGGGACTCGATGCGGTTGGCATTGAGCTGGAGCGACTTCACCTCGGCGACGATCTCGTCCTTGAGCTGCTTGTAACGGCGCTCCTGGCTGGTCGACAGGCTGTCGTTCTTCAGCGCCTTCTCGACGAGCTGGTCCTGCAGCTTGCGAAGCTTCTTGTAGTTGTTGGCGACGAGGTCGAAGGTCTCGAGAACCTGCGGCTTCAGCTCGGCCTCCATGGCGGCGAGCGAAAGCGAGTTCTCCATATCGTCGTCGTCATCGTCGTCGCCGGAAGCCTCGGCGTCCTCGCCCTCTTCGGCTTCCTCTTCGTCCGTGTCCTTGCCGTTGGCCTTCGCCGCGCCATTGGCGGCACCGTTGGCCTTGCCTTCTTCTTCCTCGGGCTCCTCGCCGGGCAGCGGCTGGGACGGCACTTGCTTGGCGTCCGGGCCCTGATAGGTGGCTTCGAGATCGATGATGTCGCGGAGCAGAATCTTGCCTTCGTTCAGCTCGTCTCGCCAGATGATGATGGCCTGGAAGGTGAGCGGGCTTTCGCAGAGCCCCGCGATCATGGCCTCGCGGCCGGCCTCGATGCGCTTGGCGATGGCGATCTCGCCCTCGCGGGACAGAAGCTCCACGGACCCCATCTCGCGCAGATACATGCGCACGGGATCGTCCGTGCGCTCCGCGGGTTCGCGCGTCGTGGTCTCGGTCTTGGCGACGGCCGACTGAGCGACGATGGCCTTGCCCTCGCCGTCGGCAGCCTCGCCTTCCTCGGCGTCTTCGCTGTCGATCACATTGATGCCCATATCGGAGAGCATGGACATCGTATCCTCGATTTGCTCGGACGACACCTCTTCGGAGGGGAGCACTTCGTTCAGTTCGTCGTAGGTGACGAAGCCGCGCTGCTTCGCCGTCTTGATCAGCTTTTTGACGGCGGCATCGGACATGTCGAGCACCGGTCCGTCCTGGGACTGTGTCTCGGTCTCTTGATCTTCGGCTGCGGCGGTTTTGGTGGCCATGCGTGTCACTCCGGGGCGCGCGGACGGGGGCGCCAATCTCACGACGGGAAGCGCGGAATGCGCCCCGTCTCTCAGGCTTCGGCCTTCTCTATCAAAAGGCTAAAGCCTCTTCTGTTGTGTCTGGTTCCGCCGGGCCCTCCAGGCGAACCAGAAGCGATTAACGGGCTCATCCTTAATCGTCAATTAAGCACGGCCCATCGGCGGGCGGCATTTTCCGCCCGCAAAGCCTCACGACCGGGCATTTTCCCGGATTTTCCCCAAAGACGCCGGCGCCACCCACGACTGCGCGCTCAGATACGTCTCCTTGCGATTCATGGAGTTGACTTGGCGAGCGGCGCCCGTCCTGTCAAGAGAGCGAACTCCGTGCCAGGCTTGTTTTTTCCCCGTCCATGGGGTGCTGGGGCACCGCGCCGTTCATGCCTTGAAAGCCAATCTCCGGAACCTCGTCCATGGGATGGGAGCGGGCTTCTTGTTTGCCCTACCGCGCTTCGCGCTGCTTGAGGGCGTGACATTCGCCCTACCGCGCTTCGCGCTGCTTGAGGGCGTGACATTTGCCCTACCGCGCTTCGCGCTGCTTGAGGGCTATAGGAGACGCGCATACCGGCCTTGGCCTCTCAGCGACGGTTTTCACGGCGGCGGCCGCGCGACGGCGGTTCGTTCTTGAGCCGCGCCAGCGTGTCCTGCAGGCGCTGCTTGGCGTCGCGCATGGGCGCATCGTCGGTTTCGTGCTGCAGCCCCACGCCCGCCACCTCCTGTTGCAGCGCGGCGAAACGTTCGAATTCGGCTTCGGACATCTCCGCGATGGATTCGGCGCTCTCGGCGATTTCGCGGGTGAGTGTCGGCAGCGCGCGCCAGCGATAAATCACGTCCGTGAACTGATCGATCACCTCGTCGCGCGGGGCCTCGGGTCTGAGGAAGGCGAGACGCGTGAACGGGCTCTCCCAGAACAGCCGGTCGAGCAGCGGCCCATGGGGCCCCTCGCGCAAGTCCCCGAGCAGCGCCTCGCGGGACATGGCGGGATCGTCGAAGATCGCGCGCCTGGCGGCCCCCAGCAATGCGGCCAGCTTCTTGTCGCGCACCTCGACGCTCGCGATCTCCTCGGCGAAATGGTCCAGCAGCCATGGGTGGTTCACCATGGCCAAGGTGAGGATGGTGCCGAAGCCGTAATCCGTGGGCGGCGGAAGAGCTTCGCGCCGGACGGGCTTCGAAGTGCGGCCCTTGCCCCCGCTCCGCGTGCGCGGCATTTGCGGACGCCAGAGCTCGAACAGCCGGTTCTTGATCTCGCGGCGGTAGTGCTCGCGAACGCGCGTGTTCTCGATGTCCGTCAGCAGCGTCTCGAGCCGCGCCTCGAAGGCCGCACGCCGTTCCGGCGTGTCGATGGCGCCTGCCGCCATTTCCCGCCGCCAAACCATGTCGATCAGCGGCATGGCATTCTTGAGATAGGCCGAGAACGCGGACGGACCCGCGCCACGCACGAAATCGTCCGGGTCCTGGCCTTGCGGCAGGAAGGCGAAGCGGAAGGAATGGCCCTCGCGCAAGACGGGAAGCATGCGGTCCACGGCCCGCGCGGCGGCCGCCTCCCCCGCCCGGTCGCCGTCGAAGCAGATGACGGGTTCGGGCGCGAGCTGCCACAGAAGCTCCATTTGCCGCGCCGTGAAGGCCGTGCCGAGCGTCGCCACCACGTTCTTGAAGCCCGCCTGATGGAGCGCGATCACGTCCATGTACCCCTCGACCACGATCAGCTCGCCCTTGTCGAAGGCGGACTGGCGCGCGCGGGCGAAGTTGAAAACCATCGAACCCTTGTCGAAAAGCTGCGTCTCCGGCGAGTTCAGATATTTCGGCTGCGCGTCGGGGCCGAGCGCGCGGGCGCCGAAGGCGATCACCCGCGATTTCATGTCGAGGATCGGGATCGTCAGCCGGTCGCGGAAGCGATCGTAGCTAGGCCGTCCGTTATCCGGCTTGACGATGAGCCCGGCATCGAGAAGCTGCGCCTCGGTGAAACCTTTTTGCAGCAGGGCGTTCTTGAGCGTATCGCGCATCCCCGGCGCGCAGCCGATCCGGAACTCCCGGATGGTCTCTCGCGATAGTCCGCGCCCCTCGGCATAGGCGAGCGCGTCGCGCCCGGTACCGGACTGCAGCGCGCGCTCGAAAAACGCCGCGGCGGCTTCGAGCGCATCCATGAGCCCGAGCCGCTCCTTCACCGTCCGCTCGTATTGAGGGTCGGGCTTCGGCATCGGCACGCCCGCCTCGCCCGCCAGCCGCTCCACGGCTTCGGGGAAGCTCAAGCCTTCCGTCTCCATGACGAAGCGGAAGATGTCGCCGTGCCGCCCGGAGGAGAAGCAGTGATAGAAGCCCTTCTG
>DLGJ01000002.1 GCA_002482645.1 Hyphomicrobiaceae bacterium UBA7697
GGACGCGGCGGCGGCGCGGCCGAAGCGGGCGGCGCCGGACGAGGAGGCGGAGGCGCTTTTGGCGCCGCGCTAGGCGGCGGCGCGGCCGCCGGCTGAGCAGGAGGCTTCGGAGCGGCCGCCGGTGGCGCCGGAGCGGCAGCCTGTTCCGCAGGCTGCGCCTGCCAGACATGACTGCATTTTGCGCAACGGACCTTGCGCCCCTCTGGCGGAAAAGCCGCCTTGATCTGGTAGCGCGTTCCACACGCAGGACAAATAATTAGTGTCGCCATTTTGATTGCCGCAATCGCCCACTACACAATGAATTTGTGGGACGCCCCATTCGGTTGCCCTATAGCATTGATACAGGACGGAGAGTTCAGCATAAAGTGGCAGTATTCGGCAATGTTAAGAGGCGCAAGGAAGTCGGGTGATCCGCTTTGACAATGTCGGGCTACGCTACGGCTCCGGCCCGGAAATCTTGCGCGATGTCACCTTTCACGTGCACCCAGGCTCCTTTCACTTTCTGACTGGACCGTCCGGGGCCGGAAAGACATCGCTATTGCGCCTGCTTTTCATGTCCCTACGGCCGAGCAGGGGCCTGATCTTCGTTTTTGGGGAGAATTTAGCCGATTTGCCGCCTGCCGGGCGGGCGGCGCTACGGCGCCGGATCGGCATCGTTTTTCAGGATTTCCGGCTCCTCGACCACATGACGACCTGGGAAAACGTCGCCCTGCCCTTGCGCGTCATGGGCCAAACCGAGAGCGATTACGCCGACGACGTGACGGATCTTCTGCATTGGGTCGGCCTCGGAAATCGCATCCACGCCTATCCCGAAACTCTGTCCGGCGGCGAGAAACAGCGCGCCGCCATCGCCCGGGCCGTGATCGGGCGCCCCGAATTGCTCCTGGCGGACGAGCCGACCGGCAATGTGGACCCGGCCATCGGCAACCGTCTGCTGCGGCTCTTCGTCGAACTCAACCGGCTCGGAACGTCGGTCATCATCGCCACCCACGACTATGCCCTGATGGACCAACTCGAAGCCCCGCGGCTCATGCTCCACGAGGGACAGCTTCAGGTTGGCGCATCGCAAATCGGCGTCCGGTAGGTGAGACCCGCGTGAGCTTCCTAAGCGACATCAAGGACTATCCTTGGACCAGCCTGCTTGCCGGTATTCTCCCGTCACGCATCGCCGCCCGTCTGCCGGAGCGCTTCCAGGCGCCGTCCTCGCAGATCGTCCCGCCCGCTTCCGTCGCCGGCCGGGCCCTGACGGTCGTCATCGCCATCATGACCTTCCTTGCCTGCCTGACCGCGGGCGGCGTCTACATGGTGCATCAATCGGCCAGCGCCTGGGTCGACGATATCGCCAGCGAGATCACCATCGAGCTCAACCCGCTGAACACGGCCGACGTCGAAAAGAAGATGACCTTGGTGGCGCTGTTTCTGGCGAAGCAGCCGGGCGTAACCCGGGTCACGCCGATGAGCGCGGACGATTCGGCCAAGCTGCTCGAGCCCTGGCTCGGTTCGACGGCGGCGCTGTCGGCGCTTCCGGTCCCGCGCTTGATCGCGGTGGAGATCGACCGGTCCAACCCGCCCGATATGAAAGTCATCGAGAGCGCGCTCAATCAGAACTTCGAAGGCGTCACGCTCGACGATCACCGGCGCTGGCAATCCGAGATCAAGACGATCACCCGATCGACCGCGCTCGGCGGCATCGTCGTGCTTGGGCTCGTCGCCGCGGCGACCGTTGCCGTCATCATCTCGGCGACACGCAGCGCCATGGCCACGAATCGCGGCATCATCGAGGTGTTGCATTTCGTCGGCGCCAACGACCGCTTCATATCGAGCGAGTTCGAGCGGCATTTTCTCGGTCTTGGCGTGAGGGCGGGCCTTGCAGGCGCGCTCGCCGCCGCCGTAACGTTTCTGCTGCTTCCCTTCCTGCTCCATCTCCTGGGAGGAGGCGCCGTCACGGAAGCCGAAACGCGCCGCCTGCTCGGGACCGGCGAACTCGACATCTGGGGGTACCTGCTATTGGTGGTGATCGTCGTCGTGGTGGCGGCGCTGTGTACGATCACCTCCCGGCTTGGGGTCTTTCGCGTCCTGAAATCCTATGCTTGAACGCGGATGACGGGGTTGTTCGCAACCGGCTTGGCGCACCCCGCAATCCACGTATGCTGCACGGCGCAAGGCCGTGTCCGGAGTACCCTTTGAGCAAAGACCTCGATATCGGCGAAGACGGAAACGTGGTGGAACGCCCGGGGCGTTTTCGCCGCTTCCGGGGGCCGGTGGGATTCGTGCGTCTTCTGTTCGACGGCACGATCTTACTGCTCGTGATGCTGATCATCGGCTTTATCGTCTTCGCCAACGGCCTCGCGCGCGAAACGCACCGGCCGGCTCACGCGACGGACGGCATCACCGTCCTGACGGGCGGTGTCTCCCGCATCGACGAGGCCATGAAGCTGATGGCCCGGAATCAGGCCAAGCGCGTGCTGATCACCGGCGTCAACCGCGGCACAACGATCGAGCAGTTGAAGGGGCTCTCCACGGAAGGGAAGCAGTTTTTCGACTGCTGCGTGGATATCGACAAGGCAGCGCTCAATACGATCGACAACGCGACCGAAACGGCAAGGTGGGTGACGCTGAACGGATACGGTTCCGTCATCGTCGTGACGTCCAACTATCACATGCCTCGCGCCCTCGCCGAGTTGGAGCGTGCCATGCCGGGAATCGAGCTCGTGCCCTATCCCGTTGTGGACAACAACGTGGAGGTGGGGCGCTGGTGGGAATTTCCCGGTACGACGAAGCTGATCCTGTCCGAGTATCTGAAATACCTGCCCGCGCTCGGACGGCTATGGGCGACCAACCTTGTGCGCATGACGCTGCGAGGCACCTCGGTGCCGCCCGCCGACGAACCGGAACCGTAGGACCTCATGTTCCGCTCCATCGTTTTCGGAATCCTGTTCTACATTACGACCGCGCTGTTCGTGACGCTCGGACTTCCGTTTCTTTTCACGCCGCGCAAATGGTCCATGGAGGCGTTCAAGGCCCACGCGCGGACCGAACTCTGGCTGCTGAAGCATGTGGCCGGCGTCGATTTGGAGGTGCGCGGCCTCGACAAACTGCCGGAACCCCCTTTCATCGCCGCCTCGAAACACCAATCCGCCTGGGAAACTTTTGCCCTGATCCCACTTTTTCGCGATCCGGCGCTTCTGATGAAGCGCGAGCTATTCTGGATTCCGGTTCACGGTTGGTTCTCCTACAAGTTTCAGATGATCCCCGTGGACCGCGACAAGGGACCGGCGGCTTTGCGGAATATGCTGCGGCACGCCAAGTCCCGGGCGGCCGATGGCCGGGAGATCATCATCTTCCCGGAAGGGACGCGCCGCGCCCCCGGGGCCCCGCCCGCCTACAAGACGGGGATCGCGCTGCTCTACAACGCGCTGGACCTACCATGCGTCCCTATCGCCTTGAATTCCGGACTGTTTTGGCCGCGCCGCACATGGCGGCGAAATCCCGGCACGGTGGTCGTGGAAATCCTCGATCCAATCCCGGCGGGCCTGCCCAAGGCCGAGTTCCTGGAGCGTCTCCAGACCGCCATAGAGACCGCCTCGGACCGTCTCCTGGCGGAAGCGTCCGCCGAAGACGAAATCCGTTAACTCCTTGTTAACACTTAAAAGCTTGACGCCGCCGCACAGCAAGTTCATATTTTGTTCTATATGGAGCCGGGCAACGCCGATGGCTTGAATTTGCGATCGCTCAACCTATTTGAGTTAGTGTCGTCAAGGTTAACGGGACGAAGTTTCAATGTGGACGTGCTCTTCAGACGCTTCTCAATCTGCTTCTGCCGAGACCTGGGGTCCGGCCGACGAGCCGGCACTGGTGTGCGCCGAGGCGGCCTTCGACCAGGCATTCCACTATTGGCGTGGCGCCTCGGGGCGGCGGTATCTGCATAGCGTCTATTCGCTTGTCGGCTGCCCGGCTCTCCCGCAAGCCAATTTCATTTTGGTGCGGCGTCATGAGGACGGCACGCGAGTGGCGCTTGCCTTCGGCAACACGAAGGACGACGCGATGTCGCTGAACCTTGCCCACCTTCGCCACGAAGGCGCGAAGATCGGCGCGAACGAGGTGCATATTCACCTTCTGGCCGATACGGCCCACGCCCGCCGTTTCGTCGAGGCGGATTTGACCGCGGCCCAATTGCATCAGCCGGCGTCCGCCAAAGCGGCTTAGACATCCAAGGCAGCCTAGACGTCCGTCATCGCTCCGATTGCTGTTTCGGCAGGGAACGGCGCCGCTAATTGCGGGACAGCTTTTCCAAGCGGTCCTGCATGGCCTTGAGTTCGGCCTTCAGCGTGTCGATATCGTCCTCGGCCGGCTGTGCCGCGGGCGTCGTGGCGGCGTCCTCGGACTTCTGTTCGTCCCGGTTCCCGCTCGTGTCGGCGGCGAAGGGCGTGAACATGCCGAGCGCCTTCTCGAACGCCTCGAAATTCTTCCGAACCTGCTCCTGAACCGCATCGAAGGCTGCCGTCCCGAAGGCGTCGGCGAAACGCCGCCGGTACTGCTCCTGCTGCTTGGTCAGCGTGTTCAGGCTGAATTCGAGATAGGACGGCACCAGCTTCTGCATGCCGTCCCCGTAGAAGCGGATGAGCTGACGCAGAAAGCCGATGGGGAGGAGATTGGTTCCCCGGCTCTCCTGTTCGACGATGATCTGCGTGAGAACCGCGTGGGTCAGATCCTCGCCCGTCTTCGCGTCGTAGACGACGAAGTCGCGCTCGGCCCGCACCATCTCGGCGAGGTCCTCCAACGTCACATACGTGCTCGTGTCCGTATTGTAGAGCCTCCGGTTGGCGTACTTCTTGATGATGACCGGACGGCTCTCCTGGTTCGCATCCCTAGCCACGTGTCCATTTCTCCTAAGCACCGGCGCCGCAAGGACATTGACCCTGCGGGCGCGCCGAACCGCCCGCTCCCTGGGCGTGCCGCACTTGCGAAAATAACTACCACGTTCGGCCCAGGCGGCACCAGCGACTTTGGCGATAGACTTAATGCGGCGGGCTTGTTTGTCTTTCCAGTTGCAATGCACTGCGGTATGACCGAGGGCGAGTTTCAGTCGGGAGGACAGAATGAAAGACGCAGATATTGTAATCGTGAGTGCGGCCAGGACACCGGTCGGATCGTTTGGCGGATCGCTTTCCAGCGTTCCGGCCCACACCCTGGGCGAAGTGGCCATTCGTGCGGCGCTCGAGCGTGCTGGCGTGGACGCCAATGACGTGGACGAAGTGATCATGGGCCAGGTGCTCACGGCCGGCCAGGGGCAGAACCCTGCCCGCCAGGCGGCCATCGCCGCCGGCGTGCCCAAAGAGGCCACGGCCTGGGGCATCAATCAGGTGTGCGGCTCCGGCCTACGCTCCGTGGCGCTCGGCGCCCAGCAGATCGCCCTCGGCGACGCCGACATTATCGTCGCCGGCGGCCAAGAGAATATGAGCATGTCCCCCCACGTGGCGAACCTGCGGAACGGACACAAGATGGGCGACGTCAAGTTCATCGATTCGATGATCAAGGACGGCCTGTGGGAAGCCTTCAACGGCTACCATATGGGCAACACGGCCGAGAACGTCGCCAAGCAGTGGCAGTTGACCCGCGACGAGCAGGACGCCTTTGCCGTGGCTTCGCAGAACAAGGCGGAAGCCGCGAAGAAGTCCGGCAAGTTCAAGGACGAGATCGCCCCGGTGACCATCAAGACCCGCAAGGGCGATGTGGTCGTGGACGAGGACGAGTATATCCGCGAAGGCGCCACTCTGGATAACGTCGCCAAGTTGCGTCCGGCCTTCGACAAGGAAGGCACCGTGACCGCGGGCAACGCCTCGGGCATCAACGACGGCGCCGCCGCCGTGGTTCTGATGTCCGCCGAGGAAGCCAAAAAGCGCGGCCTGACCCCGCTCGCCCGCATCGCCTCTTGGGCGGTGGCCGGCGTCGATCCCACGATCATGGGCACGGGCCCGATCCCGGCATCCCGCAAGGCCCTCGAGAAGGCCGGCTGGAAGGTCTCCGACCTCGACCTCGTGGAAGCCAACGAAGCCTTCGCCGCCCAAGCCCTGGCCGTGAATAAGGACATGGGTTGGGACGCCAGCAAGGTGAACGTCAATGGCGGTGCCATCGCCATCGGTCACCCGATCGGCGCATCGGGTACGCGCGTGCTCGTCACGCTTCTGCACGCGATGCAGCAAGCCGACGCAAAGAAGGGCCTGGCCACGCTGTGCATCGGCGGCGGAATGGGCGTCGCCATGTGCGTGGAGCGCGCCTAATCCAACGCTCTTGATGCTCAAGAAAAATTCGTGTGGGGTGGCATGAGCCACCCCTCACTTGAGGTTTGGCAATTGAAGAAATCAGGCGCTCAAATGCGCCAAGGGAGGTTAGAATGGGAAGGGTGGCACTGGTCACTGGTGGTACGCGCGGCATTGGTGCCGCATGCAGCAAGGCGCTGAAGGATGCGGGATACAACGTCGCCGCCACCTACGCGGGCAATGACGAAGCCGCGAACGCCTTCAAGGCCGAAAACGGTATCCCGGTGTTCAAATGGGACGTCGCCGACTACGCAGCCTGCGAAAAGGGCGTCGCCGCCGTCGAAAGCGAAGTCGGCCCGGTCGAGGTGCTGGTGAACAATGCGGGCATTTCCCGCGATGCCATGCTGAACAAGATGACGGCCGAGCAGTGGTCGCAGGTCATGCGCACCAACCTGGACTCGGTGTTCAACGTCACGCGCCAGGTCATTAACGGCATGCGCGACCGCGGGTTCGGCCGCATCATTTCGATCTCGTCGATCAACGGCCAGCAGGGCATGCTCGGTTTGTCGAACTATTGCGCCGCCAAGGCCGGCATGATCGGCTTCACCCGCGCCGTGGCCCTCGAAGGCGCCCGCAAGGGTATCACCGCCAACGCCATCGCTCCCGGCTACGTGGCTACGGAGCTCCTCTCCGGCGTGTCCGAGAAGGTGATGGAAGCCATTGTCGGCCAGATTCCCGTCGGCCGTCTCGGCGAGGCCGAAGAGGTCGCGCGCTGCGTGGTGTTCCTCGCCGCCGACGAAGCCGGCTGGATCACCGGCTCGACCCTCTCCATCAACGGCGGTCAGCTGGCCGACTAAGCGCCGGCCGGAGATTCCGCTTCGAGAAGCAGCGCACTCCCGTCCTCGGCCATGCGGTCGAGGACGGCGAGTGGCATGACCTTCATACCGCCTGCGGCCGATAGGCGGCCAAGATCGAACGCCGTGTAGTTGAGACCGGCATAGGTCCGCAGAAGAAGCTTCGTCCTGCCAAGATCGGTCAGAGCCGTCCACGACGTATATTCGCTCGTGACGGGCCCGGCGCTTCCGGCCCCGCCGCTTGCGCCCGCCTCGATCCCTCCGCCTCCGCCCCGCGGATCGACGGAGATGCCTTTCGGCCTGTCGAAATTGTTCATGACATGGGCAAGCGTCCGAAGGGCATCGTCCGGCGCCGAGGCCTTCTCCGCAAATTGCGCGTAATACGCGGCGCGCACGAAGCGCCCCACCGACGTATTGGACGCCGGCAGTCCCGCCGTCGCGATGCCGGAATCCGGCTGCGCGACCTGGAGGGCGCCGAACTGACGTTCGGACCGGTCGACATTCGACAGGAATGTGTAGTTGCCGAGATTCGTGAGATGCCACGAAAACGCCGGGCCGTTGGTCATGACGCCCACGGGATTGTCGTAGACGGACTGCGCGCCGCCGGAGAACTCCACCACGATCGAGGCGCCGGTCCGATCGTGCAGAACGTAATGAAACGGCGTCAGCGCCCCTCCAAGGATCGCAAGCGGTGCCAGGAGAACGGGCTGGTTCGCAAGGGCCTCCTTCACCTGCGCGACCGTCGCGAACTGACCGAGGGTCCACGAGCCGAGATCGACCGCCGACAAGGCGGCCTTGGTCTTCTCGAACGCGGTCTGCGGTCCCGCCGCCCCCGGATACGACAACGCGCTGAAGGTCAGGCCTTCGCTGTTCAGGCCCTCGACGATCTTCAGATCGTCCGGCGCGAACGGAACCGTCACCGAAAGTATGGGATAGGTTGTCTTGTATCGGAGTGCCGCGCTGCCCTGGACCTCCGACTCGTAGCTCCGTCCGGCGGGCAGAAACGCGATCCGGTACGGCATCTCCACGGGGAGTTCGAGCGTGCGCCCCGCATAGGCATTGCCGTTCGTGTCCCGATACAGAAGAGCCGTGCACATCGCCGTTTCCTTTCATTGCCGAGAGCCGATTGGCGACGCGCACGCCTCACGGGCGCGCGCGGCCGGACGGCCATTTAGGTTTGATTTTCCGGAGTCCAGCCGGGCGGCGCCAGCTCGAAGCCCTCGAACCGGAAGCCCGGCGCCACGGTGCAGCCGGTAAGCGTCCACGCCCCAAGGCTCCGGGCGCTCTGCCACGCATGGGCGGGAACGACGGCTTGCGGATGCTCGCCCGCGAACAGATCCGGCCCAAGCTTGAAATCCCCGGTCGCTCCGCCGCCAACGGCGATGGTCAGCAGCAACGGCGCCCCGCCATACCAGTGCCAGGTCTCGACCGCGTCCACCCGGTGCCAGTGGGATACGTCGCCCTCCGCCAGAAGGAACAGGATGGCGGTCGAGTGCGGGCGTCCCGCATGGCCCTCCGTGTCGCGGAAGGTCTCGCGGTACCAGCCGCCTTCGGGGTGCTGCTCCAGCGCCAGATGCGCGATGATTTCCTCGGCGCTTCGCCTCTCCATCCCTAGAACTGATCCTTGCGCCGCCGCACCTCCGCGAACACCACGTCCAGCGGCTGCCCTTCGAGCCCGAGACGCGCCTGAATTTCGGGACTGGATGCGCGCAGGAACGGATTGGTGGCGCGTTCCTGCCCGATCGTCGTCGGCAGGGACGGCCGCCCGGCGGCATCGTTTGCGGCAACCTCGGCGGCGCGCGCCTGCAAGGCCTCGTTGTCCGGTTCGACGGTCAGGGCGAAGCGGCAATTGGCGCCCGTATATTCGTGACCGCAATACACGGCCGTCTCAGGCGGCAAGCCCGCGAGTTTCGACAGGGACTGCCACATGGTCGGCGCATCGCCTTCCAGAAGCTTGCCGCAGCCCACGGAGAACAGCGTATCGCCGGCAAACACCACGGACTCTTCGGGAAAGTAGTAGCTGACATGGCCGCGCGTATGGCCGGGCGTGTCGATGACCATGGCGTCCGCGTGCCCGACCGAGACCGTGTCGTCCTCCTTGACCTCCACATCAAGCCCGGCGATGAGGCCCGCCTCGCGGGCCGGACCGTAGACCGTGCAGCCCGTCTTGCTCTTCAAGGCGCCTATTCCGGCGGTATGGTCTCCATGGTGATGGGTGACGAGGATGTCGGTGAGGTTCCAGCCCTTCCGGGCGAGCGCTCCCAGAATGGGGCCTGCTTCGGGTGCGTCGATGGATGCCGTGGCGCCGGTCTCCGGATCGTGAATGAGAACCCCGTAATTGTCCGCGCGGGTTGGAAACTGGAAAATTTCGAGTTTGGCCATTTCACTCTCTTCGATGCTTGTCTCGGCGTTATGGCTTCGGCGTCCCGACCGTACTCCGCGCCCCAAAGGATTGAAACAGGCCGTCGCATGAACCACGTCTAAACCCGCCCGTAGCAGATTGAAGCCATGCATCTCGACGCCATCGATCTTCGAAATTTCTATGCCCGGCGCCTTGGCCTGATGGTCCGGCGGCTGATGCGCCCGCGTTTCCGGGCGTTTTGGCCCGACCTGCGGGATTTGCGCGTCTTCGGCCTGGGCTATACGACGCCCTATCTCGCCGAATTCCGCAAGGAGGCGCTGTGCATCGGCGCGCTTGCTCCGGTGCGCCTCGGCGCCCTTCCCTGGCCCGAACGCTCCGCCTCCCGCACGGCTCTGGTGGAGGAGACCGACCTTCCCCTCGACGACGAGACGGCCGACCGCATCCTCATCGTGCATATGCTGGAATGGTCCGAACATCCTCACGCCCTGCTTCGGGAAATCTGGCGTGTCCTCGCGCCCAATGGCCGCGTGTTGATCGCCGTCCCGAACCGGCGCGGGCTTTGGGCCCGCATGGATACGACGCCGTTCGGCTATGGCAGCCCGTTCAGCCGGCGTCAGCTCACAACGCTCTTGAAGGACGCAATGTTCCAGCCGGAGAGCTGGCACTACGTCCTTCACCCGCCGCCCTTCGATTGGCGCCTTCTGACCCGATGGCCGGACTTCTGGGAGCGGGCGGGGGCTTTGCTTTGGCCGGCGTTTTCCGGCGTCATCGTGGTGGAGGCGACCAAGCAGGTCTATGCGGCGAGCCCCGTGCGCGAGTCGGCGCGCCGGATGCGCCGCCGCGTCTTCCCGGTGCCCGCCGGCGCGGTCGTGCCGCGCCTACCGCGAGAGCAGGAAGACGGCCTGTTCGCCGAAGAGGTTCTGCGCCGATAGCGGCATCGACACGAGCTTGGTGCCGTAGGCGTTCAGCGCCACGGCCCGCTCCACATGGGCGCCCATGTCGTCGCACAGCGCGAGGAAATCCTTGATCGTGCAGAGATGGATGTTGGGCGTGTCGTACCAGGACTCCGGCAGCGTGTCGGTGCGCGGCATCCGGCCGCCGAACATCAGCCGGGCCCGCACGCGCCAATGGCCGAAATTCGGAAACGACACCACCACGTGCTTGCTGATGCGCAAGAGCTGTTCGAGCACGAGCCTTGGATTGCGCGTCGCCTGGATCGTGCGCGACAGGATCGCGTAGTCGAAGGCAAGGTCCGGGTAGTAGGCGAGATCGGTGTCCGCATCGCCCTGGATCACCGACAACCCTTGCGCCACGCATTGGTTCACGCCGGCCTGGCTCAGCTCGATACCGCGCCCGTCCACGCCATGCTTGTCGGACAGAATACGCAACAGCGTGCCGTCGCCGCAGCCGATATCGAGAACGCGCGACCCGGGCGCGATCATCTCCGCGATCAAGAGGAGATCGACGCGCGCCGTGTCGGCGGATCGCAGAGCGGGCGGATTCACCGGAGCGTCCATCGTCATGCCCCCGCGCCGGGGCCGGCAATGCCGCGCTGACGGGCGGCCGAGGTCAGGAAGCCGCGGATCGTGTCGAACAGTTCCGGTTCGTGCAGCAAGAACGCGTCGTGGCCCTTGTCGGAATCGATCTCGACGAAGCTCACATTGGCGGCGACGGCGTTCAGCGCATGCACGACCTCGCGGCTTTCCTCGGTCGGGAACAGCCAATCGGAGGTGAACGAGATCAGACAGAAGCGCGTCTTCGTCCCCGCATAGGCGTTGGCGAGAACGCCCCCATGGTCGGCGGCGATGTCGAAATAATCCATGGCGCGGGTAATGTAGAGATAGGAGTTCGCATCGAAGCGATCGACGAAACTCATGCCCTGGTGGCGCAGATAGCTCTCGACCTGGAAGTCCGCGTCGAAGCCGAACGTGACCTCGTCGCGGTCCTGCAAGTTGCGGCCGAACTTCATGTGCAGCGCGCGGTCGGACAGATAGGTGATATGCGCGGCCATGCGCGCGACGGCGAGGCCTTTGCGCGGGCTCCGGCCGTCTTCGAGATAGCGTCCGTCGCACCAATCGGGATCGGCCATCACCGCCTGACGGCCCACCTCATGGAAAGCGATGTTCTGAGACGAATGGCGCGCCGCGCAAGCAATCGGTATCGCCGAAAAGACGCGGTCCTTGTAGGTCGCCGCCCACTCGAGCACCTGCATACCGCCCATGGAGCCGCCGATGACGCTCAGGACCTGATCGACACCGAGGTGATCGAGCAGGCGCGCCTGGGCGCGCACCATGTCGCGCAAGGTGATGACCGGAAAGTCGGGACCGTAGGGGCGCCCCGTCGCGGGGTTCATCGAACTCGGCCCCGTCGAGCCCATGCAACCGCCGATGACATTGGGACACAGAACGAAATAGCGGTCGGTGTCGATGGGCTTGCCGGGCCCGATCATGGTCTCCCACCAGCCGGGCTTGCCGGTGACCGGATGCGGGTTGGCCGCATGCTGATCGCCCGTGAGCGCGTGGCACACGAGAATGAGGTTGGATTTGTCCGCGTTCAGCGTTCCATAGGTCTGGTAGGCGACGGAAAACGGCGCGAGCATGGCCCCGCCGTCGAGCGGGAGGCCCTCGCTCGCCGGGAAATGCACCACTTCGCTTTGGGGATTGGTGATCTGCTCTCGCCGCTTGAGTTCGGCGAAACTCTCCGCTCCCGGGTTTTCGTTCATCGTCGCAATAGCCTAACCAAGGCGCTCTATCGGCCTGCACGCGAAGACGCCGCCGCGCGCATCCTGGAAATGTGCCTTACAACTATACAATGCGGGGTTAGCTATGGCCTCACCCATTAGAGTCAATCTTTTCTTTGCGTCGGCTTAAGAAATCGCCGTATGAGAAGCCCTTCGCAAGGTATTGAGGCCCCAATAAGGAGCAGGCTCATGGCTGCCGAACCGATGGCCGCCGGCTCGATAGCCGCGAGAAGCGGACCGGTACCCCGTCCGGGGATACTCGACATCGCGCCCTACGTGCCCGGCACGAGCGCGCTGCCCGGCGCTGCGCCGGTCGTGAAACTCTCGTCCAACGAGACGCCGCTCGGACCGAGCCCTGCGGCGATCGAGGCCTACCGGGCGGAAGCCACGCATCTGTCCCGCTACCCGGACGGCTCCGCGCGCCCCTTGCGGGAGGCGCTGGCGGCCTTGCACGGCATCGACGCGGGCCGCATCGTTTGCGGCGCCGGCTCCGACGAACTCCTGAACCTGCTCGCGGCGGCCTATCTCGGGCCGGGCGACGAGGCCATCTACACCGCGCACGGATTCCTCGTCTACAAGATCGCCATCCTCGCGCGCGGCGCGACGCCCGTGGTCGCGCCGGAGACGAACCACACGGCGGATGTGGACGCGATCCTGGAGCGCGTCACGCCGGCGACGCGCATGGTGTTCATCGCCAACCCCAACAATCCGACCGGAACCTATCTTCCCGCCGGGGAGATCATTCGTCTGCATGCGGGGCTCCCGGACGACGTTCTGCTGGTGCTGGACGCCGCCTATGCCGAATACGTCCGGAGCCGCGACTACGAGTCCGGGATCGCGCTCGCCGGCGCGCACGGCAACGTGGTGATGACGCGGACCTTTTCCAAGATCTACGGCCTCGCGTCGTTGCGGATCGGCTGGGCTTATTGTCCGGACGCCGTCGCCGATACGCTGAACCGGATTCGCGGCCCCTTCAACGTGACGGGCCCGTCGATTGCCGCCGCTGTCGCGGCGCTGAAGGACCGGCCGCACATGGAGAAAGCGGTCGCCCACAACGAAGCCTTTCTCGGCCCCGTCGCCGAACAGCTCGCGCGCATCGGTCTTGAGACCACGCCCAGCGTGGGGAACTTCCTGCTGGTCCATTTCCCGGAAACGCCCGGGCGCACGGCACAGGAGGCGGACGCCTTTCTGCATGAGCGGCGCATCATCTTGCGGCGCGTGACGGAATACGGCTTTCCGAACGCGCTTCGGATGACCATCGGCACGGACGTGGAAAATCACGCCACGATCGAAGCGCTGACCGCGTTCATGGACGCCGCATGAGCGAACCGTTGTTCGATAAGGTCGCCGTTGTCGGTTTGGGACTGATCGGCTCCTCGATCGCGCGCGGCATCGAGGAACGCGGGCTCGCCGCGTCCATTGCCGGGTTCGACGGATCGGACGACGTCCGGGCGCGTGCCCGCGCGCTCGGATTTTGCGACCTCATCGCCGACACGCCGCAGGATGCCGTGAAGGACGCGGAACTCGTGGTCCTTGCCGTGCCGGTCGGCGCGATGGCGTCCGCCGCCAAGAGCATCGCTCCCCACCTCGCCGGCGGCGCGATCGTGACGGATGTCGGCTCGGTCAAGGCCGCGGTGATCCGCGGCGTCGGCGACGAGCTCCCCGCCCATGCCGTGTTCGTCCCTGGGCACCCCGTGGCGGGAACGGAACATTCCGGTCCCGAGGCCGGCTTTGCGGACCTGTTCGAAGGGCGCTGGTGCGTTCTGACCCCGTGCGAGCGCTCGACCGAGGCGGCCGTCGGGAAGGTCACGGCGCTATGGACGGCGCTGGGCTCGACCGTGGAGACGATGACGCCCGAGCACCACGACATCGTGCTCGCCATCACCAGTCATATCCCTCATCTCATCGCCTACAACATCGTCGGCACCGCCGCCGATCTCGAAGACGTCACTCAGTCCGAAGTCATCAAGTTCTCCGCCGGCGGCTTTCGCGACTTCACGCGCATCGCCGCCTCCGATCCGGTCATGTGGCGCGACGTGTTCCTCAACAACAAGGACGCGGTCCTGGAGGTCCTTGGCCGCTTCTCGGAAGACCTGGCCGCTCTGCAGCGCATGATCCGCTGGGACGACGGGCAATCGTTGCAGGATCACTTCACGCGGACACGCGCGATCCGGCGCGGTATCATCGATGCCGGCCAGGACACACCAGATGCCGATTTCGGCCGGCCGCATGGGCATGAGGACTAACGACGACAAACAGGCGCTCTGGGTGTTCGGCTACGGGTCGTTGATGTGGCGCCCCGGTTTCCCGTTCGAGACACGAGTCCCCGCGAAACTCCACGGTCATCACCGCGCGCTGTGCGTCTACTCGATCCTGCATCGCGGCACCGCCGAAAATCCGGGCCTCGTGCTCGGTCTCGATCACGGCGGAGACTGCCATGGCGTTGCCTTCCGGGTTCCGGCGGGCGCGGAGAACGATACGGTTGCCTATCTGCGCGAACGCGAGCAGGTGACCGACGTCTATGTGGAGGCCTATCGCCGTGTCGAGCTGAGGGGCGTGCCGGAGCGCACCGTGACGGCGCTGACATATCTGGCCGACCCGACCCATAAGCAATATGCGGGCACGCTCGATCTCGACTCCCAATTCCGCATCGTTCGCGCCTGCCGCGGGCAGGCCGGCGCCAATATCGAATATGTGTTGAATACGGTCGCGCACCTGGAAGAACTGGGCGTGCGCGACCCGGTGCTGCACGCGCTTGCCGAACGGCTCCGGCGCGCAACCGGCGACGCGAGCGCGGATTAGCCGGCCTTTTTCGCCGCGGCCTTGTCCTCGTACAGTTCCGGCGCGCCGAAAAAGTTGCCCTGCAGGAACGACACCCCGGCCTTCTCCAAAAGTTCGACCGACCGTTCGTCGCCCACCCACTCGCCGACGGTGGCGAGCCCGAAACTGTGCGCCAACTCGACAAGCGCCTGCACGAACGTCTCGTCCCGTTCATCGGCACCGAGACTCTCGATCAGCGTCCCGTCGATCTTGACGATGTCGACGCCGAGATTGCGTAGCGAACGGAAGGAGGCGTAGCCCGCGCCGAAATCGTCGAGCGCGACCTTGCAGCCCGCCTCTCTTACGTCCCGGACGAACGCGGCCGTCGCTTCCATGTCGGCAATCGCCGCCGCCTCGCCGACCTCCACGGTCAGCCGTTCCGTCAGCGTGCGATCCTTGCCGGTCAAGGCTTCCAGCGCGTCGGCCCAATGCCGGTCCGTCGTGGACAGCGCCGAAACGTTGAGCGCGAGTTTCCAGTCCGGCGAGGTGCGCAGCAGATCGACGGCGAGCTCGAGGGCGCGATGGTCGATGAGTTTCGACAACCCGAACTCCTCGGCGACAGGCACGAACTCGTTCGCATCCATAACAGACCCGTCCGGCAGCCGCAGACGCAAGAGGCACTCGAAATATTCGGGATCGTGATTCCGCGATGCCACGATGGGCTGGAGCGCGATCATCATGCGGCGATCGTTGAGTGCGCGGATGATCTCGTCCGCGATGGCGATGTTGCGCCGCCGTTCGGCTTCCTCCCGCGCGGACGGGTCGTAGCAGCAGAAATGATCCCCGGCACTCGTCCTGGCCTTATCCACCGCTTTCAACGCACGGCCAATCGCGGTGTGCGCCGTCCCCGCATGGTCGGGCAATTGCACCGCGCCGACGCTCAGCGTCGCCACGACGGACCCAGCGCTCGTGGTGACGACATCGCCCTCGACGCAGGCGATCATCCGCCGCGCCACGGATTCGATATAGGCGCCGTCGCAATTGTGCAGGACGACCCCGAACGTGTTCGACGAGAACCGGCCCAGGGCGTCGCGCCCCCGGACGGCCGCGGCAAGGCGCTGGCCGGCGATCGAGATCACCTCGTCGCCGATGTCGTAGCCGTAGGTCTCATTGACGCGCGTCAGGTCGTTGATGACGGCCAGCAGAAAGGCCCCTTTGGTATCCCTGCCGCCCCGGTTGGACAGGAGGCGCGCCAGATCCTCGGTCAGCTCGGTGCGGTTCATCAACCCGGACCGATCGCCGGAAGCGCACAAACCGGTCTCGCGGATGGACCGCCGGCGGTCTCCGATCACGCGGATCGTTCCTTGCGCGCGAACCGGCCGGCCGGCCGCATCGGTGAAGCAAACGCCGTGATCCTCGACCCAGACGGCCTCCCGTCCACGCCGCCCTTTGGGCAGAAACCGGTAGCGCAGGGCATAAGGGAGCGCCGCGTCGGCCGCGGCTTGGGCTCCGCCGGTGACGCCGTCATACCGCGCGGCGGCATGCTCAGGGTCGATATGGAGCGCGAAGGCGCGGCCACGGCGCAGCGTGGCGATGTCGATCCCGCCGAGCACGGCGCCCGCGTTCTTCGCCCAATCGACCCGGTCGGTGGCGAAATCCCAGCGATAGGCCGTGGCCCTGATACTGTCGAGCACGTCGTCGAACCCGATCGGCCGGTCCTCGCTTGCCGGACCGCCCGCGGCGCCGGATGTGTCTGGTTTTTTGGACTTCGTCATCGGCCTTCCCTGATACGCAATACGCCGGCGCCCGCGCGCTTCTTGCTTTTCGGGAAGGTTAGCCCGCAAGGCTTAAAAAGCCGAAAATCCGGCGCCGCGGAACGGTCTCTTCGAGCACGGAATAGGAGGCCGGGAGGCTTTGCTGCCGGTTTTCTCCCGCCTTGGTTAGCAGGACCCTACCAGGCCGTAACGGAGAAAGCCGGCCGGACACGCAAAAACGCTCCGGCGTGCGGACGCCGGAGCCATGAAAACACTGATAGACCAAAGGCTTCTGGCCTTTAAGCCTCGTCTTCGATCGTGATCACCTGGCGGCCACGGTAGCGGCCCGACTTCAGGTCGATGTGATGCGGCCGGCGCAGCTCGCCGGAATCCTTATCCTCGACATAGGCCGGTGAAGCAACAGCGTCGTGGCTCCGCCTGTTGCCCCGCTTCATACGGGACACTTTTCTCTTTGGAACAGCCATTTTCTTGAACCTCTAGGCGGCCCCGCGCGTTGCAGGGGACCTCGTTTGGCGTTCTTATAGTGGCAATCTTTGCCTCTGACCAGGGCCGATACCGCACCTTTCTCACGGATTCAAGATGCAGTCCGCCCGCTTGGCGATATAGGGCAGCCGGCGCTGGACCGCGTTGGCCACCAGTTTGTGGGTCCGGCTCGGCCGCGCGGGGTTCCGGACGAGGGGCTTCGGCAGCGTCGTCACGAGCAACACGGCCTCGCGCTGCGTCAACGCCGAGGCGGGCTTCCGGAAGTAATGCCGGCTTGCGGCCTCGACACCGAACAGCCCCGGACCGAACTGCGCGATATTGAGATAGACCTCCAAGACCCGCTTCTTGGGCCAGAGCGAGACAATGGCATAGGCGAGCGGCACCTCCAGCGCCTTGCGCAGATAGGAGCGGAATTCCCATAGATAGAGATTCTTGCCGACCTGCATCGGGATCGTGCTCGCCCCGCGCGCGGGCTCCAGATTCTTCGCCGACTCGATCACCTCCCGGACGGCGCCCCAATCGACGCCTTGGTGCGTGCAGAAATTGCCGTCCTCGCTGGCGATGACCGCGAGACGCAAATGGGGAGACATCTTCTCGATCGGTACCCAGCGCCGCTTGAGAGTCTCGCCGCTCGCCTTTTCCATGATCATGACCGAGGTGACCGGCGGATTGACGAAGCGAAACAGAACGAGGCTGCCGAGAACGGCCGCGATCACGGCGGCCAGCGCCAGGGCCAAACGCCAGAGCCAAGGATGCCGCGCCCGCCAGGACTTGCGCCGCCGCCCCTTTCGCGCACCGCGACCAGACTTTGCGGCCGGGGATGCCCCGGCCTTCCCTTGCGCGGCGCCCTGCCGCGCCTCTTGACGATTTTCCGCCGCTTTGTGCTCCATGGATGGGCGTTCTAGCCTCAGCGCGCCGCGCGATCAATTTGCGGCGACAGAAAGCCTCGGCTATCCCTTCGCCCCGAGATGACATTCCTGACCGAGATAGACCGCGTGGCCGGTCTGGTCGAGCGGCGGCTCGCCGCGCTCCTGGACCAAGACGCCGCCACCACGCAAGGCGCCGAAGCCGGCGCGCCGCTGGCCGAGGCCATGCGCTATGCGGCGCTCGGCGGCGGAAAACGCTTGCGCCCCTTCCTCCTCATCAAGGCCGCGGGCCTGTTCGGCGTGCCCGAGGAGGCGTCCCTCGATGCGGCTTGCGCGCTCGAATGCGTTCACTGCTACTCGCTGGTCCACGACGATCTTCCGGCCATGGACGACGATGCGCTCCGCCGGGGACGCCCCACGGTGCATATCGCCTTCGACGAAGCCACCGCCATCCTGACGGGCGATTCGCTCCTCACCGTCGCCTTCGAGATCGTCAGCGCGCCGCATTGCCACGGCGACCCGGCCGTTCGCGCCGAGCTCGTTCACCTTCTCGCCAAGGCCAGCGGCTGGCACGGCATGGCGCTGGGGCAGGCCTTGGACCTTGCCGCCGAGCGGCGGCGCTTCTCGCCGGAAGACACCGCGGCCATGCAGAGGCTGAAGACGGGCGCCCTGTTCCGTTTCGCCTGCGAGGCGGGAGCCGTGCTCGGACGCGGGCGAGCGGCAAGCCGGGAGGCGCTCCTTCGCTACGCCAACGCTTTCGGACAGGCCTTTCAGCTCGCGGACGATTTGCTCGATACCCATGGCGACGCGGCCGCCATGGGTAAGGCCGTGTCCAAGGATGCCGAACGCGGCAAGGCGACTCTGGTCGGCCTTCTCGGCGTGGCCGAAGCGAAGGCCCGTCTTGCCGGACTGGTCGCCGAGGCCGAGGAGGCCTTGACGCCATTCGGCAGCGACGCCGCCGTTCTGATCGAGGCCGCCCATTTCGTCGCCGAGCGCCGCACTTGAGGCCCTCCGCGAATCCGGATCGAATGCGGTCATGAGCACCACGCCGGCGCCGCAGCATCGCTTCGGGAATACGCGCCTCTCGCGCTTTCTTCAGGCGCGCTGGCGGCTGCTGTTCGCGGCGCTCGTCTTCATCGTTCTCTTCGCCGCGCTGCCTAACGAGACCTTTTGGCTGACGTCGCGGTTGCTCATCGCCTGGGACGCTGGCGTCGCACTCTATCTCACGCTCGTATTCGTCATGATCCTCCGTTCCGGTGACGACCGGGTCCGCCGGGAATCGCCGCTCCAGGACGAGGGCCGCATCGCCATCCCGATCCTCACCGTGACGGCCGGCATGGCAAGCCTGGCCGCCATCGTCTATTGGCTGCGCACCGCCTCCGGCAGCGAGACCATCCAGCCGGGTATCCTGGCGCTACTGTTTCTCACGACGCTGCTGTCCTGGTTGTTCATCCACACGATATTCGCGCTGCATTACGCGCACGAATATTACGCGGAGCATCGCGGCCGAGGCGGCGGCATGCGCTTTCCGGGCGCCGGCGAGCCGAACTATTGGGACTTTATCTATTTCGCCTTCGCCATCGGCACCTCGACCGCCGTATCCGACGTCGCCGTGACCTCGCGCACGATCCGGCAGACCGTGACGGCCCATGGCCTCGTCGCCTTCGTCTTCAACGTGACGATGATCGCCCTGACGGTCTCGATCGCGGGGGACGCGATCTCGCTGAAATAGTCAGCGGCGCAATCATGCGTTTCGACGAAGCGTTTCGCGTCTTTTACCCCCTGAATGTTCATGATATGTTCTTATCTGGGCGGTTGCTCCGCCGCGCAAATCACAACATCATGGCAGCGTAATCGGGGGCGAATACAAGCTGTAGCGATGGCACTCAAGAGCAACGTTGTTAAGTTTCCTGCTAGGAAAACGTCCCCAATCGCGCTTGCGGCGGGCGGCACCGGCTCGGTCCGCGTCGAACTGGCGGACGCAATGACTTGCTACTCCCATTGGCCCAGCCCCACGGCCATCGTTGCGGACGGACCTTACGGCTTGAACAAATTTCCCGGCGACCCGAAGTCGCCGGACGACCTTGCGGCCTGGTACGCACCGCACATCGCCGAGTGGTCGCGCTTGTCGAGCCCGGAAACGACGCTGTGGTTTTGGTGTTCCGAGGTGGGTTGGGCCGAGGTGCATCCCGTTCTCAAGACGCATGGCTGGAATTACAAGGCCGCGCATATTTGGGACAAGGGCATCGGCCACATCGCCGGCAACTGCAACGGCGACACCATTCGCGGATTCCCGGTCGTTACGGAAATTTGCGTTCAATACGTTCGCGAAGCCAAGCTTTCCGACGAGACGGGAACGTTGTTGCCTCTCAAGGCTTGGTTGCGCGCCGAGTGGCTTCGCAGCGGGCTGCCTCTCTTCAAGACGAATGAAGCCTGCGGGGTCGCCAATGCGGCGACCCGGAAATATTTTACGCAGTGTCACATGTGGTACTTCCCGCCGCCCGACAAGATGGTCGCCTTGGCCCGGTATGCCGCCGAGCACGGGTTGCCAACGCGGCGGCCGTATTTCTCGGTCGACGGTAAGAGCCCCCTGACCGAAGCGAAGTGGGCCTTGATGCGCAGCAAGTGGAACCACGCTCATGGGATCACCAATGTGTGGAGCGAGCCTGCGGTTCGAGGCATCGAGCGCATCAAAGGCAAGGGACTGAAGTGTCTTCACATGAACCAGAAGCCGCTCAAATTGGTTGAGCGGATCATTCTTGCGTCGACGGACGTTGGCGATGTGGTTTGGGAGCCGTTCGGTGGCTTGTGTTCCGGTGCGGTGGCCTCCCTGAGAGCGGAAAGGCGTTGTTATGGCGCCGAACTCATCCCCGAATATTTCACCGTGGCAGGCGAACGTCTGAGGCGCGAGGCTCAAAGGATTGACTCACTACGACGAAACGACAGGTCCACCTCCGCCTGAGCCCGAGGAGCCTAGCGACGCCTGGGAGCATTTTGAGCTTTGGCAGGCCGTGAGGAAGGCGCTGTTCACTCTTCCGTCGCAATTCGAGTCCGAGCTAACCGTCTCCGGCGTGTTGGCCACGGACCTCTTCGCATTCAATTCATCCCTGGGCGCGACCATCGAGGAGCAAGTCGTCTCGTCCCTCAACGAGCTCCGATTGCTATGGGATCCAGATCGAAGTTACGCGCTGTATAGCTTCGAACGGCAGCCGCAGACTTTTCCGGATGTTGTGCTTCGTGCCTCGGCGCCGGGCGTGGAGCCCCGCGTCATTCTGGGGATCGAACTCAAGGGATGGTACGTCCTTGCGAAGGAACGCGAGCCTAGTTTCCGGTACAAGGTCACCTCGGCCGTGTGTGCGCCGCAGGACTTGTTGGTTGTCGTCCCTTGGGCTCTCTCAAATGTGATCTCCGGATCACCCCAAGTCTTCATGCCGTTTGTCGTCGGAGCCCGGCAAGCCGCGGAGTACCGGAACTGGTATTGGCAACACCGGAAGGGCGGGACAGGCGATCGAACGATCAATATCTCGACCGTCACAACGCATTACCCAGTCAAGAGCGATCCGATCATCGACATGCCCGCCACGGACCAAAGCAATTTCGGCCGCTTGGCGCGAACAGGCATCATGGACGAGTATATCGCGGAGCTTTTCGACGAAAGGCTCGCAGGCATTCCGCTGTCCGCATGGCAGAGATTTCTTGCACTGTTCACAGAACGTCAGACGGCGGAGGATGTTGCCAAGGGCATGGACAGGTTGGCGGCCGCGGTCGGGGCCCCGGACACGATCGGCCTCGGCGAGAAGACCGTTGCGGAGATCGCCACCAAAATCGCAGATATCTGCCGGCTCCTTCGGCAGTCTCCGTCGTAGCCGAAACGGAACTACTCCGCCGCCGTGCGGCTCGTCTCTTGCCGGAGATCGCCTTGATCGAGACCGTCCCGGCCGAGACCGTCGCGGCCGAAGCGGCGTTCGATATAGTCGAGCACCATCTGCTTGAACTCGGCCGAGGCACCCGGACCGCGCAACGTCGTGACCTTCTTGCCTTCGACGAAGACGGGCGCGGCCGGCGCTTCGCCCGTTCCCGGCAGCGAAATGCCGATATCGGCATGTTTGGATTCGCCGGGCCCGTTCACGATGCAGCCCATCACCGCCACGTTGAGCGTTTCCACGCCGGGATAGCGGCGCTTCCAGTCCGGCATCCGATCGCGGATGAAATCCTGGATGTCCCGCGCGAGTTCCTGGAACGTGGTGGACGTGGTGCGCCCGCAGCCCGGACACGCCGCCACCAGCGGCACGAAGGCGCGGAAGCCCATGCTCTGCAGCAGTTCCTGCGCGACCTTCACCTCGAGCGCGCGATCCCCGCCCGGCTCAGGCGTGAGCGAAATGCGGATCGTGTCGCCGATCCCTTCCTGCAACAGGACCGATAAAGCGGCCGACGAGGCGACGATGCCCTTCGAGCCCATGCCCGCCTCGGTGAGCCCGAGATGAAGCGCGAGATCGGAACGCGCCGCCAGCATCCGGTAAACCGCGATCAGATCCTGAACCGCCGACACTTTCGCCGAGAGCACGATTTTGTCCGCGCCCATGCCGAGCGCCTGCGCGCGTTCCGCCGACAGCAGCGCCGATTGCACGATCGCCTCGTGCATTACTTCGCGCGCGTCCTTCGGATTGGGGCTTTGCGCATTCTCGTCCATGAGCCGGGTCAGCAGCTCCTGATCGAGACTGCCCCAGTTCACGCCGATCCGCACGGGCTTGCCGTGCTTCAGTGCGATCTCGACGATCTGGGAGAACTGCTTGTCGCGCTTGTCCTTGAAACCGACATTGCCGGGATTGATGCGGTATTTCGCCAGCGCCTCGGCGCACTCGCCATAGTCGGCGAGCAAGGTGTGGCCGTTATAATGAAAATCGCCGACCAACGGCACGTCCACGCCCTGCTTGTCGAGCTGGGCGCGAATAAGCGGCACCGCGGCGGCGGCCTCTTCGCGATCCACGGTGATGCGCACCAGCTCCGACCCGGCGCGGGCGAGCGCCGCCACCTGCGCGACGGTCTGGCCCACATCGGCCGTGTCCGTGTTGGTCATGGACTGCACCACCACGGGGGACCCCCCACCGAGGGTCACGCCGCCGATATCGACCGGAATGGTGTGCTTTCGCGCGATCATCGTCACGTCGGTCTCCTTCGGCGCCACGATACATCACATTTGGGAGCGGCGCGCTAGGGCGGCCCGGATGGGCCGGTTTCCGGGCGCTTTCGCCGCACAAGGACGAGATCGGCCAGGAGCGCCGCCAAGGACACGGAGGCCGCCGCCGCCAGCGCGGTGGCCACGTCGGCCGTCCGGTCCGGCGTCAGCGCCTGCGCCGCCTCGAGCCCAACGGCGAACGGCAAGAGGAGCCCCGCGACGATCATCGGCCTCGGATAGGCGATGCAGGCGAGCACGGTCAGGACGAAGAAGGCCAGTGCATGTTCGGCCAGCCAATGCAAGCCCAGCCGGATCTGCCAGTCTTCAGGCCCGAGCGCGGCATAGACGAGCCACGCGCCCAAGAGCACGAACGGAACCCAGAGCCATCGCCGCGAGCCGCCGGTCATGCCTCCTTTTAGCCGGTCCGCCGGGCAGGCGCTAAGCCTGCCAGACCGGGAACGGATCGGGCAGCGACTTCCACCGCCCCGCCACCAGGTCTTCCTTGCGGGCATTCTCGACGAGACAGGCGTTCAGCGCCGCCGTGATGGCCTCTCGATCCATGGCGCGCGTACCGATGAAGACGAGTTCCTGGCGCCGGTCGCCCCAAGTCCCGTCCCAGCGCTTCATGACTTGCCGTACACCCTCGGCATCGTCGGGCCAGCGTGCTTGCGGTACGGCCGCCCACCAGAAACCGATGCCCTCGTGCCGCACCAACGGCCCCGCCTGACTGAGCTCACCCACCCATTGAGGCCGGGTCGCGATCCAGAAAAAGCCCTTGGCACGGATCACATTCGGCCAAGTCTGATTGAAGAAGGCATGAAGCTTGGCCGGATCGAACGGCGCGCGGGCCCGGTAGGTGAAACTCGAGATCCCGTATTCTTCCGTCTCGGGCGTGTGGTCCTTGAAGCCGTTCAGCTCTTGGAACCAAGTCGGATGCGTCTGCGCGGCACCGAAATCGAAGAGACCGGTGTCGAGAATCTCGGACAACGGAACGTCGCCCTCGCTCGTCTCGATGACTTTCGCGCTGGCATTCAACGACCGGATGATCGCGCGCGCGGCCGTCACCTGCTCCGGCGTCGCGAGATCGAGCTTGTTCAACACGATCACGTCCGCGAACTCGATCTGATCGACGAGAAGAGACACGAGCGGACGCACGTCCGTTTCGTCGACCCCAAGCCCGCGATCGGTCAAAAATTCCTGGGACTGATAGTCGCCCACGAGCCCCGCCGCATCGACCACCGTCACCATGGTGTCGAGACGGGTGAGGTCGGAAAGACTATTGCCGTCCTCGTCGCGGAAGTCGAAGGTCGTCGCCACCGGCAGCGGCTCCGAGATGCCCGAGGATTCGATGAGCAAATAGTCGAACCGGCCCTCCCCGGCGAGACGGCGCACCTCGTTCAGAAGGTCCTCGCGAAGCGTGCAGCAAATGCACCCGTTCGACATTTCCACGAGGGCCTCGTCGGTCCGCGAGAGACCGGCGCCGCCCTTTCTGACCAACTCCGCGTCCACGTTGATCTCGCTCATGTCGTTGACGATCACGGCGACTTTGCGCCCCTCGCGATTGGCGAGCACACGATTGAGCAAGGTCGTTTTGCCCGCACCGAGAAAGCCCGACAGAACGGTGACGGGAAGCCGGCCGTCCTTTCCGGCCTCGGCCCTGTTCAGATGGTCCATGAGCTGCGCGTCCATAACCTGCCTCTCTAAATGTTATAACATTTCATCGTTAGACCGCATAAAAGGCCCTTGAGGCCGTTTCCGGCGTCATTGCGTCTTGCGGTCTTTGCGCGAGAGGAGCGGCGTGTTGCCCGCCGCCCCTCCGGTGGTGGCGTCCTTAAGACGACAGTGCCGAAGTCAACGTCCCGACATTGTATTTGAACATGTCGAGATAGGTCGGCGCGGGGCCGTCCTTTGCCGAGAGCGCATCGGAATAGAGCGTGCCGCCAATCTTGGCGCCGGACTCCTTTGCGATCTGCTCCAGCATTTCCGGATTGGTGATGTTCTCCATGAACACCGCCGGGATCTTGTCGTCGCGAATCTGCCGGATGATGCTGGCCACGTCCTTGGCCGAGGGTTCGCTTTCGGTGCTCACGCCTTCCGGCGCCAGGATCTCGAGCCCATAGGCGTCGCCGAAATAGCCGAAGGCATCGTGGCTCGTGATGATGCGCCGCCGCGAGTCCGGAAGCGCCGCCAGCGCCGTCTTGACGGCCTCGTCTTCCGCCTTCAACGCGGCGATGTATTTCGCGGCGTTGGCCTCGTAAACCGCCTTGCCGTCCGGGTCGGCCGCAATCAAGCCGTCGCGGATATTGGCCACGTAGGTCTCGCCGTTGGCGAGATTCTGCCACGCATGCGGATCGATGTCTCCGTGGTGATGGTGGTGGCCCCCGGCATGCTCTTCGCCCTCGCCGTCATGATCCTCTTCGCCTTTGACGTGTTCGTCGTGATCGTGATCGTTCTCGTCTTTGGCATGCTTGTCGTGATCGTCGCCGCCCTTGGCGTGTTCGTCATGATCGTCCTCGGCGCCCTCGTGATGGTCGTGTTCATCCTCCATCTTGCGCGGTGTGACGCCCTTGCTCGCCACAACCGTGGCGCCCTTGAACCCAGACGACGTTTCGAGCCGCTCCATCCAGCCCTCGAAGCCGAGCCCGTTCACGATGAAGACGTCTGCAAGCGCGAGCTTCTTGGCGTCGGCAGGCGTCGGATTGAATGTGTGCGCGTCGCCATCGGGCCCGACGAGTTCGGTCACCTCGACGCGGTCGCCGCCCACGTTCCTCACCATGTCGGCAAGAATGCTGAAGGAGGCGACGGCATTGACTTTGTCGGCCGCCTGCACGGGGTTGGAAAGGCCAAACGCGAGAAGCGCGGCGGCGAGGCTGGGTATGAAACGGTGACGCATAGTGTGTGGCTCCAGTTGTTCCGTACGGGGAGGACTAGGCTTCCAGATGCTTGGCCGGCATCAGCCCCCAAAGAGCGCCGCCCCGCCTGCCCGCAAGCATCGAGAAGAGATAGAACGCGCCGCAGGCGAGGATGACCGTCGGGCCCGTCGGCACGTTGTAGTGATAGGAGATGAGGAGACCGGCGAAGCTCGACAGCAACGCCGCGACGATGGCCACGGCGATCATGCCGCCCGCGTTGTCGGCCCAGAACCGGGCGCCCACGGCCGGCAGCAACATGATGCCGACGGCCATCAGCGTTCCGAGCGCCTGGAACCCGGCAACAAGGTTCAAGACCACAAGCACCAGGAAAATGAGATGCGTCGGCGAGCTCCAATGGCTGACCGAGCGCAGGTAATACGGATCGAAGCACTCCAAAACGAGCGGCCGGTAGATCACCGCGAGCGTGACGAGGGAGACCGTGGCGATCGAGGCGACCAGCAGCAATGCCGCGTCGTTGAGGGCGAGCACCGAGCCGAACAGCACATGCAGGAGATCGACATTGGTGCCGTGGACCGATACGAGGAACACGCCGAGCGCCAGCGAGATCAGATAGAAGCCGGCCAAACTCGCGTCTTCGCGGATCACCCGCGAGCGCGCCACGAGCCCGGCCGCGAGCGCGACCGCGAGGCCCGCCGCGAAGCCGCCGAGGCTCATGGCGAACAGCGACAGTCCCGCCAAGAGGTAGCCTATGGCGGCGCCAGGCAGAATCGCATGGCCCATGGCGTCGCCCATCAGGCTCATCCGCCGCAGCATCAGAAACACGCCGATCGGCGGCGCCGTCATCGAGATGGCTAGGCAGCCCACGAGCGCGCGCCGCATGAAGGCGAATTCGACGAAGGGATCGAGAACGGCATGGATCATGCGGTTTCACGCGCCTCGTCGGTGTGGCAAACGGCGGCATGGTCGTCGAAGGCTTCGTCGAACCGCCGCGACCGGTCGAGATTGACCGGCGTCAGCACGGACGGCGTCTCGCCCCAAGCCAGGACGTCTCTCGCCAGAAGCAAGGTCTCCGGAAAGTACCGGCGCACGAGTTCGATATCGTGCAGAACCGCGATTACGGTGCGCCCTTCGCCCTGCCATTGCCCGATCAGCCGGATGAGATCGGCGATGGTTCTTGCATCCACGGCGCGGAACGGTTCGTCGAGAAGGATGATCTTCGCATCCTGCAGAAGAAGCCGCGCGAACAGGACCCGCTGGAATTGCCCGCCCGACAAAGCGCCGACAGGCCGCGCGGCAAGCCCCGTCAGACTGACCGTCTCCAAGGCCTCGGCGACGCGTGCATCGCACGACGGATCGAGGCCGCCGGACGCCCCGGTCTCGTGCCAAAGCCCCATGGCCACGCAATCGAAGACGGAAATGGGAAAGCCACGGTCGATGTCGACGACCTGCGGCAAATAGGCGATATCGTGCTTGCCGTTGCCGTGCAGGTCGAGCCGCCCGCTCAACGGCTTCAGTTCCCCCACGATGGCCTTGAGCAAGGTGGACTTGCCCGCACCGTTCGATCCGACAACGGCGAGAAGCGCCCCTTGCGCCACCTCTCCTGTGATGTGGTGCACGGCCGGATGCCGGTCATAGCCGAGCGTCAGATTGTGGAAGCTGATGGCGGGTGCGCTCACGGGGCCCGTCCTCACTGCAAGGCCCAATAGACGGCAAGCCATAGAACCGCGAGCATCGCGGCGACAAGCATCAACCGCTGACCCGTCGAGGCGCGCAGCAGCGAAAACCCGCCGGTTCGGAGCCGAATCGGGGCGTGCGGCACTGGCTCCAAAGCGTCATGCGATGGCACGGCGAAAACCTTTCCGGCGGTCGTTGATCTAAACGGGAGCGGCCTGCACGGGTGCGCAAGCCTCGCACAGCCCTGTGATCTCCAACGTCACCTGTTCGGGTACGATCTCGGCGGGTGCGAGCCCGAGCAGCCGGGTCTGATCGCCCTTGCTGAGATGAATCTCGACGACCTTGTCGCAAGCCCGGCAGATCGCGAAGGCGAACCGCCCGTCGCACGCACCGTCTCCGCAGGCGATGAAGGCGGAGCGCGATTCGAGACGATGCACCATGCCCTTCTTCATCAAATCGTTCAGCGCGCGATAGACGGTCGGCGGATGCGCGATGCCGTCGTTCCGGACATGATCGAGAATGGCGTAGGCGCTCATCGGTTCGCCGGCTTCCCGCAGACAGCCGAGGATCTTGCTCTGATTGGGCGACAGCTTGGGCGCCGGATGCTTCCCGGAATGGTGATGGGTCGCGTTCATAAGCGTGATATAACATAACAGCCTCGGCGGGCGTCAAGCCGAATCTATCCGCGCCAGGCCGGGGACGCCTCTAGGCGGCCGCTGCGGCCCGGCGGAGCCGCGCTTTCATGAGACTGCCCTGAGCGGGAGCGCCGAAAATACGGCGGAACTCGCGAGAGAAATGCGCCTGGTCGGAATAACCCGCCGCATAGGCGACATCGGTGAGACGGTCCTCGTCGAACACGGCGGCAATGGCCGCGCGCATGCGGCACCATCCGCGATAACGCCGGAACGGAACGCCCACCTCGCGCGTGAACACA
Organism: Hyphomicrobiaceae bacterium UBA7697; assembly: GCA_002482645.1. Taxonomy (GTDB): domain Bacteria; phylum Pseudomonadota; class Alphaproteobacteria; order Rhizobiales; family Methyloligellaceae; genus Methyloceanibacter. Next base: position 28,758 of record DLGJ01000002.1, read on the forward strand.
TGCTGGAACCGCGACGCGGAAAGGCCCGCCGCCCCCGCGGCGGCCGCGGCGGCGGCGAAGTCGAGATGGTTCCGGCGCAAGCCCGCGAGCACATGCTGAATACGCGGATCGACGGGAGCGGACCGCGCCGCCGCGAAGCCCAAGAGGTCGGCCAAGGCCTCCGCCGCCCAGGCAACGCTTCTTCGCTCCTCGAACATCTCGCGCAATAGGGACACCTCTCCGGTCCGGCCCACCACGGCCCCCCGGACCGCGCGGGGTTCGCCGAGGAGCCGGTGTAGATGGCCGCGCGGCGCGGAGCCAGGCTCGGCGTAGAGCACGGCGAGCGGCGCGCCCTTCATGTCGAATTCGTACGGGAGCCCGGCGGGAACGACGGCCGTGCGGCACCGATGCCAGTCGCCGCCATCGATCCGCAGCGAAAACGCGTCGTACAGCCCGGCCAGAAAAACCGGGACGGCGTGGCTGTGGAGCGCATTGCGCCCCAGTGCGCCGGCAAAGAGCGAAACATCCTCGCTGACGTGCCACAGCGGCAACGGTTCGTCGGGTTCGGTCATAGCACGTTCGTTCAAGCCGTCAGGCGCTTGGCTCCAATATTGTCCGCCAGGCAACGATACGGAGGAAACCGCCTATGTCGACTCTTGACCTCACCCGGCGGCGCCTGCTCAAAGGCGCGGGCGCGCTCGCGGCGGCACCGCTCGTCGCGGCCGGAGGCCCCGCGATGGCTGCGGCGCCGTTCCTCGGTGCGGTGGAACCTCGAACCTACAGGTTCAAACTCGGCGACTTCGAAGTGACGATGATCGCCGACTCCGAGGCCTTCGTCGATGGTCCTTGGCCGCTGATCGGCGGCAATGCCGAGCGCGCCGACGTGGACGGGCTCATGCAAGAGAACATTCTCCCCACGAACAAATACCGCCCCGGCTTCACCCCGATGGTGGTCAATACCGGCAAGGAACTTGTGCTCTTCGATACGGGCAACGGCGAACGGGGCTTCGTGCCGCGTCCTCATGGCGGGTGGCTGGCCAAACAATTGGCGCCGGCCGGCTTCGCGCCGGAGCAAATCGACGTGGTCGTGCTGTCCCATGGCCATCCCGATCACATTGGCGGGGTGCTGGAGAAGGGCGAACCGCTGTTCCCCAAGGCCCGCTACGTGACCGGCGCCGTGGACTACAATTTCTGGAGCAGCGGCCGGCCCGCTGGCGATCTCGCCAACTTCGCCGCCCTGTACCGCGACTACGTCGTTCCCTTTGCGGATCGAACCACATTCCTCGACCCGGGCGATCAGATCGTACCGGGCATCAGCGCCATCGAGGCCTTCGGCCATACGCCCGGTCATCTCGGATTCGATATCGAGAGCGCGGGCAAACGGCTCGTATTCTGGGGCGACTGCGCCCATCACCAAGTCGCGTCGCTGGCGCGGCCGGATTGGCATTGCGTCTTCGACGTCGACAAGGAGCAGGGGGCACGGACCCGCACCCGCATGTTCGACATGGTGGCGAGCGGCCGCGTGGCGGTCAGCGGCTTCCACATGCCCTTCCCGTCGCTCGGATACGTGGAGCGGCGCAAGGACGGCGGCTACCGCTGGCTGCCGCACAGCTATCAGCTCGCCCTCTAGAGGCACGATCGAGACTTGATCCGGCCTCGCTTCCAGCCTGCAATGGGGCCATGACGGACCGGATCGAGATCATCGACGCGGATATCACCACGCTCGGCGTCGATGCCATCGTCAACGCCGCGAACGAAGCCCTGGCGCCGGGCGGCGGGGTTTGCGGCGCCATTCACCGCGCGGCGGGGCCGGAACTGGCCGCGGCCTGCGCCAGGATCGGCGGCTGTCCCACGGGGCAATCCCGCCTCACGCCCGGCTTCGCGCTTCCGGCGAAACACGTGATCCATGCCGTCGGCCCCGTCTGGGGCGGCGGCGAACGCGGCGAAGGTCCGCAGCTTGCGAGCTGCTACCGCACGGCCTTGCGCCTTGCCGCGGAGCACGGCCTTTCCTCGATTGCCTTTCCGGCGATCTCGACGGGCATTTACGGATTCCCGCCGGACCGCGCTGCTTTGATCGCGGTCCGCACCGTGCGTGAGACGCTTCCCGAGGTTCCGGGCATCGAACGCGTCGTGTTCTGCTGCTTCGGACGGGACTCGCGCGGCCTCCACGAGGCCGCACTGGCCGCAACGGAGTCCCCGTGACCCCGGATCGCGCGAGGCCGGTCATTGTCTGGTTCCGCCGGGAACTACGGCTCGCCGGCCATGTGGCGCTGACGGCTGCCGCCGCATCGGGCGCACCGGTCTTGCCGCTCTATATTCATGACGACGAAACGCCGCATGCCTGGCGCCCCGGTAGCGCGTCGCGCTGGTGGCTGCATGAGAGCCTGAAGGCGCTCGATGTCTCCCTGGACGAGTATGGGGGCAAACTCGTGATCCGGTGCGGGCGCACGCGCGACGTCCTGGCCGCCCTGCTCGACGAGACCGATGCCGGCGCCGTTCATGCCACGCGAAGCTACGAGCCGTTCGGGACGCGCTGCGAGAGGGATGCGGCCGCGCTCTGCGAGAAGAGCGGCGGCGCCTTCCGTCTTTATCCCGGCCGGCTTCTGTTCGAGCCCGAGGATGTGGTCACTAAGGACGGCCGTCCCTATCGTGTCTTCACACCGTTCTGGCACGCATGTCTCAAAAGCGACCCGCCGCCCGCGCCGAAACCCGTGCCGCAGGTCGAGAGCTTCGCCAAAGCGGACGGCGTGCCGCTTGAAGCCTTGGGGCTCCTGCCCTCAAAGCCCGACTGGGCCGGCGGGCTGCGCGAGACCTGGACGCCCGGCGAGACGGCCGCGCAAGCCGCGCTCGCCGAATTCGTCGACGATGGATTGCGAGCTTACGCGGACCGGCGCGACGATCTGTCCGGCGAACCCACGTCGCGCCTCTCGCCCCACTTGCATTTCGGCGAGATCGGCCCGGCCCAGGTCTGGCACGCGGTCCGGCATGCGGTCGAAGCAGGCGACGGCCAAGCGCGGCGCGGCGCCGAAACCTTCCTCAAGGAGCTCGGCTGGCGAGAGTTCTCCTACCACCTGCTCCACGGCTTTCCCGGCCTGCCGGACACGCCCTTGCGGCCCGCGTTCGCGCAATTTCCTTGGCGCGGCGATGGGGCGGCACTCTCGGCTTGGCAGCGCGGGCAAACTGGCTACCCGGTGGTGGACGCGGCCATGCGCCAGCTCTGGGCGACCGGTTGGATGCCGAACCGGGCCCGCATGATCGCCGCATCCTTTCTCGTGAAACATCTCCTGCTGCCTTGGCGGGAGGGCGAAGCCTGGTTCTGGGACACGCTGGTGGACGCGGACCTCGCCAACAACGCGGCGAGCTGGCAATGGGTCGCGGGCTGCGGCGCCGACGCCGCACCCTATTTCCGCATCTTCAACCCGATCCTTCAGGGCCGGAAATTCGATCCCGACGGCGAGTATGTGCGCCGCTGGGTTCCGGAACTGGCACAGCTGCCTGCGAGCGGCATTCATGCGCCCTGGGAAATCCCGCAGTCGGCGCTGGCGAGCGCGGGCATCGAACTGGGCCGGACCTATCCCGAGCCGATCGTCGGCCACGCCGCCGCGCGGGCCCGCGCGCTTCGTGCGCTGGAGGAAATCAAATGACGCTCACCAGGCACGGGGCAGCGTCTTCGTCTTCAACTGTTCCTTGAGCCGCACGATCCGCCGGTAGGCCTCCTCGATGCGGGCCGCCCCGAGGCGCCCGTCGCAAACGGCCACCGCGAGCGCATCGTGGATCCGCGCGCCGAAATTCAGGTCGCCGCGTTCGATGTTCGAAAAGACGACAATATCCGTGCCGGCTTTGATCGCGCGGACGGCCGCCTCCTCGGGCGCAAAGGCGTCGCGGATCGCACCCATCTCCAGATCGTCGCTCATGACCACGCCGTCGAAGCCGATGCCGTCGCTGGCGCGCAGGACATCGACCGTCTTGGCCGACAGAGACGCCGGCAGCCGCTCCAGATCGCTGAAGCGCGGGTGATAGAGATGGCCGATCATGACCGCATCGAGCAGGCCCTGAAGCGCCAGACGGCGATAGGGCTCGAGTTCGAGGTCCCGCCAAGAGTGCGAGACGTCTGCGAGCTTGCGGTGGCTATCGACCGTGCTCGAACCATGACCGGGAAAGTGCTTCGCCACCGTCGCGATATTCGCCGCGTGATGGGCGTTGATGAACGCGGCCGCGATGGGCGCGACCGTATCGGGATCGCCGCCGAAACTCCGCCCCCGCGCGCCGATGACGGGATTGCTCGGATTCGTATTGATATCGACGACGGGCCCCAAGTTCATGTTGAAGCCGAGCTCCGCGAGTTCCGCCGCCATTTCGGCGTAGATCGCCCCGGCGATCTCCTGGGAGTCGAGGCTGGGATTCTTGCCGACCAGAGCCGCGGACGGGAACCAGCCGAAGCCCTTCCGGGCCCGGAGCCGCTGTACCGCGCCTCCCTCCTGATCCACGGCGATGAAGGGCGGCAAATCGGACCGCGTCTCGCGCAACGCGGCAATCAGCGCCTTCAACTGCGCCTTGCCGGTAATGTTGTCCGGGAACAGCACGACGCCACCGACGGTCCCCTCTTGCAACTGCGCGCGGATGGCTTTGACGCCGGGGTCGCTCTCGCTACGGCCGGGAAACCCGATCATGATGGTCTGTCCGATCTTGGCGCGAAGATCGTCCGGCATACAGGCGGCGCCGACCGCCGTTTGCGATGCGGCCTCGCTGTGCTCGCCGCCGCGCGCGGACGCACCGAGAGACAACGCAGCCAAGAGGCCCACCGCCGTGCTACAAAGAAAGACCCGGAGCCGTGACATAACCGACAAGTTTAAGGGAAAATATTGCGGCGATTTTGAAGTGTGTAACGCACGCGCCGCACCGCCCCGAAATATGGCAGCACGGCGCACAACAAGCGAATGAAACAGATGATTCGGACACGACTCTGGCCTTTGGCCGCCGCCTGTCTCCTGCCGCTTCTGCTGACGGGCCCCGCGCACGCCGAACCCGAAGCGGACGCGCAAGGAAAAGCCGAGACCGAAGCGGACACCGAAAGCGGCGTCGAACAGACTGTGGTGACGGACGAGGACTTCGCCAAGACCCTGATCGGCGCGACCTATTCGGGCCGTTTCGAACTTGAAGGCTGGACCGATCAGGGCGGCGGGCTCGTCTTGCCGCCGATCTACGTTCACCACTACAACCGCGAAGACGGAACGATTCTCGTTGTCACGGCCAAGGAAACGGGCTCTGCCGCCGATTTCGAAATCACGGACACGCTGCTCGCGAACAAGCCTCACAAAGGCTATACGTTCTCCACGTCATGCATGAAGGGCGACGACTACACGCTGCGCTTCATGGGAGAAGCCGGCGGCAAGGACGCATCGGAATGGTGGACCAATCTTCGCAAAGCCTGGGAAATCGACATCGAGACGGGGAAGATCTCGGATGCCGGCGTCAAGGGCGTGAAGTGCGTCAATCCGAATTGGTGACGTCCGGAGTCTCCTCGCGCGTCCGCCTGGACCGTTAGCAGGGCGCCCGCATGGATCAATTCCTCTTTCTGCTGACGATCTCCGCCGCGCTGTGCACGATGTTGCTCGGGGGAAATTTCTTCGCGTTCTCGGCCTTGTTCCTGCGCGCCCTTGGCGGGCTGACGGCGGAACGCGGTATCGTGGCGATGCAGGCGGCCCTCGCCGCCGCCAAGACGCAGGCCTTGCTCGTTCTGTTCTTCGGTACGGCTGTCGTATGTCTCGTTCTCGGCGCGCTGGCCGCTTTTCACTGGCGCGATCCGTTCGCGCCCTACGCTCTTGCCGGAGCCATCGTGTTTCTTCTCGGCGGATTCGCCGTCACGATGCTGAGGATCGTCCCCTTGAACAACACGCTTCTGGCGGCCTCCCCCGATGCGGCAAACGCGCGCGAGCATTGGCGCGAATTCCGTGTCCGATGGGCGCGCTGGAACCATTTACGGATGATCGCGACGCTCCTCGCTTGCGTCTGTTTCATGCTGGCGTTGAGCCAAATCGGATTTCCCTTCGAGCTCACCTAGGGTCAATCCCAGGCCGGAACCGTTTCCTTGCCGGCAAGCCCGGCCATATGCGCCTCGAAGGCATTCATGAATTCGTGCCGCGTTCCGGCCCCATGGAGCGCGGTCCCGACGCTCACCGTACAGTTGAACGGCACCAGCAGCGCCGACCCCTTCGGCAGCGCCTTGCCGAAGCCGTGCATGTAGATGGGAACGATCGGAACATCCGGATGCGCCGCCGCCAAGAGGCCGATGCCCGTCTTGAATCGCCCCAGCGCCTCGGGCTCACCGCGCGAGCCTTCCGGAAACAGGACGAGAATATCGCCACGCTCGATCGCGTCGTCGAGAGCCGCGAGCGGACGCGCGCCCTTTCGCACGTGTCCGCGCTCGAGCGGTATGACCCCGATGATGTTGCGCGCGAACCATCCGCGTAGCTTTCCGGCGAGAAAATAGTCCGCCGCGGCCACGGGGCGCAGCTTCGGCAGCAGCGAGAGCGGCATCAGCGACATCAAAGCCAAGGTATCCAGATGCGAGTTGTGATTGGCGGCAAGGATGGCGGGGCCGTCGTTCGGAAGCCGCTCGCGATGACGCACGGTCAGGCCGAGCGCGAGCAGGATCACGCCTCGCACCAGGACGGCGAAGAACAGAAAGCGCGCGAGGCGGGTCAGCGGATTCGTGCTCACGGCGGCCAGCTCACGGCGTGAAGAAATAGCGGAAGAAATGGAAGAAGGCGGGCGCGGCGAAGGTCAGGCTGTCGACCCGGTCGAGAATGCCCCCGTGGCCGGGAATCAGACCGCCCGAGTCCTTCACGCCGAGATCGCGCTTGACCGCCGAAATATTGATGTCGCCGAGAAAGCCCGACACGCCGATGACGAACCCCGCAAGCGCCGACCACAGATAATCCATGGGCGTGAGATAGGGGCCCAATAGCGCCGCGAGGACCGTTGTCGTCAGGACGCCGCCGATCAGCCCTTCCCATGTCTTCTTCGGACTCACGCTGGGCGTCACCTTGTGCCGGCCGAAGAGCTTCCCCCAGGTGTATTGCGCGACGTCGTTGAGCTGCGCCAGCACCACGACGAAGAACAGCAGCCCGACGCCGCCGCCGACCGGGTTGGTCACCTCGCCCGAAACGAGCAACATCGCGAGATGGCTCAGGCAGAAGACGGTGAGCATGAGCCCCCAGGAGAGCGTTCCGACCGCGCGCAGGAAATTCTGCGTGTCCCCGCGCAGCGCCATGAGCGCCGGGAAGAACAGGAACATCCACACCGGCACGAACACGATGAACATGTTGTACCAATCGACGGCGGCCCAAAAATATTGGACGGGCACGGCGAGATAGGCGAACAGCAAGAGCCCGCGATCGATCCGGCGCGTGGGGATGAGCGACAAATACTCCTTCAGCGCCAGATAGGAGACGATCGCCAGGAAGACGATCGCGACGGCCTGATTGGCCGCGATGGCGAAAGTGAAAGCGCCGATCATCCACCACCACGAGGCGGTGCGCTCGGTAAGTTCCCGGTAGCGGGCCCCGTCGCGGGCCCGCAGCACGAGCACGAGTGCGGACGCGGCGATCAGCACGGCCCAAAGGCCGAGCGTCGCCACGACGACGGGCCGCGGAAGACCGAGAGCGGCGGACAGCGTTGCGATCATGTCTTGGTCTCCGCCATCGCTTTGCGGGCGCGATTCCAAATCGTGATCGCGGACAGCGCCAGCATCCCGGCGAGCACCACCGCCGTCCACGAACCCGGCGCCAGCCCGAGACCGAGCAGCGCCGCGATCGATCCGAATGCGAAGGCACGATCGCTTTTGCCGAACGGTCCGTCATAGCGGCGCGAGGCGCCGATCGCGGGTCCGAGCACGCCTGCGAATTCCGCGATCACGCTAGAAACCACGACCAGGACAACGAGCGGCGCGCTCACGCCCGCGATCAACGCGAAGGGCAGATAGAGCACGGCATCGGAAATGACGTCCGAGAGTTCGTTGAGAACGGCTCCCCGCACGGTCTTCTGCCCATGCTCCTTCGCCATGAGTCCGTCGATGGCGTTGAGCGCCATGCGCACGAACAATGTGAGCGGCAGAAGAAGCAACGGCCATCGCGCCTCCGGCAGGAGCGCTATGGAGGCCCCTTGCACGAGACTCAGGGCAAGCGCCGCAAGGGTCACGGCGTTGGCGGTGACGCCGCCGCGCACGAACCGCCCGGCAATCGGGCGGAGCAGCGCCTGAAATCTTGGTTTGAGATCGTAAATCGTGGCCACGAGGTCCGGATACCTTCCGCCTGTCAGCGAATCCAGTCGATCGCCGAATAGAGCAACGCGGCGAGTGCCGCCGCACACGGCACGGTGACCGCCCATGTGGCGACGATACCGATGAGGTGCGACCGGCGCACGAGCTTCCGCCGACGGAGTTCGTCTTGCGAAACCGGCGGAAGGACCGTCAGACGGCGCCCCTTCTTGGTCAGGATGTAGTAGCGCCGCCTCCGGCTGTATTTCGCGGCGTATTCGCGAAAGAACCCAATGCCGAAGACGGCCCCCACGACGGTCTGTGTCGTCGACACCGGCATTCCGAGTTCCGATGCGGCCAGGACGGTCGCCGCGGCGGCGAGCGCCACGCAAAATGCCCGCATTGGATTCATGTTGGTGATCCGCTCGCCGACGACGCGGACGATCCGGGGACCGAACAGGAAAAGGCCGAGACTGATGCCGCTTGCGCCGAGCAGCATGACCCAGAACGGCACCTCGGCGCTGTCGATCAGGGCATCCTGCCCCGCGTTTTCGAGAATTGCCGCAAGCGGGCCCACCGCGTTCGCGACATCGTTCGATCCGTGCGCGAAGGACAGCAGACAGGCGGCGAAAATCAGCGGGAAGCGAAATAGCTGCCGCACGTTCTGGTTCCGGTTTTCCATGCCTTCGGATCGCGTGCGCACCCAGGGCCTCGCCGCCAGATAGGCGAGCCCGAACACCAGGACGGCGGCGGTGGCGGTCGGCAGGACTCCAACCGTCCAAATATGGGCGAAGGCATTCACCGCGATGAAGGCGGAAAACACCGCCGCCATCGACGCCACCAAAACCGGCACCCAGCGGCGCACGGCGGCAATCTTGTCCTCTTGGTAGATCAGAGAGTTCTCGACGAAGGCGAGGAGACCGGCGGCGACGAGGCCGCCGGCGACGGGGGCCAACATCCAACTGGCGAAAACTTGCGCCACAACGCCCCAGTCGATCGCATCCGGACCCAACCCGACGAGACCGGCCCCCAGAACGCCCCCCACGATTGCGTGGGTCGTCGAGATGGGAGCGCCGAGATAGGTCGCCAAGTGAACCCAAAGCGCCGAGGCCAAAAGGGCCGACATCATGACCCAGACGACGACGTTGGCATTCGGCAGCTGCGCGGGATCGATCAGACCCTCGGAGATCGTCTCGACGACACCGCCGCCCGCGATCAGGGCGCCGGCGCATTCGAACAGAGCCGCCAACGCCAATGCGCCCGTCATGGTCAAGGCGCGCGCGCCGACCGCGGGGCCCACATTGTTCGCAACGTCGTTGGCGCCGATCGCCAGCGCCATGTAGCCGCCGACGACCGCCGCCAAAATCATCAGCAGACCGCTTTGTCCGGCCTGCGCCTGGCTGGCGGCAAGCAGACCCGTCAGCACCAGGAACAGCAGCGCAGCGCCGAATGCGACCCTGCTCCGCGCCGCGGCACGCGTCGCCTCTTCCAGCCGTTCGATCTTGCGAAGGTCTTTGTCGAGCGGGGAGCGCGGCTCGAGCGCCGCCCGCCGCAAGGAAGCCACGGAGGCTTGCGGACTGGAAACGCGATCGGCGCTTCCGTTCCGCGCATCGCCGTTCCGCTTCGCCATGCGGCCCTACCCCCCTCGATCGCCCAAAAGGTCAATGTGGACATTCGGGCGCGCGCCCTCAATGGCCCGGAGAATTTTCTCGCGGCCTCGCGCGGCGACCGAAATGGACTCTTATGCCGCCTTCAAGTGGAAGTGGCAGCGCAGCAGGTCCGCCAGTTCGGCATCGGCGACGAGTTCGGCCGCCTCTTCCGGCGAGGCCCAGCGAACTTTGCGCGCGTCTCGTTCGCGCCATTCCAGTTGATGCGTCTTGACGTAGAGAGGGTACACGTCGACGACGCATTTCGCCCACGAATAGAAATGCAGCCGCTTCGTGTAAGTGTAACTGCCGATGGGCCTCTTGCCGATCTTACCGTCGACGCCTGCCTCGTCGGCCGCTTCCTTGGCCGCCATCACATTGTCCGCCATACCCGGCTTTGGCCAGCCTCGCGGGATCGTCCAACGGCCGCGGCCGCGCGTGGTGACGAGAAACACCAAAGGCCCATCCGAAGTGTCGACGATCGGCAACGCCGCGATCTGTTTCAACGGTTCGCTCATCCGTCCTCGTTCGACTGTGACGCGGCCAGCAACGCTTCTACTTTGGGCAGAATGTTTTGCACGATGACGGCGACCCCTTTGTCGTTGGGGTGAATCCCGTCTGCCTGCATCAACTCCGCGTTGAGCGCGGCCCCCTCCAAGAAGAAGGGATATAGGATCAACTTATAGCGCGCCGCAAGGTCGGGATAAATCGCGCCGAATGCGGACACGTAGTCTTTCCCCAAATTGCGGGGCGCTTCCATGCCTGCAAGCAGCACTGGCAGGCCCTTGGCCTGCACCTTCTCGATGATCGTGGACAGCGCCGCTTCCGTTGCCTCCGGCGGCAAGCCCTGCAACGCATCGTTGCCGCCGAGTTCGACGATGACCGCATCCGCTTCGTCCGGAAGCGCCCAGTCGAGTCGCCTCAGCGCGGCGGCGGCGGTGTCGCCCGAGACGCCCGCGTTCAGCACACGCACATTGTGCCCGCGCTTGCGCAAGGCGTCCTCGAGCTGCACCGGAAACGATTGGCGGTTAGGAAGGCCGTACCCGGCCGTCAAACTGTCCCCCAAAGCGACGAGGACGGTTTCGTCCTGCTCCGCCCGGGCGGCAATCGGCGTGGCGGCGAGCGAAAGCCCCGCGAGCGCCGCAACGGCCGTGAGTGCCGCGACAAGTCGCCCAGCGGGAACAATCCAGCGTTTCATCATTTCGACCTGTTTGCCCTTACCCTATACCGCTACCGTTCGGAACCGGCCGAATCGGACTCATGACCGTTCTGGCATAACCGGCCCCTTACGACCTAGGCGAACCCAATCCAGCGCAGGCAACCCTTGGACCAGACCCTGAAACATCGCCCTGCAATTCAGCTCGACGACGTGCATGTCACGTTGCCCTCACGCGCGGGCGCGGTGGCGATCCTGCGCGGGATCGATCTAGACGTCTCGTTGGGCGAGGCTGTGGCCGTGATCGGCCCGAGCGGTTCGGGCAAGTCCACGCTCCTGATGGTGATCGCGGGGTTGGAACGCGCGACGTCGGGGCGCATCACGGTCGCCGGAACGGATCTCGGAACGTGCGACGAGGACGGTTTGGCGGTCCTGCGCGCCTCCAAGATCGGCATCGTCTTTCAATCCTTCCATCTGGTCCCGACCATGACGGCCATCGAGAACGTGGCGCTCCCGCTGGAATTCTTGGGCCGCGACGATGCCATGGACATTGCGCGCGAGGCTCTCGACGATGTCGGGCTCTCCCATCGCGTGTCGCATTTTCCCGGACAGCTTTCCGGCGGCGAGCAACAGCGCGTGGCCATCGCCCGCGCACTTTCGACAAGACCCACGCTGATTCTCGCGGACGAGCCGACAGGGAACCTCGATCTCGCGACCGGCGCGCAGGTGATGGATCTGCTCTTTACGCTCAAGGAGCGAACCGGCGCCACCCTTCTGCTCATCACCCACGACAACGACTTGGCCAAACGTTGCGACCGGATCGTGAGCGTCGCGGACGGCCGTATCGTCGACGATGGCGTCGCCGCCCGCGTGGCCGCGCCGTGACAACCTCCTCGGCCATCGCGGAGGCGGCGCCCGCAACAAGCCGCTCCGGCCTTGCTCTCACAATTGCCTTGCGCGAACTGCGAACGGGCGCCGGCGGCCTCGTCGTCTTCGTGCTCTGCATCGCCCTCGGCGTGGCGGCCGTTGCCGCGATCGGGTCGCTGGCGGCGGCGTTCAACAAGGCGCTCGCCAATCAGGGGCGGCTGCTGATCGGTGGCGACTTGTCGTTCGAGGTCGTCCATCGCCAGGCAACGGCCGAGGAGGAGGCCGCCCTTCACGCGCTGGGACAGGTTTCCGAGTCCGCGAGTTTCCGCGCCATGGCCCGGGTTTCCGATGGGAAGACCGCGCTTGTCGAAGTGAAAGCGGTGGACGCGCCCTACCCGCTCTATGGCAACGTGATCGAGATCGAGCCGGAAGGAGCGGCCACGGCTTGGCGGACCCCCGGCACGGTTCTCGTGCAGCCCATCCTGCTTGAGCGCTTGGGACTCAAGACTGGCGACACGCTCCAGATCGGCGATGCCACGGTTGCGATTGGCGGGACGCTCGGTCAGCAGCCGGATCGTTTGGCCGACCGCCTGTCCTACGGACCGAAAGTCCTGATGTCCCGCGAAACGCTGGACAAGACCGGCCTCGTGCAACCCGGCAGCCTCATCCGCTGGACCTATCGCGTGAAAATGCCGGGAGATAGCGGCACCAATCGCGACAATCTCGACACGACCCGCAAGGCGATGGAAGCCGCGTTTCCGCAGAGCGGATTTGCCATCCGCGATTGGACGGACCCGGCCCCCTCGCTCCGGCGCGACGCGGCGCGTTTCACGCAGTTCATCAACTTCGTCGGGCTGACGGCGCTGCTTCTCGGCGGCATCGGCGTCGGCAACGCCATTCAGAGCTATATGGCGAAGAAGCGCGACGTCATCGCCACCTTCAAATGCCTGGGCGCGACCAGCCGTCTCGTCCTCGACGTCTACATGATCCAGGCGCTGATGCTCGCCGTGGCGGGTATCGCGATCGGTCTCGTGCTCGGCGCGCTCGCGCCCGTGGCCATCGCCACCCTCTACGAGGACGCGCTGCCGATTGCGCTCGCCGTCGAGCCGCACCCGATCCCCTTGGTCGTGGCCGCACTCGCCGGGCTTCTCACCATGGTGCTGTTCGTGCTGTGGCCGTTGGGACGGGCAAGCCGTATCTCGCCCGCGCGCCTCATGCGCGCTGGGCTCACGGACGAGCGCGGACGCTCGGCCACGCCTTTCGCGCTCGGCTCGGCCGCGGCGGGACTTGCGCTCTTCGTCCTTGCGGTGGCGGCCAGCGAGGAGCGCCTTGTGACGGCCGCGATCTCCGTCGGCATTCTCGCCGCGTTCGGCCTTCTGCTCGGGTTCGGCGCGCTTGTGCAACGATTCGCGGCCCGGCATAGGCGCACGAACCCTCCGGCCTTCGCGCTGGCATGGGCAAGCATCGGCGCGCCGGGTTCGCTCGCCCGCGCCATCGCCGTCTCGCTCGGGCTGGGGCTCGGCCTCCTCATCGCCGTGGCGTTGATTCACAACTCCCTCCTGGCCGAGATCGAAAGCCATGTGGAAGTCGATGCGCCCGCTTACTACTTCCTCGACGTGGAGCCGGACGATCTCGCCGTCTTCGAAAAGACCGCGAAGGCCATCGAGCCAAAGGCGAAGATGGACAACGCGCCTATGCTCCGTGGGCGGATTGTCGAATTGAACGGCGTGCCCGTCGACAAGGCCGAGGTTTCGCCCAATACGCGGTGGGTCATTTCGGGCGACCGTGGACTGACCTATACGGACAGCGTTCCCGGCGCCTCCAAGGTGGAGGTAGGAACATGGTGGCCCAAGGGCTATGACGGTCCGCCGCTAGTCTCGTTCGACGGCGAACTCGCGGAGGGTCTCGGCCTCGAATTGGGCGACATGGTCACCGTCAATATCCTCGGACGCAACGTCGAAGCCAAGATCGCCTCCATGCGCAAGATCGACTGGGAGTCGCTCGCCATCAATTTCGTCATGGTGTTTTCGCCGAACACGCTGGAGGGCGCGCCGCACCGGCTCGTCACCACGCTCGAACTGCCGAAAGGCACGACCCCGGAGACGGAAGCAAAGATCGTTCAGGCCCTGGCGGAGCGCTTCCCGCTCGTGACGGCGATCAAGATCGGCGACATCGTCGATGCGGCGAAGGCGATGCTGACGAAGCTCATGGCGGCGATTAGCGCCACCGCGGGATTCACGCTGCTGATCGGCGCGGCGGTCCTGGCGGGAGCCGTTTCGGCGGGACAGCAGCGCCGGACCTACCTCGCCGTTCTGTACAAGACCCTGGGCGCCACGCGGCGGCGGATCCTGTCGGGGGAACTGATCGAGTTCGGACTGCTTGGCGTGACCACGGCGTTGCTCGCCGTCGTCATCGCCACGATCACGGCCTGGGCCTTGTGTACCTTCGCCTTCGACATCGCCTTCGTGTTCGACCCTCTCGCGGCGCTGGGCACGATCGCGATCGCGCTACTCCTGGTGCTTACGGTGGGCGCCATCACCACCTGGCGGGTTCTTTCGGTCAAGGCGGCGCCCTATCTACGGGCCGAGTAGAAAGGGCGATGCACAGCGCAAACGCCCTATTTCGATAGAGCTTTCCGATAATTCGGACACGAACACTTCATCTTGCGGAAATAGCCTGAAACCACCATATTTTGGGCAAGTATGGCTGGTGCCATAGGCAACTCAACTAACTCTGCAAAGGACTCACATTAATGGCGGAACTCGACAGACGTTATGGGCAAACCGTCGGACGCGCCGACGCGGCCGTCATCGACGAGGGCCTGCGCGCCTATATGATCCGCGTCTACAATTACATGGCTTCCGGCGTGGCGATCACCGGCATCGTCGCCTACGCGATTTACGCCATGTCTGTGGTGACGGGCGCGGACGGCACGATCACGGGCCTGACCTCGTTCGGCAACCTGATGTATGCCAGCGCTTTCAAATGGATCGTGATCTTCGCGCCGCTCGCGATGGTCTTCTTTCTCTCGCTCCGTATCCAGAATATGAGCGTCGGCACGGCGCAAGGGCTGTTTTGGCTGTTTTCGGCGCTGATGGGCGCATCGATCTCGTCGATCTTCCTCGTCTATGCCGGCGAGAGCATCGCGCGGGTGTTCTTCATCACGGCCGCCGCCTTCGGCGCCCTGTCCCTGTGGGGCTACACCACGAAGAAGGATATCTCCGGCTGGGGCTCGTTCCTGTTCATGGGCCTGATCGGCATCATCCTGGCCTCGCTCGTGAACCTGTTCATCGGTTCCACGGCGTTGCAGTTTGCCGTATCGGTGATCGGCGTGCTCGTGTTCGCCGGGCTGACCGCCTACGACACGCAGCAGATCAAGGAGATGTACAGCGCGCAGGACGACGGCACCATTGCGGGCAAGAAGGCGGTGATGGGCGCCCTTCGGCTCTATCTCGACTTCATCAACCTGTTCATGATGCTGCTGCAGCTCTTCGGCGACCGCCGCTAGCGGCAGAGCCGCATTCCGGTCGATCGAGGCCCCGGCGTTCGCGCCGGGGCCTTTTTCGTTCCTGGCGCCATTCGGTCCCGAGGCCTTTTTCCTTCCGAGCCCCTTTCTTCTTCCAAGCCGATGCACCGCCGAAATCTCGCGGCCGGAACCGCCGCACGGCTTGAAAATCGGCGGATCGTTGCCAGATTCGGAGTCGCGGCGGGTTATCCCTCCCCGCCGCGAGGTTCCCCCCGTAAGGAACCGGAGAAGCCCCGAGCCCCCCGTCTCCGGGGCTTCTTCTTTGTCTGCTCTGCACGAGGCGGCTCGCACGCGACTTGTGAGGGCCTCTTGGAAGCCCTACGCCTCGACCAGCCGCAATCCCTTGTCCAGGGCCCGCAGGACGCGCCTGAGATCGTGGCCACGCTTCAGGATCAGGCCCGTGGCCGCGACCACGCTGTAGGCGCCCTGGCGGCGGGCCAATTTCGGGATTTTTTCGATACGGTAAAGCGGTATCTCCGAAGAACGCCGGAAAATCGAAAAGACGGCCTTCTCCTTCAGCATGTCGATGGCATAGTCGCGCCATTCGCCGCTTGCGACCTTCCGCCCGTAAACATTGAGAATTTGGCTGAGTTCCACGCGGTCGAACGCGATGTCCTCGCGCCGCGCCACCCGCTCAGACCCGTGCTGTTCGCCGCCGGCCCCGCGGACCAGCGGCAAGACTATGGGCTCCGTTTCGCTCAACGCGCGCCTCCTGTGACGGAAACGTCATGATGGCCGTGTCGCGGACCAAGATCAAGCAAGACGGCGTCCCGGCGCCGGCTTCGGTCCGGCTTGTAACAAAATGTAATATGAATCACAGTTCCGCCCCGTTTCAGTCAAGGGCGCGCCCCATAGATCACTAGAGTCTTTATCGTTGCCTTTCGGCCCGGTCCACAGCGGCACTCCGGAATCTCAGCCCCCCAGCCCCCCGGGGTCTTGCATTCGGACCGGGCCAATTTATTCGAAGGCGCTTTCAAAGGACCGGCTGTAGCCGGTCCTTTGTTTTTTTGACCTCGATGTTTTTTGATCTCGATCGCCGGCGTTCGGCCGCGGCGAGGCAAGTCACGCGGGCCGATCTACTTGCTCGCGACGCGCGTCTCGTAGATCGCGGCGCCGAGAACGGGTCCCGCCCCCTCCACCTGCAACAGCGACACCAGGCATTCCCCCCCCATCGCGTACAGATCCTTCAGCGGGAGGCGCAGCGTCGTCGGTTGTCCCTTCCACATGCCGACCGGTATGACGCCGCGTACAGGATGAGAATAGGTGATCGTCTCGCCGCGGTTTTCCCCGCGCGTGATTTCGACGGTTTCCTGATCCTTCGCCACCAGGAGCCACACGGTTGCCTGACGCATGTCAGAATCCTTGGGCGCGGCACCGATATCGACCACGAGACTGTCGCCTTCGGCCCGCATCGTCATCGGGACTTTCACGTCCTTGAGGCGACGTTCGGCGGTTCTAATCGCCATCTCGATCGCCGCCTCGTTGGCACCGTTCACATGGTTGATCCCGTCCACGACAAGTTGCGGCGTGTAGACCTTGCCGTCGCCGCGCGCCATCGCGTAGTCGCGCTGCCGCTCGCTGTTCTCCGGGCTCGACAACGTGTCGTGCCAGCCGAGGTAGTTCCAATAATCCACGGAGAAGGACAGCGTGATCACGCCCTGCTTTTTCCGCATGGCGTTGAGAAGGGCATCGGCCGGCGGGCAGGACGAACAGCCCTGACTGGTAAAAAGCTCCAATACGACGGGCGTCTCGCCCTGCTGGCTCCGCTCTGTCGCCTGGCCGTATGGCGCGATCGCCCCGAAGCTCAAAAGAGCGAAGGCCAGCGCCCCGCAGACCCGCAAGACCGGCGATCTGGCAATGGCAGTTCTCATGACACCCAGCATGCCGGAATCGAGTCGAAATTTCCGGCAAAAACGCATCGCAGCGAGTCACAACTCGGTGACCTCGAACGCCCGCGATAGCACACAGACGCGCCGCGCTTGGCGCAAACCGGCCCCGCCACTTATCGGGGCGGGGCCAATGCTCCCTAAGCCGCGTCTTTCACGAGACCACGCAGCACGTAATGCAAGATGCCGCCGTTCCGGAAATAATCCAGCTCGTCATAGGTGTCGATCCGGACCTTCAGCGGGATTGCCCGCGTGGTGCCGTCCGGATAAGCGATAACCGCCTCGACGATCTGGCCCGGCTGGATCTCGCCGACGCCTTTCAGCGTCACGGTCTCGCTGCCGGCGATGCCGAGCGTCTCCCACGACGCATTGTCGGTGAACGTGAGCGGCAGCACGCCCATACCGATCAGGTTCGAGCGGTGGATGCGTTCGAAGCTCATGGCAACGACCGCGCGCACGCCAAGCAAGCGCGTGCCCTTCGCGGCCCAATCGCGCGATGAGCCGGTGCCGTATTCCTTCCCGGCGAAGACGACCAGCGGCACGCCTTCCTCCTTGTAGCGCATGGCCGCGTCGTAGATCGCCATGCGCTCGCCCGACGGATAATGGACCGTGACGCCCCCTTCGACGCCCGGCACCATCAGGTTCTTGATGCGCGTATTGGCGAACGTGCCGCGCATCATCACCTCGTGGTTGCCGCGCCGCGAACCATAGGAGTTGAAATCGGCCGGGACGACGCCATGCCCGGTGAGATAGCGGCCGGCGGGACTGTCGGCCTTGATGGCGCCCGCCGGCGAGATGTGATCCGTCGTGATCGAGTCGAGGAACAGGCCGAGGATGCGGGCCTCCTCGATATCGGTCAGCGGCGCGGGGTCCACGGTCATGCCGGCGAAATAGGGCGGCTCCTGCACATAGGTCGAGTTGGAGTCCCACTTGTAGGTGAGCCCGCCCTCGACGGCGATCGCCTGCCATTCCGGATCGCCCTTGAACACGTCGCCGTAGCGGTCCTCGAACATGGACTTCTTGACCGCCTCGCGGACGAGCTTCGCGACGTCCTTCGACGACGGCCAGATATCCTTGAGATAGACCGGCTCGCCGTCCTTGCCGGTGCCGAGCGGCTCGCGCGTGAGGTCGATCGTCACCGAACCCGCCAAGGCATAGGCCACGACCAGCGGCGGAGAGGCGAGATAGTTCGCCCGCACATCGTTGTTGACCCGGCCCTCGAAGTTCCGGTTCCCCGACAGGACCGAGGCGACGGCGAGGCCGTTCTCATGGATCGTGCGCGAGATTTCCTCCGGCAGCGGACCCGAGTTTCCGATGCACGTGGTGCAGCCATAGCCGACGAGATTGAAGCCCAGCGTATCGAGATATCGCTGCAGATCCGCTTGCTCCAGATAGTCGGTGACGACCTGCGAGCCCGGCGCCAGCGAGGTCTTGACCCAAGATTTGACGCTGAGGCCTTTCTCGACGGCGTTGCGCGCCAAGACGCCGGCTCCCACCATCACGTAAGGGTTCGAGGTGTTGGTGCAGGACGTAATCGCGGCGATCACCACGTCGCCATGGCCGAGATCGAAATTCTTGCCGTCCACGGGCACACGCTTGTCCGCTTCGGCGCCCTTGCCGTATTCCTGATCGAGGACCTTGGAGAAGGCCGGCGCCGCGTTCGAGAGCGCCACGCGGTCCTGCGGCCGCTTCGGCCCGGCGATGGACGGCACCACGTCGCCCAGATTGAGCGACAGCGTGTCGGTGAACACGGGATCGGCCGTGCCGTCCGTGCGGTACAGGCCTTGGGCCTCGGCATAGGCTTTCACGAGGGCGACCCGCGATTCTTGCCGCGCCGTCGCCTCGAGATAGGCGAGCGTTTCCTTGTCGACGGGGAAGAAGCCGCACGTCGCGCCGTATTCCGGAGCCATATTGGCGATGGTGGCGCGGTCCTCGAGAGGAAGATGGCCGAGACCGGTACCGTAGAACTCCACGAACTTCCCGACGACGCCCTTTTCCCGGAGCATCTCCGTCACGGTGAGAACGAGGTCGGTGGCGGTGACGCCCTCGCGCAACTCGCCCGTGAGCTCGAACCCGACCACTTCGGGAACCAGCATCGAGATCGGCTGACCGAGCATCGCGGCTTCGGCCTCGATCCCGCCGACGCCCCAGCCGAGCACCGAAAGACCGTTGACCATGGTCGTGTGGCTATCGGTCCCCACGAGCGTGTCGGGGAAGGCGAAGGTCGCGCCGTCTTCCTCCTTGGTCCAAACGGTCTGGGCCAGATATTCCAGATTGACCTGGTGGCAGATGCCGGTGCCGGGCGGCACCACGCGGAAATTGTCGAACGCGCCCGCGCCCCAGCGCAGGAACGCGTAGCGCTCGCCGTTGCGCTCGTATTCCTTGTCCACGTTGAATTGAAACGCCGCGCCCGACCCGAACGCGTCGACCATGACCGAGTGGTCGATGACGAGATCGACGGGCGCCAGCGGATTGATCCTCTTCGAATCGCCGCCGAGCTTCGCCACGGCATCGCGCATGGCGGCCAGATCCACGACCGCGGGCACGCCGGTGAAGTCCTGCATGAGCACGCGGGCGGGCCGGAAGGCGATCTCGCGGTCGCTGCGCCGGTTCTGGACCCATTCGGCCACGGCCCGGATATCGTCGGAGGTGACGCTGCGCCCGTCTTCATGACGCAGCAGGTTCTCGAGCAGCACCTTCAAGGAAAAGGGCAGACTGCCAATGCCAGAAAGCCCGGCCTTTTCCGCCGCCTTAAGATCGAAATATTCGTATTCGTGAGTCCCCACCTTCAGAGTGCGCCGGCACTTGAAGCTGTCGAGCGAGGTCAAAACCGCCGATGTCAATGAATTCTCCTTTACGAGCCCAGGTCACGGGCAAGTCCCAGCACAAATAAGAGACCGAACCAATAGCATGCAAAGACGCAGCCAATTGCGCTCCCGCCCGCGCCAAATACCGCAAAACGCGACTGCAGGACCACATTTTCGCGACAATCCCGGGCGGACGAGGCTTCTTCGTCTTTGGATACGAGCCTCCGGCCCACTATAAAGGCCCTTGCGACGACCAAACAATGACGCGATGCGGCGCGTTTTCCGTCCGCGCGCGGCGCCGAATTGCCGAAGCTTTGCGCAAACCCGCCGGTAGAGACTTCATGAGCATCCCCTTCACCGCGACCCTCGAGGCAGAGGGGATTGCCTGCGAGCGCGGCGGACGGCGCCTGTTCGAGGACCTGTCCTTCGCGCTGGGACCCGGGGACGCCCTCTTGGTCCAGGGCCCGAACGGCACAGGCAAGACCAGCCTCATGCGTCAGATCGCCGGCCTCTTGCCGCTCGCGGCGGGGACCGTGCGCGCAACCGGATCGGAAGCGGGCACGCCCACGGCGGAACTTTGCCACTATGTGGGCCACCTCAACGCGGTGAAGACCAGTCTCAGCGTGCGTGAGAACCTGACGTTCTGGACCGGCTTTCTCGGAGGCGGGAACGTGGACGCGGCTCTCGGCATTTTCGGGCTCGCGCCCATCGCGGAGATCGACGCCGGACTTCTATCCGCCGGGCAGAAAAGGAAGCTCGCTCTGTCTCGCCTCTTTGCCTGTCCGCGTCCCGTCTGGCTTCTGGACGAACCCTCGGTCTCGCTCGACGTCGCGTCGGTGGAGCGCCTCAGCGCGGCGATCCGCGACCACACGAAGGCCGGGGGCATCGCCATCGTCTCGACCCACGTTCCCTTGGGCGCGGACTTCACGCACACGCTCGATCTGGCGGCGCCGGACCCTCTCGAATACGGCTCCGCCGAGGGGCCCGCGCCGTGACGGCCGCCCTCGCTCTCATTCGCCGCGACGTCGCGCTCGCCTTCCGGGAGGGCGGCGCGATCGGCGTCGCGCTCGGATTCTACCTGGTTGTGATCGCCATCGCCCCGTTCGGTCTCGGGCCGGATCTCAACCTGCTGTCGCGCGTGGCGCCCGGGCTTCTGTGGGTGGCCCTGCTTCTGGCCGCCCTGCTCTCGGCCGACCGCATCTTTCACAACGACTACGAGGACGGCACGCTCGACGTGCTGACGATGGGACCGTTGCCCCTGCCGGTGGTGGCGGCATCCAAATCGCTCGCTCATTGGATCACCACCTGCGTGCCCTTGGCGCTGCTGGCCCCGGTGCTGGGGCTCTTGCTCAATCTGCCCATTCACACCATCCCGCTGCTCGTCCTCGCCATGCTCGCGGGCACGCCCGCGGTCAGCTTCATCGCCGGAATCGGCGCCAGCCTGACTTTGGGCTTGCGCCGGAGCGGGCTTCTCCTCGCCCTGCTCGTGCTGCCCCTCTACGTGCCCGTGCTGATTTTCGGCGTTTCCACGGTCTCCGCGGCGGTCACGGGTCCGGGCTCGCCCTGGCCGCCCTTCCTGATGCTCTGCGCGATCAGCCTGGCCAGCATGGTCCTGGCGCCGCTCGCCGCTGCCGCCGCGCTTCGCACCGCCTTCCGTTGAGGAACCCTGTGGCCTTATTTTCGCTTCCGCCTTGCGTTTCTTCTTGCCGCTTCTTCTTTGCGCTTCCGGACCAAAGCGACTAGATCAGCCACCATGACGTTTTCGCTGACCCATCTCGCCAATCCGACGCGCTTCTTGAACTTTGCCGGCGCGGTCATTCCGTGGCTCGCCGGGCTCGCGGCGATCCTTCTCGGCGCGGGGCTGTATCTCTCCTTCTTCGTCGCGCCGCCCGACTACCAGCAGGGCGAGACGGTTCGGATCATGTTCATCCATGTGCCGTCCGCCTGGCTCGCGATGTTCGCCTATGTCCTGATCGCCATTTCGGGGCTCGGGACGCTGATCTGGCGTCATCCGCTGGCGGACGTTTCGGCCAAGGCCGCGGCGCCTATCGGCGCGACGTTCACATTTCTGGCGCTCGTCACCGGATCGCTTTGGGGCAAGCCCATGTGGGGCACCTATTGGGTCTGGGATGCCCGTCTCACCTCCATGCTGGTGTTGTTCCTGCTCTATCTCGGGCTGATCGCCCTGTGGCAAGCCATCGAAGAGCCGGGCCGGGCCGGGCGCGCCGCCGCGATCCTGGCCTTGGTCGGGGCCGTCAACATTCCGATCATCAAGTTCTCGGTGAATTGGTGGAACACGCTCCACCAGCCGGCCAGCGTGATCCGCGCGGGCGCCCCCACCATCGACTCGTCCCTGCTCACGCCGCTCGTCGTCATGGCGCTGGGCTTTACGGTCCTCTTTGTCGTGCTGCACTTGATCGCCATGCGAGCGGAGATTCTGCGCCGCCGGGTCCGCGCCCTGCAGCAAACCCAAGTCGCCCAGGCGGCGTTGACGGGAGCCTAGGACGCCGATGCTCGGACTTGGACCTCACGCCAGTTTCATCATTGCCGCCTATGCCGTGACCTTCGTGGTCGTAGCCGCGCTGACCGCGGCGACGATCGCCGACGACCGCAAGCAGCGGCGCCTCTTGGCCGACCTCGAACGGCGCGGGATCACCCGGCGGTCGGCCGCCAACCCGCGTCCGGCGGCGAAGCCCACGGTATCGCGGACAGCCTCGGAGAAAGGATCGGCGTGACCGGACAAGCCGAAAAAGACAGTCCCCCGGACGTGAAATCGAACGCTGCCGCCCCCGGGCACAGGCCAAGGCGCCGGTTCGGCGTCTTGCTGCCCTTTGCCGTGTTCGCCTGTCTCGCCGCGCTGTTCTTTTTTGGGCTCAAGGCCGGAGATCCGTCGAAATTGCCCTCGGCGCTGATCGGAAAGCCCGTACCGGCGTTCGACCTGCCGCCGCTGGAGACGGCCGATAGCGGGTCCGGACCGAATCTCACGTCGGCGGCGCTCGGCAAAGGCACGCCCGCGATCGTCCACTTCTTCGCATCGTGGTGCGGCCCGTGCCGCGAGGAGCACCCGGTCGTCATGGCACTCGCGGACACGCTTCGCGCCGAGAATTCGGGCGTCCCGTTTTACGGCATCAACTACAAGGACGACGCGAGCGCGGCGCGGCGTTTCCTCGGCGGCTACGGCGATCCGTATACGCAAATCGGCGTCGACCGTTCCGGCCGTACGGCGATCGATTTCGGCGTATATGGCGTACCCGAGACCTACGTGGTTGCCGGCGACGGCACGATCGCCTTCCGCCAAGCCGGGCCCCTGACCCAAGAGGTCATCGAGGCGAAGATCTTGCCGCTGCTACGCGGCAAACCGGCTCGGGCGGAAGTCGGCAATGAAGCCGATGGGAAAGCAGCAGAGCCGTCCGGCTAGGCTTTCTCCCCTGCGTTCACGATCTGGCTCAGCGTCTGCAGAAACTCGTTCCGCTTGGCCGCCGTCAATCCGGCCAGAAGCTGAGAGTCCGCGGCGGCGGCGGCCGGCTGCGCTTTGTTCAAGGCCTTGGCGCCCTTCGCGCTGAGCTTGATGGCGTAGGCCCGCCCGTCTTCCTTGGAGCGGCGGCGTTGAATCAAGCCGCGTCCCAAGAGCCGGGCGACGATGTCGGCCAAGGTCGAACGATCGATACCCGTCCTCTCCACCAGTTCCGCCTGAGGCAAACCTTCCTCGAGCGACACTGCCGTGAGAACCGCGAATTGCCGCGGTGTGAGGCCACCCTTTTTCGCCTCCTCCGCAAAAATGTCCGCAGCCCGCTGGCCAGCCCTGTGCAACAGATGTGTCGCAGAGTTATCGAGCGGATTTTGCGCTTTTGTCGTCATATGGACGTTCCCCGTCTCCAATTGCGCCATCATGCGCGTGGTAATCGGCGCATGTGGTTTCACAATCAAAAAACCACACTACGCCCCCTGAATGCGGCAAGCGGACATCCTGTCGCCCCCGCAACGGCAAAGCTTCGAATACATCGCCCCTCACGACGGATTCGAGCGTTGAGCGCCTCATATCGGAACCGCAGACGCATCCTGCAAGAGATGCATACGATTCAGCACATGCAATCGGATGCCGCCTCAATGCTGCTGGGAGTTCTCCTCGGCGCCGTAACGCTGCATCAACGGCACCTGAGACATCGCAAAGAGGAACGTGATCGGAAGGAAGCCAAAGGCTTTGAAGCTTACCCACGTGTCGGTCGAAAAACTCCGCCATACGAATTCATTGAGAACCGCCATGGCTACGAAGAATACGGCCCACCGTATTGTCAGTTTGCGCCAGCCTTCGTCCGTTAGATTGAAAACAGGACCGAACAGGAGCGCCAGCACGGGCTTTTGCGCGACAAGGCCGCCGAGAAGCAACACCGCGAACATCGTATAGACGATCGTCGGCTTCAGCTTGATAAAGGTATCGTCGTGCAGATAGAGCGTGAGACCGCCGAAGGCGAGAACGAGCACGGCGCTGACGATCGGCATCACCGGAACTTTGCGGTAGAGCCACCACGCCAACGCTAGCGCGACGATCGTCGCGACCATGAACGCGGCGGTGCCGATGAAAATTCCGTAGGCCGCGTTCACACCGAAAAAGACGAGAAGCGGCCCAAGCTCGATGAGAAGCTTTCCGGCCACCGACTGCTCGGACTCGTGCGTTTTCTTGACTTCCGTCTTGCCGATCCCGGTTTTTGGCTCAAGCGGCTGCATTGTTCTCTTGTCCAGCTCCAGCAATGGCGCGCGCGAAATCCCGCGCATCGAACGGTTCGAAATCCTCGATCCCCTCGCCAACGCCGATGGCATTGATCGGAAGACCGAATTGCTCGGCAATCGCAACGACGATGCCGCCCCGCGCCGTCCCGTCCAGCTTCGTCACCACGAGATTGGTGACACCCGCGATCTCTTGGAACGTCTGCACCTGGTTCAGCGCGTTCTGCCCCGTGGTCGCATCGAGCACCAGCAATACGGTCTGCGGCGCGTTCTCGTCGATCTTCTTCAGAACGCGAACGACCTTCGCAAGTTCGGCCATGAGGCCGCCCTTGTTGTGGAGGCGGCCCGCCGTGTCGATCAGAAGCACGTCCGCGCCTGCCGCTTTCGCGCGCTCCAGCGCCTCGAAGGCGACCCCGGCCGGGTCCGCACCCACGTCCTTGGCAACCACCTCGGCACCGACGCGTCCGCCCCAGATTTTCAGTTGATCGATAGCCGCGGCCCGGAACGTGTCGCCGGCCGCCAGCATCACGGTCTTGCCGTCACGCGAAAATTGGTGCGCGAGCTTGCCGATCGTGGTCGTCTTGCCCGTGCCGTTGACGCCCACCACCAAGATCACATGGGGCTTCGCGGCTTCGTCGAGCGTAAGAGGCGCGGCGACCGGATCGAGCACGCGCGCGACCTCCGTGGCCAGAACGTCGCGCACATCGTCTTCGGAAATGCCCTTCTCGTACCGGCCCTTCGACAACACCTCGCGAATCCGGTCCGCCATGGCGAAGCCGAGATCGGCCTTGATCAAGACCTCCTCCAGCTCTTCAAGCGTGTCGTCGTCGAGCTTGCGTTTGGTGAGAACGCCGGTGAGGTTTTCGGTCAGCGCGTTCGACGTCCGGGACACGCCGGCCTTGAGCCGCGCGAACCATCCCTTTTTTTCCGTAGGCGCTTCGTTGCCGCTCACCGCAAGGCCTCCGCGAGCAACGCCGCGCCGTCATCGCCCGAGACCGTGCAGTCCAGAAGCGCGCCGGCACTCGCCGCGCAAAGGTCGGGATGCAATGTCTCAAGCGGTGCCGTGTCGAGACGGACCGGGGTGAAATCCGCCGAACGTCCTTGCGTCTCGTCCTCCAGCAGGACTTGTATCCGGCGCCCCTTGGCCCTGCCGAGATGCGCCTTCAGCGCCGCCGCACCCTTGTCGCGCAACGCCCGCGCACGCTCGGCGATCACAGCGCCATGAACCTGCGGCATGCGCGCGGCGGGCGTGCCCTCGCGCGGCGAGAACGGAAAGACATGCAGGAACGTCAATCCGCAATCGTCGACCAGGGACACCGAGTTCTGGAACATGCCGTCCGTCTCGGTCGGGAATCCGGCAATGATGTCGGCGCCGAACACGATATCGGGACGGACACGCCGCATCGCGTCGCAGAAGGACACGGAGTCCGCGCGGGCGTGGCGGCGCTTCATGCGCTTCAAGGTCATGTCGTCGCCAGCCTGAAGGGATAGATGCAGATGCGGCATCAGCCGCTCTTCCTCGGCGATGGCCGCGATCAGATCGGCGTCCGCCTCGACGGAGTCGATCGACGAGAGCCGCAGGCGCGGTAATTCCGGTACCAGCTTCAACACGGTCCGCACGAGCTTGCCGAGCGTCATCGCGCCGGGAAGGTCCTTGCCATAGGCCGTCATGTCGACGCCGGTCAGCACGATCTCGGCATAACCGTTCTCGGCCAGACGGCGCACCTGCGCCACCACCTCGCCCGCGGGCACCGAGCGCGACGGACCACGCCCGAACGGAATGATGCAGAAGGTGCAGCGATGATCGCAGCCGTTCTGGATCTGCACATAGGCGCGCGCGCGACCGCCGAACCCTTCGATCAAATGGCCTGCCGTTTCCGTCACAGACATGATGTCGTTGACGGCGACCTTTTCCGTATCGTCCGGGCCAAGAGCGCCCTTGAGCGCCCGGAACGTGGCCGCTTCGAGCTTTTCCTGGTTGCCGACGACATGATCCACTTCGTCCATGCCAGCGAATTGTTGCGGATCGATCTGGGCGGCGCAGCCGGTTACGACGATCTTCGCGCCCGGACGGGCGCGCCGCGCCTTGCGAATGGCCTGGCGCGCCTGGCGCACCGCTTCGCCGGTCACCGCGCAGGTGTTGACGATCACCGTGTCGCTAAGACCGGCGGCATCGGCGTGCGCGCGCATGACTTCGGTCTCGTAGGCGTTGAGACGGCAGCCAAAAGTGATGAGCTCCAGATCGGACATTTCGCGGCTTCTAACAGAAATCGGACGGTGTGTCAGACACCTTGGCCTTCGGGCTCCGCCGCCGCGAACACGCCGGGCGGCAGCGTCCCTTCGAAATCGAGGGCGTAGGGACCGGTCATCAGGACATGGCCATCCCCCTCGCGCCATTCGATCGCCAGATCCCCGCCCGGCAGGGAGACGGTGACCTTACGGTCCGTCAGGCCCCGCCGGACCGCCGCGACCGCGGAAGCGCAGGCCGCGGTGCCGCAGGCGCGCGTCAGCCCCGCGCCCCGCTCCCAGGTCCGCAAACGCAATTGGCCGGGGCTCAGCACTTGCGCCACGGAGATATTGGCGCGCTCGGGAAACAGCGGATGGTGCTCCAGCATCGGGCCGATCCGGCCGAGTTCGATGGCGTCCGCATCGTCGACGAAAAAGATCGCATGCGGGTTGCCCATGCTGACCACGCCGGGCGAATGCAGCACCGGCGCGTCGATGGGCCCGGCCTGGAGCTCGATCCGGCTCGTATCGTGGAATTCCTCGGCAAGCGGAATCTCGTCCCAAGCAAGACGCGGTTCGCCCATGTCGATGGTCACGATCTCTCCCGCGCCCGCGAAGGCGCCCAGCACCTGGTCCTCGGTCTCGATGGTGACGTTGGCCCGTCCGAGCTCCTGCGCCACGATGCCCGCGACGCAGCGCGCGGCGTTGCCGCAAGCGGCCACCTCGCCCCCATCCGCGTTCCAGATACGCATGAAGACATCCGCTTCGGAGGATGGATCGAGCGCGATCAGCTGATCGCAGCCGACGCCGGTCTCGCGGTCCGCAATGGCACGCACGGTTTCGGCCGGCAGATCGAGCGCGTCCGCGCGGCGGTCGATCACGACGAAGTCGTTCCCGAGCCCGTTCATCTTCCGGAAGCTATGGCTGCTCGCGTCCATCACTCGAAATTCCTCGTTTCCGCCTCTCTATAGCGCCGTTTCCGGCGGAGTGGCTATGCCCGCGCGCCGGGCTTGAGCGCCAGGAAGGCCACCATGGCGGCGCCCGCGAAGCCGGCGCCGGCCAGGAACGTCGCCTCCGGCGACACCGCGTCCCAAAGAACGCCCGCGATCACGCTGGCCGCCAGCGTCGTCACCCCGACCGTGAGGCCGAACACGCCGAACGCGGTGCCACGGACATGTGCGGGCGCGGCATGGGCGACGAGCGCCGACAAGACGCCCTGTGTCAGCCCCAAATGGAGACCCCAAAGGCCGATGGCAAGGAACACGGCGAAAATCCCCGAACCGAAGGCCAGCAAAAGGTCGGCGGCGATGAGGACCGCGAGGCCCGCGACGAGCAGCGGACGCGCGCCGAACCGGTCCTGAAGGCGCCCGGCCGGATAGGCCGTGACCGCGAAGACGAGGCTCATCACCGCGATCACCGCCGGTGCGAACGCGAGCGGAAGGCCTGTCCCATAGGCCCGGATGACGAGGAACGCCTCGCTGAAGCGGGCGAGCGTGAACACCGCGCCCGCGCCGGCGACGAACCAATAGAACCGGCCGAGGGCCCCGAGCTGACCGAGCTCGATCGGCACGCGCTTCAGCGCGCCCGCGCGTGAAGCCGGCGGCCCGGGGTCGCGCACGAACACGATCAGGATGGCGACCGAGATCAGCGCCGGGATGACCGCGAACCACAGCACGGCGCGAACGTCGTCGTCGAACAGCGCCATCAGCCCGATCGCAGCCAGCGGCCCGATCGTCGCGCCGATCGTGTCGAGCGACTGCCGCAATCCGAAGGCCGCGCCCCGCTGCTCCGGCGGCGTCACGTCGGCCACCAACGCATCGCGCGGCGCTCCGCGAATGCCCTTGCCAAGGCGGTCGAGCACGCGCGCGGCCGCCACGAGCGCGACGGAGCCCGCCAGCGGGAACAGGGGTTTCGTCAAGGCCGCCAGTCCGTAACCCGCGACCGCCAGCGCTTTGCGCCGCTGAAGCCGATCCGACAGCCAGCCGGAGAACACTTTCACGACCTGGGCGGCAGCCTCGGCAATGCCTTCCACCAGGCCGAGCACGGCGGCGCTCGCGCCGAGATTGACGACGAGGAACAGCGGCAGCAGTCCGTGAACGAGTTCGGACGAGACGTCCATGAAGAGCGAGGTGAAGCCAAGCGCCCAGACCGTGCGCGGAAGAGCCTTGCGGGATGTCGTGTCTGGGCTCACCGGGGCCCGATCTCCTGAAGCATTGCGGTGAGCGCACTTCTATGGCGTTGTTTTGGTCTCCGCACTTTCTTTATCGGTCCAAGGAGGCCCCAAATGATTGCCGTGCCGAAAAACGATCCCGTCCATGCTCTCGTACCGCACACATTGGAGGAGCCGATTTTGGGGGCGCAGGACGGGCCACTTGCGGGACGCAGTTTCATGGTGAAGGACCTGTTCGCCATCGAGGGCCGCAAGACGGGAAACGGCAACCCCGCGTTCTATGCCGCCACGAAACCGGCAACCGCAACCGCACCCGTGATTTCCACCCTTGTGTCAGCCGGCGCTTCGCTGACGGGCATCACGATCTGCGATGAGTTCTTCTACAGCGTGGTCGGCACCAACGCCCATTACGGCCAGCCAGTCAACGCCCGTGCCGGACGCTACGTCACCGGCGGCTCCTCCTGCGGGTCGGCCGCCGCCCTCGCGGCGCAGATGTGCGACTTCGCGCTGGGCGCGGACACGGGCGGTTCGATCCGCGTACCGGCCTCCTTCTGCGGCCTTTACGGCTTGCGCCCCACCCATGGGCGTATCGACATGACCGGCGCGACCCCCATGTCGCCGAGCTTCGACACGGTGGGCATCCTCGCCCGCGACGCCGAGCTGTTCCGGACGGTGGGGCGCACCCTGCTTGACGGATCCGGCACTTCGGCCCCGATCGAGCGGCTCGTGCTCGCGACCGATGTGGTCGGCTATTGCGAAGCCTCCGTGGACCAGCTCGTATGGCGCACGCTCGACACGCTGGCGGGCGCCCTTCCGGACGTGGAACACGCCGAAATCGCCGGAAAGGACATCGTCGCCTGGCGCAAGGCCTTCGCCACGCTCCAAGGATTCGAGATCCAGTCCACGCTCCTGCCGTTCATCCGGTCGCACGATGTGAATCTCGGGCCCGGTATCAAGGAGCGCTTCGAGATCGCATCGGCGATCACGGCCGGAGAAGCCGAGGAAGCCCGCGAGACGCGGCGTGTCGTTACCGCGCATCTGAAGTCGATTCTGCAGCCCGGAACGGCCATCGTCCTGCCGACGACGCCCACCCAGCCGCCCGAGCGCAACATTCCAGACGGCGCTTCATTCGCGGAATTTCGCGCGATCACATTGCAAAACACATGTCTCGCGGGGCTAGCCGGCCTGCCGCAGATCTCGGTCCCCGTCGGCGAGGCTTCGGGCTGTCCGGCCGGTCTTTCGTTCATCGGATGGGAGGGCGGCGACGAGACCTTGCTGGATCTCGCCGTCGGCCTGTCGGAAATGATCTAACGGACGCTGCAAAAACACGAGGTTCCCAGGAAACGCCCGATGTCCGCGCTCACGCCATATCTCTGCCTTGCGGCGGCGATCGTCTTCGAGGTGATCGGAACCTCGTCGCTGAAGGAATCCGAAGGCCTCACGCGGCTCGTGCCGAGCCTCGTCACGGCGGTCGCCTACGCGGCTTCGTTCGCGTTCCTGGCGTTCACCCTCAAAACCATCCCCGTGGGGCTGGCCTACGCCATCTGGTCGGGCGTCGGCATTGTCCTCATCGCGACGATCGGCTGGTTCCGGTTCAATCAGGCGCTGGATACAGCGGCGCTGATCGGACTCGGCCTGATCGTCGCCGGGGTGATCGTCATCAATGGCTTCTCGAAATCGCTGCCCCATTAGCTTGACTTCCGCGACGCGCTGACCGACATTCCGCGCCAAATTCATGGCAGCTCTTTTCCGAGCCGCCGCCCTTTTCGGGGTCTCTCCTGCGGAGAGATTAGGAAAGGGGGGTCAACACCCGTCAGCGCGATGCGCCCACGGGTGCATTTTTCGTTGCGCTACCGGCCTTTGGCCTACTTGAGCGCAGTTTTGGTTGCGCTACCGGCCTTTGGCCTACTTGAGCGCAGTTTTGGTTGCGCTACCGGGCATGTTTATGGCCCTACCGCGCTTCGCGCTACTTGAGGGCCTGGCCTACTTGAGCGCTCTTGGTTTTGCGCCATCGGGCATGTTTATGGCCCTACCGCGCTTCGCGCTACTTGAGGGCCTGGCCTACTTGAGCGCGGTTTTCCGGTCCGCGAGTTGGAGGCGGATGCGATGATGGGACCATGGAAGGACGGCCTTCTCGGCATGACGGCAAAGCTCGCGCTCGCCGGTCTGCCCGCCGCTGTCCTAGCCTCGGTCGCCATGGCCCAGCAGCCGAACGTGCCGGTCCTCGCCGGCGGCGAAGCGGAGTTCGACGCTTGCGGCGCGCAAGGCGTGGTGCGCGGGCTCGATCCGAAGGGCGACGGTTTTCTCGCGGTTCGCTCGGGCCCAGGCTCGAAACACGCCATGCTGGACAAGGTCTATAGCGGCGACATCGTCAATCTCTGCGATCAGCGCGGAGACTGGCTCGGCGTCGTCTATTCGCATGAGACCGAGGACTGCGGCGTCGGCACGCCGTGGCCGCACCGTCAGGTTTATTCCGGCCCATGCCGCTCCGGCTGGGTCTATCGCAAATTCGTAGCGGATTACGCCGGCTAATGTTCGAAACCCTCTCAGACCGTCTCTCCGGAATTTTCGACAAGCTCACGCGCCGCGGCGCGCTGAGCGAGGCCGATGTCTCCGAAGCCATGCGCGAAGTACGCCGCGCGCTGATCGAGGCGGACGTGGCCCTCGATGTGGTGCGGTCCTTCACCGACCGCGTGAAGGCCAAGGCCGTCGGTCAGGACGTGGTGAAGTCGGTCACGCCGGGCCAGATGGTCGTGAAGATCGTCAACGACGAACTCGTCCGCATGCTGGGCTCGGAGTCCCAAAGCATCGACCTCGCCGCCGCTCCGCCCGTCGTCATGATGATGGTGGGCCTCCAAGGCTCCGGCAAGACGACGACCACGGCGAAGCTCGCGCACCGGCTCAAGACGCGGGACAAGCAGAAGGTCTTGATGGCCTCGCTCGACACGCGCCGCCCCGCCGCTCAGGAGCAGCTTCGGGTGCTCGGCGAGCAGGCGGATGTCGCGACGCTGCCCATCGTCGAGGGCCAGAGCCCCACGCAGATCGCCGAGCGCGCGGTCAAGGCCGCCAAGCTCGGCGGCTTCGACGTGCTGCTGCTCGACACGGCGGGCCGCACCCATATCGACGAAGAGCTGATGGCCGAGACCGCCGCCATCGAGAAGATCGCCCAGCCGCACGAGACCTTGCTCGTGGCCGACGCCCTGACCGGCCAGGACGCCGTCAATCTCGCCAAGAATTTCGGCGAGCGGGTCGAACTCACCGGCATCGTGCTGACGCGCGTCGATGGCGACGGGCGCGGCGGCGCGGCGCTGTCCATGCGCGCGGTCTCCGGCAAGCCCATCAAGCTGATGGGCGTCGGCGAGAAGCTGGAGGCGCTGGAAGACTTCCACCCGGACCGTATCGCGGGGCGCATTCTCGGCATGGGCGACGTGGTCGGCCTCGTCGAGAAGGCGATGGAGACCGTCGAGGCCGAGAAGGCCCAGAAGATGGCCGAGCGCATGAAGAAGGGCGCGTTCGACCTCAACGATCTCTCCGAACAACTCGGACAAATGCAGAAGCTCGGCGGCATGGGCGGCGTGCTCTCGATGCTGCCCGGCATCGGCAAGGTGAAGAAGCAGCTCGACGCCGCCAATCTCGACGACAGCGTCCTTAAGCGCCAGCAAGCGATCATCGGATCGATGACGAAGGCCGAGCGCAAGAACCCGAAACTGCTGAACGCCTCGCGCAAGAAGCGCGTGGCGGCCGGGTCCGGCACCAGCGTCCAAGACATCAACAAGCTCGTGAAGATGCACCGCCAGATGGCCGACATGATGAAAGCCCTTGGCAAGAAGCGCGGCGCGCTGTCGGCCCTGTTCGGCGGCGGCATGCCGCAAATGCCGGCCGATCTACCGGAGAGCGCGGGTCTTCCCAAAGGCGCCGAGCTTCCGGCCAATTTCCCCGGCCTGCCTTCGGGCGGGCTCCCCGGCGGACTGCCCGGCCTCCCCGGCGCGGGCCTCCCTGGCGGCTTGCCGCCCGGCTTTCCAGGACTTCCCGGACAGCGAAAGAAGAAGCGCTGACCAGAAACCCAACATTTCGACAAACCTCTAGGAGTAAGAAACGATGTCACTGAAAATCAGACTGTCGCGGGGCGGCGCCAAGAAGCGCCCGTTCTACCGCATCGTGGTCGCCGACTCGCGGAGCCCCCGCGACGGCCGCTACATCGAGAAGATCGGCACCTTCAACCCGCTGCTGCCGCGCGATTCCGCCGAGCGCATTCAGCTCGACGTGGAGCGCGCCAAGCATTGGCTGTCGAACGGCGCGCTGCCGACCGACCGCGTGCACCGGTTCCTGGATGCCGAAGGCCTTCTGAAGCGCGAAGCCCGCAACAACCCCGAGAAGGGCAAGCCCGGCAAGAAGCGCATCGAGCGTGAGGAAGCCAAGCGCGCCGCCGAAGAAGAAAAGGCCGCCGCCGCTGCCGCTGCCGAAGAGGAAGCGAACGACGCGGCCGCTGCCGCCGAGGAGGAAGCCGGCGAGGCTGCCACCGACGAGACGGCCGCCGAGGACGCCGCCGAGGCCGAGAAGGCCGAGTAGCTTTGGCCGGCAAGACGGACCGTGGCGGGAACCAGGACCTGGTTCTCGTCGGCGAGATCGGCGCGGCGCAAGGGTTGAAGGGCGAGGTGCGCTTGCGCTCCTACACCCAAGACCCAGCCGACATCGCCGCCTACGGTCCGCTGCGGGACGAGGCGGGCACGAAGACGATTCTGATCGAACGTGTCCGCGTCACGCCGAAATCGCTCGTCGCGCGCATCAAGGGCGTCGGCACGCGCGAGGCCGCCGAGGCGCTGAACCGCACCAGGCTCTACGTCACCCGGGACGCGTTGCCCGAGGCACCCGAGGAGGAGTGGTACGTCGCCGACCTGATCGGCCTCAGTGCCGTTTCGCCGGACGGCGAGGCGTTCGGCACCGTGACGGCGGTGCACAATTTCGGCGCGAGCGACATTATCGAGATCGAGCGCAACGACGGCGCGGCGCCGCTGCTCGTGGCGTTCACGGATGCGGCCGTGCCAAAGGTCGATGTGGCCAACGGGCGGCTGGTGCTGATTCCGCCGCAAGAGATCGAGGCCAAAGAAGACGCTGAAGACTCGGACGGGGGCGATTCCGAGAATTAGCGTCGTCCCACGAAGGCGCCGAAAGCGATAGAGTGCTTGCCATGCCGATCCGCTCCGTCCCGGAAAGCCAGCAAGACGTCCCGCGTAGCAACACGGAATGGCCGTTACTGTCGCGCCTAGGGCCGCTGCGCCGCTTCATCGAATTCGGGATCGCCGGTTATCCGCGCGAGGCTCGCGTCCGGCTCGCGATCGTGAATGCGATGGCGCTGCTGATCGCGGCAACGTCGATGACCTATGTGGCGACCTACGCCGCCTTCGGTGTCATGGATTATTGGCCGCTGATCGCCATGAATATCGGCCTTGCGGTCATCGCCCTGCTCGCGCCGTTCGCCCATCGCTTCAGCGACGTCGCGGCCATGATCGTGATCTGGATCGCCGAATACGCCGCTCTGTTCCTGTTCGTGCGGGAGCTGGGCCACAACTCCG
Source organism: Hyphomicrobiaceae bacterium UBA7697 (assembly GCA_002482645.1). Classification (GTDB taxonomy): domain Bacteria; phylum Pseudomonadota; class Alphaproteobacteria; order Rhizobiales; family Methyloligellaceae; genus Methyloceanibacter. The sequence continues at coordinate 63,576 of DLGJ01000002.1, forward strand.
GCATCCAGCTCAACTACATCATCGGCGCGGCCGTCGCCTTCGCCATTTGCGGCATGGGGCACATCCGGCTCGTGGTCGCCGCCGTGCTCACCGGCCTCGCGCTTCATCTCGCGGCCTGGTTCCTCTACCCGCCCGGCAACGCCCGCATCGAAGCCGATCCGGCATTGCTGAATAACCTCTACGTCTCCTCCGCCGTGACCACGTTCGGTATCGTCGCGCTGGTGGTCGGCTACGCGCTGACCAAAGCGGACCGCGCCCGCGCCGAGGCCGACCGCCTGCTCGAGAACATTCTGCCCGTTCCCGTCATCGACCGCTTGAAGACGGCGCCCGCCGCGCGCGTCGCCGACACCGTGCCCGATGCATCGGTGATGTTCACCGATCTCGTCGGCTTCACCGCGCTTTCGCAGGAGCTCGGCGCGCCGCGCACGGTGGAAATCCTCGACCGCCTCGTCACGGAATTCGACCGGCTCGCGGCGCTCCATGGCGTGGAGAAGATCAAGACCATTGGCGACGGCTATATGGCCGTGGCCGGCGTGAGCCGCCCGCAGGACGACCATTGCCGCCGCCTCGCCCGGCTGGCGCTGGCGCTGCCCGGCATCGTGTCGGAGCTGTCGGAGATCCACGGCCTGGACCTGCGGGTCCGCATCGGCCTCGCGCGCGGCCCCGTCATGGCCGGTGTGATCGGCGCCGACAAGTTCTCCTACGACGTCTGGGGCGAGACGGTGAACTTGGCCGCCCGGCTCGAATCGCACGGTCTTCCCGGCGGCATCCAGGTGTGCCCGGAGGTCTACGTCGCGCTCTGCGACGGCTTCACGCTGAACCCGCGCGGCCCGATCCCGATCAAAGGCGTCGGCACGCTCGAAACCTGGTTCCTGACAGGCGAGCGGCCAGGCGCTGGGGCGGAAACCATGGGACAACCGGCATGACCTGGCGGGCCGCCGTACTCACCCTCTTTCCGGAGATGTTTCCGGGGCCGCTCGGCCTCAGCCTGGCGGGAAAAGCGCTGGCCGAGGGTCTCTGGAGTCTCGAGACCGCCGACATCCGGGACTTCGCCAGCGGCAAGCATCGCTCCGTGGACGACACCCCGGCGGGCGGCGGCGCCGGCATGGTCATGCGCGCCGACATCGCCGCGGCCGCCGTGGATGCGGCGCGCGCTGCGGCGCCTGCAGGCACGCCCACGCTCTACCTGTCTCCGCGCGGAACGCCGCTCACCCAAGAGCGCGTTCAGGCGCTGGCGGCAGGCCCCGGCGCGATCCTGCTTTGCGGCCGCTTCGAGGGCATCGACCAGCGCGTGCTGGACGCGCGCGGCATCGAGGAAGTCTCCATCGGCGACTATGTCCTGTCCGGCGGGGATCTCGCGGCGCTGGTGCTGATGGATGCCTGTGTGCGGCTTCTCCCCGGCGTCGTCGGCAACGAAGGCACGCATTCCGAGGAAAGTTTCGCATCGGGGTTTTTGGAGTATCCGCACTACACCCGCCCCCGGGAGTGGGAAGGTCACCCTATCCCCGGCGTGCTGCTTTCAGGCGATCATGAGAAAATCGCCAAATGGCGCCGCGAGCAGGCGGAAAGCCTCACGAAGGCTCGGAGACCCGATCTGTGGGCGAAGCGCCGCAAAGATTGAGCCGGGTCAGAGCCGGCCTCGACAAAGCCGCTTTGATTGGCATCACTGATCCGGCGGGCCGGCACGCGAACGAACGGCTCCGAACCACAAGACCGATGCCGCGGAAGAGGCGGCGAAAACGACTGGGCCGAAAAGGAGACATCCCGTGAGACTTGCCAGGCGACGTATCTCGAGACCTGCCATGCTGGGACGGATAGGCTTCGCCACTGTGGCGATGCTGGGGCTTGCGGTGCCCGCAAGCGCCCAGGACGCGGACATTGCCGCCGGAAAGGCCTATGCCGAACAGGTCTGCGCTCAGTGCCATGCCGTGCAGGCGGGCGAAGATCTTTCCCCGGCCGAAGGCGCGACGCCCTTCCAGGAGGTCGCCAACACGCCCGGCATGACGGAATACGCCCTGTCCGTCTGGCTTCAGAGCTCCCATCCCACCATGCCGAACATCGTTCTGGAGCAGGACGAGATGCGCAACGTCATCGCCTATATCCGCAGCCTCGATAGCAGGCTGTAGCCGGACGGTTTCCGGCGCGAAAACCATCGACAAGCGCGGATTCCTCGGGTAGGAAATCCCCGCGAGGCTGCCGGAAAACCATTCGGCGGCCCGTAACGTCTGGATTTATCGACAAGATCAATCAAAAAGAATGGCGTTCGCGGCGGGGCCGGAGGCTCTCAAAGCAGGCGCCCGTGAAAGGTAGTACGATGAACATCATTGCCGAGCTCGAGAAAGAGCAGGTCGCCGAACGTCTCAACACCCGCAGCGTGCCCCAATTCGGGCCCGGCGACACCGTCCGCGTCAACGTGAAAGTGGTGGAAGGCGAGCGCTCGCGTATTCAGGCCTATGAAGGCGTGTGCATCGGCCGCGCCGGTGGCGGCATCCACGAGAACTTCACCGTCCGCAAGATTTCCTACGGCGAGGGCGTGGAACGCGTGTTCCCGATCCACTCGCCGCTGATCGACTCCATCGAAGTCGTCCGCCACGGCCGCGTGCGCCGGGCCAAGCTCTACTATTTGCGTGGCCGCCGCGGAAAGTCCGCCCGTATTCCGGAGCGCCGCGACACCCGCACCGACGGCAAGGGCAAGAAGGCGCACGGTTTCAAGGGCTTCACCAAGCCCAAGGGCGAGCCGGACGATCTTAAGCTCATCGCTGGCATCACCGCGGACATCGAGACGAAGCTGCACAAGCTCGGCGTCACCAAGTTCGATCAGATCGCCAATCTGAGCGACGACGGCATGGCCTACATCGCCGACAAGCTCTCGCTCGGCAGCCAGATCGAAGACAACGACTGGAGTGCCAAGGCCCTCGCGCTGATGGCCGAGACCACGGCCGACGAAGTTCCCGCCGGGGACGGCGAAGCCGAAACGGCCGAGACCAAAGACGCATAGCCGTCCGTGGCGATGGCCGGTCTCGGGCCGGCCTATCCCGCGTAAATCCGGTCCGTTCGATTGTGTGGCGATGCGCACCCGCCCTGTCGGGCCGGCGGTCGTCATGGAGTTGGAAATGCCGGATTCAATCGCTATCTGAGGCGTGACGATCCGAAAGGCTGAGTACCCGCAAATGGCCAAACCCCGCACGCTTTACGACAAGATCTGGGACGAACATCTGGTCCACGAGGCTCCCGACGGAACCAGCCTCATCTATATCGACCGCCATCTCGTCCACGAGGTCACGAGCCCGCAGGCCTTCGAGGGTCTGCGCATGGCCGGCCGCAAAGTGCGCGCGCCCGAGAAGACGCTCGCCGTCGTCGACCACAACGTGCCGACCACGGACCGTTCCAAGGGCATCGACGATCCGGATTCCGCGACGCAGGTCGCCGCGCTCGCCAAGAACGCCGAGGATTTCGGCATCGACTATTATCACGAGCTCGACAAGCGCCAGGGCATCGTCCACGTGGTCGGCCCGGAGCAAGGCTTCACCCTGCCCGGCACCACCATCGTGTGCGGCGACAGCCACACCTCGACCCATGGCGCGTTCGGCGCGCTGGCCCACGGCATCGGCACCTCCGAGGTGGAGCACGTGCTGGCGACCCAGACGCTGATCCAGCAAAAGGCCAAGAACATGCTGGTGCGCGTGGACGGCAAGCTGCCCAGTTACGTCACCGCGAAAGACATCATCCTCGCCATCATCGGCGAGATCGGCACGGCCGGCGGCACCGGCCACGTGATCGAATATGCGGGCGAGGCCATCCGGGACCTGTCCATGGAAGGCCGCATGACCGTCTGCAACATGTCCATCGAGGGCGGCGCCCGCGCCGGCCTGATCGCCCCGGACCGGAAGACCTTCGACTACATCATGGGCCGTCCGCGCGCGCCGAAGGGCGCCGCGTTCGAAATGGCGAAGGCCTATTGGGAGACGCTGTACTCGGACGAAGGCGCCCATTTCGACTCCGAGATCGTCCTGGACGCGGCCAACCTGCCGCCGATCGTGTCCTGGGGCACGAGCCCCGAGCAGGTCGTGTCCGTCGCGGGCCGTGTGCCCAAACCGGAAGACATCGCCGACGAGACCAAGCGCAAGGCGGCGGTCCGCGCCCTCGACTATATGGGCCTCAAGGGCGGCGAGAAGATCACCGACATCACGCTCGACCGCATCTTCATCGGCTCCTGCACCAATGGGCGGATCGAGGATTTGCGCGCCGTCGCCGAAGTGGTCGCGGGCAAGCACGTCAACGAGAACCTGAACGCCATGATCGTCCCGGGCTCCGGCCTCGTGAAGCTGCAGGCCGAGGAAGAAGGTCTCGACAAGATCTTCACGGCGGCAGGCTTCGAGTGGCGCGAGCCGGGCTGCTCCATGTGCCTGGCCATGAACCCGGACAAGCTGGCGCCGGGCGAGCGTTGCGCCTCGACCTCGAACCGCAATTTCGAGGGCCGTCAGGGCCGCTTGGGACGCACCCACCTGGTCTCGCCGCAAATGGCGGCGGCGGCGGCCATCGCGGGCCATTTCGTCGACATCCGCGAGACGCGGTAGAGTGCTTGTCGTTTCCGCGAAAGCGGGAACCCAGTAAGCGCTGCCGCTTGCGATCACGGATGCCGTGCCAATTACTGGATTGCCCGGTCAAGCCGGGCAATGACACCATGCGGTGTTGATGGCAGAAACAGCATCATGACATCTCTGGCCCAGAAAAAGTTCGGTGAGGCGGCGGCCGACTACGCGGCCTGCGCGGTGCACGCCGAGGGTCCCTCGCTCGCGCGGCTGACCGAGCTGATCGCGCCGATGCCGACCTGGCGGCAGCTCGACATCGCCACGGGCGCGGGCCACACCGCGCTCGCCTTCGCGCCGAGAATCGCAAAATCGACGGCGAGCGACATCACCCCGCAAATGCTGGCCGAGGTGCGGCGTCTCGCCAAGGAGCGCGGCCTCGGCAACGTCGTCACGCGCCAGGCCAACGCCCAAGACCTGCCCTTCCCGGACACCAGCTTTCACCTCGTGACCTGCCGGCTCGCGGCGCACCACTTCCCGAAGCCGAAGGACTTCGTGCGCGAATCCGCGCGCGTGATGATCCCCGGCGGCACCTTCGCGCTCGTCGACAACGTCTCGCCCGACGATGCGGACCTGGCGGCGGCCTACAACGCCTTCGAAAAGCTGCGCGACCCGAGCCACGGCCGGGCGCTGTCGCTGCCCGAATGGTGTGACCTGATCGACGAGGCCGGTCTCGAGCCGGTCTCGGCGGAGGTGATGGACCAGGATATCGGCTTCGACGCCTGGGTCGCGCGCATGCGCTGCGCGGACGACACGATAGCCCGGCTCAAGGAGATGCTGGGGGCCGAGCCCTTGCGCGGCCTCTTGCACCCCCGCGAAGACGAGGATGGGCTGACTTTCACCCTGCGCGAGGCCATCGTTCTTGCCCGCAAGCCCGGCTCTCTCGGCCGGACCGCACCGAAGACGTAAGCGGACCATGAGCATGGACCGGTACCCGGACCAAGCCCAATTCGAGGCCATCGCCAGCGACGCCTTCGCGCGTCTCCCGGCCGAATTCCGGGACATGACCAAGGACGTCGTCATCCGGGTCGAGGATTTTCCAACCAACGAGGTGCTCAGGGCGCTCGACATCGCGTCCCGCTACGACCTGCTCGGCCTTTATCACGGCGTCGACCTGACCCGGCAGAGCGTGCTGGACGTCTCCCCGCTTCCGGAAATGATCTTCCTCTACCGCCGCCCGATCCTCGACTATTGGGAAACCCACGACGACGATCTCGACGCCATCATCGCCCACGTCCTGATCCACGAAATCGGGCATCATTTCGGTCTGTCCGACGCGGACATGGAACGCATCGAGTCCGAAGCGGCCGGTTGAGCCGGGCCCGGCCGCTTCCGGTGCGGCGATCCGTGGTCATTGTCTAGACACCTTTCCCGCTTTACATTGGTGGGGAATGTTGAGGGACGATTCAATTTTCGGGGCACGTTCCGTCATGGGGATGCGGATTGCGGCGATCGCCGCCGCGCTATTGGGTCTTGCGGGCCTGAGCGGTACGGCGAACGCGCAGGAATTTGTCTATCGCGGCAGCGGCGCCAACGGCCCGTCCGTCCAGCAATATATGAAGCAGGCCGGCCCCCAGACCAAGGAGGTCCCGCACGGCGCGCTCAAGATCGACGGCAACGCGGTCAATTGCGGTACGCGGCCGACGGTGCTGAACCCGGAATTCGACAGCTGGGGCGGCGCGTTTCCCGGCTTTCTCATCCTGAACACGGCCAAGATCCGGGGCCTCTCCACCCCGGTGAAGCTCTATATCTACTCCCATGAATGCGGGCACCAGTTCATCGGCGCCAGCGAGACCAAGGCCGATCTCTTCGCCATCCGCCGCGGCGTGCGCTGGGGCTGGCTCGACGCCCAAGGCATGGAGGAGATCTGCACGTTCATTTCCCAGCTGAAGGGCGACGCCGTGCATCCGCCCGGACCCAAGCGCTGCACCACCATGCGGGCCTATTACCGCCAGCTCGTCAACGGGTCGCAGCAGGCCAGCACCGGCGCGAAACCGCTGACGCTCGGACCGTCCAACTAAGGACGCCGCAAAGGCACCGGCTCCGAGGCCCCGCCGGCGTGACCCTCGGCGGCGTGACCCTCGGCAGCGTGACCCTTGGCAACGTGACCCTTGGCAGCGTGACCCTTGGCGGCAACGCCACACCAAAGCCTGGAAGCAGCGCGGAGCCGCGACAGTGGAAAGTCGCTCCGGAAAGCTCTATATGGCTGGCGGAACAGAGGTTCATCATGGAAAAATTCACGACGCTCACGGGCATCGCCGCCCATTTGCCGATGATCAATGTCGACACGGACATGATCATCCCGAAGCAATATCTGAAGACGATCAAGCGCACCGGCCTTGGCGAAGGCCTGTTTGCCGAGCTGCGCTATGACGAGAACGGCACCAAGGATCCCGATTTCGTGCTCCACCAGGAGCCCTACACGAATGCGCAGATCCTGATCGCCGGCGAAAATTTCGGCTGCGGTTCTTCGCGCGAGCACGCGCCCTGGGCCCTGCTCGATTTCGGCTTCCGCTGCATCATCGCGCCGTCCTTCGCGGACATCTTCTACAACAACTGCTTCAAGAACGGCATTCTGCCCATCGTCCTGCCGCGGAACGAGATCGACAAGCTGATCGACGATGCCGCGCGCGGCGACAATGCGCGCCTGACGATCGACCTCGAGGCACAGGAAATTTCCGGCCCCGACGGCGGCAAGATCCATTTCGACGTCGACCCGCACCGCAAGCGTTGCCTGATCGAAGGGCTCGACGATATCGGCCTGACCATGGAGAAGGCCCCGCATATCGAGGCCTACGAGCAGAAGACGTCCCTGGCGCGCCCCTGGGCCTAGCGACGATACCGTCATGCCCGGACTTGATCCGGGCATCCACGATTTCTCTGCGAATCGGCCAGACGGGCCAGACGGGAATGGCCGGGCCAATCCCGGCCATGACGACTGCCGGCGGGGTTCGAGCCTACAGTCTCACTCGAACGGGATCGGGTCGGTTTCCTGCTCGGCGATGGTTTCGCCGCCACGGGTGACCGTCACCTTCGCGGTGTATTGGCCCTTGGGCCAGCCGCCCGCTGGAACGCCCGTCTTGCCCGCCATGAGAAGCACGTCCGTGTCGTCCTCGGTGACGTCGCGGAGATTGTGCACCAAGGACGTGCCGTCCTTTCTCAGATGGACCTCGACATGATCGCCCTTCTTGGCATTGGCCACCCAGCCATAGGCGATGCCGCCCGTATCGTATCGCGGCACCGGCAGAATCATGCGCTTCATGAGATCGGTCTTGTCGACTTTGCGGTCGGTCAGACCGAGGCTCAAGATCGTCGTCTCCGGTTGCGCATCTTCCGCGAACGCCAGGCTCGCACCGAGGACGAGCACGAGAAGAGCGAAGGTTACCCTTGTCAGCATGATCTACTCCCGCTACCCAAAACGCCGCCGGATCGCTTCCGGCGAAAAGCGGGGAATGCTTAGCACAGGGCGGACGCAACTTCATGGCCTCATTCAAACTCTTACTTCTTCCCGGCGACGGCATTGGCACCGAGGTGATGGGCGAGGTGACGCGCCTGATCGACTGGGTGAACGGCACCGGCGCGGCATCCATCGAGACCGAGAGCGACCTTGTGGGCGGCTGCGCCTATGACGCCCATGGCGAGGCGATTTCCGAACAGGCGATGGAGACCGCGCACGGCGCGGACGCGGTGATGCTGGGCGCGGTGGGCGGCCCCAAATGGGACGGCGTCCCCTACGACAAGCGGCCGGAGGCCGGTCTCCTGCGTCTGCGCAAGGACCTCCAGCTCTTCGCGAACTTGCGGCCCGCGATCTGCTATCCGGCGCTGGCCGATGCCTCTTCCTTGAAGAGAGAGCTGGTGGAAGGCCTCGACATCATGATCGTGCGCGAACTGACCGGCGGCGTCTATTTCGGCGAACCCAAGGAAATCACCGATCTCGGCAACGGCCAGAAGCGCGCCGTCGATACGCAGGTCTACGAAACCTACGAAATCGAACGCATCGCCGACGTGGCCTTCGACATGGCCCGGAAGCGCGGCAACCTCGTGCATTCCGCCGAGAAGCGCAACGTCATGAAGACGGGCGTCTTGTGGAACGAGGTCGTCACGCAGGTGCATCAGGACCGCTACGCCGACGTGAAGCTCGAGCACATTCTGGCCGATAACTGCGCCATGCAGCTCGTGCGTGCGCCGAAGCAGTTCGACGTGATCGTGACCGACAATCTGTTCGGCGACGTGCTGTCCGACGAAGCGGCCATGGCCACCGGGTCGCTGGGCATGCTGCCGTCGGCCTCGCTCGGCGCGGCGGACGAAAGCGGCAAGCGTCCGGCCATGTACGAGCCCGTGCACGGTTCGGCCCCCGATATCGCCGGACAGAACAAGGCAAACCCCATCGCCACCATTGCCAGCTTCGCCATGTGTCTGCGCTACTCGTTCGATCAGGGCGAGCTTGCCGACAGGATCGAGACGGCCATCGCGAACGTGCTCGACCAGGGCATCCGCACGGGCGACATCGCCCAAGAGGGCTGCAAGATCGTGGGAACGCGCGAGATGGGCGATGCCGTCCTCGCGTCGCTAAACCGCGGCGGTTAGGACGCATGAAACACGCGTTCGGATGGGTGCCGCTGGGCCTGATCCTGTTCGTGTCGGCCGTCCCCGCCTGGGCGGCCAGCGAGCCGCAACACATGGCCCAAGCCGAATCGGCGTCTGCGGAAAACAACGCGACGGACGCGACGGAGCCTGAGCCCGTGTCTCCGTCCGCCATGGACGAGGACACCCCGGAGTCCGAAGAGACGGATCTTGGCACGCCGGAACACGAAGTCACGGGCGCCGGAACGCCCGATCTCGGTCCGCAAGTCAGCTCGAAAGTCGAGTTGACGCCGGAAGAGAAGGCGGAGAAGGAAACCCGCAAGGCCTGCAAGATCGAGATCTGCGACGTCGTCGCCACCCGCGAGCCGCTCGGCCCCGATATCGACTGCGACATCAAGAAGACCTGGCGTGCCGGGGACCTCACCAAAATGCTCGGGGATCGGATCGGCTGGCCCTGGGGCAACGCCGTGTGCCGGTCGGCGTTGACGCTGGAGCGGGCGGCGCTCGCCGAAGCCATGCGGGCACCGAAGGCCACAATCAGGATGGAACGGCAGACCGTGTCTTGCGCGCTCCGGCGGGAGGGCGCCGAGCCCTACGTGGTCGAGGCGGAGCTCTCACCGGACGTGACCTTCGAAAACGGCAAGGCCGTCTCGGCAACGGTCAATTGGGGCGACGTCTCGGCCCCCCTGGCGATCTACCCCATCCTTTACGCTGGCACGGGCCTCGACAACCAATCCAACCTGCTGGGACCGGCGGTGGTGAAAATGGTCAATGCCTTCACCGCCAAGAGCTGTGCCGGCGTGAGGGACGAGCTACCGGGCCGGCGGGTCAACTAGGCCAGGTGCCCCCAAACCAGCGGCGTCTTTACTTTGGCCGCGCCTTCCCATACATCCGCCGAAACAGCGCCTTCGCGCGGCGATAGGCGCACGCCGTTATCAGGAGTACCGGAATGGGCTACAAAGTCGCCGTCATCGGCGCGACCGGCAATGTCGGGCGCGAGATGCTGAACATCCTCGAAGAGCGGGAGTTCCCGGCCGACGAGGTCTATCCCATCGCCTCGCGCCGCTCGATCGGCACGGAGGTCTCGTTCGGCGATGCACGTCTGAAATGCCGCGACCTGGAGACTTTCGACTTCTCCGGCGTCGACTTCGCCCTGATGTCCGCCGGTTCGTCGATCTCCAAGGAATGGTCGCCCCGGATCGGCGCGACGGGCTGCGTCGTCATCGACAATTCCTCGTGCTGGCGCTACGACGCGGACGTGCCGCTGATCGTGCCGGAAGTGAATCCGGACGCGATCTCCGGCTTCGCCAAGAAGAACATCATCGCCAATCCGAACTGCTCGACGGCGCAGCTCGTCGTGGTCCTCAAGCCGCTGCACGATGCGGCCAGGATCAAGCGCGTGGTCTGCTCGACCTATCAGTCCGTGTCCGGCGCCGGCAAGGAAGCGATGGACGAGCTGTGGAACCAGACCAAGGGCATCTTCGTCACCGATCCGCCCTCGCCCGAGAAGTTCACCAAGCAGATCGCCTTCAACGTCATTCCCCATATCGACGTGTTCCTCGACGACGGTTCGACCAAGGAAGAGTGGAAGATGGTCGCCGAGACGAAGAAGATTCTCGATCCCAAGATCAAGCTGACCGCGACGTGCGTCCGCGTGCCCGTGTTCGTCGGCCACGCGGAGGCGGTGAATATCGAGTTCGAGAATCCGCTCAGCGCAGAGGAAGCGCGCGAGGTCCTGCGCGAAGCACCGGGCGTGCTCGTGGTCGACAAGCGCGAGGACGGCGGCTACGTGACGCCGGTCGAGTGCGTCGGCGACTACGCAACGTTCGTGAGCCGCGTTCGCGACGACCAGACCATCGACAATGGCCTCACGCTTTGGTGCGTGTCCGACAATCTGCGCAAAGGCGCGGCCTTGAACACGATCCAGATCGCCGAGACCATGATCGAACGGGACATGCTGAAGAAGGCGGCCTAGCGGGCCGCCCACCTTCGGACGCGAACCGCACCCATCCTTGACGCGTTACGCGTCGTCCTGTTCGGGCAACTGGGCGAACCGGTCCGTTTTTGCATCGAGGGCCAACACGACACCGCTGCCGATGTCGAAATGCAGCGCGTGCAGCGTGAGCAGCCCCTCGGCCTCGCGTTCGCGCAGCGCATCGAACGTGCGCAAATTCGCCAGGGACTGGCGCACGCCCGCAAGCTCGAAAGCCGTCTCCCGGCCGAACTCCTGCTCGTCCTGGTCCTTCACTTCGAGCCCATCGAGTTGCGTCAGCCAGGTTCCGATGAAGTTCGTGTCGTCGGTCTTCCCTTTCAGCTTCTCGCGATAGGCGGCAATCCCGCCACAATGCGAATGGCCGAGTATGATGATATTGGGGACCTTGAGCACCATGGCCGCGTACTCGACGGCCGCGCTGGTGCCGTGAAAGCGGCCATCCGGCTCGAAGGGCGGCACCAGGTTGGCGACGTTCCGGACGATGAAGAGATCGCCGGGACCGGCATCGAAGATCGCCGAGACGTCAACGCGCGAATCGCAACAGGCAATGACAAGCGCCGTCGGCGCCTGTCCCAACGAGGCCAGTTGCTCGTAGCGCCCCTTATCCGCGGAATGGTTCTCCCGCCGGAAACGCCAATATCCATCTAGAAGTGTTTTCGAGAGCACGGCTGTCCCTTTGAATGAATTGCATGAGGCGCCCACGTTCCATTGACGTTGAACAACCGCTCTCCCTCCGAGCACAAATAGATATTTCCTATCGAAGGCTCGGCCAGAAGCATCCGGATGGCGCGCGTCACTATGACAGACAGCGCTCTTGCGATGAGCTCAAAGCGCGTTCAGACTACCCGTCAACAAGCCAAAATGCGCGAAACGGTGGGGGAGCGGAACAATGACGACAGCAGCATCCGTGGATTCCGGCGGGCTATTCGGCTGGCTCGACCGGGCGCACACCGTCGCGAAGCCTGGTTTCAGCCGATGGCTGGTGCCGCCCGCGGCACTTTGCGTCCATCTTTGTATCGGCCAGGTCTACGCCTTCAGCGTCTTCAACCTGCCGATGACGAAGCTGATCGGCATCACTGAATCCGCTCCCGACGACTGGAAGCTGACGCAGCTTGGCTGGATCTTCTCTATCGCGATCGTCTTTCTCGGACTGGCGGCGGCCTTCACCGGCACCTGGCTCGACCGGGTGGGGCCACGCCGGGCGATGTTCACCGCCGCCCTCTGTTTCGGCGGCGGTTTTTTGATATCGGCCCTGGGCGTTCACCTGCATCAGCTTTGGCTCATCTATCTCGGCTACGGCGTGCTCGGCGGCTGCGGCCTCGGCCTCGGATATATCTCGCCGGTGAAGACACTCATCACCTGGTTTCCGGACCGGCCCGGCATGGCGACGGGTCTTGCCATCATGGGATTCGGCGGCGGCGCCATGATTGCCTCGCCCTTGTCGGTCTGGCTGATGCAGTATTTCGCGACCCCGACCGACAAGGGCGTCGCCGCCACCTTCGTCACGCTCGGGATCATCTATCTCGTGTTCATGATGATCGGCGCCGCGCTCGTGCGCGTTCCGCCGAACGGCTGGCTGCCGGAAGGCTATGTGCCGCCCGCGCAGCCGAAAAAATTCGTGACGACCGCCCATGTCCATGTGGACGAGGCGCTGAGAACCAAGCAGTTCTACCTCCTCTGGGGCGTTCTGTGCTTGAACGTGACGGCCGGCATCGGCGTGCTCAGTCAAGCCTCGGCCATGAGCCAGGAGATGTTTCCGGGGCAGATCACGGCCGCCGCCGCGGCGGGATTTGTCGGCCTGCTCAGCATCTTCAACATGGCCGGGCGCTTCTTCTGGGCCTCGGCGTCGGACTATATCGGGCGGCGCAACACCTACATGATCTACTTCGCCCTCGGCGTGGTGCTCTATGCCATCGTGCCCTGGACTGGACGGATCGACTCGATCGTCCTGTTCGTCGCGTGCTATGCGGTGATCCTCTCCATGTATGGCGGCGGGTTCTCCACGATCCCGGCCTATCTCAGGGACATTTTCGGAACGCGCTATGTCGGGGCGATCCACGGGCGCCTGTTGACGGCCTGGTCGGCAGCCGGTGTGTTCGGGCCCGTGCTGGTGAACTATATCCGCGAATATCAGCTCAATCACGGTGTGCCGAAAGCGGACGCCTATTCCGTCACCATGTACATCATGGCGGGGCTGCTGTTCGTGGGATTCATCCTGAACTGACTGATGACGCCGGTGCATGAGAAGCACCACATGACCGACGAAGAACTCAAGGCGTCGATGGAGGCATAATGAGCGAAACCACCCACCACGAGACCGTCTCGGGGGCCAACAAGGTCAAGCTGGTTTTAGCCTGGACGCTGGTCGGCGTTCCGCTCTGTTGGGGCATCTTCAACACACTGACCAAAGCGGCGCTGCTGTTTCAATAGCCTGCGGAATTCGTCAGACGACCCTGAGAGTCCGGCCGGCGAAACACGTCAATCCGTTGTTTTTACGAGGTTGTTTTTGTCATGCGCTGTTAATGTTCGAGTCATGCGGTTCTCATCCGCGATCGCCATTATCTAGGGACGACGTTCACTGAACGAACCGAAGGAGACGACCATGAAAGAGTGGCTGAAGCCTGAGATCACCGAGTCCGAAGCCGGTATGGAAGTGACTTCCTACCTGCCTGCAGAGCTCGACCGCGCTTAATTCGCGCTGATCTAGCAAGTTTTTTCGAGAATGGCGGTCCTAGCGATTTGCGGGGCCGCCATTTTTGTATGCATCGGCTTATATGCATTGCCTGTGGCCCGCGTTGCCCGCGACTGATCGTTTGGCGTTCAGATCGTTTTCATGGATGCGTCATGCGCCGCTCATCCGAAATGCCGCATCCTAGGATCATCGTGAAACGAAAGGAGACGACCATGAAAGAATGGCTGAAGCCCGAGATCACCGAGTCCGAAGCCGGTATGGAAGTGACTTCCTACCTGCCTGCGGAGCTCGACCGCGCCTAATCCGCGCCGATCTAGCAAGTTTTTCGAAAATGGCGGTCCCAGCGATTTGCGGGGCCGCCATTTTTGTATGCATGGCCTCCATGCAGGCCGCGACGCATCGGGCCAGGCGCCGGACAATCGACCGGCAAGCGGGGGTGACAGCCCGCCGTCCTGAAACTATGGTCCGGCCTCCCAGGCGGCTGTCCGCGCGCTTGGGAGACCGCCATCCCCTGGCGCCGAAGATTCTGCCGCCACAAGAGGTTCGACTCGATGTCCTTCGTCCCTACGTCCTGGGCCTATCTGGTGCTCGCCGGCCTGTTCGAGGTTGGCTTTGCCTCGTCGCTGAAGCTGACGAACGGTTTTACGCGGCCCTGGCCGACCCTGGCATTCGCGGTTTGCATCGTCTTGAGCTTCATCTTCCTCAATAAGGCTCTCAAGGATATTCCTGTCGGAACCGCCTATGCTATCTGGACTGGCATCGGCGCCGCCGGTACGGCCGCGGTCGGCATTCTTTTCTACAAGGAGCCGGCCACGGCCTTGCGGCTCTTCTTCATCGCCACACTGATCGGCTCCATCATCGGATTGAAAATCGCAACACCGACGCAATGACCAACACACACAAAATCGACCGCACGGTCACCGGGAACTATTTCGAGGATTTCAAAGTCGGCGAGGAGATCGTCCACGCCACGCCGAGGACCGTCACCGTCGGCGACGTGAGCGTCTACACCGCGCTCTATAGCGGCCGCTTCGCCGTGCAGTCGTCGGACGCGTTCGCGCAGAGCATCGGCTATCCGCGCTCGCCCATCGACGACATCCTCGTGTTCCATTTCGTGATCGGAAAGACGGTGCCGGATGTCTCGCGCAACGCCATCGCCAATCTCGGCTACGCCGAGTTCCGCTTTCTCGCACCGGTCTATCCCGGCGACACCATCGCCTCGACCTCGGAGGTGATCGGCGTCAAGCAGAACTCGAGCGGCAAGAACGGCACGGTCTATGTGCGCACCACGGGCCACAACCAGAACGGCGATGTGGTCCTGTCCTTCGCGCGCTGGGTCATGGTCGTGAAGCGCGATCTCGATCTGCCCGCGCCCGAAACCGTCATTCCGGAGCTCGACACAAGCGTCTCGCCCGACACGCTCGGCAAGGCGCTCCCGACGCTGAAACTCACGGTCTACGACTATGCGCTCGCCGGCTCCCCCCGCCGCTGGGAGGATTATGCGGTCGGCGACAAGATCGACCACGTGGATGGGCAGACCATCGAAGAGGCCGAACACCAGATGGCGACGCGCCTCTACCAGAACACCGCCCGCGTGCATTTCAACCAGCACCGGGAGTCCCAGGAGCGCTTCGGCCGGCGTCTCGTCTATGGGGGGCACATCATCTCGATCGCACGCTCGCTCAGCTTCAACGGCCTCGCCAATGCCTTCCACGTGCTCGGCCTCAACGGCGCCCGTCACGCGGCGCCCTCCTTCGCGGGCGACACCATCTATGCCTGGAGCGAGGTGCTCGACAAAGCCGAGCTCCCGGGCCGGTCCGACCTGGGCGCGCTGCGCCTGCGCACATTCGCGGTGAAGGACCGCAATTGCGCGGATTTCCCCGGCGTGAAGGAGGACGGCTCGCTCGAAGACGGGGTCGTGCTCGACATGGACTATTGGGTGGCGCTGCCGCGCTAACCCTTCATGGCGAATTGCGGAACATTGGCTCGAACCGCGCTCCCGAAAGCGCGGCATCCGCGTTAAGGTGTTTGGTCTAACGTCTTCCCGAACCGATTTGCGCGGCCGGACCGCATTGGAGGAATTGTACCGATGACCCGTACACAATTCTGTTTCGCAAGTGCCCTTGTCTGTTCCGCAAGTGCCCTTGTCTGTTCCGCAAGTGCCCTTGCGGTCATGATCGCCTTGCCGGCGCCGGCCCAAGCGGACGATACGGCCACGGCGGCTCTCAAGAGCGCGGATGGTAAGGACGTGGGAACGGTCATGCTGACGGCGGTGCCCACGGGAGTCCTTCTAGACGTCAATGTGACGAATCTCCCCGCAGGCACGCACGCCTTCCACATCCACGAAACCGGCCTATGCGAAGGGCCCGATTTCAAATCGGCGGGCGGCCACTACAACCCGGAAGAAGACAAGCATGGGCTGATGAATCCCGCCGGACCTCATGCCGGCGACATGCCCAACATCCATGTCCCCGCGAACGGGCAGCTCCGCATCGAAGTGCTCAACCAGATGGTGAACCTCGATTCCCTCCTCGACGAGGAGGGAACGGCGATCGTCATCCATGAAGGACCGGACGACTACAAATCGGATCCCGCCGGCGACGCCGGTCCGCGTCTCGCTTGCGGCGTGATCGCGAAATAGGCACGCGTCCGGTTCGAAAGCCTTAACGTAAACCTTCTGTAAAAGTTTCCGGTTGCATTCTAGCCCCTGGAGTTCTTGCAACTTTGGGGGAGTTGCCCATGGCTTGGGACGGTCCGTACGACGGCACGATGGGCGGTGTGGCCTATATCGTTGGCTCGCATGTCTGGGAATCTTTGGACGGCGGCCAGACATGGATCATGTCGAAATTCGCCGACGACGCAGAATCGTGCTACGAAATCGCTAAACCCGCCTAACAGATTGATTTTGCTTTTGAAATTTAGCGCCCGTCGCGCCCCTCCCGCCTCCAGACGCCTCTACCGCAAAATTGTGCGCCGCGATTGCCCCTGCCTTCTCTCTGCGTTATGAGAAGATTGAACTGGGCAACACACATAAACACCAATGACAAATAAGCTTGAGGCGGAGCGGCCTCTTTCTCCGCATCTGCAGATTTACCGGCCGATGCTGACGATGATGATGTCTATTGCGCATCGCATCACCGGCGCGAGCTTGGCGATCGGGTTCGCGCTTCTCGCCTGGTGGCTGGTGGCCGTCAGCATGGGACCGGAGCACTACGAGTGCGTGCAAAGCTTCTTCGGAAGTTTCATCGGCCGCGCCCTGCTCTTCGCCTTCACGTGGGCACTGATCCACCACATGCTCGGCGGCATCCGCCACCTCATCTGGGACACGGGAACGGGGCTCGACAAGGGGACCATTGAGGTCTTCGCGTGGGCAACCATCATCGGTTCGATCCTGCTCACCGTGCTGGTCTGGGTCATCGGCTACCACCGGATGGGAGGGCTCTAGCCGTGGCGACACCGCTCAAGCGCATCCGCGGCCTCGGCGCCGCCCATCACGGGACCGAGACCTTTTGGCGCCAGCGCCTGACGGCCGTGGCGAACGTGCCGCTCGTCATCTTCCTGATCTGGTTCGTCGTCAGCCATGCCGGCGCGAGCTACGACAAGGTCCGCGAGTGTCTGGCCAATCCCGTCGTCGCCGTGCTGATGCTGGCTCTGATCTGGTCCGCCGCGATCCATATGCGGATTGGCCTGCGCGAGATTATCGAGGATTACGTGCACACCAAAATGTGCAAGACCGTCTCGCTCATGGCCGTGACCTTCTTCGCCGCGCTGGTCGGACTTGCCTCGACCCTCGCCATTTTGAAAATCAGTTTCGGAAGCTGACGCGGTATGCCTCAAGACGCCACGCCCAATACGCCGCACAACGCCGTCAACGTGAACGGCCGTGCCTATGAAATCACCGACCACGCCTATGACGTCATCGTCGTCGGCGCGGGCGGCTCCGGTCTTCGCGCCGTGGTCGGCGCCAGCGAGGCGGGCCTCCGCACCGCCTGTATTTCCAAGGTGTTCCCCACCCGCTCGCATACGGTCGCTGCCCAGGGCGGCATCGCCGCGGCGCTCGGCAATATGGGACCGGACGATTGGCGCTGGCACATGTACGACACCGTAAAAGGGTCGGACTGGCTCGGCGACCAGGACTCCATCGAATATCTCTGCCGCAACGCGCCCGAAGCCGTCTACGAGCTGGAGCATTGGGGCGTTCCCTTCTCCCGCACCGACGACGGCAAGATCTTTCAGCGTGCCTTCGGCGGCATGACGACCGACTTCGGCAAGGGTCAGGCCCGGCGCACCTGCGCGGCCGCCGACCGCACCGGCCACGCGCTGCTGCACACGATGTACGGCCAGGCCCTGCGTCAGTCGGCAGAGTTCTTCATCGAGTATTTCGCCATCGACCTCATCATGGACGACGAAGGCCGCTGCCGTGGCGTCGTCGCCATCAACATGGCCGACGGCTCGATCCACCGCTTTCGCGGCCATCAGACGATCCTCGCCACGGGCGGCTATGGCCGCGCCTATTTCTCCTGCACCTCGGCCCATATCTGCACCGGCGACGGCAACGGCATGGTGCTGCGCGCGGGGCTCCCCTTGCAGGACATGGAGTTCGTGCAGTTCCATCCGACCGGCGTCTATGGCGCGGGCGTGCTGATCACCGAAGGCGCGCGCGGCGAAGGCGGCTTTTTGAGGAACTCGGAAGGCGAGAAGTTCATGGAGCGCTACGCGCCCTCCGCCAAGGACCTCGCCTCGCGCGATGTGGTCTCGCGCGCGATCACCATCGAGATCCGCGAAGGCCGGGGGCACGGTCCCGACAAGGAATATATGCATCTGCATCTGGACCATCTGGATCCGGCCTTGATCGACGAGCGTCTGCCGGGCATTTCCGACCTCGCCCGCATTTTCGGCGGCGTCGACGCGCGGAAAGAGCCGATCAAGGTCATTCCCACCTGCCACTACAACATGGGTGGCATCCCCACCAACATGCATGGCGAAGTGATCTCGCCGAAGAACGGCGACGCCGACGCCATCGTGCCGGGCCTCATGGCCCTTGGCGAGGCCGCCTGCGTGTCGGTCCACGGCGCCAACCGTCTCGGCTCGAACTCGCTGATCGACCTGGTCGTGTTCGGCCGCGCCGCCGGGCTTCGCTGCGCCGAAATTCTGACGAAGGGCGCCGCCATTCCGGAATTGCCGAAGGGCGCGGGCGAGGAGGCGATAGCGCGCCTCGACCGGTTCCGCTACGCCGATGGCGGCACGCCGACCGCCGAGCTGCGCCTTGCCATGCAGAAGACCATGCAGCGCGACTGCTCGGTGTTCCGCACCAAGGAAGTGCTCGAAGAGGGCGTGAAGAACATCAAGAAGGTCTGGGACGACGCGGCCGACATCAAGGTCACCGACCGGTCGCTGATCTGGAACACCGACCTGATCGAGACGCTCGAATTCGACAATCTCATCAGCCAAGCGGCCGTGACCGTCCAGGGTGCTCTGGCGCGCGAGGAGTCCCGCGGGGCGCACGCGCGCGAGGACTTCCCCAAGCGCGACGACACCAACTGGATGAAGCACACGCTGTCTTATGCGGACTACGGCAAGCACACGGTGAAGCTGGACTTCCGTCCGGTACACACATTCACGCTCTCGAACGAGGTTTCCTACATCGAGCCGAAAGAGCGGGTTTACTAGGAACGCGAGGCAAGGCGCGGATCAGACCGGGACGAACCCGGCGGGCGCAAAGGGGTTAGGTTGAGATGGTCCAATTCACACTTCCCAGGAATTCGAAGATCACGAAGGGCAAGGCGTGGAACCCTCCCGCCAAGGGCGCCGAACCCGGACGCTGGCGCGAATACCGCATCTATCGCTACGACCCCGAGACGGGCGAGAACCCGCGCGTGGACACCTATTGGGTGGACATGAACGAATGCGGGCCGATGATCCTGGACGCGCTGCTCTGGATCAAAAACAAGATCGACCCGACACTGACGTTCCGCCGCTCCTGCCGCGAAGGCGTGTGCGGCTCCTGCTCGATGAATATCGACGGGACCAACACGCTGGCCTGCACCATGCACGCCGAGGAAGCCAGGGGCGCGGCCATCGCCGTCTATCCGTTGCCGCATATGCCGGTGATCAAGGACCTCGTTCCGGACATGACGCAATTCTATGCGCAGCACCGAGAGATCGAGCCTTGGCTCAAGACCGACAGCCCGACGCCGCAGAAGGAATGGCGGCAAAGCCACGAAGACCGCGAGAAGCTCGACGGGCTCTACGAGTGCATTCTATGCGCCTGCTGCTCGACCGCCTGCCCGTCCTATTGGTGGAACGGCGACCGCTATCTCGGCCCGGCCATTCTGCTGCAGGCCAATCGCTGGGTGGAGGATTCCCGCGACGAGCGCACCGGCGAGCGTCTCGACGATCTGGAAGATCCCTTCCGGCTCTATCGCTGCCACACCATCCTGAACTGCACCAAAGCGTGCCCCAAGGGACTGAACCCCGCCGCGGCCATCGCCAATTTGAAGCGGAAGATGGTGGAGCGCACATAGAGCGCCCTTGAACGTTCCAAGCTTTCGAAAGCCCGGCCTCCGTGCCGGGCTTTTTGGTCTAGCGCTGGCAGCGCGGCAGCGAGAACACGCAAGTCGGCGGCACCTCCCGCTTCAACTTTTCGGCTTTCTCGGGGTCCTTCTCGGCCTGCCAGGCATAGGGGCTGCGGCCGTCCTTATGGGCATAGTTGACCCGGACCAGCGTCCCGCCCTCGAAGGTTAGGCTCGCGGTGCAGGTCGCGTCTTTCGGCGTGCCGCCGGGTACGGGGCCCGCGCCCTTGTAGTGATAGATCAGCGTCTCGGCCCCGCCGCTCGCCGGAATGCGCGAACGCGGCTGGCCTGCGCAGCCGATGACCTGCTGCTTGCTCATGCCGATATAGGGCTTGCCGTAGTCGACCCGCGTCAGATCCTTGTAGGCCTGTTCGGGGCCGGAGAGGCCGCCGGCGCAGGCAGTCAGAAGGCAAGCGAGCCCCGCCGCCGCGAACACCGCGCCAATGGGGCGGACCGGCCATTGTTCCCCTCTTGCGTGCAAGCCCATTCCTTCTCATAAGCCCCCGCACGCCCTAGCGCCAGATTGCGGGCGCTTTGGGGCAGGTGCGACAACGTTCGCCGCCGCGGATGAAGCGCCCTCCCAATTTATCGGAGCGGAAAACCGCTGCTCCGGGCACGCGAACGCGCTAACGTGTAAGGATGATTTCGAGAGTGACAAGGCGATCCATCGCCGGCCTCGGCACCGCGTTCCTCATGGTACTGACCGCCCCGGCCCTTCAGGCCCGGGAGCCCGGCGCGCCGCCGAAGGTCGCGGCCCAGCATATCGAAACCAAACCGCTCGCGGGCGAACCGGGCAAGGAGATCGACATCCAGGTCTACACCTTCCCGCCGCGTAGCGCGGTGCCATGGCACATCCATAAGGACGCGGTGGAGATCGAGTACGGCCTCGCCGGCACGCTCATGATCGAAGAGCAAGGCAAGCCGCCCTATGCGCTCGAAGCGGGAAAGACCAATATCCTCGCTCCCAACGTGGTGCATCGCGGGTGGAACCCCAGCGCCACGGACCCGGTGAAGATTTACGTCGTGCGCATCAAGCCGGCGGGGGCACCGCTCGCAACCCTGGTCGATGGGCCCAAGGAAGCCTCGAACGCGCCGGACGCAAGTGCCTATCCGGAAGAGGAAAAGCCGAACGCGGCGCCTTGATTGCCCGCCCCTAATTCGGCTCGCCGCTGCGCTTGAGCAGGGCATAGAGCCCCGCCGACCAGGCGAAGGCAACGACGATCCAATAGAAAATCTTGGCGGGTGTGCCCAAATGCATGCCGAGCGCCGAGCCCTCGAACGTGCCGAACCCCGCAATCACCGTGTAGAAGGCGGCGAAGGCGAGAACGAAAGCCGTGGCATAGCGCGGACGGAAGAAACCGATCAGGGTTCCGGCCAGTCCCCAGCCGAAATTGACTGCGGCCTGGAGCGGGTTCAGCCGGAAACCGGGCGGGAAGCTGTTGGGATCGGTGTTGAAGCCGTACACCGCGTAGGACACGAGCATGATCCCGCCGAGGGCCAGAAAATAGCTGGCGCATCGCGCCGCCCAGACCACGAGCGGCAGGGGCGGGATTCGGTCGAGCTCCTCGTCGGTCGGCATCGGCCGCTCGTCGCCCTTGCCAGGGCCCGAGCTGGAGCCGGAACCGCTCTCGGCTGGTTGGTCCCCAGTCATCGCCACTCCAGGATTTGCCTCCGAGGGCCCAGACTACAGCCTAACGGGTCCCCCTGCGAACCAAAGATGCGCCCGGCTTACATCCGAACCTTGCGCCGCAGCACGATTGCATTTAACCACAAAAGACATCGCGGCGACTGGAACAAGCCATTGCGCGGCGGCTTAGTACGAATCTTTGGGAGGGAACGTCATGGCGCGGAATAAAATTGCGTTGATCGGTGCTGGCCAGATCGGAGGCACGCTTGCTCACCTTGCCGGCATACGCGAGCTTGGCGAAGTCGTCCTGTTCGACGTCGTGGACGGCGTCCCGCAAGGCAAGGCGCTCGATCTTTCCCAGTCCGCGCCCGTCGAAGGCTACGCCCCGAAGTTCAAGGGCGCCAACGAATATGCCGACATCAAGGACGCCGACGTGGTGATCGTCACCGCGGGCGTTCCCCGCAAGCCCGGCATGAGCCGCGACGATCTCATCGAAATCAACCTCAAGGTCATGGAGCAGGTCGGCGCGGGGCTGCGCAAATACGCGCCCGAAGCCTTCGTGATCTGCGTGACCAACCCGCTCGACGCCATGGTGTGGGCGCTGCAGAAGACCTCCGGCCTACCCCGCAACAAGGTGGTCGGCATGGCCGGCGTGCTGGACAGCGCCCGGTTCCGCTACTTCCTCGCCGAAGAGTTCGACGTGAGCCCGCAGGACATCCACACGATGGTCCTCGGCGGCCATGGCGACACGATGGTGCCGCTGATCCGTTATTCGTCGGTGGCGGGTATCCCCCTTGCCGATTTGGTCAAGATGCGCTGGATCACCCAGAAGCGCCTGGACGAGATCGTCCAGCGCACCCGCGACGGCGGCGCCGAGATCGTCGGCCTGTTGAAGACCGGCTCGGCCTTCTACGCACCGGCCGCGGCCGCGCTCGACATGGCGGAGTCCTATCTCAAGGACAAGAAACGCGTGGTTCCCGCCGCCGCCTATCTCAACGGCGAATATGGCGTGAAGGGCATCTATGCCGGCGTTCCCGTCATTATCAGCTCGAAGGGTGTCGAGCGCGTGATCGAGCTCGACCTGACATCCGCCGAGAAGGATGCGCTCATGCACTCCGTTCAGTCGGTGAAATCCCTCGTCGAGATCTGCCAGCGCATCGCCCCCAATCTCGCGGCGTCGTAGGAACCGAGGCCGTCGCTTAAGAAGGGTCCGGAGAGTTTTCTCATGAATATTCACGAGTATCAGGCCAAGGATCTCCTCAAGGCCTATGGCGCCCCCGTGGCAAACGGCGTCGTCGCCAAGAGCGCCGACGAGGCCATCGAGCTCGCCAACGAGCTCAATGGCGACGTCTTCGTGGTGAAGGCCCAGATCCATGCGGGCGGGCGCGGCAAGGGCGGCGGCATCAAACTCGTGAAGACCATCGAGGAGATGCACGCCGAGGCCGACCGGATGCTGGGCAAGCCGCTGGTGACGCCACAGACCGGCCCCAAGGGCCGCGTGGTGCGCAGCGTCTATGTGGTCGAGGATACGACCATCGCACGCGAACTCTACCTGTCTCTTCTCGTGGACCGGGCCACGGGCCGCGTGGCCTTCGTCGCCTCGACCGAAGGCGGCGTCAATATCGAGGAAGTGGCCGCGGAGACGCCCGAGAAGATCACGACCATCGACGTGGACCCGGCATCGGGCCTCAGCGGCTTCCATGGCAGGGTGATCGCCGATGCGCTGGAGCTCAAGGGCGATCTCGCCAAGCAGTGCGCCAAGCTGATCGAGACGCTCTACACCGTCTTCATCGAGAAGGACGCGAGCCTGATCGAGATCAACCCGCTCGTGGTGACCAAGGAGGACACCCTGGTCTGCCTCGACGCGAAGATCGGTTTCGAGGACAACGCGCTGTTCCGCCATCCGGATATCGAGGCGCTCCGGGACATCCACGAGGAGGACCCCGCCGAGGTCGAGGCCTCCAAGCACGACCTCTCCTATGTCAAGCTGGACGGCAATATCGGCTGCATGGTCAATGGCGCCGGCCTCGCGATGGCCACCATGGACATCATCAAGTATTACGGGGCCGAGCCCGCGAACTTCCTCGATGTGGGCGGCGGCGCGACCAAGGAGAAGGTCACCGCGGCGTTCCAGTTGATCCTGTCCGATCCGAACGTGAAGGGCGTGCTCGTCAACATTTTCGGCGGCATCATGCGTTGCGACACGATCGCCGAGGGCATCATCGCCGCGGCCAAGGAAACCAATATCTCCGTGCCGCTGGTCGTGCGCCTCGAAGGCACCAATGTGGAGCGCGGCAAGGAACTGCTGTCCGAGTCCGGCCTGGCCATCATTCCCGCCGACGACCTCGACGACGCGGCCAAGAAGGCGGTCGCCGCGCTCAAGGCCGCTTAGTCAGAACACGTCTGTATCCAACCGTCACAAATCCTTCCACGAACCGGCTTAGCTTTGCATCATGTCAGTCCTCGTCGATAAGAATACACGCGTCATTTGCCAGGGCTTTACGGGCTCCCAAGGGACGTTCCACACCGAGCAGGCGATCGCCTACGGCACGAAGATGGTCGGCGGCGTCACGCCGGGCAAGGGCGGCACCACCCATCTCGGCCTGCCCGTGTTCGACACCGTGCGCGATGCCGTGAAGCAGACGGGCGCGACCGCCTCGGCGATCTACGTGCCTCCGTCCTACGCGGCCGATGCGATTCTCGAGGCCATCGACGCAGGCGTCGAACTCGCCGTGTGCATCACCGAGGGCGTGCCCGTGCTCGACATGGTCAAGGTCAAGCGCGCCCTGACCGGATCGGGCACGCGGCTGATCGGACCGAACTGCCCCGGCATCATCACGCCGGGCGAGTGCAAGATCGGCATCATGCCGGGCCATATTCATATGCCCGGCCGTGTGGGTATCGTGTCCCGTTCCGGCACACTGACCTACGAAGCCGTGGCGCAGACCACCGCCGTCGGATTCGGCCAGACGACTTGCATCGGCATCGGCGGCGATCCGGTCAACGGCACGAACTTCATCGACGCGCTGTCGCTCTTTCTCGAGGACGACGCCACCGAGGCCATCATCATGATCGGCGAAATCGGCGGCAGCGCCGAGGAAGAGGCGGCCGAATTCCTTATCAAGGCCGGCAACAAGAAGCCGGTCGTCGGCTTCGTGGCTGGCGCGACCGCGCCGCCCGGACGCCGCATGGGACATGCCGGTGCCGTTATTTCGGGCGGAAAGGGCGATGCAAAGAGCAAAATTGAGGCAATGCAGGACGCTGGCATCGTCGTGTCCCATTCGCCTGCCGCGCTTGGAACGACGCTTGCAGGAATATTCAAGTAAAGGTGCGCTGGGCGCCAAACGCTTGCCTTTATTGCCCGGCACGCCGTAGGTCCAGAAACGGACCGCCAGGTTGGTGCCATGACACGATACGAAGGAAACGAGGTTTTCGCGCACACCTCGTTCTTGGATGGCGCAAACGCCACCTATCTCGCAGAGCTCTACGCGCTCTATCAAGCGGACCCCTCGTCGGTCTCGGACGATTGGCGCGGATTCTTCGCCAATCTCGGCGACGACGCCAAGAATGTGATCGCCAACGCCGAAGGGCCGTCCTGGGCTGCGTGGAACCGGGCGCCATCGTGGAAGGCCGGCGCGACCGCGCTTCCCGCCGCCTTCGCGCCGCCCGGCGCCTTGACGCAAGCCGAAGCGTTGGACGCCGCGCGCGATACGCTTGGCGCGCGCATGCTGATCCGCGCCTATCGCACGCGCGGACATCTCATCGCAAAGCTCGACCCTCTACGCCTCACCTCGCGCGGCGCGCATCCCGAGCTCGATCCGCAGACCTACGGCTTCACGCCCGCGGACTATTCCCGGCCGATCTATATCGGCGGAGCGCTGGGCTTCGAGTTCGCCGACCTCGCGCAAGTGCTCGCGGTTCTCGACAAGACCTATGCCGGCCCGATCGGCTTCGAATACATGCATATCTCCGATCCCGAGCAACGCGCCTGGATGCAGGAGCGCATCGAAGGCACCGAGATTCAGTTCACTGAGCAAGGCAAGCGCGCGATCCTGACCAAGCTGATCGAGTCGGAAGGCTCCGAGCGCTTCCTCAACGTCAAATATACAGGCACCAAGCGCTTCGGCTTGGATGGCGGCGAATCCATGGTTCCGGCGCTCGAACAGATCATCAAGCGCGGCGGCCAGCTCGGCGTGCGCGAGATCGTCATCGGCATGCCCCATCGCGGGCGGCTGAACGTCCTCGCCAATGTCATGGCCAAGCCCTGGCGCGCGATCTTCAACGAGTTTCGCGGCGGCTCTGCCCATCCCGACGATGTCGAGGGCTCGGGCGACGTCAAATACCATCTCGGCGCCTCGTCCGATCGGGAGTTCGACGACAACCGGGTGCATCTGTCGCTCACGGCGAATCCCTCGCATCTGGAGATCGTCGATCCGGTCGTCCTCGGCAAGGTCCGCGCGAAGCAGGACCAGCGCGGCGACACCGAGCGCAAGGAGGTCATGCCGCTCCTGCTCCATGGCGATGCGGCCTTCGCCGGCCAAGGCGTCGTGGCCGAGTGTCTGGGGCTCTCGGGCCTACGCGGCCACCGCACGGGCGGTTCGATCCACTTCATCGTGAACAACCAGATCGGCTTCACGACGGCGCCGCGTTTCTCGCGCTCCTCGCCCTACCCGTCCGATGTCGCAAAGATGATCGACGCGCCGATCTTCCATGTGAACGGCGACGATCCGGAAGCGGTGGTGCATGTCACCAAGATCGCCACGGAGTTCCGCCAGCGCTTCGGCAAGCCCGTGGTCATCGACATGTTCTGCTACCGCCGCCACGGCCACAACGAGGCGGACGAACCGGCTTTCACCCAGCCGCTGATGTATCAGCGGATCGCCGAGCATCCGCGCGTGGTCGAGATCTACGCCGACCGGCTGGTCAAGGAAGGCGTGCTGACCAAGGACGAAATCGACAGGCTTCAAGCGGATTTCCGCGACTTCCTCGAGGAAGAGTTCCTTGCCGGCGAAACCTATCGGCCGAACCGCGCCGACTGGCTCGACGGGCGCTGGTCCGGTATCGGCTTCGCCGAGGAAGGCGCACGCCGCGGACACACGGGCGTCGATCTCGATGTCTTGCGCGAAGTCGGCCTGAAGCTGACGGAAATCCCGCCGACCCTGACGCCGCACAAGACCATCGCGCGCATCATGGCGGCACGCCGCAAGACCATCGAAGACGGCAAGGGCATCGACTGGGCCACCGCCGAGTCTCTTGCCTTCGGAACGCTGCTGGTGGAAGGCTTCAAGATCCGTCTCTCGGGCCAAGACTCCGAACGCGGCACCTTCTCCCAGCGCCACTCCGTGCTGATGGATCAGGCGAACGAGAACAAATACACGCCGCTGAAACATCTCGGCAAAGAGCAAGGCGATTTCGAGGTCATCAACTCCATGCTCTCCGAGGAGGCCGTGCTGGGCTTCGAGTATGGCTACAGCCTTGCCGAGCCCAACGCGCTGGTGCTGTGGGAAGCGCAGTTCGGCGATTTCGCCAACGGCGCGCAGGTCGTGATCGACCAGTTCATCTCGTCGGGTGAGCGCAAATGGCTGCGCATGTCGGGGCTGGTCCTGCTGCTGCCCCACGGCTACGAAGGTCAGGGGCCGGAGCATTCCTCCGCCCGGCTCGAGCGCTATCTCCAGCTTTGCGCCGAGGACAACTGGCAAGTCGTCAACTGCACGACCCCCGCCAACTACTTCCATGTGTTGCGGCGCCAGCTGCACCGGCAGTTCCGCAAACCTCTGGTGCTGATGACGCCGAAATCGCTGCTGCGGCACAAGAAGGTGAAGTCGGACATCGAGGATTTCGGGCCCGAGTCCAGCTTCCATCGACTTCTTTGGGACGACGCCGAGCGTATGCCCGGCGAGGGCGTGACTCTCGTGCCGGACGCGCAAATCCGGCGCGTCGTGATTTGTTCGGGCAAGATCTATTACGACCTCGAGGCCGAACGCGCCGAGCGCGGCATCTCGGACATCTATCTCTTGCGTCTGGAACAGCTCTACCCGTTCCCGGCCCGCGCTTTGATCCAGGAGCTCAGCCGGTTCAAGGAGGCCGAAATCGTTTGGTGTCAAGAGGAACCGAAGAACATGGGCGCCTGGAGCTTCGTCGAACCGAATATGGCTTGGGTGCTCGACCATATCGATGCCAAATCCAAGCGGCCGCGCTATGCTGGGCGTCCGAGTTCCGCCGCGACCGCCACGGGGCTGATGTCGAAACATGTGCGCGAATTGAAAACCCTGCTCAACGAAGCGCTGGGTTAGGCCGCGGATGCGCCGCGCGCCTCGTTCGCGGCAAGCTTGAGAAGGACGTGCGAACACAGCGATGACGACAGAAATTCGGGTTCCGGCACTGGGAGAGTCCGTCGTGGAAGCGACGGTCGGGCAATGGCTGAAACAGGCCGGTGACGCCGTCGCCGCCGACGAGCCGCTGGTGGAGCTGGAAACCGACAAGGTGACTGTCGAAGTTCCCGCACCGTCCGCCGGCGTCCTATCGGAAATCGTCGTCAAGGCGGGCGACACGGTCGAGGTCGGCGCGCTGCTCGGTTCCATCGCCGAAGGCGAAGGCGCGGCGGCAACACCGCGGCCGACCGCGGAGAAGGCTGAACCTCCGGCTGCGCCGCAAACCGCGCCGCAGACCCCCGCCGCTCAACCCGCCGAAGCGCCGATCGCGCTGGTGCGCGAACCGCATGTCCGCGAAGAAATCGCCCTGACCTCCATGCCGCCATCGCCGGCCGCGAAGAAGCTTCTCGAAGAGGCGGGATTGTCCGCCGGCGAGGTCGCCGGTTCCGGCCGCAGGGGTCAGATTCTGAAAGGCGACGTGATCGCGGCCGCCGCCCAGACCTTGCGCGAGACGCCGCGCGCGCCGAAAGCGCACGCACCGCACCGCGCGCCCGTGGCGCCCGGCGACGAAGCCCGCGAAGAGCGCGTCCGCATGACGCGCCTGCGCCAGACCATCGCCAAACGCCTGAAGGAAGCCCAAGACACCGCCGCGATGCTGACCACGTTCAACGACGTGGACATGAGCGCGATCATGGACCTGCGGGCGGAGTATCGCGCCGATTTCGAAAAGCGCCACGGCGTGAAGCTCGGCTTCATGGGGTTCTTCGTGAAGGCGTGCGTGCAAGCCCTGAAGGACATTCCCGCCGTCAACGCGGAGATCGACGGCGACGATATCGTCTACAAGAACTACTACCATGTGGGCGTCGCGGTCGGGACCGAGCGCGGTCTCGTGGTTCCCGTGATCCGGGACGCCGACCGCATGAGCCTTGCCGATGTCGAAGCCGCGATTACCGATTTCGGCATCCGCGCGCGAGAGGGCAAGCTCGGACTACAGGAGATGCAAGGCGGAACCTTCACCATCTCCAATGGCGGCATTTACGGTTCGATGCTGTCGACGCCGATCCTCAACGCCCCGCAATCGGGCATTCTCGGCATGCACCGCATCGAGGAACGGCCCGTGGTCCGCGACGGCGAGATCGTGGCGCGGCCGATGATGTATCTCGCCCTGTCCTACGACCACCGCATCGTGGACGGCAAGGAGGCCGTGACCTTCCTCGTCAACGTGAAGGACTCCCTCGAAAATCCCGCCCGCCTGATCTTGGACCTATAGACGATGCCTTTAGCGGTCCGAAACTATGGGCACTTCTGGAGCAGAAAACTTGTCAATTGGGGCGACCGTGGGCGCAATCGAGGAGGCGACCTACTCGGGTACGTCACGGTGAATCGACGACCGAGAGTTACCGATTTCAGAGAACAGATTGGTATCTACGTTCTCTTCGGCGAGAACCGTGAGGTGGTCTACGTTGGTCAAACGGGTTCAGGTAATCGGAAGCTCTTCTTGCGTCTGCGCGACCACACAAAAGATCACCTCCGAGATAGATGGGAAAACTTCTCTTGGTTTGGCTTCGGCCGCGTAAATCAAAACGGCGGGCTATCGACGGCACAAAGGCCGGACAGCGTTGTTCAGGCACGTTCGAGCGCTGCCCTTGATGAGATCGAGTCCGTGCTACTTCAATTGTTCGAGCCTCGACTTAACAAGCAGGGATCCAGATGGGGTAACACTCAGGAATACCTCCAGTATGTCCCAGCAGAACACGAAGCTAGTGAACCTAGCATCGACGAGAAACTTGCCGAACTTACGGAGGAAGTCTCGAACCTGAGACAAAGTATCGAGGGAAACGATATTGGCTAGCTCCTACGATCTGATCGTCATCGGCACCGGCCCTGGCGGCTATGTCTGCGCTATTCGCGCGGCGCAGCTCGGCATGAAGGTCGCCGTCGTCGAGAAACGCGCGACCCATGGCGGCACCTGTCTCAATGTCGGCTGTATCCCCTCGAAGGCACTGCTGCATGCCTCCGAAGCCTATGCGGATGCCAGCGGCCATTTCGCCGCGATGGGCATTAAGGCGAAGCCGGAACTCGACCTCACCGCCATGCTCGCCTTCAAGGACGAAGGCGTGAAGGGCAATGTCGACGGCATCGAATATTTGTTGAAGAAGAACAAGATCGAGACCTATCGCGGGCTGGGCACAATCCTCGCCCCGCACCAGGTCCAGGTGACGCCGGACAAGGGCGACAAGCAGGTTCTCGAAACCAAAGCCATCGTCATCGCCACGGGATCGGACATCGCCCGCATTCCCGGCATCGACATCGACGAAAAGCGGATCGTCTCATCCACGGGTGCGCTCGCCCTGCCCGAGGTGCCCAAGAGCATGGTCGTGATCGGCGGCGGCTATATCGGGCTGGAGCTCGGTTCGGTCTGGTCGCGTCTCGGCGCCAACGTCACCGTGGTCGAGATGCTCCACACCATTACGCCCGGCCTCGACGGCGAAGTCGCCAAGCAGCTTCAGCGGACGCTGAAGAAGCAGGGCCTCGCCTTCAAGCTCGGCGCGAAAGTCACGAAGGTCGACACTTCGGGCAAGACGGTAATGCTCACGGTCGAGCCCGCCGAAGGCGGCAAGGCCGAAACGCTCGAATGCGACGTGGTGCTGGTCGCCATCGGCCGCGTTCCGAACACGGAAGGCTTGGGGCTAGCCGATCTCGGCGTCGAAACCCACAACCGCGGCTGCATCGTGGTGGACCGCCACTTCCAGACCAACGTGCCGGGCATCTACGCGATTGGCGATGTGATCGCCGGTCCCATGCTCGCCCACAAGGCCGAGGACGAAGGCGTGGCCGTCGCCGAGATCCTTGCCGGTCAGGCAGGCCATGTGAATTACGACGTGATCCCCTCGGTGGTGTATACCGCGCCGGAAGTGGCGAGCGTCGGCAAGACCGAGGAACAGCTCAAGGAAGAGGGCGTCCATTACAAGGTGGGCAAGTTCCCCTTCACCGCCAATGGCCGCGCCAAGGTGAACCGCACCACGGACGGCTTCGTCAAAGTCCTGTCCGATGCCGTCACCGACCGCGTCCTCGGCGTGCACATTATCGGCCCCGATGCCGGAACCATGATCGCCGAGGCGGCGGTGCTGATGGAGTTCGGCGGTTCGGCGGAAGACCTCGCGCGCACCTGTCATGCGCACCCGACCCTGAACGAAGCGGTCAAGGAAGCGGCACTCGCCGTCGACGGACGGCCCATCCATATGTGAGCCGGGCGTCAGTCCAGCGTGCGGCGGAAACGCAAGAGCGCGAGTCCCATCGCCGCGACCAGGAAGATCACCAGCGCCAATACGTCGAGCCGCATGTCGGCGAGGCCGTTGCCTTTCAGCATGATGCCGCGCGCAATGCGCATGAAATGGGTCAGCGGCAGGATCTCCCCGATCACTTGCGCCCATTGCGGCATGCCGCGAAACGGGAACATGAAACCCGAGAGCAGGATGTTCGGCAGGAAGAAGAAGAACGTCATCTGCACCGCCTGAAGCTGGTTCTCGGCGACGGTCGAGAAGGTGTAGCCCACGGCGAGATTGGCGGCGGCGAACAGCGTGCTGAGCAGGACGAGCAAACCGACGCTGCCCCGGATCGGGACGTCAAAGAGATAGGACGCGGCGCCGATGATGATCGTCATCTGCACGAAGCCGACGAGGACGAAGGGCGCGATCTTGCCGATCATGATCTCGACCGGCCGGATCGGCATCGCCAGCAGACTCTCCATCGTGCCTCGCTCGATCTCGCGCGTCACCGCGAGTGCCGTGAACATCATCATCGTCATGGTGAGCACGACGCCGAGCAGGCCCGGCACGATGTTGTATTGCGTCAGACCTTCCGGGTTGTAGCGGCGCTGCAGCGTGAGCGCGAAAGGCGGCGCCCGCGCTTCGACGGCGGCGTCGGGTCCGCGCAATTCGCGCCGCAGCGCCGTGTCGATCAACCCCTGCATGGCGGCGATGGCGGTGCCCGTCGCAACCGGATCGGTGGCGTCGGCGATGACCAGCAACGACGGACGGTCGCCGCGCCGCACATCGCGCTCGAAACTCGCCGGGATCTCGACGGCGAATTGGGCGGCGCCGGAGCGCAGCATCGCGTCGAGCTCGGCCGGATCGCGCACCTGCCGCGTGAACGCGAAATAATCGCTGTTCTTCATGGCCGCCAGGACGGCGCGGGTCAGCGGACCGTCGTCGCGCGTCAGCACGGCGGTCGGCAAATGCTTCGGGTCGGTGTTGATGGCATAGCCGAACAGCGTCAGTTGCAGGATGGGGATGAACAACATCGTCGCGAAGGTCATGCGGTCGCGGCGCATTTGGACGAATTCCTTCACCACCATGGCCCAGACCCTCTTGAGGAAACCGGGGTCCCGGCCCGCCGGGCGCGCCGAATCTTGGGCCGCCGCGCTCATTGGAAATTGTCCTTGACCTGGTCCATCAGCAGGATGAACACGTCCTCCAGGCTCGGCTCGCCGCGCGTCCAACGATGCGCGCCGTCTTCCTTCTTGGCCTCGGCGATCGCCGCGTCGAGTTTCTTGTGATCGCGGCCAGACACGTGCAATTCGTTGCCGAACGGCGCGACCATGCCGATGCCGTCGCGATGATCGAGGCGCATCGCCAGGTCATGCAAGCCGGGACCGGAAACGACCCAGGTGCGGAGACCCGACTGGGCGATGAGCTCGTGCGCGGTGCCCCGCGCCAGCAAGTTTCCGAAGGCGATATAGGCCAGCTCGTGACACCGTTCCGCCTCGTCCATGTAGTGGGTCGAGACCAGCACCGTGATCCCCTCCGCCGCGAGGCTGTGGATCTCGTCCCAGAACTCGCGCCGCGCCTTGGGATCGACACCCGCCGTCGGCTCGTCGAGCAGAAGGAGCTGGGGATTGGGGAGGATGCAGGCGCCGAGCGCCAGGCGCTGCTTCCACCCGCCCGAGAGTTCGCCGGCAAGCTGCTCGGCGCGGCCGGTCAGACCAAGACGCGCGATTGCGCCCTTCGCCGCCTCGCGCGGATTGGGAACGCCATAGACCCGGGCCACGAACTCCAAATTCTCGCGGATTGAAAGATCCGTATAGAGACTGAATCGCTGGGTCATGTAGCCCACATGACGCCGGATCTCGTCTTGCTGCGTGAGGATGTCGTATCCGAGACAGGTCCCCTCGCCCGCATCCGGCGTGAGCAAGCCGCAGAGAAGGCGCAAGGTCGTGGTCTTGCCGCTGCCGTTGGGGCCGAGGAAGCCGTAGATCTCGCCCTTCGGCACTTGCAGACTGAGATCGTGCACGACGGTCCGGTCGCCGAACTTCTTCGTCAGCCCATGGACGTCGATGGCGATCTCCTTGGTCACGGCGATGCCTGCGGGCTTCGCGGCAGCGTCACGGACACGGGCTGTCCGGCCGTGAGTTCCGCCGTCCTCTCGTCGGGGCGCGCCTCGACGAGGAACACGAGTTTCTTCCGTTGCTCGCGCGAGAAGATCACCGGCGGCGTGAACTCCGCGTCGCGGGAGATGAAGCGGATCGTCGCCGTCAGTCCCGAAGGGCAGCCGTCGCAAGACACGGCGACCGTCTCTCCGGTGCGGAGCGCGGCGCGGTCGGTTTCCGCCACGAAGAACCGGACTTTGAGATTGCCGGGCGGCAACAGCGACACGACCGCCTGACCTGCGTTCACCACCTCGCCGGGACGGAAATAGACTTCCTCGACGGACCCGCCAACGGGTGCGAACACGTTCCGCTTCGCAAGGCTCTTCCGCGCTTCGTCGAGCGCGGATCGCGCTTCGGTGACCGCCGCGGCGGCGGCCTCGATCACGCCCGAACGGCCGGGCAGCTGCGCGGCCTCGATGCGGCGCTTCGCTTCCTCCACGGCCGCCTGATTGCTGTCGTGCTGCGCTACGGCATCGTCGAGCTGGGCCTTGGAGACCCAGCCCTTGTCGTAGAGCGACCGGATGCGATCGAGGTTCAGCTGCGACTTCGTCTGCATGGCCTTGGCCTGGACCAAGGCCGACTGCAGCACTTCGATCTCGCGCGGGCGCTGCAACGCGGCCCTTGCATCGGCAAGGCGCGCTTCCGTCTCGGCCAGCCGCGCCTTCCGGGTCGCGAGCTCGGCTTCCTGTTCGGAGCTTTCGAGCGTGAAGACAAGATCGCCCTTCGCGACCGTATCGCCCTCCTGGACAGCGAGCGATTCGATGCGCCCGTTCTTTTCGGAGCCCACCAGAACGAGGTCCGCCTCCAGATAGCCCGGCACGACGCCCCGGTCGCCGCCCGATCGCGTAAGCAGGACGAGCCCCGCGATGGCGCCGGCGATAACGGCGATGACGATGAGGACCGTCCGTCTCATGGCGCCTCGCGCTCCTGCTCCGGCGCCTTGATCGCGGCGATGAGGAGATCGATATGCGTCTTGAGCAGAGCGTCGGTATCCAAGTGCCGATGCCGCTCGAACAGCGCTTTCCAGAGCACCGACAAAAGCATCGGCGCCACCAGCAGCTGCGGATAGTCGCCAAGGCCCGTCCGCCGGAACTCCCCGCGTTCGACGCCCCTGTCGATCAGCCCCTTCAGCGTTTCGAGTCCCGGGGCGACGACGGTATCGAGATAGAACTGGGTCAGTTCTGGATGCTTGTGGCCCTCGGCCATCAGGAGCCGCACGATCAAGACGCGCCTCGAACTGACCAGGTCCTGCATGAACTGGAGGAACGGTCCTTTCAGGAACTCTTTCACCGGAAGCTCGGTCGTCTCGATCTTGCCGCGAATGGTGTTGAAATGCGCCGTCACGACGCTGCGAACGACGGCCTTGAACAGCTCTTCCTTGGTCTTGAAGTAGAGATAGGGCAGCCCCTTGGAGACCTTGGCCCGAGACGCGACGTCCTCGAGGCGGGCACCCGCATAGCCGTGGGTGGCGAATTCCTCGAAGGCGGCCGAGACGATCTCCTCCCGGCGATTATCCTTGCGGCTCCGCCGGTCTGCCCCGCCCTTCTGCGATTGAGCATCTGCCATTCGACCCGTCCTTTCGTCTCCGCATTTCATATAATGACTGACTAGTCAGTATTGCAGAGGTCAAAGGCGCGCAAACGCAAAAAATCGTTGGGACGGCCGCAGTTTGCTGAATTAGGCCCGCGGATGGGCGCTTTCGTAGGCCTTCAGGAGGTGAGCCCGGTCGACCTCGGTATAGCCTTGGGTGGTCGACAGGCTCGCATGGCCGAGCAATTCCTGGATCGAGCGCAAATCCGCGCCGGCTCCCAGCAGATGCGTCGCGAAGGAGTGCCGCAGCGCGTGAGGTGTGGCCGTGTCCGGCAAACCGAGCGCGGCGCGCGCCTTTTCCATGCGCAGCTGGATGATGCGGGGAGACAGCCGCTTGCCGCGCACGCCGATGAACAGCGGATCGCCGGGTCCGAGTTGCTTGGGACACAGCGCGAGATAGCGCTCGATCGCGGCGCGCGTGACCGGCAGCACCGGCACGACGCGCGTCTTGTTGCCCTTGCCCTCGACCCGCAACATGTCGCGGCCCTTGACCGGCGCGTCCCCGACCTGCAGCGAAAGCGCCTCGGAGATGCGCAGGCCCGATCCGTAGAGGAGCGTCAACACGGCGGTGTCGCGGGCCAGCGTCCATTCCGGCGCGTCGGGCGCGGCGATGTCGGAGCCTTCCATCAGCGCCGACGCCTTGGCCGCCGGCAGGGGCTTCGGAACCGCGTGCGGCAGCTTCGGCATCGACACGGCACGGACCGCATCGTTCTTGCCGTAGCCGCGCCGCTCCAGGAAGCGGTAGAACATGCGCAGCGCGCTCAACGAACGCGACAGGCTGCGGCTGCCCACATCCTGGCTGCGGCGATAGGCGAGGAAGGCGCGCACGTCGCGCGCCGAGAGCGACAACAGCATCTCCATCGTGGCCGCACCGCCGAAATGGTGCGCCAGGAAGAACAGGAACTGCCCGAGATCGCGCCGGTACGCCTCGATCGTATGGGCCGCGAGGTCGCGCTCGGCCGAAAGATACGCGAACCACGCGTTCGCCGCGGCGGTCGCGTCGACCGCGGTGGCGATTCCGATCGCATCGACTGCCTTGTCCGCGCTGCCCGTCATGTCCGTCATCGCATCCCTCGACGGTATCTGAAGCGCTACTATGGGTATGTGAGTCGTTAACCCCGAGCTAACCCAATCGGCGAGCCCCAGCGGAAACGCCCAATCTTGGCCAAACCCGAACAAGAGCCCGCGCTGCTGATTCCAGAGGACGCTCCCGACACCGTTCCGGTGCTGGTGCCGCTCGCGCTGCCTGCGCCGTACGATTATCTCGTGCCGGAGGGCGGGCGCGTGCCGCCCGGCACCTTCGTGGCCGTTCCGCTGGGCCCGGCGAAATATATCGCCGCGGTGTGGCGGAGGCCCCAAGGCGCTCCGCCGCCAAAGGTTCCGCGCAAGAAGCTGCGCGAAATTCTCGGCGTGCTGGACGGCGTGCCGCCGCTCCCGGCGGTCTCGCTCGACTTCGCCGAATGGGTCGCCGGCTACACGCTCACCCCGCCCGGCATGGTCCTGCGCATGATGATGAGCGCGACCGCCGCCTTTCAACCGCCGCCGCCCCGCTACGGGGTACGCCTGGCAGGCCCGCCGCCCGAGCGCATGACGCCGGCCCGCACCCGCGTGCTCGAAGCGGCGGAGAACGGACTGATCTGGGTGAAATCCTTGCTGGCCGAAGCCGCCGGCGTCAGCCCGGGCGTGATCGACGGGCTCGTCGATGCGGGAACGCTGGCCGCCGAACCGCTGCCGGACTCGATGGCGCGAGAACTCGACCCGTCGCGTCTCCGGGCCACGCTCTCGGACGAGCAAACCGCGGCCGCCGAGCGGCTGCTCGACAACACGCGCGGCGGTTTCGCCGTGTCGCTGCTCGACGGCGTGACCGGATCGGGCAAGACCGAGGTTTATTTCGAGGCCATCGCGCAGGCGCTTGCCGCCGGAAAACAGGCGCTCGTCATGATCCCCGAGATTGCCCTGACATCCGCCTTCCTCGCCCGCTGCGAGGAACGCTTCGGGGCACGGCCCGCCGAATGGCATTCCGGCCTCACCCAGTCGGCGCGCGGCCGCACCTGGCGCGCGGTGGCCGAGGGCAAGGCGCAGCTCGTGGTCGGCGCCCGCTCGGCGCTGTTCCTGCCTTTTCCCAATCTCGGCCTCATCGTCGTCGACGAAGAGCACGACCAAGCCTACAAGCAGGAGGATCGGGTCTCCTATCAGGCCCGCGACATGGCCGTGGTTCGCGGACATCTCGGTCAATGCGCCGTGGTCCTCAGTTCCGCGACGCCCTCGATCGAGAGCCTGGTCAACGCGGAGCAAGGCCGCTACCGGCACATTCCCTTGCGCGCCCGCTACAAGGCGGCGGGCCTGCCAGGCCTTGCCGCCATCGACATGCGCAAAGACGCGCCCGAGAAGGGCTCTTGGCTCTCGCCGGTCCTGGTCCAAGCCATGGCGGAGACGCTGGCGCGCGGCGAACAGGCGCTTCTATTCCTCAACCGGCGCGGCTACGCACCGCTGACGCTCTGCCGCAAATGCGGATACCGCTTCGAATGTCCCAATTGTTCGGCCTGGATGGTCGAGCACCGCTTCCGGCACCGGCTCGAATGTCACCATTGCGGCAAGTTCGCGCCCATCCCGGAGGAATGCCCGAGCTGCGGAGCCGAGGAGTCGCTGGTGGCGTGCGGCCCAGGCGTGGAGCGGATCGCCGAAGAAGTCGCCGAACGCTTTCCCGAAGCCCGCCGGGCGATCCTGTCGAGCGACCTCACCCCGCGTATTGCCGATCTCCGCGAGACTTTGCGGGAGATCGAGGACCGCGAGGTCGATGTGGTGATCGGGACGCAACTCGTCGCCAAGGGACACCACTTTCCGGGGCTCGCGCTGGTGGGCGTGGTCGATGCCGATCTCGGTCTCGCCCAAGGCGACCCGCGCGCCGCCGAGCGGACCTTCCAGCTGCTC
Source organism: Hyphomicrobiaceae bacterium UBA7697 (assembly GCA_002482645.1). Classification (GTDB taxonomy): domain Bacteria; phylum Pseudomonadota; class Alphaproteobacteria; order Rhizobiales; family Methyloligellaceae; genus Methyloceanibacter. The sequence continues at coordinate 101,953 of DLGJ01000002.1, forward strand.
AGCCAAGTGACGGGCCGTGCCGGCCGCGAAGCGATCCCCGGGCGCGGCCTGCTTCAGACCTATTTGCCCGAACACCCGGTCCTACAGGCCCTCGTCGCCGGCGACCGCGATGCCTTCTACGCTCAGGAGATTGCCGCGCGCCGCGAGGCCGGCATGCCGCCCTTCGGGCGCCTCGCCTCGATCCTGATCTCGGGGACGGACCGCGCGGCGGCGGAAAATTATGCGCGGGACGTGGCCCGCGCCGCGCCGCCCGCCGACACCGTCCAGGTCCTCGGGCCTGCCGAAGCCCCGCTCGCCGTCATCCGGGGCCGCTACCGGTACCGGCTCCTGGTCAAGGCGCCGCGCGAAGCCGATATCCAGGCCTATTTGCGCCTCTGGATGGAAAACGTGCCGAAGGCACGCGGCAGTCTCCGCCTCTCAATCGACATCGACCCGTATAATTTTCTCTAGCGGGGCCCGCAAAACGCCCATTGCGGTCTCGGAATCGCGCGCCCGTATTGCACCGCGATCACCCCTATGTTACAGGCAGCGTGGGGTGTCCAAGAAGCGGTTCAGCAGCCCCTTTTGGGGCATTTTTCCGTTGACGCGGGGGCTCTAATCCCAGCATTTACCGGGCGAAGAGGGTGGGGCGGCAATTGGCTGCACCTGCTCCCAAGGGAGAGGCGTTGAGGGGCGTGGCAAGCGAAGATCAGACGGTTTCGGGTGTTGCAGGCCGTTATGCCACGGCACTTCTCGAATTAGCCCTTGAAGAAAAGGCCCTGGAGCGTATCGAGACGGACCTGAACCGTTTCGGCGAGGCGCTGGACGCCTCCGAAGACCTGGCCCGGCTCGTCAAGAGCCCGATGTTTTCTTCGGACGACCAAGGCCGCGCGCTCGCCTCCATCCTCGACGAAGTCAAGATCGAGGGCCTCACCAAGAATTTCCTTCTGCTGGTCGCGAGGAATCGCCGTCTGTTCGCCGTGCCCGGCATGATCGGCGCGTTCCGGGCACTCGCCGCCGCTCATCGCGGCGAAGTCGGCGCCACGGTGACCACCGCATCGCAACTGAACGACACCCAAGTTACCGCCTTGAAGCAGGCCTTGAAGGCCGCCTTGGGCAAGGACGTCACGCTCGATCAGCGTGTCGATCCGAGCCTCCTCGGCGGCCTCACGGTGAAGGTCGGCAGCCGCATGATCGACACCTCGCTTCGCACCAAACTCACCCGTCTCAAGCACGCCATGAAAGAGGTTGGCTAATGGATATCAGGGCCGCCGAGATCTCCGCGATTCTCAAAGACCAGATCAAGAATTTTGGGCAGGAAGCCGAAGTCGCCGAAGTCGGCCAGGTGCTCTCCGTCGGTGACGGCATCGCCCGCGTTTACGGCCTCGACAACGTTCAGGCCGGTGAAATGGTCGAATTTGCCGACGGTACGCGCGGCATGGCCCTCAACCTCGAAGTCGACAATGTCGGCATCGTGATTTTCGGCGACGACCGGAACATCGGCGAGGGCGATATCTGCAAGCGTACGGGCGCCATCGTGGAAGCCCCGGTCGGCAAGGGCCTTCTCGGCCGCGTGGTCGACGCCCTCGGCAATCCGATCGACGGCAAAGGCCCGATCGAGGCGGCCGAGATGCGCCGCGTGGACGTCAAGGCGCCGGGCATCATTCCCCGCCAGTCGGTGCATGAGCCCATGCAGACCGGCCTCAAGGCCGTGGATGCGCTGATCCCGGTCGGCCGCGGCCAGCGCGAGCTCATCATCGGCGACCGCCAGACCGGCAAGACCGCCATCATTCTCGACACGATCCTCAATCAGAAGTCGGTCAACGACCGCGGCGACGAATCCGAGAAGCTCTATTGCATCTACGTGGCCGTCGGCCAGAAGCGCTCGACCGTGGCGCAGTTCGTGAAGGTCCTCGAGGAAAACGGCGCGCTGCCCTATTCCATCGTCGTGGCCGCCACGGCGTCCGACCCGGCTCCGATGCAGTTCCTGGCGCCGTTCACCGGCTGCACCATGGGCGAGTATTTCCGCGACAACGGCATGCACGCCCTCGTCAACTACGACGACCTTTCCAAGCAGGCCGTGGCCTATCGCCAGATGTCGCTCCTGCTTCGCCGTCCGCCGGGACGCGAGGCCTATCCCGGCGACGTCTTCTACCTGCATTCACGCCTTCTGGAGCGCGCGGCCAAGCTCAATGCCGATAACGGCTCCGGTTCGCTGACGGCCCTGCCGGTCATCGAGACGCAAGCGAACGACGTGTCGGCCTATATTCCGACCAACGTGATTTCGATCACGGACGGCCAGATCTTCCTTGAAACCGACCTGTTCTATCAGGGCATCCGCCCCGCGGTGAACGTCGGCCTGTCGGTGTCCCGCGTGGGCTCGTCGGCGCAGATCAAGGCCATGAAGCAGGTCGCCGGCAAGATTAAGGGTGAACTCGCCCAGTATCGCGAGATGGCGGCCTTCGCCCAGTTCGGTTCCGACCTCGATGCCACCACGCAGAAGCTGCTGAACCGCGGCGCGCGCCTGACGGAACTTCTGAAGCAGCCGCAGTTCTCGCCGCTCAAGGTCGAGGAGCAGGTCGTGTCCATCTATATGGGCGTGAACGGTTATCTCGATGCGCTGGAGGTCTCCCAGATCGGCCGGTTCGAGGAAGAGTTCCTGCGCTTCATGAATTCCGAGCATAAGGACGTTCTCGACAGCATTCGCGACGAGAAGAAGATCACCGACGAAATGGGTGACAAGCTCAAAGACGCCGCCGACAAATTCGCCAAAGCTTTTGCGTGAGTTGATCGATGGCCTCTCTAAAGGAGCTTCGGAACCGTATCGCCTCGGTCAAGGCAACCCAGAAGATCACCAAGGCCATGCAAATGGTGGCCGCGGCAAAGCTTCGGCGCGCGCAGACGGCGGCCGAGGCCGCCCGCCCCTATGCCGAGCGCATGGAGGCCGTGCTTTCGAACCTGGCCAAGGCTCTCGATGGTCTTGAGGACGTGGGATCGCCTTTGATGGTGGGAACCGGCAAGGACGACGTCCATCTGCTGGTGGTCTGCACAGCCGAGCGCGGCCTATGCGGCGCGTTCAACTCGTCCATCGTGCGCAAGGCCCGCGAGCAGGTCCTCCGGCTGACGGGCGAAGGCAAGCAGGTCAAGATCCTCTGCGTCGGCAAGAAGGGCCACGACCAGCTCCGCCGCCAGTTCAAGAGCCTGATCGTCGACACGATCGAGTTCCGCGGCATCAAGCAGCTCACCTTCGAACATGCCGAACAGGTCGGTCAAAAGATCCGCGCCATGTTCGACGCGGGCGAATTCGACGTCGCGACGCTGTTCTATTCGCAGTTCAAGTCCGTCATCAGCCAGATCCCCACGGCCCAGCAGATCATCCCGGCCTCCATTCCGGTCGGGGCCGAGGACGACGCGGATCTCGACGGCGGCATCTACGAATACGAGCCGGACGAGTCGGAGATTCTCGTCGATCTCCTGCCGCTCAACATCACGACTCAAGTCTTCAAGGCGCTGCTGGAGAACGCCGCGTCGGAACAAGGCGCGCGCATGAGCGCCATGGATAGCGCGACACGCAATGCCGGCGACATGATCGGCAAGCTGACGCTGAACTACAATCGGACCCGCCAGGCCCAGATCACCAAGGAGCTGATCGAGATCATCTCCGGCGCCGAGGCGCTCTAGTCACGTAAGGAACGGAACGATGGCAAACAAACCCGTGGTGGCAGAAACGAAGACGCAAGCGAAGAAGATCGCCGAAGGCAAAGGCCCCAAGGGCCATGTCCGTCAGGTGACCGGCGCCGTCGTCGACGTGCAGTTCGACGAGCATCTGCCGCAAATTCTGAACGCGCTCGAAACCGAGAACCAAGGACAGCGTCTCGTTCTGGAAGTCGCTCAGCATCTCGGCGAGAACACTGTCCGCACCATCGCCATGGACTCCACCGAGGGTCTCGTGCGCGGTCAGCAGGTCGTCGATACCGGCGAGCCGATCGCCGTGCCGGTCGGCCAGAAGACGCTGGGCCGCATCATGAACGTCATCGGCGAGCCGGTGGACCAGCTCGGCCCGATCGAGACCTCCGACAGCCGCCCGATCCATGCCCCGGCGCCCGAATATGTCGACCAGGCGACGGAATCCGAAATTCTGGTCACGGGCATCAAGGTCGTCGACCTTCTCGCGCCGTACGCCAAGGGCGGCAAGATCGGCCTGTTTGGCGGCGCCGGCGTGGGCAAGACCGTGCTGATCATGGAGCTGATCAACAACGTCGCGAAGGCGCATGGCGGATACTCGGTGTTCGCCGGCGTTGGCGAGCGCACCCGCGAGGGTAACGACCTCTATCACGAGATGATCGAGTCGGGCGTGAACAAGGACCCGAAAGAGGGCTCGATCGAAGGGTCCAAATGCGCTCTCGTGTACGGCCAGATGAACGAGCCGCCCGGAGCGCGCGCCCGCGTGGCCTTGTCCGGCCTCACCGTCGCCGAGTCGTTCCGCGATGAAGGCCAAGACGTGCTGTTCTTCGTGGACAACATCTTCCGCTTCACGCAAGCCGGTTCGGAAGTGTCGGCCCTTCTCGGCCGTATTCCTTCCGCCGTGGGATATCAGCCCACCCTGGCCACCGACATGGGCGCCTTGCAGGAGCGCATCACCACCACCCAGAAGGGCTCGATCACCTCGGTGCAGGCCATTTACGTGCCGGCCGACGACCTGACCGATCCGGCCCCGGCAACGTCGTTCGCGCATCTGGACGCCACGACCGTGCTGTCGCGCACGATCGCCGAGAAGGGCATCTACCCGGCCGTGGATCCGCTCGACTCCACGTCGCGCATGCTCGACCCGCGTATCCTCGGCGAAGAGCACTACGCCGTGGCCCGCCAGGTGCAGGAAATTCTGCAGCGCTACAAGGCCCTGCAAGACATCATCGCCATTCTCGGCATGGACGAGCTTTCGGAAGAGGACAAGCTGACCGTGTCGCGCGCGCGTAAGATCGAGCGCTTCCTGTCGCAGCCGTTCCATGTCGCCGAGGTGTTCACCGGATCGCCGGGCGTGCTGGTCGATCTGGCCGACACGATCAAGGGCTTCAAGGGGCTCTGCGACGGCGATTACGACCATCTGCCGGAAGCGGCGTTCTACATGGTCGGCACGATCGACGAGGCCATCGCCAAGGCCGAGAAGCTCGCAGCCGAGGCCGCTTAATGCCCGATCCGTTCAAATTCGAACTGGTATCGCCCGAGAAGCTTCTGTTCTCGGGCGAGGTCGAGCAGGTGCTCGTGCCGGGCGCCGAGGGCGACATGACCATCATGGCCAAGCATGCCCCGCTCATCACGACGCTCCGTCCTGGGTTGCTTGAGGTCGAATTTCCCGGCGGCAAGCGTCAGCGCTTCTTCGCCCGGGGCGGCTTCGCCGAGGTGGTTCCCGCCGGCTTGACGGTTCTCGCTGAAACGGCCATCGACCTGGACGAAATGAGCCCGGAGCACCTCAATCAGGCGATCGCCAATGCGGAAGAGGACGTGACCGATCTTTCCGGCGAGGCGAAGGATCGGGCCCAGATGACGCTCCAGCATCTGCGCCAAGTTCAGGCCGCGCTTAACGCGTGAGTCCCAATGCCGGTCCAAGGGGCCGGCATTTTCGTTTGCCTTGTTTGTTCTGTCTTGTTTGTTCTGTCTTGCCTTACCGGAGATGCGCGAAGGCATCCACGACGGCGGCGTAGACATCCCGTTTGAACGGCACCACCAGTTCCGGCAAATCCGCCATCGGCACCCACCGCCAGGCGTCGAATTCCGCCTTGTGGTCAGGGCGCGGTTTGAGATCGATCTCCCGCTCGGCGCCTTCGAAACGCGCCGCGAACCACATCTGCTTCTGCCCCCTGTATTTGCCCTTCCAGGCGACACCGGCGAGCTCGGGCGGCAGGTCGTAGAGAAGCCAGTCCTCGGTCTGGGCGAGGAAGCGGGCCCTGCGCACACCGGTCTCTTCCCAGAGCTCACGGCGCGCGGCCTCTTCGGCATCTTCGCCCCTGTCGATTCCGCCTTGCGGCATCTGCCACCATTGCCCCTCGCCTTCGGACGCGCCCTTGCGTTCCGAACGGCGTCCGACGAAGACATGGCTGTCCACGTTCAAAAGCATCACACCCACGCAAGGGCGGTACGGCAAGGTCACGGTATCGGTCATGGCGTTCAAACTTCGCTGTGGGCGATGGCAAAGACGAGACGGCGGGAGCTCAGCTCTGCCGCGGCGTGCGGACCGCCGCGCTGACGGGGACGAGAACCAGTCCCTTTTGTTCGAGCGTACCGGCCCAGTCCGCAATGTGCTTGACCGTCGCGGGCGCCGCCTTGGCCACGCCGATGGCCGAGCCGTTCTCTTTCGCGGCGGCTTCGAGCTTCGCAAGCTGCACGTCCATCCGGCCGAGATCGAGGCGAATATCGGCCTTGGCATGCTCAAGCTGCAAAGCGGTGGCGACCCTGCCCGCCACCGAAGCATCGACACTGCCGTCGTCGAGATAGATCAACCCGCGGCGCTTCAATTCCTCGAGGACGGGCGCCACGGATCCGAGTTCGGTCTCGAACTTCGCGCCCATATAGTTCGTCACGCCCACATAGCCCGTGTAGCGCGACATCGCCCATTGCAGGCGCTTCAGATTGTCTTTGGGGGAGAGGCTGGTGAGGAGTGCGTGGGGGCCGGGATCTTTGGAGGGGTAGTTCTCGGGCTCCAGGGGGACTGCGAGGTAAATCTCGTGCCCGGCCGTGCGAGCCTCTGTCACTCGCTCCTGGAGGCCGCGCCCATAGGCGCCATAGGCGAGGCTCACAGGCGGTGGAAGCCCCTTGATGATGTCGCCATCCGGCGCGCCGGGGATGCCAAGACCGTTCAGCAGGACCGCGACCCGCGGAGGGCCGCCCTTGACGGCGGCATAATCGGACGGCCGTGCGTACACATCGGCGGGGCGGCTACCGTCCTCGGCAACCTTCGGCAGCGGTCCGTAAGGCGATTCCTCGACCAAGGCCGGGAGCGGCGCTTCGGACAAGGGCGCGTCCGCCGATTTGTCGATACCGGGCACAAGGCTGGCCAGGGCGACCTGGCGGCGGGACTCGCCCACGCTGGACGCAACGGTCTTGGTCTCCGATTCCAGAGCGCCATTCGGCCCAGGAGCGGCAGGAGCCGGCGGCAAGGGCACTTGGCCCGGGACCACCGGCATCATATTGGTGCCTTGGCCGGGCGGCGCGAGCGCTGGACCGCCCGGTGGCCCGGGGGCCGCGGGGCTGATCGCCGGACCTGTCACGGAGAATCCCGGCGGAAGTCCGATGGCGCCGGCGTTCCCTGCGGCAGGAGCCGCCGGCGGAGCCGTGTCGATCTGGACGACCTCGGCTGGTTCCGGCCCAGACAAGAACATGAGCAAGGTGACGCCAATCACCAAGGTCCAGAATACGATCCCCGAAGCAACGGCTAAGGCCTTCATTCCGCGGCCTTCATAGTGTCGTCCTCCCCACTTCCAGGCCGTAGCCCGGCGACAGCCTTTGTACCAAGGCTCGAATGTGCGAAGGCCGCTCCCCTACCCCTGGTCGCCCGCGCGGCTCGTTGCTTCGCGGGCTGAGGTCTAGTTCGCAGCCTCCGCTTTTTGCTTCAGCTCAGTGTCTACTGACTTGATACCCCGCAAAAGGTCCAGCGCATAGTTCAACTGCGTATCCTTTTCCTTGTCCTCGGGGACATAAGAGGAACTGCCCGACTGCTCCTCCTCTTCTTTCGTCGTCTCGTTTTTGAGATGGCCGCGAAGATTGGCCTCGCCGCGCGTCCCAATGACGTCTTCCTTCTTCTTGAGATCGTCCGGAAGCTCTTCCTCGACCACGAGTTCGGGGTCGATACCCTTGGCTTGGATCGAACGGCCCGAAGGCGTGTAGTAGCGGGCGGTGGTCAGCCGCAAGGCGCCGCTGGAACCGAGCGGAATGATGGTCTGCACCGAGCCCTTGCCGAACGAGCGCGTGCCGATCACGGTTGCCCGGTGATGGTCTTGAAGCGCCCCCGCGACGATCTCGGACGCGGAGGCCGAACCGCCGTTGATCAGCACGACGATCTTCTTGCCGTCGGTGATGTCGCCCTTCCGGGCATTGGACCGCTGCGTTTCTTCGAGATTGCGGCCGCGGGTCAGGACGATCGCGCCCTGATCGAGGAACGAATCCGACACGGAGATGGCCTGATCCAGCAAGCCCCCGGGGTTATTCCGCAGATCGATGACGTAACCCTTCAGATTGTCTCCCAGCTCTTTCTTGAGGTCGTCGACGGCCTTCACCAGATTGTCGGTGGTCTGCTCGTTGAACGTCGTGATCCGGATATAGCCCACATCGTCGCCCTCGGCGTTGTACTTCACCGGGTTGATATGGATCATGTCGCGGACGACCTTGACCTCGAACGGATCGTCGACGCCCTTGCGCACGATCGTCAGCGTGATCGGCGAGTTGACCGGGCCACGCATCTTCTCGACGGCTTCCTGCAATGTGAGGCCGAGGATCTGCTCCTTGTCGAGATGGGTGATCAGATCGCCGCTCATGAGGCCCGCGCGGGCGGCCGGCGTGTCCTCGATGGGAGACACGACCTTGACGACGCCGTTCTCCATCGTGACCTCGATGCCGAGACCGCCGAATTCGCCCCGGGTCTGCACCTGCATGTCGCGGAAATGCTTCGGGTTGAGATAGGCGGAGTGCGGGTCGAGCGCCGTCAGCATGCCGTTGATGGCGGACTCGATCAGCTTGGAGTCCGTGGGCTCCTCCACATAATCCGCCCGCACGCGTTCCAGCACCTCACCGAAGAGATCGAGTTGCTTGTAAATCTCCGAATTGGCCGCCGAGGCGGACGGGCTTCGCGCGAGGCTTACCATCGTCGAGCCCGCGGCGATTACCGCCACAACCAGAAGCGCCCACAGAGCGTATTCGGACTTCCGCATCATCCTTGCACCTTCCCAGATGCCGCGGCCCACCATGGGCCGGGGTCTATTGGCCGTCCGTCCTTTCTGAATTCTACATAGAGGACGGGGCGTGAACTTTGGCCACCGCGATCGCCCGGCGGCACCGCGTCGCCCATGACGGCGATCGGCTCGCCAGCTAGAACGAATTGGCCGAGGCTCACGTCAATGCGGCTCATCCCCGCAAGCAAAATATGATAGCCCCCGCCAGCGTTGATGATCAAGAGTTGCCCATAGGAGCGGAAGGGTCCGGCGTAGACCACCCAACCGTCCGCGGGGGCCGTGACGCGCGCCTCCGCGCGGGTCTCCAGCGAAACGCCTTGAAGCGCCGCGCCGGCGGCGTCCTTGTCGCCGAACCCGTGGGTGCGTTGCCCTTGCGCCGGGAGCCGTAGACTGCCCTTGGATTGATCGAACGGCACGGCCGGCTTCATCCGATCCGGGCTGGCGAAGGCCACCTTCTTCGCGTCCGGCTTGAGTTCGACCACCCGTTCGTTGGCGGGGGTCGCCATGACCTCTTGCTGCAACCGCGTCCGCAATGCCGTCTCCGCCGCGAGTTCGGCGTCGTATTGCGCGACTTCCGCCTTGGCGATCTTCTCGTCGAGCTGCTCCACCAAATCGTTCAGACTTTCGACCTCGGCCGCGAGTGTCTTCGCCGACTGGTTCAAATCCGCCAGCTCCTGCTGGCCCGCATCCTGCCGGGATTTCTTCTCCGCGATCAGGCGGTCGAGACGCTCCTGCTCCGCCGCCAACTGATCGGCGTCGCGGCGCTGCGCATCGCGTTCGGCACGGATTCGTTCCTCCACCGCCGAGATGTCCTGAAGGCTCTCGGTGAGGCTATCGGCTTGATATTTGAGTTCCGGATAGATTTCGGCGAGCAGCATCGCACCACGAACGACCTTCAACGCATCGTCGCGCCGGGTAACAATCGCCGGCGGCGGCGTGCGGCCAATCCTCTGCATGGCGCTCAACATCGTCACAATCGCGGCTTTCCGCTCGTTGATCGAGTTTTGCATCGCGTTGACTTGGGCGGTCAGTTCGGCGAGTTCGCTTTCGGTCTCCGAAAGCCGCGCCTCGCTCTCCTGAACGCGTTTGCCCGCTTCGATCAGTTCGCTGTTGAGCCGTGCCCTTTCTTCCGCCAGAACCGCGAGGTCCTTGGTGAGGCCCTCCGCCTTGACCCGGCTGGATTCCAATTCGTGTTCGGTCTCGTCGAGACGCTGTTTGGCTTCGTCCCGGGAGAGGTCTTCCTGGCCGTAGGCATGCCCGGCAGGCACGCCCAAGAGAACCGTGACTACAAGGGCGACCCGAAAATTTCGCGTGGTGAAGGTCAATCGCTTCGAATGCGCCATTCGTCCTGGCCGTTCGGTCGATGGCACCGGAGGGAAGCGGCAGAATCAAGGCAAAAGCCTTAAGAATCCTTAACCTTTCGCCCCTCAGCCCCGGTGGTAGGGATGCCCCGCCAAAATCGTCATAGCCCGGTAGAGCTGCTCGGCAAGCACGATGCGCGCAAGCCCATGGGGCAACGTCATCGGCCCCAGGGAGAGCGACAGCACCGCGCGACCCAGCACCGCCTCGCCGAGACCGTCGGGGCCGCCGAGAACGAAGGCCAGTCCCGGAGCCGTAGCGCTATCCCGCCGCGCGGCCAAAGTCTCGGCGAAGGCATCGCTCGACAGCCGTTCTCCGCCTGGGTCCAGACACACAACGGCGAAGCCGGATGGAAGTTTCGCCAAGAGGGCCTCCGCCTCGGCGGAACGGCGGCCCGATACGGTCGGCGCGCGCGATTCCGGCAGTTCGGCGACCGCCAGCGGCGACAACCCGAGGCTGCGGCCGAGCGCTTCGGCGCGGCCGAGATAATGGGCACAGAGCGCACGCTCTGGTCCCTGCTTGAGCTTACCGACGCCGGCGATCAGCAGACGCATGGCCGGCCTTCGCCGCGCGCGCCGGTGGCGGTCCTTGGCTCAGACCACCAGTCGCTCCATCGGCCGGTCGGCGGACCACATCTTTTCGAGGTTGTAGAACTCACGAACCTCGGGCCGAAAGAGATGGACAATGACCTCGCCCGCATCGATCAGCACCCAGTCGCCCTGAGGCAATCCTTCGACACGTGCACGGCCATAGCCTTCGTCTTTTAGCGCTTTGATGAGATGGTCGGCGACCGCGCCGACATGCCGCTGCGAACGACCCGAGGCGACAACCATGTAGTCGCCAATCGACGTCTTTCCCTTCAAATCGATGACCGCGACATCTTCGGCTTTGGCGCCGTCGAGCGTGTCGGTCACGATCTTCAGCAGTCGTCCCGGCTCGGCGCTGAATGACGCTAGTCCGGGTGGAGGCGTACCGTTGTGTGTACCCTCGCTAGGTGAGCGCATGTTTGCGTGGGTTTCCTTCTGCCATTGCACTGAAGAAGCGGCTTGAGACAATGCCCTTTGCGTGGCGCGCGGGGCTCTTTCGACAAACGCCACTTCACACCTTCACATTAATATGCCGGCTCACCTGGTTTCAATAGATAGTAGGGGCCGGTTCTTCTTGGTCTTGATCTAGTAAATTAGTCCGATTCCGCAACAATTTCGCGAAGGGCGGTCGACGACAGCCCCGAAAGCCGGTGCGTGAGGACGGTCCAGGCGGGGGGACGGCGAAGCGCAAGACCGCCCGCGTCGCTCTCGTCCACATAGGCAAAGGCGAAGCGATGCGCCGCTTTGCTCGCGCGCGCCTTGAGCCGGTAGCCCGGACGATCCAGCACGGCGACCGGAACCAGGTCGAAAATCTCGGGCCAATCCTTCCATCGGTGAATGCCGGCGAGATTGTCGGCCCCCATCAGCCACACGAAATGGACGCCCGGGAAACGCTGCTTCAGGGCCATCAGCAGATCCACCGTGTAAGGCGACCCCGTTCCTCCGTCGAAGCCCGTGACGACGATCCGCTTGTGGTTGGCGATGCGGCGCGCATCGCGCACGCGCTTCGTCACCGGCGGCAGCCCCGCACGGTCCTTCAATGGATTGCCGGCCGTGACCAGCCACCAGACCCGGTCGAGACCGAGCCGCTTGAGGGCGGCGAGACTGATGGCACGATGGGCCTCATGGGCCGGATTGAAGGAGCCGCCGAGGAGACCGATCCGCATGCCGGGCGCCGCGACCGGCGCGCGAAATTCCAGGGGCTGGGTTTGGCTCAAAGCGCGCGAGACCATTCAGGGGCGGGTCTGGCCCTGCCCGTGCACCACGTATTTGAACGTGGTGAGTTGCTCGACGCCCACGGGCCCGCGCGCATGGAATCGTCCGGTCGCGATCCCGATCTCCGCGCCCATGCCGAACTCGCCGCCGTCGGCGAACTGAGTCGAGGCGTTGTGCAGCACGATCGCGCTGTCGACACGCGACAGGAACTCCGCGGCCGCCGCCTCGTCGCTCGTGACGATCGCATCGGTGTGGTGCGAACCATGTTCGGCGATATGATCGATCGCGTCGTCCAGATCGTCCACGACCCTCACCGCGATGATCGGCGCGAGATACTCCGTATCCCAATCTTCGTCGGTCGCGGTCTTCACGCGGCTATCCGTATGCTGCGTATCCGGATCGCCCCGGATTTCGCATCCGGCTTCGATCAGCGCGTCCACGATGGGCGTGAGATGAGTCGGAACGGCGGCACGCGAGACGAGCAGCGTCTCGGCCGCCCCGCAAATGCCCGGACGGCGCATCTTGGCATTGACGACCACGTCGCGCGCCATATCGAGCGGCGCGGTCTCGTCCACATAGACGTGACAGTTGCCTTCGAGATGCGCGAACACCGGCACCCGCGCCTCCTTCTGGACACGCTCGACGAGGCTCCTGCCGCCGCGCGGCACGATCACGTCGACGGCGCCGTCAAGCCCGCCGAGGATGAACCCGACCGCCTGCCGGTCCACCGAGGGAACGAGCTGAATGGCTTCGCCGGGAAGCCCGACCGACTTGACCGCCTCGGTCAGATGATTGGCGATCACCAGCGAGGTCAGGAAACTGTCGGAGCCGGAGCGCAGGATCACCGCGTTGCCGGCTTTCAGGCACAAGGCCGACGCGTCCGCCGTGACGTTGGGGCGGCTCTCGTAGATCATGCCGATCACGCCGAGGGGAACCCGTACCCGCGCGATCTCCAGCCCGTTCGGACGCGTCCAGGATGTAATGGTCTTGCCGGCGGGATCTGGCAGCGCCGCGACCTCGCGCAAGCCTTTCGCCATCGCCGCGATCCGGCCGCCGTCGAGCCGGAGCCGGTCCAGATAGGCCGCGTCGCGGCCGTTCTTTTCCGCCGCTTCCAGATCCTTGGCGTTGGCCTCGAGGATCTTCTCCGCGCCCGCTTCGAGCGCGGCCGCCATGGCTTCGAGGGCCGCGTTCTTCTGCTCGGTGGACGCAACCGCCAGTTCGGCCGCCGCCGCTCGGGCAAGCCGTCCCATATAGAGCATCATGGGCTCCAGACTGATGGCGGGGTCTTGGGCGGGAAGAGACACGTCGTAAGCCTTTCGTTTTGTGGGCTCTTCAGGAGCCCGTTCTTCTTAGAGTCATGTCGTCGCGATGGATCAGCTCCGGACGGCCAAGATAGCCCAGTATGCCCGCGATTTCACGGCTCTTGCGCCCGATGATCGCGGCGGCGTCGGCATGGCCGTAGGCGATCAGCCCCCGGCCGATCTCCGTGCCGCCGGCGCTTCGGATGACCACGGCATCGCCCCGCTCGAAATAGCCTTCGATATGCGTGACCCCGGCGGGCAGCAGACTCTTGCCCGATCCCAGGGCCGCCGCCGCGCCAGGATCGACGAATACGGCGCCGCGCGGTTCGAGCGTACCGCCGATCCAGCGTTTGCGCGCCGTCACCGGGTCGGAATGGGCGAGGAACCACGTGCAGATGCCCGCCTCGGCGAAGACGGACAGCGGGTTCGTCACCTTGCCGCTGGCGATGACCATATTGGTCCCCGCTTGCACGGCGATCTTGGCCGCTTCGATCTTGGTCACCATGCCGCCGCGCGACAATTCCGACCCCACATCGCCGGCCATCGCCTCGATTTCGGCCGTGATCTCGGGAACGACATCGAGCCGCTTTGCATCGGCCCCGCTACCGGGCGGGGCCGTGTACAGCCCATCGACATCCGACAGAAGCACGAGACAGTCCGCGCTCACCATCGAGGCCACGCGCGCGGCGAGCCGGTCGTTGTCGCCATAGCGGATCTCGTTGGTCGCCACCGTGTCGTTCTCGTTCACCACCGGCACCGCGCCGCGCTTCAGCAAGGTCGAGATCGTGCTGCGCGCGTTGAGGTATCGCCGCCGCTCTTCCGTGTCGCCCAGCGTCACCAGGACCTGTGCGGCCACGAGCCCGCGCGCCCGAAACGCGCTCTCATAGGCATGGGCCAAATGAATCTGACCGACGGCGGCGGAGGCCTGGCTGTCCTCCAGCTTGAGCGGGCCCTTGGGGACCCCGAGCAGGTTGCGGCCGAGCGCGATGGCACCGGACGACACGAGGATCACTTCCTTGCCGCGCTTGCGCAGTTCCGCGATGTCGTCGCAGAGCGCGTCGAGCCATGCGGCGCGCAACACGCCCGCCTCGTTGTCGACCAGCAGCGCCGAGCCGATCTTGACGACGATGCGGCGCGCCTTGGCCCATTCGGGTCTCATGGCCGCCACCCTCGTGTCTTTTGGGGCGACGGTTCCCGTGCTTCCCCGGCGCGCATCGCCACGATCTCGCGCGCAAGGGCGGCCAGCACTTCCTGCACGCCTTTGCCCGTCGCGGCCGACACGATCAGGGGCGTGACACCCGCAGCCATCTTGAGCGCCTGCAGCTTCCTCTTGAGATCGTCCGGATCGACGGCATCGGCCTTGGACAGCGCCAGGACTTCCGGTTTGTCCTCGAGCCCCGCGCCATAGGCTTCGATCTCGCCCCGAACGATCTCGTAGGCTTCGGCCGGGTCCTCCGACGTCGCATCGACGAGGTGCAGCAGCACCGCCGTCCGCTCCACGTGACCGAGGAAGCGGTCGCCGATCCCCGCCCCTTCATGAGCGCCCTCGATCAGACCGGGAATGTCGGCGATGACGAAGTCGAGACCGCCGAACCGCACCACACCGAGATTGGGGTGGAGCGTCGTGAAAGGATAGTCGGCGATCTTCGGCTTGGCCCGGCTGACCGTGGCCAGGAAGGTGGACTTGCCCGCGTTGGGCAGACCGACGATCCCGACATCGCCGATCAGCTTCAGGCGTAGCCAGAGATACATCTCCTCACCGGGCAGACCGGGATTGGCCCGGCGCGGTGCCTGATTCGTCGATGTCTTGAAATGCGTGTTGCCGAACCCGCCATTGCCGCCTTCGAGCAGCACGATGCGGGTGCCCGGCTCGGTGAGATCGGCGATCAGCGTCTCGCCGTCCTCGTCGAGAATTTGCGTACCCGGCGGCACTTTCAGGACCACATCCGCGCCCTTGGCCCCGGTGCGGTTCTGGCCCATGCCGTTGCCGCCCTTCTTGGCCTTGAAATGCTGCTGATAGCGAAAGTCGAGAAGCGTGTTGAGATTGGCCACGCACTCGACGATCACGTCGCCGCCGCGGCCGCCATCGCCACCGTTGGGACCGCCGAACTCGACATATTTCTCCCGCCGGAAGCTGACGCACCCGTTACCGCCGTCGCCGGAGCGGACATAGACCTTTGCGGAATCGAGAAATTGCATGGCAAGGGATTAGCATCAGGGATGCCGTGTTGCACGCTTTGCGGAGACGCGGCCGCGCGACACCTCACGCCCGCCGGAGCGCGACGGCCGCGCGAGCGCGGTCGAGCCGGTATGTCAGACAGTGCAGCGCCTCGCCGCGTGCCAAACAATCGCGCATCTCCTCGCCCTCGCGCGAGAAGCCGAGCTTGCCGAGCACACGCTGCGATCCGGGATTGTCGGCGAAGTGCCCGGCCCTGAGATAGGCGAATCGGTGCGCATCGAAGGCATGGGCCACGAGCGCGCGGACGGCCTCGGTGGCATAGCCGGCACCCCAATAGGGCTTCCCGATCCAATAGCCGAGCTCGGCGTGGTCCGCATCGAACGTCATGTAGCCGGTGCAACCGATCAGGGCCCCGTCCCGCTCGATCGCGAACACGACGCCTTCATCCCCGCCGCCCGCGCGTTCCAGCCAGGCCCGCGCCTCGCCCTCCTCGTAAGGATACGGAATCATGCCGGTCATGCAGGCGACATCGAACTCGCCCGCGAGCCTGCTCACGCGCGCGGCGTCGGACGGCTTCGGAGGCCGTAAGGTTAGCCTTTGCGTTCTGATCTGCATGGAAGGGCAGCGTATGGACGGGAAAGCGCCCGCACGATGACGGGCGCCCGTAACTCGGCCAGCAATCTGTCGAAGGCGATCGCGCCTAAGACGCCGCCTCCGGCTTCACCGAAACGTAGGTCCGGCCCTTGGCCTTGGTGGCGAATTCGACAACACCGTCGACGAGCGCGAACAGCGTGTGATCCTTGCCGATACCGACGCCATCGCCATTGTGCCACTTGGTACCGCGCTGGCGAATGATGATGTTGCCGGCAATCACCTTCTGGCCGCCCGATTTCTTGACGCCGAGACGCCGTCCAGCCGAATCGCGGCCGTTACGCGAGGAGCCGCCTGCCTTCTTGTGTGCCATCGTGGTGTTCCTTTAGCTCTTCGTCGCCGGGGTTTTCTCGGCGGATGCCGTCTCGGCGGGCTTTTCGCCGGCCGTCGCGGCGGCGGCCTCGTTGGCCGGAGCCTCGTTCGCGGGCGCCGGTGTGGCACTCGCTTTCGGCTTCGCCGCGGCCGCCTTCGACGGTTTCTTGCCGTCGGTCAGAATCTCGGTGATGCGCAGGGCCGTCAGGTCCTGACGGTGGCCTCTTGTGCGGCGATAGCCCTGGCGGCGCTTCTTCTTGAAGACGATGATCTTGTCACCGCGCTTCTGCTCCAACACCTCGGCCGCCACCGTGGCGCCGGAGACCGTCGGTGTGCCGGTGGTCGCGGCACCCTCGCCGCCCAGCAGCAATACTTCGGAGAGCTCGACCACGTCGCCCGGGTTTCCGGCGATCTTCTCGATCTCGATAATGTCGTTCGGCGCCACGCGATATTGCTTGCCGCCCGTGCGAATGACCGCGAACATGTCTTTAATTCCGTCTCTTGGGGCTTGATTTGCCAGCGCATTTCCGCCGCCGGCACGCCTCTAAAGGAGCGATAAGCGGCGCAATATAGTGGGCCGACCCCAGAAGTCAATTCCCAGTGGCCGGGGAATTGGCCAATTCGGCCCCGAAGTCCGGCCGCGCTCCGGGCTTGCGGCAAGCGCGCCGGCAAGCTACATCAGCCCGCTTGGAGAGGTGCCGGAGTGGTCGAACGGGGCGGTCTCGAAAACCACCTGCTCGCATCCCTTGCAACAACGGCCTATCCCAAAGAGTGCTGTTTTAAGCCGTTTGTCGATACCGGGCTCCCCGGTTCATGCCTGCTCGTCTCCTTGTGTCCTTGGGTGTTGGGTGGCAATCGCGGTGGCAAATTCGTGCCCTGGCCACGGCAGCAGGACTTGAACCTGCATCTCCCCGCTCCTACTCTCTCGCCGCTAGACTAAGATTTCAAAGACAGCGGGCGCTCTATCCATTTGAGCTATGCCGCGCGCAGCACATTGGGGAAGGTCAGCTTGCCTTGGCCTTCTCCAGTTTCTTCTTTCGCAGCCGCTTCTGTTCAACCTCCTTGCTAAATTCCGGCTCAAGCGCCTTAAGTTGGTCGATGAGAGGCTGGAAGGAGTAATCCGTGTTGATCTGTCGGCCGCCCGAATAGCGGTAGATGCGCGCTACCAGCTTCTTCTTCTCTAGCTGGGTGAGAATCCGCTGGACCTGCCGGGGCGAAACTCCCATTCGATTGGCAATACTGTCTTTGGACGGGTGCGGATTGTTGCCCGCTTCCCACCAATGCTGCGCGATCTGCAAAAGGACATTGAGTTCAGGAGGCGTGATCTCCAACCGCGCTTGGGCCTGCAGGAGAAGGTTCGGCAACGCCGTGTAGCCGAGCTTGATGACCTGCTTGGACCACTTGTCCTGGGCAAGCCTACCGACGAGCTTTTCCTGCTTCGCGGGAAGCGGGATGATGTCGGCCGATTTCTTTGAAGGTGGCTCTGTCATTCACGAGATATGCTCCGTCGCGAGCCTTGGGGCAAGGGACCAGAGCCTTAATGGGGGCGAAAATTTTTACTCCCCCTTATACGTGTTACTGGATACTGCTTGCAACTGAATACTACAGGTATGCGTCTTCTCTGTAGGACGTTTTCGCCCTCCTCGGGGGAGTAGAAAAGGTCGCCCACGAGGGTGACGATTTTTACTCCCCAAAAATTTCGCCAGGGGACGCTAACCCTGGAGCCAAGGGGAGCGGGACTGGGGTCACCACAAAGGTCAGGCATCTTTGTCAGGCGACTTCAGTTGTCTCTTTCTTTTATTCGCGTGCGCTTCATCAAATGCGCGTCGCTCATTGTCACGATCACTTGCAGAGTAGACATTGACACCTAGCCTTTGGTGCCCTGTCGTGACACGCCTCAAATCCTCTCTTATGTGCTTGGTCTCCTGCGCGATCTGAACCATCGGATCACCCCCAAGCCTAGAGATGGCTTCAAGCGCAGACATGTCGAGCGTGTACTGATTGGATTCGGGCGTAACGCCTCCCTGACGACGCCAGCTAATGGTTACCGAGTAAACGTTGCCCATGAGTGGCTCGAACTCTGACAGGAAGCTCGAAACTCTCTGGCCAGGCTTCAACACGCTGATGCGCTGAAGCGGCGCGACACCATCAGTTTCATTCACCTTCTTTGAGAGCGGCGGATCAAATGAGATCTGGATCTCGTACGCGGTTCCAGAGCCCGTATTTTCCACGGTCAGATCAGCGTGCAACATAGACCATCGGTTTGGCTCAAGGATCGCAACCACGTGGGGCTGGGTACCAGCATCCACCAACCGGCGAGTCTCAATCGCGAGCACATGCGTCACACGCCAAAGCAAGAGGGTCGCCGCCGCTATAACGGCGGTCCCCAGTAACATTCCGATCGTTGATGTGGCGCTCAACCAATCAATCATGCAGCGCTCACTCCGGAATTGCGCTTAGGAGAGATGTTGCGCGTCGGAACGATAGCCCGGCACGTCGCTCCAGAGGTCTAGCGCGCCCGGTTCCACGCATCCGAGCCGCTGCGCGTCCGCGAGGGCCGAGCGGATGAAGTCGAATAGATCGTCGCTAGGAACTGTTGGCGTCCGCCCCCAGTCTCCGCTTAGAGCGAGTTTGATGGCAACGCCCGCCGGCCCTTCGGCGGGGATGCATAGCATTTCAGAAAGCAGCTCTCGTCGGCGCTGCGCGGATAGCGTCGATGTCGGCGAGTTCACCGCGACCTTGTAGTCTGAGAACAAGCGCCGGAGTTCGGCGTCTGAGGCATCCATGGTAGTGGGATCAGTGGTCATGCTGGCCTCCTTTCTAGGCTGGCATCGGCAAGTGCCGGGCGTTCGTTTGCGCGGGCGCCCGGCGCGACTCGAATCATGCGCCCACACCTTCCTCTCAGCAATAGTAACTCGGTAGTAACTCGGCGATCCGCCGCTCTTTCTGATCGAGATTTGGGGCGATCCCTTCCAGCCGTGGCTCTGCCTTCCACTCTGGACAGATGCTCGCGGTCCCGAAGTCCTCGGTTTCTGGGCGGTTGGAAGGCATGGAAGGAAGGGAAGGCAAAGCTCGCTCATTTATGTAGGGCCCTTGGTATCCGCGATGGGGAACGTCACCGCGCGCTCTACTGATGGTCTTTTGATTCTTGGGAATAAGACATCTGGGAATACGAATTTTGCCTTCCATGACTTCCAAACCCTTTGTTTCCAGGGCCTTGCGATGGAAGGCACGCTGGACGGCAGGAAGGCAACACGTGCCCAAGCGGAGAATTTATCTGTCATGAAATGAGATTGGATGGCCGCCCGGATGACTTGTCTTGGTGACAAGCAGCGGCTTTCCCCAAAGGAAAGGTCAACCAGTGTTAACCAGCGTCAACCGGTTAACCGAGTAAACCTTATATTTTGGCAGCCTTACTGGCGAAAAGCCGGGGCGCGAATTACCCGCATAGGAGGGCGTTCTAGGAAGGACCCGCTGACGCCTAGGCGCTGGCTTAGCACTGTTGCGGAAACGAACGCGCCACAAGGACACCGCTTCGCTAGAAGCCTTGGGGGGCGCGGGGGCGAAACCGTCAGTGAGCCTTGCCTCTTGGCTTGTCGGCGCTCCGGTATGCATCCATGGTGTCGGCGAGGATCATATCGAGCGCGTCCGAGCTGAATAGCCATGCCCAATCGCGCCGCCACTTCGACATGAAGGCGTCGATCTCGCGCCCGATCTCGCTCTCGGAGTATCCGACCTCACGCGCCACCTTCACCGCGGCGGAGAGTTGAGCCCCGCAAATCTCGGCGAACATGCGGATGAGGCGGCGCTGCTCGGGCAACATCTCTGCCATCTCTGCTATCTCCTCACTGGCGGTGTACGCACGCCCATCGAACCGAGCTGCCGGTTCATCGATGAACCGGGCTGCGCGGTCTGCTTAGCGACGGCATTGCCGATCATGACCTCAAGGTCGATCCCGCCATTCTCGTTTTGGCGGCTCGAAGTCTCTACTGAGCTGCCGTTATTGTTTATGACGTTCACGTTGACACTGACCGGGCTTCCCCCGCTCATGCCCCCGCGCATCGGCACAACGCTCCCCGCTTCGCGAGGAATTATCCATTCGTCCTTGTGGACTTGGTAGATGCGTCCCGGCTCCACGGGGCCGCCGCCTGCCCGTGAGCCGCCGAGCAGAGAGCCGAGCGCGCCGACAAGCCCGCCCTCCCCAGCGCCGGTCGAGGCGGTGCCAAGCGGCCCCGCGAACGGGCCGCCGCCGAGCAAGGCGGCTTGCAGCACAAGCTTTAGCATCATGCCCGCGAGGTCATCGAGCACGTCCTTATAGTCTTGGCCCTGGATGATTAGGCGGTCGAACGCATCGACGGCCGTTTCGCCGAAGAAACTCACCTGCTCGCTGAGCGCCTTTTGCGCTTCCTGCTCCTGATAGAGCGCTCGGGTCTCCTGAGCGATCATCACACCAACTTCGCTGTTGATGCCGACGCCCGCCTGTTTCAGGCGATTGTATATAGCCTGCTCTTCATTCGTGCGCGCGAGCTGCTCTCGCTCGAAGCGAAGCGATTCCAGAACCTTTGCGGCCGGATCGACGGCAGCCGCACGACCTCTGCCGCCTGCGCTGCCAAGAGGCACTTGTATATCCGAGCCAAAGCCCGAACTTGGCTGATCGCCGCCGCCCCACCAATCTGAGGACTGCTGAATTCCCGACATCTTTCGCATATGTTCTCGCGGGTCCATGAGAACGCCAGCGAGATCACCGAGCCCCATGTTGCCTTCCTGCCACTGAGTGACTGCATCAACGTACGCAGCCGTCTGACGATGCATCTCGGCCATCTCATCCCCCAGCTCGGAAACGGCCAGGGTTGCTGCTTTGAAAGCGGTGGCGGCGGAGCGCCCGAACGTCTCAGCCGCCTGATTGAGCTGCGCAAGGTCTTCCTGGGTCGTCGTCAGGCTGCCAGAGAATGCCTCGATGAAGCCAGTCCCGAACCCCAACTCGACCGCATTGTGAATCGAGCGAAACTGGTTATCGAACTCGCCTGCCACCGCGAGCGCCTTCGTGCTGAATACGAACGCACTGTCGGCTTGCTTCTGGAACTCATCGGCACCTTGCGCCGCCAGCAACATCGCCGACTGCCACTGACGCCCGAAGGCCTTCTGCGCAAGCGCCACCTTCTCTAGGTGGCTCGGCGCGTCGGCAATCTGCTCAATGTAGTTCCTGAACGACTCCGCCAAATCCCGGCCTTGAGCGCTGATCTCACCCGACGACAAATTTTGCGCGAACACGCGAAGGGCGCCGTCCAGTTCCTTGGTCCCGACATCGGCCTGCTCGGCGGCGAAGCGAAACCGCTGAAATTCGTCGGCCGCGATCCCGATCCGTGAGGCTGCGGTCGCGACCTCATCAGCGGAGTCGATAGCAGCCTTGCCCAACTGTCCAACGGATCGAACAGCCGCAATCGACACGAAGCCAGCCGCGAATGTCCCGATGCGGCCGAGGGTACTGTTCACCACGTTGGAGGTGTCTCGGGCATTGCGCTTGACGCTCTCGAAGGCAACGCGCGTACCGTCATGCGCCATGAGATCGAAGCGCAGCACCTTAGCGAGTGCGGGACTAGCCATGGTTGCTTTCCTCGTTGTCCGCCAGAATAGCCACGCCAATGCGGCGCAGCACTTTGTCGTGGCACGACGCGCGAAGCCGGGGGATGTCTTCCCTGCCGAACAACCTCTCGCCCTTTTTGTTCTCAGCCTTCAGCACGAGCACGCGCGCGAAAATCGCCACATCGTCCTCGTTGACATACCGGCTCAGCTCAGCCCGCTCAGCGAGCGTCCACGAACTCCAGCATACGACGCCACCGATCTCGGACAGCTCGGGAACGTCCAAGCTGCGGCGCGGCAAACTCTCGTAATGCCGCACCAGACACTCAATAGCTTTGGTCATTGTCGGCTACCTCTTGAAGCTCGCAACGAACTCAACGAATTTCCGGTCAGCGGCGGAGAGGCTCTTCGTATCGATCCGACACTGCTGAGCCTTGCGTGGCTCTATCGGATAGCCGCTTTCAGCACTCACCCGCTCAAGGTGGGCATGGCGCGCCTGACGTGCCTTCTGGACCCGGCGGCAGAACTTTACGAAGCGCGCGCTGTGATCTGATTGAGGTTGATCAGTCATCTTGGCAACAGCCAGACACATCTCCCTCGTCATCCCCTCATCGGCGGCCGATGTATTCGATGCCTTCCGGCGTGATTTGGGCGCCTTCTTGAGGTCCGCGCCTCGGTAGAGTGCAATGAGTGTGCTCATCTGTGTTCCTCGATCTGTTCCAAAATGGCGGGCGCCGCCGGGTTGAGTTGAACTTCCTGCCCCCAGCGGCGCCCTTTCGGAGATACCGGCAGGAAGTAACCGTCGATTACGTAATGCTAGGGAGAGACTCGTCAGCCGTGAGCAGCACGCGCCCATCGGCATCGTCGCGGCGCATCAGCGAGATGTTCATTCGCGCGGCCCCGCGAATCAGCGCCTCTTCCGTGGCCTCCAAACCTAGGAGTTCCTCATCCATCTCGGCCAACTTCGCCTGCCGCACTTCGCTGGCGATCCCCAGCCCGGCCACCTTGTAAAATCGCTCCCAATACTCGGCCAGATATGCGCTCACCTGAGGCCGGACGAACGTCATCACACATCGCCGAAACTCGCGATCACTTGTTGGTAGCTCCACCGCTTTCGAGACTTCACGATGCGTGAAGAGGTGAAGGGGCGGCATGTGGGAAGGCATCGGCCCATCTTCCCGTCCGCAAATTCGGTCGAGCCACGCATCGCCGCGAGCGGTTGCCTCGGCTTTGGTTACAGGCAATCGCTCAAGTTTGGTTCGCTCGTCCTTAAGCGCTTTGATCTTGGCTCGCACTTCGTTGAGGTCTTCCAGCGCTTCGCCGAAGACCGTCAGTGAGCGGTTCAATGTCGCCAATGGAGACAACTGCGTCATAATCTCTTCCCCTAGTTGATCAGCGCACCGCGCGCGTGTTGAGTGAGCGAGATGGCTTCTTATCGATGATCGGCGGAAGCGTGATCTCACCGCGAGAGGCCGCCCGCTCTGCACACTTTGTGGCCGTCGAGAGATTGGCACGGGCCACGCGCAGCTCTTCGCGCGCCCGCTCCGCGCCTTCTGCGGTGTTTTCATAAAGGCGGTCAGCATCTTCGACCTTTGCGTTTGCGGCCTCCACCACGGCGCGGTAATGCGCCATGCTGCGTTGGTCGCCCTCGCGGGTCGCTTCGTTCAGGTTTGCTTCGGCGGCGCTCAACTCTGCCTGTGCCATACGAAGGGCGTCGAAGTAGTCACCGAGCTGATCAGCGGCTTCGTCGGAGGCTTGCTGTAGACGGTCAACGGTCTGCCGCAAGAGCGTTAGCCTGTGAGGGTCAAGCTTGATCTTCATCGTCGTTCTCCTTGTTGCTCTTCACCTTGCGTAGCGCAGGGCCGGTGACATCCGAAGAGGCGGATGACAAAATCCGAAATGTCTGCCTCCACTCGGGCACTCGCTGACCTCCTTGAAGGATTGCCCAGAACGTTGCCTCGGGCTCGCTAGCGGGCGCCTCGGTAACGTGACGGTCCCGCACCCACCCAATTTCCTCATAGCGGATGAAGCGCTCAGCGATCATCGAGGCACATCGCGCCAGTTTGAGTTCCGGCCAGCATTGAAGTCTCAAGAGATGAAGTCGTGCGTCCCGCTCGGCGCGAGACATTGGGCGCCCCACGGCCGCCTCAAAAGGTTCGCAGCCGTCGCCTTCGCTGAACTCACGCATGAGAGACGCAACATCGAGGTCACTCCGACTGAGGACACCAGCGTCGATAGCAACGCCCGCAATCCGCCCAATCGCCTGGATGTCACGCGGCGAGAGCGCCATCACACGGCCTCTCCCGCTAGCTCCTTGGATGCAACAAAAAGTCTCACGCATGAGACAAACTCGGCGCAGATTGTTGCATGTGAAACAGTTCGAATACGGACGATCATGGCTCACGCCTCGATATCGTCCATGTCGTCACACCGCTGTGGGCTTTTTCGATGTTTATCGCCGCATCGTACAGCAATGGGATGCATCTCATGATTCTCTTGCCGAGAGCGGCAGCGTTCGCTGGCCATGCGCGGGATTTGAGGAACGCTTCGCGCAGTTTTGCGTCACCGCCACCGCGTACCCGCTGCGACAACTCTTCGAGGAGTCTCGTCGCGCTGCCGTTCCACGTGTCGCAACCCGAGCGCCATGCGTCGTTGTCGGCGTCAGGATCACCGAGGATCAAGTTCCGAATTGCTACAGCGACCGCATCTGCCTCAAGCGCATCCTTGGCGGATTGTTCGCGGGCCTTTGCGTAGAGCGCGAGATATTGGCCCTCCTCCCAGCCAAGTGCGGGGGCACATGCCTCGACCCAAGTCACATGGTCGGCAAGACGAGGCGGAGCAGGAATGTGCACCTCGTCTTGACGCTGCAACCCGATCACGACTGCGTCGAAGAGCGCACCAAGTATCTCGGGCTTATCGGCGGCGAAGCGCTTCCAAAAGTCGGCCTCGGTGACACGCGCTTCGTCGGGAATGCGCTGAAGTTCTATCTCGATCATGCGCGAGGTTGCGTCTGCCGCTGCGTCGAACGCGATGCCATTCACAACCAGTGCATTTTGGCGGCCGGTTACGACCTCCCCCAGGTTCGTGTGAAGCTGCCGCGAGACAACCCCTTCGCCCGATGCAAGACGGCACAGGGTGTCCGATGCGTCCTGGCTCAATCGGCTCGTGTTGTTGATTCCGACGGCGTACCTGTTTGCGACGCTCGCCACGAGGTCGCGCACGTCACGTGTCAGGCTGACCATCTCGGGTTCGCGTGGATCGATCAGACTGCACAACGTGCGCGTCAGGGAACTCTTCGCCGTGCCATGCGACCCGGAAATTTTCAGGATTGGAATAGGTGCTTCGCCACGGAATGCGCCGAGCAGCCACCCGGCCAGATGCATGTACCCAGCTTCATCCGTGTTCCAATACTGGTAGGCTTGATTGATCAGCCCTCCCCGCTCCGGGATGTCCTGCGGACGCATGCCATCCGAACGTTCAAACTCGACGGGGCAACGGTCGAAGCGAACTTCCCAATGCCCTGGGATAGCCAGGACGTAGGACCAATCGGGGCGCCCGAGGTCGTAGATCAGAACATCCGGCGACGGGTGGGCCACCCGGCAATAGACCGTCCGCTCATCTCCTTCCAAGACGGCCAGCGCCGATAGGTGCCGAAGCGCTACGTTGATAACGTCTGCCCCAAGGGCTTGCCCCGTCTCGCTGTAAACGGCGTGATGGAGGAGATGCACAAAGTGGGTCGAGACTAGCGCGTAAGTTTCCCAATGACCGGTCCAGGGCACGCGAGCATAGGGGCGTCCACGTGGATCGTGGAAAAACTCCCAGTTGGCCACAACCCGCAACACAACGTCGAAGACGCGAGGCCGCGAACTCTTTCCCGAGCCGCTCGAAGGTTCGGCTTCGGTGTCCGTCGCGGCTAGATCGTCTTCGGGCCGAGGAGTGGTTGCCTTCTTGCGCGGGCGGCGGCGTTTGGGCTTCGGCGCCGCTTCGGGCTCGGGCGCGAGCGGCGGGAACGGCTTCGCCCCCGCTATGATCCGCAAGATTGCTTCAGGGCCGCTCTCATTTGGCGGCGTCATCGGCGCCTAGGCTCCGTTGAGCAGTCGTTCCAACGCGGCGAGGGGAACGAGCACGCGCTTGCCAATGCGAATGGTCGGTATCTCGCCGCGCCGCGCCGCCTCGTAAGCCTGATTGCGGCCAATTCCCAATTTCTCAGCAGCCTCAGGGATCGTTGCCGTGGCTCTCCCCTTAATCTCTTTCTGTCTGTGCATAGTCCTTCCCCCACCGGAGAATCATGTTTTTAACCTGTTGCAAACCTACTGTGCCCTTCTGTCGTTTGACAAGCATGTTTTTAACCTGTTAAAAAGTACGAGCAGGTATGAGGGGTGACATGGCGGCAGCAACTAAACACGGCGGAAGACCACGAGGGCGTAAGCCAAAAGCTGGCGAGCGGGTCCACTTGGGCATTCGTGTGACGCCCGAAATGAAGAGCCGGATTGAACAAGCGGCCGCTACGAGTGGACGGTCGCAGAGTCAGGAGGCCGAGTTTCGACTTGAGCGTTCGCTTGAACAGGAAGGCTCTCTTCCAGAGCTTCTCGAACTTACCTTTGGGCGGCAGCTCGCCGGGATATTGATGTTCGTCGGCGCGGCAATGAAGACGGAAGGCCAACACGCCGCAAAGTATCCATTCGGCGAGCAGTGGCTAAGCGAACCGCGCGCTTTTGAGCAGGCAGTCAAGACAGCCAATGAGTTGCTTTTGCGAATGGCCCCGCCGAGCGACCCACAGCTGGCGACGGCCGGACCCGAAGAGCTAACGCAAGGTGAGCAACAGCTCCTCAAGTACGCCCAAGAGCAGCGTGACGTGGCGGACAAAGAACGAGAAGAGGAACGGCTCGCGAGGGTCGAACAGGCCGTTCAGATCGTTTCCAGTGGGGATGAGTCCAAGTGGCCCCAGGCATCAACCGCACGCGCGTTCCTTGGGCCAATCGCGAAGCGCCTTTCGAAGGAGCCTAGGTCATGAGCAAGGGGCACATTCGGCCGCGCGGCAAGCAGTCCTGGGAACTCAAGTTCGATGCTGGTCGCGATCCCGTCACCGGCAAGCGCAAGATCAAGTATCACAGCTTCAAAGGCACCAAGCGTGAAGCGCAAACGAAACTCGCCGAGTTGATCGCGGCAGTCAGCACCAACGTTTACATCGAGCCGAACAAGACCACCGTCAAGGAACACGTCAGCGCTCGCATCGATCAATGGGAAGCGTCCGGGGCAATCTCCGCGAGGACGGCTGAGCGCTATCGTCAGCTCTGTGACGGACAGATCGGCCCCTTTATCGGAGGCAAGCAGCTTCAAAAGCTATCGACGCTCGACATCGAGACGTGGCATTCGACCCTTAAGTCGGAAGGGCGCACGAGAGGCTCTGGCGGCATTTCACCTAGGACCGTAGTTCATGCTCACCGCGTCTTGTCTCATGCGCTCGACGACGCCGAACGTCATGGAGTGATCCAGCGGAACGTTGCCAAGAGGCAGAAGCCGCCGAAGGTTGAGGTCGTCGAAATGCCGATCCTCGATGCGGCCGGGATTGGCAAGGTCGTCTCGGAACTGCGCGGGGAGCAGATTTACGCTCCCAGCGTGACCGCGCTTTTCACCGGAATGCGACTCGGCGAAATTCTCGGACTTCGCTGGGCCGCGTCCATCTCGATGCAAAGCTGATCCAGGTAAGAGAGGCAGTCGAAGAAACCAGGGCGCACGGCTTGCGCTTCAAGGCACCGAAGACGAAGGCCGGGCGCCGGGACATCGGCCTGCCGGATATCGTCATCGAGGCGCTTAGAGAGCACCGCCGAGCGCAGCTTGAGTTGCGGATGGCTCTCGGACTTGGCAAAGCATCCGAGGACGCCTTGGTCTTTCCGGACATTGAAGGACGCCCGCAAGCCCCGAGCGACGTGTCCCGAAACTGGGGGCTGAAGGCGGCCACACTGGGCATCCCAGAGATCACCTTCCACAGCTTGCGCCACTGCCATGCCTCGCAGCTTGTCGACGCCAACGTCGATATCGTCACGATTAGCAGGCGCCTCGGCCACGCCAGCCCGGATGTGACCTTGAGGGTCTACGCACACCTCTTTCGCCGGGATGACGGAAAAGCGGCCGAGGCCATCAATGCGGCCTTGGCAGGACTGTCACGCTCGTGATAGCTAGCGCCAGCCGTTCGGTGGCATTCCGGTGGGAATGTTCGCAGCTGTTCGGCTCTTAATTCAACCTAAGTCGTTGAATTTCCCTGTTTGGAGAGGTGCCGGAGTGGTCGAACGGGGCGGTCTCGAAAACCGTTGAGCGCGTGAGCGTTCCGAGGGTTCGAATCCCTCCCTCTCCGCCAGCTATTAAGTGCCTGATATAGCACGTCTTTTCTATACTAGCGCAGTGCCAAATTGTCTGGTGTCTTCCGACGCTTACGCCCAGCAATAATCAAGTGCGGTAGCTGGAGACTCTTTTGGTGCGCAAATCGACGGTCTCTGCGGGCCTCGTCTCCTGTGGCCTGGGTCCGCAGTACCAGTGTCTCTCGGACGTGCCACTGAGTCTTGGCGAGGGAGCGAGACGCTAAACGGAGACGCTCCGAGGCAACGGGCCATTGAGGCACTTTAGGACCAGAGGAATTCGCGCTGCGCGCCCCAATCCAAAGGCAGCCGGGTGTCGTCCATCAGCCGGTTTGCCGTGAGCTGTGGCGGGTGCCGTCCGTTGAGGATCGCTGTGACGATGTCGGGTGCGAGGAAGGAGATGCGCAAGAGACGGGTGACATAGGAGCCGCTGATTCCATCCTCCGCGGCGATCTCTTTCAGCGTTAGGCCGGGCTCCTCGATGAGGCGGGCGCGTATGGCATTGGCTCTAAGCAGGAGACGGACGAGAACGGCATCGACAGTCGCTGGCTCCGATCCATCCTCGACCACCAGTTTCATGCCGATGCCCGCTCGCTTCAACCGGGCGGGGATTTTCAACATTGTCAGATGTCGCTCCCGATCCTCAGCGCGGGCCTGAGAAGGTTCCCGGTGATCTGTGGGATTGAGCCATGAGGCTACGGCCATGTGGTCGAGTGTCACCTCCACCCGGTCAGCATGAACCTGAACTCTTCGTACGATGGTCCGGAGAAGCGCGCGCAACCGTTCAGCGTCGAGAGTCTTCCACGAGGCGGCAAGCTGTGCCGCCTCGCTCAAAAGCCTTTTCTGAGCGACGACGTCAGGCTCGCTACCTGCAAATGCATTAAGCACGGCAACAGGATCAGCCAGCCACCCGCACACCCGATCACTGACCAAGGTCTCGATCTGGATGGCCGGAATGCGCTGCCCCTTCCCTTCGGCCTTGATGCCTCCCGTCACCAAGCTCTTGGAGACGTAGTAGCGGTAGCGAACACCCTTCTTCACCGCATGACTCGGCGTCATCGGCTCGCCGTGAGCATCATAAAGGAGACCGGCGAGCAGACTGAACTGGTGGCTTCCCTTAGCAACTCCACGATCGACGCGATTTTCAGCCAGAGTCTTCTGAACTTTCTGCCATAGGGCAGGATCGACGATCGGCGTTTGCTCGCCCGGATAGGCGTCGTTCTTGTGCACGATCTCGCCGCGATAGAGGCGATTCTGGAGCATAAGGTAGAGGGCTCCCCGAGAGATCGGCTTCCCGCCGTAACTCCGGCCATCGGGCGCGGTGCGACGCTTGCTGATGATGCCTGCCGCATCGAGACGCTCCTTCAGCAGGCGTACAGAGCCCAGTTCGTGGTAGTGCCGGAAGATCGTGCGAACGGTCTCGGCTTCGGTCTCGTTCACGACCAGCTTCCGGTCCCTCACGTCATAACCGAGGGGCGGATAACCGCCCATCCACAGGCCCTTCTTCTTGGAGGCCGCGATCTTATCGCGGATGCGCTCGCCGGTGACCTCCCGCTCGAACTGGGCAAACGACAAGAGCACGTTCAAGGTCAGCCGGCCCATCGAGGTGGCGGTGTTGAAGGCCTGTGTCACCGAGACGAAGGACGCGCCGTGGGTATCGAGAACTTCGACAATCTTGGCAAAATCCAATAGCGAGCGAGTGAGCCGATCAATCTTGTAGACGACAACGACGTCGATCTTGGACCCCCGTATGTCAGCCAAGAGCCGCTGCAGGGCCGGCCGCTCCAGCGTGCCCCCGGAATAGCCGCCATCGTCATACCGGGCCGGCAGCATGATCCAGCCCTCGTGCTTTTGACTGGCCACAAAGGCCTCGCAAGCTTCACGCTGCGCATCGAGAGAGTTGAAGTCTTGCTCGAGCCCCTCCTCGGTCGACTTGCGTGTATAAATCGCGCAGTGGACCCTGTGCCGGCCGCATTTTGCGCCAGCTGCAAACCGCCTAGGCATCTGAAGCGTCCTTCTTTGCGGCTAATCCGAAGAAGCGCGGGCCTGACCAGCGAGCACCGGTAATCTCACGCGCGACGGCGCTCAAAGAGCGGTAGGTCCGTCCGGCGTAGCGGAAGCCGTCGTCTTCGGCCATCACGGTATGCGTGCGGCCGTTCCACTCGCGTATCAGGCGCGTGCCCGTCCTGATACGCTGGGCGGTCTCTTTGGCACTCTCTGCCCCAGTGTGCCGTGCCTCGATCAGCGAGGCGAGTTTGCGACGGGTCGCTTTGCTCAGGCCACCATAGCGAAGCTCCTGGATCCGGTACGCAATGGCCCTAACGAGCAGGTCTCGACTGAGCCGTGGCGGCTGGCTCCGATAGAGCCGCCGCCACTCTTTGCGCAAGTCGCCTGGAGTAAGATCGCAGAGCGCCTTGAGCCTGCGCGCCACCTCTAGGTCGCGGGGTGTCGTGCCCGTTGCCTTGCCTTCGGGGCTTGCCATCACAACTAGTCAAGGCCGGCAGTGCGATACCGGCGAGGCCCCGCGTCAGGCTTCTCCGATAGAAGCGTGAGGCCAAGCTTCTTCTTCACGGCGCCAGCCAGGAAGCCGCGCACGCTGTGTTGCTGCCAGCCCGTCGCCGCTTGCAGATCGTCTACGGTCGCACCTTCGGGGCGGCTGAGCAGATCCAGGCACGCTTGTTGCTTCGTCTTTGCGGCTCCAGGCTCGACACGGCCGCGCGGGCGAGCCGCTCCCCTGTTGTGCGCCCGCTGTTTCGGCGCTGTCGGCTTCATAAATTTGCGAGTTGCCTTTGGTCGAGGCCGAGGCTTGGTGCGATCGACCGCCTCTATCGTTCTCGGCTCGTCAGCAGAATGAGACTTAGCCATTGAGTGGTCCTCCTTACGAGCAACCGCGCCCCATGCGCGTGCTCCCACCACCCAATGCCCCGCGATTAAGGCGAGGCGCTTTGGCCGTCGGCGCCAAGCCATCTCGGCAATCAACGGCGTCAGCATGGACGCTCTCTTCGCGAGGGAAGTCCAGTTCTTTGCGCCCTTCCGGGAAGCGCCGATTTCGCAAGGCACGCGCAAGGCTGGCGCCGATTCCGATACTGCCTCTGCGTCGTAACAAAAGTTAGCCGCGCCCGGCCAATGCCACTTCAAGAGGGCGTCGCCGGGCATTCCGCTAGGCTATCTCAACGGCGCCCATTGTATGGCACTTGGTTTCGCCCCGGTAGCGTGGCGCATCGACTCAAAGCAATAGCTCCCTGACGTCGCTGGTTCCTCACAGGTGCAGAACTGCCTTCGCATCTTACGTAAGCAATGCGCTCATGGATGTTTTAGGATTGGGCGGACTCGACCTCGTCATCGACGTACCATTTGTGCAATTTGGACATTCCCTCAAACTTGATGGACAACGCTTCCGTGCCGATTTCCGTTACAGTCCCAACCTTGTCCTTGATCTTCCCGTCATGTTCCTTGCCGGCTTTCACCTTCACCCGATCTCCGAGTTTGTACTTCGTCCGCATAAACGTCCTCATTCGCATGTTTCGCGCTGCTGGCGCTCATCAGTCCCGGCACATTACCGAAAAACATGCGGCGCCAGGACAACGTAATCGTGACCCGGCAGTCAACTGGATAGCCATCGGTGAGCACTCGGCTTCGCCAAATGGCGCTTAAGGTTCTCCCGCTCGTGCCTGAACTAATGCTAAACGCCCAAGTTGCGGTGCGGTAATAGCGCTGACAAAAGCATTGAACGGAGCGACGAACGTCAACGAGAAATCTTCGGGAGTCGAGGATCCTGTTACGACCAAGACACCTCAGACTGATTAGCTCGATGGCAGAGCCCTTAGGCGCTTGCGCGCAGGGGCTGGTTCACTCTCGCTACGCTACCTCCTCAGCGCCCTTGGTCATGTCACCTCCGGTATAGGACTTTGCGCCGGTGCCAGCGAGCTTGCCCTTGTCCACGATGAGATATTCGGTGCGGATGGGTTTGCCCGCGAAATAGCTCTCAAGGATTTCGCGGGTGCCTGCCGCATAGCGGGCCTGGGCCGACAACGAGGTCCCCGAGACATGCGGGGTCATGCCGTGATGGGGCATGGTGCGCCAAGGATGGTCTTTGGGCGCGGGCTGCGGAAACCAGACATCGCCCGCATAGCCCGCGAGCTGGCCGCTCTTGAGCGCACGCACCACGGCGTCGCGATCGACGATCTTGCCGCGGGCGGTGTTCACGAGGTAAGAGCCGCGCTTCATCCTGCCGATCAGCCTGTCGTCGAACAATCGCTCGGTCTCCGAATGCAGCGGCGCGTTGATGGTGACCACATCGGAGGCCTCGACCAGGGACTCAACGCTGGGGTGATAGGTGAGCCCCAGTTCCTTCTCCACCTTCTCAGGCACGCGGTGCTTGTCGAAATAGTGGAGCTTGACGTCGAAGGGCTTCAGCCGGCGTAACACGGCAAGGCCGATACGGCCGGCGCCGACGGTGCCGACATTCATACCTTCGAGATCGTACGAACGCGCGACGGAGTCGGCGATGTTCCAGCCGCCTTTGATCACCCATTGATACGACGGGATGTAGTTGCGCACCAGCGCCAGGATCATCATCACCACGTGCTCGGAAACGCTGATCGAGTTGGAATAGGTGATCTCGGCCACGGTAATGCCGCGCTTCATGGCCGCATCAAGATCCACATGGTCCGAGCCGATTCCGGCGGTGATGGCGAGCTTCAGCTTCTTGGCCTTGGCGATGCGCTCGGCGGTGAGATAAGCCGGCCAGAAGGGCTGGGAGATGACGATCTCAGCGTCGGGAAGTTCCTTGTCGAAGGTGGAATTCGGGCCGTCCTTGTCGGAGGTGACCACCAAGGTATGACCGGCATTCTCGAGAAACTTGCGAAGCCCAAGTTCACCCGAGACGCTGCCGAGAAGCTCGCCGGGCTTAAAGTCGATCTTGCTCGGCGTCGGCGTTGTCATACCATCGGGATAATGGTCGATCTTGGGGATGTCGTCGCGAGCGTAGTTCTTGGGATAACCGTCGACAGGATCGGGGTAAAGGACCATCAGAACTTTGGCCATAGAGTAGCTCCTTGGGCGAGGCGGACGGGACCGAGCACCTCGCGTCACGAGCCTCGTTCCACTGCAATAGCGCTTCCTGTGTAACAATGCGCTCGGGTGACAGCCCATAAAGTATAATCTCCTCGCGACGCAAAACTTTAACACGGGTTAATCTCTGCCCACCGGGACGCGTTTAATGCCTTCTCTATCGATCGCGGCTGCGCCCATCCCATGTAGTAGAGAGTGTCGCCAGCATTGTCGGAGAAGCGAATAGCCTTTGCGGTGCTGCTTTCATCCGACACACCGAAACGCGCATTGAACAGGGAGAAAAGGATGGTCCGCCTGCCGGGTCTGGCGGGGCAGACGACGGAGCATCTTGAAAATCAGCTGAGGGCCTTCGTCGAGCGCAGGCGCGGGACGAACATCTGCTTTGGCTGCCGCCGTTAAGTCAGACGACAAATACCGGTGCGAATCCGCCGCCCGGCGTTCGGAAATTCGTCGTTTGCCCCTGGTAGAGACGGGCGGCCGTGAGCAAGACTCGGCCATCATAAGTGTAAAGCCGTACATCCACCTTTCGCCGTTCTGTTATTTCATCGAACCTGATCATGCGCTCCGCGGGCGCGGCAAAGTCCTGAGCAACGTAGCCGCCTCGCATGATCTCCTCCCATACGCCTTTCGTCACTTTGTCGCCCCGATACACTGCTTTGCCTCCATGACCACCGGCTGGCTTGAAGAAGAAGGTTTTCCGAGCTGCCCACAGTTGCGGCGCATTGTCCGAGGTGACAAGCAAGGTGCGCGGTATTCCAGCCAAATCTATGAGAATCTCCGATGGAAGTCCCCAAGAGCGAAGTGTCGCCGGATCAGAAAGCAGCGCCAAATTGCGCTTGTCGGCGAGCAGAGCATGCGTGTGCGGGTTTGGCGTGACGACGACGGCGCCCGTAGCGTACGCAGCACGCATTGATTCATGCTCAGGGCGATCAAAAGCGAAGTCCGTCACGCGGTTATACACGAGATCGATCTGCTCGCCGTCGATTAGCAGCCGATCATCCTGGTGTCGAAGCCGCTCGGCGTCGGCTACTACCGCATTGATGTCGTGCCTTTGAAAGAAGCGCTGGGCCAGGAGAAACTCTGGATAAAGATATTGCTCTGCGGGCCTATCATCGACAATCGCAATCCGCTTCGGCGAGCCTGCCCTTTGCTGCAGCACCCATTCATGCTGGAACATGGAAAGCACGCGAGGCTCGAAATCGTCTGCCTCAACCGGGACCTCGACCTCAGTGCAGCAAGCCCGTTGAGCTCTGGCCAGCAGCGCGTTGAGGAAGGCGCCACCCGCATTCGTGTTTACCTCGATCAGTTTCGGTCCTGTTGCGGTAATATGGAAATCGAAGCCCATGAAAGCGCCCAGTGGCCCGAAGTCACGCCGGGCGATTTCGGGAGCCCAAGACAAGGCTGCTTCTTGATACTCAGGCAGCCGGGCTACGGCCTCTATTGCTCGCACGGTCCGAAGCATCTCGCTGGTCTCCGATTTCGTAATGAATACCGGAGCATTGGAAAACAGATGCGGCCGCGTTCGGATGAATGTAGTGCAAAACTCCGGGTCTCCGACTTCCTGCTCAAGCGCTCGATATAGCGCGTCACGGTCGAGCGTGATGCAGAGGCACTCTTGGTTTAGACGCTCGGAGACAGATCGAGCGTCCTGCATGGCGGAAGGAGTCGATGGAGGGTCCACCGGTTCATCCTCAGCTTATCCGTTCTACGCGATTCTCGTTTCCGGCACCTCAGCGCGGGGGCCGCGCGCTCCTTCTCATGGGGCTGATGCACCCGATCTTAAACTCAGGAAGCCGGAAAATGGAAGGTGTCGTCATTTGTCATTTTATCTCGAACGTATCGAAAGCCATTATGATTGTGTCCTTTTGTGGTTCCACCGCATCGCTACGGCTCATTTCGCTTCGCTCGATTGCTTGCATAGCTGTATGATCTCGGTTGCCATGACGTCCATTCGGGTTCGACCGCTATGATCGATACCACCCTCACTATCTGGTTCATATTGACCGCTGTGTCAGTCGCTTACGTCGCTTGGGACGCAGTCATGCGCAACCCTGAGCTCACGGTGATGAAATATGGCTGGGTTCTCGTCACCCTATATACCGGCCCTATTGGCGCGGCGCTCTATGTGCTCTCGTGTGAGGAGCCGGGACCTTTCCAACATGAAGTCTTCATCGAGCCACTTTGGAAGCAGGCTCTCGGCTCGACGATTCACTGCTTAGCCGGTGATGCGACCGGTATCATCGTCGCGGCGGCGGTTACAGCTGCTCTTGGCCTGCCCATGTGGCTTGATCTCATCGGCGAATACGCTCTCGGCTTCGCCTTTGGCCTACTGGTGTTTCAAGCACTGTTTATGCGGAACATGCTTGGGGGCTCATACGCAAAAGCCCTTCAGCGAACCTTAATGCCCGAATGGTTGTCGATGAACGCCGTGATGGCGGGAATGATACCAGTCATGGTGGTGTTGATGACTCACGATATGCGTGCAATGGAAGTCACCTCGCTGCGCTTTTGGGGCGTCATGTCGCTGGCCACATTGGTCGGCGCTATCATCGCTTATCCCGTAAATGTATGGCTTGTCGCCGTCGGCCTGAAACACGGTATGGGCAGCGTGCGGGTCCTCGGGGCAGGAGGTCACAGCCTCGAAGCCGAAGCGGAGCGCATTCGCGCAACTTCCGGTGAGGCTCCAATGGGCCTGATGGCAGCTATGCCAGGCCGCGCGACGCTTGCGGAGAAGGATGCCCTTAAGGTCCAAAGACCGGGAGACTCCACGGAGATGTCGATGAAAGGGGGGACAACGTTCTCCCAGCTGACGGCGGTGACGGTTCTAACCTTAATCGCGCTTGGTACCGGAATCGTGCTAGCCGGCCTCTCCGGAGGACTAGAAATGGTCCCCACTGAGATGGGAAACATGCCGGTCTCGCATTAACCTGATCGGTCTTTACCAGGCGGATCTCCGATGCGTGTATGAACTCTCAGGGCTTTAGCGGTTCGCTTGTGGCTGACAAGTAAATTGGCCAATACACAAACGGCTTTACACAAGCGACGTTGCGGCGGACGGTGCTTGCGCTTGGGTTTATCATATCTGCCCGTTGTGTGGAACGCTCCCCGGCCCCGGGTTCAAGCTCGCGACAGGCGATGCACAAGTGTCAGACCGGAAAATCCCTGACTCGCGCCTGGAAAAGATTTCCAAAGGAGAAGCGCAATGATGGATGGATACGATAGCATGTGGGGCATGGGCGGAATGGGCCTGATTTGGCTTCTAATTTCGGTGTTTGTCATCCTCGGTATCGCTGCCGCAATCAAATACCTCTCGAAAAAGTAGTCTCTGGATGATTCGAGAGAAGCTAGCCCCTACCGGAGCAATGATTAGGAGCTATTTTTCTGCTGTACGCATTCCTATTATTGCTCACACAAATGAGTAACCGTGCGTGTCAGAAAGCGGGACCAGGTTCGAAGGTCTCTGATGAAACAGACAGTTCGTGCGAAGGAGGTAGAACTTTCTGCGATCAATGCTATCGGCAGCCGACGCGGGTTGATCTCAGGGCGCGAGTCGACCGTGATGACGTCAAATGCCCAAAGAGGAGGCCGACATGACTATCGCTTTAGCTATGGCCACAGTGCTCGTGGCATCAACGTGTTTATTCCATTATGCGGTCCTGCGCTGGCTTTCAGGCGGAATGGCTCTGATCGCCATGACTCCAAGCATACGTATCCTAGCGATCATTATAGTTATTCTTGCCGCTCATCTTCTGGAAATCTGCATCTACGCTAGTGCTTATGCGCTTGGCGATGGGCTGCTTAATTTAGGCGGTTTCGGCGGCCGAGCGGTTGTCGAGCCGCTCGACTACCTTTATTTCTCGATCGTGAGCTACACTACGCTAGGACTTGGCGACGTTTCCCGGCGGATCATCTCCGCTTCATCACCGGCGTGGAGGCTTTGAACGGTTTGCTCTTGATCGCTTGGTCCAGTTCTTTCATGTACCTTGCCATGGGACGGCTTTGGCCATGGCAACCCTGTGCCGAACCTCGGAAGCAACCTTCGTAGCCTATTGCCAATGGCATTTATAACTAAGAAGGCACTCCATCCGGACCATGCATTCTGCGCAGCTTCGCGCGCTCCCAGGGCCAACAGCCATCGAGTTCCACGTCAATCGAGAAGCTGAGAAATGTTCGAATCGTAACGAGCGCTCCTAGGACGGCGATGTTCACGAGCGACGGCTCAAGGACGAGGGAGCGCAAGATATCGGCAGCGACGAGTAACTCTAACGCGATCAATGTGCTCCGGCCCAGATCGCGGCGGAACGATGCGTAACCCTCGGCTGCCTTCTCCTGGAGCTGCACGACTACTGATTTGGCAACAGCCCAAACGAAGCCGCCTGAGATTGCGGCCAGACTTGCGAGTTCGAGCCCCACGATAGTCCACCTAACGAGGCTTTCCATGGCGCTGCCAATCATGTCGTGTATTCCTATTCGACGATCAGCCGGCCGCGGAGCATGCCCATGGGGCAGGCGAAGGAGAACTCTCCTGCCTCCCTGGGCATAAGCTCGACCGCCACGAGTTCGCCGGTGGGTAGCTCGGCGCTTTTGTTAAAATGTTCGAAGACAACCTTGTCGGAACAGGAAGCGGTCTCTTCCCGACGAAAATTGAGGCGGACGGGCTTGTCGCGGCGGACGATGATCGTGTCGGGGGTATACCCGCCTTTGACGAGGATCATGGCTTCCTGATAACCCCCGCTCATATCGGAGGCTCTCACGCCCTTGCTTCGCTTCAGCCAAAAGAACCAGATAATGAAAGCAACGAGCAGAAGCCCGGTAATCAGCACCACCCAACGGTCCGGCGTCATCATGCAACCCTCCTCGGCTGGAAGAAGCGGAGCCTGTTGGCATTTGTCACAACGGTGACCGAACTAAAGGCCATGGCTGCGGCCGCAATCAGTGGCGATAACAACAATCCAAGGAATGGATAGAGAACCCCCATGGCTATGGGAATGCCGAGCGTATTGTAGCCGAAGGCGCCGACCAAGTTTTGCCGCACGTTGCGCATGGTGGCGCGACTGATTTCGATGGCCGTAACCACGCCCACGAGGCTGCCTTTGATCAGCGTTACGTCGCTCGCCTCGATGGCAACATCAGTTCCAGTGCCAATGGCGAAGCCAACATCCGCTTGGGCGAGCGCCGGGGCATCATTGATGCCGTCACCGACCATGCCCACGGTCTTGCCTTCCAGTTGAAGCTTTTGGACCTCATGCGCTTTCTCGTCGGGCAAAACATCGGAGAGCACGCGCTCGATGCCGACCTCCCGCGCAATCGCCTTAGCCGTGCGCTCGTTGTCGCCGGTCAACATGACGACTTCGATGCCAAGGCGCTGGAGAGCCCCTACTGCCTCTTTCGAGTCGGGCTTAACCGTATCGGCAACGGCGACGAGTCCAGCTGCGGTGCCCTTGATGCCAACATACATTGGGGTTTTGCCTTCGTTTGCGAGCCGCTCCCACTCCTTCGTTAGCACGTCATGAGGTATGCCACGGTCACGCATCAGTTTCGCATTTCCTAGAACAACCTCCCATCCCTCGATGCGCCCGCTCACGCCATGCCCGGGGATCGCGGCGAAGTCATCGGCATCGAAAAGCGAGAGACCGCGCTGCTGAGCCCCCTGCACGATCGCCTCGCCTAGCGGGTGCTCGGAGCCTTGCTCAAGCGATGCGGCCAAGCGCAGCACTTCATTTTCGCTCTGGTTTTGGGCAACAACCACGTCCGTCAAGGCCGGTTCCCCTCGCGTGATGGTGCCGGTCTTGTCCAGGACGATCGAGTCGAGCTTCTGAGACGTTTGCAGCGCGTCCCCTGACCGAATCAGGATGCCGTTCTCGGCGCCCTTGCCGATACCAACGGTCAAGGATGTCGGCGTTGCCAAACCGAGCGCACAGGGGCAGGCGATGATCAGCGTGGTCACCAGGACAATCGTCGCGTAGATAATACGCGGCTCTGGTCCGATGAGATACCAGGCGACGAAGGCCAGGATAGCGAGAATCATGACCGTCGGCACGAAGTAGCCAGAGACAAGGTCAACGACGCGCTGGATCGGCGCCTTCGAGCCTTGGGCGTCTTTCACCATGCGGATGATGCTGGCGAGTGCGGTGTCCTTACCGACCTTGGTTGCCTTTAACCTAAAGCTACCAGTCTTGTTGATCGTGGCACCGATAACTTCGTCGCCAACTCGCTTTTCGACCGGGATCGATTCGCCTGTGATCATCGATTCGTCGAGGGCGCTCGATCCCTCGATGATTTTACCATCCACCGGGATCTTGTCGCCTGGGCGAACGACGACGATGTCACCGACGATAACCTCTTCAACGGGCAGATCGATCTCTTCGCCGTCGCGTATAACCCGTGCCGTCTTCGCCTGGAGGCCGATCAACTTTTTGATCGCTTCGGAGGTACGGCCCTTGGCTTTGATCTCCAGAGCAAGGCCGAGAACAACCAGCGCAACTACGACATCGGTTACATCCCAGAACACTTCCGCCAGGGCGGGGTCAGGAAAGAGTCCAGGATAGGCAACCGCGACCACAGAATAAAGGTACGCTGCTGTAATGCCGATGGCGATCAGCGTATGCATATTGGCCGAGCGGTGTTTCAGCGCGTCCCACATGCCGACGAAGAACTGGGAGCCGGACCACAAGAGGACCGGCAAGGAAATCACGCCGAGGAGCGCCCAGACGATGCGCCGCGTGTCGCTTCCTACCGGCATCCACTCGCGCAATCCGGGGATGAGATCGGGATAGCTCAGTGCCATCACCGGAATCGAAATCGCGCCGGCGAACCAGAACTTGCGCATCAGCGTGCGGTATTCCTGTTCGTTCGCCGCCTGTTCAGGATCCTCATCCGCCTCGATCGCGGCAGTCAAATCAGTTGAGCGGGTTTCTGCAATCTTGTGGCCGGCGGACTCGATCGCCGTGCGGATGGCCTCGAAATCAACCGTGCTCGGGTCATACTCAACATCCACGGCGTTGGTCCCGAGGCTAGCGCGCGCCATAAGCACACCAGGTGTCATCTTGAGGGCGAGCTCGATCCGGACGACGCAGGACGAGCAGTGCATGTGCATGATCGGAATCCGAACCTTGGCAGCCCCTGCCGTATAGCCGGCAGTGCGAATGGCGCTCACAAGTTGCATGGCCGTGGCGCAATTGGCGTCGTAGTCGACGACGGCCCGCCCGTTGACGAGATTGACGTTAGCCGAGGAGACACCGTCGATGGCCTTGAGCGCCTTCTCGACCGTCAGAGCACAATGTGGACAAGTCAATCCTCCGATCGAAAGCTCGATGTGTTGACGTGCCTCGGGGGAGTGCGCCTTCTCCTGTTTCGGCTTCCGGGGCTTTGCCCCCGCTGACTTTGTTTCATTCATAGCCTTGCTCACCGGATTCTTCAGCCGAAGCATCGCGTAGCTGCTGCACTCGTGCGATATAGCGTTCCGGACTGGCATTGAAGAGGCGGTGGCATTCTTCTGAGCAGAAGAAGAA
Organism: Hyphomicrobiaceae bacterium UBA7697; assembly: GCA_002482645.1. Taxonomy (GTDB): domain Bacteria; phylum Pseudomonadota; class Alphaproteobacteria; order Rhizobiales; family Methyloligellaceae; genus Methyloceanibacter. Next base: position 142,998 of record DLGJ01000002.1, read on the forward strand.
TGTCACGCCACCATAGTCCTCCTGTGCGACCGTCCTTTCGGGATTGGTGCGCATCCCGCACACGGGATCGATGACTTTCATGGTTCGTCTCTCCAGCGAAATTCTTAGTGAAACACCATTCCTTCGATATGGAATCCCGCATCGACATAAAGGACCTCGCCAGTGATCGCCGTCGTATAGTCGCTGGCCAGCAATAAGGCGGCGCGACCGACCTCGCAGGCGTCGACGGTCCGCCGCAGCGGCGCCTTTCGCATCGTCTCATTCAGAAGCTCATCGAAGTGTTCAATCCCGGAGGCAGCCCGCGTCTTGACAGCGCCAGCCGAGATTGCATTAACGCGAATATGCTTGGGGCCTAACTCATGCGCCAAGTAGCGCACAGATGCTTCGAGTGCCGCCTTCACGGGTCCCATGACATTGTAGTGATCGACGACTTTCTCGGCGCCATAATAGCTAAGCGTCATGAGGCTGCCGCCCTTGTCCATAAGAGGTTCGGCGAGCTTGGCCATGCGGATGAGGGAGTGGCAAGAGACAACCATTGACTCAGCAAAACCCTCGGTCGAACAGTCGGTTAATCGACCATGTAGATCCTCCTTCCTGGCCCAAGCAACCGCGTGGAGCAGAAAGTCGAGACGTCCCCATTGCTCCCGCATCGCCTCGAAGACTGCCTCGAGTTGCCCGGGTACAGACACGTTGCAAGGCATCAAGATCGGTGCCGCAACCTGCTCGGCAAGCGGCGCCACATGCGGCTTGGCCTTGTCGTTCAAATAGGTGATTGCGAGTTGGGCGCCGGCGTTTGAGAAATGCTCTGCGGCGGACCAAGCTAGGCTGTGCTCGTTGGCAATGCCAACGATCAGGCCCTTGCGACCAGTCAGGTCGAGCACCTCCTTCGAGCCGGTCGATATGGACTGCATCCTAAAAATGTCCCCTCTAGTCAGGTCAACGCCGTGGCATCGAGCCCAGCCTGATATTGGCACCACACACACCGGCAGGCGACATGGTCGCAGCTGCGGCCGCGCAACGCTGCCCGATAGCCAAGCCGCGCGACCGGGAATAAAAGTCTGCTCAACCTCGACGGTCCATAGAACCGGCGCAGGACCAGACGCGTATCTCCGCGGCTGAGGCGCCTCACCGCCGCACGCCGGCCTGTCTCACCAATAACGTTGAACAGGAATCGATTTACGACCCCAGCGCGCAGAGCTGGCAAGAGATCCCTCCGCCATAAGCCCTTATAGTCAGTACCGTTGATGATGCTCTCTGCCGCTAGCACGCCCGACCGGAAAGCGTAGCGCATGCCAAACCCAGCCAGTGCGTCCTGGAAACCGGCTTGCTCGCCGATCACCGGATGACCACCTTGCAGCGCTGTTTGGGGCAGCCGAAAATTGGCAAAGCCCCCGAACGGCCGAGGCACGCGCATCTCCAGCCCCAGACGCTGACGGAAGAAGGCAACCGTCCGCTCGACGTATTTCGCCTGGGCTTTGAAGCCGGCGAACATGCAGCTCGCGACCGTGCCCCACCCGTCATGAACGAGCAGATACGCGTAACCGAGCGGCGCCAGCCGGCTATCGATGACGAGCCAGCTGCCGTCCTGCGCGCTGGTTTCAAACACATAGCCAACTGCGATGGCATCGGCACGCCTTGGACCGATCGCGAGGACCGCAGTCCCTTCCACTGCATGCGCGCGATCCTTGAACCTGACATCGACGCCCGCCGCGACGGCTTGATGCAACAGCGCGCGGTCGAGGGAGCCCTCACCGCATCCACGTCGAACGAGATAAAATAAGGTCTGCTCGCTCTGCACCGGGTGCGCGACGCCGTGAGCATCAAAGACGGTGCCTTGCTGGACCGCATGATGTTCGAATGTGACGGCGACGCCGGCCTCGGCCAACTCGTCGAGGACGTCGGGCTCGCTACTCCAATTTTCGAGCCCCTGGAAGTCGCCATGAAATCGCATGCCGACATCGTGATGCCACTCCCGAACGACGACGCGCCATCCAGCGCGAGCTAGCGCAATGGCGCAAATCAGGCCGGCAGGGCCAGCACCGATGATGGTAACAGGTTCCATCGCCTTCCGTCGGGCGCTCGCTCGGCTCTCAAACGTGCTCATGGCGGCCTCGCTGCCCGAACGTGTTGACGCGTACCGGAGAGTAAGTCCCCGATGCGTCCTTGGTATGCCACGGTGCTGACTTGGACATCGTCATCCCGGTAGCGGCCGACAGGCATCATCCGGCTGCGGCGCACATTCTAGGCTCGACCCGGCGCCTTGTGCTCTTGTCGCCGGCCTGGCCGAACCGTGGTGCAACAAGGCCGCCAAGGCAAGAGACGCTAGTCGCGCTTGCGCCGGATCGGCACGCGACGTCAGCACGACCGGCACGGCCAATCCCACGGCGACGCCGGCCGCCATCGCTCCAGCAAGATATTCAAGATTTTTCGCGACCATGTTGCCCGAGACCAAATCGGGAACGAGCAGAATATCGGCATCACCGGCTACTGCCGAATTGATGCCCTTTTCCTCGGCAGCACCACGTGAAATCGCATTGTCGAACGCGAGCGGCCCGTCGACGATCGCACCCGTGATTTGCCCACGCTTTGCCATCACCGTCAAACAGGCGGCATCTAGCGTTGAGGTGATCTCGGGATTGATCGTTTCGACGGCCGACAGCACAGCCACCTTGGGCGCTTCAACGTCGAGGAAATGAAATAGATCGACTGCATTCTGAAGAATCTGCGCCTTGGCGTTGAGATCGGGCACGATGTTGATGGCAGCATCAGTGATTCCGATAAGCTTCGGATAGGCCGACAGCTCCATTAAAAAGACATGGCTAACCCGGCGTCCAGGAACTCGGAGACCGCGCTCTTTGTCGAGAAGCGCCCGCATGAAAACATCAGTGTGAATGTTGCCCTTCATCACCGCGTGGGCCTCTCCGGAACGCACGAGCTCAACAGCCTTCGCCGCAGCGGCCGCGTCTCCGCTTGCTTGAACGATCCAGTCGTCTCTCATTTTCCAGTTTAAAGCGTCGCCGAGGGTCATGGTTGCTTCGGCGTCGCCGATAAGAAGAGGCTCGATGAGCCCTAGCGCATGAGCTTCGCGGAGCGTTTCGATCACCACGTCTTGCGCAGCATCCACTACCGCGATGCGGATGGGTCCGTGTGACTTGGCCCGATCAAGAAGTTGTTGCAGTTTTTTACCGTGGCTCATCATTAGCCATCATCCTTGCACCGCAAGTTGCGTGTCTAGAACCTGCCGAGCATGCCGTGCAATCATAATTTCTTCGTCGGTTGAGAACGCCTCAATGTTCACGCGGCTGCGGGCGGACGATATGAGACGAGCACCGCTTGCGTTATGCTGATCGTCGAGTTCAACGCCTAAGTACTCCAAATCCGCGCAGACCTTGGCTCTTATGGTGGGAGCGTTGGCGCCAATGCCGCCCGTAAAAACGATCCGGTCGAGACCGCCAAGCGTTGTGGATAGGGAGCCTATGAATGAACGCGCATGAGTGCAGAAATAGTCGATCGCCTCGGCTGCCTGCGGACGATCTCTATCCGCGAGCAGTACTCGCATATCGGAGCTGATACCGGATAAGCCTAGAAGGCCAGAGCGCTCATATAGAACCTGCCGAACCGCCTCGGCTGATAAACCCTTCTCCAATATCAGATAGAGGACAAGCCCAGGATCGATGTCACCGCTCCTCGTGCCCATCGGGAGCCCGGAAAGAGTGCTGAACCCCATAGTCGTCTCAATACTCCGGCCATCTCTAATGGCGGCCATGGAAGCACCGTTGCCGAGGTGCGCCACGATCAGCCGTTCGCTGTCGGCCTGGGGGCCGTATTTCCGCCGGAGATCGTCGACGACGAACTCATAGGAGAGGCCATGATAACCATACCGACGGAGTTCGGGGCTGGTCAGATCCCGTGGCAAACCTGTTGTTTGCGCAAGTTTCGGCAGCGATGCGTGGAACGCGGTGTCGAAGCAGGCGACCTGGGGCAATTTTGGTCGATGGGACCGTACTGCGGCGATGCCGGCGAGATTGTGCGGTAAATGCAGCGGTGCCAGCGGGATCCGCTCTTGGAGCTCCGACTCAAGTTCTGGGGTCACAAGGCGGGGACAATCACAATTGGGTCCGCCATGCGCCACGCGGTGGCCAACAATACTGATTGACCGGCCAGCAGGATGCCCCTCGACGGCAGAGAGGATGACCTCGATTGCGCCTTCCTGGTTTGAAACGTGCACCTCCTCATCCGACCAAATCCCACCAGCTGCATCTACGGCACGAAAATGACCATGATCGTGACCGATACCATCCACGGTCCCAGAGAGGCTTCGTGCAGACGGCTCATCATCGCCAAACAGCGCGAACTTCACGCTGGAAGAGCCAGCGTTTAGCACCAGGATGGTGGAGCTAGAGTTCATACCCGACAATCAGTCGCTAGCGCGGCACCCAAAGACAAACGTCCGTCATTCAATACTCGTTTTAGGCAGAATTCGGTCACCGCTCCTCAGCGGTCGTGCGAGGATCTGACGATTTCGAGGCCGCGAGCGACCCATAAAGGTTTTGGAAGGCTTGCTCTTCGAGAGTATCTCGTTGCTCCCGCGCGGCCTCGAGCATCTTTGTCACATGTTCGCTCATCTGCTTCTCTGCGCTGCGTAATGGGCCGTCTGACTGCACGGGCACACGATGCTTGCGCACCAGTTCGGCCATTGCCGCAATTCCATGCATCCATGGCGAGAACTTCTCCGAAAAGAGGTAGCGGCTGGTGCGCATGGGATGCAGCCATTTCAGCATGGCTGCCGACCAGGGAGTCGCGACCGACTGCACCCAGGGGCTTACAAAGTGCTGATAGAGAGCCTCGTTGACGTCCGAGACTTGTCGTACGCGCACGAAGGCTTCACTCGAGTCATCGAGGACAAGATCTTCCACGCGTTGTTCGTCGAAGGACACACGATATTGTGGCTTGCGACAATCTGGATCGCCTGTCGGATTATGAATCTTCATCTCATAAAGGCCCGGTGCGAGTGCGTTGATATCACCGAGACTTTCCAGAATGGCACGATGCTCAAACCGTGCCACCGAGGCCGAGACATAAATGCCGAGATGGCCCACATGCGGGTTGATGAGATAGACGATCCGTTGGTTGGCCTGCTTTAACGCATCTGTTGTCTTGTAGACGGCCTTCAGCCAATCAAGTGCCTGATGCGGGGGGGTAATGTCATCGCCATGGGAGGCGAAGATCACCAGCGGACTACGGAGTGAGCGAAGGTCGACCTTCACCTCATCGCCGAAATCGAGCGTCCCCTGTTCAAGTTCGTTGCCAATGAAGAGATGATCGACAACTTCGACAATCTCTTCGCGGCTGAAACTGTACCAGCCGTTCCACCAGCGTTCGAACTCAAGGAACCGATCCTGCTCCTGATCAACGTTGAGGAAAAGGTTGGCATATTTTGCCCATTGCGCTTCGGGTTTCAGGTTCTCGAAGTTCTGGATGAGCCAAGCACCGTCGAAGCGGCCATTACCAATATCCGCGAGAAAGTTCGTCACCCAGCTCCCACCGAGGAGACCACCCACGAGCCGCATTGGGTTAGCACCTGATTCTCCCGCCCAATACGACAGTGGAGAGCCGTTGAGCACGGCAGCACCGACAGGACCTTGACAGTGGATTGCCACCAGGACTGCGGCCCAGCCGCCCTGGCAGTTGCCGTAGAGGATCGGCGCCTTGCCGCCATGGCGAGACGAGACCTCGTCGACGAACCGGCGCATGGTATGCAGCACATCGACAAGCCTCTGATGGGGAGTTGGCGCCGGAAAGAAGCTCACGAAGTAGACGGGATGGCCTTCATGCAAGGCGATGCCGACCTCGGAGTCGCGTTTGAAACCGCCCATGCCCGGGCCATGCCCGGCTCGTGGGTCAACGACAATCACCGGCGGCTTGGCCTCGTCGACACACTCGGCGGCATGGTCTTCCCCCGCCGCCGTAACACGCAACAGCGCGTAGTTGGTCGGCCGCTCGAAACGTCGGGCATCGAGCAGAGTCTCGTACTCGAATGTGAGCACGGGCGGCATGCCGGCCTCCTCGTGCTCCATCATGATATTGGCGCGCTGACGCAGGATATCCCAAAACAGCACCGACCGTTGCCATACATCAATGCTGTAGGTCCAGAAGTCACCGGGAAAGGCGGGAATGTCAGGTCGAGCCGAAACTGGCTTGGCGTCGGCATTCTGAGCTTCCTGCACGGAGTCTGCTGGTTCGGCTCCAGGCTCAGATTGTGGTGTGAGCGTGTCAATCTTAGGTAGCTTCAGAGCAGCGCCGGTCATAACCCAGAACTCCTTCCTTTATTCGCGTGACGGCTCCATATGCCGTTCTTAATCTCATTAAACTGGGCCCAGCGTTTTGGTCCTACGTCAATCAGACATAGCCCAACACTGTCGCTCTAAAGCCCCGCTAATTGACTGCTTCGAGAGCAAGGGCAACGCCCTGGCCGCCGCCGATACAGAGAGTGACGAGTCCGCGGCGAACGCCGTCCCGCTTCATCGCGTGCAGGAGCCGAGTCGTGAGAATGGCTCCGGTCGCACCGATCGGGTGTCCATGTGCGATGGCGCCACCCTCAACGTTCACAATGTCTTCGGACAGGCCGAGCTCGCGAATAAGTGCCAAAACGATTGCGGCAAAGGCCTCGTTCACCTCTGCCCGGTCGATATCGCTGAGCTTCCAGTCCGCGCGGTCCAACGCTTGGCTTACTGCCGGGATCGGGCCGAGACCGAAAAGTCCAGGCTCGACCGCACCGACCCCGTAGGCGACAAGGCGCGCCATAGGCTCGAGGCCATGTCTCTCCGCCCACTCCCGTTCTGCAACGATCATGGCGGCAGCGCCGCTATTGAGACCTGGTGCATTTCCGGCCGTGATCGTGCCATCTTGGCGAAACACTGGACGAAGCTTGGTTAGGCTCTCAAGGGTCGTGTCGGGTCGGTTGTGTTCATCCTTAGCAAAGATAATCGGCCCTTTGCGGCTGGGAACTTCTATTGGAACAATTTCTGCCTCAAACTTTCCCGCTTCCTGCGCCGTAGCGAACCGCTGCTGCGTTCGATAGGCCCAGCGGTCCTGTGCCTCACGGCCAATTTGAAACCTTTCCGCCAGATCCTCCGTGACCCACCCAGAATGTTGGTCACAAAATGCATCATTGAGGCCATCGCGCAACATGCTGTCGTAGATCGCAGCGTCGCCCATTCGGTAGCCCCAGCGCCCGCCCATCATCAGGTACGGCGACTGATCCATGTTCTCCATGCCTCCGGCCACGGCGCATTCTATGAAGCCCAGCATCACCTCCTGTGCCGCAGTGGCAACGGCTTGAGCACCCGAGCCGCAAACCCGATTCACCGTGATCGCCGGCACGTCGACCGGAATGCCGCCCTTGATCGCCGCCTGGCGTGCAGGGTTCATCTTGCTGCCGGCTTGCACGACATGGCCCATGACAACGGTATCGACGTTGGGACCCTGGAGTTTGGCTCGCTCAAGCAATGCGCGGATGACGGTCGCGCCGAGCTCGGGCGCGGGTATAGTCTTCAACGAACCGCCATAAGTCCCGATTGCAGTTCGAACCGCATTGCACAGAACGATTTCCCGCGTCGTCATGTTTCGTATCCCTGTGTGGCTTTCTGCGAGAAAATGCTTGAAACTGCATGGGCCGCGCGGCAGCACGGCGATGAGCGTTGAGGACCGCCACCAATAGACGACGCGCTCGGTGCCTTGCGCATCCAGCGTTGCACATCCCTCCTAGGCAATGCTTTTACTGCGGTCTCTGACTTAGGTTAAAGATCAGCGGCAATCCTGGTACGGCTTTGGGCTCGCCGGCTTTGCTTCCGTTCGGACCACCTCTTAAGCACGCAACCGCTGGTAACTAGAGGTTGGGAAAACATATGGCCTAGCCAACCTCATCGGCCCTAAGCCACGACCTTAGTATCAAAGGGTCCAAAGCGGCTACCTCCAGCAGCCTGTCTGGATCCAGAATGCGAAGACGGTGGTACTGAAACTCTATGATGCCCTGCTTTTTGAGGTCGCGAAGCATGCGGTTTACATGAACACCGGTTAACCCTGTTGCATCCGCAAGATGCTCCTGCGTGAGGGGCAAGTAGACATCCTCGACGCGGTGACCAGGCCAACGCATACGCTCGCGAACAAACAATTCGAGCAGGAGGTGAGCAACCCGTTCCCGTGCCGAAAGCCGCCCAACAATAGCTAAGTGGTCAAACGCTAGGCTGAGATCGCGGGACAGCAACCACGCCAGCCGCATTCCGATTTCCGGATGTCTTTGATATAGCGTAGAGGAACTTACGAGATAAGGCGCGAACGAAAGGTCGGTGAGCGCCTCCAAACCATAAGTGGCTACTTCCTCTTGAGCAGGATGAAATCCGACGATTGCGCCCGGCAGGACGAAGCTCAGAATTTGTCGACTTCCATCAGCAAAGAGCACATACAGGAAGGCCCAGCCCTCCTGGATCTCGATAATTTCCTGACGCGATTCGCCAGGACGGAATAGTTGGCAACCAGCGGCGATCCGGCGATTGGGTTGCTTGTACCGCGCGATTGCGTTCAACCGTTCCGTCAAGACGGAGCTCCCACCAGGCGAAAGGACTTTCGAAAAGGACGATTCGTCGCGCCCTTTCATCTGCGTGCGCAAAACAACGCCTCTCGAAATTCATCTCCGAGACTCCTCGCTTCCCGTAATAGACGCTTGAGGGGCGCCTCTCATTACGAAGGTTGCTTAACGCTCTGTTGTGGCTTGGTTTTCTGTAGGCGTTTTGTATACTCACAGGCGCAATCGAGGTAGCCATGCACCGGACACATCGCACAAGTGAGTTCGAGGGCCTGCCGCATTGCCTGACGCGCGCGATGGAGACGAACGGTCAAGGCATTCAAGCTCAGTCCTAGCTGGCTCGCCGCAGCAGGGCGCGGCATCTGCTGCAGGTCCACAAGTCGTAGGACCTCCGCGTAATGCGGCTTGAGGACGGGCAAGAGTTTGTGCAGACACATACAAACAAAAGCGTCAATATCTTCCTCAGTTAGTGGCGTTGCGACTTCTTTGCGCGCGAAATCGGCTTCGGCTCGCTTCCGCCTCCCGGTGCGCCGTAGATGATCGTTGAGCACGCTCCTCAACACGCGTCGCAGCCAAATTCTCGCACTCGTCTGCCGGCGCAAATCCGCCGAATGGGTAAGAACCCTCAGATAGAATTGTTGCATGACATCTTCGGCGTCGGGGGTGCTGCCCAAGACCTTTCTGAGGAAGCCCAAAAAATCAGCATGCACCTCAGCCAAAATAGCAACGAGCGCCGGACTGAGCGGTCTTAGCCCTTCTGGTGACTCATTGGTCTGTTGTCTCATCGCAATTGCCCCCTTCCGCGATGCTCGAGCAGATTTGAAACAGCCGCTAGTTGCACCCAGCGAAACTGCCAGGGCGACATCAAACATGGGGCGATCCAGACCGAAAACGTTTGATCGAGGTTAAGGTTGAACCGGAGCACTCTCTCTAATCTTGAGCGTCTTCGTGCTCCATACTTGCAATTGTTATTGCTTCGCAAAAATGCCGTCGACGCCGTCACGCACTGCCATCTTGGTCATGAACACAACTGGCGGACCGATCTTGTGTCCGCTGTTTGCCAAATGCGACGGCCTCTTACTCTTCGAAAGCGACGGCTCAAGTCATTTTTTGCGCAATACCGAGGGCGCTGCACGGGGCCTAACCGATCATATTCTCAATGTACACCCCGATCGACTGTTATGTGGATTCATCCCAACTGCCGAAAGGCAGGTGCTTGCGGCGGCAGGGATTGACATTCGGTTGGGCTCATGTTCGGTCGCAGTCGATGAATTGGTGAAATCGTTCGCGACTTTACCCAAGGCATAAAAACGCACCTGCTAGCGAAGAATATTACCCCGTCAGAACGGTTCGCAGCCTAAATTGATGGAAACGAGAGTGAAATGATTCCAGATCACTATGTCTGGTTCGTTTGGTCAATCGCTTTCCTGCTTCCTTGGCTTGCTGCATACTTGGCCTTTCCGGAACAGCGGCGGGTCATTTTGTGGTCGAGCTTATTCACGATGCCTTTTGGTTTGACCGAACCCTTGTTCGTACCCGAATATTGGAATCCGCCCAGTCTGTTCAATCTCGCTCAACGGACAGGTTTCGATATCGAAAGCTTGATCTTCTCCTTTGGCATCGGCGGGATTGGAGCAACGCTTTATAATTTGCTGACCGGACGCGCATCCGTAGAATTATCCTCTGTTGAACGATCCGATCCCCGGCACAAATATCATGCTTGGGCCCTTGCTATGCCCTTCGTCGCATTCCCGCTTCTCTATCCATTACCATGGAACCCCATTTACGCAGCCATCGTCGCAATGGCTCTCGGCGCGGCCGCGACGGCATTCTGCCGGCCCGACCTTGTGTTGAAGATCGGCCTCGGCGCCATTCTTTTCGTAGGCTATTACACCGTGTTCCTGCTCGGACTGGAGCTGACTTCACCCGGCTATATCGAAAGAGTGTGGAATCTCTCAGCGCTTTCAGGGATCGAGGTCGCGGGCTTACCGATCGAAGAGCTGTTATTTGCAGCGGGATTCGGCGCCTACTGGTCCAGCGTGTACGAGCATTTTACTTGGCGCGGAGCAATCTTTAGTCAAGGCTCCGCCCTGTCATGAGCCTATTACTCAGACTCGCGCGCCAATCGCCTAACATAGTCGGAGACCACGTGTAGCTTCTGGGCAGCGCTCACTATTCTATTAAGTTACTGAGAGCTCCGGCCAGTAGGATTCCTACCAAGACGATGAGGTTCCAGATCACAAGCCCGACGGCGAAATTTCCGATCGTGAAGACGTTTTCCACGCCTCCTACATCGAGATGGAGAAGGTAGGGCAAGATCGTCGACGCCAGCCCGGGAATAAGCCCAAACGCAAGATAGCACACCGTCCATACGATGGTGACCCAGACGAGTCCGATTTTAGATATGCGTGCGGTGTCCATGTGATGCCTCCTTTAAGAAGTCCGTGAGGAATCCTCTTTTGAGGACGTCCAAAAGCTGTTCAGCCGCGGTATCCACCTCGGCGTGTTCGCTGCATAGCGGTTATACACCCCGCCAAATTCGGCACGGGTCTCGTCCTCTTCATGGTGCGCAAGGCGCACATACATCAGTACTAGAACGGGGAACATGAGCAGCGTGAGTATGGTCGGCCACTGCAACAAGAACCCGAACATAATCATAATGAAACCCAGGTACTGGGGGTGACGCACATATCGGTATGGGCCGGTCACCGCTAGTCCTCGGCGTTGTTGGGCCTGATAAAGCACTCGCCATGCCGCACCGATGAGTACGAAGCCCCCTCCAATGAATACAAAACTGAGAATATGAAAAGGCCCGAGATGGGGGTTTCCCTTCCAACCAAACAGCATCTCAAGGAGATGTCCGGCGTCATGTGACAGCCAGTTCACGCTCGGATAGCGACTTTGTAGCCAGCCGGACAGGAAGTATATCGTTAGCGGAAAGCCATACATTTCGGTAAACAGGGCGACGAGGAACGCGCTGAAAGCGCCAAATGATCGCCAGTCGCGCTTCGTCTGTGGCTTGAAGAAGCTGTAGGCAAACAGAATAAAAATAGCCGAGTTGATAAAAACGAGAGTCCAAAGCCCATAGGCCGGCGTGTCGGAGTGCATCGGGGAATTCTCCTAATGTTGGTGTTTGCCTTGGTCCTCCGCCTCGGAGGCTGACGCCCGATCGTGTGATCCGTGGCCGCCGTGGTGCCAGAAATGCAAGAGGGGGCAGGCTAGGAGGAGGAGCCAAGGCAGAATAAACCAAGCATGGGCCCAATGTTCCGCTACGAGGTAAAAGCTCGCTATTACGAGGAACAAAACAAGCGCTATGGACCAACGAGAGACGCCTCCACTGCGCTGTTTCCGGATGTTATTTCCGTCCATGGATTTCACCTATCTGCCTCAGTCTCAAGTTTTGCGCTCATCCCTACAAGTCGTCCCGGAAGTCACCCTGATCACCGTCAAACTATGACCTCTGCAGTGAGATTGCCGATCAAAATGGATCACGACGACTGTCCTATGTCGCGCACGTCTTGTGCATTCTTGTTCTTTCCTAGCTGTTGCATGTCGATTTTGCTGGCCGAACAAGCAGACGCGGTAGACCATACCCCGCGACAACAGCCGGAAGGACGAGCATTGCAGCTGCGTTGAAGGTGGCGTTAGGAATGCTCGTGGCATCGAACAGCCAGCCCCCGCCAGCCGAACCAACAACTTGGCCGAGGCTCTGCGCCGCGGTGACCCGTCCAAGCGCGGCGCCACCAGTCTCACGCGCTTTCAGCGACACCCAAAACGTGGCGATGGGAGCGAGGATGCCGGCGCTTGCCGCGACCAATGCTACAGCAACCGTCATGGCGCCATAGCTGTCGGCAAACGGAACGACAGCGAGGCCAAGAGCCAGAAGGACAATGCTTGGGGTCACGAACCAACGTGTGGCGTCAGGCCTGATCAGCGGTGACAGCACGACCGCCTGCACCACAAGCATAACAATACTACACTCCGCAAATAGCATGCTGATTTGATAAGCGTCCATGCTGAGGGTCTGCTTTCCCCTCAAGGCAAGGCCGACCTCGAAGGCGCCAATTGCAAGCGAGCCAATGAATACGATGATTCCCAATCGCAACAAGATGCCCCGGCGCTTAGGTTCATCTTTGGTTGCGACGCTATCGGCCGGTCGCCACCGTACCGCGTGCACGAAAAGTCCAGTCAGCACCGCAGCGACTAGCGCCAGTGCCGATGCAGCAAGAAATGATGCAGGGAAATATTCCCCATCTGCGGGAATCACTTCCCGAGACACGCGTAGAGCGAGGCCGCCTAACAGGGGACCAACGAAGAAGCCCGACGTAACGGCAACATTCAACAACGTGAAGCGGTACGCTCTCCATTCCTTTGAGATCGCATAATCGGCCACCAGGGCATAGGCCGCAGGCACAATTGCCGCACCAAACACACCGTTCAGGAACCGCAAGACATAGAGCGAGGCCAACCCTTCAAAGAAGGCAAACAGCGCTAAGGTCACTCCCAGTCCGATAAGTCCTATCAGAAGTACGTGTCGTCGGCCGAGTTGGTCTGAGAGACTACCCCAGAGCGGCGCAAACAGAAAAACCGCGAGGATGTAAGTGCTCGTAATCAAGCCGGTGTGACGTGACACGGCGGCAGGATCCGCAGCAGGGGAAAGCTGCTCGATGAGGAAGGGCAGGATCGGCAGGACAATGCTATAGCCGACGCTGAGGGAAAATGTAGCCAGCATCAAGCTAAGCAACGCGGTCCGATCGAGCCCTTGCAATTGCTTACCCTCACGCACGGGTGGGCTCATGCGCCCGATATCGCGCAATGCCCGGCAACTTGGTCCGCTTCAAGAGCAGGGCATTGACAGCAACAAGTACAGAACTGCCAGACATGGCGATCGCCGCCACTTCAGGACTGATCACCAAGGGATAGAACACGCCAGCCGCCGCAGGGAACGCCACGACGTTATAGGCCACGGCCCAGAACAGGTTCTGGTGCATCTTACGCAAGGTGGCGCGGGAGAGCTCGATAGCACCAACAATGTCGTAGGGATCGCTCTTCATGAGAACGACATCAGCGCTCTCCATGGCCACGTCCGTACCTGCTCCAATGGCGAAGCCGACGTCGGCCTGAGTGAGCGCCGGCGCATCGTTGATACCATCACCCACCATGCCAACCTTTTTGCCCTGACCTTGGAGCTCCTTGAGCCTATCGGCCTTCTGCCCGGGCAGGACTTCGGCAAGAACCGTCTGAATGCCTAGTTGAGCTGCAATACGCTCCGCCGTTGCCTGGTTGTCGCCGGTAATCATGGCCACCTCGACGCCGCGTTCACGCAGTTTTCTTACGGTCACGGCCGAAGTAGGCCGGGAGGCGTCGGCAATCGCGATCAATCCGACCAACTCTGTACCCTTGGCCACATGAACGACCGTCTGTCCGCGGCCCTGCAGGCCTTCGATCTCGGTCGCCAATGGAGCCAGATCAACCTTCTCCTCATCCATCAGGCGACGGTTCCCGAGAAGTACGCGCGCTCCTCCAACCTTAGCCCGCGCTCCACGCCCCTCGAGCACTTCGAAGCCTGTGGGGCGCTCGATCTGCAAGTCCTTCGAGCGCCGTAGAATGGCTTGGGCCAGCGGGTGATCCGACCCTTGCTCGACAGCGGCGGCCAAAGCCAGCACGTCGTCATCACTCGAACCGGCAGCCGCGATGACTTCAACCACTTCAGGCTGGCCGAGCGTGAGTGTGCCTGTCTTGTCGAACACGATCACATCGAGCTTGGTGGCATCTTCCAGCGCCGAGGCGTTCTTGAACAGAATTCCGTTCATCGCGCCAAGCCCCGTCCCCACCATGACCGCCATTGGCGTGGCAAGGCCGAGCGCATCAGGACAGGCAATCACGAAGACCGTGATAGTGAGCGTCACGGCGAACAGCAGAGGCTCACCGATCCACCAAAACCAAACTGCGAAGGTCGCAAGCCCGATGATTAAGGCGATTAGCACCAACCATTGCGAGGCCTTGTCGGCCAGGAGCTGCGCCGGCGCTTTGGAGTTCTGCGCCTCCTGCACGAGCTTAACGATCTGAGCGAGGGCCGTGTCGGCGCCGACCTTGGTGGCGCGATAGCTAAAGGTGCCGCTTTTATTGATAGTTGCGCCGATAACCCCGTCGCCCGGCGCTTTCTTCACGGGCATAGACTCGCCGGTGAGCATGGATTCGTCGACCTGAGAGTCGCCCTCGATTACTTCGCCATCGACTGGAATCTTGTTGCCCGGGCGAATGATGACAACATCACCCACCAGGACCTCGGCGGTCGGCACCTCGACCTCCTTCCCATTCCGGAGGACGATTGCCATCGGCGGCGCCAGGTCGAGCAAGGCACGAATCGCCTCCGAGGCCCCAGCCCGTGCGCGCATCTCGAGCCAGTGGCCCAACAAGATAAAGACCAGCAGGACCGCCACTGCTTCGTAGAACTGAACGCCCGGAAAGAAGAATGTCGAGCCGACACTGAAAAAGTAGCCGGTTCCGACAGAAAGCACGACGAGCACAGCCATGTTGAGAACGCCGTTCTTCAGTGCACGCCAGGCGGCAACGAAGAATGGCCAGCTCGGATAAACGACGGCGCCGGTGGCGAGCAAGAATAACCAGAAATCAAGACGCAGTCCGAAGGGCGGCTCCGGTGGTGTGAACAACCCGCCCATCGGGGAATAAACGAAGATTGGAATGGTGAAGATCAGGGCAATCCAAAAGCGATTGCGCATGTCGCGGACCATGACCTGCATGTCCATTCCGGCGCCATGTCCCATCTCATGCGCCATGTCGCTCGATCCCTTAGAGACCCGAGCATCGCCGCCAGTGTCCGACGTCTCTCCAGGAGACGTCACGCCAGCGGGCTTTTTCGCACGCGCCGTGTGCTCCGCCATATGTGGGCTTGTACCCATTATTGGCTATCCTTTCGCTTCAGGAGCTGGTGAGCTCTAGCACACGTGGCGAGGCAACACTTCACCGCAACACTCGAAACCGCACTCGAGGATTTTCCCGCGCAAGGCCTCCACGTTGGTGGTGTTCTCGTCGTAGTCAACGACCGCCGTGTTCGAGGCAATATTCACTGTCGCCCCTTGCACACCGGGCATGCGCCTTAGCTGCTTCTCAACTGCTGCAAAATCAAGAACCGACAACATGTCGCCAACTTCGAGCACGACTCGTTTCATGTCTTCGCTCCATTCTGAGAACCGGTGACGCTGGGCATCGTCGTGTGCCGCATATTTACGAGATCCGTGCTGGAACACTCCTTGGATAGACACGCATGGGGCTAGGCTTCCGCGCAGCGATGCCATGAACCGCGTCGGTCCAGGGTTGCGGGTGTCGGCTCGGCGTCTGGGACAAGCTTCCGGTAAAGGTTGGAATAGTGTCGGGCAGAGGCGTTCCATCCAAAGTCTTGGCTCATACCGAAACTTTGAAGTCTACGCCAGAGAATCGGCTGGGCATATAGAGCAAGCGCTCGGTCAAGCGCCGCAAGCATGGCAACCGGGCTTACCTCCTCGAATACAACTCCGTTCGCGGTTCCGCGGCGCAGCTTTTCGTCTGTCGCATCGATAACGGTATCGACAAGACCTCCTACGCCACGCACAACAGGCACCGCCCCGTATCTGAGGGCATAAAGAGGGGTAAGGCCACAAGGTTCAAAGCGAGAAGGATGCAAAAGAATATCAGCGCCCGCGTGAAAACGATGAGCAAGCGGTTCCTCATAGCCGATGTACGCGGCGAACTGTCCAGGATAGAGCTGCGCCAGGTCTATAAACTGCCGTTCAAGCCCAGCATCGCCTTCACCGAGAATCGCCATCTGCACTTGGCGCCTCATGATATCTGGCACGCTCTTGAGCACGAGATCGGCCATTTTCTGCTCGGTCAGGCGGCTAACATAAACAACAAGCGGAAGGTCGGAAGCAGGTGCCAGACCGAGTTCGCGCTGCAACGCCGCCTTACAGACACTCTTGCCTGCGAGATGTTGCCGGCCGAAAGGCGCAGCAAGGTGAGGATCTCCACTCGGATCCCAGATGCGACCATCAATTCCATTGAGGATGCCGCTCAAAGCGCGCTTGCGACGACGTAGCAACCCTTCGAGCCCGCAACCGAATTCCTGGGTCGTCACTTCGTGCGCGTAGGTACGGCTAACGGTCGTCATGTGGTCGCTGAAACAGATCCCCGCCTTAAGAAACGACACCTTTCCGTAGAATTCGAGCCCGTCCACTGAAAGAAAGTTGCTCGGCAAACCGAGCTTTGGGAAAACCGATGTGGGAAAAAGACCCTGATAAGCGAGGTTGTGGATCGTAAATAGAGTTGCCGGCCGCGGCGCCTGTGCCGTGTGCAAGAAGGCGGGTAACAGACCCAGGTGCCAATCGTTGGCATGGACGACATCAGGTCGCCACTCAAGAGCGAGGCGTCCCAGCCCAATACCTGCAGCTATACGGCTAAGATGCGCGAAGCGTTCGGCATTGTCGGCCCAGTCAATCCCATTCTGGTCCTGATAGAGGCCCCGCCGGTTAAACAGCAATGGGGTGTCAACGAGCCAAACCGGCAATCCGCTGTCCGGCATTCGCGCCGTGATGAGCCGAGTGGTGCCCGCGACGGCGTCCTCAAACTTGACATGAACCGACTTATTGGCCGCCGCCTCCAGCGCTTCGGGATAGGCGGGGAGTATCAACCGAACATCGACGCCTCGTTCGGCAAGCGCAACCGGGAGCGCAGCGCCGACATCGGCGAGGCCGCCTGTTTTTGCCAAGGGATAAATTTCAGATGCGGCAAAAAGAACGCGCATCACTCCTCCTCCTCGCCATGCCTCTCAGGCTAGCTTTGCCGGAACAACCGCCGAGCTCTTTAACCTGGATCAAGCCAAAACTTCAGAGTCTCAGCCGGGGAAGAAGCCCAGCAAGGGACCGCCTGTAGCAGACGGACTTTCGGGCGCCATCAATCACTCTGCCGCAATGGCACCTTCGACCCCGCATCTGCCCGATGTCTTGAGCTGATTCTCACGCACTGCGATGTAATCTCGCGTCAGAGGAACGGGGTCGAGCCGCTTGGAAAGCTGGATTTGGAAGACCACAAGTCCACCATGGCGAAACCCGCACTCGGCAATCGCGAGATAGAACTCCCACATTCGACAGAAGCGCTCGCCGTAGATTTTTGCTGCCTCATCACGTCGATCGAGGAACCGCTCTCTCCACGCTTTAAGCGTCTCCGCATAATGCAGACGGAGAATCTCTATATCGGTGACAAGGAGGCCGGCGCGTTCGATGGCCGGCGAGACCTCCGAGAGCGCCGGAACGTAGCCACCTGGAAAGATGTATTTAGCGATCCACGGGTTGGTGGCGTATGGCCCGTTAGAGCGGCCAATGGAGTGGAGAAGCATCACGCCGTCGTCAGCAAGTAGCTCAGAAATCTTCGTGAAGAATGCGCCATAGTCATCACGCCCTACATGCTCAAACATTCCGACCGACACAATGCGATCAAACGCACCTGTGACAGCGCGATAGTCTAGGTTCTGGAAGTCGAGGTGCTGGGTCAGTCTGCGTTCTTTCGCCCGGCGGCGTGCCTGTTCAAGCTGCGTGTCTGAAAGAGTAATGCCAGTGACTTCCGCACCACAGTGCTCCACGAGATAGAGTCCAAGTCCGCCCCAACCACTACCAATGTCGAGTACGCGCTGCCTTGGCTCGATGAGGAGCTTGGCCGCAAGGTGCCTTTTCTTGGCCAGCTGCGCCTCCTCTAGAGACTGGCCAGAGTGCTCAAAATACGCACAGGAGTACTGCATGTCTGGATCGAGAAAGAGACTGTAAAGCCGACCATCCAGATCGTAGTGATGAGCCACATTGCGCTTGGCTCGTCGTGCTGTAATTCCCCGACGCAACAAGCGCGGCATTAGCCGAACGCTGTTGAATGCTCGCGCGATGCCGGGGGTCGGATCAGAGCCAAGGTTGCCGCCGAGCAAGGCAATTAGATCATAGATTGAACCCTGGGTAACGACGAGCCGGCCATCCATATACAACTCGCCGGGCGCGAGCTCCGGCCGAAACAGGAGGCGCACAATGGCTCCCCAATCGGCTAACCGGACAGCGATAGGCTTGCCCGAACCATCACCAACCGTAAACTGGGTTCCTGACTCAATCTCGACCTTCAACGTACCCGTACGCACGATCCGAGCGAGGAATGCGCGCAAGAGAGACACCATATCTGTTCCTCATGAATTTCCTCGGCGCAACCGCGATCAACTTTGCTGCGCCAGACTCTGCAAAATTTAGCGACGCCAGGGGAAAGCGGTACGATCCGCGGCGAGATAACCGTTCTAAAAATACAGCCTATGTGACAGGCAAAACTTAACCCAAATTAATGTCTCACCCCCGGCTCTTGCCGTATCCCACGGATAGGACACTTGCACGGAGGTCTCAATGGGCACCACATCTCGGGTTAAAGGCTCGGCCGCTAAACAAGCCTGCTGTGGAGAGCCACACAATCTACAGCCGGAATCGGAGAAAGCGCCGGAACGCAGTGCGCCGGTGAGCAAGGAGACGCCGCCCGAAACAGAGTCGAAGGCCTGCTGCTGCGGAGGAGGTAAAGATCGGTCGCACAGCACCTCAGAGCATGCCATTAAGCCAGACGAGGCCTAGAAACGAGATTTCAACCCCGTTGTTCGTCAGGATGTCGCAGCGTCACGCTCGAAGACGGGTTTACGGTGCCACGACCTGAGTGGAGTGCATACTTTGGACGCGGTCTCGGCCGGCCAGTTACGTCACCTGTTCGGCATCCTTGCTTAGGGCATTACGACCTCGGCATCGGGAAGCTCGTTCTCGAGAAGGAAATTTGGGCCATCCTTGTCGGACGTCACTTACCTGAGTATGACCTCCGTCTTCGAGAAACTTGCGAAGCCTGAACTCGCCTGAGACGCTGCCCGAACAAGCCGCCCGGACTGGAGTCGACCTGGCTCGGAGTCGGCGTCGTCATTCCATCAGGATAGCGATCGACCTAGATCGCTCATTGGGCACCCCAGCGCCGGTGCAGCCAGTTGTAGATCGGACAGTAAACCAAGCCGGCATAGGCACCGTACAGGAAGCTTTCCGCGAGGCCGAGACAGAATCCCCACCAGGTGAGCCATTTGAACGCTGGCAGCACCATTTCGAGAAACTCGCTCATGCGAAGGCTTTGCGGGGTTACGAGGCCGTAGATTACGCAGACCACGAAAGTAGTGCTGGAAAATAGGCCCAATGCCCAAGTGACCAGTCTTGTGTTTAACATCGCGCCCTCCGGTCAATCGCACTTGCGACAGTGTCTCTTCGTTTGGGCGGTGGAGCCTCGTGCCTGGGGCTGGAGTGCCCAAAGGACAACCAACCGCAGGTCAGTGCCGGTGACCAGCGGAGGTATCATCCTTGCGCTTTTGGGAGGTCCGGCGGCTAGCGCGTTCTTTGCCTCTACCGCCATGGCCACCATGGCCTCCGTGCCCGCCATGCCCAAACATATGCATGGCGACAAAGGCGATCGCGACCAAGATCCAGAACCAGTTTGCCGATATCCAATCCACGAGACGTGAGACCCTCTGCTTTCCTACAAATCGATAACTCTGGCAGAACTGCGAGTCTGGGAGTGCTTACCTGCGGTATCGTTCCCGCACTCGACGATGGCCGGCACATCTCGAACCATCAGATCGTCCGGCGCAAGCCCGGAACAGCCCACCTGGATCCCGACTGCCCTTACGCTAAATCCCTCTGGAACGAGAGACATTGCTTCGGTCATGCTCTCGGCAATTACGAGCCATATCCGTGCGTCACGGCCTCCTTTCCGTTGTCTCTCGGCATGAATGTGAAACACGTTCATGTGCTTCTGCGTCTTCTGAGGCTATGACACTCAGCCGACTAAAGCATGCTAGTCTTTGTCACATCGCGTCTTTAATGCGTATCAAAGACGACCTTCTGCGCCTTGACCCCGGATTATAAGGACCAAACCGAAAGGCCGCCCTCCTCGACGTTCCGGAGTTTCAACATTGGCACATTACTGCCGCACGCTGCGGGCGTGATATTACTGGAACGCTGCAGCCGCATAGGCCATCCAGACGCACGACGTTTGACGGGTCCCCTGCTTCTCCGGCAATCAGCTTGATCAACCGGTTGTCATTAATCCACGACTGAGCAACTTGAGGGTCAATTCCAGCAGCATCTACGAGCTGGTCGGGATTCAGAATGCGCAACCGTCGATAATGGAATTCGACGATTCCCTCCTTGCCTAGAGCTCGAAGCGCCCGGTTGACGTGAACGCCCGTAAGTCCAGTCGCATCGCCAATGTGTTCCTGTGTCAGTGGAAGACAAAGCTCTTCGCTATGGTGTCCGGGCCACCGCATCCGAGATCGAATAAACAACTCGAGGAGTAGGTGAGCGATTCGTTCCCGCGCAGATCGCCGACCGATGCCAACCAAATGATCGAAAGCAAGGCTGCGGTCCCGCGCAATCGTGCGCGCAAGCTCCAGGCCGATCTCGGGATTCCCTCTGTAGAGATCAAAAAGTCTCTCATGAGAGGTAACGCGGACCTTCACATCGGTTATCGCTTGGGCGCTATAGTCCATAACGCCGCCGCGTTCGGGTGAGAATGCAAGCACTGCACCAGGGTATGCGAATTGGAGTATTTGCTTTCGACCATCCTCCAACACATTGTACAGCGCAGCCCAGCCCTCAACGAAGCAATAGATTGCCTCGCCTATTTCACCTGCGCGAAACAAATCGCGACCGGCAACGATTTTGCGTTCTGCGGATGTTTGATGAGGCCTCGCTGACACCCTGTGTCGCGCACCATCGGCGCCTGCACCCGGCGTGTCTTGCACGTATGTGCGCCTGTTGCGAACCTTCAATTTCTGCTGATGGGACATTGTCGTCTCTCCCAAAACTATCGACTGCCCAATGCCTTCAGCAAGAAGGGACTGGTGTAGAAGCCGATGATGCTGTCTGACGAAATGATGCGATGCCCTCGATCGAGCGGTCGCGAACGACGCGAGTGGCTCGATTCGAGGCTTCGGTTAGACAGCTTTCTTGGGAGGTCGAAACTGAGCGTCCAAGGTCCGCGAAGGCACGCGGCAGTGTCCACCCGTACGCTCAGCACGTGGATTAGGCACTCGAGCTGTAGAGTATGTTGCCGTCATCAGCCCTGCTGAAGAGTGGCAGGTGCCACAACACGAACTTGGGCAGCCTGGTTCATGCGAGTGCTGCAGGCCGTCACGCGCTGCACAAATGCCAACTTCCAGGTCGCTCGCTGGGGCTACAATAGCGGCACCGACTGCGGACACCACTATCAGCGACTCGGCGCGCCGCGCGAAATCTGTCTCGACACTATCTTTGCTGCCACATGCGTATGACATTTCGGGCATTAGAACGCCCATAAGCGTGAACGCCACGAGTAGAAAGAGCCAACGCCTCCGCCTCTGGCTCGTGGCTAATCTCATCCCTGTAGACTGGTCGAGCTGCATGTGGCCTGGGCCTCGTGTCTCTGGATAGCGCATACCGGCGTCCTCGGTTTTCACCACGAGGAAGAAGGTTTCAGACGCATGATCGCGACATAGATCAGGCGCTTCCTTGATCTAAATCAACTCAATCGCACGTGGCGTGTCTGTGTCAAGAAAGCGACTCTGGCCAAATTTCAACGTTAAACGAGGTCATGCACCTTCCCAGGCCTTCTCAAATCTGGATGGTCGGTAGGTCTCGGGACAGCGCGCCATCCCGGCTTGTATGCGCGCCATGAAGCCGAATTTAAGAGCTCCCTTCCACTGCCGGATATCAGCACACCCGCCACGATCATCGGATCAGTGCTTAACCTGGGTCAAAGATCAACGCTGCAGCATTCCTTAATGTCGGTTAGGCACTCAATCCATCGGTGAAATTGGGAGGTCCTCATGAACAAGTGGCAAGACTGGGTAAACTTTGTTCTAGGCCTTTGGGTGATTGTATCTCCTTGGACGATCGAGCACGTCATGGCGCCGGGCGGCGTAGTGACCGAGGCCGCGATGTGGAATCACTATGTGATCGGAACGCTCGTTGTAATCCTGGCCGTTGCTGCCATCTATGCCTTCAATGCCTGGATGGAATGGACCAATATCGTGGCCGGCGGCTGGCTAGCCATTTCTCCTTGGGTATTGGGATATAGCGAGTCCTTGGGCCTGATGTGGAATGCCCTGATTGCTGGCGTGCTCATTATCGCGTTCGCTGGCTGGGCCCTCGGCGAGGATCAGGTCTCTGGACAGTTGTCAAAGTCTAAGCGGGGCTAAGCTCCCTTCGTGCCTCACTCATTGTCGTGACCTGTCGGGCAAACCGACTCCATGCATTGGGACTGTCCTCCTAAATTGAGTAGGAGCGGCCAATCGGGCGACGTTAAAGGCAAACAAATGGGACGTAACGAAGATTTGCACTGGCGTCTCGAAGCGATCGAGGAACGATTTGCGAAGGTGATGAATGAGTTTAGTTCGCGCAAGCCCCTCCTAGAGCATCATCGCTCCAGAATCGACGAGTTCGAGAAGAGACGAGACACCATTCGTTCAAGATTAGGAGGAGTCAGTCCTGAGAAGAGTTCAACCGATATGCGCGCCAAGAGCGAAGCGGAACGGGATCTCGAAAATCTGATGAATGCTTTCGAACGCTGGGTGGAACACGTCGACAAGGAATTCAATCAGCTCGACAACAGCCAATGATGACACGCTCCGACGCTGGTACAAATAACGGAAAGAGCGCTTCTCGCGTGTCGTCTGACTGTGCTTACAGTGTCCCGGCGTGAGAATTTCCCTAGCGATCCTTAGAGCTTGCCCGACCGAGCAATCCCAAGGGCCAATCGAAAGGTGAACCAGAGTGCCAGAGCGAAGACAAAAGCGGCGACAATAGGTATGTCATAGAGGCGCGGACCAACGCTGTGCTGCATGAGCAGCGAGCCGGCGATGAACAAACCCAGCGTGACCAAAGCAAGGGCGACGCGATTGCTGCTGCGGTCGATGTGAGCCTCCAAACTCTCCAGACCGCGAAGACGAAAGTTCAAGCCCAGTCCTTCACCTTCCCGATTCATGCGCCGTATCCACGAGGCCAAGACGATTGGCAAGTCTTGTGTCGCGATCAAGGTATCGAGTTTCAGCCGGTCGAGCCCGCCCTTCCAGTCAGCCTGCTGCAGTGCCAGCTTAAGCATTTCCGGTCCCTTCACCTGCAAGCTTTCCAATAATGGAAAGTCGGGGTCGAGCGTGCGTACCGCGTGCTCTGCGTTGTTCATGGCGCGAATGAGAACGAGAAGATCATGAGGAATGAACATGTTCTGCCCTTGGCCAAGTCGCGCGACCCTTAGAAAAGCATCGGACAAAGACCATTCTTTCAGCGGGAGGGCGGCGTAATCCGCAAGGATCTCGGCGATACCCTTGCGGAACTCGGACCGGTCTATTTCACCCCCGAGGATGCCGAGATCGATCGCAGCGTCCAAGAGCCAGTCGGCATCCTGGCGAATAAAAGCACTGATGAACGCAGCGAGCCTGCGGCGTGTGGTTTGGTCTAGAAGTCCCACAAGTCCGAAGTCGTGGAAGCATATCTTACCGTCGGTGGTGATGAACAGGTTGCCGGGATGAGGGTCTCCGTGGAAGAAGCCGAGGACGAAGATTTGATATAGATATGCATCGACTAAGTTCTGGGCGAGTTGCGGTCCCTCCGGTCGAATTGCGGGGTCACTAATTCGCCGTCCACCGCTGCGCTCCTGCACTATGACCGTTTTGCTAACGAGGTTCTCGACCACGCCTGGAACATGGATCGTCGACGAATTGGCGAAGGCCGAAGCAAAACGCTTGATATTGCGCGCTTCAAGCCGGAAGTCGATTTCCTTGCGCAAGTTTGTCCAAATTTCGTCTACGATGCGCGAAGGTTTGTAACGATTGAGATGTGGAGCAACGCCTGTAACAAGCCGGACCGCCATTTTCAGCGCCCGCATATCCAGCTCGATCTGCTTCTCGATCCCAACGCGGCGAACTTTTATAACGACTTGACGTCCGTCAAGCAGTTCTGCCGTATGCACTTGTGCAATCGAGGCTGAGGCGATGGGCTCATCGTCAAACCGAGCAAATAGCTGATCAACAGGAGCCCCCAGAGCGCTTTCAATCTCCTTTTTCGCAAGTTCTGCTGGAAAGGGCGCGACGTCTTCCTGAAGCGATTGCAGCGCCAAGAGGTAATCTTCAGGAATGATGTCCTGGCGCATGCTAAGCGCCTGACCGAATTTTATGAAGGTGGTGCCGAGACCGGTGAGGGCAACGAGAAGTCGTTCAGATGATGTTTGCCGCGAAGGCAAGAGATGTAGACGAGCGAGCACAGACGTGGCTCCAAGTCGAGCCATTGCGAAGACGATTCGAAACAGCCTGAGCAGCGCCCTCATTGTGCATGATCGAGGTGTAGCCGGCTCCGGGACGCAGTCTTGCAAACATCAACTGCTATGCGAGCCACTCCGCCCCGATAGAGAGTTACGGCGCAACGACGGATCTCGACGTTCGGTTTCATTCTGCTAGCAATCCCGCCTTCAAATGCGCTTCATCGTAGGGAAAGACGACGCGCAAATCCGGCGTGGCCAAATGCTTGTCGGTTTCCGGACAGGCCAGCCGCGCGAGCACGTCTCGTATGACGTTAAGACGCGCGCTGCGCTTATCATTGGCGCGGACGACAATCCAAGGAGACAAGGGACTTGAGGTTCGCGTCAGCATGACGTTCCGCGCCTTGGTGTAATCATCCCAACGCTCCACAGCGACTTCGTCGATGGGGCTAATTTTCCATTGCTTCAGGGGATCTTGGCGCCGGTCTTTAAGCCGCTTCTTCTGCTCTTGCTTGTCGATATCGAGATAATACTTCAGGACTTGGATGCCGGCACCGATGAGCATGTGCTCAAACGGCAGAACGTCCTGGAGAAAATTCTCATACTCATCGTCCGTGCAAAATCCCATAACCTTCTCGACGGTCGCCCGATTATACCAGCTGCGATTGAGCAGGACGAACTCTTCAGCTGCGGGCAGATAAGGGACGTAGCGTTGAAAGTACCACGACGTTCGGTCCCTGTCGGAGGGTCGGCCTAGGGCCACCACGCGCGTCTCGCGTGGGCTGAGATGTTGGACAATGCGCTTGATGACCCCATCCTTGCCGCTTGCATCCCTGCCCTCAAAGATCACCAGCGCCTTGTGGCCATGCTTGATGACGTGCTTCTGAACTTTGACGAGCTCGACCTGCAATGCGCGAAGCGTCTCCTTGTATTCCGTTGGTCCCGTATCGGAAAATTTCCTCTTTGGCATCAGAGGGGCTCACTATTGAAACTGGATCAGTTACAGGTTCCACCTTCGCGCCATCGGACGTTAACGAAGATATGCTTCGGTCGCGTAGCGTCGAACCATTCGCTGACTATTGAAGTATGAACCGATCTTGCTGATTGCCTGCTTCATCATCCAAATCCAATGATCTCTGTCGTTATAGAACAGGGGCAGCACTTGCTCTGAAAGCTTGCCGTAAAGTGCATCGGCGTCCGCGTCCGCATTGGCTTCTGCGGTTCCATCGATTGCCCAACCAGTGACGCCCTCGATGCAGGCTTCCGCCCACCAGCCGTCACGGACACTCAAATTCAATACGCCGTTGAGCGCCGCCTTCATGCCGCTCGTACCCGAAGCCTCGAGCGGCGGCAGCGGCGTATTCAGCCAGATATCTGAGCCAGCCACCAACGTTGCGGCGATCGAGAGGTCGTAGTTTGGGAGAAATGCCATCGTCACCCGGTCTGAAAGGTCGCTGATGTGATTGTTGACCCGCTCGATCAATCTCTTACCATCGTCGTCCTTTGGGTGCGCCTTGCCCGCAAAGACCACTTGCAAGGGATACTTCTCGGCCATGGCCAACAACCGCTCGACATCGGCAAACAGCAAATCAGGGCGTTTATAACCAGTCATACGCCGGGCGAAGCCGATCGTTAAGACATCAGGTTGCAACGCCACGCCGCAATCGGCTTTCACCCGCGTGATAAGATCTGCCTTCGCCTTTTGATGAGTGTCCCATACGAGGTCATCCGGCAGCTGGTCCGCCTTGACCAGGGCTTCAGGCTCATGACCCCAATGTGGAAAGTGCGCCTCATAGACCCGCGCAAAGCTCGGATGGGTCCAGGTTGGCACATGGACACCATTCGTCACAGCGCGTATATCGTAGCCTGGGTATGCGCGACGCGTGGTTTCGGCGTGACGTTTCGCAACCCCGTTGATGTAGCCACTTAGATTTAGCGCAAGTTGCGTCATGTTGAGCTGCTCCGGTCCACCCGCAACCCGAATCTCGTCGAGTTCGATAAAGTCGCCTAGCACGCGACTAACCAGATCATAGGGGAACTGATCGTGCCCTGCGGCGACTGGCGTGTGGGTGGTGAACACACACCGTTCCCGCACCTCCGCATGATCGTACACTGGTTCGCCCGACCGCAGCCTCTCAGGAGAACGACGGCACTGGTGCAACAACTCCAGCGTGAGAAGCGCGGCATGGCCTTCATTGAGGTGGAAAGTCGTAATGTCGAAGCCAAGGGCTTTAAGCAGCCGTACCCCTCCGATGCCGAGCACGACTTCCTGTTTTAGTCGATAAACGTCATCTCCGCCGTAGAGCCGGTCGGTCAGTTGTCGGTCGCGAGGGTCATTTTGGTCAAGATCCGTATCCAGCAAGAGCACCGGAACGGAAGGGCCTAGTGGACAACTCAGACTGTAGAGCCAGGGGCGTATCCACACCGTCCGGCCCTCGATGCTCACCGCGACCATTGCGTCGAGCGGTTGGGTCCACTCGAGCGGTTCCCAAGGATCCGGTAGATCCATCTGACGACCATGCCGATCGATCTCCTGACGCAAATAGCCAGCCCGGCTCACCAAACTCACGAACACCACGGAAAGCGCGAGATCGGCGCATGAGCGCGCCGTATCTCCTGCAAGCACGCCCAATCCACCGCTATAGGTGTGGATCTCGGGCCGCAGTGCAATCTCCATTGTGAAATAGGCGATGCGCGTTTTGCCGAGGTAAGGATCAAGAGGGTTCATTGTACTCTAGCGGCGCCTAGCCGATTGCGAACTGCGGTCTAAGGCGCGCGTTGCCGCACAAGGACGACAGTGCTGCGTGCTCCGAGCGTGATCTCATTTCCTAACGCGACCGGTCTGGCACCGATTTGTGGGAGGTCCGCAGGTGCTGGTCGCGAGGTATCCACCGCGAGGCCCCATTCGCCTCGCGCTGACGATGGCAAGACGAAGCTGCCTGATTGATGTGCTGCATTGAACAGTAGGCACAACAACGGAAGGTATTCCCCATCCGACAGTTCCTTGATGAGACACCCGATTTGGTTCTTGGACCCTTGCCAATCAGGCGCAGCGCCTCCAACGCCGAACCACTCAATCTCAGCTGGATCGTAAAAGCGCTCTGCGGCAAGCACTTTGTATTCTCTTCGGAATCCTATGAGGCCGCCCACGAAGCGCACGAGGTCGGCATTTGCTTTCTCAAGCGCCCAGTCATACCAAGAAATCTCGTTGTCTTGACAATAGGCATTGTTGTTACCGCGTTGGCTGCGTCGAAACTCATCACCTCCGAGCAGCATCGGAACGCCACGCGAGACAAAAAGACTGACAAGCATATTCTTGATTTGGCGCAACCGAACGGACTCGATTTGGGCATTGTCGCTCGCGCCTTCTAAGCCGTTGTTTTCGCTATAGTTTTCGTCCATCCCATCGCGATTGTTTTCGCCATTCGATTCGTTGTGCTTGCGCGCATAACTCACGAGATCATTGAGCGTAAATCCGTCATGGCTCGTGATAAAATTGATGCTGTTAACTGGTGTTTCCTGGGCACTTTGGAAAAGATCAGCACTTCCACAGAGACGCGTCGCAAATGCTCCTGTCGTCCCTGCATCGCCTCGCCAGAATCGCCGCACGTCGTCGCGGAAGTGGCAGTTCCATTGGGCCCAACGCTGCCCGGGAAAATGACCGAGCTGAAACGCGCCGCCGAGATCCCAGGCCTCGGCAATAAGCTTGACGCGGCGTAAAACCGGATCCTCGGCAATCTGCTCAAGAAGCGGCGGATTAGGCAATAACCGACCCTTCGTATCTCGCCCCAAAATGGACGCGAGGTCGAAGCGGAAGCCGTCAACATGCATTTCGACGACCCAATGCCGAAGGCAGTCAACAACCAAGCTCCGCACCACCGGATGGTTACAATTCAGCGTGTTGCCGCAACCGGTGAAATCAATGTATCGGCTCTTATCTTCCGCCAAGAGATAATAGATACTGTTGTCCAACCCTCGAAAGCTGATTGTTGGACCGGTCCCGTCGTGTTCGGCGGTATGGTTGAACACAACGTCCAACACGACCTCGATATTGGCCTTATGTAGTTCACGGACCATAGTCTTGAACTCAGCCGATGCAGACCTGATTGCACTGGCGCTCGCATAGCTTGCTTTCGGCGCAAACAGAGCTACGGGATCGTAGCCCCAATAATTGCGTACTGGCGCTTCTCCGACACCTCTCGTCTCCCAGCCGCGGAACTCCTGAACCGGCATGAGCTCGATGGTCGTGATGCCGAGCTCCTTGAAATAAGGTATCTTCTCCAACAACCCTAAATATTGGCCCGGACTGTCCACGTTCGATGAGGGATCAATCGTCAATCCGCGAACGTGAGTCTCGTAGATTACTGTATCCCTCCAACGGTGTCGCGGGGGACGGTCTCCCTGCCAGTCGAAGTCGTCAGCTGGGAAAACGCACCGCGCGCCGAAGGCATCGTTCTCCCTCTCTGTTACTGCAGACTTAGCTGGTTCCGCATCCCAGTCCGTCGAGCCAACGAGGGTTGTAGCGTACGGATCAAGCAGTCGCACCTTGGGATCGAACCGGTGCCCCTCCCCAGGAGCCCAGGGGCCATCAACTTTGAGCATGTAATTTAGGTCCGCCAATTCGCCAGTGAGCCGAACATGCCAAACATCTCCAGTGCGGTGGTTTTCGGCCTTCAGCACAACTGACTGAACAGGCTTGGTGTCAGCAGTCTTAAAGAGCAGCAACGTTACTTGCGTAGCGTGGCGACTAAATACAGCGAGATTAAAGCCATCGCAAACTTCACTAAGACCGAGCGGAATCGGTCGGCCGGTCGTCACTTGGATTGATCCGTGTCGCGAGCTAACGAAGATAGAGTCTTCGTTTGGTTCTGATGCGAGCGCGCTCACCGCCACGAGCCCCTTCCCCTCAAGTCCCTGCGTTTGTCCCCAACAGCGAACCTACCTGAACTGCTTTTCGACCAACTAGCATGCAGCTCATTTGGGAGGGCTTTGCTTTGGTCCAATCAATACCCTTTCGGTTCTCGCGACAGTCACTATCGGCTCTTGCAACCCCTTGCGGGGTTGCGACATCCAATTCTGTCCATAGAGTCGTTGGCCCGACACGTATTTAACCTGCATCAAAGATGGAATTCATCTCACTGCCCGATGATAGCGTTGCCTCGTTCAAGAGACGCGCTGTTACAGTTTGGCTCCGACGCTTAGTCTGCCGCGCGAGAGGACAATGTAGGTGGGTCCCGAAGCCGGGGCGCTACAGTCGGTCAACACGCGAGCAACAACGCCGGTGAATGGCATCAAACGCGAAGAGAAATAGACATGCGGCTCATCGTGTTCGAGACTGAGGAATGGGAGCACTCAGGCTGCCTTGGCCTCTCATCCGAACATGAGGTAACGTGCACGCGTGAGTGGTTGGACGCAAAGACCGCCGAAAATCATACTGATGCGGAGGCGATCACTGTCTTCGTTAACTCCACACTAGATGCCGACGCGCTTGCCCGCTTTCCTTCGCTTCGTCTTATCGTAACGCGCTCTGCCGGATACGATCATGTCGATCTAGAATATTGCCGGGCGCGGGGTATCATTGTCTCGAACGTACCAGATTACGGGGATTATACGGTCGCCGAGTATGTCTTCGCGCTGGTTCTGGCGCTCAGTCGTCATCTTATAGAGGCGGCCACGCGGACCCAACGCGGTGACTTTTCTCAGTCGAACCTGCGTGGTTTTGATCTGCGTGGCAAAACTCTCGGCGTGGTCGGTACCGGACGCATCGGCCGTCGCACAATCGAGATCGCTCGCGGCTTCGCGATGGACGTTGTCGCGTTCGACCTGCATCCCAACGAGGCCTTGGCGGATAGCCTCGGCTTTCGCTACAGCGGCTTTGCCGACGTACTCGCCCACGCCGATGTCTTAACGCTACATGTGCCGGCCACACCAAAGACCCACCATCTCATCTCCGACCGTGAGTTTGCAGCAATGAAAGAGGGCGCGGTGCTTGTTAACACCGCTCGTGGCGATATCGTGGACACTTCGGCGCTAGTGCGGGCCTTAGCCGACAAGAGACTAGCGGCGGCGGGGTTGGATGTATTGCCGGAAGAGCCGCTGATGCGTGACGAGGCCGAAATTTTTCGCAAAAACGGATGGGACCGCAACCATGATTTGCACAGGGCGCTTGCCAGCCACGTACTCCTACACTTTCCCAACGTGATCATTACGCCGCATATTGCCTTTAACACCGATGGTGCCTTGCGGCGCATTCTCGATACCACCTTATCGAATATCCGCGCTTTTGCACGTGGCCAGCCGCAGAATGTGGTCAACGCTGTAGAATAGGATAGGAGACAAAGTTAGTCCGCAGTTTGGGGCCTGCTGGTTGGAGAGCATGATGGCAGATTGCGTTCAATACATTCGTTGGTTCGAGGATTTAGGCTCTGCGGATGTCAACCTCGTAGGTGGTAAAAATGCCTCGCTTGGCGAAATGGTACGCGTCTTAAAACGCGAAGGGATAAGCGTGCCTGATGGTTTCGCTATCACGGCTGAGGCATATCGGGAATATGTCGCCGCGAATACCATTGAAGAGGCTCTGAAAGAGTACATTGATGCGCTGAAGAGCAGTCGCGCATCGCTCCATGAGACCGGCCGCGCCATACGCCAGCTTTACATTGATGGTGAATTTCCTCGGCCAATTGCGGAGGCTATAGCCGCATCTTATCGGGATCTATCTCATCGCGCTGGGCGGGATAACGTCGCTGTCGCTGTGCGCTCTAGCGCCACCGCGGAAGATTTGCCAGAGGCAAGCTTCGCGGGGCAGCAAGAAACGTTCCTCAATGTACGCGGAGAGCGTGATTTGCTGGACGCTTGCCGTCGCTGCTTCGCTTCACTGTTCACCGACCGCGCCATTAGCTATCGCGAAACCAAGGGTTTCGACCACCTTCAAGTCGCGCTCTCAATTGGCGTGCAGTTGATGGTGCACGCTGACAAGGCAGGCTCCGGCGTGATGTTTTCAATCGATACGGAGACCGGCTTCCCCGGTGCGGTCGTGATAAGTGCTGCCTGGGGGTTGGGAGAGAATGTTGTTCAGGGGGCCGTCAATCCGGACAAATATGTCGTCTTCAAAACGCCGCTCGAGGACACGCGCTACACGCCAATCATCGAGAAAACATTGGGGGCAAAGGAAAAGAAGATGATCTACGCCGAGGGCGGCAGTAGACAAACAAATAATGTCAACACCACCCGTCGTGAACGCCGGTCCTTCGTGCTCGATGACAACGAAATCGTACAGCTTGCCCGCTGGGCCATGATCATAGAGCGTCATTACGGTCGACCGATGGATATGGAGTGGGCCAAGGATGGAGAAACCGGCCAACTCGCCATTGTTCAGGCTCGTCCGGAAACAGTGCAGTCCATAAAGCACACGGGGCTACTCAAAACTTACAGACTGAAAAGGAAGGGCAAACGTCTACTTGCTGGCGCGGCCATTGGTCAGGCTATCGCGACCGGCCCTGTCTGCGTTATCAAGGATGCTGCGGAGATCAGCCGATTTCGACCGGGCTCAATCCTCGTCACGGAAATCACCGATCCGGACTGGGTGCCAATCATGAAGCAGGCGGCCGGCATCGTCACCGACCATGGGGGCGCTACGAGCCATGCTGCCATTGTCAGTCGTGAACTCGGCGTGCCCGCTATTGTCGGTACGCAGATTGGCACCGACGTCCTTCATGACGGTCAATCCATCACTCTATCCTGCGCAGAAGGCGACATCGGATACGTCTATGACACCGCCCTCCCCTTCGACACGGCCGAGGTCGACCTTACCACCGTACCGGACACTCAGATCGCAATGATGGTAAACATCGCCAGCCCCGCCACGGCGTTCCAGTGGTGGCGCTTGCCGGCCAAGGGCATTGGCTTGGCGCGAATGGAGTTCATCATCAATAACATCATAAAGATTCACCCGATGGCCTTGATCCATCCGGATCGCGTCGAAACCAAAGAGGAGCGCCGCAAGATTGCGGAGTTGACCCGCAGTCATCCCGATCCAAAAGATTACTTCGTGGATGAACTCGCGCGTGGCATCGGCAAGATCGCCGCGCCCTTCCACCCTCATCCAGTGATCGTGCGTCTGAGCGATTTTAAGACCAACGAATATGCGCACCTCTTAGGCGGCGTCCCGTTTGAGCCGAGAGAGGAGAATCCCATGATCGGCTTCCGTGGTGCCTCCCGCTACTACAGTGAGCGATATCGCGAGGGCTTCGCGCTAGAGTGTCGCGCCCTCCTTAAAGTGCGCGGCGAAATCGGGCTCAACAACATTATTGTCATGGTGCCGTTCTGCCGCACGCCAAAAGAGGCAGATCGCGTTTTGAAAGTGATGTCGGAATACGGGCTTGAGCGTGGACAAGACGGACTCGAAGTATACATGATGTGTGAGATCCCCTCTAACGTCCTCCTCGCCGAGGAATTTGCGGTGCGCTTTGATGGATTTTCGATCGGCAGCAACGACCTGACCCAGCTCGTTCTTGGCATCGATCGGGATTCAGAAGAATTGGCGCCGCTGTTCGACGAACGCGATGAGGCAGTAAAGCGCGCCATTCGCCAGGCAATCCACCAGGCACATGCCGCGGGGATCAAGATCGGGATTTGCGGTCAGGCACCGAGTAATTATCCCGATTTCGCAGCCTTTTTGGTCGAGGAAGGAATCGATTCGATCTCCTTGAACCCCGATAGTTTCGTGACGACGACGCAATATGTGGCGGAGATCGAGCGACGGCAAGGATCCCTATCTTCCATCGACACCGTGTGACCTTAGGGCAGCAGACGATCCTCCGTGTCCCGGGCTACAAACACGATCGAGACTAGCATTAGCTTTTGATCGAGATTTTTGACAGGAGTCGAACAAAGGAAGGAACTACGAAATTGGAAGGACAAGGCAGGATTCGCGTCGCAGTGAACGGTTACGGAGTTATCGGTAAGCGCGTGGCCGACGCTGTTGCGCATCAAGACGATATGGTGGTTGCGGGTGTATCTGACGTCGACACGGACTGGCGTCCACGGATGGCTACGCGAAAAGGCTTCCGTCTGTTTGGCGCCACGCCGGATGACGCTGGAGCTATGAGCCAGGCTGGCTTGGACGTCGCCGGCATCTTTGAAGAGCTCCTTACCGAAGCCGACGTGATCGTCGACTGCACGCCTAAGAGGGTAGCCGCCAAGAATGTGGAGTTGTATCGACGGATCGGCATCAAGTTCATCGTCCAAGGGGGCGAGAAGCACGAGGTTACCGGGCACTCCTTCGTCGCAGATTCGAGCTATGCCAGTGCCGTTGGGCGGGAGTCTACGCGTGTCGTTTCGTGCAATACCACCTCGATCGTACGCACGCTCACGGCGCTGAAGCAGGCAGGCCTCCTGAGGAAAGCGCGCGGCACGCTCCTCCGCCGCGCCACAGATCCTTGGGAAAGCCACTTAGGCGGTATCATGAATACCCTTGTGCCGGAGGAGGAAATTCCAAGCCATCAAGGCCCCGATGCCAAGAGCGTCGATCCGGAGCTCGACGTGGTGACGATGGCGGTCAAGGTCCCGGAGACATTGGCGCATCTCCATTACTGGTCCGTACAGCTGACGCGGTCAGCGAGCAAGGAAGAGGTGCTTGACGCCTTCGGGTCGGCTTCCCGCATAGCTTTGATCCGCACGAGCGACGGTCATAAGGCGATCAATACGGTCAAGGAGATGATGGCCGATCTTGGCCGCTCGCATGACAATCTCTACGAGGTTGCCCTGTGGTCAGACATGCTAAAGGTCCAGGACGACGAGCTTTTCTATGCTTACATGGTCGACAACCAAGCTATCGTAATTCCTGAGACGATCGACGCGATACGTGCCCTTACCGGACGAGAGACCAAATCGCAGGCGTCAATCCAGAAGACAAATGCCGCCCTGGGAATCAACCAGTTCTAGGAAGTAGTGCCTTGTCTGACAGAAGGCAATCCCGACAATGCTGCGACCTCGCAACAGCTCGCCGATTAGGTGGAAACGGAAGAACCGTACGACCGGTCAGCCCTCCGAGTTACACATCCCGACCAAGACTATCAGGCGCGCAAGACCACGACACTGACGACAGGTGTTTCGAGCCCTCGTGTTCGGAGCGCCAAGATAAAGTTTGACGTAGGTTAAATTGCCTGCGTCAGGGCGGGTATATGGTTCCCCCACACGGTCGCTATCAGGCCCGAGGCGCGGCCTGCCCCAAGGCAACCGCTAATCTGCGTCCCCATTGAAGGAGTGAATAAATGAAACGTGCAAATAATCGGATCCCCTTTATCGCCGCCGGCATGCTTGCCATGATGATTGGTTGGGCTCCGGGTGCCATCGCCGCAACGGCGGAAGAGCGCGCGGCCTGCGAGCAGATGGCCAAGGAGATGGGCCTGGATAAGAAGCACTCGCATTTAGAGGATAAAGGCCAGGGGTCCGGACCAATGAACCTCACGCATTCGCGGTGCAAGAAGATACTCGCAGAGCCCATCCAAAGCGGCGGAAACAGCGGAGGATCACACGACCACGGATCCCAATAGGGCAATCAGGTCCGTCTACCTCATTATATTCACGTACCGCCGATCGTCGCCGAAATGGTCCCGCGGCGATCGGCTTTTTCTCAGACTGATGTCTTCCACGCTGCGTAACAATACGCTCAAGGTTTATCTTTACTCTCTTCAAGGCGCTTTATGCCCTCCTTTGCGCTTTCGTAGTTGGGCGCCATCTTCAACGCTGCCTCATAGTCCGCCAATGCATTATCGAATTCACCAAGCTGTTCGTAGGCTTTGGCACGGCTCTCGAACGCCTGCGGCGCCGGCGCTAAGGCGAGGCCTTTGGTGAAGTCGTCTACGGCTTGCTCGAACTCTCCGCTCTTGAACCTAATCTCCCCCCGCGCGTAATAGCAGACCACCATTCGCGGGTCTAACTTGAGGCCAGTCTCGAGATCTTCCAACGCACCCTTGTAGTCACTCTTTCGAATTCGAGCGAGACCTCGATTACAAAAGGCGCGTGCGAAGTCCGGTTGAAGTCGTATGGTTTCCGTCAAATCGGCGATTGCCGCGTCATACTGCTTTACTGCAAGGAAGGTCGTGCCCCTGTTATACCATGCTTGCATGAGGCTAGGATCTTTGCGTATCACATGGCTGTAGTCGGCAAGACCGAGTTCTATGAGGCCCCTCCGCACGTATGCCCCACCGCGATTGATGTAGGCATCAACATTGTCAGGGTCCAGTCCAATTACCTCACTGAAGGTTGCGATCACCTGAGTCAGATTGCCCTCCTTCAAACAGGTTGCGCCCTGCTCCATTAATGCATCGACTCGCTCTTTCTTTGAGAGAGTATCGTCGACAAAGGGCAGACGTGCGCATTTGTTGGGAGCAGCGAGGCCCGGCCGCGCAGGAAGCGCTATCACGACAACCGCCAACATGACGATCACAAGCGCCGATACTCGGAGGGCAACCCAACTATTACGACCGCTGGCGTGGAATGGAAAGTGTATGGTCACGGTGCCGAGCCCTCCTATCACCAGACAGATCGAACCGCGCCATTGAAGAAGTACTGTACCAATGTCGGCGGATACCAATGTCTGGAATACGTCTCGAACTCTCGTGTGGTGATCTGACGAGCAAGCGCATCTTCGATCGAACGCACGAATAGCGGTAGGGCCGATGCCATTTGGACATATTGGTAGGTGGTGATGTTGTCGCTCGGCGTGAAGCTGACCGGAGCTTGATAGAGCACACCTCCGGTGTCGACGCCTTCATCCACAAGGTGGATTGTCACACCAACCCGATCAGGATCGTCATTGACCAGAGCCCAGTAGGCCGGATGTTGACCGCGATACTCTGGCGTAATCCCCGCATGATAGTTGATGAACGGCACATCAACGGCTCTTAGCGTGTCCTCACTGATGATGCGCGTTCCGTAGACGGCGACCACATCCGGCTTAAGCTCTCTAAGGAGCCGGCGACACGTCTCGCTGTTGACTGAGTCAATCTTCCTGAGATCCACATTCGTCGGCCACCCGCTGCTCAACCCATACTGTGCGTAGACCTGCCGCACACGCGCTCGGCTCAGTCTTGCGACACCCTTTAGGAAGAGCGCACAAAAGGCTTGACCGACGGCATAGGAGAGGCCTTTGACCCTTGCGCGTCTCCGGAACACAACCCATTTCGACTCCGGCACCTCCTTAAGAACGATCAGATCTGTAAAACGATCCGCCAGGTAGTTGACGACGATCGCGGCGAGCGCACCTCCGGCAATTAAGAGCACGACACGGCCGGCGGCATTTGTATCGATAGCGCTTATCACCTTTGCCACACCCTTCCTTAAATCTCTGACCGTTCAGTGGGAATGACCACTTGACTCGCTTTCCGTCCTTTCCTCGACGATCTCATCGTGGCTAGGCGCCTTCTCGACTAGCGCCTTATAGTCATCGGTTGATAGGTCGGGGAGCTTGCGGAGAAACGCCACGATATCCCAGACCATGTCATCGCTGTGGGTCACACCCCATGCCGGCATCCCCGTAGCTTTAATGCCGTGCTTAATCACCCAAAACTCTTCGGCGGCGGACATGTGGTTTCCTCGATGGAGCTCCGGTGCTCTCGGATAGAGCCCCCGGCTCATCTCAGTGCGCTCCATGCCTGGCGCCAGGTGACAGTTAGCGCACATGTTCGCGTATTGCCCCGCCCCCGAGGCGATGCGGTCGGCGCTGTCGAGATCGCGAGGCACGCGAATGTCTGCTGCGCGCTTGGCGATGGACTGTTCCCGCGCCGTCTCGAGCAACCAGTAAACCGCTTGGCTGTGAGGGACATCAGCAGCAACGTTGTAGAGCCCGGCGTAAACGCCGACCAAAGAGATGATGATGGCAGTCACGAGCGCCCCGATCGCGCCGAGCACGATGAGCCAAAAACTTGATGCCTTGGAACTTGAGTGACGCATGCGCTCCTCTCTCCAGATCTGGCTCATCTAGTCTTCCATTGCCTTCATGGCGTTTTGCATGTGTGCTTCACACGCATTCATATCTTTCTTGCCCCACTTGGCTTCCGCCATCTGCATCTCTTCCATGGCTTTGGTCTTAGCGTCACCCTCAGGCATCGATTGGACGTCAGCCTTCATCGCATTCATTGACACCTCGTCGCACATCATTGCGTGCGCTTCGTGGGCATCAACTGAGGTGGACACGACGCCTGTGCTCGCTCCAAAAACGATGGCGCAAATGCCTAGGGTAGCAACTAACTTACGCATTTTGCTTCTCCTTCCTTCTTCTGCCGTATGGTTCCAGCTTGCGCTGGCTACTTGGCCTCTTCGCGTTCGGCGTCACGCTTTGATCCCGTCCCGTTTGAGATCCTGTGCGCTTGCGAGTTGTGCAACGGTCCCAGCTGGCGGTCGATACCAACCGGGATCGGCATAGCTCGTGAGATTGTCCCGGACCTTGAGGATGGTGAACATCCCGCCCATGGTGATGTAGTCGTAAGGTCCTTGAGCGCCGACCATGGGGATGCTGTTTTGCGGGACCGCCATATGCATCCCCATCTCGGCCATGTCGCCCATTCCCGCCTCGCCCATCGTCATGTAGGCGGGAATGACTGGCGTGACCTCGCGGTTGACGCGGCGCGCGTCGACACCGATCATGTTGGGCCCTTCATGGCCCATCTGGTTCATAACGTGGTGCGTCATGTGGCAATGCATCGCCCAGTCTCCCGGGTTGTCAGCGACGAAATCGACGGTCCGCGACGATCCAACAGGAACGATCACGGTGGTTTCCGGCCATCGCGCGTCAGGCGGGATCATGCCTCCATCAGTCTGGGCGACCCAGAACGCATGCCCGTGCAAATGGATCGGGTGGTGATCCATCGCCGAGAGATTGACAAGACGTAAGCGGACGCGATCGCCGCGCTTAGCGACGAGCGCTTCGGTGCCCGGAAAAGCCTTCGCGTTGAGGGTCAGCGTATTGAAGCCGGCAAACACACGGGGGTCCGGTCGGAAGGCACCCGGCTTGATGTCCCACTCACTCAGCATGAAGGCAAAATCGCGGTGAGGCCGCGGCTCAGTTGGGCGTCGCGGGTGTATCACCAGCAAGCCCATGACGCCGAGCGCCATCTGGGTCATTTCATCGTGATGGGAGTGGTACATATATGTACCGTGCTGCACGAGCGGGTACTCGTATTTGAACGTCTCGCCCGGCTGAATAACTTTCTGGCTTAGACCTCCGACACCATCCATCCCACTCGGCAAGATGATGCCGTGCCAATGGATCGAGGTCGGTGCAGGCAGTTTGTTGGTGACGTAGATGCGGATCCGGTCGCCTTCGACGGCCTCGATGGTCGGTCCATGGACTCGGCCGTTGAAGCCCCACAGCTGTGCCTTCAACCCTGGAGCAAACTCGTGCACCACCTCCTCGGGCACGAGGTGAAACACTTTAACGCCGTCGACGATTTTGAAGGGAAGCGTCACGCCGTTGGGCGTAATCACGGGGTTATAGTCTTTGCCCGGATCGCCAGGAGGGACGTCAGCGCCCGGTTCGATGGTGCGCGCGGGATGCACGGTTTCCCTGACAACGCTCATCCAGTCTTCTGCAGTTGTCGCAGGATCATCCGTTCCTGGTTGCGACATCGAGCCGGGGCTCATGGAATTCATGTCATGGCCCTTGTGGTCCATTGATCCATGGCCTTCATGACCTGTCTGTGCCGGGGCGGGGCGCGATGGCAGCACCGCCCATGCGGCAGCCAGGCCGCCAAGCCCGACCGCCTCTCGTCTCGTGAATCCCATCAATGACCTCCTGCCTCTCTCTGAGGCGCTGAAGCTGTTAGGGTCACCCCGCTTCCATCCGTCTCGTCTGGCAGCTTTCCCATTAGAATTTGGGCAAATCGCCAGCGGTCCCGCCAATAGGTCGTGAGCGCTTCGACATATCCCTCTCCGGCCTGGATCTGCCGCTCCTTAGCTTGCAACAGCTGGAAGACGCCGATCTGCATGGCGTTGTACTGACGTTCCGCCGCGCCGAGCAGCCGC
Organism: Hyphomicrobiaceae bacterium UBA7697; assembly: GCA_002482645.1. GTDB lineage: Bacteria > Pseudomonadota > Alphaproteobacteria > Rhizobiales > Methyloligellaceae > Methyloceanibacter. The sequence goes on from DLGJ01000002.1 coordinate 182,935, forward strand.
TGCGTTTGGGGGACCACGGTGTTCCCATAGTAGAGCGCCGTCTGCCGAGCGGAGATGAACTGCGCCCTGTGGGTTCGGGCGAAAGAGCGAATGCGGATTGCAAGCGCGGTGAACTGGTCCTGCGCCGCCGCAATTTCCAGCCGCGCCGAGGCCTTCCTCGCCTTTCCCCAATCGAACAACGGGACTACAGCGGCAAAGCTCGGACCCGCCTCATTCTCGGCCTCTTCGCGCGCGATCTCGCCACCGGCATCAAGCAGGGGCACAAGCGAAGTGGCTTTCACCACCCGGTATGTCTTGCCAAGCGTTATGATCTTTTGGCGGGCGGCCGCTAGGTCGATGCTCGCTTGTATCGCCTTGGTCTCAGCATCGTTTGTCGGTAAATCCCGACCTCTCACGGACGGAAGACGCTCGGCCGAGTGCCACTGCGTTTGCGCCCCCGAGAGTCCCATCAAGCGGTTGGCACGCTCGCGCGCTTGATCGGCAGCAATTTGGGCTTGCGCCAGTTTAACACTGACCTCCACCTGTTGTGTGACCTCACTTTCATACTCGTAATCGGTGATGTTGCCCGCCTCGCGGAGCGCCTTTGCTGTCTCGAGCGAAGCCTTGGCCGACTGAACGGCTTGGGTAAACACACCAACGCGTTGCCTCTGGCCCAAATAGTCGATGAAAGCCACGTAAGTCTCTCCGGCAACGGCTACTACCTCGCCGGTAACATTCAGCTTGGCTTCCGCCAGTTCGGATTCGGCAACGCGCTTGCGCAATGGGATGTAGAGGATGTCGATTACCTGGAGGGCGAGGTTGAACGTGTAATCAGTCGGCCCGCTTCCCGCTGTCGGGAAGGTAATGGCGCCATCGATGATTGGATTCTTCCACAGACCCGCCTGTACGAGATTCGCCTGCGCAATACCCAGATTGGCGTACATGGCCTGAAGATCTCGATTGTTGAGAAGCGCGATCTGAACGGCCGTTTCCGCCGTGAGGGGTTGGGCAAGAAGATTCTCAATCGTCGAGTGGACGGAGGGATCAACATACTGCCCGGCGTCCCAACTGATCTGCTGTCCGAGCCGCTGATCCACTGTGCCGGCGACGTCGTTGAATGATCCTTCCGGTGACAGCGTCTGACAGCCCGCGAGCGGTAGCACCGCTAAGAGCAGCCCACGCCAGCCATGTCCCGACAACCCGAACATGGTCTCCTCCTCAGTGATGATGTTGTTGAGGGGAAGACTTCGCGTTCGAAGCTGGTACGGCGCCAACTTCGCCGACGTCTGGCACGACGGGCGCGGGGTCAGGACCCTGGATGGGCGGCACCCTGATTGGAGGCGCAGACTGCGCGGTTGGGCTTGCTGGGTGGTTGTAAGGCAGCACCAGCTCGCCATCCTGACTGTGACGGCAGCCAACCAATAGACTGAGGAGTAGAAAAACAACTGCGCTCCGTATCATATCGCCCCCCGTGTGCTAACGAAGCGGGTCGGCAATAGGCCGTCCCGCCCACAGCTAGTTCGCGGAGAAGCGCTAGATACGGAAGCGTTGAGTCTTGAGGTAGGTGTGCGTGCCCTCGAGCGAGGCAACAAATGGTGGACCCGTCGGGCTGGTGGAACCCCGATCAGGGATCACGTGCACGACTGTGTAAGTAAGGGTCGCCAGGACTGGCTGTAGTTGAGGCGCGTGGCTGAGAACGGCCGTCCCGCTATCGAAAAAACGCTCGGCAATCCAGCTGCTGCAAGAGTTGCAGCAGCTGTCCTCATGCTCCGCTGCAGGGCGGACACAGTCTACCTCGCCGTGCTCCGAATGCGCTGACGCGGCCCCGGCCGCAACGTGCACATGGCCAGCGCCCGACGCGAGCGCTGCGGCGAGCGGGGCACAAGGAAACGCGAGCAGCGCCGCGACGAGGCCCACTACGAGGCCACGCCGCAGCTGAGTCATGAAACCCTGGTGGCCATAGGCGAGATGAACCATGGCAGGATCATAGGTGAACAACCATGCCGCGGAAAGCCAGATCGTGTCGGTTTGTGGTGGCTTGGGAGATTTTCACGCACATGTTACAGAAAAGACGCGAGGCTCGAAGCGTATGAGAAGATGCTCGCTTTAAGACCAGGCTCTACTTAAGCTCTAAGACCTCCCTCAGGCTCTACTTAACAAAAGTCCTGGACATTACCTAGGCTCAACCACTGGTTGCGCCCCAAAGACAAGCTGGTTGGGTGCGAAGAAAGATCTGTCGCCTATGGTACGGGCGTGAGTGCAGTGTGGTGGCAAAGATGCGAACGTACTCCGTCTTGTCCTGCTGTCCACAGCATTTCAACATCGCGCTGACATGCAAAACGCCCCGCCAGTTGGGGCTGGCGGGGCGTAAGAATACGGCAGAGAGAACGCAGATAACTGCCGTACAACTCTTATGGCATCCCGCTGGGAGACCGGGCCTAAGGTCTTTCGTTATGAGCTCGGCCCTTCGTCGAAGCCCACCTTGTCCACCAGCTCGCTGGCCGCCTTGCGCAGATCCGCGATCTCGTTGAGCGAGATGGGGTCCGATTTGAACGCCCCCCAGGACTGCACGAGATCCGACCACGCGACGCCCTCCTTCACCGGGTACTCGCTGTTCACGTCCGCGTACATCTCCTGGCCTTTGTCGGAGGCCAGGAACTCGACCAGCTTCATCGCATTCGCTTGGTTGGGGGCGTTCTTCGCCACGATGGCGCCGGACACGTTCACGTGCGTGCCGCGGCCTTCCGTGTTCGGGAACAGCATGTTCACCGAGTTCGCCCATTCCTTCTGCTCGGGATGCTCGTCGTCGGTGAGCATCTTGCCCATGTAGTAGGTGTTGCCGATCGCGAGGTCGCACTCGCCGGCGTAGACGCCCTTGACCTGAAGCCGGTCGTTGCCGGCGGGCTTGCGCGCCAGGTTGGCTTTCACGCCGCGCAGTCACTCCTCGGTCTTCTCCTCGCCGTGATGGGCGATCATCGAGGCGATCAACGCCACGTTGTAGGAATGCTGGCCGGAGCGGATGCAAATCTTGCCGCGCCATTTCGGGTCGGCGAGATCTTCGTAGGTGATGGTATCCTCTTCAACCCTGCCTTAGAGGCGTAGACCACGCGGGCGCGGCGGGTGAGGCCGATCCACTCGTTGTTCTCGCCGCGATAGGCCGGCGGAACCGCGTCAATCACCGCTTTGGACTCGATCGGCTGGGCGATCCCCGAGGCCACCGCCTGGCTGAGATTGCCGATGTCCACGGTGAGCAGCACGTCGGCGGGGCTGTTGCGGCCCTCGGCCTCGATGCGCTCGATCAATCCCTTCTCGGCGAAGATCACATTGGTCTTGATGCCGGTCTCGTCGCTGAACTCTTTGAGCAGCGGTTCGATGAGATAGGGCTGACGGTACGAATAGATGTTGACCTCGCCGGCAGTCTCGGCCGCATAGGTGTTGGTGGCCCCAGAAAAGAGCAGAAGAGCCGAAAGCACACCGTTAACAAGCCAGGTTCGCATCTGAATTCTCCATGACTCTTTAAAATTCGACTTCGATGTCGAACTTGTAGGTGAAGTCCGAGACTGCCTCGCTCACGCCGAACAGCACGCCACCCGCCACTTTCCACTCGGGGTCTCCCGCGGCGTGGGGAAACTCGTAATAAACGACAGGGCCGAGGCGATGCCCCTGTTCGTCGAATGATCCGGCATGAGAGAGATCTTCGATCTCGCTATAGCCCTCAACGCCGAGGGCCCATCGCTCGGTCAACTCGCGCTTCAAGCGCCAGTTGACCTTGAGCTCCAAGCTGTCGATGTCGACGTGATCGCCGACCTGACCAAAGAAGAACGTGTTGACCGTGACGGAGTCCTTCCCCCAGACGTATTTGGCTAATGGACCGAACAGAATCTCGTCCGGCTCGCCACCCAAAAGAGCCCACTCATATAACGCTCGAAACGCGAGTCCGAGGCCGTCCCCGTGGCGCTCAATGAGCTCATACTGACCACCGAGCTCGATCTCCTCAGCTACGAAATCCCCTCCAATGGGCTGCTCGAACACCTGCTCGACGATAATCTCAAATCGATCCGTCAGACCGTATTTCTCTTCCAACTCGTGCGAGTGTCTGAGGCGCTCATCTTCGCCCGGTCCAGAATAAAGCGCGCCATGCTCCTCGATCTCGAGCTCGCCCTTATGGACCTCCGGCGAGCGGACATAGAATTGTGCACTGGCGGGCGCGGCGCCCGCCACCACAACGGCGACGGCGAAGCCGATCGCGACAACACGCCTCCACTGCCCAGGCAGATTGTTCCCCAATCCCATGAGTGCACCCCAGTTTAGACGTTGTTAGGTGGCGATTATAGGATCGAGTGGTCTGTGACTAATGTGAAAAACGTTCAGGAAGATAGTTGAGCAGAATTCAGGTGGGGGAAGTTTGCCAGATGGCCGGCCCTCCATGCTGCGCAGTATCGAGCCTCCTCGGTGTCGAGTATCAGCTGCTGAAACCTATTGGCACCAGCCCCTATCCTGCCGAGACTCGTTGTCGGCGGTCAGATCGTTGATTGAAGGTCTCGTCTGGAGCCAATCGGTCGTGGACGTCGACTTTTCCTTGCTGGAGAATCCAGCGGGATCACATGTCCAAGACGTTGACCTTCGGCACGCGAAGTGATCCCCTAATGTTGCGGGGCCATGAGGTCCGTCAGCGCTATTTGAACCGCGCGGTTCATTTGAGGGAAGCGCTAGATGAAGATTAACCGCCGTTCGTTCCTTGGCGGCAGCGCAGCCGCCGCCAGTGTCGCTGCCTTTAGCCCGCTCCTGCCGGCATGGGCACGCAGCGGCAGCCGGGGCGTCGGCCCGACGGTCCCCACTGAATGGGGACCGGATATCGCGCTGACGATCGAGAACAGCCCGTTCACCGTGGGCGGCCGAACGGGCAAAGCGATCACCATAAATGGGACGCTACCTGCGCCTCTACTAAGGATGCGGGAGGGCGACAGGGTCCACCTCGCTGTGACGAACCGGCTCGAGGAAGATACGTCCATACATTGGCACGGCTTCCTCATTCCTTTTGATATGGATGGCGTTCCGGGCGTCAGCTTTCCCGGCATCCGGCCGGGACAAACGTTCCATTACGAGTTCACGCTGCGGCAGTCAGGCACGTACTGGTACCACAGCCACTCCGGCCTCCAGGAGCAGGCTGGACACTACGGTCCAGTGATTATCGATCCTGCGGCGCAAGATCCAGTCCAGTACGATCGCGAGCATGTCATGGTTCTCTCTGACTGGGCCTTTATGAGCCCGGAGAGAATCTTTACGCAGCTGAAACAAGAAGGCGGGCACTTCAACCGCAATAATCTCACGTTGTTCGGTCTCTTCAACCAGCGTCACAACCCGGCGCAAGACATGTCCCTTGAAGAGCGCGTGATGTGGAAAAGGATGACGATGGATCCGACCGACATCTCGGATGTCACCGGGGCCATCTACACCTATTTGATAAACGGCCATGGTCCCCAGGAAAATTGGACGGGCCTCTTCGTTCCCGGCGAACGCGTCCGCCTCCGCTTCATCAATGCCTCGGCCATGACCGTCTTCAATGTACGAATTCCTGGCTTGCCGATGACGGTCGTGAATGCCGATGGCGAGAATGTCCGACCGGTCACGGTCGGCGAATTCCAGGTCTCCGTGGCCGAAACCTACGATGTCATTGTCCAGCCGACCCGCGCCAACGCCTATACCGTCGTTGCTGAAGCCGTCGATCGCTCGGGCATGGGCCGGGCCACACTCGCGCCACGCATGGGTATGGCGGCTGCTGTCCCGCCGCTCCGACCGCGTCCGCTCCTGACCATGGCAGACATGGGCATGGGGGGAATGGGTTCAATGGGTGGCATGGATCACGGCTCGATGGGCGGCATGAATCACGGCTCATCGAGCGGCATGGATTCGATGGGTCGGATGAACCGCAGAAAAATGCGCAATCCAGAGAACGCGCCTCCCGACGTGAAGGTCGGAGTGGGAGTCGATATGATCGCTCCAATGCCGAAGGACCGGACAGGCGAGCCAGGTCTTGGACTAAAAGACGTCGGACATCGCGTCTTGACCTACCGCGATCTTGTTGCACTCAAGCCAAACAAGGATCAGCGGCGACCGTCTCGTTACATGGAGATCCATCTCACCGGCAACATGGAGCGCTTCATGTGGTCGTTCGACGGTAAGAAATTCAGCTCTGGCGTGGAGCCGTTCCGTTTCGCCCTCGATGAAAGGGTGCGCGTCACGCTGGTCAACGACACCATGATGCAACACCCCATTCACCTCCATGGCCACTTCATGGAGTTGGTGAATGGCCATCCCGGCCATCACCCGCTGAAACACACCTTGAATGTCCTCCCAGGAAGTAAGCTGAGCTTCGACCTGACCGCAGATAATCCGGGGGATTGGGCGTTTCACTGCCACCTCCTCTATCACATGCACGCCGGCATGTTTAATGTCGTCACCGTCCGTCCTCTGACGCGTCGGAGGCGGGGATGAGGATACTGATCTTTGCTCTGGTATCGTGCTTGCTGCCATCCGCGGCGTTTGCACACCACACAGCTGAGCACAGCAAGAGCATGATGATGGGGCAGATGGGAGATCCTGCGCCGCTCCATGAAGCGCCTCCACCGCCGGAGGCTTTTTCCGGCCCTGCCCATGCCGCGGACATCGTGTTCGATCCCGTGACCATGGCAGAAGCGCGAGAGGACGCGAGACGTGAGCTGGGCGCAACGAACGCCTACAAGATCATGATCGACCGCCTCGAAGCGAGAATGAAGGAAGGAAACGACGACTACCTTTGGGAAGGCCAAGGCTGGTATGGCGGCGATTTGAATAAGCTTTGGGTCAAGACCGAAGGCGAAGGAGAGTTTGGAGAAGATCCTGAAGAGGCCGAATTACAGGCGTTGTGGAGCCGTGCGATCAATCCTTGGTTCGACTTTCAGGCGGGCGCCCGACACGACTTCTTGCCTGGCGATTTGGATCGATCATATCTCGTCGTCGGAATTCTGGGGCTGGCGCCGTATTTCTTTGAGCTAGACACAGCAGCATTTCTGTCGGACGAGGGAGATCTGACGGCGCGCTTCGAAGGTGAATACGATCAGCTCCTGACGCAGAAACTCATCCTGCAGCCCCGCATAGAGCTGAATTTTTCGGCGCAAGATGTGCCCGAACTCGGTCTCGGCAGCGGTCTCACCTCGGTGGAAACCGGCCTTCGGCTTCGCTACGAGTTTCATCCCGAGTTTGCCCCCTATATCGGAATTGGCTACGAGCGGCTTATCGGAGACACGGCAGACTACGCCCGGGCCGCCAACGAGGACCTAGGCGGCTGGCGAGCACTGGCAGGGCTTAGAGCCTGGTTTTGATGTGCTGCGTATGAAAAACCCCCAGCCGGCGATGGGCTGGGGGTTTAAGGGCTCAACAACGCTGGCTCGGCAGCCGCGTCAGTTGTCTCTATAGCCTGTGACCGTTCTGAATGCAAAGACTGGAGCGGCCTACAGGAGTCGAACCTGTCCTTGACCGGTGGTTCCGGGCAAGGCCGCCCGGGGGCCGCATCCTTTCAATCATCGGCGTTCCACCCTTAAGATCATATTACCTGAGGGGACCACGTTAGAGCTCTTAACGCATCATAGATCATGCGCTGCCTCGACCACAGGTGTAGAAGCCCCAGAATCCGATCTCTTCGACGCCATCAATCTCAAAGCGGAGGGATGCCTCCCGCCGTTGCGTCCCCTTGCCTTCCGATTCAACGCGTTCTTGGTTCGGCCTAACAATAGAACGAATGCCGTCTGCCTCCATAATCGTCGTCCCAACAAGGAGATCCTGACCCCCGCCAGTTGCCGCCCGAAGCTCCACGAGCTTGCCGTTGAGCTTCATTACTCCGCCTCCCGGATCGGCCCCCGATTTATCGACCTCAATCACGAGGACAGGGTCACCGACGCCCGTATACGTAAACTGGCAGCTTCGACCCCGGACAACCTTACCGATCTCCTGGGTAGTCATGGTCTCAGGGTAAACCGAGGCGAGGTTAGCTTGATTTACCGCTTCCGAGGCGGACGCGACATCGGCTGCAGCCGGCGGCGAGGCATATTCTGCGGCCCTGTCGTTGCCAGGCGCTGTGTTCTCAGCACATCCGCCCATTACGAGTAGCGCAAACACAACCGATGCAAATACTGTGCGTGTCATGGCGCTAGTCCTTCTCCTCAAGATCACGAATGAGATACTTCATCTCAGCGATCTCGCGGCGTTGCGCTTCGATAATCTCAGCAGCCAGCTTACGCACCCTAGGATCCCGAATGTCGGCCCGCTCGCTGGTCATGATGGCAATCGAGTGATGCGGGATCATTGCCCGCATATAGGAAACTTGATCGACAAGGATCTGACTCCGAACGAGATACAACGCGACGGCAAATCCAATGATGCCCCCAATAACAATCGCGATATTTGCGACGGTGTTCTTGTACATGCCCCACATAAATCCGAGCATGATGATCACCATTGCCGCTCCCATGAGGAAGGCCATATAGGTTCGGGTTTCGCTGAACGTGGCATGTTCGTAGATGGCGTAAGACTCTAGGTAGGTCAGGCCAAACATCACGACGATCGCCGTGGCAATCATTCCAAAGAACCGGAAATAGGACATTTCTGCCTCAAGGTCGGCTGAGTTTTAAGTGCGCATAGACCGTACGGCCCATGCCCGTGTCCCGACGAAAACCGATAAGGGGGATTTTTGTTCCCGAAGCGGACTGCTCAAGGGCATGAAAAGCCCGACGTGGACAGCGCCTGGCCTATAACTCGAGGGACTTCGTGTCCATAAGCGACTAGAAAGGGGTCAGCCAAAGAAGACGTAGAGGCGGCCTTTGCTTGCTCGATTCCACCCCATATGCGCCAAGACACGAAAGACACTGCTCCTCGCTTCAGGATCGAAGCTTACTTGTGTACGGGATGTCTACAGATGGGATGTCAGTAACTACTTAGTCTCGCGTGCGACGTCGGAAAGTGTGGCGAGAAAGTTGTGTACGTTGCTGGCTCCCACTAGCGTTACCGCCGCTTCGCGCACTGCAGCCTTATCCTCATCATCCTCAACGATTCCCCAAAGGTACACTTCTCTATCTACGACGATCGCATTTACGGATTGCATTGATACGCCGCCCCTTCGCCGTACTAATTCAAGAATTCCGGCGCGAATGTTCCAATCCTCAACCGTCGGTTCGGTTTGGCGGCTGCCAAGGGACGCCAGACCCTGGAGTACATCCGCTCTGCTCACTAATCCTAAGAGGCTTCCGTTCTCGATTACAGGGACACGCTTTATGTGATTGGACACAAGGATGCTGGCCACTTCGGACAAAGAGGTGTCTTTGCCGACAGAGACGACATGCCGGGTCATAATATCCCGCACCCGTCTCTCTTCTCCGTGGCTAAACACGGTCGTCGGATACGCAACCAGAGACAACCACCAACTGCGCCCAGGATCACGTTGCGATCGCCGCATAAGGTCGCCCTCGCTAACGACGCCAACAAGCTGATCCTCGTTGTCCAAAACGAGAACCCCGCTAATCCTGTGATTAATCATGATTTTCGCTACTGACGCCACGTCCATGTTGGGATCAACTGTGATCACGTCCGGCGTCATAACGTCCTTGGCCTGCATCTTCTAAACCTCTCCTTGGAGCTAGCCGAAAGCCGCGCAGGAGAGCCTCCGGGAGACTACGCGTTGGCGCCATCCTATTCTCTAAAACCTGCGCTTCCGCGAGGTCCGTGCAGCTTCTATTGGCCTAAATGGTCTTGGCTTTCTGCCCGCCAGCTTAGAAGATGGCTCTAACTCCGCCAACGTCAATAATTCGCACCTTTCGGTGAGCACACCGGGAAGATCCAAGACAACTCGACGCTGTCACCGAGCGTCGCCATATAGCTTGAGCCGATATTCGAAAGGTTTGAGACGCTATGCATCACGAGAATAGGCACTCGCGAACCACCGATCGCGTTGCCCCACATCGGTTTGTGGCGGCTGCCTTTGATCTAGATGGCGTTATAACAGACACAGCACGAGTCCATGCTGAAGCGTGGACTGCCGTTTTCGATCCCCTCCTCCAGGAGAGCGCTGAGCGCGAAGGGATCGCGTTTGAGCCCTTCACCCCAGAAGACTATCGCACGTATGTCGATGGTCGCCCTCGTCTCGAGGCCATCCGCGCATTCTTATCGGCGCGAGGAATGTCACTACCTGAAGGCGAGATATCGGATGGCTCTGACACGAGGACAATTCATGGTCTGGCCGAGCGCAAGAACGCGCTGTTTTTACAGCTGATTCTCAAGAGAGGCGTCGATGTCTACCCGTCGAGCATTGCCCTGGTCCGCCGTCTGCGCTCGCTTGGACTAAAGACAGCCATCGTATCCTCAAGTAAGAACTGCGAAAAAATTCTTCGTGTGGCAGGACTCGAAGGTCTATTCGACGTTACTGTCACTGGCCTAGACCGGGAAAAGCTCTCCCTAAGAGGTAAACCCGCGCCTGATACATTCTTAGAGGCTGCTCGACGGCTCAGTGTTCCGCCGGCGCAGACGATCGTTATCGAAGACGCCATTGCAGGGGTTGCTGCTGGGCATTCGGGGCGTTTCGGCCTCACAATTGGCGTCGATCGCAATGGTAATGCTGCTGCTTTGAGAGAAGCCGGAGCAAACATCGTTGTCTCCGACCTTGCTGACATTCGGCTGGAACTCGACGACGCCCTTAGCGGACGCACGTCTTGGGGGAAACCGAAGCCTGACGTGCATTGCCTCGACCCCTTCATTGCGCATACCGGCACGCAGACTCTCGCGCCCGTGATACCTGCGGTCGATCCCTGGATTTTCGCCTGCGACCGCTTTGATCCGACAATCGAGGGACGCTGGGAGACTCTCTTTGCGCTAGGAAACGGATACTTCGTAACGCGCGGGGCTGCGTCAGAGTCGCAGGCCAACGACGACATTCACTATCCAGGCACGTACCTAGCTGGCGGATACAACCGCCTGACTACCGTGCTCGATGGACACGCCATCGAGCATGAAGACTTGGTCAACCTGCCAAACTGGCTGCCGTTGAGTTTCTGTATTGACGATGGCGAATGGCTCGACCTGGGCGGCCTCGACATTCTTGCCTTTCGCCAGGAGCTCGATCTTCGACATGGACTTTACAGGCGGACGGTACGCGTTCGCGATACGGCCGGCCGAGAGACGAAAATCGTTGAGCGGCGTTTGGTCCATATGCGTGACAGAAACTTGGCCGGTCAGCATTTTGAGATAACTGCGGAGAACTGGTCAGGACGAGTGATCCTCCGTGCCATTCTAGACGGAACGACTAGCAACGCCGGGGTACCGCGCTACGACGAATTCAACAAGAATCACTTTTGCGTCCACGAGACCACGCATACTGACCATGACAGTTTTCTGATAAGCGGAAGTACAACGCAGTCCGACCTGCACGTCGCACAAGCGGCCCGAGTGCGTGCTTGGTCTCAAAACTCAAGTGAGTTCCTCAAGGGTAAACCCCTGACGGAACCTGCCAGGGTTGGTCAGGACTTTGAGACCTATGTTACACCGGGTGCGACAATAGCTTTAGAGAAGATCGTCGCACTATATTCGTCGTTAGACCATGCGATCGCGGATTGCAAGACCGCTGCATGTAAAGCAATAAGACGTGCGGGCTCATTTGATGATCTGCTTAAAACGCACGCGCTGGCCTGGGATCATTTATGGCGACGCAGCGATGTCGACCTCGTCGACATTGGCAACGATCCTAGGCACACCGTGCATCTCGCGGTCCGTCTACATCTCTTCCATCTGCTACAAACTACATCGCCGCACACGATTGAACTCGACGCAGGTGTGCCGGCGCGAGGTTGGCACGGCGAAGGTTACCGAGGGCATATATTCTGGGATGAACTGTTCATCTTCCCGTTTCTCAACCTTCGCCTTCCGATCTTGACGCGCGCGCTTCTCCTTTACCGTTATCGCCGCTTGCCCGAAGCGCGTTGGGCCGCGCGGCAGGCGGGCTATCGTGGCGCGATGTTCCCCTGGCAAAGCGCCAGCAGCGGCCGTGAGGAGACGGATGTGATGTACTTCAATCCGCTTTCGGGAAACTGGATCCGCGATAACACATATCTGCAGCGCCATGTTGGCGCGGCGGTAGCCTACAATGTTTGGCAGTACTACGAGGCAACGGGCGATGCGGAGTTCCTATACGCCTATGGCGCGGAACTGATGTTTGAGATCGCGCGCTTCTGGGCCAGCATCGCAAAGTGGAACGTGGCCCGCAGCCGGTACGATATTAGTGGCGTTATGGGGCCGGACGAGTTCCACGACGGCTACCCAAGCGCGGAACAGCCGGGGCTTAACAACAATGCTTATACGAATGTGATGGCCTCCTGGTGCATTGCCCGTGCGTTGGATCTCTTTGCACTTCTTCCCGTAGAGCGCTGCCACGAACTCTGCGAAGCGCTTAAGTTGGAACGCGATGAGATTGCGCATTGGGATAATGTGAGTCGGAAACTCTACCTTCCTTTTCATAATGACGGTCTTCTAAGTCAATTCGAGGGCTATGGGGAGCTTGAGGAGTTTGATTGGGAAGCGTATCGCCGCAAATACCCCAGCATTAGACGCCTCGACCTAATACTTGACGCAGAAGGCCTCTCGCCGAATCGATACAAGCTCTCAAAACAAGCAGACGTATTGATGCTCTTCTACCTGTTCTCGGCCGAGGAGCTGGCTGAAATTTTCGAACGCCTAGGATACGCCTTCGATCCCGAATCCATCCCAGCGACAATTGACTATTACCTTAAGCGCACATCACACGGTTCTACGCTAAGTGGGATCATACACGGATGGGTGCTAGCCCGTTCGGTTCGGCGGCGCTCATGGCAACTGTTTACCGAAGCTCTCGAGAGCGACATCAGTGATACTCAAGGAGGGACGACACGCGAGGGTATCCATCTCGGCGCTATGGCCGGCACCGTGGATATTCTGCAGCGCTGTTTTACTGGGCTGGAACTACGCGGAAGCGAGCTGCGGTTTCATCCCGTCCTTCCTGATGAGCTTAAGCACCTTTCGTTCAGACTTAGATATCGAAAGCACTCGCTCAGGATCGATGTAAAACCATCAGAGTTAGTCGTCGAAAGCGATCCCAGCGATGCCGAGGCGATATCGATTGTAACGAACTACCAACGTGCCACTCTACGCCCTGGTGAAAAAGTGAGTCTTTCAGCTAAAGCGGTCCGCGCGTGACAGATCAGTTCAATGAGAGATTAGTTTTCGCCAGAGAGAGCGCCGAAGATCGGACACGAGCTTTGTCTGCCGGGTTTGCAAGCCCCTGTCATGTTTTTGAGTACCTGCTCCAAGCGCTTCAGATTAATTATCTTGTCTTGAACATCGGCTAGATGACGAAGTGCGAGCAGTTTTGTCTCGTCTTCTCTCCTTTCTTCGGACAAGGCGATTAATGTACGAATATTGTCCAGGGAAAATCCGAGTTCGCGACCCCGGCGAATAAGAATCAGACGTTGCGCGTGATCCTGGTTGTAATTTCGGAATCCGCCTTGTGTGCGGGGCGGAGTGTCTATGAGCCCGATCCGCTCATAGTACCTAATCGTCTCCACATGAACGCCAGTCTCTGCGGCAATTTTGCCTATCAGCATCGAGCCAGTTTTCGCTTGTGCCTGTAGTGACTACAGACTGTAAACCGGACAGGAGCCGGCATCAATCGGCTCAAGGAGGAGCAATGATTGCTAAGTTCGTACTAGCAACTGGCTTGCTTCTGGCCATGGGGGCAACGGCTTACGCCATTTGTCCCTTCTGCTAAGAAGCTGGCATCGCCGGTCGTCGTCTAGCGGCGACCGGCATCCACGCAGACGTAAGCTCCCGGGTTAGCTGCGTCCACCCACCGCTAGACGTTGGCCCCGCAGCGCACCGACTTCATAAGCAATCGTCTGTATTGTTAGTCCTAGCACTTAGGCCGCTGCTCTGTCGTGGCCCACTTCCAGTTCCGAATCTCCGGCATGTCCTCGCCGTGCTCGACAATGTAGTGCCGATGATCCGACAGTTTATGTTGCATCGCCTGTCGTACTGTGGCGGCTCGGCTGCCGAGCGTCGGAACCCGGTCAACAACGTCCATAACCAATTGAAAACGGTCGATGTTGTTGAGTACGGCCATGTCGAACGGCGTGGTTGTTGTGCCCTCCTCCTTGTAGCCGCGCACATGAAGATTGGAGTGATTCGTCCTGCGATATGTGAGTCTGTGAATGAGCCAGGAGTATCCATGGTAATTAAATAGAATCGGCTTGTTGGTTGTGAACAGAGAGTCGAACGCAGCCGAAGAGAGGCCGTGCGGGTGCTCCTCCTTCGGCTGCAAACGCATGAGATCGATGACGTTCACGACCCTGACTTTGAGCTCTGGCAGGTGTTCCCGTAGCAAACTTACCGCAGCCAAGGTCTCAAGCGTAGGGACGTCACCGGCGCAAGCCATGACGACATCCGGATCGCCATCGTGATCGCTGCTAGCCCAGCCCCAGATGCCAATCCCAGCATCGCAAAAATGTATGGCATCCTTAAGCGAGAGCCATTGCAGCTCAGGCTGCTTACCAGCCACAACGACGTTGACTAGGTTTCGGCTCCGCAAGCATCTGTCAGCCGTGACGAGCAGAGAATTTGCATCGGGAGGCAAATAGACTCTGATCACCTCCGCCTTCTTATTTGCAACATGGTCGATAAAACCTGGATCTTGGTGGCTAAAGCCGTTGTGGTCTTGGCGCCACACGTGCGAGCTGAGGAGGTAATTCAGGGACGCGATCGGTCGGCGCCAGGGCACCTCGGTACTTGCAACATCCAGCCACTTGGCGTGCTGGTTGAACATCGAATCGACGATGTGAATGAATGCCTCATAGCTTGAGAAAAGTCCGTGGCGACCGGTGAGCAAATAACCCTCCAACCAGCCCTGGCACGTATGTTCGCTCAGGATCTCCATCACGCGACCGTCTGGGTCGAGATGGTCGTCGCCCTCGACGCGTTGGGCGTCCCAGGCGCGGTCGGTGACCTCAAAGAGGGCGCTAAGGCGATTGGAGGCTGTCTCGTCAGGCCCAAACACGCGAAAATTTCGGGCATCTGTATTGAGGCGCATCACATCACGGAGATAGGCTCCGAGAACTCTTGTTGCTTCCGCATGGGTCGTCCCAGGCGTCGGCACGTCAACTGAGTATTCTTGAACTCTTGGAAGCTTGAGTTCCTTCAATAGACAGCCGCCGTTGGCGTGCGGGTTCGCCCCCATCCGCCGGTCCCCTTTTGGGGCAAGTTCAGCGAGTTCTGGAAGCAACTTGCCGGAGTCGTCGAATAGCTCTCCGGGGCGATAGCTACTCAGCCATCGCTCCAGAATGGCTAGATGCTCTGGATCAGTACGCACCTTTGCCAGCGGCACCTGGTGGGAGCGCCAAGTCCCTTCGGTCTTAAGACCGTCAACTTCCTTGGGGCCTGTCCATCCTTTTGGCGTGATCAGGACAATCATGGGCCAGCGAGGACGAAACGACTCACCCTCGACCCGTGCGCGTCGATGAAATTCAACGATCTCGCTGATCACCTTATCGAGTGTCTCGGCCATAGCCCGGTGCATCGAAGCTGGCTCCGATCCTTCAACGAAATGCGGCGTGTAGCCATACCCTCGCAGTAAGCTTGATAATTCGTCCGGCTCAATGCGCGCGAGTAGGGTAGGATTTGCGATCTTATAGCCGTTGAGATGGAGGATTGGCAGAACGGTGCCGTCGCGAGCCGGATTCAGGAACTTGTTGGAATGCCATGCCGCAGCGAGCGCGCCCGTCTCGGCCTCGCCATCACCAATCACGCAGGCGACGATCAGATTGGGATTATCGAAAGCGGCACCATAAGCATGTGCCAGCGAATAGCCGAGTTCACCGCCTTCGTTGATTGAGCCCGGGGTTTCTGGAGCGGTGTGACTCGGAATTCCTCCGGGAAAAGAAAACTGACGGAACAGCTTCTGTAAGCCCTCAGCATCTTGAGTGACCGCAGAAAAGAACTCTGTGTAACTACCTTCCAAATAGGTATTGGCAACGATTGCCGGCGCGCCGTGACCCGGACCGGTGACGAAAATCATATTGAGGTCATACTTGCGGATGGCGCGATTGAGGTGGACATAAAGGAAATTGAGTCCAGGCGCTGTCCCCCAATGACCAAGGAGGCGCGGTTTGACGTGTTCAGGACGAAGTGGTTCACGCAGTAGCGGATTAGCGAGCAGATAGACCTGCCCCACAGAGAGATAATTGGCTGCGCGCCAGTAAGCGTCCATGAGGTCGAGTTCCTCCTGGCTCGGCTGACTGTTTATCATTACGCCCAAGGATTGGCCTCCCATTAAGGTCCCAAAGTCGATCCTCTCCATCACCCGACCATAATTCCGCAGGCGCGTCAAAGCTAAGCAGCGACAACTAAAGCTTTCCAGGCGATTGCAACTACTTCCGTTCTCGCAGTGCCGCCGATCAGCCACGACTCCTGGACGAAGCGGAGTGGTTATTGCTTCCTCCGGGTTAGACCGAGTCGGTAGCGCTGAACGTCGCAATCGCTCGCACTTCCAAGGTTCAAGTCGTTGCATTAAGTCGTTGCATTAAAGAGTCATCGGCCGGTGTTTCTGCCGCGCCCCAGCGCTCTCGGCATGAAGCTGACAAGTTGTGTTATGCCATCAAATGAGACTCAAATGCCTTGAGTTCACATGTAGAGAATCGCTAGTGCGGCAGGATCAATTTTGCTGCCTGAGCATCGGTAATCTGCACCGCAACAAACACCGGCGTGGCCAGTCCGGCGTTTGTCCGCCTCGCTGACTTCCGCCGACGACCCGCGCATGCCGGCGGGACGATCGGTCGCTACAGTGCCTCGTTACTAAGGCTATG
This sequence comes from Hyphomicrobiaceae bacterium UBA7697, assembly GCA_002482645.1. GTDB lineage: Bacteria > Pseudomonadota > Alphaproteobacteria > Rhizobiales > Methyloligellaceae > Methyloceanibacter. Next base: position 199,818 of record DLGJ01000002.1, read on the forward strand.
ACTTAGGGTGTGACTACGCCTATGACTTAGGCTGCCACGACGGTAAAGCAGCTTCGGCTCAGGCGGCTGCGGCTCGGCTTTGAACTTCGCCCGCCAATTGCCAAACGCCTTAAGTGGGATGCCTTGCGCCTCGCAATACTCCCGCTGATTCAAGTCGCTTCGCTTCCAAGCCTCGTGATGTGCCCGCCAGAAGGCCTCGCAACGGCGCTGCCAAGGTCGATGCTCGCCCGCCATCTCACTCTCCTCATCTGCAAATTTGAAGGCGAGAACAGATCGCGCCCGCGTGCTGCAAAACAAGTGTGCGAGAAATGGGCGCTGTAAGCGTCGATTTCTAGCACGTAGGTCAGGCTGCCACAGCGACTGGCGCGGTCCAGTTCCAGGGCAAGAGGTCGTCAAGCTGGCTCATGGGGTGGCCGTTGGACAGGCGCTCGAGCACGTCTTTGAGGTAGGTGAAGGGCTCGACGTCGTTCAGTTTTGCGGTGGTCAGCAATGAGGCGACGATTGCCCAGCGCACCGCCCCGCCGTCTGAACCGGCGAATAAATGGTTTTTGCGGCCGAGCGCGATGGGACGGATGGCACGTTCGACCGTGTTGTTGTCGAGCTCAATGCGGCCATCGCCGAGGAAGCGACAAAGAGCGTTCCAACGGGCAAGCGCATAACGGATCGCGTCGGCTACGCCGCCACGCGGCGGGAGGCGGTTGAGCTCCGCCTCGAGCCAGGTCTTCATCGCGTTCACCAATGGCAACGATCGGCTACGTCGTGCGCGCCGCCGTGCCTCGGCCGTTTGGCCTCGGATGGCTACCTCTATGGCGTAGAGTTCGGCGATACGCCTGAGCGCTTCGGCCGCAACAGGGGAGCCGGTCGCCTGATGGACCTCGTAGAACTTGCGCCGCGCATGCGCCCAGCACGCCGCCAGCTGGATCTGGCCGCCGGCGCATAGCCGCTCAAACCCGGCATACCCGTCGACTTGCACCACGCCCTTGAACCGCTCCAGATGGCCGGCAGGCCGCTCGGAGCGGCGATCCGGGCTGTAGAGGTAGACGGCTGCCGGCGGATCGGGTCCACGCCAGGGCCGGTCATCCCGGGCATAGACCCACAGCCGGCCGGTTTTGGTGCGGCCGCGACCGGGATCGAGCACCGGGATCGGCGTGTCGTCGGCGAACAGGGTCTGCGAGGCAAAGACGTGCTCGGCGAGCCTTGCTTGCAGCGGCTCCAGCCACCAGGCGGCGCCACCCACCCAGTTGGCGAGCGTTGAGCGGTCGAGCTCGACCCCATGTCGGGCGAAAATCTGGCTCTGCCGATAGAGCGGAAGGTGATCGCAGTATTTGGACACCAGCACATGCGCCAGGAGACCGGGCGTGGCCAAGCCTTTGGCGATCGGACGCTCCGGGGCAGGCGCCTGGTGAATCGTGCCACAGGCACGGCAGCCATAGCGCGGCCGGCGGATGCGGATGACCCGGAACCGCGCCGGCACATAGTCGAGCATCTCGCTGACCGTCTCACCGATCGCATGCAGCGCACTGCCGCAGCAGGGGCAGGCTTCATGCGCGATGTCGAGCCGCCTGTCCTCGCGGGGTAGGTGTGCCGGCAGGCTTGGCCGGTCGACCTGCGGCCTGGTCCTGGAGGGCTTTACCACCGCTGGCGGAAGCCTGGCCTCGGCTCGGGCGAGATCGGACTCCAGGTCTTCAAAGCCGAACTGGAGCTGGCCGGCATCGAGCCGTTCGGCACGCCGCCCAAACTGGCTGCGTTGGAGCTTTTGGATGATCAGCCGCAGACGCTCGATCTCGGCCTGCGCCTCGGAGAGGGCTGCGTGCTCCGCCGCAACGTGTGCACCATCCGCTTGAGCGTCTCTGCATCGTCCGGCAAGGCGGCAAGATCGATGTCCACGAACCAGGAATCTAAGCTGACTCGCGCTTCTTCTCACCGGACAACGTGTTGATGAGTCAATGAGCCGCAGCAGTCAGCCCGCTATCGCCGGTCGCCACCGCTGGTCCGGCGCGCGCCAGTCCACGCCGTCGATCAGCATAGACAACTGCGACGAGGTCAACGAAAGCGTCCCACCCGGCTCGACGTTCGAGGGCCACAGGAAGACGCCGTGCTCGAGCCGCTTGGTGAACAAGCACAGCCCGGTCCCGTCCCAGAACACGATCTTGATGAGGTTGGCCTTGCGGCCCCGGAACACAAACAAGTGGCCCGAAAATGGGTCCTGCCGCAGGATCCCCTGGACCAGCATGGCGAGGCCGTCGATGCCCTTGCGCATGTCCGTATAGCCGAAAGCCAAATGCACCTTCACGTTCGGAGGAAGCAGCGTCATGACGTGTGTCCCTCCTCAGCGGTTGGTACCGCACCAGAGGGTGCCTCCGCATCGGCGATCTGCACCGCAACGAACACCGGTGGGCTCAGCTCTTGCTTCCACCGAAACAGAACCCGCGCCGCGATCCCGTAGCGCCGGGCCACCGCGGACAGACTTGCGCCCTGCTGACCGGCCTCCTCGACGATCCGGCGTTTGTCCGCCTCGCTGAACTTCCGCCGACGACCCTCGCATGCCGGCGGGACGATCGGTCGCGACGGCGCCTCGTTAGTCATATGACTAAGGCTATGACTTAGGGTGTGACTAAGCCTATGACTTAGGCCGCCACGACGGTAGAGCAGCTTCCGCTCGGGAGGCTGCGGCTCGGCTTTGAACTTCGCCCGCCAATTGCCAAACGCCTTGAGCGGGATGCCTTGCGCTTCGCAATACTCCCGCTGATTCAAGTCGCTACGCTTCCAGGCCTCGTGATGTGCCCGCCAGAAGGCCTCGCAACAGCGCTGCCAAGGTCGATGCTCGCCCGCCATCTCGCTCTCCTAATCTGCAAATTTGAAAGCGAGAACAGATCGCGTCCGCGAGCCGCAAAGCAAGTGTGCGAGAAATGGGCGCTTACTGGGCGCTTACAAAATCCTTGTTTTCTGTTGCAGAATTCCCTGTTTCGTCTGGAAAAATCCCTGTTTTGATTCTTAGGGAATTCGCAGGCAACGCGTTGATTTTTCTGGTGGTTGGAAGGTCGACATCGCCAAAAGCGCTCCCAAGCGTCAAAATTTCCCTGTATTTTCCCGGTGATCAGGGATCTCGGCAAGGAGACAGGTTCGCCGATGACTGCCTCCACCGCCATATCGTCATTCACAGGACTGAGCTTTAGGTTTGCCACCAAAGCGACGACTGGCCACGATAGACAGCATCAGCTACGCAGAACATTCTCGCCGTTCAGATTGGTGCGCGACTATAACTTTGCGGGTCGACCGTAAGCGCTCTCCCGATGCTCCATAAAACGGGGCGTCTTAGAGATGGCCGAATAAGTGGCGTCTCGATGCTCTACGACAGAAGAACTAACCTTCTCAAACAACCTTCCAAGTCGTTCCACGTTCAGCATGTCTTGAGCGACGTTCCTAAAGACGCGTACGAATGGCGCGTTGTTGTAACGCCGAAATAGTTGGTCAAGTTTTGAACCAATGCCCAAGTTAATCCCCGCAAGGCCGATGGACAGTGAAATCTGCAACCCACCACTTGTGGAAACTGCGTATTTCTTCATAAGGGCACAGCATGACTGATCCAGAAACTTCAGAATACGGTTTAGTTCCTGCGTTCGATCCGCCGACGACAGATGATTGAGATTCGCGAGGATAGTCCGACACTCCTGAAAATCTCTCGTGTCGCGAAGCGAGAGAGCCAACTCGATGCATTGCTTCGGATTGTCCGTTTCCGAAATCAGATAGGCCGTAAAGAACGGCAGACGCAACGCGAACTTGGCCTGCCCGGTTGGCTCAAGGATGGCTGCCAGCGCCCGCTGCGAGTTCGCTGCTAAAGCATCTAACAGCCCGTTCACTTGAGACGGGTAATCAATTCTACAGCAGCTCTCGCAAAATGCGTCGCGCATAGGAGCAAGGTAGGCATCCGAGTCCCACATCTGTGCTACGGCGTTGTAAAAATAGGACCGCTCGGCCGCCCAACCGTACCCAAATACCATGCGCTGCAAAGCGCTCTTTCCATCTGCGCCACGGCTATTCGGGTTTTCATCGTACAGCGCTTGCACGAGTTCCTTTACGTCAGAAATCTCCGGCCGCCCCACAACACTTAGGGTTGGGTGGAAGCATCTGTCGGTCTCCACAAGACGGCTATCGGTCAACTCATTCCTTAGAATGGTATCAACTGAAGTCTCGTAAGAGACAGATTTCGGATCGGCTACCAAGTAACAAAGCGTCAAGTATTCGCTTGAAACCCAAACATCCCAGCGCAGCTGGGAATCTATTTGAAGTGCCTCAAAGAAATGGACAATGTCGCCTACCGGCTTGGATCCATCGAACGAAAATGACATACTTCTGGCGAAGCCAGCGGCTTCGTTTGCGAGCGCACTGTAAGTCTGCTCGTCAGGCCTTGAGAAGGTGACAAACTCGAAGTTCTTCAATCTTGAAGAACGAAACTCATCCTTGTAATCATCGATTACAACCAATTCGTCACTAAATAATATAGCTGTTACTAATTTTTCTAAGCAGACAATGTCGTTTTCAACGTTATTCAGATTTATAGTTTTACTAATACCCATGATACGCTCAACCCCACTTAGCGTCGCATTGTCAATCAAAACTCGCCGCACCGAGGTCATGATTTATCCTCATCTTCGTTATTCCTATGAATAACTTACAGCCTAAGCCTAGACTTGTCGACTAGGCCGCACGCATAGAAGTATTGGCTGCGATGGCCCTTCATCTTGCATAGCCGGGCTCAAAATTAGCGACACATCCAACGCTGATACTTGAAAAGGCCCTTTGCAATTTCGTCTAGGCATTGAGGCCAAGACCGACTAGCACGGGCCATGGCTCCGCCTCCCCTCCTTCTTCTCAAGGATATCTCGCTCTCCTACGGCAACACGCCGTTGTTGTCCGACGCCGTGTTGTCGATCGGGCAAGGCGAGCGCCTTTGCTTGGTGGGACGCAATGGCTCGGGCAAATCGACGCTCCTGAAGATCGCCGCAGGCATGATCGAACCCGATGGAGGCAGCCGCTTCGTCCAGCCCGGCGCCACCATCCGCTATTTGCCTCAAGAGCCGGATCTGTCCGCCTATCCGTCCACGGGAGCCTTCGTCGAAGCGGGGCTTGCCCCCGGCGACGATCCCCATCGCGCGCGCTACCTGCTGGAGAGTCTCGGGCTGACCGGCGATGAGCGGCCGGCAAATTTGTCGGGCGGCGAGACGAGGCGGGCGGCATTGGCACAAGTCCTGGCCCCGGACCCAGACATTTTGCTCTTGGATGAGCCCACCAATCATCTCGACGTGGCGGCGATCGAGAGATTGGAGACCGTGCTCAAGGAATCCCGTTCGGCCCTGGTGCTGATCAGCCATGACCGGCGCTTTCTGGAGACTCTTTCGCAAGAGACGGTGTGGCTCGATCGTGGGGTCACCCGTCGGCTCGACAAGGGCTTCGGCGCGTTCGAAGCCTGGCGGGACGGTATTCTCGAAGAAGAAGAGACGGCCCGTCACAAGCTCGGCCGGATGATCGTCCGCGAGGAACATTGGCTGCGCTACGGCGTTAGCGCCCGGCGAAAGCGCAATCAGCGCCGTCTTGAGAACCTGGTGTCTCTGCGCGGCGAGCGCACGGTCGCCAAGCGCAATCGCACGCAGGCCGATGTGAAGATGTCCGCCCATGAGGCAAACGAGTCCGGGCGGAAAGTCATCGAAGCGCGAGGTCTCGCCAAACGCTACGGCGACCGCGTTCTGGTGCGAGACTTCAACATCAAGATCGCCCGGGGCGACAGGGTCGGTCTCGTCGGGCCGAACGGCGCCGGCAAGACGACACTCATCAATATGCTCACCGGTGCGCTGGAGCCGGACTCGGGCCGCGTCAAGTTCGGCACCAATCTCGAAGTGGCAACCCTCGATCAACGGCGCGAACAACTCGACCCCGAAAGAAGCGTCTCCGCGACCTTGACCGGCGGGAGCGGCGACACGGTCATCATCAATGGAGAAGAGCGTCACATCATCAGCTACATGAAGGATTTCCTGTTTGAGCCGGAGCAGGCCCGCACGCCCATCAAGGCGCTGTCGGGCGGCGAACGCGGCAGGCTGATGCTGGCGCTGGCCCTGGCGCACCCGTCCAACGTTCTGGTTCTCGACGAACCCACCAACGATCTCGATCTTGAGACATTGGACGTGCTGCAGGAACTGCTGGCGGACTATCCGGGAACCGTGCTGCTGGTCAGCCACGACCGCGACTTTCTCGACCGCACCGTCACCTCGATCGTTGCTTCGGAAGGGGACGGGCAGTGGATCGAATATGCCGGCGGCTACACGGACATGATGGCGCAGCGCGGGGCCGGCGCGGGCACGCCGAAAAGGGACAAACCGGCTGCGACGAGCCGCTCGAAAGGATCCTCGCCAGCAAAGCCCACGCCCGCGGCCCGGAAGCGCCTAAGCCCCAAAGAGCAGCATCTGTTGAAGACGGCGCCGGAGCGGATGGACAAACTGACGGAAGAGATTCGCCGTTTGGAGCACATCCTTGCCGACCCGCAGCTCTATACGAAAGACCGCGAGGCATTCACGGCCGCGGCCGAGGCATTGGGCAAGGCCCAAGACGAACTTGCCGCCGTGGAGGAAGACTGGCTGCGGCTTGAACTGCTCCAAGAGGAGATCGCGGCAAATGCCGGTGCAACTCTCGCGCAATGAGGTGCGGTGACTTTTGAAGCGGGGGATCTGCAAACGCCCCGGACGGCACGGCCAACCCATTCAAACCACCTCCCACCCCGTTGCCGCGACAGAACGGCAATTGCGCCTGCCGAGTGGGCCGCAGAATCGCGATATCCGCGAACCTCACGAAGCGTGCATCTTGCGGTCCATCAACTGCCAAATCATGGGAGTGAATATCAATTGCATCGCGAGCGGCATTTTGCTGCCGGGGCAAACGACGGTGTTCGACCGCGACATGAAGGACGTCGGCAGCATCGACAGGAGATACGGGAAGTCGACACCCCTCGGATCCTTGAAGCGGATAATGAGCATGCTTTCGTCGGGGCTGGGGACATCGCGCGCGGCGAACGGGTTCGACGTGTCGACGGTGGGCACGCGCTGGAAATTAATGTGAGTCTGCGAGAACTGAGGGCATATGTAGTTGATGTAGTCGGGCATGCGGCGCAGGATCACATCGACGATGGCCTCTTGCGAATAGCCCCGCACCGCTTTGTCCCGGTGCAGCTTTTGAATCCATTCGAGGTTGATGACCGGGACGATCCCGATCAAGAGATCGGCGTGCTGGGCGACATTGACGTCGTCGGTGACGACCGCTCCGTGCAGCCCCTCGTAGAAGAGCATGTCCGTTTCCGGCGGGATGTCCTCCCAGGGCGCGAACGTGCCGGGCTTCTGCCCATAGGGCGCGGCCTCCTCTTCGTCGTGAAGATATTTGCGCGCCCTGCCGGTGCCGCTCTGTCCATAGACCCGGAACAACGTCTCGAGTTCCTCGAACAGATTGGCCTCGGGGCCGAAATGGCTGAAATCCGTCCCGCGTCCGCTCTGCACCTCGGCCATCTTGATTCGCATCTCGTCGCGATTGTAGCGATGAAAGGCGTCGCCGTGGACGATCGCCGCCTTGACGCCCTCGCGGCGGAAGATCTGTTGAAACGTCGTCGTCACGGTCGTGGTGCCGGCGCCTGACGACCCTGTCGTGGCAATAATCGGATGTCTGGATGACATGTGTCCCCCCTTCAGCGCATCCATATTACCCAAGCGGAAGTTTCGGCGCGAGACGAAGCAGCGTCTCGATGGACCGCACATTGGATGTGCCGCCCCGCGACTCATTGGTGCGGCCGGTTCGCGGGGTTCGCATCGTATCCTGCCCGCGCCTTCCGGCGGACCAGCCCAGGCCGCCCGCCGGTGGGCACGGGAACCTTCCGGCGCTCAGGCTCTCCACGCCCGGAACCGCCCCAATGGATCGGCGGGAGAAACGGATATGATGTACGGACCGCGGCGGGATGGGCTGCCATCGCGGAGCCGACCGGCGCCGGCCCTTCGAACAGCGCCGGTCTTGGCGGCGCGCCCTTGAGCGGGCCCCCGGCGATGCCCACGGCGTGGTGAGGAATGACGAATGCGGATTCGGTATTGGCTACTCGTAATTTATGCGTTCTTCGCGGGGCTGGCACTCCTTGCGGTGCCCCTGAGCGCCATGGGCTGGATCGCCGCCGATCCGTTGTCCGTGGTACCGGCGATGTTGCTCGGCCTTCCTTGGAGCTACGGGCTGACCGGACTTGCCGGGTCCCAGTCCCCGGCACTGAACCTGTTTCTGGTCGCGGCGTCCTTGGCGATCAACGGCTGTCTGATTTGGCTGGCCGGCCACGTGCTGCGCCGCCGCTAGGCCAAGGTCCGGACAGGGCCCGGAGCGATTTCAGGAGATATCTTCCTGACGGACCTTGCCGCGTCCGCGCTCCGTCGACCTGCACGAGAGCGGGCTTCCTCTTCCGCGAGCGTCGAACTTCGCGGCGCGCCCTTGACTTCCGGCGGCATTACGCGCTTCACGATACTATCGTTCGCTCCGCCTCTCGCAGGCTCAACGTCTCGGGGATATGTTCGTTGTGACGACGTTTGAACCCAGATCGCTGGGACGAGCCATCGTCCACAATCCCCGGCCGAGCGTTCAGGACGGCCTGCTCCTCGTCAGCGTCATGACCGTGGGAGCACTGCTGGCGCTCCAGTACAATCTCTTCTGGTTCAGCGCCGAACTCTCCGAACCTCAACGCAAGGTGTCGCTCGCCGAGGCGATGGCGCTCACGGTTCTGCTGGCGTTCTGCATCGTTGCCTTCGTCGTCCGGCGTCTGCGCGACGTCCGGCACGATCTGGCACGGCGCGCCGTGACCCGGTCCCAGATGCGTCAGCTGCGCTCGATGGCTTCGCAAGATTCCCTGACGGGCCTTGCTAACCGTCGCGAATTGGATTCGGCTCTGGCGTCGGCCATCGCCTCCGCGGCCAATGGCCGGACGCACGCTTTCTTCCTGATCGACCTGAACAGCTTCAAGCGCATCAATGACATCCATGGACACGCCACCGGAGATCGGGTCCTGCAGGCCGTCGCCGGGCGGTTTCAATCCGCCGCCAGGCCGAGCGATCTGCTGGCGCGACTCGGCGGCGACGAGTTCGCGCTCCTGTCCTACGATCTCGACCGGGACACCGCGCGCGCCATCGGTCAGCGCATTATGGCGACCTTGGAGAGCGAGATTCGCGTCGGGGGAAAGTCGCACAGGACAGGGGCGTCGATCGGTGTCGCGCTCATTCCCGACAATGGCACAACGGCGGACGAGGTGATCCATCACGCGGACCTCGCCATGTACCGGGCAAAAAGCGAGGATCGAACCGCACTGGCATTTTTCGAGGCGCCCAAGGACAGCGGTTGAGCGGCCGAGACGGGAACGCAGACCGCGCCCGGACACGGAGCCGGACGACGTCGCGGCAAAAATGGCCTTGAGTTTCTCGAGGCCACGCAATCCCCATCGCGCAGGCGAAGGCCTGCCGCCCGGGCCGACACGCCGCCGGTCAACTTTCGATGAGAAAATTCTCGGCCGATCCCGTGTTCACCCGCGGCAGGGCCTCGGCCTCGTCCTTGAGATTGACCCCCGACAAGCCTCTGCGCCGCGCTTCGGTCATCAGATAGCTCAGCTTGTGGGCGGCATGCTCGTAGCTCAGTCCCGCGGGCCGCACATTGGATATGCAGTTCCGCGACTCGTCGGTGAGACCGGTACGCGGGTTCAGCGTCATATAGATGCCCATGCTGTCGGGCGAACTCAGCCCCGGCCGCTCGCCAATGAGCACGACAACCATCTTGGCGCCCAGAGTCTCCGCGACCTCGTCGCCGATCGCGACGCGCGCCTCCTTCACGATGCAAAGCGGCGCGACCCGCCAGTCGCTGCCGGCAAGCGCGGGCAGCATCACATCGAGAAACTTTGCGGCATTCTCCTCGATGGCCAGGGCGGATAGCCCATCGCCGATCACGAAGACGACGTCGTAGGGGGTCTCGGGCGCGGGCATGCTCTTGAGCCGCTTGATCGAGTCGTCGTTCAGACGACGCCCCATGTCGGGACGCTGCAAGTAGGTGGGCCGGCTGTCTGCGCGGCTCCCGAGCACGATCGTGGCATGTCCGCGAGAGCGAAACGACTCGTCCAAGGCCGGAATGTCGAGGGCATGATGCACCGCGTCGCGCGCCTGCGCATGCGCCAGTTGAAACTCCAAATGCGGTTTCGTCGGGAGGCTCGTGCCGGAATGACCGAGCGCGATTCGCGCCGGCGTGTACTGGCGCAGCTTGCTCCAGGAATCGCTCGTGACAATGGAACGCTTGTCGTTGGACATAAAAAACCCCAGTGGAAAACCTCAGTGCAAGTGCTCAAGGGCATGCCGAAACGGCTTCGGCAGGCTCTCGGCCAGACGGATCTCCTCGTCGGCCTCGAAGATACCCGTCTCTTTCAACCAGCTTTCAAATTCCGGCGCGGGCTGCAAGCCCAGCACCTTGCGCGCGTAGAGCGCATCGTGGAACGACGTCGTCTGATAATTGAGCATGATGTCGTCGGAACCTGGAATGCCCATGATGAAGCTGACGCCGGCCGCCGCAAGCAGCGTCAGCAGCACATCCATGTCATTCTGGTCGGCCTCGGCGTGATTGGTGTAGCAAATATCGCAACCCATCGGCACGCCGAGCAGCTTGCCGCAGAAATGATCCTCCAGGCCGGCGCGCACGATCTGGCGGCCGTCGAAGAGATATTCGGGACCGATGAAGCCGACCACCGTGTTCACGAGCAGCGGCTCGAACTTGCGCGCGACAGCGTAGGCCCGCGCCTCGAGTGTTTGCTGGTCGACGCCGTGATGCGCATTCGCCGACAGCGCGCTTCCCTGACCGGTCTCGAAATACATGACGTTCTCGCCGACCGTGCCCCGCTGAAGACCGAGGGCGGCGTCGCGTCCTTCCTGTAGGACGGCGAGGTTCACGCCGAAGCTGCTATTCGCGGCCTCGGTACCGGCAATCGATTGAAACACGAGGTCGAGCGGCGCCCCACGGTTGATCGCCTCGATGCTGGTCGTAACGTGTGTCAGCACGCAAGACTGGGTCGGGATGTCGTACCGGCGGATGATCTCGTCCAGCATCTCCACCAGTGTGGTGACGGCGGCGATACTATCGGTTGCCGGATTGATGCCGATCACAGCGTCTCCACTGCCGTACATGAGGCCATCGACAACGCTCGCCGCGATGCCCGTCGGATCGTCGGTCGGATGATTCGGCTGAAGACGCGTCGACAGACGCTTCTTCAGTCCGATCGTGTTGCGGAACTTGGTCACCACACGGCATTTCTGCGCGATCAGGATGAGATCCTGCACACGGCAGATCTTCGATACCGCCGCGGCCATCTCCGGCGTGAGCCCGGGCGCGAGCGCCTTGAGCGTGGCTTCGTTCGCCGCGTCGGACAGAAGCCAGTCCCGAAAACCGCCGACCGTGAGATGCGCGACGGGCGCGAAGGCCTGTGCGTCGTGGCCGTCGATGATAAGGCGCGTGACCTCATCGCTCTCATAGGGCACGACCGCATCCGACAGGAAGGTACTCAGCGGCGTGTCGGCCAAGACCATTTGCGCCGCAACGCGCTCCTCGTCGTGGCCGGCGGCAACACCCGCCAAGTAGTCGCCCGACCGCGCGGGACTCGCCTTGGCCAGCAAGTCCTTGAGCGAATCGAAGGTGTACCGGTTGCCGCCGACGTCGTGGGAATAACGCATGATGCCTAAACCTCTTGCCTAACCGCTCTCGCGGAACTCAGATGATTTCGTCCTCCTCGCCCGGTGCGGCCGCCACGAGGTGATGACGGCTGTAGAAGCCGAAATACGCCACGAAGATTGCGTAGACGACCGCGGCGCCGATGAGCACACGCGGATCGACTAGGAACCCGGCGATCACGGCGGCACAGGCGAGCACCAAGGCGATGCCCGATGTGAGCACACCGCCCGGCGTGCGGTAAGCCCGGTCGAGATGCGGCTCCCGAACGCGCAATGCGATATGCGAAGCCATCATCATCACATAGGAGACCGTCGCGCCGAACACGGCCACGAGAATCAGGAGGTCGCCCTGTCCGGTCAGCGACAGCAGGAAGCCAATGATACCGGGCACGATGAGGGCCACATACGGCGTCTTTCGCCCGCTGGTCAGCGATAGGAACCGCGGTAGATATCCGGCGCGCGACATCGCGAACGTCAGTCGCGAATAGCCGTAGATGATGGAAAAGAAGCTGGCGACGAGACCGGCGAGCCCCACGAAGTTCACAAACCGGCTTATCAGCGTCGGCCCGTTATAGACGTTGGGGGATTCCAAGGCCGCGACCAGGGGATTGCCCGAATCCTGCAATGCCGCCGACCCGGCGCCACCGGGCCCGAGCACCAGAATCAAGGCCGCGGACAACAGAAGCACCGTCATGCCGCCGATCAACCCGCGCGGCAGATCGCGCTTGGGGTCCTGCGTTTCCTCGGCTGCCAGAGGCACGCCTTCGATGGCGAGGAAGAACCACATCGCGTAAGGAATGGCCGCCCAGATGCCGATATAGCCGAACGGCAGGAAACTACTGGCTCCCGCCGCGTCGGTCGCGGCGATGTCGAAGAGCTTGTCGGCGCTGAAATAGGGCACCATCGCGACGCAGAACGCGATGAGCGCCACCACGGCGATGGCGGTGATGATGAAGATCAGACGGAGTGCCTCTCCGGCACCGTAGATATGGATGCCGAGAAACACCGCGTAGAACGCGAGATAGACGGGCCAGCCGTCAATGCCGAAAAGGGAGCCGCAATACGCGCCGATGAACACGGCGATCGCCGCCGGTGCAATGGCATACTCCATAAGGATTGCGACGCCGCAGAGGAAGCCGCCCCATGGGCCGAAGGCGCGGCGGGCAAATCCATAACCGCCGCCCGCTGTCGGCGCGATGGTCGAGAGTTCGGCAAGCGAGAAACACATACACGTGTACATCGTCGCCATGAGTAGCGTTGCGATGAAGAGTCCGCCCCAGCCTCCTTGCCCGAGGCCGAAATTCCACCCGGCAAAATCGCCGGAGATAACATACGCCACGCCGAGCCCGACCAGCAGCATCCAGCCAGCCGCGCCGCGTTTCAGTTGCCTATGCTCGAAATATCCTTTGCTAACCTTTTCGTATTCGACTCCGCCTGTGTGATGCGGTTCCATAAATTCCTCCCCCTCGAATATATTTTCTAAGTGGAGCGGCCGATGAACAGTATAAGCCGCATTCCTGAAAAACGCGCCAAGATATGCCTTACCTCCGTAAATGGATTTCCGGGACGAGGGTATTCAACTTTCGGATGGACCTCCGTCCGGACGGCACATCCCTGGCCACGACACGGAGCACGTCACAACGGCCGGCGCGCTGGTCGAACGCGACCGCCGGCCGGCGTCCGCCAAGGGGCGGCCGCGCAACCCGCCGCCTTGATTTTCGCCGCGGCTGCGTTTCCAATTCCAGGAGGGTGAAATCATGCCGATAGCCCGAGCGCGGCGGCCGAAGCGCCGGTCGCGCAAACGTTCATGGCGTCGGAGGGGAAGGATCCTTGGCCTTTTCGCGACCATCCTGTCCGTGGCGGCGATCGTCATCCTCGCCGGTCCCAGCCGCACGGCGATGACGGGTCCCGCACAGAAGGGCATTGCGCCCCCGGAGGTCAGCGCCAAGTCCGTCTTCGTCCTGAATGCGGATACGGGGCAGGTTCTTTACGAAAAGAACCCGGACGACGTGTTCCGGATCTTGAGCCTGACGAAGCTGGTCACGGCCTATCTCCTGGTGGACCGCATGGGCGACCGGCTGTCCGAGACGATCAAGATCAACTGGCCCCACCTGACCGGCGGTTCCTCCGCGCAACTGAAGCGGCTCGACGTGTGGACCTTGCAGGACCTGCTGTATGGAATGGTCCTGGTTTCCGGGAACGACGCCGCGCTCGCGATCGCGGACGCGGCCGGCCGCGATCTCCTAGGTGGAGACGCGAAAGGCATCACCACGGCCAAGGCGACGGAGCGCTTCGTCCAGGAGATGGGCACTGCGGCCAAGGCTCTCGGCGCCCACAATGCGACATTCGCCGACCCGTACGGCCTGTCGCCGAAAAACACCGCAACGGCCCGCGATATGGGACTGATCGCCGCCAGGATCTTCACCGACGAGCGGCTTTTGCCCGCTTGGGCCTGCACCGAACGGACGCTGCACATCGACGGAAAACGGCCACGCACGGTCGTGCTGAAGACGAGTCTCGAAATTCTCGGCGAAGGCACCGTCATCGGCGCCAAGACGGGGTCCTATATCTCCGCGAATATCTACAACCTCGTGACCGCGTGGCGCGCACCCAACGGGCAAACCGTCGTCGGCGTGCTGCTGGGAAGCATGAGCCACCCGGCCCGCTACAACGAGATGCGGACAATCATCGACGCTGTCCCGCGCGATTTTCCGGAACTCGGCACGCCGCTGGCCGTTAGCCCTCGGCGTCCCCCCAATGCGTGCGGCTAGCGGCGGCCCGCAATCGCGTAAAATGCATGCCCCCGCAGCGGGTTGCATTGACCGGGCGGACAGAGCATACCGGTCCCCTCGCTTGGCCGACCTGGACTTGGCCGACCTGGATTGGGCCGACCTGGATTGGGCGATTGGGCTATGGCATAGTGCCTGGAGCGTAAGGAGTTAGCGTCAATGGCCGAGCATAAGCTTCTCGGGATTCTACTGGCTATCGGGCTCGTTCTGGTTGCCGGTGTCTTCGCGTTGATCGACACCGAAGATACCACGACCAAGGAGAAGGTGGGCACGACGGTGGACGTGACCCCGCCCGCCGAGACGGACATGCCGGCAAACCAGAATGCCAAGCGGGTCATGGGCGTACCACTCCCCCCGGACTCGCCGCTTGCGGGTAGGGTCCTGGTTTCGAAGCAGCCCGTGCAGGTGCTCTCCGAGCCAAGCCCGGCCGCGTCGCCGCTTTACAGCCTCCCAATGGGGCGGCCGTTCCGCGCCGTGGCGAAGCAAGGCAACTATCTGCGGATTCAGGACGTGAACAGTGGCGCCGGCGGCTGGATCGAGGAAGCCGCGCTGGCGCCCGCGCCGGCGCAGACTCGGGCCGTCGAGGCCACGCCGGGATCGCCGGCACCCGCCGCCGCGCCTTCGGCCGCGCCCAGCCGCGCCGCGCCCAGGCCGCCGGTCTCTTCGTCGACGTCCAGGACCACGGCGTCCGCTCCCAAGGAGACGCGCAAGCGCACCGAGCGCAACTCCGGCGGTATTTTCGGCGGCAACGGGCCGCTGAAGGGGCTGTTCGGTAGCCAATAGCGGGCTCATCCATCCGTAGTCCCGTTGGCGAAGCGGTTCCGCAACGCGTGTCGAAGCCTCATGAGACTTTCCGGTAAGCCTGCGATTTGCGCATGACGGCAATGGGCGCTCGACGCATCTCGATGCGGGCGCAATGCCGTGTGGGGCGCTAGAGCGGACGGTGCTTCCCGACCGGAACGCCAACGACGAGATCGGCTTGGGCCGACTCGACTCCGAGTGCTTCCGGCGCCGGGACGGTCGTCCATCGGTTGTTGAAATGCGCACCGAGCCAGATTAGGGCGATGACGCCGCTGAAGCCGAACAGTTCCACAAGCTGATAACGCCGCATCAGATTCCAGACGCAATTCGGGCGTTGCCGCCTCAAGAAGCGCTTGCGCTGGTAGAAGGGTGTTAACGGGTTGAGCATCGTCGTAGACTGACTATCGGTGCCGCTGAATGCTTGCGTAGACGAACCCTGGTCTAACAGCGCGCGCTCAAAGAACCGTTCACACGGACGCCGATTCTCTTGCTCCGCTGGAGAAACTGCCGACAAGGTGAGCGAAGTATTGACGCGGGAAACGCCATGAGACTGCTTCTGGTCTCGGACTTTCACTATGCGCTGCCGCTCTTCGACTGGGTGTTGGAGGTGGCGGGGGATTTCGACGTGGTGGTCATGGCCGGGGACCACCTCGACCTTGCCTCTCTCGTCGACGGACGGGCCCAGGCGACGGTTGTGAAGAAATATTTCGAGCGCATCCGCGCCAAGACGCAGCTTCTGATCTGTTCGGGAAATCACGACCTCGATTCCAGAAACGAGGCCGGCGAGAAGATGGCGCGCTGGCTTCTGGGCCGGCGCAACGATGGCGTCCTCTCCGACGGAGAGTCGAAAACGATCGGCGGCATCCTGTTCACCGTATGCCCTTGGTGGGACGGGCCGGTATCGCAAGGCGAGATCGGCCGGCAATTGGCCGAGGCCGCGAAGCTGCGGCAAGGAGCGGCGCAAGGACAGGCGAAAGCGGGCCGGCAAGGAGACCGGCACGCAGAGCATCAAGGACGCTGGATTTGGATCTATCACGCGCCGCCCTCGAAATCTCCCATCGCCTGGGGTGGCGCGCGTTATTTCGGCGACGACGCCTTGCGGAACTGGATCGGCCAGTACCAGCCGGACATCGTCATGTGCGGCCACGTTCACGAAGCGCCTTACGTGCGGAGCGGATCGTGGGTCGACCGCATCGGCAAGACCTGGGTATTCAATACGGGGCACTATATGGGTGCGCCGCCCGCCCACGTCATCATCGACACCGAGGCGGGAGAAGCCGTCTGGCGGTCCGCGGCGGGCAACCAGATCATTCGTTTCGACGAAGGCCTGACGCGTCCCGTCGCCACTCTGACAGCCCTGCCGGACTGGCTTACAGACGGGGATCCTTCGCCTGCTCTGGTCCAGGGCTGAATTCGTCGTCTTGATTGTGCAAGAGCGCATCGAGCACGTCGCCGACCATGCCGAGGTGGTTGGCCTGTCCTTCGAATTGTCTCTTGATGTCGGCGAGATAGGTGGTCGCCGCGTTGAGCCGTCCGGCGATCAGACGGCAGACATGATACGCAATTTCGGGATTGGAACGCAGAAAGCGCGCCGCGTCGTCGAAAACATAGACCGTACACGGCGTCAATGCCCGGACGGTCGCCGTGTGGGGCCGGGTCAGAAGGACGGACATCTCGCCGAACAGGGCACCCGGTTCATCGACGATCGCGACCTGCGTCTCGCCACGCAGGACTTCCACGGTCCCGTCCTTCAGCACGAAGAGATGCCCCGAGGCCTTGCCTTCCGGCAACAGGACCTGCCCAGCCGGATATTCGGCGACCGGCGCCCCGTGGCAGACTTCGAGCAGCGAGCGCATGCGCAAAACCTATCGCGGACCGGGCCGTTGTCAAACACTCCGGGCCCGGAAACAGAGCGCCGCTCGGCTACTGTCCCGAAAGCCAGTTGTTCAGAAGCTGCTTGCCGATGTCTTCGGGCTTCACCTTCTTCTTTTTGTTGTTGGTCTGCTGCTGGGTCTGAGTCTGCGTTTGCTTCTTCGGTTGCTGCGTATTCTGCGTCGCGGCGTTCGGTGCCGGAGCGGCCTTCGGTTGCGGCGCCGCATTCGGCGTAGGCGCGGCTTGGGTACCGCCCAGCAATCCGCCAATGCCTTCGATCAGCTTGCCCTTGTCGATCTTGCCGTCCTTGACCACGCCTTCCAGCGTTCCGGCGGTCCCGCCGAGACCCGGTAGCTTCTTCAGATCCTTGCCGAACTGCTTGTAGCGGGCGATCGCCTCGGCGGGGTTCTCGAGAATGCCCTTGATATCGGGATAGATCTTCGGCTTCGCCCAAGGGCCGACGATCATAACCGGCACGCCGAGACCCGAGACGTCCTGTTGGCCGCCCTGCCCTTCCAGCGACGCGACGAGTTGCGGATCGACACGCAGCTTCAATGTCTTTTGCGGAAGGTTGACCGTCCCGCTACCGGTGACGCGCACGAGCGGCCCGAGCAGATGGAGGTCGTCCGTCGTGGCCTGCCCCTTGGCGATCTTGAACGTGGCTCCGAGCGAGGCGAAGTCCGTCTTCTCCTGCGCCCCGCCTTGCCAGCCATTGAGCGCGCCCTGGCCGAGACTGCGGATCATCTTCGCGACGTTCATGCCGCGGATCGCACCGTTCTTGAATTCGACGCTCGCCGTTCCGCCAAGCGAGCCCACCATGGCTCTCTGACTGGCACCGCTGGCGTTGAGATCGACGACGAGGGTGCCTTTGCCGTCGATCCTCTCCATCGCGGCCACATCCTTGAGGAGCGTGCGGCCGTCGAAATTCGTCACGTTGAGTTTTACGTGGTGCGCCGGCGTCTTGCGGCTGGCATCGACCGCCAGCGAGGCGTTTCCGGTGCCTTGATAGAGCCCGAACTTCGAGAGCGTCGCGTTGAGCTTGCCGCCATTGAGTGTCGCTTGCAGCGTGATCGGCTTGATCTTGACCTGGTCGTAGATGAGTTGCTCGGCGCGCAAGTTCAGCTTGCCGTTCACCGCCTTCAGCACCGAAAGATCGATCTTCTCGTTGCTCCAGCCGGTGCTGGCTGCCCCGCCGCCCTTCTTGGCACCGCCTCCGCTACCCGGCTTGGCGCCGGAGGATTTGCCGCCCGACGATTTGCCGCCGCCGGTCAGCGCGTTGATGTCGAGCGTCTTGGCGCCGATGGCGGCGACGACATAGGGCACCTTGTTCGCAAGATTGGCCTGCAGCTGCCCCGCCAAGACGGTTCCGCGCACATTGGCCCGCAGCGGGTTCACCGTAACGATATTGTCCTTGTAGACGACGTTGCCGGCAAAGGTGTCGTGCCCCATCGTTCCGGTGAGCTGGCTGAGGGTCGCGGTGCCGTCTCTATACACCGCCGTTCCGGAGAGGGTCTTGTTTCCGGACTTCGCGCTGAACTGCGACAAGGTGAAGACCTCGTTCTTGAACGAGGCCGCGCCGCTCAGTTGGACTGGATCGTCCAGCGTGCCCGGCAGATGCGCGTTGAGGCGAACGGGAACCGAGGCGCCGCCGAGGAACGGCCCGAAATTTCCGATCACGGCGCCGAGTTTCATCGTCTTGCCGTCCACGACGGCGCTCGTGTCCAGCGTCAGCGGCTCGTTATATCCCGGCAGCGAAGCGGTGAGGTCGAGCTTCTCGATGCGCGTTCCGGGCTTCCCCCCGGAAGACGGCAGGGTCACCGTCCCATTTTTGATCACGAGCTTGTCGAGCGAAATGGATTTCAATTGCTCGGCGAATTGGGCCATGCCCGATCCGCTCCCGCCGGCGGGCGCGGCCGGAGGCATCGCTTGGGGCGCGGCGCCCTGCTGCCCGGCCGGAGGTGCCATCTGAGGCGCGGGCGCTTGAGGCGCCGCGCCCATCATGGTCTGCGGAATGGCGACGACGGGGTCCACCAGGGTCACTTCCCGCACACGGTAGTTCCCCTGCAAGAGGCCGGCGAGCTTCAGATCGAAGCGCACCTTCTTGGCCTTCGCGAATTCGGCATCGCCACTCGCCGTCGGCTGCGCGATGCCGACATCTTCGGCCACGAGCGCGATCGACGGAAAAACGGTAATGTCGAGCGGTCCGCTGACACGGAGCCGGTAGCCCGTCATTTGCTCGACCCGTGCGAAGAGTTCGTTTCGAAGGTCATCTGTCGAGATGAACATCGGGACGGCGAGAACGAGGGCCGCGATGATGACCACAATGCCCGTCAGAATCGAAAAAATTAGCCGCAAGACGCTTCTCCGCGCGTTTCGAAAGATCGTGCCAAGAGTACCGTGATTCCCCGCAACTCGGAAAAGACCCGATAATCCTCGAAAAACCTCATCGTGAATTCGGAATCTGGCCCGGAATTACGTGCAAATGACGGCCAGGGACAATAGAGACGGTGCAAGATTCGCGGCCTCGATCCGCGGTCCTGGTCCGCAGTCTTGCCCTTTTGGCATAGCCCTCATACACCGGGACGGTAGGCAATTTTCCAGGAGACTTTCGATGCCGCGCCTCATTCTCCTCAGACACGGCCAAAGCATCTGGAATCGGGACGCCGTCTTCACCGGCTGGACCGACGTCGACCTATGCGACAACGGCATCAGGGAAGCCAATCGCGCCGCCGAGCTCTTGAAAGAGCATGACATTCAGTTCGATCAGTGCTTTGCGTCCTATCTCCATCGCTCCATCCACACCCTTTGGATCGTTCTGGGTGCGCTCGATCTGACCTGGCTGCCCGTCGAACGCAATTGGCGTCTCAACGAACGCCACTATGGCGCGCTGCAGGGCCGGAAGCGGGACGAGGTCATGGAGGAGGTCGGACGAGAACAGCTCCAGCTCTGGCGCCGCAGCTACACCGCACGGCCGCCCGCGCTGAGCGAGGACGACCCGCGATTTCCGGGCAACCTGCGCAAATATGACGGCGTGCCGCGGCGCCACCTGCCTGTCACGGAAAGCTTGAAGGACACCGTTTCGCGGGTCCTGCCATTCTGGCAGGAGCGCGTGGAACCGCTGATGATGCAGGGGCGCATCCCCCTGGTCTCCGCCCACGGAAACAGCCTGCGTGGGCTCATCAAATATCTCGACGGCATCTCCGACGAGGACATTCCCACTCTCGAGGTCCCGACCGGCAAACCGCTCGTCTACGAACTCGACGACGGCCTGCGCACGATCCGCAGTTATTACCTCGAAGACGGGCGGGACGTGCATAGTCTGCCCAAGGCAACGGCTGCCCCCTCGACAGCCTAGAGGCGGCGACGGCAAAGCGCCTCAGCGATAAAGGCGCGGTCCATAAGCACCGCAAGCGCCTTCCAGCCGGATGTCGCCGCCGAGGGCCTGGCAGATCCGAACCTTCTTCAAGGGATCGTTCCGTACCTCCGCGTCGGAGACGCGCCAACCATAGCTCCGGGCGACACGCGCGATCTGCCGGTCCCGGCAATAGAGCGTCGATATGAGCCCGCTCTTGGTGACCTGGAAGATCCCCTTGCATTGGATCTTCGCGGCGGCGGGTGTCGCGGCGATCCCAGCAACGAAAAGGACGCTCGCGGCCAGGATTACAGCCGGGGCCGCCCGGTTCCGGATCGGGTTTGTACGGTCGCAGCACATCGTCGCCTCCTCTCGCATGGACCGGCCGGATCGTTGCGCCGTTACCACTCGACGGATTGCAGAGCCGGAAAGGACCCGTCCTCGCGATAACCGTAAGCCTCGCCGTTCGGCCATACGGCCGCGGGGCGCCCGTCGGTCACGAGCCTCCCGTCCTCGAGCGTCAGGCGCGGCAAGGGCAGGCAAACGAAGCGCTCGCCGACGATCCAAAACGAACCCAGTCCCGCCATCAGGGCGTCGGCGAAAGGCAGATAGGCCTCGTTGAGATCCTCCAGTCCGTCGCTGTCGACGCTCGCGCTGGCGACCACATCGCGCATGACCGAGGTGACCAGCGAGGCGACATTGTAGCCGCGCGTGCCGGCTTCGCCGGGAATGAGATTGCGGAGAGTCAAAGCGAAGGCCTCCAAATGGAGCGCGTCCGCGATCCGTTCCGCGGCGGCCTCTTGAGCTTCGCGATAGGCCGCCAAGACCGCTTCGTCCGAACTGAGCTCGGCCAGCGCCTGATCTCGCATGGCCTTCGTTCTCTCGGCCCAACGGCAAGACTCCGAGCTGTCGAAATCGATCCCCGCGAGTTCTTCGTTGGCCTGTTGCGGCCCCATGGCCCAAGCGAAAGTCACGTCGCGAAACCCGATCAGCCTCGCATGCCGGCCGACAGCCTCTTCCACGACCAGCGGATCGAAATACGGCCGCTCCGGATCGATGCCATTAAGGCGCGCGATAATCTTTTCGACTTCGTCCACCAACGCTCTACCCTCCCGCGAAGGGCCCAGTTTGGGCACCTTCTGTGTGCCGTCCAATCCCGATATTGGATCTTTGCTGCTTATTGACGGTCAGGCCGGAACGGCGCGTAAGGTCCAGCGGCGACCTTCCCAGCTGAGACTATACGCCGATGGGAGCCACTGTGAAACGCCTTGGGCGTGCATTGCAAAATCGGGACATGGCGGACGAAAGCCGCCTCTAAGCGGGGCCGTCAGCTTTACGAATTGCGATGAAGGATTTGGTCATGCCGAGAAACGTTTCCTCGACGATCTCCGCATCGGGGAAGAGCGTGCGGACCTCGTCCCGGTCGAGCAAGCGGATCTCCTCGAAGACCGAATCGACTTCCTCGCGCGGCGGACGATGGATCCAGAACCAGGCGCTGAAGAACGGGATCAAACGCCGGTAGAGCGCGCGCGGCAGAAGGTGAATGCCCGGCGCGATGAAATGCGGCTCGACGAAGAACCAGCGGTTGGGCGTCTGGACGTAATAGTTTTTCGAGATGCGCCGCATCTCTTCGGCGAAAGCCTTCTGCCTCTCCCAATCCCCGACATGCTCGATGACCGAATTGGAGAAGGCGATATCGAAGCTGTCGTTCTCGAAGGGCAGCTTCGTCCCGTCCGCCCGGCGAAAAATGAAGCGGCCGCGCTCCTCGTCTTTAATGTTGATGTTGCAGATCGTGACTTGCGGCTTCTCGGGGATATAGCCCCAGTTCTGCGTGGTCCCGCCGACATCGCAAATGCGCGTCGCATCGCTCACCCGAAAGCGCTCCGCGAACGTCTTCATTCGGGACGGACGAAACCAATCTTGGAACATTACATAGACGCGACCGACATCCATCGGCTGAAGTCTCCCAAAAAGCTCTTGCGCAGACTGCATCATGTCCGGAAACGAAACGTGGATTCCTACAATCCCGGGAGTTGCAGATTTCAGGCCAAATCAGCAGATGCAAGCCGGCAAACGTTTGACCGAGATGCGCAGGACTGTCCAGGGACGCCTAAACCGGCGGCACACAGCCCGGTCCCTACGTCGTGCTCGACGAGATTCGCAATGACTCCCGCAAAGCCGATGGGGCGAAGGCCAAGAGACCCGGACTCTCGAGCCTCTCCGCAACACCGTCGCCGCATGCGTGCGGCGTTCGCAGCACGGTCAATTGCTCTTCGACCCTCATCGCCACCTCTTCCCAAGACAGGATTCCGTTCTGCCAAGAGGCGGACCTCTTGGCCTCGAGGGCCCGGCCGATCACGCCGGCCCAATCGTCCTCGCCGTCCTGGCGATACACGATCACGTTGGCGCGGCTGCCCGCGAGCAGATCCGGCGCGACGATCGGCAGCAGGCAATACGAATATTGGATCAGCTTGAGACTCGACTGCACGAGATAGCGTTCGCGTTTCGACATCTTGTAGGGCGCGATGCCGAAATCCGCGAACTTGATGAACGGCACCGTCTCGCCGAAGGGCCGCTCGCCATAGACTTTCACGTTCCCGGGAAACGGACCGTAGATGCCGGAGCCGAATAGGTGGAAGCATACATCGGGGGCGCTCGCCGCCATCGCGGTCACCGCATCGTTGTCGAACAACATGTTGCCGACGACCACGGCGTTCCGGCTGTTCCGCGGATAGGGCGACGTCGTGCAAAGATCGAACGCGCGTTTCTCGATGCCTTGCGGCAGATAGGCCACCTTGCTTTGCGCCGGCAGGTGCCGCGCCATGCACGGCGAGGGCACGCAGACGTGATCGAACAACGGCGCGATCCGTTGCTCGATCTCGCTGAGATAGCTCGACGCACCGATGCTATCGAGGTGGTCTCGGCGGAAGTAAATCGTCAGAATTTCCGGCTTGCAGCGGCGAATGGCATCGAACAGGCAAAGGCTCGTGCCGCCCTCGAGAAACACCGCATCGGCGGACCGCAGCTCCTCCTTCAAGAAGTGCGGCAGGACGTGCCCATAGAGCCGAAAGAACCATCCGGTGGCCCGGTTCAGCGTCGGGTTTTGGGTGCTGAACGGATGAAACGGAGGCATGTAGCACGCCGAGCGGTAGCCGGGCGATTGCTCGACGAAGCGGTTCTTCTGCGCCGACGCAAGAGACCGGTAGAGCGAGCGGTCCTTCAGATAGGTCAGCGTACTGAAGCCGACGGAAACCGTGGACACGGCGTGGCCGCGATCGGCCAGCGCCTGGGAAACGAAATGCACGCTGGTCTTGCGCGTCGACGGCAAGAACGCATGGGACGATATGAAGAGAATTTTCATTCCATCCCCAGTGCGACGGCCGATTGAGCGGGCGGCGCCGGCACGCGCGCCTTGAGCTGCGCATCCCAGAACTCGCCAAGATACCGGTCGAGGGGATCGGACACGAAGCCGGGAAATCCTCCACCGGGATAAAGCGTCAACTCACCCACATAGACCGACCCTTCCGCGAGATAGAGATCGGCGCGAACGAACGGGACGCCACCGGAAACCCTGCGGGCGATCTCGATCATCGCGTCCAGTTGCCCGGGCCGCGGAATATTGCCGGGATAGCCGGGATAACAGCCCCCGCCTTCCGGAATCCGCTGCCAGTCGGGCGTGAAGATGCACTCGAACGCGTCTCCGTCGCGGCGGAGCCGCAGCCTGATCAGCGCCACCTCTCCGGAGAAGACGAGGAACGCGTAGTCGTCCGGTATGGCGCCGTTGTCCGTCAGCATGCGTTCGATGATGATCTGCGGCACCACATCCGCGTAGGCCCATTCCCGATTGATCGCGTCGTGACGCTGCGCCAGCCAATACGGGCCCGGGTTGTTGCGCACGAGGTCTTCGACATCGCGCGGCGTTCGCAGGAACAGCCCGTACCCGCTGCTGTGGGTCGGCTTCACAACGGCCGGAAGCGGGATTTCGTTCCAGTCGACCCGATCGAGATCGCGCCCGACCCAGTAGGTCTCGATGACGTGCTCGGGCCCCACGCGCTCGGCGATGAGGTCCTTCGCGCGGTCCTTGTCGACCATGACGGGATAGAGCGGGTTGCGGTCGGCGAGCTTCAAGACCTGCAGCTTCTCGGTGAAAAGCATCGGCGATGTCAGGTTCGGGAGACGGCCGCTCAGCGAAAAATATTTCAGGCTGACATACGGCGCGTCCGGCAAGAACCCGATCGTGCGCCAGAAGAAATGGAGAAGCTTCTTGTGTATCCAGCTTCTGCGCGTCGACTTGACCCCCGTCTGCCTCATAGCACCCCTCACCCTATGATATGCGAGGCATCGTTGGAGTTGCCGTCGTCGTCGCTTCGCGGCTCGATACGCACGGATGTACGGCCCTTGAGCCAATCGCCGACATGCGCTCTCTCATCCGGGCGAACGAGCGACAGAAGAAACAGGGCGGCAACATAAACGGCCGCACCGGCCAGGATCCCCAATCCCATCCCGGCGATGTTGGGCAGCCAGACAATGCAGAGCCGCGCGGCGGCCGCGCAGAGAAGCCCTGCGGCGATGAGTTTGACGAGGTCCAGGGCGGCGAAGGGAATCCCGAGATGCTTGCGGCAGTACCACATGAAGAATGCGAAGGTCGCGACACTGAGTACAGCCTTAATCCAAGCCGTTCCGAGGGCACCGTAGATCGGAACGAGCGCAAGCATCAGAACGATCGATACGAGACCCCGAACGATCGAGATCTTCATATGATCGCCGCTAAGACGCCGTGCCAGCATAGTGCGTCCGGCAACGAACGAGAGCGCGGCCGGGAAGGAAAACAGAATCATGATTTCCGAAATGTTAACGGCGGGTTCGAAGTCCGGGCCGAACACCGAAGGAACCAGAACCGGCACGATGGCCGCCCCGCCGAAGCAGACCGGCGCCAGAACGATTCCGAGCCAGCGCAGGCTGCGCTGGTACCCTTCGACGAGGCTGGCGTGGTCGTCGCTGTCGTGAAGCGATCCGAGATAGGGAACGAGAATGGCCAAAAGGAAAATCGCGAGTTGCAGCACGAGGCCGTTCATATTGAGGCCGATCGAATAATAACCGACCTCCATGAACGAAAAGCTCAGCCCGAGAATGGCCAGTTCGGCCCACGCTCCCAGCGCGACGGTGAGGCTGTATTCGATCCAGTTATGCCGCGCATATTTCCAGAGCTCGGGCGTGAAGCGCGCGCGGCGGCGGCCGTCGGCGCGCAGATAACCCCGGACAGCCAGCGCTTGCGGAAAATGACGCAAGGCATGGCCGAGAATCGCACCCGCCGGGCCCGCGAGCAGGGCGCCACCGAAAACGGCAAAGGGCTGGATCACGCAGCCGATCAGCGTTTTCTCGGCGGCCTCGCGCATCTGGCCGAGGCCGTGCGCGGCGTTCAGCGCCATGGTCGAATAGGCATAGGAGAGGAAAAGGATGGCGGTCGCGCCCCAGATCAGCGCGCTGCTCCCGTTTCCGTCCTCGTAGAGAAAGAACGCGTAGCCGAGAATTCCCACCGCCATCAGGGTCGTGGTCACCACGAAGCGCCGCATCAGCGTGGTGAACAGCCCGCTCCCCGTTCCGTCCATGGCGACATCGCCGGCGATGAACCGCAACACGGTCTGCGACATGCCGCCATCGGAGACGGCCGTGGACAACCACATGAAGTAAAGCGCGAAAGCAACGAGTCCCGAGCCCTCGACCCCGAGAAGACGAGCCACGATCACGCTCGCGCCGAAACCGGCTGCAAGCGAAAGAATGCCCGCCGCGGTGTTCAACAGGGACGAGCCGACGACGGATTTGCCTCGATACTTCATACGGCGGCGATCAAGCATTGGGCGGCGGTGGCCTGACCCAAGTCCCGGTGTTGGCTGCTCCCGCGCTTCGGGTGGACGGAGACAAGGCCTCGCGCGACCGCCCCGGCCGGCCGGCCGGGGCGCGCAGACCGCCAAACTACCGTTCGATAGGTCCCTAATTTTGACATGCCCATTCCGAACCCGTAGCCGCCGACGTCCCGATCCTAACCCGGAACCGGTTAAGCAGCCTTTCCCGGCGGCTTGAAGTCCGGCCGCAAACACCACCGTCATGCAGAAACCAGACCAAGGAAGATGGGGTATAGTGTTTGCGCAGCGATTAACCCGGTATGCGCTATGGCCATGGCACACCTGTGCGGGAGGCCGGCAAACCACCGGAACCGGCAAGGAATGAGTGTCAATTCAGGACGGCGGCCGTCCCGGTGTGGGGCAGCCAGACTCCGGGAGACCGGTATCCGGCGCGATTTTGGCAGGACCGGGGCTTGAGACCGCGCCGAAGCCTGGCAAGGCCTTTGCATCGGCAATGCCAGCCCGCATATGGGTGAGTCAGGAACCGAACGACAGCGACACGATGAACGTCATGCAAGATGCGGCACCAAGACCGGACGATCGAAGCCGCACGCTTCTCGGCGTGCGCATTCGCGATCTCGGCCGCGATGGCGCCATCGCGCTGATCGACGAGACCGTGTCGCGCGGAGACACCGTCAAGGTTTGCTTCGCCAATGCGCAAACCCTGAACCTGGCATGTGGCGACGAACGTTACCGGAACGCGTTGCGGACCTTCGTGGTGCTCAACGACGGCCTCGGCGCGGACATCGCGAGCCGCATCAAATATGGCGTGCCGTTCCAGGAAAACCTCAACGGCACCGACTTCATGCCGGACTTCCTCGCCCGCACGACGATGGCGCTGCGTATCTCCCTCGTCGGCAGCACCGACGCCGTGGCGGCACGGGCCGCCGAGGCATTGGCCGATGCGTTTCCGCGGCACACGATCGTCGGGCACCGCAACGGGTTCTTCTCAGGTCCCCAGGACATCGAACAAACCTGCTGCGACATCCGCAAATCGGAAGCCGATTGCGTCCTGGTCGGCATGGGCAATCCGTTGCAGGAATTCTGGATCGACGAACATGGCGCGAATACGGGCGCGAGCCTCTTGTTCGGCGTCGGTGCCTTCCTGGACTTTCAGGCCGGTCACGTGCCCCGCGCCCCGCAATGGGTCCGTCACCTGCGCTGCGAGTGGATGTTTCGCCTATTGCAGGAGCCGGTCCGGCTGGCCCGCAGATACCTGATCGGAAATTTCATCTTCCTGGGAAGGGTTCTTTTCGATGCGCGCCGTTAGCATATCTTGCGCCGTGCGCCGTTGCGCGCCCATCGCGGAGACCGCTTGAGATGTATGTCGTTCACGTCGTTCGCCAGTTCTATCCGGGCGTCGGAGGCCTCGAAAACCACGTGCTCGATCTGGCGCGGGCGCAGGCCGCCGCGGGCGGCCGCATCCGCGTCGTGACTCTGGACCGGCTGTTCAAGGACGAAACCCAAGAGCGGCTTCCTGCGAATGACATGCTGGACGGTATCGAGATCGTGCGCATTCCCTTTTCGGGCTCGCAGCGTTACCCGCTCGCCCTCTCGGTATTGCGCCATCTCGACGGGGCGGACATCGTCCATGTCCACGCCATCGACTTCTTCTTCGATTTCCTTGGATGGACCCGTCCCCTGCACCGCCACAAGCTCGTGGCGACGACCCATGGCGGGTTCTTCCACACGAGCTATGCGGCACGGCTGAAGCGCGTCTGGTTCTCCACGATCACGCGGCTGTCGAGCACGTTCTACGACGCCATCGTCGCCTGCAGCACCTCGGACTATGAGCGCTTCCGCACGGTATGTCCGGGACGCGTGCGCTTGATCGAGGACGGCGTCAACACATCGAAGTTCCACGATGCCGCCGCCCAGCACTTCCGGAAGTCCATGATCTCGATCGGCCGCTTCTCCCAGAACAAGCGCATCGACCTGTTGCTGCGTTTCGCCGAAGCGCTCGCCGCGAAAGATCCCGACTGGCGGCTGACGATCGCGGGGCGCCCCGACGACCTGCGGATCGCCGACATCGATGCACTCATCCGGTCCGCGGGGCTTGAGAGGTCGGTGCGGGTCGTCGATTCCCCCTCCGACGCGGAGCTCAAGCAGCTCATGGGAGACAGCTCGTTCCTCGCAAGCGCCTCGGACTATGAAGGCTTCGGCATGACCTCGATCGAGGGAATGTCCGCCGGTCTATTCCCGGTCCTGAGCGACATCCCGCCCTTCCGCAGCCTTGTGGACCGGACGGGCCTCGGCCTGATCCTCGACTTTGGCAAGCCCGAGGCCGCCGCGGACACGCTGCTGCAACGGGCCGCCGATATGGCGCCGCGCTACGGCGAACAGCGCACCGCGTGCATGAACGCGGCGGAAGCCTACGACTGGGCGCATATCTCGGCCGAGATCGGCGCCCTCTACGAAACCATCCTGGGAACAAGCACGGCGAGCGCGGACACGGCGGCGCCAACGCAACCCTTCGACGAAACGTCCGGACGCAGGCAGGCCTCTCTTGGCAAGCACTGACCTCGCATATCCTGCAGCGCCCGCCACCTCGGCAGGGACGGTCTCGCCCTGGCTCGCGGGCGCGATCGTGTTCGGCACGATCGTCTTCAACGCGGTCCTGTGCTTCGTGAACACACGGGGAATTCCGGCAACGCCAGGCATCGTGATGGCATCCGAAGGGCTCTTGATCGGCGTGGCCGCTCTCGCCTGTCTGCGCTATCTGAACGGCACGCATCTGTCGGTCCTGGCATTGATCGTCCTCGGCACCGTCGTGCTGTCGCTGGTCCGCTACGTGGACAAGCCTTCCGCGGGCTTCGACCCGAAGACAACCCGCGACTTGATCATCCCCGTTGTCTTCTTCGTGCTTGGACAGGCGATGAACAATATCCGGGCCGCGGACAAGATCGTACTTTTCAGCACGCTCGTCTTGCTCGCCTTCGCCTTGTTCGAGCAATTCGCATTGAACGCGTTTCTCAACGTCTTTCATGTCGCCAAGTACTATGTCGCGCGGGGAACGCTGTCGGCGACGGACATCGCGCTTCAATATTCGGGCGGCCTTGCGATCAATGCGACGCGCGCCGGCGATCAAAGCCGGTCGCTGCTGCCGTTCCTCGGAACCCATCGCGTCTCGTCTCTGTTTCTGGAGCCAAGCACGCTCGGCAATTTCGGCGCTCTCGTTTCCTTGTGGGCGGTCGTCCGGTCGCGGATGGAAGGCCGGTTCTACGGGCTGACCCTGATCTGCGGGCTGATACTCCTCGTACTGTCCGATACCCGCCTTGCGGCCCTGGTCGGTGCGCTTGGCGTCGTCATCGTGCTGTTGCCGCCGCGCCTTACGACCCCGGCAATGATCGCCGCGCCCTTCGTCGCGGTCTTGGGGCTCTGGTTCTTCAGCGCCTGGAGCGGTCCGCCCGGCCTCGAGCCGGATGTCGAAGGCCTCGGGCTGCGCGAGCGGCTTCTCTATTCGGGACAGGTTCTCGATACCTTCAACATTTACGACTGGTTCGGACTGTCGCTGCCACGGTCCCAGACCTTCGATGCGGGCTATGCCTATATCATCAGCCGCGCGAGCGTCCTGGGCTTCATCGTGCTCTGGCTCGTGTTCATGAGCCTCCAGGGGCGAACCGGCTATTTCAGCGCCTTCCGGAACGCGATCGCGCTGTACTTCGTCGCTCAACTTTGCATTTCGGCATCGCCGTTCACGATCAAACTCGCCGGAATGCTTTGGTTCCTGCTCGGGGCGCTGTCCATGGCAAGCGCAGCGGCGGGCAGGCACCCGTCCACGCCGATCCCAAATCGGCGCGCCCGCGAGACCGGCACCGCGTGGGCGGTCCCACCGCGACGCGGTGCTTGGTTGCAACCTTCCTCCCCTCGTCCTTCGCTCTCATAGGCAACGGAGCCACACGACAATGTCTCTTTATGCGCTTCAGCGGCTTACCCGTCCGGGTCAATTGCGAAAGGTCCTCGTCGAACGCGGAACCGAACCGCTTCACCTGAATTTTCTATCCTTGTTCGTGGCGTTGTTCGGCAGCTACCGGGCGAAGGTCGATTTCGATCTCGTCGTCCGGCAGCAATATGCCTTCCCCATTCTCTATGCGGCCGATGCGGCCAAGAAATACGGGTACAAGGCGGTGACGATCCTCGAATTCGGTGTCGCCGGCGGAGCGGGACTCTTGAACATGTGCCGGATCGCCGAGCGCACGCGAAAAGCCACCGGCATCGAATTCCGGATCTACGGCTTCGACACCGGAACAGGCATGCCCGAGCCCATCGACTATCGCGACATTCCGGAGTCGTTCCAGGCCGGCGACTTCCCCATGGACCAAGACCGCCTCCGCGAAGCCCTCCCAGACTTCGCCGAACTCGTGATCGGCGATATCGCCGAGACGGTTCCGGAGTTTTGCCGTTCCCTCGGCGAGGACGCGCCGATCGGCTTCGTGGCGGTCGATGTGGACTACTACTCGTCCGCCAAGAAGACCCTGGACGTGCTCTCCGCGCCGCCGCAACTCTATCTCCCGATCGTCCCGGTCTATCTCGACGATATCGGCGTCGACGGGTCGAACCCCTGGACCGGCGAACTTCTGGCCGTGAAGGAGTTCAACGACGCGCATGAATTCCGGAAGATCGCGCCCTTCACGCTGCTCCGCTCTCAACGGATCTTCAAGAACACGCAGTGGATCGACCGCATGTTCGCCGCCCACATCCACGACCACGCCTATCGCTCGAGTTCCTACAAGGGCGAGTCGCAGCGGCTCTTGCCGAACGAGTATATCAACTGGCACGGATCGAAACAGAAAGGTCCCACGAAAGCCGATGGCGATGCGAGTAGCGAGCGCCAGGCCGAACGGGCCAGAAGCGCTTAAGGCGGCGAGCCAGGCGGATCGCCAACGATGACGCACCGCCTTTCATGGACCGTTCTTGGGGCCGGGCTCCTCGCATGGCTTGGCGCCGCCGTATCGTGTCAAGCGGCCGCGACGCTCCATGACGGCGGCGTGCGGCCCATTCCTGGGATCAATCTGACGAGCGGCGCCTTCGCGCCGGAGGGAACGCGCCGCGAGTTCGACTACACCTATCCGACCACCGGCGACATCGACTACTTCACCGGCAAGGGCTTCAAGATTCTTCGTATCTCCGTTCTCGCCAAGCGGCTGGTGCAACCGGACGGCGCAGGCGGATTCGAGCCGGCGGACGACATGGCGATCGTGACCAACCTTATCGACTACGCCGCGATCAAGGACGCATCGGTCCTGCTCGACATCCACGACTATGGGCGCAGCGTGTCCGGCAAGCTGATCGGCCGCGATCCCGGCGCCACGGAGGAGTTTGCCGCCACGTGGCGGGCCATCGCCAAAGAGCTCGCGAAACGGCCCAATGTCATTTTCGGACTCATGAACGAGCCCCACGACCAGACCGCGGCGGAGTGGCTGGAGGGCGCGAACGCCGCCGCCAAGGCCATCCGCGGCGAAGGCTCCTACCAGCTGATCCTCGTGCCCGGATCCTATTGGGACTCCGCGTGGCTTTGGACGACGACGGACAACAAGGACGTGATGCTGAACTTCGACGATCCCGGCAAGAATTTCGCCATCGAAGTTCACCAATATCTGGATCCGGACGGCTCGGGCACGCATCCGGAGGCCGTGCCGGACTCGGGCATAAACAGGCTGACCGCTTTCACGGCGTGGGCACGCGAGCATGACGTGCGCGCCTTTCTCGGCGAGTTCGGCTGGGCCGCCACGAAGCCGGCACTCAAGGAAGGCCGCGACATGCTCTGCCACATGAGCCGGAACAAGGACGTTTGGCTGGGGTGGGCCTACTTCGCCGCGGGACCGTGGTGGGGCGACTACATGTTCTCCGTCCAGCCGGAGCAGGGCGAGGACAAGCCGCAAATGGAGGTCTTGCGGCAATTCATGAGGCCTGAGCCGCCTCCGGACTGCGCGCAGGAAGACCGCATCTTGGAAGACCGCTCCTAGACGTCCGCTGCCACGGGACGGCTCCGGGCCCCCTTCCGGTGAGCGGCTTCCACCTGCCGCACGAAGCTGTCGAGGGAGTCGGCCATCCCCTCGGGTGAGTAGTCGCGCGACCGCGCAAGCGCGCCCTGCTGAAGGCGGCGAAGCAGAGGCCGGTCGCGTTCCAGCTGCCGCAGACAGTCGGCCAGTTCGCGATGGTCGCCGGCCGTGAAGATGAGCCCGCTTTTACCGGGCTCCACGATTTCGGGCAGCGCGCCGGACCGGGAGACGATGACCGGAATCCCATAGGACAGGGCCTCGACAGCCACGTTCCCGAACGGCTCCTCCCAAATCGACGGAACCACGACCACGTCGACTTGCGGATAGAATGTCTCTCGCTGGGTCCAGCCCAGAAACGTCGCCACGGACCCCGGGAACCGCGCGCTCACCTCATCGAGGAATTCGGGATCGCCGTCCCCCGCGATGACGTACTCGAACGGGGCGTCCTTGCCGAGTTCGACCGCCGCGTCGGCCAGCGTCATGATGCCCTTGACCGGCGCGACCATCCCGATGAAGCCGACGCGGATCGGTCCCGCATCCGCCACGGCGCGCTCCGGCACATGCGCGGGCGGTTCCACCGCGCCCGAAATGACGCCGCCGGTCGCGTTGCGGAAATAGCCGTGCTTTTGATGCTTGGCGAGTGTGTGAGCCGCCTCGGACGTGACCGCGTCGACGGCCTGACTGCAGAGCTTCTTTCCTGCCGATGTGAGGCGGCATTGCCAGTAGGGCGTCTCGCAATTCCCCTTCCTGGAGAACTTCGTTCCCCGCCAGCACATCAGGAAATAGCTGTGGATCATATGGACGACGGGACGGCCCAAGGATTTCGCGGCGACCCAGGTCGCGACATTGACGTTCTCGGCACTGATCGTCATGACGAGATCGGGCTGAAAATCCGATATCTCCCGGCGCATCCGGAAATAGGCGCGCGGATTGAAGTTCTCGAGAACGTGCCAAACCAGCTTCGTGATCGCGGGCCGCTCGACCCAGTAATTCCAGTAGACGTTGAGGCTGGGAACGGTCTTGACCTCGACACCGTCGCGCAAGTCGAACGTCTCGCCGTCGGCGACCGTAATGACGCGGACGGCATGACCTCGCGCCACCAGCGCCTTGGCCACGGCCTCGGACGCTTTTGGGCCACCCCCTTTGCCGTAGGGAGGATACGCAGCTGCGGCGCAGAGAATACGCATCTAAGCCAGACCTACCTCATTCTCCAAGGGGCGGCCTGCGGCGGCGGATTCGAACGAGCGCCGGCAGGCGGTGCCTCTATCGGCCATGTCGAACAGCGACAACAATCTCAAAACCGGTTCTTGGGCCGCACTTGGACCGCACTTGGGCCGCACTTGGGCCGCACGCGATCGAACCTTGCCAGGAAGGGACGTCACGGCCGAAGCGGCACCATTCGGCGTTTCCAATGCGAAAGACCTAGCCAATCTTGTCGAGCCCAATCTTCGTCGCCCACCGGGCGACAGGCGACGGGAAAATAATCCGGCTGACCGACCGCAGACGCCACGTGGTCAGGAAATCGGCGAGCGAACACCGCCCAAGCAGACCGCGCCAATTCCAGAGCGTGCGGACGGCATCCGGGAGACCGCCGCCGCCGCGGCGATAGATGACGAGATTGACTCCCGCCATATAGGCCACGTAGCGCGTCAGCAGCCGCTGAATGCGCGCCCGGAGCGCGGGGTCAGGAATCTTCTCTTCCGCGACGTCCGAGAGCTCGTCCATCACGGCACACAGATCCGAGAGCCGCTGATCGGCCGTGAAGCCCTCCGTCACGCTTTCGCGAAGCACCATATAGGTCGCGCAAGGCTCGTTGACCAATCCCGCACGCCCCTCGAGCAGGAACGGAATCCACGTCGCCTCGTCGCTCGCGCAAGGATGCGGATTGTAACCTCCGTTGCGGCGCAGGATATCGGTCCGAACCAGACTGCTCAGAAGCTGCGCCGAAATCCGCCCATGGAGATATTCCTGCAGAATGTCCGTCCCTTGCCAAACGCCGGTCGAGAGTTTCTTGCTGAGCCGCGCGGGCACGATACGGCGGTCGTTGTCGGAAAACTCGTTGACGATGAGGACATCGTAGGCGGAAAGAACGATCGGCAGATCCGGCTCGATCTCGATCAAGCGGACGCATTTCTCGACGAACTGGGGACGATAGAAATTATCGTCCGCCGCGAGGACGAAATAGTCCCCGCGCGCCTCGTCGATGCATTTGTTGAAGTTCCCGATGGCGCCGACATTTGTCTGGCTCGTAACGACGCGCAAACGATCGTCGTCGATCGCCGAGAGCCGCTTCAACGTTTCGTCGCTGGATGCATTGTCCGAAACGAGAATCTCGATATTCGGATAGGTTTGCTCCATCACGCTGCGGACGCATTGCTCGACCAGGTCCGCGCGGTTGAAGGTTGGAATCACGACGGTGACGAGAGGCAGCGCCGCTCCGGCCGCGCGGTACTCCCCGGACGATTTCGACCGGATATGCGCGGCAGCGCCGCGCTCGACCTGACGGACGGCGTTCACGTTGGGGCGCCCCCCAAATAACGGTGTCAAATCCACGCCCTCACGCAGATCCAAGCTCGCCATCGACCGCTCCTCATCCTTTGGCATGGCCGCCCGCGCGGGTGAACGCTCCCGCGCGGAGGCCGGTATCGCGGCGACCGCCGGTCTGCGTCCGGCACTAAGCGTTCGCCATCTCCAAATCATTCGTAACGTCCAAGCCGGATGCGGGCTCCGCGCCGCCCTGTTGCGCGGGTACGCACTCCAAAAGCAATTTCCGTGCCGTGAAGGCTTCGGCGAAGCGTTCCGGCGCGCGGCACTCCATGCCTCTGATCCGCGCGAGCCCCCGGAACGTGTCCGCGTCGAACCAATCCTTCGGCCGCTGCGTGCCGAAACACCGTTCCAGAATATCGAGCTTGCGGCACATGACCTCTTCGCTCATCGCGACATAGACATTGGGCCGCCCCAGATCGCCGTCCCATTTCGGAATTTCGTATTCGAGCACCGCGTGATCCCGGAACGCGGTCCATGTAAGTCGCGAGATCTCGCGATGGTCCTGATGTGCGTCGTCGCCGCGATGAGTAAACACGATATCGGGCTTCGTCCGGCGCGCCACATCCTCGAACCAGTCCTTGATGGCGTCGCTCTGGGCGGGGAAGTAGCCGTCGCGGAACTCGGCAAATTCGATCGTCCGCGATGCCGCGCCCTCGAGGATCGCGGCCGCGCCCGCGGCAGCCTCGTCGCGCCGCGGCCCGATCGCGCTGAGGACGCACCAATGCGCGTCGACCTCGACGCCGGCGGCGATCCAGCCGAGCAGCGTTCCACCGGCGCCGATCTCGATATCGTCGGAATGCGCGCCAAGGCAGAGGACCTTGAGCGGCTTGTCACGCGTCACCAAGGAAAGCGGGTGCATCGCATCTACTCCGCGATCATGCGGCAGGCCAACGTCTCGCGGCGATCCCAGGGCATCCGCCCCTGCTCCACCATCTCCTCCAGCAACTGCCGGTCGCGCAGCGTATCCATGGCGCGCCAGAAGCCGTGATGCTTGAAGGCGAGAAGCTGATCGTCCTCGATGAGCCTCGCAAAGGGTTCGACCACGAGTTCCTCGCCGGGGCGCATATAGTCGAAAATCTCGCGCCGGAAGATGAAGAAGCCGCCATTGATCCAAAGGTCGGAGGTCGCGGCCGGGGTCATCTTGCGTACCCGATTGTCGTCGCCGATATCGGCCAGGTGGAACGTGACCGACGGCGGAACCGCGAGGAAGCAGGCGATCTTTCCGCTCGCCTTGAATTCGTCGACCATCCAATCGAGATCGACCTCGGCGAGCCCGTCGCTATAATTGGCGAGGAACATTTCCTCGTCCTGCACCTGATGCCGCACGGCCCAGAGGCGCTCGCCGACATTCCGCCAAATGCCCGTATCGATCATGGCGACGCGCCAATCGTCCGTCGGCGCATTGATAAGCTCCACATCCTCCCCGTTGTTGGATACGACGCAATCGGTGAAAATCTCGCGTCTGTAGCCGAGGAAGAACTCCTTTACGACGTTCGCCTTATGACCGAGGCACAGCGTGAAGTCGCGATGTCCGAAGGAGCTATACCACTGCATGATGTGCCACAGAATCGGCTGGCCGCCGATCGGGATCATGGGCTTGGGGATCGCCTCGGAGTATTCCCGGATTCGCGTTCCCAATCCGCCGCAAAACAGCACCACTTTCATCGGTCCAGACTCCTGGTCGCCAAGGCGTTGACGTAAGAATGCCACTTCACGGGGACAAGTGCACGTCCGGTGCCAATGGCCGTCCGCACGTTCTTCAGGAAACGGTCCCTACCACGAAGGGTCTGAACAGGGCGTTTCCGGGCGTACGACGCAGAACGGCGAAACACCTGTGTCACGGCGGGACAAATCGGCAGAGAATCGGGCTTTCGGTGCCAATTCTGATCTGGCCCAAACCGTGCAACGGCTCGGGACGCCTTTCGATACCGGAACGGAGCCGCGACGGACCCCGTTTCGTTGGTATTCTGATTAAATTTTCGTAAGCGGAGCAGGAGCCCGATGCGATTTACCGAAACCGAACTTGCAGGCGCCTACATCGTCGATTTGGAGCGTTTCGAAGACGAGCGGGGTTTCTTTGCCCGCTCGTTCTGCGCGGACGAATTCACCGCGCACGGCCTGAAGCCCGCCGTCGCGCAAACGAATCTGTCGTTTACCAAGAAAGCCGGCACGCTGCGCGGCATGCATTTTCAGTACCCACCGGCCGGCGAGACCAAACTCGTGCGCTGTTTGCGCGGCGCGGTCCTGGACGTCATCGTCGACCTGCGCCCCGAGAGTTCAACGTTTCTGAAACACGCAGCCGTCGAGCTGGACGAAGCCACCTTGCGCGCGATCTACGTCCCGGAACGCTTTGCTCATGGGCACCAATCTCTGACGGACGGTACACTACTTAGTTATCATATGGGCGCAGTCTACGACCCGGCCAGCGAGGGTGGCCTGCGCTACGACGATGCCGCCCTCGGAATATCCTGGCCAAGGCCGATTACGGAGATTTCAGGTAAGGATCTGGCCTTCGCACCGTTTATCGCGATTGAAGGATCGCTCCGGACACGAATGGCCGTTGCACCGGGCTCCGGCAGCGCCGGTTCCGGCGCACCATGACAACCGTTCAACGAGTGGAACACAACGATGACGCGGAGCCCCGCCTCTGACTTCACCGCACCGGCTCCCCGCTGCCGGATCTGCGAGACCCCGTTGCGGCATAGCTTCGTGGACCTTGGCATGTCGCCGCTCTGCGAAAGCTTCGTTCCGCCGGAGCGGATCGATGCGATGGAGCCGTTCTATCCGCTGCATGTGATGGTCTGCGACAACTGCTTCCTGGTGCAACTGCGCGAGTATGTCAGCCCGGAAAACATCTTCGACGACTACGCCTACTTCTCTTCGTACTCGACCTCGTGGGTCGCGCACGCCAAAGCCTATTGCGAGATGATCGCATCCCGGCTCGAACTCGGCGCCGGGAGCCTGGCCGTGGAGCTCGCCAGCAACGACGGCTACCTGCTGCAGCATTTCGGTCCGCTCGGCATTCCCGTTCTCGGCATCGAGCCGTCCGGCAACGTGGCCGCCGTCGCCATCGAAAAGGGCATTCCGACTACGGTGGACTTTTTCGGACGGCGTTTGGCGCAGCAACTCGTCGCGGAGGGACAGGCCGCCGATCTGATCGTCGGCAACAACGTGCTCGCGCATGTTCCGGACATCAACGACTTCGTCGGTGGCATCAAAATTCTGCTCAAGCCGGAAGGGATCGCCACGCTCGAATTTCCCCATCTGGAACGCCTGATGGCGGAGAATCAGTTCGACACCATCTACCACGAGCACTTCTCCTACCTGTCGGCGATCGTGATCGCCCGGCTCGCGAAGATGCACGGGCTCGCCTTTGTCGACGTCGAGGAACTGCCGAGCCATGGCGGGTCCTTGCGGATCTACCTCGCTCAAGAAGGCTCGTCGCACCCGGTCAACCCGCGCGTGGAGGTGCTGATCGCGCGCGAGGAGCGGCTCGGCTTCCGCACTATCGAGGGCTACGCGGGGTTCTCGGAGAAAGTGGAGCGGACCAAGCGCGAACTGCTGTCGTTCCTCATTGCCGCGAAGAATAGCGGCAAGCGCATCTGCGGCTATGGCGCGCCGGGCAAGGGCAACACGCTGCTGAACTATTGCGGCATTGGCCCCGACTTTCTCGACTTCACCGTCGACCGCAATCCCTACAAGCACGGACGCGTCACGCCGGGCACGCATATCCCCATCCGTCCCGTCGAGGCCATCGACGAGGCGAAGTCCGATCTGATCCTGATCTTGCCGTGGAACTTGACCAAGGAGATCGTGCAACAGATGCGGCACGTGGCGGACTGGGGCGCGAAATTCGTCGTCCCCATCCCCTCCGCCCGTGTTATCGATCCGGCGGACTTGAGTTCCGGAGCACCGGCACCGGCACGTGCCGCCGTCAACTCATGACACGCATGTCGAAGCCATCAGCCATGCCGAAGGGCAACGCAGCGGAGCCGGGGCCGGGACTTGCCGGCATCGATCCCGGCGAGGAGATCTATGCGCTTGCGTCCGAGTTCTACCCGATCTGCCGCAGCATCACGGGCGACGGCGTGCGGACGACGCTGGACATCCTCGAACGGCATATCCCGCTAGAGCGCCACGAACTGCCGACCGGCACCAAGGTCTTGGATTGGGAGATCCCGCGCGAATGGAACATCGCCGATGCCTATATCAAGGACGCGGAGGGCAACCGGCTGATAGATTTCCGCAGATCCAATCTGCACGTTCTCAACTACAGCACGCCCATCCATCGCCGCATGGATCTGGAGGCGCTCCGGCCGCATATCTTCACGC
Source organism: Hyphomicrobiaceae bacterium UBA7697 (assembly GCA_002482645.1). Taxonomy (GTDB): domain Bacteria; phylum Pseudomonadota; class Alphaproteobacteria; order Rhizobiales; family Methyloligellaceae; genus Methyloceanibacter. The sequence goes on from DLGJ01000002.1 coordinate 239,175, forward strand.
TGCCGGATCAACCCGAGCTGATCCCCTACCGCACGTCGTACTACGCCGATGCATGGGGCTTCTGCATGTCGCAGAGCCAGCTCGCCATGCTCGAATCCATTGGCGGCGAATTCGAGGTCTACATCGACTCGACGCTTGAAGACGGCGCGCTGACTTGGGGCGAGTATCTGCACAAGGGCGAGAGCGCGGACGAAATCCTGCTGTCGACCCATATTTGTCACCCGTCGCTTGCCAACGACAATTGCTCGGGGCTTGCGCTCCAAACGATCCTTGCGAAGCTGCTATCGGGACGGACGACGCGCTACAGCTATCGCTTTCTGTTCGTGCCCGGCACGATTGGGGCCATCGCTTGGCTTTCGCGGAACGACGCGGCCGTGCGGCGGATCAAGCATGGTCTGGTGCTGTCCTGCGTCGGCGACCCGGGCGGGCCCACCTACAAGAAGAGCCGCCGTGGCGATGCGCCGGTCGACAGAGCCATGGGGCATGTGCTCTGCCGCCCCGGCCTCAAGCCCACGATCATCGACTTCTTTCCTTACGGCTACGACGAGCGGCAATATTGTTCGCCCGGTTTCGATCTGCCGGTTGGCCTGTTCCAGCGAAGCCAGTTCGGTACGTTCCCCGAGTACCACACCTCCGCGGACGATCTGTCCTTCATCTCGCCCGCCGCCCTCGGCGACTCCTTCCGCTGGATCGCCCAGGCGCTCGACATCCTCGAGCGTGACAGGACGTTTCTGAACCTCAATCCCAAGGGAGAGCCGCAACTCGGGCGGCGCGGCCTTTATGCCAGCGTCGGCGGCGGCAAGGACGCGGCGCGGCACAACATGGCGATGCTCTGGGTACTGAATTTATCCGACGGGTCGCACTCGCTGCTCGACATCGCGGAGCGGTCCAAGCTTCCCTTCGACACGGTCGCGGCGGCGGCCGACGCACTTCACGACCACGGGCTTCTGGCCGATACGGGCGCAGGCGGGTGCGGGGCGGAGTAGCGCCAAGCGATGCGATTTGGCACGAACCGGCTGGCGCCGGCCGTGCACAGACACCACATAACGATCGAACGAACGAGGCCGGAAGGAGACTATCATGCGCGTACTGGTGACCGGGAACCGGGGCTATATCGGGCAGGTCATGGTGCCGATGCTGATCGACGCGGGTCACGACGTGGTGGGCTGCGACACGGACCTGTACCGCCGCTGCACGTTTGCCGAAGGGGGTGCGATCCGGCCGGTCGAAACGCTCGACATCGATGTGCGCGACGTCAAACAATCCGACCTCGACGGCTTCGATGCCGTCATCCATCTGGCGGGCCTGTCGAACGATCCCTTGAGCGATCTCGATCCGGACCTGACCTACGACATCAACCACCTCGCCAGCGTGCGCCTCGCCGAGCATGCGAAGCGTGCGGGCGTCTCGCGCTTCCTGTTCGCGTCCTCATGCAGCAATTACGGTCTCGCCAAGGACGGCATGATCGACGAGACCGGCGAGCTGAAGCCGCTCACGGCCTACGGCATCTCCAAGGTTCGCACCGAGCAGGACGTGTCGAAGCTCGCCGGCGACAATTTCTGCCCGACCTTCATGCGGCCCGCGACGGCCTATGGAGTTTCGCCCCGCCTGCGCTTCGACATCGTTCTCAACAATCTCGTGGCCTGGGCCGCGACCAAGGGGAGCATCTATCTCAAATCCGACGGCACGCCTTGGCGCCCCATCGTCCATATCGCGGATATCTCGCGCGCCTTCATCGCGGCGCTCGAAGCCCCCGAGGAGGCCGTATTCAACGAAGCGTTCAACGTCGGCCGGACCGAGCACAATTACCGCATCCGCGATATCGCCGAGATCGTGGCCGAAGTGGTGCCCGATTGCCGCCTCGAATTCGCGCCCGACGCGGGGCCGGACACCCGCTCCTACCGCGTGAATTTCGACAAGATCGCCGAGCGGCTCCCCAAATTCCAGCCGCAATGGGATGCGCGCAAAGGCGCCGAAGAGCTCTACGAGGTCTACCGTAACGCCCACATCACCTGGGAAGAGTTCGAAGGTCCGCGCTATCAGCGGATCGCGCATATCCGCAAATTGCTCGCCGACGGTCTTCTCGACGCCGACCTCCGGAACACGAGAGCCGCCGCCGCTTAAGCATTCCGCCGCCTGGACGCTTCGGCGTGGTTCACAACGGCACACGCGCCCAATGGGCGCGCCAACGCGAAACAGGCAGCAATTGCAATCGCCTAACGCTGCCCCATATACCTCCTCGGAGCACCGATTGCCGGCCGGACCGTCGTCTGGTTAACCCTTCATTGACCAACGATCGTGCTGTAAAATCAGCGCCTTAAAGGCGTCCGTAAGTTTTTGGACCGATACTGCCGCCGGCGAACGCGGAAGGATTTCGCCGCGAACGCCAGGATGCTCAGTGCATGGATTTTGCATTGGGATGTCTGGAGACGCTCTTGGGGGCGTTGGAGGCACGCCGCCTCGTAGTATGGACATTTCGACCCATGGAACATGAGCCTCTGACGGTTTCGACTCTCCAACTCGGCGACTTGGCAGGAATCCTGCGGCGCCGGATCACGCTGATCGCGGTGACGACCCTCGCCGTGCTCGCATTGGCGGTGACTTATCTCCTGCTAGCGACGCCCCAATACACGGCCTTCACCGAAATCCTGATCGATCCCCGGAAGAAGAACACCGTCGAGAACGAGGTCATTCCATCTGGCCTCGGCACCACGGCGAGCGACAATTTCGCGCTGGTCGATAGCCAGGTCCGGGTGATCACGTCCGATGCGGTGCTTCGCCCCGTGGTGAAATCCCAGGACCTCGTCGCGGATCCCGAATTCAACGGCACGGATCGCAGCATCCCCACGCGGGTGGTGCTGTTCGTGCTGAGTCTTCTCAGCAGCTCGTCCGGCACGCCGGCAAGCCCCGAGGACTTTGCCCTCAAGGAGCTCCGCAAGAACATCGAAGTCTCGCGCGACAATCAGACTTACGTCATACAGATCGCCGTGACGACGCGGAGCCCGACGAAATCGGCCGACATCGCCCGGGCTATCGCCGCCTCCTATCTCAAGGATCAATCGAGCGAAAAGATCGAGACCACGAAAAGCGTGAGCGCTCAGATCGACGGCCAATTGGCGACCTTGCGCGAACGTCTGCTGAAGGCCGAAAGCGAGGTACAGAAATTCCGCGCCACGAACAACCTGCAGCTCTCGGAAAACAATGTCCTGATCGACACGCGCCAGCTGCAGCAGCTGAACGAGAAGCTGACGGAAGCCCAGACGGCGCAGGCGCAAACCCAGGCGAAATACGATCAGGTCCAGCAATTGCTCCGCAACGGCATCGATCCGGAAGTTACCGCCGAGGCGATCAACTCCTCGACCATTACGGGCTTGCGCGACCAGTACGCGACCGCCGCGCGCCGCGAGGCCATTCTCAGCGCGAGCCTGTTGCCGTCCCATCCGTCGATGGTGCAGGCACGCTCGGAAGTGCAGCGCCTGCGCGGGCTGATCCGGGCGGAGGTCGAGCGTATCGCCAAGGCCATCAAGCTCGAGAACGACGCGGCCAAGGAACGCCTGCGCGCCGCCGAGAAGGCTCTCGCCTCGTCGCGCCAGGAAGCCAACACCAACGACAGCGCCTATATCAAGCTGCGCGAATTGGAGCGCGAGGCGGAGACGACCCGCACGGTCTATGAGAGCTTCCTATCGCGCGTGAAGCAGATGAACGAGGCCGAACGCGTCTACACCCCGGACGCGCGGGTGATCACGCCCGCAGCGGTTCCGCAAGAACCGAGCTGGCCGAAAAAGCTTCTGACTCTTGCGCTGGCGGTGGTCTTCGGCCCCATTCTCGGCGCGGCGCTCGCGGTCGGACGCGAGTTGTTCGGCGGGCGCCCCCATTCGGAGACCGAACTCCTTACCACGACGGGCTTGCAGCCGCTGATCTCCATCCCGCGGCTTCAGCTCCGGCGAAACCTTCCCGGCATGAAGCGCCGCTTCCAGCCGAACCAGCCCAATCTCTACGATATCGCGCTCGAAACGCTTGACGGGGGCCCGGATTCCCGATTCCGGGGCGCGATTTTCAGTCTCTTGGGCGATGTCATGGATCTTCGCGGGTCCGGCCAGCCCCGGATCGTGATGCTGACCTCGGCCTTGCCGCGGGAGGGCAAGACCGCCGTGGCGCTCAGCCTCGCGGTCGCGGCGGCATCGTCCGGCATCCGCACGCTCTTGATCGACGCCAGCAGCTCGAACCCGATGCTGACCCAAATGCTGGGCCGGGGCGAAGCCGGTCCCCGCTATCGCGACCAGATCGTGACCGACGCGCAGCTCGGATTGTCGTTCCTGTCTCTCGAAGACGGCGGCCAAAATACGGGCAGCCGCGTGCGGACCGGGGAACTGCAAACGCTCGCGCGCAGTTTCGAGCTGACGATCGTCGATGGCGGGCTCTTGAAGGGCGAGCCGAACACGGCGCCGCTGATGTCGATCTCGGAGGCCGTGCTGCTGGTTTCGCAGCCGTCGTCCATGTCGCCGAAGGCCGCCGCCAGCGCCGCCTCCGACCTCCTGGACATGGCCCATGGCCGTCACTGCGCCACCGTCCTTACCATGGCGAACGCCTAACGCTTTCCGAGGTACGGCGTCCGGATACGACCGGCGCACACGAACAGGTGACACCCGTGCGGCTCTCAGCGCCGATACGCGGTTCGCCGCTGGGCGCCGCGCCGCCCGCCTTCCCTGCCAATGCCCGATGAACCTCAGCGGAGATGAGGGCTGGCCACTCCTCATGAACCTGGCAGGAGCCTGACGCGCCGATCTGTACGCCAACGGCCGTGCGCGGCGGTCTTCGTCCGCGGGTGCCGGGTTCGATGCTTGGCCGTCTCTAGGATGCGCGGCGTGACGATGTTCTTGGCGAGACGATACTTGGCATGAGGATGCTTGGCGTGAGGATGCTCGGCGTGGCCGCTGAACGGTAAGCGGCCCGGGCGTCGAACGCACCCGAGCCGTCGGCGGTCGGGAAGACGCCGTTCAGAGCGCGTTGCGGTACGCCTTGGGCGACAGAACGGTCAGCATCAGGATGTACATGTCGAGCACGAGCGACCAATTATCGATGTAGTAGAGGTCGTGATCCACGCGGGCCTCGACCTTCTCGACGGTATCGGTCGGTCCGCGATAGCCGTTCACCTGGGCCCAGCCGGTAATGCCCGGCTTGATGTTGTGCCGGCGGGCATAGGACGCCACACGCAGCTCGAAATCCCGATCGTGCGTGAGGGCGTGCGGCCGCGGTCCGACCAGAGACATGTCGCCCCGCACGACGTTCACGAGCTGCGGCAGCTCGTCGATGTTCCAGCGCCTCAGATGGCGTCCCAGCCGCGTGATGCGGGGGTCGCCCTTCACCGCTTGGGTGACGGCATTGCCGTCCTCCGTCACGGTCATGGTGCGGAACTTGTAGATCTCGAATTCCCGCTGATTGAAGCCCAAGCGGCGCTGCCGGAACAGAACCGGCCCCGGCGAATCGAGCTTGACCGCGAGCGCGACCAGGAGAAGCAGCGGAAACGTCAGTATCAGGACGGTCGTGGCGCCGGCAAAGTCGATCGACCGCTTCACCGCGATCTCGACCGTCGTCAACGGAGGGCGAACGAGGTTGAGCGTCGTCGCCGATCCGAGCTGAGACATGGGAACCTGGAAGAACCGGTCGAAGATGGCTTCGGGCCCGAGACGGACCTTGACCGGCGCGGTCATGAGCATATCGGCACAGGCATTGATCGCCCCGGTGCAAGACCACGGCAGCAAAAGCACCACCTCGTTGACGCCGGAAACGCGCACAAGCTCGATCACCCGCCGGACGCCGTCTTTCAAGGCGGCGTGGCCCGCCGGCGTATCGTCGAGGGCGTGTTTCGGCCAGGTCACGACATCGCTGACGATCAGACCGAACTGGGACGGCGCGTGCTTCAGCTGGAATTCGTCGATCTTGTCCGCCGTGCCGATCAACAGCACCCGGTGAACGGCAAGCGCCCCGGAGCTGTAGCCTTCGCGGACGAGCCGCTTCCAGGCCAGCTGCCAGATCACGAGCGCCGGCAGCCCGACGAAATAGAAGAGCAGAATGACGCCGCGCGAATAGTCGTGTGAAATCTTGGCGAGGAAGGCGAACGCGATGACGCCGAGGAAGGCCGCGTTCCAGAGATAGAACTGAAAACGCAGCGACCCCCTGGGCCGCGTCGACCCAAAGGCCAGCGGCTGTTGCAAGAGCAGCCGGAAAGCGGCGACCGCGACCCCGATCTGAACATATTCGACGACCGGCCCCGGCGAGCCGTAAACCAGTCCGTGATAGGACAATCCCGAAAGGATCGCCAAACCGACAATCACCAAGGCATCCGCCAGAGGCCAAACGACTTTCAAAGTCCGGCCAAGCAGCAGCGGCAGGCGATGGGATGGTCCCGTCTTGAACGTCGCCATGTTCGCGGTGTCAGTCATCGGCAGAACCCCTAGCGGCAAATCGCGAAACCCAAGATACCCAACCACCCCAGGTTTCAGCACAGCTGGGAGGTGGGCCCTGCCTCAAACGGATGCAAGGTGCATGCCCATGCGCTGGCCCGTCGAGTCGCGGGTCTCGTCTCGTCGAGATCGTATCAACCCTCTGATGTTAATCGCATTTCCTTACGACACCTCTAAGCCCCAGGCCCCGCTGGACAACATTTAATTAACGGTAAGGTGTCCCGCTTTGAGCCGCCTATTGGACCGGATGGCTCGCTTTTGGACGGAAGCGCACAATCGAGAATTTGCGGCGTGTTTTGGCTTTGGAGAGCGGCGGGACGGCCGCTGCCGGGCTCGGCCGTAACTGGACCGTATACGTACGGTCGGCATTCCGCTGTCGTCTGACGTGAGGCTTCCGCCCGTTTTGGCACGGGTGCTCA
>DLGJ01000015.1:5000-91210 GCA_002482645.1 Hyphomicrobiaceae bacterium UBA7697
ATTGCTTAAGCGCCGTGGGGGATTTGCGCGCCGTAAACTCGGTCAGGCACTCGTGCCGGCTAGACCCCGGGGACTCCCGACCATCTTCCTCGGCGAACTACAATCGTCCAAAGCCGAACGTGAACTGCCGCCGGTTTATCTCAGCGAATCGAGCCACGAAGGACCTGCCCACCGGCTGAAATGGATGGCCAGCACCTGCCTCGCCGGCATGGTGGGCGTCTGTTTGATCGGTGTCGCGATCTACGCGTCCATGAACATGTCGGACGGCTCGGGGATGGTAAACTCCATCAAACGCGCCTCCCTCGCGGCCCTGCAGCCCATTCGCGGCGCACGGCTCGCCCACGATGCCCAGAGCGTCGGCGGCCAGAAAGAAGACCGCATTCAAATGACCTCCGCGGGTTTCGCCAGCCGCCAAGTCATTCACGATACGATCGTACAACGCCAAGGCGACCGCGAATTCATCACCATCAAGCCTTATCTCCGCGTCATCGCCGGTCTCGCCACCGACAAGCCCGAAGACGCAAGCCGCCTCCCCGCTTTCAACCCCTTCAAGCTCTATTCCGACGCCACGCCGATCGGCGGCGGACAGGATGCGGTCGACCCCTCCTTGTCGCTGCAGGTGAACATGATCGATGTTCCCGGCGGTCTGTTGCCGGCCACGGACGACATCGAACTGGAACTGGAGCAGGTAGACAGATTGGTCGCCAGCGCGGCGGAGAACTTCTCCTACGCCGAAACGCCGGTGGCTCTTGGCACGGCGGGCGGCGAAGCGACGCTGCAACTCGCCTCCTACCATCCCGGCCAGGCCGACCGCCCACGCTTCCTGCCGAACACCACCGTCATGCAGAAAATGACTGACGAGGACGGCGATTTCCAAGAAAGCCAGGTTGCCAATGCCGAGACCAAGGTCATCACGGTCGGGCGCAAGGACACGCTGCTCGGCGTGATGCAGAAGGTCGGCGCCAGCAAGGAACTCGCGAACGAACTGATCGATAGCCTCGACGCCGTTTTCGGCCCGGAGGACCTGAAGCCGAAGCAGAAGATCGATTTCCGGCTGGTGGAGTCTCTCGCGGATTCGGATGTCAAGGAGCCGGTCCGTGTCAGCATCTTCGACCCAGACGGCAATCACATCGTGACCACGTCGCGTAACCGCGACGGCGATTATCTCGCCTCCACCACCGCGCCAGTCGACGAGGTGGTCGTGACCGCCTCCAACCGCGCTTCGCTTTATGAGAGCTTTTACGAATCGGCACTGACGCAGAAGCTGCCGCCGGATATCGTCCTCAAGCTCCTGCGTGTCCATTCCTACGACGTGGACTTCAAGCAGAAGGTCCATCCTGGCGACACGTTCGAAGTCTTCTTCGAAGGCGAAGGCACGAGCGGAGACGAGGCCGGCGAACTGCTCTACACCTCGATGACGGTCTCTGGCGAGACGCGCAAGTTCTATCGATTCCGCACGCCGGACAATACGGTCGACTTCTATGACGAGAACGGATCGAGCGCGAAGAAGTTCTTGATGCGCAACCCCGTCAAGGGCGGCCGGTTCACGTCCGGCTTCGGTAATCGCCGCCATCCGCTGCTCCGCCGCATTCGCATGCACACCGGCGTCGACTGGGCGGCCCCCAGAGGGACGCCGATCCTCGCCGCGGGCGACGGAACGATCGAGATGGCCGAGCGCCACGGCGGCTACGGCAATTACATCCGCATCCGCCATGCCAACGGCTTCGCCACCGCTTACGGGCACATGACGCGCTTCGCCGCCGGGTCCAAGCCCGGGGCCCGCGTCAAGCAAGGCCAGATCATCGGTTATGTTGGAACCACGGGCCGGTCCACCGGACCCCACCTTCACTACGAAGTGCTCGTGAACAACAAGTTCGTAAACCCGATGACCATCGCCGTACCGCGCGGTCTCAAACTTGACGGACGTAACCTCGCGGCCTTCGAAAAAGAACGCCGCCGCATCGACGCCCTCATGGAGCTGGACCCTGTAACCAGCCGCGTCGCCCAAGCCCAGGTCGAGTAGCCTTCCCCGCTCCGGCTTCCTTCCCCGCTCCGGCGGCCTGCGTTTTCGTTTCGATCTTCCGGTTCGTTTCGGCTCCGTTTTGCCGAGCGCGGCGCGCCGGCTTCACGCGCGTGAGCGCGCTCCGTCCTTGCGGTCCGGCGCCGGACCGCGAAAGCCCCGGCGAAACGCTCGCTTAGCGGAAGATACGCCCCAACAGCGCGCCCGCGACTTTCGCCGGACGCACCTGCTCCACTTCCGCATGATACGGACCGGCATAGACGTGCCGGATGAGGGCCGTCCGGGCCTCCGGGCAGGCCGCGAAGCGCACGCCGAAATCCCTTTCGCCGGCGCGGACGATCGTCGCGTCCACATCGAGGTCGTCGTGGCGGATGCGCACATGGCTCCCGACGCCGCCCGGCGCCTCACCCAACAGGCGCATCCCTGAAACGGAGATGTCGCGGATCGTGTACCATTGCGTGCTGCCGGCCGTGGACACGAGGCCCGCCCGGTTGACATGGAATCGCTCGCCGGCGCGGCGATCCGCGGCTTCCACCGCGACGAAGCACGCCAGGAGAAGCAGCACGATATTGTACCAGGTCCAGACCAGCGCCAGCCCGGCCGACTCGGCCAGCGGGCGGGTATCGTCGATCACAAACGCCCAGAGGATACCGGCGACGGACAGGAACAGATACGGCGCGAAGCTCCGCAGCAGCGGCCACTGCACCGAGGTCTCGTCGCGGCTGCGCCCTTTGGCCGTCACCTTGAACTTGTGGCCGCGCGGTTTGAAGAGCCCCACCGCGCACGACTTGATGATGGCGTCGGCGCAAAGAAGCTGGCTCAGGTCCGACATGATGGGAATAAGCCGGCCGCCCGAGATCCAGGTTCCGACCGCGACCTGCGCGACGAAGGCCGGCAGGAAAAACGCGATGGCGCTGGCGAGATCGGTCGACACCGCCTTCAAGTCGAACAGGAGATAGAGCACCGGGACGATCAGCGTCAGGGCCCGGAAGGTGAAGGTCATCGCCCAATGCAGAAACGTCTCTGTCAGCCCGATCCGGTCTATGAGGTTGAGGCCGTTGCCGAAGCGGAAGGGACTGCTGTGCCCCCGCATGATCTGCATGAAGCCCAAGGCCCAGCGGCTGCGCTGGGTGATATATTCCTTCAAGCCTTCCGGCGCGAGACCGAGAGACAGGATCTCGTTGAGAAAGACGGTGCGGGCGCCCTTCTCCTTGAGCCGCAAGGTGAGCAGATAGTCTTCGGTCACCGAGTCGGTTGGGAATCCGCCGATCTCCATCAGCGGCGCGAAGCGGATCAGCGAGGAGGTTCCGCAACAGAATGCGCATCCCCACGCATCCTTCGCCGGCAACACGACGCCGAAGAAGTAACGCTGCTCGTCCGGCCAGACACGGGCCATGTCGAGATTGGTCTGGATGGGATCCGGATTGAAGAAATGCTGTGGCGTCTGCACGATGCCGACGCCGGGATCGCGCATCAAGGCCATGGTGCGCGTCAGGAAGGCCGGCTTCACGACGAAGTCCGCATCCAGAATGGAGATGAATTCCGGCTTCTCGGGCAGCGTGTTCAGATAGCCAAGGGCGTGATTGATATTTCCCGCCTTGGCATGGGCATTGCCGGGCCGCGTGATGTAGCCGCAGCCGAGCCGCTCGCACAACGCCCTCAGCCAGTCGCGGCGGCCGTCGTCGCACACCCAGAGGCGATAATTCGGATAATCGAGGGCGAGCGCGCCGATGATCGTGCGTTCGAGGATCGTCTCGTCCTCGTTATAGGTGCAGATCAGAACGTCCACGAGCGGCTTGCGCGCGAGGCTATTCACCCAAGGTAGATTGCGCTTCACCTCGGGCGTCCGGTCCATCGTGCGCGTGAGGAACAGCAAGGACAATGTCCCGCCGGCGAGAGCCAGGAGTTCGACGGACAAGAAAACCATCGCCGCCGCGAAATCCCAGGTCATCCCCACCGGCGGCAAGGAGCCCGTGACGCGCCAATGGGCGTAGCGCCAGACAAGGACCAGGCACAGCGCGATCACGATGCCGCGGATCCAGTCCTTGTCGCGGTCGAGCCAAGGCAGGAGCGCCAAGGCGAGGAACAGGACCGTCAACCCGGGCAGGAACGCCTCCCACAACGTGACGCCGGACGCGTAGCTCATCTTGCGGCCGCCGTCACAGGTCCAGTCGCGGTGTTGAACGTCACCTTGCCGGTGCGGCCCACGTGACAGTCCGGCCCGTTCGCCAGATTCGGTACCTCGACGGTGACGTGATAGGGCTCGCGCGCCAGCGCCGTCTGCCCGATGGCCCAGTTGCCGGGAACGGCGGCCAGCCCGTGCAGGCCGGTCACGCGGCCTTCGAGTTCTTCGGAACCGCCGCGAAGATGGAACGTCGCGGGTTGGCCGATGCGGAGCGCGTTGTAGACGGACTCGCTCACCGCGGCGGTCACCCGCACGCCGGCGCAATCCAGGACGCGCATCAAATCCTGCCCGTGGAACACCTGCTCGCCGTTCGCGGTCAACACTTCCCAAATGCGTCCCGGAACCGGCGCGTTCAGCGCGGCACGCGAGCGCACGTCGTAGCGCTTCTGCTCGAGGCTGAACTCGGAACGGAGTTGCGCGATCCGCTGGGTCTTTTGCTCGATATCCGTATCGAGCCCAATGATCTGTTGGGTGACCTCGTCGAGACGCTGCGCGGTGCGCGGGATATCGTTGTAGCTGTCGCCGACGAACAATCCGCGGCGCGCCGCATCGAGCTCGACCTTCGTCGCCACCATCCGCTGACGCAGGGACTCTTCCGTGTTCAGCGCAACCTTGTGTTCGCGCTCGGCCGTTTCGAGGGCCGCCTCGGTCTGCCAGCCTTGCGCTTTGAGGCTCCGCGACCGCGCCAAGGCGCTCTTGGTCTCGCTTTCCTTCGCATCGGCTGCGGCGATCTCCGCCTTCAGCGAAGCGATGCGCGCCTCGAGCTGCGCAACTCGGCCCGCCTGGAACGCATCGCGCTGCTCGCGCAAGCTCCCTTGCAGGCCTTGGAGCTGCGCCTTGCGGCGGCCGAGCGCCTCGCGTTCCGATTCGAGTCCCGAGATATCGCGGCGCAGCGTATCGAGTTGCGTCCGGTCTTCGCGCGGATTTTCGATGGTGAGGAGCGGCGTGCCCGCCTCGATCTCGGCGCCGACGCGTTCGCCGGGGTCCGCGAGGTGAACCGTGCCCGCGATCGGGGCGCGCAACGTCACGAGGCGCGCATTGACCGTGGCCTCGGCGCTCGTGTTCTGCAGGAAGCGCTGCAGCGGCGTCCAGCCGAGACCGATCACGGCGGCGAGCGCCACGGCCGTCTTGAACAGGCGCCACCAAAGCGTGCCGCCCGAGGCAGCGCCGCCTTGGGACGCCTTGCTCTGCGACGCGTCGCCGGGTTCGGCGCCTTCCGGCGGCGCACCGTCAGGCAACGGAATTTCGGCGGGATCGTCCGGCTCCGGCACCGGATGCCAGTCCCATGCATGAACCTGTTCGGTGAGTAGAGCTTGGAGCGCGCCCGCGCCGCCCGCCTCCCCCGAAGATGCTCCGCGCGCCACGGGCCCGGCTGCATCGAGCGCATCGCGGAGATCGAGATCGAAGACCTCTGCCGTCGGCTTGGCGTCGGCATCGTCGCCGTCGCGGAAAAGTTCGTCTTCGAAACGCTTCACCTCGGCCCGTTCGGCTGCGGTGAGCGTCGCCTTGAGTGCGGCAATGTCCGGCGTCTCCATATCGAGACGCGCGGCAAGATTGCCGGAATCGCGCGGGTCTTTCCCCATTTTTCCAGTCCCCTTTGTTGCATGCCGTGCTTCCCCAAGCGGCATGCGCGGGAACTCTAGGGACGAGACCGCTCAAAAAGTCTCAACGGGAGCGTGCGCGAACCGGCAAATCGCCCGGCGTGCTTTGCAAAAGGTTACGGGACGGGGGGAATGGTGCACGGGAGAGACGCACCGTCGCCGGCGAGCCGAGAGACGCTCCGATCACCGGGGAATAAAGTATAGAGTGCCCTGGCCGATGCGTTCTCGATCTGCGCGCATGACGTCGGCCTTCGGACTCGTAACTTGAGCAGCGCCCGTGGCAGCCAAGGTCTCAAGAAGCTTCTTCACTGTCTTGCGACGCTTGGCGGTGTTGCGGCCTGCGAAAGCAGCGGAGATGGCGTCCGGCCCTGCCGGCGCATCTGCTTTGGCCAGCGCATCGCGCACCAACATGATCTGTTGCAGCGTATCCTTGGGCCACGCCGGCTTTTCTGCCGTGGTAACGATCGCAAGCTCGGCTTCCGCCTGCTCGCCCCCCGGCTGGGCGACCTTGTGTCCGAGTTTCGGTATCTGATAGTCGGGCCGCAGCCAGCGTACAGTTCCGCGAGCCTCTTCAGCCGCACGCTCTTGGTTGAGTGCGACCAGCCGCGTCAGCAGCTCTTCTTCCGCCTGCTCCTGAGCTTCGGACTTGTGCAGGCTCGGCGTGGTGCCGCCAGGCTTTCCGACAAGCGCCGGTGCGAGATCGAACCAGCCATAGGCCTCCAGGACGGCCTCATCGATCTGGTCGTGAATCTCTTTCAGGACCGTCACCAGCCCCATGTCGTGGATATCCCGCTCCTTGTCGGAGAGAGGCTCGACATCGGCACCAGCCTCCAGCTCCCGCATCCGCTCCATCACATTGTAGAGCCCCGTCATGGTCAGGCTCTTGTGCTCGGCAAGTCGTTCTTTTCGGAAGACATCGAGCCGCTCGCCCAGCTGGCTCAGTCGCACAGTGAGCTCAGGATCAAGGCGCTCAAAATCTGGAAACGGGAACGGATCGAAGCAAGCGGAATTGTTGTAGCGAGGATCATCACCAACGCCGAGCCTCCCTCCCGTCGCTAGTGACCATGAGTTGTGGAGACTACTACTCATGACGGATAAAACGCGAAGATCACTAGTAGAAATACATATGAGCCCTTGATCGGCCAAATCGTTCGAATTGAGACGGATGAAATAACGGTGCTTCGCTGTCATCGGCGTAACAAAATACGTTTCCATGGCTCTCATGGATTCGCGAAACTCAGAGCGGGGTTCCATAAACACCCACCAAAGGTCACGGTAAGATGCTCTCTTGGACTGTTGCCTCGAGAGAAACGTAGAATTCTTCAGATGCTGATATATTTGAGGAAACTCAGATCTGAGCTGCTCCTCTGTCCAGCCAAAGGCATCTATAGCCCAGCGATCCGTTGGTCGTTGAGCGAAATCTCGTCCGTTTCTTATTTGACGCACTACGCGCTGCGCTGAACCATTGGTGTTGAGAAGCCGGGCCGCCTGGGCGCGGCTCAGGAAGAATCCATCGCCGCCGACACAGACGCCTCGATAGGATATGCCTTCTGTTGCAAGTAGTGGCCTGGCACGGCTCAGGGCCGGACCAATCTTAAGCCTCGGACTAATTCTTCCGTTCCGCTTAGCTAGTGAGACTTGCGGCGTATCCGTATTAAGCCCATCCTCCTTGACGACCTCCGCCAGCACGCCCACGCGCTCACCCTTTTCCGCGACTGTCATCGCGATGCGCACTGCCGCCTTGTCGGCGGCCTTGAGCCATGGGTGATTGGGAATCGCGAACACCAAAGACAGGGATGTCTTTGCCGATTGATGCCGCTCGATCACCCTGCGCGAAAAGGTCTGGGTGATGGAGTTCGTGGTGATCAATCCGAACCGACGAAGCTCCGACTTCTTTGCCAGAAGAATGGTCGCAGCCTGATCCCAGAAATGCATGACGAAGTCGGCACCGCCGGGCATATGCGGTCGCGCCTTCCAACAGGCTTCCGCATACCCGTCGCCCAGCTCCGACCGCATGTCCTTGCCGCCAATGAAGGGCGGATTGCCGACGATGAAGTCCACTTCAGGCCACTTCGCCGGACGCGGATTCTTGTAGACATAGCTTTCGACGCGCGCGTCCGGATCGGGAACCGGCAAGCCGGTCACCGGGTGGTCCTTCATCGTATGACCATCCCAAACCGAAATCGGCTTCCCGTCTTCATCCCGCGCCAACTCTTTCGAGTCGTAGGCGAGGATCGCATCCTGCTCCTTGATTGTACCGTAGGCGTCCAAAACTGGCTCCGAGACGGCATCCGGCCCGCCGGTCTTGAGTTGCCATTTCAAATAACCGATCCAAAGCACGAGATCGGCAATAGCGACTGCGCGCGGATTGATCTCTAGGCCATAAAATTGACCGGGATCGACCGTCTCACCGGCCATGGCAAACTTGGGTGCGTCCTCACCCAATTCTTCGAGCGCCTCCAGCACTTCGCCTTCCAGGCGTTTCATCAACTCCAGCGAGACATAGAGAAAATTCCCGGTGCCGCAGGCCGGGTCCAGGACGCGCGTGGTGCACAGTTGATGGTGGAAAGCACGAATGGCCTTGCGCGCGCCTTCCGCATCGCCTTCTTCATTCAGGTGTACCGCTTCCGCTTTCGCCGCCTCCCAATCGGAGCGGAATGGTTCGATAATGGTGGGCACCACGAGACGCTCGACATAGGCCCGAGGCGTGTAGTGCGCACCGAGCTTTGACCTGTCGCGCGGGTCGAGGGCCCGCTCCAGCAGCGTGCCGAAGATGGCGGGTTCGACATCCTGCCAGTCGCGCTTGGCGGCAACCCAAAGCTCGTTGATGTCGTCACCGTCGAGCGCGATGGCTGTTCGATTCTTGAAGAGCGCACCGTTGAATCGCTTCAGTGTCGCATTCAAGTGTGGGGCATAACCGCCCTTGTCCATGACTTCCCAAAGAGACTCCAAGGCCGGTTGAAAGTGCTTCGGTGTCTCCTTCATCTGTTCCAGAAGATTGGTGAAGCCGTTCTCGGGAAGCAGCCCGACATCCTCCGCAAACATCGTAAACAGGCACCGCATCAGAAACTCGGCAACATCTTTCGGGTCATGTTTCTTGTCGAGCCGCTTTGCGATACGCGCTAGCCGTTCGGCTACATCTCGAGAGACGACGGCCGCATGTGTCGCGGGGTCCAGTGAAAGGGGGTCCGTCCAAATCGTGCGGAGACGTTTGCGGACCTCCTCTTGCCTGAGATCATCGAGGAAAATGCGAAAGCCGCGCCGGTCGGGAAACTGCGCGTAGTTTTTTCCTTGGCCGCTGAAGTCCGCATAGATCTCGATGCAATGACCGACGTCGCAGACGAGCACAAAGGGCGGCCAGCCATGACTGGCAGGGAGCGCCTTGGCGTATTCCTCCGCCTGGCGCCGGGCATTCACCATCAGCACGTCCCAGGCTCGACCCCGACTCCGATGGTCAGATTTTCCCTCGGATGCGGAGAAGAAATCTTGTTGGCCCGGAATTGCCTTGGAGCGTCCCTCTTGACGACTCTGCTTCGCTTCGAGAACGAAACAACCTCTCTTGTAAAGATCAACCCAGCCCGGGCTCTCCGCCCCGTCGGCGGATTTGAACTTCACGCCATACTCGAAGACGTAACTGTCGTTCGCATCGCGCTTGGCCGCGTCAGGCCTCGATACGTCAAGAAGGTCGCAGAGCTCATTGGCAAAGCTCTGAAAGTTGGCGCGCTCCGCTCCGCTGGACTGACTCCATTTTTCGATGAAGTCTTCTAGCTGTTGGGCGCCCGTGCTCGCCGCAGCATCCTCCATAGCGCCCTAACTCCTCCCGCCGCGCATAGTGCCGAGCGCACTGAGATTCGGCAACGTCAAGATGCAGTCGGTGGAAACGAAAATGGCCGGGGCGAGCCCCGGCCGTTCGCAAATCTAAATGTGTGAGGCGCGAAGCGTCCTAAGCCGCTTCTTTCGCCGTCTCGCCGTTGAAGGTGAGTTGGCCGTCGCGGACGGAGACGTTGACGGTCTCGCCGTCGCGGATCTTGCCTTCGAGGATCATTTCGGCCATCGGGTCCTGCACGTATTTCTGGATCACGCGCTTCAGGGGGCGCGCGCCGTAGGCCGGATCGTAGCCCTTGTTGCCGAGCCAGGTCTTGGCCGTCTCGTCCAGGGTGAGCGTGATCTTGCGGTCGGACAGCAGCTTCTGCAGGCGCTGCATCTGGATGTCGACGATATTGGCCATGTGCTCGCGGCGCAGGCGGTGGAACAGGATGATCTCGTCCACGCGGTTCAGGAACTCCGGCCGGAAATGCCCGCGCACGACCTCCATTACCTGGGCCTCGACGGCCGACGAATCCTCGCCTTCCGCCTGGTTGACCAGATATTCGGAACCGAGATTGGAGGTCATGATGATGAGCGTGTTGCGGAAGTCCACCGTGCGGCCCTGCCCGTCGGTCAGGCGTCCGTCGTCCAGCACCTGCAGCAGGACGTTGAACACATCCGGATGCGCCTTTTCGACCTCGTCGAAAAGAATGACCTGATAGGGCCGGCGGCGAACCGCTTCCGTCAGCGCTCCGCCTTCCTCGTAGCCGACATAGCCGGGCGGCGCGCCGATGAGCCGGGCCACCGCGTGCTTCTCCATATATTCGGACATGTCGACGCGCAGGATCGCGTGCTCGTCGTCGAACAGGAATTCGGCGAGCGCTCTGGAGAGTTCGGTCTTGCCGACGCCCGTGGGCCCAAGAAACATGAACGATCCGAGCGGCCGGTTCGGGTCCTGCAGGCCTGCGCGGCTGCGGCGCACGGCGGTGGAGACGGCCTTGACGGACTCTTCCTGGCCGACCACGCGCTTGGCGATCTCCGCCTCCATGGCCAGCAGCTTCTCGCGCTCGCCTTCGAGCATCTTGTCGACGGGAATGCCGGTCCAGCGCGAGACGACTTGCGCGATCATGTCGGGCTCGACCACTTCCTGCGCCAAGGCGCCGGTGGCCGACTCGGTCTCTTCCTGCGCCTTCAGCTTCGCCTCGAGATTGGGAATGACGCCATAGGCGAGTTCGCCCGCCTTGGCGAGATCGCCGTCGCGCTGCGCCTTGTCGAGCGCGATGCGCGCCGTGTCCAGCTCTTCCTTCATCTTCTGGGCGCCGGCGAGTTTGTCCTTCTCCTCCTGCCAGCGCTGGCTGAGCGCATTGGCGCTCTCTTCCAGATTGACGATCTCCTTCTCCAGCCGTTCGAGGCGATCCTTCGAGGCGCTGTCGGTTTCCTTTTTCAGGGCCTCGCGCTCGATCTTGAGCTGCATCAGGCGCCGGTCCATCTCGTCCAGTTCCTCGGGCTTGGAATCCACCTGCATGCGCAGGCGAGAGGCGGCCTCGTCCACGAGGTCGATGGCCTTGTCGGGCAGGAACCGGTCGGTGATGTAGCGGTTGGAGAGCGTGGCCGCGGTCACCAGCGCCGCGTCGGAGATCCGCACGCCGTGATGCAGCTCGTATTTTTCCTTCAGTCCACGGAGGATGGAAATCGTGTCTTCCACGGTCGGCTCGCCCACGAACACGGGCTGGAAGCGCCGCGCCAGCGCCGCGTCCTTCTCCACATGCTTGCGGTACTCTTCGAGCGTGGTCGCGCCGACGCAATGAAGCTCGCCGCGCGCAAGCGCCGGCTTCAGCAAGTTCGAGGCGTCCATGGCACCGTCGGTCTTGCCGGCGCCCACCAGCGTGTGCATCTCGTCGATGAACAGCACGATCCGGCCAGCGGCCGCTTCGATCTCGGACAGGACGGCCTTCAGCCGCTCCTCGAACTCTCCGCGATATTTCGCGCCCGCGATCAGCGCGCCCATGTCGAGCGACAGAACTTTCTTGTCTTTCAGGCTCTCGGGCACATCGCCCTTGACGATGCGTTGCGCGAGTCCTTCGACGATGGCCGTCTTGCCGACGCCTGGCTCGCCGATGAGCACGGGGTTGTTCTTCGTTCGGCGCGAAAGCACCTGAATGGTGCGGCGGATTTCCTCGTCGCGGCCGATGACGGGATCGATCTCGCCCTTCTCGGCGGCCTCGGTGAGGTCGCGCGTGTATTTCTTGAGCGCATCGTATTGCTGCTCGGCGCCGGCGGAGTCCGCCGTGCGGCCCTTGCGCAGATCGTTGATGGCCTCGTTCAGGCTCTGGGGCGTGATGCCGGCGTCTTTGAGAATCTCGGCCGTGCCGCCCTCGCGGGTCATGGCCAACGCCTGGAGCGCGCGCTCCACGGTCACGAAGCTGTCGCCGGCCTTGCTGGCCATCTGCTCCGCCTGGTCGAGCGTGCGGGCCAGGGCCGGGGTCATTTGCGGGCTTTGCGCGCCGGAGCCGGACACCTTGGGCAGCTTGGCCAGCGCCGCATCGGTGCGCGCCAGCGCCGTCTTGGCGTCGCCACCGGCACGGCCGATGAGCCCCGCGGCAAGCCCCTGGTCATCGTCGAGAAGCGCTTTCAGAAAATGCTCCGGCGTGACTTGCGGGTTGCCGTCGCGCAGCGCGATCGTCTGCGCCGCCTGCAAAAATCCCTTCAAACGGTCGGAAAGTTTTTCGAAATCCATGTTTTTCCCTCTTTGGGCGGACTGGTCCGAGGGCGGACCGGAAATGTCGGATAGGTGGCGGGCACCGCTGTGGCTGGGTCATATCAGCGGCATGTTAACGGACATATAGCGTGCCGTTTTTCGCAAAAAAGGGGGCTCTGCCTCGAGCCCGAGCAAAAAATGCGAGAGGGCGGATCACCGCACCGTCAGAATGCGCTGGCAGGGCGTGCCGCCGGGATATTTCGAGAAGACGACGAAATACGCGGCGATCAGGGCAAAGAGGCGCAGGGCCGGTCGATCCTCCAGCGCGAAGCTCGAATCTTGAAGTCTCGGGTGGTGGAAGAGAAGATCGGCCGGCTTAGCCGACGGCTTCCGGGGCGCCTTCGGCCCCGTCGGACGCACCCGCCTCGACCGGCTGCTCCGCGCCGGCGGCTTCCGATGCCGCGTGAGCGCCGTTGCGCCGCTGCCGGCCCCGTCCACGGCCGCGGCTTTCGGCCGGCGCATCGGACTCTCCAACGGCCTCGGCTTCGGCCTCGTCGTCAGCCTCGGCATCGTCGTCTTCATTCGCGTTCTGCCGGCCCCGGGTCACGTTGCCGTTGGCCTGCTGCTGGTCACCGGATTGCGGCGCGGCCGCGGCGGCCTGCGACTGAGCGGCCATGATGATGCGGTTGTAGTGCTCGGCATGCTGGAGGTAGCTCTCGGCGGTCACCATGTCGCCGGAAGCCAGCGCATCGCGAGCGAGCGACATATACTTCTCCGCAACGTGCGACGCGGTCCCCCGGATCTTCACATCCGGCCCGTTCGACTCGTAATTGCGTGCCAGTGGATTTTGGGGTTTGCGGCTGCGGCCACGCCCCCTACGATTCTGCTGTCCTTGCCTCATAAGCCTTATTCACCTGATTGGCGGCACACACGCCGCACTGATCGCTCCCTATTTGATCGTCGCCGGCCGCGGTCCGCACCCTGAACGCTACGCGCCCGGAAAGCCGGCTCGGCCCTGTTCGTTTTCACAACAGTTCTTTTTTTGCTGCCTTGTCTTAGTCGGTCACAGGCGCAGAAACGTCATGCATCCCTACTGTCAGCGCCAGCCAACCAAATCTGATTTGCGATATACCGGCTCCTGAACGGCTCGAGAGGCGCTGCCGCCTATCAATCGAGGTTCTCAAGGATATCCGCGCTGTTTCGTTGCCACGCAACTGGCGAAACCAATTTCCCTGCCCTGGCTCGCCGAACAATGCGATTTCTTAGCCAAAACCTAGCCCGAACATCCAGTTTTTCCAAGCATCTTTTTGGCCCGATTCAACGCTCCGGGCCTCTTAAGCCTCCGAAGTCCTGGCACACACGCAGCGCGGATGCCCGGCCAAATCCGCGACAATTCCATCCTCTGCGACGGCCAGTCCCGCACGCTCGAACAGGCCCGTGACCGCATCGCCTTGCGTGCATCCGATCTCGACCAGCAAATGCCCGCCCGGAACGAGGAACGCGGGCGCGCCTGCGGCAATGCGCCGATAGGCGTCGAGACCGTCGGGGCCCCCATCGAGTGCCGCCAGCGGATCGTGCTCCGCGACTTCCGGCGCGAGACCGCCGATCTCATCGCTCGCGATATAAGGCGGATTGGACACGATGATGTCGTAGCGGCCCGCAAGCGCCTCGAACCAATCGGAGACTGCAAACCGCGCGCGATCCGCCACGCCCACCGATTCCGCATTCGCCCGGGCGAGACGCAGCGCGCCGGGGCTGATGTCGGCGCCGACGCCGGTTGCATCGGGCAGTTCGGCGAGAAGGGTGGTCAGAATGCAACCCGAACCTGTCCCCAGGTCCAAGATGCGCAATGGCCGGCCGGCCCGTGCTTCCCGGCCAACAATATCCAGGACGGCGGCGACCAGCGTCTCCGTGTCGGGGCGTGGATCGAGCGTCTGCGGGCCGATCCGGAAATCCCGTCCATAAAACTCCCGCGTCCCGCGGATTCGCGATACGGGCTCGCCTGCAAGACGCCGCGCGACATAGCCCTGAAAGCGCGTCCCGGCGGCCGGCCCGAGCGGCTCCCGGCCCTTGGCGATCAACGCTTCGAGGGACAACCCCGTTGCGGCCGTCAGAAGAGCCCGCGCATCGAGCGCCGCCGTACCGATCCCCCTATCCCTCAGCACGCGCGCCGCGGACGCACGGGCCGAATCGAGACTCGGCATCATGCGCCGCTCTCCTCCAGAGCCGCCAGCTGACTGGCCTGATTCTCCGTGGTCAGAGCATCGATGATTTCATCGAGCGCCGGTTCGCCCTCGAGCACCAAGTGAAGCTGATGCGTCGTAAGTCCGATGCGGTGATCGGTGACGCGGCCTTGCGGAAAATTGTAGGTGCGGATGCGCTGAGACCTGTCGCCCGATCCGATCTGACTGCGCCGGTCCTGCGCCCGCTCCGCGTCGAGTTTCTCGCGTTCGAGATCGTAGAGCCGCGCGCGCAAGACTTTCATGGCCTTGGCCTTGTTCTTGTGCTGCGACTTCTCGTCCTGCTGGCTGACGACCAGCCCGGTCGGAATGTGGGTAATGCGCACGGCGCTGTCGGTCGTGTTGACGGATTGACCGCCGGGGCCGCTCGCCCGGAACACGTCGATGCGCAGGTCCTTTTCGTCGATCTGCACGTCGACGTCCTCCGCCTCCGGCAGCACGGCGACCGTCGCGGCCGATGTATGGATTCGGCCTTGCGCTTCGGTCTCGGGCACGCGCTGCACCCGGTGCACCCCGGATTCGTACTTCATCCGGGCGAACACGCCCTTGCCGGTGACATTGGCGATAATTTCCTTGTAGCCGCCCGTGGCGCCTTCGCTCGCGGAGAGCACAGCGACCTTCCAGCCGTGCCGGTCGGCGAAGCGCTGATACATGCGGTAGAGATCGCCGGCGAAAAGCGCCGCTTCGTCGCCGCCCGTCCCGGCGCGCACTTCGAGAATGGCGCTCTTCTCGTCGGCATCGTCCTTCGGCAGGAGCTGGACCTTGAGCTGGTGTTCGAGATCCTCGATTTTCGACCAGAGCCCGCCGGCTTCCTCCTCCGCCAACAATCTCATGTCGGCATCGGCGTCGCGGTCGTCGAGAATTTCCTCGAGGCCCGCATACTCGTCCTGCGCCTGGCGCAGCGCATTGATCGTTCCCACAATCGGATCGAGATCGGAGAACTCCTTTGAGAGCTGCGCGTAGCTCTCCGCGTCGGCGCCGGAGGCGAGTTCGCCTTGAATGGCCTGCCAACGTGAAACGAGCTTGTTGAGCTTCTCGGCGGGAATCGTGGTCATGGGCTAGCTGGAAAACGCAGGCCTAGAAATTGTTTGGAAGCCGGTCGGCCTTGCGGCTGCGCGGGTCGTCCGGATCGAGAACGGGGTCCGACGTGTCGAAGCCTGACGAAAGGCCGGAATCGCCGGACGAGCCGCCGAGAAACATCCATAGTCCAAGCAGCACCCCAACCGCAACCAGTCCGATGATGCCCCATTTCAGAAGCGGCGACTTCAGAAAATTCTTCTTCGGCTCCTCGGCGAGTTCGGGCTCGAGCTCAAGCGCGGCATCTCCGGGAAAGCTCGCATCCTCGGACGGCATACCAGCATCGGCCATGCCAGCGCCAGACATGCCAGCGCCGGACATGCCGGCATCAGGCATAGCCGAGGGATCCGGCGCATAGCCCTGATACTCGGGATGGAATTGCGCGTCGCCGGAGTCGTCGCCGAAGTCGGCATCGGGAAAGCCGGCATCGGGAAAACCGGCATCGGCCTGCGGCTGAGCCGGTTGGGGCTGCGGTCCGGGTTGCGCAACCGGTCCGGCGCCCGGCCACGCGGTATCGAATGGCGAAGGCTCGGCGAGTGACGGTTCGGCGGCGGTGCGCTGCCACGCACCGGGCGATGGCGGTGCGGACTGCCGTTCGCCCGGATGTGCTTGCGGAGCTTGAGGTCCCGGCGCCTGCGGCCGCGGAGGCAGCGGTGCTTGTGGCTGTGATACTTGGTTCTGTGGCGCTTGGGGTTGTGGCGCTTGGGGCTGATGAGCTTGGGGCCGCGGCGCTTGCGGCTGCGGCGCATGGGAAGGCCCGGCTTGCGGCTGAGGGGCCGGATGCTGTGACGCCGGAGCCGGCATGCCCACCGGCCCGTTTGGCCAGCCTGGCGCTTGTGGCTGCGGCGCCTGCGGATAAGGACTTTGGGGTTGCGGCGCCGGCGGACGGGGCGAGGCTTGTGGAGCCGGCTGGGGCTGCAGCGAACCGTTGGGCCAGCCCGAAGCCTGCGGTCGGGGAGCCGGCTGGTCTTGCCGCAGTGGCTGGTCTTGCCGCAGTGGCTGGTCTTGCCGCAGTGGCTGGTCTTGCGGCAATGGCTGGCCTTGCGGCGCTGGCTGGGCCGAAGGCTGAGCTCTCGAAGGCGCGGGCGCAGGGCCCGCAGGCGGCACCATAACCGGAACGTCCTGCACGGGCTTCGGTCCGAGTTCCACCACGCCCGCCTCGAGCTGCGCGTAGATGCGCCGGAGCAAGGGACGCGTATCCAGATTGAGCAGCGTGCCATAGGCGCTGACGACCCGGCATGTCTCCGGCCAGGGCGGCAAGGCATAGATAGCGCCCTGCTCCAGAGCCTGGACGACTTCGACCGGCGTGGATATCCGGGCGGCCAAGTCCGCCTCCGTCAGATTGCTCGCGGCTCTGAGGTCCCGAAACAGGTCGGCCACTTCCGCGTCATAGCCGGCAGACATTAATTCCAATCCCGTGAGTATATCGCCGCCGCCCCCAAGCCTCCGGCCGGGGGCCTACCCAATATGCGTTTCGGCCCAGTTTCGAAAGTCCAAAACCGGACATTTCCCCCAATCGCCTTCGTACACAAGCCCAATGGCCATGAGTTTGCAAGCCTTGGCGCGATAGCGCCGGTGCCGCGAACAGCCCGCCGCCTTCGCGCGGGGGCCGCGCACGTCAAACCTGAACGCCTTTTTCGGCGGCGAATTGCTTCAATTCATCGCGAAGCGAGGTCGTGCGGGTGTCGAGCATCTGCTCCAGCCGGGCGCTCAAGTCGGATGCGTCGAGCGACAAAATCATGGCCTTGACCGGTCCGACCGATGCGGGTGCCATGGAAATGGACCGGAAGCCGAGCCCGATCAGCGCCATCGCCTCCAAGGGCTTCCCGGCCATCTCACCGCAGAGCGTGACCGGCGTCTCGAACCGCTCCGCCTCCCGCAGGATTTGCCGCAAGGCGCGCAAGGCGGCCGGATTGAGAGAATCGAACCTTCCCGCCACGCGCTCGTTGCTCCGGTCCGCCGCGAACAGAAACTGGACGAGATCGTTCGATCCTACCGAGATGAAGTCCGTCAGGGGCAGGAGATGATCGAGCTGCCACAGAAGGGCCGGTACCTCGACCATGGCGCCGACCATGAGCTTGGACGGTTCCGGGCGGCCATGCCTCTTGAGCAGCGTGAGTTCGTGGTCGATCAGCCTGCGTGCGGTCTCGAATTCGGAAACGTCGGAAATCATCGGCAGAATGATCCGCACCTCACGCCCTTGCGAGGCCCGCAACAGGGCGCGGATCTGCGTCCGGAACAGCGCGGGCCGGTCGAGCGCCATGCGGATCGCGCGCCAGCCGAGGGCCGGGTTTTCTTCCGCGCCTCCCCGGAAATAGGGGATGATCTTATCGCCCCCGATAT
The DNA here is from genome assembly GCA_002482645.1 of Hyphomicrobiaceae bacterium UBA7697. Classification (GTDB taxonomy): domain Bacteria; phylum Pseudomonadota; class Alphaproteobacteria; order Rhizobiales; family Methyloligellaceae; genus Methyloceanibacter. The sequence continues at coordinate 22,972 of DLGJ01000015.1, forward strand.
CGAGGGAGCGAAACACGACGGGGCGGTTGCCCGCCTGATCGAGGATCGACTTGTATAGCTTCGTCTGCTGATCGAGCCGCGGAAATGTGTCGGAGATCATGAATTGCAGCTCGGTCCGGAACAGTCCGATCCCGTCGGCGCCGGACTGTTTGAGATGCGGCAGATCGAACAAGAGACCAGCATTGATATGCAGACCGACCCGTTGATCGTCGAGCGTGACCGCGGGCACGTCGCGCAGGGCCGCGTATTGCGCCTGCTTGCGCGCTTGGAAGCGAACCTTGTCGGAATAGGCATGCACCAATTCGTGCGTGGGCCGCACATGGAGCTCGCCACCTTGGGCATCGAGCACCACCGCGTCTCCCGGCTCGACCATCTCGACCACACCCCGGCATTGGGTAATCGCGGCGATGCCGAGCGCGCGCGCGACGATCGCCACGTGGCTGTTCGCTCCCCCCTCCTCGAGAACGAGACCGCGCAGGCGCTGGCGGTCGTAGTCGAGCAGCTCCGCGGGCCCCATGGTGCGCGCGACGACAATGGCATCTTCCGGCAACGCACCGGTCGAAGCCGTTGCGGTTTCGCCGGACAGGAGCCGTAGCAGCCTGTTGGACAGATCGTCGATATCGTGGAGCCGGTCGCGGAATCGCGGATCCGGCATGCGCATCATGCGCGCGCGCGTGTCGTTGCGCACGCGCTGGACGGCGGCTTCGGCGGTGAGACCGGTGGCCAACGCTTCGTCCAGCCGCCGCCGCCAGCCGTGATCGTGCGCGAACATGCGGAACGCTTCGAGCACCTCGTGGTGTTCGCCGGCGCGGGCGAGATCGCCCCTCTCCATCATCTCGTCGATCTGTCCGGTCAGTTCTTCGATGGCCTGTTGCAGCCGGCTCCGCTCGAACTCCACGTCTTCGGCGATGAGCGTGCTCACAACGATGCGCGGCTCGTGCAGCACGATATGCCCGAGCGCCACGCTTTCGGAAATCGGTTGTCCGACGAAACGGAGACTCGAATCGCGCCCCTTCTCGACCGTCACCTCGTCGGAGATGATGCCGCCCGACGCCAGTGTCTCGGCGATCACCATGGCGGTGGTCTGCAGGGCCTCGACCTCTTCGTCGCTGTATTGCCGCATGGTGCGATTCTGCACCGTGAGCACGCCGATCGTGTGGCCGCCGCGCAGAATCGGCACGCCCACGAAGGAGTGATAACTCTCCTCGCCGGTTTCAGGACGGAACGAGAAGGCCGGGTGATGCTGGGCGTCGGCGAACTGCTTCGGTTCGCCCTGCTCGGCAACGAGGCCCACCAGCCCTTCGCCCGGCTTCAGATGCGTGTTGTGGACCGCGCCCGGATTGAGGCCCTCGGTGGCGACGAGCTCGAGCGAACCGTCCCGGCGCCTCAAATAGAGGGAACACACCTCCGCCACGATGTTCGAGGCGATCAGCATGACCACCTTATCCAGGCGTGCCTGCGCGCTCTCGCGTTCCGCCATCACCTCACGCAGGCGGCGGAGCATCTGTCTTGGAGCACCAACGGATGCAGACATCGTGACCAGTCCCGGACCATCCGCCAGCGGCGGATCTACGAGCCTCCCAAAAATCTAAGGCTAGAGTAGCCTCATTTTCGTGTCTAAGCGCCGTCCAACCCAAAAAGCGTATGCAAGGTTCGCACCGCCAGCTCGGCGTAGGCGGCATCGATCAAGACGCTGATTTTGATCTCCGAGGTCGAAATCGCCTCGATATTGATGCCCTTTTCGGCAAGCGCGCTGAACATTTGCGCCGCAACGCCCGCATGGCTTCGCATTCCGACGCCGATGGCCGAGACCTTGGCGATATCGGTGGCCCCGCGCAGGTCCAGATAGCCGATCTCGTCCTTGGCGGATTTCAGGACCTCGAGAGCCCGGTCCAGATCGGCACTTTGCACGGTGAAGGTGAGGTCGGTCGACCGGCCATCCTCGGACACGTTCTGCACGATCATATCGACATTGATATGAGCGTCGGAAAGAGGGCCGAAGACTCGCGCCGCGACGCCGGGTTTGTCCGCCACCTTCAGCAGCGTCACCTTGGCTTCGTCCCGGGCATAAGCAATCCCACTGACGACATTTTGCTCCACGATTTCATCCTCATGGCAAACAAGTGTACCGATCCCCTCTCCGGTGTCGGGGTCGCCGGGCAAGTCCGGCGGATCGAAGCTGGACCGCACCAGAACCGGTACGCCCCATTGCATGGCGAGTTCGACCGAGCGGGTCTGCAGGACCTTGGCCCCTTGAGACGCCATTTCTAGCATCTCTTCATAGGAAATGCGGTCGAGGCGGTGGGCCTTCGCCACCACGCGCGGGTCTGTCGTGTAGACCCCGTCCACATCGGTGTAGATATCGCAACGATCCGCCTGAAGCGCCGCGGCAAGGGCGACGGCACTCGTGTCCGACCCGCCCCGGCCGAGCGTCGCGATGCGGTTGTTCGGCGCGATCCCTTGGAAGCCGGCGCAAACCGCGACCTCCCCGCCCAGCATCGCCGCCTTGATCTCGTCGACCTCGATCCCGGTAATCCGGGCTTTCTGATGCGCCGCGTCCGTACGGAGGGGAATCTGCCAGCCCTGCCACGAGCGAGCGCTGAGGCCCATGGATTGGAGCACCAAGGCGAGAAGCCCCGACGTCACCTGCTCGCCCGACGAGACGACGGCGTCGTACTCGCGGCAGTCGTAAAGCGCGGAGGCTTCGTCTCCGGATTCGGTGCGCGTCTTGAAGCCCCAGGCCTCCTCGACCCAAGCAACGAGCTGATTGGTCTGTCCTGCCATTGCCGAGACGACCACGGCGCACGCGTGTCCGGCGTCGGCCTCGCGTTTCACATGCGCGGCCACGTTGCGTATCCGGTCGAGATCGGCCACCGACGTGCCGCCAAATTTCAACACAAGCAAAGACATGCCTTCTCACAAGAAGAGGGCCGGCACGCATGTCGCGCCGGCCGGAAATTCCGGCTCTTTCTACTGAAGAGGACCGGACGCCGCAACAAGGCTCTCCGCCTCGAATCGCGTGCAGCCTTGACAGAGACCCGCGCCCGCCCGCCAATGCGCCCATGATGGCGTCCCGGATCACACCTTCGACCCTCGACGACGGGGAGGTCGCCAGATTCGCGCAGCTCGCCGATGAGTGGTGGGACGAAAAAGGGCCGTTCCGCCCGCTGCACCAGATCAATCCCGTACGGCTGACTTATATTCGCGACCGGCTTTGCGGCCACTTTGGGCGGGACGCGAACGACCCGCCTTGCCTCGAAGGCCTCAAGGTGCTCGACATCGGCTGCGGCGGCGGTTTGGTGGCCGAACCCTTGAGCCGTCTCGGCGCCGAGGTGACGGGGATCGACCCGGCCGCGGAAACCATCGCGGCGGCAAAGGCCCATGCGGAGGGCGCGGGCCTGGCGGTCGACTACGCGGCCGTGACCGCGGAAACCATGGTGGACGATGGGCGCCGCTTCGACGCCGTTCTGCTGCTCGAAGTGGTCGAACACGTGCCGGATGTGCCCGCCTTTCTCAAACGGCTCGCGCCGCTCGTGGCCGATGGCGGCGTCATGATCCTTTCGACGCTGAACCGCACGCTCAAGGCCTATGCCCTTGCCATCGTCGGAGCCGAATATGTGCTGCGCTGGGTTCCGGCCGGCACCCATCAATGGGACCGGTTCGTGACGCCCGAGGAATTGCAGTCGTCCTTGAGAGGCGCCGGCTTCGAACGAACCGACCTCACCGGCATGGTCTACGACCCTCTAGCGGACCGCTGGAGCCTATCGCGCGACACCGGCGTGAACTACTTCATGACGGCGATCAGACCCCAGCCCGAAGGACCCCGCCGTATCGCGTAGGCGGCGCCTTTCCGGCCATGACCCCGACGGCCGCCCCTAGTAACCCGGAGCGCGGAACCAATTGCCACGCCGCTGCTGGCCGCGCCGGTACTGGCGTGGCGGTGAATCGTAATAGGGCTGCTGGAAGATGCGCCGGCGCTTGCGCTGCACCCGGGGATCGATCTCGTTATAGCCGTAGCGCTGATAGTTGCGGTTGTAGTAGCCCTGGTAATTCGGCCGGCGATAGTCCTGGTACGGATCGTAACGGCGCTCCGGCTGGGCGACCTTGTAGTCTCCGCCGGGCGTGGAGCCCGTCAAGACAACTTCCGTCCGCTTCAACCCCTTATCCTTCACGAGATTGAAGAACGTCTCCGCGTTCTTCGGCGACAGGCGCACACAACCGTGCGACGCGGGCGTGCCCAGCTTCTTGGTCTCGTTGGTGGCGTGGATCGCGTGCCCCTTCTTCGTGAAAAACACCGCATGCGGCATGGGTGCGTTGTCCCACTGCTTGCTGTACCAGATCTTGTTCATGGAACTCGCGGTGAAGTCGCCCGACGGCGTCGCATAGCCGGGCATGCCGGTAGACACCGGCCACCGGTATTTCTCGGCACCGTCCACGAAGACGGTCATCTCTTGCGTGGTCTTGTCGATCGTCGCGACGACGATCGGCGACTGAGGTTCGACCACCTCCGCGGCATCGTCGCTCTTCAGCATTTCTATTTCGGAATCGTCTTCGCTCGCGCTCGGGACATCCTCCGGATCCGGCCGCGACGCGCTTTTCACCGGCTTTTCAGCCGCTTCGGGCGCGTTCGCGGAGTCGCTCGATGCCGCATCGCCGCCGGGATAGACGGGCTGCGGCTGCGCGTCGAGGCCCTTCGGAAGACTGAGATCCAAGTCAGGCGAGGTCGCGTGGACACCGGTCTCGGCGCTCGCGGGCGACGCAAGCAAAAGCACAGCCAGCCCGGCAGCCGTGAGCGGCAAGCCCAGAATCCGCGGGTGTTGCTGAAATTTTCGGCGCATCATTCGTTCCCCGGTTATGCGCGATCCAACCGTCCGGCAGTCTCTAACTTACAGAGCCAAGCCGGCATTTCCACGGCACTTCGCGAAATCGTGTCCAGATATACGCGAGACACCCAAACAAGAGGTTACCCGCGCGGCCACAAAGCCGAAGCCCACCAATAGGTTAGTTGTGGTCGCCCGGTAGCTTTGGCAAGGGGAGCGCCGGAATTCCCTCGTCGTGCAGCGCCTTGGCCTCATCCACGGTCGCCTCGCCGTAAATGTTGCGCTCCTCGGTTTCGCCATAGTGCATTTTCCGCGCTTCTTCGGCGAATTTGTCCCCCACATCGTCGGCATTGGACTTCAGATGCTCGCGCAGACCCTTCAGGAAGGCATAGGTCTGCCCCGTGCCCATGGCAGCGCCGTGAGGCGGCGGATCGGACGGAACGTCGCGCGCGACCGGCGTCTTCCGCCCACGGAGCACGGCGGGCGCCATGGGCACCTTGCTCACCTCGGCGCTGCCGCATTCGGGGCAGCGGATCGCTTCTGCCTCGGACTGTTCGTCGAAGGAATCGCCGGACGAGAACCACGCATCGAATTCATGCCCCTCGCCGCATTTGAGCGCAAACCGAATCATGATGCTTGCCTCATCGTCGCGCCGGAGGCTTCCACAATCTCGATTTCGAAGTCGCGCCCATGCTTGAGCGCGGGGATCCGCGTGCGCGCGTCGTCCACCCGGGCAAGATCGATCTCGGCAAAGACGGCGCAAGGATCCTCGCCCGCTTCCGCCAGGATCTCGCCCCAGGGAGACACGATCATCGAGTGGCCGAAGGTCGAGCGTCCGTTTTCATGCAGGCCGCCTTGCGCCGCCGCGAAGACATACGAGCCCGTCTCGATCGCACGCGCCCGGACAAGGGTGTGCCAATGCGCCGCGCCGGTCTGTTTGGTGAAGGCGGCAGGAATGGCAATCATGTTGGCGCCGGCCTGGGCCAAAGCCCGGTAGAGCGCCGGAAACCGCAAGTCGTAGCAGATCGTCATGCCGAGCCGTGCCTGTACGCCGCCAATGGCCAAAGCCGCGACGACCGCCTTGCTGCCGGGATTGTAGTAGTCAGACTCCCGGTACGATTCGCCGCCCGGCAGATCGACGTCGAACAGATGCAGCTTGTCGTAACGGGCCGCGACCGCACCGTTCGGATCGATCAGATAGGAGCGGTTCGCGATCCGCTTGCCGTCCAATTCGATGCCGAGGGACCCGAGATGCAGCCAAACGCCGAGCTCGCCGGCAAGCGCCCGGAACAGCGCCAGCGGCGCGCTCTCGGACTCCGGTCGAATCTGCTTGAGCACACGCTCGGGCTCCAGCTCCATCAACGCGGTGTTTTCCGGCGTTTGAATATATCGCGCGCCGCCCCTCGCCGCCTCGCGGATAAGGGCCTCCGCCTTGGGCAGATTGTCCGCAATGGATCGTCCGGCGCGCAGTTGCACGAGCGCGGCGCGAAACCGTCTGGCGTTGTCGGAGCTCATTTTGGCGCTCTCGTCTCAAATGGCGATCCGTCGAAACATTCCAGGCCGACGGTTACCGCGGTGTTAACCCAAAACGCGGCGAACCGCTGTACCTAGAATACCAAATCGGCGGGTTCAACGGCGCGCGCCAGCGCCAGCACGTCCACGCGGGCCGCGCCGGCACGCTTCAGGACGCGCGCGCAAGCCTCGACCGTGGCGCCCGTCGTGATCACGTCGTCAACGACCAGAACGGACTTGCCGGCGATGATGTGCCGGCGCGGCGGCGCGACTTTGAACGCACCGGCGACATTGCGCTTGCGCTGGGCGGCGGAGAGACCGACCTGGCTCGCCGTCCGGCGGGTCCGTTGGAGTACGAAACAGTCCGCCCGGACCCCGGTCAGCGTCTCAAGCCCCTGCGCCAGCAAAGCCGACTGATTGAAGCGCCGGCCCAATAGCCGCGACCGGTAGAGCGGAACCGGAACGAGCAGGTCCGCGCCGGCCAGGAGCTCGGCGCCCGCGCGGGCCATCCATCGTCCGAACAGGCGCAAGCCCTCCTGCCGGTCGCGATATTTGAAGCCTTGGACCAGATCGCGCATGGTCTGGGAATAGCGCGCCACGGCCCGCGCGCGGTCATAGACCGGCGGCGCGGCGATCGCCGCCGCCGACAAAGACGGCTCGCCCGTGTCGTAGGGCAGCGGCACGCCGAGGCGCGCACAAAGAGGAGGCGTGATGAACTCGATGCCCGAGAAGCATGGGCCGCAGAGGAGGCCGTGGGAGCCGGCGGGGGCGCGGCAGACGATGCAGACAGGCGGCAGAACCAGATCGGTCGCCGCGCGCAGCGCGGTCCGCCAGACGGGTTCTCGAATCGCGCCTTCCCGCAGCGCGCCTTCCCGCAGCGCGCTTTCCGGAGTCGCGCCTTCCAGAGTCGCGCCGATGTCGCTCATCCCCATGGCACGCATCATAATGCGTTCCCGCAATGCTGAGGAGACGTCATGAGCGATACACCGCTACTCTTCGACCGGCGCCTCCTGCGGCAGCGGCGGGCCCGCTTCGCGGACGAGATCGCGGACCGCGAGGTTTTGATCGCCCATGTGGCGCGAGAGATCGCCGAACGCGTCGACATCATGCTCCGCCCCTTCCCGCGCGCGCTCGACCTCGGTGCCTATCGCGGCCGGCTCGGACAAGATATCGCCGCGCTCAAATCCGTGGGCGAGGTCTTCTACGCGGAAAGCGTCTACGCATATGCGGCGCGCTGCCCAGGGCCCGCCGTCGTGTGCGACGAGGATCTGATGCCTTTCGCGAACGGCGTATTCAATCTGGTGGTTTCGGGCCTCGCGCTTCATCGCGTCAACGACCTCCCCGGAAGCCTCATCCAAATCCGGCGCGCGCTGGCGCCGGACGGGTTGTTCATGGCCGCCGCGCTGGGGTCGAACGCGCTGAGCGAATTGCGGGAGTGTCTGCTCGAGGCCGAGGAGGAGATCGAGGGCGGCGCGTCTCCACGCGTCTCGCCCTTTGGCGACGTGCGCGCTTACGGCGCGCTGCTGCAACGCGCCGGGTTCGCGCTTCCGGTTACGGACGTCGAAGACGTCACGGTAATCTACCCGTCCCCGCGCGAACTGATGCGCGAAATCAGGGCCCTCGGCGGCGGCAACGTTCTCACCGCACGGAGCAAAAAGCCCTTGTCGCGGCGCTCGCTGGCGCGCGCCGAAGAGCTTTACCGCACGCGCTACGGCACGCCCGGCGGCAAAGTCACGGCAACGTTCCAGTTCGTTTTCATGAGCGGGTGGGCGCCGGACCCCAGCCAGCAGAAACCTTTGGCGCCGGGAAGCGCGCGCGCGCGTCTCGCCGATGCGCTCAACACCGAGGAACAATCGGGGGGCGCCAAGGCGTCCTTTCCGCATTCCAAATCGAAGACGTGAAACAGGTCTTAGAGGCTGAACGCCTCGGCAAGCGTCGCCACGAGACCGCTGAAGCCAGATTGCACAGCCGACGACATAACCAGGATCGCACCGCCAATGATGGCGACGATCAATCCATACTCGACGGATGTGACGCCGGATGCGTCCGAGGCGAACCGCCTCGGCGTGGCGGCCGGGCATGCCGGCCACTTGACCAAGAAACCGCGCCTATCCGCGACCAAGCTTCTCACGCAAACACCTCAGCAATCCAGGCAGCAGCTCCTGCAACGGCTCGTCGGCCGGCGGCATGGCAAAATCGATCAAAGCCGCCGGTTCGACCCAGGCAAGAATTTGCCCTTCTCGCGGGCTGACTCGTCCCTGCCAGCACCAACATCCGAATACGGGCATACAGAGATGAAAGTCGGGATAAGAATAACTTGAAAATGTTAGCGGTTTCAGATCGCCGGGGGCGATCGAGACGCCGAGCTCTTCGTCGATTTCCCGGACCAGACACAGCTCCGGCGTTTCTCCGTCTTCCAGCTTGCCTCCGGGAAACTCCCAGAGCCCGGCGAGCGGTTTCCCTTCCGGGCGTTGCGAAATGAGAACGCGCCCCTGTTCGTCGATCAAGGCGCAGGCGGCGACCAGGACGAGCGGCGTCTCCTCGCGGCCCGTCACGACCGGTAATCGGCGTTGATGGCGATGTACTCCTTGGTGAGATCGCAAGTCCACATCGTGTCGGTTCCAGTGCCGACGCCGACATCGACCGTGATCGCGATTTCGGAGCGCTTCATATAGGCGGCGCCGTCGGCCTCCGTGTAACCGGAGGCCACTTCGCCGTCCTTCGCGACCTCGATATCGCCGAACCAAATGGCCAGCTTGTCCCGGTCGGCCGCTTCGCCCGCCTTGCCCACGGCCATGACGATGCGCCCCCAATTGGGATCTTCGCCCGCGAGCGCGGTCTTCACCAGCGGAGAGTTGCAGATTGCCTTGGCGATGGTCCGGGCCGCGGCCTTGGACTCGGCGCCCTTGACCCTCACTTCGGCGAACTTGGTCAGGCCCTCCCCGTCCTTGACGATCTGTTGGGCCAGGTCGCGCATGAGATCGAACAGGGCGGCGCGGAACCCATCGAGGCGCGCATCGTCCCCCAACGCGATGCGCGGACAACCGCGCTTCTCGGCCGCGCCTGTCGCGAACAGAAGCACCGTATCGCTGGTCGACGTATCGCTATCGATGGTGATGGCGTTGAAGCTGTCTTCGACCAAGGGGGACAGTACGGCCTGAAGGGCGGCCGGCTCGACCGGCGCGTCGGTGAACAGGAACGACAGCATGGTCGCCATGTCCGGCGCGATCATGCCGGCGCCTTTGGCGATGCCGTTGAGCGTAACGGTCACGCCGCCGATCTCGCAGGTCCGCGTCGCGAGCTTCGGAAACGTATCCGTCGTCATGATCGCGCGCGCGGCCATTTCGTAGCTGTCGGCTTGCGCCCGCTCGCCGAGTCCGGCCAGGAAGCCGACGAACTTCGAAGGATCGAGCGGCTCGCCGATGACCCCGGTGGAGGCGACATAGACATCCGCCTCGAGGCAATCGGCGATGCGCGACGCGGCCCGCACCGTCTCGGTCACGGCCTCGCGCCCCCGCATGCCCGTGAAGGCGTTGGCATTGCCCGAATTGACGACCAGAGCCCTGGCCATGCCGTGCGACAAATGCTCCCGGCACCATTCGACCGCCGCCGATGCCGTCTTCGACGTCGTGAAGACGCCCGCCACCGCCGTGGACGGTTCGAACAGCGCAAGCAGAAGATCGGTGCGGCCGGCATAGCGGATTCCCGCTTCACATGCCGCGAGCCGCACACCGTCCACCGGCGGCAACACCGGCGGATGTGCCGGCGCGAACGGCGAGACCTTGCTCATGGCGGCGGACCGATCCGCTAGTGGTCTTCGTCGAACTCTTCGTCGGGAAGAGGCGGAGCCTCCCCGCGCAGAGCGGCGTCGTCCATGGACCGTTTGATATCCGGGTCGAGGATCTCGATTTTGGCCTTCTCGCGAAGTCCGGTCACGACGGTCTGTGCCTTGCGGACCACGAGCTGGCCCATGATCGGCTCCTTGACGTCCTCGAAGGCCGGCAATTTCTGGTCGCGCTTGTCTTCGACCTCGATGATATGCCAGCCGAAGCTCGTCTTCACGGGATCGGAAACCTGCCCGACATCGAGCGCGAACGCCGCGTCCTCGAACGGTTTCAGCATTTGGCCGCGGGTGAAGTAGCCGAGATCGCCGCCTTCGGCGTTCTTGTCCTTCGACTTCTCGGCGGCGAGCGCGGCGAAGTCGGCCCCTTTCGCCAGCTGTGCCTTGATGTCCTTGGCCTCATCCTCCGTCTCGACGAGAATGTGCCGTGCCTTGATCTCCTGCTCCGGTTTCAGCTTGGAGACGTTCTCCTCGTACACCTTTTTGGCTTCCGCCTCGTCGACGGCGCCGGTGACGTTCTTGTCGAAGAAGGCATCGCGCAGCGCGCGGCGGCGATGATAGGCCACCCGCTTGTCGAACGTGTCGGTCTTGTCCAGACTTTCCTCTTCGCCGGCGCCCGCCATCAGCTCGTTCTCGATCATGAACTGCAGCAAGACCCGTTTGCGGTCGTCGGGCCGGACAGCGCCAAGCCGCGGTCCGACTTCGGAGGCGGCGAAATCGAGATCGGATTGTCTAATCTCGGTCCCGTTGACGCGCGCCACGACGGCGTCCTCGGCAAAGGCAGACGGCGCGAGAGAAATCGACGCTGCGAGAAGCAGCAAGGCTGACCACAGTTTCACTGGAATAATCCTCGTCTTCGGCGCGCCAGCCAATTCCTCGAACGGAAGGCGGCGCGGATTTGGGTGCTCCCCCGTGCGCCTTCATAACGTTGGCCTGTGGGCTTGCCAAGCGGGAGGATTTGACAACATTTATATCCTTCAATATTTCTAGATGTATGGATATAAATCAGGCCGTAACGGTGTTTGGCGTGCTGGCGCAGGAGTGCCGGCAGACGACGTCCCGGCCACGGGGCGAGGCCGGACGGTGTGGCGATGGAGCATTGCCGCCCGGCGCATCGTCCAGTTGCGGCCCGCGGATCGAATCGGTCCTCGCGACGTAGTGTTGAGATTGAAGGGAGGAAACCGACATGACGACCGCCGACCCAAAGTCCACGACGACCGGCAAGTCCACGACGACCGGCAAATCTGCAACGGCCAGCAAGGCCCCGCTAAACGTTCTTTTTCTTTGCACCGGCAACTCTGCCCGCTCGATCATGGCCGAGTGCATCATGAACCGCGAAGGCATGGGCAAATTCAAAGCCTACAGCGCCGGAAGCATGCCGGCGGGCCAGGTGAACCCGATTGCTCTCAATCTCCTGAAAAAGCTGAACTATGACGTGACGCATTTGCGATCCAAGTCCTGGGAGGAATTCGCCGCCCCGGATCCACCGGTCTTCGACTTCGTGTTTACGGTGTGTGACAATGCCGCAAGGGAGACTTGCCCCGTCTGGCCAGGGCAGCCCATGTCGGCCCATTGGGGCATGCCCGACCCGGCCGCCGCCGAAGGCAGCGACGCCGAGCGCGCCCTCGCCTTCGACGACGTCTACCGCATGCTGAACCAGCGCATTTCGATCTTCATAAACCTCCCGTTCGAGAGTTTGAGCCGGCTCTCGCTTCAAGAACATCTGGACCGGATTGGCGCGCGGGGTGCCGCGGCTTCCAAGGAACCAGCCTAGCGGCACGGGTCCCGGCCCGGCGCATCGCGTTGACAAGGCTCAGGCCGCCTCTTATGTCTCCGGCGTTGGTCCCCGGCTTTTTTCGCCGTTTCTCTGGGAGACGGGCGAATCCTCGCCGGAGGTCCCGCACTCCATCCGCCAAGGACCTCCAGGGCTTTCGCAAGAGCCCCGCGCGGCCCGGCTTACGCCATAAGAGGCTAACGGTTCGATGCTTTCCTTCGGCACTCTCGCCACCAAAGTCTTCGGCTCGTCCAACGATCGCAAGCTCAAGAAATACGGGCCGGCGGTCGCGGAGATCAACGCTCTCGAGCCGGAAGTTTCCGCGCTGTCGGACGAAGCGCTGCGCGCGCGCACCGACGAATTCCGCAAGCGGCTCGCGGACGGAGAAACGCTGGACGATCTCCTGCCCGAAGCGTTCGCCACGGTCCGCGAGGCCGCCAAACGCACGTTGGGCCAGCGCCATTTCGATGTGCAGTTGATCGGCGGCATGGTGCTTCATGACGGCCGTATCGCCGAAATGAAGACCGGCGAAGGCAAGACCCTTGTCGCCACGCTGCCCGTCTATCTGAATGCCCTGCCCGGCAAAGGCGTTCACGTGGTCACGGTGAACGATTACCTCGCCAAGCGCGATGCGGCCTGGATGGGTCAGGTCTACGAGTTCTTGGGGCTGACGGTCGGCACGATCGAGCACGAGCTCAACGACGGAGAGCGCAAGGCGCAATATGCCTGCGACGTCACCTACGGCACGAACAACGAATACGGCTTCGACTATCTCCGCGACAACATGAAATATGTCGAGAGCGAGATGGTCCAGCGCGGGCACGCTTACGCCATCGTCGACGAAGTGGACTCGATCCTGATCGACGAAGCCCGCACGCCGCTCATCATCTCCGGTCCGCTCGACGACCGCTCCGATTTCTACAACACGATCGACGTCTTCATTCCGAAGCTGAAGGCCGCGGATTTCGAGCTCGACGAGAAGACGCGTCAGGTGACGCTGACCGAGGAAGGCAACGAGCATATCGAACAGCTTCTGATCGAAGCCGGACTGTTGAAAGGCGACTCCCTCTACGACGTCGAGAACGTCAGCGTGGTCCACCACGTCCAGCAGGCCTTGCGCGCGCACAAGGTCTTCCAGCGCGACCGCGACTACATCGTGAAGAACGGCGAGGTCGTGCTGATCGACGAGTTCACCGGACGCATGATGTCCGGCCGGCGCTTCTCCGAAGGCCTGCACCAGGCGCTAGAGGCGAAGGAGGGCGTCGACATCCAGCCCGAGAACCAGACCTTCGCGACCATCACCTTCCAGAACTATTTCCGGCTTTACGACAAGCTCGGCGGCATGACCGGCACGGCGGCGACGGAAGCCGAGGAGTTCATGGACATTTACGGCCTCGACGTGATCGAAGTGCCGACCAACAGGCCCATGGCCAGGGCGGACGAGGACGATGAGGTCTACCGCACGGCCAAGGAAAAATACGAGGCCATCATCGAGCTGATCCGCGATGCGCAGAAGCGCGGCCAACCGATGCTCGTCGGCACGACCTCGATCGAGAAGTCCGAAATCCTTGCCGATCTTCTGACGAAGCGCAAAGTCCCGCACAACGTGCTGAATGCGCGCTATCACGAGCAGGAGGCCCACATCGTCGCGCAGGCCGGCGTGCCGGGCGCGGTGACGATCGCCACCAACATGGCCGGCCGCGGCACCGACATCCAGCTCGGCGGCAACCCCGAAATGCGCCTCGATGGCTGGCTTGCCGAACAGCACGAAAAGGGCAAGGAGCCGGCCCCGGACGAGATCGAGAAAAAGCGCGCCGAGATCGAGGCCGACGTGGCCGAGAAGAAGAAACAGGCGCTCGAAGCGGGCGGCCTCTACGTGATCGGCACCGAACGCCACGAAAGCCGCCGCATCGACAATCAGTTGCGCGGCCGCTCCGGCCGTCAGGGCGATCCGGGCGCCTCGCGCTTCTTCCTGTCCCTCGAGGACGATCTGATGCGCATCTTCGGCTCCGAACGCATGGACGGCATGCTTCAGGCGCTCGGCCTCAAGGAAGGCGAGGCCATCGTTCATTCTTGGATCAACAAGGCTCTGGAGAAGGCGCAAGGCAAGGTCGAAGCGCGCAACTTCGACATCCGGAAGAACCTGCTGAAGTTCGACAACGTCATGAACGATCAGCGCAAGGCGATCTTCGAGCAACGCCGCGAGCTTCTGGCCGACACCGATCTCAACGAGACCATCGCGGAAATGCGCCGTCAGGTCGTGGACGATCTCGTGGCCGAGGCCATTCCGGAGAAGTCCTATCCGGAGCAATGGAATCTCGATGGCCTAAAGGAAAAGGTCGACGGCATTTTCGACCTCGATCTGCCCATTGCCGATTGGGCGAACGAGGAAGGAATTGCAGAGGCGGAAATCCACGAACGGCTGCTCAAGGCGACGGACGAAGCCGCCGCCAAGAAGGCCGGACAATTCGGCGCGCAGACCATGCGCCAGCTCGAGCGCGCGATCCTTCTTCAAACGCTCGACGGTCTTTGGCGCGAGCATCTCGTGACGCTGGAACATCTGCGCCAGGTTATCGGCCTGCGCGGTTACGGTCAGCGCGATCCGCTCAACGAATTCAAGAGCGAGAGCTTCACCCTGTTCGAACAGATGCTGGCGCGCCTGCGCGAAGCGGTAACCGGACAGCTGATGCATGCGGAAATCGCCCGGGAGGCAGACGCGCCGTCCCTCGACGTGGCCGACCTGCCGCCGATGGAAGTCCATCACATCGACCCCAATACCGGAGAAGACGAGTTCGCGCTCGAGGCCGTCGACATGGGGCCTGCGCAGGGCGGCGCGGCATCCGCGCGCGCGCGCAAGGCCGCTCCGGTGGCGCTCGATCCCGCCGACCCATCGACTTGGGGCAAAGTTCAGCGCAACGCGCCCTGCCCTTGCGGCTCCGGCAAGAAATACAAGCACTGTCACGGCGCATTTTAATGGAGGCCGGAACCGGCCCGCATTCCGTGCCTGCAAGACCGAGCGCGGCGAACGCTTGAGGGGAACGCGAACGCCATGACGGTGGATCAAGCGCTCGCCTTCTCCATTGTCATGGGGATGATGGCGCTCTTCGTGTGGGGGCGCTTGCGTTACGACCTCGTGGCGCTTCTGTCGTTGCTCGCCGCGATCGCCGCCGGCATCGTTCCGCCCGAAAGAGCCTTTTCCGGATTCAGCGACGATATCGTCATCATCGTGGCGAGCGCCCTCGTCGTCAGCGCCGCTGTCGGCCGGTCCGGCGTTGTCGAGCGCGTCGTGCGCCTGTTCGGGCCCCATCTCACCACCGTATACCGGCAGATCGCCGCGCTGGTCGGGTCGGTCACGGTGATGTCGGGCTTCGTCAAGAATATCGGCGCGCTGGCGATGCTGATGCCGGTGGCCTTCCAGGTCTCCCGCCGCACGGGCACCTCGCCCTCCTCGCTGCTGATGCCGATGTCGTTCGGCGCGCTTCTTGGCGGCACCGTGACGCTGATCGGCACATCGCCCAACATCATCGTCAGCCGCGTGCGCGAGCAGACCGTCGGCCAGCCCTTCGAGATGTTCGACTTCCTCCCCGTGGGCGCCTCCCTTTCGATCCTCGGCTTCGCCTTCCTGTTGTTCGGCTGGCGCTTGCTGCCGAAAGACCGCAAGGGCACCGTGTCCATGGACGCGGCCTTTACGCTGGACGGCTACACGACCGAGGTGTCGGTTCCGAAAGAGTCGCCTGCCACCAATATCACGGTGAAGGCGCTGGAAGATCTGAGCGAAGGCGATGTCGAAGTCATCACGCTGATTCGCGGCACGAAACGGCGCTTCGATCCGGCCGGCAACAGCGTCATCAAACCGGACGACGTCTTGATCCTGCGCGGAGAGCCGTCGGCCCTGGAGCGCGTGGTGGCGCTGGAGAAGCTCACCCTCATTCCCCATGAAAACCTAAAGGACCGGGATACGCCCAGCGACGACATCGGCATCATGGAGGCGGTCGTCACGCCCGATTCCGAGCTCGTCGGCTATTCCGCCGGCCAGTTGAAGCTGCCGGACCGCCACGGCCTGGACCTCCTGGCCGTGAGCCGCACCGGACGGCGCATCGCCAACCGCCTGCGCGCGGTGAAGCTCCGCGCGGGCGACGTGGTCGTTCTCCAGGGCAATTTGACGGCCATGCCGGAGACGCTCGGAGAACTGCACCTCTTGCCGCTCGCCGAGCGGGATCTGCGGATCGGGCGTAAAGGGAGCCTGGTGCCGCTCGCCGTGCTCGCGGTCGCCATGGGTCTCGTGGCATTCAGCATCGTGCCCGTGGCGGTCGCCTTCTTCGGTGCCGCCGTGACGCTGCTGCTGACCCGCTCATTGTCTCTGCGGGAAGCCTACGACGTGGTCGAATGGCCGATCCTCGTGATGCTGGGCGCGCTCATACCCGTCAGCGATGCCTTGCGCACCACCGGCGGCACGGACCTCATCGCGGGATGGCTGTCGCAGACCGCCACGGCGCTTCCGGCCTACGGCGCCTTGCTCCTGCTCATGGCCGCGGCCATGGCGGTCACGCCGTTCCTCAACAACGCCGCGACGGTACTCGTCATGGCGCCGATCGCCGCCGGCTTCGCCGGCAATCTCGGCTACAACCCGGATGCCTTCCTGATGGCCGTTGCCATCGGCGCCGCCTGCGATTTCCTCACGCCCATCGGCCATCAGTGCAACACGCTGGTGATGGGGCCGGGCGGTTATCGCTTCGGCGACTATTGGCGGCTCGGGCTGCCGCTCTCCGTCCTCGTGCTCCTGGCCGGAACGCCGCTCATTCTCTATTTCTGGCCGCTGTAGAGCGCGCGTCCGTCTATCCGTTCCCTGCGAGCGCATCGGGACATTGGGCTTCGACCGCGCTGCCGATGCTCGCCGCGTGGCCGCGCTCGAATACGTAGCGCCCGTCGCAGACGCTGACCTTCGGCGGGATCTTGTCGCGCGCGAAGAGATCGTGACCCTTCTTCAGATCCGCCCAGAAGCCCGCCCATTTGTCGCCGCTGCGCAGCCGCAGGTTCTTCTCGGTCATCCGGAACGGGAAAGCGTGGACGGGGATGCGCGCCTGGCCGTTGTCGAGCGCCGCGGTGACGAAGGCCCACAACTCGTCGACGACACCGTCGGTCACCGCATAGCAACCGATCGAGGCGCAGCCGCCATGGACCATCAGGAACGATCCGGTCCGCCCCTTGCCGCGGTCGTAGACATTCGGAAAGCCGAGATTGAAGGACAGATGCATGCGGCTGTTGGGATTGAGCGCGCCCTTGTCGACCGTATAGAAGCCCTCGGGCGCCTGGCGGTCGCCTTCCTTCAGCTTCGGCCCGAGACGCCCCGACCACATGCAGATGGGATAGGTGGCGAACCGCTCGAAGCGGCCGTCCTTTTGCACCCAAAGTTCGATCTCCGATTCCAACTTGTAGATGCGCAAATGGATCGGCATGCCGGGCTTCACGCCCGCATCGCGCATGCGCGCAGAGAAACGCGCAAGGTCCGGCGTTCCAGGCAACGGCTTGCCTTCGCGGAAATGCGACTGGTGCTGGCGCCGGTCCCAGTTGATCGTCACGCGATCGATCAATTGCCGCCCTTCGGGCGTGAAGAGGTAATAGGCGCCGCCGGCGAGCGCCACGAACAGAACCAAACCGAATATGAAGCGCATGATCGCCATTCCTCGCGCCGGAGCCGGGCACCTCGCTTCCCCCACACCTGGTCCCTAACTGCGAGCGAAAGACGGCCGCAGAATGGAAGGGCGCACATACGGCCCTGGCGAAGTACCGCGCCGAACCGGAATCGCGTTACCGGTCCCGCTGCGCGACCTTCTCGGCCGCACCGCGCACTACTTCCTTCCTCGGCTTCGCTTTCAAATCCGGGGTCGCCGGTCCGAGCGTCATCACGTTGTAGACAGGCGTGGCCTGGCCGAAGTGCAGGTTCATGACGCTGGCCAGCGGTTTGGCCAGGTCCGACTGCGCCACGGCGCGCTTCTCGGGCCGCGGCTTGAACGCCACCACGGGGAGCTTGCTGTGGCGCGGGCACGACCGCTTGGGATTGGGGTACTGGCCGTCGGGGAAATCGCCATTGACCACATAGCGTCCGCCGCACACCGCAAGCGGCGGCTCGAGACGCGTGGTCTCGAAGTAGTCGTAGCCTTCCTTCAGGTTGACCCAGAACTTGAACCAATGGCTGCCGGTCTGCTGCGCCAAATTGGCGGTCGTCATGCGGAATGGGAAGGCATGGATCTGGAACTTCTCCTGACCGCCGCCGAAGGCTTCGACGGCCAGCGCGTAGATCTCCTCGATCCCCGCGTCGGTCATGGCATAGCAGCCGCGCGACTTGCACTCGCCGTGAACCATGAGATTGGAGCCTGTGCGCCCTTCCGCGCGGTCGAAGGCGTTCGGATAACCGATGTTGAAGGACAAATGATAGTGGCTCTTCGGGTTCAGGCGCTTCGCGTCGACCACGTAGAAGCCTTCCGGCGCCTGGAGATCGCCCTGCTTCTGCTTCGGTCCCAATCCGCCTGAAAACTTGCAAATCGGGTAGGTCTTCAGATGATGGTAATGCCCGTCGTCCTTCTTCTTCCAGACTTCGAGCTCGGCTTCGGATTTGAAGATGCGGATGAGAATGGGCTGCGACGGGGTCATGCCCTTCTCGGCCATCAGAGCACGCGTTTGGGCCGATAACGGCCTCATATGAGGGGGATAGTAGGAGGCACAGCCCGTCAGCGCGGCCGCGACGGCGACCACGCATGACATCAGAATGGCCGTGACGACCCTCGAACGAAGCATACGGCGAGCCCTTTGCACCCCCGGCCCAGTTCAATTCAAGATGGTTAACGGAGTCTTAGCGCCAGCCCCGCCGGTCCGTTCCCCACGGTCCCGTCTCCCATCCGCATTATAGGCTTATCCGGCCCCAGTTGGACGGAAAAATGGCTCAGTTCCGCGAACTGGCAGGCCGGACTCCGCTGCGAGGCGCCGGGCGGCAGATTCATGGCCTCGGCCGGCCGCGAGTCCTCTAGGATTCGCGTCCCATCGCCAAGAATTTCTCGCGGCGCTCCTTGCGGATCTGATCGGGCGCATAGTCGTCGAACCAGGCGATGGCGTTGACGATGACGTCGCCCGCCGCGCGCACGACGCTTTCGGGGTTGCGATGCGCCCCGCCGACGGGCTCCGGAATGATGCCGTCGATAATCCCGATAGACTTCAGATCCTGGGCCGTAATCTTCATGTTGGTGGCGGCATCCTGCGCGCGTGCCGAATCCCGCCATAGGATGGACGCGGCCGCCTCGGGCGAAGCGACCGTATAAATCGAGTGCTCCAGCATGAAGATGCGGTTGGCGGTGGCCAGCGCCACGGCGCCGCCCGAGCCGCCCTCGCCGATGATCACCGAAATGATGGGGACGCCCAGCCGCATACAGCACTCCGTACTGCGGGCGATCGCTTCGGCTTGGCCGCGTTCCTCCGCGCCAATACCGGGATAGGCGCCCGCCGTATCGACGAGACTGACGACCGGAACCGAGAACCGGTCGGCCATCTCCATCAGGCGCACGGCCTTGCGATACCCTTCCGGGCGGGCCATGCCGAAATTGTGCTTGATCCGGCCCTCGGTGTCGGAGCCTTTCTCGTGGCCGATCACCATCACCGACCGGCCCGCCAGACGCCCGAGCCCCCCGATAATGGCCTCGTCTTCCGCGAAGTAACGGTCGCCGGCGAGCGGCGTGAAGTCGCGGACCAGCTCGCGGATGTAATCCTTGAAGTGGGGCCGGTCCGGATGGCGCGCGACCTGGGTCTTCTGCCAGGGCGTGAGCGACGCATACGTCTCTTCGAGCGCTTCGCGCGCCCTGCTCTCGAGCCGTTTCAACTCATCGCTGATCGGAACGGACGCATCGTCCGCGTCGAGTGCCCTGAGCTCGGCGACCTTGCTCTCGAGCTCGGCGATCGGTTTTTCGAAATCCAGATATGTGCGCATACGGCTCGACTAAACCCACTGGAAAGCCGGGACATCCCCACCACGGGCCATCCTTGCGGAAAAAGCCGGACATCCATACGACAAAAGAAAAAACACAGAAAATCCGCCTCTAAGTGGCCTTGCCAAACCGGCCTGTCAACCGGAGCCCGTCGCGGCTCGGCATGTCGAACCTAGCGCGGCTTCGTTAATTGGGCTTTAGCCAGCGGGTGATGCTCCTCCACGAGCCGCCGCAGCCGCTCCTCGATGACATGGGTGTAGATCTGTGTCGTGGAAATGTCCGCATGTCCGAGCAATTGCTGGACGGTGCGCAAATCCGCGCCCCGCTCGAGCAGATGGCTGGCGAAGGCGTGGCGGAGAACATGGGGCGACACCCGCGCTGGGTCGAGGCCGGCGGCCAGCGCCAGCGCCTTGAGCTCCTGGCCGAAACGCTGACGGGTCATGTGCTGGCCGCCGTCGCCGGTCGGGAACAGATACGGCGAGCCCTTGAGCGCCGGTTCCTGCGCCAGCACCGCCAGATAGGCCGACAGCGCCGTCCTTGCGGCATTGTTGAGCGGCACGAGCCGCTCGCGGCCGCCCTTGCCCTTGACGGTCAGAACCCGGTCGTCCACCGCCAGGACATTGCGGGGGAGCGCCACCAGCTCGGACACGCGCAAACCCGAGGCATAGAGCGTCTCCAGGAGCGCGTTGAGCCGGTGGGCGCGCCGGCGCGCGGTCCCTTCCAAGGAGGTTGAGCAGGCCTCCTTGGCGGCGCCGAT
Organism: Hyphomicrobiaceae bacterium UBA7697; assembly: GCA_002482645.1. Classification (GTDB taxonomy): domain Bacteria; phylum Pseudomonadota; class Alphaproteobacteria; order Rhizobiales; family Methyloligellaceae; genus Methyloceanibacter. The sequence continues at coordinate 43,649 of DLGJ01000015.1, forward strand.
CAGGGCCTCGACTTCGGCCAAGGACAGGATTTTCGGCAAGGGCCGGCCGCGTTTGGGACTGTCGATGGCGGAGGTCGGGTCGTCCTTTCGTACGCCTTCGGCCAGCAAGAACCGGAAAAACTGGCGGATGGCGGACAATTTCCGGGCACGAGACGTCGGCGCGAGCCCGTTGGCCGAAAGGGTCTCCAGATAGGCGCGCACGTCGTCCGCCGAGGCCTCCGGAGCAGTGGCCTTTCTCTTGGCCAAAAACGCGAGAAAATCGGCGATATCGCGCGCATAGGCCGCGACCGTATGGGCTGCCGCGCCACGCTCGGCCATGAGCATGTCGAGAAACAGCGCCAATTCGGACGGCGGCGGCGGTATCGGAACGGCTTTCTGACGGGCCACGGTCTGTCTATCCCCGTGCCACGGCGCGGGAGGCCCCGGTGCGCGGAGCGGCCGGCCTATTGAGCCCGATGGCTCGGAGGCAAGGCGAGGGACGGCTCCTGGGCGGTCTCCGCCGTGGGCGCGACAGCCTGCGGCTCGGCCTTGAGATGACGCAAAGCCTTGGAGATTTCCTTTGGTTCTGGCTGAAAATGTTCAGCAAGCACATAAAGGCTTCCCGCGACGACACCCGCAATCGCCCCTAAAACAGCGAGGAACCGAAACAATGTTGGCATCGAGGCGCCCGTGTCCCTAATTATCGACCAATCTCGAACAGGGCCGCATTATGACTCAAAACGCCACAGCGCCTTAACCCCTCGCCGATCGCATCATGGACGATTCGACGGCACCCTGTCAGCATGCTCCCTTTTTAACCTCTTCCCGCGATGACTCAACGTATTGCCGAACACAACAAGGACCGCGACCGGCAACTGGCGGAAATCCGTAAGTCACTCGGCAGCAATTCGATCGTCCTGATCGGGCTCATGGGCGCGGGCAAGACCGCCGTTGGGCGGCGGCTGGCGGCGTGCCTCGATCTGCCCTTCACGGACGCCGATTGCGAAATCGAGGCGGCCGCGGGTCAGAGCATCAAGGAGATCTTCGCCGAGCACGGCGAAGCCTATTTCCGGACCGGCGAGCGAAAGGTCATCGCCCGGCTCTTGGAGAACGGACCGCAAGTCCTGGCCACCGGAGGCGGCGCCTATATGGATCCCGACACCCGCGAAGCCATCAAGGCACACGGAACTTCGATCTGGCTCAAAGCCAATTTGCGCGTGCTCATGAAACGTGTTGGACGCCGCGACACCCGGCCCTTGCTTCAGGTGGACAACCCCGAGACGGTCATGAAGAAACTGATAGCCGAGCGCAATCCCATTTACGCGCGGGCGGACATCACCGTGGAGAGCCGCGAGGTGCCGCACGACGTCATGGTGAGCAATATCGTCGACGCGCTGTCGGCCCAACTGGCCGGCGGCGACGCATAGCGAGAAGCAGGTAGACCGTGGAGCAGACACAGACAGGAACCGGCCCCGCAGGCGGAACCGAAACGCAAATCGACGTGGCGCTTGCCGCCCGCGGCTATCCGGTCGTTATCGGCGAGAATCTCATCGCCGGCGCCGGACCGCGCTTGAAGGCGGCGCTGCCGGGTGCGCGCTTCGCGGTGGTCAGCGATGCCAACGTGGCGGCGCTGCACTTGACTCCGCTCAAGACCAGTCTCGAAGCCGAAGGCATCTTCCTCGGCTCCGCCGTGGTCGCGCCGGGAGAAGCGAGCAAGAGTTTTCCGGTTCTCGCCAGACTGAGCGAGACGCTTTTGGAGCTCGGCGTGGAACGCGGCGATTGCGTGATCGCCTTCGGCGGTGGCGTGGTGGGCGACCTCGCGGGCTTTGCGGCCTCGATCTTGCGGCGCGGCGTTCGCGTGGTGCAAATACCGACGACGCTTCTGGCGCAGGTCGACTCGGCCATCGGCGGCAAGACCGGCATCGACACGAAACAGGGCAAGAACCTGATCGGCACGTTCCACCAGCCGAGCCTCGTCCTCTCCGACATTTCCGTATTGTCGACCTTGAGCGACCGGGAATTCCGCGCCGGCTACGCGGAGGTCGCCAAATACGGCCTCCTGGGAGATGAGCCCTTCTTTGCCTGGCTCGAACGGAGCTGGCCCGAAATCCTCGCGGGCGACACCGGCAAACGCCGGCACGCGGTGGAGACGAGCGCCAGCGCCAAGGCCAGGATCGTCATGGAGGACGAACTCGAACTCTCCGGCACCCGTGCCCTGCTCAATCTCGGCCATACGTTCGGTCATGCCCTGGAGGCCTTCGCAGGCTATTCCGACCGCCTGCTGCATGGCGAGGCCATTTCCATCGGCATGCGGCAAGCGTTCACCTATTCCGTCGAGCGCGGCCTCTGTTCGCCGGCCGATGCGGATCGCGCCGAAGCTCATTTCCAATCGGTGGGGCTGCCCACCGGGATCGGCGCGATTCCCGGCGACAAACCGACGCCCGGAGAAATTCTGCGCCTGATGGCCCAAGACAAGAAAGTCAAAGGCGGCAAGATGGTCCTGGTGCTGGCGCGCGGGATCGGAGAGGCGTTCGTCGAGAACGGCGTCTCCATGGACCAATTGACCGACTTCCTGCAACGGGAGTGCGCACGGCAATGACCCTGGCCTTGGGACTGACGCTTGGCGCGATCGTCGGCCTGCTGATCGTCTCGGCGTTCTTCTCCGGCTCCGAGACGGCGCTGACGGCGGCGAGCCGGGCCCGGATGCACGCGCTCGAGGACGACGGCAGCGCGCGAGCGGGTCTCGTCAACCGCCTCTTGGACTCCCGCGAGCGGCTGATCGGCGCGCTGCTACTCGGGAACAACCTGGTCAACATCGCCGCCTCGGCGCTCACCACGAGCCTGTTCCTGTCCGTCTTCGGCGACGCGGGCGTGGCCTACGCCACACTCGTCATGACCGCCGTCGTGGTCGTGTTCGCCGAGGTTCTGCCGAAGACCTACGCGATCCTGAACGCCGACCGCATGGCGCTGGCCGTCGCGCCGGTGCTGAAAGTCCTGGTCGCGCTGCTCGCGCCGGTGACGGCCGCTCTGCAATTTCTCGTGCGCCACACGCTGCGGCTGTTCGGGGCCAATATCGACGACGACGCGGAGGTCTTGTCCGCGCACGAGGAGATTCGCGGCGCGATCGAGCTGCACCACAAGGAAGGCGGCGTGGTGAAGGGCGACCGCGACATGCTCGGCGGCGTCCTCGACCTGCGCGATCTCGACGTATCCGACATCATGGTGCACCGGACCAAGATGGTCGCCATAGATGCGAATCTCAGTCCCGGGGAGATCATCGACCAGGCGCTCCAAAGCTCGCACACCCGCATCCCGCTGTGGAAGGGCGAACGCGAGGAGATCGTCGGCATCCTGCATGCCAGAACGCTGTTGCAGGCCTTGCGCGACTCCAAGGGGGACGTCGGCAAGATCGACGTGATGGCGCTCGCCACCAAGCCCTGGTTCGTCCCCGACACCACGACGCTGAAGGCGCAGCTCGCGGCGTTTCTAAAGCGCAAGAACCATTTCGCCATCGTCGTCGACGAGTACGGCGAGGTGATGGGCCTCCTGACGCTCGAAGACATCATCGAGGAGATCGTCGGCGACATTACCGACGAGACCGACGTGGCCGCGACGGACGCCCAGCCGCAATCCGACGGGTCGCTGATCGTCGAAGGGCTCGTGCCGATTCGCGACGTGAACCGGCTCATGGATTGGGATCTTCCGGACGAGGAAGCCACCACCATCGCCGGCCTGGTGATCCACGAGGCTCAGACCATCCCCAATCCCGGCCAGACCTTCAACTTTCACGATTTCCGCTTCGAGGTTCTGCGGCGGCAGCGCAACCGCATCACGCGCCTGCGCGTCGTTCCCTTGAAGAGCGCGAACCGGAACGGCGAAGACTCCGGCACGGCAGGCGCGAGCGCCGCCGCGAAGACAGCGTCCTAGAGGGCCTCAACCGGCTTTGGCCGCCTCCTCGGGAGTCAGCGCCGTGACGGCGAGCGCATGGATTTTTCCGGACAACTCGTCCGCCAGCACCGCATTGACCATGCGATGCCGTTCGAGGCGCGACTTGCCGGCGAAAGCGGACGAAACCACCCGGATGGCGAAATGGCTCTGGCCCGTACCGGGCGAGCTGGCATGACCCGCATGGTGGTGGGACTCGTTGACCACTTGAATGGCGTCCGGCGTGAACGCGGCGGTCAGTTTCTCACGGATGGTCTGTTCGGCACTCATTCGTCTCGGCGCTCTTAATCCGGTGGAAGCAATCCTGATGGAGGATGGGTTTCGTGCGGGCCAGCACTACGGAATGGCCGGCGGCGCATAATCCGCCAGAGTATCGCCAATATCGTCGTCGAGCCATCCTTGTTGTGCTCGATAACGATTCCCATAATGCCGGTTCCATGAAACTCGACTCGAAACTCTTCGACCACCTGCGCGTCAAACCGGACGAGAACCGCTTGCTGCGCGACTCCGCGCCCAAATGCGAGTGGGAAGGGTGCGATCAACCCGGCCTGTACCCGGCACCGAAAGGGCGCGGGCAGGAAGGCCAGTACCATCGCTTCTGCCTCGACCACGTGCGCGAATACAACAAGGGCTACAACTATTTCTCCGGCGTGCCGGACGAGGACGTGATCGCCCAGCAGAAGGCCGACCAGACCGGCAACCGCCCGACCTGGTTCGTGGGCGTCAACGCCTACGGAAAAGGACGGCGGCGCGGCGGGGCGCGGCGCACCGGCCACGGCTACAAATTCGAGACCGCGGATCCGTTCGGCTTGTTTGGCGGAAACGGCCCCGCGGGCGAACCGCCGGGACAGGCCCGGCGCCCCTTGAAGCGGCTCGAACGCAAGGCGCTCCGCCACCTCAATCTGGAGGACAACGCCACGAAGCAGGACATCAAGGCGCGCTTCAAGGAGCTCGTGAAACGGCTCCATCCCGACCACAACAATGGCGACAGGTCCTCGGAGGACAAGTTGCGTGAAGTGATCCAAGCCTATAACTATCTAAGGCAAGCGGGGCTCGCATGACGCGCGCCGCCATTCCCACGCAAAATTAGGGTTTCGCAAGGGATTTGGCGCCGCTGTGGAGACATGATGCGCGCCCATCACCGACAAAGGCTCATCATCGATCATGACACTTGAAACAGCGACGAACGGCCCCGGCCTGCCGGATATGACCGTCTCCGTGCGCCAGGTCTTCGGCATAGACTCCGATCTCGAAGTGCCGGCCTATTCCCAGTCCGACGAGCACGTTCCGGACGTCGACCCGGACTATCTGTTCAACCGCGACGTGACGCTCGCGATCCTCGCCGGATTCAAACACAACCGGCGGGTGATGATTCAGGGCTATCACGGCACGGGCAAATCGACGCATATCGAGCAGGTGGCGGCGCGCCTCAACTGGCCGTGCATCCGCGTCAATCTCGACAGCCATGTCAGCCGCATCGACCTCGTCGGCAAGGACGCCATCGTCATCAAGGACGGCCAGCAGGTGACCGAGTTCCGCGAGGGAATTCTCCCCTACGCGCTGCAGTCCAACACCGCGCTGTGCTTCGACGAGTACGACGCCGGGCGTCCCGACGTGATGTTCGTGATCCAGCGCGTCCTGGAAGTTTCGGGAAAGCTGACCTTGCTCGACCAATCCAAGGTCATCCGGCCGCACCCGGCCTTCCGCCTGTTCGCGACCACGAACACGATCGGCCTCGGCGACACGAGCGGCCTCTATCACGGCACGCAGCAGATCAACCAGGGCCAGATGGACCGCTGGTCGATCGTCGCCACGTTGAATTACCTGCCGCACGACGACGAAGTCGAGATCGTCCTGGCGAAGGTGAAGTCGTTCAATACCGAAGAGGGCCGCAAGACGATCTCGAATATGGTCCGCGTGGCGGAGCTCACCCGCAACGCCTTCATGAATGGCGACCTGTCCACGGTGATGAGTCCCCGGACCGTGATCACCTGGGCCGAGAACGCCGAGATTTTCGCCGATGTGGGTACGGCCTTCGCTCTGTCCTTCCTAAACAAGTGCGACGAGCTCGAACGCGGCATGATCGCCGAGTTCTATCAGCGCTGCTTTGGCGAGGACCTGCCCGAGTCCACCGCCAATGTGGCGTTGAGCTGAGCCGGAACCGCTTGTGTAATTTCCGCTCTGGGAGTCCGTCCTGATGTCTGGACCGAAACGGAAAGAGGCTCCCCTCGATCCGTTCAAACGCGCGGTGACGCTGGCGACGCGGGCGATCGCCGCCGATGGCGGCATCGAGGTCGTGTTCTCCAACGAACCGCCCGGCCTTTCCGGCAAGACGGCGCGCGTGCCGGAGCCGCCCCGCGTGCCGACGCGCGAAGAGCTCGCGGCCATCCGCGGACACGCCGACGCGGCCGCGCTCGCGATTTCCTGCAGCGACGAGGGACTCAATCGGGCGCTGGCGCCGCCGGGCGGCGAAGCCAGGGCCGTGTTCGATGCTTTGGAACAAGCCCGTGTCGAGGCGATCGGCGCCATTCGCATGGACGGCGTCGCCCAGAACCTGACGGCCCGCACCGAGCAGCGTTACGCACGTAGCCGCATCACCGAGGAGACCGAGCGTTCCGAAGCGCCGATCTCCGATGCGCTGGCGCTCATGATCCGGGAACGGTTGACCGGCGAAGCGCCGCCGGCCCGCGCAAAGCCGCTCGTGAATCTCTGGCGTCCCTGGGTCGAGGAGCGCGCCAAGACGCTGCTCGACCGGATGCAGGGCACGCTGTTCGATCAGGAAGCCTTCGGCAAACTCGCCCGCGATCTCCTGACGGCCCTCGACATGGCCGACCAGCTCGACCAGGGCGACCAGGACGAAGAGTCGTCCCAGGACGGCGAAGACGAGCCCGAGACGTCGGAGGACGACGAGAATCAGGCGGAAATGCAGACCGGCTCGGAACTTGCCCAAGAGGCGCGAACCGAGCCTGACGACACGTCCGAAGACACGATGGACGACCAGGAGGACGGCGCCACCGACCAGCTCGACGAAGACGACGAGGCGGCCGATCTCCCGCGCCGCGGGGATCCCTGGCGCCCCAACCTGTCCATCCTCGATGACCCGGCCGCGTTCGGCTACAAGATCTTCACCGAGGAGTTCGACGAGATCGTTACCGCCGAGGAACTGTGCGACGCCGACGAACTCGACCGGCTGCGCTCATTCCTCGACAAGCAGCTCGTGGCGCTTCAGGGCGCGGTCGCGCGGCTGGCCAACCGGCTGCAACGCCGCCTGCTGGCGCAGCAGGATCGCGGCTGGGATTTCGATCTCGACGAGGGCACGCTCGATGCCGCGCGCCTGACGCGCGTCATCATCGACCCCATGCATCCGCTGACTTTCAAGCAGGAGCGCGACACCGAGTTCCGCGACACGGTCGTCACGTTGCTGCTCGACAATTCCGGCTCGATGCGCGGGCGTCCGATCATGGTCGCCGCCTGTTGCGCCGACATTCTGGCGCGCACCTTGGAACGGTGCGGCGTCAAGGTGGAAATTTTGGGTTTCACCACCCGGGCCTGGAAGGGCGGGCATGCGCGCGAAGCCTGGCTGAAGGCCATGAAGCCGCCGTTCCCCGGCCGGCTGAACGATCTCCGGCACATCGTCTACAAATCGGCCGACATGCCTTGGCGGCGCGCCCGGCGCAATCTCGGCCTGATGATGCGCGAAGGGCTTTTGAAGGAGAATATCGACGGCGAGGCGCTGGCCTGGGCCCATAAGCGTCTTCTGGCCCGGCCCGAACAGCGGCGCATCCTGATGATGATCTCCGACGGCGCGCCCGTGGACGATTCGACGTTGTCGGTCAACTCCGGCGCTTATCTCGAGAAGCATTTGCGCCAGGTGATCGACGAGATCGAGACGCGCTCGCCGGTCGAGCTGCTGGCCATCGGCATCGGCCACGACGTGACGCGCTACTATCGCCGCGCCGTCACCATAACCGACGCGGAGGAATTGGCCGGGGCGATGACCGACAAGCTCGCCGAGCTCTTCGACGACGACCTCGCCGCGCGCGCGCTGCAGCGCGCGAACCCCTCGGCGGCGCGCGCAAAACGCCGGACATTGCACTAGGTGTTCCCGATATCGCGCAAGGCCACGGCGGCTCTGGCGGTCGTCCTGACCGGCGCTGCCGTTCTCTACTTCGACATGCCCGCCCTAGTCGCCAAACCGGCCATGCCCCTGGACGGTCCGGTGTCCACGCACGTCTCCGTCGTCCCGCTGTCCTTCGATCGCGACGATGCCACCCGGACGAAGTTCGGCAAGCTCACCTATCGCGGCGGTCTCAATATCTTCGCGCGCTCTCCCCATTTCGGCGGCTATTCGGCCATGGCCCTCGACGCGTCGGGCACGACCCTGCTCGCGCTCTCCGACGCGGGCTCCTGGATGCGGGCGACCCTCGACTATGATGGGCTCCGCCTGACGGGACTATCAGACGTGACTCTCGGACCCATTCTCGACACCGGCGGCAAGCCGTTGCGGTCCGCGAGCCGGCAGGACGCGGAAGGCATGGCGCTCCTGTCGGGCGATACACGGGAGGGCACGGCGCTCGTCTCCTTCGAGCGCGACCACCGCATCATGCGCTACCCCTTTACGGCGGAGCGCTTCGGCCCGCCCGACGGCGCTATTCCCCTGCCAAAGACCGCACGCGGCATGAGCGCGAATATGGGGCTGGAGGCCCTCGCCACCATCAAGGCCGGCCGGATGAAGGGCACCATCGTCGCCGTTCCGGAGCGCTTGAAGGACCGGAACGGCAATCTCATGGGCTGGCTCATCGGCGGCCCCGCCCCCGGTACGATCACGATCAGGCGGCTCGGCGGCTTCGACCTGACCGCCGCGGCCGGATTGCCCGGCGGCGGACTTCTGCTGCTGGAACGCCGCTTCCGCTACTCGGAAGGGGTGAAGATGCGCATCCGCCGGATCGCGGCGTCCGATCTACGCCCCGGCAAACCGATCGTCGGCGAGGTCCTGCTCGAAGCCAGCGACATCATGAACATCGACAATATGGAAGCGATCGCCGTGCACCGCGCGCACGGGGGCGAGACCGTCCTGACGGTCATGTCGGACGACAATTTCAGCGCCTTTCAGCGCTCGTTGATCATGCAGTTCACCCTGCCCTAAGCGGGCGGGAGCGGCGCGGCCCTAGGAGGCGGCGGCCCGCGCTTCGGTCGCCTTGGCGATCTCCCGCTTCAGACGCCGGGCCTTGAGGGAGAGCTCGTCCTCGCCTGCCTTGAGCAGATACGCATCCAGCCCGCCACGATGCTCGACCGTGCGCAGCGCGCTCGCCGAAACCGTGAAGCGGACGGTCTTCTTCAGAACATCGCTCTGAAGCGTGACATTGCTCAGATTCGGCAAGAAGCGGCGCCGCGTGCGGCGCTTGGCATGGCTCACATTGTTGCCGGTGAGCACGGCTTTGCCGGACAGCTCGCAGCGACGGGCCATGGTCCTTGTCCTTCCAACGAAAATCTTGTGAATACCTCGTGCGGCTCGTGTCGTTTCACGAGCGCAAGGCTCAAGGCCGGGACATATACGGGGATGGCGCAATGCGGTCAAGGCGCAGAAGGCATTTCGCCTCTGTTGGCCCAATTGACGAATCCATCTAATCCTGGACAGTGGCCTTGCGAAATCAAAATAGCGGGGAACACCGGGAAAGGCTGCGATAGATGCGGGTCGCACGACATGTCATGAGCTTGGGTGCGCCCGCCGCGCTGACCCTGGGCATTGCGGCCTTGGCTCTGATTTCGCTGGACTTTTGGCCGGACGGGGACGCTGGCAGCGCACGGGCCGAGATACAGGCCGACCCGGACATGCGCGGCGAGGTCCCTGACGAGGGTCCCCCGCCCTTCCCGATCGAAGGCCTCTACAAGGATCGCCCGGAGGACAGCGAGCCCTCGCCCACCATGCCGACCACGCCCTCGGCGGCCCCGCCGGTCGACACCTCGGCCAGCTTCGTCGCCGTCTACAATGTCAGCCTCGGCCGCTTCAATCTGGGCAATTTCAGCATTTCCGGCACGGTCCGCGACGGCCAGTACAATTTGCGCGGCGCCGGGACCTTCTCCGTGCTCAAGGGCTGGGTCTTCAATTGGCAGGGCTCCCTCGGCGGCGCCGGCGCGGCGACCACCGCCGGCCCGAACCCGACGACCTATTCGTTCAGCCAGACGGACGGAAAATACAGCGAACGCCTGCGCATCTCCTTTGGCGACGGCTTCGTGCAGTCCGTCAGGATTTGGCCGAAGCCGCGCCCCTATCCCGGTGAGATCAAGGTCACGAAAGAACAGGTGCAGCATGTGGTGGATCCGCTGAGCGGCGCCTTTCTCACGGCCCGCTCCGCGAACCCCCATGGCGATCTCAGCGTCTGCGACCAAGTGATCCCGATCTTCGACGGACGCTCGCGCTACGATCTCGTGTTGACGCCGAAGAAGCGCGTGATGGTGCAGAACCGGGGTGCCGGCAGCTACACCGGCCCGGCCGCGGTGTGCCGGGTGAAGTTCGTACCCATCTCCGGCTATCCGCGCGGCGATCCCGGCATCGAGCAACTGCGCCAAGCCAACGGCATCGAAGCCTGGATGGTGCCGCTCCAGGGAACGGACATGTATGTGCCCTACCGCATCGTGATCCCGGCCTTCGGCGGCTACACGGCGGTCGCCGTGATGACGTCCTTGCGCGTCGGCCGCGCCGGACGGGCCGAAGCGCGCTGAGCCACGCCGTGGTCCCGGTAGGGACGCTGGACCCCACTGGTTAACGCGGCCCCTCCAAACCACAACATCTCGTAGGGAACGGCCCGCGAAGATTTACGAACCCCTGATTCGTCGCCGCTCTGTTCACGGTGTGGGCTTGCACCGATTGCGCCCCGTGCCGGCACGAAAACGAGATGTAGTGCCCCGCTTGGCGGTGTGAGTGTGCGCCCCGAACTCGTCATGCCCGGACTCGATCCGGGCATCCGCGAAATGCCTCCCTACCGCCCTCAAAGACGTGGATGGCCGGGCCGAGCCCGGCCATGACGGGGGAACGGGCGAGTCTGCAGTTGCCGATTTACTTGGCCCACGCTCCTACGCCGTCATGCCGGGACTTGATCCGGGCATCCACTTGGGCCTCTCGATCTCGCTCAGGCCCTCGGCTTCACGTAAACCGCCCCAATGGACCCACGGGACAAGCCGAGGGTGACGAAGAGAGCGGCGTGCCGCGGCCCTTGGTTAACGCGGCACCCCAAAACCACAACATGTCGTGGGGAACGGCTCGCGAAAATTAACGATCCCCTGATTCGCCCCTCGTCTGTTCCCGTTGCGATCCCGCGCCACGCGGCCATACGCCGGAAACGATGCTAGATGTAGCGCGGGCGGCCCAAAACGCTTACATCCACTCTCAGCCGGGCATGCGCGCAATCGCCGTTCCATTTTGGGACGGAACATAATTCGAATACGCTGGAGTCAGCGATTCGGACGGGTTTCGTTCTGGTCCCGTTCACGCCGAAGCAACGAGTCGCGTTAAGAATTTCGCTGAATGTCCAAAGCCTTATCCACACAATCCACAGGCGCGCAGACGATCGGCGCGCACGGACCGCCCAATCGCGGACGCGGCGTCACCGCCGTGCTGGGCCCCACCAATACGGGCAAGACCCATCTCGCCATCGAGCGCATGCTCGCTCACGACGTCGGCGTGATCGGCCTTCCTTTGCGGCTCCTCGCGCGCGAGGTCTACGAGAAGGTGGTCGCCAAGGTGGGCGCGGGCCAGGTCGCGCTGATCACCGGCGAAGAGAAGATCAAGCCCCCGCGCGCCCGCTTCTACGTTTGCACCGTGGAAGCGATGCCGCGCGAGCTGGAGGCCGACTTCGTCGCCATCGACGAAATCCAGCTCGCCGCCGACGCCGAGCGCGGCCATGTCTTCACCAACCGGCTGTTCCATGCGCGCGGCCTGAGCGAGACGTTGCTGCTCGGCGCCGCGACCATGCGCGAGGCGATCCGGGAGCTGCTGCCCGGCGCCAATCTCGTGTCGCGCCCGCGCATGTCGAACCTCACCTATGCGGGCGAGAAGAAGATCACGCGGCTGCCCCGGCGTTCGGCCATCGTCGCCTTCTCCGCGAACGATGTGTACGCCATCGCCGAGCTCGTGCGCCGTCAGCGCGGCGGCGCGGCCGTGGTGCTCGGCGCGCTGTCTCCGCGCACGCGCAACGCGCAAGTCGCTCTCTACCAGAACGGCGACGTGGACTTCTTGGTCGCGACCGACGCGATCGGCATGGGCCTCAATCTCGATCTCGATCACGTCGCCTTCGCGGGGGTGCGCAAGTTCGACGGCCACACCCATCGCAACCTCACCCCGTCGGAGCTCGGCCAGATCGCCGGACGCGCCGGGCGCCACATGAACGACGGCACGTTCGGGGTAACGGGACAAGTCGGCCCGTTCGACGCGGAGTCGATCGAGCGTCTCGAAACCCACGCCTTCGATCAGGTCGGCGTCCTGCAATGGCGCAGCCGCACATTGGACACCGCCTCCATCGGCGCCCTCAAGGAGAGCTTGCGCGAAACGCCGGTCCATCCCCGCCTCATCCGCTCGCGCATGGTCGACGACGTCATCGCGCTGGAGAACGTCACCCGCGACGAGGCCCTTTGCGACATGGCGCGCTCGCCGGCTTCGGTCGGGCTGCTGTGGGACATGTGCCAGATCCCCGACTACCAGCGCGTCTCGCCCACGGACCACGCCGACCTCGTCGGCACGCTGTTCGGGTTCGTCATGAGCGAGGAGGGCAGGATTCCCGAGGACTGGTTCTCCCGGCAAGTGGGACAGGCGGATCGAACCGAAGGCGACCTCGATACGTTGTCGAATCGTCTAGCGCAAATTCGCACCTGGACATTTGTGTCCCACCGCGCTCAATGGCTGGACGATCCGGAGCACTGGCAAGAACGTACCAGATCGATCGAGGACAAATTGTCCGACGCGCTTCACGAACGCCTGACGCAACGCTTCGTCGACCGGCGAACCAGCGTGCTCATGCGGCGCCTGCGCGACAAGGAGGAAATGATGGCCGAAATCGGCGAAGACGGTCAGATCCTAGTGGAGAACCACTATGTGGGCCGTCTGGACGGATTCCGCTTCACGCCCGATTCCTCGGGCGACGGCATTCATGGAAAGGCCGCGCGCAATGCGGCCACGCAGGTTTTGGCGAGCGAGCTCGCCTCGCGCAGCGATGCGCTGTCGTCCGCGACCGACGACACCATTGCCCTGTCGGGAAGCGGGCGCGTGTTGTGGCAGGGTTGCGAAGTCGGACGGCTGGTTCCAGGCGAGACGGCCCTGAAGCCTCGCATCGAGTTGTTCGCCGACGAGAATCTGAGCGCGCCGGACCGGGAACGCGTCGCTATGCGCCTGGATGCCTGGCTCGCCGCCCATCTGGATGCGAAGCTCAAGCCGCTCATGGCTCTGAGCGCGGCCGAGGACTTGACCGGGCTCGCGCGCGGGCTCGCCTTCCGCATCACCGAGAATCTCGGCGTCCTCCGGCGCGAGGGCGCCGCCGACGACATCAAGGCGCTCGACCAGTCCGACCGCGCCCAGCTGCGGAAATACGGCGTCCGTTTCGGCGCCTTCAATCTCTACTTCCCCGCTCTGTTGAAGCCCGCCGCGGCGGAGCTCCTGCTCCTGCTTTGGGCGCTGCACGGGGGCCGGGAATACGGGATCGACGTGGACGCCATGCCGGAACGGCCGCAGCAGGGCCTGACTTCGGTGCCCGCGGACCAGGCCTTGCCCGAGCCCTATTGGCGCGCGGCGGGGTTCCATGTCGCCGGCAATCGCGCCGTCCGGATCGACATGCTGGAACGGCTGTCCGACCTGATCCGGGCACGGGTGACGTGGCGTCAGGCGCCGGAAGCACCGGCCCCGGAAGCGTCCGCTCCAGAGGCTCCGGCTCCAGAAGCCACCGCCGTAGTGTCTCCGGCTGTCGAGGCCTTGACGTCCGAAGCGGAGGGCGCCGAAGTCCCCGCGGCACCGTCGCCAGAGCCTGCCGGAGAACCGGCCGGCGCAAGGACCGCCTCGGCCGATGGCGGAGGGGCCGGAACGGATACTGCACCCGCGCCAGCAGCGGCCACCAGTCCCAAGCCGCCTGCGGGACCGTCGGGCGCCACGGGAGACGGCGGCTTCCGCGTCGTGCCTGAACTGATGTCGATGGTCGGATGCTCGGGCGAAGAATTTGCCTCGATCCTGCGCGGACTCGGGTTCCGCTTGGAGCGGCGTCGGATCGAAAATGCCGGTGCGGCGATGGGCGGGGACCTCGCGACAACGGCCGAACCGGCCGCGACCGAGGGCACGGATACCGGCGAGGGAGCGGCGCAAGCGGGCGCCGGTGACGAACAGCAAGCGCAAGCGGGTGCCGAGCCCGTCTTCGACGAAATCTGGCGTCCGGCCAAGCGCCGCACCCAACGGCAGCAACAGCACGGCCGTGGACGTCAAGCCGGACGCGGCAAAGAGGCGGGCGGCGAGGGCGAACGCCCGCAGCGGCAGGCCAAGCATCACCGGAAGGGGCAGCAGGGCAAGCCGCCCCGGAAGCCGCACAAAGGCGAACGGCACGACAAGGGCGAACGGCACGCAAAGGGCCGGGACCGCAACGACGAGGGCAATCGCGCACCCAAGCGGGAACAACTCAAGCCGGAGCATTCGCCCTTCGCGGCCCTGATGGAGCTCCGCGACAGCCTCGCCGCGCGCGGCCGCTCGGGACAGAGCTGACCGGCCGCTCGCGTGACCGGCCAACGGCTCGATAAATGGCTCTGGTGCGCGCGGCTGGCCAAGACACGCTCGGCCGCGACGCGGCTGATCGCCGACGGCAAAGTGCGGATCAACGGCGAGCGGGTGCGCAAAGCCAGCCGGATCGTTCAACCTGGAGACGTCGTTACGGCGACGCCGCCGGGGAGGCTCGTGGTGTGGCGGGTGCGCGATAGCGCGGAGCGGCGCGGTCCGGCGCCGCTGGCGCAAACGCTTTATGAGGATTTGACGCCGCCCGTGGAGGAAGCGGCTGACGAAGCGCAAACGGAGATGCGCGCCGGAAAACGGCCCACGAAACGGGACCGGCGCCGTATCGAGACATTTCGCGCAATTTGGAGCTGACGCCGGGGCGCCTTGGGGGCTCTTCGGCGGGCAATGGAAATTCCGCCTCGAATTGCGCCCGGACGCCGCAAATCCATCCTAAAATTCCGCATCGGCCGGGTTCCGGCGCGGCTTGTGCTGCCGACACTATTGTTATAGGCAGGGCTCCTTCCCTCCCCCGGGCTCACCGAACAGCCCGAACAGGGCTTTCGAAACTGGGCTGGGACAGCCCGATAGCGTGTGGGATCGATGACTTACGTCGTCACTGAAGTTTGCATTAAGTGCAAATATACGGACTGTGTTGAGGTCTGCCCCGTGGATTGCTTCTACGAGGGCGACAACATGCTCGTCATTCACCCCGACGAGTGCATTGATTGCGGCGTTTGCGAGCCGGAATGTCCGGTGGATGCCATCAAGCCCGATACCGAGCCGGACCTCGACAAATGGCTCGATGTGAACCGGCAATACTCCGAAGTGTGGCCGAACATCACGACCAAGAAGCCGGCCCCCGACGACGCCGACAGCTTCCAGGCCGAGCCGGACAAGTTCGAGAAATACTTCTCGGCGGATCCGGGCGAAGGCGACTAGGGCCGGTTTCGGGTCTTTCGGGGCGGCTCTGGAGCGGCCCTCCCGTTAACCTTTCGGTCAAAATGCCGCATTCGCCGTTGCAAAATGGCCGCCGCCTTCAATCCAGGCGGCTTCCGAAATACCGAAATTTGTGATATGGTGTCTTTGACATGGCGCAGACTGCCGGCGCGTGAGGCACCAAGAGAGGCGAGCCGGTTGGGCGCGCTTTTTTTCTGAGCTTCGAAGAGGTGTAGGCGATCGGGGACCCCTGATCGAACGCTTCTGTATTGTCCGCGAAGGCCGCCCCCCGGCGGCGCCAGCGTTCCGATCGCTGGCCGATTTTGACGCGGACACGCTCACGCATCTCTGTCTTGGCGCCCCCACGATTTTTCAACAGCGAGGCGAGCATATGGCCGATAAGAAGAGACCCCAGCAGAGAAACGGTTTTCGGACGAACGAATTCATAGTCTACCCTGCGCACGGCGTGGGCCGCATTGTGAGCATTGAGGAGCAGGAGATCGCCGGCGCGAAGCTCGAGCTCTTCGTCATCAATTTCGACAAGGATAAGATGACGCTTCGCGTTCCCACCACGAAGCTCGAAAGCGTCGGCATGCGCAAGTTGTCCGACGACAAGATCGTGAAGAAGGCTCTGACCACGCTGAAGGGCAAGGCCCGCGTGAAGCGCACCATGTGGTCGCGCCGCGCCCAGGAATACGAAGCCAAGATCAATTCCGGCGATCTCATCTCCATCGCCGAAGTGGTCCGCGATCTGTATCGCTCCGAAGCGCAGCCCGAGCAGTCCTACTCCGAGCGCCAGCTCTACGAAGCCGCGCTGGATCGCATGGCGCGCGAGCTTGCCGCCGTGGAGAAACTGGACGAGGACAGCGCGATCGCCAAGATCGACGACATCCTCGCCAAGTCGGCGCGCAGCGCCAAGGCCGCCGCCGAGGCCGAGACGGCCGGGAAAGCCGCCGCCTAAAGCGGCTCCGAGCTATGCAGTTTCGAAAGGCCGGGCCTCTTGCCCGGCCTTTTCGTTTGGCGAGAGCCGCATCCCCTTCTTTCCGGTGCCGGACGGAATCAGCCGGCGCCGGGTGAAGCACCCAAGACCTCGATCTCTTCGGGATGGGAAATCCTGATCATTGGCCCATTCCACCATTCGACCCAGCCACGAACGCGAATCCGCTTGCCCGGCAGCGCCGCGAGATCGAGCCCTGCCGCTTCCAGGGCAGGCAAGCGCTTGCGCGGAATCGCGACCGTGAAGTCGCTCCGCCAGTCCTCCACGAAGTTGATATAGACCAGCGTCTTTCCCTCGCCGACCCCGTGCACCGTCCCCTCTACGAGCTGGTAGCTGTGCCGCAGATAGCCAAGGGCCTTGGGGTTGTTCGCGTCGCGCACCTGGTAGGTCAGCGACCGCCACAGCCCTCGCCTGCCGTCGCGCGCCTCGCGCTCGGCCGCGACAAGCGGCGCGAGACACGCCCCGAGATCGGGCAGGGCCGCGACGCGCGCCAGCCCCTCCTCGACGAGTTTCGCCTGCAGCCAGACGAGGCTGCCATCGTGCTCGACATAGACCTGCGCCAGCACATGCCCGTGCCGGTCCTCCTTGCGCGCATCGAAGCGCAGCTCGGCCGTGGACCCGGTAGCGATCTTGGCAAGCGCCTCCTCGGCGAGCACCGCGAAGGGCCAGGGCTCGGGACCGTCCCAGTCCCGCGGGGCAGCGGGCGCCTGAACCCCGAGAAGCCGCACCGCGCGGCCGTCTTCGAGCCGCACCGTCTCGCCGTCGATGGCATCGGCTATGGCGACCGTTTCCCCAGGCGGCAAATCGCAGCCGTGGGGCAGCGCCAAGCTCCGTGGCGAGCCCATCGCAAGTCCGGCAAGGATCGCAGCTACAAAGAGGCGCATCGGTCATTCTAGGAACGCGTGGTGCGCCGGAACAAGGCGATAGAGTGCGGGCGCCGGCCCTCAGCCGACGCGGACGAAGCCGGCGAGGCCCGTCTTCTGGTGTTCGATCACATGGCAATGGAAGGCCCAGTCGCCGGGATTGTCGGCGACGAGCCCGATATCGATCGTCTCGCTCCGGTTGAGGACGACCGTGTCGGTCCAGTTCGAAGGCAGCGTGCGCTTGTTCGACCGCAACGGGCGGAACACCAGCCCATGTAGATGGATCGGATGCATATTCGGACTCTCGTTGCGAAGGCGCAGCACATAGCTGCGCCCGAGCTTGAGATCCGCGACCGGCTCCGTGCCCTTCGCCGCGTCTCCAGGCCAAGGCTTCCGGTCGATGGACCAAAACGTGTAGCCAAAGGACCCGCAGAAGCCGTTGTTCGGCTTCAGACCGTCCGGGGACCAACCGAACACCAGTTCGATGATCTCGCTCGATGCCTCGTCGAAATGGGCCAAGCGATTGGGCTGCAGCGGCCTAAGCTCATCGAGAGTACGGCCGAGATTGGAACCGGTCGCGCGAAGCGTGGCGAGGGCCTGGGTGCGCATCGGGGTTCGATAGGTCACCACAACGTCCCGGCCTGCGGTGTCCGGCATCCGCAAGGCCACGTCCAGTCTCTGGCCCGGCGCCACCGTGATAGGCGCCTCGGCTGTCGGCCACGGGAGTTCCTCGCGCAACGGATGCCCGTCTGCGGCAACGATGCGCCCCTCCGCGCCGTCGATCGTCAATGTGTAGATCCGCGTCGTGTCGGTCGCCGCGATGCGAAGCCGGACGAGCGAGCCGGCCGGATGCTCGTAGACCGGGTTCTGCTCCCAATTCGCGGTCATCACTGTGCCGAGCGTTCCGCCCCGCGCGGCCGACCGGGCCGAGAACAGCTTCATGAATTGATCGTCCTTGCCGATCCGGAAGTCATGAAGGTTCAGGACCGTCTCGCCGTCGAAGCCCGGATCGTCCGTCTCGGCGACGACGATGATCCCGGTGAGACCGCGCGCCATCTGCTCCATGGTCTGGCAATGGGGATGATACCAATAGGTTCCGGCGTCCTTGGGCGTATAGCTGTAGCGCCAAGTCTCGCCTTGCTGGATCGGCCATTGGGTGAGGTAGGGCACGCCGTCCATCTCGTTCGGCACGCGGATGCCGTGCCAGTGCATCGTCGATGCCTCCTCGAGCGCATTGGTCACGTCGATCGAAAACGGCACACCCTCCCGCATGCGAAGGACCGGCGGCGGCGCATCGGGAAACACGCTCACCATGTTCTCGGTCACGGCGTCGCG
This sequence comes from Hyphomicrobiaceae bacterium UBA7697, assembly GCA_002482645.1. Classification (GTDB taxonomy): domain Bacteria; phylum Pseudomonadota; class Alphaproteobacteria; order Rhizobiales; family Methyloligellaceae; genus Methyloceanibacter. The sequence goes on from DLGJ01000015.1 coordinate 62,442, forward strand.
AAGACGGTAGCGCGCGGCCTGGATGCGGAGTTCGGACGGCGGCGCCTCCGCCGCACGCGCGAACGCGGCAAAACCCGATGACAGAGCAAGACCCGATGGCAGAGCAAGACCCGCGGCTCCCGCCCCCGCCAGGGCGAGAAAGCCGCGGCGGTCCATCCGAAACGGCGCTTTCATTAGAATATTTCCAATGTTTTCAAACGACTATAGCCCTACGAGGCGTATAACCTTGGTATTTCTATGTTGCGCGGCAGACCTTGAGCTGCGTCATACGGTCGGCATGGGGCGCATCCAGCCCACGGCAAACGGGCTGGCGCTCAACCAGGCGCCAGTGTAGCAACGTAAAGCAACGGCCCCGTAGCTCAGCAGGATAGAGCATCAGATTCCTAATCTGAGGGTCGCAGGTTCGAATCCTGCCGGGGTCACCAACTAAAGCACTGTCCAGCCCGAAGACCCGGAACCAGTGCCCGCTGCCACTACCGCATCGGCAAAGACACGACCGGCCGGCTCGAGCACCGGACATGTCAACGCCAGCCGGGACGGAAGACCACCTCGTCGTACCGGCCGGCAGGAAGCGAAGCATGACTCCGAAACGTCGAAGCAACGTGCGCTCCTGGCATGGGACACTAGTGCCGCTTTTGCTCTTCCAGCCTCCTGTCCGCCATCTCTTTGAGAGTACCGAGCATTTTGCCCAGGCTCTTCGTCAGGTCGACGGCGGCGGCCGGCGACAAGGCGAGCCGCGTGGTCACATGGACAGTCGCGGAAGCCGCGCCCGCTTCTCGCGTGCCGAGAGGAAGAACGCGCGCCACTCCAAAGGTCAGACTGACGCAAGCGCCGTCGAAGGCCGCACCAACGAGCTTGTTGACGTAGCTCTCCTTGACCGATGGATCGTCTAAGATTTGAGCCGTCTGCCGTTCAGTCACGATCGTAACCTCCCAGATTGTTCAAAGTCTCTGTCTCCCCCAACCGCGACGCTCTCACCGTCAAGATCCACCGCGTGCCGGAACGCTCGCTTGCAAGCGTGGGAGGAAGTCCCAAAGGTCCCGGTTGAGATCACGCAGACTGCGGATCGCCGCCGACATTTCATCGATGCGGGCCTTGTCGACCTTACGGGTCTCCCCGAACTTGAACCGGCCCCGCCGTTCCACGATGCGCAAGGACTGCGTGTGCGTGATGTCGCCCTGCTCGTTGAGCATGAACATCGCGTGATTGAACTCGTTGCGCAGCCGCGTGGCGGCCGAAAAACGGTCGATCAAATCGTCAAGCTCCTGGCGAACTTCCGTCTGAGAAATTCGGATGAGCGCCAAGCGCTGTATCAGGTCGAGCCTCGCCCGCGTGGTGTTGAGCGTCGAAAACACGATGGCGGCCGACACCTCGTCCGTATCGAGCAGAAGCATCAGCACATAGATGAACATGCTTTCGTTGTTGGACCAGCTGAAGGAGAGGTTCCCGATCAGCGCAAGAAGCATCGTCCGGCGGTCGGCGGACTCGAACGCGGCCGTCTCGATTGATTTGAAGTCCGGTTTAGGCGGCAGCTTTGAATTCATGGGGAGGACTCGCTTTTGATCCATGAACGCGCGAAAATGCCGGTCCAACGCCAGTATCGATCCCCTTCCGACAAGGGGTAGTGCCATGTTTGGACTTTTGAAAGTCCGCCGCGCACGCAAGGTCGCCGTTGCCTTGATCTCTCCTTTCGTCGAGGAGAGTCAGACTCGATTCTCCTCGCAGCTGACAGAACACGCATGGCTTGACCCGTACATGGTCGGCTTCATGAGCATGCTGATATCACTGGCCGCCGAATACACGGCGGGACGCCTCGATTCTGAAAGCGCGGGCCTCGTCCAGCTTGAAGCGTGGCAGGAGGTGACAGGTTTTCCGAGCCACCTGATCGGAGAAGAAATCTGCCTGCTCAGCAGCGGACAGGACCGGAAATTCCGTCATGGCTGTCTCAACGCCAGTCGCTTCATGGAAGAGCTAACACGTCCCGTGCATAGCCATCCCGATCAGCTTCCGCCCGGCTACCGGACCCACGGCCTCAACTACGACCGCTCCGCAGCGATGGCGCTTTGGTCGGAACTTTTTGATGGCCACATCGGGGCGCTCGATGGCGATCTGGGTTTGCCGCGGTAGGACACTTGCTTCCCACCCGATGCTTGCCGCCGCGACCGCTCTTGGAAGGCGCAACCATCTTTGGTTTCGTCAGTGGACGCAGTGGAAACCCAGAACCCCCTGACGATACATGGGTCGTCGTTTGGGTTCATTGGTGCTGTGGATGTCGTGGGGTGCACCGGCGGCGCAATCTCGGAAAAAGCAGCGAGAAACTCCGCAATCAGCTGCTGGCTACCATTCTCGCTTACGACACTCAGAAAATATTCTAGCTGAAGTTCACGCGGCGTTCGGCCCGCCATATCCAATGGGCGTGACATTTGACGCAACTCCCTACCCAACTGTACGCCATGACGACCATCAATGCTTACGCTTCCGACCCAATGCTGCAATCTTAAGCAACTCCCAAGCCTATCGCTAGCCTTTTAATTTTTTGTGACGAATGTGTGGCGATTCCAAATAAAGTCCGTGTACGTTCGCTGCAAAGATGGCAAAGCTGGTACTTCTCGAAGGCGGCTTGAAGGCAGCGAAGGAATTCGATCCCCTTATGGGTTGGATTTACCGGCCGCGACGCTGTAGGCGGAGCTTTTGCTCCCAAACGCGCAATCGCAAAAGCATTGCGGTGCCGGTTTTGGCGGTTACGCCCAATATCTTTGCCGCTTTATAGGAGCTCAGGGACGGCCCCAGCGCACGGCTGAGCATGATGAGCTGCAGCCATTTGTGCATAGGGACCTTGCTGTCCTGAAAGATCGTTCCGAGCTTGACCGTGAAGGGGCGCCGGCAGTCATAGCACTTATACGTATGGATGCGGGTGCTCTCCCCGGTCAGACGCCCTATGCGGCGGCTGCCTCCGCAATGGGGACAGACCGGACCGTCCGGCCAGATTTGTCGCTCGACAAATTCGTAGGCCGCCTCTTCGTCACGAAACGTGCCGAAGTCCAGTGTCTCTCGCCGCTTCATGAGTGTGCCAGACGCCAGCGACATCGCTCGCGATCCTCTAGCCGAGCCACCCGATGGACACGCCCGTAAGCTGTTCCTTCCAACAGACGTTGCCGTGAGCTACGACGCCCCCGGAATTCTACAGCAGGCCCATTTTGGGCTCAACAGTAGAGTTGGGTACGCGTTGTATACATCGTGGTACGCTTAGTATTATTTTCACCCTTGGCGTTTGCGTTAGAGGTTTAGCGTAAACAACAAACCTGCTACGTCTTGAGTACGTATTATACAATATCCTATAACATATGCTGCATTACACCATAAGAACTGGGTACATATTATGTGCCCTTTGGTATGTATAAGAATATTGCGAAAATTTCTGTGCCTCTTCCTAATATAGGGACCTTGATCGGACCACGTTCCGGTCAAGAAGCCAGTGGAAGGAGGCGGATACCCAGAGGACTCGTCCCGCTACCACAAGCGGCAGATTGACGGTGCGTCTTGGCGTAAGCGAGCCGTTCCGCGATCGGGGCCGCAGATGATGATGAACCGAAACTGGATGTCATCGCATATGCGTTCCTCGCCGACGCAGAAGATCAGCGAGATTCTCAGCCGCGATGCGTCCCTGTAAGGCCAAGGAGACCATCATGGGCTTACGTGACTACGACCCCAGACATAAAAACGACCCTGATCAGGACCAGGATCAGAAGCAAGATCAGGATCAGAAGCAAGATCAGGACCAGAAGCAAGATCAGCTTCAGGGCCAGGCACAAGGCCAAGCTCAGGGCCAGGCTCAGCTAGCGGTCCAGGCTCTCTACCAGGAAAGCGACAACAAGAACGACAACGATAACGACAACAAGAACGAGAATGAGAACAAGAACGAGGTAGAGAACAAGCTCGACAACGAGGTCGAGAACAAACTCGACAACGCGGTTGAGAACAAGGTCGATAACGAGGTCGACAACAAGGTCAGCAACGAAATCAAGAACGAAGTCGAGAACAAGGTCGACGTGGATGTCGACATTGACATCGACCTCGATCTCGACAGCCTGCCGACCGACGACGACCTGATCGATATCGAGAACTTCAATGCGCAGGACAACGAAGGCATCGTCCAAGCTCTCGCCAACGACGTATGGCAAGATGTCGCCGGCCCGGGCAACGACAACGCCTTCAATATCCAGCAAGTCAACTCGCTCGTCGACAACGACACGCTGGATCGCGCTGAAGTCAAGTATGACGCCGACGAAGTCGACGGCAAGATGGACGACAAGTTCGACGATGGAAACATCGGCGCAGGTTCGTTCATTCAGCAAGCCTTTGCCGATGGCGGCGAAGCCAAGATGGACGACGCCATGGCCGAGACCGAGATCGGCAACATCAGCGGTACCGGCAACGCGACCGCCGATGCGATCGTTAATCAGGAAGCGTTCACCCAGAACATCGTTCAGGGTGCCAACATCCAGTTCAACTCAAATGAGATCTCGGTTGTTGGTGACGACGCGACTGATGCGATCCTTTAACCCAGCCAAAAAGCCCGCGCGGACCCTCCGCGCGGGCTGCTCTTTCTCAAATAAGAACGAAATTAGCAGGGAGACTTGGATAGAGGCGCCAAGAGCTGGACCAAGAGAAGTTTGGCGTGGAGGCATCGATGGGCACCGGAGTTGCCGAGATCATCCGTCTGTTCGCAGGGCACTTCCACCTCAGCAATGAGTCGGGGCGCATGCGCCAGAGCTACGATGAGTTCATGGCCCATCGGGAACGCGACGATTTCGACCCAGGCAAGCATTCCCCCGCTCACAAATCGCCAAATCTAGACGAATTCGATACCGCGTCCCGATTCGTCGACCCGCAGTCCCCGGCACCCGGCCTGATCGGCTATGGTCCGGCGTCGGCAACCCCATTCCATTCAGGGCCGCGCCCTCCGGACATCAATCCGATTGTCGACGAAAAGCTTCCGGACGACCTTCCACCACCGGGCGCTCCCTTCCTGCTCGTTGCTCCCAGCCTGCTGCAGATCGTAACCGTCATTTCAAACGTACCGGACGAAGCCGCGATCCATGTCACATACGATACAGGCGGCGATCAGCACCTGATCCAAGTCCAACAGCTTAATGTCATGTGGGACAATGACATTGCGATCTCCGAAGCGTGGTCGGTGGAGGCTCTCCAAGCACTGCAGTTTCGAGATATCGCGGAGACGCTTCAGGAACTCCATGACGAGGCGACGGCCGCGGTCCCTCCCGAGTTTTCCGATCTCGCCTTCAACACGGCGTCGCTCATATCGTTTGCCCGCGAATACGACGCCGCATGGGAAGCCTCGGGCGAAACCACCAGAAGCGACGTCGAGCCTGGCGTCTACCTAAATGGCGAGCTTCAACCCGAAGGCACCGAGTTGCCCGTATTTCCGGTCGCGATCGGCTCCGAGGAGGAGTCTGAAAATCCATACCCGACGGACGTTCCCGCGCAGATCGTAACGGCAGGCTCCAACCTCGCCGCAAATGTCGCGGGCATCTTCGATATCAATCATGCGATCGGCACCCTCGTCGTCGTCGGCGATTACTTTCGGACCGACGCTATCGTCCAGCTCAATCTCTATGTCGACGACGACGACATCACATACGCTGGCGATGGCATTTTCCAGATCGAGGGTGGCGGCAACGAGGCCTTCAACATCGCGACCTTTCTCGACACGGACGCAGGAGTTCCAAGCTTTGCGGGAAGTAATATTTTTCCCGGAATCGACTGGCACGTCGATGTGCTTGACGGCGACTTGTATGACGTCAGCGTTGTAACGCAGAAGAACTGGCTATACGACAACGACATTTCCGTTCAGGACGCCTACTTGGCCAACTATCAGCTCTTGATGGGGGCCAACGAGCAAGGCAACTTCGCCGAAATAATAACGATAGACGGAGACTACGATCTGGTCATCGTCCTCGGCGACTACCACGAGATCAACTTTATCTATCAGAAGAACGTCCTGCTCGATCCCGACACACTCAAGGTGCTCGGCTACGACGCCTCCTTCCCGGAAGGCGACGGTCTGTCGGATCCATCCATAACGGCCGGCGCGAACTGGCTTCAGAACGAAGCGTTGATCGAGCAATGGGGAACGCAGGCCTATCAAGCGCTCACACCGGAATGGGAGGCCTTGATTGCGCAGCTTAAAAGTGGCGATACCGAACTGGATCCTTCGGCAGGAATCGGCATTCCGAACTTCAACGACCCCGAGTTCAACATCCTGTTGATTACGGGCAATGTCTACGACGTCAACGCCATCGAGCAGGAAAACGTCGTTGCCGATGCCGATGTCGCGCTTCAAGTGTTGCCCGCCGCGGCCGCGGCCGCCGATCCGGTCATGCAGGTGGCATCCACCGGCGAGAACGCACTCGGGAACTTCGCCACCATCGTCCACACCGGCCCTGCAGCGGACTACTACATCGGCGGCGACCTCTATGAGGACGAGCTGCTCATCCAAACCGAATTGGTCGCGACCGATGACGACACGGTAAAGGAGTCGGATCCGGACGTCTTGGCGAACGAGCTCGTTGCCTTTGCCTCGCTCCCCGAGGGAGACGGTCAGGATGAGGACGCCGTTGCGGTCCCCGTTCACGACTCCGGCCATGCTGACGTACTCGGCAATGTCCTCACCTAGAATACGATCAGGGGCGCACCTCCAACATGGCCGACAATAACCGAAATCCGCTTCACAACGGCAGGACGAACGGAGCCGGCGCCGACAGCCCCAACGGTTCCGGTTCCGTGTCCACCGAAGCCGGAGAGGAAGCCGCAAGCAGATCGAACCACGGCAGCGGCACGGCGCTCGGCAATATCTTTGACGGCATCAAGAACGGCGCGCGCGCCAATGGTGCCAACGGTCATGGTGCCAACGGTCACGGCGCAAATGGAAGCGCTCCGATCGGCGGACGCGTCTCCAGTTTGGATTTCCGGGGAGTCCTCACCAAGGGCCTCGCCAGTTGCCGGCGCAACCTCGCGACCGTCGCCGTGTTCTCCTTCGTCGTGAACCTGCTTGTGCTGTCCATTCCGATTTATCTCTTCAACATCTCCGACCGCGTACTCACGAGCCAAAGCATGGACACGCTCGTCATGCTGACGATCGTCGTCGTCGGGGCGATCGGCGCGCATGTCCTGCTGGACCTGGCGCGGAGGACCATCCTCATGCGCGTCGCGGTCGATCTGGAGAGCAATCTCGGCGCGCCGGTCTTGAGCGCGGCGGCCCGATCGTCGCAAAACGGTTCCAGCCGCGAGTTTCAAATTCTGTCGGAACTCCAACACTTGCGTAGCTTCATAACCGGACCGGTGCTCCTCACCATGCTCGACATGCCGGTGGTGCCGATCTATCTCGTCGTGGTCTTTCTCGTTCATCCCCACCTCGGTTTCATCGTGCTGGCGACCGGCACCGTGCTGCTGATACTTGCGCTCCTGAACCAGAAGCTCACGGCCGTACATTTCGGTCGCGCGAACGCCTTCGGCACACGGGCCAACCTGCAAGCGGACGCCATGGCGCGGAACGCGCAGGTGATGAACGCCATGGGCATGGTGCCGGAAGGCGTCTTGATATGGGGCGGCGAGACGGCGGAGTCCTTGAAGTCTCAGGTGTCCGCGCAGGATCGCAACATCTGGCTGACAGCCCTGTCCAAGTTCGTCCGGCTCTGTACGCAGATCGCGATCCTCGGCTGGGGCGCTTACCTCGCGACGCACGGGCATTTGACCGGCGGCATGATCATCGCGGCGTCGATCGTCGGCAGCCGCGCGCTCTCGCCGATCGAAGGCACGATCGAAGGCTGGCGCAGTTTCGTTCAGGCACGGTCCGCCTTCGCCCGGGTGAAAAAACTGCTGCAATCCTCGCCGTTGAACTTCGATAGGCTGCGCCTGCCGCGCCCCAAGGGCCATCTCATGGTGGATCGCATCCTCTACGTGCCGCAGCCCGCGAAGAAGGTCATCCTGAACGGTGTTTCGTTCGAACTGCAACCCGGCGAGTCTCTTGGAATTGTCGGCGCGTCCGGAACCGGAAAGTCGACCTTGGGAAAGATGCTCGTCGGCTCGATCTTTCCCACGGCGGGTAACGTCCGCCTCGACATGATGGATCTACGCAACTGGGATCCGCGGCAACTCGGCGAGAACGTCGGGTATCTGCCGCAAGACGTCCAACTTTTCCCCGCGTCCATAAAAGAAAACATCGCCCGCATGCGTAGAGACGCGAGCGATGAATCCATCTTCGATGCCGCGGAGATGGCGGACGTTCACAGCATGGTATCGGAGTTCGCTCAAGGGTACGAAACGCAAGTTTCCATGGATGGAACGCCGCTTTCGGGCGGCCAGAAACAGCGTATCGGTCTTGCCCGCGCCTTCTTCGGAGATCCGCAACTCGTCGTACTGGACGAGCCGAACTCCAATCTCGATCCGCCGGGAGAACGTGCGCTGGCGCGCGCTCTGGGGCTGGCGAAGGAGAAGCAGATCACGGTGATCGCGATCACCCAGCGGCCGTCGCTGCTGAGAAGCGTCGACAAGATCCTGATCCTCAACAAAGGAACGGTTCAGGCGCTCGGCGATCGCGCCGATATCATTCCGCTGCTCACGGCGCGCAAGGAGCTCGCAACGCAAAAGGCCGCCGCCAATGGCGGCGAGGCGGACTATCAGGCCGAGGAACTAGACGACCTGGACCGCCAAGGCGATTAGGAGTGCTGAGATGAGTCAGGGACCGGCTCCCCAAGAATGGCATGCGGGCATTCCCCGTTCGACGCGCACCGCGACGATATTTGGCTTTTTGGTCATGGCCGCATTCTTGCTCGGCTTTGGGTCGTGGGCATCCACGGCCCCCATCGCCGGCGCGATCATTGCCGGCGGTTCCTTCGTCGCAACCGGTGAAAACAAGATCATTCAGCATCTGGAAGGCGGCGTAATCAAAGAGATCCGCGTTCGCGAAGGCGACGTCGTCGAGAAGGGCGATGTTCTCATTGACCTGGACGAAAGGGAGCCGCGGACGGAGTTGCGCCGCTTGGAATTGCGCAAGGCCCGCGCCGTGGCCCAGGAAGCACGCCTGACCGCGGAAATGAACGAACAGGATGATGTGACGTTCCCGCGAGAACTCGCCGGTCGCGAATTCGATCCGGACATCTCGGAAATACTGGAACGCGAACGCCAAGCCCTGACGGCAAGACGCAATGCCGTCAAAACCGAAATCGCAACGCTCATGGAAGGCGTCGACGCCTTGGATCAACGGGTCGAAGGCGGAAAGCTCCAACTCGCCGCGGTCCAGCAGCAGTTGGCCTATGTTGAGGAAGAACTCGATGGAAAGCGGACCTTGCTCAAGAAGGGGCTCATCCGCAAACCGGAAGTTCTGTCGTTGGAGCGCGCCAAAGCGAACCTCTCGGGTGAGATCGGCAGGCTCAATGGAGAGATTGGCGACGCACGCGAAAGAATCGCACGCATCATGGAGCAGGTGACCGGCGTCCGAAACAATACCGTCAAGGCCGCGGTGGAGGAGATGCACAAAGTCTCCGCCGAACTCAAGGACGTACGCGAACTCATAAACGCGGCGAAGGCCGTCGTCGAGCGGGTCAGCATCACCGCGCCGGTCAAGGGTATCGTCGTGAAGCTCCAATACCACACGCCCGGCGGCGTCATCGAGCCGGGCAAGCCGATCATGGAAATACTTCCCGTTCAAGCGGAGCTGCTGATCGAGGCGCAAGTCAGACCCCGGGACATCGACGTCGTCAAACGCGGCCAGCACGCCATGGTTCGGCTCTCCGCTCTCAATCGTCGTATCACGCCAATGATCCCCGGCGAGGTCGTGTACGTCTCCGCGGATTCCTTGGTGTCGGGGAAGCAGGAAGCACAGCAAAGTCCCAGCGACGTCTATATCGCACGCATCAGGTTGAATCTGATCGAGGCATCGAAACTGCCGGACTTCGCGCCCACACCCGGAATGCCAGTCGAGGTCTATATCAAGACCGCAGACCGGACCTTCCTCGAATATCTCTTCAAGCCTATCGAGGATAGCATGTCTCGAGCGTTCCGTGAGTTGTGACGCGTTGACGTTCTCGCGGCGCCGGCGCCGGCCGTTCAATGGACGAGCGTGATCGGCCCGTTCTGTAAGCGCGTCGCGGTGTGGTACGCCGAGGTGGCCTCTCCGGTTTTACCCAGAGCCAGCAGAACCTGCGCGAGCCGCGAGTACACCTCCGCGTCCGACGGTTTTCGCTGGAGAGCTTGACGGTACGTCTTTGCCGCGTCCTCGAAGCGCGTCTGCGCCTCGTAGGCAAGTCCAAGCCGAAGCCAGGCGTTGTGCGCGTCCGGCTTGATGGACACAAGTTTCCGGAACATTTGGGTTGCACCGCGATAGTCGCCCTTGCGCATCAAGAGCTGCCCGCAACCATACAGCGCCGCCGGAGATCGAGGCGTCACCTTGAGCACCTGACGATAGCCGCGCTCGGCGCCGGCGAGCTTGTTCGCCTTATGGAGCTGTATCGTTTTCTGAAGGACGCGTGAAATGCAGCGAGGATCGAGCTTGCCGCCGAGATTCTGATTCCCTGGCGCCGTGATGACGAGATTGCTGAGCAACGCTTCGTCGACGCCGAACATGTATTTGTACTCTTCGTTCCCGCGCAGAAAATCGTACGTAACGATGCCGTTCCCGATGGCATGCCGCAGACTGTAGGCATGGAGCGCGACACCCGGCGGCACCGGGCTACGTACCGTTTCGTCGCGGCCGGCCATGAAGAACAGAAACGCTTTCTTCTGACGGTCGACCAGGGTGGCGAGCGCACCGAGCGGCTTGTCTCCTTGCCACATGACGGGGAGAAAAAGGGCGCCGCCGTCGAAGCATGCCCTGAACATGCCTCGGTTCGTGCGCACCAATCTGTGCAGCCGGTCCCCTTTGCGCTGCGCCCATTTGGTGCGCCAGAAATTCATAAGGATGTCGAGGTCGCGATCGATCGTGTCCTCGTTGGCGACCGTAATGCGGTACTCCTGTCCATCGTCGATCTTCCGCAGAAAGCGGCGCATCTTTTGTCGTGTGTTCGAGCCAAGCCCTGCAAGATACGCGTCCCAATTTTGCGGCAGGCCGACATACGGACAAACGAGATTGTTGACGTTGTCCAGCTTGTTGACGGCGGGAATCTCAATCCGGCGAAAGTCGCTCGAGGGCAAACTTCGCAAGAGGCGTTCCAGCCTGCCGGGAGACGACCGGAAGAACTCCAGCATCAACACGGACCAGTTGGCCCGGCGAAGAAAGCGGCCGAAGGCGGATACCGTTTGTCCTTCGTATTCGGGACGCGTGATGAGGCCGGAATAGTCGGACAATCCCCGGCCGGCGAGCGAAATCTCGTTGTAGAAACCTCCCTCCCGCCTGCGCATTTTTGTGCGCAGTCTCAGAGGAAAGAACGCCACATAGCCGGAAGACCGGCCGGGCGCGGCGGCGAGAATGAACCATTGAGACCTGTCGCCATCGAGCCAGCGTGAGATCCAGGTCCACGACAAGAAGAACTGCGCCTCGGGATCGCTCGCATACACGGCGTCCCAATTTTCCCTGATATCAAGCAACTCTTGGCGCGTCTCGATGATGTCAATGCGCATAGGGTACGCCTTATATCATATAACAAACTACTTAAAGAGTACTATAATATGGCTTTCGTGTATATATTTTTCTAAATGAAATATCGTCTAAGTAACTTTACGCCTCAAATGCGACGAAAAACTTGCCCAGTAGCGCCTTGAGTGATAGGTTGCTTTCGGTGCGCGAGAGCCCCGCCGCTTCGGAAGGGGACCCGCCCCACAGCTACTGTCATGCCGAAGGACGTTCGCGCACCGCTGTTGGCTCGGATTCACCCGACGCCGAGGGAGGCCCAAATTGTTTGGGTGGTCGATCTCCGCAGGGCTGACCCCATCTCATCGGCCGCGAACGGCAACGTATGAGGGCTTCATTACTTGCAGCGAATGCGATGCGCCGTGGGCGGAGCAACTCGCCCGGCATCTCGAGCGCTACTACGCGATCTGCCCGGCCGTGGGGAAACGGCATTTCTTCCGGGCCCCCGCCGTCGAAAACGCGGACTACGCACTGCCACAGACCACGATCAACGCCTTGGAGGCGTCCCGGTCTCTTATCGTGATTTGCTCGCCGGCGGCGGCTAGAAGTCACCACGTCAACGAAGAGATCCGGGCTTTCAAGACACACCATCCGAGCCGGCCCGTCTTCCCTCTCATTGTCGATGGCAAGCCTGGCGATGAAGACGGAGAGTGCTTTCCCCCATTGCTGAGATTCGAGTTGGATGACGATGGCCGTATCGCGAAAGGGCCCATCGACGTCGAAGCGACCGATGCCCGTCAGGGCACGCGCGAACATGAGCGTGCCGCGGCGCGGATAGCATCCGATCTGTTGGGTTTGTCCTCGGACAGGAGAGCCCGGCGGGAGCCGCGCCGAAAAACGCGAGCGTCGGATCACCGCCTCGGGTTCTTGATGAACCTCTCCATCGTTGTGGGCTTTGCCATCATCGTCGTTTGGAATGGACTGACGACCAACGAGGCGTTTCTCGACCGGACATTGTATCTCGTCAGCACCAGCCTTGGGGCCACGGCGCGGCAGGCGATCGCCTACGGCACGCCGCAAACGGCCGTCGTCAACGTCCTCGAGTATGGCGAGTCCATGCTCTCGGATGTCATGAAGCGTGGCCCTCTGACACCTCAAACGGAATACCGAAGAGCGACGGTCCTGCTCCAATTGGCTGGCGTCTATAGAGACCTCGGAGACAAGGAAAAGGCGCTGGCCCTCGCCGACGACGCCCAGCACCTCTTGTTTTCGTTGCGCAATGTCGAGGCGGCGAATGCCAAATTCGAACGCCGCCTGGAGATCGCCGAAGAAGATCTGGCGACGATCCGAGCAGAGCAGGATCTTTCGGTTGATCGTCCAGAGGAGGGGCCGCCGCTCTCCAAATTGCCCCGATGAGACTTGATGAGACTTGGAGACGATCACCCTCGCTAAGCGCCCAATCTGGGTACGCAAAGTATAACTTCAGTTCTCTTGAGAACAATAAGGAAGCCCCGTTCGGGGGAAAGACGGGGCCTCCTCAATTCCCATGGGTCGTGATGGGAGGGAAACCATCACTTCAAATATTGTAGCACACTCACCTATAGGATTGGAACAGATATTCAGTAATCGCTGGAAGCTTGGACCTTTCCATGCCCGGTTTGTCCGGATCTTTGTTTGTTCGTTGCGACAAGGCCGTTCAAGATTTTTTGCTGAAGGTGAAGCCACCGTTTTGAACGTCCGCTTCGTGACCCGTCGCTCGCAGGCTCGAATTCTGCCGGGATCGCCCCTCGGATCAGCATGTCCGTCCGCGCCCGGTGCCGCCCCGCACATGCGCCAGCGACCCTAAAGCCTGGATACGACGCCGTGCCTCGTTGGGGTGGAGGGCAGACATTCTCATCCGTATCCGCGTCATCCGTATCGGCCCCATCGGTGTCCGCCCGTCCCGGCTTTGACCCAGAACGGACAAATCTATCGGCCAGAGTCGTCAGGGTCTGCATGGTCTAGACATAGGCCGGGTGCTATGGGATTGGCCGCCCACGGCCCGTTCCGCCCCTTGCGGTCCTCCAGACATTTGTTGGTTTCGGCCGCGGCCACTATCGCGCTCATCAACGAGAGAGTTTCATGTCCCTCATCCGCCCTTCCCTGTTCACCAACAAGCTCGTCAACGCGATGTTCTCGGCCGCATTGGCGTTGTCTGTGGTGTGCGCTCCGGCATACGGCCATGCATGCACCCGCATCGTTTATCTCGGCGCCGGCAGCACCGTACTCACCGCGCGATCCATGGACTGGAAGTCCGATGTCGCCACCAATCTCTGGATCTTCCCGCGCGGCATGGCGCGCAAGGGCCAGGCGGGCGAAAATTCGATCGCGTGGACCTCGAAATACGGCAGCGTCATCGCGTCCGGGTACGATATTTCCACGACCGACGGAATGAACGAGAAGGGACTTGTGGCCAACGTCCTGTGGCTCGTCGAGTCCGAGTACCCGCCCGCCACCAGCGACAAGCCCGGTCTGACCATCGCCGCCTGGGCTCAGTATGTGCTCGACAACTTCGCCACCGTGGCCGAGGCGGTCGAGGTGCTGGAGACCGAGCCTTTCGTGGTTGTCACCGATGCGGTACCCGGCGAGGAGCGGCTCGCCACGCTACACTTGTCGATTTCGGACGCCACGGGCGACAGCGCCATTATCGAATATATCGACGGCAAACAGGTGATCCATCACGACAGGTCGTATCAGGTGATGACCAATTCGCCCGCCTTCGACAAGCAGCTTACCCTTGACGATTATTGGAAACAGATCGGCGGCACGGTCTTTCTGCCAGGAACCAACCGGGCGGCGGACCGGTTCGCCCGTGCCTCGTTCTACGTCAACGCGATTCCGAAATTTGACGATCCGAATCTCGCGGTTGCCGGAGTGCTCTCGGTCATCCGCAACGTCTCGGTCCCGTTCGGTATCTCGACCCCGGATCACCCGAACATTTCATCGACACGCTGGCGTACTGTCGCCGATCAGGAACGTAAGGTCTATTTCTTCGAATCCGCGCTTACGCCGAACACGTTCTGGGTCGATCTGAAGAAAGTCGATTTCTCCGCCGAGACCGGCAAGGTGATGAAGCTCGATCTCGGACCGAACCAGAGCAAGACCTATTCGGGCGATGCGACGGCGAAATTCGAGGCGGCAACGCCGTTCAAGTTCCTCGGGAAGTAACGCTCGCAGCCGCCTCGCTCCGCGCGGAGCCTTTCCCGCATCCCCCTCGCGGCTGTCCGTCTCGGGCTTCGTACGGGCCCAAAACCTCGCCGGCCGAATCTCTGGCGAGATAGGTGGTTTGCGATGGGAAGGCAAACGCAGCGCCGGCCTCGTCGATAATCTCGGCGATCGCCAAGAAGAGTTCTTCCTGAATCGCGAGAAACGCCGCGTGTGCCGTCGTATCGAGATAGGCGTAGACCTCGACCTTGATCGACCAGTCCCCGAAGCCGACGACATGCACGCGCGGAGGGGCGATATCCTGCCTCACTTTCGCATGAGAGAAGAGGAGATCGCGGATGCTGTTGCAGACGGAACGCAACTGCTCTGTGGTCGTCTCGTATCGCAGGTCCAAGACGTGCAAAAACAGCATCTGATCGCGCAGCGCATAGTTCGTCACCTGCGTCTTGGCGAACATCGCATTGGGCACCGAAGTCACGGTGCGATCGGTGCCGCGGATCCGCGTCGATCTCAGCCCGATATACTCGACCGTACCCTTGATGCCGGCATAGTCGCAAAAATCGCCCACACGAACGGGACGGTCCGCATAGAGATTGAGCCCGCCGAGCAGATTCTCCAAGCTGTTCTGAGCTGCCAGAGCGACGGCCAGACCGCCCACGCCGAGACCGGCCAGAACTCCGAGAACGGGCAGCCCCAGTTGTTGGGCGCCATAGGCGGCGATGATCGCCACAGCCAGGATCCCAAGAACGCGGCCGAGCAGCCTGAGAAGATTGGCGTCCAGGCTCTGGTCGGGAATCTGGGGCGACGTGACCACCCATTCCACAACAATCGAGATGAAGAGCCACGCAACCCACGCAGCGGCCACGTAGAAAGCGATTTGCAGCACAACGTCGACCACGTCGGCGAAGGCGCCGAGAACCATGATTTGCTCGGTAATCAGCAACCCGGCGCCAAAGATCGCGATCAACATGGCAACCGGCAGCACGAGGCGGCGCAGATAAGTCGCCAGCGGCCGTGAGCCCGCCCTCGGCTTCGTGAGCTGTCTGAGCAGAAGCATCGCGGCCACAAGACAGAGAAAGACGCCGGCCGCGGCGATGATCTTCCAAAGCGGTGTATCGAGGACGGGCCTTTTCAACGCGCGCGGCAAGGAGCGGGTAAGCTCCGGAGGAATCATCCAGCCGTGGAACTGAAGTTGCGCTTCGCGCCAGTTGGGCACCTCGGAAGGCATCTTCAAGGGAAGATTCTTCGTCAGATCGTAGAACTCTCCAGCCCTGGCTACCGTGTCCGCGTTGAAGAGGAATTGCCCCTGCGCCGGTCCCTCCATCACGCGGCTAATCGTGATTTCGGTGCCGGGGATGGTCCAGCTTGCAGGCGCCTCCCCATCGGGAAAGTCGTCGGCGTCGGGGATCGTGTCCAGCGGGGGAAGCTCGATGCGGCGCAACGTATCGACGAGGAACACGACCGCATCGCCACCAATTTCGCGCCTTGCACTGGGGCGCACGTGGCTTAGATCGAGCGTTCTGAGCGCTTTGCGCATCAGCGCCTCCGCCTCGGCCTGCGCCTTGGGGCCCGGCTCGGAACGCAGCTTGATCGCGGCGGACTCGAGCGCATGGGTGACATCGAGAAACGTCTCCATCGTCGCCCGGGGGCTCGACGTATCGATCGCAAAAAGAGGGTTGGATGTCTCCGCCCAAGCTCCGCTTGTGAGAAAGGACAATGCGCCGAATAAGGCAAGCCAATGCCAGTGTCTTCCAACCAAACTCGATTTCCTTTCCTGTTCCGTGCCCTGCGCACGCTGCGGCCCTCATCGGAGCTTTCCGGTCCCGTCAGTGTATCGTTGCTGACCGGAAAACATAAAACGCCGGCAACGCCAAAACGTTGGGGCCGAACGCCGAGCGACCGCATGCGGAAAGAGTGCCAAGACGGCCCGGCAAACGCCACTGGGACACATGACCCCAGTGGAACACACGACCCAAGGACGGCAGAGAACCGCTTGCGGTTGCGGGGGGTGGTGGCTCCGGCATTGTGCGAGCGAAGACCGTGCGTCAGATCCACGGCATCGACGCACCGGGCACGGCCGTCATACGCCGGCCGCCCGTCTCCCTCCCCTTCAAAAGAAAAGGCCCGACCGCCAAGATGGACGGCCGAGCAAGGGGAGGAGACATTACGGCGAAGGATCGCTTCGAGTTCTTACACTGTCGACTGAAGCGATCCCTCACTCCGTAATTACAAACGAAGTCTTGTTCGTGCTTATTTAACGCCTATGGGGATAATGATGTTCGTCCAGAACGCGGTTTCTTTAGCCCCATAGTTCTCTTCGTAGACGTCTTGGGTCAGCTTGCCCTGTAACGTCAGTGGACCGAAGTTGTATCCAACAAGTCCACCCACGGCGACCTGACTCTGTTTGAAGCCACGCCCCGCCGAGTCGAGATCGGACGACGCATAACCAACCGGTCCGACGCTCCACTTGCCGAACGACTTCAGCAGATGCCAATCGAGGATGTAATAGTCCGGCGCATGATCGGCCCAGCCGGCCCCGACGGGCGTACCGAAGATGTTGTTCACCAAAACGGAAATGCCGTTGTGATCGTAGCTAAGCCCGAACCTGTTCTCGATTGCGCCGTAGTCGAACGCGACTTCGCCGTCCTGAGGAATATAGCCGCTGAACCGGTAGCCGAAGCGTAGTCCCTCAATCCCCGTCGCCCAGGATATCTGCGCTCCGAAATATGTATTGTACATTCCGATCCTATAGGGACCGGGATTGCTCGAGACTTCGAAAAGCGTCGGAGCAACCACGAAGGACAAGGGGCCCCCAGCCAGTTCCCACGGGCTTTGGTAGTACATGAAGAAGACATTGGCATTGGAGCGAATGTCCATGTTCTGCGGATCTCTGTAGGCGGAGAGATGTTGGTTCACATAGTAAAAACCAACCGGGAGATCCGCATACACTGGGATACCGGGGGTGAACCCGGGGGCGCTCATGCCCCCGGCTTGCACCTTGTCCACGCGAACGAGGTTTCCCAGCACCAGCGTTGCCACCAGAATTGAGCAAGCAACGCACACCTTACGCGCCAGACTTTTGCCTTTAGCGCACACTTTTACTGTTTTGTTCTGCATAGTTTTCAGTCCCCCTCAAAATATTGCTACGCCGGAACGCGACTGGATCGAGGCGAAAGCAACCCAAACAGTAGAAAACTGCTGATGACTGTGGCTGGGGCTGAAAACAGCTTGGTCTCTGGGATCATCAACAAGACTATCCCGATAATAACCGCAGAGATCCACGCAATCATTCCCGGAGCGTAGTACGCCGGATATTGATCGTCGGGCTTGGCACCCTCGGTTCCGTCGTAGTCTTCGAGAAGAATATAGGCCAGCGTTACACCAACCCACGCCACGACGAAGATTCCTTGATATGCCAGCGCGATGAGCAGGAACTGGAAGATATCCGCAAGCATAAGAAGGTAGACGACGATGCCCACGATGATGGCCCACAGCCATTTCGGCCAATGGAGCTTCAGGGTCAGCCGGAAGAACGACTGAGTGTTCACGGTCGAGAGATAGAAGTTCGTGGTATTGATGCGCGTTTGGCTAATCCACACGAAGAGCATTCCGACCCAGCCCGTCATGAGGATCAGCGCCTTCACGACCGACACCTCGCTCAGCTCCCCTTCGACGGGGATCGTGTGAACCAGGAAAACGCCAGCCAAGCCGTTTACGAGGAAGGTGAAGACGTAGAACGGCAGGCCAAAGTTGAATATCGCGTGGTAGTTCTCGTCGCTTTTTCTCCCGAACTTCGCGAAATCGAACGTACACATCATCATCCACCAAACACCCATGAATGCGATGAACACGTTGATCCAGCCGTAGGGAGGCGCGCCGCCTTCCGGCTCGGACGTAAGCCAAGCGTCATTGTAGCCATACTGTGAAATGGCAAATATAACGATCCCGGCTAGTCCAAGGACATAGAGAGGAAGAAGATAACCGTTGAAGCGATCGAGCCAATTCTGAACGCTGCCCAAGATCAACGGAACGCTATACAGGCACACGACGAACGCCGCGACGGCAAAGCTCACCGATGGCCAGTAAAACGTCGCCGCAGCGGCAACAACGGAACCCTCGAAGACCGCGTAATAGATGCTGCAGATAGCGTAAACAAAGGTCGCAATCGCAGATCCTGCTCGGCCGAATAACAATCGTGAAAAGAGCGAAACCGATAGGCCCGACTTAATTGCATATCTAACGATCGGTCCATTGATCAACGAGTATACAATAGCGCTGAGGATAAGACCGATGATCGTATTGGCAGTTCCGTATGCTTGCGAAAGAACTGCCGAAATAATCATCCAAAACATGGCACTGCAGACCGCCCAGAAGGCCATCGTCAGGGCCAGGCGTGACATTCGTCCTTCAGGACTTACAGGCTTTTCCGAAAAGTCTAATTCTCCAGTAACGTCAATATTGCTGGACATTTTCCGCTCCCGGTTCGAGATCTATATCTTGATCATTTTTTTGTTTGGTTATTAGGAGCAAGCCCAATCGAGGGCTTGCTCCTATTTATACTTGGCAATACTTGCGCTAGGCGACCCGCAGTGTTGCTGGTGCCATGTCCTCGGCTGCACCCCAGTACGGCACCGTCCGGCGCTTCAGCATGTCCCGGAAGTCGGCTGTGGTATTGGCCAGGAGCTCGCCCGATCCCCAATCGACGATCACGCCGTATTGACGGATGAGGTCGAACATATCGAGCTTCTTTTCACGGTAGAGAGCCGCGATCTTCTCCGGATCTTCGTCCAGCCAAGCAACGCGCTCAGAAGCAATACGTTGACGTTCTGCGATCGTTGCTTGTTCGTCGACTTTATACTCGTTCAATTCCGGATCGATCTCGATCACGACCACGCCATAGTCTTTCTTGGCGCGTTCCACGGAGACATATCCGTCGATGACGTCGTCCAGGACCTGATTGACGTCTCGCTTGAGAGGATCGCCGAGCCCGCCACCGCCGGCGGAGGGCCGCTGCACGGTGTCGCCCTGCTGGAGCGGAACGCCAGAGAAGAGCGAGCCGAGGTAGCGTTCCCCTTCCCGTCCCTGGTTGATCCACACGCCATGCGGGATCGACGGCAGACCGCCCCACAGACCCCACGTGATGGAGCGCTCGCGGTCGCAACAATAGGAGACGACGGTGCGTTCGCAGGCGTAGAGGGTGCCGCCCTTTTGGACACCCAGGCCACCACGGAACTCGCCGGGTCCACCCGAATCCACCATGAGCTCGTGGCAGGTCGTCAGAACGGGCGAAAGCCGCTCCTGACCTTCGAACGGCTGCGTTCCGAGCTGGACGCCGAACACCGGTCCGGTTGCCGCCCAGCCGTCACGGCCGTTACGAGCGCCCCAGCCGCCGACCATCCAGTCGTACCACATGAAGTACGGCTTGCCTTCGTGCCGGGTATCGCGCCCGCCGATCAGCAGGTAGTCCAGATTGAACGTACAGGCCATCGCGCGCTCGGGGAGGATTTCCGCCCAGAGTTCGAAGACCGCGTTCATGATCTTTTCGAACGGTCCAGAGGCAAAGCCCGCGACAGGCGTGGGCCATTCCGCGTTGACCACCGAACCGATCGGTCCCGGATCCACGGTCACGACCCGGTAGAATCCCGAGTTCATCGGAATATCGGGCGACTGCATCTTCGTTCCCGCGACCACGGCCGCAAACGCGCCGCCGTAGCAACAGTTCAGGAAGGAACCGACGGTCTTGGGGTGCGATCCCGTGAGATCGTAATGGACCCGATCCCCGTCGATCGTCATCTTGACCTTGATCGGCACAAGACCTTCGTCTCCGTCGGGATCGACGTCTTCGTAGTCGGTGGTCTCCCAGGTTCCGTTGGGAAGCTCCGAAATTCTCTGCCGGGTCATGTCCTCGACGTAGTCTTGAACCTCGGCGAAGGACTTCTTGATGACATCGACGCCGTACTTGTCGCAGAGCCGCTGAATCTCACGCTCCGCAAGACGGCACGCTTCCGACTGCGCCTGAAGATCGCCAATGATGTCATTGGGGGCACGCGTGTTGTGCGCGATCAGTTCGGCGACATCCGAAAGGTAGGTTCCCTTGCTGTAGACGCGAACGGGCGTGATCCGCAGACCTTCGGCCATATGATCGAGGGCGTTCACGTTGAACGACCCCGGTACCGCGCCGCCGACATCGGCCCAGTGGCCGTTTGCTTGAGCAAACCCAAGCAACTCCCCTTTGTAAAACATCGGTGCAAAGAGGCGCGTGTCGTTAAAGTGAGTTCCACCTTGGTAAACGTCGTTAATAACGAACACGTCTCCAGGATGTACGTCGTCTTTAAACTTCTTGATGACCGCCTTGGCCGTCAAATGAAGCGTTCCGACATGCGCGGCGATGTCACCGCTACCCTGCATAATTGTGTCTCCATTCGGATCACAAAGAGCAGATGAGAAGTCTCTCGAATAAATAACGAACGAGTAGCAAGTTCTAAGAATTTGTTCGGCCATCTGGTCAACGATGTTGACGTAGGCATTCTTAAGAACTTCAAACGTAACCGGATCAAGAGTGCGGCGATCTGTTTTCTGCTGCATCTTATTCTCCAACTTTTGAATTTTACATTGAAGGACGGGCGCGTTGGCTACGAACGCTGCGGCACCTGCATTTTGATGATCAGATATTGGTCCACCTCGGCGGTAATCCCCGGTGGCACAACGATCGTCGAGTCGAGCTGCTCGATAACGGCCGGACCCTGGACCTGGGCTCCTGCGTGCAGGCTGGCCCGATCGTAGATCGGCGTTTCGATTCGCTGCTCTTCTTCGTCAAACCGCACCGGCCGGGTACCGATCGGAGCCGGAGGCTCTTTCGGACCGAGCGGGTGCTTTGCAAGCTCCGCCTTTCGGTTCAGCCCAGTGGCACGAACTTGGATGCGGCAGATTTCGACGGGGGCGTCCGGACGCGAGTAGTTGTGCTCGCGGCCATGCTCCTGATGGAACTTTCGAACCGCCTCCTTGAGATCGGAGATGTCGGATTCGACGGGAATCGACATCGAGCGCCACTGACCCAAGTAACGCATGTCGATAAACCGCTCGAACATCATACGGTCCGGCGCGATATCTTCATGCGCCAGCCGCTCCCGGCCCTCTTCTTCCATGGCGCGGAATTTGGCGTTCAGGTCGCCGAGATCGGCGCCATCGACCTTTGCGACGTACATCTGCGTCAGGTCGTGCGTGATATCCACCAGGAGACACCCGAGGGCCGACGTCACACCCGGGTTCGGCGGAACCAGAACGACCGGAATGTGCAGATCCCTGGCCAGAGCCACGCCGTGCAGAGCACCCGCGCCGCCGAAGGCAACGAGAGCGAAGTCGCGCGGATCGTATCCCTTACGCAGCGACACCAAACGCACCGCGTCGGCCATGTTTGCGTTGGCGACCTTGAGAATGGCCAACGCGGCATCCTCGTTGGTCAAACCGAACGGCTGACCGATGACGCGCTCGATGGCCTTCTCGGCGAGGTCGACATTCAGCTCGACCCGGCCGCCGGCAAGCTTGCGCCCCAGACGTCCGAGATAGACGTTCGCGTCACAGTTCGTGGGTTCCGTGCCGCCCCGGTCGTAGCACACAGGACCCGGCTCGGAGCCTGCGGACTGCGGCCCGTTGCGAAGCGCGCCAGCCGCGTCACGCCATGCCAGCGAACCGCCGCCGGCACCGATGGTGAGAACCTCGATGCTCGGGAAGCGAATAGGATAGCCATACTCCACGTGCCAATCGTTGGTGATATGGAGCTCGCCATCCGAACACAGACTGATGTCCGTGCTGGTGCCGCCCATATCCAGGCTGATGGAGTTCTTGTAGCCGGCGAGTTCCGCGATGAAGCGGCTCGCAATGGCGCCTGCGGCAATTCCCGATGCGGCAAGACGGGCGGCAAATTGCGTCGCCCCTTTTGCGGTCATCACGCCGCCGCCGGAGTGGAGCAGAAGCACCTCTCCTTTGTAGCCACCGGTCTTCATCCGGCCTTCAAGTTCCGCGCCGTAATCGCCAGCGACAGGCGACAGAACCGTATTGGCGACGGTCGTATTGAAACGCTCGTGCTCGAAGATTTCCGGCATAATCTCGCTGGAAAGCGAAACTTTAATATTCGGGATTTCTTCGAGAAGAATATCCCTCATTTTTTCTTCATTCTTTGAATTTACGAATGAATTAACGAAGCAAATAGCGACGTTGGTGATATTCCGCTTCTTGATGATGCGGGCCAGCTCGCGAGCTTCTTTCTCGTCGACCTCTTCAATGACCTTGCCGGCATAATCGACACGCTCGCTGACGGACAAACGATCGCGCCGTGCGAGATACGGCGGCGCCATTTCCTTATAGGTGTCCCAAAGATCGTCGCGCGTTCCGCGGCGAATCTCGATCACGTCGCGAAAGCCTTTGGTGGTGACCATCAGCGCCGGCGGGAATCGGCGCGTGATCAACGCATTCGTGGCGAGCGTCGTGCCATGCGAGAAAAGGGCGATGTCGTTCAGGGCGACATCGGCCGCATCGATACCGTTAAGCACCCCGTCAATAGGGTCCACCGTTGTCGGTGTCTTGGCGACGTGGATCTCGCCCGAGTCCTCGTTGAGAACGCAAACGTCAGTAAAGGTGCCACCAACGTCACAGGCAACGCGAACCGACTGCCCAGCTGAGGTATTCATCCGATTCCTCCGAATTTTGACATGGTCCAGGCGCGGCCGTCGACGCACGTCGACAGCATCCTGGCGAGACGGAGCTCGCGCGGGCAGACACACCTGGGGCTACAGCAGACGAGATATCTGCTTGCGACCGTTTGAATTATTGGGATTGTCCAAAAGGCGAACGGCTTCGTCCGCAGCGGATTAGCGTACCCGCACCACTACCTTACGCATTGGCGGGTAGCTGATCACAAAAACATCGCATCTTTGCGACGATGGCCGACATTATTAGGATAGAGAGGATGAGTCAAGCATGACTTCAGCATTCGCGTGAAATCGTTGCGAAAGTGCTTGCGTATACCATAATGGCACAAGCAATTATCGAGATAGCGATTGCCCAAATACAACCCGCGGAAAGCAATCAAACCCTTGAAAACATCGCCATTACCCAGATTGGGCCATTTTCGACGTTGCACCGCACAACGCCCCCGGTGCGCCCCTTGAGCCCCGCACCGGCCACGCGCAATTCATGGCAAGACTCGAGCCGACGCGAAGGGAACACAGGTCCGTCCGAGACCGGCCGCCTGCCGGTCTCTGGACTTGCGGCAAGCGACCCAAGCTAACGGGCGACAACCGGTCTCAGACAGATTTGTCCTTCGGCAGAAGATGAAGCATCTCGTTCGCGTTGACGACCGCGGACGCGATCGCCTCGATCGTCGTCCTCTTGTTCATCGCTTGCTCGCGGAGCGCGTTGTACGCGGCATCCTCGGGTATGCTCCTGATGGCCATCAAGATGGACTTTGCCTTGTCGATATCCCGCTGCGCCCGCAGCTTTTCCGCAAGGCGCGCCGCCCTCAGCCTTAATCGCGCCTCGCGGCGATGATTATTGACACTTAACAGGATCGTGGCCAGAACGCCGAAGGTCTGGAGCGGCAACCCGATGACTGCTTGAACCCGCAAGCGGAGCATCTTCTCCACCACAATCGGATTCTCATAGTCGACCACGGCAATCAAGACTGCCGAAGGATCGTCCGCATCCCAATTCAACTCGATATTGTCCTCAACGAGAGGACCTGCCGAGATTAAAACGACGTCCACATTGTCTTGAATGTTTACGGGCAGCGGCCAGCAGCGTCTTACGAGACAACCAATTCTGTTCAAGTGCTGCGAAAGCTCTTCGTTCTCTCGATTTTCGGGCTGCAACAACAACACCCGGAGCCGGCACAAGTCCTTTACGACGATGGGATCGAATCGATCATCATAGGATATGTCGAGTAAGCAATCCATCTCAACCAATCCTTGTCCCTCGATCGGGCTCTCTCAATGGTTGCCACGGGCCCGGCAACCCAATGGCTGTCCTATAGCGGCAGCGCATTCATCTCAGAGTGCAGATGTCTATGAAACGAACTCACAAGATACGGATCCGGTACAACGCGATCCATGATTGCCACGATTTCGAACTGTCCATCGTCGCGGGCACGGCCAATCTTCGGCCAAAGATTGGCGTGGCCGTTCGACGGATCAATTCGGACTTTCCCCTGCGGGGCTAGGAACTCTCTTCCCAATATCGCCTTACGAAGAACGTCCGGTTCGTCGGTTTCCACTTCGCGAAGCGCATCGGCAACGAGACCCACCTGAAAATAGGCCGCCTCCCAGCACATGTTGGTTATGACGGGCTGGCCTTTCCATTTCTCGTATTTTTGGAGACACGTCCTGTTCTCGGCGCTCAAATGCGTCTGAAAATACGTTGCCGACGTGATGTGACCCGCCCCGACGTCGTGCCCCATCACCGCAATGTCGGCCTCGCTTGTGGTCAGGCTCGCGATGGGCATGGTCCTCGCCGACAGGCCCGCGTCCGCGTAGGCTTGATAGAACTTGATGATGCTATCTCCTACGAAATTACAGAAGATAACGTCCGGCTGTTTAGCCTTGATATTCTTAACTAATTCGACGAACTCGTAGTTCTTCGCACTGAGTTTCAGATATTGCCGCCCGACGATTTCACCGCCGTCTCTCAAAACCATTTCGGTCATGATGCGATCGGATTCGCGCGGCCAAATGTAGTCGGACCCCACCATATAAAAGCGGTTTCTCGACGACTCTAAGAGATATTCCCCCAGCGGGTAGCTAATTTGATTGGCGACCGCCCCGCAATAAATCGCGTTGCGCGAATATTCGAAGCCTTCGTATTGGGCCGGATAGCACAGCAGTCCATTTTGCCGCTCCACCGCGCGAAGAGCGGCCTTTCGCGAACTGGACATGTAGCATCCGAATATGATCTTCACGCCAAATTCGATGAGGAGTTTGTTGGCGAGGTCGTAATACGCATCCGGGTGGCTGCCCGGGTCCAGGAGAAACGGGACGATCTCCCGCCCATTAATGCCTCCGGCGGCGTTGACCTGCTCGATGGCAAACAGCGTCGCATCCGACATGCCACGCTCTGTCGCGGATGTAACGCCGGTTTGGGAGAATAGGATTCCGACCTTGATAGGCGCACCCGCCATTTTGTCACTCGCCAATGGTTTATTTCGTTCGGCGGTTGGGGTGATCCTCCCCATCGGAACGAAGCCATTCACGGGACGAGACCCAGCGACGCAACGCTCCGTAGCCACAGTTCAATCGCAATAGTGGCGAGCGGCTTGTAGCTCGTCAACGAACTTCGAGACATTTTATCCCGGCACGATTCCCGGACATCGCTCGGGCGCCGCATGGCGCGGGTTCGAGCCGATCCTTTCCAACGCATTGATTTTGACGCCCTGCTGCCGTCACATGCCGCTTCGGAGCGAGCAACACATTGAAGGCGTGATGGCGAACGGGACAGTGGACCGCGAGGCCCGGAAGCGGCAGTTCGCCCAGGAACGGATGATCGCGCCCGTCCGCCGCGAATTGCGCACGGCGTCATGGCTCTCGGTCGCGGCCGGACTCGTCTGGCCGCTCCAGGCCGCGCTGATCGCCTGGGTCATCTCGGCCTGGGTGGATGGTACCGGAACCCCGGAGCGAACCCTGCCCGCGATCGGGGCCTTCGTCGTCCTGGGCATCGTCCGCGCCGGAATGGAGCGCATTGCGGGCGGCATTCTTTTCCGCGCCGCGGACCGGACCATCGCCCGTGAACGGGAAACGCTGATACGGCGCGAAGCGCGCAACCCGTCCGATACGGGTTCCGCCGCCGTCGCCGCCATCGCCGTGCAGAAGCTGCCGCTGCTGCAGCCGTGGATCACGCGGTACCACGTGGCGATGACCCGTGTCGCCGTCCTGCCGCTCGCGCTGGCGGGACTCTCTTTCGTCGTGTCGTGGGCCGCCGGTCTTGTCCTGTTGATCACCGGCCCGCTGATCCCGGTCTTCATGGCGCTGGTCGGTCTTGCCGCGGAGGACGCGTCGCGCCGGCAGATGCGCGAAATCTCCTCGATGAACGACATGCTGATGGAACGGCTGTCCGCGATGCTGGACATCCGCCTTCTGGGTGCGTCGGCGAGGGCGGCACGCGATTTCGAGACGCGCGCGGAGTCCTTGCGCGAAAAGACCATGGCGGTACTGCGCGTGGCCTTTCTATCTTCGACCGTGCTCGAGCTGTTCGCCGCTCTCGGCGTGGCGATGGTCGCCGTGTTCGTCGGCTTCTCGCTTCTCGGCGAACTGCGTTTCGGCACATGGGGAACGCCGCTCACGCTCCGGGAAGGGCTCTTCCTCCTCTTGATCGCGCCGGAGTTTTTCCAGCCCATGCGGGATCTGGCCGCGGCCTGGCATGACCGGGCGGCGGGTTTCGCCGTGGTCGCCGAACTCGATGCGCTCGACGCCGCCGAACGGGTGCCGCTTGTCGGCGAGGGCACGCGCACGGCCCCGCTGGAAGGCGACCTTACCGTCGACCTCTCCGGCGCCGTGGCGGCCTTGCCGGGCCGCGGCATTGCTCTTCCCGATCTGCGTCTGAGCGCCGGACAGTCGCTGGCGTTGACCGGCCCGAGCGGCGCCGGCAAGACGACCGCCCTTGCCGCAATCGCGGGTCTCGTACCGCTGGCCGCGGGGCGCATCGCGGTCTGCGGCAAACCGCTCGATGGCAAGACGGCGGACCCCTGGCGCGCGCGGCTGTCCCTCGTCCCCCAACGGCCGCATTTTCCCGACGAGACGCTGGCGCGCTGGCTGGACCCGGAAGGAACCGGACGCGACCCCTGGCCGGCTCTCGAAAGCGCCGAGGCGCGCGGCATCGTCGAGCGCCTCCCCGACGGGCTGGCGACACGGCTCGGAGAGACCGGCGGCGGCGTCTCCGGCGGCGAAGCGCGCCGTCTGATGATCGCCCGCGCCGCGCTGGACGACAGCGATCTCATCCTCGCCGACGAACCGACCGCGGATCTCGACGCGGACACCGCCGGCCTCGTTATCGAAGCGCTGCGCCGCCTCCAACGCCAGGGGCGCACACTCATCGTCGCCACCCACGATCCCGCACTCGCGGAGGCCATGGACCGCCAAGCGCAAATGGGCAGTCCGGCGGAGACGGACGCATGAGACAAATCGTCCGTATTCTGATTTTTCTCGTGAGCGCCGCGCCCTGGGCCATGACGCGCGGGGCCGCTCTGTCGGTTGTCGTCCTGCTCATGGGCGCCGCCCTTCTCGGCCTGTCCGGATGGTTCATCACGGCCTCCGGGCTCGCGGGCATCGCCGGGATCGGCATCGCCTTCGACTTCTTCCGCCCTTCGGCCGGCGTGCGCTTCCTCGCTCTCGGACGCGCCGCCGCCCGTTACGGCGAACGGCTTCTCACTCACGACGCGACCCTGCGGGCCCTGGCGAAACTCCGGGTCCGGCTGCTGGAACGGGAAGCCACACGCGACGCCTGGGGCTTGATGCGGCTTCGAAGCGAGGCCGTCCTGACCCGGATCGTCGCCGATGTGGACGCGCTCGACGGGATCGTCTTGCGGTTGCTGCTTCCCGGTCTCGCGGCGCTCGTGACCCATCTGGCGGTGTTCTGGACCCTGGGCTGGCTCGTCGGCTGGCCCATGGCTTGGACCATCCTTGCGGGCTATCTGCCGTTCGGCGCTCTCATCCTGTGGCGGCTCGGACGCCGGGGCCTCGCGCCTTCCGAGACGGCGGAAACCGAAGCGCAAACGCTCCGGCGCGGGCTCATCGACACGATCCGCGACCGGGAGGCGCTGATCCTGCGCGGCCGGATCGGCGCGCGGGAAGACGCACTTCTGGACACCGACCGCCGGGCGCGGGAGGCCGCGAAGGCGCTGGATCGCGCCGAGCGCGATGCCGGCCTCCTGCTGACGGTCCTCGTCACGGCCGTCGCGGGCGCCGCGCTCGTGGCCGGCGGATGGCTGGTCGGCAGC
>DLGJ01000004.1:0-1162 GCA_002482645.1 Hyphomicrobiaceae bacterium UBA7697
GTGAACTGAGTAGCTAGGGAGAGGAGAAAGATATGAAACTGAAGTATGGTGTTCTGGCTGGCACCGTCGTCGCTGTGACGATGGGTTTTGCCGGTCAGGCGTCGGCTATGAATACCGACGAGGAGCAGCTGAAGCGTATGGCCGATCCCGATCAGTGGCCCGCCCCTGGTCGCGATTTCGAGTTGACGCGTCACAGCACGCTCTCCGACATCACTACGGACAATGTGAACAAGCTGCAGATGGTTTGGCTGCAGGGCACCAACGCCCTTCGCGGTCACGAGGGTCAGCCGCTTGTGATCAAGGATGTCGGTGGCAAGACCATGCTGTTCATGGTTTCGGGTTGCCCGTCCATGGCCAACTGTAACGTTGTTCAGGCTCTCGATCTGACGGATCCTGACAATCCGAAGCAGGTTTGGTCCTACGTGAAGAAGACCGACCGCGACGAATCGGCCGTGCCGCGCGCTTGCTGCGACACCGTCAATCGTGGCGGTTCCTTTGCCGACGGCAAATTCGTCTATGGCACGCTCGACGGATTCGTGATTGCCCTGGACGGTCAGACCGGCAAGGAAGCCTGGGTCGTCAAATACGCCTATCCCGAGAAGGGTGAGACCATCACCCCGGCTCCGTTGATCGCGGACAACAAGGTGGTCATGGGCTTCGGTGGTGACGAGTTCGCCGCCCGTGGCCGTGTCGCCGCGTTCAACCTGTCCGACGGTTCCGAGGCTTGGGTGTGCCACAGCACGGGTTCCGACAAGGACGTGTGCCTGACGCCCGAGACCAACAAAGCCAACCCCCATTTCGGTCAGGCTGGTGAGGATCTTGGTATCAAGACCTTCCCCGGCGAGGACTACAAGATTGGCGGTGGCGCTGCTTGGGGTTACGTGTCCTACGATCCCGAGCTGAAGCTGGTGTACTACTCGACCGGTAACCCCGGCCTGTGGAGCCCGTCTTATCGGTGCCCCGGCAAGACCCACGAAGAGTGCAACACTGGTGAGTACGACAACAAATGGTCGATGACGATCTTCGCTCGCAAGGTCGAAAACGGCGAAGCTGTCTGGGCTTATCAGATGACTCCGTTCGACCAGTGGGACTATGACGGCATCAACGAGAACATTCTTACCGACATGGATATCGACGGTAAGAAGGTGAAGGCTCTCACGCA
>DLGJ01000004.1:1314-66069 GCA_002482645.1 Hyphomicrobiaceae bacterium UBA7697
CAGCCTGGTTCGGTCGATCCGAAGGAGCCGAACATCTTCTACATGCCCACCAACAACTGGTGCATGGAGCTGGAGCCTCAGGAGCGCACGCACACGAACCAGGGCACGGTCTATGTGTTCGCGAACGTGTACATGTATCCCGAGAAGCCCGGCACCACCGGCAAGATCAAGAAGTACGACGTCCTGACGGGTAAGACGATCTGGGAGATTCCGGATCCGTATCCGAACTGGGCCGGTACGATGGTCACCGACGGTGGTCTGATGTTCTACGGTTCGCTCGGCGGTGACTTCCGCGCGGTCGACCGCGAGTCCGGCAAGGTTCTTTGGAGCCGCAAGCTGGGTTCGGGCATCATCGGCAACCCCGCAACGTGGAAGACCGGCGGCAAGCAGTATGTCGGCGTGTACTCCGGCATTGGCGGCTGGATCGGTCTTCCGGTCACCGCTGGTCTGGACCTGAGCGACAAGTTCGGTGCCATCGGCGCTACGGCCATGACCAAGGCCGCTGGCCTGCAGTTCATTCCGCAGGGCGGCGAGCTCAACGTCTTCCGTATCTACGAGTAAGGTCTCCACCAGTAGCGCTCGGTGTTCACGAGGTACCGAGCGCAACTGGCTCCCTAGCGCCCGGTGCTCAAAAGGCATCCGGGCGCTAGACGTTTGGTACCCTGTCTCGCGACGAGCCGCCGTTGGGCGAGGTTGTGGCATACAAGGCGGATTGTCGCCTCTATCGTGAACGTCTTGAGCGCTCCGCCGCGATGTGTGTATGAACCGGAGCGGGACCAGCTTAAATGAGTAGGAACATGCCGGAGGGAGGATCGTCAGAAGTTCGCGTCACCGGAGAAGCGGTGGCGGGCGACCGTCCCTCACCGGCGGCTAGGGAAGCGCTCGGCGCAATTGAAGACGACATCGCGCGCGGCGGTTTCGCATTTCGCTCTGGCGCGGAAATGGGCACGATCCTGGGGGCGAGGGCGCTGGACGAATGGCCGGCCTTTGCCGCGAGTTGGGACGATCTCGGAATCGATACCTATATGGCCGACGGCGGCCGCTACAGGCGCAGGCGTTTCTGCGCGCTCGGCGTCACCGGCACGGCCGTAAGCCGCAAAGAGCATCAGCCCCACTATCAGAGCAGGGACCACAATCAGCTGAATGGCGGGGTCGAGCGCTGGTTCATGCCGGTCCATGACGCCATTACCGGCAATGCCTTCGCCCAGGCCCTCATCCGCTATTGTGCTATGTTGTTCGATAGGGCGTCCTCGATGACGTCCGGCGCAACGCCCTGGCATGTCGAAATGCATCAATTTCGCATCGAGGCGACCCAAACCGAACAAGGAGCGCCCACACCCGAAGGACCGCATCGCGACGGCGTCGATTGGGTGTGTGTGATGCTGATCAACCGCACGAATGTGCGGAGCGGCGTCACGCAGATCTTCGACCCCGCGGGCCGGTCATTGGGCGAGTTCACCCTCACCGATCCGATTGACACGGTATTTCTTGACGACCGCCGTGTCTTTCACGGCGTCACGCCGATAACGCCCCTCGATTCCGAGCGCAAGGCGAATCGCGATGTCCTGGTGCTGACTTTTCGCCGGGAGCAGGATTCCAATCCGGCGCAAGGCTAACCCTGCCCACTCCTGGTTCAACGGCCGCAAACCGGTCCGTCTGCGCCAAGGTAACCGCCCGATCTTCCGTGCCGCTCCGTTCCAGCGTTGCTTTGCACGCATTGGTATTGGACCTCGGACGGCTCGTTGCGCCATCCGCACAAGACTGCAATTACGCGCCGCGATCGATTCTTATACTTTTCAGCGGGGACGCAGTTTGAGAAGGTTGCCTACTGGCGTAAGGCAATTCCAAGCTGTTCGAGGCGGGTATGGATCCTTCCAAACAGGCCCCCGTTGCCGGCGAATTCAACGCGGCGGCCATAGGCGCGCTTGCGCATCTTTACCGGGGCGAGGTCTATCGAAGCACGATCTGGCGGACACGCCTGGACAACACGACCAATTGGGCCGTCGTAACGCTCGGACTTGCGCTTTCGATAACGTTCTCAAATCGGGATGCATCGGCGCTGCCTTTGTTGCTGTCCGGCGTCCTTTGCGTGGTGTTTCTGATCTTCGAGGCGCGCCGTTACCGGTACTTCAATGTTTGGCGCGCGCGGGCGCGTTGGATGGAGAAGAACTTCTACGCGCCGATGCTTCTCGGCAGCCGCCTGGGACCGGATGAAGACTGGAGCAAGGTCCTCGCTCGCGACTATTGCGAGCCACGCCATCATATCTCCCTGGCGCGAGCGATTGGACGGAGATTGCGGCGCAACTATATCTGGATTCTTGGCATTCAGACGATCGCTTACTACGGCAAGATCGCGATCGACCCCAGCCCGATCAAAAGCGTTTCGGAGTTGATACAGCGCGCCGCTCTAGGCCCTGTTCCCGGTGAGGTCATGCTCATTGCGGGCGCTCTGTTTAGCGGCGGCTGGATTGCGTTTGCCGCATGGACATACTTCTTGGATCGCGCCAAGCATGGCACGCAGCCCAGCACCGCATCCATGGGCTAGGCCGGCTTTCGAAACGCCTGAATTCCGGTGTTCGGCGCGCCCGCCGGTCATAGCTTCGAAGCCTGACCGATTGCGTCTGCCTCGATCATGCGGTGCAATGTGGCCCGGGCACGGCCCAGGGCTTCGAGATCCGCCGGGGCACGCGATCGCGATTGGGCGCATCCGAGACGAAGATCAATGAACCGGGCTCTGCGTACCGCGCTGGAGTGAAGGGAGGATACGGACATGTTCGACGCGGCGATCATCGAGGCGATCGTCCTGACCCTGAAACTTGCCGCCGTGACGACGGTGGTTCTGCTGTTGGTCGGGGTTCCGCTGGCGTGGTGGCTTGCGCGGAGCAAGACGAGGGGAAAGGAGGTCGTCGCCGTGCTTATCTCGTTGCCGATCGTGCTGCCTCCCACCGTGCTCGGCTTCTATCTGCTCATCGCGATGGGCCCCAACAGCCCGCTCACTGCCCTGATTGGCCGGTCCTTGCCCTTCACCTTCGAGGGCCTCGTCGTGGGGTCGACGCTTTATTCTTTGCCCTTCGTGGTGAACCCCATCCGCAACGCGTTCGAGGCAATGGGAGAGCGCCAATGGGAGGCGGCGGCCACGCTGCGAGCCGGCCCGCTGGATGCCTTTTTCAATGTGGCGCTCCCCTTGGCGCTTCCCGGCATTCTCACTGGCGCCATTCTCGGTTTCGCGCATACGATGGGCGAGTTTGGCGTCGTCCTGATGATCGGCGGCAGCATTCCCGGCGAGACGAAGGTCCTTTCGATCGCGATCTTCGACTTCGTGGAAACTTTGCAATGGGGCAAAGCGCATATGCTCGCCGCTGTGATGCTGGTCATGTCCTTCGCGGTCATTCTCGCCATGCGTATGGTTGAACGGCGTTTCGCGAGCACGCGGCCGTGATCGAAGCGCACTTTTCAGGGCGGCAAGGCAGCTTCCGGCTGGATGCGGCGTTCACCGCGCCGGAGAGCGGCGTCACGGCGCTGTTCGGACCGTCGGGTTGCGGCAAGACCACCGTGCTCCGCTGCGTGGCCGGGCTCGTCCGTTTGGACGAAGGCAAGCTGATCGTCAACGGCGAGACGTGGCAGTCGGACCGGAAATTCGTCCCGACCCATCGCCGTCCGCTTGGATATGTATTCCAGGAAGCCAGCCTCTTTCCGCATCTGTCCGTGCGCAAGAATCTCGAGTTCGGGCTGAAGCGCGTGCGGCGGCGCTCCCACACGATCGCGTTCGACGACGTGGTGGACCTGCTCGGGGTTGGACAGCTGTTCGATCGCCCGACGGCGCATCTCTCGGGCGGGGAGCGTCAGCGCGTGGCCATCGGCCGGGCGCTGCTGTCCCAGCCGCAATTGTTGCTGATGGACGAGCCGCTATCGGCCTTGGACCGTCTCAGCCGCGAGGAGATCCTGCCCTATCTGGAGCGCTTGCATGAGGTGCTGTCGATCCCCGTCCTCTATGTCAGTCACGACATCGGCGAGATCGAGCGTCTCGCGGATACCCTTGTTCTGATGAGATCGGGGGGCGTACGGGCATCGGGACCGATTGCGGATCTTCTCTCGGATCCGTCCTTGCCGCTGGTCCGCATGCCGGATCCCGCCGCGGTCATGGACGGCCGGGTTCGCGACTTCGATCCCAAATACGGGATCGCCAGGGTCGAGGTCGCGGGCGGGACGCTGTTGATCGCCGGCGAGACCGGCCCGACCGGCGCGGTGCGGCGGCTGAGAATTTCCGCGAACGACGTCAGCCTTAGCCGCGAGGCCATGAAAGATACGACGATCCTGAACGCGCTCCCCGTCCGCATCGTCTCGGCGGTACCGGAGGGCGAGATGCAGATGACCGTTCGATTGACGCTCGGCGCGGACGGCAAAGGCGCGCCGCTCTTGAGCCGCATCTCGCGTCTGTCCTGGGACCGGCTCGGCTTTCAGCCGGGCGACACGGTGGTGGCGCAGATCAAGGCTGTCGCTCTGGCGAAGGCTTGACGTCGGCCGGGCCGGCAGTGAGGCCGAGCGGCTACCACCGCCATGGGCGCACGATACGCGGTACGGGGCGTACAGCGCGGCGGACGGGGCGGGTCGCGCGGCGCACGGTGCGGCGCGCGGGCCGGATCACTCTCGGCCGCCAGCGCACGTCGTCGGCGATCGACGGTTGTTCCATCGCCGGAATCGCTGGTACAGCTTTGGCTTCCGTCGCCACGAAGGCCGCGCCGGTCAATATCGAGGCGGCGATGAGCCCCAAGATAGGTCTTTGCATGAATTCCTCCCTTGCGCTGAACGGCCACCTTAAGGCAAACCGATTCATGCGTCATGAAGGGACCGGCGCATTTGGCAGATTGGGCCGCCCGTGCAGTCAGGTAGCGACGAGATGACCGATATCGATCCACCGGCTGGGTCGGGTTCGACCCCAGGACAGAGCACCGCGCCCTCGCGGCATCTCATCAACGCATTCCTGATCGCGGGGCTGGTCCTATTTACGGTCATACTCCTCGTCCGAGGTTCGAACGTCCTCATCCCGCTGGCGGTCGCACTCTTGATTTGGCGGTTCATCAACGCGCTGGCCGATGTCAATCAACGTCTATGGTCCCGGTGGTTGGGGCCGATGCGCGGGCTAGCGCTCTTCCTGGCACTGCTGACGATCTTCGCCGCCAGCCTCCTTGCGCTCGACGTCGTCGTCAGCAATGTCAGTGCGATCGGCGCAAGCTCGAGGGAATTCCAAACGAGCATCGATATCCTTCTTGAACGCGCGTCGAACCTCACGGGAATCGAGCGGGACAGACTTGTCGACGAGACCTTCGGCCAGTTGAGATTGGGCCAGCTTCTCGGCGCCATGGTCTCGGCCATGACCAGCCTCGCCAGTCAATTCAGCGTGGTGTTCGTCTATGTCATTTTTCTGCTGGTCGAGCAGAAGTTCTTCGACATGAAGCTCAACGCGATTGTGCGTGACGAGAACCGCCGCGCGCAGATCCGATCGCTCCTCGAACGTGTCAGCCGGGACGTCAACAGCTATGTCTGGATCATGACGCTGGTCAGCTTGCTGACGGCGGCGCTGTCATATGCGGTCATGATCGCCGTCGGCGTCGACCATGCCGCGTTCTGGGCCTTCCTGGTCTTCATATTGAATTTCATCCCCACGGTGGGAACGATCTTGGCGACGCTGCTCGTCTCGCTCTATGGCCTGCTGCAGCTCGGCGATTTCAAGTCGTTCCTCATCCTGCTCATCGCGGTCGGCTTGATCCAGTTCTTCGTGGGCAACGTGCTGCAGCCGCGAATGTCGGCCAAGACGCTCAATCTCAGCCAGTTCGTCGTTATCCTGTCGCTGTTCGTTTGGGGCGCTCTCTGGGGCGTGGTCGGCATGTTCCTCGCCGTTCCCATCACGGCGATCTTGATGATCGTGCTCGCCAACTTCCAGTCCACGCGCGTGGTGGCCGCGATTCTGTCGGAGACCGGCGAGTTGCGGTCCGCCGAGGATGCGGCCAACGCGGATACCGCCGTGCGTTAGCCTCGGTTGCTCCTGGGCGTTTCGGGCGTTTGCGGACGGATGAGCGCGGCGCAGAGGACGGCGCCCGCGATGGAAAACGCGGCCATCAACACCATCACGCCGGCGAAGCCGCCGTCGAAGGCCCTCAGCATCGCGCCTTCGACTTTTCCGGTGTCGCCGGCGGGGAAAGCCGTCATGGCCCGCGCGACCTGACTTTGCGAGCCGTGGACGAGCGTGACTTTCAACGCGTCGAGGTCCGGCGCGTTCCGCGCGAGCGCCTCGACGACCGGGTCGACCAACCCGCGCTTGATCTGCGAGACCACGACGGCGCCGAATGCGGTTCCCCCCGCGAGCCCCGCATAAAAGAAAGTGGTGAGGACGCCCGATCCCTGGCCGGCCTTCGCATCCGGCAAGGCGCTCAATCCGGCGCGCGGCAGGAGGGAGAAGTTGAGCCCGACGCCCACGCCGAGAATTGCCAGCTTCCACCAGATCTCGCCATAGGGCGTTTGATGGCCGGCGCCGTGCATCAGCCAGAAGCCCACGGCGAGGGCCAGCATCCCGAAGGTGAGCGGAAGGCGGTATCGACCGGGCCGGATCAGCCGCGGCGCCGCCAGCGACACGGCGAACATCGCGATGGTGAAGGGCAGGAGCGCCAGACCGGCTTGGGCCGCCGAGAGGTTCAAGCCCTCGGGTGCTTGCAGGAAGAGATTGGTGAAATACAGGATACCCATCTGCGTCGCGCCGTTCAGGTACATGCCGATGGAGGCGGCCAGATAGTTGGCGTGACGCAAATATGCGAATTCAATGAGAGGCTCGGGCGTGCGCAGTTCCCGGGCGATGAACCCCGCGCCGCTCGAGAGGGAAATCGCGAATAGCGCAAGCGTTTGCACCGACGTCCACCCGGCGAGGGGGCCGCTGGTGAGACCGTAGAGGAATGCCGCGAGTGTGACGAAGAGCAGGGCTATCCCGGCGAAATCCGTTCGACCGCCCGCATCGAGCGCACGCGGAACGAGCCGCGCGCGGACGACCTTGAGGCATAAGAGACCGGCGGCGGCGAGGATGACGAGATCGAGCCCGAAGATCGCGCGCCAGCTCACCGCGTCGGTCAACGTTCCACCGATCAACGGGCCGAGCGCGAATCCAACCGCCATCGTTCCCGCCCACAGCCCGTGCGCGGACGCGCGTTGGCCCTGCGGGGCCGAAACGCTGATCAGCGCCACGGATGTCGCCATCAGCGCCGCGACGCCAAGCCCCTGAAAGGCGCGTCCGGCGAGCAGAGCCACGGCGTCGCCGGAGAATGCGATCGTGACCGAGCCGAGCGCGAACGCGCAGAGCCCGAGCACGAACATGCGCATCATGCCGAACGTATCGGCGAAATGACCCATGGCCGCGAGCGTCGCGGCCGTGCACAGCATGTAAAGATTGATGACCCATTGCAGCGTGTCGGCATCGAGGTCGAGGCTGGATCGGATCGCCGGCAACGCCGTCATCACGGCCGTCGTGTTGTAGGCAACGGCGAACGCCCCTGCGCATGCGGCGGCAACCACCAGCCGGAAACTGGATTCGGGCTTGCTGTTCTCCGCTACCCTCATGGCAGGCTGCTCCTCCCGTCCTTGCGCCTCGAATGGGACAAGTCGCGCCAGCTCTCTATCGCAAAGTTCGCACCGTCATGCACGGATGGAAAGTCTCCGGAGCGCGTGCGTGCAATCGCTTGATGAAAGTCAAGGCCGGCGACATGCGTTAGGGTAAAGCAGAATCGCACCGGTTCTTAGGATGACCGCGCCATGAAATGGGTTGTTGTTTTCGTCTGCGTTCTTTTCTCCGCGAGTGCCGCGCAGGCATCGGCCTATAGCGAGGCGGTCCGGAAATATTGCCGGGCCGACTACAAGAAATATTGCAGCGAGTACGGGCTCGAGACGGCAGCGCTGCGGAACTGCATGGACCGGCATGGCGCCCAGCTGTCGGATGCTTGCGTCCGGGCGCTGGTGGCGTCGGGAGAAGTCAGCCAGCGCGAGGTCGACCGCAGGCGGAAGGCCAAGAAACGCTGAGGTCGCTTGGGATGCCTCGGATGCGGCGTGGGTGACACGGGGTGCTGTGGCATCGAAGGTGACTTGGAAGGTGACTTGGAAGGTGACTTGGAAGGGGACTTGGAAGGGGACTTGGAAGGGGACTTGGAGAAGGTAACCCGCAGGAGAACCGAACCGTGAAGATTGTCGGATGGATTAGGCTCTGCTTCGCCGCCGCCCTGTTGGCGATTGCGGGCGCAAACGCTGGGTTCGCGGCCGATTGGGCCGGGAAATATCTCACCGAGGATTCGAAGGGCAATGCCTTCCGCATCGTGTTGGCTGCCGGCGGTGAGGCTACCGGCGAGAAACAGGGTCACGCCATGGAAGGAACGTGGACGAACGAGAACGGTGCCGCCGTGATCAAATGGACCACAGGCTGGACCACCGTCCTCAGCCGGGACGGCGAGGGCTACAGGAAGACGGTCTATCGTCCCGGCCTCGCATTGACGGACAAACCCACCCACACGATCAAAGCCGAGAAGACCGAATAGGCTTTGACGCATGCGCCAGGGCTAGGCGCAGATGGGACAGACCGTGCCGGCCCCCTCCGGACGTGGCGGAAAAGCGCCAGATTGCGAGGAGACGCCGTTTTCGCGCTCGTGAATTTGGTCCACACAAGCCCGCTTGCGGCAAGGCGCCCGCCTGCGTAAAGCCGCCCGCGAGCGGCATAGCGAACCGGGCCGGACCGCGCGGCCGTCGCGGGCGCGGGTGTGCTGATGGCCTAGGTTTGACGCGCGAACATCGCTAGCATGCCCGCCATGCATGGACCCCTGGCCAATGACCCGCGGGAAGGCTGGATCGACCGGTTCCGGCTGGCGCTGATCGATCCCCGCACGAGCGCATTCCACTACGGTGTGGCGCTGGCGGCCGTGGGACTCATGGCCATGCTCGCCTGGGGGCTCTATCCCTGGTTTCACGGGCGCGCATCGTTCCTGATGTTCATTCCAGGCCTGGCGATCGCGGCGGGGTTCGGCGGGTTCGGCCCAGGACTTCTGGCGACGCTTCTGTCCGTGCCGACCGGTCTGGCTCTCATCACCCACGGCGACGTCACCGCATCGTCCCTGATCGAGTCCGGCGTGTTCGCCGGCGTCGGTATCGGCATAGCCTGGCTGGGAGAAGTGCTCCGCCGCACGCGGATCCGCAGCCGCCGGAACGCCAAGGAGGTTCGCGCGCGGGAGGCCCATCTAAGGTCTATCCTGGATACGGTCCCGGACGCGACGGTGGTGATCGACGAAACGGGCATGATCCACTCCTTCAGCGCCGCCGCCGAACGCTTGTTCGGCCACACCGAGGCCGACGTCGCGGGCAAGAACGTCTCCATCCTGATGCCGTCGCCGTTCCGCGAGGAGCACGACCTCTATATCAAGCGCTATCTCAGCACCGGGGTGAAGCGGATCATCGGTATCGATCGCGTGGTCACGGGGCGGCGCAAGGACGGTTCCACATTTCCCATGAAGCTCGAGGTCGCCGAGATGCGATCCGGCAAGCAGCGGTTCTTTACCGGATTCATTCGCGATCTGACGGAGCGCCAGAGAACGGAAAAGCAGTTGCAGGACCTGCAAACGGAATTGGCGCGCCTGTCGCGATTGACCGCCATGGGCGAGATGGCTTCGACGCTCGCGCACGAAGTCAACCAGCCGCTAACGGCAATCTCGAACTATCTGCAGGGCTGCAACCGTCTCCTCGAGTCCGTGGACCACGAGAAAGTTCCGATGGTTCGCGACGCGCTCGCGGCCACGACCGAGCAGACGCTCCGGGCCGGCGAGATCGTCCGGCAGCTCAGGGATTTCGTCACCAACCACGAGACGGTGCGCCAGCCGGAGAACATCAACACGCTGGTCGAGGAAACCAGCGCGTTGGCGCTGATCGACGCCAAGGACGAGGGCGTGAGAGCGGAATTTCAGTTCGATACCGCGCTTCCGGACGTCATGGCCGTCAAGGTCCAGGTGCAGCAGGTCTTGCTGAACCTGATGCGCAATGCCATCGAAGCGATGGAGGGATGCGGCCAAAAAGTCCTATTGGTCGCGACCGCGCGTTCGGCCAGACAGACGTTCGAAACTGGCGCGCCCATGGTGGAGGTGACGGTCGCGGATTCGGGCAGCGGTATTTCCGATGCGATCTCCGGTCAGCTGTTCCAGCCTTTCGTGACGACAAAGCCTCACGGCATGGGGGTCGGTTTGTCGATTTCGAAGCGCCTTGTGGAAGCCCATGGCGGGCGCATGTGGGTCGAGCCGAACCCTGGTGGCGGCACGATCTTTCGCTTTACGTTGGAGCCCGCGCGAGGCGGGGACGAGGGCTGATGCCAATCGATCCAGTCGTTCATATTGTCGATGACGACGAGGCGGTGCGCCAATCCCTGTCCTTCATGCTCGGTTCGGCGGGGCTTCGCGTGCGGCTCTACGAGTCGGCCACGGTGTTCCTTAAGTCCCTGGATCCGTCTCTATGCGGATGTCTCGTGACCGATATCCGCATGCCCGAGATGACGGGTATCGAACTGCTGCGCCGGATCAAGGATCGGATGCCCTGCCTCCCGGCGATTGTCATCACCGGTCATGGCGACGTGCCTCTCGCGGTCGAGGCCATGAAGGCTGGTGCGGTCGATTTCATCGAGAAGCCGTTTGACGACGAAGCGCTGTTGAAGGCGGTTCGCGCCGCGCTCGAAAAGGCCGGCGGGGAGGGCGGCGGTCAAGTGGCCGGGATCATGACCCGGCTTGCGACCTTGTCCGACCGCGAGCGTCAGGTTCTCGAAGGGCTCGTGGCCGGGCAGGCTAACAAGGTCATCGCCGCCGCCTACGGAATTAGTCCGCGCACGGTCGAGGTCTACCGCGCGAACGTGATGGCCAAGATGCAGGCGAAGAGTCTGCCGGAACTGGTCAGGATGGCGATCCTGGCACGCGTGGCGCCACCCCCGGGCTGAATGCGCCGTCCGCAAAGACCCATCGCCGGTTTGACGTGGCTCAAGGCCCTGCGGCGTTAGGCCCCTAGACTGCTCTCGAAAACATGCGCTCAGTCGCATCGCGAGAGCATTTGGGTGGGGACAAATGGAATGAGCGAGGCGGGCACCGTACTCATCGCCGTAAGCGATGGGACCCTGGCCGATAGTTTGCGTTTTTCCTTGGAGCTCGAAGGCTATGAGACCCGTTTCTGCGACGAACACACGGTTTCGCCCCTCTTACGGGCGCCCTGTGTCCGCGGCGCCTGCCTGGTGCTGGACCAAGACGTCTTTTCGCGGGTCGAGGAAACTTGTGAATCAGAGTTCTCAGGCCATCCCGGCGTCCCGGTCATCCTCATGGTCTCCCAGAAAACCGAGCGCTTGCTTGCCAAAGCCAGGACGGGTGGCGTCACGAAAGTTCTCGAAAAGCCCATTCTCGGCGGGCTCATGCTTGAAACCATACGGCAAGTTCTTGAAAAGAATGGCAGTTCGGGTCCGCTGACAGGGCCGGCCCTGCGGGCGTCCTAATCCGGCTCGGCCTACGTAGTTTCCCTTAGGGGCTCGGCACGAGTGTAAAGCCCGTGCAAAGGCCGGTATTCCTGGCGTTAGTCGATAGAACCTTTCGAGGGTTATCATGCTGACGCCGAATCCCGTCCTTCACCTGCCGCAATCCGATTTGCCGCAAGCGGCGGGTGCCCTTGGCCGCGCCAGGGAGGCCGATGCCTTCCAGCCATCCAGCGTTCCGCTGAATTTCGCCCGCAATGTCGAGATTTTCGCCGAGGGGGAGATGGCCGGTTACGTCTACAAGATCGTCTCCGGCGTGGTGCGCGTGTCCAAGCTTCTACCCGATGGCCGCCGTCAGATCAGCGCGTTCCATCTCACCGGCGACATGTTCGGTTTCGAGGTTGACGATGTGCATCACGTCTCCGCCGAGGCCGTCGGCCCGGTCAAGGTAATCGCCTATAAATGGCAGAGCCTTCTGAGCGCCTCGTCGTCCAGCAGCTTCGTCCATGAATTGCTCAATTGCACGATGATCGGGCTTCGGCAGACCCAGGACCACCTCCTTCTGCTCGGACGGAAGAACGCTCTCGAGCGTCTGGCGGCCTTCCTGGTGGACATGGTGAGCCGCACGGGCTCGAACGGCATGCTCCACCTGGTGATGCCGCGCCACGACATCGCCGATTACCTCGGCCTGACGCTCGAAACGGTCTCCAGAATGTTCGCCGAATTGAAAGATGCGGGTATCATCAAGCTTGAGTCGGCCCGGCAAGTTTCGGTGCTCGATATGTCCAAGCTTGAGGCAATGGCTGCATGAGGCTTTTGAATTTCTGGAATTCCCTTGGGATTACCGCACTTTTTGCATTCGTGCTCATACTGGCGCTTGGCTCGGCGGCCCGGACCGAGGGGCCGGTCACCAGCAAACCCGACCCCGAACGCGGCCTGGAGGTGGCGGAGAGGGTCTGCACCAACTGCCACCTCGTTTCGGACCGGCAAACCAATGCCGTGGCGGACGTGCCGGGCTTCGCGGCGATCGCGAGACAGCCGGACCAGTCCGAGGGCGCGATCATGGCCCGTATCATCCTTCCCAAACATCCGATGCCGGTGATTCCAATCACGAAATCCGAACTCGAGGATGTCGCCGCATATATAATGAGCTTGAGGAGTACGGAGTGACTGGCATGACCGGCTGAATTTTGCTCTAGATCAAGGTTGGCCCGAAGCGGTCATCGTGTAACGTTGCGGTATTAGGTCGCGTGGGGTTGACGCGGCAAAGTCGGTTCTAGCCTGGGCTTCGGCACCGCTGTTCGGGAGCGGAGCAAGGCGGCAGATTGAGGAATTTGGAAATATGGCCGCAGCATCACAGCGGGACGAGTGGAGCGCTCTTTCGGACATTCTTGCCATTGGTGCAGCCGGCTTTCTGACCATTCTCGGTCTTATCCTCGCGGTGGCTGGCGAGGACCGGGCCATGGCGTTTCACGGCTGTCTCCTGTTCGCCGCTTCCGGGCTCGCGCTCATTTACATGCTCACCCAATTCGTGGAGAAACGTGAGCCGGCCGACACGTCGGGTTATGCGGACGGCGTCATTCGCGCAGGTGTTATCGCGACCATTATCTGGGGACTCGTCGGCTTCACGGTGGGAGACATCATCGCCTGGCAGCTTGCGTTCCCCGCGCTGAACTTCGATCTGCCCTGGACGAATTTCGGCCGGTTACGGCCCGTCCATACCTCGGCGGTGATCTTCGCCTTTGGCGGAAATGCGCTTATCGCAACGTCGTTCTACGTGGTGCAGCGCACCTGCCGCGCCCGGCTCGCCGGCAAGTGGTCTCCATGGTTCGTCTTCTGGGGATACCAGCTGTTCATCGTGCTGGCGGCCACCGGCTACGTCCTCGGCGTCACTCAGAGCAAGGAATATGCCGAGCCTGAGTGGTATGTGGATTTGTGGCTGACCATCGTGTGGGTCGTCTACTTTTTCGTATTCGTCGGCACGGTTGCCAAGCGCAAAGACCCGCATGTCTACGTGGCGAACTGGTTCTATCTCGCCTTCATCGTCAC
Source organism: Hyphomicrobiaceae bacterium UBA7697 (assembly GCA_002482645.1). Lineage (GTDB taxonomy): Bacteria > Pseudomonadota > Alphaproteobacteria > Rhizobiales > Methyloligellaceae > Methyloceanibacter. Next base: position 14,876 of record DLGJ01000004.1, read on the forward strand.
CATCGCCTTGCTGCACATCGTCAACAATGTGGCGGTGCCGGTGTCGCTTCTGGGCACGAAGAGCTACATCGCATATTCCGGCGTGCAAGACGCGATGACGCAATGGTGGTACGGCCACAACGCCGTGGGCTTCTTCCTCACGGCCGGCTTCCTCGGGATGATGTATTACTTCGTGCCGAAGCGCGCCGAACGGCCCGTCTATTCGTACCGGCTCTCGATCGTCCATTTCTGGTCGCTGATCTTCATCTATATCTGGGCGGGTCCGCACCATCTTCACTATACCGCGCTGCCCGATTGGGCGCAGACGCTCGGGATGACCTTCTCGATCATCCTGTGGATGCCGTCCTGGGGTGGCATGATCAACGGTCTCATGACGCTGTCCGGCGCGTGGGACAAGCTTCGCACCGATCCGGTCATTCGTATGTTGATCGTGGCCGTGGCCTTCTACGGCATGTCGACCTTCGAAGGTCCGCTGATGGCCATCAGGTCGGTCAATTCGCTCTCGCATTACACCGACTGGACCATCGGCCATGTTCATTCCGGTGCGCTGGGCTGGGTCGCCTTTATCACATTCGGTGCGCTCTACTGCCTCGTGCCGTGGCTATGGCACCGCAAGGCGCTCTACTCGCAGCGTCTCGTCGAGTGGCACTTCTGGATCGCGACGCTCGGCATCGTGCTCTACATCACCTCGATGTGGGTGTCGGGTATCCTGCAGGGGCTGATGTGGCGGGCCTACGATCAGCTCGGCTTCCTCGAATACTCCTTCGTGGAAACCGTCGAGGCCATGCATCCATTTTACGTCATCCGGGCCATCGGCGGACTGCTGTTCCTCGTTGGCGCCTTGTTGATGGCTTACAATTTCTGGCGCACGATACGCGGCGATGAGCCGGTCGATGCGACCGATCAACCGTCTGTCGCCGCGGCTCCTGAATTCCGGCCTGGCGAATACACCGCGCCGGCGGAATAGGAGGGGGCGATGAGCTGGGAAAAACACGACATCCTGGAAAGAAGCCCGATGCTGATGTTTATCGGCGTCTTGATCGTGGTCAGCATTGGGGGATTGATCGAGATCGCGCCGCTGTTCTGGCTGCGGTCGACGATCGAGAAGGTCGAGGGCATGCGGCCCTATGCACCGCTCGAGCTCGCTGGCCGCAACATCTATATCCGGGAGGGATGTTATCTGTGCCATAGCCAGATGATCCGCTCGCTTAGGGACGAGGTGGAGCGCTACGGCCATTACAGCCTGGCGGCCGAAAGCATGTACGACCATCCCTTCCAATGGGGATCGAAGCGCACCGGCCCGGACGTTGCCCGCGTCGGCGGCAAATACTCCGACGAATGGCACCGCGTGCATATGATCGATCCGCGTGCGGTCGTTCCGGAGTCGGTCATGCCGGGCTATCCGTTCCTGGCCGAGCGGAAGCTGGATTACAAGAACATCGAGGCTCAGCTGAAGACGAATGTGAGCATCGGCGTTCCCTATACGGATGAGATGGTCGAGAACGCGAAGGCGGATCTCGAGACTCAGGCCGGCAAGAACACCGCCGATCTGGAGGCGTTTCTCGCCCGCTACCCGAAGGCACAAGCCCGAAACTTCGACGGCAATCCGGACGAGATCACCGAGCTCGATGCATTGATCGCCTATTTGCAGATGCTCGGAACGCTCGTCGATTTCGCCAGCTTCGACGAATCGGGACCCAATCTGAGATGAGGACGCAACCATGGAATACGAACAGGTAGCCTCTATCAGCCAAGTCGCCGCGCTCATCTTCTTCATCGTGCTGTTCGCCGGCGTCGTGCTCTACGCCTTCTGGCCCGGCAACAAGAAGAGTTTCGACGAGGCAGCGAAGCTGCCCTTGGAAGACGATCCAGAGTCCGGCAACGAGAAAGACAATTGAGCCATGGCCAAAGAGAACGCCAAAACGTCGGGAAACGTCGAGACCACCGGTCATTCCTGGGACGGTATCGCGGAGCTCAACAATCCGTTGCCGAAATGGTGGCTTTACACCTTCTACGCCACGATCATCTGGGCAATCGGCTATTGGATCGTCTATCCGGCCTGGCCGACGGTGTCGTCCTACACGAAGGGTTATTTCGGCTATAGCCAGCGCGAGCGGGTGTCCGAGGACTTGGCTCGGTCGCAAGCCGAGAAGGCCGTGTTCCGCGACAAGATCGCGGCCGCCGATTTGGAAGCGATCAAGGCGGATCCGGAGCTTTTCAACTTCGCGCTTGCGGGCGGTGCGGCGGCGTTCGGCGACAACTGCGCGCCGTGTCACGGCCGCGGCGCCCAAGGCGCAGCCGGCTATCCGAACTTGCGGGACGATGCCTGGCTGTGGGGCGGAACGCTCGATGCGATCCATCAGACCATTCAGTACGGTATCCGCGCCGAGGACGATCAGACGCGCATGAGCCAAATGCCGGCCTTCGGCAAGCTTGGAATGCTGAAGTCCAATCAGATTTCGGACACGGCCGAGTATGTCATGTCGCTGTCGGGCAATGCGAACGATGAGGAAGCCGCCGCGCGCGGCAAGGAGATTTTCGCGACCAATTGCGCGGCCTGCCACGGTCCGGACGGGATCGGCAATCAAGCGCTCGGCGCGCCCAACCTCACGGACCAGCTGTGGCTTTACGGCGGCGACAAGGCGACGATCGTCGAGACGATCGCCAACAGCCGCGCGGGCATGATGCCGGCTTGGGCCGGGCGTCTCGATCCGGCAACGGTCAAGGAACTGGCGATCTACGTGCACTCCTTGGGCGGCGGTCAGTAGCGCCTCAACCGATATGGGATGAATATGGCGCATATGGAGTTCAGTAGTGGCGGAGCGCCGTCCTCCGGCGGAGGCGAGCTCTACGCAAGTCGCGTCAAGATCTACCCAAAGGAGGCGCATGGCAGGTTCAGGACGATCAAGTGGATCGTCATGGCCGTAACGCTGGGCATCTATTATCTGCTGCCTTGGTTGCGCTGGGACCGCGGACCGTATGTGCCGGATCAAGCCGTCTTGGTCGATCTGCCGGCGCGTCGCTTCTATTTCTTCTTTCTGGAAATCTGGCCGCAGGAATTCTACTTCATCACCGGCTTGCTTGTGCTGGCCGCTCTGGCTCTGTTTCTGGTCACCTCCATCGCCGGGCGCGTTTGGTGCGGTTACACCTGTCCCCAGACGGTTTGGACGGACCTCATGATCGCGGTTGAACGCTTCTGGCAGGGAGATCGCAATGCGCGGCTGCGGCTCGATAAGACTCCTTGGGCATTCGAAAGCCTCTGGCGGAAGGGCATCACGCATCTGACCTGGCTGTTGATCGCGATCGCGACGGGCGGCGCCTGGGTGTTCTATTTCGCGGACGCGCCGACTCTCGCCAAGCAATTGGTGACCTTCAACGCGCCGATGATCGCGTATCTCTTTATAGGCTTGTTCACGCTGACCACCTACGTGCTGGGCGGCCTCGCGCGCGAACAGGTCTGTAACTATATGTGTCCATGGCCGCGCATTCAGGGCGCGATGTTCGATCGCGACTCCCTGTTGATCTCCTATCGGACCTGGCGGGGCGAGCCTCACGGACCGCATAAGGCGGGCGAGACCTGGGAAGGACGGGGCGATTGCATTGATTGCCGTCAATGCGTCGCGGTGTGTCCAGCCGGCATCGACATTCGGGACGGTGCGCAACACGAATGCATTCAATGCGCGTTGTGCATCGATGCCTGCGACGAAATCATGGACAAGGTCGGCAGACCGCGCGGTCTGATCGCCTACGACACGATTCGCAACCTCGACGCTGGGGTCGAGGAGGGCACACCGTTGCGGCTTTTCCGTTCGCGTGTTCTTTTCTACGCGGGCGCCATTGCGCTCGTGGGATCCATCATGCTCGTCGCGTTGTTGATCCGTCCCGTGCTTGAAGTGAACGTCCTGCACGATCGCAATCCGCTCTACGTCAATCTCTCCGACGGTGGCGTGCGCAACGGTTACGAAGTCAAGCTTCTGAACAAGCAATATGTCCCGCGCGCCTTTAAGATCGGCGTCGATGGCTTGCAGGGCGCGAAAGTGCAAATAATCGGACACGAGGGCGGCGTCGTGCCGGTCCCGCCGGACAGCATGCAAGCGGTCAAGCTCTATGTCACGTTGGACAAGGAGGGTGTGGGCGCGCTTACCGGACAGGCCACGCCCTTCAAGCTCGTCGTGACCGACATTGCCGACGGGACCCAGACGGAGCACGACGCGACCTTCCAGGGACCGCCTAAGGGTGGGACGGCGAAATGAGTACGGCTGCGCGGTTTCCCCGGACGGTGACAGGGCGGCATGTGCTGCTTGGCCTCATCGCCTTTTTCGGTGTGATGTTCCTGGCGAACGGTTTGCTGGTCTACTACGCCGTATCCACGTTCAGCGGCGGCGATCGGCCCGATCCGTATCGCAGCGGTCTCAACTACAACGAGACGCTTGCCGAGGACGAGCGCCAGGCCGCCCTCGGCTGGGATGCGCGCGCCGGCTATGACGGAAAGGCGCAAAGACTGACCCTGCAATTCACCGACTCCGCGGAAGCGCCGGTGTCGGGCCTCTCGATTACCGGGACGCTCGCGCGTCCGGCGGAGAATTGGGAGGACAGGTCCATCGCATTCCGGGAATGGTCCGAAGGCGTCTATGTGTCCGACATGGCGCTGGAGCCCGGCAACTGGGTGCTGAGCGTCGAGTCGGCCGAAAGCAAGGACGGTCCGACGGTCCATCGCCTCAAAAAGCGGTTGATCGTGCCTGAGGGGCCATGACCGGCTCACCGGCCGGCCGCTTGAAAGACTCCGTATCGCTCGAGACGGAGAGTGCCGCCCTTAAGCCCGCGACGATGACCCTGGCCGTCGACGACATGCATTGCGGCGCGTGCCTCCGCACGGTCGAGCGCGCGGCTATGCGCGTGGCGGGCGTCGAGACGGCGCGCGCCTCTCTTGCCGCTAAACGGGTGACCGTGACCTACGATCCCGCCGAGGTGAGCGAGGCCGATGTGATCGGCGCGCTTGACCGGGTCGGTTTCGAGGCCGCGCCCATCGAGTCCGCGAAACAGGATCGCGGAGATCAGCGTCAGCGCTATCTTCTTCGGCGCGTGGCCGTGGCGGGTTTTGCCGCCATGAACATCATGCTCATTTCCATCGCCGTTTGGTCGGGCGAAAGCGGAGACATGGAGCCCGCGCTCGCGCAGATGTTCCGCTGGCTTTCCGCTCTGATCGCCCTGCCGACGGTCGTCTATGCGGGCGAGCCGTTTTTCGCTTCGGCGCTCTCGGCCCTGAAGGGACGCCGCCTCAACATGGATGTGCCGATCTCGCTCGCCATTATCCTGGCGACGGCGATGAGCGTCTATCAGACGACGCGCGCGAGCGAGCAGGTCTATTTCGACGCGGCCGTAATGCTGCTGTTCTTCCTGCTGGTCGGCCGCTATCTCGACGAGGCCCTGCGGGTGCGTGCGCGTGGCGAGGCTCAGAATCTTCTCAGCCTGCAAACCGGCATCGCCACCGTCATCGCCGAAGACGGCACCCAGTCCAAGGTTCCGGCCAACGCGCTGCGTCCCGGCGACCGGATTCTGGTCGCGGTCGGTGAGCGTGTCGGTGCCGACGGCGTCGTCGTCGGCGGGGTTGGTGAGATAGATCAAAGCCTGATCACGGGAGAGACCATGCCGGTCGCCGTCGAAGACGGTACGGTCGTTTATGCCGGCACGCTCAATCTGACGCGCAGCCTCGAAATCGAGGTGACCGCGTCGGACAATGCGACGCTCCTTGCGGAAATCAGCCGGTTGATGATGGCTGCCGAGCAGGGGAAGGCGCGTTACCGCGTGCTTGCCGACCGGGCCGCGCAGATCTACTCGCCAGCCGTTCACGGGCTCGGGCTTGCGACATTCGCCGGCTGGCTCGCATTTGGCGCGACGTGGCAGACGGCGCTGACCTACGCCATCGCCGTTCTCATCATCACCTGTCCCTGCGCTCTTGCCCTTGCCGTCCCGGTCGTTCAGATCGCCGCCGCGTCGCGGCTGTTCAAGCGCGGCGTCATGGTCAAAGTGCCCGATGGGCTCGAACGCATCGCGGAGGTCGACACGGTCGTCTTCGACAAGACGGGGACGCTGACGCTTGGTCAGCCCCGGCTTCTCGATGCCGATACCGTGCCGTCCGAGACGTTGGCCGCCGCGGCGGCGCTCGCAAGCGGCAGCCGTCATCCGTTCTCTCAAGCGCTAGTGGCCGCCGCGAAGGAGCGGCTCGGGTCCGTGCAAGCGGCGAAGGACGTTCAGGAGACGCCCGGCGAGGGCCTTCTCCTGGTGACGCCGGACGGCGAGGAGCGCCTCGGCTCCGCGGCCTGGTGCGGCGTGGAGAGTGCCGGCGGAGACACCGCCGAAGTCTGGTACCGGCATGGAGAAGCGCCGCCGCTCCGCTTCCGCTTCGCCGACATCTTGCGTCCCGACGCCGCCGAGACGGTCGCCGCGCTCGAGAAGCGCGGACTGGCGGTTGCGCTGCTGTCCGGGGACCGGGACGCCGTCGTCGCGCGCACAGCCGAAGACGTGGGGATCGGAGAGTTCGCTGGACAGCTGAAACCGGCCGGAAAGATCGCTTGGCTCGAAGACCGTGCGAGTGAAGGACGTAAGGTCCTCATGGTGGGCGATGGTTTGAACGACGCGCCGGCGCTCGCGGCCGCGCACGCCTCTATTTCGCCCGCGACGGCGGCCGACCTCAGTCAGCGGGCCGCGGATTTTATCTTTCAGGGGCGCCCCCTGGACCCAGTGGTCGAAACCATCGAGACTGGCTCGCGTGCCCGCCGCATGGCATTTCAGAATTTCGGCGTCGCGCTGGTGTATAATGCCATCTGCGTTCCCTTGGCCATGTTGGGGTTCGTGACGCCGCTGATCGCCGCTGTCGTGATGTCGAGTTCCTCGATACTCGTGACGCTCAACGCGACGCGGCTCGCAAGGAGGTAAACGCCCATGACATCGTTGGCTTGGCTTGTACCCTCGGCGCTCTTTCTAGGCGGGATGGGACTCGCTGCCTTCCTCTGGTCCCTGCGGACGGGGCAGTTCGACGATTTGGATGGGGCGGCCTATCGCGCGCTGGAGGACGAACCTCCCCTGGACCCCAATCCATCGCGGGACAAAAAGGCGAGATCCTCTCGCGCGAAGTGAGGGGCCCTGGGGCTGCCCGTCGCCGGGCTAGGCCAATCCATCCCAACCCCGGCTACGGATGATCTCGCGTTCGGCCTCGCTTGCGAAGCGCGCGTCCCAATCCTTCAAAAGTCCCCGCATGACATGGCGCCACAGCGGCGGAATAAGCGCGAACGTTGCCATCGTCTGATAGCCGTAAGGCAGCATGGGCGTGTCCTCCAGCGCATCCAGACGCCAGAACGGCTTGGTGGCGAACATGTGATGGTCCGAATGCCGGGGCAGGTTGTAATGCAGGACGTTCGAGACCCTGCGATAGCAATCCCAGCTATGTCTCGGCCGGATGGGCGCATTTTCCGCGCGCACGAGGCCGAAATGCTGCACGAAGTTGACCAGTTCGTGGAAGAGACGTCCGAGAATCGCGGCAAGCCCGAATACGAGAATGGCGAAGGGGCCACCGATCGCCGCGACGGCAGCGAAGATGGCGAGCGGCGCGGCATGAGCCTGGATCAGCCTGTTGTGACGGGACCAGACCGGAAGCCCCCGCCGGCGAAGGCGCGCGGCCTCGACTTGCGCGGCCTGCGTGAATTGCCGGTAGATGGCCCGTGCCACGAATGAGCGGAGCCGTTCGCCCCGGCGGGCCGTCGATGCGTCGTCGTACATGCCGACCTGTCTGTGATGGACGTGAACATGGTAGATGACGAACGAGGTGTTGCCGGTGAAACCCAGCAGCAGGTGCGCGGCCGTTTGCGGTAGGCGCCCCTGACGGTGAGTCAGTTCGTGACCGACCGTGGCGCCGACAAGGGCGAACAGATATCCGGCGACCCAGATGCCCCCGATCGTTTGCAGCGGCTGGCCCATGAAGCCGTGGTCGCGCGAAAACAGCGCCAGCAATACGGCCAGCAGGCACATCAGCGGAAGCGAAAGATAGAGATTGACGTTGAAGAACGTCCTGGCGCGGTCGCCGAGCCGGTCCCAATCGTCGCCGCTGATTTCGTCAGCGAACGATCCGAACACCATGATCAAGAGGATGACCACGAACGGCGTCCACCCGCCCACGAACAGCGACACGGAGCCGAGCAGAAGCAGAATATTGGCCGACACATATTGTGCGGCGGCAAGCACTCCCGACGCCAACGAACGGCCACTCTTTGCCTGATCTGTCGATGGAACCACGGCCTTTCTCTTTGTACACGCTTGAGATTGCCTGTGTCAGCCGACACTATGCTACATACCTACACCGCAAGGAAAAACCATAGTTTGATGCCGGACAAGCTCTCTCGACAGTGTAAAGATTCGATCACGGGAGCCACATCGCCGTGAGCGCCGGCGGCGGCCGAAACGATTGCGAGGGGATGGGCACGGGCCACATGGCAACGGTACTGATTACGGGAACATCGTCGGGAATCGGCAAGGTCACCGCCAAGCACTTGGCGGACAAGGGCTGGCGCGTCTTCGCCACCATGCGGGACCTGTCGAAGCGCGGCCCGCTGGAGAAATTGCTGGTCGAGGCCGGCACTGGTGGCCAAGTGACGTTCGAAACGCTCGATGTCAACGATCCGAAATCGATCGACGCGGCGGCCGCCTCGATTCTCGCGCAGACCGGCGGCACGCTCGATGCCGTGGTGCACAACGCGGGGGTCGCCATCGCTGGCGCCCACGAGGATATGCCCGATGAGGAAATCCGCCGCGTCATGGAGACGAACTTTTTCGGTGTGCTCGGGCTGACCCGTGCGCTGTTGCCGGCGTTCCGCGCGCAGCGCCGTGGCCGCATCCTCTGCGTGTCGAGCCAGTCGGCCTTCGCCGGTCAGCCGGCCAACTCCATCTACTGCGCCTCGAAATGGGCGTTGGAAGGATGGGCCGAGTCCATCGCGTTCGAACTCGATGCGTTCGGAATCGACGTCATCCTCGTCGAGCCCGGACCCTATAGAACGGAGATATGGCGGACGACGGAACGGGTGACGCCCCCGGGCGGCCCCTATACAACCTGGGCCCGCTTGGTGTTTCGCGGCGCGGACGCGCACGAGGCGAAACACGCGCGCGATCCCGAAGAAGTCGCGCAGGTCATCGCGGAGGCCTTGGAAGTGCCGCGCCCGAAGTTTCGCTATCCGGTCGGTTTCTTCGCCAAGCTCGACTTTCTCCTTCGAGGCAAGCTGCCGACGCGCATGATCCGGCGGGGTACGACGCGTTACCTCGGGATCCCGCGAACCCGTTAGCTCACGCGGCTTCCGTTTCCGTTTCCGTTTCGGATTCCGATTTCCGTTTCCGGCGCGCCGGCCAGTAGCGTTCCATCGTCGACATCACGGCCGGCAGGAACAGAAGAGTGCCGATCACGGCGGACATCAGCACGATCACGACGATCGTTCCGTAAAGCGCCACCGTGGGCAGCCGGCTCATGATCGTCGTGCCGATGCCACCGGCGATGAGCAGCGTACTCATGATGACGACGGGCCCCACGTCCATCGTGGTCTTTCGGAGAGCTTCGCCGATACTGTTCACGCCATCCCGCTCTAGACGATAGCGGGTCAGATAGTGGATGGTGCTGTCCACCGCGATGCCGAACCCAACCGAGAAAGCGACAAGGCTGGTGAATTCCAATCCGCCCTCGACGAGATTCAGATAAGCGCCGCCCATGGCGATGGGAAACAGGTTGGGCAGGACGCTGGCGAGCCCCGCCCGCAGCGAGCGCATGCCCACGCCGATCAGGATGAGAATGAGGCCAATCGCCATGATTAGGCTTCTGTTCAGCTGGCGGATCATTTCATGGCTGGCGCGCGAGGACACCGGCACGATGCCCGTGACCGCGATGTGGAGTCCGGGGTTCTCGGCCTCGACCTTTCGCATCCGGGCCTTCACGCGATCGAGGATGGGCTCCAACTCGTCCGAGGTCATATCGTGGAACTGCGCCGAAACCCGGATCGCGTTCTCCTTCAGAGCCACGAAGCTGGATGCGAACGAGCGCGCATTCTTCGACTCAAGGAAGTCGATCAGCCGGTCCTCGCCGACATCGCCGCCGCCCAGCCAATCCTCGACCGTGTGCAGCGACGTCACGGCGCCGAACGCGGGCTCGGCCGCAAGGATCTGATGGGCCTCGCGAATGATCTCGATCGTTTTGTAGGACTTCAGAGCATGATTTTTCGGGAAGTAGAGCAGCACTTCCAGCGTATTGGCGCCCGCGAGTTTCTCATCGTAGTCCTTGATGGCTTTTAGGGCGGTGCTTTGGGGCGGCATGTTGCTCACATAACTGTACTGCGGCTGGTTCAGCAGATGGAGCCAGAACCCCGCGATAGTGAGCACCAAGCCAACGATCGCGATGGTACGCGGGAAAGCGGCCACTGTCCGGGCGGCACTGGCGCAGAGATCGTCAATGCCGCGGCGCACGGCATCGGTCCGTTGCTCGTCCTTGGCCCGCTTGGCGTAGCCGCGCAGCAGGATCGCGGACATCGCGGGGACCGTGAGCAGCGTGATGAGCAGAGCGACGATCGTGCCGGATGCGGTCGTGATTCCGAAATGCGCAATAAACGAGTGCGGCATCCAGATCAGGGACGACATCGCAAGGCCGGTCGTCAGCGACGTGAGCACGCAGGCAGGGCCCACCCGCCGGACCGCGCCTTCGATCGCGCTCTCCAGGCTCTCGCCCCGCCACAGTCCTCGGCGCACCGAGAACAGAAGGTGAAGGCAATCGGACAGGGCAATGACGAGGATGATCGTCGGCGCGATGCCAGTCAGAAGGTTGATGTCCTGGCCGAACAGCCACATCCCGCCGCGAAGCCAGGCGACGGAAACGATCGCGGGAACGATGGCCACGACGATGAGCGGAAAGCTTCGCAGGAAGATCCAGCAGAGCACGACACCAATGCCGATCGCGAACAGACCGAACATGCGCTGATCGCGCGACAGTCCGGAAAGGATCTCGTCGCGGATGACCGCCAGCCCGGTCAGACGCGCGGTCACGCCGGTTCCGGCCAAGGTTTCGTTCACGGTCTTGCCGACCGCGGCGACAAGGGCCTGCTCCTGTTCCTGACCCTCCGTATCCTGCGCAAGCTGCTTGAGCGAGACGGCGTACACCATCAAGCGCCAGTCCGGACTTAGAAGCTTCCCGGTGATCAGCGGGTGGTCGATCACCTCCTTCTTGGCCGCCTCCGAGTTTTCCAGTTTCGAGAGGTCTTCGGGAAAGATGGGTTGCGGTTCGCCGCTATTCTCGGGCGCGGTGACGGCCGAGTACATGGACAGGACGCCGGTGACGCCATCGATCTTCAGGAGATTGTCGTGAAGCTTGCGCAGCGCTTCCAGATCTTTGGTGCCGAACGGCTTGTCCGATTCGGCAACGATCTGCAGGTCGGGTTGGCTGTCGGGAAACCGCTCGTTGAGCAGGTCGAGTTGCACGAAGGCCGGATCGTCGGAGCGGAAGATCTCGCGGACGTCGCTCGAATAGCGGTTATGAGCCGCACCATAGATCGCAACTGGCGTGATCAGCGCAATGAAAAGAAGGCACAACCAAGGGTAACGAAGCGAAATGAGCCCGAGCTTCTCAATTCCGAAACCAGCCGTCATCGGCATTCTTCCTTTACGCCGTCCGCCCCGTGGAAAGCTTGGTCGCGCGAAACTGCGGCAATCGTTGGGTGGGACCTGTAGCCCTTATTCGGCGGCTTGAACAGGTGCCATTTCGGCCAGCGATTTCGCCGCCCGGCGCGACACCGAATCGCCGCGACGCGGGACCAGTCGACCGCGTCGCTTCGGCGTACGAACGAGAACGCGCGCCTCGATTGACGCCGTGAGGTCTGGCAAAGCGGCACCACACCGTCAAGATGACACGGGGTCGGCACGTTCTAGCGCTGCAATTGGGTGCAGCCGGTGTGAGCGACGCGGTACCGGCCGCGCCGCCGTCCAACCCGCGACCACCTTCGGAATCTTTCGTGGCGGCTATCTGGCGGCCGGCATTGACAGTCCGGCTAGCGTGGCTCCGCCGATCCGCGTCCCCTGAACAGGAGGACGAACACGTAGAACAACCACACGCCGATCGCGGAAACCGCGGCGGCGACATAGGTCCAGGCCGCCGCGTCGAGCACATGGTCGACGCCCTCGATTTGATCTTTGCCCTGGATGATTCCTTGGCTCACGAGAAGCTTCTTCGCGCGCCGGCTCGCGTCGAACTCCACGGGCAACGTTATCAGCGCGAATACGAACGAGGCGCCAAAGAGGACCACGCCCGTCCAGGTGATGGCGTTCATCTGCAGGACAAGTCCCGCCACGAACAGCCAGGGCGCGACTTGCGAGGCCAACTGCACGAACGGCACGATATAGGTGCGTGCCTCCATCGGCGTGTAGTCCTCCGCGTCCTGCAACGCGTGTCCGGCTTCGTGGGCCGCGATGCCCGCCGCCGCGACGCTCGGCGTGAAATAGACGTTCTGGCTGAGCCGCAAGACCTTGGCGCGGGGGTCGTAGTGATCGCTCAAGATGCCGGGCGTCGACTCCACGGCCACGTCGTGCAGGCCTTGGGCATCGAGAAGCCGGCGCGCCACCTGAGCGCCGGTGATTCCGCCGCCGGTCCGCACTTGCGAGTAATAAGCAACGTTCCGCTTGATGCGCGATTGCGCGTAGAGGCCGAGAAGCATGCCCGGCAGAACGCATATCCAGAATAGGGGGTCCTCGAACATGGCGTCCTGCTCTTAGGAGCGGCGTCTCGAGCGATTGATCGCGCATACGATGAGGACCGCGATCGCGATCCCTATGCCGACCGCCGCCAGGATTCCCCACAGCGTAACCGTCTCTCCCGCCATCCGGGTGCTCCCCAAGATAGATCACAACGATAGCTCGCGGCGCGCCGGATATCGTCCGCCGCGCCGGGGCAAGTCTACGCCATTTCCCGGGACGTCAGGAATTATAGAGCGTGCGGGGCCGCGACTTCGCGCCTATCGCGCCGGACCGAGCGCAAAGGCGGGTTGCGCGGGCTTGCCGCGTCCCATCAGGCGGGCAAAGAAGCCGCGATTGCGCGTGCCGCGCCGGGTCTCGGCCGCGGGGGCGCGAGGCTCGGCGTCGGCGATCCGGGCAAAGAGGCCACGCCGCTGCGGCGGCCTTGCGGCGGCGATACGGTCGATGACCGGCTCGCTGGGCTTTGCGCGTGCGGCGGTATCAGGCGTGGCCACGGCCGCGACCGTGGTCGCCGGCTTGGCCGCTTCCGCGTTGGCGCGTTCGATCTCGGCCGCCGACCGCGTCGCGGCGGCGATCACGGTGCCCTCCACATAGCCGTCGGACACCCAGCCCCTGTCTTCGGCGGCGGCATTGGCCGGATCCTTGAAACCGTTGCTCTGGCCCAGAACCCAGAGCTCCGTCTTTGGACCGTATTGGTGGAACTGCGCATTGGCGGCGGTTTGCGTACCCCGCGCGCTGGCGGCGTCCGGCGTAGCCGGCACGTCCGAACCGGTCCTCAAGGAGCCGAGGGTCGGTCCCCAGGAAGTCAGAAGCGGCTTGCTTTTCAGGGCGGGGGCCTCACCGGCGCCGAGGGCCACCTCGTGCCGAGGCGGCGCGGTCCAAATATAGGCTGCGGTGACCAAAAGGCCTACAAACAGTAGAAATCGTAACATGGCCAGATCTCCAAACCTGGCCCCCCGTCACTGATAAATGGGGGAGGGCTCCTCGCGTTTCAACCGGCGATCGCCGCTTCCGCCGTCGATCGGGCCTCGGGCCCGTCTCTTTTTGCGATAGCGGCGATCCGTGAACCCTAACGCGCCTGCGGAGCGCGCGCTCTTTCAACCGGTAGCGTTGGTTAGCGGCATTGGTTAAGGGTGCCCATGAAAGCGGCCCGGAAACCGGCTGACGAAATAGCCCTTCACGACAGCGCTGCGATATCCCAAGGCCATAGGTATCCCAGGGCGGTAGGTTCCCAAGGCGATATGCGGATAACAAAAACTGAGAATGGAAATTCTTTCCGCTTTCGCAGAGACTGGCGATCTTGCACTGCAGCAAAATCCAACTCTCCGAATCCAACAAAGGCTGATCGTATGACTGCTCTTTACACTGTCCTCATCGCCGATCCCATCCACGCCGCAGGCCGTGACCTTCTCGATAAGGACGCAAGAATACATGCCGATTTGGAGACCGGACTTGACGAAGACGCCCTCATTGCCCGCATCGCCCAGTACGATGCACTGATCGTTCGCTCCAAGACGCGTGTCACGAAGCCCGTGATCGAAGCCGCAACGCGGCTGCGCGCCATCGGCCGCGCCGGGATCGGTGTCGACAATATCGATGTTCCCGCGGCCACCGAACGCGGGATCGTGGTGTTCAACACGCCCGACGCCAACGCCACCACCACGGCGGAACTGTCCATCGCGCATCTGTTGTCGCTGAGCCGCAACCTGCCGCAAGCGGATCGCGGCGTCCGGACGGGAGAGTGGAAGCCCGCGCGCTATTCCGGCGTCGAGCTCTCCGGGAAGACCATCGGCGTCGTCGGTTTCGGGACGATCGGACGCCTCGTCGCCGAGCGCTGCGCCGCGCTGAAAATGCGCGTTCTCGCCTACGATCCCTTCGTTGCGCCCGAGATCATGGCGCAACACGGCGCCGAGGGCGCGGAGCTCGACGCTCTGCTCGCGACTGTCGACTATGTCACGCTGCATTGTCCGCTCACGGAAGCGACGCGTCATTTGCTCAACGGGCCCCGCTTGGCCGCGATGAAACCCGGCGCGCGCATCGTCAATTGCGCGCGCGGCGGGCTCGTGGACGAAGCCGCGCTCCTCGACGCCTTGCGGAGCGGGCACATCGCCGGCGCGGCCCTCGATGTCTACGAAGCGGAGCCGCCCTCGGGCTCTCCGCTGCTCGAGACGGACAACGTGGTCCTGACGCCACATCTCGGCGCTTCGACCGAGGAGGCGCAACAGGCCGTCAGCATACGGATCGCCGAGGATATGGTGAAATTCCTGACGACCGGTGCCGCCGAGACGGCGGTCAATCTGCCGCGGGTCAGCTCCGATCAGCTCTCGCAGACGCTTCCCTATCGGAAGCTCGCCTACGCGCTCGGGCGGCTGGCCGGCTCTCTTTGCACAGGTCCCATATCGCAGTTGGATATCCGGCTATTCGGCCGCGTGGCGGAGCTGGACTCGCGGCCCATCACCGCCGAGGCCCTGGTCGGGCTCTTCAGCCAGCGCATGACCGGGCGGGTCAATCGCGTGAATGCCGGACATATCGCCAAGGAGCAAGGCATGGACGTGAGCGAATCCAAGACCGAGAGCGCGCGCGATTTCGTGTCGCTCATCGAAATCTCCGCGCAGTGCGGCGGCCGCACGACGACCGTCGCCGGAACGCTTCTCGGCGGCAGCCGAGCCCGTCTCGTGCGGATCGACGACTACGAGTTGGAAGCGGTGCCGGAGGGGCATTTCCTTTTTACGCGCCATCGGGATCAGCCGGGTGTGGTCGGCGCGCTCGGCGGCATACTGGGCCGTGAGAACATCAACATATCCCGCATGCAGGTGGGCGTCGGCGGCGATCCCAGCATGGCGATTGCCCTCATCAGCACGTCGGCATCGTTGTCGGCCGCGGCCATGGACGAAATCCGGTCGTTGCCGCCGATCGAGCAAGCTTTGGAATTCGAGCTGTGATGGCGCGGGGCAGGGACTTCGACGTCGTTTGCTTCGATTGCGACAGCACCCTAAGCCGGGTCGAAGGGATCGACGAATTGGCCCGGCGCGCGGGCGTCGAGCGCGAGGTCGCGCCGTTGACGGAGGCGGCCATGGCCGGGGCGCTGCCGCTGGACGCCGTATATCGAAAACGCCTCGCCTTGGTCCGTCCGGATGCTGCGGCGATCGCTTGGCTCGCGGCGCTCTACGTCGATGAGATGGTGGAGGGGGCGGTGGAAGCGGTCGAGACGCTGCACGGCGCAGGCAAGGACGTGCACATCGTCAGCGGTGGATTGCGGCAAGCGATCCTGCCCTTGGCGGAGCGGCTCGGCATCCCGGCGAACAACGTTCATGCGGTCGATGTGATCCTTGGGCATGACGGTGCATATGCGGATTTCGATCAGGCATCGCCGTTGGCGCGCCCCGAGGGCAAGGCGGGCGTTTGCCGTGTGCTGAGCGATGGCGGCCGCGCCGTGGCGCTGGTCGGCGACGGCGCCACGGATATCGTCGCGCGCGAGGCGGGAGCCTTCGTCATCGGGTTTGGCGGGGTCGCGACGCGTCCGGCGGTCGTCGCGGGCGCCGACATCTTCGTTCACGGGCCGGAACTGACGGCCGTGCTCGGTCCGCTCCTGGTTGCACGCTGACGCCAGCAAGGCGTCTCGAAACGAGAGGGAGACCCGCTCGGGGTCTCCCTTCGAAATAGCGCGATTTGTTCCGTTCAAGGAGCGCTACGGCTAGCCCTTCATGATGTCGTTGAAGTTCTTGGCCGCCATTTCCATGGATTTCGTAAAGGCATCGCGCGACTGATCGAGCGCTTGGCTCATGGCCGCCCATGAGGTCTGACCGGCCTTCGCGAGTTCGTCCATCTTGGAATTCAGATCGGCCTGGGCCTTCTGAGCCTGTGCCTTGAACTCCGCGACCTGGGCTTCGGCTTGAGACCTGTGTTGTTCCTGGACGTCGTTCAGGCGCTTCATGTAGGTGTTGGCGGCGTCCTGCCAGGCTTGCATTTGAGCCTGCGCGCGGGCCTGGAAAAGAGCCTGCTGATCCTGCACGAGTTCGGCCCAGTTCCCCGAACCGTTTTGGAATTTGCTCCAAAGAGCTTCCATGTCGGCCTTGGCCTGCGCCACGGCCGCCTGGCCTTGGTCCTGAGCGGCTTTGACGTCGTCCTGCCCCTGCTGGATCCATTGCTTGAGTTGCGTGACGGCCTGCTCGGCCTGAGAACGCGTCGTCGCGTCCAGCTTGTCGAGATTGTCCTGGAGTGTTGCGGCGTTGGCCGACATCTCGTCCAAGCGGGATTTCGCCCAGTCGACGAATACGTTCACGCTATCCTGCAGCGGGGATTTCTCACTCATGTCTAAAGCCTCACTTGTTTTGCTTTTGCGTTTCCAATGCGTTCCATTGCGGTTGGAATTTGAACTATTCGGCAGCTGTGTCCATTGAACTTTCGAGGGCCACACGCGGCAACGGTCCAGAATTCCCGCCACACGGTCCGATCATAGCAGCCATCGGCGCGAAGGGTCGCAGCCGATCCGTGCGGATGGGAATCGCAATCGTCTCCGGCATGGCAACAATGCCAAGACGCGGGCCAAGACGCGGGCCGCGGATCGAAGGTCATGTGGACCATTTAGTCGGCCTGCGGCGGCACCGAGCCGAAGCGGTCGAAGATCTCCTGGAGGGTTTCGGCATGATGTTGCGCGATCTTCGTGCCTGTCTCCAGGGCCTCGCCGAAAACCGCGGCGCCTGCGCCGGCCGCCGGATTCATCAGGCCGTATTGTCCGGATTTCCCCTGGCCCAGAGCGCCGCCGAGCACTTCCTTCAAGATGTCACCGAAGATGTTGCCGCCCGCGCCGCCGCCTTGAGGTTGCGCTTGACCGCCGCCCGAGGGCTGCTGTTCGGGAAACGGCATCCCGCCGGGTCCGACGATCACCGGCTTCACACGGCCGTCCTGGATCGCTTTGCCGAGTTCCTTGAGGATTTGCCCGAACACGTCGCCGCCCGGCATGCCTTGTCCGCCGGGGAAGGTCTGATCGCCGCCGGACGCGGGCGGATGGGGCAACGGCTGCGATGGCGGGTCGGCGCTGGAGACGTCGGGTCCGGCATCGGGGATGGGGAACCTGGGCGGTTCGGCCTCGGCGGACCTCCGTTGACCGCCGCCAATGGAGTCCAGAATGTCGCCGATGGGAGGGACGGGGCCCTGGCCTTGCGGGTACGAGGCCGGTCCGGCTGCCGGGCCGCCTTGCTGGAAGATCTCGCGAAAGATGTCGAACAGCCCGCCGCCCGGCTCCGGCACCGGTTGCCGCGGCGCAGGCTGTTGGGGGGCGGGCGCCGCTTGGCCCGAACCGCCGCGCATCAGGCCGGACAGGAGCATGCCGACGAGGACGGGCAGGATCTTCTTGAGTATGGCACCTCCCACGCCGGAAAGCTGTTGCGCATGGGCGGCGACCGCGCGGCTCGCTTCGGGCGATCCGAACATGTTCGCGAGGGCCGCGTTACCGGCGGCGACCCCTTGCGGCGAAAGCGCGGCGTCGGGGTCCTCATACATCGCGAAGAGCTCGGGCTGCTGGGCGGCCGCGCTGAAAAGCGCTCCCAGGCCTTCCGGGGTCGCGGTCGTTCGCTTGAGACCCAAGGAAATCGCGGGCAGCAGAGCCTCGACGGCCGCTTGGGTTTGTTCCGGCGTCAGTCCGTATGCGCGCGCCAGCAGGTTCATGGCGTCGCCATGCTGCGCGTTTGCAAGAATGTCCTGCAAGTTTGCCATCGTTCCGGCTCCTCCTTGCGCAGCTGTCCCTAGGCGATCGTGCCAGGTGTCTTTTGCGTGCCAGGTGTCTTTTGCGTGCCAAGTGTCTTTTGAACGTCGGCGAGTGTCGCCTTCTCCGCATCGCTCACCTGCACCCCGCCAAAGCCGAGGAATCCACCTTCCTTGGACGCTTCGGCCACCTTTTGGCTGATGCCGGCGAGCCAGGCCTTGAACACGGCGGCGTCCTCCGGAGCCTTGGCATCGAGGATTTGGGCGACCTCGCCAAGTTCGGCAAGCGTCCGGCCGACCAGTTCGTCCGGCTTCGCGCCCGCGAAGCGTGCACGGAGCGCCTCCTTGAGTTCGCCGCGTCCATCGGCGGTTTCGTAGTCCGCGACGAGAGCTTTGATCAGGGGGTTCGTCTCGGGATCGGCCTTTGCCGCGACGAGCGCGGCGCCGCTTGCGAACGATTCCTTGAGCATGCCCCAAAGCCCGCTGGGGTCTGCCGCCGTGATCGCCATGCTTGCGACGGTTGGGCTCATGAGGACCTTGGCCCATTCCTCGGGGGTAAAGCTCTGTTTGTCAGCCATGACGTCCTCCTCGTGGATGCAGGGGCATTATTTAGTCACAGGCGCTTCGAATCCAAGCGATGGCCCCAAAATAGGGGCAAGTGCCTTCGAGACGATCGCCAAGTGCCTTCGAGACGATCACGGGGTGCCTTCGAGACGATCGCAATGGAGCGAGTCCGTCTCCCACTTGCGTTGAGTTCGAGGACCGCAAGTCTACGAACTCGTTAACCGGTATTCGATAATGTTCTTCCCGATAGGCTTTGTCGATGACGCGTGATCGTCGTGCGTTTTTTTGCCGGTGACCAGCCGGGTTGGCGGTTTATGACAAGGAGAGCCTTGCAATTTAGAATAGGCCATAACACTTAGAAATTCTGACCTTGCCAAATTACCAGCATCCAGAGGGGGGTGTGCGTGTGTTGAAATTGGCGGCGGAAGCAAGGCGGGCGATCCTTGTCGCCCTCATCGTGCTGACTGGCACGGGGCTTGTCTTCGGCGGTTCGGCGAACGCGAGCAACGACACGATCGGTATCGAGCTCAATAAGCTGAATCCGGAAGGGAAGGGCTGCCAGGCCTATTTCGTTTTCGACAATCAGAGCGGTTCCGAGTACGGGGAACTGAAGGTCGACCTGGTGGTGTTCAACAGCGAAGAAGTCGTCGAGCGGCGTTTCGCCATGGATATTGCGCCTCTTGAACCAAAGAAGCGCACCGTGAAGCTGTTTGAGTTGAAGGAAATGTCTTGCGACAAGATCGGGAGCTTACTTATCAACGGCGTTCTCGAATGCAAGGAAGGAAAGCGTACGAGACACGACTGTGCCAATCGTCTCGTTCCCTCCAGCCGCATTGACGTGAAACTTACGAAGTAGCCCAGCGCGGCCTGGAGGAGCCCAGGCCGGTGTCACGTCGCTGTCACCCGTTTCACTGAAAACGGCGCTAAAGACCAAACCGATAGACGGCAAACCGCCACGAGGAAATTCTATGTGGGTCGCTCGCTTCTGCTCCTTAGCGCTTCTCCTAACGCCGGCTATCGCGGCGGGGCAGGCGGGCGCGGAGCCGATCTATCCGGAACCTATTGAATTGGAAGCCACCGCGGCTTCCGGAACGCCCGTCATCGAGGAACTCGCGTTCGAGGATAGCGCGGCGGCATCCGAGCCGGCGCTTGGGGACGACGTGGAATCGATCGCGATCATGACGCCGATCACCGCTTCAAACGGCCCCAACGAAGCCGATCCCGCCAGAGAACCGCTTGCCGCGGCCGATCTGCCCGAGCCGCGGCCCTGGGCGGCAACAGACCTGGTCCCGGCCTCCCTCAAATTGGCGAAGTTGAAGCGCGAGGTCCTTGCACCGGCCAAGGAGGCGGAGCCGCTGGCCGAGACCGCGTTGCTGGGGCCGCTTCCGGCGGTCAGCCCTTCCCTGGAAGAGATCACGCCGTCCGAAATCGAAGCCACCGAAATTTCGGGGACAGTTCTCGTCGACCCGTTGACGATCATCGTGTCGCTGGAAGATCAGCGACTCGACGTCTATAGCGGCCTGCACCGGGTTGAATCGACGAAGATCTCCAGCGGCAAGAGTGGCTACCAGACGCTCACCGGCGTCTTCGGCATTCTTCAGAAGAAGAAAGAGCACTTCTCGAATCTGTATGACGCCGCTCCCATGCCTTGGATGCAGCGCCTAACCCGATCGGGGACCGCGATCCACGCGGGCGCCGTGCCGAACTATCCTGCCTCCCACGGCTGCGTCCGCATGCCTTATTCGTTCGCGCCCAAACTGTTCCGCATGACGGAAATTGGCGGAAAGGTCGCGATGATGACCGGCCCCATGGTGAAGCCGCAGCGGATCGACCATCCGACGCTTGTCGGTCCCGCGTCGCCGGATGCGTTTGCCGAAGTGCCGGCCGAGAACGCGGTTGACGCCGGCGTGCGCGCGGGAGCGCGGGCGGCCGCACTGCCGGCCGATGCCGGCGTCGCGGTTGTCGAAGAGATGTTCGGCGGCGAGGCTGCCGAAGCGTCCCCGAAGAACGGCAAGCCGTTTCATATCCTGGTGACGCGGCGTGAGGAGCGCGATATCGCCATCGGCACGCAGGAAGCTCTAGCCGCCTTGGGCTATCTCCCGCCCGAGGAAAAATTCGTCGGCTATCTCGGCGACGGAACCAGGAAAGCGATCCGGGCCTTCGAAAAGGACCATGGTCTTCCTCAACGTGGACTCTTCACCGAGGAAATCGCGGCGAAGATCTACAAGGCCGCAGGGAGCGGACCGCTGCCTGACGCCTATCTCTTCCTGCGCAAGGGCTTCAGCCGGGTCCGGCACGTTCCCGTGGAACTCCGCGACGCCGATAAACCGCTTGGAACGCATCTATTCACCTATGTCCGCCCGAGCGATGGCGATGAGCCGGGCTGGGTCGGTATCAGCCTCGAAGGCGAGGACTCCAAGAGCGTGCTCGACCGCATCACCGTGCCCGAGGACATGAGAGAGGAAATCTCCGTGGGCCTGACGTCGGGTGCATCGTTCATCGTTGCCGATGTGGGCAAGCACTCCTCGGTTCTGCCCGAGGGCGACGACTTCATCGTGCGCACCAACGACTCGGCCGCCTCGAATGCGGTGGCGGAAAAAACAAAAGCCGAGAAGCGCAAATACGCCTCTCAGAACCGCAATGCTCGGCCCACGAAGAGAGTCACGCGCACCGAAACGCGCAGGGCCGCCCGAGTGCGGGAGGCGAAGCGTCCCACGCGTCAGGTCTCCGCGCCGCGCGGGTTCAAGCTGTTCGGCCGCCGCTAGGCCGACGGTTTCCGAGGAGCGCTGAGCGCCTTTTCATACGCATCGCGCAGGCGCCGCCTGAGTAACTTGCCGTTTGGATTCTTGGGCAGGCTTTCGACTTCCGTGTAGATGCGGGGGCACTTGTAGCGGGCGAGATTCGCCGCCGCGTGGCGCTCGAGTTCGGCGCGTTCGACCGGACCTTTCGATACGTAGAACACGGCGATCACCGTCGTATCGGCCTTGACGAGAATTTCGGCGGCGGCGCTCTCGGCGATGTTGGGATGCGCGTTGAGCACGTTCTCGATTTCGATCGGCGAGACGCGGATGCCCCCGGCGTTCATCATGTCGTCGGCGCGCCCGAGATAGGCGAGCGCCCCGTCCGGGGCCATGCTCACGAGGTCGCCGGTGAGAAACCACGGACCGTCGAAGCGCGCGGCGGTTTCCGCCTCCGCCCCCCAGTAATAGAGCATCAAACCGGGGTCTCCTTGAGCGATCCCGAGTACGCCTGGCTCCCCGAACGGGACGGGTCCGCTCTCGCCCAGTACGGCGACGCGCCGGCCGTCCTGCGGGTAGCCCAGCGTTCCAGGAGGCGCGGGCCGGGACGGACTGCCCGAAACGAATGTGGAGCACTCCGACATGCCGAAGGCCTCGTAGACCGGCGTGCCCGTGGCCGCCGTCCATGCGGCCCGTGTGGCGTCGGGCAGTTTCTCGCCCGCGGACAGGCCGTGGCGTAGTGCCGGGCAGTGGCCCGGCGGCGTTCTCAGTAGCTGGCGGTAGACTCCGGGAGAGGCCGCGAACATGGTTGCCCCATGGGTCTCGATGAGACCGCCCAACTGATCGGGGGTCACGCCCTTCGCCGGAATCAGCGCCGTTGCCCCATGTGACCAGGGGTCCAACAGGCCCGTGCCGAGCGTGTAGGTCCAGTTGAACGAACCCGCATGCATCAAGCGGTCACTTTCGGTGAGGCCGTACCATCCCTCCCACATCATGCGGCGCGCCCAGATCGCCCGGTGGGCATGGGTCACGGCGCGCGGCTGCCCCGAGGTGCCCGAGGTGTAGACGATGTAAGCCGGGCGCTCCGGATCGCCGAGGGCGTAGCGGGCCGGCGCCAATCCGTACCATGCGCGAAACGCTTCGGCGTCGAGAACGGGGCAATGCGGGTGTGCCGGGACGGCGACACCGTCCTCCGCCACAATCAGCCCTGGCTCGATCTCCTCGGCGATGCGCGAGACCTCGGTTTCCGTGAGAAGCGCCGATGTCGGCACCGGGATGATGCCGGCGGCGATGGCGGCCAGATAGCAGATCGGAAACTCGACGCTGTTGCCGAGCCGCATGAGAAGCCGGTCGCCGGGTGTCAGGCCCTGTTCCAGGAGCCCGGACGCCGCGCCGAGCACCGCCGTCTCCAATGCCTCATAGGTCCAACTTTCCGCGCCCTCTGGCGAAATCACGGAAAGCGCGGTCTTCTCGCGCAGCGCGGAGGCCTGGGCGAGGACATAGGCCGAAAGATTGAAAGGCTCGGGGCAGGGAGGCGGCGGGCCCTGATCGAAGATCGCATCCATGCCGGACCTGCTACGGCATTTCCCGCGTCAGGACCACCGTCGCGAGGGGCGGCAGAGTCAGGTCCAGGGAGTATCGCCGCCCGTGGCGGGGAACGGCGTCGGCCTTGACCGCGCCGAGATTGCCCTTGCCCGATCCGCCATAGTCGCGGGAATCCGTGTTGATCCGTTCGATCCACCGGCCGCCTTGGGGCACGCCCACCCGGTAGTTTTCGCGCGGAACCGGCGTGAAGTTGCACACCACGAGCGCGGGCGGATCGCCCTCTTTTCCGAGGCGCAGGAAGGCTACGACGCTCGATTCGGTGTCGGTGGTATCGACCCATTCGAAGCCGCGCGGCTCGGTGTCGTGGACATGCAAGGCGGGTGTGCCGCGATAAAGCCGGTTGAGGTCGCCGATGAGCTTCTGCACGCCGCGATGCAGCCCGTCGCGGAGCAGGTGCCAATCCAGACCCTTGTCGTGATTCCACTCCGTCTCTTGGGCGAACTCGCCGCCCATGAACAGCAGCTTCTTTCCGGGATGGGCCCACATGAAGCCGAAATAGGCGCGCAGATTCGCGAATTTCTGCCAGCGGTCGCCGGGCATCTTGCCGATCAGCGAACCCTTGCCATGCACGACCTCGTCATGGGACAGCGGCAGCACGAAGTTCTCGGAAAAGGCATAGACGAGCCCGAAGGTAAGCTTGTCCTGGTGGTGGCGCCGGTGGATGGGGTCCTTCTGCATGTATTGCAGCGTGTCGTGCATCCAGCCCATGTTCCATTTGAAGCCGAAGCCGAGCCCGCCCACATAGGTCGGCCGCGATACGCCGGGCCAGGCCGTCGATTCCTCCGCCACCGTCGTCGCGCCGGGATGTTCGGCGTAGACGAGTTCGTTCAGCCGCTTCAGAAAGGCGATCGCCTCGAGATTCTCGTTGCCGCCATGGCGATTGGGAATCCACTCGCCGTCCTCGCGGCTGTAGTCGAGATAGAGCATGGAGGCGACCGCATCGACGCGCAGTCCGTCGATCCCGAACCGCTCCATCCAGAACAGCGCATTCGCCAGCAGGAAGTTCATCACCTCCCTGCGCCCGTAATTGTAGATCAGCGTGTTCCAGTCCTTGTGGAAGCCGAGCCGAGGGTCTTCGTGTTCGTAAAGCGCGGTGCCGTCGAAGCGGCCGAGCCCGTGCGCGTCGGTGGGAAAATGCGCCGGGACCCAGTCCACCAGCACGCCGATCCCCGCCGCTTGTAGCCTTGCGACGAAATTCGCGAAGTCCTCCGGCGTGCCGAAGCGCGACGTCGGCGCGAACAGGCCGATCGGCTGATAGCCCCACGAGCCGTCGAACGGATACTCGCTGACGGGCATCAACTCGACATGGGTAAAGCCGAGTTCCTGTACATAGGGAATGAGCCTGCCGGCGAGTTCGTCATAGGTGAGGTAGGCATTGCCGTCCCCGCGCATCCACGATCCGAGATGGACTTCGTAGATCGAGATGGGCGCGTGAATGTCGTGGGCCTTCGCCCGCTTCGCGCGCCAGGCGGTTTCCGTTTCGGCGCGGGCGGGCGTGCCATGAACGACCGACGCCGTCGCCGGCGGATGCTCGTGCTGAAAGCCGAACGGATCGGCCTTGAGCGGCAGGAGGTTGTTGTCCGGACCGAGCAACTCGAATTTGTAGAGCGCTCCCGCTTCTAGACCCGGAACGAAGATTTCCCAGACCCCAGCCTCATGGCGTTTGCGCATGACATGGCGGCGTCCGTCCCAGTCGTTGAACGGGCCGACCACGCTGACCCGCGCCGCGTTCGGCGCCCAGACCGCGAAACTCACCCCGTCCACGCCCTCGTGGCGGATGAGGTGGGCGCCGAGCTTTTCGTAGAGCCGCAAGTGGTTGCCCTCGCCGAGGAGATGCAGATCGAGCTCGCCGAGGATCGGGCCGAAGCGATAGGAATCGTCGATCTCCTTCGTCTCGGCGCCCTTGACGATGCGCTTGAGATAGGCGCTGGTGAAGGTCATCGGCACCTTGGCGCCGAAGAACCCTCCGTCGTGCAAACGGGCCAGCGGGATTTCCTCGCCGGTCTCCGGGTCGAACACCAAGACCGAATCGACATCGGGCAGGAACGCGCGCACGGAAGCACCGTCCCGCGTCCGCTGCAGTCCCAGCACCGCGTAAGGGTCGCTGTGCTCGCCGCGCACGATGGCCTCGATATCGGCCCGGCTCGGCTTCCAGCTCTTGCGCGGCGTGGTGTTGTTGGAGGTCTGCGCGGGTCGCGTCACGTCGATCCTTTCAGGTCTGCCGAAGCGCGAAGCCTAGCGATCAATCCGGAAAAGGAAAGGGCGGGGCCCGAATTGGCCACAAGACCAAAGGCGGTGCCGTGACATAGCCGGTTGGGCGGGGACGTTCTAGGCCCAGCGTCCGGCCGCGGCGCGGTCGGCGAACCACAGGACTTGCCCGCGTGCCCGGACATGGGAGGCCGGAAAGCCGTCGTCGCCCGACAGGATCTTGTCGAGAATCTCGCGCTTGCCTTCTCCCGAAACGAGAAACGCCACGATCTCGCTCGCATTGATGGCCGGATAGGTGAGCGTAATGCGCTCTTCGACGCGGCCCTTCGGCACGGCCGCCACCCAGCGGTCGCGAACCTGGAGGACGGGTTCGTGGGGCAGGAGCGAGGCGGTATGCCCATCGTCGCCGAGGCCGAGCAGGGTGATATCGAGCAGGGGTTTGCCGGGCTGGAGCGTGCCGGCGCCATAGAGGCCTTGCAGCACGGTCTCGTAGTCGCGGGCGGCCTCATCCAGGGTGACGCCGCCGGTTTCGACGGGGTGCACGTTCTCCGGCGGCACCGGCACATGAGAAAGGAACGCAGCCCGCGCCATGCCGTAATTGCTGGCGGGGTCGGAGGGCGGCACGAAGCGCTCGTCGCCCATGATCCAATGCACCCGGTCCCAGGGCATCGTGGATTTCGCGGGCTCCCGCGCCAGGAGCTCGTAGAGAGGCTTCGGCGTGTTGCCGCCAGAGAGCGCGACAACGGTCCGGCCCGTACGGCTCGCGGCATGGTCGCAGAGAAATGCCGCGCCCTTCCGCGCGAGGTCCGCCGCATCCTCGCAGATGCGCAAAGTTCCAAATGCCGGTGTCATGTCTTCAGCCTCTCCTGCGTCTCGTCTCGATGTTCGCCGGGGACACGATAGGGGCAGAAAGTGACAGGCGCCGCAACCGGGCATGGGCGATAGGCTGAAGACGCGTCCGACTCGCGCTAGAGTGGCGACTGGATCGGAGCACCATGACGCAAGACCTCATCATCGCGCCGTCAATTCTATCCGCCGACTTCGCCAGGTTGGGCGAGGAGGTGCGCGCCGTCGACGAAGCGGGCGCCGACTGGATTCATATCGACATCATGGACGGTCATTTCGTGCCCAACATCACCATGGGCCCGGATGTGGTGAAGGCCATTCGTCCGCACACCAAGAAGCCCTTCGACGTGCATCTCATGATCGCGCCCTGCGATCCCTTTATTGCGGCGTTCGCCGAGGCAGGGGCGGATATTGTCACGGTGCATGTGGCGGCCGGCCCCCATCTCGACCGCTCGCTCCAACTTATTCGAAGCCTCGGCATGAAACCGGGCGTGAGCCTCACCCCGTCGACGCCCGAGAGCGCCATCGCCTATGTTCTCGACAAGGTCGACCACGTGCTGGTGATGACCGTCAATCCCGGCTTTGGCGGACAGACCTTCATCCCCGAGCAGCTTCGCAAGATCCGCGCGATCCGGGAAATGATCGGACGCCGTCCCATCCATATCGAGGTCGATGGCGGTATCCACATTGAGACCGCACCGCTCGTGGTCGAGGCAGGCGCCGACGCCCTCGTGTCCGGCTCCGGCGTGTTCGACGGCGGCCGTTACGCGGAAAATATCGCCGCCTTGCGTGAAGCCGCTGCCGCAGGACGTATCGCCCGCTGAGGGTGCCTTACGAGAATTTGTGCTTCCGGTATCGTTCGATCAGCGCGTTGGTCGACGAGTCGTGGCCGAGCTTCGGGGGTGCCTTCGCTTCGAGCTCTGGGATGATGCGGTTGGCGAGCACCTTGCCGAGCTCGACGCCCCATTGATCGAACGAATCGATGTCCCAGACCGCCCCTTGCGTGAACACGCTGTGCTCGTAGAGCGCGACGAGACGTCCTAGCGTCTTGGGATCGAGCTTTTCGGCGAGGATCATGTTGGTCGGCCGGTTGCCTTCTGTGACGCGGAAGAGAGTCTGCGCGGCCGGCGATCCTTCGGCGGTGAGTTCCGCCGCGGTCTTACCGAAAGCCAGCGCCTCGGCCTGCGCGAACAAATTGGCCATGAGCAGGTCGTGCTGATGGGCGAGGGGGCTCAGCGGGGTCAGGAAACCGATAAGGTCGCACGGGATCAGCTTCGTGCCCTGATGGATCAGCTGATAGAACGAGTGCTGACCGTCCGTGCCGGGCTCGCCCCAGATGATCGGGCCGGTTTGCAGGTCGACATGCTTGCCCTCCATGTCCACATGCTTGCCGTTGCTCTCCATCTGCAGCTGCTGGAGATAGGCCGGAAAGCGCTTCATGTGTTCCGAATAGGGAAGCACAGCCAGCGTCTGCGCGCCGAAGAAGTTGTTGTACCAGACCGTCAGCAGGCCCATCAGCATCGGCAGGTTCTTCTCGACTGGCGCGGTGCGGAAATGCTCGTCCATCTCGTGGAACCCGGCGAGCATGTCACCGAACGCGTCCGGTCCGATGGCGATCATGGTGGACAGGCCGATGGCCGAGTCCATCGAGTAGCGCCCGCCGACCCAGTCCCAGAACTCAAACATGTTCGCGGTATCGATGCCGAACTTCTCGACGCCTTGCGTGTTGGTGGAGTTGGCAACGAAGTGCTTCGCGACGGCGTCCTCGGAGCCGAGATTCTCCACGGCCCAGGCGCGGGCCGTCGCCGCGTTGGTCATGGTTTCGAGCGTGGTGAAGGTCTTTGAGGACACGATGAACAGCGTCTCTTCGGCATTCAGATCCTGCGTGGCTTCCTCGAAGCACGCGCCGTCCACGTTCGAGACGAAGCGGAAGGTCATATTCCGGTCGGAGTAGGGCCGTAGCGACAGATAGGCCATCTCCGGACCCAGATAGGACCCGCCGATACCGATATTGATGACGTTCTTGATGCGTTTGCCGGTATGGCCGGTCCAAGCGCCGCTGCGGATCTTGCCGGCGAAGGCCGCCATGCGGTCGAGAACCGCGTGCACGTCCGGAACGACATTGTGCCCATCGACCTTGATGACTTCGCCGCGCGGCGCGCGCAAGGCCACATGCAGCACGGCGCGGTTCTCCGAGACGTTGATCTTCTCGCCGCCAAACATGGCATCGCGCCGCTCGGCGACTTTGCGTTCCTTGGCGAGATCCGCCAGAAGCGACATGGTCTCGCCGGTCACGCGCTGCTTCGAATAGTCGAGCGTAAGGCCCGCGCCCTCGACCGTGAATTTCTCGGCGCGGGCTGCATCGTCCGCGAACAGGTCGCGCAAATGCGCATCCCTGATCTGGCCGTGATGGGCGGCGAGCGCCTTCCACGCGGGCGTGCCGGTGACCTTGGACATCTGAAGCCTCCCTTAGCCGAGCGCCTTACTTTTCGTTTCAATGGATTGCAGCAGGTCCTGCCACGACTTGACGAACGAGGCGGCGCCTTCCTTCTGCAGTTGCGCGGCGAGACCGGCGACGGAAATTCCCGCCTTCTCGTAGGCCGCCAGCACCTCCTCGCATTGGCCGCCGCCGGACGCCAGCACGCCGTCGAGCCTGCCGTGATCGCCGAAGGCAAGCAGAGTCTTGTCCGGCATGGTGTTGACCGTGTTGGGCGCCGCCAGCGCGCCGATATAGAGCGTATCGGGCGCGGACGGGTCCTTGGTGCTCGTCGAGGCGAACAGCAGGCGCTGAGCCCGCGCGCCGAGCGACTCGAGGCGCTGCCAGCGGTCGCTGTCTAGGAGCTTGCGATAATCGCGATAGGCTTGATGGGCCACGGCGATGCCGAGCTTGTCCTTCAACTCGGCGGGAACCTTGTCCATAACCGCCTTGTCCCAGCGGCTGATGAAGATCGAGGCGACGGAGCGCACGTCCGGAGACAGTCCCTCGGCCACGCGCCGTTCGAGGCCTTTCATATAGGCGTCGGCCGCGTCCACGCAGTGCTGCGAGGAGAACAGCAGCGTCACGTTGACCGAGACGCCCGAATAGATCGCTTCCTCGATGGCGGGCAGGCCTTCCTTCGTTCCCGGAATCTTGATGAAGAGATTCGGCTTGTGCGCGCGCTCGAACAGGCGCTTGGCCTCGGCGGCCGTCGCTTGCGTGTCGTAGGCGAGGAGCGGCGAGACCTCCAGCGATACGTAGCCGTCGACGGTTGCGGTGCGTTCATGGGCGGGTAGGAACAAGTCGGCGGCGCGGGACAGGTCCTGCAGCGCAAGTTCGAAGAACAACGCCTCGCCCGAATAGCCCGCCTTGAACAGCCGCTCGATTTCGCCGTCATAGCTGTCGCTCTTCGAAATCGCGTTGTCGAAGATGGTCGGATTCGACGTGAGACCCGTCACGGAGAAGTCGTCGATATATTTCTTGAGCGTGCCGCTATCGAGCATGTCGCGGGTGATGTCGTCGATCCACAGGCTTTGACCGAGATCGTGCAGGGCTTTCGTGGGCTTCACGGGTCTATCTCCTGGTTAGGCCGGCACGGCCGTGCCGAAATCGTGCTGCATCAGATCGGCGATGCGGGCGATCCCGATATCGGCCGGCGGCAAGTCCTTCAAAATCTTCGGGTCGTTGGCGTAATGGCCCTGACGCGGAAAGATCGTCGTCACGGTGCTGCCCCAGCTGCGCTTGACCGAATCGAGCACGCCGAGCTTGTCGTCGATCAACACGTAGTGCTTGGCCGGGTAAGCCTTCGCCACGGCGTCGAGTTCGGTTTCCTTGTGCACGTAGTTCAGCACGTGTCCGCCAAAGGCCGCGATCAAACCGGCGCGCTCCAGCTTGTGCGGCTGATAGACGCCGTCGCCGTCCGTGAGGATGACGGGCAAGCCCCATTGGCTGACATGGCGCACGGCATCGAGCGCGCCCGGATAGAGCCGATCGGCGAAGGGATAATCGACGACCCAGTTCGCCAGCTCCATGACGCGCAAGTCTTCCAAATGGGCCAACCGAAACCGTTCGAGCGTACCGAGGAAGTCCGCGTATCCGTGTTTGACGCGCTCTTCCTCGTAGAGAGCCCAGAGCAGGTCGCGGTCCTTGGCACCGAACGTCCGCGAAACATAGTCCCCGAGATCGGCCTTCATGCGGTCGTTGTCGAGCAGCGTATTGTCGACATCGAACAGGAAGACGATCTGGTGCGGTTCGGTCATGCGGTGCGGCTATTTCGGGCTGGGATTGAGCCAACGGCCGTCGGCGCCGAACAATTGCTCGGCTTCGCTCGGGCCCCACGTATCGGGCTCGTAGGCGTAAAGCGGCGTCACGTTGTCGAGCACGTTCTCGACGATGCGCCATTCCGCGTCCACGATGTCCTGACGAGTGAAGAGGTCGCTGATGCCGTCCATGGCATCGCCGAGGAGCCGCTGATAGGGCGGCTTGTCCGCGCCCGGCTGCCGGGTCAAGACAAGCTCGACGTCGTCGCCGATCATGCGGTCGCCGGGAACCTTCACGCGCGTGCCAAGCGCGATGGCCACGTCGGGCTGAATGCGGAAACGCATATGGCCGCAACCGATCGCCTCGATCTCGCCGAAGGTCTCGCGCGGCGGCCTCTTGAACTGCACCACGGCCTCGGCGACGCTCACCGGCAGACACTTGCCCGTTCGGATGAAGATCGGCACGCCTTCCCAGCGCCAGCTGTCGATGAACAACTTGGCGGCTGCATAGGTCTCGACCGTCGAACCGGGACGCACGCCCGGAACCTTCTGGTAGCCCTGATACTGCCCGCGCACCACTTGATGGGCGTCGAGCGGCCGCACGGACTTGAGCAGGCTCGCCTTGCGGTCGCGAATGGCTTCGTGCTCCTGGCCGGTCGGCGGGTCCATGGTGAGCGAAGCGAGGATCTGCAGCATGTGGTTCTGCAGCACGTCGCGGATGGCGCCGGCGCCGTCATAGAAGGCGCCGCGATCTTGCACGCCGAAATTCTCGGCCATGGTGATCTGGATACTGCGCACGTGGTTGCGGTTCCATAGCGGCTCGAAGATCGAGTTGGCGAAGCGCGTGTAGAGGATGTTCTGCACCGGCTCCTTGCCGAGATAGTGGTCGATGCGGAAGATGCTCTTCTCGGGAAAATATTTGTCGAGTATGTCGCTGAGCTCCTGGGCCGACTGTCTGTCGCGCCCGAACGGCTTCTCGACCACGAGACGGGCATTGTCCGCGCACCCTGAATTGGCGAGCTGGCCCGCGACCTCCGAAAAGAGGAACGGCGGAATGGCGAGATAGTGCAGGGGGTTTTTGGCATCGCCCAATTGTTTGCGCAGTTCGGCGAACACGTTGGAGTCCGCGTAGTCGCCGGGCACGTAATGGAGCAGGCTCAAGAGCTTCTTGAAGGCCTCGTCCTTGACGTCGCCGCCATGGGCCTTGACGCTGTCCTCGGCGCGCTTCTTGAACTCATCGAGCGTCCATTGCGTGCTGGCGACCCCCGTGATGGGGATGTCCAGCCCTTCGTCGCGGACGAGGCCGTAAAGCGCGGGGAAGATCTGCTTGTAGGCGAGATCGCCGCTCGCGCCGAAAAAGACGAACGCGTCGGAAACGGTGCCGTTGGGGGAACTCATGGGGCTGCCTTTAGTCCTTCTTCTCCAGATGCCCGCCGAACTCGAAGCGCATGGCCGACATGAGTTTATCCGCGAACTCCGCGTTGCCGCGCGAAGCAAAGCGCGAGAACAGCGCCGATGAGATGACAGGCGCGGGCACGCCTTCGTCGATGGCGGCGAGCAGGGTCCAGCGGCCTTCGCCGGAATCGGACACGCGGCCTTCGAAATTGGCGAGGTCCGGGCTCTTGCGCAGCGCGCTCGCGGTGAGATCGAGCAGCCACGAGCCGATCACGCTGCCGCGCCGCCACACTTCGGCGACCGCGGGCAAGTCGATGTCGTATTGATAATATTCGGGATTGCGCAGCGGCGTTGTCTCGGCATCGGTGGTTCGCTGCGTCTTGCCGATATTGCCGTGGTGGAGAATGTTCAGCCCTTCGGCATAGGCGGCCATGATGCCGTATTCGATGCCGTTATGGACCATCTTGACGTAATGTCCGGCACCGCTCGGGCCGCAGTGGAGATAGCCGTTCTCGGCGGGAGAGGCTTCGCCCGTCGCACCGGGCGTGCGCGGCGCTTCGTCGACGCCGGGCGCGAGCGTCTTGAAGATCGGATCGAGATGGGCGACCACGCCGTCTTCGCCGCCGATCATCATGCAATAGCCGCGCTCCAGGCCCCAGACGCCGCCGCTGACGCCGACATCCACATAGTGGATGCCCTTGCCTTTCAGCTCGCCCGCGCGGCGGATATCGTCGTGGTAGTAGGAGTTGCCGCCGTCGATGACGATGTCGCCCGCCTCGAGCAGAGGCGCGAGCCCGGCGATGACCGCATCGACCGCGCCGGCCGGCACCATCATCCACACCGCGCGCGGCTTATCGAGCCCTTGCACGAATGTCTTCAGGTCGGTGCTGCCCTTGGCGCCTTGGCCGGTGAGGGCCGAGACTGCGTCCGCGTGCGTATCGAACACGTGGCAGTCGTGTCCCGCCTTCATGGCACGGATCACCATGTTGGCGCCCATCCGGCCGAGTCCGATCATGCCAAGTTGCATCGTCTCTCTCCTCGTATCGTAACCTTGGGCACGCCCCTGCGACGCGGCGCGCGAACGTCTAACGTTTGAGCACCTTCCTCGCGGCGTCCGCGACGCGCTCCGGGGTGAAGCCGAAATGTTCGGAGACGACCTTGAGCGGGGCCGACAGACCGAACGTGTTCATGCCGAGCACGATGCCGTCGGGTCCCGCATAGCGGTCCCAGCCGAGCGGCGAGGCTTCCTCGACCGTGACGCGGGCCGTGATCTCCGGCGGCAGGACGGACTTGCGATAGGCCTCATCCTGGTCTTCGAACAACTCCCGGCAGGGCATCGACACGACGCGCGCCGAGATTTTGTCTTTCGCCAGGAGATCGCGCGCGGCAAGGCACAGCGCGACTTCGCTGCCCGTGCCGATCAGAATCACATCGGGCTTTCCGCCCGGTGCGTCCGCCAACACGTACCCGCCCTTGGCGAGACCTGTGGCCGGTGCCAGCGTGGAGCGGTCGAATGTGGGAACCGCCTGGCGCGTCAGCACGAGCGCCACGGGGCGCGTCTTGTGCGGCATGGCCAGACGATAGGCTTCCACCGTCTCGTTCGCGTCCGCGGGCCGGATCACGATCAGGCCCGGCATGGCGCGTAAGGACGCCAACTGCTCGACAGGCTGATGGGTGGGCCCGTCCTGCCCGAGGCTGATGGAATCGTGCGTCCAGATATGCAGCACGGGGAGATCCATCAGTGAAGCGAGCCGGATCGCGCCACGCGCATAGTCTGTGAAGATCAGGTAGCAGGAATCGTAGGCGCGGAGGCCCGACAGCACCATGCCGTTCACCACCGCGCACATGGCGTGTTCGCGGATGCCGTAACGGAGATTGTTGCCGCCGTAGTCGCCAAGTTCGCCATAGGGCTGAAACTCGCCCGCATCCGGAGAGTTCAGAACGACCTTGGTGCTGCCCGCGACATCCGCTGCGCCGCCGATAACCCACGGGACTTTCGCGGCGATGGCATTGAGCACCTTGCCCGAGGCCTCGCGCGTGGCGATGCCGGTGGCGTCCGCGCCGAAGCTCGGGATGTCGCTGTCCCAGCCGTCCGGGAGCTCGCGATCGCGGATGAGTTCGATTTGTTTCGCGCCGTCCGGGTGCGCCTTGGCGTAATCGGCGAACAGCTTCTCCCATTTGGCGCGGGCGGTTGCGCCGCGCTGGCCCATATGGGTCGTGAAGTGCTGGCGCACCCCATCGGGAACCACGAAGAACCTATCCGGATCGAATCCGAGGAACGTCTTCGTGCGCCGCACTTCGTCCGGACCGAGCGGTTCGCCATGGGCCTTCGGCGTATCGTGCCGCTCCGGGGACCCGTAGCCGATATGGCTGTGAACGACGATCAGCGTCGGCGCATCGTCCGTGGCCAGAAAGTCGTTGTAGGCGGAGGCGAGTTCCCCAAGGTCGTTGGCGTTCGACACCCGCGTGACGTTCCAGCCATAGGCTTCGAAGCGCTTGGCGACATCTTCGGTGAAGGTGATGTCCGTGTGGCCGTCGATGGTGACGTTGTTGTTGTCGAAGATCCAGCACAGGTTGGAAAGCTTCAGATGCCCGGCGAGCGATGCCGCTTCGCTGCCGATGCCTTCCATCAGGCAGCCTTCGCCGCAAAGAGCGTAGACGCTGTAGTCGAAGAGCGTGAAGTCCGGCTTGTTGTAGGTGGCGGCGAGCCATTTGCCCGCCATGGCCATGCCGACGCTGGTGGCGACGCCCTGGCCCAGCGGGCCGGTGGTGGATTCGACGCCCGTCGTCCAGCCATATTCCGGATGGCCCGGGCAGCGGCTGCCGTCCTCGCGGAAACTCTCGATATCGGCAATGCTGACCGCTTCTCCGCCCTGCGTCTGGTAGGCGGTCTCAGCGGCCTCGATGCCCGCCAGATGGATCAGGCTGTACAGCAGCATCGAGGCGTGGCCCGAAGACAAGACAAACCTGTCGCGGTTCATCCAATGGGGCGCCTTTGGGTCGTAGCGGAGGAATTGCTGCCACAGCGTATAGGCGGTTGGCGCGGCGTCCATGGCCGTTCCCGGATGGCCGGAATTCGCCTTTTGGATGGCGTCGATGGAAAGGGTGCGGATCGTATTGACCGCCAGCTCGTCGATTTTGTCTTGAGACCGTGCCACCGCCGCCGATCCTCCTACGTCTGGTATTTCAACCGGCGCATTTCTGCGGACCGGCTCTCCGGTGCCCAAGGCCTCGGCACAAGATTGCGAACGCAGACGACGCACCGGTGAAGCCCGCGTTCAGTATCCGTCGCAAATTCTCGCGATCCGTCCCAAGTTTTCGCTCCGGCAATGGCTCCGAGGAGCCGGGAGCCGATACGCAGACTGTCCGCCAATGGCGTTTCGATCAAGTCTTAGAACCGGCGTATGCGTTATGTAGGCGACAAATTTGCGCAATGGGGCAAGAAGCCCGCGGCATGGTAAGCGGATTGCGCATCATGCCGTTTCTTCCGTGTTCCGGGTAGGACGGGATGAGGAGAGCGACGCCATGGCAGACGCGGCATCCCACTCCCAGAGCGCCGGCGGCTTGGAGAATCTGGACGTCGGCCGGCTCGAGACAGTGCCGGAGCCGGAATCGTGGGATATGCGCAGCGTACTGGGTGTCTCCACGGTGTTGGGGATCAGCGGCGCGCATCGAGAACGGTCATCAGCACGTCCTTGGGTGCGCGGCCGGAATCTTCGGCGATTTCCGACAGGCTCAGATCGGTCGAACCCACCACGAAGCCGCTCTGTTCGAGGACGTTGGCGATATTCTCGGAGGGCTGTTTCAGAACCCGCGCGAGGTCGTCGAGCTTGGCCTGTTCCAGAGCTTGGAACAGGGCGGGCATGGGGCCCTCGTGACCGTTGAGCGCGGCCGGAACGATGAAGGCCGTGGCCGCGATCGCAACCAAAGCGGCAGGCACGGCAATCGTCCGCTTCCGGAAATAGGTCACCATGCCCTTCCAGTTGCGGACGAGGTGCAGTCCCACGGCAATCGCGAAGACGACCGCGAGCCATTCGTGCATCTCCTTCACGAGATGTTCGCCCACGCCGAAAAACATGGCGATCCCGGAGCCCGCCACGACCACGAACAGGGCCGCGGAAACCGCGGTGACGTATTTCATCAGAGCGTCGTTCATCAGTTTTTCTTTCTGTTGGACCGCGCCGCGATTGCGCGGGGGTCGGGCAATAGACGTTGCGGCCATTGGCTGGGCCGCAGCAGCCGGGGCCACAGGACGGCGATCGCCGAAACGGCGGCGAAGATTCGCAATAGGGCAACCATGACTTCGACCGGCATCGGTGCGCTCCCCGAATGGTGCCGCAAAGACTAGGTATCGAACGTTGCCGCTATGGGGCTGACCCGTTTCGGAATGTTTCCGGCGGAGGAAATTTGTGTCGAACTATTGCTGAGGGACGAGGTGCCCGGTTTCGTTACAAAAATGTCCGCCACGGCGCGCAAACGGCGCTAGCTTTAGTCGGCGCGCCGCGCGCGGCGGCACTGGAATGCCGCGCCGTTGACCGGCGACGATGCCGCAGGAATCGAGCAGGGATCGATATGAACGAGGTTTTGCCATCCGAGAAGATCAAACCGGGCGAGACCGAGGCTGAGCTTGAGGCCGTCCTCGATCTTGGGAAGGGCCGCGCACCATGGCGGCGGCTTCGTCCCGTTCTCGCTCTTGGGCTTGCGGCCGGTGCCGCATGGCTCGTCTACGCGCTGTTCGGGGGCGGAGATGCCACAAACGGCGTCCGCTACATCACCGAACCGGCGGCCAAGAGCGATCTGACGGTGACCGTGACCGCAACCGGCACTGTGCAGCCCACGAACGAAGTCGAGATCTCGAGCGAATTGTCGGGCATCGTCCGCAAGGTCCTCGTGGACTACAACAGTTCCGTAACCGCGGGGCAGACGCTGGCGGAGCTCGACACGCAGAAGCTCAAATCCACCGTCGACAGTTCACGCGCCAAGCTCCAGGCCGCGAAAGCCAAGGTCGGCGAGGCCGAGGCCAGCGTGCAGGAGGCCCGCCTCGAATATGATCGCAAAGGGAAGCTGGCCGCGCGCAGGGCCGGTTCGATCCAGGAACTGGAGGCCGCCGAGGCCGCGCTCAAGCGAGCCTTGGCCGCCGCCGAAAGCGCCCGGGCCGATGTGGCCGCGGCCAGCGCCGATCTCGATCTCGGCGAAACCGATCTCGAGAAGGCGCTCATCCGCTCTCCCATCACCGGCGTCGTCTTGAGCCGAAATGTCGAGCCGGGTCAGACCGTGGCCTCGTCGCTGCAAGCGCCCGTTCTGTTTACGATCGCCGAAGATCTCCGCAAGATGGAGGTCCAGGTGGACGTGGATGAAGCCGATGTCGGCAAGGTCGGTGAAGGTCAGCAAGCCCATTTCAGCGTCGATGCCTATCCCGGCAAACAGTTCGATGCCGAAATCCGCGAACTCCGCTACGGATCGGAAGTCGTCCAAGGCGTCGTGACGTACAAGGCCGTGCTGACGACGGACAATACGGACTTGCTGCTCCGGCCCGGCATGACGGCGACGGCGGAGCTCGTCGTATCCGACATCGACGACGCCTTGACCGTACCGAACGCGGCGTTGCGCTTTTCGCCTCCCTCCACGGAGCCCGCCGACAAGCGCAACTTTCTGCAGAAGCTGATGCCGGGGCCGCCCCGGCTGCGCCGGCCTAGGGTGTCCGGACAGCCGGACGGTCCCGAGCGCCAAGTTTGGATTCTGCGCGGCGGCGCGCCGGAGGCCGTCACGGTCACGGTTGGCGCCACCGACGGCAAGCGTACCGAAATCGTGAAGGGCGATTTGACGGCGGATCAAGCCGTCATCGTGGATACGGAGTCGCCCAAGTGAGCCTCAGAGACGTGAGCCCCAGAGACATGACTCTTCGGGATGCGATTTCCGGGGATGCGGCCGGGGCACCGCCGCGGCCGATCATCGAGCTGCGCAACGTGTCCAAGATCTATGGACGCGGCGAAGCCGAGGTGCGGGCGCTCGACGGTATCTGCCTGACGATCCGAAAAGGCGAGTTCGCCGCCGTCATGGGGCCGTCGGGCTCGGGCAAGTCGACGGCGATGAACATCATTGGCTGTCTCGATCAGCCGACAAGCGGCGATTACCTGTTCAACGGGGTCGAGGTCGGCGGTCTCGACCGCGCGCAGCGGGCGCTTCTGCGCCGGCACTATCTCGGCTTCGTTTTCCAGGGCTTCAACCTGCTGGCCAGAACCACGGCAGTCGAGAATGTCGAGTTGCCGTTGATCTATCGGGGCATGCGGCAAGCCGAACGGCGGCCGCTCGCGCTCGATGCCCTTGCGCGCGTCGGCCTTGCGGGCCGGGCCGGGCACGCACCGTCCGAGCTGTCCGGCGGTCAGCAGCAGCGCGTCGCCATCGCCCGCGCCATCGTCACGAGCCCCTCCGTTCTCTTGGCGGACGAACCCACCGGCAATCTCGATACCAAGACCAGCGAAGAAATCATGGAGCTTCTGGTCGATCTCAACCGCACGCAGGGCATCACGATAGTCATGGTGACCCACGAGCCGGAGATGGTCCGTTACGCCGGCCGCGTGGTTCAGTTCGTCGACGGCCATATCGCAAGTGACGAAGACGTACAGGCGGCTGCCTGATGTTCTACGAGACCCTGAAACTCGCCGTGCAGGCCATCCGCCGCAATGCCTTGCGCTCCTTCCTGACGTTGCTCGGGATCGTCATCGGCGTGTGCGCCGTGATCGCCATGGTCACGATCGGCAACGGCACGACCGCGAAGGTCAAAGAGCAGATGGCCAAACTCGGCACGAACGTGCTGTTCGTCCGGCCGGGCCAATGGGGGCCAGGCAGGTCGAGCGCCACGGCCAAGCCGTTCGATGCGCGCGACATCGCGGAGTTGCGCGCGCAGTTGCGGGGCGTCAAAGCGGTCGCGCCGCTCGCCCAGCAAGCGACGACTGTGATCTACGGTAACGAAAGCCGGAGCGTCGGCACGATCGGCACGGACGCGAGCTACGTGGTGACGCAGGACTGGGACTTCGCCGAGGGGCGCAACTTTCTCGATAGCGAGACGAGAAGCGGTCAGGCCGTTTGCATCGTCGGACAAACGGTGCACGAGAAGCTGTTCGGCCGCGCGGAGGCGGTCGGGAGGCGCATCCGCGTCAGCAACGTCTCCTGTGAAGTCATCGGGATTTTGGAGGAGAAGGGCGAGACCGGTTTCGGCTCGGACCGCGACGACGTTGTGCTGATGCCGCTTCGCACCTATCAGCGCCGGATCGCGGGCAATACCGATATCAACAATATCAATGTCTCCGCCATGGACGGCGTGGATACGTCGAAGGTCCAAGCCGATATCGAGCGGCTGCTGCGCGAGCGGCGCGGCATCTCGGCGGGCAAGGAAGACGATTTCCGGGTCGCCGACATGAAGCAGATCGCCGACACGCAAACGGCGACGACCGGCGTTCTCACCATGCTGCTGGGTGCCGTCGCGGGGGTTAGCCTGCTGGTCGGCGGCATCGGCATCATGAACATCATGCTGGTTTCGGTCACCGAGCGTACGCGCGAAATCGGCATTCGCCTCGCCATTGGAGCGCAGGAGGGGCAGGTCCTGATGCAGTTCCTGGTCGAGGCGGTGGTGCTGTCGCTCCTTGGCGGAACCATTGGCGTCGCGCTCGGTCTCGGCCTCGCGAGCGCCGCGTCGGCCGGTATGGATATTCCGTTCGTGTTCGATCCTGGGATCGTGCTGATCGCCTTCGCCTTCTCGGCGCTGATCGGAATCGTGTTCGGCTATTTTCCGGCACGCCGGGCGGCGCAGCTCAATCCGATCGACGCGCTTCGCCACGAATAGTGCGGAATGCCGGGCAAACCGAAGTCTATGCCGCTTGCGTGATCCAGAGCCGCGCTTTCGCCGCGTCGGCGGTGGGATAGACCCGGACCGCACTCGGCAGGAACACGCCGAAGATCTTCACCGCCCCCGCGATCCATTCGATATCGGTAATGACGGCGATGCGGTCCCACTTGGTAAAGTGCTCCATGCCTGTCTTGAAGTCCTCCCAGGCGGCGCCCGCGTCGTAGCCCGCGAAGTCCGGTGCGACCTCGTACAGCATCCGGACCTTGTCGTGGGACTGGAGTGCCTTCTCCACGGCGGGGATCAGCACGTCGTCATAGTCCTGTTTGGACACTTGGCCGTGGCAGGAGATCGCCACGACATTGCTGGGGAATCCTTTGAGAAGTTCGATCATGATCCGCTCCCGGTGTCCGGATCGCCGGGATCCAGGGGGCCTTGGTCTACGGTGCCTTGGAAACGCATTTCTTCTCGCCCGCGTTCCAGGCGCACCCGAAACTGCTCGTATTGCAGGTCGATTCGCCGAGATGCGAGGAGCAGCGGTCCACATTGGGACCGGGACCGTCGAGGCAGCCCTTGTTGTGGGCCGCGTCGAACCAGCAATCCGGCTCGGCCGTGCACAGAGCCGAATCGCGAATGGCGGAGCAGCGGACCTTTTCAGCTTGGGCGCCAGCGCCGCCGAGGGAAACCGCCAGGCAGGCAAGGCAGATTGCTACGATAGCCGAGCGCATAAGTCCTCCGATTGTTCTTCCTGTCGTGACCCGTTTTAGCCGAAGCGAAGCTGCGAGGGATAGTGCCGGCATGTCCCACCTGCGTTCGTGTGGCTCAAGGAGCGCTTCGGGGGCAGCCATGTCCTACTTTTGGCTCCTAGACCGGCAGGGCGTCTACAGGGTAAGCGAAGCGGCAGATTCATCGGTCGGTTCCCGGGAGGGTATCGGCGCCGCCGTTATGGCCCTGGTAACGCAATCTGGACGTGATATCAGCATGGGGCGTGCACCCGCCAGCCCCGTTGCAGGACACTAGGAGGCGAACTTTTATGGACATTCCGCACATTCCGGTTGGCGACAACCCGCCGCACGAAGTCAACGTGATCATCGAGATCCCGCAAGGCGGATCGCCGGTCAAATACGAGGTCGACAAGAAATCCGGTGCTCTCTTCGTGGACCGGTTCTTGCACACGGCCATGTTCTATCCGGCCAATTACGGGTTCATCCCGCACACGCTGTCGGAAGACGGCGATCCGGTGGACTGCATCGTCATCACCCCGACGCCCGTCGCGCCCGGCGCCGTCATCCGCGCGCGGCCCGTGGGCGCGCTCCTGATGGAGGACGAGAAGGGAATCGACGAAAAGATCATCGCCGTGCCGATCGACGAGCTGCACCCGTACTACAAGCGGGTGTCGAGCT
This sequence comes from Hyphomicrobiaceae bacterium UBA7697, assembly GCA_002482645.1. Classification (GTDB taxonomy): domain Bacteria; phylum Pseudomonadota; class Alphaproteobacteria; order Rhizobiales; family Methyloligellaceae; genus Methyloceanibacter. The sequence continues at coordinate 56,182 of DLGJ01000004.1, forward strand.
ATCGCGATCTCCCGGAGATCCTGGTCGAGCAGATCGCGCATTTTTTCGAGCACTACAAGGATCTGGAGCCCGGAAAATGGGTGAAACTCGTGCGTTGGGCCGAGGTCGGCGAGGCCGGCGAACTCATCAATGCCGGGATCGAGCGGAACAAGGCGGGCTAACTCTCGCCGCTTGTTGATTCAGCTCAATGCCTCCCGGACGTCTCCGGTCTTCGTTAGATGCAAGGCGCGAAATCGATTCGCGCGGCCGATACGGGGGAACGGATGGCAGAGCCAAGAACGGAGCTTGCGGACTTCCATCGAAAGGTCCTGATGGAGGACATGATGGAAACGGTTGGGGTCGACCTCCTGGATGTCGTCGACCTTGATGGGGGACAGTCATATCTCCGCGCACGCGCGAATTGCCATAGCTGCACGTGCAAACTGACGTGCCGCGCCTGGCTTGCGGGGCATGCGGACGATTCGCCGCCGGAATTTTGCCCGAATGCCGGTTTGTTTCAGATGGTTAAGAGCTGTTGCTAGCGGCAGTCCTGCCTTCGCTGCCAAGGGCAGAGTGAGTTCGCTCGAATTATCTGAAAAAATTCGCGATCCACACAACCTTGCAGTGACGCGGCCCCACTACTAAGTCCCTGGGCACGTCAACCGCAGCGAACGGGCACGAATGCATCTCGACATCGTCACCATGTCGGCCGCGGACATTGCTGTCACCGCGGTCTTGGCGGGCATGCTGTTGCTCAACTGGGGCCGCGACGGCTGGTCCTTGGCGGCGGCGCCGCGCTTTGTCGGTGCTTGGGGGCTTGCCGTCCTGGTCCGCGGCATTGGCGGTTTGACAATGCTCGGCTCGGTGCTCGGCGGCAACGCCGACGGCATCGCAATTGGCGCCAGCCTGGTCATCCTGTCTAGCGCGCTGAAATGGAACGCCACCCGCCGCTTCGCGGAGCGTCCCGCGCTGCCGGTTCTGATCGCGCTGGGTCCGGTCGGTTTCCTTGCCGTCGTTTATTCCGGGCTTGTGCCGAACCTCGATGGCCGGTTCATCGCCGGGTGTTTGTTCCTGGCAGTCTACAGTGTTGTCGCTGCGCTCGAACTCAGGCGCATGCCCGATGCCTCGCAGTGCTGGCCCGCGATCGCTCTGCTGGTTCTGTGCGGGGTCACCTATCTCGTCTGGATCCCATTCGCTGTCGTTTCTCCGCTTGGCTCGGTCGCCGCCGCCTTCTCGAGCGACTGGCTGGCCTATGTCTTGGTCACCACGTTGCTTCTGCGGGTCGCTCTGGCGTTTCTCGTACTGTCCTTGGCGAAGGATCGCGACGAAGAGGAGCAACGGCGTTACGCCCTCACCGACAGTCTCACAGGTTTGCCGAATCGCAGGTCCTTGTTCGAAACCGCGGAAACGGTGGTGCAGCGCCGGGTACTCGGCGGGGGGACCCCGGTTTCCGTTTTGATCTGCGATCTCGATTGCTTCAAGGACACGAACGACACGTTCGGCCATACGCTAGGCGACGACGTTCTCCGTCTCTTTGCAAGGGTCGCCACCGAAAACCTTCAAGTGAGTCACGAATTTGCGCGGCTCGGTGGCGAAGAGTTCGCGGCGATCCTTCCAAGCGTCGACGGCGAGATCGCCGTCGAAGAGGCGGAGCGGTTGCGCGGCGCGTTTGAGCGGGCCGGGGCGTTCGTCAACGGTCTCCCGGTTGGAGCGACCGTCAGCATTGGCGTATCGGCCGACCGCGAGGTCGATCCCGGCCTATCGACACTTTTCCGCCGGGCCGACGCGGCGCTCTATGCGGCCAAGCGCGCCGGCCGCAACCAGGTCGTGTTTATCGGCTCGAACGACGACGACGTGCTGACGACGTCGCGTGCGGCGATCCGGACGTCTCCTTCCCGGCTGCGGCCGAAGAGATCTTGGAAGCCGCATAGGCCGGTCCGAACTTTTTGACGTTTGAATGCCGTCTTCCGGAAACGGCGTTCGCGTCGAGGCTGCCCACACGCTGTACCTTCGTTCGGCCCGGACTATTATGGTCGCCGGACGGCACGATTGCGTCTTAGGACCTTTGACGGAGGAAATAGGATCGTGAGCGCCGCGAACCCGGACTCAGAGTTTAAGGAGATCGAACTCAAGCTAGTCTTCGACCCCGCGGACGCTTTCAAGTTGTCCGCGCACCCGTTTTTCGCGAGCGTGGGAAGCGCGCTGCCACGCTCTGGCCCGCGCGTTCTGGAGACCAAGACGCGGGAACTCATTTCCGTCTACTACGACACCCCCGATGACGTGCTCCGCAAGGCAGGCCTTTTCCTGCGGGTTCGGAATACGGGCGCAGGCTTCGTCCAGACCGTCAAGACCGCACGCGGCGACAGCGAGTTCCTGGAGCGGAACGAGTGGGAGTGCGATCTTTCTTCCGACAGTCCCGATCTCGCCGCCGCCGAGGAGACGGCATTAGGGCCGCTTCTCAGCGACAAAGTTCGGGCCGCGCTGGACCGGCGTTTCGAAACGCGGTTTCAGCGCCAAACCTTTCTCGTCGAGTACGAGGGCTCCCTGATCGAAGTGGCGATAGATCAAGGCGACATTGTCGCGGGCGAGAAACGCTCGCGGGTCTGCGAACTCGAACTTGAACTCAAATCGGGAGATCGCGCGGCGCTATTTTCATTCGCGAAGCGGCTGGCCGAAACCGTGCCGCTGACGCTCGGCATCAAGACCAAAGCGGAGCGGGGATTCGACCTCCTGGACGGCCTGGAAGCCGGCTTCGAAAAGGCGCGGCCGGTCGAGATCCTCGCCGGCGAGACCTGCGCGGAGGCGTTCCGGATCGCGGCGCGCAACTGCCTGCGTCAAGCTCTCGTCAACGTACCGGGTACGCGCGCGGGCCACGCCGAGGCACTCCATCAAACGCGCGTCGGATTGCGGCGCTTGCGGGCGGCGATATCGCTGTTTTCCGATGTCATCGACGGTCCGCAGCGGCCGCACGTTGCCGAAGAGCTGAAATGGATAGCAGGCCAGCTGGGGCCGGCCCGCGATCTCGACGTGTTCATATCCGATATTCTAGAGCCGCACCGCGCCGCTTTCCCTGACGACCCGGGATGGGAATCCATCCAGGAGCGCATTCTGCGGAGCCGCGCGGATGCCTACCGTGCCGCGTTCGCGGCCACGGGGTCCGAACGGTTCCGTCAGGCGTTGCTGGATGTTGGCGCCTGGATCGAGTTCGGCGATTGGACGGATCGCGGCAATCGGCTCGCGGATGAGCCCGTGGCGGATTATGCCGCGGCCAAGCTCTCGAAGTTGCGCCGAGCCGTCGTGAAGGCTGGAAAGCATCTCGGCAGCCTCAGCGTCCCGGAACGCCATCGCTTGCGCATTCGGGCCAAACGCATGCGCTACGGCAGCGAGTTCTTCGGTGCGACGTTCGGCGGGAAGGGGAGGGCCAAGCGGCGCACCAAGGCGCTTGCGGCGCTCGAGAAACTTCAGGATACGCTCGGTATGTTGAACGATATCGCCAACCGGCAGGCATTCATGAACGGCGGCGGAGACCGGCCGGAGTGGGCGATGCTCCCGATGCCGAAGGTCTATCCAAGCGAAGAAAAGACGCTGATGAAAAAGGCAAAGCGTGCTTACGCGCGCTTTGCCGAGACAAAACCGTTCTGGAAGGCGTGAGACTTGTTACTCCGCGGGCGGAGCAACGTCGTCCCTCTGGGATGGATGATTTTTGACGTCGCCGCGCATCCGGCGCGCGTGGTCCTCCAGGCGCCGCCCGGCCGCGTTGAACGCATCGCGCACGGCGAGATAGACGTCCTCGTGCGCGTGATCCTGCGGCTTGGCGCGGTCCACGACCAGATCCTTTCCAGGAACGCTGATGTCGATATGCACGTTGTAGAGCTTGCCCTTGTGCTGATGCCGGTGCGGTGCTTCGACGACAACGGTGCAACCGACAATGCGGTTGTAGAGCCTCGCAAGCTTGGCCGCCTTCTCGCGGATTCGAGCCTCGACGGCCGGGGAAGGATCCATATTGCGGAAGCTGATATCCAAGGGAAAGTCCATAAAGCGCCTCCTGACTGCGTCTCGATTTCTCAAACCGTGTTGCCTATTCTGCTCTCAAATGCGGAGAAAAGGCGAGTGTCTTCTTTGCGCTGGGTCAATGCGTCCCAAACGATGGTAAAAGAGCCTAACAGCCAATCGTGGCAGTGCTTTGGAGGTGTCCCGTGAAACCTGTAAGAGTGTTGCTGCCGATCAACGCGAAGGGCACGACGAGTGCCTGTTCGGACGCGGCGTTCGGCCTGGCCCGCCGCTTCGAAGCAGAGCTGGAAGTCCTGCATCCCTGTCCGCCGCCGTCGCAGCGTCTGCCCTACGCGACCGAACTCAGCCCGATCTATTTCGAGGCCTATCTGGACGTGTCCAGGAAGCAGGTCGACGACGAGGAGAAGCAAGCAACCGCCTGGTTCGAAAAGACGTCGGCGAAATGGGCCGATGTGGAATCGCAGCTTCTGACGGTCGAGGGGCTGGTCGGGCCGGCCGTGGCCCAGCGCGCCAAGACCGCCGACTTCAGCGTGCTGCCCACCGTCGCCGCGGCCGAAGACGAAATGTTCGACGAGGCGCGGGATGCGGCGCTGTTCTCGTCGGGCCGTCCGGTGCTGTTCGTGCCGGACGAGGCGGGCGGCAATATCGGGGAAACCATCGTCATCGCCTGGAAGGATGCGGTGGAATCGGCGCGTGCCGTCGCGTGCGCGGGACCGTTTCTCGAAGCTGCGAGTCTTGTGCGGCTCGTCAGCCTTATCGAGGAAGGCGAAGAGGAAGACGAAACCGCGTTGGCGATGGCCAACTATCTGGCGGCGGCCTGCTTGCCGGTCGAGCTGCAATCGGTTCGGCTGGGAGACAGAGACGTCGGCGACGCCATCCTCGAAGAGGCGGGGTCAGGGGTTCTTCTCGTCATGGGCGGCTATGGGCGCTGGCGCTGGCAGGAATGGGTTTTCGGCGGCGCCACCGACTATGTCCTCCGCAACACCGATGTCGCGGTGTTGATGAGCCACTGACAAAAAGGGCGCGCGATCCGTGTGCATCGCGCGCCCTCGCGTTTCGTATGCGGGTATGAGCGGCGGCCTATTGCGCGTCTTTGCCCATGCCCATCGCGTCCTTGGTTATATCCTTGCCCATGTCCACTGCGGCGTCGGAGCCTTCCTTGGCCATACCCGCGGCGCCTTCGACCGCGCTGTCGACCATGCCGCCGGCGGCTTCGCCCAGCCCTGCGGCATCCTTGGTCATCTCCTTGCCCATATCGACCGCGCCACGTCCGGCGTCCTTGGCCATACCGGCGGCGCCTTCGATCGCGTCTTCGGTCATATTGGCCGCGCCGGAGGCGGCATTCTCCGCGGCCCCGGCCGCGCTATCCGCCGCCTGCTCGGCGGATTCTCCGGCGGTCTCCGCCGCGGCTTCCGCGCCTTCGGCGCTTTCTTCCGACATGCCCAGCGCGCTTTTGACGCTGTCCAACCAGCTCTCTTCGGCGTGGGCCGTGCCGAGGCCCAATCCGGCAGTCAATGCCAGCGCGATGCAGGCGTTCTTCGTAAGTGTCATCAGTCGAATGCTCCCTGTGTTGAAATTCGTTGTGCCGGTTACGGCGACGATCTCCCAAGTCATAGCAAAAGGGTGCGCGCGCCGCTTGGCATCACACACCCTTAATCTTCCTTTTCGAGACGGATCGGTGGGCTAATTGCCGCCGCCGGTCACGCCTTCGACGGCGCCCTTGGTCATCTTGCCGGCGCCGCCGAGGATGTTCGCGGCTCCGCCGACGACGTTCTTGCCGGCGTTGAGAGCGCCTTCGCCGACGCCCTTGGCGACGCCGACGGTGCCCCCCACCGCGCTCTTGCCGACATCCGCCGCACCCTTCACGGGATTCTGGGTCATCTCCGCAGCGCCCTTGGCCATGCCGCCGACGCCCTCGACGGCGCTCTTGCCGGCGTTGACGGCGCCTTCGCCCGCGCCCTTGGCGGCGCCGACAGTGCCTTGAGCCGCGCCGTCGGTCACCTTCTCCGCACCCTGTCTGACATCGCCGGCCTGCGCGGCGGCAACGCCCATGGCAAGCATCAAGGCAGTCGCGGTGGTGCTGATCTTCATGAATTTCATCGGTCTTCGCTCCTATTGGTGAAGGCCTCGGGGGGCCGGTTCAGTGGACGGTCCCATGCGGGAACAATGTGTCTTTCTTCCGGGGCGGTCGGTGAGGTCAACGCGTCAAACCGCGCACTCGCGCATCCCGCGCGAGCCCAATCCGGTCTGTTCCACGCGCTTGCATCGAACCGGCAGCACGAGGCGCCGTGGGATATGCGGGCAAGGCGACACGCACGAAGACAACGGTCTGATCGTTCGCGGGTTCCCGGATGCGGCAAAAGAAACGGGGCGCGAACGCGTGGCTCGCACCCCATCGTGTTTCTTGGTGATCGGATTTGGCGTGCGCCTAGTTCATGTCCTTGACGGTGGCGGCGTCGGCCTTGACCAAGCCTTTGCTGCAGGCGGCATTGAACTCGTCCGCATCGATTGCCGCGTCGGTATTGCTGTCGACCATCTCGAAGTTGGTCACGTAGTCGACGGCCTTGTCCTTGGACAGCGTCTCGCCGTCCGGAGAGGCCATGGCCCAGACTTTCTTGCACGCATCCGCATCTAGCGCGTTGTCTTCGGCATAGGCGGCACCCATACCCAGCGTAAAGCTCAGCGCGACCGCAGCGCATGTCAGTGTCGTGAGTTTCATCGATCGTTCTCCTCTCAATATAGCCCTTCGGATTCGACGGCCGTCCTTGGACGGTCGTTGGTCAGCATCGTCCTGTTGCGGTCTTCCGCTTCGTAACGATCCGGACGACGACGTTCGAATTGTTAAGAAAGATTAAGGCCGGTCCGGGGCGGCCCGGCATCTCCACGCGGTCTCGTTCGCCGCGCCATTTCGTGCGAAAAGACAACGGCCGGCCGGCGGTTCGGTTCCATTCGTCCGGCCTGCCGAAGGCCGGCATTTGCCGCGGCCGTGAGAAATCACGGGGCCGGATACGATAGTCCCGCCGGCGTCCGGGAATATTTGGCAATGCTATTGCCACGATTGCCATTGCCATTTGGCGGCGCCGGGCGTGGACTGCATTTAGCATGGCCTTGGAATCCCAAGGTCTTAAGCAGGGCGGAAGTCCTGGTAGGCGGAGTTTTGAACGTGTGCTTTGGAACGGGTATCTGCCAATTGACTTCGACCCATTGCTCACCTGCAAGGTCGGTTTCGCCATGGGGACGTTCTTAGAGTGTTGCAAAAGCTCTGGTACGATCAGCCTGTTCGAACCCAACTTATAGTGGTTGTGGCGGCAATTAATCTCATGGCCGCTTTGATCGCCGCTGCCGTGTCGATTCTCAACACGCGGACGGCGACGAAGGTGGAGATGGACGCGTCTCTCGAAGTCGCGGAACGCTTCGTCGACGTGACGCTCAAGGATCTCGGATCGCAAGGCAAACTAGACCGCCTGGACGAAGAGCTCCCGCCACTTTTGAAGCATTTGCGGCACGTCCGGATCATGTTCATGAGCGAGTCGGGCCAGCTGGCAATCATATCGCCGAACAACGGCGCGAGCGGGGTCTCTAAGCCCTATGTGCCGAGCTGGTTTGTCGCGTTGGTTCATCCCGAGGTGGTCCAGCGGAGCGTACGGCTGCTTCCGGATGGGGAGCATCCGGTTATTATTCTCGGCGAACCGGCGGACGAGATCGCCGAAGCCTGGCAGGATTTCTCTTCGCTGGCTCTAATCTGGCTCGCGATCAACGCCATCGTGCTTGTCGTTCTCTACCTCGTATTGCGGCGCGTGCTGGATCCGCTCGCGAGCCTGTCCAAGGGCATGCATCAACTCGAGGACGGAGAGTACGAAGCCCGTCTTCCGCCGTCGAAGGTCAAGGAACTCTCCGTCATCACCGGCCGCTTCAACACGCTGGCGAGCGCCCTCAATGTCGCCCGCGAGGAAAACGAACGGCTCTACCGGCAACTCATCAACGTTCAGGAGGCCGAACGCCGGGCGATCGCCAACGAGCTTCACGACGAAGCGGGGCCGTGCCTGTTCGGCATTGCCGCCAATGCTTCGTCGATCCAGACCACGGCCGGACAGTTGTCCGGCGACAAGGCAACGAAGATCTCCAGCCGCGCCGGCGAGATCTTGTCGATCGCCGACCGGTTGAAGGCGATGAACCGGGCCCTTCTCAAGAAGTTGCGGCCGGGACCGCTCGGTCAGGTGAAGCTTGCCGACCTCATCGTCGAACTCACCGCGCGGATGCAAAGCAGCCACCCCGACACGCAGATCCACACCGAGGTGGGACCGCTGGCAAAATCCTACGGAGAGACGGCCGATCTCACGATCTATCGCTGCATTCAGGAAGCGATCACCAATGCGATCCGCCACGGCGAAGCGCAAAATGTCTCGGTGAAACTCGAAGAACGGAATCGGACGAACGGCGGCGGCGATGGCGGCGATGTCCGTCTGATCGTGTCGGACGACGGCAAGGGGATGGCGCCCGCGACGCCCAAGGGTTTCGGACTTACGACAATGACGGAACGCGTGCGGTCCCTGGGCGGCGTTTGCACCATCGAAAAGGCGGAGTCGAAAGGGGTGGCCGTTCGGGTCGAAATTCCCATCAAGCAAACGAAGAAGGAAACGGCGGCGCCTGCCCGGGCGCCCGAATTGGTTAGGGAGCGAGCATGACAAAGGTTCTCGTCATCGACGATCATCCAATCGTTCTGCAGGGATGCCGGCAGCTTCTCGAGGATGTCGGCGTGGAGCATATATACCAGGCGGAAAGTTTGGCGGACGGCTTTCGCGCCTATCGCACCCAGAAGCCGGACGTGATCATTGTCGACCTTGCCATGCATAGCGGCTCGCTCGGTGGCTTGTCGTTTATCCGGCGCTTACGCCTGCACGACCAAGAGACGCCCATCTTGGTCTTCACCATGCATTCCGACCCGGTGATCGTGTCGCGTGCCATCGAAGTCGGTGCAACGGGTTACGTCCTGAAAGACACACCGCCGGAAGAGGTGCAGACAGCCTTCCAGAGGGTGCGCGAAAGTCGTCCCTATCTCAGCCACGATCTCGCGTCCGAGGTCGCCTTCATGGAAGCGCGCGGCACGACCAATCCGTTGCGTCGCATGACCGTCCGTGAGCTGCAGACATTGGCGCTCGTCGCCGAGGGAAAGCCGTATGGCGTCATCGCCGAGCATTTGCATGTCAGCTACAAGACGGTCGCGAACACCTGTACGCAGCTCAAATCGAAGCTTGGCGTGCGGACGCTGCCCGAACTCATGCGGATCGCCATTCAGCATCTGCCGGCGGCGAACGGGAAGACGCTTCCGTAACGCACGTCATCGCCGCCGGTCATTCTCCCCATCGTGCACCGCCCGCATTGGTCCCATACCGACTTGATCCGGTTTGGGATTAATCGACTGTGCGCCGCAAACAGAAGGCCCGAATTGGACCCGGTTGCGCTTCGCAGCCGGGCAATCGGCGCAATTGGTGCGGCGCAACAAATGAAAAACTCATTTGGCAGAATTCGTTACCAAGGCCACATTTCACTTGCATTGGCATTACATTTGGCAATTATGAGCGTGTTGCTCGGCAATGAGTGAGAAGCGAAGTTCCACGAAAAGAACGGACGCAACGTGACTTGCCAAGGGTCGAGCTCAAATTCCTCGTGAGGTGTCACCGCGTGTTGTGTACATGGGAGAACCCGCCGCCAGGAGCGGGCGCGAGGCGAATTTTTTTGCTTACGCGTTTTCTGGCAGCCTCCAATTTCCACAGACACGTTGACAGCTTGGAAACTTGCTAACGCCCAAGGACGCTTGAGGACTACTTAAGCGTGCGGCGGTTACGGCAATCAGAATTGCTCAGATTTCGTTTCGGTGAACTGAGTAGCTAGGGAGAG
>DLGJ01000009.1 GCA_002482645.1 Hyphomicrobiaceae bacterium UBA7697
CGGCCGCGCCGCCGCCGCGTCCCGCCGCGCCCTCACCAGCGGCGGCGCCGCCTCCGCGTCCACCGCAGGCTCAGGCGCCCAGTTCCAGCGACATGCCGCCTCTGGGCGCGCCGGAGCCTGGCTTAGGTGCCGCCCGTCCGCCCGCTGGCCAGGCTGCGGGCGGTGTGGCACCGCCGGGCCCGCCGGAGCCGGAAAGCGGTTCCAAGGGCGGGCTGTTCGGGAAGCTCATGGGGAAGGCGAAGTCGGCGAAAGCCGCGCCGCCGCCAGAAATGGCTCCGCCTCCCGAAATGGCGCCGCCGCCGGAAACGGCAGCGCGTCCGGAACATGCCCCGCCAGGGGGGGCTCCGTCGTTCGAGACGGCCGATGCCTCGTTCGATGCGTCCTTCCCCGGCATGGGCGATTCGGACGCCGCCACGGGGGAGGACGGCAATCTCGCCGCTGCCGCTTTCGGCGAATCCTTGAAGACCACGAAGGAGCCTCGGAAGAAGCCGCCCGTCGTGGCGATCGGCTGGGCTATCCTCGGCGTGATCATCTTGAGCGTGCTCGGTCTCTTCTTCCTGGCGCCCCAGACCACGGTGTCGATTCTGCCCGGTGCCTCGCATCTCTATTCGATGTTCGGCATGCAGGCCGGTGCGCAGGGACTGCAGTTCGAGGGCGTTCGTTATGGCTGGACCAATAGCGGCGGCCAGACGGTCCTCGAAGTTCAGGGCAACGTGCGGAACACGAGTTCCTCGGCGGTGACCGTTCCGACCGTGATTATCGTCCTGCGCGACGAGAACGGCGCGGAGATCTCCGAGTGGACCACGGAGGTCGGAGCCGCCGAACTCGCGCCGGACGAGGATGCGCCGTTCCTGAAACAGATCCCCGCGCCGCCAAGCAATGTCCGCAGTCTGAAGGTGCGGTTCGCGAAGGCAGGCTAGGGTGCCGGCGGGCAACGCCCCGGCACGCGAGGCAGCGCAGTTTGGCCATGGGGGAACCGCTCGCGTCAGACCGGATCGCAACGCTCTATAGCGCCGAAACGATTTCGGACCGCGTCGACGCCCTGGCGCGAGGCATCGCCGCCTGCGACCTGCGCGAGCCGCTTATCGTGGCGGTGCTGAAAGGGAGTTTCATTTTCGCCGCCGATCTGATCCGGGCGCTGCACAGGCAGGGGCTACGGCCGGAGATCGATTTCATTTTCCTGGCGAGCTACGGCACCGGCACGACCGGAGGCGCGGTGGAAATCCTCCGCGACATCGAATCCCCTATCGAAGGCCGCGACGTGGTGATCGTCGACGACATTCTCGATTCCGGCCGCACGCTTCTCTTCGCCAAGGACCGGCTGGCCGCGCGCGGCGCACGATCGGTGCGCGCTTGCGTCCTTCTCGACAAGAAGGCGCGCCGGATGGAATCGGTCACGGCGGAGTTCACGGGGTTCGACTGTCCCGACCGGTTCGTGGTCGGCTATGGCATGGACATCGCGAACCGCTACCGGGAATTGCCGTATATCGGCGTCGTCGAGACCGACGGCTAGCGATCCAGGACCGTCCGGATCTCGATGAGGTTCGACCGCACGCGCAGAATATAGAATCCGAGCGTTGCCAGATGCGAGGGCATCAGCCACCCGGCTTCGGCGCCGTTCGAAATGATGAATGGAGAAATGTTGAGCGAGGCGCGGAGCTGTTGTTCCAACTCGTCCCAGACCGCCTCCAGCCGGCGTTCCCTCACGACATCCTCGAAGTCGGCGCGCGCCGCGGTCAGGATGCCGTAATAGGCGTAGAGCTGGCCGTAGGCGAACCAGAAGCGATCGTCGGCGCGTGTGTCGAACCAGCCGCTATTGTAGTTCTCCGAGCGTTCGCGCAGGACGGCGGAGGTGGCGCCGATGTCCCTGGCGATGCGATCCAGAAATTCGAGCAGATTGTCCGCGCGGGCATCGAACACGGCATCGCACTTTTCGAGCCGGTGGTTGAACTTGTGCAGGTCCCGGACGGCGGAGCGGTAAAAGCTCGGCGTCGGGGTCTTGGGGCCGAACGGGCTTAGCGAGAAGTACCAGGTGGATTCGTTGAACTGCAGATCCCCGCGCGCCTTTTGCAGGTTCTTGTCCACTTGCGACGTGCCACGGACCCGGCCGAGCGAATCGACGAGTTCGACGGACGTGCGCTGGACCGCCTGGTGGATACCCCGCTGGAACGCCGCTTTGTTGTCGAAGAACGGAGTGGCCTCCCAGGGCACGCCGAAGAACCCGAGCTTGTAGAGCAGCATGGAGGAGATCCACGCGTTCTCGTTGACGTTGAAGTCCACCAGGTTCGCCGTCGCATCGACGATCTGCGACCGCCGGCAGGACTTCGACGATGCGGCGTCGGATTTCGTACCGGCGTCCGGGGCATCGCCGCTCACGATGCCGCCGTCCGGTTCGGGTATGTCACCGGCGGTCTTCGTGACGTTCGCGAATGCCTTTGCATAGTCGGGATCGAAATCGTTCCAGACTTGGGTCGTCCAAAAGAAATAGCCGTAGAGGCCGATAAGGACGACCAGGACCGCGGCAAGGATCGCTTTCAGGATGGCGCCGAGACGGCCGAAGAACCCGCCGAGCCAGACGAACGGCTTGGTGATGAAACTGACAATGGACTCCAGCATGTGCCTGCCGTCTCCCGCTACGAGGAATTGCTTTTCCGACATATAGGGCAGGAGCCGTCAGATTTCCGGCGCCGGGATTGAAATTTTCGCATTGAACGATTGGGCGCCTTGCGGAGGGCCGGGTGCGGACCCCGCGGGACCGGGGTCAAAACGAGCGGATCAAACGATCCAGATAGTCGAGTTCCAGCGTCGACCGCGACGGATCGCCGATCCGGCGGCGCAGCTCGTCCAGGACCTCACGCGCCTTTTGGATGTCGATCTCGTCCGGCACTTGCACCGAAAGACCGAAATCGGGGCGGTTGGAACGATCCGGGCGTCCCAGCGGGTCGCGGCCGTTCGAGCCGGGGCCCTGGCCGCCTTCCATCTGTCCCTGCGCCATCATCTGCTGCGCCATCTGCTCGGTGCCTTCGCGCATCCGGTCGAGCGCCAGGCTTTGGTTCTGGGTGGCGCGGTCGTAGTTCTTGTCGCCAATGGCGTCTTCGGCCTGCCGCATGGCGTCTTGCGCGCCTTCGAACGGTTCGGGCGCTTCGCCGCCGCCCTTCTGCATCCGCTCGATCAGTTGCTGCAGCTTCTCGCGCAACGCCTGTTGGCGTTCCTGCAGGCTGCCTTGCTGGTCCTGCTGCTGTTGTTGCTGTTGATCGAGCTGGGTTTGACCGCCGCCGGGCGCATCGCCTTGCCGGCCGGATTGGCCTTGCGCGCGCGCGCCGCTTTGGCCGCTCTGAGGCATCTGGTCCATGAGGGGCGACATGCTGTCCCCAAACCCCATGGGCGATCCGGGCGGGCTCACGTCGAACTGGTTCTGACTGCGCCCCTGGCCTTGGCCCTGCCGTTGCTTGCGTTTCTCCGCGAAGGTCTCGTCCAGCAGCTTTTGCTGGTCCGACGCGACCTCGTCGAGGTCCCGCATCATCTTCTGAGCCTGCTGTTGCTGCTCGCCTTGGGGAAGATTGTTGGCCTGGAGCCTGTCGAGAATATCGTTGAGCTCGGACAGCATCTTCTCCGCCATCTCCTTGGAGCCGGCCTCGGCCAGGTCCTTGATGCTCTCCAGCATTTTGTCGAGGTCCTGCTGGGAGACCATGTCGTCGCCACCTTGCGGGTTCTGACCGGCCATCTCCGCCTGGTCCTTTTGCTGAGCCGCAAGGGCCTGGAGATAGCGGGAGAGGGCGGCGCGCAATTCCTCGATACGGCGCTTGATGTCTTCGGCCGGTGCATTGTCCCGTAGGGCCTGCATGAGCGCGTCTTGCGCCGATTTCAGGTCGCGTTCGGCTTCAGGCAGGTCGCCGTCTTCGATGCGCAGGGCCGTGGACCAGAGCTGGTCGGCGACGGTTTTGATCGAGCTCCGCGACACGTCGTTGTTCAGACGCCAATAGGCATTGCGTAGCGAGAGGTAGACCGTCCGGTCGTCGATGGCCTTCTCCTCGCCGATGGTGAGCGCGTCCAGAGCCCGCGCCACCCGCGTGGCTTGATTGGGATCGAGCACGAGATTGCGGCGTTGTTCGACCACGGCTTTGGCGAGAGGCTTGGTGAAGCGGCGGGCCGGCAGCACGAGCGGGTAGGGCTCGCTGGTTCCGGCCTGTTGCGCTTGATCGCGCGCCGTAAGCGTCATGACGACTTTCAGCCCCGCCCAAGGATGCGCGGTCAGATCCTGCGTGGTACGGCCTTCGACCTTCTTGGCGTTGGCGCGCGGGAGCTGCAGCGTGACGACGGGCGGCTCGAACAAGGGTTCGGTCTCGGCGAGATCGGCCTCTTCCGCGAGGTCCGAGCTCTCGGGCAGTTCGGGCAGCTGGCCCTTGGCAAGTTGGAACCGGGCCTCGGCGCTGGCAACGCCGTAATCGTCCGTCGCGCCGTATTCCATTCTCAAGGCGCCGCGCGGCGTGGCGGTCGGTGCGTTGAGGAGACTGATCCGCGGCGGGGCGTCCTCGACCATGGTGAACTGCCACTGGGAGACCGTCGATCCGCCGATGCGCAAATCCGCGGTCGCCGGCTTCATGAGCCCGGCGTTGAATTCGATCAACCCGGCCGCGGCGCTCGCCTTGGGCTCGACCGTTCGCGTTTCTCCACCGTCTTCGGCCAGCGTCAGGGTCACAGGCTCGCCGTCCGGCGCGTGGGCGCGCACGATCAACTGACTGCGCTCGGGCACCGAAAGTGCCCGGAACGTTTCGTTGCCGTGCCCGATCTGCTCGGTCCCGTCGGCCAGAATCACCGGCGCCATGCCCGTGTAGACGGGCGGCGTGATCCAGGCATCGAGGCGTACGAGCTGCGGCGCGGCCGAAGCCGACGGCGAGAACGCGGCTTTGAGACGCGCGCCCGTGTCGCCGCCGGCGGCAAAGAACGCGGCGACCAAGGCCAGCACGAGCGCGCCGCGAATGGCAAACGGATCGTCGCGATCGGCCCGTGGTGCGGGCCAGGACGGCCTCAGCCGCGCGACCAGCCGCGCCAGGCGTTTGCGGTGCAAGGCCCAGAGCTGCGCGGGCGCGCTGCCGGCAGGAGCTTCCAGCGTATCTTCGTAGGACGAGGCCGGTCGGTGCCTGATGCCCGAATCGCGCTCAAGCCGCCGCAGCGCTTCGGCGCGGGTCGGAACCGCAATGCGCCACAGCGGCACCAAAGAGACCAAAAACGCAAGGGCGAACGCGCCGAGCAGAATGCGATGCGCCAGCGACGGCAAGAGGCTCCAACCGTTCAGGAGCGTGAACACGAGAAAGGCGCAGATCACGACGAACGGCCATAGGAGCGACTCCAAGACGCGTTCGGTCAGGAGCGCGAGCCAGCTCAAACGCACCCGGCGCTCGAAGCGCTTCTTCAGCGCATCTTGGGGCGGGGCTGGATCTGTGGCGCGGTTCGCGCGTGACGGTCTCGCCATGGTCCGGACTGTCTAGCATAGAGGGGCGCGGAGCCCAGGTTACATCACGGTAACATTTTCGCGCCCAAACCGGCGAAATCGCGGCACGGCGCGGGGATTCTACCCTTGAAGCCAGTCCGGCACGCGCTCGGCGGCGAGCATGGTCTCGTAAGAGGGGCGCGGACGGGTCACGCAGTACCGCTCGCCGGAAACGAGAACCTCCGGAACGAGGAGCCTGCTGTTGTACTGCGAGGCTTGAACGGCGCCATAGGCCCCGGCGGTCATGACGGCGATCAGGTCGCCGGCGTTGAGTGCCGGCAAAGGCCGCGCCAGCGCCAGATAGTCGCCGGTTTCGCAGACGGGGCCGACGACGTCGGTGAAGCGCGATTCCGTGTCCGGGCCCGGTTCGACCACCGGAAGAATCTGATGATAGGCCTCGTAGAGGGTCGGCCGGATCAGATCGTTCATGGCGGCGTCCACGATGGTGAAGGTCTTCTCCGGCGCGGTCTTCACGTAGAGCACGCGCGAGACGAGGATTCCGGCGTTCCCGGCGATCATGCGTCCCGGCTCGAACAGAAGCCGCACGTCGAGATCGCCCATCGCTTCGTTGACGAGCCGCGCGTAGTCCGCCGGCAGCGGCGGGGCCGGTTCGTCGCTCCGGTAGGGGATGCCGAGGCCGCCGCCGAGATTGACGAACTCGATGCGAAGGCCGGAGCCTCGCAATGTCTCCACAAGCTCCTTCAGCAGCGCGAAGGCGTTGCGGAACGGAGCCAGGTCGGTGATCTGGCTGCCGATATGCATGTGGATGCCGGAGGGGACGATCCCCGGCAGCTGCGTGGCCTGCCGGTAGAGCGACGGCGCCAGTTCGAACGGGATGCCGAACTTGTTCTCGGCCTTGCCGGTCGAGATCTTGTGGTGGGTCCCGGCGTCCACGTCCGGGTTCACGCGGAAGGCGATACGGGCGGTCTTGCCCTTGGCGCTGGCGACCTCGCTCAGGGCGCGCAGCTCCGGCTCCGACTCGACGTTGAATGCGAAAATGCCCGCATCCAGCGCGAACGCCATCTCGTCCTTGGTCTTGCCGACGCCCGAGAACGCGATGCGTTCGCCGGGGACGCCGACGGCCAGCGCGCGGCGAATCTCGCCCTCGGACACGACATCCATGCCCGCGCCGCGCCTTGCCAGCGTCGCCAGCACGCCGAGATTCGAGTTGGCCTTGATGGAATAGCAGACAAGCGTGCCGGGCCGCGCGGCGAAGGCGCCGGCAAACACATCCAGGTGCCGCTCGAAGGTCGCGGTGGAGTAGCAGTAGAACGGCGTTCCGACTTCAGCGGCGAGCGCGCATAAATCGACTTGCTCGGCGTGGAGCACATTGGCCTGAGACACGCCGCACCGGTAGGCGAAGTGGTGCATGGAGGGTTACGGGGTTAGCGGATGATTTCGTCAAGGATGGGGATGCGGCGATCCGGCGCTTTGGATTGTTTGGTCGACGGATCGGCGGCCACTTCCGGGTAGTTCGCCGCTGGCCGGTCCAGCGAACCACGGCGTCCGCAGGCCGACAGGCCTACGGCGAGAACAAGCGCCAATGATAAGAGAATGCGCGAAGCGCTTCCCATCGATATCATCCCTTTAGGATCTATCCCTGTCCCGCAAGGCCCCGAGGCTTATCCGGCGAGGCCCCAAGGCCCGGGTCTTCTGAAGAACCCTGTCGACGTTCTTTTATCGCGAGACGCCGTCCTTCTCCAAACGCTTTATCCAGCGTTTGGCCTCGCGCCGGACGTTCGAAGGGGCCGTTCCGCCAAGGCTCGTGCGGCTTTTCGCCGAGCTGGCCGGGTCCAGGACACCGAACACGTCCGCCGTGATCCGGGGTTCGGCGCCTTGCAGGTCGGAAAGCGGCAACTTCTTGAGATCGAGCCCTTTTTTCTCGGCGAGCGCGACGATCGCCCCGGTGATGTGATGCGCCTCCCGGAACGGGATCGCGAGGTTCCGCACGAGCCAATCGGCAAGATCCGTCGCGGTCGAGAACTCCGAACCGGCGGCCTTCTTCATAGCCTTGGCGTTCACAACGAGGTCCGAAACCATGCCTGTCAGGGCCGAAAGGCCGAGCTTCAGGGCGTCCAGCGCGTCGAACACGGGTTCCTTGTCTTCCTGCATGTCCTTCGCATAGGCGAGCGGTAGCCCCTTCATCACCATGAGCAGGGCCTGAAACGCGCCGGCGATGCGGCCGGTCTTCGCGCGCACGAGCTCGGCGGCATCCGGATTGCGCTTTTGCGGCATGATCGAGGACCCGGTGGAGAAGGCGTCCGACAGGCGCGCGAAGCGGAACTGCGGCGAGGTCCACAGCACGATCTCCTCCGACAGCCGCGACAAATGCATCGCGGCGATCGAGGCCGCCGCGAGCGTTTCGAGGGCGAAGTCCCGGTCCGAGACCGAATCGAGGGAATTCGCCGTCGGCCGGTCGAATCGAAGTGCCTTCGCCGTGTGGCGGCGGTCGATCGGAAAGCTCGTGCCGGCGAGCGCGGCGGACCCTAGCGGACACTCGTTCAGCCGTTTGGCGGCATCGGCGAAACGGCCGCGGTCGCGTGCGAACATCTCCACATAGGCCAGGCAATGGTGTCCGAAGGTCACCGGCTGCGCCGTCTGCAGATGGGTGAAGCCCGGCATGATGGTCGCGGCGTGTTCCAGGGCTTGCGTCGCCAAGGCAAGCTGAAGCTGCGCGAGCCCCGCCTCGATGACACCGATCTCGTCGCGTACATAGAGCCGGAAGTCGGTCGCGACCTGGTCGTTGCGCGACCGGGCCGTATGCAGCTTGCCGGCCACGGGGCCGACGATCTCCTTCAGCCGGTTCTCGACATTGAGATGGATATCCTCCAACGCTCGCGAGAATTTGAAGGTGCCGCCCTCGATCTCGACAAGGATCTGGTCCAGACCCTTGGTGATTTTGGCCGCGTCCGAGGGCGTGACGATGCCCGTCGCACCCAGCATGGCCACATGCGCTTTCGAGGCTTCGATATCGTGCCGCCAGAGCCGCTTGTCGAAGTCGATGGAGGCGTTTATCTCCTCCATGATCTCGGAGGGACTTGAGGCGAAGCGGCCGCCCCACATGGTGTTGGTCATGATCGTCCGGTCTGAAGTTTGAGCGAGTTCCGGAGAACTCGAGTTCGAAGAGAGCGACGTGAGCGGTTCCCAAAAACGCAAGAACACGGCCTCGCCGGCCAAATATGCCATCGCGGCCGCGGTCGCGCTTCTGGCCGGGTTCGGCACGGTATATTGGCTTTCCACCCCCTCTGACAATCGTTCGGCGCCGCCCGACCGCGGCGAGCGGACGCCGGCGCCCGCGACGGGAGCCGCGAACGCGGGCTCGAGTCCGCTCAAGGGGCTCAATACGGGGGCCATGGCGGCCTTCGTGGTGCGGCCCCAACCGGCCGACGTGCCAGCCTTTGCGTTCGAAGGAGCTGGCGGCGTCAAACAGACGGCCTCCGACCTCAAGGGCAAGGTCGTCCTATTGAACATCTGGGCGACGTGGTGCGTCCCTTGCCGGGAGGAGATGCCCCAGCTGAATACGCTGCAATCGGAACTCGGCGGCAGCGATTTCGAGGTTGTGGCGATCAATATCGACAAGGGCGGCCCGGACAAGGCGAAGGCCTTCCTGGCCGAGACGGGCGCGTCCGACCTCACGCCGTATTTCGATCCCACGGGCAAGTTGTTCGCCCAGCTCAAGGCTGTCGGTATGCCGACGACACTGCTGCTCAATGCCGACGGTCAGGAGATGGGGCGCCTTGTGGGGCCGGCCGATTGGGCCTCGCCGGAGGCCAAGGCCATTATCGAGGCGGCGCTGGGCGCGGCGCGAAACGGCACGCCGTGACGGCCATCCAGCCCAGCGACGTGACCGGGTTCTGGTTCGAGACGCTCTCGCCGGAGGATTGGTACCGCGCGCCGCCTCGCGTGGATGCGGAGGTCGCCGCGCGGTTCGGCGAGCTTTACGAGGCCTTGCGCGAGGCGGTTCCGGAAGACTGGCTTCAAACGCCGGGCGGCCGGCTCGCCGCGATCCTCGTTCTCGATCAGTTTCCCCGCAACATGTTCCGCGGGACGCCGCGGGCCTTCGCGACGGACGCCAAGGCGCTGGCTCTGGCCAAGGATGCGATCGCGGCCGGCGCCGATCTGGCGCTGCCGCCGGAGCAGCGGGCCTTTCTCTACATGCCGTTCCAGCACACCGAGGACCTCGAGGATCAGCGCCGTTCCGTCGCGCTCTACGAGAGCCTCGGCAACGCCAACAATCTCGATTTCGCCGTGCGGCATTGCGAGGCCATCGCGCGGTTCGGCCGCTTCCCGCACCGGAACGCCATTCTCGGCCGCGCGTCGACGCCCGAGGAAATCGCCTTCCTGCAAGAGCCCGGATCGTCGTTCTAGGGCCGTTCAGCGCACGGGGGTCAGCGCCTCTTTGTCGAAGCGGTAGGTGTAGTTGCAACGGTCGTTCGCGGGTTTGTTGCAAGGCAAACCCGACGTCGTTACGTGCAGCTGCCGGGACTTCCCGCTGGTGGAGAATTTGTATCCCTTCACGAAGTCCTCGAAGACCTTTTCCCAGTCGTCGCCGCTCCAATAATAGAGCTGGAATAGGCAGCCGTTGGGATTGCAGGCCGGATTGCTTCCCGTCTTGCAGACGAGCTTGCCGTAATCGGCGATCCAATCGGGCCGTCCATCGCCGTTCAGGTCGTCGCTTTGGAGGATATCGGCCGTCTCGGGCGTGCCGCCGCCTTTACGGCAGCGTTCCGCGGCCTCGGCGACCGTCTCGGCCATTTCCTCGGGCGCTTCGTCCGCGTAGGCGGGGGCGCCCGGCACCAGCACGAGATGCGCCATAACGAACGCGATCGGAACGAAGGGTCTGACGGTCACGGGCCGGCCGGATCAGTTGACTGGAAACGGTAGCGCCGGAAGTTCCGCGAGCTCGGTGACCGGCGCTTCGAGCTGGAAGAACTCGGGCCTGACCTCCGACTGGCGCGTCTTTGGCCGCGGACCGCAAATGACGGCGCGCAGATGCGCCGGCTCGTCTTCACGGTCGGCCGGAATGGCAAGGCCGTTCAGGCTGGTGCCGAACAGCGATTTCCAGAAATAGCGTTTGAAGCCGTTTTCGAGCAGTTGAGCCGCGCGGATGTTGCGAACCCGGGTCGAAGGCTCGCCAAGGACCACGGCGACGAGCTTGCGGCCGTCCCGGGTCGCGCTGACCACGATGTTGAAGCCGGAGTCGCATATGAATCCGGTCTTCATCCCGTCGGCGCCGGAGAAGGTCCGGAGCAGGCCGTTATGGGTGCGCAGTTCGCGTTTGCCCACGCTGACCGTCGTCATCGCGAAGATGTCGGCATATTCGGGGAATTCGATGATGAGCGCGCGGGCGAGGCGGGCGAGATCTCGCGCGGTGGTGTACTGTTCCTCGTTGGGCAGGCCGTGCGGATTTGCGAAATGCGTGCTCGTCATGCCGAGGCGTTTGGCCGCCTCGTTCATGCGTGCCACAAAAGCCTCTTCCGAGCCGCCGACCGTTTCGGCCACCATCATCGCCACGTCGTTGGCGGACTTGACGATGATGACGCGAATCGCCGTTTCGAGCGGCATCGACGTGCCGACGGGGAGCCCAAGTTTGGTGGGCGGCTCTTGCAGTGCCCTCTTGGTGACGATCGCAGGCGTGTCGGGTTTCACCTCGCCGTTTCGAAGCGCGTGGAAGGCCACATAGGCGGTCATCATCTTGGTAAGCGATGCGGGAAACCACAGCACGTCCGGGTCCTCGGCATAGAAGACCGTGCCGTTATAGGGTTCGAAAACGAGAGCGGGGCTGGATTCGGCGGCCGTCGGGGCCAAAAGAGCGACAACGGCGAAAAGGCTAAGAAAGGCACGCCTCAGCATGAATGTTTGTCCCTCTCAAATACAGCGGCTCATACGGTTGGGCTGCTACGATCGGCTGCAACGGGCCGGTATTCCCGTCCCAACAGGCGGCCGGTTCCGCGTGCCGCCGTCATTGCACCCTTCGCACCCTTCGGCGAGACGCCCGTAGTTCAGGCCATTCGCCCTATTTCACACGCAAATTCGACTCTTCCGTGACGGGCGTTCCCCTCGCGGGCCCCCGAATCGCGGACCCACGACACCCACCGCCACACTAGCGCGCGAGCCTCGTTTCGCAACCCGGCGCGACGCGGCGGGTCCCAGTTGCATCCTCCGCGCGCCGAATCCGATTTAGCTGTGGACGAGGATCCACGCAACGGCCCCGGCGAGATCGTCGGCAACCGCTGTCGGCGGCGGATCGAAGCGGTCTTCGTCGCCGTCGCGGTACTTGCCGGTGCGCACCAGCACGGCGTTCGACAGGCCAGCCTTGAGGGCGCCGGCCACGTCCGACTCCGCGTCGTCTCCGACCATTACGGCATCCTCCGGCGCGCAATCCATGCTCTCGAGCGCGGCATCGAAGAAATCGGGCGAGGGCTTGCCGAGAACGATTGCGTCTTCACCGCAAGCATATTCGAGCGCGGTGACGAACGCGCCGGCGTCGAGACTGAGTTGGCCGTCGTCGCTCTTGAAGATTCGGTTCTTGGCGAGCGCGAGGAACGAGGCGCCATCGATCAGTGCACGGAAGGCCTGGTTCATGTTCGCATAGGTGAACGCATCGCCCGCATCGCCGACGACAACGGCGCGCGTGCCGCGCGCGGGGATGTCGGCGAACTCTTCTTCGAGGTTGGGATGGACGAGCAGGACGGGGGAGGCGTCGTGGTCGGCAAGCCATTGCAGCGCGGCCTGTCCTGGCGTGAACAGTTCGTCGTCGGTCATGTCGAGCCCGAACGCGTTCAACCGCGCAAGGAGCGCCTGCTTGGTCTTCGTGGTGGTATTCGTCACGAAGCGGATCGGCAGACCGGCCTCGCGCAATTCCGCGATCGCCTCCAAGGCGCCCGGAAGCACGTGGTCTCCCTCGTAGACGACTCCTGCCAGATCGAGAACAACGCCGCGGATCATACGCCCTAGGTTGCGCGGCCAAACGCGCCGGATCAAGCGTTGTGGCGTTGCGGGTTAGGCCCAAACCGGGCGCCAACCAGCGCGCGCGGCGCGGCCTATCGCTTCACGGCCGATGCCCTTACGTTGTTGAGCGAACCCGACACTGTCGCGACGGATCCATCCGCATGAGTGCGAATTTCGAAGAGCTCGACTATTGCCCGACGTCTATCGGTCCTCTCAGCCTGCGCCGCCGCAAGGAGCTCAAGCTCGGCGTGGACGTGTTCGAGATCAAGCTCGGCGACGAGTATCTGATGTCGAGCCTGTTCACCGTGT
Source organism: Hyphomicrobiaceae bacterium UBA7697 (assembly GCA_002482645.1). GTDB lineage: Bacteria > Pseudomonadota > Alphaproteobacteria > Rhizobiales > Methyloligellaceae > Methyloceanibacter. The sequence continues at coordinate 12,752 of DLGJ01000009.1, forward strand.
CGGAGATCGCCTTGGCAGAGCTGGCACTCGGGACGCGGGGTGGCGAGACCTTGGACGTGGTGGTCGGCGGCCTCGGGCTCGGCTACACGGCGAAGGCCGTGCTCGGCCATGAAACCGTCTCGTCGCTGCTCGTGGTGGATTTTCTGGAACCGGTCATCGAATGGCATCGGACGGGCCTGCTGCCGCTCGGGCCCGAATTGACCGGCGATCCGCGCTGCCGTTTCCGTCAGGGGGATTTCTTCGTGCTGTCTGGCTCCGAGGCGGGATTCGATCCCGATCGGCCGGGACGGAAATTCGACGCGATCCTGGCCGATATCGATCATTCGCCGGAGGCCTTGCTCGATGCGGGAAACGAGTCCTTCTACCGGCCGGACGGCCTCCGCCGTCTCGCCGCGCATCTTCGTCCCGGCGGCGTTTTCGGTCTGTGGTCCGACGACGCGCCGGATGCGGCCTTCACGGAGCGGCTTGCCGGTGTCTTCGGCGCAGCAAGGGCGGAACCGGTGACCTTCCACAATCCTCTTTTGGACCGGCCGTTCACGCAGACGGTCTACATTGCGCAATTGGGAAGCGGGGACGAACGATGATCGACGCGGATCGCGACCTGGCAATTCTGCGCGCCTCGTTCGTGGCACGTTTCGAGTATCTGCGGGCCGCCAGCGCGACCTCGTCCGAGAGCCGCCGGCCCGTGGAACTCGATCGGACCTCGGCCGGCCGGGTGTCGCGCATGGACGCCATGCAGGTGCAGGCCATGGGACCGGGGATGGCGCTGGCGATGGAACGGCGGCGCCATGACGAGGCCCGGCGGATCGAAGCCGCCATCGGCCGGATCGACGACGGCGAGTACGGCTATTGCATCGCTTGCGGCGAGGAAATCTCCCCCAAACGCCTCGCGGCCGGCCCCACGATTGCGACCTGTATTTCCTGCGCGGCCTAAGGCTTGTCGATGAAGATCAAACGCAGGTCGTTGACGTTGGTCATGGTCGGCCCGGTCTCGAGCAGATCGCCGATGCCCTTGAAGAAGGTGTAGGGGTCGTTGTTCGCGAGCATCGCCTTCGCGCTGATGCCCGCGGCTTCGGCGCGCTTCAGCGTGTCGGGGTAGATCAGCGCGCCGGCATTGTCCTCGGAGCCGTCCACGCCGTCCGTATCTCCGGCCAGCGCATAGATGTTCGGAGCCCCATCGAGCGCGATGGCCAGCGACAGCAGGAACTCGGTGTTGGGACCGCCCTTGCCGTCGCCAGTCAGTGTGATCGTGGTTTCGCCGCCGGAGATGAGCACGCAAGGCGGTTCGGCCGGCTGGCCGCGCAGCGCGCATTGGCGGGCGATCCCGGCATGGACCAATCCGACGTCGCGCGATTCGCCTTCGATGCTGTCGCCGAGAATCATCGGCGTGATACCCGCCTCGCGCGCGACCGCAGCCGCAGCCTCCAGCGAGGCTTGAGGCGTGGCGATCATGACGTTCTCGACCCGCTCGAAACACTTGTCGCCTGGCTTCGGCGTCTCTTCGATGGTGTCGAGGACTTTCCGAACGGCGGGCGGCAGGTCGATCTTGTATTTTTCGACGATCGCGATGGCGTCCGCATTGGTGGACGTGTCCGGAACGGTGGGACCCGACGCGATGATGGAGGCATCGTCGCCCGGCACGTCCGAGATCATCAGCGCGACGACGTTCGCGGGATAGGCGGCGCGGGCCAAGCGGCCGCCCTTGATCGCCGAGAGGTGCTTCCGCACGGTGTTCATTTCGGAAATGGTCGCGCCGCTCGCGAGAAGCGCCTTGTTCACGGCTTGCTTGTCTTCGAGCGAAATGCCTTCGGCCGGTGCGGCAAGAAGCGCCGAGCCACCGCCGGAAATCAACGCAAGAACCAGATCGTCCTCGGTAAGACCTTGAACTGCCTCGAAAATTCTCTTCGCCGCCTCGCGCCCGGCCTGGTCGGGAACGGGATGCGCCGCCTCGACGACTTCGAGACGTTCAGTCGGCAGTCTGTAGCCGTAGCGGGTGACGACAACACCGTCGAGGGGACCGTCCCAGGCGTCTTCCAACGCCTTGGCCATGGCTCCGGAAGCCTTGCCGCCGCCGATAATGACCGTGCGTCCCTTGGGGCGCGGCGGCAGATGTGCGGGCACGCACAGAGATGGCAGCGCGGCGTCCACGCCGGCCTTGAACATGGCCTTAAGCAGCTTCTCGGGCGTCATGGTTTGCTATTTCCTCCCCACTATTCGGTATTGACGATTGAAACTGCACAGACGATTGCCAGAACGCAAGCGAATGAATACGGTGCCGGTCCGTTTCGCGGAAAGCGTCATTGGGTTGGAACAACAATTGCGGTGGGAGTGAACGACTATGTCTGAGGGCTCGAGCGAGCAGCACAAGAAGCCGAAATCCGATATCGAGATCAGTCAAGCCGCCACGATGCGGCCAATCCTCGATGTGGCGAAGGACAAGCTCGGAATCGACGCAGACGACCTGATTCCTTACGGCCATTATAAGGCGAAGGTCTCCCTCGACTACATCGACAGTCTAAAGGACAGGCCCGACGGCAAGCTGGTCCTGGTCACGGCGATTACGCCGACGCCGGCCGGAGAGGGAAAAACGACGACCACGGTCGGTCTCGGCGACGCGCTCAATCTGATCGGTAAGAAGACGATCATGTGTTTGCGCGAACCCAGCCTGGGCCCGTGCTTCGGCATGAAGGGCGGCGCGGCCGGAGGCGGCTACGCGCAGGTGGTGCCGATGGAGGACATCAACCTCCATTTTACCGGCGACTTCCACGCGATCGGCGCCGCGAACAACCTGCTGGCCGCGTTGATCGACAACCACATCTATTGGGGCAACAAGCTCGACATCGATGCGCGCCGGGTCACCTGGCGCCGTGGCATCGACATGAACGACCGCGCGCTGCGTTCGATCGTCTCCTCGCTCGGCGGCGTCTCGAACGGCTACCCGCGCGAAGCAGGCTTCGACATCGTCGTGGCTTCCGAGGTCATGGCGATCTTCTGCCTCGCCAACGACCGCGCCGATCTGCAGCGGCGTCTCGGCCAGATCCAGATCGGCCAGACGCGGGACAAGGGTGCCATTACCGCGGACGAGCTTTCCGCCGCCGGTGCCATGGCGGCCCTGCTGAAAGACGCTCTTGCGCCCAATATGGTTCAGACGCTTGAGAACAACCCGGCCTTCATCCATGGCGGCCCGTTCGCCAACATCGCCCACGGTTGTAACTCCGTGATCGCCACGAAGGCGGCGTTGAAGCTTGCCGACTATGTCGTGACGGAGGCCGGCTTCGGCGCCGATCTCGGTGCGGAGAAATTCTTCGACATCAAGTGCCGCAAGGCGGGCCTCAAGCCCAATTGCGTGGTGGTCGTGGCAACGATCCGTGCGCTGAAGATGCATGGTGGCGTGGCCAAGGAGGATCTCAAGAAGGAGAATCTCGACGCGCTGGAGAAGGGCTTCGCCAATCTCGAGAAACACATCGAGAACGTGCGCAAGTTCCACGTTCCGGTGGTTGTCGCCGTGAACCGGTTCTCGCTCGATACGGACGACGAAATCGCACTTTTGAAGCGCCTCTGCTCCACGGCGAGCGCCGAATGCGTGATGTCCGACCATTGGGCGCTCGGCGGCGAAGGCGCCAAGGAACTGGCCGAGACCGTTGTCCGCACCATCGATACCAAGCCGTCGGACTTCCAGCCGCTCTATCCCGACGACATGTCTCTGTGGGACAAGACGCGGACCATCGCCCAGGAGCTTTATGGCGCCGAGGACATCACTGCGCCCAAGGCCGTCCGCGATAAATTCGCCGAACTCGAGAAGCAGGGCTTCGGCAAGTTCCCGATCTGCGTGGCGAAGACTCAGTACAGCTTCACCACCAATCCGGACGCCAAGGGCGTGCCGCTCGGCCACACGATTCCGGTCCGTGAAGTCCGGCTGTCGGCCGGTGCCGAGTTCGTCGTTGTCATCTGCGGAGACATCATGACGATGCCCGGCCTGCCGCGCGTACCCGCCGCCAACAACATCGAGTTGGACGCGAACGGCAAGATTACCGGTTTGTTCTAGTTGGGGCCCTCTCCGGGCCAGCAAAAGGGTTGCCAGGCGCGTTGGCGGACGCTACGACCATACAAAAGTCGTATGCTCGCCGGCCGCACGGGCCGGGCAGCCCAACAATCCTTTGGAGAGGAAACCATGGCTGGAGCCAGGTGTTCGGGCCGTAACTTTCTGTTTGTGCCGGGGCCGACCAATGTGCCGGACCGGATTCTCCGCGCGATGCACGTTCCCATGGAGGATCATCGGTCGCCGGACTTTCCCAAGCTGACGGTTCCGCTGTTCGACGGGATGAAGAAGGTCTGCCGGACGGGCGAAGGCCGCGTGGTGATCTTCCCCTCGAGCGGCACCGGCGCCTGGGAAGCGGCTCTGACAAACACGCGGTCGCCCGGGGATAAGCTGCTCGCTCCGCGTTTCGGTCAGTTCAGCCATCTTTGGATCGAGCTTGCCCGCCGCCACGGCCTCGAGGTCATCGTCCAGGAGGAAGAGTGGGGCACCGGCGCGAATCCGGACCGGATCGAAGACGCGCTGCGTGCGGACAAAGACCACGAAATCAAAGGGATACTGGTGGTCCACAACGAGACCGCCACGGGCGTGACGTCCGACGTTGCCGCGGTCCGGCGCGCGATCGACGCGGCCGGCCATCCGGCCTTGCTCTATGTGGACGGCGTCAGTTCCATCGGCAGCCTCGATTTCCGGTTCGACGAGTGGGGCGTGGACCTCGCGATCACGGGCTCCCAGAAGGGCATGATGCTGCCCGCCGGGCTCGGCATTCTCTGCGCCAGCCCAAAGGCGCTGGCGCAGATGGAAAATGCCGAGTGCACGCGCGCGTATTTCAACCTCGCGGACCATTTCAACACGAATCCGGGCGGCTATTTTCCGTACACGCCCGCTTTGCCGCTCCTCTATGGCTTGCGGGAGTCGCTGGCGATGCTGTTCGAGGAAGGGCTCGAGAACGTCTTTGCCCGGCATCGTTATCTTGCCGGCGGAGCGCGCGCCGCGGCCGAAGCTTGGGGCCTTCCGCTTTGCGCGAAAGAGCCGAAATGGCAGTCCGACACGGTCAGCGCGATCATGGTGCCGGACGGCTTCAGCGGCGCGGACGTCATCAGCCGCGCCTATCACCGCTACAATCTCGCATTGGGTGCGGGTCTTTCCGAGATGGCCGGAAAGCTGTTCCGCATCGGTCATCTTGGCGATCTGAACGAACTCATGCTGCTCGGAGCCATTTCCGGCGCCGAGATGGCGATGCGCGATGTCGGCATCCCGGTCGAGCTTGGTTCGGGTGTGGCCGCAGCGCAGGAATGCTTCCGTAACGCCGACGGTGCCGCCGAGCAGCGACTGGCTGCGGAGTAGGAGGCCGGGCACTTCACGTACAAGCGCACGGTCAGAACGAAACACAATCCGGAGCAGGGCGTCCCTGTCCCGGATGGGAACTTCGAGGGCGCGGACGATAGTTTCCCGCCCGGAACATATGGGGGGTGCAGTGGAGCACGAGATCGTTTTCCTCGATCGCGAGTCGGTTGGCGCCGATGTCCGCAAGGCCAATTTTCCGCACAAATACACAGAGTACCAGTCTACCTGGACGTCTGAGGATATCGCCGAGCGTCTGAAGGACGCCACCATCGCCATCATCAACAAGGTACCGATGCGCGAGGAGGTCCTGAAGCAGCTGCCCAAGCTGAAGCTGATCGCCGTGGCGGCGACGGGCACCGACGTTGTCGACAAGGCCTATTGCAAGGCCAACGGAATCTCCGTCGTCAACATCCGCGGCTATGCCTTCAATACCGTGCCCGAGCATGTGATCGCGCTGATGTTCGCGCTCCGCCGGAACCTGTTCGCCTATGTCGAGGATACCCGGAACGGCCGCTGGGCGGAGGTCGATCAATTCTGCTTCTTCGACCATCCGATCCGCGACATCGCGGGGTCGACCATGGGCATCGTTGGCTTCGGCGCCATCGGCAAGGCCGTGGCGAAGCGGGCCGAATGCCTCGGCATGAAGATCCTGCCCTTTGATGCATTCCCGCAAGAAGGCCTGGTCGACCTGGAGACCGTGCTCAAGGAGAGCGACGTCATCACGCTCCACTGCCCGCTGACGCCCGAGACGGAGAACATGATCGGCGCGAAGGAACTGAAGATGATGAAGCCCACGTCGATCCTCATCAACACGGCGCGGGGCGGCCTTGTCGACGAGGCCGCGCTTGCCGAGGCCTTGAAGGCCGGTACGATCGCGGGCGCCGGGTTCGACGTGCTCACGAAGGAGCCGCCGAAGGACGGCAATATCCTGCTCGATCTCAAAATGCCGAATTTCATTCTCACGCCGCACGTGGCGTGGGCGAGCCGGGAAGCCATGCAAATTCTGGCCGATCAACTCATCGACAATATCGAGGCGTTCGTCGGCGGGAATCCGCAGAACGTGGTCGAGTAACGCGTAAAGGGGGAAACGTAATGAAGAAACTGCTATTCCTGTTCGACACCGATCCCGTGCCGAGCGTCTTCGATACGGTCGTCGGCTATGACGGCGGTGCCGACAACATCACCGGCTATGCCGGGGTGACGCCGGAGAACGTGGGTGCGCTGATCGACGGCTGCATCTACACGCGCGGCGGCAAGGACAAGCAGAACACCGCCATCTTCGTCGGCGGCGGCAACATGGCCAAGGGCGAAGAGCTGTTCGAAACGGTCAAGAAGCACTTCTTCGGTCCGTTCCGCGTCTCCGCGATGCTGGATTCCAACGGCTCCAACACGACCGCGGCCGCGGGTGTGGCGCTGCTTGCCAAGGGGCGCGACCTCAAGGGCAAGAAGGCCGTGGTGCTCGCGGGCACGGGCCCCGTGGGCATGCGGGCGGCGGGTTTCTTCGGCATGGAAGGCTGCGACGTGACCATCACCTCGCGGACGAAGGACCGCGCCGACGAGGCCGCCAAGGTCATCGAGAAACGCTTTGGCGTGAAAGTTTCCGGCGCCGCGGGCGCGACGGACGAGGAACGCGCCGAGGCCACCAAGGATGCCAATATCATCTACTCGGCCGGCGCGATCGGCTTGCAGCTCCTGCCGAAATCCGTATGGGAGAACAATCCCAATGTGGAGCTTCTGGCGGACGTGAACGCACAGCCGCCGCTCGGCATCGAGGGCGTCGACGCCATGGACAAGGGCAAGGACTACGGCGGCAAGATCGCTTACGGCGCGCTCGGGATCGGCGGTTTGAAGCTCAAGCTTCACCGCGAGTGCATCGCCAAGCTGTTCGAAACCTCAGAGGGCGTTTACGATGCCGAGGCCATCTACGCTCTGGCGAAAGAGATGGCCTAGATGACCGAGATCAAGAATACCGCGATCGAGCCATTCCTCGACCAACTCGCCTCCAGCGCGGCAACGCCCGGGGGCGGCAGTGCCGCCGCCATTCTCGGCGGCATGGGCGCGGCGCTCGTCAGCATGGTCTGCAATCTGACGATCGGCAAAAAGAAATACGCCGATGTCGAAGGCGAACTGAAGGACGTCCTGGCGAAGGCCGAAGATCTCCGCCACCGGCTGACCGGCATGATCCAGGACGACGTGCGTGCCTTCGATACGGTCATGGGCGCCTACGGCATGCCCAAGGAGACCGATGAAGACAAGGCCGCCCGGGACGAGGCCATCCAAGAGGCCCTGAAAATGGCGACCGACGTTCCGGTCCGCTGCTGCCGGCTGGCCCGCGAGGTCATCGACCTCGCGCTGGTCGCTTCGGAGAAGGGAAACCTCAATGTCATCTCCGATGCGGGCGTCGCCGTACTGTCTGCTTATGCCGCTCTGCGGAGTGCCGCACTAAATGTCTACATCAATGCAAAATTGATTTCCGACACGAGCTTTGTCGGCGCTAAGCTGGGTGAGCTGGAGGACCTTCTCGCAGGTGCCGAGGCGACGACAGAGAAGGCGTATGACATTGTTAAGGGTAAGGTGAGCTGACGCTTTCCGGCGTGGGCTCTTAATAACGGAAAGCCCGCCGAAGGAATTTTTAAAAGGGAGGAACGACGTGGACGTTCACGAGTATCAAGCGAAAGAACTGTTGGGAAGCTTCGGCGTGCCGGTGGCGAAAGGCGCCGTGGCGTTTAGTCCCGATCAGGCCGTCTATGCGGCGACCGAACTCGGCGGTTGGAGTTGGGCGGTGAAGGCCCAGATTCACGCTGGTGCGCGCGGCAAGGCCGGCGGCATCAAGATCTGCAAGACCTATCACGAGGTGCGCGAGGCGGCGCAGGAATTGCTCGGAAAACGTCTGGTTACGCACCAGACGGGTCCGGAAGGCAAGCCGGTTCAGCGCGTCTATGTCGAAGCGGCGGAGCCCTTCGAGAAGGAGCTTTATCTCGGCTTCGTCCTCGACCGGAAGGCCGAGCGCGTCCGCGTGATCGCCTCCCAGGAAGGCGGCATGGAGATCGAGGAAATCGCCAGGACCAATCCAGACGCGATCCTTCAGGTTACCGTCGAGCCCGCCGTCGGCCTACAGGCCTTCCAGGCGCGCGAGCTCGCGTTCCAGCTCGGTCTTAGCATCAAGCAGGCCCAGAGTTGCGTGTCGACGATCATGAACGCCTACCGCGCGTTCCGCGATTGCGACGCTCAGATGCTGGAGATCAACCCATTGGTGGTCTCCAAGGACGACCGCGTGCTCGCGCTCGACGCCAAGATGTCGTTCGACGACAACGCGCTGTTCCGCCGCCCCAACGTGGCCGACATGTACGATCCGTCGCAGCAGGATCCGCGGGAGGCCCAGGCCGCCGAGCACAACCTCAACTATATCGGCCTCGAGGGCGATATCGGCTGCATCGTGAACGGCGCGGGTCTGGCCATGGCGACCATGGACATGATCAAGCACGCGGGCGGTGAGCCGGCCAACTTCCTCGACGTGGGCGGCGGCGCCTCTCCGGACCGTATCGAAACGGCGATGAAGCTGATCGTTTCCGACGACAACGTGAAGGCGATCCTGGTGAATATCTTCGCCGGCATCAACCGTTGCGACTGGGTTGCCAAGGGCGTGGTTCAGGCTTGCGGAAACCTCGACATCAAGGTGCCGCTCATCGTGCGCCTTGCCGGCACCAATGTCGAAGAAGGAAACAGGATCCTCAAGGAGAGCGATCTCAAGCTGATCACCGCCGAGACACTGGCCGAGGCCGCCGAGAAGGCGGTTCAGGCTTGCCAGGGCAAGCTACAGGCCGCGTAGAGACGATCATCGGAGAAAATACGTAATGAGCATTCTGATTGACGAAAAGACGCCGGTGATTGTCCAAGGTATGACTGGCGACAAGGGTACCTTCCACGCGAAGGAAATGATCGAATACGGCACCAACGTGGTCGGCGGCGTGACGCCGGGCAAGGGCGGTGGCCGTCATCTCGACCGCCCGCTCTTCAACACCGTGAAGGAAGCGGTGAAGGAAACAGGCGCCGAGGCTTCGATCACGTTCGTGGCCCCAGCCTTCTGCTCGGACGCCATCATGGAATGCGCCGACGCGGGCATCAGGCTGGTCTGCTCCATCACGGATGGCATTCCGGCCCAGGACATGATGCGCGTGAAGCGCTACCTGATGCGCTATCCTCGCGAACACCGCACGATGATGGTCGGCCCGAACTGCGCCGGTATCATCAGCCCCGGCAAGGCCATGCTGGGCATCATGCCGGGCCACATCTACCTGCAAGGCAATGTGGGCGTGATTTCGCGTTCCGGTACGCTCGGCTACGAGGCCGCGGCGCAGATGAAGGACCGGGGGATCGGCATCACGACCTCGGTCGGTATCGGTGGCGATCCGATCAACGGTTCCTCGTTCCTGGATCACCTCGCCCTGTTCGAGGAAGACCCGGAGACCGATGCCGTGCTGATGATCGGCGAAATCGGCGGTCCGCAGGAGGCCGAGGCCTCGGCGTGGATCAAGGACAACATGTCCAAGCCGGTCGTCGGCTTCGTCGCGGGTCTGACCGCTCCGAAGGGGCGGCGCATGGGTCACGCGGGCGCCATCATCTCGGCCACGGGCGATAGCGCCGCCGAGAAGGCCGAAATCATGCGGGCCAATGGACTGACCGTCGCGCCGAACCCGAGCGAGTTCGGTTCGACCGTCGCGAAGGTCCTCGGACTTTAGAAAAAACGCCGGACATGCCGCGGCCATCGACCAGGCTTAGGGCGTGTCCGGCTTTTTCCCGAAGCCAAGCAGCTCGAGGTGGGACCGGCCGGCCCCACCTTGCCATCAATCGCCACCGGAACCCGCGTCCTGGATCAGTCGCCGTGACTTGCGTGCGGCGTCTGAGCCGAAGGTGACAAGACCGGTCAGTGTGATCTGAGTGCGAGCGTTGATCATGGACGAGGATGTAAGAGAGAGCGACGTGGTGGCCGGAACGGACGCCGCAGCTCTTATCGGTGGGACATCGCCAGAGGACGCCGCGAATATCCTGTTCGAGTTGCTGCTCGATGTCGTGCGGCGCCATCGCCCCGAAGTCGAACCGGTTCTCACGGGCGGCGCTCAGAAATCCGTCTCCGAATATTCGCCGGACCTCCTGGCGCGTGTGTTGTCCGCGCAAGGAATCTGGTTCCAGCTCCTGTCTCTCGCCGACCAGAACGCCGCGATGCGCCGCCGCCGCCATATCGAGCGGAAGCGTGGCCGCGACGCGCTGTTGGGCACGTTCGATCACGTCCTCGCCGAGGCCCGCCGGGCCGGTGTCAGCCCGGGGGAAATCGAGCGTCTCCTGCAGAACCTGCGCATTCGTCCCGTCATCACGGCTCACCCGACCGAGTCGAAGCGCGTCACCGTTCTCGAGAAATACCGCAAGATCTACCTCCTGCTGCGTGAGCTGGAAGGGAGCCGTTGGACCGAGCGGGAACGGCAAGCGATTCTCGCGGACATTCGCGACCAGATCGAGCTCGTTTGGATGACCGGCGAGCTTCACCTCGAAAAGCCGACCGTGGAACACGAAGTCCTTCGGGGACTGCATTTCTTCGACGAGACCCTGTTCGAGAAGGCGCCGGAGATGATGGCGCTGCTCGAAGGGGCTTTGAAGCGGAATTATCCCGACGAAGATTTCGATCTGCCGCCCTTTTTCCAGTTCGGTTCGTGGATCGGCGGCGACCGCGACGGCAATCCGTATGTGACCACCGAGGTCACGGGCTGGGCGCTGCGCCAGAATGCGCTCGCTTCGTTGCGCTACTACCGGGAGCGCCTCGTCGCGCTGGCGCGGGCGATGTCCATAACGCAGCGTGCGTTGCCGGTCCCGGAGGAGTTCGGCCACGAGCTTGCGTGCGCGCTGCGGGCGAGCGGCGCCGAGGAGGCGATCGCACAGCGCAATCCGGGCGAGCCTTACCGCCAATATCTCACCTGCATTCTGCGCAAGCTGGATGTCACCGTGCGTCGTGCCGAAGGCGGAGAGCTCGATGTCGGCACGCCCCATTACACGAACGCCGACGAGCTCATCCAGGATCTGCGGCGGATGGAGCGTGCCCTGGCGGCCGCGAACGCCTCGACCATCGCCCAAGACATGATTCGCCCGGTCCGGCGCGCCGTCGAGCTGTTCCGGTTCTCTACCGTCCGGCTCGATCTTCGCGAGAACTCCACGCGTACGACCCAGGCGCTTCAGGCTCTGTGGTGGGCCAGCGACGGCCACGCCGACGGAGAACCGCCGGAGCTCGGCTCTCCGGAGTGGCGTGCCTGGTTGCTGCGGGCCTTGGCGCGGCCGCTGCCGGCCGACCCTGCGGGCGAGCCCCTGCCGCAAGAGGTGCGGGACACCATCGCCATGTTCGCGCAAGCGGCGGAAATCCGGCGGGGTCTCGATCCGGATGCCTATGGCTCCTTCATTCTGTCCATGACGCGCTCGGTCGACGACATTCTCGGTGCCTATCTTCTGGCCAAGCAGGGCGGTTTGTTCCTGGACGCGGCCGGCACGGAGATTTGCGCGCTGCCGATCGTGCCTCTGTTCGAGACCATCGACGATTTGAGGGCGGCGCCCGCGATCATGCGCGAGGCGCTGGCCATTCCGCTGATCCGCCGGTCCACCCATTGGCAAGGCGGACTTCAGGAGGTGATGCTCGGCTACTCGGACTCCAACAAGGACGGTGGTTTCGTCGCCTCGAACTGGGAGCTGGCCAAGGCGCAGACCAGCCTGACGCAGGTCGGCGCGCGCGCGGGGACGCCGATTTCGTTCTTCCATGGACGCGGCGGCTCGGTGTCGCGCGGCGGCGCGCCCACCGGCCGCGCCATCGCCGCCCAGCCGGCCGGCTCGATCCGCGGCCGTTTCCGGGTCACGGAGCAAGGCGAGGTCGTCTCGTCGAAATACGCGAACAAGGGCACGTCCCTCTATCAGATGGAGCTTCTGGCCTCGAGCGTGCTGCAGCACGCGCTGAAGTCCGAGCATGAGGCCGCCCTCAAGCCGAGCGGCGAGTATGACGACGCGCTCGAGGCGTTGTCCGGCCTTTCGCGCGTGGCCTATGACCGGCTGCTCTCCAATCCGGACCTGGTGACGTATTTCCAGGCCGCAAGTCCGTTGGAGGAGATCTCGCTCCTCAATATCGGCTCGCGGCCGGCGCGGCGCTTCGGCGCGAGTTCGCTGAAGGATCTGCGGGCCATTCCATGGGTGTTCGCCTGGGCGCAAAACCGGCACATGATCACCAACTGGTATGGGGTCGGCAGTGCGCTCCGGAGTTTTCTCGACGTGCGCGGTGCCAAAGGCGAGTCCTTGCTGACCGAGTTGTTCGAGCGCTCCCGCTTGTTCCGCCTGATCGTGGATGAGGTCGAGAAGGCGCTTGCACTTGTGGACCTCGATATCGCCAGCGACTATGCGAGCCTCGTATCCGACGCCGCGGTGCGGAACGCGATCTTCTCCATGGTTCAGGAGGAGCATGCGCTCACGACCGAGATGGTACTGAAACTTTCAGGCAGCGCCTTCCCTGGCGAACGCTTCCCCCAATTCCGTGCGTCGCTGGCCGACAGGCTTCCCACGGTCAATCAAGTGAGTCGCGAGCAGGTCGAGCTGCTCGGCCGCTTCAGAGCGAGCGACAACGACGACGAGCGCGAAAAGTTCAAGCCGGCGTTGCTGCTTTCCATCAATACGGTTGCCGCCGGGCTCGGCGCCACAGGTTAAACCAAGAGGAGTATGACATGAGCTTTACCTTGATCCAGCAGGCCACGCCGCGCCTACACCGTTCGGAGTTGGCCGTTCCCGGCTCCAACCCCGGCATGTTCGAAAAGGCCGCCGCCAGCGCCGCCGACGTGATCTTTCTCGACCTCGAAGATGCCGTCGCGCCGGACGACAAGGAGCAGGCCCGCAAGAACATCATCCAGGGCCTGAACGACGTCGACTGGGGCAGCAAGACCATGATGATCCGCATCAACGGTCTCGACACCCATTACGCCTATCGCGATGTGGTCGACGTTATGGAGAACTGCCCGCGTCTCGATATGATCTTGATCCCCAAGGTCGGCGTGCCGCAGGACGTCTACGCCATCGACATGCTCATGACGCAGATCGAGCAGTACAAGAAGTACGACAAGAAACTCGGCCTCGAGCTTCTCATCGAGACGGCTTTGGGTATGGCGAATGTGGAGGCCATCGCCCAATCGAGCCCGCGCGTCGAGGCCATGAGCTTCGGCGTCGCCGACTATGCGGCGTCCACCCGCGCGCGTACGGTCGGTATCGGCGGCCCGCACCCGGACCATGGCGTTCTGACCGACGCCGACGAGAGCGGCAACCGCCAATATCACTGGGGCGATCCTTGGCACTTTGCCCTGTCGCGCATGATGGTGGCGTGCCGGGCCTATGGCTTGCGGCCCATCGACGGTCCGTTCGGCGATTTCTCCGATCCGGACGGCTACAAGGCCGCCGCGAAACGTGCCGCCGTGCTCGGCTTCGAGGGCAAGTGGGCTATCCATCCGTCGCAGATCGATCTTGCGAACGAGGTGTTCTCGCCGGCCGCCGCCGAGGTCGAGAAGGCCCAGCGCATCGTCGAGGCCATGAAGCAGGCCGCGAAGGAAGGCAAGGGTGCCGTGTCGCTCGACGGCCGCCTGATCGACATCGCCTCGATCCGCCAGGCGCAGGCGCTGCTCGACAAGGCCGCGCAGATCAAGACCTAGGCGCGTCGCAAGGCTCGAAAACAAAATGGCCGGGGATCCCCCGGCCATTTTTGTATTCCGCTCCGGAAAGGGCGGGAGGCACGATTCGAGCCCGGTCGCGGGCCGGATCGCGATTTCTCGTCGTCAGACCCTGTTCTCGTCGCACTCGCTGCCGGTGTCGCCCATGGCGACCGTATCGACCAGATCGAGCCCCACTTCGTCGTCGGGGCGCGCCAGGGACGCGGTCGGCAAGAAGCTCAAGCCGTAAACCAGTCCCACGAGAACAGCGCTGGTCAAAAGCGATAAGACGGACATTCGATTACTCCACTCCCTCAATTCATATCTATTTGACAGGCGAAGACGGCAGGGTCTCGGCCGAATCTCGGCAATTTGTCGGCTGGCTGCGGCGGCCGCGCCATCACTAAGCCGCAAGGCTTGCCGCTTCGTAAATTTAAGCCTTGCTTTACGGTCTGCGCTTCTGGCCGGGCGGGCCGATGAGCGTGCCGCAGGACCGTCCAAACCCGGCGGCCGTCCAGCGGACCTCGTCCCTCTCGTCCTCGTTCGGCACCGTGCTGCGGCAAATTCCAATCAGAAGGTTGCCGGGCGCCCGCCCCGTCTGTCGCGGCAAAAGAAACGGCGGCCCGATGGACCGCCGTTTGGATCGTCTGAAGTGAGGGCGATGCCTTACACGCCGGCCTTCTGGGCCGGGATGCGGAGCTTCTGGCCCGGATAGATCTTGTCCGGGTGGGAGAGCATCGGCTTGTTCGCCTCGAAGATGACCATGTATTTGGACCCGTCGCCGTAAGCCTTCTCGGCGATCGCCCAGAGCGTATCGCCCTTCTCGACGGTGTGGAACGAGCCCTCGGGCGTATCGTCGTCGGTCTTGATGTCCTCGCTGACCTTGGAGATGCCGTCCACGTTGCCGGCGGCGACGATGATCTTCTCGCGTGTCTCCTGATCGGGAACGTCGCCCGTGACCTTCACGGTCTCGCCGTCGACCTCGACCTTGATCTTATCGGCCAGGCTCGGATCGCCGACTTCCTTGGCGATGGCCTTCGCCGCATCGGCTTCGGCCGCGTCCGCACCCGAGCCAAAAATGCTTTTGCCCGCGTTCTTGACGAAATCAAAAAATCCCATGTCGCTTCCTTTCCTCAATCATCGGTTCCCAGCAGCCTGGGGACTTGGGAAAGAAGTTCGCGCTGGCCCTCTCCTTGGGCTCTGGCGATCTCCCCCGATTCAATATTGTGGACGCTCGAGCCGTCAGGCCGCCGGCGCGCCAACCATCTGATGGAGCCGTGCCACCGCATCCGGAGCGATGCCGGTTCCATCGGCCAGACCTCTCAAGAATGCTTTCTCCTCCGGCGTGTCCACGGAAATCGCCATCAACGCCGCAGCGTAGACCTGAATGCCGACTTCGGGATTGGGAATGGCTCTCACGAGCCCCGCGAGATCCTGCGGCTTCGCCATCGCGGTCTGCACGAATTGTTGCTCTTCGGAGGTGATGCCGCCTTCGGAGAGTTTGCCCACCAAGCGCTGCATCTCGTCGGGCGACACCTCGCCGTCCGATTTGATCGCCTCGATCATGCCGCGCAGGCACAGTTCGGCGGTTTCGGGCGCCGCGATCTGCTGCACCTCGTTGTCGGACAGGGCGAGCGCTTGAACGTCGCTCGAACTCGCCGATTGGGCTTGCCAATTCTTCAGGGCGGAAAGGGCCAGCGTGCCGAGAACGGCCATCGCGCTTCCGCCGATGGCGCCTTTGGTCGCGCTACCGCCACCGCCGAGGATCGCGCCGGCCAAGGCCCCGAGGCCGCCAAGCTCGCCCTTGCTCATGCCGCCGACGCCGCTCGGGGAGCCAAGAACCTGGCCGAGCCCGCCGAGAATATCGCCAAGACCGCCAGAAGACTGACCGCCAGGGGACTGGCCGCCGGCCGCTTGACCCCCGCTGGGCTGGCCGCCGCCGAGAAGGCTGCCGAGGACGTCGCCCAGTCCGCCCGCGCCGCCGCTCTGGCCGCCCGCGCCCCCGCCAAGGAGGCCGCCGAGCATGTCGCCGAGCCCGCCCGCGGCACCGCCGCCCGAGGACTGGCTTCCGCCGAGGATGTTTCCGAGCACGGCGCCGAGGTCGGGCGCGCCCGAGGCGCTGCCCAGGCCATCCGGTCCGGTCGCGTGTTCGATTCTTTGCTGGGTCTGGGGGGATACACCCTGACGCATCAGTTCGCCGACAATATCTCCAAAATTCATGACGGTCTCCGCTCGCAGAAGTACTTCAGCCAAGTATACTTATTGTTCCGGTGGATGACATTCCGGCGACATTGCTCCGCCGCGCCGCCCCTTAACCCTCGCCTGCCCACGGGCGTGGGCTCCCACCTGGGTGGTGGTGCGCGTAATGTAGGTAGGGTAGGACTCCTTTACCAGGGTGCTATAGTGACATCCGGCACAACCGTGCCGCCCAGGGAGGCTTCCGATGGCACGAATTGAGGTCTTGGCCTTTATCCTCCTGCTTGGAACGGCGCTGACCGCCGCCACCGCGGTGCCGGCATCGCGTGCCGCCGTTTCCGATGCGGTGCGTAACGCCTGCGAGAAGAAGGCGAACAAGGTGACGCCGCCCTTGCGGGCCGGGGAGCGCGAGGCCTATATCACCAATTGCATTGCCGACGCGACGGCCGCGCAGGGCAAGGTGAAGAAGAAGAAATACTAAGAAGAAAACGAACGCTGCCGGGCGAAT
Source organism: Hyphomicrobiaceae bacterium UBA7697 (assembly GCA_002482645.1). Lineage (GTDB taxonomy): Bacteria > Pseudomonadota > Alphaproteobacteria > Rhizobiales > Methyloligellaceae > Methyloceanibacter. Next base: position 29,550 of record DLGJ01000009.1, read on the forward strand.
CGCCCAGGGCGGGATCGGCGCGCGCAAGTCGATGCGGGGCGCGGTCGATCCGAAATGGCGTTGCGAACTGGGCCACGTGCGCTGTTGCGCCGCGTCCTCAGTTTCGGGGCTTTTTTTGAAATTCGCGTCACGATCTGGAAACCGGACTTGCGCCCGGAGCGGTGTTTGGTAGGTTGCGCTGCCGGGAAAAAAGGGACTTTGAAATATGAAGAACGTACTTTCTGGACTAGTTATCGCTGGCCTGACGGCTGTCTCTTTCGCCGGTGTGGTTCATGCGGACGCCTATACGAAGGCCATTCGCGCGAGCTGCAAGGCGGACTACAAGAGACATTGCAGCGACAAGACGGTGGGGTCCAAGCAGCTGGAAGTTTGCATGCGGCAGCACCAGAACAGCCTTTCCAAGACGTGCCGCTCGGCGCTGAAGGCTGCAGGCTACAGGTAGTTAGCCCATCTTTTCGAACGACCAATGGCTAAATGTTGCCGCGACGCCGTGCAGTGTGTCATCGGTGTCGCGCAACTGCCATAGGATTCCGTCGTCAATGCGAAAGCGGCGTCCGGATTTGGCGATGCGGATGCCGGAATAGCCTGTTGCGAATCCGTGGCGTGCCACAGTGTCCAGCAGACGTTGGCGTTCGGCGCGATTGGGAACCTCCGCGGAAAGCCGCGATGGCATGCCAACGATTTCGTCCCAACGATATTCGAACAGGGCCTGCGCGGCCTTGTTGGCATAGATGAAGAGCGGATCGGGGGCGGGGCTATGCGCCAAGACGCAGGCGCTGGCTTCTTCGTAGAGCCAGCGGGGCCCATCCATCGCCGATCCGTCGAGAAAGGGCGGCGCGTGACCAAGCAAGCGCTTGTAACTGTCGGCAAGAAGTCCGAAAAAGGCGGTGTCCGTGGCAAACGTCATGGGCAATGGGGTGCAAACGGGCGATAGGGGCGCCAGCCGCAGTTCGTCCTCCGCGGGTTTCCAGCGATGCTGATTGTCGCCTTCGGTATGATGTCCATCGCGTTGCTGGCTTTCCTTCTCTGGAACCTGTTTATCAAATGCCGCGCGATCTTACGCGAGCGCAAGTCGCGCCGTAACCGCGGCACCGGGTCCACATAGACGAAGGTTCAATTGCGCGAAGAGGGTCCCGTGTCGTCTGTCTTTCGCCGTCCGGGTCCGCGTGGAACGGCAACGCCATAGAGCGGGACGAGGGCCCGATCGCCGTGAAACGGCCGTACGCGGATGGTCCTATCGATCTTGCGCCCATCTTGACGGGCCGTTCGAGGCAGGATATCGGGCGCAGTTCGTCCGGACAGCGGAGATCATATTGATGCCCAAGGATATCACCAAAGCCACCGAGCAAAAGAAGCCGCGAGCGAAATCCCAATCGAAAGCGTCCGCCAAGGCCAAAGCGCCGGCCAAGCCGTCGAAGAAGACGGCTGCCAAGCCGCGCCGAACGACGCCGCGCCGGCCGGGAGAGGCCGCGGCCAAAGCGCAAACCAAGGCGAAGAGGTCCGCGCGCCGCCGCGCCGCCGCCGTGGTCGCGCCCGCCGATAACGTCCTCGTGGGAGCCGCGATACGATCGTTTCAAGCTTCGGTCCCAGCCGCCATCGCGGTGAACACCAAGCTTGCGGACATCGCCCACGCAAATATGAGCGCGGGACTCGAACTCGCGCGGGACTTGGCGAGCGCGAAGACACCGATGGACGCGATGCGGCTCGGCGTCTCCTATTGGCTCAGCCATATGAGCGCCGTGCAGGCCCAAGCGCGCGAGCTGCAAGGCTTGTCCGCGGCGTGGGTCAAGACGGCCAGCGAGCCTGTCCGCGCGGTCTGACCGGTTCGGCCAACAACAAACGCCGGTCCCAATCTTGGGCGATTGACGTAGACTGACACCTGTCGATCGGGAAGGGTCCGGAGGTGTCATGCTGCGCGAAGATCTCGTATTCGTTGGGACCTGCGACATTGCCGGGCTCGTGCGCGGCAAGGGTTTTCCGTCCGCCGAGTTGCCCGCGCGCCGCAAGGCCGGCATTGGCTGGACGCATTCCAACCTCATGCAGACATGCTTCGGCCCGATCCTCGATACGCCGTTCGGGACGAGCGGCGATCTCATGATCGTTCCCGATCCGTCGTCCGAGGTCCATGTGGACTTCCGCGACGGCTCGGCGCCGGAGCACTTCTTCCTCGGCGACATTCGAAACACCGACGGCACGCCTTGGGACTGCTGCGTACGTGCGTTTCTGCGCCGGGCGATCGGCGCGTTGAAAAACGTCTCGGGCCTGGAACTGCTTGCGGCCTTCGAACAGGAGTTCGTCTATACCGGCGTCGACGACGTTCCCGGTCATGCCTACAGCTTGAGTGCCTTCCGGCGGCAGGGCCTGTTCGGGGAAATGCTGATGGCGGCCATTCGCGCGGCAAGCGTCCGGCCGGATTCCTTTCTCGCCGAATACGGTCCGCGCCAGTATGAGATGACGGTCGCGCCCGATGCGGCGATGGCGGCGGCGGACGCCGGCGTGATCGCGCGGGAGATGGCCCGCGCGGTGGCTTTCCGTCTGGAGAATCGGGCGATCTTTTCGCCGATGCCGGTGGCGGACGGTGCGGGCAACGGAGTGCACATCCATTTCAGCCTGCACGAAGCCTCGGGCAAACCCGTGACGGGCGCGCCGGACGGTGTCATGGGCCTCAGCCCCGTGGCGGCACGGTTCGCCGCCGGGGTTCTGCATCACTTGCCGGTCATCTGCGCGGTGACCGCTCCGTCTCCCGTCTCCTATTTGCGTTTGACGCCGAACCGGTGGGCTCCGACCGTTGCCGATCTCAAGCCGCAGGATCGCGGGGCGGCGTTGCGAATCTGTCCGGTGTTCGCGGCCAAGGGCGAGAGCGAGCGGGAGGCGCAATTCAATCTGGAATTCCGCGTCTGCGATGCCGCAGCCAGTCCCTACATGGCGCTCGGTGCACTGATCTTCGCGGGTGCCGACGGTATCGCGCGCGACCTCGCGCTTCCCAAAGGGCCTGCGCCCTTGCCGAAGTCGCTGCCCGCCGCACTCGATCTCATGGAGGCAAGCGATACCGTCAAGTCGTGGTTCGGGCCAGTCTTCTTCGAGGCCTATCTGCGGCACAAGAGGTCGGAGGCGTCTTATGTCGCGGATCTGCCGGAAGAAGACCTCTGCGCGCGCTACGCGGAGGTCTATTGATCGGCCGCCGCCGGTAACCGCCCGTCAACGCTGTCGGCAACTGGCTCTATCGGTTGCGACGCTCGCTGCTACGGTGAGGCCGGAGGTGCTGAATCATGTGGAAGACGATCATTGCCGTTTCATTCCTAACGTTCGGCTGCGTTTCGCTCGCGGGTTGTGACGAGGGTTCGCAAGACAGTTTCGTTCTTTGCGAAAGCACCTATGCGTTGTGCACCACGGCCGCCTGTACGCCGGAGGACGGCAGCACGGACACCGTCTCCTGCGCCTGCGACGTGAAGACCGGCTACTCCGCGGGCCAAAAGCCGTGCACCGGAACCGTGAAGACGGACAAGGGCACCGAGATCAGCTCGCGCTACTATCCCATCAAGAGCTACGCGGTTTGCAACAACGACCGTCCCTGGGCGTGGTGTCTCGACAAGCCTTGCCTCGTCGACAAGGACGACCCGACGAAGGCGTCTTGCGCCTGTACGGTCGACAGAAATCAGGGTCCATATTTGGTGGTGACCTCCACCTATACCGACACGACCTGCACGACGAATCTGTGGTCGTCGGCAACGGTCGGCGGTGTCAACGAGATCACCGACTTCCTCAAGACCACCAAAGAATTGAAGCCTTACGACATCAAGGTGTTGAACGCGCCGAATTAGCGGCGCTCAGCCTGCCGGCAGCAAGCCCGTAACCTCGTCCGTACACAGCATCCGGCAATAGCCCCGGAAGCAGTCGAGGGCGGCCTCGTGCCTGGCCTCCGTCCCGGCGGCGCAAGCATCGTGGATGCAGGTCATGTAATAACCGCGATCCGCGCCGTCCTTCACCGCATGATCGATACATTGATCGGTGAGGCAGCCAACGACGAAGACATCCTCGATCCCGATATTGCGCAGCAGGTAGTCGAGAACCGTCGAATTGAAGACGGACGAGGACGTCTTGGGGAGCACGATCTCGTCGCGGCCGGGTGCGATCGCATCGAGAACCCGGGCCTCGTGAGAGCCCTTGGCATAGCCCATGTTCGAGAGCTTGTAGTCGAGGCTCCGGTCCCGGCCGTCCGCGGTCAGGTTCTCCATGACCGTAAAGATCACCTCGAGCTTGCCGGCGCGGAAGCCACGGAGCAGCTTTTCGATATTGGGAACGACGCGGGCGGTCAGCGCCGCATGGAGTTCGGGGCGCCGGGAGGCTTCGTCCGGACCGCAGGTTCCGTTCTGCACGTCGATGACGAGGAGCGCGGCCTTTCCTGCGACGATGGGACGGTCGCGCGTGATCGTGGAGGGGTGCGTCATGGCGCCGAAGTTCTGTTGTGCTAACGAACCGGTCAGGATGAAATGCTCAATTACCGTTCGCAAATCAATGACGACCTTTGGGAGCTTAGCATGGTTAGATGTCTCGCCGCCTTGTTGACCGTTGTCTTTCTGTCGTTGCCCGCGTCCGCCGAGGACAATGCCGCCGCCATGGAGGCGATCGACAACCTCGTCGCCAAGCTGGACGCCGCGTTCGAGGCGCAGGACGAACAGGCGATCGTCGCGTTGACGACGGACGATCATGTGTCGGTGACGCCGTATTACGGGACGCCCCAGACCCTGAAGGCGGTCATCCAGACGCTCCCGGATCTCAAGATCGACCAGACCGATTTGAGCGAGCCCACGGTCGTCTTTCTCGGGCCCGACAGCGCCATGCGGCAACTGACGGCGAAGGTCGAGGGCACCTATGGCCCCAACAAGATATCGCAGAAGCTGTTCATCACCTCGATCCTGCGCAAGCAAGACGGCGACTGGCTCGAGAGCTTCTACCAGGCGACCGCGCTGGCGCCGTAACGGTCATGCGCCCTGACGCCCGCAGAGAGGTCCGCGCGGGACATTTGCCGTCCGGCTTGCCGCCGGGGCCGCAAGACGGCGAGATGTTCGATGTCCTCGTGGAGCAGGGCGGCGTCCGCATCGAGCGCATCGTCTCCACCGGTCAGGCAACGCCGCAAGGCCAGTGGTACGACCAGGAGCGCGAGGAATTCGTGCTGCTGGTCTCGGGGGCCGCGCGTCTGCGCATCGAGGGAGAAGGAGAGGACCGCGCGCTCGCGCCGGGCGACTGGCTCCTGCTTCCGGCCCGTTGCCGCCATCGTGTGACCTGGACGCAGAGCGACCCGGCCACCATATGGCTAGCGATTCACTACGACACGGAGCCTGCGGACCCCTGAGATGGAGGATCGACGATGCAGACGACTTGGAAGCCCTATGTACAGCACGGCGAAATCCACGACCGTGCGGAACTTCCCGAAAGCGTCTTTGCTTTTCCAAAGCAGCGCAAGGAGCCGCTGACGGACGCGGCCCATGTGAAAGACGCGTTGGCCCGATTCGATCAGGTGGAGGACGTGACCGACGCCGACCGCGATCTTGCGTTCGCCAATATCAAGAAAGCGGCGACGCATTTCGGCCTCGACGTGCATGAGAACGATTGGCGGGAACTTGGGCGCTGAGCCGCGGTGGTGGCCCGATTGCCGCCTTGTCAGCGGTGCAGGATCAGAAGCGCGATCAGAAGCGTGAGCGGTGTTAAAATGTCCCACCAGAAAATGGGACCGGCATTGTTGATCGCGAAGTTGCGGCGCTTGACCATGTCCGTGACGTGCACGGCGGCCGCGCTCCACAGGAAACCCGCGGCCATGACCGTCATCGCCCAGGCAGCTTCGGGGCCGAGAAGCGACGCGGCAATCGCGCCGAGGCCGATACCGAGATTGGCGCCGGCGATTTCCTTTTGAAACGGGCTTGGCGGCCAGCCGATGGAATGGGCCACACGATCGCTGAACATCGCATGGGAGAACGCCGCCCATAGGCTCGGCACGCCGAGTCCCAAGGACAGCATCCATTGCAGGATGGGCTCGAGGGTCTTGCTGCCGAAGGGTTGGGAAATCTCCAGAAAGCCGAGCGCGACCGCCGCGGCGTAACAAAGGGCGGGGAAGGCCGAGATGAGCTGTTGCATCGTTGTCGCTCCGCATCGTTCGCCGGGACCGGGAAGCCGATTAGGAGAATGTCCGAAATGACCGAAGGCTACCAGGATTCGTATTCGCTGCGTGCGCCGTTGCGCGTCGATCTCGAAGGCGCGGCGGGTAAGCAGGACCCGTATTCCCTGTTCGCGCGGCTGCGCGAGGCCGGACCCGTGATTCCGTTGAAGCTGCCGTTCGTTGGCAGAGTCTGGGCCACGACGACCTATGCGGCCACGGAAGCGATGCTGAAGGACAACGTGCTGTTCGTGCAGGAGGCGCGGCATGCCGGCAAGACGGGCATCGCCGGTCTCAGCTGGTGGATGCCGCGCGCCATCCAGGTGCTTGGCAACAACATGCTGTTGAAGGACGAGCCCGACCACCGGCGTTTGCGGAAGCTCGTCGATCAGGCGTTCCGCCGCCGTCTCGTGCGGGATATGCGCGGCGAGATCGAAGTTCTCGCGGACGGGCTCCTGACGAAGATCGAAGGGCAGGCGGAGCCGGATCTCGTCGCCGCCTATGCGCGCAAACTGCCGATCGAAGTGATTTGCCTGCTTCTCGGACTTCCCGACCAGAACCGGGCTGCGTTTACCGGCTGGGCCAGCCGCATGACGTCCATGCTGCGCGGCTTCGCGGTCCTGCGCATGGTGTTTTCCATGCCGGGCGCGGTGAACTATGTGCGTGCGCAGATCGAGGAGTGCCGCCGTCATCCGCGCGAGGGGTTGATCTCGGAATTGGTGCGGGCCGAGGAGGACGGCGACCGGCTGAGCGAGGACGAACTGGTGTCGATGGTGTTCCTGTTGCTGTTCGCGGGCTTCGAGACCACGACCCATCTCATCACCGACAGTGTGATCGCGCTCGAGCAGAATCCGGAGCAGAAGGCCTATCTGTTCGCGGATCTCGACGCGCGGATGGAACGCGCGCTCGAGGAGCTTGCCCGCTATGCGACGCCCGTGCAGAGCACAAAGCCGCGCTATGTCGCGCAGGATTGCACGTTCTTCGGCCAAAAGCTCGCGCGCGGCGACAACATTATCGGACTTCTCGCCGGCGCGAATTACGACCCGGCGGTGTTCGTCGAGCCCCAGACGCTCAAGCTCGACAGGCTCCCGAATCCCCATCTCGTTTTCGGCACGGGCATTCATTTCTGCCTTGGCATGCAGCTCGCGCGGGTGGAGGCGCAAGTGGCGCTCGCCCGTCTCTATGCGCGCTTCCCCGATCTCGAACTGGCCGAGCCGGACAATATTCCGTGGGTCACGCGCTTCGGCTTGCGCGGCGCTTACGCCTTGCCGCTCCGGTTGAATGCGGTTCGCTCCCGAAGAGCGGCATAGGCGCTAATCGTCGTAGTGGCAGCCTTCCTGCGCGTTCCACACTTGTCCGGACGGACATCCGGGGGATGTCCTCGACGATCCTTGATAAGGGCCGGGGACGCATTTGTCGCCGCTGACGCGATAGCCCGGCCCGCAATAGCTCGCGGCTTCGCTCTTCTTGATGCACTTGCCCTCGAGCAGGATCGAGCGCGGCCCGCATCTCTTCTTCACGAGCAAGAGGGCGGGTGCGGGCTGCGCAGCCGTGACGGCTTGCGGCAAGGCCGGGCCGGCGCCCGTGGCGGAGAGGGCCTGGGCAGCGGTCGCCGATACGAAAAGGGCGGCGAAGATCGTAGCGAAGCGTAGGGGGGACATCGGCTTGGGCGGTTCCTTCCGGTCGCGGACACAACAGTGGTGAGCGCCTTTGAACGGCCTCGCGCCCCGAGGCGATTCAACTTGGAAGACGCGGCGCGAGATTGCAACCGGCGCCGCATGCACCGGGCTAACGAAGCGTGGTCCAGACCACCGCGGCACTTGCAATCAGATAGACCGACAGCGCCGCGATTGCCCAGCGGCGATCGCGCGTCTTGATCGCCGCTTCGTTGCTTGGCTCCTGCCACGACGTTGCGACGACGCGCGCCAGCGCAACGATGATGAACAGATAGGCGAGAAGGAAGAGCTTATCGAGCATCATGAGATAGTCGACATCGGGCAGCGACGACGTCGCGGTCAGCTGGATCGCAACCAAAGTCAGCAAGGCGGTAATGCCAAGACCGATGCGGCCTTCGACATAGTTCGGGCGCACGAAGTAGACGAGCAGCGCGCATGCCACGATCAAGATGATGGGAACGAACGCCTTGATCGACATGGCGACCACGGGCCGCGTCACCGGTACCGAGATGACGATCCGCGAATAGGGCTCGGCGTCGGCGACGGTCGGGTCTCCGAAATCGGTGGGATAGGTGTTCGTGGAAATGCGCATCGTGGGCGTGCCCACCTTGAAACCCGGCAACGTGACGACCGGGTCGATGACGATCGGCTCGTCGCCGTCGGCCACGTAGACCTGATCCGCGGCGCCGGCCAGCGTGTCCTCCATGATCACGGTCAGCTTCTGGGTGTCGAAGGGAAATCTCTCGAGGTGGAACTTGGTCGAGAACAGGCCCTGATAGCGGATGATCGCGTAGCGGCTGCCGTCGGGCAGGACTTCCGGTTCCTCGGTGAGCTGTTCGCGCAGATTGTCGTCCGACGCGAACCGGTTCATGAATTCCATCGTCCTGGACGGATCGATGTCCGGCGACTTCCAGCGGAACCACACATAGAGATCGATCAGGTAGTTGTTGTTCTTGAAGTCGATCTGCTGGATGTCGTTGATATAGGCGCCGACGATCACTTCCTCGGGTGCGGGCCGCGGCGCATTCTCGATCGCGTCCGTGACCGGGTTGGGAACGCGCTCGGCCGGCACTTGCGCCTTGAGCGGGTTCGAGAACGCTCCGGCCAGCATGGCGGCCGCGAGAGCGCCGCAAATCGCGAGGGCCACGATCAGCCGCGCGGCGCGGCTTCTTGAAGCCACCGAATCACGATCCGGGCACATCGAGTTGTTCCTTCAGCCAGGTGCTCATGCGCCGCCGCATGGTCCGATAAGCGACGCGCAACATACGGCCCATATTCATGAAGCCGTGCACCGTGCCCTCGTAACACACATACTCGATGGGAACCCCGGCCGATTCCAGCCGCTCGGCATATTCGAGGCCTTCGTCACGAAACGGATCGTGTCCCGCGGTCACGATGAGGGTCGGCGGCAGCCCAGTGTAGTCCTCGTAGAGTGCCGGGATGGCGCGCGGGTCGGAAATCGGCCAGGCCGTACCGAAATAGTGATTGAAGAACCAGTACAGCATTTCCTCGGGGATCGGGAACTGGTCCACCAGTTCTTTCCGGGAGGGCTGCTTGGCGCGCAGGTCGAGCGCCGGATAGATCAGAAGCTGGGCCGCCGCCGGCGCGACGAGCCGCCCCTTGGTCTCGTGCAGGGCCACGGCGGCAAGGGAGCCGCCTGCGCTGTCGCCCGCGACGGCGATCCGCGCGGGGTCGAGCGACAATGTCTCCGCGTTTGCCGAGAGCCATTCGAGCGAGGCGACGCCGTCATAAACCGCGGCCGGGAACGGATGCTCGGGCGCCAGGCGGTAATCCACCGAGAACACGGACGCGCCCGTGTCGTGGCAGAGGGCGCGGCACAGCGTGTCGTGGGTGGCGATATCGCCGAGTACGCCACCGCCGCCATGAAAGAACAGAATCGATGCGCCGGTCGGCGCGGCCGCCGAATAGGTGCGAATGGTGATCGGTCCCGCCGGACCGGATATTTCAAGATCGTGCGAAGCGCCGATCTTGATCGGCCCGACATCCGTCTTGGATAGAGACCGGCGGTACTCGGCCCTGGCGCTTTCGGGGTCCATCTGCCAGAGAGGCTTCGTCGTCGAAGACGAAACCCAAAAAAGTAGCGCTTCGGTCTCGCGGTCTAATTTCACCGGTGCCCGTCCTGATATCTCGATACGATTTTGGCTGCCGCGCGAAGCAGTATTCGAAAGACGAACGCGTAGCTAGCGGAACTTTCGTTTTTGGGGAAAGGTTTTCCCGCCCCCAAACCAGGCCTCTACATAGGGGCTTTTGGCGAAGATTGCAGTCCGCGCCGGCGCGCGACTTCTCCACACCTTGCCCTCGGGGCCCCCGCCCGTGCCGATAATTGGGCCGCACCACCTCTGACAAAGGACAAGGAAGGCCCGATGATTTTCATTCCGCCGAGCGGCCGCGATGCCCTTCCGGCGCGCACCGATCGCGCCAGCCCGCAATACCGCAAGGCGTTCGAGGCGTATTTGCGCCGTGGGACGCCGATCGATCTGCGCGGGCGCGCGGCGCTCGAAGAAAAGGCCGAACCAGCCGCGCGAAACCGTCCGGCGACGCACTATATTTGGCGTACGCGCGGCGACGGCAAGGTCCGCCCGTCCCATGCCGCCAATGACGGTAAGATTTTCGCCTGGGACGATCCCCCGCCCACGGGCCATCCGGGCGAGGACTATGGCTGCCGCTGCTGGGCCGAGCCTTACGCCCCCGACGCCCAAGAGTTCTTCAATATCGAGATGAAGGACGTCTCCGACGAGGGGCCGCCTTGGGGCCACACGGATTTCATCCGCCACTACTTTTTCGGTGGAGGCCGGACCGTAACCGTTCGGGAGACAGGTCACCTCGGCGCCGTGGCCGCTGAGTTCAGGCGCCAGGCAGGCGACGTGCCCACACGGCTGCCGGGCCAGATTGCCGATTTCGCGCGCGCCGAGGCCGATGGACGATTCACCGATACGTTCAAAGCGCCTTATGAGATGCAGCATATCGTCTTTAGCCTTGGCAACACGACCATCCGTGGAAGGTTTAGCGGCACCAGGCAGCAAAACCATGCTTTGCTGGACCTGCGTGGTACGATCAGCTTCAAACTGACGGACATGTTCCGGGACCCAGGCGATATTGAGGAGTGGATTTTGGAGCCGATCGGTGCCGTCGGCGCGTTCCCAACGGAATTCTTGGGAACGCCCTATTCGATCGTTGATCATTGGCGTGGCACGTTCGCCGCGAAGGTCTTGGTCGACCGACGGCAAAGCAGGTTCTTCTACGTACCGCCGAGATGATCCGCCGTTTTCCCAAACGCACTTTTGCTGCCGTGCTTGCCCTGGCAGCACTATGTGGCAGCTGGCTTGTGTTTGCCGCCTACATGAACAAGGGGCGCTGTGTCGTCCTGCCCAACGGCTACAAGGTCGGGCACGTATCAGTCTTCAGATTCAAGCCCGACTTTCAGTTCGACATGCTTCTGCGCGACCCTCAGGGCAAGATTCTCATGAGAACGGACAATTTTATTCGTTTCTACCGCGACCCGAAGGACACTCGACGTGTCGATCTGCAATATCCCGGCGGAACATTGAACATGGTAGGCGTCGAGATGATGCCGCTCATCTGGGACGAAGGCAATGTTCAGCAGTATGGGCGAAAATGGAACGAACCGCGGCCTGCGCCGGACACCAGTCTCAGCATCATCATTACGAACTTTCTGCTGGTCTATAATCGCCTGAAGCGGAGTGGCCAATTCGAAATGGTAGGCTGTGGAACGCCTTGGTTCGATGTCGGGGAGACGACGCGCCGCTACTGCCTGCCAGGCGATTGTTTATAGGGGCCAACGTTACGTCCCTCTCATGCCGCCAATGACGGTAAGATTTTCGCCTGGGACGATCCCCCGCCCACGGGCCATCCGGGCGAGGACTATGGCTGCCGCTGCTGGGCCGAGCCTTACGCCCCCGACGCCCAAGAGTTCTTCAATATCGAGATGAAGGACGTCTCCGACGAGGGGCCGCCTTGGGGCCACACGGATCTCATCCGCCACGACTTTTTCGATGGAGGCCGGACCGTAACCGTTCGGGAGACGGGTCACCTCGGCGCCGTGGCCGCGATGGCCGCACCGGCTGCGTAGATCGCGGCAGCGACGGCCAGGGGGCCGGATAGACTTTGCCAATTCAATGGCGAAACCGGCGATGGGATCACGGGTGTCTCAGGGGGATCATGGCAGTGCTCCTTTCCGTGCGGCGTGCCGGTCTCCCACACGACGAAATCGTTGCGGGCCGTCTCGGCCAGTCGGGAAAGGCCAGCCCAAGGCGCGTCTGCGCTCGATAGGGTCGATCCCCTATTCGACGCTCGGCGATGGACAGGAATGCTTGAAGTGGTGGTGCCCCAGGCCGGACTCGAACCAGCACGCCCTTGCGGACAACAGATTTTGAGTCTGTCGCGTCTACCATTCCGCCACTGGGGCCAAGCGGCGGGAACATGGGGCAAGGCCTGCGTCCGGTCAACTCTTGGCGGTGTACTTATTGCGATCTCCGCCTATGGGCCGGTCATCCGCCAGCGGCCGGGCGGTAGCGTCCGCCGGAGGCGCGAGACGGGCGCTAGGCGGTTCCATGATCGCTGGCGCCGCACGGGCGATGCCGCATCTCAATAGCGGGAGGGCTCGCCGCGCGACGACGAGAAGCGCCACGTCCGTCTCTCCGTCCTGCTCCGGCTTCCGGCGAGGGCGAACGCGCCGAATGCCACGGGTGACACAATTCGTCTTGCTCAGGCGTGGTGCCTTACTTTCAATAGACTCTCGTGACTATTTCGCTGGGTCCGGGCGTTCGAAATGCGAGCGCCGCGAACCCGTAGGGACCGCACTGGGAAAAAGGGCCGATGCCGCATTCGTCTCCGCTGATCACAACGGTGGTCGCCGCGCTGTCGCTCGCGTGGGTCTTGGGCGTGGTGGCGCAACGGCTGAGATTGCCCCCGATTTTCGGGTACTTGCTGGCCGGCATCGCCATAGGGCCCTTCACCCCGGGCTTTGTTGCCGACCCGGACCTCGCCGGGCAGCTCGCCGAGCTCGGGGTGATCCTGTTGATGTTCGGCGTCGGATTGCATTTCTCGTTGCAGGACCTGCTGGCGGTTCGCTGGATCGCCATTCCGGGGGCGGTGGCGCAGATTGCCAGTGCGACCTTGCTGGGTGCGGCGCTCGCGATGTGGTTCGGCTGGGAACCGGCGGCGGCACTGATCTTCGGACTCGCCCTTTCCGTGGCGAGTACCGTGGTTCTGTTGCGCGCGCTGCAGGAGCGGCGATTGGTTCAGACGGAGCGCGGACGCATCGCCGTGGGTTGGCTCATCGTCGAGGACATCGTGATGGTGCTCACGCTCGTCCTCTTGCCGGCGCTCGCGGGATTGCTTGGAGCAGGCGGCGCCTCGCAGATGGGATTGGCGGGCATCGTCGAAACGCTCGGCATCACGGCCGCAAAGCTCGCTGCCTTCGTCGCGGTGATGTTCATCGTCGGCAAGCGCCTCATTCCCTGGATCCTCCACTATGTCGCCTATACGGGCAGCCGGGAACTGTTCCGCCTGTCCGTGTTCGTGCTGGCTCTGGGAACCGCCTTCATCGCGGCGGCGCTGTTCGACGTTTCCTTCGCATTGGGGGCATTCTTCGCAGGGATGATGTTGAGCGAATCTGAGCTCAGCCACCAAGCGGCGCAAGAAACGCTACCCTTGCGGGATGCGTTTGCCGTGCTCTTCTTCGTATCGGTTGGCATGTTGTTCAACCCAAGCGTCCTTGTCGAAGAGCCGCTGGCCATCCTCGCGACCGTGGCGATCATCCTGATCGGAAAGTCGGTGGCGGCCTACGGAATCATGCGGCTCGCCGGCTATTCGGGCACGACCGCTCTGACGATCTCCGTCTCCCTCGCTCAGATCGGTGAGTTCTCGTTCATCCTGGCCAATCTCGGCGTCGGCCTCCAATTGCTGCCCGAAGCCGGGCGCGACCTCATTCTCGGCGGGGCGATATTGTCCATCTTGGTCAACCCGCTTCTATTTGCCGTGCTCGATCGCTTCCCTGGCCAGGCCGACCGAACCGGAACCGACGGGTCCGCCTCCCCGGACGGTGGCGAGGACACGCCCCGAGAGCCCATCCAGCCAACGGACCTCATGGATCACGTCGTGCTTGTCGGACATGGCCGGGTCGGAGGCTATATCAGTTCGGTGCTGAGGCAGGCGCACATGCCTCTCCTGATCATCGAAGACAAGGAAGACATGATCGCCGGCGTCGACGGCGACGATGTGGAGGCGATGGCAGGCAATGCCGCCGATCCGGAACGTATCTCCGCTGCCAATCTCACGAAGGCGCGGGGCTTGCTGGTGGCCGTCGCCGATGCGTTCGAGGGAGGGCAGATCGTGGAGCAGGCCCGCGCGATCAATCCCTCGTTGCTGATCGTCGCACGGGCGCATTCCGATGCCGAGGCCGACCATCTCGTGAAGTACGGCGCGACGCTCGCGGTGCGCGCCGAGCATGAAACGGCCAAGGCCATGGTCGCGGCATTGATGACGAGGCTCGACGATAAGGCGGAGCAGGCGCAAATGGATCGCGATAAGTCCTGACGCCGCGGGGGCGCCCCATCCGGTCGTTCCATTAGGCCGTCTTTTGGCGGGCACATGTGCTGCGGCCTCCTGCGGTGCATCCGCAGCGAAACCGGCTCAGGCCGGGGCACCCGTCGAACGGATAAAATAGACAAGCGAACGGCTCGCCGCTAAAGGAAGCGCGATGTTCAGGCGAGCCTACGATAAAATGATGGACCTTGCGTCCCACCGCAACGCCCCCTGGGCGCTTGCGGGCGTCTCGTTCGTCGAGAGCTCCGTGTTTCCGCTGCCGCCGGACATCATGCTGATCCCGATGGTTCTGGCCGAGCGGCGCAAGGCCTGGCTGTTCGCCGCGATCGCCACCATCGCCTCGGTCCTTGGCGGCATCTTCGGTTACATCATCGGCTATTTTCTGTTCGACACGGTCGGGCAGCCGATCCTCAATTTCTACGGCTACGGCCATAAGTTCGAGGAGTTCGCCGCGCGCTACAACGACTACGGCGCCTGGATCGTGTTCATCGCGGGCGTGACGCCGTTCCCCTATAAGGTCATCACCATCGCCAGCGGTGTCACGCACCTGAATTTCGTCGTGTTCATGATCGCGAGCGTCGTCGCGCGCGGTATCCGCTTTTTCGCCGTGGCGGCTCTGCTTTACTGGTTCGGTCCGCCCGTCAGATCGTTCATCGACAGATATTTCGGCATTCTGTCGGTGGTCTTCGTGGTGCTGCTGGTTGGCGGTTTCGTGCTCATCAAGTATGTGATGTGACCATGAGCGGAGATCGCGACAGGCTTGCCGGGCAGATGATGGCGGCGAGCGCCATCGTCTTTGGCGCCGCCTTGCTGACGATCCTGACGGCCCATGCCTTCGAGCAATTCGGCGGTTACGCGCCCTGTCCGCTCTGCCTGCAGGAACGCTATGCCTACTATTTCGGCGTACCCGCGGCCGTCATCGCCTTCTTCGCGGCGCGCGGAAACGGCTTCGGCTTCGCCCGGCTCGTCCTCGTCCTGATCGCCATCGGCTTCCTCATCAATATGGGGGCCGGCATCTATCATTCCGGTGCGGAGTGGAAGTTTTGGCCGGGGCCCGCCACCTGCGGCGGCGGGTTCGACCTCAAATGGGGAGAGGAGGGCATCGTCGATACGCCGGTGATCCGCTGCGACGAGGCGTCGTGGCGCTTCCTCGGCTTGTCCTTCGCCGGCTGGAACGCGGTCGCCTCGGCGGTTCTTGCCGGAATCGCGGTCTGGGGCGCGTCGCGCCGCGGCTGACCGCGTGCGACGCCGGCCGGTGAGCGTTGCCGTGCGATTTACTCGGCGGCGCTTTGCAACTTGTCGCCGGGCTCGACCTCGATCGTTCCGACATCCGTCTCGGACACTTCGGACGCCGGACTGAAAATGTCGAGCAGGCTCCCTGTCTTCTCTTCGACCGTAACGCTCTTTGCAGCGTCCGGCTCGTTGGCTGGGGTCACCGTGTAGTCGCCCGCCGGCATGCCTTCGAAGCTGAACTTCCCGGCCTCGTCCGTCGTCGAGACCCAATATTGGGTCGATCCGGAGGCGTATCGTCCCGATAGAACGACGGGATAGCCCTTGATTGCCTTGCCGTCCGGCATGGCAAGAGTTCCCGTCACGTCGCTACTGCCGGCTTTGGCGACCGATGCCGTCATCGGCAGAGCCAAGATCAGTGCAAGAATTGTCAATCGTTTCATTCTCGCTGCCCTCCAAAGAGTTCCAGTTCGGCCTCGATGACATTGTTCTCGTCGGGGGTCCCGTAGACCGCGGCGAGTGTCGTGCTGCCGGTCGTCGGATCGATGAATGTCGGCGTGTACACGATCACTCCGTAGCTTTTCGTCTTCTCGACATAGACCTTGATGTCCTTCCACTGCGAGGGCGCGACTTGAGCTTCCTCGGCCCGGGAGTTTTTCGGAATGGCACCGACGATCACGGTCGGTTTCATCTGCGCATTGGGATGGCGTACCAGGACCTTCGCCGTGATGGGCACGAGGTCCGGCTTGATGCCGTTCACATAGAGTGGGCTGTATGCGAGCACGGCCCCGATCGCCACCGCGACGATCGAAGGATAGTTGCTCCGGAATCGGCCGATCAGCGGAATTTCGATTTCCGTTACATGGCCGGATTCGTCCACCACCACCTTCTGCTTCAAAAGCGCGAGGACGCCTCCGAGCACGGCTACCAAAGCAATGATCAGGACGCCGACGATCAATATGAGGCTGCTGAGATCCATGGCTTCGCCCTCCCTGCTCTAAATGGTAGTATAGCACGCTTGACACACTAATAAGTAGAATTCGTTTGGACCGACGCCACTCACGACAATTTCAAACGCCTTGATTGGCGGACGCTCCGGCCGCGCTGGTACCAAGAGGCAGAAGAAATCTCTCTGCTTGGAGGTCCGCATGACCCGTGTTCGTACGCTACTCGCTGGCCTCGCCGCCCTATTGCTGCTCGTCCCGGCGGCGGCTTCGGCGGCGGAATGGAAGGCCTATAGTCCCGAGGCGCTGACCGAGGCGCAGAGCGCCGGCAAGCCCATCCTCGTCGATGTGTTCGCCGGATGGTGCCCGACTTGCCGTGCTCAGAATCCGATCCTGGTCGAGCTCACCAAGGAGCCGAAATACAAGGATCTCGTCGTGCTCAAAGCCGATTTCGACAAGGACAAGGACGCGTTGAAGGCGCTGCGCGTGCAGTCTCAAAGCACGCTGATCGTGTTCAAGGGCAGCGAGGAACTCGACCGTTCCGTGGGCTCCACCGATCCGGTGGCCATCGAAGGGCTGCTCGATCTGACCCTCTAGGCGACCGCTAGGACGACGCTCATGCTCGCCACGCTTGGCCTCGCGCTTCTCGCCGGACTCTTGTCGGTCCTGTCGCCCTGCGTGTTGCCGCTGTTGCCGATCGTGTTCGGCACCGCGCAGAGCGAGCATCGTTTGGGACCGGCCGCGCTCGCCTGCGGCTTGGCTATCTCCTTCACCGCCATCGGTTTGTTCGTCGCGACGATCGGCCATGCCATCGGCCTCGACACGGATGTGTTCCGCATGGTCTCGGCCGCCCTGCTGGTCGCGGTGGGCGCGGTGCTGCTCGTCCCCGCCTTGCAGGTCCAGGCCGCCATGGCGGCGAGCCCGGTCGGAAACTGGGTCGAGGAGCACTTTGGCGGGTTCGAGGGGACGAACCTCTGGGGTCAGTTCGGCGTCGGGCTCCTGCTCGGCGCGGTGTGGGCTCCATGCGTAGGTCCGACTCTTGGCGCCGCCTCCGTACTTGCCGCGAAGGGCGAGAATCTCGGGCAGGTCGCGCTGACCATGGCGGCCTTCGGCATCGGCGCGGCCTTGCCGCTGATGGTGCTGGGCTTCGCCTCCCGCGAAGCGATGCAGCGCTGGCGCGGACGGCTCGCCGAAGCAGGCAGGGGTGGCAAGATGCTGCTGGGTGTGGTGCTGGTCGCGGTCGGACTGTTGGTCGCGACGGGCGCGGACAAGACGCTCGAGACGGCACTCGTCGATGCCTCGCCGCCGTGGCTGACCAACCTCACCACGCGGTACTAGCGCGGGAGCCTACGGTTCCAGCTCGGTATCCCAGTAGAGATAGTCGAGCCAGCTCTCATGCAGATAGTTCGGCGGGAACAGCCGCCCGTTGCTGTGCAGCTCGAACACGGTCGGCCGGTAGGGCGTCTGCGCCGGCCACATCTTGGCGCGGGTCGGCATGTCGCCACCCTTGGCCAAATTGCACGGAGCGCAGGCCGTGACCACGTTGTCCCAGCGTGTCAGGCCGCCTTTGTTGCGGGGGATCAGGTGATCGAAGGTGAGATCCTGATTGGTGCCGCAATATTGGCAGGTGAAACGGTCGCGCAGGAACACGTTGAATCGGGTGAAAGCCGGATAGAGCGCGGGCCGGACGTAGTTCTTCAGCGAGACGACGCTCGGAAGCCGCATTTCGAAGGAGGGGGAGTGCACCGCGTGATCGTATTCGGAGACGATGTTCACGCGGTCCAGAAACACGGCCTTGACCGTATCCTGCCAGTTCCAGAGCGAGAGTGGATAATAAGAGAGAGGCCGATAGTCAGCATTCAGCACGAGGGCCGGAAAGGTTCCGGGTGCGGCCGATGCTGTTGCGACGTTCAAGGCCTTCAGGTCCTCTTTGCTGCCCGTCGCACTCAGGCTCAACCTCAATTGTTGCGGCAGATACTATAAGCACGTGTCACGAATGTGAAGGACCCCATATGATGTGATTGTGACGGCGTTAGCCGGGGCCGTGCCCGCGTGCGAACGCGTCCTTGAGGAACGTGCCGCCGAGGCGCAAACCCTCGCCGTCGATGCCATGGCCGATTCCCCGGCTGACATGCCATTGCACGCTCAAACCGGCTTGTCCCAAGACCTCGCGGGCCATGATCATCGCATCGACCGGAATCACTTCGTCCATATCGCCATGGACCAGCAGAATGGCCGGCGCCTCTCCGGGCGGGGGCAGGTCTTCGACCGTCGCGAGCGCGCCGGAATAGCCGACAATGGCCGCGGGCTTGGCGCGTCGTGTCAGTCCCACGGCCAAAGCCATCATCGTGCCCTGGCTGAACCCGACCAGCGCAAGCGATTCGGAGGTGAGACCGTGGCGCTCGAGCTCGGCGTCCAGAAACGAATCGAGCGCCGGGGCCGCTTTCTTGACGCCCGCGGCGACAATGGACATGTCGCCGAGAGACAGGTCGAACCATTGCCGCCCCATCGGCGCCATGCCGCATGGCTGCGGCGCATCGGGCGACACGAATGCCGCGTTGGGCAGGAGCGGGGCCCATTCCCGCCCGAGTCCGATGAGGTCGTTTCCGTCCGCGCCGTAGCCATGGAGGAAAACGACAAGCTGCTTCGGTGCCCCGCCGGCGGCAGGTGCCAGGCGGGGGCCGTCAAGTTGTGATGCCGTCATGATGCCGCGGAGCCCGTCCTTCCGGGACTACTCGCCCTCGACACTGTTGGCGGAGTCGGCGTTGAGCTGACCGTAGTTCTGCGCGCCGATGTCGTTCAACAGGCCGAGTTGGGTCTCGATAAAGTCGATATGGCCTTCCTCGTCCGCGAGCAGTTCGTCGAACAGGTCCATGCTCACGAAGTCCTCTTCCTTACGGCAGGCAACGCGGGCTTCCATGTAGAGCGCGCGGGCGCCGTATTCGGCCTTGAGGTCGCATTCGAGAATTTCCTTGACGTTCTGTCCGATCATGAGCGGATCGAGCTTCTGCATGTTCGGAAAGCCTTCGAGGAAGATGATGCGCGTGACGAGCTTGTCGGCGTGATGCATCTCTTCGATCGATTCCTCGCGCTCTTTCTTGGCGAGCTTGGTGTAGCCCCAGTCCTCCAGCAGCCGGTAATGCAGCCAATATTGATTGACGGCGGTAAGTTCGCTGGTGAGCGCCTTGTTCAGATAGTCAATGACCGTCGGGTTACCCTTCATTGTGTCCCATCTCCTGTCTGCTGTGTGCCTTTAACTGGTCAAGTTTGGTGGTCCGCCGGGCGGTCAGTCCGCAGGCGGTGTGTCGTCGAACGGCGATCGGTGCGGGAACGACGCGGCCGAACTCGGTCCTTCCTCATCGTATCCAACCATGAGTTTGGCCACGAGTGGCATGCAGTTTCCGCAGACCGGCCGCTTGCCGAGGGTCCGGTAAATGAGGCCGGGCGTCAGCACGACAAAGGGGTCCTTCGTACGCAAGGCCGAGACGGCTTCGTGAATGTCTTGCGACGTGATCATGGTGCACGAACAGATAATCATGCCTTCTTCTAAGGCCAAAGCGATGGGTTTGTCGTCATCTGACGGGCGCTTTTCGGGCCGTGCCGCCTTTACATTAGAAATGTTCTAAACCATAAGCCGCTGGTGGATCAAGGCGATTTTTTGGGTTTTGTCCGCCGGGCGAGTTTAGGACTTCATCAACCAACCGACTTAGCGGCGTCTTAAATCCTCTCCGCGATGCTTGTCCCTACGAAGAAACGTGTGAGCACTGGGTGGGGCAGAAATGCAGGGGAATGAATTTCGCGCCGAGGATCTGTTCGGGCAGATCGAAGGTTTGGTCGCGCAACTCGAGGTCGAGCGTATGGCGCGCATCGAGGCGGAGGCCGCGAACGCGGGCACGCTTGGGCTGATCGACATTGTCAGCAAGAAACTGCGCCCGCCGATGGAGTCCGTCACGGCCCTGACCGACCGGATCCTTTCGGGTCCGTTGAGCCTGGCCCAGAGGCGCGACGCGGAGACCCTTTCGCATTCGATGCACCGCATTCTCAGCGCGCTGACCGAGGTTCTCGACTTCAGGACGCTTGAGTCCGGCGATGCCGAGTTCCAGGTGGAGTCGTTCGACTTTCATGCGATCGTTCGCGAGATGGCGTCCGCGCTGCAGGCGTGCGCGAGCGCCAAGGGATTGACCAGCAGCGTGGACATGGCCGCCAATTGCCCGCGCCGCATCGTCGGAGACGCCATGCGCGTCCGCCAGGTCCTCATGGCTCTGATGGAAACCGCCATCGCGGCCACGAACGAAGGTTCGATCCGGCTTTACGTGAGCGTCAACGACGCGGCGACTCCCGTGACCGTCCGCTTCGACATCACCGATACAAGCCCCGGTCTCACGCCACAGCAGCAGGCGGCGCTTTTTCAACCGTCCACCGACACCATGCGCCCCGACGGCGGGCTTGGCTTGCCGATCGCGCAACGGATCGCCGAGGCGATGGGCGGCGTCGTGGCCTGCGACAGCGCGCTCGGCCAGGGCACGCTTTACTGGTTCACGTTCAAGGCTCTGATTCCCGAGGAGAAGGCGGAGGCCGGGACCCCCGCGCCGACAGCGGCGGGACCGGCGGGCGACGTTCCGCTCGCGGGCGAGACGATCGACCTGTTCCACGAGGACGCCGAGCCGCGGTGCGCGCCAGCGGACACCGGGCCGATGGAGATTGCCGCGGTGGAAATGCCCGCCGCTCCGGCCCCCGAGGACCCAACCCAGGAAGCGCCAAAAGAAGCGCCCAAAGAAGCGTTCAAGGGAGCTCTCAAGGAACCGACCCAAGAGCCATCCAAGGACCCAACCAAGGAAACGCCTAAGCCCAAGCCTGCCAGTGCGCTTTCGGACAAGCTCGAAGGCCATGTGCTTCTGATCGAAGACAACACGGTCAACCGCCTGTTGATCGGTGCCTATCTCGAAGAATTCGGGCTCGCCTTCGACGTCGCCGAAACCGGCGCGGCGGCGCTTTTGTGCCTCGACCAGCGGCACTACGACCTCGTGCTGATGGATACGGTTCTGCCGGACTATCGCGGCGTGCAGCTCGCCCAGCGGATCCGGTCGCTCGAATCCCAGTTCGCGCATGTTCCGATCGTCGCGCTCGCGACGCTTACGGAAACGGCCGACGAAGAGACGTTCGTCGAGGCGGGCGTGAATGCGTCCGTGGACAAGCCGATCCAGGGCCGGGAGCTCTATGCCGCGCTCGTGCCGCTTCTGCCGGCCCAGGAGATCGCCGCCCCGGACGAGGCCGGAATACCGGCCTGCTGAGCGGCGCGGCCCTTAGCCCGCCTTCGCCAGCGCTTCGACGTTCTGGTCAACGAGCGTGACGATTCCCGTCATGATCTCGTTCAACTGGAAGTCCTTCGGCGTGTAGACCGCGGAGGCGCCGCACTGCTTGAGAATGTTGACGTCTTCCTGGGGAATGATACCGCCGACCACCACGGGGACGTCGCTCATTCCGGCTTCGCGCAGCTTCTGCACCACGTCGCGGACGAGCGAGACGTGAGATCCCGATAGGATCGACAACCCCACCACATGGGCCTTGGCTTCCTTGGCCTGCGCCACGATCTCCGCGGGCGTCAGCCGAATGCCGTCATAGATCACGTTCATGCCCGCATCGTCCGCGCGCACGGCGATCTGCTCCGCACCGTTGGAATGGCCGTCGAGGCCGGGTTTTCCCACCACGAAAGTCAGTGTGCGGCCGAGTTTTCCGGAGACTTGGCTGACGAGCTCGCGAATTTCCACCATCCGCGCCTCGTCGACCGCATGGGACGCCCCGATTCCCGTGGGTGCACGGTATTCGCCGAATACTTCGCGCAGCACCGTGCCCCATTCGCCCGTGGTGACGCCTGCCTTGGCCGCCGCGATGGAGGGCGGCATGATGTTCCGTCCCTCGGCGGCGGCTTCCTTCAGGTCCTTCAGGGCCTGGTTGACCGCATTGTTGTCGCGGTTCTGGCGCCAGGCCTGGAGCGCCGCGACCTGCTCGATCTCGACCGATTCGGGAACCGTGAGAATGCCCTCGACGCCGGAGTCGAGCGGCGACGGTTCCGTCTCGGTGTAGGCGTTCACGCCCACCAGGACTTGATCGCCCCGTTCGATATCGGCGACGCGCGCGGCGTTGGAGGCGATGAGTGCCTCCTTCATGTAGTCGATGCAGGCCACGGCGCCCCCCATGGCGTCGAGCTTGGCCAGTTCCTCGCGGGCCTGCTCCTTCAACTCCTCGACCTTGCGATCGATCACTTCGGAGCCGTCGAAAATGTCGCCGTACTCGAGAAGATCGGTCTCGTAGGCGACGATTTGCTGCAGCCGCAGCGACCACTGCTGATCCCAGGGGCGCGGCAGGCCGAGCGCTTCGTTCCAGGCCGGTAGCTGCACGGCGCGCGCGCGCGCCTTCTTCGATAGGGTCACCGCCAGCATCGACAGCAGAATGCGGTAGACGTTGTTCTCCGGCTGCGGCTCGGTCAGGCCGAGGGAGTTCACCTGTACGCCATAGCGGAAGCGGCGCAATTTCGGGTCCTCGACGCCATAGCGGTCGCGCGCGATCTCGTCCCACAAATCGACGAAGGCGCGCATCTTCGACACTTCGGTAACGAAGCGGACGCCCGCGTTGACGAAGAAGCTGATTGCCGCGACGACCTTCGGGAATCGCTCATCCGGAACCTCGCCGGACTCCTTCACGCGATCGAGCACGGCCTGGGCGGTTGCCAGCGCGAACGCAAGCTCCTGCGCCGGCGTCGCGCCGGCCTCCTGCAGATGGTAGGAGCACACATTGGTCGGATTCCACTTGGGCACTTCCTGATTCGTGAAGACGATCACGTCCTTGATGAGCCGCAAGGAGGGATCCGGCGGAAACACGTAGGTTCCCCGCGACAAATATTCCTTGATGATGTCGTTCTGCGTCGTGCCGGTCAGCTTGGTCCGGTCGGTGCCCTGCTCGTCCGCGAGCGAGACATAAAGCGACAGCAGCCATGCGGCCGGGGCGTTGATCGTCATCGAGGTGTTCATCTCGCCGAGCGGAATGCCGTCGAGCAGGGTGCGCATGTCGCCCAGATGGGAGACGGGCACGCCGACCTTGCCGACTTCGCCGCGCGCCAGCGGAGAATCCGAATCGTAGCCGGTCTGAGTCGGTAGATCGAAAGCGATGGAAAGGCCCGTTTGCCCCTTCGCCAGATTCTTCCGGTAAAGTTCGTTGGAGGCTTTCGCCGTCGAATGGCCGGCATAGGTGCGGAACATCCAAGGTTTGTCGCGCACGGGCTTTTCGTTTTCTGTCTTGCCGCTCATAGCTGTTACCGAGATGGTCCCCTAATTCGTGTGCGGTGCATCGAAGCACGCCCGGTGCCGGTGGGCAATATGCCGCTGGCGGCGTTGTAAAACGGCCGTGGCGGCGGTTCAAAGCCCCAAAATTGCCACAAGTGGTGAGCGAGCGCTTGCCGTTTTGAACGATTCTACCTCTGGCAAGAGCCGAATCTTTTTGCTAACCCTCCAGTCCGATTAAGGCAGCCGTGCCAAAATTTGGGCCTTTCCAAGATGGCCCCGGCGCCGTCCGCACGGGCGAGCAGTTTGAAATCTGCGGTCCGCAAAGATGTTGCAGTCGCGAGATGGATCGAAGACAATTCTCGCTGTTGCGAAAAAATGGCGCCCCGAAACTATGAGGACTGGGGGACAACCGGATGAATGAGATGTCGATAGGTCAAGTTTCAGCGGATGCGCCCGCACCCCGCGGCGAAATCAAAGATCTCTACGAGATTGGTGAAATCCCGCCTCTCGGTTACGTGCCGAAGAACATGTATGCGTGGGTCATCCGCAAAGATCGCCATGGCCCGCCGGATGAGGCGATGCAGGTCGAAGTCGTGCCGACTTGGGAGCTCGATTCCCACGACGTGCTCGTCCTGGTGATGGCCGCGGGCGTCAACTACAACGGCGTTTGGGCTTCGCTCGGCCAGCCGATGTCGACGCTCGACGTGCACAAGCAGCCCTATCACATCGCCGGTTCGGATGCGTCCGGTATCGTCTGGGCGGTCGGTTCGAAGGTGAAGCGCTGGAAGGTCGGCGACGAAGTCGTCATCCACTGCAACCAGGACGACGGCGACGACGAGGAATGTAACGGCGGCGACCCGATGTTCTCGC
Source organism: Hyphomicrobiaceae bacterium UBA7697 (assembly GCA_002482645.1). GTDB lineage: Bacteria > Pseudomonadota > Alphaproteobacteria > Rhizobiales > Methyloligellaceae > Methyloceanibacter. Next base: position 54,289 of record DLGJ01000009.1, read on the forward strand.
CGTCTCAGCGGATTTGGGGCTACGAGACGCCGGACGGCTCGTTCGCGCAGTTCGCGCGCGTTCAGGATCGTCAGTTGCTGCCGCGGCCGAAGCACCTCACCTGGGAGGAGGCTGCCTGCTACACGCTGACGCTCGCCACCTCCTACCGCATGCTGTTCGGTCACCGTCCGCATACGCTGAAGCCCGGCCACAACGTCTTGGTCTGGGGCGCGAGCGGCGGACTTGGCTCGATGGCGATCCAGCTTTGCGCCACGGCCGGTGCGAACGCCATCGGCGTCGTGTCCGAGGACGACAAGCGCGACTATGTGATGTCGCTCGGCGCAAAGGGCGTGCTGAACCGCAAGGACTTCGATTGCTGGGGACCGCTGCCGAAGGTGGGCACGCCTGAATACGATGCCTGGAACAAAGAGGTCCGCCGTTTCGGTAAGGCGATCTGGGACATCACCGGTAAGGGCGTGAATGTCGACTGCGTGTTCGAGCATCCGGGCGAGGCGACCTTCCCGGTTTCCACCTTCATCGTGAAGCGCGGCGGAATGGTCGTTTTCTGCGCCGGCACCACCGGCTACAACCTGACCATGGACGCCCGTTATGTGTGGATGCACCAGAAGCGCGTTCAGGGTTCGCATTTCGCGCATCTTCAGCAGGCCAGCATGGCGAACAAGCTCGTCATCGAGCGCCATGTGGATCCCTGCATGTCCGAGGTGTTCCCTTGGGAGCAGATCCCCAAGGCGCATATGCGCATGTGGCAGAACGAGCATCGCCCCGGCAACATGTCGGTACTGGTGAGCGCGCCGGTCACCGGCCTTCGCACCTTCGAGGACGTGATCGAGGCGAGCGAGGAGACGCACGGCAAGGCTTAAGTTTCGAGCCTTTTCCGGCCAACCGGATTCGGCTGCTCAGGCAGCCCAATACGCCCTGGACAGTCCCTGTCCGGGGCGTTCGTTTTCAGAGGTTCAGCGATTGGGGTTTGACTCCCACCGCCGCTCGCGGTTCGTTGTGGCAAATTCGAGATCGACATTTTTCGAGGACCCAGACGTTGACCGCCACCGAGACCATGACAGACCGTTTGATCCCGCTCCTGGACGCCGCCGCCGAGGCCGCCGGAAGCCTTTGCGCCGCCGCCACGGAGGCCGTGAAGGCAATGCTCGCACCGGGCGGCAAGATCGACAACGAGGCGCTCGAACGCGAGGAGCATGTGGCGCACGGCCTTTCCTGGCTTGCGACCTATGCCGAAGGCATCCGGCAGATGGCGGATTACGCCAAGCGGACCACGGAGGAGGGGCGCTTCGGCGAGCTCGAGTCGCTGCTTACGCAGATCGTCGTCGGCGAATATCTGGCTCAGCTTTCGGGCGGCGTGGTCATGAGCCAGGGCGAGATCGTCCGGCTGCACGAACTCGGCGTTCCCGAGGGCGCGAGAGACGCCTTTCTCACGGACAATGTGGTCGCGCTCATTCAGGGCGTGACCCCGGAAATGCGGGCCCGCGCCGCGCAGCTCATCCAGGATGCGCAAGGCGCGGCCGCGGCCAATTTCGGCGATCCGGGTCTCGAAGAGACTTACGAGGAGATCCGCAACGAAATGCGGCGCTTTTCTCTCGCCGAAGTCGTTCCTTACGCGCAGGACTGGCATCTGAAGGACGAGTACATTCCGATCGAGCTCATCACGCATATGGCTGAGCTCGGCGTGTTCTCGCTGACGCTTCCGGAGGAGTATGGCGGGCTCGGACTCGGCAAGGAGGCCATGTGCGTGGTCTCCGAGGAGCTCTCCCGGGGCTATATCGGCGTCGGCTCGCTCGGCACCCGCTCGGAGATCGCCGAAGAACTCATCCACAATGGCGGCACGGATGCCCAGAAGGAAGAATGGCTGCCGAAGATCGCGAGCGGCGAGATCCTGCCGACGGCGGTGTTCACCGAGCCGAACACGGGGTCGGACCTCGCCTCGCTGACCACGCGCGCGGTGAAGGATGGCGACGTCTACAAGATCACGGGCCAGAAGACCTGGATCACCCATGCGGCGCGCGCGGACCTCATGACCGTGCTGGCGCGGACCGATCCCAACGAGAAGGGCTATCGCGGCCTTTCTATGTTCCTGGCGCCGAAGCCCCGCGGCACCGACGACAATCCCTTCCCGGCGCCCGGCATGTCCGGCGGGGAGATCGAGGTGCTTGGCTATCGCGGCATGAAGGAATTCGAAATCTCCTTCGACGGGTTCGAGGTCCCGGCCGCGAATCTGCTCGGCGGCGTCGAGGGCCAAGGCTTCAAGCAGCTGATGCAGACGTTCGAGGCGGCGCGCATCCAGACGGCGGCGCGGGCCATCGGCGTGGCGCAGTCCGCGCTGGATATCGGCCTGCGCTACGGCATGGAGCGAATCCAGTTCGGCAAGCCCATCATCAATTTCCCGCGTGTCTCCGACAAGCTCGCCATGATGGCGGCGGAGATCCTGCTGGCGCGTCAACTCACCTACTTCTCGGCGCGCAAGAAGGATCACGGCGAGCGCTGCGATCTCGAGGCCGGCATGGCCAAGCTGCTGGCCGCGCGCGTGGCCTGGGCGGCGGCCGACAACGCCTTGCAGATCCATGGCGGCAACGGCTTCGCGCTCGAATACACGATCAGCCGGGTGCTGTGCGACGCACGCATTCTGTCGATCTTCGAAGGCGCGGCCGAAATCCAGGCCCATGTCATCGCCCGGCGCCTGCTCGAGCAATGAGTGCGGCGCCTGAGCCCATCGCGTCCAAGCGTTCGCTGATTGGGCTTGGCGTTGCGCTCGCCGCGTGCTTCGCGGCCTCGCTCCTCGGCGGCGCGTTCACCACGCCCAATCTCGACTGGTACGCCGCGCTTCAGAAGCCGGGCTTCACGCCGCCCAACAGCGTTTTCCCCATCGTGTGGACGGTCCTGTACGCGACGATGGCGGTCTCCGCCTGGCTCGTCTGGCGGAAGCCTGCGGACGAGGGCGACAAGAGGGTCGCGTTGACCTGGTTCGCCATTCAGCTCGTTCTCAACGTGCTGTGGTCGTTCGCCTTCTTCCAGATGCACAGCCCGATCGCGGGGCTCGCGGTGATCCTGTGGCTCCTGGTGTCCATCGTCATCACCATCGTGTTCTTCGACCGGATCAGCCGCGCGGCGGCGCTGTTGCTCCTGCCCTATCTTCTCTGGGTGGGTTTCGCGACGGGCCTCAACTTCGCCGTCTGGGCCTTGAACGCTGGCGCGCCGGTCCCCTAGGCGTCAATCGAAGGAGACGGAATGACCGAACGTTCGGTTCTCATCACGGGCTGTTCCTCCGGAATCGGTCTTGCCTCCGCCGAGACGATGAAAGCGCGCGGCTGGCGCGTGTTCGCGACGGCGCGCGCGCCCGAGGATCTGGCACGCCTTAAGAACGACGTTGGCGTGGAGAGCGTCTATCTCGACTATACCGAGCCGGATTCGATCGCGGCGGCGGCGGACACGGTCTTGGGCGCGACCGGCGGGGCGCTCACCGCGCTGTTCAACAACGGCGCCTACGGACAGGCGGGCGCGGTCGAGGACCTCCCCACCGAGGCGTTGCGAGTCCAGTTCGAGACCAACGTGTTCGGCTGGCACGATCTGACGCGCCGGGTGATCCCATCCATGCGGGCCCAAGGTCACGGCCGGATCGTCCAATGTTCCTCGATCCTCGGCATGGTCGCGGCGCCCTACCGGGGCGCCTATTGCGCATCGAAATTCGCCATCGAGGCGCTTGCGGACACGCTCCGGATGGAACTCAAGGATACGAACATCCATGTCACCCTGATCGAGCCGGGCCCGATCCGCACACGGTTCATCGAGACGGCGATCAAGCACTACAAGCGGAATATCGACATGGAGAACTCGCCCCATGTCGAGATTTACCGGGAGCGGCTCGCCAAGATGGAAGACGGCGGGCAGATGGCGTTCAAGCTTGAGCCCGAAGCCGTCTGTAGGAAGCTGGTTCATGCGCTCGAGGCGAAGCGCCCGAAGACCCGGTACTTCGTGACCTTCCCGACCTATGCGGGGGCCTATTTGCGGCGCATACTGCCCACACGCGCGCTCGATTTCGTCGCCGCGAAGAACTAGAGTTCCGCGCCTGGCGCCGATGCCGGCGCCAAAATGCCGCCCCCTTGCGCGCGGGTGTCCCTGGAGGATCGCTTGGAATACGTGCTTCGCTGGATCTTGCCGTTCGCGGTTGCGCTCGTCATTGCCGTCCTGGCTTTCGGCTTGATCAACATGATGCGGGGCGGCAATCCCAATCTCAGTCAAAAATTGATGCGCGCACGCGTTCTGTTGCAGCTTGTCGCTCTTCTCATCGCGATGGCGATCGCCTATCTCGCGGGCACGCGGCCCTGAAATGTGAGGTTGACCCGCTCTGGCGTGGGGCTACGTTGGTTTCACGTTAGGCGGGCTTGCGTTCCGCGGCCCCGATATTCAAGGCACCAATGGTCAAGCTCAACAAGATCTATACCCGCACCGGCGACGACGGTACGACGGCGCTCGGCACGGGCAGCCGTGTCGCGAAATACGATTTGCGGGTGGAAGCCTATGGCACGGTCGACGAGACCAATGCGGCGATCGGTCTGGCGCGCGTCCATAGCGGGGCTTCCGCTCCGGCGCTCGACGCCATGCTGGGCCGGATTCAGAACGATCTGTTCGACCTCGGTGCGGATCTCTGCTTTCCCGACGAGTCGAAAAAAGGCCAGGCGTCGCTTCGCGTCAGCGATGCGCAGATCGCGCGCCTCGAGGCGGAGATCGACGAGATGAACGGCGCCCTCGATCCGCTCCGGTCGTTCGTCTTGCCCGGCGGGACGCCAACGTCCGCCTATTTGCATTTGGCGCGCACCGTGTGCCGCCGCGCCGAGCGTTTGATCGTCGCCCTTGCGTCGCGTCCGGACGAGCCGGTCAGCGCGCAGGCCGTGAGTTACATCAACAGGCTGTCGGATTTTCTGTTCGTCGCGGCGCGCTACGCCAATGGCAAGGGCGCCTCCGACGTGTTGTGGGTGCCCGGTCAGAACGGCTGAGGCCAGGGTGCGCGCGTGTTCGTCCCCCTTCACGACACCAACCCGCTGAAGAAGATCCGCTTCCCCTATGTGACGGTTGGACTCATCGTCTTCAACGTCGCGGTCTATGTGGTTCTACAGACCGGCTGGATCATCCCGCTGGACGACGAGGACCTTACGGCGTTCGCCGTGGTGCCAGCCCAGTTTCTCGCCAATGCCGGCGGCGACACCGCGTTTCTCGCCACCGGTGCGGTTCTGGTGCCCGAACGGCTCACCCTCGTCACCTACATGTTTCTGCACGGAGGCTGGATTCACCTGATCGGGAACATGCTGTTCTTGTGGGTGTTCGGCGACAATATCGAGGACGCGATGGGGCATGTGCGTTTCGTCATGTTCTACCTGATGTGCGGCATCTTCGCCGCGCTCTCGCACACCTTCATGCTGCCCAAGTCGGATCTGCCGTTGATCGGCGCCTCGGGCGCGGTGGCGGGGATCATTTCCGCCTATCTGATCCTGCATCCAAAGGTGAAGGTCTGGGTTTTGGCCCTTTGGAGGATTCCCATCCGCATCACCGCGGCCTGGGCGCTCGGCATTTGGATCCTGGCGCAAGTCGGTAATCTGTTTCTGGCCAGCGAGGAGGCCGTTGCGTGGTGGGCGCATCTCGGCGGACTGCTCTCCGGGGCGATCCTGGTCCTGTTCATGCGGCGGCGCGGCGTCGTTCTTTTCGACCGGACGAGGGGGGGCGCCTAACGCCGGCACCCGCCAATTCGCGGGCTCCAGCCACCATTGACTTGAGACATTTCGGGCTTTACGTTCGCCGCCATTTCGCATGTGCGAGATATTGACGTCGGGGCAAGTCAAACCCTTTTCGGGACCAAAAAGAATCCTATGAAAATCTTAGTACCCATCAAACGCGTTATCGATTCCAACGTGAAGGTCCGGGTCAAGTCCGACGGTAGCGGCGTCGACCTGGCCAACGTGAAAATGTCGATGAATCCTTTTTGCGAGATCGCGGTGGAAGAAGCCGTTCGCATCAAGGAGCGCGGCGAGGCCAGCGAAGTCGTGGCCGTTTCGATCGGCAGCGCGAAGGCGCAGGACACGCTCCGCACGGCACTGGCGATGGGCGCGGACCGGGCCATTCTGGTCAAGACCGACGACACGGTGGAGCCGCTCGGCGTCGCCAAGGTTCTGAAGGCCGTCGTCGAGAACGAGAAACCCGACCTGGTCATTCTCGGCAAGCAGGCCATCGACGACGATTGCAATCAGACGGGACAGATGCTCGCCGGGCTTCTGGGCGTGCCACAGGGCACCTTCGCCTCGAAGGTCGAGCTCGACGGCGATACGGTGAAGGTGACGCGCGAGGTCGACGGCGGCCTCGAGACCGTCGCGCTCACGAAGCCGGCCGTCATCACCACGGATTTGCGTCTCAACGAGCCGCGCTATGCCTCTCTGCCGAACATCATGAAGGCGAAGAAAAAGCCGGTCGACGAGACGACACCGGGCGATTTGGGGGTCGATATCGCGCCGCGCCTGAAAGTGCTGGCGGTCGCGGAGCCCAAGGCGCGCGAAGCCGGCATCAAGGTCGACGACGTGACGGCGCTTGTCGATAAACTCAAGAACGAAGCGGGGGTTCTCTAATGGCCGTCCTGCTGCTCGCGGAGCACGACAACAAGACACTCGCCCCGGCCACGGCCAAGGCGCTGACCGCCGCGCGGGCCTTTGGGGGCAATGTCGATATTTTGGTCGCCGGCGAAGGCTGCCGGGCGGCCGCAGACGAGGCCGCCAAGCTCGAGGGCGTCGGCAAGGTCTTGCTGGCCGATGCGCCGCAACTGGCTCACCGCCTCGCCGAGGACACCACGGCGACCATCCTGCCGTTGATGGCGAATTACACCGTGCTGCTGGCCCCGGCCACCACCATGGGCAAGAACGTATTGCCGCGCGTGGCGGCGCTGCTCGATGTGGGGCAGATTTCGGACGTTGTCGAAGTGAAGTCGCCCGACACGTTCGTGCGGCCGATCTACGCGGGCAATGCGCTGGAAACCGTGCAGACGTCCGACAAGATCGTTGTCGCAACCGTGCGGACCACGGCGTTTGCCGCGACGGGCGAGGGCGGCTCGGCGGCTATCGAGTCCGTGACGCCGGCGGACGAGGTGGCTTCGTCCAGCTTTGTCGGGGCCGACATCACCGAGAGCGAACGTCCCGAATTGACCGCGGCGCGCGTGGTCATTTCCGGCGGACGCGGCATGGCGTCGGGAGAGAATTTCGAGAAACTGATCGCCCCGATCGCGGACCGGCTGGGTGCCGCCATTGGCGCGTCGCGCGCGGCCGTTGATTCGGGCTACATGCCCAACGACTATCAGGTCGGCCAAACCGGCAAGGTCGTCGCGCCGGAGCTCTATGTAGCCGTCGGCATTTCAGGTGCCATTCAGCATCTCGCGGGCATGAAGGACTCCAAGGTGATCGTTGCGATCAACAAGGATGCCGAAGCCCCGATTTTCCAGGTCGCGGACTACGGTCTCGTCGGCGACCTGTTCGAGGTCCTGCCGGAGCTCAACGAAGAATTGAAGAAGGCGGGATACGGAGACTAAGCGCGCGCCGAGAGCGCGCGTCGTGCAGGGTAAAGAACGATGCTCGGATCGTCTCAAAGGTCCGGCTTCGAAGCAGGAGCGGACAGTGGAGCCTATTCGCAAAGTGGGCGTTGTTGGCGCGGGCCAAATGGGAAGCGGTATCGCGCATGTGGTCGCGTTGAGCGGCTGCGACGTAGCGATCAACGATCTCTCCAAGGATCGGTACGACGGGGCGATCGAGTCCGTCACCAAGAACCTGGAACGCCAGGTTTCGAAGGGAAAAATCAGCGAAGACGAGAAGAACGCCGCGCTTGGAAGAATTTCGTTCGCCGAGACCTTCGAAGGGTTTTCGGAGGCGGACCTCGTGATCGAAGCCGCGACCGAGGACGAAACGGTCAAACGCAAGATTTTCGTGTCGCTATGTCCGTTCCTGAAGCCCGATGCGATTTTGGCGACGAACACCTCGTCGATCTCCATTACGCGCCTCGCGGCCACGACGGACCGGCCCGAACGCTTCATCGGCATGCATTTCATGAATCCTGTTCCGATCATGGAACTGGTCGAAATGATCCGTGGCATCGCAACGGACGACGTGACTTTCGCGCGCGCGAAGGACCTCATAGGGTCGCTCGGCAAGACCATGGCGGTGTCGGAGGATTTTCCGGCTTTCATGGTCAACCGCATTCTGCTGCCGATGATCAACGAAGCGGTGTATACGCTCTATGAAGGCGTCGGCTCCGTCGATGCGATCGACACGGCCATGCGGCTCGGCGCGAACCATCCGATGGGCCCGCTTCAGCTCGCCGATTTCATCGGCCTCGATACGTGCTTGTCGATCATGCAGGTTCTTTATGAAGGGCTGGCGGATTCCAAATACCGGCCATGTCCGCTGCTCGTGAAATATGTCGAGGCCGGTTGGCTGGGCCGGAAAACTCAGCGCGGCTTCTACGATTACCGGGGCGACGAACCGATGCCGACGCGTTAGGCGCAGGACAGCATCGAGACTGCAACGCGCAGCGGCGCTTGGCTGAACTGCAACTCCTTGGGAGGAGAGACGCGATGAGGGTTTCCTCTCGCTTGGCCGCCATTTTGGCCGCGACGGGCTTTCTCTTCATGAGTCAGGCCGCGTCCGCTGCCTGCGATCCCGAGAATGCTCTGTATGAAGACGATTTCGAGTTTCTCGACGTCTCCTGGGGCGATGCCGACGATCACATCCTCGTGGAGGACGGCCGGCTCCTTATCAAAGGCTCCGGCGGCGTGGTCAATCTCGAGACCAAGGCGAAGACCGCCGATATCTGTGTCGATTTGAGCATCGAGGAGGCGGCGAAGGCCTCCGGCAGCCCCGCCGGTCTCGTGTTCTGGTGGGAAGACTGGAAGAACTATTATTCGGTCTTCGTTTGGGCCGACGGCTGGGTGGAAGTCCGCCGGATGGCCGATGGAACGTCCAAGACGCTGTTCACCCAAGACGTCGACGCGCTCAAAACGGGCGCTGGCGCCGTGAACGCCATCGCGCTCAAGCTGGAGCCGAAGGACGCGACCTTGTTCGTCAACGGAACGGAAGTCCGGCGCTTCAAGGCCAAGCAACCGAAAGAGGGCGGTGCGGCCGGCCTTTACGGAATTTCGCCGGACGATGCGCCCGCGACCTTCGCCTTCGACAATTTCGTCGTCAACGAGCGCTAGGCGGCGCCTCTAGCGCCCGAACAGCCAATCTTCGAAACTCGCCCGCGTGGTCCGGGCGTCCTGCGACACGGTCATGCGCGGGGCGTGCTGCTCCACGCTCTCCGGGGTTGCGCGCATCGAGGCCTCGCCGACGGGACCCGCCGGGCCGGACGGTGCCCGCAGATCGCGCGGCGCGGAACGCGACGCGACGTGGCGCGGCATATCCGGATCGGTCGCATGAGGCCGCGCGGGCAGCGCCGTCCGCTGCGCGGCAGGGCGCGCGTCCTGCGGAGGACGGACGGTGCCGGCCGAGGCCGTCGCGGCGTGCGCCGTCCGCACGGTCCGCATGGGCCCGCGCCGATCTTGCGTGCTCTTGCCTACGCGTGCGGCGCGCTCCTGACCGGCCTCGCCCGGAGGCAGGCGAGTGCCTTCGGGGGCCTGTCCGCGGCTGCTGAACTGGGGGCCGCCAAACGGGCTTTGCGCGTTGGCGCCGCCGAGTGCGGCGAGGCTCAGCACCATAGCGGCCGCGGTCAGCCGTATCGGATCGATCGTTCGCATGCCCGTTACTTACGCGCGCCCGGACGCACCGGCAAGACGCCTCGGCAACACACGCCGGCAACACACGCCGGCAACACACGCTGGCAAGACATCTCGGCAAGACATCTCGGCAAGAGGCGCCGGGGTGCCCTCAATGTGAACCGCCGATGAACGCGGCGATCAGCATCGGTTCAGAGGCGATTGGCCAAGATGGCTGTCAGTTGAGCGGGGGGATCGCTTCCGCTCTGTGGACCGAGACGGCGCCGCGATGGAATGGAGCGCCCTCACGTTACGAGTTCAGAGTTGGAGGATGATCCGATGTTGAAGACCGCTGTTCAAACGACTGTAATCGCCGCCGCGATCGCCGCCGGTGCCGGTGCTGCCAGTGCCGGTGCTGCCATGGCCGCAAACGCATCCCTGTCGGGCGATGCCTTGCGTAGCGCCATCGCCGACAAGACCGTCGTCCTGAAGATTTCAGGCTTCGAGCTGCCGATCCAATATTCGGCGCGCGGCACCATGACCGGCCGCATGAGCACCGTCGCCGCCGCCTTCTCCGGCAACAAAGGTGTGTCCGATCGCGGCAAGTGGTGGGTGGACGGCAACAGGCTTTGTCAGAAATGGTCCAGCTGGATGGATGGCGAGACTTATTGCTACGCGCTCAGCCAGAAGGGCAGCCAGGTACGCTGGGTCCGCAACGACGGCCGCTCGGGTAGCGCGCGGATTGCCGGTTAAGCCCGTTTCCTCCCCGCCTGCAACCTAGCCGGAGCGTGCCTCGACGGCGGCTCCGGCCTTTTTCGTCCACCTCTGTCGTCCGCCTTGCCGGGCGCCCACTCAGGGGCGGGCGCCGCTTGTCCGGGTGGCAAGCATGCCGGCCACGCTATCCAGCCGCGCCTCGATCCGCGCGAGCCGGACGTCGATCGACGGCGCCGTGATCGCGTTCTCGGCCGCGATCATCTCCGGCGCTCTTTGTTCGTTGTTTCCTTCCAGCTTGTCGTGCTCGCTCTGCAGGGTCTGGATGACGATGCCGATCATCATGTTCAGGAACACGAAGGCGACCAGGAAGATGAAGCTGAGATAGAATATCCAGCTCAGCGGGTAGACCTCCATGGTCTCGTACATCACGTCGGTCCAGTCCTCGAAGGTGGCCACGCGGAACAGTGTCAGCATCGAGATCGAGATGTTTCCCCAAAGCGTGGGGTTGATATCGGCGTAGAAGATGCTCCCGGCGGCGCCGTAGATGTAGAAGATGATGAACATCAGCAGCGTTACGTAGCCCATGCGGGGAATCGCCTGGAGCAGCGCGTTCAGCAGCACCTGAAGTTCCGGGATCATCGAAACCAGCCGCATGACACGGAAGATGCGCAACAGACGCCCAAGCAGCGCCATCTCGCTTTCGTCCACCGGGATCAGGCTGGCGGTCACGATCACGAAATCGAAGATGTTCCAGCCCTTGGAGAAGAACCGTTTGAGGTTGTGCTCCGCGGCCATGCGGACGAGCAGTTCGACGAGGAAGAAGATGGTCACCGCGTAGTCGAGGATCTCGAGTGCGACGGTGAGGTTCGATCCCAGCGGATAGGTGCTGATCCCAACCCTGAGCGCCGAGATCACGATGACCGTGATCACGAACAGCTCGAACACTTTGTTGCTGCGGATGTCGATGAAGATCTGCTTGAGACCGGGCTTCCGGTCGAGTGTCGGTTTGTCGTTCATGCGTTTTTCGTTGTCGGGCTCTCGGTGACAGTGAGGTGGGCGCGATCCTAGCGAGGATTGTGGTTGAAAGCCGGATGCCGTTGGGCCCCGGGCACAACCTTCCCGTGGACGGGGGATGCATCGTCCGCGTCAGGATCGTGGCATGGTTTGCGCGCGGCCGGCCGGAGCGCCTTCGGGGTGTCAGTTCGCGAGGCCGCGCTTGAGGTCATCGAGCGTCAGGGCCGGGATGATATCGATCGCCGCATCGAGCGCGGCGAACATCGGCTCGTTCAGCTTCGGCAGGAGCGCCTGATCGTCGGCCTCGAAGAAGATGTAGCCGGTTCGCTTGCCGTTCTCGACGAGGAAATAGGCCGCCTCGGCCTTTGTCTGTTCGACGATCGCGTCCATGGCCGGGCCCAACGTGCCGTCGTCGCGGGCCTGATTTCCCCGCTCCACGGGGATCGAAAATCTCAGCATCAGTCGCATTTTTCCGGTCCTTCCTCTGTCATTGAAACGGAACCAAAACACGATGCACGGGCGTGCCGCCGCCCCGGAAGCCGGGGGGCCAGCTTTTGTAAATCTGTCATGGAACGGGGTTAGGGTCAGGTCTTCTCTGGCTTGAGCCTCGTCCAAAAGAAGCTCCGGTTGTGCTTGTCGCGGCCGGGGCTTTTCTTTCGGCGGATCAGCTTCGCGCCTCGGCATCGGGGCGGCTGTCAGCCCCGAGCAGCGGGGCGACCGCGACAATCCCGTCCGTCACGTAGTGATTCACCGTTCCCGCGGAAATTTCCTCGCCCGCCTCGTAAAGGTCCACGATGCCGATGGCACCGTGCCTGGAGAGCTGAGCCATGATGTAATCGCGCTCGGCGTTCGTATCGGCGTCGGTGGCGTGGGTGATCTGAAAGGTCAGGCGTGTTAGCGAAAAGCCGGTGTCCTTGGTGCCGGCGCCGACCCAGAGAACCCGTTCGGCCGTGTCCGGCCGGTTCGTCCCCGGCCAGAAGACGTCGTCCACCGTCTCGAACTCTGTCAGGCACTTGGCCCAAAAACGTACATGGTGGCGCCTGCGCGGGCTGTTGCCGATGGCTTTTTGGAAACCGATGTCCTGGCCGCGTCCGAAGAGGTAGAGCGTCGAAAAGGGCGCCTTCGGGTAGGGCGTGTTCAGGACGAAGGCCCTGACCATGCCCCAGGAACTCGTCAGGGAAATCGGATCGGCCTCATGCCAGCCGGCCTCGGCGAAAGCGGCACGAAGCTCCGAGAAGGTTCCGATCAAGGCGAGGTTGACCGGATCGCCGGGCAGTCCGTCTCCGGTGATGGTGAAATGGGGCACGTGCTGATGCCGCAGCACCATCAGCCCCATGCGCACGATATAGGGAAGGATCACATAGGCGGCGACGGCATAGGTCGCGGCGAGCGCCAGCACCGACGGCAGCTCTCCGTCGACCCAATGGAAGACGTTGACGATCAGCCAGATGCTCAGCGCGCCGAGGGCCAGGACGGCGAGGCGCTGGAAGGTCAGAATTACGAGTCTCACGGGCCGTAATAGAGCATAGATTCGGTCGGGCGGAACGCGGAGTTGTTCCCCCGATCATCGCGGTAGCCACACCTGCCGCAAAAGCTGAGAAGGCGTTCCGTACCGCCACCGTCCTTCCGTCGCGTGCCGCCGGACGGCGTCAGCGCGGCGGCGGCAGGTCTATGAGGCGAACGCGGTGGTGCGCGGACCGGCGGTCAGACAGAGTCCGTCATTCGGCGGTGTTGCCGCGCGTGGGCTCGGCCTCTTCGGCGAGCATGCGGTCGCGCTGCATCTCCAGCCACATCGCGTTCACGACGGCGAACATCGCGGCGAGAGGGAGTCCGAGAAGCCAAGCGAAGTACCACATCTGTCGGGCTCCTTTCTTAGTAGGCCGTGTCGGAATTGCCGGTGACGTCGGCTTCGGTCACCTTGCCCCAAAGCACCCTGTAGACCCAAGCGGTGTAAGCGAGGATGATCGGCAGGAAGATCGCGGTCACGACCAGCATGATGAACAGGGTCACGTGAGAGGACGAAGCGTCCCACACGGTCAGCGAGGAATTGGGGTCGATCGACGACGGCAGGATGAAGGGGAACATGGTCAAGCCGACCGAGGAGATCGTGCCGAAGATTCCGAGCTGAGACCACAGAAGCGTCGAAACTTCGCGGCCCTCGCGCAGTCCTCTGATCGCCATGACCATGCCGAGAAATCCGAGGACCGGCGCGATGGCGATCCACGGTCTGTCCGCATAGGCCGTGAGCCAGGTGCTGGTGCGCTCCACCTCCGAATAGAGCGGATTGGACGGTCCGTCCGTCACGGCCTCGCCGACGATCGCGTAGCCTTGGATGCCGATAGCGAGCCAGAGCCCCGCCAGCGCATAGCCCGCGACGGTCACGACGCCCGTCACCGTCCCGATGGACCGGGCCCGTTCGGCCACGGGTCCTTCGGCCTTCAGCGACAGCCAGGCCGCGCCATGGGTCAGCAGCATCGCAAGCGAAACGACGCCCGCCAGAAGCGCGAACGGGTTCAAGAGCCCAAGGAACTTCCAGAGGAAGTTGCCTTCGTAATACGAGACGAGTTCCGGCGTCAGCCTGAAAGGGATGCCAAGCAGGACATTGCCGACGGCAACGCCGAAGATCAGCGCCGGCACGGCCCCGCCGACGAACAGCGCCCAGTCCCAGCTGCTGCGCCATAACTTGCCGTCCCGCTTGGACCGGTATTTGAAGCCGACAGGCCGCAGGATCAGCGCCGCGAGAACGACGAACATCGCGAGATAGAGGCCGGAAAAACTGACGGCGTAGACAAGCGGCCAAGCGGCGAAGATGGCGCCGCCGCCGAGAATGAACCAAACCTGGTTGCCTTCCCAAACCGGTCCGACGGTGTTGATCACGACGCGGCGTTCGGCGTCGGTCCTTGCGACGAACGGCAGAAGCGCTCCGACGCCCATGTCGAAACCGTCGGTCATCGCAAAGCCGATCAGGAGGACGCCAACCAGCAGCCACCAGATCACGCGGAGAACGTCGTAGGTAATAAGGTCGGTGAGGATCATGGTTCTTACTCCGCGGGGCTTGCGACAGGGATCGCGTCTTCGTCGCCGATGGCCCGTAAACGGCGTTCATGCCGGGCCATCCAGGCTTTCGTTTCCTCCACGTCTTGGAACGGCCCTTTGCGGATGTATTTCACCATCAAGGCGATCTCGACGACAAAGAGGATCGAATAGAACGCGATGAATCCGCCGAGGGTGATGAGCAAGTCTTCCACAGAAAGCCGGCTCACCGACAGCGCCGTCGGCAACACGTCGTCCACGGTCCAGGGCTGCCGCCCGAACTCGGCGACGAACCAGCCGAATTCGGCGGCGAGCCACGGCGCCGGGATGATGATCACCGCGAAGATGAGCGCCCAGCGGGGATATCTCTCCCCGCCGAAGCTGGACATCCAGAAGAAGTAAGCCATGAACGCGATGAACAGGAACCCGAACGCGACCATGAACCGGAAGGCCCAGAACAGCGGCAGGACGCCGGGCACCGTGTTGTCGGCGGCCATCTCGATCTGTTCGGGCGTGGCGTCGCGCGGATCGTCCACATAGCGCTTCAGCAGGAGCGCGTAGCCGAGATTCTCCGAATTCTCCTCGAAGGCTTTCCGAAGCTCCGGCGAGATTCCGCCCGTTCCGGCGCCGTCGGCGCTTGCGCCCGCTTCGCCGGTTTCCGCGCCGGATGGTCTCGCCGCCGCGCCGCGGGCTGCGCTCCGCTGCTCACGGATTTTCACGAGCGCGTCGTAGGCGACGATGCCCTGTTTGATACGCTCCCTGTTCTCCGCGACCAGCTGATTGATGCCCGCGATCGGTTCGGTCAAGGAGCGGGTGCCGATCAGGCCCATGACCCAAGGGATCTTGACCGCAAAATGGGTCTCGCGCGCCGCCTGGTCGGGGAAGCCGATCAGGGTGAAGGGCGCCGGCGGCTCTTCCGTGTCCCACATGGCCTCGATGGCGGCCAGCTTCATCTTCTGAGTATGGCTTTCGGTGTAGCCCGACTCATCGCCGAGAACGACCACGGACAGAGCGGATGCAAGCCCGAAGGCCGCCGCCACGGAAATCGAGCGGCGCGCCAGTTCCACATGCTTATCCTTGAGCAGATACAAGGCCGAGACACCGAGAACGAAGACCGAGGCGGTGACGTAGCCCGCCGACACGGTATGCACGAATTTGGCCTGCGCCACGGGGTTGAAGAGCACGTCGTAGAACGAGGTCATCTCCATCCGCATCGTGTCGGGATTGAACGCGGCGCCGACCGGATTCTGCATCCAGCCATTGGCGATCAGAATCCAGAGTGCGGAGAGGTTGGAGCCGAGTGCCACCAGCCAGGTGACCACGAGATGCTGGACGCGGGTGAGCTTGTCCCAGCCGAAGAAGAACAGTCCCACGAAGGTCGCTTCGAGGAAAAACGCCATGAGGCCTTCGACGGCGAGCGGCGCCCCGAAAATATCGCCAACGTAGTGGCTGTAATAGCTCCAGTTCATGCCGAACTGGAACTCCATGGTGAGGCCGGTCGCGACCCCGAGCACGAAGTTGATGCCGAACAGCGTGCCCCAGAACTTGGTCATCTGCCGCCAGATCGGCCTGCCCGTCATCACATAGACGGTTTCCATGATCGCGAGGATCACCGCCAGCCCGATCGTGAGCGGGACGAAGAGGAAGTGATACATCGCGGTCATCGCGAATTGCAGGCGCGAAAGTTCGACGATACCGAGTTCCATATCAGCCGGCCTCCTTGGTTCCGGGACTCTCGACCGGGCAGGGCAACTCTAGAGCCGCGGCACACAGCGCGTACATACCACCGTGCCACAGAGACACTGTGACATAGCTCAGTTTCGAGGCGGGAGCCTCAATACGCGTTGGTGCCCAAACATAGAATGTCCCCATCCCCGGTGTAGCGCCGCCAGAATAGCAGCATTTGGGAGTGCATGGCGAATGCCCTCCAGCACCTGCGCGGCGGTCGCCGTATCGAGCCCTTCCGTCGGCTCGTCGAGCAAGAGAAGGCGCGGGCGTCTCAACAGGGCTCGTGCCAGGGTCAGGCGGCGGGACTGGCCGCCGGAAAGGCCGCTGCCGCCCTCGCCGAGCCGGGCGTCCAGGCCGCCGCGCGCATGGATTGTTTCGCGGAGCGCGACCGCATCGAGTGCCGCCCACATGTCGTTCTCCGTGGCGTCGCCCGCGAGCGCCAGATTTTCGCGGACGGTGCCGCGCAAAAGCGCGCTCCGCTGCGGGACGAGAGTGACGGCATCCCGGAACGCCGCCTCGTCCCAGTCGCGCGGCTGGCGTCCGAGAACGGCGATGGCGGGCTCTCCGTCCCGTGGCGGCGTATCCAGGAGCTTCGCGATCCGCAGCAGAAGCGTGGTCTTGCCGGCGCCGCTCGGGCCGGTGATCGCCGCCGCCTCGCCGGAGCCGAGGTCGAGACGGATGGTGGACGTTCGAAGCGCCAGGACGGGGCCGTCATTGGCGCTCGGGTCCGCGTTTATGTCCGCTCGGGCGGCCGCGCCGGAGCCTGGCCGCGTGGCCCCAGGGGCGATATCGGTGCCGATGCGCCGGGCCGCGCCCGCCATGCGCCCCAGTTCGGCGAAGCCGCGCCGGAGAGGCTGGAGCGCCTCGGCGAGGGCCAGCGCGACGAACACGCCGATGGCGGCGGTGGCAGCGCCCGTGGCCGAGCTGC
>DLGJ01000010.1 GCA_002482645.1 Hyphomicrobiaceae bacterium UBA7697
TGAGACTCGCCGCGGAGTAACGACATGTCATTGCGTGGCTCCGCCTTCTATTCTTGCCGTCGCGGGAAACGCGACGAGCCCGTGCCTATTCGTGGGCGCGGAAACGATATCGGCCGTGGCCGGACGATTTGCCCGTTCCGGCCGCTTCCGCGGCGGCTAGACGCCTGACTTGGAGTTTCGACTTGGAGTTTCTTACCGGTGTCGCGGCGGCGTCGCGGCACCCCGATGCGATTTTGGGAGTTCGATGTCCGACGCAGTCAAGCGCACGAAGCGTCTATCCGTGTCCTGGGGACCGCTCGTCTTGATGGCCGCGGGCGCGCTTCTCATCGGTCTGGCCGTCAACTCGGCATTGCAACCGGCGGAATTGCCCTACGAGAAGACGTTCGTGGAGGCCCAGCCCGGCGCCTACAAAGCGGTCGCGCTGCAGGATGCCGGATCGGGCACGCCGGTAGTCAGGAAAATGGAGTTGCGGACCCCGGGAGTTCGCGGAACCCTCGCGACAGCGAACGTCGCGACCGGTGCCGACGGCCGAAACGTGCCGCTCAATTGGCAAAACAATGTCACAGAGCCCGTGCTTTTCGCGGACCTTTCCGAAAACGAGGTTGGCACGGTCCTCGCCGCAATTCGTAAGCACCTTTCCTCCGATGCCGTGGTGCTGTCGTGGTGGGATTTGTCCCGGAAGATCCGCTTCATAGCCGAGCGCGAGGCGCCGCTCGACGACCCAGAGGCGCGCGGGCTCATTCTGCCGAATGCATGGAGTGAAGCCGCGGATCGTATCGCCGATTCAGAACGTGCGTTCTGGGGCGAGGGCGTTCCGCAATCCGACGAAAAGAAATTCACGCATTTCATTGACGCCCTATCGCTCGATGAGACGCAGGGGAGCGAAGCTCTTCGAACATTGGCTCCCGGAAAGGACGTCTATGTCGCGGTCCATCTCTCCGATATCTGGAAGATGGCGGCGGCCCGGCCCGATCAGATCGAAATTGGTTACAAGGACTTTCCCGGTTCTGGCCAATCCCACGGGGTCCGAAAGGCGGCGTTGGAATGGATCAAGGAGCAGAAGATCGACGGTCCGTATGCCGTTGAACTCGTCGGCAACGCGGCGCGGCTGCACTATCTAAAAGGCAAGAAGGGCTCCGACATGCTGATAACCAAAATCCTGCCCTTCTCCACGTCGAACCCGATGCAGCTCGACCAGCTGGATCTCGTCTATCAGCATCGAGGATTCTGGATCTACAAACTCAGGACAAGCAGCGGAGCCTAGGTAAGTTATGATCGCCGGCCGCCGGCCGTCACTTCACGGCTTCGGGTGTCTCATACGCCTTCAAGGCATCGGCAACTTCGCGCGGCATGTAATTCTCGTCATGCTTGGCCAGTATGGTCGAAGCCTCAAGCGCTCCATCCACGATGACGCCCTCGGCAACAACACCCTGCTCCTCTCGAAATAGATCCGGCAGGATTCCCCGATAGCGTACGTCAATCGCGTTTGCGCCATCGGTAATGCGGAAGGCCACGTCCATCCCATCGGCTTGGCGCTTTACGCTGTCTTTCTCCACAAGCCCGCCAAGCCGGGTTTGCGTGCCCGCGGCAACCGCGCCGCTTCGTACGTCGCTGGGCGTATGAAAGAAGACAATATTTTCGCGGAACGCGCTCAACATGAGAAGAACGGACGCCGCAAGAACGACGGCAGCGAAGAAAATCAGGAGGCCGCGTTTCGCTTTTCTGTTCATGGCGTAACTCTCAGCTCAAGCGTGACAACCGAATGCATTGTCGTGCGCCCCGTTCGATTTCCATCGCCTACCTGTGGCAGACCTCGAAGTCTCGGGGAACGCCAAACCGTGACGGTCCGAAAGGGACGTACCCTGTCTGTTCGGCAGTCCCGGTCGTCTCCGGAGGCTTGGTCCGCTTGCTGTCCTGCACGTCACAATTGGCTTCATCGCGGTTGCGCTCGATTCTACTCGCTGGGAACAGGCGTTGTGGACTTGGCATCCGGGTTGGTGCTGCCCGCGGAGGCCGTATCGAGTTCCCGCAAGAGACCTGTGACGGCAATCTTGGCTTTGGAGTCTTCCTCCACCAGCGCGGAGAGCTGCGTTAGAGTCTTTCGGGCTTCATCGATCTCGTGACGCTTGACGAGCCCCAGGCTCTTGAGCCAGAGCGCCTCCGGCTTCTTCGGGTCGCTTACAAGCAAGTCGTCGACGATCTTTTCGCCTTCGTCGATATAGGTGTCTTTCTCGGACCGGATTAGAGCCGAGGCAAGAACCAGCCTTATCCCGGGATCGTCGGGCGCCATCGTTTGGGCTTTGCGGTAAAGTGCGACGGACTCGTCTTCCCGGTCGAGAACGCGATAGCTGCGAGCCAGCATGATCACGTCATCGATGCTTGGATTGCCTGCATTTACGCGGCTTTCGAGCCTTGCGACCATTGCGCCGACATCGGGTGTGCCGTCGGGCCCGATCATGGGCCCTCGGTTGCCTTGCGATGCTGGCGGAGGAGTCGCTGGGGTCATCCCCGCCATCGTACTTGGCAAGGGGATGCGCCCATCCGCATGAGGGTTCGAGTCGGACCGCACATCGTTCCGGTTGAGCAACAGCGCGAGTGACGAGGCGCTGACGATGACGGCAAGCGCCACCGCAAGTCCCAGACGTGGATAGTTCCGCGCCGGTGGCGTGCTGCTTTCGACCTTGCGCGACTTTCCGAGCCGGGCTGCTGCTTCTTCTGCTTCCGACATGAGTCTGTTCCTCTGTTCGTTGTGGTCGGACACATCGATCCGGTTTTCGGACAATGCAATGTCGAGCGCCACCATCTCGCCGACGAGACGGTCCTTTTCCTGCTTCCACGCCGCCGCCTTCGAATTGCTTTCGAGCTCTCCGTCGCTCGAAGGGTTCGCGCGGCCCGTCAGCAATGGATACACGGTCCAGGCGGCAACCAAGGCGCACATCACAACTATCGCCAGAAGCATCGTCAAAGCTCCAGTCGCTCGATACGGCGCAAGAGATCCTCGGTGTCCGAGACCTTTGCCGCCGTGGTAGTGGGATGCGCGCGCCGCCGGCGCAGTAGCAGGAGTACGACCAGAGCGCCCAACAGCAACGCGGATGCCGGGAAAATCCAGATCAGAAGGTTCGCGCCCCGCGCGTGCGGTTCCATGAGGATGAAATCGCCATAGCGTGCGACGAAGAAAGTACGAATTTCCTCATCGGTTCGGCCGGCGGACACCTGTTCCCGGATCAGATTTTTCAACTGGGTGGCAACCGCCGAGTGAGAGTCGTAGATGGTCTCGCCCTGGCACACCGGGCAACGCAGTTGCTGCGCGATCGTCTTGACTCGCGGTTCGATAGGATCCTCGACCTTGAACTCAGCCAGCGCGGCGCACATCATCGACGCTGTCAGCATCCAAGCGGCAAACGAGAGTGTAAACGCGCGGGTCATTGGGCGTTCTCCAAGAGCCGGATGTATTTTTCGGCATCGGGTAGCGTCAGCGGCCCGATATGGCGGGCCATGACGGTGCCGCTCGCGTCGACGAAGAATGTTTCAGGCAGTCCGAAGACCCCGAAATCGACACCCGTACGCGCGTTTGGATCGGCCGCGGATGGATAGGGAAACGCGCCGAATTCCTTAAGGAACCGTTCGGCATCCGCCTGCCTATCCTGATAGTTGATCCCGATGATCCGGATCTTGTCTTCACCGCCGAGAATTTGCCCGAGCTCCACGAGCACCTTGTGCTCCGCGCGGCACGCGCTGCACCAGGACGCCCAAAAATTGATGATGTGAGGCTTTCCGACGATATCGGGCGTGCCGATGGTCCCGCCGTCGCCCAACCTTGCGAGTTCGAACGTTGGAAGTGCGCGCCCGACAAGGGCCGATGGCATGAATGACGGGTCCCGCTTCAGCCCGTAGGCAAATAGGACGAGTAGACCGGCAAGAACGCCGAGCAGCGTGGCCTTCCACCACCAGGTCCGGCCGTGTTGCGTGAATTTCGCGGGGGCCTCGTTCACGTTCGTCATGGATTTGCCGCCTCCGCTACATCGGGTGCGGTTCGTGCCGGAGCGGCATAGGTGCGGGCTTGCGAGAGGGCGAACAGAGAGCCGACGATCATCACCAGCCACCCCACCCATATCCAGCCGACGAGCGGGATGAAATAGGCACGAAGCGAAGCCCGCCCTCCGCCCAGTTCCTCGCCGACGACAAGATAGAGATCGCCCGAGAAGGTGGAGCGGATCGCCGATTCCGTCGTCGTCATCCCGCCTCTTGGGTAGGTTCTGCGCTGAGGCTGCATGAGCCCGGCATCGTCCGGTCCGGAGAAAACCTGCACATTGGCCTGAAGCGCGGCCCAGTTGGGTCCCTGCACCTGCTCCAGACCGTCAAACGTCAATGTGTAGGCGCCGATCTTGAACTGCTCTCCCGGCGCCACGGCGACGGTTTTCGTTTCCTGGAAGAGTCCGGACGCGAGAATACCGAAAACGACGATGGTCACGCCTAGGTGGACGATGAAGCCGCCGTAGCGGCGCCGGTTCCACAAAGCCGTGGCGATCAACCCCGCGAACCAGGACTTCCCGGAGATGTCGATGCGGGCCTTGGTGGACCGCCACGTGTCCAAAGCGATACTTGCCAGCACACATCCGATCCCCGCGAGCGCAAGCAGCGGAAGCAACGCGCGGACTCCAAAGAACCAGCCGGTCAGGAGACAGACGAGGGCCGCGCAGATGGGTCCAGCCATGAGTTTTCGCAGTCGCGTCAGGTTGGACTTCCTCCAAGGAACGACGGGACCGATCGCCATGAGCCACACGATCGCGACCATGATTGGAAGGACGGTCTTGTTGAAGTACGGAGCCGCCACCGTGATCCGCTCGTCGGCCATGACCTCGACGGCCAGCGGATAGAGCGTCCCCAAGAAAACGGTCGCGGTGGCGACAACCAGGAACAAATTGTTGAAGAGAAGCGTGGACTCGCGTGAGAGCGAGCCATCGAGCCTCGCATTCGAGCGCAACGTGTCTGCCCGGAATATGAGAAGGCCGAAGCCGCCGAGCGTCACGATGCCGAGAAAGGCGAGGAGATAGGTTCCACGTGTGGGATCGACGGCGAATGCGTGAACCGAGGTCAGCACGCCCGAGCGCACGAGGAAGGTTCCCAGGAGGGACAACGCGAATGTCGTGATGGCCAGGAACGCGTTCCAGCTCCGGAACAGATTCCTGTTCTCCTGAGCCATGATGGAGTGCAGCAGCGCGGTTCCGGTCAGCCAAGGCATGAGTGAGGCGTTCTCGACGGGATCCCAAGCCCAGTAGCCGCCCCAGCCGAGTTCGTAATAGGCCCAGTAGCCGCCAAGCATGATGCCGCTCGTGAGCGCGAGCCAGGCAAACAAGGTCCACCGGCGCGTTGCCACCACCCATTCGGCGCCCGCGTTCCCCCGGATGAGCGCGGCGACGGCAAAGGCGAACGGAACCACGAAGCCGACATATCCGAGATAGAGCATCGGCGGGTGAATGATCAGTCCTGGATCCTGCAAAAGCGGATTGAGCTCACGGCCTTCCGCCGGCGCCGGAATGAGCTCCGTGAACGGACTGGAAAGAAAAAGGATCAGCACTTGGAACCCAACTTGCACGGCCGCCAAGGTTGCCATGACGTAGGGCATCGAGCGCGGATGGGTTTTCCAGTGAAAGAGAACGACGAGGGCGGAATAGAGCGTGAGAAACCAAAGCCACAGCAGGAGCGAACCCTCATGTGCGCCCCACAAGGCCGTAAGTCGATAGATCAGCGGGAGGTGTGTGTTCGAGTTCTGCGCCACGTACGCGACGGAGAAGTCGTTTTGGACAAAGGACCAAACGACCGTGAAACAGCCCAGCGTAACGAGCACGAAGTTCGCCAGCAGCGCCTGGCGGGCGACTTGATTGAAGACCGGTTGCTGCGTGGATGCGCCGTAGATCGAAGCGGCGATGCAGACGATCGCGAGGACGAGCGACAAGGCGGTCGCAACCATCCCAAGCTCTATGACAGATCCACTCATGACGGCGTCCTTCGCTGCACGCCTGTTCCAGCCTCGTCGGATCGGCAGGATTCCCGGGACAGAGCCTGGGCCAACCGGGAAATTCCGTAGTCGATCTGCTTGGGTGTCATCGCGGCGTAGCCGAGAACGAGATATCTCCGGCTTTCCTCGAGAGAACCGAACTGGCGCGCCGCTCCCGTCGACATTGCGTAGACGCCGACGCCGTCTCTCAACGCGCGTTTCTCGATTTCCTCGGCCTCTGGGAGTCCGGCCGGTATGCGCCAAATGAGATGCATCCCCGCGTCCGCTCCCCGCACGTGACACTTGCCGAAGTTCGTTTCGAGTGCCGCAAGGAGAGCATCGCGCCGCGCCAAATAGGTGCGCCGCATGCGCCGCAAGTGCCGCCGAAAGCCGCCGTCGAGCATGAAGTCCGCCATGACGGACTGCTCCAGCCAGCTTTGACCATTGTTCATCAGAGCTTTGAGGCGGCGTGCCGGTTCCACCAAGGTCTTTGGCAGAACCACATATCCGAGCCGCAGACCGGGCCCCATGCACTTGGAGAAGGTGCCCGTGTAGATTACGCGGTCGCTTCGATCGAGACCCTTGACGGCCGTGAGCGGCGCCCCGTTGAAGCGGAAATCGCTATCGTAGTCGTCTTCCACGATATAGGCGTCGCATCTGTCGGCCCACGCAAGCAGCTCCAGTCTGCGTGGAAGGCTAAGCGTCGCGCCCATGGGATATTGATGTGACGGCGTGAGATAGGCGACCGCTCTGGAAACGTCCGGTAGCTGCGCGACGTCAAGCCCGCACTCGTCGACGGGTACGGGGTGAGGCTCGGCGCCGAAACTCTCGAAAACATAAGCCGCGCCTTGATAGCAGGGATTCTCGATGACGAGAGGTGTGCCCGTCTCGACGAGCAGCCGGGCGATGAGGTTGAACCCGTCCTGACAACCGGAGACGATAACGATCTGGTCGGCATCGACGACAATGCCACGGGCGGGCCCAAGGTGATCGGAGATCGCGATTCGGAGCTTTTCGAGACCTTGCGGGTCGTTGTACTCCGTCAGCGAGGCGTGCGACCGTTGTAGCTGTCGCCAAATATGGCGCGACCAAACCTTCACGGGAAAGGACGCCGGATCCGGCCGGCCGATCCAGAAATCGGCCGTGAGGCGATCCGTATGCGGATTTCGCAAGGAGTGGGTTTGTAGAAATTGACGCGATCTTGGGGGAGACGGAGGGTCGGAGACCTTGCCATTCGCCGTGGGCATTTCGACATCGCCGATCCCCGTTGCGCTAACGACTTTTTCGTAGAGCGTTTCGGACACGAAGGTGCCGACCTGGGGTTTGGTATAGATGTAGCCTTCGGAGATGAGGCGATCGTAGGCCAGCACGGCAGTATTGCGTGAAATGCCCATTTGCAAGCTGAGCTCGCGCGTTCCCGGCAGAGGATCGCCAGCCTTCAGCTGCCCCTTCACGATCATCAACCGGATCTGTTCGAAGACCTGATTCTGAAGCGTGGATTTCGCCGCCTCGCTTACAGCAATTGGCAACTGCATTGCTGTTCCCCCCGGATGCACGGCCGCAGTCATATCGGGGCAAGGCCCAAGTCGATATCGTGTGTCGATATCGTGTGTCGATATCGTGTGTCGATGTCATGCCCCTGGTACCAGTTTATGCCGGTATTCCGGCAGTCACATAGAACCACGTTGCACGCAATCAATGGTACCAAAGCGGTGCGCTTGGGACTTGATGCCGGCGGCGCGGCGGCCTCGCGCCTGCCTGGTCCGGGATACGGCGCCGAACCCTGGAGACAGGCCGGCTGCCCAGTCAGTGCATCGTCAACATTCTGATGCTTAAGAGAAGTTTATATGTCCGGCAATTGTCTGGCAGCGCGGCGGTAATGGTCTTGCATTTTATTGTGCAGCGCACCATATCCCGGACTTGATCAACGCAGACCGCGACGTGCACTGCGGGAGGAGAGGTACAAATGATTGAGCAGTTCAAGATTGGCGATGACTTTCAGAAATTCGGCAAAGACGGATTCGATGCCGTCTTTGGGTCCTTTGGTGAAGTGAACAAGGGCTTCCAGGCCATTGCCGCCGAGTGGACCGACTATTCCAAGAAGGCGTTCGAGGATTCGACCAACGCGTTCGAGCAGATCATCGGCGCCAAGTCGGTCGAACAAGCTGTCGAAATTCAGTCGAAATACGTCAAGAAGGCCTACGAGGCGCACATCGCCGAGCTGACGAAACTCGGTGAGATGTATGCCAGTCTGATGCAGAGCGCGTTCAGGCCGCACGTGCGCTAATAGCGCTTCGACTCAGGTGACGTTTAGAACGGAAGGCCCGGGGCGGAAGCCTCGGGCCTTGTTGTGTTGCAGCTCTCGTAAGGGCGCGGCGCTCGGCCGGGGTGCCATTAGAATCCGGCGCTGGGAACGTCGGCCGGAGCGGCGCCGGCCGGCACGAACCGGCGTCAGTCGTTCGAGACTCGCGCGGTCTCTTTCGCCGGCTCCGCTTTGACGTAGGACTCCATGGGTGGGCACGAACAGACGAGGTGGCGGTCTCCATGGACGTTGTCCACCCGATTGACGGGCGGCCAATATTTGTCGACGCGGAAAGCGCCGGCAGGAAAGCAAGCGCATTCCCGGGAATAGGGTCTTTCCCATTCGCCGATGAGATCTTCGACCG
The DNA here is from genome assembly GCA_002482645.1 of Hyphomicrobiaceae bacterium UBA7697. GTDB lineage: Bacteria > Pseudomonadota > Alphaproteobacteria > Rhizobiales > Methyloligellaceae > Methyloceanibacter. The sequence continues at coordinate 8,665 of DLGJ01000010.1, forward strand.
TATGCGGCGCGTTCTTCAACGGATTGTTCGTGCGATGGTACCGGCCTTGTTCAATCGCCAGAGCTTCCTCGCGGATCGCCAGCATGGCGTCGCAGAACCGGTCCAGCTCTTCCTTCGTTTCCGATTCGGTCGGCTCGATCATGAGCGTGCCCGGAACCGGCCAGCTCATTGTCGGCGGATGGAAGCCACAGTCGATGAGCCGTTTGGCAACGTCGTCGACCGTCACGTCCGCGCTCGCGTGGAGAGGACGCGTGTCGATGATGCATTCATGCGCGACGCGTCCGTTGCTGCCCGTATAGAGCACGTCGTAGGCGGCGGACAGACGCGCGGCAATGTAGTTCGCGCTGAGAATCGCCACGCGTGTGGCCTGGGTCAGCCCGGCTCCGGCCATCATCAGAAGGTAGCTCCAGGAAATCGCCAGGACACAGGCCGAGCCATAGGGCGCGGCGGAGACCGTCATGGCGTTGCCTCCGGTTTCTGGGTGGCCTGGCAGGAACGGGACCAAATGCGCCCTCACGCCGATCGGTCCCATGCCTGGCCCGCCGCCGCCGTGCGGTATGCAGAAAGTTTTGTGCAGGTTTAGGTGCCCGACATCGGCCCCGATTTCGCCGGGCCGGGCGAGGCCGACAAGGGCGTTCATGTTCGCGCCGTCGAGATAGACCTGCCCGCCATTCGCGTGGGTGATGTCGCAAACCTCACGCACGGTCTCCTCGAACACGCCGTGCGTGGAAGGATAGGTGATCATGACCGCGGCGAGGTTCGCGGCATTCTCTTCGGCCTTGGCACGAAAATCGCCGATGTCGATTCCGCCGTTTTCGTCGGTTCCGACGACCACGACCCTGTAGCCGCACAGGGTGGCCGAGGCGGGATTGGTGCCGTGGGCCGAAGCCGGAATCAGGCAGACATCGCGATGACCCTCGCCGCGCGCCTTGTGATACGCGCGGATGGTCAGCAGGCCCGCGTACTCGCCTTGGGCACCGGAATTAGGCTGCATCGAGAACGCGTCGTAACCGGTGATCTCGCACAGCTTCCCCGAGAGGTCCTCGATCATCTCGGCATAGCCGAGTGCTTGGCCGGCCGGTGCGAAAGGATGGATCTCGGCGAATTGCGGCCATGTGATCGGTAACATCTCCGCCGTCGCGTTGAGCTTCATGGTGCAGGAGCCGAGCGGGATCATGGCGCGATCCAACGCCAGGTCGCGGTCGGCGAGGCGGCGCATATAGCGTGTCATCTCGCTTTCCGCCCGGTTCATGTGGAATACGGGATGGGTGAGATAGGCGGACTGGCGGATCAGCGAGCGGGGCAGGCGGGATTCGGGATAGTCGTCCGAATAGGCCAGTTGGTCGCCGCCGAACGCACGCCAAACGGCTTCGAGCGTGTCCGGCCGGGTACGCTCGTCGACCGTGATGCCGATGCGGTCGGTCCCGACCTTCCGCAAATTCACCCCGTTATCGACGGCGTTCTTCATGACGAGGCCCTGATACGGTCCAACGTCCACCGTGATGGTGTCGAAGAAGGCGCCGGGTCTGATCTTGAACCCAAGGCGCTCGAGGCCTTCCGCCAAGCGGGCTGCCTTTCGGTGCACGCGCCCGGCGATCGCCCTCAGCCCCCTCGGCCCATGGAACACGGCGTACATGGACGCGATGACGGCCGGCAGGACCTGCGCCGTGCAGATGTTCGACGTGGCGTTCTGACGTCTGATGTGCTGCTCGCGCGTTTGCAGCGCCAAACGGTAGGCGCGGTTTCCCCGTGCGTCGATCGAGACGCCCACGAGGCGCCCCGGCAGCGCCCGCTTATGGGCCTCCTTGACGGCGATATAGGCGGCGTGCGGTCCGCCATAGCCCATCGGCATGCCGAACCGTTGCATGGCGCCGACGGCGGCGTCGGCGCCCATCTCGCCAGGGGGCTTCAGCAGCGTGAGCGCCAAAGGATCGGCCGCGACGACGGCGAACGCCTTGCGCTCGTGCAATGCGGCAATCACGCCCGAAAAGTCGTGGAACGCGCCCTCGACGCCGGGATACTGAAAGATCGCGCCGAAGACCTTGTCCGGTTCCAGGTCCAGAAACGGATCGCCGACGATAATCTCCCAGCCAAGCGGCTCGGCGCGCGTCTTCAGGACGGCGATCGTCTGCGGCAGGCACTGCGCGTCGACGAAGAAGGCATTCGCCTTCGTCTTGGTGACCCGGCGGGCGAGCGCCATGGCTTCGGCGGCGGCGGTTGCCTCGTCGAGGAGCGACGCATTGGCGATATCGAGCGCCGTCAGATCGGCGACAAGGGTCTGAAAGTTCAGCAGCGCCTCGAGCCGGCCCTGACTGATTTCCGGCTGATAGGGCGTGTAGGCCGTGTACCACGCCGGGCTTTCCAGGATATTGCGCTGGATCGCCGGGGGCATGATCGTGCCGTGATAACCCTGGCCGATGAGAGAGGTGAGTACGCGGTTCTTGTCGGCCGTCTCGCGCAAGCGATCGAGCGCGCCGCGCTCGGACAGCGGATCGGGCAAGTCGAGTGGCCTCGACTGCCGGATATCGCCCGGTACCGTCTCGTCTATGAGCGCATCGAGGCTTGCCGCGCCCACCGTATCGAGCATCGCCTGGATCTCCTCCGGAGAAGGTCCGATGTGCCGGCGGTTGGCAAAATCATACGGCTCGTAAGCCGTCTCCCGGGGTGTCACGGTCCGTTCCATTCAGCCGATGAGCTCCTTATACGCGGCTTCGTCCATGAGACCGCCGAGCGATTTCACGTCGGTAAGTTTCAGCTTGTAGAACCAGCCGCTGCTTTCCGGGTTCGCGTTCACGATCGATGGATCGTTGACAATCTCTTCGTTGATCCCCACGACCTCGCCGGCGGCGGGCGCGTAGACGTCGGAGGCCGCCTTGACCGATTCGACGACGGCAGCCTCATCGCCCTTGTCGAGCGTGGTGCCGATTTCGGGGAGCTGCACAAAGACGAGATCGCCGAGCTGCTCCGCCGCATAGGCGGTAATGCCGACCGTCGCGACGTCTCCGTCGATTTTTAGCCATTCATGATCTTCAGTGAATCTCAGCAACATCGCCTCCTTGAGATTGCGCGCTCATGCACGCTTGTACCGGTGTTCGACGAATGGAAACGTGGCGACCGCGACGGGCAACCGCTTGCCGCGGACCTCGGCAAAGAGAACCGTTCCCGGCGCCGAGAGCCCGGCGGGAACGTAGCCCATGGCAATGGGCCGGTCGACGCTCGGACCAAAGCCGCCCGAGGTGACATGGCCGGCGGGGGCGCCGCCTGTCTCCTCGGCGAAGAGAGGAGCTCCCGCCCGGACGGGCGTCCGCGTTTCGGGAGCCAATGCGACCCGGCGGGTGGCGGGCCCGCGATCCAGCTCGTCCAGAATAATCCGCGCACCGGGAAATCCGCCGGCGCGCGGTCCTTGCCGGCGAACCGCGGGGATCGCCCACGACAGACCGGCCATCGTGGGCGTCGTGGCCGTATCTATATCGGCTCCGTAAAGACACAGCCCCGCCTCCAGCCGTAGGGTGTCTCGCGCGGCCAAACCGGCCGGTGCAACGTCCGGGTTTTCGAGCAAGCCCTCGGCAATCTCGCGAGCGACATCGGCTGGCAGGGAAATCTCGAAGCCGTCCTCGCCGGTATAGCCGGACCGCGCGGCGATGCATTCGGTACCGAGGATCGTCAGTTCGCGCACGTCCATGAATTGCATGCCTACGCAATCGGAGGCCAGGCGCGCCAGCACCGATTCGGCTTTTGGGCCCTGGAGCGCAATCAGGGCACGGTCGAGTTGCTCGACGTTGCAGTCGCCTTCGAGCCCATCTTGCAGGAGAGCCAAATCTTGCGCCTTGCGCGCCGCGTTGACCACGAGAAGATAGTGGTCGCTTCGGTTGGACACCATCAGGTCGTCGAGGATGCCGCCGTTGCCGTTCGTAAAGAAGGTGTAGCGTTGGCGCCCCGGCGCCAATCCCAGGATGTCGGCCGGAACGAGGCGCTCTATCGCGCGAGCCGCATCGGCCATGGCGCCGGACTTCGGCCGCAGGACGATCTGGCCCATATGCGAGACGTCGAACAGGCCCGCCGCCACGCGCGTATGCCGGTGTTCCTTCAGAACGCCCGCCGGGTAATTGAGCGGCATGTCGTAGCCGGCGAATGGCGCCATGCGCGCGCCCAAGGCCAAGTGCAGAGCGTGCAGCGGCGTTCGTTGCAATGCGGGAACGGATGTTTTGGCGTCGATACTCATGCAGAGCTCCTAGACTCACAACCGGCACGATCCGGCAAGAGCCCCCTCTGTCATGAGACCTGAAAGATTCGGCCCGTGCTCCCGAACCTCGGACGCACGGATGCCTTTTCCTCGTCGGTGGGCCGGAACCGAACTCCGGCCGCTTTCCAGAGCGTCAATAAGCCTTGCGGTCCTTGTTGCCTGAGAGTTTCCGGGGCGGTTGCTCCTTCGGCGCCGGCGCGAGCCAGTCTCTTCCGCAAGACAGAGCTGACGACAAGAGAATGAAGATTCGGGAGGCCGGGGTCAACCGCGAGCGTCGCCGATGTGCTCAGTCAGCGTGGTTCCCGTTGCGCCGGCCGGCGCGGCTACGGCCTTGCGTCTCTCATCGTACCCAATCCGTGCATAGGAAAATGAGCGCGGCGAGCGCGGCCGCCGACGGAACGGTAATGACCCAGGCCGCGACAATCCCCAAGAAATGGGACCGGCGCACGAGTTTGCGGCGCTGTAGCTCTTCCGGATGCACGCTGCGCCTCTGAACTCTCGACTGCCGCCGGTGTATCCGTATGTATTCTTGCCGGCGGCGGCTGCGCGCGGTGTAATGCTCGCGGAAGAAGCCGACACCGAACACGGCGCCGACGACGATATGCGTTGTCGAGACCGGAAGACCGAATTGCGAGGCCACCAGCACCGTCAGAGCGGCGGACAGCGCGACGCAGAACGCGCGCATGGGGTTCATCTTGGTGATTTGATCGCCGACGATGCGCACGATGCGGGGACCGAACAAGAACAGTCCGAGGCTGATCCCGAAGCCACCGATCAGCATCACCCAGATTGGTACGCCGACTTCGTTGGACAAGGCGCCGGTTGTGGCGCTGTTGAGGATCGCGGCCAGGGGGCCGACCGCGTTGGCCACGTCGTTGGAGCCATGTGCGAAGGAGAGCAATGCCGCCGAACAGATCAGAGGGAGATGGAAGAGCTTCCGGAGACTCTGGTTGCGGTTCTCCATGCCCGCGGATTGACTGCGGACCCATGGTTTCGCGGCGAGATACGTCAACACGAAGATGACGAGCGCCATCGCGGCGACCGCTGGGAGGCTGATCTCCCATATGTGCTTGAGCCCCTTGACGGCGAGATAGGCTCCGAACGCCGCGGCCATGATGGCCACCAAGACCGGCACCCACCGCTGCGCGGCCGTGATCTTGTCTTCTTGGTAGATCAGATTGATCTTGATAAAGGCGAGGAACGCGGCGGCGATCAAACCGCCGAGCAAAGGCGATATCAGCCAGCTCAGGACGATCGACGACATGACGAACCAGTTGACAACGTCCACGCCGACAGCCGCGAGACCGGCGCCCAACACGCCGCCGACAATCGAATGCGTGGTGGAGACGGGCGCGCCGAGATAGGTCGCGAGATGGACCCACAGCGCCGATGCCAATAGCGCCGACATCATGATCCAAACGAAGACCTTGCCGTTCGGTACGAGCGACGGATCGATGATGCCCTTGGAAATCGTTTGGACGACGCTTCCGCCAGCTATCAGCGCGCCGGCACATTCGAAGATCGCGGCGATAATCAGGGCGCCCGTCATGGTCAGCGCCCGTGCTCCCACGGCCGGACCGACGTTGTTCGCAACGTCGTTCGCGCCGATCGTCAGCGCCATGTAGCCGCCGATAATGGCGGCAACGATGGCCAGGACGCTGTTAGGCATCGCCCCGACTTGGATGCATGCAAAAATGCCGGCGGCGACGAGAAAGAGGACGGCTATCCCAACCGCCGGACGGCTGCGCGAGACAGCGCGCGTGGCCTCCTCGAACTGCTCGATCTTCCGCAGATCTTTGTCGAGCGACGGCTTCTTGGCACCGCCGGTCCCGAGGGCGGTTTCGTTCTCCTGCAGCGCCGCCATATGATGAATATCCACCCCGAATTCTTCGGGTGAGGTCATATGGACTTTTGAGCGAAGTCACAAGCTTCGGCTCAACATTAAGTGTCGGGACGCGTTCGCCGCCCGCAGGGCGTGCATCCCGATGCGGTCGACGGCGGTGCGAAGCTCCGGTCGCCACGGTGCAGATTTCAAACGGTGCAGATTTCAAATGGCGAAAGGCCGCCCATTTGCCGGAGATCGTAATCCGAAATGGGGACACAGCCGCGAGAACCGGAGGAGCCTCGGCCGGACGATTGGCTTTCGGCGCGTTGGCTCCTGTCGGCTTCGGGACGCCGGCCGGCGTGACGCGGCCCCGTTACGGGGCCGAGACCTCGTGCCCAACGAGGCTTTTAATGAAGATGTCGATCATTCGGTCGTGCCACGTTTCCGCATGCCCTCGTTCGTGAAAGCCGACATGGCCGCCGCTCCGCGAGATGACGATCGCGACATTTGGCAGGCCAAGTTTCTGCAACGACAGGTATGGGCGAACCGGGATCCACGGGTCGTTGCTTGCGTGCAGCAAGAGGGCCGGAACGGAGATCGATCGTACGCACCGCGCCCCCGCCGTCCGCTCGTAGTAGTCTCGCGCATCGCGAAATCCGTTTTGCGGCGCAACCCAACAGTCGTCGAAGGCGAAGATGGACCGGGCGCCCTCGATGTCTTTTCGTTCCCCGGTCGAAAGAATGCGCGAGCTCAGGACATCCTGCTTCATCCGCTTGAGGAGAAAACGATGGTAGACGGCGTTTCGCGGTTCCATCATGCGCTTGCACGCTTCCAACGGCTCGATTGGCGCGGACACGGTCGCGATACCGGCGATGGGGTAGTGCGCGGCAAGCCGCCCGGCGAAGTTCAGTAGAATGTTGCCGCCAAGGGAAAAGCCGACCAGGACGAGACCGCGCTCCAGCGATGCGTCATCGAGGCCATCGAGAACGTCCCGAATGTCTCGGGCACAACCTGCGTGATAATACCCATTGGCAACATGCCTCGAGCGGCCTGCGCCGCGCAGGTTCAGCCGCAGCACCTGCCGGCCACGCCGGAGGTGGAACAGCGCCGACTCCTTCATGTAAGTGCTGTCCTCGCACCCCGTGAGACCGTGAATCAGCAAAATTGAAGGATCGTCTTTGGCGGGACTCATGGGCCGGTGGAGCGTGCCCGTAAGTTGATCGCCGCTGCCGTCGGACATGGGGAACGCCATTGGAAACGACATGGGAAACGCCATGGCGGACGATTGACCGGGCAGGGCCGCCGTCTGCGGCCGGCAGACATTGCGCAGTGTCTGGAGATCGCCGCCCCACCATGGGGCACGATCTTGAAACGCGGCGCCTTGCCTTTCGAGTTGTCGAGATAGAGTCAGCACACGCCACTACCGTTCCGCTTCACGAGATGTGGGTCACGTCGCGCGCTTCGATCGCGCGGACAATTGTGCCCGCGGCTTCGTTGCGACGAACGACCGGCAATGTCCAGGGCCGGCATTCCGGTTTGTCATCCGGCCGAAAGGCTCACTGCCCTGGATCGGCTCGCACCCCGTCTATCCTCGACGACGTTCCGCAAGGAGCCAATGGCTTCGCAACTTGTCGTGCGTCAACGTCCGCCGCAGCGCCGAGCGCCAAGATGACGCGGATTTCCGAAGATCCACCAAATTGGCCGGATTTTCCAAACGGCGACCGGGTGACATGGCGACGATCAACCCATCCAAGCACAACATCGAAAACCTGGTGGCGGATAGCACCAAGCGGAGGCGAACGTCATGAGTCATTTCCTCGATCGCCTGACATTCTTCAATCGTGTGGTCGACGACTTCTCGGACGGCTACGGCGTCGTTACGCGCGAGGACAGACGCTGGGAAGACGGGTACCGAAAGCGCTGGCAGCACGACAAGATTGTCCGGTCGACGCACGGGGCCAATTGTACCGGGTCCTGCTCGTGGAAGATCTACGTCAAGGGCGGCATCGTCACCTGGGAAACGCAGCAGACGGACTATCCGCGCACGCGGCCCGATCTGCCCAATCATGAACCGAGGGGCTGTTCGCGGGGTGCCAGTTATTCGTGGTATCTGTATTCCGGCAACCGGGTGAAATATCCGCTGGTCCGGTCTCGTTTGCTCAAGCTGTGGCGCGAAGCGCGCGCCACCGCCAAACCCGTCGCCGCTTGGACATCGATTGTCGAGAATCCCGAAAAGCGCGCCAAGTATGTGAAAAAGCGCGGCCTTGGCGGCTTCGTGCGTGCCACATGGGACGAAGTCAACGAGATCATCGGCGCGGCCAACGCCTATACCGCGAAGACCTATGGGCCGGATCGCGTGATCGGCTTCTCGCCGATCCCAGCCATGTCGATGGTGAGCTACGCGGCGGGCTCCCGTTATCTGTCGCTGCTCGGCGGCGTGTGCATGTCGTTCTACGACTGGTATTGCGATTTGCCGCCGGCCTCGCCGCAGACCTGGGGCGAGCAGACTGACGTTCCCGAAAGTGCGGACTGGTACAATTCGGGATTCCTGATCCTGTGGGGCTCGAATGTGCCTCAGACGCGTACCCCCGATGCGCACTTCTACACGGAGGCACGCTACCGGGGCGCCAAGAGCGTCGTGATCACGCCCGATTATTCGGAGGCTGCGAAGTTCTCCGATCTTTGGGTCCATCCCACGCAAGGCACGGATTCGGCGCTCGCCATGGCGCTGGGCCATGTCATCGCCCGCGAGTTTCATGTCGAGCGCCAGGTCCCTTATTTCGCGGACTATGTGCGCAAATACACCGACATGCCCATGCTCGTCCGTCTGGTCGAGAGCGACGGACGGCTAATTCCGGAGCGGTTCGTGCGCGCCAGCGATCTGGATGGCGCGTTGGGCGAGACGGCCAATCCCGAATGGAAGACGCTCGCGGTCGACGAAAACTCAGGTGAGATCGTGGCGCCTTGCGGCTCCGTCGGGTACCGCTGGAACGGCACCGGCAAATGGAATCTCGAGGAAAAGGACGGCAAGGGCCGGGAGACGAAGCTGCGCCTCTCGCTCGCCGAAATACGCGACGAGGTCGCCGAGGTTGCTTTCCCTTATTTCGGCAACCGCGAGCACGATCATTTCACCGGGACCGATCACCCGGACGTCTTGGTACGGAAGGTCCCCGTGATGCGTCTGTCGCTAACGGATGGCGACGTGCTGGCGGCCAGCGTCTACGACCTCTTTATCGCGAATTACGGCGTCGATCAGGGATTTGGCGGCGAGCATCTTGCTGCCTCATATGACGAGGTGGAGCCCTACACGCCCGCTTGGGCGGAAAAGATCACCGGCGTTCCGCGCGACCAGATCGTCACGATTGCTCGGGAGTTCGCCCGCAACGCCGAAAAGACGAACGGCCGTTCGATGGTGATCCTTGGCGCCGGTGTGAACCACTGGTTCCACATGGACATGACCTATCGCGGCATCATCAACATGCTGGTGATGTGCGGTTGCATCGGTCAGTCGGGGGGCGGTTGGTCGCATTACGTAGGGCAAGAGAAGCTGCGTCCGCAGACAGGCTGGCTTCCGCTGGCGTTCGGACTGGATTGGGGGCGTCCGCCGCGGCAGATGAATTCCACCTCGGCGTTCTACGCCCACTCCGATCAGTGGCGCTACGAGACGCTCGGCGTGTCGGAGATTCTCTCGCCAACCGCACCGGCCGGTCCGTGGGATGGAACGCTGATCGACTACAATGTGCGCGCCGAGCGCATGGGGTGGCTGCCTTCGGCGCCGCAACTCGAGACGAACCCGCTTTCGATCGCGGCCAAGGCCGCCAAGGCCGGCCAAGAGCCGAAGGACTATGTGGCCGCGGCGCTCAAGTCCGGCGAGCTGACGCTCTCCTGCGAGGATCCGGACAAGCCGGTCAACTGGCCGCGCAACATGTTTGTCTGGCGCTCGAACCTTCTGGGCTCGTCGGGAAAGGGCCACGAGTATTTCTTGAAGCACCTGCTCGGCACGTCCCACGGCGTGTTGGGAAAGGATTTGGGGTCGACCGGCGCGCAAAAACCGGTGGAGGTGGCTTGGCACGACAAGGCGCCGGAGGGAAAGCTCGACCTGCTCGTCACCATCGACTTCCGCATGTCGACGACGTGCATGTATTCCGACATCGTTTTGCCGACGGCGACCTGGTACGAGAAGAACGATCTCAACACGTCCGACATGCATCCCTTTATCCATCCGCTGACCTCGGCGGTGGACCCGGTCTGGGGCGCGCGTAACGACTGGGAAATCTACAAGGGCATCGCCAAGGCGTTCTCCGAGGTCGCTCCGGAGGTGCTTGGGAAAGAAACCGACGTGGTGCTGACGCCGATCCTGCACGACACGCCCGGCGAGATCGCCCAAGCTCTCGACGTCAAGGACTGGAAGAAGGGCGAGGTCGATCCGATTCCTGGCAAGACCATGCCGCAAGTCGCGGTCGTGGAGCGCGACTATCCCAATCTCTACAAGCGGTTCACGTCGCTCGGGCCGCTGATGAGCAAGCTCGGAAACGGCGGAAAGGGCATCAACTGGAAGACCGAGCAGGAAGTCGAATTCCTCAAGCGCCTCAACGGAGAGGTCGAGGAAGAGGGGGCGACCAAGGGTCTGGCGCGGATCGATTGCGATATCGACGCCGCCGAGGTGATTCTAACGCTTGCCCCCGAGACCAATGGCGAGGTTGCGGTCAAGGCGTGGGAGGCCTTGTCGAAGACCACGGGGCGCGGCCTGGTCCATCTTGCTCTCCACAAAGAGGACGAGAAAATCCGCTTCCGGGACGTGGTTGCACAGCCGCGTAAGATCATCTCGTCGCCGACGTGGTCCGGTCTGGAATCGGAGAAGGTCTGCTACAACGCGGGCTATACCAACGTGCATGAATTGATCCCGTGGCGCACGCTCACCGGGCGGCAGCAGCTCTACCAAGATCACTTATGGATGCGGGCCTTCGGCGAAGGCTTGTGTGTTTATCGCCCGCCGATCGACACCAAGACCGTCAAGCCGGTCATCGACCGTAAGCCAAACGGCAACAAGTCCGTCGTGCTCAACTTCATCACGCCCCACCAGAAATGGGGAATCCACTCCACCTATACCGACAACCTCTTGATGCTGACGTTGTCGCGCGGCGGTCCGATCGTGTGGATCAGCGAAGCCGACGCGCAGAAGGCCGGCATCGTCGACAACGATTGGATCGAGGCCTTCAACGCCAACGGCGCGCTGGTGGCGCGCGCGGTCGTCTCCCAGCGGGTCAAGGAAGGTATGTGCTTGATGTACCACGCGCAGGAGAAGATCGTGAACGTGCCCGGCTCCGAACAAACCGGTCAAAGGGGAGGCATCCATAACTCGGTGACACGAACGGTGTTGAAGCCGACGCATATGATCGGCGGCTACGCCCAGCAATCCTACGGCTTCAACTACTACGGAACCGTCGGCTCGAATCGCGACGAATTCGTCATCGTCCGTAAGGTCGCGAAGGTTGACTGGCTTGAGCGGCCGGCCGCGGACGCGGCGCCGGATACGTCCCGACTGGAGGCTGCAGAATGAAGATCCGTGCCCAAGTTGCCATGGTGCTGAACCTCGACAAGTGCATCGGGTGTCACACCTGTTCCGTCACGTGCAAGAACGTTTGGACCAGCCGCGAAGGCATGGAATACGCCTGGTTCAACAACGTCGAGACGAAGCCGGGCATCGGCTATCCCAAGGAGTGGGAGAACCAGGACCGCTGGAATGGCGGTTGGCGCCGCAAGCGGAACGGCACGATCGAACCCCGGATCGGTTCCAAATGGCGCGTGCTCGCCAATATCTTCGCCAATCCCGATCTGCCGGAGATCGACGACTACTACGAGCCTTTCACCTTCGACTATCAGCACCTTCAGAAAGCGCCGGAGCTTCAGGCTACGCCGACGGCGCGGCCACGCTCGCTTGTCAGCGGTAAGCGCATAGAGAAGATCGAATGGGGGCCGAACTGGGAAGAAATTCTTGGCGGCGAGTTCTCCAAGCGGTCCGCGGACGTCAATTTCGAAGGCGTGCAGAAGGAGATCTACGGGCAGTTCGAGAACACGTTCATGATGTATCTGCCGCGGCTGTGCGAGCACTGCCTCAACCCGGCCTGCGTTGCGGCCTGCCCGTCCGGCGCGATCTACAAGCGCGAGGAGGACGGCATCGTCCTTATCGATCAGGACAAGTGCCGCGGCTGGCGCATGTGCGTCTCCGGATGCCCGTACAAAAAGATCTATTACAACTGGTCCAGCGGCAAATCGGAGAAATGCATCTTCTGCTTTCCGCGCATCGAGGCCGGTCAGCCGACGGTCTGCTCCGAGACCTGCGTCGGCCGCATCCGTTATCTGGGAGTGGTCCTTTACGACGCGGACCGCATCGAAGAGGCGGCGAGCGCCGCCGACGAGCAGGACCTCTACGAGGCGCAACTCTCGATCTTTCTCGATCCCAACGACCCCGAGGTGATCGCGCAGGCCCGCGCCGACGGTGTGCCCGACAATTGGCTCGAGTCCGCCGCCAATTCGCCGGTGTGGAAAATGGCCATGGATTGGAAAGTCGCCTTTCCGCTGCATCCCGAATACAGGACCCTTCCGATGGTCTGGTACGTTCCGCCGCTGTCGCCGATCAATTCCGCCGTCGAGGCCGGTAAGCTCGGGAGCGACGGCGAAATGCCGGACGTGCGCAGCCTCCGCATTCCGCTCAAATACCTCGCCAATCTGCTGACCGCCGGCAAGGAAGAGCCCGTGGCGCTGGCGTTGGAGCGGATGTTCGCCATGCGCGCCTATATGCGCGCCAAGACCGTCGACGGTGTCGTCGATGCGAGCATCCCCGAAAAGGTCGGCCTCAGCGCCGAACAGATGGACCATATGTACGAGGTGATGGCCATCGCCAACTACGAGGATCGCTTCGTCATTCCCACGGCGCATCGCGAACTGACCGAAGATGCCTATGACCTGCGCGGATCTTGCGGATTCTCGTTCGGAAACGGCTGCTCTGGCGGAACGTCCGAGCCCAACCTGTTCGGGCCCCAGAAGAAGCACAAGACTCCCCTGGAGGTCGCATGACGACGAAGACCTTCAAAGTTCTCTCGGCGCTGCTCAGCTATCCCGAGGAAGCACTTCAGAAAGCCGCTCCCGATCTCCGGAGCGTTTTGGACGACGAAAAGCTGTTGCCCTCCGAGAGCCGTGCCGCCGTCGATGCGCTGATCGAGGACCTGGAGCAAGCCGACGTCTATGACCTGCAGGAGCGCTACGTCGAGCTGTTCGACCGCACGCGATCCTTGTCCCTGCATCTTTTCGAGCATGTCTATGGCGAGAGTCGCGACCGCGGCCAGGCGATGATCGACCTCAAGAATCTCTATGGCGAGAACGGGCTCAGTCTCAGCACGAGCGAGCTTCCCGACTACTTGCCGGCGTTCCTCGAATTCCTTTCCATGCGCCCGCTCGACGAAGCACGCCAGCTTCTCGGTCAACCCGCGCATATCCTTGCCGCCGTGGCGGAACGGCTGGAGAAGCGGAATGCGCGCTATGCGGCCGTATTCCGGGCGCTCGAGACGCTTGCGGCTCCGGCACTCGATTCCGAGCAGCTCGATGTGGTCCCCGAGGATCCCGCCGCCGATCCCAACGATTTCGCCGCGCTGGACGCGGAGTGGGAGGAGGAGGCCGTGACCTTCGGCCCGAGCGCCGCGCCGGGCTGCAAGGACCGGCTGGTTGCACAAATCCGCGCGGGGCGGCGCCCGGCCGCTGCCGTATCGATGAAGGGAGAGGCGCCATGAGCGATGCGGTCAACCAATTCCTTTTTGGCTGGTATCCATATCTGTGTATCGCCATCTTCCTTTTTGGGAGCCTCGCGCGCTTCGACCGCGAGCAATACACCTGGCGCTCGGGATCGAGTCAGCTCTTGCGGCGCAAGCAGCTTAGCTGGGGCTCGAACCTCTTCCACGTCGGCATTCTCATCATCTTCGTCGGCCACTTCGTGGGTTTGCTGACGCCCATCGCCGTCTTCGACGCCATGGGCATATCGCACGGCTTCAAGCAGATGATGGCCATTGTCGTCGGCGGCATCGCCGGCATCGCTTGTTTCATCGGATTGACGCTTCTTGTGCATCGGCGGCTCTTCGACTCGCGGATACGCAAAAACTCGTCGTTCGGCGATATTGCCGTTCTCTTGCTGCTCTATGTGCAGCTGATCTTGGGGCTCGCCACCATTCCAATCTCGCTCCAGCACCTGGACGGCGGCGAGATGATCCGGTTCATGACCTGGGCGCAAGGGATCGTCACGCTGCAACCCGGCATGGCGTCGCTGATCGCCGACGCGAACCCGGTCTTCAAGCTGCATTTGTTCCTCGGCATGACGATTTTCCTCGTCTTTCCGTTCACGCGTCTCGTCCATATCTGGAGCGCGCCCATTTGGTATCTCGGGCGGCGCGGATACCAGGTCGTCCGCACCCGGGAGCAGAGCGGACCGTATGGCGGCATGGGTCACACCGGGCAACTCCCGCCACGGCAACCCGGCGAGCGCCCCGTGCCGGCGGAGTGAGTACAGTGGCTCACACAGAACAAGCGCAGAATGGATTGCCTGAACGGGTGCCTGTGAGCGTCAATGGGATCGACATTCCTCACGATGCCATCGCTCGCGAGACGCAGTATCATCCGGCGCCCAAGCCCGTCGCGGCTTGGCAGGCGGCCGCCCGCGCGCTGGTGGTCCGGGAGTTGCTGCTTCAGGAAGCTCGCCGCCTCGGCATGGCGGCCGATCCGCATAGCGACGAGGGCGGGCGGCGCGAAACCGAAGAAGAGGCACTGATCCGCGGTCTGGTGGAAAGGGAGGTCGCGGTGCCCGAGCCGGACGAGGCGACGTGCCGGCGCTATTACGAGCAGAACCGGTCCCGCTTCCGCTCCGAGACGATCTTCGAGGCCGCTCATATTCTCTTTTCGGCGCGGGAGGACGATGCGGAGGCCTATGCCGAGGCAAGGGCGGCGGCGGCCGCCGCGCTCGAGGACCTCAAATCGCGGCCGGATCGGTTTTCCGCCCTGGCAAGGGCCCACTCCGCCTGTCCGTCGGCCGAGCAGGGCGGGAATCTCGGCCAGATCACGGCGGGTCAAACGACGCCGGAATTCGAACAGGCCCTGGCGGGGCTGTCGCCGGGCGAGATCGGCGAGACGCCCGTGAAGACGCGGTACGGTCTGCACATTATTCGGCTGGATCGCAGGATCGACGGCGCCGAGCTCCCGTTCGAGGCGGTCGCAAGGCATATCGCGGACTATCTCCAGGAAAACGTGACCAGGCGCGCCACGGCCCAGTATGTCGCGCGCCTCGTCTCGAAGGCCGATATCTCCGGATTAGCCCTCGCGGGCGCGCCCGAGCATCGGGTCAGCTAAAAGACCTGCCGGACCAACCTGAAATGCAACCCAGGACTGTCCTAGCGCGGACTCCTGGGCATTGTGTTATTTAACCTTGGGGTTCTCTGATCGCTACCCTCCAGGCCTATCCATAGCGGAGGGTTTCCAGGCGGATGACAAAACTGGACCGCAGCATCATCCATCGGCTGCCGATCTTCTCCGCGTTGGATGACGCCGAGCTCGACGACGTCCTCTCCCATGCCACGTCGCAGCACGTCCCGAAGGGTACCGCCGTCTTCCAGCAGGGTGACGACGCCGATGCCTTCTTCGTCCTGTTGCACGGTCTTCTCAAGGTGGTGAAGGTGACCGCGCACGGACAGCAGGTTCTTATCCGCTTCGTCAATCCCGGCGATATCTATGGAATCGCCAAGGCTCTTCGCCGAACGGATTACCCGGCCACGGCGATAGCCGTCGTCGATAGCGTAACGCTCGCTTGGCCGAGCGACATTTGGGACGACTTCATGAAGTCTCATCCCTTCTTGGCCCTGAATGTCATGCAGACGATGGGCGACCGGCTGCAAGAAGCCCATACCAGAGTCAAAGAGCTGTCGACCGAGGAGGTGGAGCGCCGCGTGGCTCACACGCTATTGCGGCTCGTCGCCCAATCCGGCAAGGACACGGAACAAGGCGTCATGATCGATTTTCCCGTCACGCAGCAGGATCTCGCTCAGGCTTCCGGAACGACGTTTCATTCCGTCAGTCGAATCCTGAGCGCCTGGGAGAGCGCGGGCATTGTCGCCATCGGGCGCCGCAAGATCATCGTGAGCGATGTCGAGGGCCTGTACCACGTCGCCGAGCAACGCCAAACCGTCAAAGACAAAAGACGAACCCCATCGTCCTGAGTTCGAGCATGCGTTGACGCAAGTTCGGATGCGCGCGCGGGCGCTACCTTTCGTCCGGTCGATTCGGATGTGTGGAAAGCCGGCGGTTGATGCAGCGCGGTCTAGAAAGGGACGAGCGGTATAGGGGAGGGCGCGTTGCCAAGTCCGCCACTCCGCTGTTCTTTTACGGTTTCCGGCCCTTCTTCTTCGGCGCCGCGTTCTGGGCCGTCATCGCCATGGCGATTTGGATCGGGACGATTGGCGGACTATGGGCCGCGGGCCAAGGCTACGGCGCACTTGCGTGGCACGCGCATGAGATGATCTTCGGCTATACGGCCGCGGTCGTCGCCGGATTTCTGTTGACCATGGTGCCCAATTGGACGGGCCATCTTCCCGTCGCGGGTTGGCGGCTGAGTCTTCTATTTCTTCTCTGGTGCGCGGCACGGGTGGCCTTCCTTCTTACCGGGGTGACGGGACCTCTTCCGGCGGTGGTATTGGACAGTCTTTTTCTGCCATGCCTCTTTCTCGTGGTCGCTCGCGAGATCGTGGTTGGACGCAATTGGCGCAATCTGAAGCCGCTGATCCTCGTTGCGTTCCTGGCGGCGGCCAATATCGGGTTCCACGCGGAGGTGTTGACGTCCGGAACATCGAGTATCGGGAGCCGCGTGGGCATCGCGGCGATCGTCGGCCTGATCATTCTGATCGGCGGGCGCATCGTCCCCAGTTTCACGCACACATGGTTGATGCGAATGGGATCGAAACGCCTGCCGGTTTCGTTTGACCGGTTCGATCTCGTGACGCTGGTCGTTTCGGTCGTTGCCCTCGTTTCGTGGATCGTGATGCCGGTGGCCGGCGCGACCGGTATCGTCTTTTCCGCCGCCGCTGTTTTGCAGGCCGTGCGCCTGTGGCGCTGGCTCGGCGTTCACGCTTGGCGGGAGCCCTTCGTTCTGATCCTGCACATTGGCTACGCCTTCGTTCCGCTCGGATTTCTGCTTGGTGCGATCGCGATATTCGCGCCAGGCAGCTTTGTCGGTACCGAACCGCTTCATGCGTGGACGACCGGAGCGGTCGGCCTGATGACCCTTGCCGTCATGACTCGCGCGACGCGCGGCCATGCCAAGCGGTCCTTGAACGCGTCGCGGACGACGCTGGTCATTTTCAGCTCCGTGATCGCGGCCGCGTTGCTGCGCATCGGCGCGGGCATCGATGCGGGGATGCACGGGACGCTGGTCGAGCTAGCGGGCACGGCCTGGATGGCGGCCTTCGGGCTCTTTCTTGTCGAGTATGGACCGATGCTGTTCGGACCCCGCTTGGACCGCGCCGGCTGACCCGCGCCAACGCATTTTTGGCGGCAAGTTTGACCAAGTTTGACTAGGAGCAAGGTCTCCAACCGTCCAAGGTGCTTAGAAGGAACTGTTCCCCGATGGCCAGGCTCGGGGACAGGGAGGCGAGCGATGCGAAGCTCCAGGCTGTTGTGGCCCACGAACGAAGAGCTACGTCAGCGATATGCGTTGATGGAGCAGATGATGGAGACGCAAGGTGTGGATGTCCTGTCCGCGCTGCGCGTGGATGGCGGGCTCGCCTTTGTCGAGGCGCGCGCCAAGTGCCGCTACTGCCGGCATGCGGACGTTTGCCGCCGATGGCTGCTCGGCCAAGAGCGGCGCGGGGAGGCGGACTTTTGTCCCAATGCGGCCTTCTTCCGGTCGTGCCCAGACCTGGACGACTAGGAAGCAGTGCCGTCTCCGGCGTGGAAGTCCGTCAATATTGGTAGCCGAGTCCGAAGATCACCTTTTGGACATCGATGAAGTACTGGTCCGCCTCGTAGTGAGCCAATTTCGCCTCGGCGTAGAAGCCGTTGCGCAAAGGCAGATAGGCATAGAAGTCGAGTTCCGAACCGTAATCGAGATCCTGCACCGCGGATCGGAACTCGTGATACTGCGCGAGCAGACGAAGGCCGCCGAAATAGCTGAACGGACCGCCGGAACTCTCCGGCACTTTGTATTGGACTTGCGCAAAGAAGTCCTGCAGGCCCGTCGGCGGGACCACCAAGAACACGTCCGCGAAGCCGTTGAAGACGTGGCCGGTCGCAAGCGGCGTCTGGAAAGACGCGACGCCGTTGTCGCTTCCCAAGAGCTCATAGACGAGCGTAGCCGTGAGCCCGCCTTTGCTTAGCCCCTGTTCGACGCGCACGTAATCCGCATCGTAGTCGACCGGCGTGTCGGCATAGCTGGTCTGATGGGCGTACTCGAAGCGGTAGTGATAGTCGATGCTTCCGGTCAGCGGCTGCTTGCCCTTGAGGAAGCCGCCATAGCTCGCGTTCGAAAACCGGTCGAGGTCGTAGAGATCCATCAGATATGTATAGGCCGTCAGCTTGCCGATCGTGAGTTCCTTGCTCTCCGCATGCATCAGGTGGACGTTGGAATGGATATTGCCGACCGGGGACGAGTCGCCGAAGATGCGGTTCACGTTGCCGATATAGGCATAGAGAAAGGTCACGCTGGGAAGCGCCGTGACGGTGGCTTTCGCCCCGTCGAAAGTCTGATCGTTCTGGCGCCAGGCGACCGAACCCACATAGCGCATATTGTCCAGGTTCTCGAGATAGCGGCCGCCGAGCAGCGCCACGCCCGGAATGTTTTGAGACTCGAGATAGGCTTGATCGACCTCCGCCGATTCCACGTCGGCGACGACGGGATATTGGGTCTTGCCATTGATCGTGTTGTTGAAGTCGTCGGGTCCGACGTTGACGACGAACTCGCCTTCGACGCCCGCGCGGAAGCCGTGAAAGAAGCCGGATTCGATGCCCGTCTTGTTCCTAATGGTTGAAGCGTGCGCGTCTTTGGGCAAGTTGGCCTGGTCCACGTACTCGTAGCGATACCGGGTATCGGTCCAGAACTTTCCATTGAGAATGCCCGTATGCGGGGGCTGATAGCGCGTGGGCGCTCCCTGCTGCGGATCGTAGCCGCTGCTCTGGGCGAGTGCGGAAGCACTGCCCGCCGCCGCCGAAATCGCCACGGATGCCGCGATGACGGCGGATCGCATCGTCATGCAATATTTCGGCGCGCGGGTCATTGGACGCTTGCGGCCGGTATGGGCGCGCCAGCGGGTTTGCCCGCGCTTGACCTCTTGCGCCCGCCTTCCTTGGCGCTCGGAGGGCCTCCACGCTCGACGTCGTGGAGGAGTCCGCCTGGGCGCGTGTAGAACCACCAAGTGACCGCAAGACACGTGACGTAGAAGACGAGGAATCCCCAAAGCGCGAGTTCGGGTCCGCCGCTGGCTGCGATCGAACTGCCATAGGCTTTCGGGATGAAAAATGCGCCATAGGCCGCGACCGCCGAGGTGAATCCAATAATCGCCGCGGATTCCTTGTCCGCTTGACGGGTCTGCTCGATAGCGGATTTTCCGGGCATCAACCGGCCGACCTCCTTACGCATGATCGCGGGGATCATCTGGAAGGTGGACGCGTTGCCGACGCCGGTGGCGAAGAACAGGATCAGGAACATGGCGAAGAAGCCCCAGAATGCCCCTGGCTGATCCTTGATTCCAAGGAAGAAGAGGACGCCCCCGACCGCGGCGATCATGACGGCGAATACGCATAAGGTGACGCGTCCGCCGCCCCATTTGTCGGAGATCCAACCGGTCGCCGCGCGCGACAAGGCGCCCACCAGCGGTCCCAAGAAGACATATTGGAGCGAATCCACTTCCGGGAATTGAGTCTTGGCGAGAAGCGGAAAGCCAGCGGAATAGCCGATGAACGATCCGAATGTGCCGGTGTAGAGCCAGCACATGATCCAGTTGTGCTTACGCTGGAAGATGACGGCCTGTTCGGCGAAGGAGGCTTTGGCCGTGGCGAGGTCGTTCATTCCAAACCAAGCAGCGATGGTCGTGACGATAAGGAACGGAACCCAAATGAACCCTGCGTTCTGAACCCAAAGCTTGGTGCCCTCGGAGGTCTCTTGCGGGTTGCCACCGATGACGCCGAACACGCCCGCCGTGACGACGATCGGGACGATGAACTGCGTCACGCTGACCCCGAGATTGCCGAGACCGGCGTTCAGGGCAAGTGCGTTGCCCTTCTCCTTTTTAGGGTAGAAGAAGCTGATATTGGCCATCGACGATGCGAAGTTTCCGCCGCCGAAGCCGCACAACAGCGCAAGCACGAGGAACAGGAGATAGGGCGTATCGGGGTTCTGCACCGCGTAGCCGATACCGAAAGCGGGGATGAGCAGCGACGCCGTCGTCAGCGCGGTCCACACGCGGCCGCCGACAATGGGCACCATAAAGGAGTAGAAGATGCGGAACGTCGCGCCGGACAGGCCGGGCAAGGCCGCCAGCCAAAAGAGCTGATCCGTCGAGTAGGTGAACCCGACAGCGGGCAGCTTGGCGACCACCACGCTCCATACCATCCAAACGGCGAAGGCCAGCAAGAGCGCCGGGATCGAGATCCACAGATTGCGCCGTGCGATCCGGCGCCCCGTCGTCTCCCAGAACTCCTCGTCTTCAGGACGCCAATCCTCGATCAGCCCGTGATGAGCGGGATGCTTCTCGTGACTGTGGACATGATCGAGCTCGGCCAGGGGCGCCAGCTTGTCGAGCACCTCGCCGGCCGCCCGATGCTCCATCTGACGGATGGAGAACATCATCCAGCCGAGAGACACGGCAACGATCAGGAAGAGCAGCATGAAGCAGCTCGTCCAGATATTGGTCAAATCCGCCATCACGCCGAAAGCGATCGGCAGGACGAAGCCGCCGAGGCCGCCGATCATGCCGACAAGGCCGCCGACGGCGCCCACGTGATCGGAATAATAGATGGGAATGTATTTGTAGACCGCCGCCTTCCCCAACGACATGAAGAAGCCGAGGATGAAGATCGTGACAACGAACGGGACGAGGTCCATTCGGGTCGAAAAGGCAATCGGGCCTTTGATGCCGTGGATGACATAGTCCGTTTCCGGATATGACAACATCAGCAGGCAGACCAGCGAAACACCGAAGGCCCAGTACAAGATGGTTCGCGCACCGTAGCGGTCGGACAGATGTCCGCCATAGGCGCGGAAGAGGCTCGCTGGAATCGAATACAGGGCGGCGAGCATGCCAGCGGACTCGATGTCCAGTTGATAGACCCCGATCATGTAGCGCGGAAGCCACAAGGCGAGCGCGACGAACCCACCGAACACGAAGAAGTAATACAGCGAGAACCGCCACACTTGCTGATGGCGAAGGGGCGCCAGCTGTTGCAAGAGCCCGCGGGGCTTCTCGGCCCGCGCGCGGCGCGCCTTCGTTTCCGGATCGTCGTCGGTCGTGAGCCAGAAGACGATGGCGACGAGCGCCAGGGCGGAGGCCCAGACCACCGCGACCGTCTGCCAGCCGAACGCGACGAGAACGAAGGGCGCGACGAACTTCGTGACGGCGGCGCCAACATTGCCCGCGCCGAAAATGCCCAGCGCCGTACCCTGTTGCTCTGGAGGATACCACTTGGAAACATAGGCAACGCCGACCGCGAAGGAACCGCCCGCCAGGCCGACCCCGAGTGCGGCCACGAGCATCCAGGGATAGGACGTGGCGTAGGAAAGCAGGTACGTAGCGATTGCCGCCGCGACCATGGTGATGACGTAGACCACCCGGCCGCCATACTGGTCGGTCCAGATGCCGAGAAGAACCCTGCTGAGGGAACCCGTCAGGATCGGCGTGCCGACAAGGAGGCCGAACTCACTCTCGCTGAGACCAAGCTCGTTCTTGATCTGCACGCCAATGATGGCGAAGAGGGTCCACACGGAGAAGCAGACCGTGAAGGCGATGGTTGAAAGCCATAGAGCCTTGGATGCTCCTGGAGCGGCGTGCGTCGTGGCCATTTCAGTTCCCCAATCCAGCTCCGGCCACCAGATCGTCGCGGTCAAGCGATCGAGCGATTTGGGACGGTTCAAGCATGGTTCCCGATATCCCGTTTCTTGGTGGCCGCTGCGTCCTCTCAGCCAAGAACGCGTGCAACGTTCTGCGTCATCGTTGTCCATGGGGTTGCGGGCCGAATCGGCCATTGGCGTTCCAACGGCGACGCTGGAACGCCGCCGCTGCCGCAGAAAGTCCAGACGCTGCGGTACGGCGGGCGCGGGTAGAGCCCTCTCCCCGGAACCGATCTTTGGCCGGGCCAGAGGATCTGACGTTGCTTCAGCACAAGTTGGCCGGCGAAAACGGCAAGCGGTATTCGATACGGGAATCGGTCAGGGGTTAAGCGCTGACGCGGGCGGCTCCGAAATAAGGGCGGATGTCACACGGTCCCGGCGGCCTTCGATCCGGACACAGAGCATCCGGCATCGCCGCATTCCGTGCCGGAGCGAGCCTCGGCGGCTTCAGCGGGGGGCATTTGATCTTGGCTTTCCGCGATGAGCGCCATGATCTCGGCACCGAGCACGAGATCGGGCACACGTCCAAAATGTTGAGAACGATTGCGGCCGAGCCGGTCGATCAGCACCAATGTCGGCGTCCCCTGCATGCCGTAGGCGGCCATCGTCCTGGGCAGCGGGCCGTCGCCTGCCGCGTCCACCGCAACGGGAAAGCCGATGCGGTACTCATGCAGGAAGGCTTCGAGCGCATGCGGGGGTTGGGCGTCGTGATGCTCGAAGACGCTATGCAGGCCGATCACCTGAACGTCGTCGCCGGAAAACGTCTTCCAAACCTGCGCGGCCTGCGGCAGGCCATGGCTTACGCAGCCCGGACACAGCATCTGAAAGGCCTCGATCATCACCACTTTTCCCCGAAGCCGGTCGAGAGTGGGTGGCTCGGTGACATTCAGCCACTGAGCCACCTCAAGCGGTGGGGCGGGTCGAAGATGCACGCTCATGGTCGCCTCATTCGTTCATGCCGCCGGGTTATCGGCAATCGCCGGAAGCGTCGCCGATAACCCGTGCGATGCATCATGTCGGCGCATGGTCGCCTTCATTGGCACGTACACGGTTCGCCGGCCCGTCACACGGCATGGCGTCCTAACGCAGATCCGCTAGGTCGGCGCCGTGATTGATATGGAGTGCCGCGCCATCGACGACGAGAGCGGGGACGGACTTGACGCCGGCGGCACTCGCCTCGTCGATCCTATGCGGCGCATCGCCCAGATGAACCACTTCGAGATCGACGCGGTTCCGGTCGACGATGTCGGCGATCTTGTTCTCGGCGGCGACGCAGACCGGGCATCCGGCGTGGTAGAAAATGGCTTTCTGTGTCATGGTTGTTCAGTCTCCTGTCTTTGCGAAGGCGGGTTGGACATTAAGGTGCCTCGTTCGTTGCTGCGGGCGAGGCGCCCACGTTTTTGGCTCCGGCGGCCGGCGCGAAGCGCCGCCAGGCGGCCTCCGCTTGCGGCTCCGGAGCCACTTCGTGTTCGCCGCAGTCGAGCCGCAGGCTAGCGTCTCCGAATGCGGCGTCCACGAAAGCGCAGTGATGGGGGGCGGCGGGATCGTCGTGGACGTTCGGCTGAAAAAAGCGGCACGTCACGCACATCCGCTGGACGGGGATGGCACGTTGGACTTGGAGTCCGCGAATGATCTTTGTCAGACCGCGAAGCAGGCTGGACTGGTCTGTTTGGTCGAGGCCGCCGATCGCCGCGGTTAAGCCGTCCGCCCAGCCGCCGGAGTTCCCGAGCATCGTACGCCCCCGCCGGGTAATAGCCGCTGCGACGGCGCGGCCGTCGCACGGGTCGGATTTCTTCTCCACCAATTCCTTGCGCCGGAGAGCCTCGAAGGCATCGGTCGCCGTCGGTTGGGCAACGCCGATCGCCTCGGCGAGGGCGCCGATCCGCATCGGCCCCTTCGCGGCAAGCTCGCGCAGCAACTGCATCTGAGTGGGGGTCAGTCCGGCTTCGGATCCACTGCGCCATTGGGCCGTACGAAGGAACTGGGACAGCTTTGAGAGGCCCGCGATAACCTGACCTTCGACGGAGTTTCGATTGGCGCTCATATGCAATCTTATATATAGGAGTCCTATCTATGTAAAGCCGTAATCTAGCCGTTTGGAGTTCCATGAAGACGGTGGGGCGGATCGAGCGTGCGACAAGAACGGAACGATTGAGGAGGCAGGGCCGTACCGAAGCGCAAGAGCACCGGACGCAATCCCATCGCGGCAGCAAACAGACAGCGGCGCTACCGGCCCATGACCGGGCGCCAGGAGGCCGGCCAGGGTCGCACCGGAACAAGCGCGTCCCGCGAAGTTTCAGGACGGATCTTTCCCCCTCGGTTTGCCCTTCGCCGCAATGGACGTACGGACAGCGGGAGATTGGTTGCGCTCGATCAACGACGCCTGGAGAAATAGGCATTGATGATATATCTTTTGCTTGGATGGAAGTCAGGAGCACGAACGCATGCCGTCGACGGAAAGTAGCGTTGCTCGGATTCGAGTGCCGAGCAGTACGGCGGGTCAGGGGCTGCTGAAGGCCGCGGTCGAGTCTTGGCGGTCTCAGGGCGCGCGCCTCGTCGGCCTGATCGAAGAGACGCACGGACTGCCCGGCCGCACGTGCAACGCCGGGAGTCTCCGGGATTTCGTGACGGGCGTCTCTTACTCGATTTACCTGGATGAGCCGCAACCCGGCAAGACGTGCCACATCGATGCCTCCGGCGCGGGCCGTGCCTGCGCGGCCGTTCTGCGCCAAATGGAGGAATGCGATCTTGTCGTGTTGAGTAAGTTCGGCAAGCTGGAGGCGTCGGGCGATGGTCTGTTCCGCGCCTTCGTGGCTGCCGTCGATACGGGAAAACCGATTCTGACGACCGTCTCATCGAAACATCTCCCGGCCTGGAACGCGTTCGTGCCGGCGGCGGCCGCGCTTCCCGCGAAGCTGGAGGCGTTGCAGGACTGGTGGATGGCGGTTCGCAGTCGCTGACGACCGATGCGCCTCCACCGGTACCGCATGTTGTTCGTCGGGCGAACGGGAACGCCCGGGTCGCCAGGCGAGGCGGCCACGTTGGCACGCTCAACCGGAATTGTATGGCGTCTTGGGTTCGCCGCGATTGCCTTGGCCTTATCGAGTATCGCGTCACCGGCGCAAGATCGTCCGGCCTGCACCGAGGACGTCATGCTGGTTTTCGACGCCTCGGGCTCGATGTCTGGCAATGGATGGGGCTATGGCAGCGAGAATCCGGCGGCGGTGAGCCGGATCGACAAGGTCAGGATCGCTTTGGCCAAGGTGCTGCCCCGAATCGCACGAGGGCGCCGGGTAGGGCTCATGACCTATGGGCCGGGCCCTTATCAGCAGTGCAACGTCGAGCTCAACTTTCCGCCCCTGGACAACAACGCGGACCGGATCTTGACAACGGTGAGGGAGCTGACGCCGGCCGGCAAGACACCGCTGTCCTCGGCGGTGGAGCAAGCCGCCGAGGTCCTCGAGTTCCGGACCAAGCCCGGGGTGATCGTCGCGCTTACGGACGGCGAAGAGACATGCGGCGGTTCGCCATGCGCGCTGGGAAAGAAGCTGCATGAAGACGCCATGCAGCTCACCGTTCATATCATTGGGCTGCGGGTCAAAGGTCTCAGTTGGACCGGCGAGCAGAACGTCCTCGATACAAAGTGCCTCGCCGAGGAAAATGGCGGCCTCTACATTCCCGTCGAGTCGGAAGAAGAATTGGTCGCGGCGCTCGAGAAGACGCTCGGCTGCCCCATCCTAAGCCACAATCACATCGACGACGTTCCCTAGGGAGGACGTGCGGCCGGTTTAGCTCATCATTGGCGCGCCGCACGGCACTCGAAGCGCTGCGCCTATTTGAGCTCACGGATACGGAAGGGCAGGCCGCCCTTCGGGCAGAGCGTCACCGTGGCATGGATATTCGCCGGCACGGTCCCCGCGAACTCCGGTGTAAAGCGCCGCAGCAACTGCGCAACGGCAAGCATGTTCTCGATTTGCGAAAGCGCGCCGCCGATGCAGGAGCGCTTGCCCGCCGCAAACGGCAGGTAGGAGTACTTCACGCGCTTCTTTGCCCGCTCGGGCGCGAAGCGCTCTGGATCGAAACGTTCCGGTTCGTCCCAGTATTTTGGATTGTGATGGGCGACATAGGTGAGCATCACAACTTTATCGCCCGCCCGGACTTTGTGCCCCTCGATCTCGTCGTCTTCCTTGGCGATGCGGATCAGGGCCCAGACGGGCGGAAACATCCGCATGGTCTCCTGAATCACCATGCGTGTGTAGCTGAGCTGCTGTACCTGGTTCCACTCGGGATCGGCATCGCCGCACACCGAGCGAACCTCGGCGCGGATGCGCTCCATCGCCTCGGGGTGCTGCGACAGGAGATAAAGACACCAAGCGAGCGTGAGCGCCGTCGTTTCGGTGCCGGCCCACAAATATTGTTTCATCTCGTCGATCACCTGGCCGTGGTCGAACTCCGGAAAATTCGGGTCGGCCTCGGCCTTCTCCAACAAGCCGAGGAGGGTGTCCTTACGATTGTCGACCGTATCCGCGCCAAGCACCATTTCGGGAATGGAACCCCAGACCTTCATCGCCTTGGCGGCGTCCTCGTCGGTGATCTCGACAAGCTCGCCGCGCACGTGCTTAAGACGGATGGATTTGTGGTTCACAACGTCCGTATACGTCTTGACCTGCTTGAACACGAAATGCGGATTGAACGGCATCTCGCGGTCGAACAATGCCTTGCACACCATTTCCGCGGCGAGCGTCCAAGTCTCTTCCACCATCTCGATCGTCTCGCCGGACGCAGCGACCTGCGCCCAGCGCGCCATCTTCGACTCGATGGCGGACATCAAATAGGGAAAGTAGACCTCAAACATCTGCGGGTGGAAGGCAGCTTGCTGCGGCATACGGAGTTTCTGCCATAGAGCACCATCGACGGTAATCATGCTGCGGCCGAAGACCGGACGCAGCCCTTCCAGATATTTGGCGTAGTTGTCGAAGTTCGAAACCAGCATGTGCTCCGCATGCGCGGGCTCGCTCAATAGAAGGATACGTTGGTTCTTCAGATTGATCGGTATGATTCCGCCATACCGTTCGCTCAACGACATGAGAATCTGCATCGGATTCTCGCGAGCCAAAAGCGGCGTGAGCTTGAACCAGATACTTTGCTCCTCACCGAGCCCGTGGATTGGCGAATATGCGACAGTCATTTCCGGTACCTCGCCGTCGTTCACCTCAAGCTGAACCGTGACGTCCGTCTCGTCTGAGATGCGTCAACAATTGCGAGAACCCGATTCGGGACTCCCGCGATCGTTCGGAGGTGTATAGAGAGGGCCGTTGCACCAGTCTTTGTGCCGGATCAATCCCGAAAGTATTTTCCGGGCTCGCGCGCCATTTGTCGCAGCCTCGGTGATGGCTGACGATGGCGCCACGTCGTGTCACTCGCCAAATTCCTTCAGCGCGATTGCGGAGTGCGCGACGGCACCGCCGGCCCGCATCTCCGCCGCGACCCAGATTGCTTCCAAGATCTCGCCCTGCGTCGCCCCGTGTTTGAGCGCGGCCTTCGTATGGCCGCGGATGCAATAGGGACATTGTGTGACGTGCGCGACCGCGACCGCGATCAGCTCTTTGGTCTTGCGGGGTAGTGCGCCGTCTTGGAAGACGGCCTGACTGAAAGCACGAAAGCTGGCTTCCGCGTCAGGTGTAAGTTCCCGGCGCTTGCCGGAGAAGCTTGTGGATGCCGTGGGATAGAGCGCATCGGTCATCGGTTCGAATTCTCCAAGTCGCTTGGGCCTTATTTGCGGCCGCGCTCATGGCTAATGGCCAAACACAATGGCGACATCGGAATCGCCACCGTCCGCGCAGAACTTCCCGCATGTAGGGCGGCTGTAGATTGGACCACGAGTTCGAAATCGCGGCGGTTAGACATTCGAGTCGCGGCGTGCGCACGGCCGTGGCCGAGTTCCATAATCGACGACGGATCTCTGGAGCACCTCGCCCTGTTTGCTGACACTGAGGCGGGCGCGGCGGTTCCGGTAGAAGAAGCTGAGCCTGAACCGGTCCTCGTGCTCGTTCAGACCCTTTTCGCAAGTGCTTGTGATTTGTCCGTGGCGCATCAGACTCTGAACGTCGTCAGCCGGCAGATCGAGCAGCCCTGCGACGAGGGCGGCGTCAACCACGAAGGCATCATTCTGGACGTGGACTTTCTGGACTTGGACTTTCATGACGGTCTCCGTCCGATCCTGGAGCTGCACCGGGAAACCGGGTCAGCGCGCATACCGACATAACATATATAGTATATACATGTTATGTCGGTATGTCTATGGCGCGATTGCCGCACGCTTGGCCAGAAACGAAATCGCGCAACGCGGTCTGGCGCGCCGGCGTCTCCTCGGCGCGCGGTCTCTATCCCGTGCGTATTCCGAGATGGGCCTTGGCATCGCCGCTCATCAACTCCGGCGACCATGGCGGTTCGTGCGTCAAGACGATTTCGGCGGACGTCGTTCCGTCGACGCTCAAAACGCAGTCACGGGCGCCTTCGGTCAAATAGCTCGTAGCGGGACAGCCGGGCGTGGTCGTCGTCATCGTCACCGACACGGCGCCGCCATCGAGAACGCGGATATCGTAGATCAATCCGAGATCCACGATGTTGTAGCCGAGTTCGGGATCGATCACGTGCCGGAGGGCATCCTTCACCTTGGACGCAAGGCCGGTTCGATCTTGGGGGTTGGGCTCCGCCGAAGAGCTTCGCGCCGTCTCGCTGAGAACCGGCGCGCCCGACATGAAGTGCTCCATGATCGCCCCGAGAAGAGCGGGTTTGAGCTGTTGCCAATCGCCGGCGTCTTTGGTGACGGTGATGTAGTCTGGCCCGAATACGAGACGAGAGACTCCGGGAACGTCGAAGAGTCTGGCCGCCAGTGCCGAATCGACGGCGGCTTGCGGGTCCGCGATTTCCAGCGTTCCGGCCGGCAACACTTGCTGGCCGGGCAGAAATGTCAGTCGATCCGGATCGGCGGTCGTCTCCGTCTGGATGAACATCGGTCATGTCTCCGTCAGAGCGCGCAGTGAAGGCCGTCAGGTTAAGGAGGTGTCCGCCCGCCGGCCGACGCGCACGAAGATTTTATACGTGGTGCCGTCTGGCTCGAAATCGCCGCGCCACGCGTGTCCGCGCTTTGCGAGTTCCGGAAACAGAAAGGTCGGTTCGCGGCACAGCAAGGCGGATAGGACCTGACCGCTTTCCAGTTCCTCGATCGCGGCGAGGATGCGCACCATGGGCTCGGGCGGGTCCAGTTCGCGGTTGTCCATATGCTGTGCGGGCTCCGGCCACTCGGTCTCGTCCTGCGGCGTGGCCGGCAAGGCTTGCGCGGCCGGTTCCGGGGCCGTGGCGCGCCGGAACAGGACCTCCCAATCGCCGCCGTCCAACTCCCTGGCATCGAAGGTGAACCCCTTGGCGCCGAGGACCTGGAGGAGCGGTATCGGCTTGAAGGTTGCGTAAAGGCGCAAGCCTTGGTCCGGTCTCAGGCCCTCGACGGTCTTCATGATCTTTTCGAACGGTTCGCCACCCCCGCGAAGGATCGGGCGAACGTCAAGGTCAACATATGTCTGTGTCATCGGATATGGCTCCTTGGTAGTCAGCTTGGACGCGGGATTGAGACGAGCAGATGGGGCCGTCGAGCGCCCTCGGGCAGTCCGCTTTGCGCGCTCACCTGCGACAGGAGCCGGGAGCGCGCGAAATGTACCGCGAGGCCAAGCGTTGCGGCCATCATCGCGGCGACAGCCAATCTGAAGCCGAGGAGATGCGGCGCTAGGAGGAACGCGGTGGCCGCCCATACCGACAGGTAGTAGAGGACGAACCATTTGCGGGCGCGCGCCTCGTCGACCAGGTCCTGGACTCTGGGGGTTGCGGTCTTGCCGAGCACCGGGCCGTAGCACTCGAGCCAGGTCAGGAAGGCAACGATTTTGTAGAGCTGCGACAGGCCGAGCCCGGAAAGCCATCCGAACACAAGGAGAAAGACAACGGCGCCGATCCGTTCCGATAATTGACCGAGGCCAATCAACACGACGGCCATGATGGCGGCGGCCGCCAGTGAGATGAGCGCCAGCGCCGCCATCCGGCTGTTGAGCTCGATGACGCGGCGTTTGCGGGCCCGATAAAGGTGCAGGACGTCCATTCCGTAGAGGCCGAGAGCCGCGAGCCCCAGAACACCGCCTGCCAAAAGGGCGAGGTGAAGGCCCTTGTCGAACAGGAGCGCCGCCAGTCCGCCAAGAATGGCAATTGCCAGAGCGGCGGTGCCCAACCAGAGAACGGCTTGGGTCCGCCGCCCGTCGCGCTCGGGGGAGAGCATGAACATTGCCAGGAGACGATAGCTCACACCGATGGCGGCAAAGGTCAGCCACCCGCCAATGCCGGCGACCACATGGAGCGGAAGCCCTTGTCCGGCGACCTTGAGCAGAGCGCCGTGGCGAATGTTCAATCCCAGGACGAGGCTGAAGACGACGCCCAGCGCAACGGTGGCCGCGAGACAGACGAGCGCGACGGCGACGAAGCGTGCGGGCAGGGCTAGCGGCCGGACGGTGCAAAGAGTACGGCCGAGATTCCATAGCGCGAGCGCAAAACCGATCGTCAGCGATGCCGCCGCGTAGGGGAGCAGCGGCACGCCGGAGTCGATCGTTCCCGCACGTTGCAGGAACCCGAGGACCAGACCCGCCAAACCCGCGACAATGAAGAGAAGAGTGGGAAGGGGCAGACTGTCGCTATAGAGAGGCCGTGCGATCAGAACCGGAACGAACTGGAAGAGCGCGCCACATAGAAGCAGGCTGAGCCACCCGATCGCGACGACGTGGACGAGAACAAGCGTCTCCGGCGCCCGGATCGGCGCGGACGGAAAGCCATAGCCGGCGGCCATGAGGATCTCGCCAAGCAGCAACGCGCCGAGCGCTACAACGAAATAGGACATTGTCCAGCGGGATAGATTTGTCCCATGCATCACTGCGTTTCCGGCGAGATGGCGCCGGTGGAGCCGGCGCCATGTGAATTCCAATCAGGCCGCCTGCACTTGTTTCCCAATCTCGACCCGCCAGACCTCCGGACCTTTCTCGACATAGGTCCAGGAAAACTGCCGCGGATACTCCGCTTCGAGTTGATAGTAGAGCGGCTTGGGATCGTGATCGTTGACGAGAACGAAGGATGCGCCCGGTGTGAGGGCATCCACGAGTTCGAATATCTTGGCGTGCCGCTGGGCGGGCACCAGGCTACGGACGTCGATGATGCCGGTATCTGGAGATGTATCCGCCATGCTGCTTCTCCTTGGTTCGAGTGGCCGATAGCGATCGCGTTTCGATTTCGTCGCCCAGCGGGGCGTGCGCCCTCACGTATCCATCACGATACTGAGCTACGCCTTAAAAGATATATTGTCAATATATCTTTTAAGGCGTACAAGGAATTGAGCGTGAGGCTTAAAGCGTCAGGCTTATGGATCCCGCAAGGCGAATGCGAACGCTGGGAGGGCATAGAAATGAATATGAACGTCGGCGATTTTGTTCCGGTGCAAGCTGTCGGCGGGCCGGAGTGCGATGCAATTCTAAGAAGGCCAGGGCGGCTGGTGGGCCCCGGCCTCGACATGACAGCGGACAGCGGGCCCGACGAGTTGGTGAAGACCGTGGTCGCGTCGTTCCGCCGGCATGGACATATCTGCAATGTGTTGACGCATATCTCGGGCGTCCGATGGGACCGGGTGGAGAAGGCTTTGCGCGCGATTCTCGATCCCCGGACGGGGTGGCAGGAACTCGACCCGCTCGCCGAGAACATTGTCGATCTGCTCTGTGCCGATGGGGGCGTTACCGGACGGATCATGAAGCCCTATTTCGAGTCGCTGCTGGCGGCGCTACTCCCGCCCGGCGTCGCGGCCAGGATCCGCACGCAAGTCGTGTGTCTCTTCGACGAGTTGGAGATCCAAAGGAGAGAACGGCTCCGGTTGTCGCGGGAGGCGGAAGAATGACTGGAAACGGCGCGATCCAAAATGAGCGCATCGTCGATGTCCGCGAGATCGCTCCACGTATCAGGCATACCGTTATCCAACAGCTGTTTGGAAATCTCCAAGCGGAGCAGGGGTTGCAATTGATCGTGGATCACGATCCTCGCCGGCTCAAACGTCAGCTTGAAGCCGGATTCGGTGCGCATATTAGTTGGGATTATCTGGAAAGCGGTCCCGATGTCTGGCGGGTTCGCATCTGTCGAGGCCGGCCGGCATAGCCGGTGATGGTGCGGTCGCGGCGGATTCAGCGCACGATCGCGGGAGCGAAAGCTGCCTGCGTGGGCGAACCGCCTGTTCCGCCATCGCTCATCCGCGTGGCAATGGCGGAAGCAAGCTCATCACGACAGCCGCGCCAGAGGTGACAGCCCGATCAGGATTCGGTGCCCCTCGAGAAGGAACCAGAAATAGGCGAGGACAGCCACGGCTGTCGAGACGGCGAACGGACCGTCTGGCCGTAGCGTCGCTTTGCGCGTGAGAAGTACCGCAAATGGCAGGATCGAGGTGGTTTGGGCAAGCGCCTGCCAGGATCGCTCGCCGAGCTGCCGCCGGGCCCTGCGATCGAGAATGGGCATGGCGCCGAGCGCAAGAACGAACATGCCGCCGAACAGGATCAGCGACACCACATCGCCATTGGCCGGGATATGTGCGGCGGCCCAGATCATGAATCCCCACAGTACAGGATGCCGGGTGATTGTGACGATTGGACCTGGGACGAATCCGGGGCCGGCAGGGCGTAGCGATATGGACAGCGGATTGGGCTCGGCGAGGCCTGCGACGATAAACCAGAATGCGAGCGGCATCAGTGCGACAGCAACGAGCGCCTGCCAGGGAGCAGGGTCCCAAAGAGCGATATACGGGGCTCGCCGGGCGGCGACGACGATCCATGCGAGCAGCGCGAGGGACAGCAGAGAGTATGCGAAAATATACAACGGGCGCCCGATCCGGCCGATGAGGAAGGTGCGGATCGGCGGCATGGGCGGTATCACATGCGCGGCGATAAACGCGGAGATTGCGAGCAGAAACTCGGCCATCGGGACGGACCTAGTGATTGTGGGGTATAATTATAAGATATATGCTTAATATATCATATACTTCAGGCTTGAGCTCTATGTCCTTCTTGAACTCTATGTCTTTATTGTCGCGGAATTGCTTCCGGTGGATTTGAGACGTTGAGCTTGGGGCTGTGTCCCGCACGCGACGATGATTGGCGCGGATTGGTAGGAAATATGCGGCTAACGACATTATCGGACTATGCGCTGCGGGTGCTCATGTATGCGGCTGTCGCCGGGGACCGATTGATCACGATCGAGGAGACCGCGAAACTTTACGGCATTTCGCAGGCTCACCTCATGAAGGTTGTCAATCTTCTGACGAAGACCGGCTATCTGAGAGGGGTGCGCGGCCGTTCGGGAGGCTTCACGCTCGCCAAACGGCCGGAGGACATCAATCTCGGCGGCGTCGTGCGTGCGACGGAACCGGACTTTGCCCTCGTCGAGTGCTTCGCCACCGGCAATCAGTGCCTGATCGAGGGAAGCTGCCGGTTGCCGAACGTTTTGAACGAGGCGTTGACGGCCTTCGTCACGACGTTCGATCGCTACACCTTGGCGGATATCATGCTGTCGGAGCGCGACTTCACAGCGCCTAAGAAGCGCCGGACAAAAGCGACACGCGGTCCCAACATCCCGCGCGTGAAGGCCGGGTCCTAATCCTGCGATAACTCCCGATCGCCGCCGGAGCCGGAGCCGGACCACGGCATCGCCGCCCCTCGTCCGCGCCTGGCAACGATTGCCGGCATAGAATTTGGCTGGGCAGGGTGCCGTGGGATCGGAACCCGTATGAGACGTGCGGCTACGCTTCGGCTCCGTCCAAAACGCCGATTGCTTCCTCGGCCGCTGGGTCCTGCCGGACCGCCATGTAGGCATGCCACGTCGCATGTCCGAGAACGGGGAATACGACGATCAGGCCGGTAAGACCGGTCGCGATGCCGATAGCCGTCAGCACCAGCACGATCGCGCCCCAAACGAGCATGGGGCCGAGATTGTTCCAAACCAGCGCCATGCTCGTTCCCATCGCCGTCAGCGCGTCGGTCCGTTCGTTGACCAGCATCGGAATGGAGAACACGCTGATCGCAAAGGAGAAGGCCGCGAACAAGCCGCCAACGAGCGTGCCCACGACGAGGAGAGCCCAGCCTTGTGGAGTTTTGAGCAGCGCATGCATGATTTCGTCGTCTCCGGCGAACGGCAGCATTCCAAAGAACAGCGCATAAAGGAGCACGGCCGCGCGCGTCCAAAGGAGCATCAAAAGAGCGAGAAGCAAACCGGTGAAGATCAATTGACCGCCGGACCGTGGCTTCACGAAGACCATGGAAGCCAGGCCGAGAGGTCTTCCACGTTCGATCTCCCGGCTCTTCTCATAGAGCCCGATGGCAAGCAACGGTGCGACGATCAGGAAACCGGCAAGCGCGGGAAACAGCAGATATCCGAAGTTCAGATGAAAAATACCGATAGCGATCGCGACGGAGATGAGAAAAACCGCGAAGCCATAGGCCAGGCTGAGACCGGGGCGAACGAGAAAATCCGCCCATCCGGACTTCAACCATTCGAACGGCACCGCCATGGGGAGATCACGCTTCCAGCCGAAATCGCGGGGGAGAGGGGGGATCGTCGGAGGGAGCTTGACCATCAGTTCGGACCTTCGCGGGTGCGGAGCCTTGCGCCTAGCAAGCGGACTTTGCCGCTCGATATGTCCCGGCTGCTTCGCTCTTGGATTTGAGGTGATCGACGCATGCCGGCTGGGAATGAACCGCGACGTAGACGAGATGGAGATTTGCCAGGGCAAGAAGCGCGATCCCCGCGCCGGCAAGACCGAGAAC
The DNA here is from genome assembly GCA_002482645.1 of Hyphomicrobiaceae bacterium UBA7697. Classification (GTDB taxonomy): domain Bacteria; phylum Pseudomonadota; class Alphaproteobacteria; order Rhizobiales; family Methyloligellaceae; genus Methyloceanibacter. The sequence goes on from DLGJ01000010.1 coordinate 43,746, forward strand.
GATCATGCGCTGTCTCGATGGCCGCCACGCTCGGCCTTGCGCGGATACGCTCACGGTCATTTCTCCTTTCCGTTGCCCAGACCGGCGACATACAGGGCCAAAATCTTTCTCTGGACCGGTGTGAGACGCGACTCCCACTGCGGCATGTGGCCTTTGCGTCCGTAAGTCAGGGTGGAGAAGATCGACTCTTCGTCTCCGCCGTAGATCCAGAACTGATCGGTGAGGTTGGGTGCGCCCATGGCGGTGTTGCCGCCGCCGTCTTTGCCGTGACACGCGGCGCAGCTGCTGGCGAAGACCTTTTCTCCGGCCGAAACGGCCTCCGGGTGGCCTTGAGCGGAAGCCGGGTCCGACAGGGACCTGACATAGGCGACAACGTTGAGGATGGATTCGCGATCGAGAAGCCCGTCGTGACCGAAAGCCAGCATCTGGCTGGTACGCGTTTCTGGATGGTCGGAGTTAATCCCGATACGGATTGTCTCTGCGACGGCATCGGCGTCGCCGCCCCATAGCCAGGCGTTGTCGGCGAGACTAGGAAAGCCTGGTCCGCCATGTCCGGTTTTTCCGTGGCAGGCCGCGCAATTGTCTCCGAAGAGCGTCCGCCCGGTCTCGATAACGTTGCGCATCAAGTCCGGGTCGGACCGGATCTCGTCGAACGGCATCGACTCGATCCGCGCGACGGATGCCGAGCGTTTGGACGCAGCCTCAGCGATCTCCTCGGTCACCCGCTGGCGTTGATCGGCCTTAAGCAGGCCGCGGGTATACGTATTCCCGAGCGGCCAGGCGGGCAGCAAAATCCAGCACGCCAGTGCGGCCAGGAACGCGGTGGTCAGGAACAGCCAGATGACTGTTGGAACCGGCCGGTTGAGCTCTTTGATCCCGTTCCACTCGTGGCCGGTGGTCAAATACCCGGTATGCTCGTCACGTTCCTCTACCGCCACGGTCCGTCCTCGTCGTTCAGAATGTTCTTCGCCGCACGATCGAACTTCGACTTGTTGCGGGGCCAGAACACGTACACGGCAACGGCGATGGACAGGGCGATGAGATAGAACAGCCCGTAGGATTTCGAGATGCCAACGAGCGTGTCATGGCTGACGTCAATCATGGCCAGCTCCGGCGTTGGCCGGGTCCTTCTCCGCGGCATCGGTGAGCTTTCCGAGTATCTGGAGGTAGGCCACGAGGGCGTCCATCTCGGTCAATTTGTGGGAATTGTTATCGAACGCACGGATGTTGGTGTCGTTTCCGTACCGTTCGCTGACGCCGGAAGCTGCTTCACTGTTTGGATTTGCCTGAGCGGAAGCGTCCTTCGCCGCATGGGCGATCATATCGTCGGTATACGGCACACCGAGGCGTTGCAAAGCGCGAAGCTGGTCGCCGAGATCGTCCGTCTTTTGCTCGTTGCGCAAAAGCCACGTGTATGACGGCATGATCGATTCGGGGACGACATGCCGGGGATTGTCGAGATGGGCGACGTGCCACTGATCGGAATATTTGCCGCCCACCCGTGCCAGATCCGGTCCGGTTCTTTTCGAACCCCAAAGCATCGGATGGTCGTATTGCGATTCCACGGCAAGAGAGTAATGGCCATAACGTTCCACATCGTCCCGCAGTGTCCGGATCATCTGCGAATGACAGGCGTAACAGCCCTCGCGGATGTAGATGTTGCGCCCCGCGAGTTCGAGCGGGGTGTACACGCGCATATTTGGCGCCGATTCCACGGTTTCGTCGATCGTGAAGAGCGGCGCGATCTCGAACAGGCCCCCGATGCTGGCGACGGCGACAACCGCCACCGCAAGGCCAATACTGTGGCGCTCGAGGTTGTAGTGCGCTCCGAATATCGACATCGTATCTACTCCGCCGGTTCCGCGGCGGGCGCGCCGGCGTGTTCCGTGACCGGATGATCGCTTGCGAGATCGCGCGGGATATTGATGGGCGTTCGGATGGTCATCCAGATGTTGTAGAATCCGATGACCGTACCGACGAGAAAGAGCAGTCCGCCTATGGCTCTGGCGATGTAGTAGGGATGCATGGCGACGACGGAATCCATGAACGAGTAGGCTAGTGTTCCGCTCGCCGTGTAGGTGCGCCACATGAGTCCCTGAACGATGCCGGAGTTCCACATCGCAAACACGTAGATGAGGGTTCCGGCGAGCGCGAGCCAGAAGTGAACTTCGACGAGGGCGGGCGAGTAGATGCGGTCGCGCTTCCACAAAATCGGCACGAGAGAGTAGATCGCACCAAATGTGATGAGCGCGACCCAGCCCAAGGCGCCAGCATGGACGTGTCCGATCGTCCAATCGGTATAGTGCGACAGCGAGTTGACCGGACGGATCGCGAGGAACGATCCTTCGAACGTGGATACCCCGTAGAAGACCGCGGCGACCATCATGAAGCGCAGCGTGGCGTCGTCGCGAACACGATGCCAGGCGCCGTTGAGCGTCAGAAGTGCATTGCCAGCCGAGGCCCAGGACGGAACCAGAAGCATGAGTGAAAACGACATGCCGAGGGTCTGCACCCATTGGGGCAACGCCGTGTAGTGCAGGTGGTGCGAGCCCGCCCACATATACAAGAAGGTAATGCCCCAGAAGCTGATGATGGACAGCCGGTAGGAGAAGATCGGTCTCTTCGCCCGCGTCGGCAGATAGTAGTACATCATGCCCAGGAAGCCCGCCGTCAGGAAGAAGGCGACCGCGTTGTGGCCGTACCACCATTGGGTCATGGCGTCCTGCACGCCGGAGAAGATCGGAAAGCTCTTCGCGCTGCTCAGCGATATCGGCAGGGCGAGATTGTTTACGATGTGCAGAACCGCAACGACGAGAATGAAGGCAAGGAAGTACCAGTTGGCGACATAGATATGCGGCTCCTGCCTGCGCGCCAGGGTGCGCAGATAGAGCGCGAGGTAGGTCACCCATACGATCACCAGCCAGATATCCGCATACCATTCGGGCTCGGCATATTCCTTGGATTGGGTGATGCCGAGCGGATAGCCGGTGACGGCGAGAACGCAGAAAAGATTGTAACCGATCAGAACGAACCACGGAGAGAGCTGGTCGGGCATGCGCGCGCGCGCGGTACGCTGCATGACGTGGAACAACGTTGCGATTAGAGCGTTTCCGCCAAAGCCGAAAATGATGCCGGTCGTATGAACGGGCCGCAAGCGGCCGAAGCTTGCCCAGGGTTCGTCGAACGTGAGCTCGGGATAGGCTAGGAGCCAGGCCACCCAGTCGCCGACAAACATGGCGAATACCGCCCAGGACATCGCCAGGATGATGCCGGCCTTTATGGGCTCGTCGTAATATGCAGAAAATCTCTCGTCGCCCGGCTCGGGGTCGTAATAGCCGCGAGCAAGGATGAAAGTGACCCCAAGCGCGAAGAAAAATACGATGAACCCGTGCGTTCCCAGAAGGTCGTTCCGCCCGGCGGCCGCCATGACAAGTCCGCACATGGCGACGGAGACCGAGATGATGAAAGCGAAATGGCGCTCGTTCTTCGTGAGTGTTGAAACCATGTCCGATCGGCCACGCGCTAGCGGCTCCAGCTCTATAAGATATATTAGCTATATATCTTAATGCGAATGTAGCGGGCAACAAGTTTCCGCTATCCACCGGTGAAAATGCATGGCGGTAAGGAGACGCGGCGGACGAGTGGGCACAAGCGATTGAGTGGATATGCCTTTGCGGGGCGCCGATAATGCAGGAAACATGAATATACAGACTGCGGATCGTCGAGGCTGCGACACGCGGCAGAATATCGCGGGTTCGGTCAATTGCCGTTCACTCGCGCTTTCCGGGGTGTGGCTTTGACGCTGCCGGGAACGCGGTATCTGGATGTGTCCGCCATCGAGGACCTCGCCGGCATAACGTTTGAACCGCGATCTTGAAGCGCGATTCTCCGCCGATTCCAATTCCGGTCCACGACCTGCGCCGAAACCAAAAGAAGCAAATGATATATTGCATATTCCGGCGAGCAGGCTTAAAGATATATATAAGATATGTCTTAAAGCGTGAATCGAATGGCACGAAGGTGCGACCGGAGGACGTCATGAGGAAGAATTACGCCATCGGCCTATGCGCGTCGGCATGCGCCGCGCTACTGCTCACGCATTTGGGCGCGACGGCCGCGGGTGCCGAAACCTACACGGCGAAGTTAAGTGGGTTGAATGCCGGCGTGGTGGGATCGCAGGCGGCCGGAGAGGCTATTTTCACGATCGATGGCGATCGGTTGACGATCGCCGTCAATGCGGATGGCTTGCCGCCGAACATGATGCATCTTCAGCATTTCCACGGATTCAAAGACGGGAGCGACGCCCGATGCCCGGATTCGGCGGCCGACAAGAACGGCGACGGCTTGATCGATCTCATCGAGACGGAAGCCTATGCCGGAACGACGATGGTGCCGTTCCACGATGAGCCGGCGACCATGGAGATTCCGAGCGACAGCTATCCGAAAGCGGATGCCGATGGGTCTTATCGATACGAGAAGGCGGTTTCGCTGAAGGCTTTGCAAGCAGCGTTCGCCGAGAAATTTGGAACCGGCGGCCTCGATCTCGATCGCCGCGTGGTGTTCATCCACGGCATTCCGGCGGACTCGAAGCTTCCAGAGTCGGCCGGTTCTCTCGGCACCATTCCGCCGCAAGTCACGTTGCCGATCGCTTGCGGCGAAATAGAGAAGGGGAAGTGAAATCCCCTCGGCTTGAAGCTGGCGGGAGACGAGAGCCCAGCCTCCCGCCGCTTCTAGCTTCTAGGCTCCCCATCGGGTGAGATCGAAAGAGCGGTGCGAAGAGCCGACCGGGGGCTGACAAGATCGTAAAGGGTGTATTCGTCGAGGACGGTGATGAATGCGCGTCTTGCAAGTTCCAGCGCCTCGTGGAGAACGCAATTCGGCCGGGCCTCGCAATCGTCCTCCAACGGTTCCAAGCACATTACGACGGTCAGATCGGCCTCGGTGAAGCGGACGACGTCCCCGAGCCCGATGTCCTTCGGCGGCTTCGCCAAACGCAGACCGCCATGCCTCCCGCGCATCGTCTTGATATAGCCGCCGACGCCGAGTTGGTGCGCCACCTTCATGAGGTGATTCTTGGAGACGCCGTAGCTTTCGGCAATTTCCTCGATCGTCGCCAGTCCGTCGCCGCTGATCGCCAAATACATCAACAGCCGTAGGGCGTAGTCGGTGTAGACGGTCAGGCGCACGGGCCACCCCATTTCCGGCGCAAAAAAGATGCATATGAGATATTGCTTGGGACGGGGCGACGGAATAACATGTACACGAAATATATGTTATAACGACCGTGGGTCAAATGGATAGGAACAAAAATTACGGTCGCGGAGGCGGTCCGATACACACGGTTTCGGAGAAGGGCGCCGTGCATTTGAGCGGCTGGACCCGCGCGACGCGCTTCGCGGAGACGGCCGGCTTCGGCTCTTGGCACGAAGGCGTTCTGGCGCTACCTGGGAGTGCGTCATGACCTATGTCGTCACCGACAATTGCATCAAGTGCAAGTACATGGACTGCGTCGAGGTATGTCCGGTCGATTGCTTCTACGAAGGCGAGAACATGCTCGTCATTCACCCGGACGAATGCATCGACTGCGGCGTTTGCGAACCCGAATGTCCCGCGGAGGCGATCGTGCCCGACACCGGGGCGGGACTCGAGAGTTGGCTGGATCTCAACGCGAAATACGCCGAGATGTGGCCGAACATTTCGGTGAAGCGCGAGCCTCCGGCGGACGCGGCCGACTTCGATGGCGTTCCCGACAAACACGAAAAGTACTTTTCGGCCAATCCGGGCGAAGGCGACGACGGGCCGGTGACGCCGGAAACGCGAGTAACAGGAGACAGCGCTTAGGATGTGAAGAATCCGCGCTCTCGGCTCCTTCGAGAGGGCGTTGGAAGGGGAGGTTGCGGGCAAAAAGCGCCCTGCCCGCAGCCTTCCTCTTAGAATATGGCATCGCTTGGTACGAGGTGTCGCGAGATGCGCGGGGACGCATGTATGGAGGGGTTGTTGTGCGGACGGCAGGCGCTCTACGCATAAATCTCAAGCGAGCGTATGAACCGCCGGCCAAGGGCGACGGGCAACGCATCCTCGTGGATCGGATTTGGCCCCGCGGCGTGACCAAGGAGGCGCTACGCCTGCATAGCTGGGCAAAGGAACTGGCGCCTAGCACGACGCTCAGGAAATGGTTTGGGCACGATCCGGAGAAGTGGGACGAATTCAGGCGGCGCTACTTCCAGGAGCTGGACAAGCAGCCGAACGCGGTCGAAGCGCTGGCAGCGGAGTGCCGCGAGGGTCCTGTGACGTTGATTTTCGCCGCCAAGGATGTCCAACACAACCAAGCCGTCGCGCTGAAGCAATATCTCGGCGAGTGGATCGAGGCACGGTCATGAGAGGTTGCCGTCCTAGGTCGAAGGCGGCCGCGCACGCCACTGGCGCCGCGAACTCAAGCTGATGCATGGCATTCCACGATACCGGACCTTCAACGGTCCCGCGATTTTCCGCCAGGGCTTCAGGCCGTTCTTCCTGGGCGCGGGACTTTGGGCCGCGCTGTCCATCGCAATTTGGATCGCTGTCTTTCGGGGCGATGTGTCCCTGCCGAGTGTCTTCGTGCCGATGCGTTGGCATGTGCATGAAATGCTGTTCGGGTTCGCCGCCGCGGCCGTTGCCGGGTTTCTCCTGACCGCCATCCCGAATTGGACCGGGCGCTTGCCGCTTCAAGGGGTGCCGCTCATCGTGCTGTTTGGCCTTTGGCTGCTCGGCCGTATCGCGATGGCATCCTCCGCGGCGATCGGCGGCGTGTTGGCGGCCATTGTCGATCTGTCGTTTCTTGCGCTGCTCTTCGCCGTCGTCTGCCGGGAGATCGTTGCCGGCCGGAACTGGCGCAACCTGCCGGTGCTCGCCGCCGTGGCGGTGTTGATTGCCGCCAACACGCTGACGCAGCTCGATGCGAACGGCATCGTGCAAAGCGGACAGCTGGGCGAGCGGCTGGGGCTCTCGACATTCGTACTGTTGATCAGCCTGATCGGAGGCCGAATCGTCCCCAGCTTCACGCGGAACTGGCTGGCGAAGAACGGGGGCGGCGTCATGCCCACACCGTTGAACCGGTTCGATATGGGCGTTCTGCTTGTGGTCTTGGCGGGGCTTGGACTGTGGGTCGTCAGTCCGAGCAGTCCGCTGACAGGTGCCGTTTTGGTTGTGGCGGGCCTAATGAGCTTTATACGGCTTGGCCGCTGGCGTGGATGGCGCGCCTTTTCGGAGCCGCTTCTCTGGAGCCTGCACCTCGGATATGCGTGGGTGGCCGCCGGGTTGGCCGTGCTCGGTGCCGCCGTACTGTTGCCCGCGATGGTGCCATACCCGGCCGGGATTCACGCTCTTGGAACGGGGGCCATCGGAACCATGGCCTTGGCGGTGATGACACGCGCCATCCGTGGACATACGGGCCGGCCGCTCGAAGCTGGCCCAGTGACGGCGGCCATCTATGCGTTGATCACTTTGGCGGCGATATTGCGGGTGGCCGCCCCGTTCACGCCCAGCTTTGGAATCGAGCTGATCGTAACCTCCGGCGTCGTTTGGATCGCGGCATTTTCGCTGTTTGCCGGGCGATATGGGTCTTGGATGCTGACCGATTGACCGTTCGGCCGATCGGCCGCCGCAGGTCTCGAATCGGGCGTCCGTGTCCGGCGCTCATAAAGTCCGCTCAAGGCGGATCGTCACGGCGGGGGCGGTTGCTCGGTCATGATCGCCCTCAATCCCTCGATCGCGATCTGGAGGAGTTCGTCGTCGGACTGCATCGAGCAGACGGCGTAGACCGGATAAAAAAAGCTCGGCGCACCGGCGACGAGGTGCAGCTTACCGGACGCGATATGCGGTTCGACGACCCTCTGGCGGAAATAGCCGCTGCCGCCGCCCTCCAGAATGTAGTTCAGGCCGAGGAGACCGAGACCGCCCACGACAATTCCAGGGTTGCCAATTTCTGGGAACGCCATGGCGTGGTGGTTCGAAAATTCAGGTCCCCAATCGACATAGACATAATTTTCCGGCGCGGGGCCGGTCACGTCGGGGTCCGTGGTCACGAGAACGAGCTTCTCCTCGAGCAGTAATTCCACCCTCACGCCTGGCCGCTGCTGCGGGGCGTACATGATGGCGAGATCGAGGACCCCGTTGGTGACCTGCTCCATGAGCGGCCCCGGGAGGTCGACCTGAACGCGCAGCGCAATCTCCGGCGCGGTCGTGCGCATCCAATGCAGCCATTCCAGCATCCAGGGATGCCACAAAATAAGCTCCCCGCCGATGGCCAGCACGGCGCGATGCCCGGGCGGAACCGCGACCTGGTGGCGCGCTCGTTCCCAAAGCTGAACGAAGGTTGGAGCATATCGGAGGAACTGTTCGCCCGCTGGCGTGAGCGATGCGCCGCTCTTGTTGCGAACGAACAACGTCCGGCCGATCCTCTCTTCGAGCGAACGAACGCGGGCGCTGACCGTTGTCTGACTGACGTTGAGTTGTTCGGCCGCGCGAATGAAGCTTTGCGTTCTGACGATGGTGAGAAACGTCCTTGCCAGTTCGATATCCATTCCGGTCGTGCCCTCGGCGTCAACTAGCAATAATGATGCATTTAAATACCGATTATATTCGTTTGTCTGACACAGCGGAACGTCGACAATGAATGTCCGACAAGGGGGAGCCGGCGACCGCCGGCTCTTGGAAGATGCGCCACGATGAGTTTGAAGGTTCCTCCCGCGCGTGCCGTCCGCCGGAAAATCTGACGCGCTGGCGAAGGACACAGCGGGAAGGCCTGATTGCCGACCGGCTGGGGATCGACCTCGCCATCCGGAACCACTATGCGCGGCAGATCTCCGAGAGGCTGTCCGAGCTTTTGGCGGACTTGGACGGTCAAACGGTGAGCGGATATTGGCCATTGAAGGGTGAGCCGGACCTTCGGCCCTGGCTGACCTCGCTCACGGATCGCGGCGGGCATGCCGCGCTGCCCGTGATCGTGGCCGAGAAGACGCCGTTGCGCTTCCGGGTGTGGCGGCCGGGAGATGCGCTGCAGAGGGGTATTTGGAACATCCCCTATCCCGCGAATGGGGACGACGTGAGCCCCGATGTCGTCATCGCGCCGGTCGTGGGCTTCGATCAAGCCGGCTACCGGCTCGGCTATGGCGGTGGATATTTCGACCGCACGCTCGCAGCGATGCCGAACAAACCGCGCGTCGTCGGGGTGGGATATGGACAGGCAGCCCTCAAGACCATTTACCCCCAGCCGCACGATATTCCGATGGATGTCATCGTCACTGAAAGCGACATCATCGAGTTCAACCGATGAAACACCTGAGACAATTTTATAGCAAGATTATTGCATTAAAATACGAATAATATTCATTTGTATGCGGTGAATTGCGGGGCCAAAGTACAGGGAGAGGTTCGCGACTGCGGGGCAGGCATCCTGATCCGCGGGAAGCGTCTATTCGCTTACCAACACCCACAGAGATGACCGCATTCGACTTTCACGGCCCCGGCCTCACCGAGGAACAGCGGCGGCGCATTGAGGAACTTGCCAGCACGCTCAATGCCGAGCAGGCCTTGTGGCTCAGCGGGTACTTTGCCGGTGTCGATCATCGGCTCCGGCAGGAGGCGTCCTTAGGAGAGGCGCCACTGCTAGGAGGGCAACGGTCCGGAGCCGAAGCAGCCGAGGCCGGGCCCCGCACGGTGACGATCCTGTATGGCACCGAAACGGGCAACAGCGCCGAACTGGCATCGGCGCTCGGCACCGCGCTCAAGGACTTGGGCCTCGCGGCGTCCGTCGTCGATATGGCGAACTACAAGACGCGCCAGCTCAAGAACGAGCATGACGTGCTGATCGTCACCAGCACCCATGGCGAGGGGGACCCGCCGGCAACGGCCCTCGACTTCTTCGAATATGTCGAGGGCGGCAAGGCTCCGTCTTTGAGCGGTATCCGCTACGCCGTCTTGGCCCTCGGCGATTCCACTTACGAACAGTATTGCGAGGCCGGCAAGCGCCTCGACAGGAGGCTTGCGGAACTTGGCGCATCGCGCGTGGCCGAGCGTGTGGATTGCGACGTGGATTTCGAGGATGCGGCCGCCGAATGGATTCAGACCGTCGCCTCGAAGCTCAACGAGTCGAATAGTGGCGGCACGTCCGGTCGCGCCGCCGCGGCCGTGGCACCGCAACGCGACACGTCCGCGGACCTCATCGATCAGCGTCATCCGTTCCAGGCCAGCGTTATCGACAATTTCGTGCTGACGGGGCGCGGTTCGAGCAAGGAAACGCGCCATATCGAAATGTCGATCGAAGGTTCGGGTCTTAGCTTCGAACCCGGCGACGCGCTCGGCATCATTCCGCGCAACGATCCCAAGCTGGTCGAGGGGCTGATCGAGACTCTCCATATCTCTCCTGACGCCGAGCTGTCTGTCGGGGGCAAGACGATGACCTTCGGTCGCGCCCTGTCCGAAGAATACGAAATCATGAGCGGCACGACGCGATTCATCAATCAGTGGGCGGAGCTCACGGGGGCGGAGGATCTGATCGCGCTGCGCGGCAAGGACTGCGCGGAGGCGCGCAACGCGTTCCTTTACGACAATCACATCGTCGATATCGTCAGGCGCTATCCCGCCGGCGACTGCGATCCGGAGACGTTCGTCGCCGGGCTTCGGACGATGCGGCCGCGGCTCTACTCCGTGGCGTCGAGCCCGTCCTTCGCGCCGGATGAGGTCCATCTCACAGTCGCGACGGTGCGGTTCGAGCTCAACGGAGCCGCGCGATCGGGCGTTGCCACCGGATATTTGGCGGATCAGTGCGGACCGAACGCGACGGTTCCGGTCTATATCCAGCCGAACCCGCGCTTCCGACTCCCGGCGGACAACGCCCCGGTTCTCATGATCGGCGCGGGGACGGGCGTTGCGCCTTACCGGGCCTTTTTGCAGGAACGCGAGGCTCGCGGTGCGCCGGGACGCTCCTGGCTGATCTTTGGCGACCGGAATTTCCACACGGACTTTCTCTACCAGACGGAATGGCAGCAATGGCTCAAGGACGAGCTGCTGACCCGCATGGACGTGGCCTTTTCGCGCGACGGCCAGACCAAGCGCTATGTCCAGCATCGGCTGGCGGAGCGCGGGAAAGACGTCTTCGGGTGGCTGGAGGAGGGGGCCTCCCTCTATGTCTGCGGCGGCCGTGAGCTCGCTCCCGCCATCCACTCGACCTTAAGCGATATCCTCAAACAGGAGGGCGGCTACAGCGAGGTGCAGGCGGCCGAGTATCTCGGCGAAATGCAACGCAACCGCCGCTATCAAGTCGATGTCTATTGACACTCAAACCACGTCCCGGCCCGACCGCAGCCGCGACCTCTCTCAGCCGCTGGAGAAGCTCCACCCCGACGAGACGCTCAAGGCCAACAGCGATCAGCTGCGCGGCGGGATCGTCGAGGGACTGGCCGATCCCGTGACGCGCAGTGTCCCCGGCGAAGATCCCAAACTCATGAAGTTTCATGGGCTGTATCTTCAGGACGATCGCGATCTCCGGGACGAACGGCGCAGGCAGAAGCTGGAGCCGGCGTTTAGCTTCATGGTGCGCGTGCGTCTCCCTGGCGGCATATGCACGCCGTCTCAATGGCTGAAGCTCGACGCGCTCGCCCGCGAGTATGGCGGCGAGAGCCTGCGCCTCACCACGCGTCAAACGTTCCAGTTCCATCGAGTGCTCAAGCACAACCTTCGTTCCACGATTCAAGGATTGCGCGAGATCCTGCTGGATACCAAAGCCGCTTGCGGGGACGACTGCCGCGGGGTCATGTGCTCGGTCAATCCGAGCCTGTCGGCGTTGCATGCCGAGGTCTACGAAATCGCCAAGCAGGCAAGCGATCGCGCGGTGCCGAGAACCGGAGCCTACAAGGAGATCTGGTACGAAGAGGAACGCACGCCCGCCGACGGTCCAGAGGAGCCGCTTTACGGCCGGACCTATATGCCCCGCAAGTTCAAGATCGGGTTCGCCGTTCCGCCCATCAACGACATCGACGTGTACGCGCAGGATCTCGGCTTTATCGCCGTCGTGGAGGACGGCAAACTCGTGGGGTTCAACGTTGCGATTGGCGGTGGCATGGGCCGCATCGACCGCAACCCGAATTCCTATCCGCGCTTGGCCGATGTCATCGGCTATGTGGACGTTGAAAACGTGTTCGTGGCCATCGACGCCGTCATGCAGGTCCAGCGCGACTATGGCGATCGTGCCGATCGCGCGCGTGCGCGCTTCAAGTACACGATCGACGACAAGGGTCTCGATTGGGTGAAAGCCGAGATCGAAGACCGGATGGGCTTTGAATTCGGCCCGGCGCGCGCGTACCGGTTCACTTCGAACGGCGACGTCTTGGGTTGGCAAAACGGCGACGACGGCCGCCGGCATTTCACGCTGTTCATTCAGAGCGGCCGGATCACGAACACGGCGGATTGCGCGCTGCTCGATGGGCTCCGTGCCGTCGCACGTATCCACAAGGGCGAGTTCCGGGTCACCCCCAACCAGAATCTCATCATCTCCAATATCGCGGCCGAGGATCGCGAGCGGATCGAAAACGCTCTGGAAACCAGCGGCCTCTCGGCTTTGAACGCCGGGAGCGGCCTTCGATTGAACGCGATGGCTTGCGTGGCCTTGCCCACCTGCGGGCTCGCGATGGCGGAGGCCGAGCGCTATCTGCCCGATCTCATCACGAAGATCGAGACGATCCTCGCCGAACACAACCTCTACGAAGAGCCCATCACTCTGCGCATGACGGGATGCCCCAACGGATGTGCCCGGCCATATATTGCGGATATCGGGCTCACGGGCCGCGCACCCGGAAAGTACAACCTCTATCTCGGCGGCGGCTTTCACGGCGAGCGGCTAAACCAGATGGTTCTGGAGAATGTCGGCGAGGCGGCGATCCTTGAAAAGCTCGGTGACCTTATCGCGCACTTTGCGCGCGAGCGGGAGCCCGCCGAGCATCTCGGAGATTTCGCCCTCAGGGCCGGATATCTCGATACCGCCCAAGGCAACGATCCCACGCCGCTGCTCAAGTAGAAATCGTAAGGAGAATGCCCATGTCGCTTCAACTCGGCCAAATCGCACCCGACTTCGATCAGGAGAGCACCGACGGTCCTATTCGTTTCCACGAGTGGCTGGGTGAGTCGTGGGGACTGCTCTTCAGCCACCCCAAGAACTTCACGCCGGTCTGCACGACGGAACTGGGCGAAGTGGCCCGGCTGAAGCCGGAATGGGATAGGCGCAACGTCAAGCCTCTCGGCCTCTCGGTCGATCCCCTGGAGAGTCACGCCGAGTGGGCGAAGGACATCGCCGAGACGCAAGGACATGCTCTCAATTTTCCATTGCTCGCGGACGCCGACAAGCGCGTCGCGAATCTGTATGGGATGATTCACCCCGACTCGGATCCGTCGGTAACCGTGAGAGCCGTCTTTCTCGTCGATCCCGCGAAGCGCATCCGGCTGATCCTGATCTATCCGCCCAGCGCGGGCCGCAACTTCGCGGAGATCCTTCGGGCCGTGGACAGCGTGCAAACCGGCGACCGGCTCAAGGTCTCGACGCCCGTCAATTGGGAGCCGGGCAAACCGGCGATCATCTCGCCGGCCCTGACCGACGAGCAGGCCAAAGAGCACTTTCCGCAAGGCTGGCGCGAGCTCAGACCCTATTTGCGCATGGTGGAATTGGCTGACTGAAACCACGTCGACACACGGTGCCACATGCAGAAGATACACGAGCCTGAAACCATCGCCGCGGGCAACGGAATTGCCTCGGACGGAGCCTTTGGCGCGGTTACGCCACCCATCTATCTGACGAGCACCTTCGCGTTTCCGAGCCTCGAGCAAAGCGGTCCTTATGACTACTCGCGGACGGCCAATCCGAGCCGCGCGCTCCTGGCGGATACGATTGCGCGTCTCGAGGGCGGCGCCGGCGCGGTCATAACGTCCTCGGGCATGGCGGCCGTGGACTTGCTCCTGTCCACGCTCGGACCCGACGAGCTCGTCGTCGCGCCGCATGATTGTTATGGCGGAACCTATCGGCTTCTAAACGCAAAACGGGAGCGCGGTCACTTCTCCGTTCTGTTCGTCGACCAAGGCGACGAGGCCGGGTTGGAAAAGGCCTTCGAACAATACCCATCCCTCGTTTTGATCGAGACGCCGAGCAATCCCCTCATGCGCGTCGTCGATATCGAAGCGATCGCAAGCCGGGCCAAGAAGGCCGGCGCGAAGACCGCGGTCGACAACACGTTTCTGTCGCCGGCGCTTCAGCAGCCTCTCGCGCTTGGGGCGGACTTCGTCGTTCATTCCACGACCAAGTACCTCAACGGGCATTCGGACGTCGTAGGCGGCGCGGTCGTGGCCAAAGACGGTGCCGATGTGGAGGCCTTGGCGTCATGGGCGAACGTCACGGGTGTGACGGGGGCGCCCTTCGATTCCTATCTCACGCTTCGCGGTCTGCGGACACTGTTCCCCAGAATGGAATGGCAGCAGGAAAACGCGATGCAGATCGCAACCTACTTGTCGACCCAGCCACTGGTCGCCGCCGTCCATTATCCGGGGCTCGTCTCGCATCCGGGTCATGCCGTGGCCAAACGGCAGCAATCCGGATTCGGCGCCATGTTGAGCTTCGAACTCGAGGGAGGCTTGGAGGCGGTACGCCGTTTCGTGGCGTCGCTGAGCGTTTTCACGTTGGCGGAATCGCTCGGCGGCGTCGAGAGCCTTGTCGCTCATCCGGCGACCATGACGCATGTCGGGATGGGGGAAGAGGGGCTCAAGGCGGCCGGTATCGGCCATAGTCTCCTTCGGCTCTCTATCGGTCTGGAGGCCACGAGCGATCTGATCGCCGACCTTGAGCAGGGATTGAAGGCCGCATCGCCGGAGGCGGCACTGGCGTCCGGACTCTAAAGGAAGGACCGGATGGACCGGCTTTGGTCTATGCGCCGGGGACCGACTTGGCGATCAATCTGACAGCTTTCGCGAGCTCGCTTTCGTCGAGGGAGGCAAATCCGAGTCGAAAGGCCTCGGGCGCCCGTGCGGGACCTAGGGAGAAATGAACGCCAGGGAGGAGCGACAGACCGAGATCGGCGGCATTCACGGCCCAAGCTTCGGCGCTGAGTCCCGGATTGAGCCGCAGCCAGATCGCTAGTCCGCCCGCGGGCAGGACGAATTCCGAAACGTGCGAGAGGTGTTTTGCGAGCAGCGCCGCAAGATGGTTGCGCCGCGCGAGATAGACGCGGCGTGCCTTGCGGACGTGCCGCCGAAGCGTGCCGTCGGCGATCAGCTCGCTGAGTGCGAGTTCGAGAAAGACGTCGCCTTGCCGGTCGACGGCCTCGCGCCGGTCGCTCATTCTGCGGAGAACCTCCGGCGGCGCCATCGCGTAGCCCACCCGGATGCCGGGGGCGAGGATCTTCGACAACGAGCCAACATAGATAACGGGCGCGCTCCGGTCGGCGCGAGCGGCGAGAGGGAGCACGGGGTGTCCGGCAAACCGGTATTCGTGGTCGTAGTCGTCCTCGATTATGGTCAGGCGGTGCCGCCGCGCGAGGTCGAGAAGGCGTAGCCGCCGGCCAGCGCCGAGTGTGACCGCTGTCGGATATTGGTGGTGGGGCGTCACATAGACGGCCCTGAGACGGTCCTCTCGTTCCGCGATTCGCTCCAACGACTTGAGGCTAATTCCGCCGCCATCCACCGGAACGCCGACGACGCGCGCGCCGGCCGCTCGGAAAGCCGCCCATGCCAGCGGATATCCGGGCGTCTCGACGGCAATCGCCGAGCCCGGTTCCGCGATGGCGGACGCCGCGAGGTAAAGAGCCATCTGGCTTCCCCGTGCGATCAGCATATCGTCGGCCCCCAGGGTGAGACCGCGTTCGTCCTTCAAATATTGCGAGAGTGCCT
This sequence comes from Hyphomicrobiaceae bacterium UBA7697, assembly GCA_002482645.1. GTDB lineage: Bacteria > Pseudomonadota > Alphaproteobacteria > Rhizobiales > Methyloligellaceae > Methyloceanibacter. Next base: position 59,649 of record DLGJ01000010.1, read on the forward strand.
TACGGAGGATCAGGCAGCCGCGTGGATCGCCATAGGCGCTTTTGAGGAACGGCGGCGACGTCAGCGCTTTGCGGAATGCACGGCCGAGCGGGACCGTTGGGGCGATCCGCGCGTCGGGCAAGCCGTCCGAAATGTTCAGCTTCTGCCGATGTGTACGGACATTTTGGCCATCGGCATCGGCCGGCTCGGTAAGTGCCGACTCGCGGCCGAAATCCGGCAAATCGCCCGCAACGAACGTGCCGCGCGACGGCTCGGCAACGAGCCATCCTTGCATGGTCAGTTCGTGATAGGCCGCATCGACCGTGTTGCGATTAAGGGTAAGGTTTTTCGACAGCGCGCGAGTACCGGGTAGCGGATCGCCAGGTTTGAGCCGGCCCCGTTCGATCTCGGCGATGATGGCGCGGGACAACGCCAGAAAAACCGGCTCGCGCGCGTCTTGCTTGATCTCGATCGCTAACGTTGCGCCTTTGCCCATTTGACCTCACGCCGGCCGCGAATGACTTCACGCGCGAAAAGAGCTGCACACATTCGACACGCCTCGCCTCGCTGGCCGCCAAGACGTCGTACTGAACAAGACGTCGTGCTGAACAAGACGTCGTGCACGACAAGACTTCGCGCGGAGCGTGTCGAACATCCGGCCCATACAATATCTCAAAACCGGACCTACTGAATAGGCCGGATGGGGGATATTAAGAAGAGCCTGATGCCAAAATATCCCGGGTGAAAAGGGTGGGGTGTGCAGGCAACGCAATCGGAGTGGCATTCGGTTCAGTGAACTGAGTAGCTAGGGAGAG
>DLGJ01000006.1 GCA_002482645.1 Hyphomicrobiaceae bacterium UBA7697
AATACCCCAATATCGATCCCCCCTCTTGACCCCAATGGGCCGTTGCCCGAGCCGCGGCATGCCACGTCCGACCGGGGTTTGTGCAAGGCAGGGCGCTTGTGAAAGCGGGGTGCAGCGGCTATTCCTCAGATGAGGAAACAAGCCATGATCGAAGCCGGACAGGTGCCGTACGAACTCCGAGGCGACGGATAGCCATGCAGAAAGCAGCCGCCAGTAACGGTGGGGAGTCGCGGCCGGTCCTCTCGGTCCAGAACGTCTCCTATTGGTACGGGGACAAGCAGGCGTTGGACGATGTGAGTTTCGACGTCTATCCGGGACGCGTGACGGCGTTGCTGGGTCCCAACGGCGCTGGAAAGACGACTCTGTTCTCGCTCATCACGCGGCTGTTCGATGCGCCCACGGGCCGGATCGAAATCGACGGCCGCGCGGCCTCCGAGTGGGGCTTCAAAGCGCTCGGCCCCTTGGGCGTGGTGTTTCAGCAGCCAACCCTCGATCTCGATCTCACGGTGAAGCAGAATCTCCGCTATTTCGCGTCGCTTCGCGGCCTGCCTCGGCGTGAGGCCGACGAGCGCACGGCCGAGGCCTTGACCTCCCTCGATATGAAGGAACGTATCGGTGAGAAGGTGCGCTCCTTGAACGGCGGTCACCGGCGCCGCGTGGAGATCGCCCGGGCGTTGCTCCACAGCCCGAAGCTACTTCTTCTCGACGAGCCGACCGTTGGCCTCGACGATCCGACGCGCGCGGCGATCGTCCGGCACATTCACGACCTGGCGGCCGCCAGCGATATCGGCGTGTTGTGGGCCACGCATCTGTTCGACGAGGTCGAGAGCGACGATGCGCTCGTTGTCATCAACAAAGGGCGAGTAGTGGCCGACGGCAGTGTCGCGCAGATCGAAAAGGAAACCGGCACAGAGACCCTGGCCGATGCCTTCCGCCGTTTGACGGGCGATCGGGCCGAGGAGATCGCCGTATGACGTTCATCCACTATGCGCGGGCGTTCGCCGGGATCGTTCAGCGCGAACTCTTGCGTTTCCTTCAGCAGCGGGAACGGTTCTTCGCGGCGCTGGTGCGGCCTCTGATCTGGCTGATCATCTTCGCGGCCGGTTTCAGGGCGGCGCTGGGCATTTCGATTATTCCGCCCTACGAAACCTACATCACCTACGACGTGTACATCACCCCCGGCTTGCTCGCCATGATCCAGCTGTTCAACGGCATGCAAAGCTCGCTGTCGATGGTCTACGATCGCGAGATGGGGTCGATGCGGGTTCTGCTCACCACGCCTCTTCCGCGCTGGTTCCTGCTCGTCTCCCGTCTGTTCGCCGGTGTCTTGGTCTCGCTGTTTCAGGTCTACGCATTCCTGCTGGTCGCCTATTTCGTCGGCGTGGAACTGCCGCCCTGGGGCTACGTCGTCGCGCTGCCGGCTTTGATCCTCACCGGCATGATGTTCGGCGCTCTCGGCATGCTGCTGTCGTCCACGATCAAGCAGCTCGAGAACTTCGCCGGGATCATGAATTTCGTGATCTTCCCGATGTTCTTCGCCTCGTCCGCGCTCTACCCGTTATGGAAGATGCGCGAAGGAAGCTGGATTCTTTATGAGGTCTGCCGGTTAAACCCATTTACCTATGCCGTGGAACTCATCCGCTTCGCCTTCTACCAAAAGATGAACTGGGAAGCGTTCGCGGTCGTGGGCGGCTGCACCGTGGTGTTCCTCGCCCTCTCTGTGTGGGCCTACGATCCGTCCCGCGGCATTCAGCAGCGCAAGGCGATGGGGCCGGCCGCCGCGGGTTAGGTCCGGTCCGCGGCGCGTAACGCTAGAGTTCCGCGAAATTCGCCGGGAAACGCCTCGAAAGATCGGCGTGAAGCGCCTCGATTATTTTCGTGTCGCGTTCTGCTCGCGGGATGTCGATTGTCTCCACGGCGACAACATGGGTGGGGCGCGGCGCCAGCAGCACGAGCTGGTCGGCAAGAAGAAGCGCTTCTCTTGCATTGTGCGTCACCATCACCGCCGTGGTGGGCCGCGCGGACCACACGTCGAGCAGGAGCCGCCGCAGGCGGTCGGCCGTGCGTTCGTCGAGCGATACGAACGGTTCGTCCAGCAGAAGCAGGTCCGGCTCGGTCGAGAAGGCCCGTGCCAAGGCGGCGCGGCGGGCAAGGCCGAGCGAGAGTTCCTGCGGGTAGCGCGGCAGCATCTCCGCCACACCCACGGCCTCGGCGAGATTGTCGAGATCCTCGCCGGAAAATCCGGGCGCGGCCACCAGTTCGATATTCTGCCGCACGGTCCGCCAGGGCAGTAGGCGCGGCTCCTGGAACATGAAGCCCAGCCGCGAATGGGGAGGCATGTCGATCTCGCCGATGAAATCGCCGTCGAGGCCCGCGACCACCCTTAGCAGCGTGGTCTTGCCGCAGCCAGACGGTCCCATCAGCACGGTCATGCTTTCGGGTTTCAAGTCGAGGGACAGGTCACGGATTGCCGTCAGCCTGGTGCCGTCGGCCCCGATATGGGTCTTCTCCTCGATGCGGATTTTAAACGGGCTTGTTGCGCCAGCGCGTTGTGTATCGTTCAAGGGGCTGCACCAGTAGATATTCGATCGCGAGCATGACGGCGACGAAAGTCAGCGTGTAGCCGAGAATGGCCGTCACATTGAAGAGCTGAAAATTGAGATGAAGTTCGAAGCCCACGCCGTTGGGCCTGCCTAGAAGTTCGACCACCAGAACGATCTTCCAGATCAGCGAAAGACCCGAACGCGACGCGGCGGCGAAATACGGCTGAAGCTGCGGCAGGGTTACGTTGCGGAACTTGCTCCACGGGGTCAGGCGATAGGCCCGCGCCATTTCGTCGAGTCCGGGGTCGAGAGCCCTCGCGCCCTCGCGCAGCGTCACGATGACGTTCGGAATCTTGTTGAGCGCGACGGCGCCGATCGCGGCTGCCTCGTTCAGGCCGAACCAGACATAGGCCAAGATGATGATCACGAGCGCCGGCAGATTGAGGAGCACAATCAGCCAGGGGTCGAGCGCCCGGTTCACGGCGGGTAACTGACCCATGAGCAAGCCAAGGGCGCTGCCAATGATCATCGCCACCACGAACGATGCGACGACGCGCCAAAGCGTGATGCCGAGTTGAAAGACGAGGTCGCCGTGCAGAGACTCGTTGATGACGTACTGGACGACGGCCACGGGCCCGGGAAGAAGCCGGCTCTGGGCGATTTCCGCGGCAACGAACCAAAACAGCAAGAAGCCGGCGACGGACAGAATCGACACCCAAGGGCCGCGTGCGTACCAGGCGGCCTGGCGGCGGATGTCGGGCCGTAGCGCCGCCTCGCTCACTTCTCGGTCCCGTGCCAGAAGGTTCCAGGCGCCAGTTCCGTGCCCGAGCCGACGAGCTTGGGGCCGCCGAGCTCGCGAAGGAACTGGTACAAGATCTTCGCGTCCGCTTCCTCGGACTCGACCGAGCGCTCCGGAATACCCTCGCGGAACCTGCGGCGCAGCGCCTCGAACGTGGCGTCGGTGAACGAGGGATCGTTCGCGCTCATGACCGGCTTCAACCGTTCCCATTCCGCATCGGAGGTCGCCAGCAGTTCGTTGGCCTTGGCCGCGGCGCGTACGAAGCCGTCGATGGCCTTCGGGTTCCGCTGCGCCCAGTCTGCATTGAAGACGTAACCGACCATGGCGACCTCGCCCTTGGCGCCGAGTTCCCGGACGACATCCTCAAGGCCAATGAGCTGCGTGAACTCGACCGCTTCCAGGCGTGCGGCGTAGGGCCAGAAGTTCAATACGGCGTCGATCTGACCCTGCTTCGCCCGCTCCGCCAGCAGCGGGGGCGCGCCGAATTCCTGCGTGGTTTCCGTGCGAAGATCGATATTGGCGGTGCGTAGAGCATAGGCCACGATCAGGAGCCAGCTCTTGTCGAGGGGACCGCCTGCGACTCCAAGCGTCTTGCCCTTCAGATCGGCCAAAGTCTTGATGGGCGAATCCGGGGGTACCATGATCGCGCCCAGCGCCGTCGTGAACGGCACGAAGGTGAAGTCGCCTCCGCTGGTGCGCTCGCGCGAGACCCAGAGCCAATCTGTCGCCACGAGATCGAGCGAGCCGCCTTGGAGCCCGACCGCGGTCGCCTGTGTACTGGCAAGCGGAACGATATCGAGGCTGATCCCCTCGGCCTTGTCGAAACCGTTGGCTTGGATCGTATCCAGCACCCAGCTCACGGTGCCGAATTTGAGAACGCCGATCTTGATGGGCGTCGCGTCCTCGGCCTGGGCGGGAAGGCAACTCGCAAGGGCGATGCAAAGAAGTGCTAGCAGACGTATTCGCAACGGGGCTCCTCCAAGAGTCGATCTGGTTCCAGGTTCTTCGGAGAAGGCCAAGCATTGCGCGCGCGAAGCGTCTGTCGCGGACAGGCACGCATGGACATGACCTGCTGGTAAGGCCCGGAATCGTTATGGCGCGTCGTCGGCGAGAGTGGCGAGGCATAATCTACAAGATGCATCGCACTTCGCAAGGTTCCATTCTCAAGCTGCCGACCGTCCCTGACCGTTTGCCATTTTTCCCCGGAAGTTTGCCAGGGCGCCCAGGACGTGGCCGAAGGCGTGTGTGTGAACCGCTCGAACCGCATCAGCCCGACGGCGCCTTCAAGCGGTAGCCGTGACCCCGCACGGTCTCGATCAGGGGTATCCGCCCCTTGGTGTCGATCTTGCGCCGAAGGCGGGCGATATAGACATCCACCACGTTCGTCAGCGGGTCTTCGCTGTATCCCCAAACCTGATTGAGAATGCGCGTCCGCGAGAAGACGCGGCCCGGCGCGCTCATCAGCAATTCGAGGATGGCCAGTTCCTTCGCCGTGAGCTTGATCGGCTCGCCGCCCCGCTTCACCTCCAGAAGTTCGCGGTCGAGTTCCAAATCCGCCACGGAGAGGACGTTCGAGCTCTGGGCGAAACTGCGCGAACGCCGCATCAGCGCTTCGATCCGCACGAGAAGTTCGTCGAAATCGAAGGGCTTGGTGAGGTAGTCGTCGGCACCGATCTTGATGCCTTTGATCTTGTCCTCGATCGCGTCCATGGCGGTCAGCATCAGGATCGGCGTCTGCTGTCCTTCTTGGCGCAGACGCTGACATACGTCGTAGCCATGCATATCCGGAAGCATCAGATCGAGGATAATGACGTCGAAATCGCCGGTCCTGGCGAGGTCGATGCCGTCGCCGCCTGTCTGAGCGACGGTGACCCCATGATTCTCCGCGCGCAAGCCGCGGTCGATGAAATCGGCAACGCGCGGTTCGTCTTCCACCAAGAGCACGTTCACGTTCGGCTCCCTTCCGCTTTTTCCGGCAAGCTTACCAGAACCGTCGTTCCTTCCCCGGCTTTGCTTTTTATCTCGATTCTTCCTTTGTGTGCCTCGACGATGGCCTTGGCAACCGGCAGCCCGAGCCCGAGACCTTCCTCGTTGATATCCGCGGCATTGCCGGCCCGGCGGAAACGCTCGAACACGCGCCCCAAATCTTCCTCCGGGATGCCGACGCCCGTGTCCGCCACCGAGATGTTCACCGTGCCGTCCGCGCGCGCCAGGCCGACGGTAACGGTTCCCTTGCCGTTGGAATAGCGGACGGCGTTGTCGAGGAGAATGAGGAGAAGCTGCCGCAGCCGCGCCGGATCGCCGTCGATCGTTTCGTGGGGAGTCTCCTCCGGGAACTCGATGCCGACATCCTTGTTCAGGGCTATGACTTTTGCGTCGCCGACGACGCTGTGAACGAGGGCCGTTATGTCGACCTCGCGGAGCTTCAGCTTCGCCGCGCCGGCGCCTTGGCGGGCGATAAACAAGAGGTCGCCGACCAGCACCGACAGATGTTTCGCCTGCTCCACGATCCGTTCGATGGACTGTTTGTATTCGGCGAGCCGCTTGTTGCGGCCGCGCAGAGCGATCTCCCCTTCGCCGCGGATGACGGTCAGGGGCGTGCGCAGTTCGTGGCTGATGTCGGCGAAGAAAGCGCGGCGCGTCTCGTCGATCTTGCGCAGCGATTCGTTGGCCTTGCGCAATTCCTCGGTCCGTTCGTCGACGATGGTTTCCAAATTGTCGCGCGCGTCCTGAAGCGCCTTTTGGTGGTGCTGGAGGTCCGCCGCCATGCTGTTGAAGCTGCGGCCGAGCTCGGCGAACTCGTCCCGGCCGGACACGTCGATGCGGTAGGAGAGGTCGCCCTCGGCAAGTTTTCGGGTCCCGTGAAGGAGGCCGGCCAAGGGCGCTCGCAGACCCCGGATCAACAGGAATGCCAGGGCGAGCGTGATCAGCGTCGCGAGCCCGGCATGGATGGTGCTGATGCGCTCGAGGCGATTCAGGAGATTGGACGCGGCCGAGTCGATCCGCAGCACCTCGGCGGATTCGTCCGCCACGGCGACTTCGATAAGCCCGTTGAGATCGCGGTCGATGCCGCCCCTGATTAGCGTGACCAGGTTTTGCCAGGCGATGTCCGGCCGTCCGCGGCTTCTGAGCTGGTCGACCTTCGCCAGTTGATCCAGCGTGTGCTGGAATTCATGGCGGATGGCTTTCAGCCGCTCGACCTCCGCCATCTCGACCTTCCGCTCCTCGGGCCCGACAATGGCGAGTTCGCGCCGGGAAAGATCCTCGAGCGCCGCCAGGTCGGATTCGATGACGCGTTTGAGATAGGCCTCGCCGAGGGGCCGGTCGGACATCCCGGTGAGGAGCGTATCGGTCCAGGCCCTGAAGAGTTGCTGGCTGTGCCGCGAAAGCTGCAACTGCCGTTCGAGCTGCTCGTGCGCGATGCGAGAGCGAATGAGGTATCGGTGAGACTGTGCGACACCCCAGTAGGAAAAGGCCGCCGCCGACAATGACATCGCGAGCAGAAGGCAAGCGGCAATCAGAAGCTTCGTGCGATATCGCATCGGGTGCAAGACGCTCCTTGGCGGCCGCGTCGCGGCGCGTCCTGGCGTTCCTCTCAATCGGGCGGCGGTCCAAGCTCGCGTCCGGACCGGGCGTTTCGTTATCTATACTGTATTTTCGGCTGCGTGACGGGCGTTCCCGCAGCGCTTTCCATTGCGCCTTTTCTTTGCGTCTTGCACTTGCACGGGCGAGGCACCTGTGCGGCGGGGCAACGCGCGCCTGCGGGATATTCTGCAACGATCTCCCGTATTCGATGCCACATATCCATGCCCGGCATTGCAATTTGTCCTAGGTTTCGGCGATATTGGAGAAAATGCGGGCAAACCGCGTGGTGATGTGCTGGGGGGGTGGCGCTTGCTTACGACCAGAGTTGCCTTGCTTACGAGAGTTGCCAAGCGCTCCGTGGGCGACGGTCCGTCGATTCTTGGGGCTGCTTGGGGCGCTGTCGCGGCAAGTCTCCTGCTTTGCGCATCGGCGGCTTATGCCGAGTTCGAGATCCCGGAAGTGGATGCCGAGAAAGGGGCCTTCGAGGCTGAGTATCGGGGCGCCCATCACTGGGGCTTGCCTCCAAGAGAGGATCGCGATGACCGCGATCCGCTGCGCCAAAGTCACGAGCTGGAACTCCAATACAGCTTGACCGACTGGTGGATGCTGCGTCTGACCCCGAATGTCGAGCAGCCTGGCGGCGAATCCATCGAGTTTGCTTCCTTGGGTGTGGAGACGCAGTTCGTGCTCGTGCCGCGTCATGGGGGCTTCTTCGGCTTGGCGCTCATGGCGGGTTACGGCCCGAACTCGCTCTTTGTCGACGACGGCACGCCCGACGAATTCGAGTTCGGTCCTGTGGTGGAGGTGGCTCCCGGACCGTGGCTCCTCACGCTCAATCCCCGGTTCACGACGGATGTGGGGGAATTTGCGGAGCGCGACGGTCTAGGGTTCGAATATGCGGCGCAACTGAGATACCAGTTTGCGGAGCGCTGGGGCGCCGCGGTGTTGGGCTTCGGAGAGCTCGAAGAACTCGCCGACACCGGTCCGTTCGAGTCGCAAACGCACGTGCTTGGGCCGAGCCTCTACGTGTTTTCCGCCCCCGAGGCGGAACGGGAATGGACATTGGGCGCAGGCGTGCTTTTCGGCCTGACGAACGCGTCGGCCAAATCCGCGCTGCGCATAACCTTTGCCATGGAGTACTGAATGATCTCGTACGGCGCGCGCCTCACGGTAGTCACAGCCATCCTCGTCGTGGCCGTCGTTCCCGCGTTCGCGGAGTTCGAGATTCAAGAATCCACCATTGATCCGGGAGAGGTTCAGCTTCAGTACCGCGGCGCGTGGCACTCGGGACTGCCGGCCTCCGAAGAAGTGGCCGCTATCGATCTCTTGCCGGACATCGAGGAAGCGCCTCTCCGCCAGAGTCACGATTTCGAAATTCAATATAGCCTGACCACCTTCTGGCTGGTGGCGCTGACACACACATTCGACGAGCCGGTCGACGATGAGTTCAGGCTGAACGCCATCGAGCTCGAAACGCAATTCGAGCTCATTACGCGGGAAGGGGATGGTCTTGGCTTGTCCATCCAGGGGGGAACGGAACAGCCCGTATTCGATTCGCGCGACGAAGCCGACCCGTCCATCGCATTCGGCCCCATCGTCGAGCTGTCCAAGTCGAACTACACCTTGGTCCTCAATCCGCTGTTCTTCAGGAACATCGGCCACAAGAACGACCAAGACGGATTCGGCTTCGAATATGGCTGGCAAGGCCGGCGGGAGCTGTTCGGCGAACGTCTATGGCTCGCGGTCGAGATGTTCGGTGAGATCGAGGACATGTCGAACGCGGGCGCGTTCAGTGAGCAAGAGCACAGCATCGGACCCGCCTTCTACTACACCTTCGGCAAGGACGACGACATTCTCGGTGACGCGGCGGATAATGGCTACGAGAAGAGCAAGGAACTGACCGTGAGTCTCGGCGCTCAGTTCGGACTGACGGACGCGACGTCCGACTTCGCTCTGAAAGTCTTCATCGGATACGAGTTCGACTGAGCGCGGCCAAGAAGCGGTCAAGTAGCGGTCAAGTAGCGGTCAAGAAGCGGTCAGCGGACGGTGAACCGGAACGGCACCGATACCGAGATGGTCGACTCTCCGACCTCCGATGGGATCGACGGAAACGGCGCCGCGCGTTCGATCGAATCCAGCGCCGCCTTGTCGAGCGCCTTTGAGCCGGAACTCTTGACGATCTCGTGCGAAACCAGCTGTCCATTGGACTTGACCGTGAGTTGGACGATGGCCGTGCCGACGAGACGCGTGCGCGGGTTGACCTTGGACCGTTCGAGATGCACGCGAAGCTTGCCGAGATAGGCCCTGTGCGCGGTGGCGCTGCCGCCTGTCTTTTCCTCGCCTGAGCTCTCGCGCATGGCAACGACGGTCTCTTGCCTGACCGATGCAACCTGCTGCGGCAGTGGCTGCTCCTTCAGGTCCGGTTCGGGCTCTTTCACCGGTTCCAGAATCCGCTCGACAGGTTCGCGTTCTGTCACCTCTTGCACGGGCTCCTCGACCGGCTCGATATCGACCTGCTCCTTCAGGTCGGGATCGGGTTCCGGCAAAACGTCCTCGCTCGGCTCGAGGAGTTCGCTCTCGGGGCCCGTCGTGGAGGTCAGAACCGCGTTCTGGACAGGCTGGACCTCCGGAATGTCCTCAACGGGAAGCTCTTCCTGTTCCTCCACGGCTTCGACCTGCTCCAACGGCTGAGCCACGGCGCTCATCATGGGCGGGGCCTCCACGGCCTCCACCGACATCACATCCTCGCCGAGTTTCGCGAGGCCCTCGATGGCGATGCCCTGCTCGACCACCATGATGTCGCTGCCCGCGCCTTCCTGGAGCGCCGCGCCGTCGGCGGCCGGCATGAACATGGCGATCACGAACGCGGCGTGAATGCCGATCGAGACCAACCATGCGAGGATGTTGAGCGGCATGATGACTCCGCTTGGCGCCCTAGTGTCCTGCTGCTTCGGCGGCCTTGGGCTGGGAGAGCAGAGACACGCGCGAATAACCACTTGTGCCGACACGGCCGAGGATTTCCATCACCTCGCCGTAGGGGCGGTTCTTGTCTCCGCGTACATAAACCACCGTATCGCCCTCGGTTTGCCGAAGCGCTTCGAGCCGCGGGACCAACGTGTCGACCGTCACCTGGTCCTCGCGGATATAGATAAGGCCGTCCGCATCCAGGGAGACGATCATCGGCTTCTTCGGCTGGCTGACCTTCGCCGCGGAGGTTTTCGGAAGTTCGACGGGTACGCCGGCCACCAGCAGAGGCGCCGTGATCATGAATATGATTAGGAGGACGAGCATCACGTCCACCATGGGCGTGATGTTGATCTCCGAGATCGGGCGGTATCCGCCTTCGTCGCCGCCCCCGCCATTTCCGACGGACATGCCCATTACGAAGGTTTCCCTGCGCGGAGCGGTTCCACGTTGTCGCCGCGCGCGCGCTTCGATTGCGGCGCGGCTTCCGTCTCGTCTTCGGTAAGGTCGCGCGCGATCTCAATGATGGCGTCGTTGCCGCGGGCAAATGCGCGGCCGAGCGCGACGGAGATCTGGTTGTACGCGACGACCGCGGGGATGGCCGCGGCGAGACCGATCGCCGTGACGATCAGGGCCTCGGCGATGCCTGGCGCCACCACGGCGAGACTGGTGTCCTTTTGCTGCGCGATGGCGGTAAAGCTGTTGACGATGCCCCAAACCGTTCCGAACAAGCCGACGAAGGGAGCGGCCGATCCGACTGTCGCCAAAAAGGGCAGCCCGACCTCCACCTTCTGAATCTCCGCTCTCAGAGCGTGCCGAAGGGCGCTCTCCACCCGGTAGCGGCGTTCGGTCGGGCTGTCGTCGAAATCCGCCTCGAGCTCGGCCTCGCCCGCCTCGAGCACCTTGCGGGCGAGTCCGCCTCGGTCGCGGCTCGAACGGCTCTTGGCCAGACGGCGGATGCCGCCCTTCAGCCAGTTCACCCGCACGGTCTTCTCGAAGATGATCGCCCAGCATGCCACGGAGGCCAGGACGAGAAGCAGGATCACGCCCTTGACTACGGGGTCGGCCTGCATGAGCAGCCCCCAGACACTGTAGTCGTGTCCGGCTGCGGCGGTTACAGCGATTTCCTGTTCCACATCCACGGTGCCAAGTCCCTAATTTACCAGATCCCTAATTTGCCAAGTCCCTAATTTGCCAAGTCCTTATCTCAAGTCCCTATTTGCTGAGTGCGTTGTCCGTTCTGCTCGAAACGGTAAGATTCTGCAGGCAGTCGGAGACATCTTCCGATCCGGCCCTGCACTCCATCACATCGTTGATCAGGAAGCTTCCAACATCGTCGCATGACGTGTTGGCAACGTCGAAAAGCTTCACGGTCCGCTTCTTGGGCTTTAGCGGCGCAAGCTCGACGGCGAAGCGCTGGTCGATGATGCCGTCCGAACGAAAGAGGATGAAGTCAAGCTTGAGAGTCTCGTAGGCCGTCTCGCTCTTGTTGTCGATGACGAAATAGGCGCGGCAATCGGAACCTTTCGGCTCGAGCTTGTTGAGTTCGATGGCGACGCTGCCCTCCGCGGCCGCCACGGGGGCGGGCCCTGTCATCGAAACCGTCGCAACGGCCAGGGCCGCCGCAAGAAGTTGCTTGGTGAAACCGGCCGCGGACCGACTTTCGCTGTCAAGAAAAAGCACAGAAACCTCCCATACCGAGCCTGCGTTTAAGAATCAGGATTCGGTTGCCTAACGGCGTCCCGACGGCGTCAGCCGCTCCCTTTTTTGTGGTCCTCGATTCAGGTTGAGGATACCAGGCGAGACCGCCAGCAAGTTCTGGAGTGTCTCGACACGTCGACCGACATCCAAACCAAAGACTAGTTGGGTCAGAGGATTTACAGGATAATTAACGTGGCGGCCACAGGCATTCAAGCATTGCCGGCAAATGACTCAGCAACGCGTTTGCCAAAGCACCCCCATGGTTATGCCGACACTGTACCTGGTTGTTGGCTAGATTGACCCGGTACCAAATGCTACCTTTCCGTTAACGAATAAGAAATTCTACCGTCAACAAAGATTTTGCCTGTGGGGGGCCTTAGCAATGGGAACCAGGGTGTGTGGGGGCGCACTAGCGCTTGGCATATGCGCCTTTCTGCCGATGGAAGCAGTCGGTCAAAGCAGCGAAAACGATCCTGTTTCGGAAGGGGCCGCGCCGGCCGCAACGGCGCCGGCGGCTTCGGGAGAACCTCCTGCAACCGAGGTGCCGGAAATTTCCGGCGATGTTCCGGCCGTCGAGGTCATTCAGCCCCAGGCCGAGCCAGAGCGACCGCCGGAACCCGTTCGGGCCGAAGCGGAGCCGGCGCCCCGGCCTCGTCCCGTGTCCCGTCCGGCTCCGCAGCCAGTGGTGAGCGCACCGCCGCCACCGCCGCCGGCAGCGGCTTTCGAGCCCATCGAGCCCGAACTCGTTCTGCCGAACCTGATTACGCAGCCTGCGCCCGAATTCTACGGACCCCCGGGCGGTGCGGAGAGTTTCGAACGCTCGGTGAACTCCGCGCAGTCGCCGATCGTGCCGACGCAAGGCATCGTGCCGGGGAATCTGGAGGACTTCGCGGGAGCCGCTAGCCGTGTCACGCGCGAGGCCATCAACGAACAAAATCCGCTGACCACCAACGACGTTCTCTCGCGTGTGCCGGGTGTTGCCATCATCAACGACGACGGCCTCGGACGCCATGGCGGCGTCAGCCTGCGCGGTTCGCCCGCGCGGCGCTCGCGCAAAGTGCTTGTCATGGAAGACGGGCGGTCGATCAACCAAAGCCTGTGGCTCGACCCCTCGACGCATTACACACCGCCCACCGAACGTCTCGAATCCGTCGAGGTTCTGCGCGGCACCGTCATCACCTACGGTCCCAACAACAATTACGGCGTGGTGAACTTCCGCAATCTCCAGCCCTTCGGGCCGAACGAATCCGTGGCGTCGGTCGAGGGCGGCTCCGTCTCCGTGGAGGGCCCCGGTCTCGACGACGGCGACGCGACCAAGTGGCACGTGCACACGCGACAGACCTCTGGCAATTGGGGCATGGTGCTGTCCTATACCGGCGCCAACGGACAAGGCGCATGGGACACCGAGCGTCTGAGGTACAACGATTTCTATGGAGCGATCGGCTGGAAGGGCGAGAAGTCCGACTTCACATTCTCGACGGTCTATTTCGCCCAGCGCGACAATTACGACGAGTCGAACCTGGAAGGAGACGACGACGACCCGCCGGGACAGGTGGAGCGGCTGCTTCTCAACAAGTACAAGCACTGCAAGACGTGCTTCAACCCGGCGTCCGCGCTCAACGAATACAACGCCGATCTGTGGCTGTTCCAAGGTGTGTATAATTACTACGTCGACCCGGACACCACGATCTCCGCGCGGGCCTATGGGCAACTCCTCAAGCGGTATCGCTATTTCAACTTCGAGGAGGGAAATCCGCGCAACCAAGATACGAGCTTCCTTCCGTTTATCGATGACGATGAAATCTTCGTCCCTGAAGGCGTGATGGAAGGACGGTTGCGCAATTACAACAATTTCGGCACGGAGGTTCGGTCGGAGTTCGCGAACCGGGCGTTCTTCTTCGGGCTGTCGCAGGATGTGCAGGCTGGCGTGCGGTATGAGTACAACGATTTCACCGACGAAGTGATCCTCGGGCGCCAGGGCCAGATCCTCAACGACTTCGACAGCAAGGGGCTGACCGTTTTCGACCGGGCGTCGGAAGCGAATGCATTCTCCGCGTTCGTGCAATCCGACATCACCGTCACGGATGCCTTGAACATCGTGCCGGGAGTGCGGCTCGATCATTACCGCATCACGCGGCGTACCACCGCCTTGCCGGGCGAGGACGACGACGAGTTCGACGAGTGCCCGGGCGGCGCTTTCGGTGGCGAGGAATGCGTCATCATCGAGGATTTCGACGCCAGTCCACTGACGCAGACCTTCGATCGCACGCATGTTCTTCCGGGGGTGGCCTTCGCCTTTGGATTCGGCAGGAAAGACGCGCAGACCGATTGGGGTTCGAAGTCGTTGGGACCGGTGACGATGCCCAAACCGACATATAGCAGCACCCTCTACGGCGGTTATCACCGCGGCCTGACCACGGGCGTGTTGCGCGAGGTTGCGTTCCCTCCAGGGGACGAACTCGGCAACAATTTCCAGCTCGGCGTGCGGTCGACGGCGATCAAGGGTCTCACCTTCGACGTTGCTGGCTTCCACCAGCAAATCGACGACTATCAGATCAAGGGGGCCACCACGACGTCCGCGGGTCTGAACGTCTACACGCTGATCGACGAGGTTCACAACACGGGCTTCGAGGCTTACGGACGTCTCGACACGCGGCCCTACACCGGGTGGACGTTGAACCCATTTCTCGAGGGCAGCTTCACGTATAGCGACAACAAGATCGAGAAAGGGCTCAACGAGAACGGCCAGTCGGTCGCGGGCAATTACGTGCCGGAGGTGCCGCGCGAGTTCGCCAACCTGACCGTGGGCATCGAGAGCCTCAAGGGCTGGAATGCGAGCGTCAGCTGGACCTATCGCGGTTCGTTCTACACCGATGAGGACAACACGCCCTTCGGCGGCGATCCCGAGGGTGAGAACGGCGAGGTGCCCAGCGTCTGGCTGCTCTCGGCGCGTGCGAACTACACCATCCCGGACACGAATATGGTGCTGTTCGTCGCGGGCCAGAACCTGACCGACGAGCTCTACATCACCGACCGCGAGGACGGCGTGAAGCCCGGTATCGGACGCACCCTCATGGCGGGCGCCCGGCTTAAATGGTAGGCGTCTAGCCGGTCACCGGCTCGCAAGGGTCCATTGGGACTCAAGGGCCCGATAGAACTAAAGGCGGCGCCACCGGCGCCGCCTTTATATTTTGTGAACGCACCCAGGCCCAAACGTGACACTTCCGCCACAAACGCGGAAATAGAGGGCCCAACGTGGGCCGTCCCAATTGCCGCGTGTGCGCCGGATGGTTTGATTTTTTCCCGATTGCCAAGGAAGAAATCCAATCCGCTGTCGCCAGCTTTATGAGGCAAAATCCCTGAAGTCCGCGGTGGCGCCCGCAGTTCGTGCCTGTCGTCCGGCCCTATGGGTCTCCCTTGCGCCTGGTCTCGCGGGAACATCTTCCCGGGTGTTTTTGGATCGCCCTGGTTTGCGGCCTCCTACAAGATCGTGACGGGGTGGAATCAAGACGCGAGGGGTTCGCGCGGAAACTTTTGAACGATCGGCCAGTATCTCCATACCGTTCGATCGAGCCTAGACGGCATCCGTCGCTTCCCTCAGTCCAAATACAAATTGCCCCGAACAGGGATACAGCAGCCTCGACTTCCGCGTCGCGGCTCCAATGGGGACTGGGGGAACGAATGTCTTCACGCGCATTTTGGGGTGCCTTTGCGATTGGGACCGCTGCCTTTCTGCCGATGGAGGCAGTCGGTCAAACCGCGGAAAACGATCCTGTTTCGGAGGAGGCCGCGCCGGCCGCGACGGTGCCTGCGGCTCCGGGAGAACCTCCCGCGGCCGGGGCGCCAGAGGTTTCGGGCGATGTCCCCGCCGTCGAGGTCATTCAGCCCCAGGCCGAGCCCGTGCAACGGCGGGAACCCGTTCGGGCCGAAGCGGCGCCAACGCCCCGGCCTCGTCCCGTGTCCCGTCCGGCTCCGCAGCCGGTGGTGAGCGCACCGCCGCCACCGCCGCCAGCGGCTTTCGAGCCCATCGAGCCCGAACTCGTTCTGCCGAACCTGATTACGCAACCTGCACCGGAATTCTACGGACCCCCGGGCGGTGTGGAGAGTTTCGAACGCTCGGTGAACTCCGCGCAGTCGCCGATCGTGCCGACGCAAGGCATCGTTCCGGGGAATCTGCAGGATTTCTCGAGCGCGGCGAGCCGAGTGACCCGCGAGAAGATCAATGAGCAGGATCCGCTGACCACCAACGATGTCCTCTCGACGATCCCCGGCGTCCAGATCATCAACGACGACGGCATGGGCCGGCATGGTGGCATTGGCATTCGCGGAACGCCCGCGCGGCGCTCGCGCAAAGTGCTTGTCATGGAAGACGGGCGGTCGATCAACCAAAGCCTGTGGCTCGATCCCTCGACGCATTACACGCCGCCCACCGAACGTCTCGAATCCGTCGAGGTTCTGCGCGGCACCGTCATCACCTACGGCCCGAACAACAATTCGGGTGTGGTGAACTTCCGCAATCTCCAGCCCTTCGGGCCGAACGAATCCGTGGCGTCGTTTCAAACCGGCGCGGTTTCCGTGGAGGGTCCCGGTCTCGACGATGGCGACGCGACCAAGTGGCACGTGCACACGCGTCAGACCTCGGGCAATTGGGGCCTGGTGCTGTCTTACACCGGCGCCAACGGACAAGGCGCATGGGACACCGAGCGTCTGAGATACAACGATTTCTACGGAGCGATCGGCTGGAAGGGCGAGAAGTCCGACTTCACGTTCTCGACGGTCTATTTCGCCCAGCGCGACAATTACGACGAGTCGAACTTGGAGGGGGAAGACGACGACCCGCCGGGACAGGTGGAGCGGCTGCTTCTCAACAACTACAAGCACTGCAAGACGTGCTTCAACCCGGCGTCCGGGCTCAACGAGTACAACGCCGACCTGTGGCTGCTCCAAGGCGTCTACAATTACTATCTCGACGCGGACACCACGATTTCCGCGCGGGCTTACGGGCAGTTCCTCAAGCGGTACCGCTACTTCAATCTCGAGGGTGAGAACCCGCTCGAGGCGGAGACCAGTTTCAATCCCTTCATCGCCGGAGACGAAGTCTTCATTCCCGAAGGCGTGATGGAGGGGCGCCTGCGCGAGTACGACAATTTCGGTACGGAGCTACGCACCGAACTCGCCAACCGGCAATTCCTGTTTGGTATGTCGCAAGACCTGCAGATGGGGATCCGTTACGAATACAATAGCTTCAACGACCAGAACATCCTCGGTCGGCAGGGGCGCATTCTCAACGACTTCGATACCAACGGCCTCACCTTCTTCCATCGGAAGCACGAAGCCGACGCGGTATCGGCCTTTGTTCAGACCGATATCTCCGTCTACGACAATCTGAACATCGTTCCCGGTGCGCGGCTCGATCATTATCGCATTACCCGCAAGACCTTGGCGCTTCCTGGGGAGGACGACGAGGAGTTCGACGAGTGCCCGGGAGGCGCTTTCGGTGGCGAGGAATGCGTCGTCATCGAGGGCTTCAACGGCACCCCGTACACCGAGTCGTTCGAGAAGACTCACGTTCTGCCCGGTGTCGCCTTCGCCTATGGGTTTGGCCGCCAGGACGTACAGACGAATCTCGGCTCGAAGTCGCTCGGCCCCGTCACCATGCAGAAGCCGACCTACGCCAACACTCTCTATGGCGGCTATCATCGCGGCCTGACCATGGGCGTCCTGCGCGAAGCGGCGTTCCCGCCAGGGGACGAGCTGGGCGACAATTTCCAGCTCGGCGTGCGGTCGACGGCGATCAAGGGTCTCACCTTCGACGTAGCCGCGTTCCACCAGAACATTCAGGACTATCAGATCAAGGGCTCCACGACCGACGTGGCCGGGAACAACGTCTACTCGCTCATCAACGAGGTGCACGTCAACGGCTTCGAAGCCTACGGACGTCTCGACACGCGGCCCTATACCGGGTGGACGTTGAATCCGTTTCTCGAGGGCAGCTTCACGCTCGCCGATAATAAGATCGAAGATGGCTTCAACGAGAACGGTCAGTCGGTCGCGGGCAATTACGTGCCGGAAGTGCCGCGCGAGTTCGCTTACCTGACCGTGGGCATCGAGAGCCTCAAGGGCTGGAACGCGAGCATCAGCTGGACCTATCGCGGTTCGTTCTACACCGATGAGGACAACACGCCCTTCGGCGGCGATCCCGAGGGTGAGAACGGCGAGGTGCCCAGCGTCTGGCTGCTCTCGGCGCGTGGGAACTACACCATCCCGGACACGAATATGGCGTTGTTCGTCTCGGGCCAGAACCTGACCGACGAGCTCTACATCACCGACCGCGAGGACGGCGTGAAGCCCGGTATCGGACGCACCATCATGGCGGGTGCCCGGCTTAAGTGGTAACCGCGCGCCCCGCGTGAAACGAGAATGGACGGCGGCTGCCCCGGACCCGGGTCGCAGCCGCCGCCGGCTACATTTCGCCGTCCGCTCCGGGTACAATGGTGGGGCCGCTCAGCCATCGTGAGCCGGGCCGTGGCTCGCGGGGACCGGTGGATTGTCCTCGCTTCGGATCGGTTCGGTTCAGCGACCGCGACCCGCGGGTCTTCGAGGACCGTCGTGCGTGACGCTCTCAAAGTTCGATCGCTCCTGCTTGCGCTTTCGCTGGCCGTACCGATGAGCCTGCCGGTCTGGGCGATTGCCGCGACAGCCGTTGCCACGCGGCCCGCAAGTATCCACGCGTCTCCAAATCCCAAGGCCAAGGTGCTCGGCCTCATCGGAGTCTCGCAGGTCGTCGACGCCAAAGCCTGCAAGAAGGGATGGTGCCGTGTCGGCGCCGGCTATGTCAGGCTCAGCCATCTGCGCTTCTTCCGCGAGCGCCAAGGATACGAGGACGCCGTCGGCGGCAATGCGCCGCTGGCGTTGCCCGATTACGGGTATACGCCCGGGTTTTGGGGTTATGGCGGCCGGCGCTACTATGATCGCTTCGGCAACTATACGAAGTACGGCGTCCGCGGATATCGCGGTCCGATGGATCTCCTCGAAGGACCCGAAGAGACTCGGCGAGGCCGCTTCGACCGGCGCTAGTCCCGGGATTTTCCGCCCATGGTCTTACCGGCCTGCTGGCGGTGTCTTGCAGGCGTGCTGGCGGCGTACTGGCGAACGCGACGGGCCAAAAACGGGGCCGCGGGCCATGCGTCCGCAAAGTGGCAAAAATGCCGGGACACAATTGCCAAAACCTCCTTCATGGACTACCCGTTGTCGACAACGGGATTGCCTCATTTCCCGGCCGGAAACGCACAGGCGGGCAAGTTCGCGAGATATACTGTCTCCGAAGTAACGCTAGCCTATCAGGAAGGACGAAAACGCATGAACAAGCTCATGATCGCCGCCGCCGTCGTCGTCTTTGCGGTTACTCCCGCTCTCGCCGACGAGGACCCGTCCGCAGAGGAAGTCGCAAAGATCAAGGAAGTCATCGCCGGTTGGGGCTGCGAAGGCGGCAGCTTCGAAAAAGAGTCCGAGGCTTCGGGCGTCTTCGAGGCCGAGGACGTGAAGTGCAAGGGCGGCCAGTACGACTTCCGTCTGGACAAGGACTTCAAGGTTTTCGCGATCACGGCCGACTAACGCTGGCCTTGCTCCAGGGGCGGATGGGTCGACGCTTCTGAGGCCGGGCGCTGTTCCGGCAACCACAAAGGGGCCTGGCCTTGATGCACAAAGGGGCGTGGTCTTACCGCACCAAGGGGCGTGGCCTTCGGGCCGCGCCCCATATTTTATCGGCAAGGTAGCGGGTCATGATCGGCAGGGGAGCGTGTCGTGCCCGAAGCCCGCGAAGGACGCGCCTCGTAACGCCGCCCCGCCGCCGCCATCCGATCATGCCAAAGCCGCGGGGACCGTCATCCGGTTCGCCGAGATATCGTCCTTGAGGGGTCGGTCTCCTGACATACGTCCTTCATATCGATGACCATCCAGTCGTGCTTCAAGGCTTCAAGCAACTCGTGGAAGGCGCGGACGCCAAAGAGATCGTGACGGCATACAAGGCGTCGGAGGGCTTTCGCCGGTATCGAACGCGCAGGCCCGACATCATCGTGCTCGACCTCCAGATGCAGGCAGGCGCCTTTAGCGGACTCTCGTTCTTGCGGCGTCTGCGGCTCGTCGACGTGGAAACGCCTGTGCTGGTACTCTCGCTCCATCGCGATCCGGCGGTCGTCGGGTGTGCTCTGAGATTTGGCGCGAGCGGTTACGTGCCAAAGGATGCCGCGCCCGAGGAAGTCTTGCGTGCCTTTCAATTGGTCCGAGACGGGCAGTCCTATATCAGCCCGGAGATTGCTTCGGATGTCGTCTTCCACTGGCTGGACAAGCGAACCAAGCGGCTCAAGCACGTCACTTCCCGCGAGTTCGAGGTTTTGACGCGCTTGGCCAAGGGTATGGCCTATGGCGAGATCGCCGAAGATCTCGAACTGAGCTATCGGACCATCGGAAACACGTGCGCCCGGCTGAAGCGAAAGCTTGGAGCTCAATCGCGTGTCGAATTGATGCGCGCCGCCATGGAATACGTGACGAATACGTCCTAGGCCCGGACCGGCCCAAACAAGAGGCTCTTCACGCCGTAGTCGCCGCGGGCTCTGACGTCTGTCGGAAAGAAGGGTCTTGACGGGCGCCGCCCGCAGACGCCATGCATGCGCGGTCATGTTTATCAAGGTCATCGGTGCCGGTGCGGGCGGCGGGTTGCCGCAATGGAACTGCAACGGCCGCAACTCGGCCGATGCGCGATCCGGCCTGCCGGCGGTCAAGCCGCGAACGCAAGCGTCCCTTGCGGTTAGCGCCGATGGCCGGCAATGGGTGTTGCTGAATGCGGCGCCGGATCTGCGGCAGCAAATCAACGAGACGCCCGAGCTTCAGCCCGATCCCGACGGTCCGCCGCGCAACAGTCCCATCAAAGCCGTCGTGCTGACGAATGGCGACGTCGATGCCGTCGCGGGCCTCTTGTGCTTACGGGAGAGCCAGCCGCTGACGATCTACGGCAGCGCCCGCGTGCTCGATGTGCTGGCCAGCAACACGATCTTCGACGTGCTCAATCCCGATCTCGTGGCGCGCAGGGTCATGACGCTTGGCGCGGCGTTCGAAGTCGAAGGACCATCGGGTCCGGTGGGGCTCACGGTCGAGGCCTTCACGGTGCCCGGCAAAATTCCGCTCTATCTCGAGGACGAAGAGAAGGGCACGGGCGGCAGCTTCGGCACCGAGGAGGGCGACACGGTCGGCCTGAAAGTGACCGGCGATGCGACCGGCAAGCATTTCTTCTTCATTCCGGGGTGTTCGGGGCTCGACGATGCGCTGCGGAAGCGGCTTCGAGGCGCGCCGCTCCTATTCTTCGACGGGACGCTTTACACCAATACCGAAATGATCGACCAAGGCCTCATGCAAAAGACCGGCGATCGCATCGGTCACATGAACATGTCGGGACCGAACGGGACTTTGGCCTTGATGGAGCCGCTCGGGATCGCCCGCAAGATCTTCATCCACATCAACAACTCGAATCCCGTGCTCCGCGACGACTCGCCGGAGCGCGCGGCGGTCGAGGCTGCTGGGTGGACCGTGTCCTACGACGGCATGGCGGTCGAGCTTTAGCTCTGGCCGCCGTAGCCGGTCTGGCTCGACGGGCCGCCCGGCCGTGCGCCGCCGATGGCAACCACGTTGTCTTCCTGGTGCGGCGCGGCGGGCTTCAGGGCGCCTGCGGCCGCCGTGATCCAATAAGCGTGAATGCAGCCCGCGAACGGTTTGGGTTTTTCGGCGAACAGCTGCTCGCCGCGGACCTTCGCGTCATTGCGGAGTGCCTTGATGCGCATCTTGCAGCGTTTGAGGAAGCCTGAAACGTCGTCGGGGCTGCCGAACGTCATGGTGGGGGCAATCACCAGATGCATCAGCATAGCGATGTCGTGATCGTCGCCGAGGACTTGCGAGAGCGTCTTGGCCGCCTCCGCCCGGGCGCCGAGGCCCGTGGGCCAGCAGGGCGCGAGCAGTTGCATTTGCCGCCAATGCTGTTGAACGCCCTTGCGCCAATCGTGGAACGCGTCGGAATTCTTTGACGCGAGGGCGATCTTGAATTGTTGCCGCGCTCCCCGGTAGCTGCGTTCGAGCCCCTTGGCGAGCGGCGTGAAATCGTTCGGATAGACGGCGAGGCCGGTGATGCGGGGCCGCAGTTCCAGCAGCGACTGCAGGGATTGCGCGGCCGAGCTTTGCTCCAAGTTGCGTTCCGCGGCCTTCCGGCGTTCGCCGAGCCAGCCGCGCAGTGCTTCCATGGGGCCCTCGCCGAGCCCAGGCTCCGTATTCCGCTCCAGTGTGTTCACCGCATCGAGCAGGGCGTGGGCGTCGCGCGCCGCGGCCAGTTCCTTGCCGATCCGCGCCACGCGTGCGTTCAGGGCGGCATAGACCGGTTCGGGCATGCCTGGCCGGGCGAGGACGAGGAGAGAGCGCAACCGCTTGAAACACTTTCGCGCACTGTGGACCCCCTTGTGACGATCCGGCGGCGTTGCCAGCGAATTGTGCGCAATGTCCAGTTCGGCCAGCGCCGCGGTTCGGAGCGCTTCGCTTACGGGCAAAGCCGGATCAAGTCTGAACGTCATAGGTGGTCCCGCAATTCGTGAAAGGTCGGGGACGATCTTTGAGGCACCCGCCGCAAGCGTCAAGCCCAGCCGGTCCGCTATCTTTTGACAAGGCCGCCGCTCCGGCCCCGCCATGGGCCGGTGGCAGCCGTCCAGGTTCGGGTCCGCTGCTCGGGGTGCTCGTTCGTCAGGATGTCGGTGACGACGGCAACACTGTCCGCGCCGGCCTGGAAGACGCCGGGTGCCCGCTCCGGCGTGAGCCCGCCGATGGCGACGAGAGGGCAGGCGATACGGGATTTCCAGGCCGCTATACGTTCGAGCCCTTGCGGTGCCCAGGGCATCTTTTTCAGCAGGGTCGGATAGATCGGCCCGAGCGCCACATAGTCCGGCCCGGCGGCGAGCGCGATGCCGAGCTCTTCATCGTTATGGGTGCTGATGCCGAGCTTCACGCCCGCGGCGCGGATGGCGGCGAGATCGGCGCCCGCGAGGTCCTCCTGGCCGAGATGAATGAAGTCCGCACCTTCCTGGATCGCTTCGCGCCAATAGTCGTTGACCACGAGCTGGCAGCGCGCGTGCGCGCATAATTCGAGGGCTTTGGCGATTTCCGTCCGGATCGCCGCTTCGGGTTGGTCCTTGATGCGGAGCTGCACCAGCTTGATGCCTTGGGGCAGGAGCCGTGCCAGCCAAGCGCTGTCGGGGACGATCGGGTAGAAGGGGTCGAGCTGGAGCACGTCGCCGGTCAGGATACGCTGTCGATCTTGAAGAAGGGCGTGCCGGCGACCGGCGTGGAGGGCGAGGCCATGTCGCGCGGCTCCAGCAGGCCCGCTTCGAAGGCGAGACGCCCCGCCTCGACCGCGCGGGCGAAGCCCTCGGCCATCTTCACCGGATCGCCGGCCTTGGCGACGGCCGTGTTCAAAAGCACGGCGTCGTAGCCCATCTCCATCGCTTCGGCTGCATGAGACGGCGCGCCGATCCCGGCGTCTACGATGAGGGGCGTCTCCGGAAAATAGGAGCGCAGAGTTTGAAGCGCCGTCTTGTTCGCAAGTCCCCGTGCGGACCCGATCGGCGAGCCCCACGGCATCAAGACCTCGCACCCCGCCGCCACCAAGCGTTCCGCCACGCTCAAATCCTCGGTGGTGTAGGGCAGAACGTCGAAGCCGTCGCCACTGAGCTCGGTTGCGGCTTCCACGAGGCCGAATACGTCCGGCTGAAGCGTGTCGTCGTTCGCGATCACTTCGAGCTTGATCCAGGCCGTGCCGAACAATTCGCGCGCCATCTGGGCGGTCGCGACGGCTTCCTTGGCGGTGTGGCAACCGGCCGTATTGGGCAGCAGCCGGCAGCCCAATTCCTCGATCAGCGCCCAGAAGCCTTGGCCGGTCTTGGTGCGGGCGGATTCGCGCCGCAGCGACACGGTGACGATTTCGGCTCCGGAGGCTTGAACCGCTTGGCGCAAGAGATCGGGCGAGGCATATCCGGCCGTGCCGAGAAGCAGTCTCGAGGACATTTCGGCGCGGTAGAGCTCAAGCATGGCCATTTCGCCTCAGCCGCCCTGCCGCGGGGCGACGATCTCGATCTCGTCGGCCTCGGCCAAGCGCGTGCGACCGCGCGCGGGGGCGGCGACGAAGGACCCATTGACGGCGGTCGCGATTTTCGCCCCGGCGAAGCCGAGTGCCTCGCAGAGCTCGTCCAAGCTGTGTGCGTCGGTCGTCAACCGCTCACCGTTGACCAAAATCCGCAACGAAAACCTCCGGATGGGTGACGCCGGTCTCCAAATAATGCGCCACCTGTTCGGCCATCACCGGCGCCAGCAGGAAGCCGTGCCGGTATAGGCCGTTGACATAGATATAGCCGGAACTTTCGATAATCCTAGGCCGGTTGTCCGGAAAGGCGGGGCGCACGCCCGCGCCGAGACTGAGGATTTCCGCTTCCCCGAAGGCGGGATCGAGCACATAGGCGGCGCTCAGCAGTTCAAGCGCCGAGCGCAGGGTGACCGGTCCGCCGTCCTCGCGCTCGATCGAGGTGGCGCCGATCATGAACCGGTTCGCACCCGTCTCGTCTTCGCCCCACGGTACGAGGTAGAGCGGAAAGCGCGGATGGAGCAGGCGCACCGGCCGCTCGATGGCGATGTCCGGCGCACGCACCACGATCCGCTCGCCGCGTACCCCGCGCAAGGTCGGGAGCATGTCCTGGGCCGCGAGCCCCCGGCAGTCGATGACGAAATCGGCCCCGGGGGGAATCTCGCCGGCGCCGAGTTGGACGACGACGCCCGCGTTCCGCACCTCGTTCAGCAAAAACGCGAGCGCCGCGCCGGGATCGAGATGGGCTTCGTCCGCGTAGAATAGCGCGGTGCCGAAACGGGGCACGAGGCTCGGCTCCAGCTCTTCAAGCCCGTCCGCGTCGAGCCGGGCGCCGCCTTGCGTCATGCGTTCGAACCGGTCGAGGAGCTTGCGGTCGCGGGCGGGCGCGACGACGAGACTGCCGGCGGCGCTAAGATCCGGATAGACCGCCTTCCAGATCTCGATGCCGCGCAAACCAAGCTCGCGGACGATCGGTTCGGCGCTCTCCTCCTCGCAGCGCGGCGCGAGCATGGCGCCCGCATAGGCGCTGCAAGCGCCGGTGAACGGGTCTTCCGACTGTTCGGCAAGGATCACACGATGGCCCCTGCGGGCCAGCGTCAGGGCCTGCCACAGTCCGGCCACGCCGGCGCCTCGGATCGCGATCTTGTATTGAGAAGTCATGGTCTTCGAATGCCTGCCGTTGTCCGCTGCCGGGGCTTAGTCGCCGAGTGCGACGCCTTCGCGGCGGGGATCGGCGCCGCCTTCGAGCCCGCCGGGCGTTACCGCGATCACATGCAGCCCGCTTGTCATCGGCATGCGCTTCACGTCGTGGCCCTTGGCCGTCAGCGCCTCGGCAAGCTAGTCCCAGCGGGCGTCGGTTTCGAGGAATACGCCGCGCTCGGTGCCGCCGAAATTGACGAGCGCCGCAGCCTTGGCGGCATCCATATTCCAGTCGATCAGGGCAAAGATCGTCTTCAAGTTGAAGGGGATGATACCCGGTCCGCCCGGCGAACCCAGCACATATTCGAGCGTTTCGCCGGGGCCGAAGACGATGGTGGGGTTCATGGAGCTACGCGGCCGCTTGCCGGGTTCGACGCGATTGGCGATGTCCGTACCGTCTTCGTCCTGTGGCAGGAACGAAAAGTCCGTCAGCTGATTATTGAGCAGAAAGCCGCGTACCATGGTCCGCGCGCCGAATGCGGATTCGATGCTCGTGGTTAGGGAAAAGGCCTCGCCCCATCGGTCCACCACCGACACGTGACTCGTGCCGCCTTTCTCCTTGGTGCGATCGCGGCCGAAGGCGCTCGGCGGCAGGACGGGCGGCGTGCCAGCGGTCACCGTCTTTTGCGCGCGGGCAGGGTCGATCAGGGTCCGGCGCCCGGCGAGATAATCCTTATCGAGCAGGCCGGTCACGGGCACGGGCACGAACCCGGGATCGGCGACATAGCGCCCCCGGTCGGCAAAGGCGAGGCGCTCGGCCTCGACGATCAGATGCACCGCTTCCGGGTTGAGCGGGGTGGCGCCGAGGTCGAACGGCTCGACGATCCCCAGCACCTGACCGACCGCGACCGCACCGGACGACGGCGGACCGGCGCTGCAGACGCTGCGGCCGCGATAGGGCATGCAAACCGGACGGCGAGGCTCGGCATTGTAGTGCGCCAGGTCGCCGGCCGACAGCGTGCCGGGCTTGCGCGGGTCGTTCTGCACGGTCTTGGCGATGTCCTCGGCGATGGCTCCCTTGTAAAAGGCGTCCGGGCCCTTGCGCGCGATGCTCTCGAACGTGCCGGAGAGTTCGGGATTCTTGAGGATGTAGCCGGCCGGCCACGGCCGGTCGTTCTCGTCGAAGAAATAAGCGCGCGCAGATGGGGCGAAGCTCGTTGGATCGGTCTCGCGCAATAGCGTGGCGAGCCGCGGCGAGACGGAGAATCCATCGCGGGCGAGCTCGATGGCCGGCAGGAACAGCGCCTCCCAGGGGAGTTTGCCGTATTCGTCGTGGACGAGCTTTAGCGCGGCGAGGACACCCGGAACGCCGACCGATAGCCCGCTATGCATCGCGGCCCGGCGGGGCAGCGGTTTGCCGTCCGCATCGAGGAACAGCTCGGGCGTTGCGCCGGCGGGCGCGGTCTCGCGTCCGTCATAGCTCGTAAGCGTTTGGGCGGCCGCGTCCCAATAGAGCATGAAGGCGCCGCCGCCGATGCCGGAGGACTGGGGCTCGACCAAGGTCAGCACCATCTGCGCGGCGATGCCCGCATCGATCGCGGAGCCGCCTTTGCGTAGCATCGCCAGTCCCGCCTCGGCCGCAAGCGGATGCGCGGCAACGATCATGTGCTCCTTGGCTTTGGCGAGCGGCTTTGGCGTCAAGCCGCTTTCGCCTTCGGGCATGTCGAATGCGAGCGCGGGGCCGGTCAGGAGGAGGAGCGCCGTGAGGACGGTGAGGATCCGGGATGACATGCGGCGCAGCATATCCGGTTTCGCGACACTCGCCAGTCACGCGTCCGTTAGCCGCGCTGTCAGTGAAAGTCGCGCGATTTTGGCAAGATGCGGGATTTGGGAATGATGCGGGCGTCGCGCGGATGGCAGCGCGGGTGCCAGCGCGGATGGCGGTCCTCGCCCTCGCGGCTCGGGTCGCCGCCCTCTGGACGTTTGACGTGATCGGCGGCGGCAACGGGAGGCATCAGGCCCGGTTTCGATTGCGAGGAGCGCCACGAGCCGGAGCCGGGCCTGCGTTCCTCGTCGGCATTGGCGATCGCGGCCTCCAGCGCCGCGCCGTCTTCGCCAAGACTGTCTTCCCCAAGACTGTCTTCCCCAAGACTGTCTTCGCTGAGACTGTCGAGCCAATGATTCTTGTCCTCCAGCCGCCCGGCGACGACGTGAATAATGTCCTCGTGCCGCTGCACGCGGCCATGGATCACCACCAGCCGCGCGCCCATGACCACTTTGCGCATACGCTCCAGAACCGTGGGCCAGATCACCGCGTTGGCGATCCCCGTCTCGTCCTCGATCGTCATGAACACCACGCCGGAGGCCGAGCCGGGCCGTTGGCGCACGAGGATGACGCCGCCGACGCTGACGCGCGCGCCGTCCCGCATGGCCTTGAGCTGGGCGCAGGAGACGATGCGCGCGGCCGTGACCCGCGCGCGCAGGAACGTCATCGGGTGGGCCTTGAGCGAGAGCCGCAGCGTGCGGTAGTCGTTCACCACGTGCTCGGGAAGCGGCATGGCCGGGAGCGCGGCATCCGGCTCGCGCCCCGCCTCCGTGGCGTCCGCATGCTCGAACAGCGGCAGCGGGATCTCCTTGGGCAAGCCGCGCACCTCCCAGAGGGCCTGGCGCCGGTCGAGGCCGAGCGAGCGGAACGCATCGGCGCTTGCAAGCTTCTCGATGCCGGCGCGGCCGATGCCGCCGCGGCGCCACAGGTTCTGCACGCCGGCATAGGGACGGCTGCGCTTTGCTGCAATCTGATCGGCATCGGCTTCGCTGAAGCCGTCGATCTGGCGGAAACCGAGACGGAGCGCGTATTTTGTTTGCGCACCCGCGCTTCGCGCCTTTTGGGTGCCATTGCCTCCTTGCTCGTCGCCCCCGGACTTGTTCCGGGGGTCCACTAAGAGGGGGCCGTAAAGCGCAGAGTCCCTAATGGATTGCCGGATCAAGTCCGGCAATGACGATGCTGAGGTTCGGGGCGTTTCCCCTGGCTCCGCGTCGTCATGCCCGCGTAGGCGGGCATCCAGTAACCCCTGATCTTCGTTACCGGGATTGCCTGGGTTACTGGATCGCCCGGTCAAGCCGGGCGATGACAAAGAGACGGAGGACGGTTCCAGAGTGCAATCCCAATGGCTGTGATTGACGTCGGGCGCGCGCGCTTCGACGCCGTGTTCGCGCGCGCAGCGCACGATCTGGGCCGGTGCGTAAAAACCCATGGGCTGCGAATTCAGAAGCGCGCAGGCGAAGACGTCCGGGTAATGGCATTTGAGCCAGGACGAGACATAGACCAGGTGGGCGAAGCTCGCCGCATGGCTTTCGGGAAAGCCGTATTCGCCGAAGCCTTTGATCTGGTTGAAACAGCGTTCGGCGAAATCCGCCGGATAGCCGCGCGCGGTCATGCGGCCGACCATCCTCTCCTTCAGCGTGCCGATCGTGCCGCGCCGCCGGAACGTCGCCATGGCGCGGCGCAGCTCGTTGGCTTCGTCGCCGGAGAATTTCGCGGCGACCATGGCAAGGCGCATGGCCTGTTCCTGGAACAGCGGAACGCCCATGGTTTTGTCGAGTACGCGATGGAGTTCGTCATGCGGTCCGTGATCGGGATGGGGCGAGGGAAATTCGACCTTCTCGGCGCCCGAGCGGCGGCGCAAATAGGGATGCACCATGTCGCCCTGGATCGGGCCGGGCCGGACGATGGCCACTTGGATGACGAGATCGTAGAAGCAGCGCGGCTTCAAGCGCGGCAGCATATTCATCTGCGCACGGCTCTCGACCTGGAACACGCCGATGGAATCGGCGCGGCAGAGCATGTCGTAAACGGCGGGATCGTCCTGGGGCACGGTGCCGAGCATGACGTTCTCGCCGTAATGCTCTTTCAGAAGCGCGAAGGCCTTACGGATGCAGGTGAGCATGCCGAGGCCCAGCACATCGACCTTGAGCAGCCCCAGCGCGTCGAGATCGTCCTTGTCCCACTCGATGACGGTGCGGTCTTCCATGGCCGCGTTGCCGATGGGGACGAGCTCGGACAAGGGGCCGCGCGTCAGCACGAAGCCGCCCACATGCTGCGACAGATGCCGGGGAAAGCCGATCAGCTCATGGGCGAGCGCGAGACAGCGGGCCAGCAGCGGATCGGACGGGTCCAGCCCCGCCTCGCGCACATATTTCTCCGGCAGCCCCTTATTGCTCAGACCCCAGATCGTGCCGGAGAGCACGGCGACCGTATCCTCCGATAGGCCGAAGACCTTGCCGACCTCGCGCACGGCGGAGCGGCCGCGATAGGAAATGACCGTTGCCGCGAGCCCGGCGCGGTCGCGGCCATAGCGCGCGTAGATATATTGGATCACCTCTTCGCGGCGCTCGTGCTCGAAGTCGACATCGATATCGGGAGGCTCGCGGCGTTCGGGCGAGATGAAACGCTCGAACAGAAGATCGATCTCGGACGGATCGACATTGGTGATCGCGAGGCAATAGCACACGGCGGAATTCGCGGCGGAACCCCGGCCCTGGCAGAGAATGCCGGCGCTCCGCGCGTAATGCACGATGTCGTGGACCGTGAGGAAATAGGGAGCGTAATCGAGCCCGGCGATGAGCGCGAGTTCCTTTTCGAGCGCGTCGCGAACCTTCTCGGGAATGCCGCTCGGGAAGCGCCAGGCCGCGCCTTCCCAAGTCAGCTCTTCCAGATGCGTTTGCGGCGTCTTGCCTTGCGGAACCGGCTCGTCCGGATACTCGTATTTCAACTCGTCGAGGGAGAAGCGGCACGCTTCCGCGATCTCGACGGTGCGCTCCAGCGCGTCCTCATAGCCCTTGAAGAGGCGCGCCATCTCGGACGGCGCTTTCAGATGCCGCTCGGCATTGGCTTCGAGGCGAAGCCCGGCGCCGGCAAGCGTGCATTTCTCGCGGATGCAGGTGAGCACGTCCTGGAGTGGGCGCCGCGCCGGACTGTGATACAGCACCGCGCCCGTGGCGACGAGCGGGACGCGCGTGCGGCCGGCGATCCGCGCAAGACTTTCGATCCGCGCGCGATCGTCGCCGCGATAGCTATGGCGCGCGGCGAGGTAGAGCGGCGTGCGCGGCGGCAGCGCGTCCTTGATGCGCCTGAGCTGCGCTTCGAGAGAACTGTCATGCCCGCGAAGGCGGGCATCCAGTAACGGCTTGTCTTCGTGATCGAGAGGGCGGTGGTTACTGGATCGCCCGGTCAAGCCGGGCGATGACGAAGACGGAAGCGCGATGAAGATCATCCCGTCCGCATGCTCCGCCACATCGTCGAGGACCAGAACGCAGTCTCCCTTCCCGGCGCGGCGCTGCCCGCGCGTCAGCAGGCGGCACAGGCTGCCATAGGCGGCGCGGGACGTGGGATAGGCGAGAAGGGACGGAGCGTCCCGGAGAACCAGCCGGGTGCCGACAACGAACGGGATGCCGTTCTCCTTCGCCGCGCTGTGAGCGCGCACCACGCCGGCCAGCGTGTTTTCGTCCGCGACCGCGATCGCCGCGTGGCCGAGCGCTTTCGCCGCCGCCACCAGCTCTTCGGCGTGGGAGCCGCCACGCAGAAAGGTGAAGTTGGTGGTGACGTCGAGTTCGGCATAGCGGGGCGCAAGCGCGGTCATGGACGAGTTCATGGGAACACCCCATGCAGAAACCAGCGCGGCGGATCTTCGTCCGGCTCTCGATAGAGCCCTTCGCGGAAGACCCAGTAGCGGCAGCCATCCTCGTCCTCGATGCGGTAGTAATCGCGCGTGCGCTGCCGTGCGCCGCCGCCAAGGGCGCGCCACCATTCGGGCGCGATGCGCTCTGGCCCTTCCGCCTTGACCACGCGCCGGTTGACGCGCCGCCAGGTGAAGCGGGCCGGCGGGCCTTCCGGGATCTCGGCCATGACGGCGAGGCTTTCGGGTCTTGCAAGCAGGAGCGGCGGGCGCGGCGGCTTTTGCGAGGCTTCGCCGTTCCAGGCAGGCAGGTTCGCAAAGGCGCTTCGCGTGTTTTGCGCAAGTTCCGGGATGTGGCTGTCTTGCGGAAAGAGCCGCCGCACGGTGCGGGCGCCCAAACGGCCGGCAAGCGCGTCGATCAGCTTCTCGGGGCCCGGCTTGCGGGCGGCCGCGCTCAAGCCGGTTTGCTCCGGGTGCAGATCTTCCACGGCGAGGGCCGCGAAGGTCATGAGGTCGACCCCGTATCCCATGTCGATCGTTTCGAGTTTCTCTTTGAGGAGACGCTCCAGATGCGCCGGTGCCGAGGACGGCGCGCTCAAGCCGGCTTCGAGTGCGAGCGAGGACCCGTCCGTGCGCGCCGCCCACAACACCACGCGCCGCGCCCCGGCGCCGGCGCGCGTGAGCTTGCCGCAAAGTTCGTGGGAGAGGCGCCGAAGCCCGGCAAGGACCCCGTCGTGAGAGATGAGCGGCTCGGGATAAGAAAGACGGGCCACGAAATCCGGCGCGGGCAGGAGCGGGGCATGTTTTTCGCCGCGTGTGCCGAGCGCTTCGTCGAGACGGCGCAAGACGCGTTCGGCGGCCTCTTTCGAATGGAAGCGCCGTTCGAGGCTGGCGCGCGGCAGATCGTAAAGCTGGCCGATGCGTTTCAGGCCGAGCCGCCGCAGGAGAAGCGCCGTCTCGGGGGCGAGGCGCAAGGCTTCGATGGGGAACGGCGCGAGCGTTTCGGGCAGTGTGCCCGGCGCCGCGATGCAAGGGGTGGTTCGCGCGAAGTGGGCCAGGGCGTGCGCGGCCCCGAGCGTTTCGGCAAGGCCGAGCCGCACGCCGAGCCCCGCCTTGGCAAAGCGGCGTTCGAGATCGGTCAGAAGGCCGGATTCCCCGCCGAAGAGATGGGCGATGCCGGTGATGTCGAGCCAGAGCCCGTCCGGGCCGTCCACGTTGAGGCAGGGGCTATAGCGGGACGACCAGCGAGCGAGAGCTTCCAGGAAGTCCGCATCCTCGCCCGGAGTGGCGGGGGCCGTGAGAAGCGCCGGGCAGATGACGCGGGCATCGGCGAGCCGCATGCCGGGCGCCAGACCCGCATGCCGTCCGGACACATTGACGGCGGCGAGGGTCAGCCCGTGCGTGTCGCTGCCCACAAGCGCGAAAGGCTTCTTAGCCGGTGGCGCCGTACGGCCGGGGCGCGAGTTCTCCCGCGTCAGCCGTTCGATCGGGAGTTGCGGAAGCCACACGGAGAGCAGTCTGCGCGCGTCTGCCTGCGTTTTGGCGCTCCGACTCATGACCGGCCCGCACACGATCTGTCTGCGCGGGGCCAGCCTGCACATGGAAGCGAGCGCCTTCGCGTACCGGGCTGCTCTCTATTTGCCCTACCGCGCGCTGCGCTACTTGAGGGCTTTGTATTGGCCCTACCGGTCTCTGGCCTGCTTGAGGGCTCTCTGTTTGCCCTACCGCGCGTTGCGCTACTTGAGGGTTTGCGCCGGCCCGGCTGCGTT
This sequence comes from Hyphomicrobiaceae bacterium UBA7697, assembly GCA_002482645.1. Taxonomy (GTDB): domain Bacteria; phylum Pseudomonadota; class Alphaproteobacteria; order Rhizobiales; family Methyloligellaceae; genus Methyloceanibacter. The sequence goes on from DLGJ01000006.1 coordinate 32,343, forward strand.
CGAGGGAAAGGCGCCAGCAGGCCGTGCCAGGGGCGCCCGTGTCGAAAGGGACATGGGCGCTTCCTTCCGTGGCGATGCGCCAGCGGGTGAGCGTGCCGGGAATGTTTGTTTCCCCATGACCGGTGAGGAGAAAACACGGAATTCCGGCGGCGCGTGCGGCAAGGCCGAGGCGCCGGGCCGCAAGCGGGGTCTTGATCTCGATCTGGGCCAGGCACGCGCTCAGCGCGGCGCTTTTCAGCCCTTCTTCCAGAGCCCAGGCGGCTTCGTCCGCGCTGCGCGTCTCGACGATGAGGAAGCGCGCCGGGTCGAGCCCCGCTTTGACGAGGCCGGGGCCGTAGGGGCGTCCCCATTCTTGCGCCTGAAGCCGTGTCATGCACCACAGCACCAGCCCCGGGTCTTGGGCTTGGATTTCGGCGATCGCCGAGAGTGCGAGGCCAAGCCCCGCAGGCGTGTCGCGATAGGCATGGGGCTTGATCTCGTGAAGCCCCCCTTGGCGCAGGACGCTCAAGGGGTTTTGTGGACCTTGCGGAGCAGGATCCGCGCCGCCGGAGGGACGAGAGGGCGGCGTCAAAGAGCAGGCGGGACGGGAAGGGGCCGCACCCGGCGCGGGGGGGATGGCTAGGGACACGGGAACCTGTTCGAGCATACGAATAGATGCGCGTAGCTGCTCGATCAGGACCCTTCCCGTAAGGCCGCCTGCTCTTTCTTCAACGCCAGCCGGCGGAACGAGGGCACTCAAATCGCCGTCTGGAACGTTGTTACGCATGACTGACACTCCACTCGAATACGCCTCTTCGTTCCTGTTTTGTTCTTACTCCCGAGTCGGGCATGAGTCAAGGAAGGCGGATGGAAGACGGCCCTATTCCGGCGCCGCCACGGCGCCCGTCGCGACGCATCTTCCCGCTTGAGGACGCTTGTTTGGATTTCGCTAACCAGAATCGCCGCACAGTTCGGCCGGTACACTTCGGAAACGAAGCAAATCGAGGTTCTGGTTATGCGTATCCTCAAAATTTCGTCCGCCGCGGGGCTCGCGGCGGCGCTGATCGCCCTTTCGCCCGTTCCTGTCTCCGCAGGACTCTTCGATTCGGCGGCATCGTCCTACAAGCAGCAGAGCCGTGTGGTCGGGCGCCACCTGGTGTCTTTCCCGCCCGGTTATGAAGCCGGCATGATCCTGGTCCAGTTCAGCCGGGCCCGGCTCTACTACGTTCTGCCGAACCGGCGCGCCATCAGCTACCCGATCGCAATCCCCAAGGGCGAGGCGCGTTGGTCGGGCGATACCTATGTCAGCGAAAAGCGGGTGAACCCCGGTTGGACGCCGACGGCGCAGATGCGGCGGGAGAATCCCGATCTTCCTGCCTACGTTCCCGGCGGCCATCCTCAGAACCCGCTCGGGGTCCGGGCGCTCTATCTCGGCAACTCCCTCTACCGCATTCACGGCACGGACGCGCCCTGGTCGGTGGGCCAGGCCGTCTCTCACGGCTGCATCCGGATGTTCAATCAGGACGTGGCGGATCTCTATCAGCGCGTGCCCGTCGGAACCCGTGTCGTGGTGACATGGTGAATTGTAAGTAAATTTGAAGTAAGTGTCCGGTTAACGCGCAGCAGAAAATGGCGGATTTGCTGGATTCGGCAGATTTTCTGTTTGCGGGATATTTACCCTATTACCCGCGTCTTTCTACGATCGATTTAACCAGTATCTAACGCGTCCCTGCTAGCTTCCTCGTCAGGTTCCACCGGCGAACAGGAAGTGCGGTAGGGGGCCGATGGTTTTGAGTTCTGAATCATAAAGGGAGTGTCTCAATGACTTCTATCAAGCGTTTCGTCAAAGACGAGTCCGGTGCCACCGCCATCGAGTATGGCCTGATCGCCGCCGGTATTGCTGTCGCCATCATCACCGCTGTGAACGCAGTCGGTACGGATCTGAGCGCGCTCTTTGACCATGTTGGTACAAAGCTGCAAGAAGCAAAGGGGTAACAGGCCTCTTAATGAGTAGGCCCAGCCTCCCGCGGAGGTTGGGCCCTCCTCTTAATCTTCCGCGCAATTCTACGTGAGCGGTCGCGCCGCCCCTCATCGGGGCGGTTCTTTGCATTTGGCGTAGCCCAAAAATCCTCCACAATTCAGGCCTAACTCACGCTCTCGATTCGAGGGAGCAGGTCTTGTCATATTGGAACTGGGGTACGCGACGTATCGTCTTGACGGTCGCGATGGTGGGACAGGCCCTTGTCGGCTTCGCACCGGCCGCGAACGCCCATCCCCATGTTTGGGCGACCGTGCATTCCGAGATCGTCTTCAGCCCCGACAGGAAGATCACCGGCGTCAAGCATGCCTGGACGTTCGACGAGTTCTACAGCGCCATGGCGGTGCAGGGCCTCGACACCAATGGTGACGGCACCTATGCCAAAGAGGAGCTCGATCCGCTCGCAAAGGTGAATGTCGAGTCGCTGAACGAGTTCGACTATTTCACCTTCGTCCGGAAGGCAGGCGAGGAAGCCTTTTTGCCGCTCAAGGATCCGGAGGACTATTGGGTCGAATATGACGGCACCGTGCTCACCTTGCATTTCACGCTGCCGCTCGAGACGCCGCTCGATCCGGGCTCCAAGGGTGTCACGGTCGATGTCTACGATCCCACGTTTTTCGTTGCGTTCGGTTTCGCCGAAAAGGCGGCCGTCAAGATCGCCGGCGCCGCGCCCGGTTGTGCCGTGAAAGTCGAAGAGCCCGACCCCGAAAGCGCCGAAACGGCCAAGGCCCTTAGCGAGGCCTTTTTCAGCCAGCTCGGGCCGAACTCCAATTACGGCTCGCAATTCGCGCAAACGGCGACAGTGACGTGTGGCGCCGAATGATGCGGGCCTTCTTTGCCGTGGCGGTCTTGCTGATCCTCGCGGCGGTTTTGCCCGCGCAGGCGCAGGCGCCCCAGTCTCCGCCATCGGCATTTGGAAGCGCCACGCAGCGTCAAGCTCCGCCTCCGGCCTTCGCCGGTCCGAAAAATAGCGCCCAAGCCCGGGATGTGCCGGATCGGGCCGCGCCCCTGCAAGCACAAGGACGGTTCGGCGCGGTCCTGACCTGGATCGCGCAGACCCAGCAGAAGATGCAGCGGCAACTCGCGGGCACGATCAAGGGTCTCAAGAGCGGGAATGCTTGGGGCGCGGGTTTGTGGCTCGCGGGGCTCAGCTTCGTCTACGGCATCGTACACGCGGCGGGGCCGGGACATGGAAAGGCGATCATCTCCTCCTATGTCCTCGCCAACAGGGAGACGGTCCGGCGCGGCGTCCTCATCTCGTTTCTCGCGGCGGCGGTGCAAGGGCTGATGGCCGTCCTGCTGGTCGGCATACTCATCGTCGCCCTCAAGGGGACCGGCTTTCAGGTCAACGCCTGGGTGATGCAGCTCGAGACGGCGAGCTACGCCTTGGTCTTTCTCGTCGGTCTCTCGTTATTGGTGTCGACCCTGATGCGGCTTTGGCGCCGCCGCGGCAAAGCCGGCGCGGGCGAGGGGCACGATCACGCTCATCACCACCACCACCACCATCATCATCACGATCACAGCCACGATCACGATCCCCATGACCCGGAGCACGCCCACGAGCATTGCGAAACGTGCGGTCATATCGTCGATGCGCGGGACATCGCGCAGCCGATGACATGGCAAAAAATTCTTGCGGTCGTCGTTTCCGTCGGGATCCGCCCTTGCTCCGGGGCCGTTCTGGTTCTCGTTTTCGCCCTCGCGCAGGGGCTTTTCTGGGCCGGGGTCGCATCCACCTTCGCGATGGCTTTGGGCACGGCCATTACGGTCTCGGTGCTCGCGTCCATGGCAATCGGTTCGCGCAAGCTGGCGCTGGCCGCCGGGAGCGGCAACGAACGCTGGACCGAAGCGGTTTGGACGGCTTGCGCGATCGGCGGTGCTCTGCTTGTGATGACGATGGGGCTGCTGCTATTCCTTGCCTCGCTCGGTCCGGCGCGGCCGTTCTAGTCCGGAGAGACCCGGCGAATTCCGTGCGCCGCTCTTCCCGTGCGGTTGCGGCATCGGCGCGGCATGCCCAAATCCGAGGATGGCCGAGGTGACGTTACGCTGCTCACAAACGCTTGAGACTGCGAACTCATGGGATTTCCCGCGACGCCCGCTCTGACCGTCGACTGTGTGGTCTTCGATCCCACGGGGCGGGTCCTGCTCATCCGGCGGCGACACGAGCCTTTCAAAGGGGGCTATGCGCTGCCTGGCGGATTCGTGGAGATCGGCGAGACCGTCGAGGAGGCTTGCCGCCGTGAACTGCGCGAAGAGACGGGGGTGTGCGCCCGCGATCTCCGGCTTGTCGGCGTTTATTCCGATCCGTCGCGCGATCCGCGCGGGCACACCGTCAGCGTGGCTTTTCTCGCCCAATTGGCCGCCCCGGCGGAGGCGGTCGCGGGTGACGATGCGGCCGCCGCCGAGTGGGTGGCGGATTGGCGGCGGCAGAGGCTTGCGTTCGATCACGCACGGATTCTCGCCGATGCGGAGAAAATGCTGGCGGCGGCGCCACGAGGCTAGGCGCGGGCGGTCCGATATTCTATTTACGGGCGTGCCTTGAGGGGGCCGCCATCGAGGAGCAAGCGGATGAATGAAAGCCCGCCAGCGGAAGCTTTCGCAGGATCTTTCGACTGCCGGTCGCAGCCATGCGGCAAGATCGGCGTGCTCTTGGTGAATCTGGGCACGCCGGACGGCACCGACTATTGGTCGATGCGGCGTTATCTCAAGGAATTCCTCTCCGACCGCCGCGTGATCGAAGTCAACCCGGTCGTCTGGTGGTTCATCCTCAACGGCATCGTGCTGACCACCCGTCCGTCCAGAAGCGGCGAGGCCTATCGCTCGATTTGGAACGAGGAGCAAGACGAGTCGCCGCTCCGGACCATCACGCGTTCGCAAGCGGAGAAGGTCGCCGATGGGCTCGGTCACCGCGAAGAGGTCGTGGTGGATTGGGCCATGCGTTACGGCAATCCGAGCATCGCCGAACGAATACAGGTCTTGGCGGAACGGGGCTGCGACAAGCTGCTGGTCTTTCCGCTTTACCCGCAATATGCGGCGGCGACCACGGCGACGGTCAACGACACGGTCTTCGACAAGCTCAAGTCCATGCGCTGGCAACCCGCGTTGCGGACCGTCCCGTCCTATCCCTCGGACCCCGCCTATATCGAGGCGCTTGCGGACTCCATTCGATCGCACATCGCGGAGCTCGATTACGAGCCGGAGGTGATCCTTGCCTCCTATCACGGTCTCCCCAAGGAGTATGTGGAGAAGGGCGATCCTTATCAGTGTCAGTGCATGGACACGAGCGACGCGCTTCGAGCGGCGCTCGGGCCGCTCGGCGGCAAGCTGACGACGACCTTCCAATCCCGCTTCGGCCGGGCCGAATGGTTGCAGCCTTACACCGACAAGACCGTCGAAGCGCTTGCGAAAGGCGGCACCAAGAGCTTGGCCGTTCTCACGCCGGGCTTTGCCGCCGACTGCGTGGAGACGCTGGAGGAGATCAACGGCGAGGCCCGCGAAATCTTCCTTGAGCATGGCGGCGAGCGGTTCAGCTTTATTCCTTGCTTGAACGACTCGCAAGGCGGCCTTCGCGTGCTGCTTCATCTCATCGAGCGCGAGTTGCAAGGCTGGATCGAATAAAGGGTCTGGATCGAATAAAGTGCGTCGGGGGCAGATGTTTCGGGTTGCGGTTCTGAAGGGCGTTGTCGCATGCGCCTTGCTTGTCGCGGGCGCGGCCGGGCTTGTGCCGGGGGCCGCTTTCGCCGAGCGTTGGGCGTATATCGACGTCGTCGGTGCGCCGGGGGATGGGAAGGAAGCGCTCGAAAATGCGTTGTCCAACCAGCTCCTTCACCGGGGTTTCACCGTGATGGGGACGCCCGCCGCCGAAGCCTACGAGATCCAAGGCATGGTGCGGCTATTCCCCGCCGGGCGCGGCGAGGAGACGATCAGGATCGATTGGACGATCTTCGGCCCCGAAGGAACGCGGCTCGGCAACGTGACCCAGACGAACATCGTCCGTAAGGGATCGCTGAATCGCCATTGGGGCGCCGCGGCCGACGCGGCGGCCTCCGCGGTCGCGGAAGACATCCTGCAATATATGTCGCCGTAGTGGCGGGGCGCCGCCGCGCCCCAATCGCATCGGCGCCCGAATCGCGCGGGTCCGGTGGCGCCGCAAAGGCATGGCCGCGTTCACACCCCTCTAAAAACCGCGCCGTGCCTTCCCATTTATGGTGTATTCGTTCGCGTGCGGCGTGCCGGCCGGTTGCGGCGAGATCGTGCCGCTTGGCTCTGACAGCCGACGCCATGGGGAGGGTGCCGAATGTTCGGTTTCGATATCTTCGTTCTTGCTCTGCTTGTCCTTTTCGTCGTGACCGTCGCGGCGGCCGTCAAGATCGTTCCGCAAGGCTACAATTACACCGTCGAACGATTTGGGCGGTATACGCGCACGCTCACGCCGGGTCTGACGCTGATCATCCCTTTCATCGATCGGATTGGGCGCAAGCTCAATATGATGGAGCAGGTGATCAACGTGCCGAGCCAGGAGGTGATCACCCGCGACAATGCGATGGTGCGGGTGGATGGCGTAGCCTTCTTCCAGGTCTTGGATGCCGCCCGTGCCAGCTACGAGGTGACTGATCTCGAAACGGCCATTCTCAACCTCACCATGACGAATATCCGGACCGTGATGGGCTCGATGGACCTCGACAAGCTCTTGTCGGAACGGGACGAAATCAATCACCGCTTGCTCAAGGTGGTCGACGACGCAACCCACACCTGGGGCGTGAAGGTCACCCGCATCGAGATCAAGGACATCGAGCCGCCGCGCGATCTCGTCGATGCGATGGCGCGGCAGATGAAGGCGGAACGGGACAAGCGTGCCGCCATCCTCACCGCCGAAGGCGAACGCCAAGCCGAGATCCTTTCGGCGGAAGGCGCCAAGCAAGCGCAGATCCTTGCCGCGGAAGGGCGGCGGGAAGCGGCCTATCGCGACGCGGAGGCCAGGGAGCGCGAGGCCGAAGCGGAGGCCCGCGCCACGGCGATGGTCAGCGAGGCCATCGCCTCCGGCAACGTCCAGGCGATCAATTATTTCATCGCCAACAACTATGTGGACGCGCTCAAGGCGCTGGCCGAGGCGAAGAACCAGAAGGTCTTGCTCATGCCGCTGGAGGCATCCTCCGTGATCGGATCGATCGCCGGCATTGGCGAGATCGCGCGCGAAGCCTTCGGAGACCGCTCGCAGTCCTCCGCACCGCAGCCGGACGCCCCCCGGCCCGCGCGGGGCGGGGGTTCGGTGCCGACCGTTTAGGACGCGAAAGCCATGATGGAAGCGATCGTCGCGCTCGGCCCTTGGGCTTGGATGATCCTGGCCGCGGTACTGCTCGTTCTCGAAATGCTCGCGCCGGGAATCTTCTTCATGTGGTTCGGTTTCGCAGCCCTAGCGACCGGCCTCATCGTCTTCCGCTACGAAATCGGCTGGCAGTGGCAGTTGGTCTGGTTTGGCGGGCTGTCGCTCGTCACCGTCCTCCTGGTCAACCGCTATTTGCGGAAATATCCGCTGGAAAGCGACGCGCCGCTCCTCAACCAGCGCGCCGCGCAGCTCATCGGCCAGACGTTCGAACTTGTCGATCCGATCGTGAACGGCCGCGGCAGCGTGCACGCGGGCGATACGATTTGGCGGGTCGAGGGGCCGGTCCTGCCCAAGGGCGCGCGCGTCAAGGTCGTCGGCGCCGATGGGTCGATCCTGAAGGTCGAGCGGGCGGAGGGTTAGCGCGGGCGCCGTATTCAGGCGAGCATGGCGATGTCCGTGATCTCGTCCGGAATTGCACCGGAAACGGTGTCGCCGGACCAGAGCCCCGTGGCGGTGCGTGTGCGGCCGGAGCCCGCGACGCTCACGTCGGTGAAGCCCGCTTCGCGCAGTCTGTCGGCGACCATCTCGTTCGACGCCACGCTTTGCAGGAGGCCGAGCGTAATCGTCGCCTTGTATCGTTTGCCTTTTTCGACCGTGAAGTCCGCCATCGTCCCTCCGAAGCCCTGAACGCCGCGCGCGGGCCAAGTGTTGCGCCAACAAGCGCGAATCCATGTTCCAGGCGATGTCCTAGATTTTGGCGAACCAGTCTTCAACGTCTTCTCGCGCTTTTTCGTCGAGGAGAAGATGAAGCTTCGTGCGGCGCAGGAGGAAGTCCTCGCCGGTTTGGGTGTCCTCGACCTCGGCGCTGTATTCCAGTTCGGCGCGCGGCACGCCGGGCACGACCTCTTGACCCAAGACCGGGTTCGTTTCGATCCGGCCGTAGAGGTCTTCGATCTTGTCGCCATAGGTGAAGGCCCAGCGCCGCCGTATTTCCGGCGGGATGCCGTCCGGTCCGGTGTCCGCGCGGGCTCGTAGGGCATCCCGATCGAACGCGCCGCCATAAAGGGGAATGCCCTTGGTCCAGGCCGGCCCCATGTCGAGGCCGAGCGCGTGGAGGCGTTCGAGGGCCTGTTCCGCCGTCGCCCGATGGGTGGTGAGCTTGCCGCCGACCAGCGTGAGGAGGCCGCCATTGCCTTGGGCTTGCGCGTCGAGGCTGACCTCGCGGCTGAGCCGGCTTGGCGATTCGTCCATCGAGCCGTGCAGGGTGCGCAGGCCCGCCCAGTCATAGACGATATCGCTCTTCGTGACAGGGCCGCCGGGATGGGTGAAGTAGCGGTTATAGGCGGCGAGAAGATAGGCCGCTTCCTCCGGCGAACAGACCGCTTTGCCCGGCAATCCGTGTTGCGCCACGTCCGTGGTGCCGATCATGAGAAAGCGCCGGTCGAGCCATGGAATGACGAAGATGATGCGTTCGCCCTCGTCCTGGAGCGTGTAGGCGCAAGACTGGGCCGGTTCCGGCATCGGCAAGACGATATGGCTGCCCCGCACCAGCCTGATGTCCTCGGGTGGCGGAATCTGCCGGATCATCGCGTCGACATCGCTGACGAACGGCCCCGCCGTGTTGACGACGAAGCGCGCATCGACCTCGCGGGCCGTGCCCCGGTCGTCGAGCGTGACCGTGAAGCCATCGTCGCGCGGCAGAATCGCGGTGACTGCCCGGCGGTTGGCGATGTCGGCGCCGCGCGCCCGCGCATCCAGCGCAACGGTGATCGTCAGCCGTGCATCGTCGGCTTGAGCGTCGTGATAGTGCAGCACCGTGTTGAGATCGTCCCGGCGAAGGCGGGGCAGGGCCTCGATGCCGCTTTGCGGCAGGCGTCCGCTCCCGGGCATTCCGTCGCCGAGGGAGAGTAGGTCGTAAAGGGCCAGGCCCGCATGGACGAACCAGGCGCTCCGGGTCTGCCAATCGAAGATCGGCAGAAGGAACTTCAGCGGCGAAACGAGATGGGGCGCGGTCCGCAGCAAACCTGCGCGCTCCGTGAGGGATTCGCGCACGAGCTTGAATTCCATATGCTCCAAATAGCGCAGGCCGCCATGAATGAGTTTGGACGAGGCGGAGGAGGTCGCGCAGGCGTAGTCGCCCCTTTCGGCCAGGAGAACCTTGAGCCCGCGGCCCGCCGCGTCGCGGGCGATCGCCGCCCCGTGGATGCCGCCGCCAACGACGAGAATGTCGACAGTCTTCCCGTGCATTTCCCCCCCGCCTCGAATTGGGCCCGCGTCTTGCCGCAAATTCGGGTAAGATCGCTATGCCGTATTTTGTGTTCCGGGGTGGCTGTCGTCGCCCCGTTTCACTAGTCTAGTAGCAATTGCAGAGAGAATCGCCCGCATCGGAAGGATCTCATGGCCGATATCGTCATCGTCAATCCGCGTTTCGACATCTCTTTTTGGGGGCTTGAGCATTGTATGCCCCTGTTCGGGAAGAAGGCCAATTTGCCGGTCGCTTGTCTCGGCCTTCTCGCGGCACTGGTGCCCGATCATCACGACGTGACGCTCGTCGACGAGAATGTCGAGGACATCGACTTCGACCGTTTGGCGCGCGCCGACCTCGTGTGTCTCACCGGCATGAATATCCAGGGGCGCCGCCTCATCGAGATTCTGGAAGAGGTCCGCGCGCGTGGCACGATGACCGTCGTCGGCGGGCCGATGGCCACCGTCGAGCCGGAAGCGCTCGAAGGGCTGGCGGACGTGATCTTCGTCGGCGAGGCGGACGAGACGTGGCCCGAGTTTCTGGCGGCGTGGGAAAAGGGCGAACACAAATCCCGCTACGTGCAGCCGGAAAAGACGGACGTCACCACGTTGCCGGTGCCGCGCACCGATCTCCTGAAGATCGAACGCTATATGTTCGGCAGCATGCAGATTTCACGCGGCTGTCCGTTCACGTGCGAGTTCTGCGACATCATCGTCACGTTCGGACGGCGCCCGCGCCTCAAGACGAGCGAGCAGGTCATCGCCGAGCTCGAGGATTTTCTTCAGGCCGGGTTCAAGATCGTCTTTGTCGTCGACGACAACCTCATCGGCAACAAGAAGGCGATCAAGCCGATCCTGCGGGATATCGCGCGCTGGCAGCAGGAGCGGGCCTATCCTTTGACCTTGTTCACGGAGGCCTCGCTCGATCTCGCCGAGGACGACGAGCTCATGGAGCTCATGGGGCTCGCCAACTTCCAGAACGTCTTTATCGGCATCGAGACGCCGAACGAAGAGTCCCTTCGCGAGACGAAGAAGCTGCAAAACGTCCGGCCGAACGCGGGTTCCCTGATCGACCGCGTCCACCGCATTCAGGACAGCGGCATCGATGTCTGGTGCGGGATGATCGTCGGTTTCGATCACGACGATCCGTCCATCTTCAAGACCGTTCCGGCGTTTTTGTCCCGCGCGCGCATTTCGACGGCGCTGGTCGGCTTGCTGCATGCGATCCCCACCACGCCGCTCTACAAGCGCTTGAAGGGCGAGGGCCGCCTCAACGACGAGAAGAACGCGGACCGCTACGGGACGAATGTCATCCCGCTCGGAATGTCGTCCGCGGAATTGCGGGACGGATTCATCCAGACGATGAAGGATTGCTACACGGCCGATGCCTATTTCGAACGGCTGGATTCGCAGTTCATCGGCCGGAATTTCAAGTTCACGCTGCATGAACTGCCGTACTGGTCGAAATGGCGCATGGCTTGGGCCAAGCGCGCCTTCTTCAACTATGTCCGCTTTGCCGTCGTGGCCTCGCGGCTGCTGTCCTTGGTGCAGGACGAGACGCTGCGGTCGCGCTACCGCCAGCAATTGGTGCAGATCACCAAGCTGCGCTGGCGGGAACCGCATATTCTGTTCATCTATGCGCTCAAGACCGCGACGCATTATCACTATGCGGAGCTGGTGCGGGCGATCGGCGATGTCGATCCGGAGACCGGCGCGATGTCGGAAGCCGGCCGGCCGTTCTCGCGGTCGCGGAAAGCCGAGACGGACGAGGCGATCGCCGCCTAGGCCACGCCGGCGCGCAGCAAGTCGTGGATGTGTAGGATGCCGACCGGGCAGCCGTCTTCCACGACGAAGAGTGCCGTGAAGGGATGGTCGCTCAGGTTCATGATCGCGAGAGCCTCGGCGGTCATCGTATCTGGGCTCACCGTCTTTGGTTCGGCGGTCATGATCTCGCTGGCGCGGCGGTCGAGCAGGCCGTTGCCCATATGCCGGCGTAGGTCGCCGTCGGTGATGATGCCGACCAGACGTCCGTCATTGTCGATAACGCCGAGGCAACCGAAAGCCTTCTCGGTCATGATCACCAGAGCTTCCGCCATCGGCGTATGGATGGGGGTGATGGGGAGCCTGTCGCCCTTGTGCATCAGGTTGCCGACGAATTTCAGCCGTGCCCCGAGCTGACCGCCCGGGTGCAGCACGCCGAAATCGAGCGCGGTGAAGCCTTTGCTCTCCAGCAGTGCGATGGCGATGGCGTCGCCGAGGGCGAGCTGCATCATGGTCGATGTCGTCGGGGCGAGCCCGTGCGGGCAGGCTTCCTTGGCGCGAGGAAGCGCCAAGACGACCTCCGCGGCTTTGGCGAGCGTGGACTGGGCGTTGGACGTGACGGCCACGAGCGGCACGGCGAAGCGGCGCGAGTAAGAAACGATATTCTCGAGTTCGACCGTCTCTCCCGACCAGGAGAAGGCGAGGATCGCATCGTCGGCGGTAATCATGCCGAGGTCGCCATGGCTGGCCTCGCTCGGATGGACGAAATAGGCCGGTGTTCCCGTGGACGCCAAGGTGGCGGCGATCTTCACGCCCACATGGCCGCTCTTGCCCATGCCGGTGACGATCACGCGGCCGCGGCATTCCCGCAAAATGCGAAGCGCCGTTGCAAAACTCTCCGAGAGATCGGCGGCGAGGGTCTCCTGCAGCGCGCTCAAACCTTCGGCTTCGAGTTGCAGCGTCCTCGTGGCCGAGGCGACGGCCTCCCGGTAGGAATCGCTGGCGGACAAATCGCGTTTCAACCCGGCGGTCATAGGCTGGAGCTCCCCTCTTCGGCGCGCAATTCTAGCATGGAATAAGGCATTGAAAGGTCAAGCCAAGACCATTTCCAAAGCTCATTTCGGGACGCCGATAAACGCCTCGTTAACCCTGTCTCCCCTAGGCTCATTCAGTCAACGGGTCCAGGGGAGAAACCCCCATATTCGGGGACCTTTCCGGTAAGCCCAGGTTCAATCGAGGTGCGTCCTTGCCGCGTCGCCATACGTCCAGCGCAGCGGGCGTACTCGCTGCCATCGTGCTTGCCGCCGCGGTTCCGGCCGATGCGCAAGACACGCCCGGGTTGCGCGGCAGCCTCGGATCGGCTCCGGCGGACGATCCGGCAAGCTCCAACGCCACGGGCGGCGGCACGGCGGGCCTCGGGACGCTTCCATCACTTGGCACCTCTCCCAGCTCCGGCACGGACGCCGCGGCGAGCGGCACCATGCCGGCTCCCGCGCCGAGACGCCGCCGGGCGCTAGAGCTCCGGGGGGGCATCGTCGACGATGCGGCGGAGGCCGGGGCGGCCAACGGCCTTGCCACGGAGCCCGCGCAGGGCGGGCCGCTTGGCGGCATCGGCGACGAGACCGGAGAGGAGGACACGGGACAGGACGCGGCGCAGGATAGCGGCGGTGTCGTCGCGCGGGAGCTCAGACCGTCGACCGTGGATCCGCGCTTGCGCGATTCGGTCGTCGACGAGACGGCGGTTCCGGGGTTTGGAATCGACGAAGGCAGAGCGGAGGAGCCGGGCACCGTGGAGGCGTTCGGCGAGCCCCTGGAGACGCCGCTCAGAGACGACATTCTCGACGTCGATCCCGTGGACGACGTACTCGGACTTCGGGCCCGCCGGCTCGATCCCTTCGAGCCGCTCGGGACGCGCATCGGCAGTTTCCTTCTTTTCACCGAGGCCGAGATCGGCGGGATCTTTACCGACAATGTGCTCGGAACGCCCGTCGGCCGTTCCGACTACGCCTTCGAGTTCGCGCCGGAGTTGCGCCTCGAATCCGATTGGTCGCGCCATGCGTTCCAAGCCGAGTTCACGGCCGACCGGAGCTGGTTCAACAAATATTCGGTCGAGGACGACAGGACCTATGCGGCCTTGCTGCGCGGCCGGTTGGACGTGGGCGCGCGAACCAACTTGGAACTGGAGTTGGGCAAAGCGCAGACCCAGGACGGCCGCAACGCAACCAGCATCACCGATGTGGCGGGCTTCCAAACGAATGTGCAGGAGGAGCAGATCTCGGCCAAGGCCAGGCATACGTTCAACCGGCTCACGCTCGAATTGGAGGGCAGCGTGTCCACGTTCGACTATGAGGATTTGTCCGGCCGGGCGCTGACGGCCGCCGAGATTTTGGGCGGAGATACGCTGCTGGCGCAGGACGTCCGGGACTATCGCGAGGACGAACTGACCTTGCGCGGCACGTACGAGTTCAATCCGGACTTGGCGGTTTATGTGGAGGGCGAACTCAGCCAGGACGTCTACGACCAGCCCGTTTCGGTCACGGGGCTGACGCGGGATTCAACCGGCTACGCGGTGCTCGCGGGCACGACCTTCGCGCTCAATGACGCCTTCTTTGGCGACATCAGCCTCGGCTGGGGCGAACAATCGTCGATCGACGAAGGCACCGCGCCGATCGAGGGTGTCCTGCTCAACGCCGACGTGGTTTGGATGCCGACACCGATGACGATGGTCGAGTTCATCGCCAGCTCCGCGATCGCGCCGGCCTCTCTCGTGGATTCGCTCGGCGCGGTCAGCCGGACCTATCAGCTGTCGCTGCAGCAGGCGTTCTGGCGCTTCTTCGTGGTGGGTGGCTATCTGAGCTACGAGACGGCGGACTACACGGACAATCCGCTCGTCGACGAGCGGCTGCGCCAAGGCCTCACCATGGAGTACTTCTTCAACCCCAATATGTCCGTGTACACCCGATACGAACATACCGACTTCATGTCGACGGACCGCTTCAACGAGTATGCCGAGAACGAGGTTCGGGTCGGGATGCGCATCCGCAACTAGAGGCCTGTACGGGTAATCAGAGCAGCTTCTTGATCTCGGCGACCACCGCGTCGCGCAAGTCCGGCCGTTCGAGCGCATAGGCGACGTTCGCGGCGAGGAAGCCCGGCTTGGACCCGCAGTCGAAGGCACGGCCCTCATATTCCACCGCGAAGAAGGGCTGGGTCTCCAACAGTTTCAGCATGGAGTCGGTGAGCTGAATCTCGCCCCCGGACCCTTTCTCCTGCGCGGAGAGGAGATCGAACATTTCCGGCTGCAGGATATAGCGGCCGAGGATGGTCAAGTTCGAGGGTGCGGTGCCGGGCGCGGGTTTCTCGACCATGCCGGTGACGGGAAAGACATTGCCTTCGGCTTCGCCGATCGCGACCACGCCGTAGTTTTTCGTCTGGTCGTCCGGCACGGGCTCCACGGCGAGAATGTTGCCGCCGTGGCTGTTGTAGACGTCGAGCATCTGGGCGAGACAGCCTTTGCCGGGCGCTTGAACCAGCACATCCGGCAGGATGACCGCGAAGGGTTCGTGTCCGACGATCTCGCGGGCGCACCAGACGGCATGGCCCAGTCCCAGCGGTGCCTGCTGGCGGACGAAGCTGGCGCAGCCCGCATCGGGCAAGCACGAAGCCAGCAATTCGAGCTCGGCCGTCTTGCCCCGCGCGGCCAAAGTCTCCTCCAGCTCCGGCAGCCGGTCGAAATGGTCCTCGATGGCGCCCTTGTTGCGCCCCGTCACGAACACGAAGTGCTCGATGCCCGCTTCGCGCGCTTCGTCCACGACGTGCTGGATCAGCGGCTTGTCCACCACCGTCAGCATCTCTTTGGGCATGGCCTTGGTGGCGGGAAGAAAGCGGGTTCCAAGCCCGGCGACGGGAAACACGGCTTTGCGAATGCGGGCAGGCATCAAGTCCTCTCTGAAGCTGTAGGCTGGATCCCCGGGGCGAATCGGGCGCAGGAATGCTAAAACTTGGACGCTTAGAAGTCTCTCAACCTCCTTGCGATACCACACAACACCGGGCGGAACGTAGCTTTTCAAGGATCTCGATGCATGAGCGTGCTTGTGACAGGCGGTGCGGGTTATATCGGCAGCCATATGGTGCTGGAGCTTCTCGGTGCCGGGGAGGATGTCGTGGTTCTCGACAATCTCTCGACCGGCTTCCGGAAAGTCGTTCCCGACGCGGCCCATTTCGTCGAAGGGAATGTCGGTGACATGGCACTGGCCGGCCGGATCCTGCGCGACTATCGGATCGACGCGATCCTCCATTTCGCCGGATCAATCGTGGTGCCGGATTCGATCACCGATCCGCTTGGCTACTATCAGAACAACACCTGCAACTCGCGGAACTTGCTGGCGAGCGCGGTCGACGCGGGCGTGCCGCATTTCATCTTCTCGTCCACGGCGGCGGTCTATGGCGAACCGGAGACCATTCCGATTTCGGAGGACGCCGATCTCCATCCGATTTCGCCCTATGGCAGCTCGAAACGGATGACCGAGACGATGCTCGCCGACACGGCGCGAGCGCATCCCTTGCGCTATGTCGCCTTGCGCTATTTCAACGTGGCGGGTGCCGATCCTTCCGGGAGAACGGGCCAGTCCACGCCGCGGGCGACCCATCTGATCAAGGTTGCCTCGGAAGCCGCGGTCGGCTTGCGGGCCGGGCTCGACGTGTTCGGCACGGACTACGATACGCCGGACGGGACCTGCGTCCGGGACTACATCCATGTCACCGACCTGGTGCGGGCGCATCTCGATGCGTTGCGCTATCTCCGCTCCGGCGGCGAAAGCACGGTGCTCAATTGCGGCTACGGCGAGGGCTTCTCGGTTCTCGAAGTCGTGGATGCGGTGAAACGCGTCTCGGGCGTCGATTTTCCCGTGCGCACGGTGGAGCGCCGTCCGGGCGATCCGCCGGCCCTTGTCGCGGGCGCGGGCCGTATTCGCGACCGGCTCGGCTGGAAGCCTCAACTCAACGATCTCGATACGATCGTCTCCCACGCGCTGTCCTGGGAGAAGCACCTGAAAGACCTGCGCGCCAAGGGCTGAGGCGCGGTCCCGCCTTTTCAGCGCCCAATAGGGCCGCCACAATCGGTTCAGGGATTCGTTTGGAGGCTCGGTTGCGAAGGGGCATTGCAGGAGTCTTGGAGTGTGCACGGTCTATGGGGCGTGCACGGTTCACGGCGCGCGCGCTTTCCTTGCGGGCGCCGGTGGCGTTCGCCGTTGCACTTGCCGCGTTCCTCACCGCCGGGCCGGACCAGGGCGCGGCCGATCCCGTCTCCGACTATCGGCGTGCCGTGGAGGCGAGCTTCGCGCAGTGGCTGCAAGGGCTTTGGCCGGAAGCGGAGGCCGCCGGCATTTCGCGCGCGACGTTCGACGAGCAACTGAAGGGGCTCGCGCTCGACTGGTCGCTGCCCCAATTGGAGCCGCCCGATCCGGCCTATCCCGGCGGCCCGGCGTTACCGGCCGCCATGAAGCCGAAACCCCAACCGCAGGCCGAGTTCGGCGTTCCCGAACACTATTTCAAGGCGCGCAGCCTGAACGCTCTCGCCAATGGCGGCCGCGCCCAGTACCGGAAGTTCGCGCCGGCGCTCAAGGCCATCGAGAAACAATACGGCGTTCCGGCCTCGATCGTCATCGCCATATGGGGCCGCGAGACCGCGTTCGGCCAAGCCGCGCTTCCCTACGATGCCGTCTCGGCGATCGCGACGCAGGCCTTCATGGGGCGGCGCGCGGACGAGTTCCGGCCGCAACTGATCGCGGCGCTCAAGATCATCGAGCTGAAGCACGCGACCCGTCCGATGCTGAAAAGCTCCTGGGCGGGCGCCATGGGTCACACGCAGTTCCTGCCGCAGGATTTCGAGGATCACGCGGTCGATTTCGACGGCGATGGGCGGCGCGACATTTGGCGGTCGGTGCCCGATGCCTTGGCCAGCGCCGCCAATTCGCTGCACCACAAGGGCTGGGACGACAAGCAGCCTTGGGCCTACGAGGTCACGCTGCCGAAAAATTTCGATTGCACGCTGCAGGGGCCGGACCAGGCGTTGCCGATCAGCGAGTGGATCGGTCTTGGCGTGCAACGCGCCGGCGGACGTCCTTTTCCCAAGGAGCGCCTGGGCGATTGGACGTTTCTGGTGCTCCCGGCGGGGATGAAGGGGCCGGCCTTTTTGGCCACCACCAATTTCTCCGTGCTGAAGCTCTACAATAACTCCGACGTCTACGCGATTTTCGTTGGCCACGTGGCCGACATGGTCGCCTACAACGTGCCGGTGAACTTCGTTGGAACCTGGCAGCCGGTGGAGCGCTTCACCCGGGACCGCATCTTGGCGTTCCAAGAAAAGCTTGTTTCACAAGGACATGATGTCGGGAAGGTGGACGGCTTGGTCGGTTTCAAGACGCGGCAGACGATCGGCAAGGAGGAAAAGGCGCGGGGGCTGCCTTTGACCTGCTATCCGAGTAACGCGTTGATTAACCAAGTGCTAAAGTGAGCTTGGTATTTGTACGCAAAAGGGCGTTGGCGGGCTTGCCACTGTTTTGCCCGCCCCAATTGTTAGGCTCCCGGAATGCGATCCATGACGTTTCCCAAGATATTGATTTCGGCCGCATTATCTGCCGGTTTGGCGGGTCTTTCGGCCGTGACCGTCTCCACCCCGGCCCATGCGGACCGGTTTCAGACCTGTGTGAAGAGCTTCTGGCCCGCGGCCAAGAAGGCCGACGTGAGTTGGGACACCTTCCAGCGGGCCACGGCGGGGATCACGCTCGACCAAGAGGTGATCGAGTCCGCCAAGTACCAGCCCGAGTACAAGAAGCCCATGGGCGAATATGTGGAGCGCGCCATTTCGCCCAAACGCCTCTCCATGGGCCAGCAGAAGCTCGTTGAATACGGGCCGTTGCTCGAACAGGTCGAGGCCAGATACGGCGTCGACAAGCACATCGTTCTGGCGATCTGGGGCGTGGAGTCGAACTACGGCACCAACAAGGGCGACAAGCAGGTCATCCAATCCCTGATGACGCTCGCCTGCTCCGGCACCAAGGCCAAATTCGCACGCGGGCAGATCGTCTCCGCGCTGAAGATTCTTCAGCATGGCGATACGGACCCCGCGCATTTCAACGGATCTTGGGCCGGCGCGATGGGTCACACCCAGTTTATTCCGACGACCTATTCGGCCTATGCGGTCGACTTCGACGGCGACGGGCGCCGCGATATCTGGGACACCATTCCCGACGCCCTAGGCTCGACCGCCGCCTATTTGCGGAAGTCGAAGTGGGTCCCGGGTCAGACCTGGGGCTACGAGGTGAGGCTGCCCAAGAGCTACACCGCCAAGAGCTACAAGCGCGGGACGCTTCGGACCCTGGCACAGTGGGAAGCGGCGGGCATCACCCGCGTGAACGGTAAGCCGTTCCCGCGCCCCGGCGACCAGGCGCAACTCTTGTCTCCCGATGGGCGCAACGGACCGTCCTTCCTGGTGCTGAACAATTTCCGCTCGATCCTCCGCTACAACCAGGCGGATTCCTACGCGCTTGCCGTGGGGCATCTGGCCGACCGGCTCGCGGGCTACGAACCCTTCGTTCAACCCTGGCCGACCAGCGAGGACCGCCTGTCCATGGAGCAACGCATGGAGTTGCAGCGTCATTTGGTGGCGCTGGGACATTTGGAGGGCGACGTGGACGGCATCATCGGCAGCGGTACCCTCGAGGGCGTCCGGTCCTACCAGCGCGCCAAGGGCCTGCCGGTCGACGGCTATCCGACGCAGACGATTCTGAAGAAGCTGCGGGCCGACGCCCCGGCGATCGTGCCGGCCGCGGTCCCGGCCGCTCCCGCCGTCACGGCGCCGCAATCGACCGCCTCGATCCCTGCACCGCAAGCCGTGCCCCCGGCGGCGCAACAGCAGGCGGCGCAGCCGCAGGCCCCCGCGCCGCAAGCGCTCGTGCCGCAGGGGGCGATGCCGCAAGGGGCGATGCCGCAGGCCTTCGCCCCGCAGGTCTATCCGCAACAGCCCCATCCGCTTCAAACCTTGCCGTGGGATTCCTGGCACACGGGCGGAATGTCGTCGCATCCGCGAAGCGCGGCCGATGCGGCGCCACCGCCGGGGAATTGATGGTATAAGGCGAGGCTCGAAATGGCCTTTGGAAGCTCGAATATCCCCATGCCTCGCTTCGTCGCCCTGATCGCGCTTGTTCTCGCGGCGCTTCTGTCGGCTTCGGCGTCCCCGCCGGCGGCCGCGCAGGACGCGCTCGCCCATCGCAGCTACATCACCCCGTTTCCGAACGGGGACCGCTACCGGGTCGTGGTGCTGGGCGATGGTCTCGGCGAAGGGCTCTGGAATGGGCTCTACCGCAGTTTCGAGGGCGATCCGACCATCGACGTGCTCCAGCAGTCCAAGAAATGGACGGGGTTCACGGACCCGAAGCGCTATGACTGGAACGGGCAGATCGACAAGGTCTTGCAGGACGGCAATTACCATGCCGCCGTCGTCATGTTCGGCTTGGGCGAGCACAACGCGATCAAGCAAGACGGCCAGGTCCTGAAGGTCGGAACCGAGGAATGGCGCGAAGCCTACGGCAAACGCGTGGAGACGTTTATCACGAAACTGCGCGCCGCCGGCCTTGGCGTGTATTGGGTCGGCCTGCCCATCATGCGCTCGGAAGGTCAGCGTGCGGCCGCCGAACGGCTGAACGACATCTTTCGCGAGAAGGCCTTCGTGAACGGCGCCAAGTTCATCGACACGTGGACCGAGTTCGCCGACGAGAACGGCCAGTATAGCGCGGTCGGACGGGATGAAGACGGCCGGACGCAAACCATGCGTAACGGCGATGGCTTTACCTCTCGCGGCGATCTGAAACTTGCCAAGATCGTGGACAAAGAGCTGCGCAAGGATATCGACCTGGCCAAGAAGGAGCGCGACATTCCTCTTGCCGGCGATCCGGACGAGCAGGCCAAGGTCGCCAGCGGCCTCGCATCGGCGCCGGAACCAGCAGCACCCCGTGCGCCGTCCGGACGGAACGGGGAGGCTGGGGCGGGCGAGGAAGACGACGCCCTAAGAGAGGACCAGGTCGGCGACATCAGCGTCGTACGGCCCAACCGCGACGCGGCCAGCCCGATCGACGATCCCGCCTCGGGTGCCCCCGGCGGCGGCGCGCGCGATCCGCAAGTGATCACCTCGGAGCTTCCGGGCGGCTATACCGCGATCTCTTCGATCTCGGCGGTATCGGATGTCACGTTGTCGTCGTCGCGGCCGCAGCTTCCGCTCGCTCAACGGCCCTACTACCGCGTGCTCGTGCGCGGCGAACAGCTCGAACCGAAATCCGGCCGGGCGGACGATTTCGCCTGGCCGCCCAGTTAGGCCCAAGCGGCGGACGAATCGTCCCGTCAGCGCGGAAGCGTGGTGGTTCCCATTAGGAACTTGTCGATCGCGTGGGCGGCTTGGCGCCCTTCACGGATGGCCCAGACCACGAGCGACTGACCGCGGCGCATATCGCCGGCGGCAAAGACCTTCGTGCGCGACGTCCGATAGTCCAATTCGTTGGCCTTGACGTTGCCGCGCTGGTCCAGATCGATCTTGAGATCGGCGATCATGCCTTCCTTGACGGGATGCAAGAAGCCCATGGCCAGGAACACGAGATCCGCCGGGATCGTGAACTCGCTGCCTTCGACCGGCTTCATCTGCTCGTCGAGCCGCACGCATTCCAGTTTCTCGACCTTGCCGTCTCCGAGGAAGCGGGTCGTGGCGACGCTGAAATCGCGGGCAGCGCCTTCGGCCTGGCTCGACGAGGTGCGAAGCTTGAGCGGCCAGTGCGGCCAGGTCAGCGCCTTGTTCTCCTGCGCGGGCGGTTGCGGCATGATTTCGAGCTGCGTCACCGACGTCGCACCTTGGCGGAACGAGGTCCCGATGCAATCCGATCCCGTATCGCCGCCGCCGATCACGATGACCTGCTTGCCCTCGGCGAAGATGGGTTCGACGTCGCCGAGCGGCTCGCCGGACACGCGGCGGTTCTGCTGCGGGAGGAAACGCATGGCGAAGTGAATGCCGGGGAGGTCGCGTCCCGGAACTTCGAGATCGCGCGGATGCTCGGAACCGCCGGCCAGCAAGACCGCGTCGTGATCGCGCTCGATCTTGCGGATATCGGCGTCCTTTCCGACATGGACATTGCAGTGGAACGTGACGCCCTCGGCCTCCATTTGCGCCACGCGCCGTTCGATGACCGACTTCTCCATTTTGAAGTCGGGGATGCCGTAGCGGAGCAGTCCGCCAGGATGGGCATGTTTTTCGAACACATGCACGTCATGTCCGGCGCGCGCGAGCTGCTGGGCGGCGGCGAGACCCGCAGGGCCCGATCCGACGATGGCCACGCGCTTGCCCGTCTTCCGCTCCGGCGGCTGAGGCACGGTCCAGCCCTCCTCGAAGGCACGGTCCGCGATCGCGCATTCGATGGACTTGATGGTTACGGGCTGATCGATGATGTTCAGCGTGCACGCCGCCTCGCACGGCGCCGGGCAGATGCGGCCGGTAATTTCCGGGAAGTTGTTGGTCGAATGCAGGTTCGACGCCGCGTCTTGCCAATCGGCGTGATAGACGAGGTCGTTCCAGTCCGGGATCTGGTTGTTGACCGGGCAGCCCGTGTGACAATAGGGGATACCGCAGTCCATGCAGCGCGCGGCCTGCTTTGCGATCTCCGCATCGCTCGGCGGAATCACGAACTCCTTGAAGTGGCGCACGCGGTCGGCAGCCGGCTCGTAGGCCCGCTCTTGCCGGTCGATTTCCAGAAATCCTGTGACCTTGCCCATTCGAAAAGGCTCTCCGCCCTAAGTCATCTCAACCGTTCCAGCGCCCCGGCATCGCCGAAGCCCAGCTCTAACCCTTCAAGCCTACCGCTTATTTGCCGTTGCCGCGCAGACCGATCTCGACCTCTTCGAGACCGCCCGGTTCGGCGGTCTGCTGGCGCGCCATCTCTTGAAGCGCGCGGCGATATTCCACGGGCATCACTTTGACGAATTTCGGCAGGTAGGCGGACCAATTGTCGAGGATGTCGCGCGCCCGCGCCGAACCCGTGTAATGCAGGTGGTTCTCGATCAATTTCCGCAACCGAAGCGCGTCATGACGGGTCATGTTGGAGAAATCGACAAGCCCGTGAGTCTCCATGTCGCCGCCCTGATGCTGCGTTTGTTCCAGGGCCTTGTCTTCGCTCGGGATCGGCTCGAGCTCGACCATGGCCATGTTGCAGCGGCGTTCGAAGTCGCCGGATTCGTCGAGCACATAGGCGATACCGCCCGACATGCCGGCGGCGAAGTTCCGCCCCGTCGGGCCGATGACGACGACCACGCCGCCCGTCATGTATTCGCAGCCATGGTCGCCGGTGCCTTCGACGACGGCCGTCGCACCGGAGTTGCGGACGCAGAAGCGCTCGCCGGCGACGCCGCGGAGATAGCACTCTCCGGCGATGGCGCCGTATAGAACGGTGTTGCCGACGATGATCGACTTCTCCGGAACGATGCCCGACTCTTCCGGCGGCCGGACGATGATGCGCCCGCCGGACAGGCCCTTGCCCACATAGTCGTTGCCCTCGCCAACCAGATCGAGGGTCACGCCGCGCGCAAGCCAGGCACCGAAGCTCTGTCCCGCCGAACCGTTGAAGCGAATCCAGATCGTGTCGTCGAGAAGGCCCGTGTGGCCGTATCGCTTGGCGACCGCGCCGGACAGCATCGCTCCCGTCGACCGGTCCACGTTCTTGATGGGCAGGTCGAGCTTGACCGGCGTCTTGGCATCGAGGGCCGGGCGGCAAAGCTCGATCAACTTGTTGTCCAGCACCGCGTCGAGACCGTGGTCCTGGCGCTCGGTGTTGCTGACCGGATCGTTCGCCGCGTTTTCGGGCTTGTGGAACAGCTTGGTGAAGTCGAGCCCGTGCGCCTTCCAGTGGTCGATGGCTTGCGCCTTGTCCAGCACCTCTGTGCGGCCGATCATTTCGCCGAAGGTGCGGAAGCCGAGCGCGGCCATGTAGCCACGCACTTCCTCGGCAACGTAGAAGAAGAAGTTGATGACGTGCTCGGGCGCGCCGGTGAAGCGCGCGCGCAAAACCGGGTCCTGCGTGGCAATGCCCACCGGGCAGGTGTTGAGATGGCACTTGCGCATCATGATGCAGCCGGCGGCGATCAGCGGCGCGGTGGAGAAGCCGAACTCGTCGGCGCCGAGAAGCGCCCCGACGAGGACGTCGCGCCCGGTGCGCAAGCCGCCGTCGACTTGGACCGCGATGCGGCCGCGCAGGCGATTGAGCACGAGTGTCTGTTGCGTCTCCGCAAGGCCGATCTCCCAGGGAGAGCCCGCGTGTTTGATCGAGGTGAGGGGCGATGCGCCCGTGCCGCCTTCGAATCCGGAAATGGTCACGTGGTCGGCCATGGCCTTGGCCACGCCCGCGGCAACCGTGCCGACGCCGACTTCCGACACGAGCTTCACGGACACGTCCGCCGCCGGGTTGACGTTCTTCAGATCGTAGATGAGCTGCTTCAGATCTTCGATCGAATAGATGTCGTGATGCGGCGGGGGCGAGATGAGGCCGACGCCGGGGGTCGAGTGGCGCACCTTGGCGATGGTGGCGTCGACCTTGTGGCCGGGCAATTGGCCGCCTTCGCCGGGCTTCGCGCCCTGGGCCATCTTGATCTGAATCATGTCGGCGTTGGAGAGATATTCCGCGGTCACGCCGAAACGGCCCGAGGCGACCTGCTTGATCGCCGAGCGCATCGAGTCGCCGTTGGGCATCGGGGTGAACCGATCCACTTCCTCGCCGCCTTCGCCGGTATTGGACTTGCCGCCGATCCGGTTCATGGCGATCGCCAGCGTCGTGTGCGCTTCGCGGCTGATCGAGCCGAATGACATCGCGCCGGTGGCGAAGCGCTTCACGATCTCCGCGGCAGGCTCCACCTCGTCCAGCGGAATCGGGCGCTGTCCGATTTCCTCGGCCTTCTTGATCCGGAACATGCCGCGCAAGGTGAGAAGTTCTCTGTCCTGCTGGTTCACCGCGTCGGAATAGGCGCGGTACTTCTCAGGCAGACTGCCGCGCACGGCGTGCTGAAGATCCGCCACCACTTGCGGGCGCCAGGAGTGGGCCTCGCCGCGAATGCGGAAGGCGTATTCTCCGCCGACCTCAAGCGCGTTCTTGAGCACCGGCGCGTCGCCGAACGCCGCCTTGTGCCGCTCGACGGTTTCCTGCGCGATTTCCTTCAGGCCGACGCCTTCGATCTGGCTCTTGGTGCCGGTGAAGTATTTGGCCACGAAGTCCGACTTGAGCCCGACCGCGTCGAAGATCTGAGCGCCGCAATAGGACTGATAGGTCGAGATGCCCATCTTGGACATCACCTTCAGCATGCCCTTGTCGACGGCTTTCATGTAGCGCGTGATCGCCTCGTCGAGGGTCAGTTCCTCTTCCAGCTCGGGCAGCAGCGCTTCGATCGTCTCGAAGACCAGATAGGGATTGATCGCCTCTGCGCCGTAGCCGGCGAGCGTGCAGAACTGGTTCACCTCGCACGCTTCGCCCGTCTCGACGACGAGGCCGACCGAAGTGCGCAAACCGCAACGGATCAAGTGATGGTGGACCGCGCTCGTGGCAAGCAGCGAGGGGATCGGGATGCGATCGGAGTCCGTCGCGCGATCCGACAGGATGATGATGTTGTCGCCCTCGCGAACGGCGGCTTCGGCCTTCTGGCACAACTTATCGAGCGCGCCGGACATGCCGTCCGCGCCGTCCCCGGCGGGATAGGTCATGTCGAGCGTCACGGTGTGGAACTGATTGTCGGCAACTTCGCCGATGGCCCGGATGCGCTCCAGGTTCTCGTTGGTGAGAATGGGATGCGCGGCCTCCAAGCGCTTCTGCTTCGAGGTTCCTTCGAGGTCGAGCAGGTTGGGGCGCGGGCCGATAAACGTTACCAGCGACATGACGAGCTCCTCGCGGATCGGATCGATCGGCGGGTTCGTCACTTGCGCGAAGTTCTGCTTGAAATAGGTGTGCAGCAATTTCGGCCGGTCCGAGAGCGCGGAGATGGGCGTATCGGTGCCCATGGAGCCGATCGCCTCCTGGCCGGTCTGCGTCATGGGAAGCATCAGGAACTTCAGGCTCTCTTGCGTGTAGCCGAAGGCCTGCTGACGATCCAACAGGCTGACATTGGGGCGCGCGGGATGCGCCGTCCCACCGGGCAGCTGGTGCACGTGAATCTGCGTGTGGTCGAGCCACGCCTGGTAGGGATGCGAGCCCGCGAGCTCGGCCTTGATTTCCTCGTCGGAAACGATGCGGCCCTTCTCGAGATCGATGAGCAGCATCTTGCCCGGCTGAAGGCGCCACTTCTCGACGATCTTCTCTTCCGGGAAGGGCAGGACGCCGGTTTCCGAGGCCATGACGACGAGGCCGTCGTCGGTGACGAAATAGCGGGCCGGGCGCAGACCGTTCCGGTCCAGCGTGGCGCCGATTTGCCGCCCGTCGGTGAAGGCCATGGCGGCGGGGCCGTCCCACGGCTCCATGAGGCAGGCGTGATACTCGTAGAAGGCGCGGCGCTTGGCGTCCATCAGTGGGTTTCCGGCCCAGGCCTCGGGAATGAGCATCATCGCGGCGTGCGCGAGGCTGTAACCGCCTTGCACCAGGAACTCGAGCGCGTTGTCGAAGCAGGCCGTGTCGGACTGTCCGTCATAGGAAATCGGCCACAGCTTCTCGATGTCGTCGCCGAACAGCGGCGAGGATACGCTCGCCTGACGCGCGGCCATCCAGTTCACATTGCCCCGCAGCGTATTGATCTCGCCGTTATGCGCGACCATGCGATAGGGGTGCGAAAGCTTCCAGGACGGGAAGGTGTTGGTCGAGAATCTCTGATGGACGAGCGCCAGCGCCGAAACGAATTTCGGATGGTGCAGGTCCGGATAGTAGGCGCCGAGCTGATAGGCGAGGAACATGCCCTTGTAGACCAGCGTGCGGCACGACAGGGACACGATGTAAAAGCCGATATCGCGCCCGCCCGTCTCGCCGTTGATCGTGCTGGAGATCGCTTTGCGCAAGATGTACAGCCTGCGCTCGAAATCGGTCTCGTCCTCAATGCCGGGCCCGCGTCCGATGAAGACCTGCCTGTGCACCGGCTCGGTATCGACAACCTCCGGCGACAGGGTCGCGTTGTCCGTCGGCACGGTGCGCCAGCCGAGCAGCGTCAGACCTTCGGATTCGATCACGCGCTCGACCGCGGACTCGCAATAGATGCGCTGGGCCTGATTGGACGGCATGAAAATCTGGCCGACCGCGTAGTGGCCCGCTTCCGGCAGAGTGAATCCGAGCGGCGCGCATACCTCTTCAAAGAAGGCATGCGGAATTTGAATCAGCATGCCGGCGCCGTCGCCGTCGCGGGAATCCGCGCCCGCGGCACCGCGATGCGTGAGGTTCACCAGGATCTGGAGCCCATGCTCGACGATGGTGCGGCTCTTGGTCCCTTTCAGATCGGCGACGAATCCGACGCCACAGGCATCGTGTTCGTTGGTGGGATCGTAGAGTCCTTGGGCGCGCGGCAGACCGTTGGGGGCCGCGTCGAAGGGTCCGGGTATGAGCGCAGGGGGTGCCATCGTCTGCATGAAATCTCAGCCTCGCCTCTCGGGCGAGCGTTTGGGGTTGGGCGAATAGCCGTCTACCTCACCATTGTGACATTGTCGGCAGTAGTGAGGATCATGGCCTCGACGACTAGCGCCTCTGCGCCAGCGAAGGCGGCACTTCAAGGCTGCTCTGTGCCTCGTGTGAGGCGGTGTCGAAAAGCCCCGCGCCGCAGACTCCAGTACAAAGGTCAGCAAGCCTGTCCTATTTGACTTCAAAATGCCAGATTTCCGAGGCGCACACAAGCGCAAGATTCACGGTGTGCGAAGGGGCGGATGCGTGCCCATCGGGTACGAAAACAACGGGGCCGCGCCGTCCAACACGAGCGAGGTGCTTCACGGCGTCCTGGCGGAGGCGTGATTTGACCGGATCGGAATTTCGCGGACCTATTTGACCCGTGGCCGCCGGGGCCGGTGCTTCATACGATACGCTTTGAAGGACCCGTGGGCGATCGTCACGCGAAGACCTATTTTTGAAGACTCTAAAGGGACCCGACATGACCTATCAGACCAAGACGATCTCAGGCGTGGCCGTCGTGAGCGCTTTCGCGGCCGCCCTGAGTATTGTGGCCTCCGCCGCGCCCGCCGCCGCCGAGGACGAGCAGGAGAAGTGTTACGGCGTCGCCAAGGCCGGCGAGAACGACTGCGCGGCGGGTCCGGGCACGACCTGTGCCGGCACCTCGAAGATCGACTATCAGGGCAATTCCTGGAAGCTGGTGCCCAAGGGCACCTGTGAGACCATGGAGCTTCCGGACGGGCGCAACGGCAGCCTGACGGCTCTCGAGCGCGATCTGCCGCCGGCCTAGGCAAGCCATGGCGGCGTCCGTTTCGTTCGGGACGAACCCGGTTCCGCCTCGCGGCGGGGCCGGGCTGAAGCCCGAACATTACCGTACCATTCTCGACAGCGCGCCGGATGTGGGCTGGTTCGAGGTTCACGCCGAGAATTACATGGGCGAGGGCGGTCCGCCCCATGCCTATCTGACCGCGATCCGCGAGCGGTACCCCGTATCGCTGCATGGCGTCGGTCTGTCGATCGGGGGCGCGGGGCCTCTCGACAAGGCGCATCTGTCACGCTTGCGCGTCCTTGCGGACCGCTATGAGCCCGGCCTCTTTTCCGAGCATCTCGCGTGGTCCAGTCACGACTCCGTCTATCTGAACGATCTTCTTCCGCTGCCCTATACGGATGCAACGCTCTCCCGCGTCTGCGATCACATCGACGAAGTGCACGATGCGATGGCGCGGCCAATGCTTCTCGAAAATCCATCGACCTATGTGGCCTATGCCGAGACGACGATGAGCGAGATCGAGTTCTTGCGCGCCGTCGTCCGCCGAACCGGATGCGGTCTGTTGCTCGACGTCAACAACGTCTTCGTGCAAGCCATCAATCACGGCTTCGACCCGTTCGACTATCTCGATGCCTTCCCCGCCGAACACGTCCGGGAGATTCATCTCGGCGGACATGCGGAGGACGAGGATGCCGGCGGCGCGCCGCTTCTGATCGACGATCATGGACGCGAAGTCGCCGGCCCGGTGTGGACGCTGTATGCCGAGGCGCTCAAGAAAACGGGGCCGGTCCCGACGCTGATCGAATGGGACAACGACGTTCCGGCCTGGGAGGGTCTGTTCGCCGAAGCCAAGCGGGCCGATGCCGCGATCGCGGCCTGCCGGACGTCCCAGCCCGGGCCCGCGGGTGCCAGCCCACGCCCGTGATGGGAACCGCGATGGACAACGAAGCGGCGTTCGCGCGCGCTCTGCTCGACGCGGAGGCCGCCGTCCCCGCAGGGATCGAGGGCCGGGAGGGCGGCGGCGCGGAACGGCGCTTCGCCGTCTATCGCAATAACGTCCATGCGAACCTCGTCGACGTGCTGGCGGGCCGGTTTCCGGTTTCGGCGAAGCTCGTGGGCGATGCGTTCTTCAGAGCGATGGCGCGGATCTACGTGGCAAAGACGCCGCCGGACTCGGCCGTCCTTTTGCGTTATGGCGGCGGTTTCGCCGATTTCGTCGCCGGATTTCCGCCAGCCGCCCCCGTGCCCTATCTCGCCGACGTCGCGCGGCTCGAATGGGCCTGGCACGGCGCCTATCACGCGGCCGACGCGGAGCCATTGCCGCAAGAAGCCCTGGCGGCGCTCGTCCCGCGCGCCGAGCGGCTTGCCTTGACGCTCCATCCGTCGTTGAGGCTCGTCCGGTCGAACTATCCTCTCGTCACCATCTGGGAACGCGCCGCGCGCGACGGCGGAGACGAGCCGGTCCGGCTGCCCGCCGGGGGCGAGGATGCCTTGGTGCTTCGTCCCGCGCTCGAGGTGGAGGTGAGGCGCCTGCCCGAGGGCGGCGCCGTCTTCATTCAAGCGCTGCAGGACGGCGCTCGGTTGCCGGAGGCGGCCGCGTCCGCATCGGCGGCCGCGCTCGCGTTCGATTTGGCGGCGAGTCTCGCCGGGCTCATGAGGAGTGGCGCCGTCGTCGGGACGAGCGGGTCCGCGTAGACGCTCCGCATCCTCGGCACTCTTTCCGAGGGAGAGTATGTTCTGGGCTGCTTTTGGCTAGGATGCGCCCGTCGCCAAGTTTCTGCGGGTCGCCAAGTTTCTGCGAGTCCCTAAGTTTCCGCGATATGACTGTCCTCGCAGGCGCATGCGTCCGTGATCAGGGAAGGGCGTTCCCGCGAAAGAACGCCCTTCTTGACGTTCGACGGCCGGTTCCGGCCGGCGGCTTAAACTACGCAGCCTGGTTGTCGATCACCTTGGGCGTATCGGCCTTGGTCGTAATCTCGATCGTGCGCGGCTTCATGGCCTCCGGCAGTTCACGCACGAGTTCGATGTGGAGCAGGCCGTTCTCGATGCTCGCGCCTTTCACCACGACATGGTCGGCGAGCTGGAAGCGCCGCTCGAAGCTGCGGGCGGCGATGCCGCGATGCAGGTAGGTCGAATTCTCCTGCTCGGCGCGCTTATCGCCGCGAACGGACAGCGTGTGCTCTTTCACCTCGATTTCGAGGTCGCTTTCGCTGAAGCCGGCGACGGCCATGCTGATGCGGTAGTCGTTCTCGCTCACGCGCTCGATGTTGTAGGGCGGATAGGCCGGCGCATCGCCCTCGAACGCGTTCAACGTGTCGAGCAGCGTCCCGATGCGGTCGAAACCGACCGTGGAGCGATAAAGGGGAGTCAGATCGAAATGCCTCATGTCACATCCTCCATATGAAGCGATATGTCCGAATGCCCGCTCCATGGATGGAGCCGGGCTGAGAAACGCAAAGCCATTCAGCCTTCGCGCGCTCAGGATATAGGCGTGCCATTCGGTAGCTTCAAGGGGGATAGGGTGCTGAATATAAACGTAAATATCGTATCCCGGCAGTTCAGGCGGAGGAAGGCGGGCACCGCCGGTTCGAGCGGCGATGTTGTCGCCGCCGCCGCTCAAGTTATAAGAATGGGATCGCGGACCAACCGTCCCGCCCGGCGGGCGTTCAAGGCTTTCCGAAATCGATGACTCTCGTTTCGACACCGAAAAATCCCGTGCCACTCGGCGCGTCGTCCGGCTTCTTGGATGTCCGTAAGGGAATCAAGGTCCGCTACGCGAGCTGGCAGTCGGCGCTGCACGAACGGCACGGCACCGTCTGCATCTTCCCGGGACGCAACGAGTTCATCGAAAAATATTTCGAGGTCGTCGGCGAATTGCGGCGCCGCGGTTTCGCCGTCGCGGTTCTCGATTGGCGCGGGCAGGGCGGTTCGACCCGCTTGGTCCGTGGCGCGTCCCTGGGGCATGTGCGCAACTTCGTCGACTACGAAGAGGACGTCCACCGGTTCATGAAGGGGGTCGTGCTCCCTGACTGTCCGATGCCCTATTACGCGCTGGCACACTCGATGTCGGCGCCGATCCTCTTCAACGCGGCGACGAAGCGCGGGTGCTGGTTCAATCGCATGGTGACGACGGCGCCCATGGTGGAACTGGCGGGGCTGCCCTTGCCGCAGCCGGTCTGCGCCGGGCTCGCCACGACTCTCTCGCTCCTGGGCCTCGGAAAGCAGGCCGTGCCGGGCGATGCGTCGAAATGGACGAGCGATGTCTTCGAAGGCAACCCGCTCACGTCGGACCGTGAGCGGTTCTACCGCTGCGTCGACGTGCTGAAGGTAGCGCCGGGGCTTGCGGCGGGAGCGCCCACTGTCGGTTGGCTGCACGCCGCGTTCGAATCCATGGCGCGATTGGAAAGCGAGAAATACGCCCCCAAGATTCGCGTTCCTTCGCTGATGGTGGTGGCAGGCGACGACCGGATCGTCTCCAACAAGGCGATCGAGGCGCTGTCGTCCCGCCTGCGTGCGGGAACGCAGATCGTGCTCCGGGGCTCGCGCCATGAAATCCTCCAGGAACGGGACTCGATCCGCGAGCAGTTTTGGGCGGCGTTCGATGCCTTCGTGCCCGGCGCGACGCTGCGCAAAGCGGGTTAAGCCGACAGAATTTTCAAAGCCGCCGCATGCAACGCCGGGTCGCCGGCCGCGAGAATGCGTCCGCCGTCGCGCGGATCGCCGCCCTCCCACGTGGTGACGACGCCGCCTGCCCGTTCGATGATTGGGATCAGCGGCAGGATGTCGAATGGTTTGAGCCCGGCCTCCGCGACGAGATCGACCTGCCCCATGGCCAAGAGGCAGTAATTGTAGCAATCGCCGCCGAAGCGCCGCAGCCGGACGGCCTTTGCCAAGGTCTCGAAGCGGGACAGTTCCGCGTCATCGAAATAGTCCGGTGCCGTGCACGTCAGGATGGCATCTTCGAACCTGGTGCAGGTTCTTGTCCGGATCGCGCGCATTTCATCGCCGCGGGCGAAGAAACTCTCCGTTTCGCCGCTCCAGAAGCGTTCCCCGGTATAGGGCTGGTTCATCATGCCCAGCAACGGAGTTCCGCCCGCCGTCAAGCCGATCAGGGTGCCCCAGAGGGGCTGGCCCATGATGAAGGCGCGGGTGCCGTCGATCGGATCGATGATCCAACACAGATCGGCGCCGGTTCGTTCGTTTCCGAACTCCTCGCCGACAATGCCGTGTTCGGGGTGGATCTCGGCCAGGGCCTCGCGGATCGCCGATTCCGCGCCGCGGTCGGCCGCGGTGACCGGATCGAACTGGCTGCCGCCTTTGTGATCGACGGCCAGTCCGGCACGGAAATGCGGCAATATGACCTCGGACGCGCGGTCGGCGAGCGCGTGGGCCGTGGCGAGATAGCTCTGAAAGTCGGGATATGCGGTCTTGGTCACGGCCCATGGCTTGGCGGTGTTTGCCGTTGAGTGTCAAGCGTTAGCTGGCCTCGAACGGCAAAGGGGGTCCGCAAGTGCGCGGGATTCCGGCTTTCCGGCCGTCCAAGCGCGGCCTCGCGGAATTGCCGTTCCGATTCTGCCGCAAATCGCCGAGGAGACCTTGATTTTTGTGCGTTGCAATGACATATTGTTGCAATGCGGCATGGCTCTCCAGGCCATACCGCTGCCCTCCTTGGGCGTTTCCTCCCTAGACTTGGGCCGTTCGTTCAATCGAACGGCCCTTTTTTTTGGAGACCGGCCCGTCTATTCGGCCGCGGCGCGGGGCACCGTCAGGTCCGGGATGCCGGGAATAAGAGCCCGGATTACGCTCTCCAGCGTCTCGCGGATCTCTTCGAACCGGGGCGATTTTTCGAATGTCGACTCGTCCATATAGAGCGCCCGGTTGATTTCGATTTGAAGAACGTGCTGGGCCTTGTGCGGCCGCCCGTAATGCTCGGTGATGTAGCCGCCGGCATAGGGCTTGTTCAGGGCCACGCCGTATCCCAGCGACTCCAGCGCGTGCGCGGCGAGCCGCGTGAGTTCGCTGGAGCAAGAGGTCCCGAACCGGTCGCCCAGCACGAAATCCGGCCGGGTCGTGCGCCGGTCCGTCCTCGTGCTGGAGGGCATGGAGTGGCAATCGATCAGAACGGCGAGACCGAATTCCCGCTTGGCTTCGACCAGCAGCGCCACGAGAGCCTCGTGATAGGGCACGTAGAGGCGGTGAATGCGTTCCAGCGCCGCCTCGACGGACAGGGGTTCCCGGTAGATCTCCTCGGTTTCCGAGACGATGCGGGCGATGGTTCCGAGTCCCCCGACCACGCGGACGGACTGTGTATTGGCGTAGTGCGGAAGCCCGTCGCGAAACAGGACCGGATCGAGTTCATAGGGCTCGCGGTTCACGTCGAGATAGGCACGCGGGAAATGGGCGTGGAGCAGCGGGGTTCCGAGCGCCGTGGCGAAGTTGAACAGCTCGTCGACATAGGCGTCCTCGGAGCGGCGCAGGGTCAGCGGGTCGAGCTTGGAGGACGCCAGAAACGCGCGCGGATAGACGCGGCCCGAATGCGGCGAGTTGAAAACCAGGGGCACCTTGAGTTTGGGGGGCCGTACCACGGAGAAGGGCGGGGAGAGCTCCCGCTCGATCGCTTCGGCCTCGTTGCGGCTCATTGGCCAAACCTTGATTTTGCGCGATTCTCAAAGGCGCGCACCGGTCCCGGCACGCGCGCGGTTAACTGTGCCAATGTGAGCTGAGCCTGTCTAGGCGTGTTCCGGCTTGTGCCGGGGCCAAATAGCGGCAATGATTTGGCCCACTGGCGACAGGGCAGGCATCGATCCTTTCGAAATAAGGCAAGCGGTCGTTTACAAAATTCGTGTAGGTCCTGAGGATCGAAGGTTAGGGGGACGAGGACAATGGAGGCGAACGATCCGCGCGTGCGCAGCGTTCAACGGATTCTTCTTGCGGAAGACGACGACGATATGCGCCGGTTCCTGGTCAAGGCGCTCGAAAAGGCCGGATACGACGTGGTCTCCTTCGGAAACGGCGTCGAGGCCTATGAGCGGCTCCAGGAAGAGCCGTTCATGCTCCTTCTGACCGATATCGTGATGCCCGAGATGGACGGCATCGAGCTGGCGCGCAAAGCCGCCGAACTCGACCCGGACCTCAAGATCATGTTCATCACCGGTTTTGCCGCGGTCGCTCTCAATCCCGACAACAACGCGCCGAAAGACGCCAAGATCCTGTCGAAGCCGTTCCACCTGCGCGATCTGGTGGACCAGGTGGAGCGCATGCTGGCGGCCTAACCCGATCGGCCGAAAGCCCCGGCTTGCCTTCTGGCGCCGTCACCCATATAGAAGGCGCCTTGCTTCGCATAGAGGGCGGCTAGCTCAGCGGTAGAGCACTACGTTGACATCGTAGGGGTCACTGGTTCGATCCCAGTGCCGCCCACCATTCTCCCAATCGGATCAAATCGTTGCAGACCCTCCGCTTGAGGCGGGCGCTTCGACTTGAGAGCAGCTTGAGAGCGGACCGGGACTTCGCGGTCGATTGAGGGCGCACACGGCGCCGCCAATTCCTCGATAACGCCGGCGGGCCGCCACGGAAGCGGATAAGGCATGCTTGCCGCGAGGGCCACGCTAGATGACCGGTACGGCGTCGGCGATTTTCGCTTTCTCTTCGGGCTCGACGTGGATCGTAATCACCAAATGGCTCATCTCCGCCTTGAGCGCCGCTTCCACGCGATCGCAGATGTCGTGCGCTTCCGCGACGCTCATGTTCGCGGGAACGACGAGATGAAACTCCACGAAGATGGTGCGGCCCGCGGTGCGCGTTCTCAGATCGTGCGCCTCGATCGCGCCGGCCGCCTCCCGGGAGATCGCGAGGCGAATATCGGAGAGAATCTCGTTCGAGACGGCTTCGTCCATCAAACCGCCCACCGACTCGCGCATCAGCGCCCAACCCCACCAGAGGATGTTCAGCGCCACCAGCGCCGCCACGATCGAATCGAGTGCGGTCCAGCCCGTCAGGACCACGAGGATCACACCGACAACGACGCCAACGGAGGTGATCACGTCGGTCAGGAGGTGCTTGGCATCGGCCACCAGGGCCGGTGAACGGTGTCTGCGGCCAAAGCGGAGAAGAACGAAGCACCAGATGCCGTTCAGAACGCTCGCGAGGACGTTCAACGCAAGGCCCGGTACCGGCGCGGAGAACGGTTGCGGATCGATCAGACCGAAATAGGCTTTTCGTAGAATCGCCAAGGCGGCAACGACGATCAGAACGCCCTCGATGACGGCGGATAGATACTCGATCTTTTGGTGACCGTAAGGATGGTTCGCATCCGGCGGCATGGCGCTCAGGCGGACGGCCAAAAAGGCCCCAACCGCCGTCGCCACGTTGACCACGCTTTCCAGCGCGTCGGAAAAAAGCGCCACGCTGCCCGTCACGAGATAGGCCGCCGTCTTCAACCCCAGAACGACCAGCCCGACGGCGATACTTGCTGACGCAAGCTTGGTGACGAAATTCATTCGAGGCATTTCGGCCCAGTTTGGTTTGGGGGCGCTCTGCTGTGTTCGGTATCCCACGGGGACGCGAGGGTCAAACTTGGAGGGCCGAAAGTTCCCGCTCTGCCCGAAGGGCTGCCTGTTCGGCGGACAAAATCGCTTGTGTGGGCCGGATTGTCGCGGCGGGGTCCAGTCGGCGGACCGGCCAAACGCTCAGGCGAACCGGCGGCGCCTTGAGTTTTTCGTGGACTTTGGGCGCGGTCGAAGAGGCGAGTCCGTGGTTTCGGCCGCCGGCGCCGTTAGCGCCCTCACGGCCTCGTCACTTGACCTTTCGAGCGATGCTGCCGAAATTGTGCGGCACATGCAAAAGCTCAGAACCATCGTCACCGCTCTCGTGATCACGGCGCTCGCGGCCTTTCCCGCCGCCGGCGCCAGCGCGGCCATGGTCATGCCCATGACGACGCCCATGACGACGCCCATGACGACGCCCATGGCGACGCCTGGTACCACGTCCGTGGCGGCAACGGCGTCGCAGGACGGGATGTCCGGCGATTGCATGCGCCACGCGGACGAGATGCAGAGCCACGATAGGACGCCGAGCCGGGATATCGTGCCCGGTCAGGACTCGGCCGCGCCCGTCAAGGCCGACGAAAAGGGTCCTTGTTCGCATCGCGGGGCTTGCGGGAACAAGTGCTTGTGCCTCGGTCTTGCGATCTCCGCCGTTCTTCCCGCCGGGCCGGGAACCGCCGCGGCACCCTTGGCCTCGGTCGCGCCGGTGCGCCTGGCCTCCCCGGTCCGCTCGCTCTCCGGCATCCCGCCGTCTCCGCCTCCACGCGTCTAACCCTCGAAAACGACACCGCACCCTGATCGGCGCGCGCACACGCTTGCGCCTGGCAGGGCGTATCGAGGTCCCTTGCGTTTTCGACGCATGGGTGACGTAACGACGAATTGGAGACGCCCATCATGAAGCGTCTGACGAGTGCCGCGCTTCTCGCGGCCGGGGTCCTGGCTGGGGCCGGGGGTACCTATTGGTATCTGCAACAGGCCGAGCATCGGTCCGGGCCCAAATCGGGGCCGATGGAGATGAGCGCTTCGGCTTCGGAGGAGAGCTCGGCCGGGAAGCCCGAGCGCAAGGTGCTGTATTACCGCAATCCCATGGGACTTCCGGACACCTCTCCGGTGCCGAAGAAGGATTCCATGGGGATGGATTACATTCCCGTCTATGCCGACGAAGGCGGTGACAGCGGCGACACCGTGTCGATCAGTCCGGGAAAGATCCAGCGCAGCGGGGTGCGCACGGAGACAGTCGTCAAGCGGCCGGTGTCCCGGGGCATCCGGGCCGTGGGCGGCGTCGAGCACGACGAGGCGCTGCTCACGGCCATCACGGTTCGCTCCGATGGCTATATCGAGGATCTGTTCGTCGACAAGACCGGCCAGGCCGTCGAGAAGGGGCAGCCTCTCTTCCGTTTCTACAGCCCGCAGATTCAGTTGGCCCAAGCCGATCTTCTCGTCGCCATGCGTGCGCAAGGGCGCGGCGGGCGCGACATGGCTGGCGCCATCCAGAAGCTGCGCAATCTCGGCGTACCCGAAAGCCGCATCCGCGCGGTGCGGGAGAACAAGAACAATCCGCGCACGCTGGACTGGCCGTCGCCGACCACCGGCGACGTCACCTCGAAGAGCGTCGTCAACGGCCAGTTCGTGGAAGCTGGCGACGAACTGTTCCGCATCGCCGACCATACGCGCATGTGGGTGATCGCCGAGGTCGCGGAAGCCGATATCGGCGACATCGCCGTGGGCACGCCCGCCACGGTCACGCTGCGCGCGTTTCCGAACCAGCCATACGAAACACAGGTCGGCTTCATCTATCCGGAGATGCGCAACCTCGAAACCCGAACGGTTCCCGTGCGCATCGTGCTCGACAACGAAGACGGCCGTATCAAACCGGGCATGTATGCCGATGTCGTATTGCGGCCCGGTGCGAAGGACGCGCCCGTCACCGCCGTTCCGGAGAGTTCGGTGATCGACAGCGGCACGCGGCAGGTCGTTCTGGTCGCCAAGGGTGAGGGCAAGTTCGAACCGCGCAAGGTGAAGCTGGGGCGCACGGGCGGCGGCTATGTTGAGATCCTGGATGGCGTGAAGGAAGGCGACGAGGTCGTGACGTCCGCGACGTTCCTGATCGACTCCGAAAGCAATCTCAAAGCCGCGCTGCAAGATCTCGAAGGCGAGGGAACGGTCCAATGATCGCCCGGATCATTCGCTGGTCGGCGCGCAATGTCGTGCTCGTCGCCATCGCCACGGCCATCGTCACGCTGGTCGGCCTCTATGCGGTGCAAAAGGTTCCACTCGATGCGATCCCGGATCTCTCCGACGTCCAGGTCATCGTCTACACCGAGTATCCGGGACAGGCGCCGCAGGTCGTCGAGGATCAGGTCACCTATCCGCTGACGACGGCGATGCTAACCGTGCCGAAGGCGCGCACGGTGCGCGGTTTCTCGTTCTTCGGCGTGTCGTTCGTTTATGTGATCTTCGACGACGGCACGGACATCTATTGGGCGCGCTCGCGCGTCATGGAGTCGTTGAGCGCGGCGGCCGGGGATCTTCCGCCCGGCGTCACGCCGGAACTCGGGCCCGACGCGACCGGAGTCGGTTGGGTCTATCAATATATCCTGCGCGGGAAACAGAAGAGTCTCGCCGAGCTTCGCACGCTGCAGGATTGGTATGTGCGCTACGGCCTCTCGAAAGCGCATGGCGTCGCCGAGGTGGCGAGCGTCGGCGGTTTCGTCAAGCAGTACAGCGTGATCGTCGATCCGCGCCGGCTTCAATCGCTCGGCATTCCGCTGTCGCAAGTCACCGGCGTCATTCGCGAGAGCAATATGGATGTCGGCGGGCGCACGCTCGAACTGTCCGAACGCGAATACATGGTGCGCGGGCGCGGTTATTTCTCCAGCGTCGAGGATATCGAGAACGTCGTGGTGAAGAAGGACGGCGGCGTTCCGGTGCTGCTCAAGGACGTGGCGCGCGTGGAACTGGCCCCGGACGAGCGGCGCGGCCTGTCCGAACTGAATGGGGAGGGCGAAGTCGTTTCGGGGATCGCGCTGCAGCGCTACGGCGAGAACGCGCTGTCCGTTATCGAGGGCGTCAAGGAGCGCTTGGCGGAGATCGCCCCGAGCCTTCCCGAAGGCGTCACCGTGGAGACGGTCTATGACCGTTCGGCGCTGATCTATCGTGCCATCGATACGCTGAAGCGCACGCTGATCGAGGAGAGCCTCATCGTGGCGCTGGTCTGCGTGATCTTCCTGATGCATGCGCGGAGCGCGCTCGTGGCGATCGTCACGCTGCCGCTTGGCGTCCTCATCGCCTATATCTGCATGTGGGCGTTAGGGCTTTCGTCCAACATCATGAGTCTCGGCGGTATCGCCATCGCCATCGGCGCCATGGTGGACGCGGCCATCGTGATGATCGAGAACGCCCATAAGCGGCTGGAGCACGCGCCGCCGGGCAAGCCGCGCGCCGAGGTCATTGTCGAGGCCGCGGTCGAGGTCGGCCCCGCGCTGTTCTTCAGCCTGCTCGTCATCACCGTCTCGTTCCTGCCGATCTTCGCGCTCGAAGCGCAGGAGGGGCGGCTGTTCAAGCCGCTCGCCTACACCAAAACCTTCTGCATGGCGGCGGCGGCGCTGCTGTCCATTTTCGTCGTGCCGGCGCTGATGGTTCTGTTCGTGCGGGGGCGCATTCTGCCGGAGCACAAGAACCCGCTGAACCGCGCCTTGAGCTGGCTCTACCGGCCCGTCATCGAATTGGCGCTCCGGTTCAGGGCCGCGACCATCGCGGTTGCCCTTGCCGCGCTCGCGGTGACGGTGTGGCCCGCCAGCAAAATCGGCAGCGAGTTCATGCCGGCCCTCAACGAAGGCACGCTGTTCTACAT
The DNA here is from genome assembly GCA_002482645.1 of Hyphomicrobiaceae bacterium UBA7697. Lineage (GTDB taxonomy): Bacteria > Pseudomonadota > Alphaproteobacteria > Rhizobiales > Methyloligellaceae > Methyloceanibacter. The sequence continues at coordinate 71,504 of DLGJ01000006.1, forward strand.
GCCGACCACGTTGCCCGGCATCTCCATCACCGAAGCCGGCAAGCTGCTCCAAACCCAGAACAAGATCATCAAGAGCTTCCCGGAGGTGGAGTCCGTCTGGGGCAAAGCCGGTCGCGCCGCCACCGCCACGGATCCCGCACCGATGGGAATGTTCGAGACGATCATCAATCTCAAACCGGAGGAGGAGTGGCGGCCGGGTATGACCCTCGACAAGCTCACCGCCGAGATGGACGAGGCGTTGCAGTTTCCGGGCGTCTCCAATTCCTGGACGATGCCCATCAAGGCGCGCATCGACATGCTCTCGACGGGAATCAGGACGCCGGTCGGCATCAAGGTCGTGGGGCACGACCTCGCCGAGATGGAAAATCTCGCGCGCAAGATCGAAGCTGCCGTGCGGACGGTGCCGGGAACCACCAGCGCCTATGCGGAACGTGCGGCGGGCGGCTACTATCTCAATATCGACCCGAACCGCGAGCGGCTGGCGCGATACGGCCTCATGGTCGGCGACGTGCAGAACGTGATCGCCACGGCGCTCGGCGCCAATCCGGTCACCACCACCGTCGAGGGACGGGAACGCTACAAGGTCGCCGTCCGCTATCCGCGCGACTATCGCAGCAATCCGCAAGCGATCGCGAACGAGGTGCTGATTCCGATCGCGAACGGCGGCACCGTCCCGTTGAGCGAAGTCGCCGCCGTGACGCTCGCGCAAGGCCCGTCGATGATTCGGACGGAGAACGCGCAACTCGCGCTCTACATCTTCGTCGATTTCCGCGGCCGCGATATCGGCGGCTACGTGGCGGACGCACAGAGGGCGGTCGCCGAGCAGGTGGATTTTCCGCCGGGTTACTACGTCACCTGGAGCGGCCAGTTCGAATATTTGCAACGTGCCGAGAAGCGTCTGCAGATCGTCGTTCCCCTCACGGTGCTAATCATCTTCGTGCTGCTCTATCTCAATTTCGGGCGCTTGACCGAGACGCTTATCGTCATGCTCTCGGTCCCGTTCGCCCTGGTCGGCGGCATCTGGCTGATGTGGTGGCTCGACTTCAACTTCTCCGTGGCGGCGGTCACGGGTTTCATCGCCTTGGCCGGCGTCGCGGCGGAAACCGGTGTGGTGATGCTGATCTATCTCGATCATGCCCTGAAGGACCGGCGGGAGGAACGGACGCGGGCAGGCGGCGTGTTCGATGCGCGCGATCTGCATGCGGCGATCGTGGCGGGCGCCGCCGGGCGCGTCCGGCCGAAGATCATGACGGTCGCGGCGATCGTGGCCGGTCTCTTGCCGATCATGTGGACGCACGGGACCGGCAGCGAAGTGATGCAGCGCATCGCGGTGCCCATGATTGGCGGGATGGTGTCGTCGACGCTTCTGACCTTGATCGTGATTCCCGTCGTCTACAGTCTGGTGAAGGGCCGCAAGGTTCCCGGCCGCCGGGACGAAGATGCGCGGGAGAGGGACGGCGTAGCATCGCAACGGGCCTAGCCACGGCACGATTTGCATCCGTTCGGCAATGCCTGCGCCGGTTTTTTCCAGTGCATTGACCTGCAAAGTTGGCTACCTCTCAACATCGGCGGGAGCAGTCGAGGGAGGTCTCCGGTGCGGAAAGCCTTGGGAGTTTTGGTGCTCGTTCTGGGCGTTGCGGCGCTTGGCTGGTACGGCGCCAAACACAATGCGAAGCGGATCGAGCACACCGTGACCGATGGCGCCAGCGGTGCCGTCGCAGGCTCCGTGCATGGCGTCAAAACGTCTGTCTCGGGACGCGATATCGAGGTGAGCGGCGTCGCCGACAGCGCCGGAGAACGGGACGACATTCTCGGGATTCTCGACACCGTGATGGGCCGCCGCGTCATGCGCGACAGGATGACGGTGCTCGCATCGGCCTCGCCTTATGTGTTTTCCGCGACGAAGTCGGCGAAAGGCACCTCCGTTTCGGGCAATGTGCCGACCGAGGAGGCACGGCAGGGAATTGCGGTCGTGCTGAACCGCGATGCGTCGGCTCTCAAGCTTGCGTCCGGCGCGCCGGACGGTTGGACGATCGTGGCGCAGGACGGGCTGAGCGCGTTGTCGAAGCTCGAGGAGGGCAGACTCACCCTTTCCGGCAAGACGGTCACGCTTTCCGGCGTGGCCAAGACGCCGTCTGAGGTCGAGGCGGCGCTGGCGCAATTGAAGGACGTGCCCGAGGGCTACACCGTCGATACCTCCTTCGAGACGCTCGACGACGGCAAGCCGCTGCGCCTGCACCTGTCCTATTCGGCATCGGACGGGGCGTCGGCTGGCGGCAAGCTGCCGAAGGGACTGACGCTCGATCAGATCGCCGCCGCGCTTGGCCTCAAGTCCGTCGCCGGCGATCCCGCCGAGGCGAACTCCGGCGAACCGGGCTCGATCCTCGCCTCTTTGAAGAAGCTCGCGCTATGGCTGCCTGAATTCGAGACGCTGACCGTGGAAACGGAGGGCGAAGATCTGGGTGCGAACTTGAAGGTGGATGGACACGCATCCCCCGGCGCCGATCTCGAACTCTTGAAGGAGCGTCTTTCGGAGACGCTTGGCGGCGGCGCTTCCGTCACGGTCGAGCAGGCTGGCGACCTGCCGCCGGAGGGCACGCGCCGGGTCAATGCCGCGACGGGGGAGTCCGAGGTGCTGACGGCCGGATACTGGCTGCCGCACATGGATTTCACGGCCGGGTACGATGCGTGCCGGGAGAAGGCCAACGCGCTCCTGGAGGAACGCGACGTCAACTTCGTCACGGGGTCCGCGCGGCTCAGCGCGCAGTCTCTGAGGGTCATCAACGCGATCACGGCGCTCGTCATGAAATGCGTTCAGTCTGGCGGCCTGCATGTGGACGTGGGCGGGCATACGGACAGCCAGGGAGATAGCGCCTTCAACAAGGAGCTTAGCCAGAAGCGGGCCGATGCGGTGGTGAAGGCACTCCGCGAGCGTGGCATCCCGGAGGCGGCAATCACCGCGACCGGTTACGGCGACACGCAGCCGGTCGCCGGCAACGACACGGAAGAGGGGCGGGCGGCGAACCGGCGCGTCACACTGGCGTTCACACAATAGCCGGACCGGTAGACACGAAAGAGGGATTTCAGATGTTCGAGAACTGGGGCTTCTTGCTCGGAGAGATATGGGTCCTGCTCCTGCTGGCAGCACTGATCGGGTTGATCGCGGGCTGGCTGATCTGGGGCGGTCGCCGCGAGGCCGGCACGGACGCTCACGGCGCCGAGATCCGGCAATTGCGCGCCGATCTCGACAGTTGCAAATCGCAGTGCAAAGACAAAGACGACCTCATCGGACGTCTCGAAGCGCGACTCGAAGGCCGGGGTGGCCGTGCCGCCGTCGCAGAATCCGCCCCGGCCGCGAAGACGGCGTCCGTTCCCGCGCCTGCCGAGGCGGCCGGGACGGCTCCGGCCACGGATTTCGACAAGGACGGCGTCGACGAGGGCACCAACGAGGGCGTCAAGCCCATGACGCTGGATGCCCCGCGGGACGGTAAGGTCGACAACCTCAAGAAGATCAAGGGTGTAGGTCCGAAGCTCGAGAAGCTCTGCAACCGGCTCGGCTTCTGGCATTTCGACCAGATCGCTGCATGGACCGACGATGAGGTGGCTTGGGTCAACGCCAATCTCGAAGGCTTCAAGGGCCGGGTGACGCGCGACAATTGGGTCGAGCAGGCCAAGGTTCTGGCCACGGGCGGCAAGACCGAATTCTCAGAGCGCGTCGAGGCGGGCGACGTCTACGACAAGGACAAGAGCTGAGAGATTTTCGCCGGCGTGACTTGACCGGCGGTCCGAGTCGTCCAAAACTCCGCGGGCCAATGGCTTCCGGGTGCGGCAGCGCATCCGGATGAAACGGGAATAGGTAGGGCAAAGAGGATGCCCGAAGCCTAGCCGCCCCCGCGACTGTATGCGGCGAGCTGCCTTCCATCGATGTCACTGGCCCGTTCGCCGCCGCGCGGCCGGGCTGGGAAGACGGAAGCCAGCCGCGACCCGCGAGCCAGGAGACCGGCCACTCGGCATCTGGACCAACCCCCTCGCCGTCGGGTGAGACGGCAATGGAGTCATGACATGCATATCGAACCTGGACTTGTCGCCGACAGCAAAATTTGGCTGAGCTATGTGACGGCGGCAGGGGCCGGCGCCTACGGTCTCAAACTCGCTTGGCAAGACGTGAAGGAGCGCGGCCCCGTCTCGCTGCTTTCCCGGGCCGCGGCATCGGCCGCTCTCGTCTTCTGCTTCTTCGAGGTTCTCCCGCACTATCCGGTCGGCGTCTCGGAGGTCCATTTGATCTTCGGCTCGACGCTCTTCCTGATCTTCGGTGCGGCGCCCGCGGCCATCGGCTTGGCCTTGGGGCTGCTGCTGCAGGGGCTGCTTTTCGCGCCATTCGATCTACCGCAATTCGGCATGAACGTGACGACGCTCCTGGTTCCGCTCTACGGCTTGCGCTATCTCGCCGGCAAGATCATCGAGCCCGGCACGCCCTATGTGGACCTGAAATACCGCCAGGCGCTTGCGCTTTCGACGGCCTATCAGGCCGGGATCGTCGCCTGGGTGATGTTCTGGGCGTTTTACGGTCAGGGCTTCACGGTCGAGACCATGCAGTCGGTCGCGACATTCGGCGCAGCCTATATGCTGGTCATCATCGTCGAACCGCTGGCCGACCTTGCGGTTCTCGCGGCGGCCAAGACCATCAACGGCCTGAGGGGAAGCGGGCTGGTCGGCCGGCGTCTGTACCACGCGGCCTAATGCGCGGCGCGTCAGGGAAAAGCCTTCGAGGCGGTGCGGGTCTCCCCGTGCCGCCTTCTTTATGCGGGGCGTGCCCGAGGAGACGGTGCCTGGCCGGGGTCTCGGCGTTCCATCCGGAGGCCATGAGGCGCCGCCGCGCCAGGGGCCACGGCTAATGACCCGGCCGGGAGCCCATTCCCAGCCGGGCCGAAACGCCTTTGTTGTTAACTTCCCGTTCGGTTGAGCCCTTAAACGCTAGTCCCGCATTTCTTAACGAGGTGTTAACGGCGGGTCCCACGCCGGTTAATCCGCGCCGCGCCGCACGAGTTCGGCGAGGGTCTCGCCGTCGGCATCCTTGAGAATGAGCTTGCGCCGGCGCGCATCCGCGATGCGGGTCTCCTCCAGCATCGTCAGAAATTCCTTCTCGCGTTCCATCATCGGCCCGGGACATGCCATCAGCGTGTTCGCCAGGGGCCCGATCCTCAGTTCGCCGTCGCGGAAGGAGTAGTGCCCGCGAAAACGATTGCAGCCCAGCATGCCGCCGACCTCGCCATGATCGTCGAAGCGGAGGTAGCGAGCGTGCTCGTCGGTTTCGCCCGCGAAACCCCATTCCGATCCGGCAAGAGTGTTGAGCTGTCCCGCGCCCGCCCCGCCAGCGGCCCAGACAGAGACGAACAGCGCCAAGAGAAGGCACGGTCCGCGGCGCAAGACGGGCGGGCACAGTTGCATGGCATAGGTTCCCTGGAGCTTCCGGCGATAAGGACGCGGGCCCCTTTTTAGGGCGCAATGGCGGCCGATGCCAGAGCTTCGGGACGGAGGCCGGACTTGGGAGGTTCGCGGCCGAAGCACGCCCCGCCGCGCGGTCAGGAACCGGCGGCGGACGGAGGCGCTGGCGACCGTGAGCCTACGCGGACTCGAACGTGCGCGGACCGGGACGCCGGCGAGTTTGATTGCCGGGGCAGTCGGGGGCCCCACGGGTTTGCGCCGCTAGGTCTGGCGCCGGTAGTGCGCGACCATGAACTCATGCCAGGCGCCGTCCTCCCCGGGCGTCTTGGATCGCAGGGTGCGGTGGTCGTCGTTCACGAACTCGATGATGTCTTGATAGCGTGCGAGGGTGCCATCGCCCGTGGCGCTCGGCCCTTCGGTATGGAGAGTCAGGATCCTGCCGGACGGATCGAGGTTCCCCTCATAGGTCCAAAGATGGGTCATCATCGACGCGACGAACGTGCCGACGAATTTTTGTTTCCGAGGATCGTAGCCGAGCGTCATGATGGTGATCATGGGCACGCCGTCCGGCCCGTCGCAGCGTCCTTCGCCGATCGTCCATAGGCCGCCGAGCGAGCGTACGCTCTCGGTCGCCGTCGATGTCATGGCCGGTTGGCCGGGACCCATGGAGCATTCCATCTCGCAGGTCCAGTCGCCGACGAGCTTGTGGAGCCAGTCATGCTCCTTCTGCGGTTCGGCTTTCGGGCAGGGCATATCCACGGATTGCCCGGCGGAATTCGACTCGGTCGTCGTCATGATTGCTCCCACTCATTGGTGCCGGACGAGCCCGGCGGTTCGAATATGTCTCCCAGGCGCTATTCCGGCTTCATGCAGTTGATCATCCATTGGGTGCCGAAACGGTCTATAAGAACCCCGAACTTGAGGGCCCAGAAGGTTTCCGTCAGAGGCATGATCTCGGTTCCGCCTTCGATGAGAGCCGCGAACACGCGGTCCGCCTCGGCGGGCTCGGAGATGTTGAGCGTCACGGAGACGCCCTGCATGGGTTTGAAGCGATCGGGAGCGGCGTCCGAGGCCATGAGCAGGTCGTCGCCGATGGCGATGCGGGCATGGGCGATTTTGTCCGCGAGATCGTCCGGAACCTCGTTCTCGCCGGGCATGTCGCCATAGGTCATCATGGCGACGACCTCCCCGCCGAGAACTCCGGCATAGGTCATCATGGCCTCTTTGCAGGTGCCGGGAAAATTCAGATACGGATTGAGTTTCATTGTGCTGTCCCTTCGAACGCGCGTTCCAGCACGGCGATGTCGTATTTCGTCATCTGCATGAACGCATGCATGACGCGCTGAGAGGCCGCGTGGTCCTTGTCCGTCAGCATTTCGTAGAGCACGGCCGGTACGACTTGCCAGGACAGGCCGAACTTGTCCTTGAGCCAGCCGCATGGACGTTCCTCGCCGCCGGCGGTGAGCTTTGCCCAGTAGTAATCGACCTCGTTCTGATCCGCGCATTCGATCTGGAGCGAGATGGCGTCGTCGAACTTGACGCGAGGTCCGCCATTCAGTGCACTGAACTTCTGTCCGTCGAGCTCGAACATGACGGCCATGACCGAGCCTGCGGGTTTGCCGTGAATGTCACGGCCTTCCTCGCCGTAGTGGCTGACATAGGTGATGCGCGAGTTGTCGAAGACGGTGCAGTAGAACTTCGCGGCCTCCTCGGCCTCGCTGTCGAACCAGAGGCAAGGCGTGATCTTTGACGTTGCGATGCTCATCGGCCAGCCTCCTTCGCGGGCGTCATCCATCCGATCCCGGCGCCGCCCGGCTCGCGCAGGAGCGCGATGCGGCCAACGCCGGGGACATCGAAAATGGGCCGCATGAGCCGCGCGCCGCGGACAAGCGCCTTCTCGACGCGCGCATCGACGTCATCGACCGCGATATAGGAGAGCCAGCCCTCCGGCACGCCGGCGCAGCGCGCTGGGCCGGCCGGAAAGATGCCTCCGGCAAATTGCCCCACGGACTTGGCCGTCCAGTAGGTGCCGCCTTCCGGCATGGGCGTGGAATCGAACGTCCAGCCGAGAGTATCGGCGTAGAACTTCCGGGCGCGTGCCTCGTCGTGGGTCACCAGCTCGTTCCAGCAGAACATTCCGTGTGCCCAATGTTTCGCCGGGTTGCCGGAGCGTCGCTCGGCGGTTGCTGCGTCACTCATGAAACTCTCCTAACGAAGTTTGGTTGCGGTCGGTCCGCCGGTCTAAGCGAGATAGTGCTCGAGTTTGTCGAGGCAGCCCGACCAACCGTCGCGATGCCTGTCGCGCGCGGCCTCGTCGTAGAACTGCTCGTGGATCAGGGTGAGGATCGTTCCGTCGCCGTCGGGCTTGACGAGCACGGTCACGAAGGATTCCCGCTCCGGCATCGTGCGCCAGGCCCAAGTGAACGCGAGCTTCTCGCCCGGGATCACGTCGCGGTAGACGCCGCCGACATTGTGCTCCTCGCCGTCCTCGGTGAAGAAGCAGACGGCGTAACGGCCGCCGACGCGGACATCCGTCTCGGCATGGCGGACTTCCCCGGAGTCCGGCCCAAACCATCTCACGATTTTTTCGGGATCGGTCCAGGCGGCGTAGACCTTTTCGGGTGAGGCTCTGAGACGCCGCTTGAGGGTAAGACTTGGCTTCGTCGGGACGTCTGTGTCTGTGGGCATGTGTCGTCCTCCAATAGCGTGCCGCCCTCAAGGAGAGCGTCCTCCTCGACGAGGGCAGCCAGACGGTCGAGCCGCTCCGTCCAGAAGCGTTGATAACGGTCGAGCCATTCCATGGCGTGCGCCATGGGTTCGGCATTGAGCCGGCACGTCACGGTGCGGCCGCTCTTGGTCCGGGTGATGAGCCCCGCGTCCGAAAGCACCTTCAAATGCTTGAGGATCGCGGGCAGCGACATCGCGAACGGCTCGGCCAGCGCGCTGACGGGCATGCCTTCCCCGGCATTCGGCTCGAGACGCGCCAGAAGCGCCCGCCGGGTCGGGTCGGCCAGCGCAGCGAAGGTGCGATCGAGTGCGTCGTTTGAATACTTAACCATTGAGTTAAGTATAGGATCGCTTTTCCGGCCGGTCAACGGTCAAGGCGGGTCCATTCCTCCCGTACGAGTTGACAGACGGTATTCGGCTTTTTATGGTCCGCCCCAACTCGCGGGCGGCCTTTTCGAAGGGCCGCCCTGACTATTTTCAGCCGAAACGGATGGCGTGAGATGAAGATCAAGAATTCTCTGAAGGCCTTGGTGAAGCGCCATCGGGACAACCGGGTGGTTCGCCGCCGCGGCCGGCTCTATGTGATCAACAAGACCAACCGCCGGTTCAAGGCGCGTCAGGGCTAGCGGCTCCGCTCGGCCTTCCGGTCTTTCCCCGTCCGCATTGGACCGGGGATTCACACGATGAAATGTTTTGACGGGGCCCCTGAGGGCCCCGTACCTTTTCGGGATGGAAACGATCGGTCATCGGCTTCTCTTGTGCCTTGTAGCGGTGGCATTCGCCGCTTGCGCGCCGGCGTCCGCGTTTGCGTCGCCGCCCATCGTGCGGGTGCAATTCTTCGAACATTTCGACGACGAACCGGAGGAAGACCTTCCGCCGGCGGACGGCCCGGCGCTCGACGGTCTCGATCTCCCGGCCGCGCCGGATTTGGATCTGGACGCCGTGCCGGAGCCGCCTGCCGCGCTGCCCGATAGCGCCGAAGGCCAAGCGCCGAACGCACTGGACGAGGGGCTGGCCGCTGTCGGCGTGCCGCCGGCGTTCGATCCCGCCGACCGGCCGGAATTGCTGGCGGGACTCTACGACCGGCTCGCCCATGCCAAGAGCCAGAACGATGCCGCGCCGATCACGGCGGCCATCGAGGAGTTGTGGACGGCCTCCGGCAGCGACACGATCGACCTTCTGATGAGCCGGGCGATGCAATTCGCCAACGACTCGGAAGTCGATCTCTCGCTCGCAGTGCTGGATGCCATCGTGGAACTCGCGCCGAACGAGGCGGAAGCCTGGTATTTGCGCGCCAAGGTCAACGTGCTTGCGGGAAACCCGGAGCGTGCCTTGGCCGACCTGCGCCGCACGCTCAATCTGGATGCGAAGCATTATCTGGCGATTACCGATCTCGGGCTCGTGCTGGAACAGCTCGGCGCGAAGAAAGAAGCGCTGGAAGCCTATCGTCAGGCGCTTGCGGTCAATCCCTATTTGGATGACGCCAAGGCCGGTGTCGACGCGCTCAAACGCGAAGTCGAAGGCCAGGATATCTAGTCTGTAGCCCTGGCCGTCCAACCACGGCGTTCAATTCAAGCTGTCCGATCGCGGATCTTCAGGTCTCGAAGGCGAGACGACGGTTTATCCTGCGGAGTTGGGCCTACGGATCGTCGTCCGCGGTCGGATCGACTTCCGCGATCCGCAACAGATTCGTCGCGCCCGACTTTCCGAGCGGCACGCCGGCGGTCACGATGACCTGTTGTCCGGCTTTCGCGAACCCTTCCTCGTAGGCGATGCGGCACGCCTTCGCGACCATGTCGTCGAGATTGATCGGATCGTCGGCGAGGACGCAATGCTGGCCCCAAACGATCGAAAGCTTCCGGGCGGTGCGCGGGATCGGCGTCAGCGCCAGGATCGGCTGTTGCGGCCGTTCGCGCGCGGCGCGCAAGGCGGTGGCGCCCGAGGCCGTGTAGCAAACGATGGCGGCCAGATCGAGAGTCTCGGCGACCGTGCGGGCCGCCGCCGAGATCGCGTCGGCTCCCGTTGCCTGAGGGTCGATGCGTTGCGCATGAATGATCGCGGCATGCAGCGGATCGTGCTCCACCTCGATGGCGATGCGGTCCATGGTGGCGACGGCCTCGACCGGGAACTTCCCGACGGCGGACTCCGCCGACAGCATCACCGCGTCGGTGCCTTCAAACACGGCGGTGGCGACGTCGGACACCTCCGCGCGCGTCGGCACGGGCGCGTAGATCATCGATTCCAGCATCTGCGTGGCCACGACCACGGGCTTGCCGGCGTTGCGCGCCGCGCGGCTGATCTGCTTCTGCAGGCCGGGCACTTTCTCCACCGGCATTTCCACGCCGAGATCGCCTCGCGCCACCATGATCCCGTCCGCGAGTTCCACGATCTCCTTGAGAAAGTGAATGGCGGTCGGCTTTTCGATCTTGGCCATGATGGCGGACCGGTTCTTGCTGAGTTTCCGCGCCTCTTCGATGTCGGCGGGCCGCTGGACAAAGGACAAGGCGAGCCAGGAGACGCCGATCGAGTTCGCGCATTCGATGTCGGCGCGATCCTTGTCGGTCAGGGCGCCGAAGGGCAGCACCGTGTCCGGCAGGCTGATGCCTTTGCGGCTGCCGAGCAAACCGGAATTGAGCACTTCGGCGTCGATGCGCACGTCCGAGGATTCCACGACGCGCAGCCTGAGTTTGCCGTCGTCGAGCAGGAGCATGTGGCCGTTCTCGACCGACTCGAAGATCTCCGGATGGGGCAGATGGACGCGGCCCAATCCGCCGACATCTTCGCGGCGAACGAAGCTGACGATGTCGCCTTTCGTCAGGCGCATCGTCCCGGACTCGATCTTGCCGATGCGGAGCTTGGGTCCTTGCAGGTCCACCAGGATGCCGATGGGGCGCGAAAACTCCGTTTCCAGCTTGCGGACGATCCCGTGGACCTCCCGCAAGCCGTCATGAGTCGCGTGGCTCATGTTCACACGAAAGACGTCGGCGCCCGCTTCGAACAGGCGCCGCATGGTTTCTTCGTTCGTGGAGGCAGGACCGAGCGTGGCGACGATCTTGACTCGCCGGTTACGCCTCATTGGTTTTTGTCTTCGCCGTCAGGGTCCGTGAGCCGCACGGTCCAATCCCTCTCTTCGCCGGTGTCGACCTCGAAGAAACCCGTGCGCCGGTGGCCGCGCTTCTCGCAATCGTTGGTGTCGCGAATGGTGAAGGACTTGTCGTCCGTGCACATATAGAGGCTGCCTGCCCACTCGCCACCACGGTCATAGTCCACCGCGTGGATATAATAGTAGCGTCCGATCAGCACACCCTTGAGCAAGGTCTCGCATGTGTGCGACGCGATGTTCCACCAGCCTTCGCTGGCCCAGCCTTCGGTATCCTTGTAGCCGATGGCGACGCCGACGCGGCTGGCGGTCGTGTTGCACAACTTCAGGTCCGCCATCGCGGGCGTAACGCCGGTTCCCGTCAGGATGCCGAGCACCGTGACTCCGGCCGCGACGGTCGCGGTGGCAACCAGGCGGCGTGCGACGGCCCGGACTGGGGCGGATATGCGGATCACATCGGAGACAGGCATCGGGTTCTCAAAGTCTGAAAGTCGTGTCTAACGGGCCCCGAACGGTAGCGGCGAATAGGTTGCATTTTTCTGACCGGCGCGGATCGATTATAAGGCTGGGATTGCGCCGGTAAAACACCGCCCAACTTTGGGGTAAATGTGTCGCGGCCTCGAGTTTGCTACGTTGGCCTCTATCGCTTTGGAGTTAAGTCTGGATACGTTGGTACAAGAAGAGTCGGGCGAGAAGCCATACCGGACCATTGACGGGGATGTAAAGCTCGGTCTCTTGATCCTGTGCGACCACGCGCAGAACCGTATCCCGGAAGACTTTCACACGCTTGGCCTGCGGCCGGAAGATCTCCACCGCCATACGGCGTTCGATCTCGGCGCGGAGGGCGTGGCCCGGTTCCTCGCCAAGATGCTCGGCGCGCCCGCCGTCATCAGCCAGTTCTCGCGGCTGCTCGTCGATCCGAACCGGGGCCTGGACGACCCGACGCTAATCATGGAGATCGCGGACGGTCTCGTGGTTCCGGGCAATGTCGGCTTGAGCGGCGCGGCGCGCGAGGAACGGCTCGACCGCTTCTACCGGCCCTACGACGACGCCATCGGCCGGACCATCGGCGCGGCCGTCGGCGCGGGCAGGCCGCCCGTGATCCTCTCGATCCACAGCTTCACGCAGGCTTGGAAAGGGGTTCCGAGGCCCTGGCATGCCTCCGTGCTCTGGGACAAGGACCCCCGGCTGCCGCTGCCGCTGCTGGACGGCCTCAAGACCATCCCGGACGCGGTGATCGGCGACAACGTTCCGTATTCGGGGCAGCTCAAGGGCGATACGCTGTACCGGCATGCCACCGCGCGCGGTCTCGCTCATGCTCTCATCGAGGTCCGGCAGGACCTGATCCTGGGCGAGGCGGGCCAGGCGGAGTGGGCCGCGCACCTTGCGCGGGTCGTCTCCGGCGTGCTTCGGTCCACCAACGGACTGAACGCGATCGAGCATCACGGCTCTCATACGGGCATCTGACGGACGAAAGGCGCGGCATGGACGAGACAGCAAGAACCGAGATCGAGGCGGCGGCCTTCCGGCGCCTGGTGGAACATTTGCAAGAGCGGACCGATGTGCAGAACATCGATCTGATGGACCTCGCGGGCTTTTGCCGGAACTGCCTGTCGCGGTGGTATCTGGAGGCGGCGGACGAGCGCGGCATCCCGCTCGCCAAGGCCGAGGCTCAACGAATCGTCTACGGCATGCCGTACGAGGACTGGAAGGCGAAGTTCCAGACCGAACGCGCCTGACGGCGAAATATATTTCGTATTGAACGGGTTAGTCGCCACTGCCGTGGTGTCCGGGCACCGGCTTTGGATAAGCGGGAAAAGGAGCCCTTGCGCCTTGCCGCGTCTCGCGATTCTGGCTCAAGCTCCGCTCTTCATCGAATCATCGAAAAAACGTGTCGAGGAACCCAACGTGCAGCTTCAGACATCGGCCAAAGATCAGCTTCGTGCCTTCGTATCCCGTATCGAACGGTTGGAGGAAGAAAAGGCGGCGCTCTCCGCGGATCTGAAAGAGGTCTATGCGGAGGCAAAAGGCAACGGCTTCGACGTCAAGGCGCTTAGGAAGCTGATCAGCATCCGGAAGCAGGACGACAACAAGCGCCGGGAGGAGGAGATGATCCTCGCCACCTATCTCCACGCGCTTGGCATGGATGCCGAGGAGTCGGAGGCGGCCTAGCCGCCGCACCGCGAGAAGCCGATTGGCCGCCGGCGCAAACGCGCTGTCTAAAGGGCGCGCGCCAACCGGGTCCGGCCTTGCTTCGGCAGTCCCGCATAGAGGCTTCTTACGGCGGGGCCCGAGAGCGTCTGGACGCTGGCCAGGCCGAGATAGCCGGACGTCCGGCGGAGTTCGAAGCGCGCGGGTTGGTCCATATCGTCGAACAGATACCCGATGTCGTCCTGCTCGGGATGCGTGAGCGGCACGAGCTCGCGGTCGTGCGCGACCGACGTGTCCGACATCAAGCGGGCGGTTTCGAATGGGACATAACTCAGCTCGTCCGGATGGTCGTCGTCGTATTCCGGTGCGCCGGCCACTGAGGCCTGGCGGTAGGCGGGCGCTTTCTGCTGCGCCGAGGCGGACATTTGCGGCGGAATCGGAGCTCTGACTTGCGCCGGGCCCGAGGTGTCACGCTGCCAGGGCATGGCGCCGCCGAGGCTCGCCAGCGAGAAATTCCTGGCCGGTTTTGCAGGCTCCGGTACTTCCGCGTCGGCAGGCGCGAGCGCCATGGGCTTGAACTGCGATTTGAATTCCGGCTCCGCCGAGGCGACCACCGGCATCGCGACCGGCGGGTTCGTCAACTGAGCGACGAGCCGGACCGGGTTGGGCGTCGGAAGCGGCGTGGCGGACGCGATCGCCGTCGGCGACGCCAATCCCCTGGCCTGGGCGATCAGCGTTGGATTGACCATGCCCTTCGCCAGCGCGGTTTGGTAATCTCTCTTGGTGATCCGCCGCCCGTCGCTCGGAATGTAGCCGGTCTTGCCTTCCGGGAAGAGGGCGGCCAGCTCGAGGCGGGGCATGCGCGGCCACATGCGCACATTTCCGACGTCCACGTGAACGAAGGGAATGCCCGAGGTCGGGTAGTAGCCGACGCCGCCGACCTCTTGAATGAGCGCCGAGGCTCGAAGCGTCTTCACCGGAATGTCCGGGAAATGAATGTCGCAGGCCCTACCGAGCGTGTGCTGGCTCCGGCGGGCCTGACCGCCGCCGGACCGTCTGAGCTTTTCGTTGGTTCTCGGGCTGCGGTAAGCGGAAACGAGATGGATCGGCTCCTTGGACCCGAGCCGCTGGTGCAGGGTCCAAACCAGATCAATCAGCTCACGGTTCATTGTCGTGGGCTCGTTCACACGCCAGTCGCGCATGAACCAGTTGAGCTTTTTGAGGGCTTCCTCGTCCCAAACGCCATCGCGTTTGTAGGTGACGGTCAGCGTCTCTTTCGTGTGGATCTCGTAAAGGGAAAGGGTGCGGTCCTCGGCGGAAGCGCCGGCAGCCTGGCCGATGACCGCGACGGCGGTCAGGGTCAAGACCGCTGCGCGCAGCGCAGCACGGCGTACACGACTCCCCCTCGAACGCATCCCGTCTTTCCGTAATTTCCCTCGCCGGCCTTACCGGCCGGCTTTTCCCCAATGGCACCAAGCCTTTAAGGCCATTCCGTGCCGCTGGCCGCGTGTACCCCACTGCGGCCAATAAGCAACAGTATCCAGACAAAATGAGCGAAAAACAAGGCAAAGCCGTTAACTGTACCGGCGCATTTCGGCGCGTAGTTAACGCTTCCTGACCGGCAAAATTCGGTTGTTTTTCTAGTTGCTGCGGGTCCGCCGCAGAGCGGCGGGCCCGCGGGCTCCGGCCTCGCGGGCCGAAGAAACGGTCAGGATCATCGCGGGCGCACGCCGCTTGACACGGCCGCCCGTCTCAAAACGTGTTCCGGGCGAACCGCGCCGCGGACCCGCGGGGACCGTTCTCTGCCTGCCGTGCGGGGGAGGCCGTGACCGGACGATCCGAGGCGGCGTAGCCCTGGCCCTTCTTGAACATGGCCGCACTCATGCGCCGGTCGTGGCCGTAGATGTCTCCGTAGGACGTGATAGACCCGTCGTCGTTCACCCAGAGCGTGAAGTAGGTGACGTAGACAGGGATCGGATCGTTCAGCGGGACGTGTTTGTCGTAGGCCGTGTCGAACGCGGTCCGAGTCGAGGCGGTGCTCCAGTTCCGGTCGTGCTTCAGAAGCACGGCGGCGAATATGTCCGGGTCCTGCACACGCATGCAGCCATGGCTTTCGGCGCGCACGGAGCGATTGAAGAAGTGCTTCTGCGGCGTGTCGTGCATGTAGACGTCATGCTTGTTCGGGAACACGAACTTCACGCGTCCCAGCACATTGTTGGGGCTCGGCGGCTGGTAGAAATGAAGCTTGCGGACGTCGACGCGGCTCCAATCGATCGCCTGCGGGTCGATGTCCTGTCCGTTATATTTGATGCGCAGCTCGTGCTGCTGCAGCACGCGCGTGTCCCAGCGCGTTCCGTACCAGCCACCGCCATAGGGGCGGATATAGGGCCGTATCTCTCCGGTCTTGATGGAATTCGGGACGTTCCAAAAGGGGCCGAACACCACCGACTTCATGTCGGCCGAGAAAACGGGGGTCGGCGTCTTCGTGGCGCCCGCCACGACACGCGTCGTGTGGATCGTCTTGTCGTCCTCGACCACGCGCAGCATGTATTCCGGCACGTTGACGGTGACGTAGAACCGGCCTTGGTCCTGGGGCAGCCAGCGCCAGCGTTCCATGTTCAGAAGGATCTTCTTGATGTCCGCCGTGCCGCCGGCGCTGCGCCGATGCGGGTCGTTGAGGAGACGCCGCGTGCCGGGGCCCACGACCCCGTCCGCCGCCGCGTTGTGCGTCTTCTGGAAGTGCTTCACCGCCTCGGCGACCGTTTGGTCGTAGAGTGCGGGGTCGGCGCCTTGCGCAAGGCCGAGGCGCTCGCGCAGCAGCGAGACTTGCGGGTCCGCGTCGCCGAGCTGAAGCAGGGGGCCGTCCGGAATCCGGATTTCGGGGGCTTTGCCATCGGCGTCCGTCTCGCCGCCGCGGAGCGCGATCAGCTTTTTGCGCAAGGCTTCGAACTGCGGGTGCTGCGGCTGGAAGCTCCGCAAATAGGCGGCCGGATCGGAACGGAAGGCGACCGAGTGGATGACCTCGGACGGCTTCGGGAGCGCCAGCGTCGGATCGAGATTGCGCGAAATGCGGTTCGGCGTGATGCGGCCGCCACGCGCATCCCGCGCATAGGCGAGCACGGCCTGGCTGATGGCGATCTCCGCCGAAGCGAGGGCTGCAATGGCGTCCGATGCTGTTGCGTCGAAGCCGCGCATGTCGGGGAGTTTGTAGTCGGACGCATCGAGGCCGTAATCGTCCGCCCGTTCGATCTCGGCGGCGACCGCCTTGCCGCGCGCGCTCAGGCCGTGACCGTCCACCCACAGAAGGGGCTGGCTGGCGTCGCTGTAATACTCGGCCAGCGCGCCTCTGATGCCGGCCGTCTGCTTCTCCGCAAGAGGAAAGCTCTCGCCGAGTTCCGATTGCACGGCCTCGCGGATGGCATCGGCGCCCGTCGCGGGCCGCGCCGGGCTCACGGTCCGAGGGGCCGGGGCCGCAACGGTAGCCTTTTCCGGCCGAGGCGCCATGGCGGGCGGGGTGTCCTGCGCCGCCGTGCTCGAGGCTTTCGGCTTTTCGACTTGAGCGGCCGTACCGAGCATCTGCACACGGAGCAAATCCGTGCTCAGCGGCTCGGCGCTCAGCATCGCGGTGCTGACGGGATGCGTCTCCTGGGTCGCTTTCTCGGTGGCCGCCGCCGGCAGGCCCGGCAACCCCGCGCAGAGAAACGTCAGTGCGATTGCGTGCGTTGGCTTCATGGCACTCATCTCCTTGCGGTCTAGTTGGGCCGGGCTTCGAGGCCGATCTCGCGCATCTTGCGGTAGAGCGTCGATCGGCCGATGCCGAGTCTCTTGGCGATTTCCGTCATACGGCCGCGATAGCGTCCGAAGGCGAGGCGGATCATGTCCGCCTCGACGGCTTCGAGGGAGCGGATATCGCCATTGGCGCCGAGGGCCGGGATGCCGAGCGCGTCCTTGCCGTTCGCGCTCGGAATATGGACGGTTTCGGCCGCGCCGGCGGACTGGCCGAGCATCACCGGCCCGTCGATGCGGGGCATCGGGTCCTTGGGCGCGGGCGCGGGCGGCACGGTGACCGCATAGCCCTCCACATGGGCGGCGATCTGCGGGAACTCGTCGACCGTCAGCATCGGGCTGTCTGCGAGCACCACGGCGCGGAACACGGTGTTTTCGAGCTGGCGGATATTGCCGGGCCAGCTATAGCGCTGGAGCATCGCCGTGGCGTCCGCGTCAACTCCATCGATGCGTTTGCCTTCCTCGGCGGCGAAGCGTGCCGTGAAGTGGCGGATGAGTTCGGGAACGTCGTCCAGGCGTTCGCGCAAGGGCGGCACCCAGATCGGGAACACGTTCAGGCGGTAATAGAGGTCCTCGCGGAAGCGGCCCTCTTGCACCAGCTTGATCAAATTCTGGTTGGTGGCCGAGATCAGGCGGATATTGACCTTGACGGGCTGCTTGCCGCCCACCGGGTCGATCTCGCCCTCTTGCAGCGCGCGCAGCAATTTCACTTGCGCGTCGAGGGGCAGTTCGCCGATCTCGTCGAGGAACAGCGTGCCGCCGTCCGCCTCCACGAACTTGCCCGCGCGCTTCTCGGTGGCGCCCGTGAACGCACCCTTTTCGTGGCCGAAGAGAATGCTCTCGACCAGAGTCTCCGGGATCGCGCCGCAATTGACGGTCACGAACGGCTTGGCCTTACGGGCGCTCTCGCCCTGAATGGCGCGGGCGATCAACTCCTTGCCGACGCCCGATTCGCCTTCGATCAGGACGGGAATGTTCGATGCGGCGGCGCGGCGGCCGACCTCGATGACCCGCGCCATGGTCTCGCTTCCGGCGATGAGATCGTCGAAATCGAGCTCCCCGGTCGCGGTCGCCTTCATGCGGTTGATCTCGCCGGCAAGCGCTTCGATCTTGAGCGCGTTCTTGATCGAGACTTCGAGCCGCTCGGGGCTGACCGGTTTCACCACGAAGTCCACGGCGCCCGCCCGCATGGCGCCGATGGCGGCGTCGATGCTGCCGTTGGCGGTCTGAACGATGACGGGGGGCCTGCGCGGCAATGAGCGCATGGCGGCGAGGACGGACATGCCGTCCGTTTCGGGCATTACAAGGTCGAGAAGAACGAGGGCGATCTCGCCCGCGTTGCCGGCTTGCAGTGCGGCGAGCGCTGCTTCGCCGCCCTCGGCGGTTTGAACCGTGTAGCCGAAGCGCTTCGTCGTCTCTTCGAGAATACGGCGCTGGGTAGGGTCGTCATCGACGACCAGAACGCAACTGGGCATGACGCAAAAACTCACTCGTTACGCAAACATCTACAAATGCAGGCGTCCCGGTCAGGACTAGGCTTGGTCGATACACTTGACCGCCTATACTTGGCCGTCCGTGACCCCTGCTGTGCCAAAACAGTGCACTCGAAGGGTAAACATGTCCTTTATCGCGGTTCGATTTTGGGGAATGTCTTGCCGAAGTGTGAGTTTGCGTTTCACAACAAAGCGTTCTTTGGCCCTTGCGGGAGGCACACGCGCTACCCACACTACCGGCGACACCTGAGTGATTTGCGCGTGGGCGAATCGGCCGAGGCCGGCCGGTGCCCCAAGAACGAGGACCTTCGAGACTGATGCTGCCCCGTAATTGCTTCCCCGTCCCGTTTCCCGATTCCCTTCCCGCCTATACGCAGACGGCCGAGGCGAAATCCGCCGGAGCCGCCGCGCTGGGACACCTGCCGGAATGGAATCTGGGCGATCTCTACGACGCGCCCGAATCGCCCGCGCTGAAGGCCGACCTGGAGAAGGCCCGCCAGGACGCCGAGGCGATGCACGAGCGCTACGCCGGTAAGCTCGAGGCGCTTCTCGACGGCGGCGCGGGCGGCGAGGCAATCGCCGAGGCGGTGCGCCGCTACGAGGCGCTGAACGATGTGCTGGGGCGCATCGTCTCCTATGCGAGCCTGCTCTATGCGGCCGATACGACCGATCCCCGGCATCAGAAATTCTACGGGGACATCCAGGAGAAGATCACCGGTATTTCCTCGCGGCTTCTGTTCTTCCCCCTGGAGCTCAATCGCCTCGACGACGCGGCGATCGAGAAGGCCATGGCCACGCCGTCGCTCGGCCACTACCGGCCTTGGCTCGAAGACTTGCGGAAGGAGAAGCCGTACCAGCTCGAGGACAAGCTGGAGCAACTGTTTCACGAAAAGGCCGTGAGCGGGCGCGGAGCTTGGGACCGGCTCTTCAACGAGACCATGGCCAATCTGCGCTTCGACATTGATGGCGAGCAGTTGAGCTTGGAGCCGACGCTCAACCGGCTCCTCGATCCGGACGAGAAGACGCGCAAGCACGCCGCCAAGGCGCTGGCGAAGGTCTTCAAGGACAACGTGCGGCTCTTCACGCTGATTACCAATACGCTGGCCAAGGACAAGGAAATCTCGGACCGCTGGCGCGGGTTCGAGGATGTGGCCGACAGCCGCCATCTCGCCAACCGCGTGGAGCGGGACGTGGTGGACGCGCTCGTGGCGGCGGTGCGCGAGGCCTATCCGCGCCTCTCCCACCGCTATTACGCCATGAAGGCGAAATGGCTCGGCATGGAGACCCTGAAATACTGGGACCGCAACGCGCCCTTGCCCGAGGAACCGAAGCAGGTCATCGGCTGGGACGATGCGCGCGACACCGTGTTGACGGCCTACGGAGATTTCTCGCCGCGCATGGCCGACATCGCCGGCCGTTTCTTCTCCGACGGCTGGATCGATGCGCCGGTGCGCGAGGGAAAGCAGCAGGGTGCCTTTTCGCACCCCACCGTGCCGAGCGCGCATCCTTACGTGTTGCTGAACTACCAGGGTAAGCCGCGCGATGTGATGACGCTCGCCCACGAGCTGGGTCATGGGGTGCATCAGGTGCTGGCGGGCAAGCAAGGCGCGCTGATGGCGCCGACCCCGCTGACGCTGGCCGAGACGGCGAGCGTGTTCGGCGAGATGCTGACCTTCCGGAAGCTACTCGACCAGGCGCCGAGCGCCCGCGAGCGCAAGGCGCTGCTCGCCGCCAAGGTGGAGGACATGCTCAACACGGTCGTCCGGCAGATCGCGTTCTACTGTTTCGAGCGCAAGGTGCATGCCGAACGGCGCGAAGGCGAACTCACGAGCGACAGGCTCGGCGAGATCTGGATGGAGGTGCAGCGCGAGAGCCTTGGGGCCGCCATCGAGCTCAAACCGGAATACGAGACCTTCTGGTCCTACATTCCGCATTTCATCCACGCGCCGTTCTACGTCTACGCCTATGCGTTCGGCGATTGCCTGGTCAACTCGCTTTACGCCGTGTACGAAAATGCCGATGCCGGGTTTGCTGAGCGGTATCTCGAAATGCTCGCGGCGGGCGGTACGAAGCATCATCGGGAACTTTTGAAGCCGTTCGGTCTTGATGCTTCCGAGCCGCATTTTTGGTCCATGGGGCTCAAGGTGATCGAAGGCTTTATCGACGAACTCGAGGAACTGGACCGAAAGCTGGCTGCGGAGGCCTAGCGGCATGTCACAGGTTGCGCTGGTTCCCATTCTTACTTGGGTCGCAGCGATAGCCTGTTGGGGAATCGCCGTTTGGCGTGGGCCCCGCCCGATCCCGCGCTGGTTCGCGATCGACCGGGCCTTGCGCTATATCTTCATTTTTCCGCTGGGTTTGCTCGGACTCTGGGCCTTTGTCGGCCACGTAATGTTTCCGCTCCGGTCGGCTGCGGCCATCGGCTGGCAGCCAAGCCCGTTCCAGTTCGAAGTGGGTTACGCCAATCTTGGGATTGGCCTCGCCAGCCTCTATGCGGCCTTCACGACGTTCTATGCGCGCGTCGCGGTCGCGATCGCCGCGTCGTGCTTTCTCGTCGGCGCCGGAATCGGGCACGTCCACGACATCATCGCCTATGGCAATCTGACGGCGGGCAATGCGGGTCCGATCCTCGTGACGGATTTTCTGACACCGATGGCGGCGCTGATCTTGCTGATCTTGTCCGCGCGGCGGCCGCGGAAGCGGCTGAAGTCGCCCGATTCGCAAGCCCTCGAAGCCGAGATGGAGGTGGCTCGCCAGGCCATGCGCTCCTATCGCGAGGCGCTCGACCGGTTCGTCAAGAGCTAGCGGCCACCGCTCGATGCGGGCGCTCTAATGGCTCGCGAAGATTTCGGTACTGCCGTCTTTCTTCACCAACAGCACATCGTAGGGCTCCGTCGTGCCGTCCGGCTGTTCCATGCCGGGCGAGCCGATCGGCATTTTCGGCACGGCCAAACCGGCGGCGTCGGGCCGTTCCTTCAACAGGCGCTTGATGTCTTCGGCCGGCACGTGGCCCTCGATGGCGTATCCGCCGATGAGCCCCGTGTGACAGGACTCGAGGCTTTTGCCGATGCCGGCCTGGCGCTTGATGCGGTCCATCATCGCGTAGGAGGTGTTCTTCGCCGCCACCGTGAAGCCGTTATCCGTGAGGTAATCGGCCCATTTCTGACAACAGTCGCAGGTGGGCGATTTCCACACCTCGATGGCCGGTGCCGTATCGGCCGTGGCACGTGCCGGGCCGTGCATGGCGAACCCCGGCAAGACAAGGGCCGCCGAAAGGATGAGAAGCCGTCTCGTGAGCATCGTCAGCGTTCCTTGTATCCGGGCCGCGCCTGGCAAGCCCGCCGTGCCGTCACGTGCATTCTACGTGCTCCGTGCTCCGTGCTACTCGCTACTTGGCGAGTGCCACATCGGCGAGCGCGATGTCGGCGACCACGGGCAGGTGGTCCGATTCCAGCCTCGGGCCGATCCGCACATTAATCTTCGCCAAGTGCGGCGAGACGAAGACGTGGTCGATCGGCAGGAGCGGCGGAAGCGGCAGGTCTTTCCAGCGCGCGGGCCATGTCGGGACGAGCGTGTTGAAGCGCCGCATGCCCGTCTCAGCCGTGAATTGGTGGAGCTTTTGCGTCCACGGCGTCATGTTGAGATCGCCCGCGACGATCATCGGTCCGGTCTGCGAGCGGACGAACGCGGTCAGGGTGTCGATATCGCTTTTCTGCTGGGCGGGGTAGAAGGGCCGGGCCATGTGCGCCCCCACCAGTTTGACCTCCGTGCCGTTCACGTCGAGCAGGGCCCAATGCACGATAAGGGAGCGCCAATAAGGCTGGTTTTCGCGGTCGAGACGGCCGCTTTTCAGGATGGGGTGTTTCGATAGGATCACGAGCCCGTGCGAGCCCGCCTGGTAGGGATACAGCGTCTTCAGGTGCCGCAGGAAGTCTTCGTGCTTCCAACGAATTTCTTCCAGCACGACGGCGTCGGGGTCGTTGCTCGTCAGGAATTTCTCGACCTTCCGCAAATGCAGGTCGCCCTTGCCCCACATGTTGAAGGTGGCGATGCGCAAGAGCCGGGCGGCACCGTCCGGTGCCTGGGGCGCGGCGCCGGAAAGGCGGGGGATCAGGACGGCGAGCGTCACGGCGAGAAGCGCCGCGCTCGTCACGATCAGCATAGAGCTGCGCAGGGCAAGGCTCGCCAAAACCAGGACGAGCAGGCCCGCCGCGAGCAGAGGCAGCCCATTGCTCACGATATCGAGGGCTGGATAGGTCCCGGCCAGAACGCTCGCCGCGAGGGCCGCCGCCGCGACCAGGCATCCGGCGACGATGGCGGCTTTGACGAATTTTGAAAGCGGCATGAGAGGATGTTCCAGAACTCGGCTCGCGCGGGCCAATTTGCTTCCTATATTTGGAGAGACTTACCGACGGGTGAAGGGCCGTGTCGTCAATGAACGATTTGTCAGACAGTTCGGGCGGGAATTCGGCGAAAGAGCGCCGCGGGACGCCGGACCGGGAGAAGAACCGGTTCAGCGCGCGGGCCATGCGCTACGGCCGCGTCGGCGCGAATGTGGGCGGCGTGGCCGCACGCATCGCCGGGCGGCGTCTGTTCGGGCTCGATGCGGAGACCGGGAAGGACGCGGCCGCGCTCGCCATGGCGCTTGGCGGGCTGAAAGGGCCCATCATGAAGGTGGCCCAGCTCCTCGCCACGATCCCCGACGCGGTACCTCCGGAATATGCCGAGGCGCTCGGCAAGCTGCAGAGCCACGCCCCGCCCATGGGCCGCGCCTTCGTCAAGCGCCGCATGGCGGCGGAGCTCGGGCCGGACTGGGCGGACAAGTTCGCCGCCTTCGACTACGAGGCCGCGGCCTCCGCCTCGCTCGGCCAAGTCCACAGAGCGAGCGCCCATGACGGCCGGGCGCTCGCGGTGAAACTCCAGTACCCGGACATGCGTTCGGCCGTGGAGGCGGACCTTGTCCAGCTCGGCATGCTCTTTTCCGTGCATAGGCGGATGCGGCCCGCGGTCGAGACGTCCGAGGTCCTGAAGGAACTCTCCGAGCGATTGCGCGAAGAACTCGACTATGAGCGCGAAGCGGCCATGACGCGGCTCTACGGTCTGATCTTCTCCGGCGATGCCTATGTGCGCGTGCCGCGGGTTCTCGCGGATCTTTCGACGGACCGTGTGCTGACGATGACCTGGCTCGATGGCCGGCGCCTCCTCGACTACAAGGGCCATGCGCTCGATGAGCGCAACCGGATTGCCCGCGCCATGTTTCGCGCCTGGTGGCATCCGTTCAGTCATTACGGTGTCATCCACGGCGATCCGCATCTCGGCAACTACACCGTGTTCGAGGACGGCGAGGGCAAGGCGGCGGGCATCAACCTGCTCGACTACGGCTGCATGCGGACCTTCGCGCCGAAATTCATTCAGGGCGTGATCGATCTCTATAACGGGCTCCGGCACGGCGACCGGTCTCTGATCGTGCATGCCTACGAGACTTGGGGTTTCTGCGGACTGTCGAACGACCTCATCGACGTTTTGAACATCTGGGCGAAGTTCATCTACGGACCGATGCTCGACGACCGTATACGGACCATCGCCGATCGGGTGGAACCCGGCATGTATGGGCGCAAGGAGGCGTTCCAGGTACACCAGGCCCTGCGCGACAAGGGGCCCGTCACGGTGCCGCGCGAATTCGTCTTCATGGACCGCGCCGCGATCGGTCTCGGCGGCGTGTTCCTGCATCTCGGCGCGGCGTTGAACTTCCACACCTTGTTCAACGAGGCGATCGCCGGCGTCGATATCGCAAACGTGACGGAACGGCAGCGCGACGCTTTCCTGACGGCGGGCGTGCCTCTGCCGGTGGACAGCGCGGCAACGACCGCCTCCTGACGGCGTAATTGCCCTTGCGAGGGTTGTGATCGCCTTGAGATGGGGCCGGGCGGTTTGGTTGCGTCTCGAAAAGGCGGAGCCGGAAGCCGTCACGCGCGGCGCCCCCGTTCCGTCGCCGCCGAATACGGGCGGTGTCACCGGCTTCAGATTCCGCGACCCGGACGGGCACATGGTTGTACTATTGGACGAGGCGTCCACGGCCATGCCGGCCTGAGCCATTATTGCGGCAAGCCGGGGTTTCTGCTATTCCCGCGTGGGCGGCAAGACAACGCTGAGTGGCGATAACATTGGGGGAGAGCCGATGCATATAGATTCCAAACAGGGGCATCCGGACATGGACTACGCCGAGCATGTCGGCACCTACAAAATGTTTTGCGGGGTGGTCCTGTGGAGCACGGTCGTGATTCTGGCGACCGTTGCGGGTATGGCATTTTTCCTGACCTGACGCCCGGCTTTTGGGAGGCGCCTCGCCTTCCCATTGCAACCGCCACTTAGTGCCGTACGAACCGTTCTTCGTGGAACCGTTGCGTCTGCGGCAGAGGGAGCCAAGATGATTGCAATTGGCGTACCCGCAGAAGGGCCCGACGAACCGCGCATCGGCCTCACGCCGGAGACGGTGAAGAAACTCGTCAAGGCCGGCGCCGAGGTCACGGTGCGTTCCGGGGCTGGGCTCCGGTCTCATTTTTCGGACAAGGATTACGAAGAAGCCGGCGCCACCATCGCCAAGAGCGACGAGGAAGCCGTCGGGAAGGCGGACGTTGTCTTCACGGTCCGTCGCCCCCCGGTCGATTTGGCGAAGGCGATGAAGAAGGGCGCGGCGCTGATTGGCATGCTCGATCCGTTCTCGGACACGGCCGGTCTCGAGGCCCTGGCGAAGACCGGCGTTTCGCTGTTCGCCATGGAGCTGATGCCGCGCATCACCCGCGCGCAGAGCATGGACGTCCTCTCCTCGCAATCCAATCTCTCCGGCTACAAGGCCGTGGTCGATGCATCGGCCGCGTTCGAACGCGCGCTGCCGATGATGATGACCGCGGCGGGCACGGTTCCTGCCGCGCGGGTGTTCGTCATGGGCGCGGGCGTCGCGGGTCTGCAGGCCATCGCGACGGCGCGCCGTCTGGGAGCCATCGTGTCCGCGACGGATGTGCGCCCGGCGGCCAAGGAACAGGTCGAGTCCCTCGGGGCGAAATTCATTGCGGTCGAGGACGAGGAATTCAAACAGGCGGAGACCGCTGGCGGCTACGCCAAGGAGATGTCCGACGACTACAAGAAGAAGCAGGCGGAGCTCGTGGCCGAGCACGTCAAGAACCAGGATATCGTGATTACCACGGCGCTGATCCCGGGGCGCCCCGCACCGAAGCTCATCTCCAAAGCGATGATCGAGAGCATGAAGCCGGGCTCGATCATCGTGGACTTGGCCGCCGAGCGGGGCGGAAACGCTGAACTGACGAAGCCTGGCGAGATCGCCGAGCACCAGGGCGTTCGCATTTTCGGTCTGCTGAATCTGCCGGGCCGGGTTCCGGTCAATGCGTCCAGCCTTTATGCGCGGAATCTTCAGGCCTTCATCGAGCCCTTCATCGACAAGGAAACCAAAGAGCTCGCCATCGATTGGGACGACGAACTTGCACGAGGCACGGCGATTGCGCGCGACGGCGCGATCGTCAATGAGCGGGTTGCCGGAGGGAAGACATCATGACGAAGCAGACCCTTCTTGCGGGGATCTCGGCCGCCGCACTGGCGCTTGTCTCCGACGCCGTTTGGATGAGTACGGCTTATGCCGCGGAGGCGGCCGCGCAAGGCGGCGGTCACGATTTCATCTCGCAGTTTTCGATTTTCGTCCTGGCGGTCTTCGTCGGCTACTACGTGGTCTGGAGCGTGACGCCGGCCCTGCACACGCCGCTGATGTCGGTGACGAACGCCGTCTCCTCGGTGATCGTCGTCGGCGCGCTGCTCGCGGTCGCGGTCGAGGCCGGCGACGCGGTGGCATCGTCCGGGCATTGGCTCGCGAAGATCCTCGGCTTCGCCGCCTTGATCCTCGCCTCGGTCAATATCTTCGGCGGCTTTCTCGTCACGCAACGCATGCTCGCCATGTACCGGCGTAAAGACCGCTAGGGGGATCGAACACGATGTCCTCCGAACTCGTCGCACTGCTCTATCTCGTTGCCGGCGTCCTCTTCATTCTCGCGCTGCGCGGCTTGTCCTCGCCGGAGACCTCGCGCCGGGGCAACTATATGGGCATGGCCGGCATGGCCATCGCCGTGGCCACGACGCTCGCGGTGGCGCGGCCCGAGTCCGGTCTATCCTGGGCCATGATCGTTGGCGGTATCGCTATCGGCGGCACGATCGGCGCGGTCATCGCCCGGCGCATTCCCATGACCGCAATGCCCGAACTGGTGGCGGCCTTCCATTCGCTGGTGGGCATGGCCGCCGTGCTCGTGGCCGCAGCGGCCTATTATGCGCCCGAGGCTTTCGGCATCGGCGTGCCGGGCAATATCCACGTGTCGAGCCTCATCGAGATGTCGCTCGGCGCGGCGATCGGCGCGATCACGTTCACCGGGTCGGTCATCGCCTTTTCCAAGCTTTCCGGCCGCATGTCGGGCGCACCGATCCTCTTGCCCGCGCGGCATCTGATCAATATCGCACTCGCCGCCGCGCTCGTCGCCTGCATCGTGCTGTTCTGCCAGGTGCAGACGCCGGTCTATTTCTGGGCCATCGTCGCCCTGTCGCTGCTGCTCGGCGTGCTCATCATCGTACCCATCGGCGGTGCCGACATGCCGGTCGTGATCTCGATGCTGAATTCCTATTCGGGCTGGGCGGCCGCGGGCATCGGTTTCACGCTCGGCAACACGGCGCTGATCGTCACCGGCGCGCTTGTCGGCTCTTCCGGCGCGATCCTCTCCTACATCATGTGCCGGAGCATGAACCGCTCGTTCATCAGCGTCATTCTCGGCGGCTTCGGCGGCGAGACCGCCGCGGCCGCAAGCGGCGGCGGCGAGCAGAAGCCGGTGAAGATCGGCTCGGCCGAGGATGCGGCCTTCCTGATGAAGAACGCATCAAAGGTCATCATCGTGCCCGGTTACGGCATGGCGGTGGCCCAGGCGCAGCATGCGTTGCGCGAGATGGCCGATGGGCTGAAAGAGGCCGGCGTCGAGGTCAAGTACGCCATCCACCCGGTCGCGGGCCGCATGCCGGGCCATATGAACGTGCTGCTGGCCGAGGCGAATGTGCCCTATGACGAGGTGTTCGAGCTCGAAGACATCAATTCGGAGTTCGCGCAGGCCGACGTGGTCTACATCATCGGCGCCAACGATGTGGTCAATCCGGCCGCGGAGGACGATCCGTCGTCGCCGATCTACGGCATGCCCGTGCTGCAGGTGTGGAAAGCCGGAACGGTGCTCTTCAACAAGCGCTCGCTGGCCTCCGGCTATGCGGGCATCGACAACCCGGTGTTCTACAAGGACAACACCATGATGGTGCTGGGCGATGCCAAGAAGATGACCGAAGAGATCGCCAAGGCGCTCTAGGCCGCGGGCTCGCAAGCTTACAGCGCGTAGGCGCGCCGCCATTGGCGTGCGCCAAACGGCGTCATTACGTGTCGAGTTTGACCCAGAGACCTTCGAGGGAGATGCGCCGGTTGAGCGCGCCGGGGTCGGTCAGTACCAGTGCACCGCGCGTTTTTTCGACGAGGTCGTCCTTCTCTAGCGCGCTCAGCGCGCGAGAGACCACTTCGCGGCGCGAGCCGATGCGCTCGGCAAGGTCCTGCTGGGTCGGCGGGGGCGAGATGCTGCGCTGGCCGTCATGGCCCGCACGCGGGCGCGACAGGCGCAAGAGCTCGGCGTAAAGACGCTCGACTGCCGTCAGGTAGGCATGCTCGGTGAGCTGCTGGTTGAGGGAGCGAATCCGTCCCACAAGCATGTTGAGCACCGTGCGGCAGACGTCCGGTTCGTGCGCAAGAATCTCCAAGAACGCCGCCGCCCGCATGGAGCCGATCAGGGATGCCTGCAACGTGGTGACGCTCGCGGAGCGGGGGATCCCGTCGATGGCCGCCATTTCCCCGAACATGGAGCCGGGCCCCAGTTCGCCGAGAATGACCTGTTTCCCGTCGTCGGCGCGGTGGATGACCCGCACGGACCCGTTGACGACGAAAAGCACGTCGTTCGACGCATCGTCCATGTCGATGACCAGTTCATTGGGCGGGTAACTGCGCCAGGCGAGGGCCGGGGCAAAGCGCTTGGCATTCTCTTCGCTGAGTGAAGCGAAAAGTTCTATGTCGCCGATCTCGCCCATGTTTTTCGATGATAACAGGGGGCCGGTCCCGGTCCACTCCAGAGGCCGGACATGACAAAGGCCCGGAGGATGGAGACACCGGGCCTTTGCTGTCGTTCCGGCTCGTTGCGCCTTGGGGTAGCGCGAACGCCTTGGGGTAGCGCGAGCCTTCTGACTTACTTTAGCGGCCGCTGCCGAGATCGAGGCCGGAGACACCCAGGATGCCACCGCTCCACCTTGGCTCGGCATCTGCGCTGGTTGAGGAAACCGCGACCGTTGCGCAGACCAGCGCGGCGAACAACGTAGCGAGGATCAGGTGGCTCTTGATGAAGGTCATTGGTCGTCTCCTGTGTTCCGTGAACTTAAGATAGGCGCTGACGGGACAAGGCGATGTGCACTCCGTCACACTGCGGCAACACCGTCTGAAACGGCCGTGCCAGTGACCGTCCGGCCTGTCTTCGCCCTTGCGTATTCACCGGTGCTTTGCGGTTAACCGTCCAGAATTCAACGACAAACCGTCACGGCCGGGCCGGGATTTGCCCATTTTTCGGCTCGATTTCCGGCCTATTCGGCACGCGCCTCGATGAGCGGACCGGCCTGTTTCCGTATACGCCCCATTGACACTCGCGCTGCCCGAACCATCTAGCATGGGATCGAGATGCCTCTTTGCGGAAGGTTAAGCAGAGGTTTCTGATTAGAAGGGCATCATTAGGTAAGAATAAACCTTCGCGAGCTGTTTTAACCCAAGGGTCTCATCGCGTGAGTGGCGTGTTCAAGCGCCATTCATATCTAGTCCCTATCTTTCCGGGACGACCAATAACAAAGAAGAGAGAGGCGTAGACGGGCTCATGTTGAACCTTTTTCTAGCTCTTTTTACAATCTTCGCGCTGTTTTGCATCGTGGCGCGGCTACTGCACCGCTATTTTCTCTATGTGCCGGATTCGACGCGGATCGACCCCGCCGATGCCGGCCTTTCGGGCGTCGAGGAGATCGTCTTCAAGGCGGGGGACGGCAAGAAGCTCATCGCCTGGTACCGGCCGGCCATGCCGGGCAAACCCACCCTTCTGTATTTCCCCGGCAATAGCGGGAACGTGGCCGCGCGGGCCGGGAAGATCAAAACCATTGCCGCCGACGGCTATGGCGTCTTCATCCTGAACTATCGCGGCTTCGGCGGGTCGGACAGCCGCCCGACCGAAAAGCGCCTCGCGAAGGATGCCGCGTCCGCCTACGACACGCTGCGCGGCCTCGGCGTCCCGCCGCGCGACATCGTCATCTACGGCGAGTCGTTGGGCACGGGCGTCGCCGCCCACGCCTGCCAGCAACGCGAGGCCAAGGCGCTCGTGCTCGAATCGCCGTTCAGTTCGGCCGTGAATGTGGGCAAGCTGGCCTGGCCGCTCCTGCCGCTGAAGCAGATCATGGTCGATCAGTACAACACGGTCGGCCGGATCGGCGCGATCCACGTGCCGCTCTTCATCGTGCACGGCGGCCGGGACGCGGTGATCCCGCTCGACATGGCGCGGCACGTGTTCCGCGAAGCCAACGAGCCGAAGACCCTCACGGTCGTGCCGCGGGCGGGGCATAACGATCTGTTCGAGCAAGGGGCCTGGGCGCGCGTTCGCGATTTCCTGACGAGCTTCGACACCGCGACGGTGCCTGCGGCCGAGCACCAAAGCCCGGCGCGCGCCGGACGGCCGGTGGAGATTCCCGCCGCAGCGGCCGCCAATCGCTGACGGAGCGTTTTCGTCGTGCCAATGCTAAAAGACCGGCCATTGCGCCGGTCTTTATTCTTTTGCGCTACCGCTTCGCTACTTGAGCGCTTTTCATTTGCGCTACCGGCCTACGGCCTACTTGAGCGCTTTTCATTTGCGCTACCGGCCTGCGGCCTATTTGAGCGCTTTTTATCTGCGCTACCGCTTCGCTACGTGAGCGCGGGGCAAACAGCAAAGCCGGGAACAGGGTTCCCGGCTTTCGCAGCGCTAAAATCTCGTGTGAGACAGATCTTACCGGCGGCCGCGCGGGCGTCCGCCCACGCCGGACTCACGCTGGGCTTTCTTGCGAGCGAGCTTGCGTGCGCGGCGGATGGCCTCGGCCTTCTCGCGGGCGCGCTTCTCGGACGGCTTCTCGTAATAATTACGGAGCTTCATCTCGCGGAAGATGCCTTCGCGCTGCATTTTCTTCTTCAGCGCCCGAAGGGCCTGATCGACATTGTTATCGCGAACGACGACTTGCACGCGTCTCTAATCTCCGAATAAGCGTTGATTTTGGGATTGGAGCGAAGCCAAGCAAATCCATCCACGGATCGACTTGAATCACGCGTCCAGAGGGGTCGTCTAGCAAACATGGAGCGGGTTGTCCAGACCGGGAGCGCCGGTTCCGCGGCTACGTTTTCGCGGAAATCCGCGTGATGTGGCCCATTTTCCGGCCCGCCCGGGCTTCCGCCTTCCCATAAAGATGGACGGCGGTGTGGGGTTCGGCCGCGAACGTGCGCCAGCCATGCGCGGCGTCGCCGATCAGATTGGTCATGACGGCGTCGCTGTGGCGGGCGACGTCCCCAAAGGGCCAGCCGCAAATGGCCCGGACGTGGTTCTCGAATTGACTGGCGAGGCAGGCATCGAGAGTCCAGTGTCCTGAATTGTGAACCCGCGGCGCGATCTCGTTCACCGCAAGCGACGGCTCGTCTCCGCCCGACTGGAACATCTCCACGCAAAGGACGCCGACATGGCCCAAGGCCTCGGCGATCGTCCCGGCAATTCTCTGGGCCTCGGCCTCGATCGCGCGCGGAACGGCGGCCGGCACGGTGCTCGTATCCAGGATGCCGCCCTTATGGACGTTCTCGACCGCGTCGTAGAAGCGAAGGGCGCCGTCGCGCCCGCGCACGGCGATAACGGAAATTTCGCGCTCGAAAGTGACCATGCCTTCGAGGATCGCGGGCGCTTCGCCGATGGACTCCCACGCACTCTCGGCTTCGCAGAGCGTGCGGATCGTTGCTTGGCCCTTGCCGTCGTAGCCGAAGCGGCGCGTCTTGAGCAGGGCGGGGGGCGGCACGCGCAGAATGGCGTCCTTGAGACCGGCGAGAGAACCCACGGCCAAATAGGGGGCGACGGCGATGCCGAGGCCGCTGACGAAGTCCTTTTCGGTCAGCCGGTCTTGCGCCACCTCGAACGATTTCACCGGCGGGAAGACGTCCGCCGCGCCGGCCGCCGCTTCCAGCGCCGCCGCGGGCACGTTCTCGAATTCGCAGGTGACCACGTCCACCTGTCCGGCGAAGCGGGCTATCGCGTCTTGGTCCTCATAGGCGCCGACGGTGCACGCCGCCGCGACGTCGAAGGCCGGCGCATCCGGAGTGTCGTTATAGATGTGCGTCTTAAGACCGAGCCGGCTCGCGGCCACGGACAACATACGCCCAAGCTGTCCGCCGCCCAGAATGCCGATGGTGCTGCCTGGGGGCAGCGGCTCGTCAGTCATGGTCCTCGACCGTTTCGGGGACGGAGGCCGTTTGACCGGCGCGCCACTCGGCCAAGCGATGGGCCAGGCTCGCATCCGAGAGCGCCAGGATTCCGGCCGCGAGAAGTCCGGCATTGGTCGCTCCGGCCTTGCCGATGGCAAGCGTGCCCACGGGGACGCCGCCCGGCATCTGGGCGATGGAGAGGAGGCTGTCGAGGCCTTGCAAGGATTTGCTCTCGACCGGCACGCCGAGGACCGGCAGTTCGGTCATGGACGCCGCCATGCCCGGCAGATGCGCCGCGCCGCCGGCACCGGCGATGATGACCTTGAGTCCGCGGCCGCGCGCGCCCGAGGCGTAGTCGTAGAGCCGCTGCGGGGTGCGGTGCGCCGAGACGACCTTCGTCTCGTAGGGCACCTTCAGCGCGTCCAGGACTTTCGCAGCGGCTTTTAGGGTGGGCCAGTCCGACCGGCTTCCCATGATGATGCCGACGGTGGGGGGCGCCTCGCTCATGCTTTCGCTCATCAAAAAAACCGCCCGGAGGCGGATTGCGGAAAGCGCGCGATTATAGGCGGGCGCATGGGGTTGGCAAGGCGGGTTTCAGGCGATTTGTTACTGCCTCAAGTCGCGGCAGCGTAAAGATGCAAGCCAGGCTCCGCGAAACCGGCCATAGTGGATTTCCAGCTCACGAAGGCGACCCGTCCCCACCCACAAGCCAGTGCCAGCGCCCGAGGTCATTGCGATGTCCAACAATCAGACCACGCCGAATAACAATTCGCTGATGCAGCTCTTCCTGATCGGGGCGGCGTTGCTCCTCATCCCGATCGCTCTGAACTACGGGCTCGTGCCCGCCAAGACCTTGCCGATGTTCCTCGACATGGAGGTTTCGGCCACCGACCAGATTCACATCTTCCGGGGCGTGATGTGCCTCTATCTCGGGGTCGCGCTGTTCTGGGCCGTCTCGGCGTTCAAGCCCGAATGGCAGCGCGTCGCGGTCGTGACGGCCATCGGATTCGCCTGGTCCATCGCGCTCGGGCGCGTCATCAGCCTCGTCGCCGACGGGCGTCCAAGCCTGCTTCTGCTCGTCTATCTCGGAATCGAAATCGCCGCGGGGCTGCTCGGCCTGGCCGTGCTGTTCGCGGCGGACCGGAAGCTCAAGCGATAATATCCGGGAGCAGTTCGTCCTCGATCCGGAAGATCTCGTCTCTCAGAAAGAGCTTCTTCTTTTTAAGGCGCTTGAGCTGCAATGCGTCCGCGCGACCCGATTGTTCCAGCGCGTTGATCGCGCTGTCGAGGTCGCGGTGCTCCTGTTTGAGCCTACCCAGTACAGCCCGAAGCTCGCGGATCTCCTCGCTGTCCATCGGGCGCTCCTCTACCGTCTGGGTCGGGAGTATCTTGCCGAAACCAGAGCGGCGCAAGTGCATGTCCACAGTTGCATGTCCACAGCATGGAAGGCGGCGGAGCCGCAGTCGCGCGCGGTGGAAACAGACGTGAATGGACAAGGGTGGATGTGTTTGACAGAATGGTGACATCGACAACCGACTGTGGAGGTCCGGTATGGCGTTAGACGCGCATCTCTCTGAACTGGCTGAGAAACATCGCGCTTTGGATCGCAAGATCGATGAGGAACAAGGAAGGCCGACGGCGGACGCTTTCCGAATCGCCGAACTGAAGCGCAGGAAGTTGCGTCTAAAGGATGAAATGGAGCGGCTGAAACACTGCGAGCCGCATTAGACTTGTAAGGCCGGGTCTCCGGTTCGAGGCCCCGCCGGGAGAATTGGCGTTTTTCTACGCCGGACCTTTGCGAGACTTTCGCGGGCTGGCGGCAAGAAAGGTTTTGTGGCCGCGACAGAGAAGCAGGGCGCTTCTCCGCGGCCTTTTTGTTGCGCAGGCCGTTCCGGCCTCGGGCGGGGTTTCGCGCGTTGCCCGAACCGGATTTGGCGCTGGCGGACATACGGCGTGCAGGCGGCGCGCTGCTTTGACCCTTGACGTAGGTCCGTGCCGCCGTTCCAATTCGCGCCCAACACGGCAGGGTCGAAACAAGGCACAAGGCGGAGCGATGCGGACAGGTCCAAACGGTTTTCCCGGACTCTCGATACTGGGACTTGTGATGCTGGGATTCGGGTTCTGCGCGTTGGCATCCGCGCCGGCTCCGGCCGCGGAGAAGGACCTCACTCAGAAGGGCGAGGTGATCGTTCGCGAACATTGCGGCCGGTGCCACGCGGTCGGCCTCACCGGCAGCAGCCCCAACGAAGAGGCTCCGCCCTTCCGGACCCTGTCCAGCAAATACCCGATCGACAGCCTCGCGGAGTCCCTGGCCGAAGGCATCATGTCCGGACATCCGGACATGCCCGTCTTCGTCTTCACGCCGCACGACGTGGATGCGATCATCCGCTACATGCAGTCGATCCAGGAAGAGCCGGGTGCCGGGCCGGACGAGCCTGAAGCCGGCGGCCCCGCCGAACAGCAGGGCTGAGCGCGGTGGGGCGGGAACCGCCGTTAGACGTCCGCGGCGCCTTCCGGCCACATCAGCCAGTCGCGCGCCTCGGCGATTTGGTCGGGTTGGAAATGCTCGACTTCGCAGGCGATGAACGGCGAGACGAAGCTGGACCATAGATTGTGGATATACGGCTCGCTGACGATAGCGATGCGGCTGAAGTCCTTGAGATGGCGCAGGCTGAATTTGAGGTCGTGCCAGAGGGCGGCGGCGTCCATCCCCTCGAAATCGGATATCCGCTCCAGGACGCGAACTTGACCGTGGCGGGCGATGAACGCTTCCAGCTTCTGCGCGAGACGGTCGAACTCCTCGGTCGAGACCTTTCCGCTGACGTGAATCTCGACCGCCTGGGCATTGTCGTGTTCGGTATAGGACAACATCGAAGAGCCACATCTCCCGCTTGGAACCAGCGATTTATCGCCGTGGAACGGCCGCCCGTGCCGTGAGTTCCGAACCTTGGGATCATAGCTTCTGGAACGGCCGGTCCTGTAGCGAAATCCCGCCCAATTCGGCACCGAAAAGAGCCTGTGGCAGCGCGACGCTTCACAGAAATTTAGGGTTAACCAAGGCAGAATACTGTCTTAAGACACGCTATTGCCGCCTTTTCTCAGCCTAATGCGGGTGAAGAGGGGAGTTACGACGATTAAGAAGCTGATCTTTTACTCCGCGAGCCTGATCCTCGTCGCGCTGGGCGCGGTTTGGATGGTTTTATTCCAGGAACCGATGGCCGAAACGGTCACCAAGGCCCCGCCGCCGAAGCGGATGCTCGCCTATGAGGACGCGATTGCCCATCGGGACGGCGCGGAGGCCGACGGGCCGTCGGCGCCGGAGCGGAAACCGTCGAAGAACGCGGGCGCCAAGACGGCGGGCGACGGCTCCAAGGCCGGCGGATCGGCCGCCGCGAAGAAATCGGGCGCGCCCTCGTCGATCGACGATGTTCTTGCGGACGATCAGCAAGGGAACGCACCGCAACCGCAGGACGTCGCCGCCTTGCCGCAAGCAGGGGGGCAGCCGGGATCCGGCGGTCCGGCGCAACAGACTCTCCCTTGGCTCAACCAGCAGTCACAAGGCGGCGTCCCGCCCCAGGCGGGTGGGCAAGGCGGACCCAATGGCGGTTCGGACAGCTTCTTCGATGCGCCGCAGCCCAATGCCTATGGTCAGCAGCAGCCCTATGGCCAACAGGCCCCTTATGGCCAACAGCCCCCTTACGGCCAGCAACAGCCTTACGACCAGACCGCGTCGAACGATCCGGCCGCGGGCGCCTATGGGGACGATCAGGGCGGCTATCCGGATTACCCGGACCATGCGCCCCCGGACCACGCGCCCTATGGCCAGGCCCCGCAATATGGCGGACAGAACCCTTACCCGCCGGGTCAGGCCAGCCCACAAGCGGGCCAGCAGCCCTATCCGGGCGAAGCGCCTTATCCTCAAGGACAGCCCTATTCGCAGGGACAAGAGGTCTATCCTCCGGGCCAGGCCGGCCCGCAAGGTCAGCAACCTTACGGCCAGCAGCAAGCTTACGGCCAGCAGCAACCCTATGGGCAGCCCCGATCCTATGGACAACAGCAGCCTTATGACCAGCAACAGCCTTACGGCCAGGATTCCTATGGTCAGCAGCAGGCTTACGGTCAGCAGCCTGGCGGCCAAGCGCCGTATGGGCAGCCGCAAGAGGAATGGGTCCAGGTCGTAGCGTCGGGGTCCGGCATGCGTCTGACGGCTTCCGAGGACTCGCCTGTCCTGTTCGCCTTTCCCTACGGGCGTAACCTGAAGGTCGTCTCGCGCAACGGCGATTGGGTCGAAGTGGCCGATCCCAACAGCAGCGCCAAGGGCTGGATGCAGGCCTATGCGCTGGGACCGTCGTCCGGGCCCAATCAATACGGGCAAGCGGGCGGAGGCGGCTATTACGAGGAACAGCCGGTGCAGGAGCGCCGCAGGCCGTTCGGTCAAGGCGGCTTCGCCGACATGATCAACCGCGCCTTGGGCGGCGGCAACTAAGTCAGACCTGGCGTTTCACGCCGAAACGTTTCACGCCGAGAGAGATCGTCAGCAGCCTGCACGGCGCGCCGTGCGGATTGCGCCAGGCGTGGCGCTGTCCATTCAGTACCACGCTGTCGCCGGTCCGCATCGCAACCTCCGCGGCCCCGTCGAGGACCAGCGCGCACGCCCCTTCCGTCACGTAGATCAGGTCGATCGTGTCGGTCCGATGCATGCCCGGGCGGCGCGGGTCTATGGTCCGGATCAGGCCGGGGAGGCGGGCTTCCGTTTCCTTCAGCGCCTGCTTCATATCCGCCGGAGACGGCGCGTCCTCGTTCCGTGGGGGCAATTCGATCAGCTCGAAGCGGAAACCGCCGTCCGGCGGAAACCAGCCGTGGAACGCGGGTTCGGCTCCGTCATTGGGGACAGGCGGCATCTTATCCGCGCCCCAGAGGCTGTAGAACTTCGCGCCCGGCATCAGCGGCGTTTCGATCGGCGGCACGTCCGTATCGCCCACGACGACAGGCTCGCCGGCCGCGCTTTCGCCGACCGTCACGCGGCGGATTGACGTTTGCGTCTCGCTCATGCGGATGGTGTCCTTTTGCCGGGCGTTTTGGATTTCGCGGTTCTCGCTTTCGTTGGCGCTCGTTTGGCCGCGCAAGCGATGCGATGCGCCTCGCGGGCCCATTCGGCGAGTTCGCCGGGGTCCTCGAGGAGGCGCGGCGGCGCTTCCCAATAGGACATGGCGACGGACTTGCCGCCCTTGGCCGTGTAGGCGAAGGGTCTCATCCCTTCTTCCTCGAAGGCCGCTTTCGTCGTCTCGTCCGCTTTCAGGTAGAACGTATC
The DNA here is from genome assembly GCA_002482645.1 of Hyphomicrobiaceae bacterium UBA7697. Classification (GTDB taxonomy): domain Bacteria; phylum Pseudomonadota; class Alphaproteobacteria; order Rhizobiales; family Methyloligellaceae; genus Methyloceanibacter. The sequence continues at coordinate 109,105 of DLGJ01000006.1, forward strand.
CGCGGCGATGAGCCCGAACATCACATCGCCCGCATAGACGCCCGCTCCGCCGAACATATTACGAATGCGGACAGGGCCGAACGCGCCGAGCTGGTCCTTGATGAAATCCTTGAAGCCTTCGGAAGCGGTCATCCGAACGGCGTGCTAGGCGGCCGGTGCGTTCTCGCCCGGGGCCTCGCCCTGATTGGCCGCGTCCGGCGCGGTGAAAGTCTTTTTCGACTTCAGGGTCAGTTTCGGCTGACCATTGCCGTTGCTCTTCGCGGCGCCGTTGGCCCTGCCGTTGCTGGCGCCATTGGCCTGAACGCTGGTCTTGTTCGCGACCCGCAATTCACGCTCCACGGCAACCCGGGCGGCCTCGTTCTGATTGTAGAGGCCCATATGCTCGGAATCTTCCTCCTCGACCGCCGTCAGCGCCTGGTCCATGTAGTCCTTGGCGAGGGGGTCCGCCTCGATCTTCTTGACGATGCGTTTCAGCTCCCACCAGCTCTTGCCGAGCAGGGTCGCCTTGCGTGCGACCTCTGCCGCGTATTTCGCATAGAAGGTCACCGGATTCTCGATCGAAAGTCCGGAGCGGCGGTCCTTGCGATGCTTGATGCGGAAGATGCCCCATTGCAACGGGTGCAGGCCTTCGACCGGCACGGCGTTCTTGAACCAGAACAGCACGGGCATCAGGGAGCGGATATTGACCCCGCTGGCATAGGCGCGGCGCAGAACCGTCTCCAAATGGTCGGGGGTGTAGAAGATTTTCCAGGCCGATTGATAGGCCCCTTGCCATTCTTCCTTGGACATCTTCTCGTGTGCGGTGACCACGTGCTCCAGCTCGTACTTGTTCATGTCCGGGTCCATCCAGATGCCCTTGGCGGACAGCACCTGGTGGTCCTCGGAGCCGGGTAGAGGCGTCAGGATGAAGAACTCCAGCATGTCGAGCGGAAGCTCCTGCTTGATGATCTCCAGATCCTGCTTGATCGATTCCGGCGTGTCGTTCGGGAAGCCGAGAATGTAGCCCGCGAAGGTCATGATGCCGACGCGCTTCCATTCGAGCAGCATCTTCCGGTACTCGGTGATCTTGTTCTGGCGCTTCTTGGCGGCCAAAAGATTCGCCGGATTGATGTTCTCGAGACCGAGGAACACGCGGGTCACGCCGGCGCGCTTCGACTTCTCGATGAAGTTCGGAATCTTATGGCACAGCGTGTCGACCTGAATCATGAAGCGGACGTCCAATCCGTCCACTTCGCGCAGCTTGATGATGCGATCGTAGATCGCTTCCCAATCCTTATTCCGCGCGAAATTGTCGTCGGTGATGAAGAAGCGGTTCACGCCTTGCGCGTAGTTGTCGCGCAGGATCTTCTCGACGGAGTCGGGCGTGCGAAAACGCGACTTGCGGCCCTGCACGTTGATGATGGTGCAGAAGGAACACTGGAAGGGGCACCCCCGGCCCGCATCGAAGCTGGTGACGTTGCCGACCGTGCGGTCGACGAAGTCGCGGGGCAGGAACGGCGGCGCAGGCACATCGGCGATGCACGGCAGTTCCTCGGTCATATGATTGTAGATCGGCTGCAGCTTCCGCGCGGCGGCATCGCGGATCACCGTGTCCATGTGCTCCTCGGCTTCGCCGGCGAAGATGGACACGCCGAGTTTCTGCGCCTCCTTGATGTCGTCGGGAAGTTCGGGAAGCATCGCCAGGCAGCCGGAGACGTGGAATCCGCCGATCATGACCTGAATGCCGGCGCCCAGAAAGCGCCGGGCGATATCCGTAGCGCGCGGAAATTCGTTCGACTGTACGCCGACGACACCGACGAGACCCTCTCCGCCATTGTCTTCGATGCGGCGGATCAATTCGTCGAACTTGACCCTGGTATTGGTCTCGTCGATCGCGATGACGTCGATGGGAAGGTCGGGCCCCAGCACGCCACGGTTGGCGGCATCCCTGGCCAGGCTGTAGACGGCGGCGAGCGAATTGGAAGGCATGGTGGAGCGCAGCCACTGCACCACATAGCCGTCCTTGTCGTAGTGGGACGGTTTGATCAGGATGAATTGGAATCGCCGGCCGGTCGTCCGTGTTCGCTCTGTCATCCCTCAATCCCGTGAAGCAGCGTCCCCGTACCCCAGGGAACTCAGGCTAGCAGGCTGCTTTTTGACAATCGCGCCATGGCCTTTGGACGCGTTTATCCCCCAATTCCGCCCGAAATTTGGCCGACCGGGCGGTCGCACGCCTCGCAATCGTCGTGCGGCACGAAAAAGTTAAGGTCACTCAAACATAAATTGGCACGGCGGTCCAACGGATTAGCCTAAAACGGGGTCCGAAGGCCGATTCTGCGCTGAATTGTCCGGGCCTTTTTCTTCGAGTTTGCTGAAATCGGCGATATCCCGCGCCAGGAAGTAGTTCAGCATGGTCCGGACGACCGCGATCACCGCCAGCTTCCAAATATCGTCCCAGGTGGGCGCGACGGCCGTGCGGACGATGTCGGCGGCGAGGGCGAATTCGAGCGCGAGCAGGATCCAGGTGGCGAATTTCAGCCAGATGGCCCGGCCGCGAATGCCGTCCGCGTCGCCGGCGAAAATGGCGGCGGCGACACCCCCAATCGCTTGTATCGCGCCGAACGCGACCACGATGACGGCACCGAACTCGATTCCGATGGCCGTATAGTTCGCGATCGTGTCGAATGTCTCTTCGAGCGGAATGATGGCGCCCTCCCGTGCTCACCACCCGCGAAGACTATGCCGATTCGGTCCGCGCCTCACCCTCTTGGGCGGAGACGGCGGTCGAAGTTCGCGCGTCAAAGTTCGCCCGTCAGAGTTCGCCCGTCAGGAACTGGGCCCGGCCGCGCCCGAACGACCAATCCCCGTCGGTGTTCTCGACGATGGAGACCATCACGTCCGAGGGCGCGATGCCGCAGGTCTTCTCCAGCTCCTCGCATAAGAGCCTGTAGAAGGTCTCCTTCTGCTCCCGCGTTCGCGGACGCGAGGTCACCTGCAGGAGCACGACCTTTTCGGTCCGCGGAATGTCGAGGCCCGTGTCCTCGACGATCATCTGGCCGGGCTTGTGCTCGTGGACGATCTGGTAGCGGTCGCGCTCGGGCACCTTGAATGCGGCGAGCATGGCGCGGTGGGCCGCATCGAGCAGGTCTTGAATCTCTTCGTCGTTACGGCCTTCGATCAAATCGAAACGGAGGAGGGGCATCGGGCGGTTCCTCTTTCTTGTCAATTCTCATGCCTGGAAGCGACGCAGCCGGGTCTCGAAGCACGAGGCTGTGCGATTGACGCCGTTCAAACGTCCTTCGCCAGTTCGCGCAGTTTGAACTTCTGGATCTTGCCGGTCGAGGTCTTCGGCAGTTCGACGAACACGACATAGTGCGGGCATTTGAAGTGCGCCAGATGCTGGCGGCACCAAGAGATGAGCTCTTCCGCCCCGGTCTCCGCGCCGGGCCGGAGCTCCACGAAGGCGCAAGGGGTCTCGCCCCATTTCGAGTCCGGCTTCGCCACCACGGCCGCGCTCAGCACGTCCGGATGTTTGTAGAGCGCGTCCTCCACCTCGATGGACGAAATATTCTCGCCGCCGGAGATGATGATGTCCTTGGAGCGGTCCTTGAGCTGGATATAGCCGTCCGGGTGCATGACGCCGAGATCGCCGGAGTGGAACCAGCCCCCGGCGAACGCCGCGTTCGTGGCTTCCTCGTTCTTCAGATAGCCCTTCATGACGATGTTGCCGCGGAACATGACCTCGCCGATGGTCTCGCCGTCCGCCGGGGTCTTCTCCATGGTCTCCGGGTCCATGACCGTCAGGCCCTCGAGCGCATGATAGCGCACGCCCTGGCGGATGCGTTTCTTGAGCCGGTCCTCGACGGGAAGCGCGTCCCAGTCCTCGTGCCAGGCATTGAGCGTGGCCGGGCCATAGGTTTCTGTCAGCCCGTAAAGATGGGTGAGCTCGAAACCGGCCTCGTCCATCTTTGCGAGGACGGCGGCGGGCGGCGGGGCGGCGGCATGGTTGAAGGCGACTCGCTGGTCGAAGTCGCGCCTCTCCTCCTGCGCCGCGTTCAACAGCGCCGACATGACGAAGGGCGCACCCGACAAATGCGTGACCCGGTGGTCGGCGATCGCGTCGTATATGGGCTTGGCGCGGACCGCGCGCAGGCACACATGGGTGCCGGCCACCATGCTGAGCGACCAGGGAAAGCACCAGCCGTTGCAGTGGAACATGGGCAGGGTCCACAGATAGACCGGGTGCGGGCCCATGCCGGTGGCGATGGTGTTGGCGTAGCACATCAGCGCCGCGCCGCGGTGGTGGTAGACGACGCCTTTCGGGTTGCCGGTGGTGCCGCTCGTATAGTTGAGCGAGATGGCGTTCCATTCGTCCGAGGGCATGGTCCACGCGAAATCCGGATCGCCGCCCGCGACAAACGCCTCGTAGTCGAGATTGCCGAGACGCGTCCCCTCGACCCCGAGTTCGGTGTCCTCGTAGTCGATCAGCAGCGGCTTGACCTTGGCGAGGCCGAGCGCCTCGTTCAGCACGGGTCCGAATTCGGTGTCGGCGATCAGGATCTTGGTGTCCGCGTGGTCGAGCATGAAGGCGATGTTGGCCGCGTCGAGCCGCGTATTGATCGAGTGCAGCACGGCGCCCGTCATCGGGACCCCGTAATGCGCTTCGAGCATGGCGGGCGAATTCGACAGCATCACGGAGACCGTATCGCCGGCGCCGATCCCGCGCGCGGCGAGCACTGAGGCGAGCCGGCAGGCGCGCTTGTAGAACGTCCCGTAGGAGATGCGCGCGTTGCCGTGAACGATGGCGGTATGATCGGGATAGACGGCGGCGGCCCGCTCGAGAAAGACGAGCGGGGTCAGCGGTTGATAGTTCGCGGGCGTCTTGCCGAGCCCGGCGTCGTACGGATTGAACATGGCGCTATGGATTAGGGTGCGTTTGGCTGCCGCACCCTAGCCATGGCCAGCCGCTGGAATCAATTCTTCTTGTGCGCTCACGGACAAAATGTCCCCGCAAGCGCACCCGGCCGCCGAGGACCTACGGCGCGGCGCGGCAAGGACGGGCAGCGGCCCTTCGCCCGGCGGCGGAGGCCGCTCTTGCAGCCCCTATTGCTCGTCCGAGTCTTCGCCGTCCGCGCCGTCTTTGCCCGCTTCTTGCTGGCTGGCGGTCTTGAGGTCCTTCAATCTGGCGAAGACGGAATCGGCGTCCGGCGCCTCCTCGACCTCTTCCGGGGCCGCCATGGCGTCGCGGGCCTCGCGAGCGAGCGAGGTCGCCATATCGGGCTCGGGAGCCGAGGCCGGTTCGAACGCCTCGCCGGTTTCGTCTTCCGGGGACCCGGCGACACCGATCGTCTCCTCGGTGGGGAGCAGGGTGCCCGCGGGCGCGTCCTTGGCGGCTTTCCTGCGCTCGCGCTCGAGCCGTGCGGCGGCGCGCTTCACGGCGGCGTCGAGGTCGATCTGCGAGCACAGGCCCAGCGTCACCGGGTCCTGCGCGATCAGATTGGGCGAATTCCAATGGGTCCGTTCCTTGATCGCCAGGATCGTCGGCTTGGTGGTGCCCACGAGCCGCATGATCTGGCTGTCCTTCAGTTCCGGATGGCTCTTCAACAGCCAAAGGATGGCGTTGGGCCGGTCCTGCCGGCGCGAGACCGGCGTGTAGCGCGGGCCGCGCTTCGTCTTCACTTCAGGCACCTCGACCTTCGGCTCCAGCAGCTTCAGCCGGTGCGAGGGGTCTTCCTCGGCGACGTGAATCTCGTCGCGGGAAAGCTGGCCCGAGGAGATCGGGTCCATGCCCTTGATGCCCTGCGCCACGTCGCCGTCGGCGATGCCCTTCACTTCGAGCACGTGCAATTGGCAGAACTCGGCGATCTGCTCGAAAGTGAGGGACGTGTTGTCGACCAGCCAAACAGCCGTGGCTTTCGGCATCAAGGGAGTGCGGGTCATGATTCGGTTTCAGGCCTTGCATAAAAGGGTCGCGGCGCTTCCCTCGCCATTTCAGGCGAAAGAGCCAAACGTCCCAATTTCAGGGAAAGAGACTCTATATAAGCCCTGCGGTCTTGCGAGGCAATCGGTTCCGGATGCGCGGCAAGCCCCGGTTAGCGGCGGCTCACCGGGCATTTCGGTGTTCCTTGGCCGCTGTCCACTCTTGCGCGGGAACTCTAAAATCCGAGGCGGATCGCAGCCTGTGTCCTGTGGTCTTAGGTCGTCTTCAGCACGATTTTCCCGACATGGCCGGGATCGTCGATGCGCTTATGGGCCTCCGCCGCCTCGGTCAGCGGAAAGGTGGAATCGATCACGGGCTTGTACTTGCCTTCCGCGATCAGGGGCCAAATGCGCTCTTCGATCGTCTCGGCCATGGCCGCCTTCGCCGCATCGGTCTGTGCACGGAGCGTCGAGCCCGTCAGGGTCAGGCGGCGCATCATCAGCCGCATCAGATCGACTTCGACCTTGGAGCCCTTGAGAAAGGCGATTTGCACGATGTGGCCTTCGAGGGCCGCGGCGCGGATGTTCCGCTCGACATAGTCGCCGCCGACCATGTCGAGGATCACGTCGGCGCCGTGCTTGTCCGTGACCTCGCGGACCGCTCCCAGAAAATCCTCTTCGCGGTAGTTGACGGCCCGGACGGCTCCCAAGGCTTCGCAAGCCTTCGCCTTGGCGTCGTCGCCGACGGTCACGATCACCTTCGCGCCGAACGCCGTGCCGAGCTGGATGGCCGTGGTGCCGATGCCGCTCGCCCCGCCGTGAACCAGCAGCCAGTCGCCTTTCTTGAGGCCGCCGCGCTCGAACACGTTGTGCCAGACGGTGAAGATGGTTTCGGGAAGCGCGGCGGCCTCGATCGGCCCGAGCCCCGGCGGGGCCAGCAGCGTGGTCGCTTCCGGGGCCACCGCGTATTCGGCATAGCCGCCGCCGTTCACGAGCGCGCAGACGAAATCGTCCGGCTTGAACCGCGTCACGTTCTCTCCGACGGCGACGACGGGACCGGCGACCTCGAGCCCCAGCAAGTCGGACGCGCCCTTCGGCGGCGGATAGAGGCCCTGGCGCTGAAGCACGTCCGGCCGGTTGATGCCCGCCGCGGCGACGGCGATAAGGACTTCGTTCTCCGCCGGCTCCGGCACGGGCCGCATTGCGGGGGTCAGCATTTCGGGCCCGCCCGGTTCGCGGACTTCAATCACGGTCATCGTTTCTGGCAGCATCGGGTCCTCATCGTCGGTGTTCGCGTTCACTCTTAGAGAAGACGGGCGTGCGATGCTAGGATGAGGGCCGCATAACGGCGGGGGCGGATGCCGGATTCGAGGATGGATTTGGACGATGGATCTCGACGACCTGACACCGAAGAAGCCGAAGGCGCATGAGATCGGGCAGGATCTTTCCAAGCTTTCGGAGGCCGATCTGAAGGCGCTGATCGAGACGCTCGGGGCCGAAATCGCCCGCGTCGAAGCCGCGCTTTCGGCCAAGGAATCCTCGCGGAGCGCCGCCGAAGCGGCCTTCAAACGTTGATTTGAATCCGAGAGAGTTTCTTTAGGTAAATCGGGCCTTAGCCTTAACCGGTTGTTAGGGACTCGGGCGTAAAGTCCTCGTTATCCAGTCCTCTGGATCTGAGTGGCCTGTTCCACTCTGTTTGACGCCTCCCTGTTAACTTCCTGAGCCGCCGTCTTGGCGGCTCTTTTTTTTGCCCTCCGTTTGCCGCACCTTGCGTCTTAACCTTTCTTACCAGAAGGTAACGACAGCGCTTACCCATGGCATAGTATGGCGCCCGCGCAGAGGGGCGATGGAGTACTGGGGGCAATGGCGGGCAAATCCGAAAACAATAGCTATCGGGATGGCATAACCGTCTCATTCAGCGCGAAATTTGCGCGTTCCGATCAGTTCAAGACCGTGTTTCGCGAAGGCATGGCGCTGGTGGAGGCCGCCGCGGCCTATCTCGACGGCGACGGGCGCAAAGAGGCCCGTCAGTTGAAGCCGCCCCACTCTCTGGCCTATGCGACGGAGAGCATGCGCCTCACCACGCGGCTCATGCAGCTCGCCTCGTGGCTGCTTATCCGCCGGGCGGTTACCGAAGGCGAACTCACGCCGGAACAGGCGGTCGAGGAGCAGCGGAAAATAAAGCTGCCGGTCGAGGACGCCCGGCCCGTCCGCGATATCGAGGTGTTGCCGGAGCGGTTACGCGATCTCATCGAAGCGAGCGTCAAGCTGCAGGAACAGGTCGTCCGTCTCGACCAAATGATGGATTTCAATCAGCCCGAGCCGCGCGACGGGCACCATCCGGTCGGGGCCCATTTCTCCCGGCTGCAGAAAGCATTCGGGCAAGACCGCGAATAAGCGCCGTCTCTTGGTTCGGCGCCTCCTGGCCGCCTCCCGAAGGATCAGAACCGCATGCTTCCAAAGAAGCGGACGTTGGCGCCTTGTTCCAGGACGCCCTCGCGCCGCTTGAAGGAGGCCGAGTTCAAGACCTTTTCGTCCAGGAGGTTGTCGCCCCTCACGCCGATCCGCATCGCCGGAGCCAGCCCGGCCGGGCCTTCGGTCGTGACCGCGTAGCTCAGTTCGGCGTTGAGCAGCGTATAGCCTGGCGTCGTCGGCTCGTCCGGCGCCACCTGGTCTTGGTCGAACGCATGCAGGAGGCCGACGCGGGCGAACCAGTTGCTGTCTCGATAATAGAGGCCGCCGCCGAGGCGGTGCGGCGGCATACGCGGCACGTATCCGCCGTCGTCGAATCTGGCGTGGACGAAATCGTACTGGCCGTCGACGCCCCAGATGCCGCGCCGGACCGATCCGACGTCGTACTCGCCAAGCAATTCGACGCCGTAGAAGGTGGCGTTGCGCTGCTTGAACAGCACTTGGTCGAAGCTATGCCCGTGGCCTTCCTCCTCGTGCTCTTCCTCGTGGTGATCGTGGCCGCCCTCCGCGTGGCATGAGTCGAGATCGACGCCGCAAGTGAGCCCCGTCAGTTGCCGGTAGATGAAGCCGTCATAGTTCGTGTAGTAGCCGCTCGCGTCGTAGCGGAACTTTCCGGCCGGACGCTTCAGGCCCAGTTCGATCATCTGAGCCTTCTCCTCGTTGAGGAACGGATTGCCGATTTCGAACGTATTGCTGGCGTGGTGCGCGCCTTTCGAAAAGAGCTCCGCCGCGGCGGGCGCGCGCTCGACCGCCTGTCCATTCAGCCGGAGCACCGTGTTGTTGCCGAGGTCGTAAAGCGCACCGAGTCCACCGCTGACAGGTGCGAAGCTGCGTTTGCCGCTATAGACGACGGGCGCATCGGGATCGGCGATGCTGGAATAGCCGGTGCCGTCGACGCTGGCGCTCTCCACCCGCAAGGCGGCCTGGAAACGCCATCGGTCGGAGGCTTCCAGTTCCTCGAACCAGAATCCGGCGAAGCTCTCCGTGTCCGCGGGCTCGAGCAGGGAGTCGCCTTCGAAGCTCAAGCCGGCCGTATCGGCATGGTCCCAGTGGAAACCTACGGCACCGCGCAACGGACCGTACCGGCTCATGACCGGCATGTGCTGAATCTCCATTCGAGCTTCCTGCTGTTCGTTGGTAAAGACGGAGCCGACCTCGAAACCGGTGGCCTCGTCTTCCTCATGCGCATGCTCGTCGTGCTCCTCATGCTCGTCGTGCTCGTGCTCATGCTCCTCCTCGTGTTCGTGGCCACCCACGCCATGCCGCTCGAGTTCATCGTGAGCGTAGTCGGACGCGCCGAACCAGAAGCGGATGGCCTGGACCCCGGACGATTCCGGCCGCCATTCGCCTTTTACAAGAACCTTGTCTTGTGCGAGATCGATCCGCGGCATGAAGCCTTCTTCCGCCTCTTCGCCGGGGATTCCGTAGAGGCTCTCGAAGCGCGTGTAAGACACGCCGATGAAGCCCTTGTCCCAGACATGGGAGATGCCGGCCGAGCCGCCCTTGCTGTTGACGAAACTGTTCAGTTCCTCGCCGAGCGGCGTGTCGTAGTCGTTGAGGTCGCGAATGAAGCCGTCGGCATGGAGCACGATGCTTCCGGCGCCACCGGTCACGCTGAAGGCGCCATCGCCGCCGCTGTCGACCGTGTTGCCGCCGCCCTTGATCATGGCCGAGAAGCCACGTTCGGGGAGGTAGGTCGGTATGCGTTGGTTCTCGACGGAGACGACGCCGCCGATCGCCTGGGAGCCGTAGCGCAAGGTCGAGGGCCCGCGCACGACCTCGATCTTGTCGGCGTCCGAGGGATCGATGGGAATCGCGTGATCCTCGGAGATCGCCGAGACGTCGTGAGTGCCGATGCCGTTTTCCTGGATGCGGATGCGGTAGCTGTCGAGGCCGCGAATGATCGGCCTGTTGGCTCCGGGCGCGAAGGTCGTGCCCGAGATGCCGGGTTTGTTTTGCAGGCTATCGGTGATCGTCGCGCCGGGATTCGCCAGGATTTCCCGCTCGGTCGCGACCGTCACGGGCACGAAGCTATCCGCACCGCTCACGATCGAAATGCCGCCAGGGATGTCGATGTCGAGGACTTGGTCGGCCTGGACGGGCGCGGGCGGGACCGGTGCAGCCGGTGCACGCGAGCGGCTCGACGTTTGACTGCTGGACCTTGAGGGGCCGCTGGTGGGTCTCGTGGAACTGCGTGCGGGACTTGGGGTCCGGGATGCGGCTCCCGAGGCCGGCTTGGGCTTCTCTACCGGGCTCGCCGTCGTGATTTCGATTGGGGGAAGTTCGTAGACGTCGTGAAGTTCCCTCGCTTCCTGCGCGGCGGCCGCTCCCACGCCGACTGCCAACCCACACGGAAATGCGCACAAGAGCGCGATGCCCCTGTTTGGCCCCTGAACCATAACTGCCCCCATATTTCGTATACGTTATGTTATAATATTAATGTTGACGTTATAACATAACATCAATCCTGCCAAGGCTCTCTGCGGACGTGGCCGGTTCAAGCGCTCCACGCGACTGGGAGCGGGAATGGGCGAGGGTCGGGCCGTGCCGCGGGCGTTCGGGCGCGGGCACGAAAAAGCCGGCCTCGAAGGGCCGGCTTTTGTGTGTCGGGTAAGGCTTCCGGGTCTTACTTGATGAAGCCTTCGTACTTCTTCTTGAAGCGCGAAACGCGGCCGCCACGGTCGACCAGATGCTGGCCGCCGCCGGTCCAGGCCGGGTGCGTCTTCGGATCGATGTCCAGCTTCAGCGTGTCACCCTCGGCGCCATAGGTCGAATAGGTGACAAACTCGGTGCCGTCCGTCATGACCACCTTGATCTGGTGATAATCCGGGTGAATGTCGTTCTTCATGGCTCAAAACCCTGTTTGTCCGGGCCGGCCCGGCTTGCCGGGCGGCTCCGCGTCGCATCGTCGTATCCTAGCGGAATTGGCGGCAGGCTATAGCGCGGAACCGCCGGTAGAGCAAGCATCCGCGGTATCGTGGAAGATCGCGCCATCGTGATTGGAATTCGCGAAGCGCGGCCTCTAGGACCGGCGGTGCCGGGGCGCAATTTCGAACCAGAGGGACAAAGATGGACTCGACCGACGATCGTTTCGCGGATGTGAAGCAACTCGCCTTGCGTGCTTCGGCGATTTCGATGGGGTTCGTGTTCGCGTCCGCGGCGTGGCGTCGCTTCGTCAACGCGCCGGCCAAGCTCGATATCGACAGCGCCAAGAATGTCGCGAACAAGCTCGTGGAAGCGGCCCCCGGCTCACCGGTCGAGGGGCTCGTCCATTTCGTGCTGGCGCGGCCGCAACTCGCCGAGTTCGCCACCTATGCCATGACGATCGGCGAGGCGCTGGCCGGGCTCGGCCTGATCTTCGGGTTTCTCACGCGTCTATCGGCGATCGGCGCCGCGCTTCTGAATATCGCGCTGATGCTGATCTTCGGCTGGCAGGGCTATGAATGCCTCGACGAGTGGACCATGGCGGCGCTGGGCTTCGCGATCTCTATCAGCGTCATGCTCTACGGACCGGGGCTTTATGCTCTCGACAACGTGTTCGGCATCGATCCGTTGGGGACCGTCTTCACGAAGCGCGTGGGTGTCGCCCTCACGATCGTCTCTGTGCTCTTCACGGCCGGCTTCTACAATTATTATTTCGGGATCGCCCATTTGGAGCGGCGCACCGCCGTCGAGGCTTACAGGATCGTGGCGGAGCCCGCGCCGCAAGCCGATGCCGCGATCCTCTACGTGAACGCGGGCGCTTCGACCAACGGCGCCTATGTGCGCAGCATCACCTTCACGCTCGAGACCGGCGAGACGGTCACGCAGAGCGCGGGCGAGGTCGAGATCCTCAAGAGCTATTTCGAGCCTTGGGCCCGGTCCGGCGTTCTCACGGACGGGGTCTTGAGGCTCCGGCTCGGATCCAAGACGGAAATCCGCGTGCCGAAAGGTGCCAGGTCCGCGACGATCGACCTGATCGACAATGCCGATCAGGAGGTGTCGTTTGCGGCGCACGGTGCCGAGTAGGAGCGATCTCCCGGTCTTTTTGGGAGCTTTGCCAAGGCGCGCGTCTTAACTTTCGGCTTATGTCTGGAGTGCCGGTCGCGTATCTGGGCTTTGCGCACGGCGCCAAGACGCTTAAAGTCGCCGCAATTCCGGCACCGTTTCAGGCGCCACACCAAAGTCTTGCTGGGTATTTCTGTTGCAACCTGCTTCCCCGAATCCGAGGGGCGTGCCTGCCCCATCGTCCGAGCTTCAATCCGCCGAGCCCGAAGAGACCGCGAAGCCCAAGCGCGTCTCGCTCCGGCCTTTGGGGCGGATCAAACCCTATCTACTGCGTCATAAGGGCATGCTGGCCGCGGCGCTTCTCGCCTTGATCGCCGCGGCGGGTGCGACCCTCGCCTTGCCGCTCGCGCTGCGGCGTATGATCGATCTCGGCTTTTCCGGCATCGAGCCCGAACTGGTCGATGTCTATTTCGGGACGCTCATCGGCGTTGGCGCGATCCTGGCGCTCGCCAGTGCGGCGCGCTTCTACTGCGTGAACTGGCTCGGCGAACGCGTCGTCGCCGATATCCGCACCGACGTTTTCGCGCATCTCACCGGTCTCAGCCCCGCCTTTTACGAGGTGTCTCACTCGGGCGAGGTGATGTCGCGGCTGACGGCCGACACGACCCAGGTGAAGGCGGCCGCCGGCACGGCCATCTCCCAGGCGATCCGCAATATCCTGCTGCTTGCCGGCGCCGTCGTCATGATGATCGTGACCAGCCCCAAGCTCTCGCTGGCGGTGCTCATCGTCATTCCGGTGATCGTGCTGCCGCTCGTGGCATATGGCCGGGCGGTGCGGGCGCGCTCGCGCTACGCGCAGGACACTTTGGCCGAGGCGTCTGCCTATGCCAGCGAGAGCCTTGGACAGGTCAAAGTGCTGCAGGCCTTCACCAACGAGGACGCGGCGGCGGTCCGCTTCCGGCGCGCCATGGAGCGGGCTTTCGATGCGGCCAACGACCGTGCCAAGGCGCGTGCGGGCCTCACGGCGATCGCCATGTTCCTGGTCTTCGCCAGCGTGGTCGGCGTGTTGTGGTACGGCGCGCAGGATGTGCTGTCCGGCTCGATGACGGCGGGCACGCTCGGCCAGTTCGTGCTCTACGCGGTGTTCGCCGCCGCATCCGTCGGCGGCCTCAGCGATGTCTGGGGCGAAGTGGCGCAAGCCGCCGGCGCGGCGGAGCGGCTCGGCGAACTTCTCGACGCGCGGTCCGACATCCAATCGCCGCCGCATCCGACGCCGATGCCCGAACCCGGGCGCGGCGAGCTCGCCTTTTCGGACGTGACGTTCTCTTACCCGCTCCGGCCCGAGACGGCGGCGCTCGACCATGTGAGCTTCATCGCGAAGCCGGGAGAGCGGGTCGCTCTGGTCGGGCCGTCCGGCGCGGGCAAGACCACGATCTTCGCGCTGCTGCTGCGCTTCTACGATCCGGATTCGGGCGGCGTCCGCGTGGACGGCGTTCCGGTCGACATGGCGGATCTCCAGGCCTTGCGCGCGCGGTTCGCCATGGTGCCGCAGGAGACGGCGCTGTTCGCCGACACGGCCGCCGCCAATATCGCCTACGGGGCGGAGACGGCGACGCGGGCGGAGATCGAGGCGGCGGCCAAGGCGGCCTATGCGCATGACTTCATCGCCGCGTTGCCGGACGGTTACGACACGCAGCTCGGCGAGGGAGGCATCACGCTCTCGGCGGGGCAGCGGCAGCGTATCGCCATCGCGCGCGCCGTGCTCCGGGACGCGCCGGTCCTGTTGCTCGACGAGGCGACGAGCGCCCTTGACACCGAGAACGAGACGCTGGTGCAGAAGGCGCTCGACAAGGTGATGGAGAACCGCACCACGCTCGTCATCGCGCACCGGCTTTCGACCGTGGTGAACGCGGACCGTATCCTGGTCTTCGATCACGGGCGGCTCGTGGAAGAGGGCACGCACCGGGAACTGGTGGCGCGCAGCGGTCTTTACGCGCGCCTCGCCTCGCTGCAATTCGCCCCCGACGCCGCGGAATAGGCGCTTACCGCTCCGTCAGCTTCAGTTCGATCCGCCGGTTGCGCGCGAGCGCGGCTTGGTTCGTACCGGGATCGATCGGCTGGAACTCGCCGAAGCCCGCCGCCACGAGATGTTCCGGCGCGATGCCCCGGGACATCAGATAGCGCACCACGGTGATGGCGCGCGCGGCCGACAGTTCCCAGTTCGACGGAAAGGCGGAGGTGGAAATGGGCGTGATGTCCGTGTGGCCGTCCACGCGCATGACCCAGGGAATGTCGGCGGGGATGTTGCCTTCGATATCCTTCAGCGCCGCGGCGAGCTTGTCGAGTTGCGGCCCCGCGGCGGGTCTCAACACCGCCGAGCCGGGATCGAACAGCACGTCGGAGGGAAACACGAAGCGGTCGCCGACGATCTTGAAGTCCTTGCGGTCGCCGAGCGTCTTGCGCAATTCGCCGAAGAAGTTGGAGCGGTACCGCGCCAGTTCGCGCGCCTTCTTGGCGAGCGCCACGTTCAGCCGCTGGCCGAGATCGGCGATCCGATCCTGGCTTTCCTTGTCCTTGGCCTCGGAGGCTTCCAGGGCTTCGTTCAGTGCCGCGAGCTGAAGCCGCAAGGCCGCGAGCTGCTGGTTGAGAAGCTCCACCTTGGCGAGCGCGTCGTTGGTGATGTTCCGCTGCTCGTCGAGTTGGGTGCCGAGCGCGGCGATGCGCCCCTCGGCGTCTTCCGACGCCCCGCTCGCACTGCCGAGAAGGCCGGTGAGGCGCTTGTTCTGCGCCTGAGTGTCGAAAAGCGTGGCTTGCAGCGCGGACAGGCTGTCCTCGGCGCTCTCCTTCTTCGAGCGTTCGAGCGCCAGCAATTCGGTCAGTTCCGCAAGCTGCCGGTTGAGGCGCGACAGCATCGTGTCCTTGCCGCTGGCGGCCTGGGTGATGATGTAGTTCGTCACCATGAAGAGGGACATGAGGAAGATCACCACGAGCAGCAGCGTGGAGAGCATGTCCACGAAGCCCGGCCAGAGATTGGCCGTGTCCCGGCTGCGGCGTCCTCGGGCGAGTGCCATCTATGTCTCCGTCCCCGGCGTCATTTGCCCGCTGGCGCCTTGGGCTTGTCGGCGACTTGGCGGAGCACCGAGGCGATTTCGTGCTGCTGCTGGGCCTGCTCGTCCGCCCATTCCCGCACGACCTTCTGCTCGGCGCGCATCTGCCGGATGAGCTTGTCGACGCCTTGGGCGAGGTCCTGCACGGCCGCTTGCGTGCCGCTCTGATCCATCTGGCCGCCGAGATCGGTGATCGACCGCTGCATGTCCATGAGTGCGTAGCGCAGTTGCGGCGGCACGCTGTCGCCAGGATCGGCGGTCTGCAACTCGGTCACGTTGGCGAGCCAATCCTCGAGCTCGTTGTAGAACCGCCCCTGTGCATGGCCGGCCTGAAGATCGAGGAACCCGAGAATGAGAGACCCGGCAAGACCGAACAGCGAGGACGAGAAGGCGATGCCCATGCCGGACAAGGGTCCCGCCAGCCCTTCCTTCAACTGATCGAACAGCAGCACGCTCTCCGAGCCGCCGGTGTCGAGCGTGCCGATGGTGTTGCCGACGGAGCTCACGGTTTGCAGCAGGCCCCAGAACGTGCCGAGCAGGCCGAGAAAGACGAGAAGCCCGACGAGGTAGCGCGTGGTTTCGCGCTGTTCGTCGAGGCGGGCGGCGACGGAATCCAGCAAGGTTCGCGCCGACCCGTGCTCGAGCGATAGATGTCCGGTCCGGTCGCGCAGCATGGTGGCCATGGGCAGGAGCAGGACCGGCGGCTTCTCGGGCGTCTTGCTGGCCTCCGCGATGCTGAAGCCGTTGACCCAGTTGATTTCGGGAAAGAGCCGCAAGACTTGGCGGAAGGCGTACGCGCAGCCCACGATCAACACGCCGATAATCAGCCCGTTCAAGCCGGGATTGGCCATGAAGCTGCGCCGGAGCTGGCCGGTCTGGCCGTCGAGAATGATGGCGAGCAGCACGGCCAGAACGAGAAAGAGCGACATGCGCCACAAGAAGATCTGCGGGCGCGAGAGTTTTGTCCGGAATGTCTTGGTTGCCATTCGTCCAGTGCTCGGGATGGTTCGCGGTTGGCGCGTGATTTGGGCTCGGGTGAGATTACCCGAATAGTCCGACAGGCAAAACGGCAACCTCGGGGCGACGTTCCACCCGCATGGCCCTGGATTTTGCGCAAACACGCAAGAAATGTGACGGCGAAGGGGTCGCTATCCGGCCTTCGCGGGCTTGGTCGAGGCGGCTGCGGAGGGCGGCGTGGCGTTTGCGGCCTTCAGCAGTTTGAGCAACTTCAGGTGGATCGTCTCGTTGCCCGCGACGATTCCGCCCGTCTTCAGCATCGTGTCCTTGCCGTTCGTGTCGGTCACATAGCCGCCCGCCTCCCTCATGAGCACGAGGCCGGCGGCGATGTCCCAGGCGTTGAGGGCATTTTCCCAGTAGCCGTCGAGCCGGCCCGCGGCGGTCCAGGCGAGGTCCAGAGCGGCCGAGCCTGTGCGGCGAACGCCTGCGCTCGCGCTCATGACCGCGCGCAACTCTTTGAGAAAGGCGTCGTGGCCCGGGCGGCCGCTATGGGGAATGCCCGTGCCGATCACCGCCGCCGCGAGTTCGGAGCGGGCCGCCACGCGGATGCGCTTGTCGTTGAGATAGGCGCCTTTGCCCTTTTCGGCGACATAGGTCTCGTTGGTCACCGGGTTGTAGATCAGCCCGGCGACGAGGTCGCCCTCGCGCTCCAGTGCGATGGAAATGGCGAAGATCGGGATGCCGTGCAGGAAATTCGTGGTGCCGTCGAGCGGGTCCACGATCCAACGGTGGGTCTCGTCGGCGCCTGTCACCTCGCCACGCTCTTCCATCAGGAAGCCATAGCCGGGCCGCGCCTTGGAAAGCTCTGCGAAGATGATCTCCTCGGCTCGCGTGTCGGCGGCGCTGACGAAGTTCGCCGGGCCTTTGAGCGAGACCTGCAAATGCTCCACCTCGCCGAAATCGCGGGCGAGACTGCGGCCCGCCTTGCGGGCGGCCCCGATCATGACGTTCATCAACGCGGATGCGGGCATGGGATTCCTGTGCCTTAAGGGCTTCCGGCCAAGAGGGCCGGCGCCGCCGGCGCCGCATGGGCCGCCGGACGGCCTGTTACTCGGCGCGCTTGACGTAGGTAATTTCGTTGGTGTCGATCACGATACGCTCGCCCGCCTCGATAAAGGGCGGCACCATGACCCGGACCCCGTTTTCGAGCACGGCGGGCTTGTAGGACGACGCGGCGGTCTGGCCCTTCACCACCGGATCGGCCTCGACGATTTCGAGCGTGACCTGGTCGGGCAGGGCGACGCCGATCGGCCGCCCCTCGTGGCTCTCCACGGTCACGGTCATTCCGTCCTGCAGGAACGCGGCGCGGTCCTCGAGAAGATCCTGCGGGATCTGAATCTGGTCGTAGGACTCGAGATCCATGAAGGTCAGCATGTCGCCCTCGGCATACAGGAATTGATGGTCCTTCTGCTCGAGACGCACGCGCTCGACCGTTTCGGAGGCGCGGAAGCGCTCGTTGAGTTTCGTGCCGTCGATGAGGTTCTTCAATTCGACCTGCGCGTAGGCCGGTCCCTTGCCTGGCTTCACGGCCTGGGTCTTCACCGCGACCCAGAGGCCATTCTTGTGCTGGATGACATTGCCAGGCCTGATCTCGTTGCCGTTGATCTTCATTGGGTCCCTTTGGGATGCGTTTTGGGCTGCGTCGTGCCGTTGGCGCTTGCCGGTTCGGCGCGCTTAGGACTCGTCGTCTCTCGACTTGCTGGGGGTTTAAGACTTTGCGGCTGGCCACTGTCAAGGGCGCCCGCCCCTTGCGGGTCCGCTTCTTGTGCCGCTTGCGGCGCCGTGGCCGGATCGTCCGGCGCGGCCGGTGGCGCGGCGGACTGTTCGTCCTCGGTGATGCGGCCCCCCTCGTGGCCGTCGACCAGGCGTTCCGCCGTCACGCGCTGCTCGGGCGTGAGCTCGGTCAGCATCACGTCGAGCGTGAAATCGCTGACACCGGCCTCCCGCGCAAGCAGATGCCATTTGGCGGCTTGCACCAGGTCCTTTTCGAACACGAGGCCATTCGCATAGAGGCGCGCGACGCGATTCTGCGCGACCGGATTTCCGTCCTCCGCCGCCAGGAAAAAGAGCTTGGCGCCCTTCGCCTCGTCCTTTTCGACGCCGCGCCCCTTGAACAGCATGGTGGCGTATTCGACCTGGGCGGCGGACAGCCCCGCGCCGGCGGCCTTGCCGGTCCATTCCGCTGCCTTCTTTTCGTCCAACGGGACGCCGCGGCCGAACTGATAGAACGCGCCGAGGTCGTATTGCGCCTGCACGTTGCCGCTCTCGGCCGCCTTGGTCATCCACTCGGCGGCTTTGGCCTCGTCGGCGGCGCGGCCCTGCCCTTGCAGATACATCAGCGCGAGATTGTACTGCGCGGCCGGGTTGCCGCTATCGGCGGCCTGTTCGAAGAGATTCGCGGCCATGCGAACGTCTTTCTTGACCCCGAGCCCCCGCGCCATCAGCAGGCCGAGCGACAGTTGCGCGTTGGTATCGCCGAGATCGGCGCCCTTGGCGTAGGCATCAGCGGCCTTGTCGAAATCCTCGGGGACGCCCAGACTCTCCGAATAGATTTCGCCGATCAGCGTGTAGGCTTCCTTGGAGCCGCCTTCGGCTTCCTTCTGGGCGAGTTCCAGCGCCGTCAGGTATTTTCCGGCCGCGAAGGCGGCGTAGGCCTTGCTCTCCTCGGCATGAAGAGCGCTCGTGGTTGCGGGCGAGATCAGCGCCATTGCAAGCAGAGCGGCGAGATATTGCCTCATGCGTCCCTCCGAATCCTGCCGATCGCGCGATCCATGTCGCGCAAGGTGTCGAGTACGTCGTGGTCCTCCCAGATCGTGCGGGGAGGCGCGATGAAGTCCACGCCGAGTTTTGTGAGCCGTTCCGCCCCGGCGACGCTCTCGATATCCCAGGCAATGCTTGGCACCACGAAAATCTCCGACCACCAGGCGACGAGTTGGGCCAGCGCGTCCAAATCGCCGCCGTCCGCCGCGCCGAAAGCGACATAGTCCGCGCCCGATTCGGCCAGCGTCATGGCGTCGTGCCGCGACAATCCGCAGCCGGCGCCGATATTGGCGCTTTCGCCGAGCGTCTGGCGCGCTCGTTCATAAAGAGCGGGATCGGCGGCAATATGGACGCCGTCCGCGCCAAGTTCGGCGGATGCCTCGATATCGTTCTCGATCAAGCACGCGGCGCCGGCACCTTGGACGCGGTCGATCAGGCCGTCGAGGACGGCACTTTCGGGCCGCTCGCTCACCCCCGAAATCAGCACGCAGGCGGGCGATACCTCGTCGAGAGCTTGGAAAAGCCGCCGCTCCAGCGTTGCCGTGATCGGCGCCGCGACTTGCAGGTAGAGGCGGCATCTGGGTTTGAATTTGGACATTTTCGGGGAACGGGTCTGGGCCGTCAAAGGTTTGAAGGGCTGCGGTCACCGGGGCGTGTCTCAAATCATAGGCGCTCCGCGGCTGTCAAACTTTGCACAGGGTGACATGAGAAGAGGGTTGTGATCAGGCGGTTTCCGATTGAACATGGCGTCACCACAGAGCTCGCCAGCCGACTGATCCATATGTGGAACATGGCATTCGTGGAACATGGCATCGCATGACATGCGAAGTCGCTTGCCATGAGACGCGAAGTTGCCTGGCGGGGAGGGCGATCGTTATGACTCAAACCGTGATGCACCTGGACGACACAGATTCTCTTGAGCGGTTCGACGCCGCGTTGGACGCGCTCGAGGGGCACCTCACACGTGTTTTCGCCGACGACGGCGCCGAGGCCGAACGGGCCGCGCTCGCGGCCTTGCAGGAGCAGGTCCGGGTTCTGACCGAAGAGCGCGATCGGCTTTTGACCGATCTCGAGGCCGAGCGCGCCCGCGTCCAGCGCCTCAAAGAGGCGAACGAGGAGGTTTCGGGCCGGCTGGAGGGTGTCATGGGCACGTTGAAAGACATGGCTCCGGCCTTGCAGGACTGAGGCTTCGAGAGGTTGACAGGAAGCGAGGAGCATCGATGGGGCAAGTCGTTGTGACGCTGAACGGCCGGACCTACCGGCTGGAATGCAACGAGGGCGAAGAAGCGCATCTGCTTGGGCTGTCCGAGTATATCGGGGCACATGTGGACGACATGCGGCGGAAATTCGGCCAAGTTGGCGACGATCGCCTCATCCTCATGGCGTCCTTGCTCGTGACGGACGAGTTGTGGGCCATGCGGACCGAGTTGGACGATCTGCGGGCCCAGCTCGCCGATGCCCGCCGCGACAAATCCGAATCCGACGAAAACGCGCGGTCGGTCGAGGCGCAGCTCTTCGCCAAGTTCGGCGAAGCGGCGGCGCGGCTCGAAGGGCTCAACGCACGTTTCGCGGGCGGCGGGCGTTAGACGTCGCTCACGGCGCGGTAGCGTCACTCTTGCCACTGGTTC
Source organism: Hyphomicrobiaceae bacterium UBA7697 (assembly GCA_002482645.1). GTDB lineage: Bacteria > Pseudomonadota > Alphaproteobacteria > Rhizobiales > Methyloligellaceae > Methyloceanibacter. The sequence goes on from DLGJ01000006.1 coordinate 129,974, forward strand.
CGAGGCGCAGCTCTTCTTATTATTATGACCGGCGGGCTGCGAGGTGCGTTAGGAGCATTTATTCCAGGGCCCTATAAGATCCTATGGGAGCTGACCCTGACGGGGATCGTGGTCTTCGTCACTCGGCACCCACCTACTTAAGTAGGGAAACCCGGGATCTGCGCTCCGACGGCCATCGCGGCCCTGCCACGGCGGCCCTGCCACGGCGATCGTGCCACGGCGATCCTGCCATCGCGTCTTGCGGCCGCGCGCCCGGTCGGTGACCCCGGGGCATTGGGACGCATAGCGTGCCGCGGACTGGCGGTTCCGGCTGGTATTCTATATGGACCCCACATGATCAACGTTGCAGCCAAGCGCCCGTCTCGATGCGTCTTCTCTTCCTAGGCGATGTGGTCGGCCGCGCGGGGCGCCTTGCCGTTCTCGAGACGTTACCGAAACTAAGGGCCCGCTACGCCGCGGACTTCGTCATCGTCAACGGCGAGAATTCCGCAGGCGGATTCGGGATTTCGGAGGCCATCCTCAACGAGCTCCTCGATGCCGGCGCCGATGTGGTCACGACCGGCAACCATGTCTGGGATCAGCGCGAGGCGCTCGTCTTCATCGAACGCTACGACCGTCTGTTGCGGCCCATCAATTTCCCGTCCGGAACGCCGGGCAAGGGCGCGGGACTGTTCAAAGCCGCGAACGGAGCGGACGTGCTGGTGATCAACGCAATGGGGCGCGTCTTCATGGGCGACCTCGACGATCCGTTCCGCGCCGTGGAGGATGCGTTGGCGGCGTGTCCGCTCAAGACGGGTGCCGATGCGGTCTTCATCGATTTCCATGCGGAGGCCACGTCCGAGAAGGAGGCTCTGGGGCATTTCGTCGATGGCCGCGCGACCGCCGTGGTCGGCACGCATACCCATGTCCCGACCGCGGATCATCAGATCCTGACCGGCGGGACGGCCTATATCAGCGACGCGGGCATGTGCGGCGATTTCGATTCGGTGCTCGGCATGGAGAAGGACGAGCCGATCAGCCGGTTCCTCACCAAGATTTCGTCGCGGCGCTTCGCGCCGTCCAAGGGGGACGCCACGGTCTGCGGCGTCGCGATCGACGTGGACGACCGATCCGGTCTTGCGCGGGCGGTCGCGCCGATCCGCCTCGGCGGGCGTTTGTCGCAGGCCGAACCGGATTTCTGGTCTGAGGACGCTTAAGCCGAGCGGGCCCGCCGGTTCCGCGGGAAGGCCAGAACGGCCGGCCCGGCTTCGTCGCGGGACTCGGCCTTGTGGCGCGAAAGCCCCTTGAGGCACGAGATGGCCTCGTCCAGATGGTCGAGGGCCTGAGCCGGGTCCAGCGATTCTCCGCCCAGGGCCTCACGGGCCCTCGCCATGTGATCGGCTGCGTTGCCGCATATTTGCACCAGGCTTTGCCCGCCGGGCCGTGAAATCGCGTGTCCGGAGCTCGTCGAGCCGCCGGCCGTTCCCTTGAATACCATGTCTTCCCCCTCGTCCCCGGTGCCGCGCGGGCGGTTCAAGTTCATATTTTTCAGGACATTACGGTTAAAACTTTCCTAATCGGGCGTTCGGCACGGGCCGATGCCGATGTGGGGAAATGTTCCCGGGTACCGGGACCAAAATGTCACAAGAGAGTCAAAATCGGCCTCGGCGGGCCGTTTGGCGATTTATCGGCGCACTTCGAGCTCGTATAAGGGCTGTGAGCTTTCCGCGACTCGTGCGGGGACCACGGTTCGCATGGAACGATGAAAATAAGGGGAAGGAGATGGAGATGTTTGGGGGAC
>DLGJ01000008.1 GCA_002482645.1 Hyphomicrobiaceae bacterium UBA7697
TGAGCACCCGTGCCAAAACGGGCACGAACCCCGTGCCGGACGGCATGAGGGGGTCGTCTTAAAGCGGCGCGGCGCTTAAGTATTTGGTTACGGCGTTCTGCGCTTATTGAAAAGCTCTTCACCGATTCCGCAACGGGTCTTGGTTCGTGAAAAAATCCTCGGGCGAGAAGCTTGAAAACGACGACATTGATCTTGCAACTCTTGGTGCCGCACTGTGGCGCGCAAAGGGATGGATCGTCGGCCTAGCGCTCGGCGCCGGAGCGTTGACCTTCATCGCCCTGTCGATGATGCGGCCGCTCTATACCTCCGAAGCGCGCATCTTGGTGCAGAACGAAGAAACGGCGTTCACGCGCCCAACGACGGAGCAGGGGAGTAACGCGTACCGCACCGCGCTTGACGAGCAAGCCGTGCAAAGCCAGGTGCAGGTCCTGACTTCGCGCGACCTCATTCTCAAAGTCGTGCGCGATCTCGATCTCACGCAGAACGACGCGTTCATGCAGGATGCGGGCGACACGATTCTCGCGCGTTTGATGAAGGCCGCCGGTCTCAGCCGGGGCACGCCCGAGTCGGAAGAAGAACGCGCGGCCAATGCGCTCGCCGAACATCTCGACGTGTACCAGCTTTCCAAGTCTTCCGTGATCGCGGTGGAATACACGTCCGGCGATCCGCAGCTCGCCGCGAAGATCGCCAATACGCTCGCGGACGTCTATATCGCCTGGCAGCGGGAAGCCAAGATCGACCAGACCAAGGACGCCACGGCCTGGCTGGACGCGCAGATCAAGGCGCTCCGCACGGCGACCGCGGAGGCCGAGGAGGCCGTCGAGTCGTTCAAGGCATCCAAGGGCCTTTATGCGGGCACCAACAATGTCACGCTGAACGCGCAGCAGCTGTCCGAGCTGAACAGCCAATTGATTCTTGCCGAGGCGCAGGAATCCGAGGCGCGCGCCAGGGCGAAGCTCATCAAGGATATGCTTGCGAAGAACGGCGACATTGATGCGACGCCCGAGGTCATGAGTTCGCAAGTGGTAATCAATCTGATCGAACAGCGCGTCCTCGTGCAGCGCCAACTCGCGGAATTGTCCGCGACATTGTTGCCGTCCCATCCACGCATTCAGCAGCTCCGCTCCGAATTGGCCGATGTCCGCGCGCAGATCCGGATCGAAGCGCAGAAGGTCGTCAAGGGCCTTGAAAACCAGGCTCAGGTCGCCGCCGCCCGCGAAGCGTCGTTGCGCGCAAGCCTCGATGCGGCCAAGAGCCGGTCCGCGGGACAGTCCGATGCGGAAGTGAAGCTCCGTGCGTTGGAACGCGAGGCGAAAGCCAATCGCGATCTCCTGGAATCGTATCTGGCGCGTTATCGCGACGCGTCCGCGCGCCACGATTTGGGGGCGGTGCCGGCTCAGGCCGCGATCGTCTCCCGGGCGCACGCCTCCGTCCTTCCTTCGTTCCCGCGCAAAGGACCCATCACCCTTCTCGTGATTGCCGCGGCCGCGCTGCTCGCCATCGGGTCCGTCCTCGCCAAGGCGATCATTGTTAGCGGCGCCCCGGAGCGGCGCGAACGATCGCCGGTCCGGTACGAACCGGACGAGCTGGTTCCGGGCGAACCGGAATACATGTCGCGTGCGGAAATGCTGGCGTTGAGCCGAATGGAGGCTGCGGAGCGCCGGAGGCGCGTGCCGCACCCCGAAGCGCTCGGCGGAACGCCGGACGTGACGGGTCGAACGGTCTCGGACATACCGGCCGAAGCGCGTGAGGATACGCGGCCGCGAGAGATCTCCGCGCCGCCCCCCGAAACGCCTCAGTCCGTCGGTTCCCAGCCGAACACCTCCGACGCGAATCTTCCGAAGCCGGCGTCGCCCCGGCAGCCCGCACCCAGGGCCGAAAGTCCGGCGTCCTCCGCTGGAGACCCCGAACCGACGCGCGAGCCGATCGAAAAGACGACCGCGGCTGCCACCGAAAGCACCGTTCCCGGAAAGATCGCCGGTGCCGCGGCGTCACGCCCGGCCTCGAAGTCGGTTTGGCGGCCCTCGAAACCGGCAAAACGGCCGAGCTGGCTCAAGGTCAACGCGCCGCGCAGCGCCGCGCTCGACGAGGCCGCGGAAGAAGCGGCCGAAGCGTCCGGCGCCGGGAAGCCGTCCATGGAACCAAAGGAACCCGCCGCGAAAGCGGTTCCCCAAGATGTGGTTCCCCAAGAGTCAGTCGCCCAAGAATCAGTCGCCCAAGAAGCGCTCGCCCAAGAAGCGCTCGCCCAAGAAGCGCTCGCCCGAGACAAGGCGGCCGCCGAGGCAAAGGCACCCGTCGAAGCGATACCCCAAAAGACCGAGACGCGGACGGCGCCACCTCGAAACGCGCCGTCTCACGAGGCCGTGCGTCAGGATGCCGCCCCAGAAGCCCCAGCGAGCAAGGAACCGGCCGGGCGGGAGCCGCTCGAACGGACCGCCGAGGAAGCAAAGCAGGACACGTCCGGCAGGAAGCCGTCCGGCGCGCTTGCGACCCTGGCTGCTTTGGCCGCCACGGGAGCGCTGTCGAACGATGAGGAGCGGGAGCCGGAACGTCCGGAGCCTTCACCGCATCCCAGTGCAGAGGAAGCGGGCGCTCCGTCCAAGGCGGCGCCCGCCAAAGCATTCATCAAACCGTCCCCCAAGACATCCCCCAAGGCATCCTCCAAGGCATCCTCCAAGGCATCCTCCAAGCCGGCGGTGCAAGAGATAACGCCCGCAAAGCCGCTTGCCCGGAACGAAGCCCAAACGGCCATCGCGAAGACACTAGAGAGAGAGCCGTCCAAGGCCGAGCCCGCAGAGGAGGTCCGCAAGCCGGCGTCCACCGCGGATTTCATTCAGCGCCTCCGCAAGGACGTGAACAGACAAACCGATCCGAGCGCCACGGAAACCGAAAAGCCCGGCGGAGGCGGCCCGGGCGGCTTTCTCGAACGGTTTCGCGGCAAGAGCGCCAAGAAGGCGCCGGACACCTCCGCCACACCACCGGAGGAACCCGCGCGCATCGCAAGAAGCCCTCGGAAAGAGAACCGGATGGCAGCCCTGAGCCCCAACGATCTTCGGCACTACCTGACCCAGAGGGTCGCGGGCCCCGAAGCGAACGACGAATTTGCCGTCCCCGCCAAACCCGCCATCGGCATGGGCGATATAGGCCCTGTGCTCGGATCCGTGGATGCCGTTATCGGCACGGTCCTCGAAAGCGCGACGGGCGGGCTGCCGCGCACGCTCTTGGTCGCCGGTACGTCCGCGCGCGCCCAATCGCCCGAGGCGGCGATCGCCATCGCGCGCGATCTTGCGGACCGGAACGAGCAGGTCGCCCTCGTGGACCTCGCCAAAGGCTCGTCCGTGGTTTCGGGACGTCTTTCGATGCCGCGCGTTCCCGGCTTTGCCGATCTCGCGGCCGGGAAGGTCGAGTTCGCCGACGTGGTCAGGCTCGACGAGGCATCGACCCTGCAGGTCATTCCAGCCGGCAACCCGGCGATGAGCGAAGGGTTTCGCGAACCCGACGCCTTCATGAGAATCTTCGAGGCTCTGACTCAAGCCTATGATTGCGTGGTCTTGCACGCCGACATGGCATCGATCGAAAGCTTGATGCCGGCGCTCAAATTCGAATTGCCGATCGCCGTCGCCGTACTTCCCGCCCAGGGCAGCATGGAAAGGGAAAGCCAGCCGCTTTCGACCATCCAGCGTCTGGGTTGCCCCGTTGTCGTCTACGAACCGGGTGGGGATCACAAGAAGCGGCGGTTCTCGCTGTTCGGCCGGAAAGCCGCCGTATAGGCGGCATATGCGTCAGCGCCGTCCCGCTCTGAACCGTGCCCGGAAGCCAGCATGACGGGCCCGCGCCGGTTCAGGCGTCGCGGGCGTTGATCCGCTTACGGATCGACTGCGCCAAGGCCCAAAGCCGCGGGTTGGTCTTGATGATGCGTTTGAGTTGCGCGGTCGCCGCGCGCGGCAGTGTCAAGCCGTACCCTTGCGGTGTCAGTGCGATGTAGCTGTCGAACAGCGGATAAACCACGTTGCTCCACTCGGATTTGTGCCGCGCGCCGCCCACGCCGAGATCGAAATATTTGAGTCCGTGTCCGCAGGCCTCTTCGATTTGGTGGCGCAGTAGCTGCGCGCCGGGCGATTGGCGCTGATGCTCGTTGCTCGTCAGCGAGGACAACAGCACGCACATCCGATCGTGGCAGACCGCGCCGGAAAACGTCGCGAGAATATCGCCGTCCAAGGCGACGTAGCCGAGCCGCAACCGGCTGGGATTTTCCGCGGGAAGGGCGGCGAGATCCCGGTAGAAACCTTGCGCTTCCGGCCCGAAGATGTCCGTCACGCCCATGGCCGCGAATTGCTGCGCCTTCTGTTCGAAGAACGTATCGAGCACCGCGCGCTTCTGCTCGTCCGTCTCGGCCCAGCCATAGTGCAACGGTCCAAATTCCTGGAGGCGGCGCTCTTTCCGGAGGAGGGTCTGTCGTGCGCGCTTCTTGAACCGGCTGAGATACAGCGTTTGAAAGTCGCCGAGCTCTATGGCGAATCCGCTGTTCGGGGCAAGCTGGTGCGACAGCAACGCGAATGGATTGGGGACGCCCTCCCAGGAGAAGGGCTGCCCCTCGAAATAGGCGGCCGCCGCGCCGGTCCGCCGCGCAATCGCATGCAGCACGCAAGACAGGTCCTTCTTCGTCAAAAGCGGTGCGATGTCGGCCGCGAACAATCCGAACGAATAGTTCGCGTGATCCTGACCGAGCCATTTCAACACGGTCATCCCGGCCAGCCGCTTCGTTTCGAACGGCAACAGGAATTTGGCCGTACCGTCCGCGCCATAGCCGATTGCAACGGCCGGAACGCCACCCGCCGGCGCAAGCATGTGCTCGGACCAGGCCCGTCCCCAATCGAATGTCTGTGCGACCGTGCAGGGCGTTGCCGCCTGCAGCGCCGTCCAAAGGGGTTTGATGCGCTGGATGTCGGACGTTACATGGAGAGAGAGACGGCCCGCGGCAGTCTGAACCAGAGGTTCAGCCGGTTCGAATGTTTCCATGCCGGACGCCTCCGCCTCGGACCGCATCAAGACCAACGACTCCATCGATCAACCTTCGTATCGCGGCGCCGGCACAAGATCGACCTTCGTGGGCGGCAATTCTTTGGCAAGGAAGCGGCGCCAAACTGCCCGCTGGATTGCAGTACAATGGCAGCGCGAGGTTAACGCATGATGCTCAATGGCAGAGGGGACCGGCGTGGTTAAGGGGAAGACGTCGATCATGCGCGCCGCGCTGACGGGGCTTCACCTCACCGGCGCGGGCCGTCTGCTTGCGCCCTATACGCAAGGCGAGGGCCTGATCTTCACGCTGCACCAGGTGTGCCCCGACGAGGAGAAGGACCGCGCCTTTTCGCCGAACCGGATCCTCAAGGTGACGCCGGACTTTCTGGAAGCGGTTCTCGACCAGGTTTTGGAGGCGGGTCTCGAAGTCGTCACACTCGACGAAGCGGCCGGCCGGCTGGCCCATGGCGAAGGCGGGCGCTTCGCGTGCTTCACCTTCGACGACGGCTACCGGGACAATCTGCAATATGCCCTGCCGCTGTTCCGGGCCCGCCAAGTGCCTCTCGCGCTCTACGTTCCGACGGACTATCCGTCCGGAAATGGAGAGCTCTGGTGGCTGGCGCTCGAGGCGGCGGTCGCCAAGTCCTCTCCCGAAATCCTCGTGGACCGCGACGGTGGCGCCTGGCGCTTGCCGACCGGAACCGACGCCGACAAGAACCGCTCTTACGAGAGGATGTATTGGTGGCTCCGCGGTCTGGACGAGCGAAAAATGCGCGAGATCGTCCGGGCGCTGGCCACGCGCTACGGCATCGATCTCGCCGGGCAATGCCGCGACCTGATTATGACCTGGGACGAGTTACGCGAAATGGCCGCCGATCCGCTTGTCACCATCGGCGCGCACACCAAGGATCATTTCGCGCTCGCCAAACTTCCGGTGGACGAAGCGGTGGAACAGATCGTGGAGAGCGCGGATCGATTGGAGGCCGAGCTGGGTGCGCGGCCGGTGCATTTCGCTTATCCGTACGGAGACCCTGGAAGTGCGGGGACCCGGGAATTCGCGCTGACGGAAGGCGCGGGCTTCCGCACGGCCGTGACCACGCGCAAAGGCATGCTGTTTCCCGCCCATCGGGATTATCTCACGGCTCTGCCGCGCGTTTCGTTGAATGGCGAGTTCCAGAAGCTGTCCTACACGTCCCTTTATCTGACCGGCGCCCCGTTCGCGATTTGGAACGGCTTTCAGCAGGTAGACGCGGCCTAGAGCCGGATTGCCGCGGCAGGCACTCAGTCGGGACGCGCCATCCAACGGATGAGAAGCGCGGCGGGGATCACCCATAAGAGCCCAGCGATCAGGAAATACGCGAACTGGACAAAGCCGTTGGCCTCGGAGATGCGCCCCGAGCCGATTGCGGCCGCAACCGCGAGATACAGGACCATGAAAACCAGGAGCACGATCGTGCCGATCAACTTGCGGACATGCGCGCTCATGCCGCCTCCTGCCGGGGTTCCCAGGGACGTTTCGCGCCATTGAGTTCGGACCGAGAGCCCGCTATCACCGCGCCAATGAGCATGCCAACCACACAAAGCCTGTCGCCCGCGCGGGACGCGGAGACGATCGCGCCGCGAAAAGCGGGCGCGCTGCGTCTTTGGCTTTCCTGTGTCGCATTTCTCATCGCAGCCATGATCCTCGTCGGGGGCGCCACGCGGCTCACCGATTCCGGGTTGTCGATCACCGAGTGGCAGCCCATCGTCGGCGCCATACCGCCTTTATCGGACGCCGATTGGCAAGAGGCTTTCGACTCCTACAAGAAGATTCCCGAATATTCCCTGGTCAACCAGGACATGGATCTGGAGGGCTTCAAATCCATCTATTGGTGGGAGTGGGCCCATCGCTTTCTGGGCCGCTTCATTGGCATCGTCTTCTTCGTGCCGTTCGTCGGCTTTTGGCTCGCCGGCTATATCCCGAAGAGCCTGTTCCCGCGTCTGCTCGGCCTGTTCGTTCTCGGAGGTCTTCAAGGTGCGCTCGGCTGGTACATGGTCAAGAGCGGTCTGGTGGACCGGGTGGATGTCAGCCAATACCGGCTGGCCGCGCATTTCGGCGTCGCGATCCTGATTTTCGGCTACACGATCTGGCTCATCCTCGGGCTCCGCGACGGCGGACGCGGCGACGCGGCCCGGGCCGGTTCGAGGGCGCCCGCGATCGTCGCGGGCCTCGTGCTCGCGTTGATCTACCTGCAACTGCTCGCCGGCGCTCTTGTCGCCGGCATCGACGGCGGTCTCGGCTTCAATACCTGGCCGCTGATGAACGGCGCATTCATTCCGACCGGGTTGGGCGCGGCGGAGCCTTGGTATCTCAACATGTTCGAGAACCCGCTCACGGTTCAATTCGATCACCGCATGCTCGGCTATGCGGTTGTCGCGGCAACCGTGCTGCAGGCGTTGTGGCTGTTGCGGCGAACCAACGCGGCGGGCTTGCGCGGCAGCGCCGTAACGCTAGCGGCCTTCGCGCTGTTGCAAGTGGCGCTCGGCATCTGGACGCTGCTTCGCGCGGTTCCGATCGAACTCGGACTCGCGCATCAAGCCGGCGCACTCCTGGTCTTCGCGGCCGCGCTCTACCATTTCTGGCGAAGCAGGGCCGGAGAACGGTTCCCCGAAGGTCAAACCGCTTCGAGCGCCTGATCCAAATCGGCGATAATGTCGCCGACATCCTCCAGTCCGACCGAGAGCCGCACCACGTCGTCGCCCGCTCCCGCGCGCGCCCGCGCATCGTCCGCGAGCTGCCGGTGCGTCGTCGAGGCGGGATGAATGATGAGACTGCGCGTGTCGCCGATATTGGCGAGATGGCTGAAGAGCTGAACCTTGCCGACAAGGGCGATGCCGGCCTCGTAGCCGCCCTTCAGACCGAATGTGAACACCCCGCCGGCCCCCTTGGGGCAATAACGCCGCGCCATCCGGTAGAACTGGTTGCCGGGCAGCCCCGCATAATTCACCCAAGAGACCTTGTCGTGGGTCGTCAGCCATTCCGCGACCGCCAGCGCGTTGTCGCAGTGACGCTGCATCCGCAGCGGGAGCGTTTCGATCCCCGTCAGAATGAGGAACGCATTCATGGGCGAGATCGCGGGGCCCAGATCGCGAAGCCCCAACACGCGGGCGGCGATGGCGAACGCGAAGTTCCCGAACGTCTCGCCAAGGACCATGCCGTGATAGCTGCCGCAGGGGGCGGAAATCGACGGGTAGCGGCCGCTTGCCATCCAGTCGAACGTGCCGCAATCGACGATCACGCCGCCGATGGAGTTGCCGTGGCCGCCGAGATACTTGGTCAGGGAGTGAACGACGATGTCGGCGCCGTAGTCCTTCGGCTTGAGCAGGTAGGGGGTGGCCAGCGTATTGTCGACAATCAACGGAACCCCGGCCTCTTTCGCCACGCCCGCGACCGCTTCGATATCGGTGATGATTCCACCGGGATTGGCGACCGACTCGACGAAGATCGCCTTGGTCCTCGGCGTTATGGCCGCGCGGAACGTTTCCGCGTCCGTCGTATCGGCCCATTTCACATGCCAGTCGAATTTCTTGAAGGCCTCACCGAACTGGTTGATGGAACCGCCGTAGAGCTGCCGGCCGGCGACGAACTCGGCGCCGGGCTCCATCAGCGTATGGAGGACGACGGCTTGGGCCGCGTGACCCGAAGCGACGGCGAGCGCGGCGGTGCCGCCTTCAAGAGCCGCCATGCGCTCTTCGAGGACCGCCTGGGTGGGATTCATGATCCGCGTATAGATGTTGCCGAAGGTCTCGAGGTTGAACAGCGCGGCGGCATGATCGACGTCGTCGAAGACAAACGATGTCGTCTGGTAGATCGGTGTCGCCCGGGCGCCCGTCGAAGCATCCGGCTGCGCGCCTGCGTGAATGGCGAGTGTGTCGAACCCAGGCGTACGCTCTTCGGACATCGGGAACCTCCCTTATCTGGTCCAGTGTTGCGGTCACCGCGAAGTGAATCGAACCATAGGGGATGGCGTCGTGCCCGTCTTCCATTTCGCGCCGGCGCGCACCGGCGTATCAGCCGTCGTTGCGAAGCGACCGCTGCTGACCGCCATTGGAACCGATGACAGGCCGTTTGCTGGACAGCGTGCGCGAATTAACGCCGGCCCAGCCGATCTCGCCCGAGAGGCGCCCGTATTCGATCTTCGGACAGCGGTTCATGACGACCTTGAGCCCGGCGCTCTCGGCCAGGCGCGCGGCGGCGTCGTTCCGCACGCCGATCTGCATCCAAACGACCTTGGCGCCGATGCGAATGGCCTCTTCGGTAATGCCCAGCGCCGCGTCCGAATTGCGGAAGATGTCGACGACATCGACCGGCCGGCCGATCTCGCCAAGCGACGGCACGACCGTTTGGTCAGCCACGATGTGTCCGCCATGACCCGGATTGACCGGGATCACGTCGAATCCCTTCGCCAGGAGATATTTCATGACGAAATAGCTCGGGCGGATCGTCTTCACGCTGGCCCCGACCACGGCGAAGACGCGATGGCCCAGAAGGATGTCGCGGATATAGGCGTCCGAATAGCGGTCGTGATCCATGTGACCTTTCGCCATGTGACCTCTCGCCATGTGACCTCTCTCCGTGGAACCTCTTGCCGGGGCAGCCCTATCGGGGCCATTGAGGCTCGCGCTTGTCGAGGAAGGCGCCAATCCCTTCCTCGGCTTCGGCGTCGAGCATGTTCTCGACCATGACGCCGGCCGTGTAGCGATAGGCTTCGTCGAGCGGCATTTCGAGCTGGCGGTAGAACGCTTCTTTGCCGATCTTCAAGGTCCGGGACGGCTTGCTGGCGATCTTGCGGCCGAACGCGACGGCTTCGTTCACGACCCGGTCCGGCTCGGCGACCCGGTTCACGAGGCCGAGCCGCAGCGCCTCTTCGGCTTCGACCATCTCGCCCAGAAGCAGCATCTCCATGGTGGCCTTGCGCGAGAGATTGCGGCTCAACGCGACCATGGGCGTGGAACAGAACAGACCGATATTGACGCCCGGCGTGGCGAAACGCGCGTCCGTGGCGGCAACAGCCAGATCGCAAGTCGCCACGAGTTGGCAGCCTGCCGCGGTCGCGATGCCGTTCACAGCCGCGATGACGGGCTTGGGCAGGCGGACGATGGTCAGCATCGTCTCGGCGCAGGTCCGCATCGTCTCCTCGAAGAACGCGCGGCCGCGATCCGGGTCGTTCCGGCGTGCCGTCAGCTCCTTGAGATCGTGACCGGACGAAAAGGCGGGACCCGAACCCGCCAGCACCACGGCGCGGACGTCATCGGTCTCCGCCGCCTCGGCGAGGGCGCTTTGCAGCGCCTGCATCAGAGCCATCGAGAGGCAGTTCCGCGCCTTCGGGCGATTGAGGGTCAAGACGCGAACCGCGTCCTGGTCCTTCCACAGCAAGATGTCGCCTTCGTCCATTTTCCACCGATTCCCGCAAATTCCTGTCCGATCGTCCATCGGTTACAGAAACCGGCGAAAAAGGCACGTGAAATCAGTCGGCTTCAGCACGGTATTTCAGTACCACATAGTTAGAGCGCTGTTTCCAATAGCGAAATCGAACTCACTTGACCGTCATGGCGGCAACCGTTAGAAGCGCCGATCTTTTGGTTGAGACGCAGAGTGACGCGAACCATGAAAACCTTTTCGGCTACACCCAAGGACATCGAAAAGTCCTGGGTTCTGATCGACGCCAGCGGCCTTGTCGTGGGCCGGCTTGCGGCGCTTATCGCGACGCGGCTGCGCGGCAAGCACAAGCCCGGATTCACGCCCCACATGGACGATGGAGACAACATCATCGTCATCAATGCGGGCAATGTCGTGTTTTCCGGCAATAAGCGCTCCGACAAGGAGTATTTCTGGCACACGGGCCATCCGGGCGGCATCAAGAGCCGCACCGCCGAGAAGATCCTCGACGGCAAGCATCCGGAGCGCGTGTTGCAGAAGGCCGTGGAGCGCATGCTTCCCCGCGGTCCGCTTGCCCGCCAGCAGCTCAAGAACCTCAAAGTCTATGCAGGCCCCGACCATCCCCACGAGGCGCAGAACCCCGTGCCGCTGGATGTCGCGGCCCTGAATTCGAAGAACGCAAGGAGCGCCTAAGAGCCATGAGCGAAACCAACACGCTAGAAGATCTGGCTCAGTTGCAGAGCGAAAGCGATGCGCCCGCGGCGGAGCGCGTTTACGAGCGCAAGGTCGATGCGCAGGGCCGCGCCTATGCCACGGGTAAGCGGAAGGACGCGGTCGCCCGCGTCTGGGTCAAGCAGGGCCCCGGCAACATCACGGTGAACGGCAAGGACCACGCAACCTATTTCGCCCGTCCGGTGCTTCAGATGATCCTGAAGCAGCCGCTCGTCACGGCCGCGCGCGAGGGCCAGATCGATGTGGTCTGCACCGTCTCGGGCGGCGGCCTTTCGGGACAAGCGGGCGCCGTGCGGCACGGCATCTCCAAGGCTCTGACGCATTTCGAGCCGGAGTTGCGCAGCGTTCTCAAGAAGGCCGGCTTCCTGACCCGGGATGCGCGTACGGTCGAGCGTAAGAAGTACGGCCGGGCCAAGGCTCGCCGCAGCTTCCAGTTCTCCAAGCGCTAAGTTCATCGCGCTTGTTTCTGGATTGTTCCGGGAGAGGGGCTTGGCCTCTCTCCCGCCTTACGTCTCGTGCCATTGAGGCCCTGCCATGCGCGGGGCCGGTCGTTTAGGGTCTGTCATGACCAGCAAACAAACGTTCCGGGCCGCCGTGCTCGGCGCTTCGGGCTATACCGGCGCCGACCTGATCCGGCTCGCGGCCAGACATCCCAATATCGAAATCGCGGCGCTGATCGCCAAGTCGCATGCGGGACAGCCGCTCGCCAAGGTCTTTCCGCATTTCGAGAGCCTCGGCCTGCCCGATCTCGTGAGGCCCGAGGAAGTCGACTGGAATACTGTCGATGTCGCCTTTTGCGGCCTGCCGCACAGCACGGCCCATAGCGAGATCGCCAAGCTCCCGGCGCGCGTCAAAGTCATCGACATGTCCGCCGATTTCCGTCTCCGGGACCTGGCCACCTACGCCGAATGGTATGGCGGGGACCACACCGCGCCCGAGCTTCACAAGGACGCCGTTTACGGGCTGACCGAGCACTACCGCGAGGCGATCGCGACGGCCCGGCTCGTGGCCTGTCCCGGCTGCTACCCGACGGCCGTGCTGCTGGCTCTTCTGCCGCTTGCCAAGGGCGGTCTCATCGGGCTGGACAGCATCATCGTGGACGCGAAGTCCGGCGTGTCGGGCGCGGGCCGGTCCCTCAAGCAGAATATCCTGTTCTCCGAGGCGGGCGAGGGGCTTTCACCCTACGGCGTCGGCACGCACCGGCACGTTCCGGAAATCGAGCAGGAGCTTGCCGCGGTGGCCGGACAGGACGTCCGCGTGAATTTCACGCCGCATCTCGTGCCCATGACGCGTGGCGAGCTGTGTACCTGCTATGTCCCGCTCGCGGACGGCGTATCGGCCGGCGATCTGCGCACCGCTCTGACGGGAGCCTACACCTCTAGCCCGTTCGTTCGCATCGTGGACAAGGGCGTGATCCCCGCGACCCAGCACGTCCGGGGGTCGAACTATTGCCATATCGGCGTCTTCGCCGACCGGATTCCGGGGCGGGCGATCGTCATCTCGACGATCGACAATCTGGTGAAGGGGTCGGCCGGGCAGGCCTTGCAGAACTTCAACGCGATGCACGGCCTCGACGAGACGACGGGGCTGGAGCAGCTTCCACTCTTCCCGTAGGGACAGGCTCCGTGGCGGGGCCTGTCCCTCGCGGAACGATCTCAGTCGTGGTCTTTGACGTAGCTGCCGGGCGCGTCTTCGATCGGCTTGAAGGGCCCGGACGAGGGGTCCCGCGCCGGCACCTTTTCGCCGGAGCGCTTTTCAAGCCACGCGGCCCAGTCCGGCCACCAGGAGCCCGGCGTCTCCTTTGCCGTCTTGGTCCATTCTTCGAGGGTCGCGGCGGGCCGCCCGTCCGTCCAATACTGGTACTTCTTCTTGGCCGGAGGATTCACCACGCCCGCGATATGGCCCGATCCAGCCATCACGTGCCGGACCTCGCCGCTTAAGAGCTTGCTGCCGCGGAAGACCGAAACCGCGGGCGCGATGTGGTCCTCCCGCGTGAAGAGCTCGTAGACCGGGATCTTGATCTTGGATAGGTCGAGCTTGACCCCGCCAAGCTCCATCTCGCCCTTTGCGAGACGGTTCTCATGATAGAACTCCCGCAGATAGAAGGCGTGGTTCGCGGCGGGCATGCGCGTCGAGTCCGCGTTCCAGAACAGCAGGTCGAACGGGAACGGCTTCTTTCCGAGCAGATAGTTGTTCACGACATACGGCCAGATCAGATCGCGCGGCCGAAGCATGTTGAACACCGCCGCCATCCGCGATCCGTCGAGATAGCCCCGCTCGGCCATCATCTCTTCGAGCGACTTGAGCTGCGTATCGTCGATGAAGATCAACAGATCGCCGGCTTCGGTGAAGTCGACTTGGGCGGTCAGGAACGTCGCGGTCGCGATCCGGTCGTCGCCCTTGGCGGCCGAGTAGGCCAGTGTCGAGGCGAGGAGCGTGCCGCCGACGCAATAGCCGAGCAGATTGACATGGTGCAGCCCGAGCTGGCGATTGACCACCTCGACGGCCTTCAAAATCCCTTCGTGCATGTAGTCTTCGAAGGTCTTTTGCGCGAGCTGCCCGTCCGGGTTGACCCAGGAGATCATGAACACCGTGAAGCCCTGATCGACCGCGTATTTCACGAACGACTTCTCCGGCTTCAAATCCAGGATGTAGTACTTGTTGATCCAGGGCGGCGCGATGATCAGGGGCGCCTTGGAGACTTGCTTCGTGGCCGGCTCATATTGGATGAGCTGAATGAGGTCGTTCTGGAAGATGACCTTGCCGGGCGTAATCGCCAGATCGCGGCCCACTTCGAACGCCGAGAGGTCGGTCTGGCTCACACGGAGCAGGTCCTTCGAGTGCTCGATGTCCTCGGCCAGGTGCGCCATGCCCTGAACCAGATTTTCCGCGTTCGTCGAGAGCGTCGTCCGCACGACCTCGGGGTTCGTGAATGGATTGTTGGAGGGAGACATCGCCGAGAGGACCTGCTCGAGATAGAACATGGCCCGCTTCCGGGTTCGCTCGTCCACGCCTTCGGTGTTCTTGGTGATGTCCTCGGCCCATCGCGACGTAATCAGATAGGCTTGCTTCCAGAAGTCGAAATACTGGTTGTCCGACCAGCCGGGATCGGTGAAGCGATTGTCGCCTGGCTCGGGTTTCGCGACCGGCTCGACCTCTTCGCCGAGAAACCGGCGCACCGAACGTCCCCAGAGATCGGCGTAGCTCTGCAAGAGCTCGCCTTGGGCCGCCGCGAGCTTGCTCGGGTTCGAGGCCCATGCCTGAGCCACCGTGCCAAGCGTCTTCGCCGCCTCGCTGGCCTCGGAAGCCATGCTGTATGGGCTGTTCCCAGTCGCCGCGTTGCGCTCGGCCAGGTTCGAAGCAACCTTCGTACCTTGGTCGAACAACCTCATCATGTTCCGCGTAAATTCGTCGAAGTTCATGTTCTCCGGAGCATCGTTCTGCCCCTTCTTGTCATCGTTGGTCCCGCCGGCGCCAGCCCCACCATTCTGATTGTCGTTTCGCATTGAATAACCCTTAATTTTCCATCCCCGAACCACGTTTCGGCCAATTTGGCGGCGCGTGGTGAACGCCAGCTTCCGCTGAACTTGTTATTGTGCTATGCAATATAGCGATTAGGCGAGGGACTTCGCCAGGGGAAACTCCACCAGAGTCAAATCGCAGCGATGTTTTCACACTCAGCCTATCGCTTGGCGGCGGTGCTGTCCGTCATCCTTTTGTCCGGGTGCACGAGCAGTTTGTCGGACCCGGGACCCATGCAGCAATTCAGCGACGTGATCCGGAGTTACGACAGCACTCTGGACAAGTCGGAGCGCGACGCGGCGATTACGGACCTGAAGCATGAGAAAGAGCGTCAGCAGGCTCAGGTCAAGAAGGTAAAAAACGCTCCACAAGCGAACTAGCGGCTAGGCGAACCGCCAAAAAGGCCCAACGACAGGCGCTTGCCGGGCGGGCCCATTTCGTGGTTCAACTCCGGACTCCCTATTTTTCAATCGATCGGGTGGGGAAAACCGTCCGTGCATAACGAGTTTCATAGAATCAAGCGGCTGCCGCCCTATGTCTTCGAGCAGGTGAACCGGCTCAAGGCGGAGGCGCGCGCGCGCGGCGACGACATCATCGACTTCGGCATGGGCAATCCCGATATGCCGACGCCGCCGCATATCGTCGAGAAGCTGGTCGAGACGGTCCGCAATCCCAAGACGAACCGCTATTCGGCGTCGAAGGGCATCACCGGACTGCGCCGCGCCCAGGCCAAATATTACGAGCGCCGCTTCGGCGTGAAGCTCAATCCGGACACGCAAGTCGTTTCCACGCTCGGATCGAAGGAGGGCTTCGCCAATATGGCGCAGGCCATCACCGCGCCGGGCGACGTCATCCTGGTTCCGAACCCGACCTATCCGATCCACGAGTTCGGATTCATCATGTCGGGCGGCGTGATCCGGCATTTGCCGGCCAGCACGGACTCCCAGTTCATGGTGTCCCTCGACAAGGCGATGCGCCATAGCGTGCCGAAGCCGTCGGCACTCGTCCTGAACTATCCCGCCAACCCAACGGCCGTCGTCGCGAACCGCGATTTCTACGCCGAGGTGGTGGCCTACGCGAAAAAGCACGACCTGATCGTGCTGTCCGATCTGGCCTATGCGGAGATCTATTTCGAGGGGGAACCGCCGAGCTCGTTCCTCGAGATTCCCGGCGCCATGGATATCGCCGTGGAGTTCACCTCCGTCTCCAAAACGTACTCGATGCCGGGCTGGCGCATTGGTTTCGCCGTCGGCAACGAACGGCTGATTCAGGCGCTGACGCGCGTCAAGTCCTATCTCGACTATGGGGCGTTCACACCGATCCAGGTCGCGGCCACGGCGGCGCTCAACGGCCCGCAGGACTGCGTCGACGAAATCCGTGGCGTATACCGCCGCCGCCGCGATACGCTCGTGGACGCCATCACGCGTGCCGGATGGCCCATACCGTCGCCGCCCGCGACGATGTTCGCCTGGGCACCGATTCCGGACATGTTCGCCCATATCGGCTCGCTGGAATTCTCCAAGATGCTTCTGGAAAAGGCCTCGGTCGCCGTGGCGCCGGGCGTGGGCTTCGGCGAGTACGGCGAGGGCTATGTGCGCATCGCGCTCGTCGAGAACGAGCAGCGCATCCGCCAGGCCGCGCGGAACATTCGCAAATTCCTCACCGAATCGGCTAACGACCTCCACAACGTCATTCCACTGGCCCCCAAGGTCAAACGCACACTTTAGCGCCCTCCATGGCAAATCCTTTGAAGCTTGGACTGGCCGGTATCGGCACCGTCGGCACCGGTCTCGTCCGCCTTATCGCGGCCCGCACCGGTGTGTTGCCGGAAAAGACCGGCCGTCCCATCGAGATCGTCGCCGTCTCGGCGCGAAACAAACGGAAGAAACGTGACGCCGACCTTTCGGGCGTCCGTTTCGTTTCCGACCCCGTGGCCCTCGCGAGGGACCCCGAGATCGACGTGTTCGTCGAGCTCATCGGCGGCGAGGAGGGGATTGCCAAAGAGGCCGTCGAGGCGGCCTTGCTGGCCGGCAAGCATGTCGTGACGGCGAACAAGGCACTCCTCGCTCATCACGGCACGGCACTCGCGGCCTTGGCCGAGAAGAATGGCGTGGCGCTGAACTTCGAGGGCGCCGTCGCAGGCGGCATTCCGGTGGTGAAAACCATCCGCGAAGGCCTCCAAGGCAACGACATCACGCGAGTCTTCGGGATTTTGAACGGAACCTGCAACTACATCCTGACCAAGATGGAGCGGGAGGGCCGCGACTTCGCCGACGTGCTCGCAGAAGCGCAGGCGCAAGGCTACGCGGAAGCCGATCCGACCTTCGATATCGGCGGGTTCGACACCGCGCACAAGCTGGCGCTGCTGACGAGCCTGGCATTCGGTACACGGACGAACTTCGATGCCATCTATGTCGAGGGGATCGAGACCATCACTCCTGCCGACATCGAGGCCGCCAGCGATCTCGGATATCGCATTAAGCTTCTCGGTGTTGCGCTCCGAACCGACAGCGGCATCGAACAGCGCGTTCATCCGACCATGCTGCAGAAGGACACTGCCATCGCGAACGTGGACGGGGTGTCCAATTGCGTCGCCATCGACGGCGATTTCATCGGCGACGTGATGCTGATCGGTCCCGGCGCCGGCGGCGGCCCGACCGCGTCGGCCGTCATGAGCGACATCGTCGATATCGCGCGGGGAACCGTCCTCCGGCCCTTCGGCCTCAAGGCATCGAATCTCAAAGCCTACAAGAAGGCCGCCATGCGAACGCACGAGGGCGGTTACTACATCCGCCTGTCCGTCTACGATCGCACGGGCGCGTTCGCCGCCATCGCGCAGCGCATGGCCGCGCAAGGGATTTCGCTCGAAAGCATCGTCCAGCGGCGCCCCGAGAGCGAAATGCCCGGTCAAGGCCGGTCGCTGCGGAAAAAGGGAGAGCCGCAGGCCAGTGTCGTTATGGTAACCCATGAGACCACGGAAGCCGCGGTGCGCAAGGCCCTTGCCGCAATCGAGCGGGATGGGCATGTCGACGCCAAACCGCAAATGATCCGCATCGAAAAGCTATAACGGCGGTTCGCGGCGACGGAAGATCGCCCGCGTTGAAACGAGGGAGGTTTTGACGTGTCGAAGCCAGGCGAAAAATCGGAACTCGACCGCGCGCTGGCGCTCGATATCGTACGCGTCACCGAGGCGACGGCGGTTGCCGCCGCCAACTGGCTCGGCCGCGGGGACGAGGCATCCGCCGACAAGGCCGCGGCGTCCGCCATGCACCGGGAAATCGCGCGTCTGCCGTTCGAAGGCGTCGTCGTCGTCGGAGAGGGCGAGGAGGGCGACTGTCCGGCCTTTTACATGGGCGAAGTCATCGGCGAGGGCTCTCCCTCCGGCGCCAAGCTCGACTTGGCCGTCGATCCGATCGAAGGCGCGACGCTCTGCGCAAAAGCACTGCCGAACGCCATGTCGGTCCTCGTCGTCGCCGAGCGGGACAGCCTCCTCAAGGTACCGCCAATCTACATGGAGAAGGTGGCAATCGGCCCTGGATATCCCGAAGGCCTCGTCGATCTCGACGCCACGCCGCACGAGAACCTCAAGGCTCTCGCGGGCGCCAAGGGCGTCGGCGTCGAGGATCTCACGGTGTGCGTGCTCGACCGGCCGCGCCACGGCCGGCTCATCGAGGACATCCGGTCCGCGGGGGCCGCGCTTCGCCTGATCGGGGACGGCGACATTGCTGGCGTTATGCACGTCACCGAACCGCTTCAGACGGACATCGACATCTATCTCGGCGTCGGCGGCGCGCCGGAAGGCGTCCTTGCGGCCGCCGCGCTCGCGTGTCTCGGAGGCCAGATGCAGGGGCGGCTCGTGGCGGCCAACGCCGAGGATCGGGCCTGGGCCAAACGCGCGGGAATCGGCGATCTCAAGCGAAAATACACGCTCCAGGACATGGTTTCCGGCGATCTCAGCTTCGCGGCAACGGGCATTACCGACGGTTCGCTGACGGCAGGCGTTCATCACGACAAGAAGACCGTCACGACGTCGAGCGTGGTCATGCGGGCCTCCACGCGAACGCGGCGGTGGATCAAGACCGAGCATGCCGACAAGCGCAAATTCGGCACGTGAGCACGTGAGAGAGAGCGCTCTCGAATCGGTTACCTTGAAGCCAGCGCCAATCCCATTTTTCAACGGATTCCCCCGTGCCGGCCGCCGCGAAACACCAAAGGAACGACGCGCTGACTGAGACTCATCCCGCCATGCTCGGCGTCGAACGGTCCGCGCGCGGGCACCGATGGACCGAGCGGTTGCAACCTGGCCGTGCCCAGATCGCGACGGCCATTGCGCAGGCCCACGGCTTGCCCGAACTGTTGGGCCGTGTCCTGGCCGCACGGGGCGCGGAGCTTCAAACCGCCGAACGCTATCTCGACCCGTCGCTGAAGACACTGATGCCGGACCCGTCGAGCCTTCAGGACATGACCCGCGCCGCCGAGCGGTTTGCATCGGCGATCGTGCGCGGCGAGACGGTCGGGATCTTCGGCGATTACGACGTCGACGGAGCATCGTGCGTGGCGCTCATAGAGCGTTTTCTGCGCGCGCACGGACAGTCTTGTCTGACCTACATTCCCGACCGCCTCACCGAAGGCTATGGCCCGTCGCCGGAAGCCTTGACCGGGCTCGTGGAGGAGGGCGCGCGGCTGGTCCTCACCGTGGATTGCGGCACGGCTGGCGGCGAGGCCATCGAGGCCGCCAATCGCGCCGGGGCGGAGGTGATCGTCCTCGACCACCACCAGGCGGGCGAAGCACTTCCAGATGCCTTCGCCGTGGTCAACCCGAACCGGCAGGACGATCTGTCCGGCCAGGGGCATCTCGCGGCCGCCGGGGTGGTGTTTCTCTTCCTGGTCGCCACGGCGGCGTCTCTTCGCCGAATGGGCCACCAAGAGGGCCGTGCGGCGCTGGACCTGCTCAGTCTGCTCGACCTCGTTGCGCTCGCGACGGTCTGCGACGTGGTGCCGTTGAAGGATGCCAACCGGGCGTTTGTGGCCAAGGGACTTCAGGTCTTGCGGCTCCGGCACAACACGGGCTTGCGCGCGCTCGCCGACGAAGCACGGCTCGGCGAGGCGCCGTCCACCTACGGCCTCGGATTTGTACTCGGTCCGCGCATCAACGCGGGCGGCCGCGTCGGGGCCTCCGGACTCGGCGCGCGCCTCTTGGCCACGGAAGACGAGAGCGAAGCGGCGAGCATCGCCGCGCGGCTCGAAGGCCTCAACGCGCAGCGGAAGGCCATCGAGGACGGGATGCTGGCAGAAGCGACCGCCATGGCCGAACACGCGCTCTCCGGCGATCCGGGCCTGCCGTTGCTGTTTCTGGGGCAGCCTGGGTGGCACAAAGGGCTGGTCGGGCTTGTGGCGGGACGGCTTAGCGAACGCTTTCAACGTCCCTCCTTCGTCATGACGGTCGGCGACGATGGCCTTGCGACCGGCTCGGCCCGTTCGATTCCCGGCGTGGATCTTGGCACTGCCGTGCGCGGCGCCGTGGACGAAGGCCTGTTCGCGAAGGGCGGCGGCCACACGATGGCTGCGGGCTTTTCGCTGCGATGGGACCAGAAGGACGCCGCCGCCGCGTTTCTGACCGAGACCCTCGCGAGCGCCGTCGCCGCATCGTCAGTGAACCGCACGCTCGATATCGACGGCGCGCTATCGGCGGGCGGCGCGACGATGGCGCTTGCCGGCCTTCTCGATCGCGCGGGGCCCTACGGTCCCGGCCACCCAAGACCGCGCTTCGCATTTCCCGCGCACCGCGTGACGCGCGCACGCGGCTTCGGCAACGGGCATTTCCGCTGCACGCTTCTCGCCGCCGACGGCGGCCGCATCGAGTCGTGCGCGTTCCGGATCGCCGGCACGCCGCTTGGAGAGCTTCTCATGAACGCCGAAGGCCAACGCCTGCACGTGGCGGGCCATTTGCGGCGTTCGGCATGGCAGGGCCGCGAAAGCGTCGAGCTCATGATCGAGGACGCCGCGCCAATTCAAGACTTGCCCTGAAGGGCCGCGGCGTCTTAAACAGCGGTCTTGCGAGGAACCGCAAAGCTTTCTATATGAGCGGGCTCCACCGGCACGCTCCCTTCGTCTAATGGTTAGGACGCCAGGTTTTCAACCTGGAAACAGGGGTTCAATTCCCCTAGGGAGTGCCAAACCCGCCGGATCCGAGCCGCCCGACTGGGCGCGTTCGGCGGGTTCCTGGGTGCTGCGCCGGTTCCCCCGCTACCAGGTCCCGGTATTTTCCATGGACGCCCAAGGCTCCTGCTTGGGCAGGCGATCTCCCTTCTGCAACAACTCGATCGAGATGTTGTCCGGCGAGCGGATGAAGGCCATCCACCCATCGCGCGGCGGCCGGTTGATGGTGACGCCGGCCTTCATCAGCCGGTCGCACGTCTCGTAGATGTCGTCGACCTCGTAAGCGAGGTGTCCGAAATTGCGCCCGCCGTCATAGACCTCCGGATCCCAATTGTATGTGAGCTCGAGTTGCGCATCCTCGTCGCCCGGCGCGGCGAGATAGACGAGCGTGAAACGGCCTTGCTCGCTGTCCATGCGCCGGACTTCCTTGAGCCCGAGCTTGTTACAGTAAAAGTCGAGCGATTCATCGACGTCCGCGACGCGCACCATGGTGTGTAGATACTTCATTGGAGATGGCCTCCCACGGGAGTTCGAGCTGCTTTGCGCCAGACCCTAAGTCGCGAAGGGCCATGATGGCAAGGCGGCGGAATCGCCTTGAGACAAGCGGTGAATGAATTTTTTATTGCGATTGTTGCACGGTGCACACACCGCTTGTTCGAATATGACACCGCGCCTAATTTGTTCGGCGCCAGAAAAGTTTGCGTCTTCTTCATCGAGATTTTGCCGCCTCGGCCGGCATCGGCCGCGCGCCGGGGCCGTACGAACGGAATCTATTTCCAATCAGGCGCTTGTGCATCGGGACGCGGTCCGTTAGCACCTTGACCGGCGCTCTGTGGAGAAGCGGGCGCCCGCGACAAAAATAATCTGGCTGCGCTAACACGCGATGTTATCCTCGGAGGCATGCACCATTTGATTCGTTGTCGCGGCATCGAGTCGATCTTACTTTAGTTCAGCGGGGGGAATGCGGCATGGCGGCGAAGGCATCGCCACTTCAAGAGGAACTTACCCAACGCGCAGAGGATGCCGCCATCGACGATGCCACGGTCGATGTGTTCGAGGTCTCCGGATCAATCAAATGGTTCGATGCATCCAAGGGCTACGGCTTCATCGTTCCCGACGAAGATCTTCCCGACGTATTGCTGCACGTGACCTGTCTGCGCCGCGACGGCCACCAGACGGCTTATGAAGGCGCACGGGTGGTGTGCGAGGTGCTCCGCCGCCCCAAGGGCCTACAGGCCTTCCGCATCCTCGAAATGGATGACTCCATGGCCATCCATCCGTCCCAGCTGCCTCAGCGGACCCATGTCGTGGTCGTTCCCGAGAGCGACTGGGAACGTGTTATGGTCAAGTGGTTCAATCGCATCCGCGGCTTCGGATTCCTCACGCGTGGACCGTCGACCTCGGACATTTTCGTGCATATGGAGACACTGAGGCGTTGCGGCTTTACGGAACTTCGGCCTGGTCAATCGCTCCTGGTCCGCTTCGGCCAGGGCCCGAAGGGGTTGATGGCCGCCGAGATCAAGCCGGACGGCGCCAACGGTCCGGCTTCCCACTGACGGCCTATTCTCTTCTGCTTCGCGGTATCGGAGCGTGGCTTGCCATGGTGGCGGTTCTGTTGCCTCTCGCCTCGGCTCAGGCGGAAGAACGCGGAACGGTCGTCCTTACGACCGGCACCGGCGAGCACGCCTACACCGTGGAGATCGCCGTGAGTCCGGCCGAGAAGGCGCGCGGTCTGATGTTCCGCCGCTCGCTGCCGCAGGATAGCGGCATGATCTTTCTCTACGACAGGCCCAGGGTCATGAGCATGTGGATGCGAAATACCTATATTCCGCTCGACATGGTCTTCATCACGGAGCAGGGCACCGTGCTCCGGATCGAGGAGAACACCGAGCCGTTCTCGACGGACGTGATCTATTCGGGGGGAGACGCGATCGCCGTCCTTGAGCTCAACGCGGGCGAGGCCGCCCGGATCGGACTCAAGCCCGGCGACCGGGTCGCGTTTCCTGGGATCGGCGAGGCTGGCTCCGGCGCCTGGTGAAGCCGTCTTAACGTCGCGGGGCTAGCCTGCCGCGCGGGTTCTCAGTATGAATGGCTTTTAAGGGCGCATTTTTCCTTGAGAGCCCTTGCCTGCGCCGGATTTCGCTGTCATGTCCGTGCCGAGGGTTCGTGGTCGTTTCGGGGCATAGCGCAGTCTGGTAGCGCACCTGCTTTGGGAGCAGGGGGTCGCAAGTTCGAATCTTGCTGCCCCGACCATTTCGATCGAAGCCCTATCGAGAGGGAACGTGAATGCTGGCTCGGATCTTCAAACCCGCTCAGAACGTGATGCAGCAGGGCAGGGGCGCCACGCGCGATTGGATCTTGGAATATATTCCCGACGAGCCGCGCGTCATCGAGCCCCTCATGGGCTGGACGAGTTCGACCGACACGAAGCGCCAGATTCGTCTCAGTTTCGCGACCAAGGACGAGGCGATCGCCTACGCCAAGGACAACGGAATCGCGTACCGGCTCGAAGAGCCGCCCGCCTCGAAGATCCGCCCCAAGTCCTACGCCGAGAACTTCAAATACGGGCGTCCCGACAGCTGGACACACTGAAGTCCGGGAAGTCGCGTTATACTCGCGGGCGGTTGCGGTCCCGTAGCTCAACCGGATAGAGCACCTGCCTTCTAAGCAGGGGGTTGCAGGTTCGAGTCCTGCCGGGATCGCCATTCGCGCCCGACCGTTCGACACGCACGGGGCACGGGCCTTCCGTCAGCGAACGGGCTACTTCCCGGCGTAGTCGCGGATGCGGTACCAAGTCTCCACGAACGGAACCGCAAGTTGCGCCGCGTCGCGGACCGGAAAGGCCGGAAACGCCAGATCGTCGAAGGCCGTTCGCCCGTCCGGGTCGCCGGTCATCTGCAAGGCGATCTTGTGCCCGAAATAGGTAGCGCGCGAGACCCCTGTGCCGCAATAGCCGGCCGCGTAATGGACTCCGTCCGCCATGCGGCCGAGATGCGGCAGCTCGTCATAGGTGTAGCCGATCGTCCCGTCCCAGGCGTGTGTCACAGGCGTGTCGCCGAGTTCGGGAAAGACCGACAGGAGATCCCGAGCAAGGTGGCCGAAGGCGCGCATCCCGGGAAACCGCCCCGCACGCCCGCCCCAGACGATCCGCTTTTCGTCCGGCGCGGCCCTGAAATAGTAGAACACGCGATTGGTGTTGCCGTAGACGCGGCCTTTGGGCATGAGACGGGCCATCGTCTCCGCGCTCAACGGCGCGGTCGCGATCAGGCCAGACCGTATGCTGACGATGCGGCGTCGAAGCGGCCGGATCAGCCCTCCAGTGTAGCCGTTTGTCGCCACCAGAACCTCGCCGCAAGCGACCGGCCCGGCGCCGGTCTCGACGCGAAATCCCTTTCCCTCGCGCGAGATGGCCCCCGCGCCCGCCAGCCCCACGACCGCACCTCCGCGCTCCTCCACACGTGCCAGAAGGCCGGCATGGTAAAGCCCGGGATGCAAAGAAGCATCGTTCGGCAGAACCGATCCGCCAAAGAACCGGTCCGAACCGATTTCGCTATGCTGCTCGGAACGGGGCACCATGAAGCTTTCGACGCCGGCGACGCGTCTGAGGTCCTCCATGTCGCGTGCCATGGACTCGTAATGGGCCGGCCGCATCGCCCCTCGAAAGCGCCCGCAACGCCGGAAATAGCAGTCGATCTTTTCCCGGGCGATCAGGTCCTCGATATAGTCGAGCATGCGCGTCCCTTCGCGCAGCAGGGCCGCCGCCTTCTCGGCGCCGCGCAGCTCGATCAGACGCTTCACGCGGAACTTCTGATTGCCGCTGCCGATCTGCCCGCCATTCCGCGTGCTGGCGCCGAAGCCCGGCACACCGGAATCGAGAACCACGACGCTCCGGCCCTTGCCGAGAAGGGTGAGGGCGGCCGATAGGCCGGTAAAGCCGGAGCCCACGATAACGACATCCGCCTTGGGCGGGAGCGTGCGGGACGGCGTCTCGCGCCGCGGAGCGGCGTCCCACCAATAGGGCTTCCGCTCGAATGTCCCGTCCCGGCCCAACCGCCCCGAGGCCAGTCCCCGAAGCGTGGTCCTGTCTGAAATTTCGGTCGTCATCCTGCAGAAAACCCTCCGGGCATTCTCGCGCGCTCAATTTTTCGACGGCGAATGTTTACTTTCATACAAATTTTATGCAGCATACGCAACTCAGCTGGAGGACGGAGCAACCGGACATGCGGATTGGTCCTGCATTCGCCCGATTGGCGGAAGCCCCCCAGCGGAGTCCTGAAGGGACGGCGAAGTATGCGGATGCGAACTTCGCCGCCATGGCGGCCGCGCCCCAGTGCTGGATCGGGTGGCGCGGACCGGACGCTCGTGTCCAGTTCAGGCACGAGTTCCAGTTCCCGGGGACCGTATCTCGACGGTCCATAGCCTCCGGGACACCCTCCTAACTGCCGGGAGTTCAAGCTCCCGGCACTTTTCTGCCCGCAGCGCATCGCGAACAATGCCTCAGTCGGCGTAGACGATGATGGATATGAACTTCGCGTTGTTGTCGACCATCCGCTCCGGTCCGTGCAGAACATTTCCGGCGAATGTGAGCGCGTCGCCCGGCTCCAGCAAATAGGTCTTGTCGCCGAAGCGGTACTCCAAACTTCCCTCGAGCATGAAAATGAACTCGGTGCCGGGGTGGGAGAAGCGGGGCCACGCCTCGCTTTGCTCGGTCATCTCGACGAGGAAGGGTTCGAAGGATTTCCGCGGTCCGCGATTGTAGGACAGCAGCGAGTAGCTGTAGCCGTATTTCGTCCCAACACGGACGACCTCCATCTGCTCCTCGCGCTTGATGAGTTGCGCCTCGCCTGACTTCTGGTCGACCTCCTGAAAGAGATCCGCCATGGCGATGCCGAGTGCCGAACAAATGCGATCGAGAGAATCGAGGCTGGCGGAAGCCATGCCGTTCTCGATCCGGCTCAGCATGGCGCTCGACATACCCGAGCCAAGGCCCAATGCGGCCAGAGTGACATTCGCCGACAAGCGCCGCTGCCGGATGACTTCTCCGATCCGCTTCTCCAATGGCGCCGTTGCTGTTTCCGTTTTCGCGTACGGACCCTCCGGCTCCACGGCAGGGACCGTCTTCGACCGCGCCTTTTTCGGTGCGGTCTTGGCGGAACTCTTCTTGGATTTTGCCGCTGACATGGTTCTTTCCAACTAGCGATTCACTTGCATGGCGAAGACTAACACGCTTTCGCGTCTAGGTTCGTATAGCGGCGCCGTGAGCTTGGAACCGGCTTTCCATATTGCACATTGTGCAAAAGTAGTACGTCCAATGCATGCAAATTTATTGCATCGTATGCATGCTGTGGCACTCTCCAGACACTGGCCCCGTCAGAGGGCGCAATTCCTGGGGAGGAATGTATCAATGACATCTATCGACAGTGCGGAGGAATTCGACGCAACTTCCGAAGAAATCGGTGGCCTGCAAAGGTCCATCGATTGGAAAGGTGCGTTTTGGATCGCCAGCGGCGTTCCCGCGCTGGTGCTCATCTCCATTGGGGGCATTGGGGCCACGGCGGGGAAACTCGCATTCCTCGTTTGGGCGATTTCGGTTCTGATCGGCTTTTCGCAATCCTACAGCTACGCGGAGATCGCCGGTCTGTTTAAGAACAAATCGGGCGGGGCGGCCGTCTACGGTGCCGCCGGTTGGCTGCGCTACAGCAAACTCATCGCCCCCTTGTCGGTGTGGTGCAACTGGTACGCATGGACGCCCGTGCTGTCGCTCGGCTGCGCCGTCGCGGCGGGTTACATCCTCAATGCGGTCGCCCCGATACCGGTCTTCACGGCGCAGTCGCCGGAAGTCCTGGCTTGGCTGAACGATGCGGCAAACGCAGCCGCGATCGCCGGTCAGCCCGCCGGCCAAGCGGCCGCGACGGCCATCGCCGCGGTGACGGACGCCGCGACGCCGGCTCTTCGAACGATGACGCTCGCAAGCTTCTCGTTCCTGGGTCTGGCACAGATCGAAATCGGACCAACCTTCTTTATCGGTGCGGCGCTGATGCTGTTCGCGTTCGCCATTCAGCATCGCGGCATTCTCGGCACCGCCCGCGTTCAGATGTGGATCGGACTCTTCGTCATCATCCCGATGCTGATCGTCGGTGTCGTACCCTTCCTCAACGGCGGGGTCGACTATGCCAACTACACGCCGCTCGTACCGCCAAACGGGGAGTGGAATATCGGCGGCTGGACGCTGTTTCTCGGCGCCTTGTTCATCGCGGGCTGGTCGACCTACGCCTTCGAGACGGCGGTTTGCTACACCCGTGAGTTCAAGAACCCGGCCACCGACACGAAGAAGGCCATCGTCTATGCCGGTCTGCTTTGCGTGGTCATCTACACGCTAGTCGCGGCCACCTTCCAAGGCTATCTCGGCGTCGAAGGCATGACAGAGCCAGGCATCGTCGACGGCACCGGCGTCGCGGCCGCCATGGGCAACATGGTCGGTTCTGGCTCCAAGTTCGTCACGCATCTTCTCGAGATGATGATGATCCTGGCGCTCATTCTCGCGATCATGATGGCGATGGCCGGTTCGTCCCGCACGCTCTACCAAGGCGGCGTCGACGGCTGGCTGCCGAAATTTCTGTCCCACACGAACGAGCACGGCGCACCGACCCGCGCCATGTGGACGGATCTCGTCTTCAATCTCGGGCTGCTGACCTTCGCGGCCTCGGATGCGACCGCCTACTACCTCATTCTGTCGATTTCGAATGTCGGCTACATGATCTTCATCTTCCTGAATCTGCAGTCGACGTGGATTCACCGGATCGACAGCCCCAACGCACCGCGGCCCTACCGGACTCCGAACTGGCTGGTGGGGGTGAACGCCGGGCTCGGTTTCTTCAACCTGTTCCTCATGGGCGTGGGAGCCAAGGTTTGGGGCAACCCGAACGCGCTGTGGTACGGGCTGCTCTTCGGCGCGCTCATCATCCCGGTATTCTGGTTCCGGCACTACGTGCAGGACAAGGGGCGCTTCCCCGATCACATGCTGATCGACCTGAACCTGAAGAGCCAGGATCTCGGCGAACGGAAGGCGGGATTCCTGCCGTACCTCGCATTGATCGCCGGCGCGGGCGTGGTCCTCTTCGGACACTTTTACTTCCAGCTCCCACCCTCCTAGAAGCGGATCCTACCCGCGCCGGTTCGCTGGCGCGGGTGGGCTTTTTCTTGGAGCCGACGTAATCTGGAAAGCCAGTCTTTCAGAAGGAATCAGATCCATGTCAAAGAGGATACTTTGTGCGGTCGACGGTTCGGAACCGTCCAGCCGCGCCGTGGCGGAAGCCGCGGAAATGGCCGGTGCCGAAGGTGCCGAACTGATCCTGCTCGTCGTCGATCAGGTTCGGTTCGAACCGAGATTGGCACCGGTGCACGCCTTTGGCGAGAAACGCATCAACGAGATCCTTTCCGAGTCCGAGGCCGCGGCAAAGAAGGCCGGTGCGAAGAACATCGTAAAGGCGAGCGTCACCAGCCGCGATGTCGGGCGCGCGGTTCTCAACTACGCCGAAGAGCACGGCGTCGACCATCTCGTGGTCGGCACCGGCGAGAAAAGCGCCGGGGCCCGTCTCATTGTCGGGTCCGTATCGCACGATCTCGTCGTGCGCGCCCATTGCAGCGTCACCGTCGCCCGGTAGGGTAGGCAAGCGGGCGCGTCCAGTCGAGTCTTGGTGGAGAACTCCAAGAAGGATGAGCAAAATTACACGTCTCAATGTTTCTTCCGGCGGTGCGTATGAGTCCGTCTTCGGCTATTCCCGCGCCGTCCGTCTCGGAGACGACGTTCATGTCTCCGGCACATGCGCGCCTCCGGACCATGAAAAGAGCGATGCCTATACGCAGGCCAGAGCCGTCTTGGAGACGATCGAAAAGGCGCTGAAGGAAGCCGGTGCGTCCATGACCGACGTCGTCCGTACGGTCGTCTACTTGCGCGACATCGACGATGCCGAAGGGGTCGCCAAGGCGCATCTCGAGACGTTCGACAACGTGCGGCCCGCCAGCACGCTCATTCAAGTGACCTCCATGTTGCGCCCGTGGCAGAAGGTGGAGATCGAGGCCTACGCCAAACTTTCTTGACCCGTCCGACGGAAGCCGCACGTTTTCTTGAACACGCCGTGCTATGTCCGGCGTGTTCATTTGTTGGCGAAACCCTTGTACCGTAGCCGCGTTCGCGGCAGCTTTGGCGTCAAATTAGGGCAAGGGGATTTGGATGACAGCCACATCATATGCACGACGGAATGCGCCGATGGATTGGCAGGCCCGGCTGGGGCCTCTGACCTGCCCGATACTCGGGCTGGTCTGCTTCCTCTTCGCATCCGGCGCGGCCCATGCGCAAACCCCGGTCCTCGAATGGGAGGCCAAGGGGCTCGCCCAGCCCGAATCCGTGATCTACGACCCCGTGACCGATGTCCTGTTCGTCACGAATATCAACGGCGCCGTCATGCAGAAGGACGGCAACGGCTTCATTTCCCGGATCAAACCGGACGGCACCATCC
Organism: Hyphomicrobiaceae bacterium UBA7697; assembly: GCA_002482645.1. Lineage (GTDB taxonomy): Bacteria > Pseudomonadota > Alphaproteobacteria > Rhizobiales > Methyloligellaceae > Methyloceanibacter. The sequence continues at coordinate 29,371 of DLGJ01000008.1, forward strand.
TCACGCGCAGTTGGACGAAGGGCTTCAATTCGCCAACGGGCATGGGGCTTTACGACCGCACGCTCTACGTCGCCGACGTCGATACGCTGGTGGAGGTGAATGCGGCGTCCGGGAGCATCGAGAAACGCCACAAGGCCGACGGGGCGATCTTCCTGAACGACGTCGCCGTGGCGGAGGACGGCACCGTGTACGTCTCCGACACGCCGATGAACACGATTTGGCGGCTGAAGGACGGCGTGTTCGAACCGTGGCTGACGGACGATGTCTTGAACGGTCCCAATGGCCTTTTGCTGCAGGACGGAAAGCTCATCGTGGCGTCGCTGGGGCGCTTGAAGAGCGTCGGCCAGGAGCAAGAGCCGGCGGGACTGTACGCAATCGACATCGAGGACAAGTCGGTAAAGCCTCTCGGCAAACCGATCGGGAATCTCGACGGTCTCGGCGCACTCGAGTCCGGAGGGTACCTCGTCACCGATTGGGCCGACGGGGCGCTCTACAAGGTCGACGTGAAGGGCAAGGCGGACCAGCTCATCGACCTCAATCAGGGCAGCGCCGACTTGCTTTATTTCAGCGGCGAGAATCTGGTTCTCATCCCCATGATGCTCGACAACACATTGGCGGCCTACAAGCTTGAGGGCGCCGAGCCGGACAAGGCGAAGAATTCCAAGAAGAAGGAATGATCGTAGGCTGACCCGTATTCCGGCTGGCACGATGCGCTGGGGCAGGGGCGTTCGAGACAAACCGGCCGGCCGCGTCCAGACCACAACGAGAAGACCCGCTTGATCCCCGTTCTCGCGCAGTTTCCCGTCCCCGTAACATTCGCCGTATTTGTCGGCGCGGCCATCGGTGTTTGGCTCGCCGGAACGCGGTTGGCGATCTTTGCCGATGCGCTCGCCGCGCGAAAGCGCATCGGGCAAGCCTTCATGGGGCTGATTTTCGTCGCCGCCGCGACGTCGCTCCCCGAACTGGTGACCACGATCTATGGCGCGCATATCGGCGAGGCCCAACTTGTTCTTGGCAACATGTTCGGCGGCATCACCATGCAAACGGCGATCTTGGCCCTGGTGGACCTCTGTTTCATATCCTTCGCGCTGACCTCTTATCCGCGCGCTCCCACGTCGGTGCTCGAGGCAGCGCTGCTGATTGCGCTCCTGGCGATGCTTTTGGGTCTGCATGCGGTCGGAGAGTTCGCGCTCCCGTTCGGCATCGGTCTCGGAACGCTTCTGCTCGCGCTCGCCTATGTCGGGATCGTGGCGATGCTCCGCCACTATGACGGCGTGCAATCGTGGATCCCCGTGGAGAGCATCGACGCGGCGCTGCCGCATCTCGGGGAGGATTCCGGAGGCGCCGCCAGGATGGACAAGATGGGAACGGCGGAACTGGTCGTCGGGTTCGCGTTGATGGGCGCCGCGATTCTGATCTGCGGCCTCGCGCTCATCGCAAGCTCCGCCGCCATCGCCGAACAGACCGGCCTCGGATCGAGCTTCGTCGGAATGACGCTCCTGGCCACGGCGACGTCGCTGCCGGAGGTCAGCACCACGATCTCCGCCGTGCGGATCGGCGCCTACAGTATGGCGATTTCCAACATCTTCGGCAGCAATCTGTTGATGGTGGCAATGGTCCTGCCCGCGGACCTCGTTTATCGGGGCGCGCCCATTCTCGGTAATATCGACAAGGGCACGGCCTTCGCGATTATCTCGGGCATCCTGGTGACCGCGATCTATCTTGCCGGTCTCGTCATCCGCTCACGCCGGACGTTCTTGCGGATGGGGATCGACTCCGCGCTGGTGCTGCTGGTCTATGTCATCACCCTCGCGGTGTTCTACCACTTCAGCTAGACGATACTCCGCACAACGCCGCCATCGACCCGGAGCGACGCGCCGGTGATCGCCGACGAACCTTCGCCGCAGAGAAACACGACGAGGTTCGCCACCTCCTCGGTTTCGGCAAAGCGGCCGATCAACGAGGAAGGCCGCATCGTCTTCACGAAGTCGCGCTCGAACGTCTCCTTGTCGGCCTTCTGTTCGCTGGCCAGCTTCTCCACGAAGTCCACGACGCCGTCCGAACGGGTCGGACCGGGCAGCACGGCGTTGGAGGTGACGCCCGTCCCGGCGACGCTCTCTGCAATGCCGCGGGAGAGCGCCAGCTGCGCCGTCTTGGTCACACCGTAATGCACCATCTCCGCCGGGATCTGCACGCCGGACTCGCTCGAAATAAAGATGATCCGTCCCCAGCCGCGTTCCACCATGCCCGGAACGAGGGCACGGCTGAGCCGCACGCCGCTCATCACATTGACGTCGAAGATCGTCTGCCAGGCCTCGTCCGAGATGTTCGAAAATTCGACCGGCTCGAAGATGCCGACATTGTTGACGAGGATGTCGATCCGCCCGGCCTGATCGAGCAGCGCGTCCACGCCTTTCGCCGTTCCAAGATCCGCCGTGATGCCCGTGGCGGTGCCGCCGGTCTCACGCACGATGGCGTCGGCGGCCTCCGCCACGCGACGTTCGGTGCGTCCGTTGACGACGACGACGGCGCCTTCCCGGGCGAGTCCCTCGGCGATGGCAAAACCGATGCCCGCGGTCGAGCCCGTGACCAGCGCGCGCTTGCCGTCCAATCGCAAATCCATCAGCGGCCTCGCTTTCCAACCGTGAAAACCAAGAGGGCCGAAGGACGTCAGGCGTTCGCGAGCCGCGTAAAGCCGGCTTCGAGATCCGCCTTCAGGTCCTCGATATCCTCCAAACCGACATGGAGACGCAAAGAGGGACCTTCCACCTGCCACGTCGTCGCGGACCGGTAGCCGCGCGGATCGAAGGGCAGGATCAGGCTTTCATAGCCGCCCCACGAGTAGCCCATCCCGAATAGCTCGAGATCGTCGAGCATGGCGGCAAGAGCCTCGCGCGACACCGGCTTCAGAACGATCGCGAACAGGCCGGACGAGCCGGTGAAGTCGCGCTTCCAGATCTCGTGGCCGCGATCGCCGGGCCGGGCCGGATGGATCACTTGCGCGACTTCCGGGCGTTCGGCCAGCCAGCCGGCCAGAGCAAGCGCCGACTCTTGGTGCTGCCGGAGCCGCACGCCGAGCGTGCGCAAGCCGCGAAGCCCGAGATACACGTCCTCGGGCCCGGGACAGAGCCCAAGCGCGTCGTGGGTCTTTGCAACGGCCGCGGCCGTGGCCTCGTTCGTCGTGACGACGCCGAGCATCGCGTCCGCGTGGCCGACGATATATTTGGTCGCCGCATGGACGGACACGTCGACGCCATGATCGAACGGCTTGAAAAGAAGCGGCGTCGCCCATGTGTTGTCCATGACGACAACGGCGCCTGCCGCATGAGCCGCGTGAGCGATGGCCGGGATGTCTTGCACTTCGAAGGTTTGCGAGCCTGGAGACTCCGTGAAGACCAGCCGCGTCCGCTCCGTCATCAAATCGGCGATGCCGCTTCCGATCAGCGGATCGTAATAGGTCGTGACGACGCCGAGCCGCTTGAGCACGGTGTCGCAGAACCGGCGCGTCGGCCGGTAGACGCTGTCGGAGACCAGGATGTGGTCGCCGCTCGACACGAAGCTTTGAAGGGCCGTCGTGATCGCCGACAGGCCCGAAGGGGTGAGGAGAGACGCGTGCCCGCCTTCGAGTTCGGCGAGCGCCGCTTGAAGCGCGTCCACCGTCGGCGTGCCGTTCCGGCCGTAGCTGTAGGCCTGGTCGTCCGCAAGAAGGCTCGCGAAGGTCGGAAACAGGACGGTCGAGCCCCGGTAAATGGGGGTGTTCACGAAGCCATCGAAGCGGCGCGGATCGCGGCCCGCATGAACGAGCCGCGTCGCGGACTTGGCATGCTTCGTCGTCTTGCTCATGAATGCCTCTCGGCGGAGCGGGGGAGGCCGGTCGCCAACTAGCTCGTCTCGACCGGCAGACGGTCGTCGGCACCCCATTCGGCCCAAGACCCATCGTAGACGGACGTTCTCAGGTAGCCGGCTTCGTTCAGGGCAAGCGCAAGCACGCAGGCCGTAATCCCGGACCCGCAGGTCGTTACCACGGGCTTGTGCGGATCGGCGCCGGCGCCGGCGAAGAGTTCCTGCAGCTCCGCCGCCGATTTCAGCGTCCCGTCCGGACTGAGAACCTGACCGTAGGGGACGTTGATAGCGCCCGGGATGTGCCCGGCGCGCAGGCCCTCGCGCGGCTCAGGCGCCGCTCCTGAAAAGCGGTCGGCCGAACGGGCATCGACGATATCGGCCGACTTGTCCGCGATCGCCTGGATGACGTCGTCCGCATCGCGGACCAGGTCGAGGTTCCGGCGCGCGGTGAAATGCCGCGGCGTGCGTAGCGCCGGTTCGCCCATCATCAAGGGACGCCCTTCGGCCTTCCATTTCGGCAATCCGCCGTTCAGCACGCTAACGTCCTGCGCACCCATGACGCGGAAGGTCCACCAAACGCGGGGGGCGCTGAACATGCCTTGACGGTCGTACACGACCACGCGCTGGCCGTCGCCGATGCCCATCTTGCGCATGCGCGACGAGAACTTTTCGGGGGGCGGCAGCATGTGGGCCGTCTTCGCCTTGTCGTCGGAAATTTCGTCGATGTCGAAAAACACCGCGCCTGGAATGTGCTCCGAGAGATAGTCCTCGCGCGCGTTCTTTGCCTCGCCCGGCAAGTACCAGGTCGCGTCGATGATGACGAAATCAGGGGCCTCGAGCTCGCGTTCGAGCTCGTCGGTCTCAATCAGCCATGTCTTCGGCGTCGGCAAGATTCGGTCTCCAGTTCACGTCTAGACAAATACGGCCGGGGCCGCGGGAAAAGGTTCGGCCAGCCAGGATGGCACTGGCAAGCCCTTTTCGCGCAGGAAGCCGGGATTGAACAGCCTGCTCTGATAGCGGGTGCCGTAATCGCAGAGCACCGTGACAATGGTGTGGCCGGGGCCCATCTCCTTGGCAAGCCGCATCGCTCCGGCGACGTTGATGCCGCTGGAGCCGCCAAGGCAAAGCCCTTCCTCGCGGAGAAGGTTGAAGACCACGTCGAGAGCTTCCGCATCGGGGATTTGGAAGGCTTCGTCGACCACGGCGCCTTCGAGATTGGCCGTGATACGCCCTTGGCCGATCCCTTCGGTGATGGAGCTGCCTTCGGCCTTGAGTTCCCCATGCTTGTAATAGTTGTAGAGCGCCGCGCCCATCGGATCGGCGATGCCGATCGTCACGTTGGGATCGTGCCCCTTCAGGCCCATGGAGACGCCGGCGAGCGTGCCGCCCGTGCCCACGGCGCAGATGAAGCCGTCGACCTTGCCGTCCGTGTCGCGCCAAATCTCCTGGGCGGTCGTTTCGATATGGCCCTGCCGGTTCGCCACGTTGTCGAACTGGTTGGCCCAGATCGCGCCGTTGGGTTCGGTCTTCGCGAGAGTTTCTGCGAGGCGCCCCGAATATTTCACGTAGTTGTTGTCGTTCCTATACGGCACGGCGGGGACTTCGATCAGCTGCGCTCCGGCCAGGCGGAGCATGTCCTTCTTCTCGTCGGATTGCGTCTCGGGAATCACGATCACGGTCTTGAGCCCGAGCGCGTCGCCCACGAGCGCCAAGCCGATCCCCGTATTTCCGGCCGTGCCCTCCACCACGGTCCCGCCCGGTCCAAGCTGGCCCTTATCCATGGCGTCGCGAATGATGAAGAGCGCGGCGCGGTCCTTCACCGACTGGCCGGGGTTCATGAACTCGGCCTTGCCGAGAATCGTGCAGCCCGTCTCTTCGGATGCGCGCTTAAGCTTGATGAGCGGCGTGTTGCCGATCGCCTCGAGAATGCCGTTGCGGTAGGTCACGGGGAAAAGCCTTTGGGAATCCTATTTTCCAGGCAACCTAATGATGGCCGGAGCTTGCCGCAAGTCGCGGAAATCCCACGATACCAGCGCTCTTTGGCATCCTATTCTCCGGCGCATGCCAAGGAGAGCATACACGCGGGGCTTGAGGCATGGCCCGGCGGCACGCTTCGGCGCCCGGCCCAAATCCAGGCACATTGGGCCCTAGCAGCCGGGAAACCCCATGTGTATATAGAGCCGCGAGTGGGGTTCGATGCGAATATCCTTCGCGCAACTCCCCAAAGCGGGCGTGGTGGAATTGGTAGACACGCCAGATTTAGGTTCTGGTGGCTTCGGCCGTGGGGGTTCAAGTCCCTCCGCCCGCACCAACCAACGCGTTGACTCACAACTTCGTTGGCCAGATTGACAAGGGAAGAAAGCGCCGCCTCGGCGCCGAAGGAACGGTGGATTGACGGTATGAACGTCACGGAGACAAATGCAGAGGGCCTGCGCCGCGAGCTCAAAGTCGTGGTCGGCGCGGACGAGCTTGAGGAAAAGCTGGCCTCTCGCCTCGAGGAACTGAAGGGCAAGGCCCGCATCAAGGGATTTCGTCCCGGCCGGGTGCCGAAGGAGCATTTGCGCAAAGTCTATGGCCGCTCGGTCATGGCCGAGGTCGTGCAGCAGGCGGTTCAGGAGACGAGCGAGAAGGCCATTTCGGAACGCGAGGAGCGTCCGGCCTTCCAACCGAAGGTCTCGCTTCCCGAGGACGAAGCCGAGATCAACCAGATCTTCGAGGGCACAGGCGATCTGTCCTACACGATGACCTTCGAGGTGCTACCGAAGGTGGAGGTGATGGACCTCAGCACGATCGCCCTCGAACGTCCGACGACGCCGGTCGAGGACAAGGACATCGACGAGGCGGTCGAGCGCATCCTCGCCACCAACCAGGCCTACAACCCGAAAGACGGCGCCGCGGAGAAGGGCGATCGCGTCACGATCGATTTCGTCGGCAAGCTCGACGGCGAGGCCTTCGAGGGCGGCACCGCGACGGACGCACCGATTACGCTCGGAGCCGGCGGCTTCATCCCGGGCTTCGAAGAAGGCTTGATGGGCGTGAAGGCCGGCGAGGAGAAGGTCGTCGACGCGACGTTCCCGGAAGAATATGGCGAGCCGAAGCTTGCCGGTAAGGCCGTTACGTTTGAAATCAAGGTCAAGGAAGTCGCCGCGCCGGAAACCCCGACACTCGACGACGACTTCGCCAAGAGCCTCGGAGCGGAGTCCGTCGCCCAGATGCGCGAGACGGTCAAGGGGCGCCTCGAGTTCGATCGCAACATGGCTTCGCGCTTGAAGGTGAAGCGCGCCTTGCTCGACGCTCTCAACGAAGGACACGATTTCGAGCTCCCGCCGACCCTCGTGGAGAACGAGTTCAACGCGATCTGGACCCAGGTGATGCACGACCTCGAACATTCGAAGAAGACGTTCGAGGACGAGGGCACGACCGAAGAGAAAGCCAAGGAAGAGTATCGCGGCATCGCCGAGCGGCGGGTCCGGCTCGGCCTTCTGCTCTCGGAGATCGGATCGACGAACGAAATCACGGTCTCGGACGACGAGGTCAATAAGGCGCTGATCGAACGCATTCGCCAGTTTCCCGGTCAGGAGCGGCAGGTCTACGACTTCTACCGCAACACGCCGCAGGCCCTGGCGGAGCTCCGCGCACCGATCTTCGAAGACAAGGTCGTGGATTACATCCTCGAACTGGCCAAGGTCTCCGACAAGGACGTGAGCCTCGAGGATCTCTACAAGGATCTGGACGACGGCCGTGGCCAGGATCATGACCACGATCATGAGCACGATCACGACCACTAGGCGTTCGCGCCGAGCGGCTGGGGGCCGGGCCAAAGGAGCAGGGTCCAAAGGTCTTTAACCGAGGGTCCTTAACGCAGGGTCCTTAACGCAAGGTCCTTAACGAAGGTCGCCGGGCCCTCTTCCGTTTCGGGTCCCGAGCACATATTTTCGGGAAATCCCCCAAGGGCGAATCAAAGGGGCCGGCGCTTGCCGGCCCATCCGCCCCGAGAAACAGGAAATTCATGCAAAATCCGGTCGAAACATACATGAGCACGCTCGTTCCCATGGTGGTCGAGCAAACCAATCGCGGCGAGCGCGCCTACGACATCTATTCGCGCCTGCTCAAGGAGCGGATCATCTTCGTCACGGGGCCGATCGAGGACCACGTGGCCTCGCTCATCACCGCACAGCTTCTGTTTTTGGAGGCCGAGAACCCCAAGAAAGAGATCTCGATGTACATCAACTCGCCAGGCGGCGTGGTGACGTCGGGAATGGCGATCTACGACACGATGCAGTTCGTGCGGCCGCCCGTTTCCACCCTGTGCATCGGCCAGGCCGCGTCCATGGGATCGCTGTTGCTGTGCGCGGGCGAGAAGGGCATGCGCTATGCGTTGCCGAACGCCCGGATCATGCTCCATCAGCCGTCCGGCGGCTTCCAGGGTCAGGCGAGCGACATCGAGCGCCACGCCGAGGACATCATCAAAATGAAGCGCCGGCTGAATGAGATCTATGTCCATCACACCGGCAAGGATTACGACACGATCGAGCAGACACTGGACCGCGACTTCTTCTTCACGGCCGAGGAGGCGCGCAAATTCGGTCTGGTCGACGAGGTGGTCGACAAGCGGCAGGCCGAGGCACCGAAGGAAGAAGAGACGGCATCGGCAAGTTGAGCCTCGTCGCACGCCGGCAAGGTGCCATTGGCGCTAAGAGGTTTTGGGCCGGCCGGGGGCCTTGGCGGCACGGCGCAAATCGTGCCACCATACCGACTCGGGATTTGGCCTATAGCGAGGATTTGCGCGATTAATCAATCCTTGATCAGTGCCCCCTCAACATGGTCAGATTGGAAATCGCGCTCCATTTCTAGAGGAGTTGCCATCGCCTTGCCGGGCGGATTTGGCCATTGGGACGCGCGCGGCGAACCGCACGCGTTGAGCAGCAACCAAGAACATTTGGATATTGAGGAATGAGCAAGGTGAGCGGAACGGACTCCAAAAATACCCTCTACTGCTCTTTCTGCGGCAAGAGCCAGCACGAGGTCCGCAAACTTATCGCTGGGCCGACCGTGTTCATCTGCGATGAATGCGTTGAGCTTTGCATGGACATTATTCGCGAAGAGAACAAGAGTTCTCTCGTGAAGTCCCGCGATGGCGTCCCGACGCCCCAGGAGATTTGCCAGGTCCTCGACGATTACGTCATCGGCCAGGACTACGCCAAGCGCGTACTCTCGGTTGCGGTTCACAATCATTACAAGCGGTTGAACCACTCCGGCAAGAATTCGGATGTGGAGCTCGCCAAGTCGAACATTCTCCTGATCGGGCCCACGGGCTGCGGCAAAACGTTGCTCGCGCAGACTCTGGCCCGCATTCTGGACGTGCCGTTCACCATGGCCGACGCGACCACGCTGACCGAAGCGGGCTATGTCGGCGAGGACGTCGAAAACATCATTTTGAAGCTGCTGCAGTCGGCCGACTACAATGTCGAGCGGGCGCAGCGCGGCATCGTTTATATCGACGAGGTCGATAAGATCAGCCGGAAGTCCGACAATCCCTCGATCACCCGCGACGTTTCGGGCGAGGGTGTGCAGCAGGCGCTTCTGAAGATCATGGAAGGGACCGTCGCCTCGGTTCCTCCGCAAGGCGGCCGCAAGCATCCGCAGCAGGAGTTCCTGCAGGTCGACACCACGAACATTCTGTTCGTTTGCGGCGGCGCGTTTGCCGGTCTCGAGAAGATCATTTCGGCGCGCGGCCGGTCCACCTCGATCGGGTTCGGCGCCAAGGTGGAGATGGTCGACGAGCGCCGCACGGGCGATATCCTGCGGAAAATCGAGCCGGAGGACTTGCTGAGATTCGGCCTCATCCCCGAATTCATCGGCCGTGTTCCGGTGATCGCCACACTCGACGATCTCGACGAGAGCGCGCTGATCCGCATCCTGACCGAGCCGAAGAATGCCCTGGTGCGCCAATATCAGCGGCTGTTCGAAATGGAGGACGTGCAGCTTTCGTTTGCCGACGAAGCGCTGCTCGCCATCGCCAAGAAGGCCATCGAACGCAAGACGGGCGCCCGCGGTCTCCGCTCCATCATGGAGGGTATCCTGCTCGACACGATGTTCGAGCTGCCCAGCATGCGCGGGGTCGAAGAGGTCGTGATCAGCGCCGAGGTGGTCGATGGCAAGGCACGGCCGTTGCGGATCTACTCGGACCGGCAGGAGGAGGTCGGCACCAGCGCCTGACCCCAGCGTCTGACCCCAGGGTCTGACCGTTGTCCACACGATTGTCGGCTTGATGGGGTGTCCGAATCCCGCTCTCATAGGTGTGAACGGGGTTCGGGACCTGCGTCAGCTCCGGTACTTGACGGAGAGGCGGCCGACCGCCACTTTCCGGGATGGGCGAGCCGGCATGGCGCAGTGGCCCGGCCTGGCGAAAGCCGGGAGAATACAATCCGGTAGGCCATTCGAACGAACGATGGGGGCGCCTGGACCGGTGTTTCGCGAAAGCGGCCTCTTTGGTCCGCACAGAAGGCGGCCTCTTTGGTCCGCACAGAAGGAAGGCGACGGAAAAGACATGACTGACACAATCCCGTCCGTGACCGAGGAAGGCGCCCAGGAACTTTATCCGGTGCTCCCGCTTCGCGACATCGTGGTCTTTCCTTACATGATCGTGCCGCTCTTTGTCGGCCGCGAGAAATCCATCGCGGCGCTCGAAGAAGTGATGCGGACCGACAGGCAGATCCTACTGGTCGCTCAGAAGAATGCATCCGACGACGAGCCGACGGCCGACGGCATTTACGACATGGGCACGCTCGCCTCTGTCTTGCAGCTCTTGAAGCTGCCGGACGGAACGGTGAAGGTCCTTGTCGAAGGCTCGCGCCGGGCCGTCATCAAGACCTATACCGACAACGAGAATTACTTCGAGGCCGAGATCGAGCCGGTCGAGGAAGAGGTTGGCGCCGAGAACGAAATCGAGGCGCTGGCGCGCTCGGTCGTGTCGCAGTTCGAGAGCTATGTGAAGCTCAACAAGAAGATCTCGCCCGAGGTTCTCGGCACGACGAGCCACATCGAGGACTACTCGAAGCTGGCCGACACCATCGCCTCGCACCTCGCCATCAAGATCGGCGAGAAGCAGCAGATCCTCGAGATCACCTCCGTCTCCGGGCGGCTGGAGCGCGTCTTCACGCTCATGGAGAGCGAAATCTCCGTGCTCCAGGTCGAGCGCAAGATCAGAAGCCGCGTGAAGCGTCAAATGGAGAAGACGCAGCGCGAGTACTATCTGAACGAGCAGATGAAGGCGATCCAGAAGGAACTCGGCGACAGCGAAGAGGGCCGGGACGATCTGGCCGAGCTCGAACAGAAGATCGAGAAGACCAAGCTGACGCGCGAGGCGCGCGAGAAGGCCATGGGCGAGCTGAAGAAGCTGCGCCAGATGAGCCCGATGTCGGCGGAAGCGACGGTCGTCCGCAACTATCTCGACTGGCTGCTGTCGATCCCGTGGGGCTCCAAGGGCAAGGTCAAGCGCGACCTCGACGACGCGCAAAAAATCCTCGACCACGACCATTACGGGCTCGAAAAGGTCAAGGACCGGATCGTCGAGTATCTCGCCGTCCAGAACCGCACCAACATGCTGAAAGGGCCGATCCTGTGCCTCGTCGGACCGCCCGGCGTCGGCAAGACCTCGCTCGGCAAGTCGATCGCCAAGTCCACGGGCCGCGAATTCGTGCGCATGAGCCTTGGTGGCGTCCGCGACGAAGCGGAAATCCGCGGCCACCGCCGGACCTATATCGGGTCGATGCCGGGCAAGGTCATCCAGTCCATGCGGAAGGCCAAGAAAGTCAATCCGCTCTTCCTCCTGGACGAGATCGACAAGATGGGCGCCGATTTCCGTGGCGATCCGGCCTCGGCGCTGCTCGAGGTGCTGGACCCGGAACAGAACAACACCTTCAACGACCACTATCTGGAGGTCGACTACGACCTGTCGAACGTCATGTTCGTGACCACGGCGAACACGCTGAACATCCCGCCGGCGCTGATGGACCGGATGGAGATCATTCGCATCGCCGGATACACCGAGGACGAGAAGATCGAGATCGCCCGGCGGCACTTGATCCCCGAGCAGGTGAAGAATCACGGGCTCGAGGCAGAAGAGTTCGCCCTTGACGACGAGGCCTTGCAGGAACTCATTCGCCGCTACACGCGCGAAGCCGGGGTCCGCAGTCTCGAACGCGAATTGGCGAAGCTCGCCCGCAAGGCGGTGAAGGAGCTTTTGACCACCGAACACAAGACCGTCACGGTGACCGGCGACAATCTCTCGGACTATCTGGGCGTGCCCAAATTCCGCTATGGCGAGGCCGAGCTGGAGGATCAGGTCGGCGTCGTCACCGGGCTCGCCTGGACCGAGGTCGGCGGCGAGATCCTGACCGTGGAAGGCGTCATGATGCCCGGCAAGGGCAAGATGACCGTCACGGGCAATCTCCGCGACGTCATGAAGGAATCGATCCAGGCCGCGAATGCCTATGTGCGTTCCAGGGCCGTCGATTTCGGCATCGAGCCGCCTCTGTTCGAGCGCCGGGATATTCACGTGCACGTTCCCGAGGGCGCCACACCGAAGGACGGACCGTCCGCCGGCGTGGCCATGGCGACCGCCATCATTTCGCTCATGACCGGAATTCCGGTGAAGCGCGACGTCGCCATGACCGGCGAGATCACCTTGCGCGGCCGCGTGCTGCCCATTGGCGGTCTCAAGGAGAAGATGCTGGCGGCGCTGCGCGCGGGCATCAAGACCGTCATTATCCCCGAGGAGAACGTCAAGGATCTCGCGGAGATACCGGACAAGCTTAAGAATAAGCTTGAGATCATGCCCGTCTCGCGCGTCGAGGAAGTCTTGAAGATCGCCTTCACGCGGACGCCTCAACCCATCGTGTGGGAGGAGGAAGGCGAGGGCGCTTCGCAGGTCGTTCCTTCGAAAGACGATGCGGGACCGGGCCTCACCGCGCACTGATCCCGGCCGCCGCCCCCCAAGCGCCGCCGCGCTAAGGCCGCAATCCTGTGAACGCGGGTTATGCACTGATTCGCCCAAGAATGTTGATTTTCCGGGCTTTTTGCGCGAGTCATACACTTCTTGTTTGTGAATCGGAGCGTACCCCAAGCGGGCCCAAGGGTTCAGAACAAGCGCCCTAACCATAGGGCCGAGCGAAAGGATAAAGCCGTGAACAAAGCAGAGCTGGTCGCCCAAGTGGCGAAGGAATCCGATTTGTCGAAGGATGCTGCCGAGAAGGCCGTGGACGCGACGTTCAAGAACATCGAGAAGGCCTTGAGCGACGGCGACACTGTTCGCATCGTCGGCTTTGGGAATTTTCAGGTCGCGCAGCGCAAGGCCACGACGGGCCGCAACCCGCGTACGGGCGCCGAGGTGCAGATTCCGGCGTCGCGCGTTCCCAAGTTCCGTGCCGGCAAGGCTCTCAAAGAGGCGGTCAACGCCTAGGCCGTTGCCGATACGCATTCAGCGGAATTTGGGCGAAGCCTCACGGATGCGTGGGGCTTCGCCTTTTCAATTGAAATAGCGCGAGTGAAATAACGCGTACCGGCCCCGCCGCGCTCTTGGCAGGGCGGCCATCTTGCTCTAACGCTTCGGGCCGGTCGGGCGGTTAGCTCAGTTGGTAGAGCGCCACGTTTACACCGTGGATGTCGGCAGTTCGAGCCTGTCACCGCCCACCATTCCGGACCGGAACCGTGTCCGGTCTTCTTCTCCGGCAGGGCCCAAATGGGCCGCTGAAGCGGAGCGGCGTAGGACGAAAACGACCAAGCGGCATCTCGCCGCAATTCATCCTACGCTCTTTACCCAGCTTGCCTTGACTTGCAAAATCCAAGGCCGTACATGCTGGGGATCGCCTCCGGCCGTGGTTTAGCGGCCCGGTGGGGGGTGTAGCTCAGTTGGTTAGAGCGCCGGCCTGTCACGCCGGAGGCCGCGGGTTCGAGTCCCGTCACTCCCGCCACTTTGGCCCGTCGACGCGCGTAAGACGATGGAAGAAGGCTTATATGAGCCATGGGCCAGTTGCTTCTCGACTATCTGCCTCTCGTCATTTTCATCGCGATCGCCTTTGCAATCTGCACCGTCTTGCTGATCGCGCCGCTGGTCGTCGCCGTGCGTCATCCGGACCCGGAGAAGCTTTCCGCCTATGAGTGCGGATTCGACGCGTTCGACGATTCGCGCATGAAGTTCGACGTCCGGTTCTACCTGGTGTCGCTTCTCTTCATCATCTTCGATCTGGAAGTGGCATTCCTGTTTCCCTGGGCCGTGGCGTTCGACGGTCTGCCGGCCTTGGGCTTTTGGTCCATGATCGTGTTCCTGGCCGTCCTCACCGTCGGATTTATCTACGAGTGGCGGAAAGGCGCGCTCGAATGGAACTGATGCCGAAAGTCACGTTCGAGACCGAAGGGAAGGGCGGCGGCCTTGTGACCGCGGGCGCGACGTCCTTCGGAACCTTCTCCGACGAACTCGCCGACAAGGGCTTCCTGCTCACGACCGTGGACGACCTCATCAATTGGTCCCGCACCGGCTCGCTGATGTGGATGACGTTCGGGCTTGCCTGCTGTGCCGTCGAGATGATGCAGGCCTCCATGCCGCGCTACGACCTCGAGCGCTTCGGTTTCGCCCCGCGCGGCAGCCCGCGCCAGTCCGACGTGATGATCGTCGCCGGAACGCTCTGCAACAAGATGGCGCCTGCTCTGCGTAAAGTGTACGACCAGATGCCCGAGCCCCGCTACGTCATCTCCATGGGCTCCTGCGCCAATGGCGGGGGCTACTACCATTATTCCTATTCCGTTGTTCGCGGCTGCGACCGAATCGTGCCCGTGGACGTCTACGTACCTGGCTGCCCGCCCACGGCCGAAGCCTTGGTCTACGGCGTGCTGCTCCTTCAGAAGAAAATACGGCGGACCGGCACGATCACACGCTAAACCGCACGCGTCCCCCGGGGGCATGATGGACGACGCACTGAATACGCTGGGCAGCTACCTTTCGGGGAAGCTCGGACCCAAACTCACGAGCTTCCATGTCGCCCATGGCGAGTTGACGATCGAGGTCGCGCGCGATCGGATCGGGGAGGTCATCACCTTCCTGAGAGACGATGAGAAGTGCCGCTTCGGGTGCCTGATCGACATTTGCGGCGTCGACTACCCCGAGCGCGAGGAACGCTTCGACATCGTCTACCACCTGTTGAGCCCGTGGGAAAACACCCGCATCCGCGTGCGGATCAAGACCGACGCGGAAACGCCGGTTCAAAGCATCGTCGGAATCTTTCCCGGCGCCAACTGGTTCGAACGCGAAGCCTTCGACCTTTACGGCGTGGTCTTCGAAGGACACCCCGACTTGCGCCGGATCCTCACCGATTACGGCTTTCAAGGGCATCCCTTGCGCAAGGATTTCCCGCTCACCGGATTTGTCGAGCTCCGCTACGACGACGAGTTGAAACGCGTCGTCTACGAGCCGGTGAAGCTGATGCAGGATTATCGTGACTTCGACTATCTCAGTCCCTGGGAAGCCATGGAGACGGCGATCCCTGGCGACGAAAAAGCCAGCGTCGTCGAAGAGGGAGAGGGGAAGTCGTGAAACCCACGCTGACCGCCGGCTTGAAGCACAGCTTCTCGTACACGGTACCGCCGAACAAGACGGTGCCGCACATCTACGACGAAGCGCCCGAACTCCAGACCATGCCCGACGTCTTTGCGACGGCGTTCATGATCGGACTGATGGAGTGGACCTGCGTGCAGTTGCTTGCGCCCCATCTCGACGACGGAGAGGGCAGCCTCGGCGTCCATGTCGATGTCTCGCACAAGGCCGCGACCCCTCCTGGAATGACGGTCACGGTCGAGGCGGAATGTATCGAACTGCGCGGTCCGCGCGCCAAGTTCAAGCTCCGCGCCCATGACGGCATCGACGAGATCGGCGCCGGCACCCATGATCGCTTCATCGTCGGCTGGGACCGGTTCAAGCGCGGCGTCGCAGCCAAGACCGCCAAGGTGCTCGAGGAGGCCGCCCTGTAATGGCCGGAACCGAACTGGATACGCATAAAGAGATCGTGCCGGATTTCGACGGGCCGGTGGACGGAAAATCGCCGGCCGACGACCGCTCCTTCACCATCAATTTCGGGCCGCAGCATCCGGCCGCCCACGGCGTGCTGCGCCTCGTGCTCGAACTCGACGGCGAGGTCGTCGAGCGCGTTGATCCGCATATCGGCCTGCTGCACCGGGGCACCGAGAAGCTGATCGAGCATAAGACCTACTTGCAGGCGCTGCCGTATTTCGACCGGCTCGACTACGTCGCGCCGATGAACCAGGAACATGCCTTCTCGCTCGCGGTCGAGAAGCTGCTCGGCTTGACGATCCCCAAACGCGGGCAGTTGATCCGGGTCCTGTATTCGGAGATCGGCCGTCTCCTCTCGCATCTTCTCAACATCACCACGCAAGCACTCGATGTCGGCGCGCTGACCCCGCCATTGTGGGGCTTCGAGGAGCGCGAGAAGCTCATGGTCTTCTACGAGCGCGCCAGCGGCAGCCGGATGCACGCGGCCTATGTGCGGCCCGGTGGGGTCCACCAGGACCTGCCGCCCGAACTCGTGGACGACATCTACGCCTTTTGCGATCCGTTTCTCAAAGTTTGCGACGACATCGAGGGGCTGCTCACGGACAACCGCATCTTCAAGCAGCGCAATGTCGATATCGGCGTTGTCAGCGAGGACGACGCCTGGGCCTGGGGCTTCAGCGGCGTGATGGTGCGGGGCACGGGCGCCGCCTGGGACCTGCGCAAGAGTCAGCCCTACGAGTGCTACGACGAGCTCGAATTCGACATCCCGATCGGCAAGAACGGCGACTGTTACGACCGCTATCTGATCCGCATGGAGGAGATGCGCCAGTCGATCCGCCTGATGAAGCAATGCTGCGAGCGCCTCACGGTGACGCCAGGTCCGGTCAGCGTGGACAATCACAAAATGGTGCCGCCCAAGCGCGCCCGGATGAAAGGGTCGATGGAGGCCCTGATTCACCACTTCAAGCTCTACACCGAGGGCTATCACGTCCCGCCGGGCGAGGCTTACGCCGCCGTCGAGGCCCCCAAGGGGGAATTCGGCGTCTACCTCGTCTCCGACGGCACGAACAAGCCCTATCGCTGCAAGATCAGGGCGCCCAGCTATGTCCACTTGTCGGCCCTGGAATTCCTCACGCGGGGACACATGCTCGCCGACGTCTCCGCCGTTCTGGGGTCGATCGACGTTGTCTTCGGAGAGGTCGACCGATGACGGTTTGTGCAGTTGCGAAACGCCGCCGGATCGGCCAAGCTCCGAGGGCTGGGGAAGTCAAATCAAAGCGGTTCGTCGGCGGCCTGGGCACAGCCTCCGCACCCGTCAAAGAAGATTGAGATGAGCGTCCGACGCCTTGCTGCGGAACAGCCTGAAGGCTTTGCCTTCACGCCCGAAAACCTCGATTGGGCACAGGCTGTCATCAAGAAATATCCCGAGGGCCGTCAGGCCTCCGCCGTGATCTCGCTCCTCTGGCGCGCGCAGGAGCAGAATGGCGGCTGGGTGTCCGAACCCGCGCTCCGCTATGTCGCCGACTTGCTCGATATGGCCTATATCCGGGTCTACGAGATCGTCACCTTCTACACGATGTTCAATCTGCAGCCCGTGGGCCGCTATTACGTGCAGGTGTGCGGCACGACGCCCTGCATGCTGAACGGGGCGGAGGACATCAAGGAGGCCTGCCGCAAGCATATCGGCCCGAAGGACACGGTCAGCGAGGACGGACTATTCTCCTGGACCGAGGTCGAATGTCTCGGCGCCTGCGTGAACGCGCCCATGGTGCAGATCAACAAGTACTACTACGAAGATCTCACGCCGGAATCCCTGGGATCCATCATCGAGCGCCTGCGCAAGGGCGAGGATGTGCCGCCCGGGCCGCAGGACGGCCGTCAAGGCTGCGCGCCCAAAACCGGGCCCAATACGCTCACCGATCCCGCGATCTATGGCTCCGACGAGTCCGGTCCGGAACCGGGCTATGCGGGAACGTCCGACCCCAAGTCGAAGATGCCGGGGCCGTACTAATGCTTCAGGACAAGGACCGCATCTTCAAGAATCTCTACGGACTGCATAGCTGGCGGCTTCCGGCGGCGCGCGCCCGTGGCGCCTGGGACGGCACCAAGGACATGATCGCGCGCGGCCACGGGGCCGTGATCGAAGAGGTCAAGGCGTCGGGCTTGCGCGGGCGCGGCGGGGCCGGCTTCCCGACCGGCCTCAAATGGTCGTTCATGCCGAAGGACGATCCGCGCCCGAGCTATCTCGCCGTCAATGCGGACGAGTCCGAACCCGGCACCTGCAAGGACCGCGAGATCATGCGGCACGACCCGCATCTTCTCATCGAGGGCGCCATGCTGGCCGCCTTCGCCATGCGGGCGCATACGGCCTATATCTATATTCGCGGCGAGTTCATCGCCGAACGAGAGATCCTCGAAGCGGCCGTCGCCGAGGCCTACGAGGCAAAGCTCGTCGGCAAGAACAACGTCAATGGCTGGGATTTCGACATTTATGTCAGCCACGGCGCCGGCGCCTATATTTGCGGCGAGGAAACCGCCATGCTGGAGAGCCTCGAGGGCAAGAAGGGCCAGCCGCGCCTGAAGCCCCCGTTCCCGGCCAATTGCGGTCTCTATGGCGCGCCGACGACGGTCAACAATGTCGAGACCATTGCCTCGGTGCCGGACATCATGCGGCGCGGCGCGACCTGGTTCGCGGCCCTGGGCAAGCCGAACAACACCGGCACCAAACTCTATTGCATCTCCGGACACGTGAACGAGCCGTGCACGGTCGAAGAGGAAATGGGCATTCCGCTGCGGGAGCTCATCGACACCTATGCGGGCGGCGTGCGCGGCGGCTGGGACAACCTTCTCGCCGTCATTCCGGGCGGATCGTCCGTGCCGTGTCTTCCCGCCGATCTGTGCAGCGACCTCACCATGGATTTCGATGCCCTGAAGGCGCTGGACACCGGCCTCGGCACGGCGGGTATCATCGTCATGGACAAGTCGACGGACATCGTCCGCGCGATCGCCCGGATCTCCTATTTCTACAAGCACGAGTCCTGCGGTCAGTGCACGCCCTGCCGCGAGGGAACGGGCTGGATGTGGCGCGTCCTCGAACGCATGGCCAACGGTCAGGCGGAGAAACGCGAGATCGACATGCTGTTCGAAGTCAGCAAGCAGGTCGAGGGCCACACGATCTGCGCGCTCGGAGATGCGGCGGCATGGCCGATCCAAGGCCTCATCCGCCATTTCCGCCACGTCATCGAGGAACGCATCGACGCGGGCGCGACCAAGCCAATCTCGCCATCGGTCCCGGTGGCGGCGGAGTAGGGGCCTCATGCCGAAGATCATTATCGACGACATCGAGTACGACGTCCCCGACGGCATCACCCTGATTCAGGCTTGTGAGCTCGCCGGCGTCGAGATTCCGCGCTTCTGTTTCCACGAACGCCTGTCGATCGCCGGCAATTGCCGCATGTGTCTGGTCGAAGTGGTTGGCATGCCGAAGCCCGTCGCGTCCTGCGCCATGTCGGTCAACGATTTGCGCCCCGGCCTGGACGGCACGCCGCCCACGATCAACACGAAGTCCGAGACGACCCGCCGGGCTCAGGAGGGCACGCTCGAATTCCTGCTGGTGAACCATCCGCTGGACTGTCCGATCTGCGACCAGGGCGGCGAGTGCGACCTGCAGGATCAGGCCATGGCCTATGGCTTCGACGAAGGCCGCTTCAAGGACAACAAGCGCGCCGTCGAAGACAAATATCTCGGCCCGCTCATCAAGACCTCGATGACGCGCTGCATTCATTGCACGCGCTGCGTCCGCTTCATGACCGAAGTCGCCGGCGTTCAGGAATTGGGCGCCATCGGACGCGGCGAGGATATGGAGATCACCACCTATCTCGAACGCGGCCTGCATTCGAACCTGTCCGCCAATGTGGTGGATCTGTGCCCCGTCGGCGCGCTGACCTCGAAGCCCTATGCCTTCCAAGCGCGTCCGTGGGAACTGACCAAGACCCAATCCATCGACGTCATGGATGCGGTGGGGTCCTCCATCCGCGTCGACTCGCGTGGAAAGGAAGTCATGCGCATCCTGCCGCGCATCAACGACGCGGTGAACGAGGAATGGCTCTCCGACAAGGCCCGCTACATTTGGGACGGTCTGCGGACGCAGCGTCTCGACCGGCCTTATATGCGCAAGGACGGAAAGCTCACGCCGTGCAACTGGGACGAGGCTTTCGCGGCGATCGCGGATCGTCTGAAATCCTCGAGCGGCGCGAAATTCGGCGCGATTGCCGGCGATCTTGCCGCCGCGGAAGAGATGTTCGCGCTGAAGATGCTAGCCGAGCGGCTCGGGTCGCCGAACATGGATTGCCGCCAAGCGGGCGCGAAGTTCGATCCGTCTCTCGGCCGCGCGACCTATGTGTTCAACACCTCCATCGCCGGCATCGAGGAGGCGGACGCGCTGCTCCTCGTCGGCTGCGATCCTCAAATCGAAGCGCCGGTGCTCAATGCGCGCATCCGCAAGCGCTGGAAGCAGTTGGAGGGACATTTCCCCGTCGGTGTCATCGGCGCGGACGTGGACCTGACCTATCCTTACGTGAAGCTCGGCGCCGGGCCGGAGACCTTGGCCGAGGTCGCCAGCGGCAAGAACGGCTTCGCCAAGACATTGAAGGACGCCAAGAAACCCATGGTCGTCCTCGGCCAGGCCGCGTTCGCGCGGCCCGACGGCTATGAGATTTTGGCCCTCGGTGCACGGATCGTGACCGAACGCGGCGCCATCGACGAAGGGTGGAACGGCTTCAACGTGCTCCATACGGCGGCGGCGCGGGTTGCCGGTCTCGACCTCGGCTTCGTGCCGGGCGAAAAGGGCCTCGACACCGGTCGCATGGTCAAGGCGGCGGGGACGGGCGAACTCGACGTGCTTTACCTCCTCGGCGCCGACGAAATCGATGTCGCGGCGCTCGGGGATGCGTTCGTCATCTACCAGGGCAGCCACGGCGACAAGGGCGCCCATCGCGCCGACGTGATTCTGCCGGGCGCCGCCTTTACGGAGAAAGAGGGCACCTACGTCAACACGGAAGGCCGCGCCCAGATGACCGCGCGCGCGATCTTCCCGCCCGGCGAGGCGCGCGAGGACTGGACTATCCTTCGCGACCTCGCGAAGGCGCTCGGCAAACCGCTTGACTTCGAGACGCTGCGGGAGTTGCGCGCCAAGATGTACGGCGCCGCGCCGCAACTGGCCCGGCTCGACACGCTCGAACCGGCCGACGCCGGCCCAATCGTCAAACTCGCGAGCCACGCCGTCGCGCCGGAGGACTCTCCCTTCGGCCTGTCGATCGCCGACTACTACCTCTCCAATCCCATCGCGCGCGCATCCGCCATCATGGCGAGCCTGAGCGCGATGCACGCGGACGAGGAGAAAGCGACCGGCACCGATGGCTGAGTGGTGGACCGGCTATGGGTGGCCGACCACCCTGATCGTGGCGCACAGCCTCGCGGTGATCGTGGTGCTGCTGGTCTTCATCGCGTTCGTTCTGCTGGCGGACCGGAAGATCTGGGCAGCCGTGCAGATGCGGCGCGGCCCGAACGTCGTCGGCCCCTTCGGACTGTGGCAGTCCTTCGCCGATCTCCTGAAATTCGTGTTCAAGGAATTCATCATTCCGGCGAGCGCGAACAAAGGTCTGTTCCTGCTCGCCCCGATCGTCACGGCGGGGCTTGCCATATCCGCATGGGCCGTGATGCCGGTCGCCGAGGGCTGGGCGGTCGCCGACATCAATGTCGGCATCCTCTACATTTTCGCCATATCGAGCCTCGAAGTGTACGGCGTCATCATGGCGGGCTGGGCGTCCAACTCCAAATACGCCTTTCTCGCGGCGCTGCGCTCCGCCGCGCAAATGGTGTCCTACGAGGTCTCCATCGGCTTCGTCATCATCACGGTGCTGCTCTGCGCGGGCACGCTGAACCTCACCGAGATCGTCCAGGCGCAGGATCGCGGGCTCGGCCTGTTCGGCTGGTATTGGCTGCCGCTGTTCCCGATGTTCGTGATCTTCTTCGTCTCGTTGCTGGCCGAGACGAACAGGCCGCCTTTCGACCTTTTGGAGGCGGAATCCGAACTCGTCGCCGGGTACATGGTCGAGTATTCGTCGACCCCGTATATGATCTTCATGCTCGGCGAGTATGTCGCCATTATCCTGCTCTGCAGCCTCGGAACCGTCATGTTCCTCGGCGGTTGGCTATCGCCGATTCCCTTCGCGCCGTTCACCTGGATTCCGGGCGTTCTTTGGTTCGTGGCGAAGGTCTGCTTCCTGTTCTTCCTGGTCTCCATGGTGAAGGCGTTCGTGCCGCGCTATCGCTACGACCAGTTGATGCGGCTCGGTTGGAAGGTGTTTCTGCCGATCTCGCTCGCGGCCGTGGTGATCGTCGCCGTGGTCTTGCGGCTCTGGCAACACGGGGTTTGAGGAGGACGGCCGGTGAAACGCTTCGCACAAGCTGCCAAATCGCTCCTGCTCCTGGAGTTCGTCTCGGCCTTTTGGCTGTCGATGAGATATTTCTTCGCGCCGAAGGCGACGCTGAACTACCCCTACGAGAAGGGCCCCTTGAGCCCGCGCTTCCGGGGTCAGCATGCGCTGCGCCGCTACCCCAACGGAGAGGAGCGCTGCATCGCTTGCAAGCTCTGCGAGGCGATCTGCCCCGCCCAGGCCATCACCATCGAAGCCGGTCCGCGACGCAATGACGGCACGCGGCGCACGACCCGGTATGACATCGACATGGTGAAGTGCATTTATTGCGGCTTCTGTCAGGAAGCCTGTCCGGTCGAAGCGATCGTCGAAGGGCCGAACTTCGAATTCGCGACGGAAACGCGGGAAGAATTGTATTACGACAAGGCGCAATTGCTCGCCAACGGCGACCGTTGGGAACGGGAAATCGCGAAGAACATCGAATTGGACTCGCCTTATCGCTAGGCGGTCGAGGAAACACGAAGGCCCAAGGCACAACATCTTGGGGACATGGTTTTGGGGGCAAGGTTGCTGAATAGGCACGGCGAACGCGTAGAGCCGCTTTCACGCCGTCTTTCCAGAACGGGAGAGACCGGCTGATGCTGCCCGCGCTGTTCTTCTATCTCTTCGCCTTGGTGCTCATCGCCTCGGCCGTCATGGTCGTCGCGGCGAAGAATCCCGTGCACGCCGTCCTGTTTCTGATCCTCGCCTTCTTCAACGCCGCCGGGCTGTTCGTTCTGCTCGGCGCCGAGTTCCTCGCGATGATCCTCGTCGTCGTCTATGTCGGCGCGGTGATGGTGCTGTTCCTGTTCGTGGTCATGATGCTCGACGTGAACTTCGCCGAGCTTCGGGCCGGCGTCCTGAAAATTCTTCCCGTCGGACTGCTCGTCGGCTTGATCCTGCTGTTCGAACTGGTCTTCGTCGTGGGCGCCTGGGTCACGGCGCCGAATCTCGCGAGCGACGCCCCGGCACCGCCGCAAACGGAGGTGAGCAACACCAAGGCTCTCGGGCAGCTGCTCTACACCGACTACGTCTATCTGTTCGAAGCCGCGGGGCTGATCCTGCTCGTCGCGATGATCGGCGCCATCGTGCTGACGCTGCATCACCGCCGCGATGTCCGGCGCCAAAGCATTCCCGACCAGGTCGCGCGCACGCCGGAGACCTCCATCGAGGTCGTTCAGGTCGAATCGGGGAGGGGGCTGAAATGACCGTCGGCCTGTCCCACTACCTGACCGTGGCAGCCGTGGTGTTCACCATCGGCGTGTTCGGCATCTTCCTGAACCGCAAGAACGTGATCGTCATCCTGATGTCGATCGAGCTGATCCTCTTGGCGGTCAATATCAACCTCGTGGCGTTTTCCGCGTTCCATGGCGACCTTGTCGGTCAGATCTTCACGCTGATCGTCCTGACCGTCGCCGCCGCGGAAGCCGCCATCGGCCTCGCCATCGTCGTCGTGTATTTCCGCGTCCGCGGCACGATCGAGGTGGCCGACATCGACCATCTGAAAGGCTGAGGACGGGAGACGATGTATCACGCAATCCTCTTCCTTCCCCTGATCGGGGCGCTGTTCGCGGGGCTCTTCGGCCGCCTCGTCGGCGCGCGCGCCTGCGAGATCGTCACCACCACGCTCATGTTCGTGGCCGCATTCCTGTCCTGGATCGCCTTCTACCAAGTGGCCATCGAAGGCGAAGACGTACGCATCGCGCTGATGGGCTTCATGCACTCGGGCGCGTTCGAGACCTATTGGTCGATCCGGGTCGACACGCTGACGGCGGTCATGCTCGTCGTGGTCAATACGGTGTCGTCGCTCGTGCACCTCTACTCCGTGGGGTACATGCACGAGGACCCGCATAAGCAACGCTTCTTCGCCTACCTGTCCATGTTCACCTTCGCCATGCTGGCTCTGGTGACCGCCGACGATCTGGTTCAGCTGTTCTTCGGTTGGGAAGGCGTCGGCCTCGCGTCCTATCTCCTGATCGGCTTCTGGTACAAGAAACCCTCCGCCAACGCCGCCGCGATCAAGGCCTTCGTCGTCAACCGCGTGGGCGACTTCGGCTTCCTCCTGGGCATTTTCGGGATCTACTACATTTTCGGCGCGGTCCAGTACGACACCATCTTCGCCGCGGCGCCCGACCAGGTCGGCAAGACCATGACTTTCCTGTCCTGGCAGGTGCCGGCTCTCGAGTTGATCTGCTTCCTGCTCTTCATGGGCGCCATGGGCAAGTCGGCGCAGTTCCTGCTCCACACCTGGTTGCCGGACGCCATGGAAGGTCCGACGCCGGTCTCGGCGCTGATCCATGCGGCGACGATGGTGACGGCGGGCGTGTTCATGGTCGCGCGCCTGTCGCCGCTCTTCGACCTTGCGCCTTACGCGCTCGCGTTCGTCGCCATCATCGGCGCGACCAGTGCGTTCTTCGCCGCGACGGCCGCGGTCGTGCAGACCGACATCAAGCGCGTGATCGCCTATTCCACCTGCTCGCAGCTCGGCTACATGTTCGCCGCCGAAGGGGTGGGGGCCTACGGCGCCGGCATGTTCCACCTGTTCACCCATGCCTGCTTCAAGGCGCTTCTGTTCCTGTGCGCCGGCGCGGTCATCCATACGCTTGCCGACAACCAGGACATGCGCCGCATGGGCGGTTTGCGGAAGGTCATCCCCTTCACCTGGGCGATGATGCTGATCGGCTCGCTGGCACTGACGGCGTTCCCGCTCACCTCTGGCTTCGTCTCGAAGGACTTCATCATCGAGACGACCTGGTTCGATCACTCCCTGACCGGCCAATACACCTATTGGATGGTGCTGATCGCCGCGTTCCTGACTTCGCTCTACACGTGGCGGCTGATGTTCCTCACCTTCGAAGGCAATTTCCGCGGGCCGAAAGACGTCCGCGATCATGCGCACGAACCGCCTTGGACCATGGCCGTACCGCTGCTGGTGCTCGCGGCCGGTGCCTTGTTCGCGGGGCTCGGCTTCCGGCATCTCTTCATCGGCGCCGATCAAGCGGCGTTCTGGCGCGAGGCCATCGTACTGCCCGAGCACGGGCACCACGACGTGCCGTTCTGGCTCGTCCTGTCGCCGACGATCGCCATGACGCTCGGCTTCGTCATCGCCTGGTACTGCTATATGTGGCAGCCGCTGGTGCCCTTCGGCTTGCTCAAGCGCTTCCCGGCGGCGAACCGGTTCTTCCTGCATGCCTGGTATTTCGACGCGCTCTATGATCGCATCTTCGTCCGTCCGGCCAAATGGCTCGCCAATGTGCTGTGGAAGGTCGGGGACGGGAAGATCATCGACGGAATTGGACCGAACGGAATCGCCGCGCGCGTGCTCGACATCACCCGTGGCGTGGTCCGGCTGCAGACCGGCTACATCTACCACTATGCCTTCGTCATGCTGATCGGCGTCGCGCTTCTCATCACCTATTTCATCGTGGCGGGAGGCGCATTGAAGCCATGAGCTACGGTTGGCCCATCCTCTCCACGGTGACGTTCCTGCCGCTCGTCGGCGCGCTGCTGATCTTCGCCCTGCGCGGAGACGACGACAGCACCGCCCGCAACGCGCGCTATATCGCGCTGTGGACGACCCTGATCACCTTCGCGATTTCGCTGCTGCTGTGGCGCGACTTCGATCCGACCACCGCGAAATTCCAGTTCGTCGAGGAACGCTCCTGGCTCGGCCCGATCAACTTCCATATGGGCGTCGACGGCATCTCCATGCCTTTCGTCATCCTCACCACGCTGCTGATGCCCATCACGGTCCTGTCGACCTATGGGGCGATCAAGACGCGGGTGCGGGAGTTCATGATCGCGTTCCTGATCCTCGAAACGCTGATGCTCGGCGTGTTCTGCTCCCTCGATCTGGTGATGTTCTACCTGTTCTTCGAGGGCGGCCTCATTCCGATGTTCCTGATCATCGGCATTTGGGGCGGCAGCAACCGTGTCTATGCGAGCTTCAAGTTCTTCCTCTACACGCTCGCCGGTTCGCTGCTGATGCTGCTGGCGATCATGGCCATGTATTGGGAGGCGGGGACCACCAACATTCCGCAATTGCTGGCCCATGATTTCCCGCCGCAGATGCAGACCTGGCTGTGGCTGGCCTTCTTCGCCTCCTTCGCGGTGAAGCTTCCCATGTGGCCCGTCCATACCTGGCTGCCGGACGCGCATGTGCAGGCGCCGACGGCGGGCTCCGTGGTGCTGGCCGGCATTCTGTTGAAGCTCGGCGGGTACGGTTTCTTGCGCTTCTCGATCCCCATGTTCCCGCTCGCCTCGGCGGATTTCGCACCTTTCATCTACACGCTGTCGGTCATCGCGGTGATCTACACCTCGCTCGTGGCGCTGGCCCAAGAGGACATGAAAAAGCTGATCGCCTACTCGTCCATCGCCCATATGGGCTTCGTGACGATCGGCATCTTTACGCTCACCATGCAGGGGCTGCAGGGCGGCATCTTCCTGATGCTCTCCCATGGCATCGTCTCCGCCGGACTGTTCCTGTGCGTGGGCGTGGTCTACGACCGCATGCACACCCATGAGATCTCGGTCTTTGGCGGACTCGTGAACCGGATGCCGCTCTATGCCGCGGTGTTCATGGTCTTCACCCTGGCCAATGTCGGCTTGCCGGGTACGTCCGGTTTCATCGGCGAGTTCTTGAGCCTTCTCGGCGTGTTCCAGGTCAATACCTGGGTCGCGACCCTGGCGGCCACCGGCGTCATCCTGTCGGCCTGTTATGCGCTCTGGCTCTATCGCCGCATCATCTTCGGCGAGATCACCAATCCCGCGCTCAAGGCTCTTCAGGATCTATCCCTGCGCGAGGTCGCGGTCATGGTGCCTCTGATCGTGCTGACCATCTATTTCGGGTTCCATCCCAATCCGGTCCTCGACGTGACCGCGACGTCCGTTGAAGCCCTTATGGCCGACTTCAAAGCGAACCTGGCCGCCGCCGAACAGGCGCGCCTGGCGCTGGCGCCGTGAACGAGGCCGCGATGACCGAACAGCTCAATCTTCTGCCCCTTCTTCCCGAACTCACGCTGGCGTTGGGCGCCATGGCGCTGCTCATGGTCGGCGTGGGCGGACGCGCCGAAACCCGCGGCGAACTTGTCCTCTGGCTTTCGGTGGCCGTGCTGGCTCTGGCGGGGGTCTTCGTCACCATGGGCGAGGGGACCGTGACCCTGTTCGGCGGCAGCTTCATCGTCGATCCGTTCGCCCGCTTGCTGAAGGTCCTCGCATTGACCGGCGCCGGCGTCGCGCTGATCATGTCGCGCGACTTCTGGCGGAACGACGGCGGCATGAAGTTCGAATATCCCGTGCTGCTTCTGTTCGCGACCACCGGAATGCTGATGATGATCTCGGCATCCGATTTGATCGCGCTCTATGTGGGCCTCGAATTGCAGAGCCTTGCGCTCTACGTGGTGGCCGCCTTCAAACGGGACTCGGCGCGCTCGTCCGAGGCCGGCTTGAAGTATTTCGTTCTCGGCGCGCTGTCGTCGGGCATGCTGCTCTACGGCGCCTCGCTCATTTACGGCTTCACCGGGTCCACCGAATTCTCCCAGATCGCCAACGCGGTGCAGCCGTCCGGCACCAATCTCGGCCTCATCTTCGGCCTCGTGTTCCTGCTGACGGGCTTCGCCTTCAAGATCTCGGCGGTGCCGTTCCATATGTGGACGCCGGACGTCTACGAGGGCGCGCCGACGCCCGTCACCGCCTTCTTCGCGGCCGCGCCGAAGATCGCCGCCATGGCGCTCTTCGTCCGCGTCGTCATCTCGGCATTTCCGGCCGTCACCGATCAGTGGCAGCAGATCGTCATCTTCCTGTCGCTCGCCTCGATGGCCCTCGGCGCGTTCGCCGCGATCGGCCAGACCAATATCAAACGCCTGATGGCCTACAGCTCCATCGGCCATATGGGTTTTGCACTCGTCGGCCTCGCGGCGGGAACGGAGCAGGGCGTGCAAGGGGTGATCGTCTATCTGGCGATCTACCTGGTGATGACCCTCGGCACCTTCGCGGTCATCCTCTCGCTCCGGCGGGACGGAAAGATGGTCGAGGATATCGATCAACTCGCCGGACTTTCCCGCACGAGCCCGCTCATGGCGCTCGCCCTTGCGATCTTGCTGTTTTCTCTCGCCGGCATTCCGCCGCTCGCGGGCTTCTTCGCCAAATTCTACGTGTTCCTGGCGGCCATCGAAGCCAAGCTTTACCTGCTGGCCGTCATTGGCGTTCTTCTCAGCGTGGTGGGCGCGTTCTATTATCTGCGCATCGTCAAGATCATGTATTTCGACGCACCGGTGGAGGGCTTCGAGCCGATGCCGCGACTCTTGGCCGTCGTACTGGGGGCGGCCGGATTGCTGATCATGTTCTTCTTCGTCTATCCGTCGCCGCTGGTCGCGGCCGCCGGAACCGCCGCCAAATCGCTCTTCTGAGTTTAGGGGCCGCTCCGGCCCATCGCCCTGTCGTGCGGAGTGTGCTACGAACGCCGCAGCCGTTTACGACGTGCCGCCTCGTGGATACTTGCCGCCTGCCGAATGAACCGATTCACGCGCACCACTCCGAAGCTTCCCGCCGGCTACCGGCTTGTACAGCTGGATACGGTCGATTCCACCAACGCCGAAGCCAAACGGCGCGCGGATATGGGCGAACCGGGCCCGTTGTGGATCTGGTCGGCGCGGCAGTCGAAGGGGCGAGGGCGCGCGGGCCGGCAATGGACCTCGCAAGTGGGCAATCTGTTCGCAAGTCTTCTCGTGAGGCTCGATTGTCCCTTGCAAACGGCCAGTCAGCTCGCGCTCGTCGCCGGGATCATCACCTACGAGACGATCTCCAAGTTGATCGCCTATGAAGGCCGGTCGAAGCTTCTGTTGAAATGGCCGAACGACATCCTTTTGAACGAGGAGAAGATCGCCGGAATGCTGCTCGAAAATCTTGGCTCGCCGGACGACAGACGCTCCGTGGTCGTCATTGGCACGGGCATCAACCTTGCCAGCCATCCGGAGAACCTGCCGGTGCCCGCTGTCAGCCTCGACGCTTATGGACTTGCGGTGCCACCCGCCGAGGCGCTGGAGGTGCTCGCCGCGACGACGCACGAATGGCTCAACCGCTGGGACGAAGGCACCGCGTTTCCGTCCATACGCCGCGCTTGGCTCGATCGTGCCGGTCCCAAGGGCCGGAAGCTCGTCGTCCGCCTCGGCGACACGCAAATCGAAGGCAGCTATGCGGGACTCGATCTCGACGGCGCGCTTCGTATCGAGACGGACAGCGGCGCGCGGACCGTCGCCGCCGGCGATGTGTTCTTCGCGGCCTGACGCCATGGCCGGAAAAAACGCCAGAACCAAAAACGCGCTCGTCTTCGTACCGCTCGGCGGCATCGGCGAGATCGGCATGAACCTCTATCTGTACGGCTACGGCCGGGAAGGAGCGTATACGTGGCTGATCGTCGACATGGGCGTCACCTTCGGCGGCGAATACGAACCCGGGATCGACGTCGTTCTTCCGGATATTCGCTTCCTTGAAGAGGAGCGCCACAACATCGCCGGCCTCGTCCTCACCCACGCCCATGAGGATCATTACGGCGCCATCCCAGATCTTTGGCCGCTGATCGGCCGTGTGCCGATCTATGCCACGCCCTTCACGGCGGAAATGCTGCGCGGCAAACTCTCCGAGTTCCGGATGGACGACGGCGACTTGCCGCTCGAGGTCGTCTCCTTCGGCGCGCGGCGGCAAATCGGTCCTTTCGACGTGGAGTTCATCTCCATGTCCCATTCGATCCCGGAACCGGCGGCGCTCGCGATCCGGACGCCGCTCGGCACTGTGCTCCACACCGGCGATTGGAAGCTCGACGAGACGCCGCTGACCAGCGCACCAACCGACGAAAACCGGCTGCGCGAGATCGGCCGCGAGGGCGTCGACGTCCTGATCTGCGACTCCACCAACGCGATCCGCGACGGCATTTCGCCCTCCGAGGCGGACGTGGGCGAGAACCTGGTAAAGCTCGTCAAGCAGGCGCCGTCTTGCGTGGCCGTCACCACCTTCGCGTCCAATGTCGCCCGGCTGGGCTCCGTGGCGAAGGCGGCCCGCGCGGCGGGGCGCGAGCTGATGGTCGTCGGACGGGCGATGTACCGGGTCATCGAGGCCGCCCAGGCCACGGGCTATCTCGATCCCGATCTGCGCTTCCACCAGGAAACGGCGTTCGCGCAATTGCCTCGGGACAACATCGTCGCGCTCTGCACGGGAAGCCAGGGCGAGCCGCGCGCGGCCATGGCCCGCATCGCCTCCGGAGAACACCCGCATATCTCGCTCAAGCCGGGCGATTGGGTGATCTTCTCCTCACGGACGATCCCCGGAAACGAGAAGGCGGTCGGGCGGGTGCAGAACGCCTTATCGGACGAGGGCATCGAGATCCTCACGGATCAGGACGCGCTGGTCCATGTGTCCGGACATCCGCGCCGCGGTGAGTTGCAGCAGCTCTACGACTGGGTCAAGCCGAGCGTTGCCGTGCCCATGCATGGCGAAGGGCGGCATCTGGAAGCCCATGCGGAATTCGCGGAGGATCTTGGGATCGAGACGGTGATCCGGGCCCGCAACGGCACGATGGTGCAGCTTTTGCCGCAGCCCGCCGCGATCGTCGACGACGTGCCCGTGGGACGCCTCTATCGCGACGGCTATATCCTCACCTCCGCCGATGAGGGCCAGGTGCGCGAGCGGCGCAAACTTTCCTTCGCGGGGCTGGCCGCCATATCCTTGGTGCTGACAAGGAAGGGCGAGCTGGCCGCCGATCCCGAAGTATCGCTGACCGGCCTTCCCGAGGAAGACAATGACGGCGTTCCCCTCGCGGAGATTGCCCGGGACGCCGCCATCGGAACCGTGGAGAGCATTCCGCGGCCGCGCCGGAAGGACCCGCGTCTCGTGTCCGAGGCCGTGCGGCGTGGGGTGCGGGCCGCTCTCAACCAGGCCTGGGGCAAGAAGCCCGTATGCACCGTGTTGACGACGGTGCTCTAGCCGCCGCAAAAAGAGGCCTTGAGCGCCGCAATTCCCGCCTAGACTGACGTGCCGCCCGGCAGGTCGTCTCGAAACTGGAGCAAAAACGTATGATTGGCCGTTTGAACCATGTCGCCATTGTCGTCCCGGACCTGACCGCCGCGACCGCCGTCTATCGCGATACGCTCGGCGCCAAGGTCTCTCCGGAAGAGGATCAGCCCGAGCATGGCGTGCGCACCGTTTTCATCGAACTTCCGAACACCAAGGTCGAACTTCTGGGCGTGCTCGGCGACAAGTCCCCGATCTCAGCGTTCCTCGACCGCAACCCGAACGGCGGCATCCATCACATCTGCTACGAAGTGCCGGACATCTTGGCCGCGCGCGACCAGCTCATGAAAGACGGCGCCCGCGTGCTCGGTGACGGAGAGCCCAAGATCGGCGCTCACGGCAAGCCGGTCCTCTTTCTGCATCCAAAAGATTTCTGCGGAACGCTGGTCGAACTCGAAGAGGCCTAGGCCATGAGCATTGCTTTCGCCATAGCAATCTATTTTGTGATCTGGTGGGTGTTGCTCTTCGCCATATTGCCGTGGGGCGTACGCACTTCGGAGGAAGTCGGTGAGGCGACCAACACCGGATTCGCCGATAGCGCGCCCTACAAGCCACGGCTGATTCCGAAGATCATCGCGACGACGATCGTATCGGCGATCGTCTTCGCCGGCGTCTACGCGATCATGGTCCACCACGTGATCACACTCGACGACATACCGTTCCTGCCGGATTACGAACCCGTCCAAGAAGCGCATTGAGCCCAGCGCCGGACAAAAAAAAGCAAGGTCCGTGAAGACCTTGCTTTTTAGATAGTTACTCCATCTCTTCGCCGCCGGGACAGCTCCTGTCCTTTCGGATCTTGAGCAAGGCGGAAAAGCGGCTGCGCTTATCAAGAGTTGATGTGCGCGCCTGGAGTTTTTCCTCCCAAGACTTGGACCGAATCCGGTCTTCGACCGTGTGTCCAATCTCTCAACACCTCGCCGTAAGGGCCGATCGCGGCTCGAAACGGTGCTGCGTTGTGGGGCGGACACTAGACCGCTTGCGCCAAATTGTCACCATGATTGTGACGCCTCGACGCACATTTGCTCGGAATGCTCTATCGAATCCTCCGAATGACCGAAGGATTTCACAAAACGTCACGGAAAGCTCGGCAAAACCTGCCGCTTCTTATGGCATAGTCTGCGAATGACTAACTTTGCGGCATGAATTTACGCATCGTGACGAAGTAACCGCGCGGGCGCCACATCCGGCGCCCGAGATACGCCAAGTGCCCCGAAGAATCGCCGTCAATGAGGGCAAAGGTTCGCAGCCTCGATTGCCTCGATGGTCGAACTTGGCTATTAGCGCCGTCAGGGTGCCTTTCGGTGCCGCGACTGCCTCGGACGGGCCGGTTCCAAGACTGGCGGCCCGCCGGCCGTGAACACCGTCCATAACAACGCCGTCAGAGCATAACGATGCGCCTCAGCCGCTTTTTTCTCCCAATCCTGCGCGACGATCCCAAGGAAGCGGAAATCGTATCTCACCGGCTGATGCTTCGCGCCGGCATGATCCGTCAATCGAGCGCCGGCATTTATAGCTGGCTGCCGTTGGGGCATCGGGTCTTGCGCAAGATCGAGCAGATCGTCCGCGAGGAACAGGACAGGGCCGGGGCGCTGGAACTCCTGATGCCGACGATCCAATCCGCCGACCTGTGGCGCGAAAGCGGACGCTACGACGATTACGGCAAGGAGATGCTGCGCATTCAAGACCGGCACGAGCGCGACATGCTCTATGGCCCCACCAACGAAGAGCTGATTACCGCGATCTTCCGCGACGGGGTGAAGTCCTACAAGGATCTGCCGCGCATCCTCTATCACATCCAATGGAAGTTCCGGGACGAGATCAGACCGCGTTTCGGCGTCATGCGCGGCCGCGAATTCCTCATGAAGGATTCCTACTCCTTCGACCTGACGCAGGAGGGCGCGCGCAGATCCTATAACCGCATGTTCGTCTCGTACTTGCGGACCTTCGCGCGCATGGGCCTGAAGTCTATTCCGATGGCGGCCGAAACCGGCCCGATCGGCGGCGACCTCTCGCACGAGTTCATCATCCTCGCCGACACCGGCGAGAGCGAGGTCTACTGCCACAAAGACTACGTCACGATGGAGCCGCCGGGTGCGGATTTGGATTACGACGGCGATCTCGCGCCGCTCGTCCAATCCTGGACCGGCAAATACGCCGCCACCTCGGAAATGCACGACGCCGCGCGCTTCGAGGCGGAGGTCGCGGAAACCGACCGGGTGACCGCCCGCGGCATCGAGGTCGGCCATATCTTCTTTTTCGGAACCAAGTATTCCGAGCCCATGGGCGCGAAAGTCCAAGGTCCCGACGGCGAACTGATCCCCGTCGAGATGGGATCCTACGGCATCGGTGTCTCGCGGCTCGTGGGCGCCATCATCGAAGCCTCGCACGACGATGCCGGCATTATCTGGCCGCAATCGGTCGCGCCGTTCGATGTCGGCCTCATCAATCTCAAGGCGGGAGATACCGATACCGACGCGGCATGCGAGACATTCTACGCGCGTCTCCAGCAGGCGGGCCTCGACGTGCTTTATGACGACAGGGACGACCGCGCGGGCGCGAAATTCGCCGCCATGGATTTGATCGGATTGCCCTGGCAGCTCATCGTCGGACCGAAAAGCTTGAAGGCCGGCGAGGTCGAACTAAAAGAACGGGCGACGGGCGAACGCCATAGTCTGACCTTCGACTCGGCGTTGAGTATGCTGACCGGCGCCGGCGCGGGCCGGGCCAAGGAAGACGCATGAGCGTAAGCGAGAGCATAGCCGGATCATCGGAACGGAGGACCCGGACGACGACGCGTGCCTTCGCGCCATTCGAATGGCTCGTGGCATTGCGCTATCTGCGCGCCCGCCGGAAGGAGGGCTTCATCTCGGTCATCGCCGGATTCTCCTTCTTTGGCATCATGCTCGGGGTCGCGACCCTCATCATCGTGATGGCGGTCATGAACGGCTTCCGCCAGGAACTCTTCGACAAGATGCTTGGGCTGAACGGCCATGTCGTCGTGCACAGCCTCGGCCAATTCACCGACTACGATGCCGTCGCCAAGCGTGTCGCCGCGGTCGAGGACGTTAAGTACGCGCTCCCGCTCGTGGAGGGTCAAGTTCTCGTCTCCACGCCGCTCGGGTCCACCGGCGCGCTCGTGCGCGGCCTGCGCGAGAAGGACTTGAAGAGCCTTCGGTCGATTTCGCGCCACGTGCATTTCGGCACGCTCGACGGCTTCGACAAGAACCCCGGCGTCGCCATCGGCAGCCGCATGGCGAATGCTCTGAACGTCAAGGTCGGCGACAGCGTCTCGATCTTGACCCCGCACGGGGCCTCGACGCCGCTCGGCACGGCGCCGCGCATCAAGCGCTATCCCGTGGTGGCGATCTTCGAGATCGGCATGTCGGAATACGATTCGAGCATCATGTTCATGCCGCTGAAGGAGGCGCAGCTCTATTTCAATCAGCCGGACTCCGTGACGGTGCTCGAAGTCGTGTTGAAATCGCCTGACGAAGTTGCCGACCTGGCCCCGAAGATCATGGAGGCGGGCGGCAAGACGATCTACATCACCGACTGGCGGCAGCGTAACGCCACCTTCTTCTCGGCGCTGCAGGTCGAACGCAATGTGATGTTCCTGATCCTGACGCTGATCGTCTTGGTGGCGGCGCTCAACATCATTTCCGGTCTCAAGATGCTGGTGAAGGACAAGGCGCGCGACATCGCCATTCTCAGGACCATGGGCGCCACGCGCGGCGCCGTGATGCGCGTCTTCCTCATTGCGGGCGCGACGATCGGCGTTACCGGGACGCTGGCGGGGCTCGCCCTCGGCGTCTTGGTCTGCCTGAACATCGATCATATCCGCTGGTTCATCTCCTGGCTCACGGACACCGAACTCTTCCCCGCCGAGCTCTATTATCTCTCCGAATTGCCTGCGGAGATGAACGCGGGCGAGACGATCACCGTCGTGGTCATGGCGCTCGGCCTGTCCGTCCTCGCTTCGGTTTATCCGGCCTGGAGGGCTTCCCGCTTGGATCCCGTCGAAGCGCTGCGTTACGAGTAGGGGGCAAGGTGGACGCAAGCGAAAGAACGACCGCGTTGCGGCTTGAGGATCTCGAGCGGGCCTTCGTACAAGGGGACCGCCGCATCGACGTGCTGACAAAGGCCTCCGCCACCTTCTATCCGGGCGAGACGGTCGCGCTGCTCGGCCCTTCGGGCGCGGGCAAATCGACTCTCCTCCATATCGCGGGTCTTCTCGAAAAGCCCGATGCGGGACGCGTCGTCATCAACGGCCGCGACTGCGGCTCGCTCGGCGATAGCGAGCGGACTCGCATCCGCCGCATGGAAGTGGGCTTCGTCTATCAATTCCATCATCTCCTGCCGGAATTCTCCGCCTTGGAGAACGTGATGCTTCCGCAGCTTGTGCTTGGCCGGACCAAGAACGACGCGAGGGCTCGAGCCAAAAGGCTTCTGGAGCCGCTCGGTCTAGAGGATCGCTGGGACCATCGCCCGGCCGAGCTGTCCGGCGGCGAACAGCAACGTGTCGCCATTGCCCGCGCCGTCGCGAACCAGCCCAAGATTCTGCTCGCGGACGAACCGACCGGCAATCTGGATCCGCACACCGCCGACAAGGTCTTCGAAGAGCTGCTGCGGCTCGTGCGCGAGGAGGGGGTCGCCGCCGTGATCGCGACCCACAATCTGGATCTCGCGGCGCGCATGGACCGGACCTTGCGCCTGACCGAAGGCCTTCTTGTCGAGGAAGAGGTCGCGGTGGTGGAAGCCACGATCTAAGCACGGTCCCAGCACTCGGTTGCCTGGAACATAAGAAGAACATATACTTCGGGAGCCGGGGAACGAGCCTCGAACGCGGACTGGAATAGCGGGGACATCTTCGGACGCCACGTCGATATCTCGCGGCGAATCTTGGAGGGTAGGAGCCAGACCGAGACCGCCCGCTCCAAGGACGACAATGAGCGAACGCCAGCCCTTCGTGCATCTTCGCGTGCACTCCGCCTATTCCTTGCTGGAGGGCGCGCTCAAGATTCCGAAACTTGTGGAACTCGCCAAAGCGGACAACGCGCCGGCGCTTGCGCTCACGGACTCCAACAATCTCTTCGGCGCCCTCGAATTTTCCGAAGCCCTGTCCGGGGCCGGAATTCAGCCCATCGTCGGCTGCACCCTCAGCGTGACATTCGAGAAGCCGGGCAAGGAAGGTCCCACGGTCGAGACGCATGCGCTCACGGCCGACGGACGTCTCGCACTTCTTGCCAAGGACGAGACGGGCTACGGCAACCTCATGAAGCTCAGCAGCCGCGCCTATTTCACCGCCGCCGAATCCGGCGAGGCCTTTGTCTCCATCGACGAGCTTGCGGCGCACTCCGGCGGCCTGATCGCGCTGAGCGGAGGACCCGAAGGGCTGGTGGACACCGCCTTCGCGGACGGCAATCCGGAGCTCGCGCGAAACCGCGTCGAAGCCCTTCATACGATCTTCCGTGATAGGTTCTATATAGAACTCCAACGTCATGGTTTAGCGCAAGAAAAGGCGGTTGAGCAGCAGCTTGTCCAACTGGCCTATGAACGCGGGATTCCCCTCGTCGCCAGCAACGAACCGTTCTTCGCGGCGGCGTCCGACTTCGAAGCCCATGACGCGCTGATCTGCATCGCGCAAGGAAGCTATGTCGCTGTCGACGAACGGCGACGGCTAAGCCCCGAGCACTATTTCAAGCCGGCCGACGAGATGCGAGCGCTGTTCGCGGACCTGCCGGAGGCGATCGAGAATACCGCCGAGATCGCCCGGCGCTGCGCCTACCGGCCCAAGAAGCACAGTCCCATCCTGCCGGCTTTCCTGTCCGGCGGCGAGGCCTCCGGCGCGTTGGCCGAAACGGAAGCCGCCGAACTGAAACGGCAGGCCGAGCAGGGGCTCAAGGACCGTCTCGCGCAGGACGGGCCCGCGCCGGGATACGACGAAGCGGCCTACAGGGAAAGGCTCGCCTTCGAACTCGAGATCATCACCCGGATGAACTATCAGGGCTACTTCCTGATCGTTTCGGACTTCATCAAATGGACCAAGGCCCAAGGCATTCCGGTGGGGCCGGGCCGCGGCTCGGGCGCGGGCTCGCTCGTCGCTTACGCCTTGACGATTACCGACCTCGATCCAATCCGTTTCGGACTTCTGTTCGAGCGTTTTCTGAATCCGGAACGGGTGTCCATGCCGGACTTCGATATCGACTTCTGCCAGGACCGCCGCGACGAGGTCATCGCCTATGTGCGCGACCGCTACGGCGCCGACCGGGTCGCGCAGATCATCACCTTCGGTAAGCTCCAGGCGCGCGCCGTGCTGCGCGACGTAGGGCGCGTGCTGCAAATGCCCTATGGCCAGGTGGACCGGCTGTGCAAGCTCGTGCCCATGAACCCGGCGAACCCGGTGACGCTGCCCCAGGCCATTGCCGGCGAGCCGCGCCTCCAAGAGGAGCGCGACAAGGAGCCGATCGTGGCCAAGCTCCTCGATATCGGCCAGCGTCTCGAGGGGCTGTACCGCCACGCATCGACCCATGCGGCGGGCGTCGTCATCGCCGACCGGCCCTTGACCGAACTCGTGCCGCTCTATCGCGACGCGCGCGCCGAGCTCCCGGCCACCCAATTCAACATGAAATGGGCCGAGGCCGCGGGGCTCGTGAAGTTCGATTTCCTCGGGTTGAAGACGCTCACCGTCATCGACATGGCGGGCAAGCTGTTGGAGCGCGTGGGCACGACCATCGACCCGGCCAAGATCCCCTTGGACGACACGGCGACCTACGAGCTCATTCAGCGGGCCGAAACCGTCGGCGTGTTCCAGTTGGAAAGCCAAGGCATGCGCGATGCCTTGCGCAAGCTG
This sequence comes from Hyphomicrobiaceae bacterium UBA7697, assembly GCA_002482645.1. Classification (GTDB taxonomy): domain Bacteria; phylum Pseudomonadota; class Alphaproteobacteria; order Rhizobiales; family Methyloligellaceae; genus Methyloceanibacter. The sequence goes on from DLGJ01000008.1 coordinate 67,670, forward strand.
AAGCCCGACCGTTTCGAAGACATCATCGCCATGGTCGCGCTGTACCGGCCGGGCCCGATGGACAACATCGAAACCTTCGTGAACCGCAAGCATGGGACGGAGAAGATCGAAAGCCTCCATCCCGTGATCGAACCGATCCTGGCCGAAACCTACGGCGTCATCATCTACCAGGAGCAGGTGATGCAGATCGCCCAGGTCCTGTCCGGCTACTCGCTCGGCGAAGCCGACCTGCTCCGCAGGGCCATGGGCAAGAAGATCAAGGCGGAGATGGACAAGCAGCGGAAGCGCTTCGTCGACGGTGCCGTGGCGAACGGCGTCGACAAGGGCCGGGCGGAATACATCTTCGAGCTGGTGGCGAAATTCGCGGGCTACGGCTTCAACAAGTCCCACGCCGCCGCTTACGCCTTGATCGCCTATCAGACGGCCTATCTCAAGGCGAACCATCCGACCGAATTCGTCGCCGCGTCCATGACTCTCGACATGGGCAACGCCGACAAGCTCAACAGCTTCGCGCAAGAGGCGCGGCGGCTCGGCATCCAGCTCGAGCAGCCGTCGGTCAATCACTCGGAAGTCGGATTCGTCCCGCATGGGAACACGATCCGCTACTCCCTTGCCGCCCTTAAGAATGTCGGCCGCCCGGCGGTCGAGTCCATCGTTGCCGAGCGTGCCGCAAACGGTCCTTTCGCCGACATTTCCGACTTCGCCCGGCGTCTCAACCCGCGCCATGTCAACAAGCGCGCGCTGGAAACGCTCGCGACGGCCGGCGCGTTCGACGATCTCGGCATCGACCGCGCGACCGCGCTCGAAAACGTCGACCGCATCATCTTGGCCGGCAACAGCGCCCAGGAAGCGAAGGCCGGCGGCCAGAACGATCTCTTCTTCTCAGGGGGCAACGCGGCTCCGCCGCCGATTGAGCTCCGCCCCGCAAGTCCTTGGCTGCCAACCGATCGGCTCTCTAAAGAGTTCGACGCGGTCGGCTTCTTCCTTACGGGGCATCCGCTCGACGACTATCAGGACGTGCTGGATTCCCTCGGCGCCGAAACGTGGACCGCATTCTCGGCAAAAGCGCGAACGCGCCACGTCGTCGGCAAGCTGGCGGGCACCGTGCTCTCCGCCCGCGAACGCAAGGGCAAGAGCGGCAATCCCTACGCGTTCGTCGCGTTCTCCGACGCGACCGGCCAGTTCGAGGCGGTGATCTTCTCCGAAGCGCTCATCGCCGGCCGTGCGCTCTTGGAGCCCGGCTCCGTGGTTCTGCTCGACGTCGAGGCCGAGACGGAAGGCGAAACCGTTCGCGTCCGTGTTCAGGGGATTTCGTCCCTCGACAATACGGCCGAGGAACGGTCCTCCGGCATGAAGGTCACGGTGGACGATCCGCAGGCCATCTCCGCGCTCGCCGAACGGATCGGCGGCGGCGGCGGGCAGGGGACGTTCCGCATCGTCCTCCAGGTGGACGGCAAGGAAGTGGAATTCGATCTCCCCCAGGGCATCGATTCCACGCCGCGCCAGCGTAGCGCCCTAAAGCTCGTGGAGGGCGTCCGCGAGGTCAGCGTGCTCTAGCCGCGCGCCGCCCCTCGATCCCTTGATTTCGAGGCCCTGGCGGGCTTGCCAAGTACGGGCCCGCCCCCTATAAGGCGCACCATCTCACACGCGGGGAAAAGGCGTCACAAAGGTTCTCTGTAACCTTCGCGCTCGCTCCGGTGACCGGCCTTCGCGCCGGTCTCTCATCGCCCCGCGGCGGAAAAACCGGAAAAAGGAGTCTGCAGTCCCATGGCACTGCCCGATATTTCTATGCGCCAGCTCTTGGAAGCTGGTGTTCATTTCGGCCACCAGACCCATCGCTGGAACCCGAAAATGGCGCCGTTCATCTACGGCTCCCGCAACAACATCCACATTATCGACCTGACCCAGTCGGTGCCGTTGCTGCACCAGGCGCTGGTCGCCGTCTCCGACGTGGTCGCCAAGGGCGGCCGCGTGCTCTTCGTGGGCACCAAGCGGCAAGCCGCCGAAGCCATCGCCGAAGGCGCCCGGTCGTCGGCCCAGTACTTCATCAATCATCGTTGGCTCGGCGGCACGCTGACCAACTGGCGGACCATCTCCCACTCCATCCAGCGTCTCAAGGCGCTCGAGGAACTCTTGGACGGCGAACATCGCGGCCTCACCAAGAAGGAGCTGCTTCAGCTCACGCGCGAGCGGGACAAGCTCGAGATATCGCTTGGCGGCATCAAGGACATGGGCGCGCCGCCGGACCTCATCTTCGTGATCGACACCAACAAGGAGTCGATCGCCATCGCCGAGGCGCGCAAGCTCGGAATCCCGGTCGTCGCGATCGTCGATTCGAACTGCGACCCGGATGGGATCTCCTATCCCATCCCGGGCAATGACGACGCAGGCCGTGCCATCACGCTCTATTGCGACCTGATCGCGCGCGCCGCCATCGACGGCATTGGACGCGGACAGGGTTCCATGGGCGTCGATCTCGGGGAAGCCGAGGAACCCCTGAGCGAGCCGGCCATCGAGGAGGCTCCGGAAGCCGAGGCCGCACCGGCCGAAAGCGCCGAAGCGGAGACGAGGGAAAGCGCGTAAACGAAATACCGGGCCTTCTGGCCCGCTCCAAATCCGAAGAGGAACGTATGGCGACGATCACTGCTGCGATGGTCAAGGAGCTCCGCGAAAAGACCGGCGCGGGCATGATGGATTGTAAGGCGGCGCTCAACGAGAACGGCGGCGACATGGAAGCCGCGGTCGATTGGCTGCGCGCGAAGGGCCTGGCCAAGGCCGCGAAGAAGGCCGGCCGCGTCGCCGCCGAAGGCCTGATCGGCCTGGCCGAGACCGAGTCCGAGGCCGCACTCGTCGAGGTCAATTCCGAGACCGACTTCGTGGCCCGCAATCCCAGCTTCCAGGACATGGTCGCGGCGATTTCGGCCGCGGCTCTCAAGGCCAAAGGCGACATCGAGAAGCTCGGCGCGGAAGGCTACGCGGACAGCGGCAGCTCCGTTGCCGAAACGCTGAAAGAGATGGTCGGTTCGATCGGCGAGAACATGACCCTGCGCCGGACCGCGCATCTCGGCGCGGACAACGGCGTGGTCGCGAGCTACATGCACAACCAGGCGGCTCCCGGTCTCGGCAAGATCGGTGTGATCGTCGCCCTGGAATCGACCGGCGACGCGAACGCGTTGAAAGCCTTCGGCAAGCAGGTCGCCATGCACATCGCCGCCGCGAACCCGCAGGCCGTCGATACCGATAGCCTCGACCAGGATCTGGTCGAGCGCGAGCGCATGGTGCTCACCGAACAGGCGAAGGAGTCCGGAAAGCCCGAAGCCGTTATCGAAAAAATGGTCGAGGGGCGCTTGCGGAAGTTCTTCGAGGAAGTCGTGCTCCTGCAGCAGCCCTTCGTGCACGATCCGGACAACACGGTCGCAAAGGCCATGGAAGCCGCCGCGAAGGACGCGGGCGCTCCCATCAAGATCACCGGCTTTTACCGGTTCGCTCTCGGCGAGGGCATCGAGAAGGGCGAAAGCGACTTCGCCGCCGAGGTTGCCGCGGCCGCTTCTGGCGCATAGGGTTCTGGCGGCGGCTCGCCGGCGAGTCGCCGCCAATCGAGGTTCGGAACAACCGAGCCAGTTTTGGCCTAGTCCCGCTAAATCGTGCCCGGAGCCTTGCGTTGATGGACAAACCGTCTGCAACCGCGAAATCGCGCTATGGGCGCGTCCTCGTCAAGCTCTCCGGAGAAGCGCTCGCCGGCGACAAGGGCTTCGGCATCGATCTCGACATCATCGAACCCATCGCCGAGGACATCGCGGCCGCCGCCCAGATGGGCGTCGAGATTTGCCTCGTGGTCGGCGGCGGCAACATCTTCCGCGGCATGATGGCCGCGGAAGGCGGCATCGACCGCGCGCGCGCCGACTATATGGGCATGCTGGCGACGGTGATGAACGCGCTCGCGCTGCAAACCGCCATCGAACGGGCAGGGCAGAGCGCCCGCGTGCTGTCCGCAATCCCGATGCCGACAGTCTGCGAGCCCTATATTCGCGACAAGGCCTTGGATCACCTTGGCAAGGGCCGGGTCGTGATCTTTGCCGGCGGCACCGGCAATCCGTTCTTCACCACGGACACGGCGGCGGCGTTGCGCGCCGCCGAGATGGAATGCCAGGCGCTCTACAAGGCGACCCAGGTCGACGGGGTCTATAGCGCGGACCCGAAGAAGGTCGCCGATGCAAAGCGTTACGACCGGCTGAGCTACGCGGACGTCCTCAAGCAGGATCTCAAGATCATGGACGGGGCGGCAATCGCCCTTGCCCGGGACAACCGGATTCCGATAATTGTGTTTTCCATCAAGAACCAAGGCGGCTTGGCTCTTGAACTACAAGGTCAGGGTGCCTCGACAACGATAGACGGCGGCTAAGCCGTCCGGCACTCTCGGAAGCGCCAACGACATGCGCCGCATCCGGCGGAGATCGTCCGGCCAGCGGCATGCAGGGAAGGCAAGATGTCTGACTTCGACTTGGATGAAATCGAACGGCGGATGCGCGGGGCACTGACCGCGCTAAAGCATGAATTCAGCGGGCTCCGGACAGGCCGCGCCAGCGCCAGCCTCCTGGACCCCATCATGGTCTCGGCCTACGGCAATCCCATGCCGCTCACCCAGGTCGCGACCGTCAACGTTCCCGAACCGCGCATGATCACCGTGCAGGTGTGGGACAAGAGTCAGGTCTCGGCGGTCGACAAGGCGATCCGGGAATCGGATCTCGGCTTGAACCCCGTGGTCGAGGGACAGCTCTTGCGCCTTCCCATCCCCGAGCTCAACGAGGAGCGGCGGCAGGAACTCGCGAAGGTCGCGCACAAATACGCCGAGCAGGGCCGGGTGGCCGTCCGCAATGTGCGCCGCGACGGCATGGAACTGCTGAAGAAGGCCGAGAAAGACGGCGACATGGGCAAGGACGACCATCACGCCCTGGCGACGAAAGTTCAGGATTTGACCGATAAGGTCATCAAGGAAATCGACGAGGCGCTCGCCACCAAAGAAGCGGAGATCATGCAGGTCTAACGTCATCCCTGCATGTTATGCATGGCATCGCTGCATGTTATGCATAGTGGCTTGTTGCGGAGACACTGGCTGTGACGCTCGTAGTAGACAACAAATGGGGAAGCGAGGACCGGTCCGGCCCCCGTCATGTCGCCATCATCATGGATGGCAATGGGCGCTGGGCGGCCGAACGGCGCTTGCCCCGGGTCGAAGGCCATCGCAAAGGCGTCGAGACCGTCCGCCAAATCGTCGAGGCATCCAAGGAACTCGGCGTCGTCCATCTCACCCTGTTCAGCTTTTCCTCGGAGAATTGGGCGCGCCCGAAGCAGGAGATCCACGATCTGTTCGGACTCTTGCGGCGCTTCGTCCGGCGCGATCTCGCCGAGCTTCATAAGAACGGCGTACGGATTCGCGTGATCGGCTCGCGCACGGATTTGGACGGCGACATTCTGCGCATGCTCGACGACGCGGTGGATCTCACCAAGGACAATACGGCGCTCAATTTGACCATTGCTTTCAATTACGGCGCCCGCGACGAGATCGTCCGTGCGGGACGCCGGCTCGCGGAGGCCGCGCGCCGGGGAGACCTCGCGCCCGAGGATGTGACGGAAGAGCGCTTTGCCTCCTTTCTCGACACCGGCGGGTTGCCGGACCCGGACCTCCTTATCCGCACATCCGGCGAGTTGCGGCTTTCGAATTTCCTGCTTTGGCAGTTGGCCTATGCCGAGTTCGTCTTCGTGGACACCTATTGGCCCGACTTCGACAAGACCCATTACGAGGCTGCCATTGCCGAGTTCCAACGGCGCAATCGGCGCTTCGGTGGCCGCACGGCGAGATCGACCGCGTGACCTCACCGGCGCCCACCAACGGCAATCACGCAACGACTCAGCACCGATCCTCTTCAGAGCTACGGCGCCGCATCGTGTCCGCCGTGGTCTTGGCGACGCTCGCGCTCGCGGCGCTCGCGGCAAGCCCCTGGAGCTTCCTCGTTCTCGTGATCGCCTCGGCGGCTCTGCTGCTGTGGGAGTGGGGCGCCGCAACGCGCGGCAGCGGCGGCGATGCAACCACGCTCCTGCAAGTGGCCTGCGTCACCGCGCTCGTGATTTTCGTCGCGGTCCACAAATTCGTGGTGGCCGCGATCCTGCTGGCCGCGGTGCTGGCGGTCATCGCCATTTGGGGCAGCCGGAGAAACGGCACGCGCAACGCCGCGCTCGATGCGGCGGGGCTCGCCTATGTCGCCTTGCCGGCGGCCGCGCTGATCTGGCTGCGCGGCGATCCGTCCTACGGGTTGACGGCGGTTCTATTCGTTCTGGTCGTCGCCTGGACCACCGATACGGCGTCCTATATCGGTGGCCGGACGTTCGGCGGTCCGAAATTCGCACCGGCCATTTCGCCGAAAAAGACGTGGAGCGGTTTCCTCGTCGGAACGTCCGTGCCCGCCCTGATTGGACTGGCCTTCGCCCAGTATCTCGGCAACAGCTCCGCGCCCGCTCTCGCCGTCGTGGCATTAGCGCTTGCCTTCGCCTGCCAGATGGGTGACTTGCTTGAGAGCGCGGTGAAGCGGAGCCTGGGCATCAAGGACATGAGCCAGCTGATTCCCGGCCATGGCGGTTTTTTCGACCGGATCGACAGCCTGCTGCTCGCGGCGGTCGTGGCGGCTGTCATCGCTCTGCGAAACGCCGTCTCTCCGGGCGCCGGGCTCTTGATCTGGTAAGAGGCATCACCTGTTTCCATTAGAAAAACAACCGGCTACAACGCCGCGCTCCGGCGCCAAGCGACCTAAACGGATCTCCGTCCTCGGCGCGACCGGGTCGATTGGCGAGAGCACGCTCGATCTCGTCGGACGCGACCCGGACGCCTTCGAGGTGATCGCGCTGACCGGCAACAGGAACGTGGCCCGGCTCGCCGAACTGGCCGTCCGCCACAACGCCAGGCTTGCCGTGTCGGCCGATGCCAAGTGCTACAAGGACCTGCTGCTGGCTCTGGCGGGAACGGGCATCGAAGTGGCGGCCGGTCCGCAAGCATTGCTCGACGCCGCCGCCCGTCCGGCCGACTGGATCATGGCGGCCATTGTCGGCGTCGCCGGCCTCAGACCGACTCTCCGCGCCGTCCGCCAAGGAACGTCGGTCGCACTGGCCAACAAGGAATGCCTCGTCTCGGGCGGCACCGTGTTCATGAGCGAGGTCGCGCGTCACGGCACGACCCTGCTCCCCGTCGACTCCGAGCACTCCGCCGCACTGCAGGCCATGACGGGGACGGAGCTCGACCGCGTCGAGTCGGTTTGCCTAACGGCCTCCGGCGGCCCGTTCCGCACATGGAGCGCGGCGCAGATGGCGGACGCCGGGCCGGAGCAAGCCCTGAAGCATCCGAACTGGTCCATGGGCGCGAAAGTCACGATCGACTCCGCGTCGCTGATGAACAAAGGGCTCGAACTGATCGAGGCGCACCATCTCTTCGCGCTGCCGCCGGAGAAGCTGGACGTCCTCGTCCATCCGCAGTCGATCGTGCATTGTCTCGTTCAAATGACCGATGGCGCCGTGCTCGCTCAGCTGAGTTGCCCGGACATGCGGACGCCGATCGCCTATAGCCTTGCGTGGCCCGAGCGGATGCATGTCCCGAACGAGCGGATCGACCTTGCGAAGCTCGGTTCGCTGACCTTCGAAGCGCCGGACCCCGAGCGGTTCCCGGCACTTCGCCTGGCGAAGGACGTGCTATGCTGCGGCGGAAGCGCCGGAGCCGTCCTGAATGCCGCGAACGAAGTCGCCGTTGCGGCCTTCCTCGAGAAGCGGCTAGGGTTTCTGGGAATCGCCGGTTTGGTCGAAACCGCACTGGTGGATTGCGCGGATCTGACGGGCCTGAACCCCACGAGCGCGGAGGACGTCCTCGAAATCGACGAAGAGGCGCGGCGGCGGGCCGAGGCGCGGCTGCCGCACTGGGCCTAATCTTCACACGGGGAAACGGCGGCGCGGACTAGCAAGAGCCAAATTTTCTAGGTATCTGAACGTATGGACATATTCACATCGCTTGCCGGATTCGGCGGAAGCTTTCTCGGCTATCTCATCCCGTTCCTGTTCGTTCTCACCGTCGTGGTTTTCGTCCACGAGATGGGGCATTTCTTGGTGGCGCGCTGGTGCGGCGTGGGCGTCAAGGCCTTCTCGATCGGTTTCGGCCCGGAAATCTTCGGATTCAACGACCGGCATGGGACGCGTTGGCGCGTGGCTTGGATTCCGCTCGGCGGCTACGTGAAGTTTGTCGACGACGAGAACGCGGCCAGCGCCGGACAGAAATCCCTCGAGTCCATGTCGGAGGCCGACCGCAAGGTGAGCTTTCAGGGGAAATCGCTGGGCCAGCGCGCCGCCATCGTCGCCGCGGGCCCCATCGCGAACTTCATCTTCGCGATCCTGATTTTCACGGCGATTTTCAGCATTTTCGGCGAGCGCATCACCGCACCGAAAGTGGACTCGATCACGCCCGGCAGCGCCGCCGAACGTGCCGGCTTCAAGCCCGGCGACCTCGTGACCAGTATCGACGGCACGAGCATCACCAATTTCTCCGAAATGCAGCGCGTCGTCGCCACGAGCCCCGACCGCGAACTGCATTTCGTGGTGGATCGCGGGGGCGCACCCGTCGATCTCACGGCGGTTCCCGAACGTAAGGAAATCACCGATCGCTTTGGAAACACTTTCAAAATCGGTCTTCTGGGAATCAAACGGAGCGCTTCGCCCGACGACTGGACCTTGGAGCGCCACAATCCCGTAACGGCGTTCGTGATGGGGGTGAAGGAGTGCTATTTCGTCGTATCCCGCTCGCTCGGTTATCTCTACGACGTCATCAAAGGCCGCGAGGATGCCGACCAGTTGGGCGGTCCGCTGAGAATTGCCCAAGTATCGGGACAAGTCGCGACGGCAGGATTTCTTGCGCTTCTCAACCTGGCGGCCATTATCTCGGTGAGTATCGGGCTTATCAATCTTTTCCCAATACCAATGCTCGATGGCGGACATCTGCTGTTTTACGGAATCGAGGCGGTGAGGGGCAAACCGCTCAGCGAATCGACCCAGGAAATCGGTTTTCGCATTGGCCTTGCGTTCGTCCTCATGCTAATGATTTTCGCAACCTGGAACGATCTGATTCACTTGAAGTTTCTATGATGGTGGGATTCACGGGCAGGGATTAACGAAACCACGTGATTTCATCCGCAGTGAAACGAAATCGTATCTAAAATCGGCCACAAACAAGTGGCCAGCTTGATGTCCAATAGGCTTCTGCCTATCGGGGGGTTTGGGTTAACGGGGGATTACACCAGAAATGGTGCGGAGGACGTTGGAAAGAGGGCTGTTTGCAGTCCTCCTCGTGCTATGTAGCGTCCCGCTCTCGCTGGGTCTCAGCGGGGGATTCGGCGACCTCACGGCGGCCGCCCAAAACGCCACGATCAGTTCCATCGTCGTTCAAGGCAATCAGCGCGTCGAAGCCGAGACGATCCGGTCCTACCTCACGTTTTCCGCCGGCGATCCGTACGATCCGGGCGAAGTCAATCAATCCCTCAAAACTCTGTTCGCGACCGGCCTGTTCAAGGACGTGCGGATCCGGCGGCAATACTCCACGGTGGTGGTGGCGGTCGTCGAAAACCCTGTCGTGGCGCGCGTCCGTTTCGAAGGAAACAAGGACGTCGAGACCGACACGCTTCGCTCGGAAGTTCAGCTCAAGCCCCGCTCGGTCTACACTCAAGCCCGGGTCCAGGCCGACGAACAGCGTATCCGCGACGTCCTCAGCCGCCAGGGCCATTACGATGCCCAGGTCAGCGCTCAAGTCGTTCCCCTCGGCGGCAATCGGGTCGAAGTCGTCTTCCAGATCGGGGAGGGCGTCAAAACCAAGGTCCAGGCGATCCGTTTCGTCGGCAACGATTCCTTCAGCGACTCCCAGCTGCGCTACGTGATCACCACGACGCGCACCAACTGGCTGAGCTTTCTCAAGAACACGAATATTTACGATCCGGACCGGCTGGCCCTCGATCGCGAATTGCTGCGCCAGTTCTATCTCAAGAACGGCTATGCCGACGTTCGCATCCTGTCCTCGAACGCCGACATCGTCCCGGGCGACGGCAGTGGCGGTTTCTTCAATCGCAACGAGGGCGGTTTCGTCATCACCTTCGAGATCTACGAAGGCCCGCGGTACCAGTTCGGGTATGTCGATATCGAAAGCGCGCTGCCGTCACTGGACGTGAACGCCCTTGGCGGCGCTCTTCTGACGAGACCGGGACGCCGCTACAACGTGGAGAAGGTCGAAAAGACCGTTGAAGCCCTGACCGTCAAAGTGTCCGAGCAGGGTTACGCGTTCGGTCAGGTGAGGCCGCGTTTCGATCGCGATCCGACCACGCAGACGATCAACATCACCTATGTCATCGACGAAGGTCCGCGCATCTATATTGAGCGGATCAACATCGTCGGCAACTACCGCACCGAAGATCAGGTCATTCGCCGCCAGTTCCGTCTGGCTGAAGGCGATGCCTATAACCGCCTATTGATCGAAGCGGCGCGCAGACGTTTGCGCGGACTCGGATTCTTCAAGACCGTCGAGATCGAGACCGAGCCTGGCAGTGCGCCGGACCGCGTGGTCATCAACGTCGTGGTCGTGGAACAGCCCACCGGCGAGTTCTCGTTCGGTGTTGGTTACTCCACGACGGAAGGCGTGATCGGCGACGTCAGCATCACCGAGCGCAATCTGATGGGCCGCGGCCAGTACGTCCGCCTTGGCCTGTCCGGCAGCCTCGAGCGCTTCCAGGTCGATTTCAGCTTCACCGAACCGGCCTTCCTCGGCCGCAACATCGCGGCCGGTTTCGACCTGTTCCACAAAGAGGTCGATCTGCGCGACGTCGCCTCATTCCGGCAACGCGACACGGGCGGCAATCTGCGTATCGGCTTCCCCGTGGCCAACAACACCCAGCTCGGCTTGCGTTACCGGCTGCAGCGCGAGGAGATCTACGACGCGACGAACAACGCTTCGCTGGCCATCAAGCAGGCCGCGGACGAAGGGGCGGTCATCGTTTCGAGCCTTGGCTACACGCTTGCCTATGATACGCGGAACCTGCCACAGGCTCCGACAAGCGGCGTCTTCGCGTCGATCTCGCAGGACTTCGCCGGCGTCGGCGGAGACGTGCAATACAACCGGTTCGTCTTGGACACCCGCGGCTACTATCCCATCACCAACAAGATCACCCTTGTTGGCCGCGTCCAGGGCGGCATTATCGAGCCTTGGGGAGGCGAGGATCTCCGCCTGACGGACCTGTTCTTCAAGGGTGGCGAGACGATCCGCGGCTTCGAGCGCGCGGGCTACGGTCCTCGCGATGCTTGCCGCAGTCCTACGACCGGCTCGCGCATCGCGAACTGTAGCCAAGACGCGTTGGGCGGCAAGTATTTCTGGGCCACCACGGCCGAGGTCCGCTTCCCGCTGCCGCTCATTCCGGAAAATCTCGGCATGCAGGGCGCCGTCTTCGTGGACGCCGGTTCGCTTTGGGAGCCGGGCGAGGCTGCCATCGCGGCCATGCCCGATGAGGGGCCCACTGGAAGCTTCATCGAAGACACGGCGGATGTCCGCCTGTCGACCGGCGTCAGCCTGATCTGGCAGTCTCCGCTTGGGCCACTCCGCGCCGACCTTGCCGAGGCGTTGCTGAAGGCCGACTTCGACCGGACGGAACTCTTCCGCTTCGGTGCTTCGACCCAATTCTAAGGATTGCCGCCGTCCAACGCGGCTTCCTGCTCACGCGCGTTCCGACACGCCGTTCGCAAGGAGACCTGATGGAACACCCGGGTTTTTTCGACCGTGCCGGTCCGTTCTCCTTGCGCGCCGTCGCCGGCGCCGTGGGGGCCGAGCTCGGGGCGATTGCCGACCCGGACCTTCCGATCCGCGATGTCCGGCCCTTGGACGATGCGGGCGCGAACGACCTCTCGTTTATCGACAATCCGAAATACCTGCCGGCCCTGGCAGGAACGAAGGCAAGCGTCTGCATCGTCGCTCCAAAGTTCGTCCGCAAGGTGCCCGAGGGAACCGCGGCTCTGGTTATACCGGAGCCCTATCGGGGTTTTGCCAAGGCCATTGCTCTGTTCTACCCGGACTCCCTCAAACCTCGGGCGGCGGGTTCTCGCCGGAGCGGCACTCCAACGGACGCCATCCATCCGTCTGCGATTCTCGAGCAAGACGTCACAGTCGAGCCGGGCGCCGTTGTCGGTCCAGAGGCTCAAATCGGCCGGGGTACGACCATTGCCGCCGGCGCTGTCGTCGGGTACCGGGTCCATATCGGCCGGGACTGTTACGTCGGGCCCAACGCATCCGTGACCCATGCCCTGATCGGAAATCGTGTCGTGCTGCACGCGGGCGTGGCCATTGGCCAGGACGGCTTCGGCTTCGCCATGGGCCGGGAGGGACACATGAAAGTCCCGCAGATCGGCCGGGTCGTGGTGCAGGACGACGTGGAGATTGGAGCCAACTCGACGGTCGACCGCGGCGCCCTTCGAGATACGATTATCGGAGAAGGCACGAAAATTGATAATCTCGTCCAAATCGGGCACAACGTCATCGTTGGAAGGCATTGCATTATCGTGTCCCAAACGGGTATTTCGGGCAGTTCCGAACTCGGCGATTTCGTAGCTCTGGGCGGCCAGGTGGGCGTTGTCGGCCACCTCAAGATTGGCGCTGGTGCACAGATCGCCGCTAGCAGCAACGTCCGGGGCGATGTTCCGCCGGGGGCACGTTGGGGAGGAACGCCGGCAAAGCCAGTCCGGTTGTGGTTCCGGGAGTTGACCCTGTTGCGGCAGCTCGCGGAACGTAAGGATACAAAGAGTGAAGAAGAAGAGGGCGGGGACGGCGCATAGTCAGCCCCCCGCATCGGAGGAGCCGGTCCGAATGAACGAGAGCGGAGATATTCAGAGGCCTGATAAGGTGGAAACCGCCGATATCATGAAGCTTCTGCCACATCGTTACCCATTCCTGCTGGTCGACCGTATCGTCGACATGGATGGGGATCGCTCAGCAACCGGCATCAAGAACGTGACGGCCAATGAGCCTTATTTCCAGGGTCATTTTCCCGGGAACCCGGTCATGCCCGGCGTTCTGTTGATCGAGGGCATGGCGCAGACCGCCGGCGCCTTGTGCATGCGATTTCTCGATGAGTTCGAGGAGCCGCCGCTCGTCTATTTCATGGCGATCGACAAGGCGCGTTTCCGCCGTCCCGTGATTCCCGGAGACACGGTTCTCTACTATGTGGAGAAGATGCGCAGCCGCGGTAAGGTCTGGCGCTTCAAGGCGAGGGCCGTCGTCGACGGCAACCTTGTGGCCGAAGCCGAGGTCAGTGCGGTGATCGTCGATACGATCGAGGCAGAGTAAGCATTTCATGTCCAAGATCCACGCGACCGCGCAGGTCGATCCAGGAGCCAAACTTGGGTCGAATGTCGAGATCGGGGCGTTTTGCGTTGTCGGTCCCCATGCCGAACTCGGCGACAACGTCGTGCTCCGTTCGCATGTGGTGATCGAGGGACGCACGACGATCGGCGCCGGTTGCAAGATCTTTCCTTTCGCCTCGGTCGGACTCGAACCGCAGGACGTCAAGTACAAGGACGATCCGAGCACGGTGACCATCGGCGAGAACACGCTCATCCGGGAACACGTGACCGTTCACCGGGGCACGCCGACGGGCCATTTGGCGACACATGTCGGCTCGAACTGCTTCTTGATGATCGGCGCCCATGTCGCTCACGACTGCCAGATCGGCGACAACGTCACGCTCGTGAACGGCGTGACGCTCGGTGGACATGTTTCCGTTGGCGACGGCGCGATCGTCGGGGGGCTGTCCGCGGTGCATCAGTTCGTCCGCATCGGCGCCTATTCGTTCGTGGGCGGTATGTCGGGCGTCGCCGCCGATCTCATCCCCTTCGGGATGGCTCTCGGCAACCGGGCCAACCTCAATGGACTCAACATCGTCGGATTGAAGCGAAAGGGCTTCTCGCGCGAGCAGATCCACGAGCTCCGCAAGGCGTACCGCATGCTGTTCTCCAGCGAAGGCACGCTGAAGGAGCGGCTCGAAGACGTCGAAGCCATGTTCTCGGCCAACGAACTCGCACGGCAGATCATAGATTTCATCAAGAGCGATTCTGATCGGTCATTCTGCGTCCCGAACAATGTCGCAACGCCAAGCCGCTGACAGTGGATCGTCGTCCGCCCCGAAGGCGACAAAGGTCCGGGGGCCGCTCGGTATCATCGCCGGGCGGGGGTCCTTGCCGCGCTTCATCGCCGAGACCGCGAGCGCCGACAACATCCCGTTTCACATTGTCGGCATCAGAGGCGAGGCCGATCCGGCCATCGAGCGGTTTCCCCATACCTGGATCAAATGGGGCGAGGTCGGAAAACTGTTCGGGGCGCTCAAGAAGAACGACTGCAACGACCTCGTCATTATCGGCGGTGTGAACCGGCCGGATTTCGACAATGTTCGAATCGACCTCGGCGCGATCAAGACGCTGCCGTTCTTGTTGAGCCTCGCCAAGGGCGGGGACGACCACATCCTCTCGCGGATCGTGCGCTTCTTCGAGGAGAAGGGCTATCGCGTCCATGGCGCGGGCGATGTGCTGCCGGAGCTCTTGATGCCTCAAGGCAATCTGGCCGCGCGCAAGCCGGGCGCCGAGGACAAAGCGGACATGGAACTCGCATTCGAAACCGTCCGGGCGCTCGGCGCGCTCGATATCGGCCAGGCGGCCGTGGTCGCCAAAGGACGCGTTCTCGCGGTCGAAGCGGCCGAAGGCACCGACGCCATGCTGGAGCGCTGCGTGGAGATCAAACGGCGAGGACGGAGCCACGGCGGCGCGGGCGGCGTGCTCGTCAAGGCGCCCAAACCCGGACAGGAAGAACGGATCGACATGCCGACGATTGGTCCGGCGACGATCCACAGGGCCGCCGAGGCTGGACTTGCCGGGATCGCGGTCGCCGCGGGGCACGTTCTGCTCGCGGAGCGCAAGCGCGTGATCGACGGCGCCAATGAGCGCAAGCTCTTCCTTTATGGAGCTCCATGGGACGGCGACACGGACGCGTGACCTATCGCACGCGGATGTCCTCGTAAGTCGAACTTGTTCGGAGCGGCGTGTGCCCGATCAGCGCTCGTCCATTGGGACGAACGGCCGTTGCACCTCGCCCGTGTAGAGCTGACGCGGACGCCCGATACGCTGCGAGGGATCTCCGATCATCTCTTTCCACTGCGCGATCCAGCCGACCGTGCGGGCGACGGCGAACAGCACCGTGAACATGTCGGTCGGGAAACCCAGCGCCTTCAGCGTGATGCCCGAATAGAAGTCGATATTCGGATAGAGCTTCTTCTCGATGAAGTATTCGTCCGACAGGGCGATCTTCTCCAGTTCCATGGCGACCTTCAGGATGGGATCGTCCTCCATGCCGACCGCGCCGAGCACCTCGTGGCAGGTCTTCTGCATGATCTTCGCACGCGGATCGTAGTTCTTGTAGACGCGGTGCCCGAAGCCCATCAGCCGGAAGGGATCGTCCTTGTCCTTCGCCCGTTTGACATATTCGGGAATCCGGTCGACCGAACCGATCTCCTGCAACATCTCGAGCGCCGCCTCGTTGGCGCCGCCATGAGCCGGTCCCCACAGACAGGCGATGCCGGCGGAGATGCAGGCGAACGGATTGGCTCCGGACGAGCCCGCGAGCCGGACGGTCGAGGTCGACGCGTTCTGCTCGTGGTCGGCGTGCAGAATGAAGATCCGGCGCATGGCCCGCGTCAAAATCGGATCGACCTTATAGTCCTCGCACGGCACGGCGAAGCACATGCGCAAGAAGTTGGCCGAGTAGTCCAGATCGTTCTTCGGGTACACGAAAGGCTGCCCGACCGAGTATTTGTACGCCATCGCGGCGATGGTCGGCATTTTCGCGATCATGCGGATGCTCGCCATCTCGCGTTGCCATGGATCCTGGATGTCGATGGAGTCGTGATAGAAGGCCGACAGCGCGCCCACGATTCCCACCATGATGGCCATGGGATGCGCGTCGCGGCGGAAGCCCGAGAAAAACCGGTTCATCTGCTCGTGCAGCATCGTGTGGCGCGTGATGCGAACCTTGAACGCCTCGAATTGATCCTTGGTCGGCAATTCGCCGTAGAGCAGCAGATAAGCCGTCTCGATGAAGGTCGTATGCTCGGCGAGTTCGTCGATCGGATAGCCCCGATAAAGCAAAATCCCCTTGTCGCCGTCGATATAGGTGATCTTGGATTCGCAGCTCGCGGTGGACGTAAATCCCGGATCGTAGGTGAAGCACCCCGTCCGTCCGTAGAGCGACGTGATGTCGATGACGTCCGGCCCCATCGTGCCGCTGCGAACCGGCAGGTTGTGCTCGCCACCACGCAGCGTGATGGTCGCTTCATCAATGTCGTTCGAGCCCAGATCTTCTGCGACACTCATCTCGAAACCTCCTGGACAGTAGCGGGCCTCGGGCAGAGCGCTGGACCGCACTGGCAATCCTTCGAAAACGCCTCACGTCACCCGAGAGCTTTTTGCGTTGCCGCATATTCGCGTTGATTTTGCCGCAGCGCAACACGACACTGTGCATAAATATTACGCACTCTCCAAGCCGCCGGCTTGGTCGGCAATCCGCCCCAAGGCTTCCTCACGGCCGAGAACCTCGAGCACGTCGAAGATTCCCGGCGATGTCGAGCGCCCCGTCAGGGCCGCTCGCAGGGGCTGGGCGACCTTCCCAAGCTTGCGGCCGGTCCGGTCGGCGAAGTCCCGGACACGTGCCTCCAGCCCGGGTACCGCCCAAGGCTCGACGGATTGTAGCGCAGGTAAAAGCTCGGCCAAAGTCTCGCGGCCGCCGTCGTCGAGGAGCTTCGCAGCTTTCTCGTCGGGCACGAGAGGGCGTTTGGCAAACAAATAGTCCCCGCTATCCAAGAGTTCGACCAGCGTCTTCGCCCGTTCCTTCAAGCCTGGCATGGCCCGCTCGATCTTGGCCCAGCCGTCCTTGCCGACCCGTGCCTGAATCTCTACCGCATTGGGAAGGTGCGGCACCAGTGCCTTCAAGTAACTGACGATTTCCGCATCTGGCATCGCGCGGAGATAGTGGCCGTTGAGGTTCTCGAGCTTCGCGAAGTCGAACCTGGCCGCCGAACGCCCGATCGCTTCCAAATTGAACCATTCGATCATCTCCTCGGTGGAGATGACCTCCGCGTCGCCGTGGCTCCAGCCGAGCCGGACCAGGTAATTCCGCAACGCGACCGGCAGATACCCCATCTCGCGATAAGCCTCGACGCCCAGCGCGCCGTGGCGCTTGGAAAGCTTCGCGCCGTCGGGCCCATGGATCAGCGGGACATGCGCGTAGACGGGCGCTGTCCAGCCGAGCGCGTTGAACAATTGTGTCTGCCGCGCCGCATTGGTCAGATGGTCGTCGCCCCGGATGACATGGGTGATCTCCATGTCGTGATCGTCCACGACCACCGACAGCATGTAGGTCGGGGTGCCGTCGCTTCGCAGAATGACGAAATCGTCCAGGTCCTTGTTGGCGAACGAAACGCGCCCTTGAACGCGGTCCTCGATCACCGTGTCTCCCTCGCGCGGTGCCTTGAAGCGGATCGCGGGAGCGACGCCTGCCGGTGCTTCCGACGGATCCTTGTCGCGCCAGGTGCCGTCATAGCCGGGCGCGCCGCCTTCGGCCCGCGCCTTCTCGCGCATCGCCTGCAACTCCTCCGGCGTCGCGTAACAGCGATAGGCCTTGCCTTCGGCGAGAAGCCGGTCGGCAACCTCGCGGTGCCGCTCCGCACGGGCATATTGGTGGACCGTCTCGCCGTCCCAATCGAGCTCCAGCCAGCGCAAGCCGTCGACAATGGCGTCGATCGCCGCATCCGTCGACCGGGCCCTGTCGGTATCCTCGATCCGGAGCAGCATCTTGCCGCCATGGGCCTTTGCGAACAGCCAATTGAACAAGGCGGTACGCGCGCCGCCAATATGCAGGTAGCCCGTCGGAGACGGCGCAAATCGCGTGATAACGGTCTCGGTCATCGGTGAGGTCTTGAACCGGAAAGGTGGTTTGAGATGAAGAAGGAAAACACTCGCGCGTGGATGTAGCATAAGGCCGCGAGACGGGTAAGGGCAGGCGGGGGGAGCCATGCCGTACAATGCCGACGGCGGAGAGTGGCCCCTTAAGGCGCCACATCCCAAAAAGCTTCTGACTCGGCAGGCCGGGCTTTTCGCCGAAGCGCTGGAGGCCGAGACGGACCGCTGGTTCCTCTGGCTTCCCGTCCTGTTCGCAGCGGGCATCGTGATCTATTTCGGGCTGCCGGCCGAGCCGGGCGCGCGCATGGCCGCCGCGTTTGTCCTGGCGGCGCTGGGCGTCTTCGTCCTCGCGCGCCGCACCGCCTTGGGCCTTGCGTGCGGCGCGGCGCTCCTGGCCGTCTCGCTCGGGTTCGCGACGGCGAAGCTCCGCACCGAAGCGGTCAGGGCGCCCGTCCTCCAAAGCGAACTCCGCCACGTGACCGTTGCCGGTTATGTCGAAGTCTTCGAACAGCGGACCGGCGCACGCGACCGCCTGACCTTGCGCGTGCTTTCCATCGGAACGCTCGGCCCCGCCGAACGGCCCGCGCGCGTCCGCATCACCCTTGCCGGCAAGACCACGCACACTCGCCCCGGAGAGGCGGTCGCCGTGCGCGCGACGCTCAACGCACCGCCTGCGCCGGTCGCGCCCGGCGAGTTCGATTTCGGCCGTCAAGCCTGGTTCAAGCAGCTTGGCGGGATCGGCTATGCAACGGGACACGTCACCCCGCTCGCGGGCGTGCCGCCACCGCCTCCCGGTCTGCGCCTCTGGGCAAGGATCGATCAAGTCCGGAACGCGGTGAAGGCTTCCATCCTCACGGCCCTGCCAGGCGAAACCGGTGCCATCGCCGTAGCGCTCATCACAGGGGACCGGGGCGGGATTCCGCAGAACGTCACCGAGGCGATGCGGGACGCGGGGCTTGCGCATGTCCTCGCGATTTCCGGACTGCACATGGCCATCATGGCGGGCAGCGTGTTTTGGCTGACCCGCGCGCTTCTCGCGGCGATCCCCGCGCTCGTCTTGCGGTACCCGATCAAGAAATGGGCCGCGATTGTCGCGCTCGCGGCCGCCACGTTCTATCTCGCGCAGTCCGGCGCGACCGTGCCGACAATCCGCGCATATCTCATGATGACCGTCGTCATGGTGGCGATCCTCCTCGACCGGCCGCCGATCTCCATGCGGAATGTCGCGCTTGCGGCGCTCGTCATTCTCGTATGGTCCCCGGAATCCTTGTTCGATGCGAGTTTCCAAATGTCGTTCGCGGCCGTCGTCGGATTGGTCGCGGCCTATGAGGCCTTGTCCCGGCGCAACCGGGCACCCGTGCCGGAGACGAGCGCGGCATGGCGGGGTCTGCGCTGGGCATCCGCGCTCATGATCGGCACCGCATTGACCACCCTGATCGCCGGCGCGGCCGTGGCACCCTTCGCCGTCTATCATTTCCACCGCATGACCCATTTCGGCCTCGCGGCCAATATGATCGCGGCGCCTCTCATCAGCCTACTGATTATGCCGATGGCGCTGCTGTCGTTGATCGCGATGCCGTTCGGCCTCGAAGCGTGGCCGCTCCAAGTCATGGGTTACGGGATCGAGCTCATGGTCGGCGCCGCGAAATGGGTCGCATCCTGGCCCGGCGCGGTCACGATCCTGCCGAGCCTGTCGGGGACCGCGCTGGCCCTGATCGCGCTCGGCGGCCTTTGGCTGTGTCTTTGGCGCACGCGGCTTCGTGCCCTCGGCCTCGTCGTCGCCGCGGCCGGGCTTGCGCTCGCGCCGCCGGGCGACCGGCCCGACGTCTTGATCGAACGCGACGGCAAGATGGCGGCCTTGCGCGGCGTGGATGGCGGCCTGGTGTTTCCGCCTGCAACGGCGGGAACCTATAGCGTGGAGAAATGGCTCCTGGCGGATGGCGACGGCACCGATCCGGACAGCCTCCCGGCCTCGACGCCGTTCCGTTGCGATCCGCTCGGCTGTATCGGACAGGCGAGAGGGAAGACGGTCGCGTTGATCCGGGAAACCGGAGCCTTGGCGGAGGATTGCCGAACGGCGGACATCGTGATCGCGCCGTTCAAGCTCGGCAAAGCTTGCAAAGCGCCGCGCGTGGTCGTCGACAAGACGGCCCTATCGGCGAAAGGGGCGCACGCCCTTTATATCGGGGCGCTTTCGATCCGTACCGAGACGGTCGCCGAAAGGCGCGGTTCACGTCCCTGGTCGCAATCCCGGCCGGCATCGGCTGCGGATAGGGGCGTCAATAGCGGCGGGAGTCAATAGCGGCGAATGAGACCGACGAGGCGCCCCTGGACGCGCACCCGGTCGGGCCCGAAGATGCGGGTTTCGTAAGCGGGATTGGCGGCCTCGAGCGCGATGGAATCGCCGCGCCGGCGCAGACGCTTCAACGTGGCTTCCTCCTCGTCCACGAGCGCCACGACGATATCGCCGTTGCCGGCGTCGTCGCATTTGCGGACGATGATCGTATCCCCCTCCAAAATCCCGGCATCGATCATGGAGTCGCCTTTGACCTCGAGCGCGTAGTGCTCTCCCTTGGCCAGCAGTTCCGGCGGCACCTCGATCGTATCGAGCTTGGTTTGAATGGCTTCGACAGGAACGCCGGCGGCGATCCGCCCCATGATCGGCAGCGCGACCGTCTGCGCGTCGGAGGCCGGTTCCGGCGTCCGCGCCGCGCGGCCGAGGCTGCCCTCGATCACGCTCGGCGAGAATCCGCGCCCGCGCGCCGCGATTCCTTGGGGAACCGATTCGGGTAGCTTGATGATTTCCATGGCACGGGCCCGATGGGGCAGGCGGCGCACGAAGCCGCGTTCCTCCAAGGCGGTGATGAGGCGATGAATGCCCGATTTCGACCTGAGATCCAGGGCCTCCTTCATCTCGTCGAACGAAGGCGGAACGCCGGACTCCTTCAACCGCTCATGAATGAACATGAGAAGCTCTTTTTGCTTCGGTGTGAGCATCTGGCCCCCTTAATTGAGCGGTTCGGACCCTGCGGCAGTCAATCCGCCTGCATTGCATCCGAATACGAAGCGTTGCCCCAATCGTACAAATCGTGAACAGTATAAATGTTCTATTTGTGTTCCGCAAGCGCGGTCACACAATCCGTTGTGTGTTGTGGGCGCGCAAAATCGGTGTCTGTATGCGGCAGTAGCCGATTCGTAATTAACTGTCGGTGAATGACCAAGAAACGTGGGAAATGCGCCAGTGTGGGGGTTCGCCAATCAATCCCGCCGACAAATAATTGCCGGGTCAACGTCTAAATCGCTGAATTATCTTTGGAATATTCAAACACTCGTTCGCCAGTGCCAGAGATTGGCGAACCCATTGGCGAATCGCATCACTCCTTGCCAAGGAGCAAGTAATCTAGGGAAATGTTTGCCACAAGAGACACGTAGACGGCCTCCCGATAGGGAACAGCATTTCGTTTCTTCCTGTTCCACAAGCTCTGTGGCGACGTGCCCAGCACCCACGCCAGCTCGGCGTCGGTGTCACATCCAAGAGCGTCTTTGATTCTGTCGAATACAGCGGCGCCGCTGAGGCACGGGTTGCTCTTCAAAGTGTCATCTACCGCCTCCGCGAAAGTCTTGCGCCCCCGCGTGAGTGCTTCCGCCTGTTCTTCATCGTAAGTGAGGCGACGCAACGTGCCGTCCTTTCGGCGTCGGTAGGTACCTCCCTTTCGCGGCCAACGATCCGGCATTTGCGTTATACACCATATCGTGTATTATCAAGTGATGTACATTTGTACTGCAACGGAGGGAACTATGGCTGAGCCGAGAGCTGCCGACAAGTCGGACCTTACAATCCCAGCCGACAAGCGCAGGAAGGTTCGGGCACAATTTGACGCGGAGGGCGTAACTATCTCGGAATGGGCCCGCGCACATGGCTTTAATTGCCTGACTGTCTACCGCGTGCTCGCCGGATCAGTGAAAGGCAAGCGAGGAGAGTCACACCGAATCGCTGTCGCGCTGGGGCTAAAGAATGCCCCCTCGGCTACACGCTTACGTCCCAATGTCACTGATTAGCGCATAGCTATGCCGACGGAATGGGGCGAGGTCTCCAAAGTTGCACTAGCAATCGGCGTAACACCACGCCGTCTCCAACTCGTCCTTTCACGCCTGTCGAAAGGCGGACCGAGGTGGCGTCGGGCGCCCAATTTGGTGGTCCGCCAGGCCGCTGGGAAGGGAGGTCATTCGGGCCTTCACTACGAGGTCCTGCTGTCCAGCCTTCCGCAGGCTGTACAGGAGAGCTATCGTCAGCAGGAATGTGCTCCAACTTCTACCACGCTACGAGCTGACGCCTCCGCCGACGCCGAGCGATCATGGCGTTTCAATGTCATCGAGCCAGCATTGGCACACCCACGAGGCTCGAAGGCGCGCGGAGCTGCGGTACGCGCCATCGCCACAAACACCCACCTATCGCGGCAAGGCAAACCCGTCCGGCTTTCCGAACGAACCATTCACCGGTGGCTCAGTCAGTTCGAGCAGCGCGGTATAGGAGGTCTTCAAAGAACGGCCCGTATGGACCAAGGCCGACGCCGCGTTCTCATATCGCGGCTGTGGGACCGCACGGTGCCCTTTGAAACAGATGTTCGACTCGCCATCGCCCAAAAGACGACCGAACACGTCCGAGGTCTTTGGCGATCCGGCGCGGTCCTTTCGATGGTCCTTCGAATGGGCTCTGAAGGCCTGATGAAGGCCACTCGCGAGGCTGGATTTGATCCTGGCGATCGAGAGTTACGGCGCGTCTGCACGTTGCCCCGGCGTTTTGTTGAACCCCATGCTCATCTTCGGAAAATCCACCGCTTCGAACGGGACCGCAAAGCACATGAAGATGCCAAGCCACGTATCCGCCGCACGCGCACCGCGCTTTGCCCGATGGAACTCGTCGTCGGGGACGTCCATCACCTAGACATCTATCTCCGTCACGAGGACGGGCGGCTCGCTACTCCGAAGATGATCGGTTGGCTGGACTTCGGAACGATGCGTCTATTTGCAAGCTTCGTTCTCTGCCCCATCAGCTCCGCGACCAACCGGAGCGAGAGCATTCGCAACGAGCACGTGATTGCAAGCTTCATAAGCATGACACAGCATCCCGAGTGGGGGATGCCGCGAAGTCTCTATCTCGACAATGGCTCCGAATATAACTTCGCAGATTTCATTGACGATGCGCTGAAGCTCGTAGCGGACGACGGGCTATCGCGTCTCTCACCAATTATCCGCGCCAAGCCATACAACGCTCCCGCCAAGGCAATCGAGGGCGTCTTTGGGCTCTTGGAACGCAATTACTTCTCACAGGTGCCGGGATGGATCGGGGGAGATCGAACGAAGGCAAAGACATCAAATGTCGGGAGATTGCCCGTACCCTTTCCAGGCTCGATCGTCGAACTCGAAGGCGTTCTTCGTGCCTATCTGACCCTGTACGAAACTCAGCCGCAAAGCGGCGATCTTCAAGGGCGCTCTCCCAGAGACGTATTCTTCGAGTCCACAACAGCTGGCTGGCACCGCATCGACGTGGACCCGTTCGCATTACGGGTCGCCTTTTCCATTGAGGAGACACGCACGGTCCGCCAAGGCTCAATCAATGTCGGCGGCCGGCGTTGGACGTGCCCCGAACTCCAGTCCTACATCGGAGATCAGATCACGGTACTGATCCCAAAATACGAAGACTGGCTTTCTCTGCCGTTGAAGGACGATCGCGGCTGCTGGCTTGGAAATGCCGTCCCCGATCAAGCATATCATCCACTCGATCCAGAAGGTGCGCGCGAAACCGCAAAGCGCTCTCGTCTCTTCGAAACGGCTGTCCGAACGATGGGCCGATCACTGCCACGCCGCAATCTCGTAAGCGAAGCCATCGCTTCGGCGGCGTTAGTCCCCGATTTGCCAGTGCCCCCGAGCGAGGCCGTCGTGAAACTTCGATCCGATGCGGCCGCTATCGGCCGCGCTATCGAGGAAACGCCCAAGCAGCGGCGCGCTCGCGAGCGGGCAGAGTTGGAACGCGATCACGAAATCGAACTGGAGCGTTCCGAGCGGAGCCTGATAGCGGCACGCCGCGCGGCCGACAAGAGGACGGGATGAATACGCGCTTCGTCGATACGCCAACATCCCGCTTAATACGACAGCAAGTCGAGTGGGCGACCCTGGCGCGATGCAATGTCCTGGTAACCGGGCCAGCGGGTGTCGGAAAAACAGCCTCACTTAAAGAGATTGCCGCCTCTGACCCCAAAGCCGCAATGATGACGGTGACCCCTGCACGCCAATCTATGCGTGCGGTGCTAACCGACGTTACGAAGGCTTTCGGCTGGGTCATCAACCGCCAACACATCCCTGACATAGACGATGTACTCCGTACACGTCTCACATATGGCGATTTGGGCCGCTACTTGATCGTCGATGAAGCGCAGCTCCTGCATCACGACGTTCATCGTCAACTGCTCTCGTATCACGACCAATTTGGCCTACCGCTCATATTTGCAGGCAATGACTACACGCTGAAAAAGACACGGTCTAACGGCGCTGCTTACGATCAAATTGCTACGCGGATCGCGAAGCACGTCCGCGTCAAGGCGGTGTCTCCAGGTGACGTAGATGCCTTTGGCATTGAATTCAACGTGGAGGGCAGCGACGCATACGCACTGTTGCGGCGCTTTTCCGAGTCTCGGAACTGCCGTGACCTAGTGCACCTGCTCGACGAAGCAGGCCGACTTTCCGGTACCGACAGGATAGCCATCACGGACATTCGCGAGGCCATTCACTGCCTATGCGGACCGAACGCTCTCAAGCACACCGTCACTCAATCGAGCTGAAAGGAATATCAATGCCAAAGAAACATCTGGGGTTGGATCGCACCATTGACCTAAAGGCCCTGTCTAAAGAACAGCTCGCCGCCTTGGCCATTCACATGCAGCAACGCTGCAGTGTCGTCATTGCTAGCACAAACACTTTGACAGCAAAGCTCCAAGAGACCGGTGAGCTCGGGCCGCGCTGCCACAAAACACTCGGCGAATTCAGCGCGTTCCTCAATGACGCTATCGCTGCCTCCGACAAGGAGATATCCGCGCTTGTCGGTTCGACCCCTGATCCCAAATCCGTCAATTGAACAATGGAGGCTCACATGAGCAAAAAAATTAGTAGACGCTGTCTATTCGGTGCCGCCGCTGCAGCCGCAACACTGCCCCTGGTCGCTGCAGCCGCAACACTGCCCCTGGTCGCTGCAAGCAGCAACGACGACGGACTCCCTTTCACGCCGGCGGAATACATCCGCGAAGTCGAAAAGCTTGGGTGGCGTCTGGCTGTGAATGGCCTGAAGGACAAAAAGGCCTGGGCAAATATACCAGGCTTATTTGTATTCCCGCCCAACAACATTGACGAGCTCGACCGCCGCGATCCCGCTGTCGAGGCCCGCTTTTATCGCTTCAACACCCTCACCCAGCGAGCCCTGGACGAGCTGCCGGCATGGAGCGTTTCCCGTTTGCTCTTAGAGATGGGGCGTGAAGGCAGGCCGTTGGGGTGGAACGAGCCACCGAGGCTGTACTGGACTCTATAATATGACACCTAAACAAATCAGCGTGGTGCACTTAGCCAAGAAACGTTTAGAGCTTGATAATAGCACTTATCGCGCGGTCCTGATGAAATATGCAGGCACCGAAAGTGCCAAGGACCTGGACCAGGCGGGCTTTGAGCGGGTCATGAGTCACTTCAACAGGCTCGGCTTCCGGTCGGATTGGCTCAAGCGGACCTACGGGCACCGGCAAGGATTCGCATCGCCTAGACAAATCGACCTGATCCGCAATCTGTGGGTGGAATGGTCCGATGAAGGTAACGAGACCGGTCTCGATCATTGGCTTGAGCGGAAATTTGGTGTGTCGGCTCTTCGGTTCGCGACGCCTGCCGTTGCCCACAAGGCAATCACCGCATTGAAGGCAATGAAGACCCGCAAACGCCCAGCCGCGTAGGAGGGCAGGGACGGGCAATCCGTCCTCTCAAGGTGCCGGGGGGCCTACTAGCCGATTCCGGCCCTTCTAAGGGCTTTTAAACCCCTTCAAAATCGATTTTGAAGGGGTTTATTGCACAAACAGAACTCTCGATTGCGTTCTACCGCAGCATTGGCCCTGAACACGGTCAGGGGCAACACGGCTCGTCAATCCTGACACTGTTCGGGAGCAATCCGGCCAAGACTGACCCCGCTCTGAGTTTTCATTCCTTCTCGCAGAGCGGACGGGCAGGAGTCCTTTTGGATTGGGGGACTCCTGCCCAACCTTGGAATTCAGGGGGGGCGTGCTGTGCATAGCGAAGCGACAATTCCCTTGCCGGGCATATTGACCG
The DNA here is from genome assembly GCA_002482645.1 of Hyphomicrobiaceae bacterium UBA7697. Classification (GTDB taxonomy): domain Bacteria; phylum Pseudomonadota; class Alphaproteobacteria; order Rhizobiales; family Methyloligellaceae; genus Methyloceanibacter. The sequence continues at coordinate 94,082 of DLGJ01000008.1, forward strand.
ACATCGAGAAGGCCGCCGGTCGAGAGGCCGCTATGACTCTTATGTACAAGTACGGGGGAACTCACATTTACGTTCCCACCCCCGACCTCCTGGAACGCTTTCCTCAAAACTATCGCAACAATCGTCTCGTTCAGATCGTAGGTCTCGAAGCAGCCATAGAGATTGCCCGCAACCTAGTAGGGCCTATGGGGAGCAAGGTCTACATCCCCACCGCCGCCTCGTTCGTACGCGGATGTCGGCGCCTTTGGGTTCGGGACTATGCCGACAAGTTCAGCCTCTCCGAGACCGCGCGCCGCCTCGGTGTCAGTGAGCGCTATGTATCGCAAATCAGGCGGGACCTCCGTCAAGAAGGACTCATTGAATGATTATCAATCCCTCAAACCTGAATTCGTTGTTCGTTGGTTTCAAGGCCGCCTTCAACTCGGGACTTGGGAGCGTCCCTAGCTACCACAGGCAGGTGGCGATGATCGTCCCCTCAGCCACAGCCGAAGAACAATACGGCTGGCTTGGCCAGTTTCCGGGCGTTCGAGAATGGATCGGGGCGCGTCAGATCAAGAACCTCATGGCCCACGGCTACACACTAAAAAACAGGTCATTCGAGTCCACGATCTCGGTACCACGAACAAGCATCGAAGATGATCGTATAGGTGTGTTCAAGGCACCAATGGAAGAGTTGGGCCGAGCGGCGGGCAATCATCCCGATCAGCTGGTGTTTGGCCTGCTCAAATCCGGGTTCGACGAGCCTTGCTACGACGGGCAGAACTTCTTCGATGCTGACCACCCCGTACCCAGTGGAGTTGATGCCGCTGTATCGGTCAGCAACATACAGGATGGCGAGGGCGAACCCTGGTTTTTGCTTGATACCAGTCACTCGATGAAGCCCATCATTTATCAAGAGCGCATTCCGTACGCGCTAACCGCACTCAATCAAGAAGGCGACCCCAATGTGTTCTTCGAGGATGAGTACATCTACGGGACACGCGGACGATCCAATGCTGGCTTTGGATTGTGGCAACTCGCCTTTGCATCGAAGGCAGAGTTGACGCCGGCAAACTACGATGCAGCGCGAGCCGCCATGGCGAGCTTCAATGGCGATGAAGGACGCCCTCTGAATATTAGGCCAGACACCATCGTCGTGCCCCCGAGCCTAGAGGGTGCCGCTCTACGTCTGATCAATAACGGATCGCGTGTTGAAATTGTCAACGAGACACCCGTTTCAATCCAGAATGAATGGGCTGGAACGGCGAAGCTGATTGTCACTCCGTGGTTGGGTTAGAGTCGGATAGCCTCTCGTGGTGTCAACCGATCGAAAAGCAATCTTAGGCGCTATTGGCGTCTTGGCGAAGCTGGTTGCAGACGGCGAAGGCGAAACAGTAGAGGTTCCCGCCGCCGACTATCATCGGCTCTTGGAATGCGAGCGGCGTCTACACCAACAGGCGGCGCTCCCCCGACAACGTTGTCCACGTTCGCGCATAGATCAGGACGAAGACGTGGCCCACTTCATAGCGGAACGCGCGGGCAAGATGATGCTGCGGGAGATTGTAGATGAATGCAGACGCATTTTCGGCAACGCCCGCACGCCAAGCCGTTCGGCTGTGCACCGATTCATTCATCGGCTGAACATTTGATCGAGGCCGCTGACACGGCGCACTAACATTGGGAACTAGCACATGACGATGCGTCTCAGTCTCGTTATTTCCGGCGATGCCAAGGGCGCGACGAAGGCGGCCAAGGATACCAGCCGCGAGCTCGGTGTCCTCGGCGACCAGGCGGAAGCCGCTTCTGTCAAACTCCGCGAGATCATTGCTGCTTCGGCCGAGCACCAGAAGGCCGTACGAGAGCTGGCCGGATTGTCGGCGGCGGGAATCCGCGGTATCGGCGCGGCGGGCGGCGCGGCCGGGGAACAACTCTCCACGGCGCAAAGGAAGAGCACCACGTTCTTCGGCGCCACCGCGAAGGGCGCAAGCCTGAACACGGCGCAGATGCAGAATCTGCAGTTCCAACTCCAGGACATGGCGCAGGGGCTTCTAACAGGCAACCAAAGCCCCTTCACGCTCATCGTCCAGCAGGGGTCGCAGATCAGTCAGATCTTCGGACCGAATGGAAGCGTGAAGGCCGCCCTTGCGGCCGTGGGCGGCGGGATATCGACCTTCGTCACGAACCCGCTCAATCTGACGGTACTGGCGATCGCCGCCGCAGCCGCCGCCGCGCAGACCTTCGTACGCACGGGCCGCGATGTCGAACACCAGCTCGAAAGCCACGAGAAGCTGATCGAACGCATCGCCAAGAAATACCGCGAGGCGGCGGAAGGTGCGCAGGACTACGGGCGGGAAACCCTCGCGGCGCTGACGTTCAGCGCCCAGCAGAACGTGCGCGACCTTGAGCAGGCTCTCGCGGACGCCAGTCCGCGCATCGACTTCGTGTTGCCCGATCAGGGCACGGGCCAAGGGCCGTTCGCGTCCGCCATCGGCCGCGTCGGCCCGTTCTTCGATGCGATCCAGAAGTGGAACGCCTCGATCAAAGAAGGTGTGGCGGACGCGCGGGCATTCCAGGCCGAGATTCTACAGATTGCGAACTCATTGCCAGAACACTCGCCGTTCACGAATGTGGCTAAAGACCTTCTCAGCATGACCAACGATGCGAAAGGCATCGCCGCAGCACTCGACCAGGCGCGCGACGCGGCCAAGGGGCTGAGCGGCGACGCGGACGCGTCGGCGCGCGCGCTCGGGCGCCTCAAGACGGCCGCCGGCATCCTGAAGGATCTTCAGTTCGAACACGAACAGCTCGCCCGCTCCAATGTCGAGCAAGAGGTTTGGAACAATCTGAAGCGCGCCGGCGTCGAGATCACGTCGAAGATGGGGCAGGCCATCGCCGAGGAGACCCGCCAGCTCGAGGCGGGACGCACCGCGCGCGAGGACGCCCAGCGGCTGGAGAAGGAACGGATCGCGGCGGCCGAACAAGCGGCGGAGCGCGCGGCAGGCGTGTTGGACCAAATCCGCTTCGAGCGCGACCTGCTGGGCCGCACCAACGCCGAACGCGAGATCGCGAACAATCTCCGCAGCGCCGGCGTGACGCTCGAAACCGAAATGGGAAGAGCCATCGCACTTGAGGGCCAGCTTCTCTACGAGGCGCGCGCGGCCCAGAATAACTTCAACAACACTCTCATGGCCATGGGCGACATCGCTTACGATGCGTTCGACAGCCTCATCGTCCAGCAGGAGAGCTGGAACGACGTCATGGGCAACAGCCTGAAGCTTCTGGCGCGCATGGCGCTCCAGGCGAGCCTGCTTGGTGAGGGTCCGCTCGCGGGCGCATTCGGTACGGCGTCGGCGGGCGGTGCCCCTGGCGGTCTCATCGGAGCGCTGTTCGGCGGCGCGCGTGCCAAGGGCGGTCCCGTCGCGGCGGGGCAGGCCTATCTCGTCGGCGAGCATGGACCCGAATATCTGGTGCCGAACACGTCCGGAGTGATCGTGCCGAATGGCGGCGCAGGCGGCAGTACCAAGGTCAACATGACGTTCAATGTAGATGCCCGCGGGGCCGACCCGGCCGCCGCCACACGCATCGAACAGGCGCTGGCGAAGTTCAAGAGCGAGGTGCCGTCGATCGTCGTCAAGACGGTGAAGGATGCGCAAAGCAGGAAGGTGCTCTAGCCCCCAAACTTAGCGGTACGATGCGAGCAATCCCGGTATTCTGCGGCAATACCCGTCTAATTTGGCCGCCATTCATTTATTACCGCCGCCATAGAGTGTTTGCATACACATGTGTGTGGGCGCTTTTGATCGCCCTTTGTTCGTTCGATTCGGGTTGCTGAGCTGTTAATTAGGCCGGGAGCGGCAGAATTTTTACGCTCGAGCCTTGGGGCAGAGCCGGAGCGTCCGGAGCTTGCACGATCAAGCAGTCGGCCTTCGCCAGCGCCGCCATCAGGGACGAATCCTGCGAGGGCAAAGCCTGAACATGGCGTTTCCCGTCCGCCGAGAAGGTGGACGTCGCCCGGAGATAGGACTGGCGGGGGCCGTTCTTCGCAAGCGGCGCCGCGAGAACGGCGTCTCGCGCGGTGTCCTCTCCTGCTTGACCGAGCAGGGCGCGCAGCATCGGCAAAAGGAGGACGACCGAACAGACGAGCGCCGAAACGGGGTTGCCGGGGAGGCCCAAGACTTTCCGTGTCTTCGTCTCCGAACCGTTTCCCGACACGAGCCGGCCCGAGAAGACCGGTTTGCCGGGGCGAATGGCGACCTTGCCGAAATCGAGCTGCAGTCCGGCGCGTGCCAAGGCATCCGTCACCAGATCGCGTTCGCCCACGGAGGCACCGCCGATCGTGACGAGGATGTCGGCGCCTGCGCTTCCCTCGATGGCCGCCGCGATGGCATCGGCGTCGTCCGGTGCGATCCCGAGATCGATCGGTTCGCCGCCATGCGCCTCGACCAGCGCGGCAACGCCATAGCTCACGGACGCCACGATTTGATCGGGCCCGAGGACGCTTCCCGGCGGCACGACCTCATCGCCCGTCGAGAGGATCGCGACCTTCGGCTTCCGGCGCACCGGCAATTCGGCGTGGTTCATGGCGGCGGCAAGCAGCAACGCCCGCGCGCCGAGCCTGGTGCCGGACGCGAGCGGCACATCGCCTTCCAGGAAGTCCTGTCCGCGCGGGCGGATATGCCGCCCCGCGGCGGCGTCCTTGACCACGACGCTGCTGCCGAGCGCGTCCGCATCCTCCTGAATCACGACCGTGTCCGCGCCGTCGGGGATCGGTGCGCCGGTGAAGATACGAACCGCTTGCCCCGGTCCGACGACACCGCCGAAGCGCGCGCCGGCCGCGGATTCTCCAATCAGCGCTAGCGTCGCCGGGAGAGCCGCCACGTCGGCCGCGCGGACCGCATAGCCGTCCATGGCCGAGGCATCGAACGGCGGCTGAGTCAGCGTCGCGGCCAGGTCCTCGGCGAGCACACGGCCGCGCGCTCGCGCGAGAGGGACGCGCTCGGCCCCGAGCGGGCACAGTCCCGAAAGGGCGAGTTCAAGCGCGGTGTCGAACGGGAGGAGCGGCATGATCTTAAGGCGCGCGAAACGTGCCGGAGCGGCCGCCCGTCTTCTCGATCAGGCGAATGCCGGAGAAGCTCATGGCGCGGTCGACGGCCTTGCACATGTCGTAGAGCGTGAGACAGGCGACCGTGACGGCGGTCAGGGCCTCCATCTCGACGCCGGTCTTGCCGTCCACCTTCGCGGTCGCCTCGACGCGCAGGCACGACTGGGCGCGGTCCGGCGTGAAATCGACCGTGACCTTGGAGAGCGCCAGCGGGTGGCACAGCGGAATAAGGTCCGATGTCTTCTTGGCACCCATGATGCCGGCGATGCGCGCCGTGGCCAGCACGTCCCCCTTGGGCGCCGTACCGTCGAGGATCATGTCGAGCGTCGAAGGCGACATCGTCACGAAGCCCTCCGCCGTCGCGCTGCGCGCGGTGACGGCCTTGTCAGAGACGTCGACCATATGCGCTTCGCCACGGGCGTTGAGATGGGAGAGCTGCCCGCTCATTGCGCGGCCTCGGCGATGTTCTCACGGCCCGTCAAGAGAGAGCGGGTCGCGGCCGCGACATCCGATTGCCGCATCAAGCTCTCGCCGACCAGAAAGGCGCGAACGCCGGCCTGCGACAGCCGCGTCAGGTCCTCGTGACGGAAGATGCCGCTCTCCGACACCACGATCCGGTCACGGCTCACACGCGGCGCGAGACGTTCGGTGGTCTCCAGCGCGGTGTCGAACGTGCGCAGATCCCGGTTATTGATGCCGATCAGCTCCGTCTTGAGCCGCAAGGCCCGGTCGAGTTCGGCCTCGTCGTGGACCTCGGCCAGCACGTCCATGCCAAGGCCGTGGGCCGCATCTTCGAGATCGCGCGCCAGAGCGTCGCCGACGGCCGCCATGATGATCAGAATGCAGTCCGCTCCGAGGACGCGCGCCTCGAAGACCTGATAGGGGTCTATCATGAAGTCCTTGCGCAGGGCGGGCAGGGCACAGGCCGCGCGGGCCAGGGTCAGATATTCCGGATCGCCTTGAAACGAGGGGCCGTCGGTCAAAACGGAAAGGCAGGCCGCGCCGCCCGCCTCGTAGGCGGCGGCGAGCGTCGGCGGATCGAAATCCGCCCGGATCAGTCCCTTGGACGGACTGGCTTTCTTGATTTCCGCGATCAGCCCGAAGCCGCCCGCGGCGATCTTGGCTTTCAACGCGCCCGCGAAGGGGCGGGGCTCCTGACCCCCATCGAGACGCGCGCGGAGCTCCGCCTCGGAGCGCATTTTCTTCGCTGCCGCAACCTCTTCGCGCTTGTAGGTCAGAATTTTGTCGAGCACGTGCGCCATGGGAAATCCTATGCCTCGACCCTATCATTGGTGAGCGCGACGAGCGCATCCAAAACCGTCGCCGCCTTGCCGCTGTCGATCGCGTCCGCGGCCAGCGCCACGCCATCGCGCAAGGTCGACGCCTTGCCCGCCACCAGAAGCGCGGCGGCGGCATTCAGCAACACAATGTCGCGCAAGGGCCCTGCGTTCCCGTGCAGCACGGCGCGGATATGGGCCGCGTTCTCTTCCGCGTCCCCCCCGGTCAGATCGTCCGGTTTCGCGTCGGGCAGACCGGCGTTTCGCGGGGAGATGCGGAAGGTGGACACCTGTCCGCCATCGAGCACCGCCACGTCGCTGACCGTGGTCGTCGTCAGTTCGTCCAGGCCGTCCGCGCCGTGGACGACCCAGGCGCGTTCGACGCCGAGAAGACCCAAAACCTTCGCGACCGGCTCGACCCATTTCCGATCGAACACGCCGACGATTTGATATTTGGTCGCCGCCGGATTGGCCAAGGGCCCAAGCAGGTTGAAAATCGTCCGCACGCCGAGTTCGCCGCGCACCTTGGCCACGTGGCGCATGGCGGCATGATGGGCGGGCGCGAACATGAAACCGAGCCCGCACGCGGAAATGCAGCGCTCGATGGTTTCGGGCGCACAGTCGAGATTGACCCCGAGGGACTTCAGGACATCGGCCGAGCCCGAACGCGAGGAAATCGACCTGTTGCCGTGCTTGGCGACGGGCACGCCCGCCCCGGCAACGACGAAGGCAACGCAAGTCGAGATGTTGTGTGTGCCTTTCGCGTCGCCGCCGGTGCCGCACGTGTCGATCGCGCCATCGGGCGCCTTGACCGACAGGGCCTTGGCGCGAAGCACGCGCGCGGCGCCCGCGATTTCGTCCACCGTCTCGCCACGGACGTGAAGCCCCATCAGCAGCGCGCCGATCTGAGCATCGCTCGCCTGGCCCGTCATGATGGCCTCGAAGGCTTTCGCAGACTGTTCCTGGCTGAGGCTCCGCCCCCGCGCGACAATTTTGATGGCCGCCCGCAGATCGTCGAAATCCGCGTCTCCGGCGGGCGAGGGGCTAGACGGCACCGGCCGGGTCTCTTTCCGACTTGCCGCGAGCACGCCGTTCGACCCGCGCGAGATCGAGGAAGTTGGCGAGCAATCGGTGCCCATGTTCGGAGGCGATGCTCTCGGGGTGGAACTGCACGCCATGCACGGGATAGCGCGTGTGCTGCATACCCATGATGATGCCGTCGGCGGTCTCAGCCGTGACTTCCAGTTCCGCGGGCAGCGTCTCGCGGTCGACCACAAGCGAATGGTATCGCGTGGCGGAGAAATCCTGCGGCAGGCCTTGGAATATCCCTTTGCCGGTGTGGTGCATTTTGGACAGCTTTCCGTGCATCAAGTAGGGCGCGCGGACGACCTTGCCGCCATATACCTGTCCGATGGTCTGATGGCCGAGGCAGACGCCCAAAATTGGCACCTCGGGCCCGGCGCGCCGGACGAGTTCCAGGCAAATGCCCGCGCGGTCCGGATCGCACGGCCCCGGCGACAGCACGATCGCTTCGGGCCGTTCGGCCAGAACCTCGTCGACGGTCACCTTGTCGTTCCGGTAGACCTGCGTCTCCGCGCCCAGTTCACCAAGGAAATGAACGAGATTGTAGGTGAAGCTGTCGTAATTATCGATCAGGGTCAGCATGGTGCCAGTTATGCCCCGCGCCAATGCGCCGTCAAGGCCGGGAAGCCGCCGCTACGCGGCTTCACCGCGCAGTTCCCTGGGCGTCACGAACGCGGCGAGACTTCCGCTGCCCACGTCGACGCTCGACCAAAGCCCCGCCGTGAAATTGATCACCGCAAGCCCCCCCGTCGGAAATTTCTCCGCGAGGCGCCCGCGCGGTTCGTGCGGTCCGGCGCCGATGAGTTGGAGCGCCAGCGCCTGGATCTCGGGGTTATGTCCGACGAGCAGGACGCTGCTCGCGCCAGGTTGAATGCCCCGCAGCATATCGAGCATTTCGGCGGGGTTCGCATGATACAGCACATCCTCGTAGACGATCTTCGGTTCGATTTTCAGTTCCGGCAGGACGAGCGCGAGCGTGTCCACCGTGCGTTGTGCCGTCGAACACAGGATCAGCTCCGGGTCGATGCCGCGCTCGGACATGGCCCGGCCCATGACGGGCGCGTCGCCCATGCCGCGCGCATTCAGGGGGCGCTCCCGGTCCGGCAGCGCGGGGTTCTTCCAACTCGATTTGGCGTGGCGTAGGAGGCTAAGGGTGAGCATGGTCGTAACCTCCTGGCATTCTTACTGACCGCGCTTGGCCCGCGCGGCAAATCGTACGGCTTCATCCGCGGCCGTGAACAGGGCACCGGCCTTGTTCACGCATTCCGCCTGCTCTTTCTCCGGAACCGAATCGGCGACGATCCCCGCACCGGCCTGGACATACATGACGCCGTCTTTCACCACCGAGGTTCTCAAGACGATGCAGCTGTCCATCTCGCCGTCGGCGGAAAAATAGCCGACGCAGCCCGCATAGATGCCGCGCGCCGAATCCTCGAGCTCGTCGATGATCTCCATGGCGCGCACCTTGGGCGCACCCGACACGGTGCCGGCCGGAAACCCCGCCATGAGCGCAGCAACCGCGTCGTGCTCCGGCGCGAGCGTGCCAACCACATTGGACACGATGTGCATGACCTGACTGTAGTATTCGAGGAAGAAGCTGTCGGTGACGTGGACGCTGCCCACTTCCGATACGCGCCCGGCATCGTTCCGCCCGAGATCGAGCAGCATCAGATGCTCCGCGCACTCCTTCGTGTCGGCCAGAAGCTCGTCGGCGAGCGCCTGATCTTCTTCCCTGGTGCGCCCGCGCGGACGCGTTCCGGCGATGGGACGGATGGTGACTTCACCTTTCCGGACGCGCACCAAAATCTCAGGGCTCGAACCGACGACCGCGAAGCTGCCGAAATTCAGATAGTAGAGAAAGGGCGATGGGTTCACGCGGCGCAACGCGCGGTAGAGCGAAAAGGAAGGCAGCTCGAACGGCGCCTCGAAGCGCTGACTGAGGACGACCTGAAAGATATCGCCCGCGGCGATGTACTCCTTGGCGCGCGCGACCTTGGCCATATAGGCCTCCGGCGACGTTACCGGGCACGGCGCGGGATGCGGGACCTCGAGAGGGAGTTCGCTTTGATGGGGCAGGGGCTGATCGAGACGCTCGACGATCAGGTTCAGCCGTTCGCCGGCGCGGGCATAGGCGGCCTTCGCGCTCACGCCGGGCGCGGGCCGCACCGGCGTCACCACGCACAGTTCGTCCTTCACGCTGTCGAAGATCACGATCAGCGTGGGACGTATGAGAATGCTGTCGGGCAGGCCGAGATCGTCCGGCTTGCCGTCCGGCAAGCGCTCGATCAGGCGAACCGTGTTGTAGCCCATATAGCCGAAGATGCCGGCGGCCATGGGCGGCACCGCCTCGGGCAGGGCGATCTTGGACTCGGCCAGCAGCGCCCGCAGACTCTCGAGCGCGGGCTGCGGCGCGGGCGCGAAGGCGTCCGGATCGGATTGCGGACTGCGATTGAGTTCGGCCTTGTCGCCTTGAGCGCGCCAGATCAGATCGGGCTCGCAGCCGATGATGGAATAACGGCCGCGATTGGCGCCGCCTTCCACGGACTCCAGAAGAAAGCTGTTGGGCCGTTCATGCGCGATCTTGAGCATGGCCGAAACGGGCGTTTCCAGATCGGCGACGAGCCGCGTCCACACCACCTGCGGCAAGCCCTCCTCGTAGAGCCGCGCAAACGCCGTCAGGTCCGGCTCCATCGCCGCCGAACCCATTTCCGGTTGAAACGGACTCACCGAGGCCGGCGCCGGGCTCATGGCTCCTCGCCGCCGCCGACGAGCTTCGAAAGCGCCTGACGATTGATCTGGACGCCGTAGGTCTGCTCAAGCTCGCTGAAATACTCCGCGATAATGTCCTCGCTGAACAACAGGGCGATGCGGGACTTCAATTGCTTCAGAGCGCGCTCGTCCACTGCCGGCGGCTCGACGATCTCGTCGACCTGGAACACGATCCGGCCCTCGTCGACACCGGACGCAGCCGATCCGAATCCGCCCTTGGGCAGAGTGAAGGCCTGCTGCACCGCCGCCGGAAGGACGTTCACCGTGATGTCGTCGCGCTTCAACGCCGATGTCGGCAGAACGTCGCTGCCGAGTTCCTTCGCCACGTCTTCGAGCGTCTTGCTGCCGCTGGTCAGCTCGCTGACGAGTTTCTGTGCGAATTTGGAGACTTGATTGCGGGTCGCGTCGGAACGCCAGCCCTTCTCGACGCCGTCGCGCACCTGATCGAAGGGCTGAAGCTGCTCGGGCGTGACGCCCAGCACCTCGTACCAGACCACGCCTTCGTCGCGCGCGTCGATGGGATCGTTCTCGATTCCTGCATCGGTCGCGAAGATGCCGTTCAGCAGATCCTTCAGGGCGGGAGCTTGGACGGACGAGCCGTCCGGCTTGCGGCCTTCGCGATCGACCTGATCGACGACCTGATAGTCGAGCTTCAGCTTTGCGGCGGCCTCTTCCAGCGTCGCGCCCGAGGCGAGCTCGTCCTCGACCTTGTCGTGCATGTCGAAGATCGCACCGGAGGCGCGTTCCTTCGCGATGTCCTTCTCGATGTCCGCCTTGGCTTCCTCGAAGGTCGGAATCTTGCCCGGGGTGATTTCCGTCACGCGGATCAAGACCACGCTGCCGAGCTTGCCGGTGATCGGCTTGCTGACCTGATCCTTTTCGAGCTTGAAGGCTTCCTCCGCCACGACGGGATCGGCGAGGTCCTTCATCGTCACCGTACCGAGATCGATGTCCGCTTCGCTCAGCCCGAGATCCTTCGCCGCCTGCACGAAGTCGGTTCCGGATTCGATCTTGGCCGCGATCTTCTCCGCTTCCTCCATGTTCGGAAGGGCGATCTGCTGCACCCGCCGCCGCTCCGGCTGTCCGAGCGTGTCCTTTTTGGCGTCGTAGGTGGACTTGAGATCGGCCTCGGTGATGTTGAGTTCGTCCTTGACGGTTTCGGGCGTGACGGCGATCAAGCCGACCTTCCGAAATTCAGGCAGCGTGAATTGCTGCTTGTGATTGTCGTAATACGACTTCAAATCCGCCTCGGCCGGCTTGCCGGCAGGCGCGGCGGCGGACTTGGGCACAAGCACATATTTCAGAATGCGCCGTTCCTCGTTGAACCGGTTCAGCGCATCGATGAGCGTCTGCGGGCTGCTGGCGGCGTCGCCGACGGTGACCAGCAATTGCCGTCTCAGATTCTGCTCGCGCATGGTCTGCAGATATCCGGCCTCGCTCATGCCGATATTGCGCAAGGCCGACTGAAAGGCGAGCGGACTGAAGTTCCCCGCGCCATCCTGGAACGAGGGATCCTTCATGATCTGAGCGAGAATCGCATCGTCGCTGATGCTGAGCCCGAGATGCCGCGCATGCGTGTCAACGGCGGCGCCGCCCACCAGCCGTTCCAGCACCCGTGTGTCGAGCCCCGCCGCGCGCGCCTCCTGCAGGCTCAGGCTACGGCCCGCGTCTTGGCTCATCGCGCGCAAGACGTCTTGCTGGACGCGCTGATAATCCTGCGGAGAGATTTCTGTATCGCCGACCTTGATGAGCGTCTGGCGCCCATAACCGGTGAAGATGTCGGCGATGCCCCAAATGGCGAAGCTCACCACCAGAAGGGCGACGAGAATCAGACCGAACGTTTTTCCTGCGCCTTTGCGCAATGTGTCGAGTGCCACGCCTCGAAGACCTTCTTACTCATGAATTGCCAAAACCGCACCGGCGTCCGATGTTAGGATCGCCCGGCGCGGCGCGCATCATAGGTAGCAAGCGCGAGTGCGGCAACACGAACAGACACAGGAAAATCGCGCCGTTTCGACATCGTGGACGCGCGAGTTGGGGAGGAAGAGTGACGGGAATCAGGCCGCTCGTAGCCGGGAACTGGAAGATGAACGGGCTTGGAAGCTCGCTCGCGGAGTTGGCTTCGCTGCGGGACCGTCTCGAGGCGGCGCCGGTTCCGGAAGCCGATATCATGGTTTGCCCGCCCGCGACGCTGCTCTCCCGTGCCCGCGAGATCGTTGACGGGTCCCCGATCACGATCGGCGCACAAGACTGCCATCCGCTCCCATCGGGCGCGCATACCGGCGATATTTCCGCCGAAATGCTGGCCGACGCCGGCGCCACGGCCGTCATTGTGGGCCATTCGGAGCGGCGGACCGACCACGGCGAATGCGATGCCCTGGTGCAGGCCAAGGCCCTCGCGGCCTACCGTGCCGGGCTCACGGCGATCGTCTGTATCGGCGAGACCGAGGCCCATTACCGGGACGGCAAGACCCTGGACATCCTCCGGACCCAGCTGGAGGGCTCGGTGCCGGAGGGCGCGCGCGCCACAAATACGGTGATCGCCTACGAGCCGGTCTGGGCGATCGGATCTGGACTCACGCCCACGCCGCAAGAGGTGGCCCAGGTTCACGGCCTGATTCGCGCGGTCCTCGGCCAAATGCTGGGCGACGCCGAAGCGGGCGGCACGCGCATCCTCTATGGGGGGTCCGTCAAGCCCTCCAACGCGGCGGAACTCCTCTTCGTGCCGGAGGTGAACGGCGCCCTGGTCGGCGGGGCAAGCCTCAAGGCTGTGGATTTCTACGAAATTTTGGCGGTTTATGCCGCAACTCGCAGCTAGACAGACCCTCGAAAACCCTGGGTCTAAGCTTGCAAATCGGTTAATGTTCTGCATTCTGCCGATATGACGAGGGCAGGGGGCCACGACTTTCACGGGGAGCGGATGACGAAGCTGCGTTCAATCGCCGCCGTACTGTTCGCTTTTTCACTCGCCGCGCCAGCTTGTACCGCTTTTGCGGAGCCTTTGGAGCGGGAGCAATGCGACGCGCTGAAAGTCCAAATCAAGACATTGCTGACCCCAACAGTCGGCGCGGCTCTGCAACACGGACCCGATTGGGTCAAAGACCATCTGCACGACCAGGACATGATCGAACAGGTGCGCCAGTACCTGTCGGTGGAAGAACAAATCGCCTTTCGCTGCCGCACGGACGGGGTGCGCATCCCGAAGCCGGAACCGCCCTCGCTGCCTGACCGCAAACCGCCTGTTCCCACCTATGTGATGGCTGGCGTGGCCGCCTCGACGCTCATGCCTCTCCGGAACCCTTCGAGACCGGTCGCGGACGAGATCGCGTCGGCGCTCGCCGAAAGCGAAGGAGAAGGGGACATCGACGACAACACGGATCTTGCCGCGGACGACAACACAGCCGCCGCCAATGCGCCGGCTCCGGCCGCGGCCAGCACCGCTGCGCCAGGGGCTAGCCAAGCCATAGCGGATTCGGATAAGACAGCGCCTTCCGGTAACAAGGCGACACAATGACGACCGTAATTCTTCTGATCCACGTGATGATCGCGCTCGCCCTCGTGGGCGTCGTTCTGCTTCAGCGCTCCGAAGGCGGCGCGCTCGGTATTGGCGGCGGTGGCGGCGCGGGCGGCGGCTTCATGACCGGCCGCAGCGCCGGCGATGCGCTCACGCGGACGACAGCCATTCTGGCGGCGTGCTTTTTCGCCACCAGCCTGACGCTATCGATCTTGGCCAGCCACAATTCCGGCACGGCCCCGTCGATCGTGCCGACCAGCGGCGGCGAGGGCGGCCTTTCGCCACTGGCGATCCCCGGCCAATCGACACCAGCGGCACCGGAAGCTCCGTCGGCTCCGGAAGCTCCCTCGGGCCCGCAAGTCCCGCAATCCAACTGATTCCGGGCGAGAGTTTCTCACAGGAAATTCTGCGCCAAGACGTCTCGCCCGGCATGTTTGGGCTGCGCGCGGATGCAGACTCGGTGTAGGGTCGAGGCCCATGGCGCGGTACGTCTTCATCACCGGCGGCGTGGTTTCCTCACTCGGCAAGGGGCTTGCTTCGGCAGCGCTTGGGGCGCTTTTGCAGGCGCGCGGCTTTCGTGTGCGCCTGTGCAAGCTTGACCCCTATCTAAATGTCGATCCGGGGACCATGAGCCCCTACCAGCACGGCGAGGTCTTCGTTACCGACGACGGTGCGGAGACGGACCTCGACCTCGGCCATTACGAGCGCTTCACCGGCCGGCCCGCCAAACAGGCGGACAACATCACCACCGGGCGGATCTATCAGGAGATCATCGCCAAGGAGCGCCGGGGCGACTATCTGGGCGCCACCGTCCAGGTCATCCCCCACGTGACCGACGCCATCAAGAACTTCGTCGTTACCGGAAACGAGGATGTCGACTTCGTGCTCTGCGAGATCGGGGGCACCGTCGGCGACATCGAGGGTCTGCCGTTCTTCGAGGCGATCCGCCAGCTCGGCAACGAGTTGCCGCGTGGCACGAGCGCCTTCGTTCATCTGACCCTGCTGCCCTACATCCCGAGCGCCGGGGAACTGAAGACAAAGCCGACCCAGCACTCCGTCAAGGAGTTGCGCTCGATCGGCATCCAGCCGGACGTTCTGCTCTGCCGCGCGGACCGGCCCTTGCCGCCGGACGAACGGCGCAAGATCGCTCTGTTCTGTAACGTCCGTCCCGAGGCCGTCATCCAGGCGCTCGATGTCTCCAGCATCTACGACGTGCCGCTCGCCTATCACTACGAGGGGCTGGACAGCGAGCTTCTGGCCGCGTTCGGCATGACCGGCGCGCCTCAACCGGACCTGTCGCTGTGGCGGGAGATCTCCAGCACGATCGCCGAGCCGGACGGCGAGGTGACGATCGCCATCGTCGGCAAGTACACGGGGCTGAAGGACGCCTACAAATCCCTGAGCGAGGCCCTGACCCATGGCGGTATCGCCAACAAGGTCAAGGTCAATCTCGAATGGATCGAGTCCGAGATTTTCGAGAGCGAGGATGCGGCGGCGTACCTTGAGAACGTGAACGGAATTCTCGTGCCGGGCGGCTTCGGCGAACGCGGCTCCGAAGGAAAGATCTACGCCGCGCGCTATGCCCGGAAGCGAAAGTTTCCGTATTTCGGAATCTGTTTCGGGATGCAAATGGCCGTACTCGAGGTCGCGCGGCACGTGGCGGGACTCGAGAACGCGAGTTCCACCGAGTTCGGCCCGACGGACGAACCGCTGATCGGCCTCATGACCGAGTGGATGAAAGGCGACGAACTGGAGCGCCGCGAGCAGAACGGCGACCTTGGCGGCACCATGCGGCTCGGCGCCTACGAGGCGACGCTCGCCGCCGACAGCAAGGTCGCCGAAATCTACGGAACGACGGAAATCTCAGAGCGCCACCGGCACCGCTACGAAGTGAACATGCGCTACCGCGAACGCCTCGAGCGCGCCGGGCTCCGCTTCTCGGGCCTGTCGCCGGATGGCCTCCTGCCGGAGATCGTCGAGATTCCCGGCCACCCTTGGTTCGTCGGCGTTCAATTCCATCCCGAGTTGAAGTCGCGGCCGTTCGCGCCGCATCCTCTTTTCAAATCCTTCATCGCCGCGGCGGTGGAGCAGAGCCGTTTGGTTTAACGATTGGAACCATCTATGTCCGATGTAGTCCGTAAAGCCTCTTGCGCGTGCGGGCAGGTCCGGGTCGAGACCCGGGGAGAGCCCTATCGTGTCGGCGTCTGTCACTGCATGACATGCCGGAAGGCGCATGGCGCGCCGTTCAATTTCTATGCGGTGTTCCCGCCCGAGGCGGTGAGCGTCTCCGGCGAGGTCATCGCGTTCGCCAGCACGGAAAAGGTCCGGCGCTACTCCTGCCGCAATTGCGGCGCGCCGATCTATTCGACCTATTTCCGCGAGGACGAGTTCTACGTTCATCCCGGCTCGTTCGACGATGTCGGTGCGTTCACGCCGACTTACGAGCTTTGGATGAAGCGCCGGGAGCCGTGGCTCCCAACCTTCCCGACCTGTGTCAGCCACTTCGAAGAGAGCCGGCACAAATGGACGCGGCGGGAGCCGGAATAGGGCTCCGCGCCGCCTCGCCGCCCGCTATTTTTGCGGTGCGGACGCTCCTGGCGCGACGTCCGAGTCGCCTTCGCCCCGTACCGGGATTTCGTCGTCGCCCGTCAGCACGCCGCCCGCGCGGAACAACATCGCCGCCAGTATCGCACCGATGAACGGTGCCGCGATGAACAGCCATACTTGCGAAAGGGCCGTGGGATTCGTGCCCGCGCCAACAAGAGCCGGACCGATCGACCGCGCCGGATTGACCGACGTGCCCGTGATGTTGATGCCGAGAAGATGCAGCGCCACCAGCGTCAGGCCGATAGCGAGGCCGGCAAGTCCGACCGGCGCCCCCTTCTGCGTGACGCCGAGGATGCATACGAGGAACAGGAACGTGCCGACGACCTCGTAGACGAAGGCGGAAGTCATGCTGTATTCGCCGAGATAGCCTTCACCCCAGCCGTTTTGCCCGAGCGAGCCCGTCCATCCGGACGCCTTTCCGGAGAGGATGAGATAAAGCACCGCCGCGCCCGCGATCGCACCCAGAACCTGCGCGATCACATAGGTGATGAAATCGGAAACGGTCATGCGCCCGGCCACGAGCACACCGAGACTGACGGCCGGATTGATGTGGCAGCCGGAGACCTGTCCGATGCCGTAAGCCATGGCCACGATGGTCAAACCGAACGCCATGGCAATGCCGAGAATGGTGACTGCGGTTGGGCCTTCCCCCATGCCCGCGATCACAGCGGTTCCGCAACCGATAAGAACCAATGCAAACGTGCCGATAAATTCGGCCACAGCCTTGTTCATCTAAGTCCCTCCCAATGAATGGCTGCCAAGGATTCGTCCAGACCGGCCCTTGTGCCGCTTCGCCCGAACTCTGCCTTGTCAATTCATGACATTGACACGATTCCCGACAGTTGACGCATGCCATTCGCCGCCCCATGAAGGACGCCATGAATGAAGCTCTCAAGCCGGCGCCAGCCGCCTCGGTCTCCGTCGGCAATGTCGTTTTCGGAAACGCCCTGCCGCTCGCGGTGATGGCGGGGCCTTGCGCCCTGGAGAGCCGGGCGCATGCGCTGGAAACGGCCGCCGCGCTAAAGGAAATCGCCGGGCGGCTCGGTATCGGGCTCGTCTACAAATCCTCGTTCGACAAGGCCAACCGGACGAGCCTCGGCAGCGCACGGGGGCTTGGCCTGAAAGAGGCCTTGCCGATCTTCGCCGAGATCCGCGAAAGCACGGGTCTCCCCGTGGTTACCGATGTCCACGAACCGGATCAGTGCGCCGCCGCGGCCGAGGCGGTCGATGTCCTTCAGATTCCTGCCTTCCTCTGCCGGCAGACCGATCTTCTCGTGGCCGCCGCGAAAACCGGCAAGGCGGTCAACGTCAAGAAGGGGCAATTTCTGGCTCCGTGGGACATGCGCCACGTGGTGGCGAAGGTCGCCGCCGCGGGCAACCCGAACGTCCTCGTGACCGAGCGCGGCGTCTCGTTCGGCTACAACACGCTCGTCTCGGATATGCGAGCGTTGCCCATTCTCGCCGAGACCGGCGCGCCGGTCATTTTCGACGCGACCCATTCGGTTCAACAGCCCGGCGGGCAGGGTGGCACCAGCGGCGGCGAACGGCGCTTCGTCCCTGTGCTGGCACGCGCTGCGGCGGCGGTCGGCATCGCCGGCGTCTTCATCGAGACCCATCAGGACCCGGATACGGCGCCATCGGACGGTCCAAACATGGTCCCGCTTCGCGAGCTCGAGGGCTTGCTCAAGGAAATCATGGACTTCGACGCGATAGCGAAGAACCGCGCATAACCCACGTTAGCCTTTCAGGCCCTTTACGCCGGCGCAATCAAATGCTCCGTCTCGGAATCCCAGCGCCAGAGCCGCGCGTTGGTGAGATGCGTTCCGCCGATCCAACGATCGATGACGTGATGTTCCGCCCAGTCGGCGCGTCCCGCGATCACGTCCTTGCCGAGCGTGGTCAGCGCCGGCTGGCTTTTCACATAGGCCTCCATGCGGGCCTTATCTTCGAATTGGAACGGGGCGCACTCCAACCCGGCGACGAGCGGCTTGGGCGCCATCGCCAGGCCGTCGAGGAGGCGCCAGAAGCTCCAATCGCCCATGAATTCGGCCTCTTCCATCTTCTGCGCCGTGCCGAACAGCGCGACGGACGACAACGCGGTCTTGGCTTCGAGACAGGCAAGCATCTGCCGCTCCGTACGCGACAGGCCGTCGGGGCCGGGGAGTTCCTCGAGCATCCGGACCACGGCGCCGCGCAGGAACGGCAAGGCCGACAGGTCCTCTTTCAGGAGATGCCCCCAGGCTTCCGGTGTGGCCTGACGAAAGGCCGCCCAGGCTCTGACCGCAAGATCGAGCTGGCTCTGCGTCATGGGCCGCGCCTGCGTGATCTGTTCGGCGATCGTTTCAGGCTCCTGGCGGCCGATATAGTCGTCGGTCTGAACCAGCAGCAGCGTTTCGGGCTCGCGGGGATGGTCGGCGAACCAGTCCAACGCCTGGATCAGTTGAAGCTGATCGTAAAGGTCGTGCTCGAACCATAGAACCACACGGTCGAAATCCGCACTGATGCCGAGGCCGCGATCGCGGGACGTAAGTTCGAATTCGATGGCCCTTTCGTCGCCCGCGCCCGAGCCCGCGAGATAGGAAATCCGTATCCCGGTCAGTTCTTCCAGGCTGTCGGTGAGCGGGACCGGGCCTTCGTACAGCACATCGCGCCAGGGCAGAACCTCGGTCCCGGCCAATGTCCGCCGTAGAAGCTCGCCGGCCGAATCGCCGTTGGTGATGATGAGATCGGTCATTCGCACGGACCTTCGTCTCGACTAGCCGCGGCCGCGATAAGGCGCAACGCCCTGGTCGGGAATCCAAAGACCGTCCGGCGGCGTCCCGTGCTGCCAGAACACATCGATCGGGATTCCCCCGCGCGGATACCAATACCCGCCGATCCGGAGCCAAGCCGGCTCAATCAACCCGACGATCGTCTTGCCGATCGTCAGCGTGGTGTCCTCGTGAAAGGCGGCCGTGTTGCGGAAGCTTCCGAGAAACAGCTTGAGGGACTTCGATTCCAGCAGCCATTGGCCGGGGGCGTAGTCCACGACGAAATGTGCGAAGTCCGGCTGTCCGGTAACAGGGCACAGGCAGGTGAACTCGGGAGCCGTGAAGCGCGCGATATACGCGGTGTCCGGATGCGGATTGGGCACCCGTTCCAGCACTGCCTCGTCCGGTGACGCGGGCAGCGGCGCCGTCTTCCCGAGCTGCCGAAGGCCCGCATCCTTCCTCGCCATGGTTTACTCCGCCGCCATCCGCATCGGCGGCCCGTGATAGACGCAACCCTCGTGACAGGAATCCCGCGCCACAACGATCTCCGCCAGACCGGGCAACCGATTGTGCAAGCGGTCCCAAAGCCACATGGCGATCCGCTCCAGCGTCGGCGCCGACAGCCCTTCGATCTCGTTCAGCATACGATGATCGAGTGCGTCGCGCGCATCCTCGACCGCGGCTTCCAACTCGTCGAAATGCAAGACAATTCCAGTGTCCTCGTCCGGCTGCCCATCCACGGTGATACGCGCGCGGAACGAATGCCCATGCACCCGCGCATTGGGATGGCCGGGTGGGGCCGACGGCAGGTAGTGGGCCGCCTCGAAGAAGAACTCTTTGTAAATTCGCATTTGGGCTGTTTAGGGGATTTTTGCGCTGGCCGCCAGACCCTGCACACCGTAGCGCGCGGACACGTCGGAGACCTACGGGAGGCCAAGCAGCTTGTGCGTCTGTAAGCTCAACCGCCATCTCGGATGATCGAGGCAATAGCCTATGGCAGCACGTAAATTTTCGGTGCCCCCGGCGCGATCGTCCAACGGCTGAAGCAGGAAATGCTCGAAGGCCAGACCGTCCACGTCCTCGGGCGAAATGGCCTCTTGCGGGAAGACGAGCTTCAGCTCGTCGCCGGAACGTTGCCGCAGCCGGACGCCGGGCTTGGGGCTGACGCAGATCCAGTCGATCGACGAAAGCACGGGAAGGCTGCCATTGGTCTCGATCGCGACCTCGAAGCCCATCGCATGGAGCGCGCCGACAAAGGCCTCGTCGACCTGCAGCATGGGTTCGCCGCCGGTCAGAACCACGAAGGGGGGCGCGCCGGAATTGCCGCGCCATGCCGCCAAACAGGCTTGTGCGAGCCCTTCCGACGTCTCGAATTTGCCGCCGCCAGGACCGCCGGTGCCGACAAAGTCCGTGTCGCAAAAATTGCAGAGGGCGTCCGCGCGATCCGCCTCGCGTCCGGACCACAGATTGCAGCCGGCAAAGCGGCAGAACACGGCCGGCCGGCCGGCCTGCGCCCCTTCGCCCTGGAGCGTGTAGTAGATTTCCTTGACGGCATACATGAGCGGGAAGGTGGGTTTTTCCCGCCTCGGAGGCAAGACCTTCAACCGCTTGATCTTCAACCGCTCGACCTGCAACCGCTTGCGGTCCAACGAAAATCGCCCGGACGTTCCGCGCCGCCTGTTCCGGGATCCGGTGGCAGACACGGAAAATCCGGGCGTGGGTCATCGCCGGGAAGGCGGATGACTACTCGGCCTTGGTCTCTCCCGCCGGCGGTGTGTACTTGCCGGGGATGACCTTTTCAGGAGGATTGGTTCCCGGAGGATTGATCGACCGGATGAAGGCGATGATCTGCCACAGATGGTCGGACGTCTTGATGACGTGGCCCATCTCCGGCATCGGGGCCTTCACCGTTCCGTACTGATAGCGCGTGAAACCGGACTCCTCCAATTTCTGCGAGCCGAGCGCGATCAGGCGGAACAGCACGTCGTCCGTATTGCCCCAGAACCAGACGCCTTGGCTGAGAGCGGGGCAGAAACCGCCGCCGCCGCCGCCGCCATGGCACTCGTTGCAGCCCGGCAGACGGAACTGCTTCACCAGATAGTCCGGATTATCGGCGTGCTCTTCCTTGAGCGCTTGCCAGTCGTAAGGATTGTGCAATTCCCCCGGCGGTATCTTCGCGATCAACTCGAACGGCGGAGTTTTGTCGCCTTTCTTGCAGCATTTGTCCTCTTCCTCGGCAGCGGCAGCCTCCGTTGGAGGCTCGTCTTCCGGTTTCGACGCACTCTCGCCGGCGGCATCGTCTGGCGCGGCATTCTTGGTCTCGGAAGCGGCATCGCCAGCGGCTTCACCAGTCTCGTTCTGAGCGACTTTGACCGGGTCGTCACCGTCCGTATCGGATGTCGAGTCGGACAAAACCTCCGACACCATCGCCGTCTCGGTATAGGCAAACCGTTCCTCGAACGGCTTGCTGGTCACGACTGCAAGCCCAACAACAAAAAAGCCGACCAGAAATAGGCCGGCTGTACTCAACCACGAACTCTTGTTCCTTTGGTCCATCAAAACCTCCATTTGAGGAATGCCCCAGCGCAACATGCGCGAAGGGTCACCCGCCACGGTATCACGACAAATCGCTCGTTGTGCAAGTGCCCGGCCGGTCGCCGCGCGGGCGTGACGGGCAAGCGCTTCGGGGTCCTCTCCATGCCGCCGAAAGATCGCGCAGCCACGAGACAGCCGGGACGCTTTGCCGGCCAGCCGGCGTTCCATTGCGGCGGCAATTCGATGACATGCCGGAACTGAGAGGGGCCGACAGAGCTCCCGCAGTAGCTAGCCGCAGCGGTATCGCAGAGCCTGGAAAGCATCGGCCGCCGAACGGCTTGCCGCTGCAACTGCATCTGAAATTGCAGCGCGCTCCTCGCTTTGACGGGACGTGAAGTGCCGCTGCGGCGCGGATTATCCCGCTTGTCCCGCCGGCGGCCCGGAGGCACACCAGTCCCGGTAGCCCTTGGCGCGCAGTTCGCAAGCGGGGCACACACCGCAGCCATAGCCCCAATCGTGCCGTATGGTGCGATCGCCGGTGTAGCAGGTGTGGGTCTCCTCACGAATGAGGTCCACGAATGCGTCGCCGCCGAGCGTGTGCGCAAGGCCCCAGGTCTCCGCCTTCGAAAGCCACATCAGCGGGGTCTCGATCACGAAGGGGACGTCCGTCCCGAGCCGGACCGCTTGCTGCAATGCCTTGAGCGTCCCATCCCGGCAATCCGGATAGCCGGAATAGTCAGTCTCGCACATACCGCCCACCAAGACATGCAACCCTCGGCGATAGCCGAGCGCGGCTGCGTAAACGAAGAAGGCGAGATTTCGGCCCGGGACGAATGTCGACGGCAATCCGGACTTCGTCATGGCGATTTCCGATTGCGTGGTGAGCGCGGATTCGCCGATCGCCCCGAAGCTCGAAAGGTCGAGCATGTGATCTTCGCCGAGCCGCGCGCCCCAGCCGGAAAACCGCTCGCGAAGCGCCTCGACGATCCGTGCGCGGCATTCGAGTTCCACGCCATGGCGCTGGCCGTAGTCGAATCCGACGGTCTCCACACGGGCGTAGCGTTCCAAGGCGTGGCCGAGGCAGGTCGTGGAGTCCTGACCGCCCGAAAACAAGACCAAAGCGCCGTCCGGCTTATCCGCCGAACGCGCCGTCATGCGGATCCTCTGGCATGGCACTGCATAGCAACCTCATGGCAACGACATATACGCCTTCACCTTCGCTTCCGCCTAGGTTATGACGGCTTCAAAAATGCTACCGATATTTTAGGAAGGAAATTCGTTATGGCAGCCATCGCCACCGTCGTCGGAAGAGAGATCCTGGACAGCCGCGGCAACCCGACTGTTGAAGTCGATGTTGTCCTGAAGAACGGCAGCCAGGGCCGCGCCGCAGTCCCATCGGGCGCGTCGACGGGGGCCCACGAGGCGCATGAACTGCGCGACGGGGGAGCCCGGTATGGCGGCAAGGGCGTGAAGAAGGCGGTTGAAGGCGTCAACGGCGAAATCCGCAAGGCACTCGACGGCTTCGACGCCGACGATCAGCGCGGCCTCGACCAGCTTCTGCGCGATCTCGACGGCACCGAAAACAAGAAGCGTCTCGGCGCCAACGCCCTTCTCGGCGTTTCCATGGCCGCCGCAAAGGCAGCCGCGTTGTCCCGCGGCGAACCGCTTTACCGCTATCTGGGCGGGGAAGGCGCCAGGCTCCTCCCGGTGCCGATGATGAACATCGTCAACGGCGGCATGCATGCCGACAATCCCATCGACTTCCAGGAATTCATGATCGTACCGGTCGGCGCGCCCAGCATCGCCGACGCCGTCCGCATGGGCGCGGAGGTTTTCCACACGCTGAAGAAGGGCCTTCACGATGCCGGCTACGGCACGGCCGTGGGCGACGAGGGCGGCTTCGCTCCCAATATCGAATCCACGCGGGCCGCGCTCGACTTCGTCATGAAGGCGATCGAGACCGCCGGTTACCATCCGGGCAAGGACGTCTATCTCGCCCTCGACGTGGCGGCGACCGAGTTCTTCAAGGATGGGCGCTATGTGCTCGCCGGCGAGAACCGCACGCTCTCGTCCGATGAGATGACGGCCTATCTCGCCGATCTCGTCTCCAACTATCCGATCTTCTCCATCGAGGACGGTATGTCGGAAGACGATTGGGACGGCTGGCGCACGCTGACCGAGGCTCTTGGGGACCGCGTGCAACTCGTGGGCGACGACCTGTTCGTCACCAACGTCGCGCGCCTCAAGGAGGGCATCGACAAGCACATCGCCAACGCCATCCTCGTCAAGGTCAACCAGATCGGCACGCTGTCGGAGACCCTGGACGCGGTGAACATGGCGCACGAGGCGAACTACAATGCCGTGATGTCCCACCGCTCCGGCGAAACCGAGGACGCCACCATCGCCGATCTGGCGGTCGCGACCAATTGCGGCCAGATCAAGACGGGTTCGCTCGCCCGGTCCGACCGCGTCGCCAAGTACAATCAACTCATCCGCATCGAGGAGGAGCTGGGACCGCGTGCACGTTATGCGGGATCGGCAATTCTAAAAGCGTGAAATCCGTAGCGCGGTAACCGCCTCTTAACGGCCGCCCCACGATCTTTGTGATTCGCTGTGTGGGGAGGAACTATGCGGTTCAGGGCGTTTATCTTTCCGCTTCTGGCCTTGGGCGCCGGCGGCTATTTCGGCTACCATCTGCAGAACGGCGACCACGGTCTGACCGCGCGCGCCGATCTTCAACGCCGCGCTGCCGTCCTCGAGGGAGAACTCGAGGGTCTGCGCGAGGTGCGTCTGCGGATCGAACGCGATGTCGCGCTCCTGGAGCCGGATAGTCTCGACCCCGACATGCTCGACGAGCGGGCGAGGGCAATCCTCAACCTCGCCCGTCCCGGCGATCTCGTCATGATGAAGCGCCGCCCGCCAGATCCAACCGGGCCGCTCGTCAAGCGCTGACCGGCCTGGTTGCGGCCTCATGTCCATCGGCCCGCCGTGCCTTTTTGCTGACTTTGAACTCGTGCTAGCCTCGAAGGGCATGACGTATGAGTCGCAAGGAGGCCCGGATTGACCAGCCCAAGCCTGACGCCTGGAGCGGCCAATTTCTGGATGGACCAGAGGCCCTCCGAGCCATCGAACGAGCCTGAGAGCCCGGCGGGTCCGGCCCTGAGCCCCGAGGACTACCTTTCCGCCTACCGCAGGATGCTCCTTGTCCGCCGCTTCGAGGAAAAAGCCGGGCAGCTTTACGGCATGGGCTATATCGGGGGGTTCTGCCACCTCTATATCGGCCAAGAGGCGGTCGTGACCGGCATGATGATGGCCAAGCGCGACGGCGATCAGGTCATCACCTCCTATCGCGACCACGGCCACATGCTCGCCACCGGCATGGACCCGAAAGGCGTGATGGCGGAACTCACCGGCCGGCGAAGCGGTTACTCGAAGGGGAAGGGCGGCTCCATGCACATGTTCTCCGTCGAGAAGGGATTCTACGGCGGGCATGGCATCGTCGGCACGCCCGCGCCGCTCGGAACGGGCTTGGCGTTCGCCAACAAGTACCGGGGCAACGGCAATGTTTGCCTGACGTTCTTCGGAGAAGGCGCGGCCAATCAAGGCCAAGTCTATGAGAGCTTCAACATGGCTTCGCTCTGGAAGCTCCCGGTCCTCTACATCATCGAGAACAATCACTACGCCATGGGCACGGCCGTCGAACGCGCCACGGCCCGTGCCGAAGAGCTCTATCATCGCGGCCTTGCCTTCGGCATTCCCGGACGTCAGATCGACGGCATGGACGTCGCCGCCGTCAAGGCCGCGGGCGAGGAAGCGCTCGAATCCGTGCGAAGCGGCAACGGTCCCATGATCCTGGAAGCGCTGACCTATCGCTATCGCGGACACTCCATGTCCGATCCGGCGAAATACCGGACGCGCGAAGAGGTCCAGGACATGCGCCAGCATCACGATCCCATCGAGCTCGTTCACAAGCGTCTCGCCGAGCTCGGCCAAAACGACGACGAGCTCAAGGCCATCGACAAAGAAATCCGCACGATCGTCAACGAAGCCGCCCAGTTCGCGCAAGACGAGCCCGAACCCGATCCGAGTGAGCTTTGGACCGACGTCGTGGCGCCGGAAGGCTAAGCGCGATGCCGGTGGACATCCTCATGCCCGCGCTCTCTCCCACGATGGAGGAGGGCACCCTTGCGAAATGGCACGTGCGCGAAGGCGACGCCATCCGGGCTGGCGACGTGGTTGCCGAGATCGAGACCGACAAGGCCACCATGGAGGTCGAAGCCATCGAGGACGGGATCATTCAATCGATCCTGGTGCCGGAGGGCACGGAGCACGTCCCGGTCAACCGGCCCATCGCGATCCTGCAATTGGAAGACGACGAAGCCCCTGCCGTAGGCGCTCCCACGGCACCCCCGGCCGCGCCGGCTCAGATGCAACCCCAAGCCGATGCCCAAGACATCTTTGCATCGGAGCCCGCCCCGGACTTCGGCGAGACCGAGCCCGAGGTCGAAACCGCGCCGGCCGGGCCACAAGCCGCGCCCGCCGAACCGGCACCGGACACGGAGATTCCGGCCGGCACGGACATGGCCGATATGACCGTCCGGCAAGCCTTGCGCGATGCCATGGCCGAGGAAATGCGCCGCGACGGCGATGTCTTCGTCATGGGCGAAGAGGTCGCCGAATATCAGGGCGCCTACAAGGTGACGCAGGGGCTCTTGGAGGAATTCGGAGCGCGCCGCGTGATCGATACACCGATCACGGAGTACGGTTTCGCCGGTATCGGCGTTGGCGCGGCCTTCGCGGGCTTGCGCCCCGTCGTCGAGTTCATGACCTGGAACTTCGCGCTGCAAGCGATCGACCACATTATCAACTCGGCCGCCAAGACACACTACATGTCGGGCGGTCAGATGCGTTGCCCCATCGTATTTCGCGGGCCGAACGGCGCCGCCGCGCGCGTGGCCGCGCAGCACAGTCAGGATTTTTCGTCCCTATACGCACAAATTCCCGGCCTGAAGGTCATCGCGCCCTATGGCGCCGCCGATGCAAAAGGTCTCTTGAAGGCGGCGATCCGCGAAGACACGCCCGTGGTCTTTCTGGAGAACGAGATACTCTACGGACAGACATTCGCGGTGCCGAGGCTCGACGACTTCGTTCTGCCCATCGGCAAGGCCCGGATCGCGCGGCCGGGCAACGACGTGACGCTGGTGTCCTACTCGCGCGGGCTGGCCTACACGCTCGATGCGGCCGAGCAATTGGCGGAGCAGGGGATCGACGCGGAAGTCATCGATCTTCGCACCTTGCGCCCGCTCGATATCGAGACCGTGCTTGCCTCGGTCCGCAAGACGAACCGGATCGTCGCGGTCGAGGAGGGCTGGCCGATCTGTTCCGTCGGGACGGAGATTTGCGCGCAAGTGACGGCGGGTGCGTTCGACTATCTCGACGCGCCGCCGTTGAAAATCACCGGCGCGGACGTCCCCATGCCCTATGCCGCCAATCTCGAGAAGCTCGCGCTGCCCTCGGCCCAACTCGTGGTCAGCGCCGCCAAATCCGTCTGCTACCGGGAGGATGCCGCGTGACCGAATTCTGGCTTTCGGACGATGAGATGGACGAACAGATCGAAGCCAACAGGCTCGCGTGCCAGCGCCTCGACGATTTCGACCGCGACGACGACGACTGGGACGAAATCTGGGATGGGGTCTTCGCCATTCTCGCCGAACATCTCGGCGAAGTGCGGGAAGCCTTCGACCTGGACCCGCGAAAATCCGCACTCTTTGAGAACTATCCCGATCTACTTTGGGCCGCCTGCGATCCGCAGCAGCCGGTCATCTATTCGCCCGTGTTCCGCGAATTCGGCATGCCGGTCTTCGACGGCGGCCCGGCGATGACGACGATGCGCTTCGATCCCTGGACCGGCAAGGAACTGCCGTCCTCCGTGCGCGATGCGTTCTTCGAGGAGGCCGAGAAAATTCTAGGACACGAAGTCGGCGTCCTCGACGACGAACTCGACACGCTGCCCGGCGCCTACCAAGGCGAAACATGGTGGGTGGAGAAGGGACTTTGACGATGAGCGCCCCCGCGGACCACGACGGTCTTCACGAGAGCTCCCCCGAGAACGTCATGAGCCGGATCGCGGAACAGATCCTGCGGAATGGGGACGGCCGCAACGGCGAGAAGACGAAACGCCTCTTCGCATCGCCGCTCGCGCGTCGCATCGCGCGGGACCGGGGCATCGACCTTGCCGCTCTGGAAGGGTCCGGACCCCACGGACGCATCGTCCTTGCGGACGTGGAGCGCGCGGCGAACGAACCGCCTACGGCCGCGCCCAAAGCCGACATATCGCAGGCGCCGGACGCCGTGGCCGAGCCTGAGCCGGCCATGATGGGAGAGCTGATGCACGCGCCCGCCGCCGTCCCGGTGCAGGGCCTCTCCGACAAGCAGATCCTGTCGCTGTATCAGCCCGGCAGCTACGAAATGGTGCCGCACGATACGATGCGCCGCATGATCGCGGACCGGCTGACGCTCGCCAAACAGACGATCCCGCATTTCTATCTCAACATCGAATGCGAACTCGACGCGCTGCTCGCCGCGCGCGAACGCCTCAACGGCATGGCCCCGCAGGGGGGACCGCGCGCCTTCAAGCTTTCGATCAACGACTTCATCGTCAAGGCCATGGCCATGGCGCTGCAAACCGTGCCCGCGGCAAACGCGATCTGGACGGAAACGGGCATCCTGCGCTCTCGCCCCTCCGATATCGCGGTGGCCGTGGCGCTCGAAGGCGGAGGATTGCACACGCCGGTGATCCGCGACGCGGAAGTGAAGAGCCTTTCGGAAATCTCGAACGAGATGCGCGACCTTGCCGCGCGGGCACGCTCCAAGCGCCTCGCGCCCCACGAATATCAGGGCGGCACGACCTCGATCTCCAATCTCGGCATGTACGGGATCGACAGTTTCGAAGCGGTGATCAACCCGCCGCAGAGTTCGATCCTCGCCGTCGGCCGCGCGGAGAAAAAGCCCATCGTCAAGGACGACGCCATCAAGATCGCGACCATGATGGGCGCGACGCTGTCCTGCGACCATCGCGTGATAGACGGCGCGCTCGGCGCGGAGCTGCTGGCCGCGTTCAAGGCCTATCTCGAAGATCCCGTAACCATGCTGGTCTAGCCGCGGAGCCTGTCTTAGACGTCCATGGCGCTCGAACCCACATTCCGCCCGGCGACGCTCGCGGACGCCGCCGCATTGGCCGTGCTGGCGGACATCGCGGCCAATGGGCTTGCGAACAGGGTGTGGCTAGATCAAGCGGGGCCTGGACGGTCGGCACTCGAAGTGGGGCGCCAATCGGTGCGAAGACCCGAGGAAGTCGACTCCTATTGCAACGCGACAATCGCCATGGTCGGCCCCGAGGTCGCCGGCTGCGTGATCGGCGGACTGCCGGAAGACCTGTATGACGTATCCCGGCTGGACGAGAAGGCCGACGTGTTTCGCCCGGTTGCCCGGCTCGCGGTTCAAGCGGCGGGCACCTGGTATATCGACGTCATTGCCAGCTTCGCCGAATTCCGGGGATACGGTTTGGGGTCGAAGCTTCTCGCGGTCGCGGCCTCGAAAGCCGAGGCGACCGGCGCTGCCGGCAACAGTCTGGTCGTCGGCAGTTGGAACGCAGACGCCGAACGCCTTTATAGGCGCTGCGGTTTTGTGCCCGTGGCACGGGAGCCGGCAATCTTGCCGGACGCATACCCGCAATCCGGAGACTGGATCTTGATGCAAAGGCCGCCGACGTGACGAACAGGCCGAAATTTCGCCCGGCGACGCTCGCGGACGCCGCCGCGCTGTCCGTGCTCGTCGATATCGCGGGCGAGGGAGCACCGAACCGGCTCTGGCTCGACATGGCCGGTCCCGGCCATTCGGCGTTGGAAGTGGGCCGGGCCCGTGCGCGCCGGGAAGAGGGCGGCTTCTCCTATCGTCATGCCACCTTGGCCGAGGTCGGAGACGAAATCGCCGCCTGCCTGATCGGGTATAGGCTAGACGATCCTTACGATCTGTCGGGTTTCGAGGAACTTCCAGACACGTTCCAGCCCCTCGTGCGGCTTGAAGCCCGAGCGCCCGGCACGTGGTACGTGAATGTGCTGGCGACGTTCCCGGAGTTCCGCGGCCAAGGCATCGGCATGAAGCTGCTCGATGTCGCCAACGAGCGGGCGCGGGAGGCGGACGCCTCGGCCGCGAGCATTATCGTGGGCAGTTGGAACGAGGGAGCCGAGAAGCTTTACCGGCGCGCCGGCTACCGGCCCGCCGCCAGCGAGCCTGCGATACTTCCGCCCGAGTTCCCGCAATCGGGAGACTGGCTCTTGATGCTGAGGCCGCTTTCATGAGCGCCGGTACGGAATTCGATCTTGTCGTTATCGGCGGCGGGCCGGGGGGCTATGTCGCGGCCATCCGCGCCGCCCAGCTCGGCATGAGGACGGCGGTCGTCGAGCGGGAGCATCTCGGCGGCATTTGCCTGAACTGGGGCTGCATTCCCACCAAGGCGCTGCTGCGCACCTCCGAGCTCTACCGGCAGATCGCCGTGGCCGAGGCCTTCGGTCTCCGCGTCGAGGGTCTCGGCTTCGATCTCGGCCGGATCGTCGAGCGCAGCCGGGCCGTGGCCGAAAAGCTGGCCAACGGCGTCGCTTTTCTCATGAAGAAGAACAAGATCGCGGTATTCGATGCGACGGGACGGCTCCAAGGGTCCGGCCGGGTCGGTCTGACCGGAACGGACGGCGCGATCCTGCCGTCCATCGCGGCGGAGCATATCGTCATCGCCACCGGCGCGCGGGCCCGGAGTCTGCCGAGCCTCGAGCCGGACGGCGTGCGCATCTGGACCTACAAGGAGGCGATGGTGCCGGCGGCCCTTCCACGGTCGCTGCTCGTGATTGGATCGGGCGCGATCGGGATCGAGTTCGCGAGCTTCTATCGCGCACTCGGCGTGGACGTCACCGTCGTGGAAGTCCTGGATCGTATCCTGCCCGCCGAAGACGAAGAGATATCCAAGCTCGCGCGCACGGCCTTCACGAGACAAGGCATGACGATCCATACCGGCGCAACGGTCGAGCATCTTCGCGACACCGAAACCGGCGTCGGCGCCCGGCTGCGCACGACCGGCGGCGCGGCCTTGGACATCGAGGCCGGCCGCGTCATCCTCGCCGTCGGCATCACCGGCAATGTCGAAGGCCTCGGCCTCGAAGAGCAGGGCGTTCAGGTCGAGCGCGGGCATATCGTCGTAGACGAATGGTGCCGCACGGGCGCACCCGGGCTCTACGCCATCGGCGACGTGGCGGGGCCTCCATGGCTCGCCCACAAAGCCATGCATGAAGGCGTCCTGTGCGTCGAGAAGATCGCCGGCGTCGAAGGCGTCCACCCGCTCGACAAGACGGGCATTCCCGGATGCACCTATTGCACGCCCCAGATCGCGAGCCTCGGCCTGACCGAGAAAGCCGCACGCGAGGCGGGATACGAATTGCGGGTCGGCCGCTATCCTTACGCCGCCAACGGAAAGGCGATCGCGCTGGGCGAGACGGACGGCCTCGTCAAGACCGTCTTCGATGCGAACACCGGAGCCCTGCTCGGCGCGCACATGATCGGCGCGGACGTCACGGAACTGATCCAAGGTTTCGCCATCGGCAAGACGCTCGAGACGACCGAGGCGGAACTGATTGCCACGATCTTTCCTCATCCGACATTGTCGGAGATGATGCACGAATCGGTGCTCGACGCGTTCGGACGGGCCTTGCACATCTAGACCGAGGACGCGCGGCGGCACTGTGTATTTGGGTTTGGCGACGGATGCGATAGGGTCGCAGCCGCAACCTTACAGCGGAAGGGGAGGCAAGAATGGAAGCTCATGGTTTGTTCGCGATGCCGGGCGTCGGTTTCATCGGCATGATCGTCATCGGCGTGCTCGCGGGCTATATCGCCGAGAAGATCACCGCCAGCGACCACGGCCTATTGACCAACTTCCTGGTCGGTATCGCCGGCTCGTTTCTGGGCGGCACGCTCGCCCGCGTCCTGAGTATCGAATTCTACGGGTGGCTGGGAAATCTGATCGTCGCCTCTATCGGCGCCGTGATCGTGATTTGGCTTTGGCGGAAACTCAGTAATTAGACGGCCGTTCCAACCTCGCCCATGGTCACACTCCTGAACACGGTTCGACAGGCGGATAAGAGGCCGCGCCATCCGGAAAAGGCGCGGCTTCCCGATACGCCCGTGATGCGGAAACCCGACTGGATTCGCGTCCGGGCGCCGGGAACCAACGCGTTCGGCGCGACACGGGAGACCTTGCGCCGCCATGGCCTGCACACGGTGTGCGAGGAGGCGGCCTGTCCCAATATCGGCGAGTGCTGGTCCAAGCGCCACGCGACCGTGATGATCATGGGCGATGTGTGCACGCGCGCTTGCGCCTTCTGCAATGTCGCCACGGGAAAGCCCGCCCATCTCGACCCGGCGGAGCCGGCCCGGACCGCCGACGCCATCGCCGAGCTTGGCCTCGCTCACGTGGTCGTCACCTCCGTCGACCGGGACGATCTCGCCGATGGCGGCGCTTCGCATTTCGCGCAAACCATCACGTCCATCAGGCACGCGGCGCCGAAGACCACGGTCGAAGTGCTGACGCCCGATTTCATGCGCAAGCCGGGCGCACTCGAAATCGTGCTCGAAGCCCGCCCGGACGTTTTCAACCACAATGTGGAAACCGTACCGTCGCTTTACCGGCGCATTCGTCCGGGGGCGGATTTTTCGCATTCGGTGTCGCTGCTGAGGCAAGCGAAACGCTTCGACCCGTCGATCTTCACCAAGTCGGGCATCATGGTCGGTCTCGGCGAAACCGACGACGAGGTCGAGGGCGTCATGGACGCCTTGCGCGAAGCCGATGTCGATTTCCTGACTATCGGCCAGTATTTGCAACCGACCCGCAAACACGCGGCCATCGACCGCTTCGTCACACCGGAGCGCTTCGCCGGCTATAAGCGCCTTGCGGAAGCCAAGGGCTTTCTCCTTGTCGCCTCCACACCGCTAACCCGCTCGTCCTACCATGCCACGGAGGACTTCGAGCGCCTGAAAGCCGCGCGGCTCGCAAGCCTCCGCGCCTAGGTCCACCGTTCCGATATGCATACTTTCGAGACCCGGCACACTGTCGCCCATTCGGCCGACGACATGTACGCGCTCGTCGCCAATGTCGAGGCGTACCCGAAATTCCTGCCGCTTTGCGAAGCGCTCAGGATCGTCGGCCGCGATACGATCGACGGCAAGGAGGTTCTGACCGCCAAGATGGAGGTTGGGTATAAGCTCATCCGGGAGAGCTTTACGAGCCGCGTGACGCTCGATCCGGAAGCCCGCTCCATCCTCGTCGAATATGTCGATGGGCCCTTCGAGCATTTGGAGAACCGCTGGTGCTTCGAACCGCGCGGAGAGGGGTCTTCGGAGATCGACTTTTTCATCGCCTACCGGTTCCGCTCGCGCTTGTTCGAGCGCCTGGTCGGCGGCCTGTTCGACAAGGCGGTCCGCAAATATACCGATGCATTCGAGACGCGCGCCGATGAGGTCTATGGTGTGAAGGGCGCGACCCTCGCCACATAGCCGCGTCGCGGAGCGCCGTTCTCAGAACAGTGCGCGCAGCATCTGAAGCGCGCAGTCCACGCTGCGAGCCCGGATTTCCGCACGGCCGAGATCGCCGAACGTCATGCGCCTGTGCTCCATCGCGCCGTCGCGCCGCCCGGCCGCGAAATGCACGAGACCGACCGGCTTCTCCGCCGTGCCGCCGCCGGGTCCGGCGACGCCGGTGACGGCCACCGCGACCGTGGCGCCGCTGTGCGTCAGCGCACCGCCCGCCATGGAAAGGGCAACGTCTTCGCTGACGGCGCCATGTTTCTCGATCAGCCAAAACGGAACGCCCAGCATCTGGGACTTCGCGGTGTTCCTATAGGTCACGAAACCGCGGTCGAAGACATCCGAGGAGCCGGGGACCGACGTCAGGGCGGCGGCCACGAGGCCGCCGGTACACGACTCCGCCGTAGCGATCAGATCGCCGCGCGATCGCGCTGCTTCGAGCACTTCGGCCGCAAGCACCGTCAAAGTCTCCGGCAAGTCCGCACCGTTCCTCATGGCAGCATCACCGTCGCGGTCGCCATGGCCGCGATGCCTTCCTCACGGCCGACAAAGCCCAATTGCTCGTTCGTCGTCGCCTTCACGCTGACCTGGGAGATATCCAATCCAAGAATACCGGCGACGGCTTCGCGCATGGCATCCCGGTGCGGGCCGATCTTCGGCGCCTCGCAGACCAGCGTGATGTCCGCGTGCACGACCGTGCCGCCACGGGCTTCGATGCGCGCGCCGGCATCCTTGAGGAACATATCCGAGCTCGCCCCGCGCCAGCGGGCGTCCGACGGGGGAAAATGCGCGCCGATATCGCCGTCCGCGATCGTGCCGAGCAAAGCGTCAGTCAGCGCGTGCAAACCGACATCGGCATCGCTGTGTCCCAGCAGGGTCTTGGTGTGCGGGATGCGGACACCGCACAGCATAACGGCATCTCCGGGCCCGAGCCGGTGAACGTCGTAACCCGAGCCGACGCGCACGCTTCCCGCGGGCGCGCTGCCTTGCCGCAACAATTGATCGGCAATCATCAAATCCTCCGCCGTGGTCAGCTTGCGATTATGCTCGGAGCCTTCGACGATCGCCACATCGAGACCGAACCATTCGGCGACCGACGTGTCGTCGGTGAACTCGAGCGTGGAATCCCGCGCCGCTGCCCGATGCGCCGTCAGGATCGCATCGAAGTCGAAGCCTTGAGGCGTTTGCGCGTGCAACAGGCCTTGGCGCGGCACCGTTCCCGCAATCCGCCCGTTCTCTCCGCGTTTCAGCGTGTCCGTCACCGGCAGACAGGGCAGGGCGCCGCGACTCCCGGCCAGCGCGCCGATAACCCGTGAGATCAGCGCTTCGTCGGCGAAGGGCCGCGCGGCGTCGTGAATGAGAACGTGAGCGGGAGCGTTGTGTGCAAGGGCTTCAAGGCCCAACCGGACACTATCCTGACGCCGCACGCCGCCGGACACGGCCGGGAGCAGCGCGTCCGCATAAGGCGCGCTGGCCTGCTCGTACAAGGCCACGTCGTCCGGATGGATCACGACGAGGATGTCCGTAATCCCCGGATGAGCGGCGAACGCGGCGAGCGTGCGCGTCAGCATGGGGACCCCGCCGAGCGGGCAGTACTGTTTCGGCTGCGAGGCCTCGGTGACAGCGCGAGCTCCGCGCCCAGCCGCCACGATCAGCGCGGCCACACTCACCGCAAAGACCCTCCGGAAACGCGGCCAGCGGTCCCGTTCCCGGGCCTAAGTCTCTGACCCGCATAAATGTTGCACTGCGGCATATGGAATATTGCCCCCGACACAAAACCCTCGTATGTTGCCCAATAATAGTTCATGAGCCATACATGCTCATTTTTTATGCATGCGCGATGCGGCCGCGCCAACGAGGCCGCGAGGATATAGGCATTGACGCTCGCGACCAAAACCTCGGAGGCGCCCCGTGGCGACAAGCACATCCTGTGCGACGCACTGGTGGATGCCCTTCCGCACCCGCTGCTCGTGATCGGCAAGGAGCTCTCCATCGACTACGCCAACACGGCGGCCGAAGACTTCTTCCAAATGAGCGCAGGCCTACTCTGCCGTCACAGTCTACCGGATGTCGTCGCATTCGGGTGCCCGCTCATCGCGCTTGTCGAACAGGTTCAGCGCAACGGAACCACCGTCAACGAATACGGCGTGGAGCTGAGTTCCTTCCGCTTCGAATCCACCAAGCTCGTCGACTTGTATGGCGGTCCCGTCCCGGTCCCCAACGGCGGGGTGATGGTGATGGTGCAGCAGCGCAGCATGGCGCAAATGATCGAGCGCCAGCTTACCCATCGCGGTGCCGCGCGGTCGGTCTCCGGGCTTGCCGCGGTTCTGGCGCATGAGATCAAGAATCCTCTATCCGGCATCCGTGGCGCCGCGCAGCTTCTCGAAGGAGAGCGTAGCGAGTCGGACCGGACGCTGACGCAACTCATTTGCGCGGAGTCCGACCGTATCTGCAAACTCGTCGACCGCATGGAGATCTTCGGAGACGAACGGCCGATCCAGCGCGAACCGGTGAACATTCACGACGTACTCGATCACGTAAAGCACGTCGCTTCATCGGGCTTCGCCCGGCACATCAAGATCGTCGAGCATTACGACCCGTCGCTTCCGCCCGTACCGGGAAGCCGCGACAAACTGGTTCAGGTGTTCCTCAATCTCGTCAAGAACGCCGCGGAGGCGATCGGCGAATCCCGAACCGACGGGCAGATCACGCTGTCGACCGCCTTCCGGCCGGGCGTCCGGCTGTCGGTTCCCGGCAGCCAGGCGCGGGTGGGGCTCCCCCTGGAAATCGCCGTCGAGGATAACGGCACGGGCGTCCCCGCCGACCTCCTCCAACACCTGTTCGATCCGTTCGTCTCCACCAAGCCGTCCGGAACCGGCCTCGGCCTTGCCTTGGTCGCGAAGATCGTCGGGGACCATGGCGGCATCATCGAATGCGACTCCCGGCCCCGATACACAGTCTTCCGCGCGCTGATGCCGATGGCCACCGGCGATACGACGGCGGAACCAAACGAAACAGAGACTTAAGAGACAGACCTAAGAGCATGGGAAAAGGCAATATCCTGATCGCAGACGACGATGCGGCAATCCGAACGGTCCTGAACCAGGCCCTGGCCCGCGCCGGCTACGCGCCGCGCGCGACAGGCAACGCGGCGACGCTCTGGCGCTGGGTCAGTCAAGGCGACGGCGATCTCATCATCACCGACGTGGTGATGCCCGACGAAAGCGCCTTCGACCTGATCCCGCGCATCAAGAAGCTGCGGCCCGACCTGCCGATCGTCGTGATGAGCGCTCAGAACACGTTCATGACCGCCGTCACCGCGGCTGAGCGGGGGGCCTACGAATATCTGCCCAAGCCATTCGATCTCAACGAGCTGATCGCCGTCGTCGGCCGGGCGCTGGCCGAACCGCGCAAGAGGACGCCTCAGCTATCGGCCGAACACACCGACGGCCTGCCTCTGATCGGGCGTTGCCCGGCAATGCAGGATATCTATCGCATCCTCGCGCGGCTCACGCAGACCGATCTCACCGTGATGATCACCGGCGAATCCGGAACGGGCAAGGAACTCGTCTCCCGCGCGTTGCACGAATACGGCAAGCGCCGGAACGGCCCGTTCGTCGCGATCAACATGGCGGCCATTCCCCGCGAGCTGATCGAGTCGGAGCTGTTCGGCCACGAGAAGGGGGCTTTCACCGGCGCGCAAACCCGCCATATCGGCCGCTTCGAGCAGGCGGAGGGCGGAACGCTGTTTCTCGACGAAATCGGCGACATGCCGATGGAGGCGCAGACGCGCCTCTTACGCGTGCTGCAGGAAGGCGAATACACGACGGTGGGCGGCCGCACGCCGATCCGCACCAATGTCCGCATCATCGCGGCGACGAACCGCGACCTGCAGCAGCAGATCGATCAGGGTCTGTTCCGCGAGGATTTATACTACCGGCTCAACGTCGTGCCCTTGCGCCTTCCGCCGTTGCGTGAACGGCTGGAGGACATTCCAGACCTCGTTCGCCACTTCCTGGCGATCGCCGAAAAGGAAGGCCTGCCGCCGAAGAGTTTCGAGCCGGGCGCCATCGAGCGGCTGAAGCGGCACACTTGGCCCGGCAATGTCCGCGAACTCGAGAACCTGGTCCGCCGCCTGTCGGCGATCTACACCCAAGACGTCGTCACCGTCGACATGGTGGAGAGCGAATTCGCGCCGGCCTCGCGGCAGGCGGCGTTCACCGGCGCACCCGAAGCGACAGCCGATCTTTCCGAAGCGGTGGAGCGCTATCTCAGCGACTATTTTATGAGTTTCGGGCAAGACCTTCCGCCTGCGGGGCTGTACACCCGGATCCTGCGCAAGATCGAATCTCCGCTCATCACGGCGGCGCTGACCGCGACGCGCGGCAATCAGATCCGCGCCGCCGATCTGCTCGGGGTAAACCGGAACACGCTGCGCAAGAAGATTCGCGATCTCGGCATCAAGGTGATCCGCACGCCCGCCGCGTAACCCTGGTCAAGCGCAAGGACGGCTCCCATATCTCCGCGCATGCGCGCTTTCCGGAAGGGGAGCACACTTGCACGTGGGGCGCCGGAATCGTCTGTCGCCAAAGCGCCACATTGTGATTTTATTGCATCATACCTGTGGCGAAGACAACACGCCGAATAGATCCGGCCCAAACCGGACCCAGAGCGTGGGAGGGAGAGCAGTCCGGTTTGCGCGGCTCCGACGGACATAACGAAATCGCCAAGCCCGGCCCGAAGTTACCTTCTCGGCTTAATGCGAAGCTTGAGCGCGAGCCGGACGGGCAAAACATCGTTCCGGTGCGACGGCGCCGACTGCAGTTCACCCTCGGTCTCATCATTATGGTGCTGTCCCTCTGCGCGGGACTGGCCACCTACCTCGTTCTAAC
Organism: Hyphomicrobiaceae bacterium UBA7697; assembly: GCA_002482645.1. Lineage (GTDB taxonomy): Bacteria > Pseudomonadota > Alphaproteobacteria > Rhizobiales > Methyloligellaceae > Methyloceanibacter. The sequence goes on from DLGJ01000008.1 coordinate 132,217, forward strand.
GGGTCTCACGCCGATCGTACCGACGCAGAGCGTGGTGGTGAGCACGCTGCTCATCAATCTTGTGCTCGTCCTCGCCATGATCGGGCTGATTGCCTGGCAGGTCACTGGGCTTTGGCTCGCCAGGCGGCGCCATGAAGCCGGTGCGCAACTCCACGTGCGCATCGTCAGCCTGTTCAGCGTCATCGCCGTCGCGCCCGCGATCGTGCTTGCCATTTTCGCCAGCGTCTCGCTCAACCGCGGTCTCGATCACTGGTTCTCCAGCCGCACCAAGTCCATCATTCAAAACTCGATCGACGTGGCCACGGCCTATCTCCAGGAACACGGTCAGGTCATCCGCGCCGACACGGTCGGCATGGCGAAGGACATCGACGAGGCGGTCGAGTTGGTCCGGGCCCAGCCCCAAGGCTTCGGGAACTTCCTCAACGCTCAAGCGGCGATCAGAGCCATTCCGGCGGCCTATCTGATCGATTCCCAAGGCAAGGTTCTGGCCACGGCCGCGTCCATGTCGAAATTGCCTTACCGGGCCCCGCCGAAAGAAGCCATGGATTTGGCCAAGAAGGGGCAGGTCATCGTCATCGCCCCGGGCCAGACCAGCATGGTCGGCGCCATCAAGAGTCTCGACAATTTCAACGACACCTATCTCTATGTCGTCCGCGCGGTGAACGCGCGGGTGCTGCAGCAGTTGCGGGCCACGCGCGCCAATGTCGCCGAGTACCAGTTGCTCGAACAGCGGCGCGCCGGCGTCCAAGTGGCGTTCGGGCTGATGTACGTGGCCATCGCTCTCACGCTTCTGTTGTCCGCGATCTGGATCGGCATGTGGTTCGCGAACCGCTTGGTCGCGCCGATCGGCCAATTGATGGGCGCCGCCGAGGAGATCAGCCACGGCAATCTCCGGGTGAAGGTGCGCGTCAACCCGGCGGACGGAGACCTCGCCGTACTCGGTTCGACATTCAATACGATGGCCTCCGAGCTCAAATCCCAGCGGGACGAACTGGTCGGCGCCAACGCGACGCTCGACGAGCGCAACCGCTTTATGTCGGCGGTGCTGTCGGGCGTGACGGCCGGCGTTGTCGGCGTCGACTCCGGCGGAACCGTCAACCTCGTCAACCGCTCGGCCGAGGAACTGCTCGGCGTGAAGGAAGACAAGCTCGTCGGGAAGCAACTGGCCGACGCGGTGCCGGAATTCGGCCCGCATCTCAAGCGCGCCCGCAAGCAGGCAAGACACGCGGCGACGGATCAAGTCGCGTTGCGGCGCGGCGGCTCGGAACGCAATTTCGCGGTTCGCGTGACCAGCGAAGGCGAGGGGCAGGGCTATGTCGTCACCTTCGACGACATCACGGAACTGGTCATCGCCCAGCGCTCCACGGCCTGGGCGGACGTCGCCCGCCGGATCGCGCACGAGATCAAGAACCCGCTCACGCCGATCCAGCTCTCGGCCGAACGCATCCGCCGGAAATACGGCAAGGTCATCACCGAAGATCGCGAAATCTTCGAGCAATGCACCGACACCATCGTTCGCCAGGTGTCGGATATCGGCCGCATGGTCGACGAGTTCTCCGCGTTCGCGCGCATGCCGAAGCCCGTAATGGAGCTGCACGACGTGCGCGAGATCGTGCGCGAGGCCGTGTTCCTGTTCCAGGTCAGCCGGCCCGACATCAAGTTCACGCTCGACCTCCCGGACAAGCCCGTCATGACCATGTCGGATCAGCGTCTCCTCACGCAGGCCGTGACCAACTTGGTCAAGAACGCGAGCGAAGGCATCGACACGGCGGTCGAGAACGATCCCGAGCGCGCCGGAACGGGCGAGATCACGGCGAAGGTCACGACCAAAGGCGACCGCGTCTATATGAACATCATCGACAATGGCTGCGGCCTGCCCAGGGAGGACCGCGAACGCCTGATCGAGCCCTATATGACAACGCGGGTCAAGGGCACCGGACTTGGATTGGCCATCGTGCAGCGCATCACCGAGCAGCACGGGGGCAAATTGCGGCTGGCCGATGCGCCGAAGCGCAACGGCAAAGTGGAAGGGGCGTCGGTACGGATCGATCTGCCGATCATCGCGCGCGAGGAACCGGACAAGGAACCTGTCCCCGAGGAGGTTGCGTCGAAGTCCGAATCCAAGCCGGAGACCGCGGGCCCGTCACCGGAAGAAGAAGAGGAAGTATCTCATGGCGTCTGACATCCTGATCGTCGACGACGAGGCCGATATCAGGGAGCTCATTTCCGGCATCCTTGAGGACGAGGGACACGCGACCCGGCTTGCCAAGGACAGCGACGAAACGCTCAAGGTGATCGAAGAGCGCAGGCCCTCGCTGGTCATTCTCGACATTTGGCTTCAGGGCTCGCGGCTCGACGGTCTGGAATTGCTGGACGAGATCAAGAAGGCCCATCCCGACCTGCCCGTGATCATCATCAGCGGTCACGGCAACATCGAGACGGCGGTGTCGGCCATTCAGGCGGGCGCCTACGACTATATCGAAAAGCCTTTCAAGGCCGACCGCCTCGTTCTCATCACCGCCCGCGCGCTCGAAGCCTCGCGCCTGAAACGCGAGAACCGGGAACTGCGGGAGCGCAGCACCTATTCCTTCGAAATGGTCGGCAAGTCGGCCTCGATCGGCCAGTTGCGCCAAGCCATCGAGAAGGTCGCTCCAACCAACAGCCGCGTGCTGATCACCGGACCGTCGGGCTGCGGCAAGGAACTCGCCGCGCGGGTGATGCATGCGAAGTCTCAGCGCGCGGACGGTCCGTTCGTGGTGCTCAATGCCGCGGCGATGGTGCCGGACCGGATGGAGCTCGAACTCTTCGGAACGGAGGAGGGGACGGGCTCGGGACCGCGCAAGGTGGGCGCGCTCGAAGAGGCTCATGGCGGTACGCTCTATATCGACGAAGTCGCCGACATGCCGCTCGAGACCCAGGCGAAGATCCTGCGCGTCCTGGTCGAGCAGCGCTTCCAGCGTCTCGGCGGCGGCCCCAAGGTTCATGTGGACGTCCGCGTGGTCTCGTCGACCAGCCACGACCTGCAGAAAGAGATTTCGGCGGGACGCCTGCGCGAGGATCTCTATCACCGCCTGAACGTGGTGCCGATCCGGGTCCCGGGGCTTGCGGAACGGCGCGAGGACATCCCCGATCTCGTCCGCTACTTCGTTCAGACCATTTCGGTCGCCTCGGGATTGCCGCCGCGCCGTATCGGGGAGGACGCCATGGCGGTCCTTCAGTCCCATGAATGGCCGGGCAATGTGCGTCAGCTCCGCAACAACGTGGAGCGGCTGATGATCCTTGTCGGCGGCGACGCGGACTCCATCGTGACGGCCGATATGCTCCCCGACGAGATCGTCTCTCCGGTGCCACTGACGCCGAACGGCGCGGGCGGCGAACATTTGATGTCGCTACCGCTGCGGGATGCCCGCGAGATCTTCGAGCGGGAGTATCTCCTGGCGCAGGTCAACCGCTTCGGCGGAAACATCTCCAGGACCGCCGAATTCGTCGGCATGGAGCGCTCCGCGCTGCACCGGAAACTTCGCGCCCTTGGTGTCAATTCGAATGAAAGAAACGCCGCAATGCGTTAACATAGCTCAGTGACTCGCTCTAGGGGAGAGCACACAAGTTGAATTCGCCCTTAGTCGAATAGCTTACGGGCGCACATTGAGGTTGCGTCTAAATATCGCGTATAGCCGGTTCGTCTCAATCCGGAGCCATATTTTGAGACCAAGCGTGAACCAAAGGGACGGGGAAGCCCATGCCGACAGAGCGCACGCAAAGCCTGCAAGACACGTTTCTCAATCACGTTCGCAAGAGTAAGACGCCCCTCACGATCTTTCTGGTCAACGGGGTCAAGTTACAGGGCGTTGTGACCTGGTTCGATAATTTCTGCGTCCTGCTGCGTCGCGACGGTCATTCGCAACTCGTCTACAAGCACGCCATTTCCACCATCATGCCAGGACAGCCTATTCAGCTTGCCGACATCACCGATGCGGAAGGTGCCGCGGATTAATTGCGCCCGACGGACCCTAAACAGCTGGCAAGCAAAAAGGGGCGGCAAGGCCGCAGCGGTGGGGGTGACGATCGTCGTGTGCGTGCCGTCGTGTTCGTGCCGATCCTCGACACGAAGCCAGGCGCCCAGCCGCGCGACGGCGCGCGGGAAAGGGCGGCTGGAGTTTTAGACCGGACGCCCCAGGCCCGGCTCGAAGAAGCGGCCGGGCTTGCGGCGGCCATCGAACTCGACGTGAGAGCGAGCGGCGTCGTTTCGGTGTCGCAACCGAAACCGGCGACACTGTTCGGCTCCGGCAAGGTCGAGGAGCTTGCGGGCGTCGTCCGTATCGAGGAAGCGGAACTCGTCGTCGTCGATCATCCGCTGACGCCCGTTCAGCAACGCAATCTCGAGACGGCGTGGGATGCCAAGGTTCTGGACCGGACCGGACTGATCCTCGAGATCTTCGGCGAACGCGCCCGGACGCGGGAAGGGCGGCTGCAAGTCGAACTCGCGCACCTCGTCTACCAGAAGAGCCGGCTGGTTCGATCCTGGACCCACCTTGAGCGTCAGCGCGGCGGTTTCGGCTTTCTTGGCGGCCCCGGCGAGACCCAGATCGAAACCGACCGGCGCCTGTTGTCCGAGCGCATCATCAAGATCCAGAAAGAGCTGGATCACGTCCGCCAAACCCGCGCGCTCCACAGAAAGTCGCGCCAGCGCGTCCCATACCCGGCCGTAGCGCTCGTCGGCTACACCAATGCCGGCAAGTCCACGCTGTTCAACACGCTGACCGGCGCCGAGGTCCTGGCGCAAGACATCCTGTTCGCCACGCTCGATCCGACCATCCGCGCGCTGATCCTACCGAACGGTTCGAAGTCGGTGCTTTCGGACACGGTGGGTTTCATCTCCGATCTGCCGACCACGCTCGTGGCCGCGTTCCGCGCCACGCTCGAGGAAGTGCAGGAGGCCGATCTCGTTCTCCATATCCGCGACATTTCCGACCAGGCCACCGCCAGCCAGCGGGCCGACGTCAATGCCGTGCTCGCGGAACTTGGCATCAATGCCGAGGAGGAACCCGACAGGGTGCTCGAAGTCTGGAACAAGGCAGACCTGTTGGACCGGGCCTCCCTCGAACACGCCAAGAACGAAGCGGCGCGCCACGGCGCGATCCTCGTTTCGGCCATGAGCGGCATGGGACTCGATGAGCTGCTCGCCGAGATCGAGACGAGGCTGAACCGCCGCCGCCAGACGCTCGACATCGTCGTGCAGCCGCAGGAAGGCGCGCTGTCGAACTGGATCTACGAGAATTGCGAGGTGATCTCGCGCTCCGATCTCGGCGATGGCGTCACGTCACTGCGCATTCGCGTGTCGCCGGAAAAGCGCGACAAGCTGGCGCGCGTCGCCGGCGCCTCGCGGCTTCAGACCGCCGCCGAGTAGGGGACCCGCCTACTCTTTTCCGTTCTTGGATGCCGGACTTTTTGCCGCTTTCTCAGCCTCTTTCGCCGCGTTCCACAACCGGTCCATCTCGTAGAGATCGGAATCCTCGGGACTACGGCCTTCCGTGGCAAGTGCCGCCTCGATGCTCTGAAATCTCCGGATGAACTTCGCGCTAGTCCCGCGCAGTGCCGCCTCCGGATCGATCCCGAGATGGCGGGCGACGTTCGCCATCACGAACACCACGTCGCCGAATTCTTCGGCGATCCGCTCCTGCGATTGCGACTCCGCGATAGCTTCCTTCAGTTCGTCCAATTCCTCTTCGACCTTGCCGAGAATGAGCCCGACGTCGCTCCAATCGAAGCCCACATCGGCCGCGCGCTTTTGAAGCTTCGAGGCCCGCGTCAGACCCGGCATGGCCACGGGCACGTCGTTCAGGATACTCGCGCCGTCGACCGGTTCGCCGCGCGCCGCTCGTTCCTCCGCCTTGATCCGCTCCCAAAGCCCGGAACTCAGAAACTCCGCACGCCGGGAAGGGTCCTCGAACACGTGCGGATGGCGCCGGATCATTTTCCGGGTGATCGCATCGGCCACGTCGTCGAACGAGAACGCGCCTTCCTCCGAGGCCATCTGCGCGTGATAGACGACCTGCAGCAGAAGATCGCCGAGCTCGTCCTTCAGCCCGTCCATGTCGCCCCGCTCGATCGCATCGGCGACCTCGTAGGCTTCCTCGATCGTGTAGGGCGCGATCGTCTCGAAGCTTTGCTTCACATCCCACGGACAGCCCGTTTCGGGATCGCGCAAGCGCGCCATCACGGCTAGCAGGTCTGCCAGCGTGTACTTCTTACGTGAATTGGAATTTCTGTCAGCCACTCTATGCGACGCCTATCGAGCTTCGAATCTCTAGGAGCACTATCAGGACCAGTATCCAAATCAGCACACCAACCCAAGCGGCCATGTCCGAAGAGCACAGCAGTTTGCCGTCGCTGTCCCTCTGAAATCCCAGCCAATTGTAGCCGAGTCTCTGCGATGTCAGCGCATCAACCTTGACGGCTCCAAACGACACCAATGGCAGTAGATACTTCGTCGTCCTGTACCCAATGAAATCGAGGAGGACGTCGAATACGATCACTGCTCACCTCCGTTCAATTCAGGCATCAAATCAACGGCAGGGACCCCAGCAACGCCACTTATTGAACACCTAGAATTCGACGAAAAATCAGTGTGTTGCACAAGCCCGCTCAAAGCTCCGAAATGTATATCTGAAATTCGCATAAGGTATATTATGGAAAATAATATATGCCTCGACCTGGGTGACGGCGGCCCCGAGAACATCGCCGCCGTTCGCGTTGCGCTACGCGCTTGTCAGCGCTCGTAATGATCGCGGATCAGCCGGTCGAGCAGCCTGACGCCAAAGCCCGACCCCCAGCTCCGGTTGATGTCGGTGTCGCCGGAAGCCATGCCGGTGCCGGCGATGTCGAGGTGCGCCCAAGGCGTCCCAGGCTTGATGAAGCGCTGCAGGAACTGAGCGGCGGAGATCGAACCGCCCCAGCGTCCGCCCGTGTTCTTGATGTCGGCCACCTTGGAGTCGATCAGCTTGTCGTATTTGGGCCCGAGCGGAAGCCGCCACAGCTTCTCGCCGGTCTCGAGACCGGCAGCCGTCAGCCGCGCGGATAGTTCGTCGTCGTTCGAGAACAATCCGGCGTGCTCCTTGCCGAGCGCCACCATGATGGCGCCGGTGAGCGTGGCGAGATTGATCACCGCGACCGGCTTGAACTTCTCTTGGGCGTACCAGAGGCAATCGGCCAGCACCATGCGCCCTTCCGCGTCGGTGTTGAGCACTTCGATGGTCGTACCCGACATCGCCTCGACCACATCGCCCGGACGCTGAGCCGTTCCGCTCGGCATGTTCTCGACGAGACCGATGATGCCGACCGCGTTGACCTTCGCCTTGCGTTCGGCGAGGGCCAGCATCAGTCCGGCCACGCAGGCCGCGCCGGCCATGTCGCCCTTCATGTCCTCCATGCCGGCGGCGGGCTTCAGCGAAATGCCGCCGGTGTCGAAGGTGACGCCCTTGCCGACGATGGCAATGGGGTCGCCGCCGCGAACGCCGGCCCCTTTCCACTGCATCACCGCCACATGGCTTGTATTCTCGCTCCCTTGGCCGACGGCCAGCAGCGCGCCCATCCCGAGCCGCTTCATCTGCGCCTCGCTCAGGATCGTGACCTGCACGCCCGCCTTGGCGAGCGCCTTGGCACGCGCGGCAAACGCCGCCGGCGTCAGTACGTTGGCCGGCTCGTTAACGAGATCGCGCGCGAGGTTGACCCCGTCGACGATGGCGCGTTCCGGCGCGAAGGCCCGTCTGGCCGCGCCAGGATCGGCGCAATGCACAACGAGCTTCTTCAGCGGCGTCGCGTTCTTCTCCGTCTCGGAATTCTTGGACTTGTACTTGTCGAACTTGTAGTTCCGCAACTGCGCGCCGAGCGCGAAGCTCGCCGCATCCTCCGCCGAAAGTTCGCCTTTCGCCTTCTCGAGATAGACGTGGGCGGCTCCCCCTTCCCGGCCGCTCAGCTTGCCGCGTACGGCACCGCCGAGATTGAGCCAGGCGTCATTCGCGTAGTCCGCGGGCTTCCCAAGACCGACGAGAACGATGCGCGCAAATTTGACTCCCCGAGGCGCAAGCACGTCCACGCTCGACCCCTTCTTGCCCTTGAACGCGGAGATGCGCGCGGCTTCGCTCAGCATGCCCTTGGTCTTCTTGTCGAGGTCCTGCGCGGCGGACGTGAACTTCGGCCCGTCCTCGGCAAAGACCACGGCAACACCATCGGCGGCAGCCGCGGACGGGCTGGCAAATGACAACGTCGTTTGATCGGTCACGGTAAACTCCATCGGTGGGTCTCGCCGCCGGGACGTGAGCGGCGATGGGCAAAAGCGTAGCCTCCCAAGCGCCCGCGCGCCCGTGGTGCAGTAATGCAACAGCGGCAGGAAATCGTTCGACCTTCGTAAGTGTTGTCCGTGGTGAAAGCAAGCCATTCGCTTTGGCCGAAATTCCGCCATGTTGGGCTGGTCAAATTTGCAAGAAATACCAGCCGGTTGACGCGATTTTGGGGGCTATTTGGGGTGGCCGGCCTCCGGGTGGTTTGGGGACATCGAAAAAGCGGGCTCATGACGCTCTTTAGCCGATACATGTTTCGGCAGGTGACGAGTGCTTTTCTCCTCATCCTGCTGACGCTGACGGCCATCATCTGGCTGGCTACAGCGTTGAAAGAGCTCGACCTTATTACATCGCAAGGTCAAGGGCTGACGCTGTTCTTCCATATGACCGCGCTCAGCCTGCCGAGCCTGATCGCGCTCATCGCACCCAACGCGGTGCTGATGGCGTGCCTCTACACCCTCGATCGCATGAACGGCGATAGCGAGATCATCGTGATGACCGCCGCGGGCGCCACCGTGTGGCGGATCTGCCGCCCGCTCATCGCATTGGGCGTGATCGTGAGCATGGTGATCTTGCTGATAAACGTGTTGGTCAATCCGGCCTGCATGCGCGCCTTGCGCGACCTGATCACTCAGGTCCGCGCCGACTTGATCTCGCAAGTCCTTCAACCAGGACGGTTTTCCAGCCCGGAGCGCGGCCTCACATTCCACATCCGCGACCGGAGCAAGGATGGCGAACTGCTCGGACTCCTGTTCCATGACGAGCGGGATTCCAAGCAGGTCATGAGCTATCTCGCCGAGCGGGGCCGAATTCTCAGCAACGAGAAGGGTAGCTTTCTCATCATGTTCGATGGTTACGTGCACCGTTATGATGCGAAAGATAAAGAAAAATCAGTACAAATTATCAAATTCGATCAGAACATGGTCGACCTATCCAAATTCGGCCCCCAAAACAAAGCGGGCAATAAACTTGAACCGAAGCAAATGCCGCTTATGGACCTCATCAATCCACCTGTAGACGAAAAGCTGGATGAAAAAGATTATGGTCAGTTGCGTCACGAATTACATGAACGTTTAGCAACGCCGCTCTATCCTATTGCGTTTATCTTTATCGCAATTGCGCTGATGGGAGAGGCGCGCACGACACGAGAGAGTAGATGGGGGCAGATTCTCACCGTTTTTGCGATTGCCGTCGCCATCAGGGTCGCGGGCATCATGGCCGGAAACTTGGTCGCGTTGAATGCGTGGGCCGTGGCCCTCGTATATGCTATTCCGGTCGCGGCGATTCTGATTGCGGCATGGACGGCGCACGTTAGAATGTCGCCAGAACTGCGGTCCAAGCTGAACTTCGAGCTCAAGTTTCAGCCCAAAAACATAAGGTTGTGGGCCGCACGTGGGGTACAGACGGGGTGAAGGCGCAGATGCGGGGCATCAGTGCACGTGGAACGCTCGCGCGCTACTTTTCCGCGCGCTTCTTCGCTGCCATGGTAGCGATGTTCCTAATCTGCTGCGTGCTGATCTTCTTCGTCGACTTCATCGAGATTCTACGTCGCTCCGGAAAGTACTCGAACGAAGCGTCGGGATTTCTTCTCGTCTGGATCACCCTGCTGCGCCTGCCCTCGTTCTCTGAACTCACCCTCCCCTTCGCGGTTCTTATCGGAACGATCGTGATCTTCCTGATGTTGAGCCGCTCGTCCGAACTCGTCGTCTTGCGCGCCGCCGGCGTTTCGGTTTGGCAGTTCATCCTGCCCGCGATCTTGGTCGCGTTCCTGCTCGGAATCGGATTCGTCACGCTCTACAACCCGATCGCCGCGTCGGCGCGCGGCGAAGCCGAACGGCTCTACGCGGCCGCGTTCGGCAAAGGCGACTCCTTCCTGCAATCGTCCGGAAAGTCCGGCGCCTGGTTGCGTGAGGACGGCGCCGACGGTCCGTCCGTGGTGCACGCCTTGCAGGTTCTCAACCAAGGTCTCGAACTGCGCGGCGTCTCGGTGTTCCAATACGACGCCGAGCACAGGCTGACGGAGCGGATCGAGGCCAAGAGCGCCGTGCTCAAGAACGGACGTTGGGAGTTGGAAGACGCTTGGGTCAGCGCCCCCGCACGCGAGCCGGTTCTTTACCGGAACTACCTGCTCAGCACCTATCTCACCCCGACCCAGGTGCGTGACAGTCTCGGTACCGTGTTCTCGATTTCGTTCTGGGATCTGCCGAACTTCATCCAGATCGCCGAACGCGCGGGTCTGCCGGCGACGCAGTACCGCGTGCAGTACCAGTTGCTTCTCTCGCGACCGTTCTTGCTTGTCGCCATGGTCCTGATCGCGGCGACCTGTTCGCTGCAAAGTTTCCGGTTCGGCAACGTGCAGATCAACGCGGTGTTCGGATTGGCCGCCGGGTTCGGATTCTTCGTGTTCTCCGAAGTGTCGCGGAACTTCGCGATGTCGGGCCTGACCTCCGCGGCGGCGGCGGCCTGGATTCCCGTGATCGTCGCCATGTCGCTCGCACTCACCGTGCTCTTGTACAAAGAGGACGGATGACGATGCGCGCGGCACTCACCACCCTCCAAGCGATGCGCCGGGCTTTGCCCGGCCTTGGCGCGTCTTATGGGCCTCGATTGAGCGGCGCCGCCGCGTCGTCGGCCGCCCTCCTGTTCGTGGCGGCGATTGGCGCGGTCTCGGCCTCGCACGATCGCGCGTATGCGCAAGCGCAAACCGGGCTCGAGCAGATCGTCAAGGCGCCCAACATCAAGTCGTCGGAGCCGATGCTGCTGCAGGCCGACGAGCTGATTTACGAGAACGACAACGCGCGGGTCTCCGCCAAGGGCAACGTCGAAGTCTATTACGGCGACTACACCCTGCTCGCCGAACGCATCGTCTACAACCGCAACACCAACACGCTTGCGGCCGAGGGCAACGTGCGGATGAAGGATCCCGACGGCGCCGTCATCACCGCCGATCAGCTGACGCTGACGGACGACTTCCGCGACGGCTTTGTCGATGCCCTGAAATTCGTCACCAAGGACGACACGCGCATCGTCGCCCGGTCCGCGTCGCGCGAAGCGGGCAACGTGACCGTATTCGAAAAGGGCATGTTCACGCCCTGTAAGGTCTGTAAGGAAAACCCGGACAAGCCGCCGACCTGGCGCATCCGCGCGGGCAAGATCACGCATAAGCGCGACCAGGCGAAGCTGACGTTCAACGACGCCGCATTCGATTTCTTCGGCGTGCCGGTTCTATGGATGCCTTATTTCCAGACCGCCGATCCCACGGTCAAGCGCAAGTCGGGTTTCCTGATTCCGTCCTATAGCCACTCCAACGAGCTCGGCAATACGGTTCAGGTCCCCTATTACTTCGCTCTGTCCGATACTTACGATTTCACGTTCGCGCCCATGTGGACCGAGAACGCAGGGACGCTGTTGCTGGGTGACTGGCGGCAGCGCACGGCCAATGGCGGCTACAATCTCGAGCTCGCCGGCGTGTTCGACAACGTCAACGATTTCACCAGCCCGGCGTTCGGCGACGACTTCCGCGGCAGCATCAAGACCAAAGGCCGGTTCGCGCTCAACCCGTTTTACTCGTGGGGCTGGGACGTCCTGCTCGAGACGGACGAAACGTTCCGGCGCTACTACAATCTCGACTCGCGCCTGCGGACCGACCGCGTGTCGCAGCTCTATCTCGAAGGGCTCCGGGGCAGGAATTATTTCTCGACGCGCTTCTACAACACGCAGAGCCTGCTGTTCACCGACGAGGAGTTCTCCGAGGCCGTCGTCTATCCGATCATCGACTACGACTACATCGTCGATACGCCGGTGGTCGGTGGCGAGTTGAGCTTCAACAGCAACACGATGGTGTTCTCGAGTGCCGACGGCACGGACTCGAACCGGTTCATCGTGGAGGCCAATTGGCGGCGGCAACTGACCGATGGAATCGGTCAGGTGTTCACGCCCTTCGGCCGCTTGCGGGGCGACGTCTATAGCCTCGACAGTCCCGGCTTGCTCGAGCTCGGCGGCACCGAGGATATTTCCAACGCGGAGCTGAACAATTCCCTCGCCTCCAATCGCGACAACGGAACGATCTGGCGCGGCAATGCGGTCGCGGGTCTCGAGTACCGTTATCCGTTCGTCGCTTCCACCGGTCGGGTCACCCATACGATCGAGCCGATCGGACAGATCATTGCCCGTCCCGACGCGGTCGGCGACCAGCAGGAAATTCCCAACGAAGACGCGTTGAGCCTCGTGTTCGACGACACGATCTTGTTCGACATCGACAAGTTCTCCGGCTACGACCGCATCGAGACCGGCACGAGGGCGAATGTCGGCTTCGGCTATACGGCCCAGCTCATGAACGGCACTTACGCCCGGACGGTCATCGGTCAAAGCTATCAGATTGCCGGCGACAACGAGTTCGACAACACGTTCTACCAGTCGAGCGGACTGGCCACGAGCAACTCGGACTACGTGACCGGCGTCTATATCCAAGCGATCCAGGGATTCTCGTTCACGGGCCAAGCGCGCTTCGACCAAGATAACTTCGACATGGTCCGGACCGATCTCGGCTCGACGCTCAGTTACGGGCCGGTACAGGCGCGCGTGAACTACGCCAAGGTTCCGGGCACAGTCGAGCCCAGCGACATCACGCCGAATCTGACGAACGTCGTCAATGCCGACGACAGCGAGGAAATTCTCCTCGCCGGTGCGCTCGCGATCACCAATGAATGGTGGCTGCTGGGCAATCTGCGTTACGACATCGCGGGCGAACAGACGATCACGGACGGTCTTGGCCTGCGGTATCAGGACGACTGCTTCAAGATCGATGTAACCTACCAGCGCTCCTACATTCGCGACCAAGACATCGAGCCTGACGAGCGGTTCCTCTTCAAGTTCGCGTTGAAGTATCTCGGTGAATACGAGGCCAGCACCACCGGGCTCGGCTTGCTCGGTGACGGCGACGAATCGGCGTTTGCCAATGACTAACGGACCGACCAAACGTTCGGGTAGCGGACTCGGCACCTTGGCCGCGGCGGGAATGCTCGTGCTCGCCGCCCTCGTGCTTGCGGCGCACCCGGTCCAGGCCCAGGACGTCGCGATCAAGATTTTGGTCAACGACGACCCGATCTCCGATTACGACATTTCGCAACGCGAACGCTTTCTGATGCTCACCGCGAGGGAGCAGCCAGGTCCCGAGTTGACGAAGAAAGCGACCGAGATGCTCGTCACCGAGCGGCTCCAACTTCAGGAAGGCCGCAAGCTCGGCATCACGCCGAGCGAGGCCGACGTCAATCGCGTCCTCGATGACATGGCCTCAAGAAACAATCTCGACGCCAACGGTCTTGCGACGGCGCTGCAACGCTCCGGCGTTAACATCAGTACGCTGAAGAACCGTATCGGCGCCCAAATGGTTTGGCAGCGCGTGATTCAACAGAAGTTCCGCCGCGAGGTGCAAATCAGCGACGCGCAAATCGACGAAGCCTTGTCTCAGTCGAGCAGCGGCTCTTCCTCGGGCGGCATCAAGCAAATCCGCCTGCCACTTCCGAGCGGCGCCGATCAACGAACTGTCGCGGCGAAGGTCGCAGAAGCGGAAAACTTGCGCGCCCGGTTCAGAGGGTGCGGCAATGTTCAGAGTCTCGCCAAGGGCGTCGACGGCGCCACGATCCGGGCGCTCAAGGTGCAGGACGCCACGACCCTTGGGTCGCCAGCGCGCATTCTGGTGCGTAACGCCAAGGTCGGCCAGATGACGCCTCCGACAGTCACGCGCGCCGCCGTCGAACTCTATGCCGTCTGCGGAGCCGATGCGCCGGCGGCGGCGGGCGACCTGAATGTCCGCGATGAAACCGAGCGTAAAATCATGAACGAGGAACTGGTCGGCAAGGCGGACGAGTTCATGAAGGAAATTCGCGACCAGGCCTTCATCGAATATCGCTGACGGCGATGTTCGTCCTCGCATTGGCGTGGTAGGCCTATGCGCATGTCCGGTCCCGCCGATACTCCCCTCGCCCTGACGCTCGGCGACCCCGCCGGCATCGGTCTCGACATTACCTTGCTGGCATTCCTCGCACGCGAGCACGAGGACCTGCCGCCCTTCGTCTTTCTCGGCGACCAGCGCGTTCTCGAGCGGCGCGCCGAAGTGCTCGGCCTGTCTGTCCCCATGAAGACAATCGGACGGCCCAGTGAGGCCGCTGAAATTTTCTCCCGTGCCCTGCCCGTTCTTCCACTTCCGGTTCCGGTCGCCGTTGCGGCGGGAAAGCCTGACGCACGCGCGATGGGGGCCGTCACCGCATCCATCGAGACGGCCGTCGAACTGGTGCTCGGCGGAGAGGCGCGCGCCGTCGTCACCAACCCCATTTCCAAATCGCACCTGTATCAGGCGGGCTTCGTATTTCCGGGGCATACGGAATATCTGGCGGCCCTGGCCGCCGGGGACGATCGGCATCCGCATCCCGTGATGATGCTCGCCTCCGACATGATCAAGGTCGTGCCCGCGACGATCCACATTCCCTTGAAGGACGTTCCGAAGGCACTCACCCAAGACCTGCTCGCCAAGACCATCGCGATCACCGGGCGCGATATGCGTCACCGCTTCGGGCTAGCTCGTCCGAGGCTCGCCGTGACCGGGCTCAACCCGCATGCGGGGGAAGACGGACGCCTCGGCCGCGAGGAGACGGACATCATCGCCCCCGCGATCGAGGCGGCGCGAGAGGCCGGTCTCGTCGTGTCCGGCCCCTATCCCGCGGACACGCTCTTTCATGCGGCGGCGCGGGAACGCTACGACGTGGCGATCTGCATGTATCACGACCAGGCACTGGTGCCGTTCAAGACATTGGCTTTCGAAAATGGCGTCAACGTCACGCTCGGCCTGCCCTTCGTACGCACGTCGCCCGATCATGGAACGGCATTCGATATCGCCGGAACTGGACGGGCGAACCCCCGCAGTCTCATCGAGGCGCTGCGTCTCGCAGACAGGATGACGGCAGCAGCCGGATCGTCGCGATGACGGGGCAAGACGGTCTCCCGCCCTTGCGCGATGTGATCCGGCAGGCGGGGCTCTCCGCAAAGAAGAGCCTCGGGCAGAACTTCCTCTTGGATCTCAACCTGACCCGGCGCATCGCGCGCGCCGCGGGGCCCCTCGAAGGCGTGAGCGTGGTTGAAATCGGTCCCGGTCCCGGCGGGCTCACGCGCGCGCTCCTCATGGAAGGCGCGGCTAGGGTCGTCGCCATCGAACGCGACGAGCGCTGCATCCCTCCCCTCGAAGAGATCGCCGCGGCCTATCCGGGGCGGCTAGAGATCGTGAGCGCGGATGCCCGCGAGATCGACTATGCGGCCTTGCCGGTCCGGGGCCCGGCGCGCCTCGTCGCCAATTTGCCCTATAGCGTCGGCACACCGCTTCTCGTGGGTTGGCTCAAGAGCGAGCCTTGGCCGCCGTGGTTCGACAGTCTCGTGCTGATGTTCCAGCGGGAGGTCGCGGAGCGGATCGTCGCCGCACCGGGCGGAAAGGATTACGGCCGCCTTGCCGTCTTGGCCCAATGGCGTACGGAGCCGCGCATCCTCTTCACGCTACCGCCGGACGCCTTCACGCCGAAGCCGAAAGTGGCCTCCGCCGTCGTGAGGCTCGTACCGCGCACGAATCCGGAGCCGGCCTGCGACGCCGGGAGTCTCGAACGGGTTACCGCCGCCGCCTTCGGCCAACGGCGCAAGATGCTCCGTTCAAGCCTCAAACAAATCGCCCCAGAGCCGGAAGCCTTGCTGTCGAGCCTCGGTCTCGATCCGCAGGCGCGCGCGGAGACCCTGCAAATCGCCGACTTCTGCCGCATCGCGAATGCGCTGGCGCCGCGCTGACACATCGGCGCCGGCAACCGGCAGTCAGAGATCCGCCAGCAAGCCCTGCACGAAGCCCTCGAGACCCGTAAGTCGCGCGCGCTTCAGCCGCTCCGCCGCCAGGATGGCATGCACCGCGGCCACGGAGTGCTCTACGTCGAAATTGACGAGGACGTAGTCGTACTTCTCCCACGCTCGAATCTCATTGCTCGCGCCAGCCATGCGGCGAGCAACCACGTCGTCCGAGTCCTGCGCGCGGGCTTTCAGCCGCTCCTCAAGGGCACCTGCGGTCGGCGGCAGAATAAATACCGAGACGACGTCGCCTTCGGCCTCCTTGCGCAACGAGTCCGCGCCCTGCCAGTCCACATCGAACAGGATATCGCGTCCCGCGCTCAATGCCTCGTCCACGGGCGCGCGCGTGGTGCCGTAGAAATTGTCGAATACGAGCGCCCACTCCAGAAACGCCTTCTCGTCGCGCATCCGGTTGAACGTCTTCTTGTCCACGAAATGGTAGTCCTTGCCGTCCACTTCGCCGGGGCGCCGTTCCCGCGTCGTATGCGAGATGGAGGAGGTGACGCCCGCGTCCTCCGCCAGGACGCGCCGCGCAATCGTCGTCTTGCCCGCCCCAGAGGGCGAGGACAGCACCAGCATCAGGCCGCGCCGGTCAATGGCCTCCATGGGAGCGCCCAACGGTTTCCCTCACTCGATATTCTGAACCTGCTCGCGCAGCTGATCGATGACGGATTTCAGCTCGAGTCCAATCCGGCTGATTTCGATGTCCGCGGCTTTCGAACAGGTCGTGTTGGCTTCGCGATTGAACTCTTGCGCGAGAAACTCGAGCTTGCGCCCCGCAGGCTCGCCGCTGGCGATCAGGTCCCGCGCCGCGGCGACATGCGCGATCAAGCGATCGAGCTCTTCTCGGATGTCCGCCTTGGCCGCGAGCAGCAGCCCCTCTTGGTGCAAGCGCTCCGGATCGAGCGACGCCCCGGCCTCGTCGAGCCGGGCGATCTGTTCGCGCAACCGCGCGGTCATGAGTTCGGGCTGCCGCGCCATGGCCTCCGAGGCCTGCGAAACGAGAGACTCGACGGTGGCGATCTGCGCTTCGATCACCTCCGCGAGACGCGCGCCCTCGGCGGTGCGGGCGGCGACGAGTTGATCGAGACCATCGGACAGGCCCGCCAAAAGAGCCTCGGATAGTGCCTCGCGCTGTTCCTCGCTTTCTTCCGGCTCGGCGATCTCGACGACGCCGCGCATGGCAAGGAGCGTATCGAGCGTTGCCGGCGCAAGTCCGGTCACCGTTTGGGCCCGCTCCGCCACGTCCAGCGCCTCGCCCAGCGCCGCCTCGTTGAGACGAATTTCCATCTGACCGGCTTCGCGCTTCACCCCCAGGGAGATCGTGCAGTTGCCCCGCACGAGCCGTTCCTGACAGAGCGCCCGCACGGGGGCCTCGAGGCGCTCCAAACCTGCCGGCAAACGCAAGCGCAGATCCAAGGAGCGTCCGTTCACGCTTCGCATTTCCCAGAACCAGCGGACTTCCTCGTATGCCCCGTCGGTTCGGGCAAAACCGGTCATGCTCTTCAACGTCATGGAATCCGCGCACCTTCCCGATCTTGGACCGTCCCGCTCCGCAAGCAGGGTTTGGCGGAACTTATACCCGAGTCGGAAGGAAAATCGGGCGCGGAACTGGAAGACGGCTTCATCCCGGTCGCGGCCCGCACCCGGCGCTAGCGGCCGGGATTGCGCAGCGGCCACTCGACAGGTCCGCCGGCCGGCGTCAGTCCGACCTCGCCCTCCGGCAGCAGCTTGCCACGCTCCGCGGCCTCCTGCGCGGCTTCTTCTTCGGCCTTCTGCCGCGCGCGGATTTCCCGTTCGATCTTCCGCCACTCGGCGACATTCTTATTGTGCTCGGCAAGGGTGGAAGAAAAGATGTGTCCCCCCGTCCCGTCGGCGACAAAATAAAGGTCGTCGGTCTTGGCCGGCTTCAGCACGGCCTCGATGGCGGCGCGTCCCGGATTACCGATCGGCGTCGGCGGAAGACCGTCAATTTGATAGGTATTATAGGGGGTTTGCTGCTTTAGCTCATCCTTGGTAATTGGATGATCGCGCATGCCGGAGCCCCCGAAAATCCCGTAAATGATGGTCGGGTCGGATTGCAGGCGCATGCCCTTGCGAAGCCTATTGTTGAAGACGCTGGCGATGCGGGGGCGCTCCTCGGCGATGCCGGTCTCCTTCTCGACGATCGAGGCGAGGATCACGGCCTCTTCCGGCGTCTTGACCATGATGTCCGGATCGCGCTCCTCCCAAACCTTGGCCAGGAACTTCTCCTGCGCCGCCGTCATCCGTTGAAGAACGTCGTCCTTGCTGTCCTTCGTACCGAAGCGATACGTGTCGGGCAGCAGCGAGCCTTCCGGCGGCACCTCGGTGACCGTACCGTCGAGTTCGGCGTTCGCCTCGAGCCGCGTCACGATCTGCTGGCTGGTCCAGCCTTCCGGAAACGTGACCTTGAACTGCACGGTCTTGCCATCGACCAGCGTGTTGAGGACCTCGCGCATGGTGGCGTGCTTGTCGAACTGATACTCGCCCGCCTTCAGGCTGCCCTCCCCCTTCAAATGCATGAAATAAAAGATGCTCGCGAGGAAGATGCGGCGGTCCGAG
The DNA here is from genome assembly GCA_002482645.1 of Hyphomicrobiaceae bacterium UBA7697. Taxonomy (GTDB): domain Bacteria; phylum Pseudomonadota; class Alphaproteobacteria; order Rhizobiales; family Methyloligellaceae; genus Methyloceanibacter. The sequence continues at coordinate 151,014 of DLGJ01000008.1, forward strand.
ATGATCCCCTCGTCCGTCAGCCGGTTCACGATCGAGCGCGAGCTCGCACCCTTAGGCACGGCGAAGACCGTCGAGACCTGGAGCGGCCCCGGCCGGTCGAACTCGACCAGGAGGACGTAGAACATTGCGACGGCCGCGACGAGCAGGAAGAAGATGAGGTTCAGGAGACCGTCGAACATCCGCAAGAACGGATGGTCGTTTTCGTCCTCGTCGTCCTGGGGCGGGAGTTCCGGAGGCCGCTGCGGAACGAGAGCCTCGGCCGGACTGTTGGGCATGGCGTTCGGCGCCGGGCGGCCGGCCGGTTGCGGCGGCGTGTGCGGGTACACGACCCTGCGGCCAGTGGTGGGATCGACCGCGATCCTACCGGGCCCGCCTGGCGAGCCAGGAGTGGGAGGGGTGTTCCTCGAAGATGTCATGCCAAATGAGCGCGAACCTTAAGGACGACGACGTCACTTTCCGACCAAATATGGCGAAAGGGTGTTTCGCCAAGCAAGCAAGAAGGTTCGATCAGGAAACGTAACGCCGCATAATCAGCGAGGCGTTGGTGCCACCGAAACCGAACGAATTCGACAGGACGGTGTCAATCGTCCGCGGCCGTGCCTTGTGCGGCACCAGATCGATGGCGGTCGAGACTGACGGATTGTCCAGGTTGAGGGTCGGCGGCGCGACATTGTCGCGGATCGCGAGCACGGAGAAAATCGCCTCGACGGCACCCGCCGCTCCGAGCAAGTGCCCCGTGGCCGACTTGGTCGACGACATCGAGACCTTCCCGGCCGCATTCCCGAACATGCGTTCGACGGCGCCCAACTCGATCTCGTCGCCCATCGGGGTCGAGGTGCCGTGCGCGTTGATGTAGTCGATATCCGCGGCGTCGATGCCCGCCCGCTTGACCGCCGCGGTCATGCAGCGGAACGCGCCGTCACCGTCTTCGGACGGCGCCGTGATGTGGAATGCATCGCCCGACAGGCCGTAACCGATGATCTCGGCGTGGATCCTCGCGCCGCGCGCCTTGGCGTGCTCAAGTTCCTCGATGACCACGATACCGGCGCCCTCGCCCATGACGAAACCGTCCCGGTCCCGGTCGTACGGGCGCGAGGCTTTCTCCGGCGCGTCGTTGAAATTGGTCGAAAGAGCCCGGCAGGCCGCAAAACCCGCCAGCGCCAGACGGCAGATCGGCGACTCGGAGCCGCCAGCCACCATGACATCCGCATCCCCGAACGCCACGAGCCGCGAGGCATCGCCGATCGCATGGGCACCTGTCGAACAGGCGGTGACAACCGAGTGATTCGGGCCTTTCAGCCCATGCTCGATCGACACATAGCCGGAAGCCAAATTGATGAGGCGCCCCGGAATGAAGAACGGGCTGACCCGGCGCGGACCTTTTTCGTTGAACAGCAGTGAGGTCTTCTCGATGCCCTGCAGGCCGCCAATACCCGATCCGATTAAAACGCCGCTACGGGTTTGGTCCTCGTAGGACGTCGGCTTCCAGCCGGCATCGTCCAGAGCTTGGGCGGCCGCCCCCATCGCGTAGATGATGAAGTCGTCGACCTTGCGCTGCTCCTTGTGCTCCATCCAGTCGTCAGGATTAAAGGTGCCGCCGCTTCCGTCGCCACGCGGGATCTGGCACGCAATCTGGCACGACAGATCCGACACATCGAATTCGTCGACGCGCCTTGCTGCGTTCTCGCCAGCGGTCAGCCGTTTCCAAGCCGCCTCATAGCCGGAGCCAAGAGGAGAAACGAGACCTAAACCTGTGATGACGACACGTCGCATCGCGGCCTTGCGAGATCCTTTGTGAAAGATGGAATGCCGGACCCCGTTGGGCCGGCGATATTCGTTTTGACGATGCGGGACCCGCGATTTCGGGCCCCGGCAGACAGGTGGCTTATGCCGAGTTCTTTTCCAGGAACTTGATGGCGTCGCCGACCGTGAGAATGGTTTCAGCGGCATCGTCCGGGATTTCGCACCCGAACTCTTCCTCGAAGGCCATCACCAGCTCGACCGTATCGAGGCTGTCGGCCCCAAGGTCATCGATGAAGCTCGCATTGTCGGTAACCTTGTCGGCTTCAACGCCGAGATGCTCGACAACGATCTTCTTTACGCGCTCGGAAATATCGCTCATGTCCTCCTCACCGTCCCTTTAACTCTCAAAGTCCTTAAGGCCTCGCGTTGCCGCAGAGCACTTCGCCCCCGGCCCAAGATACCCTCTAATGGTTCGTCAGGAGGGTTGATCGCGGCGGGATTGACCTTTGTCAAGCCCCCGCAAACGGCCGATTGCGTAGCACACTCTCTATGACTTTGCCAGAAGCCCTTAACTTACAGACTGGTTTGCGAAAATACTCGATTTCATGCCCGCCCGACGCCGTCGGCGAGGTGTTTAAACCATGATCATGCCACCGTTAACGTGCATGGTCTCGCCCGTGATGTAAGATGCTTCGTCACTTGCGAAAAATACCACTGCGGCGGCGACATCCTCGGGTTTGCCGAAGCTCTGCGCCGGGATTGCGGCGGCAATAGCTTCCACTTGCTTCTCGGTCAAGGCGTCCGTCATGGGCGTCGAGATAAAGCCGGGCGCGATGCAGTTGGCCGTAATGCCGCGGGCCGCCACTTCGCGGGCGAGCGATTTGGTCATGCCCACGAGACCCGCCTTGGACGCGGCATAGTTGCCCTGGCCCGGATTGCCGAAAACGCCGGAGATGGAGGCGATATTGACGACGCGGCCGCCCCGGCGGCGCATCATGCCGCGCAGTACGCCGCGCGTGAGCGTGAACACGGACGTGAGGTTGACCGACAGGACGTCGTCCCACTCCTCGTCCTTCATCCGCATAAAGAGATTGTCTTTGGTGATACCGGCATTGTTCACGAGGATATCGACCTGGCCGAGTGTCTTGTCGGCTTCGTCCGCCAGCGCGGCGACGGCCGCCCGGTCGCGAAGATCGCAAGGAAGCACGAACACCCGATCGCCGAGCTCGGAGGCAAGCGCCTCGAGCTTACCGGCATTGGTGCCCGAGATCGCGACGCTGGCGCCTTGCGTATGCAGCGCCTTGGCGATGGCGCCGCCGATTCCCCCGGTCGCGCCGGTGACGAGGGCACCCTTCCCATTGAGGTCGAACATGATCGAAACTCTCCCTAATACGGCGTGTTAGCCGTTCAGCGCGGCTGCCGCGCTCTCCAATTCCTCGGGCATCCCCACACTGCGCGCCTCGACCCCCTCGAGGCGCCGGGCCATACCGGTCAGCACACGGCCCGCACCGACCTCATACACCGTGTCCACGCCATTGCCTGCGAGAAACGCCATCGTCTCGCGCCAGCGCACCATGCCGGTCACTTGCTCGACAAGGCGGCCGCGGATTGCCTCCGGATCGCTGATGGGTTCGGCCAGCACATTGGCGACGACCGGAACGGCAGGCACCGAAATGGTCACGCCCGACAAGGCCTCGGCCATCGCATCGGCGGCAGGCTGCATGAGCGCGCAATGGAACGGAGCGCTCACGGGCAACAGGACCGCGCGGCGCGCCCCGAATTTCGGCGCAAGTTCCACGGCCCGCTCGATCGCCGTCTTCTTACCGGAGATCACGACTTGGCCGGGCGCGTTGTCGTTCGCCGCCTGGCAGCACTCGCCCTCGCTTGCCGCCGCAGCCAGCTCTTGCGCTTGCGCCAGATCCGCCCCGAGAAGAGCCGCCATGGCTCCCTCGCCGACCGGAACGGCCTGTTGCATGGCGCGCCCGCGGATCTTCAGGAGACGCGCGGTGTCCGCGAGGCTCAAGGCTCCGGACGCCGCCAATGCCGAATATTCTCCGAGCGAGTGCCCCGCCACATAGGCCACCTTGCCGCCCAGCACGAAGCCCATGGCCTCGAGCGCGCGCATGGCCGCGAGCGAAACCGCCATCAGAGCGGGTTGCGCGTTCTCGGTGAGCGTGAGATCGGCTTCCGGACCTTCCCGCATCAGCTTCGAAAGCGGCTGGCCCAGCGATTCGTCGACCTCGTCGAAAACGGCCTTGGCCGCCGGAAAGGCCTCGGCCAATCCGGCTCCCATGCCGACAGCCTGGCTCCCCTGGCCCGGAAATACGAAGGCGATGCTCATTATTGTGAAAGAAGGCGCGTTGTTATCGGAAGGTCGCCAAAGACACCGTTTCATTCTGCCCTGTCAAGCCGGTGCGTGCATGCGCCCTCCCGGGACTCCCCGCCATTTGCCTTGCAAACCCGGTCCAAACCACTATAAAGCCCAGCTTCCAGTAACCGCTCCGGTCGGAGGCTGAACGGAGGACCGCTTACGGACCTAGGTTTTGGGTCTAGCGGCAGGAGAAATCCGCCCTCCCGTGTCTCCGCTCTTCTGGGCTTGCGCTCTCGAGAGCTAATTCTTGGGCCTTTCCTTCATAGCGCCCACGACGAGGCTTCGCGCCGGAGCAACGAAGAACAAGGAAAGGCACATCATGCCTCTCTATGAGCACGTGTTCCTGGCGCGCCAGGACGTTTCGACGCAGCAGGTCGAGGGCCTGCTCGACACTTTCCGTACCCTCATCGAGGAAAATGGCGGATCGGTCGGTAAGACCGAATATTGGGGACTGAAGTCCCTGACCTACCGGATCAAGAAGAACCGGAAGGCCCACTACACGCTCATGAACATCGATGCGCCGCATGAGGCCGTCGCCGAGATGGAGCGCCAGATGGGCCTTTCCACGGATGTGATCCGCTTCCTGACCATTCGCGTCGACGAGCACGAGACCGCGCCCTCCGCCATGATGCGCCGGTCCGACCGCGACGAGCGCGATGGACGCCGCGGTCCGCGCCGCGACCGCGATCAGGATCGCGGCCCGCGCGATCGCGATGGAGGTCCGGCCCAAGCTCGCGACAATTCGAGCGACGAGGAGGACGCTTCCTAATGAGCACGACCACGATCCAAGCCCGCCGCCCGTTCTACCGCCGGCGCAAGACCTGCCCGTTCTCCGGCGACAAAGCACCGAAGATCGACTACAAGGACGTCAAGCTGCTGCAGCGCTACGTCTCGGAGCGCGGCAAGATGGTGCCGAGCCGTATCACGGCCGTCTCCGCCAAGAAGCAGCGTGAACTGGCGCGCGCCATCAAGCGGGCGCGTTTCCTTGGCCTGTTGCCCTACCTCATTCAGTAGAGCGCGGCCTGCAATAGAGCACGGGTTCGGCCTCCGGGCCCGAAACGGAACCGACCGAAAGTTGGGGTGGGCATCGCGCCCTCCCCTAACCGCCCCAAAAGGCAAGCGGGACAGCGATATCAATGCCGGCACATCTTTTCATAGGCGCAGGCGCAGGCCTGGTTTCGGCGGCCCTATTCGGCTCCGCCGTGGTCTCGGGCGCGCTCGCCGGGCTGATCCTCTATCTCGCCCCGCTGCCCCTCTGTCTCGCGGGCTTGGGTTGGGGCCGGCCCGCCGCCGGACTTGGCGCGCTCGTCGGTACCGTCCTCGCGATCTTGTTTCTAGGTCCCGCACCGGGCCTCGTTTACGCCGCGTCCATCGCCGCGCCGTCCGCGGTGCTCGTCTACCTGATCCTCCAGTCGCGGACGCTTCCGGACCCGGAGAATAAAGCGGCTCAGATTATCGCTTGGTATCCCGTAGGCCACCTCGTTGCGGCGGCTGCCATCATGGGCGGCCTCATCGCCACCATGGTCGTGCTGCTCCTCGGCCCGGACATGGCCCGCTACCAAGCCTCGGTCGACCAGATGATGCCGGTCATCCACGACGCGGTGGGCAAGGACAACGACGTCTGGACGCCCGAGGTAGCCGAGAAGCTCAGAGCCGTTCTGACGCAACTGCTTCCCGCGATGATGGCCGTCGTCTGGCTCACCATCGGTCTGCTGAACATATGGCTCGCCGGAACCATCGTGCGCGCATCCGGCCACGCCATTCGTCCCTGGCCCGACCTTCACGCCCTCGAAATTCCGAACGCGATGGTGATAGCGTTCGCCGCGTCACTGGTCATGTGGCTGCTCCCCGGAATCCCCGGCCTGATCGGAGCCGCGTTCGCCGGAGCGTTCCTGTTCGCCTATCTGCTGCAGGGTCTCGCGGTCATTCATTTTTACACCCTTGGCATGCCGTTCCGCACAGTCCTTCTGGCGATCGTGTATCTCGCGATTCTGCTTCTCGGCTGGGTCGCGATCATCGTCGCCATTGCCGGCCTGGGCGAACCCCTGTTCGGCTCGCGCGCCCGTGGCGCGGCCGCCGCGCGTTCGGGAGACACGGGCGACGGCACCTGAATCTTACGTACCGACAATAAGGAGTATTGCACTATGGAAGTCATACTGCTCGAGCGCATTGGGCGCCTTGGACAAATCGGCGATGTGGTCAAAGTCAAGGACGGCTACGCGCGCAATTTTCTGTTGCCGCAGGGCAAGGCACTTCGCGCGACGGACGCCAATCGCGCCCATTTCGAGAATGAGCGTGCCCAGCTCGAAGCCCGTGACCTGGAGCGCAAGACCGACGCCGAGGCCGTCGCCGGAAAGCTCGGTGGAGAGAGCTTCGTCGTCATCCGTCAGGCCGGCGACAACGGTCAGCTCTACGGCTCGGTTTCGACCCGCGACATCGCTGTCGCCGTGACCGAGGGCGGCTTCTCCATCGAGCGCCGTCAGGTTCTCCTCGACAAGCCGATCAAGACGCTCGGCCTTCACGAGGTGCGCCTGGCCCTTCATGGCGAAGTCGTGCCGACCGTGACCGTGAACGTCGCGCGCACCGACGACGAAGCCAAGCGCCAGGCCCGCGGCGAAGACGTCACGCAGGAGCGCACGGACGAGGAAGAGGAAGCCGCCGAAGCCCTCGCGGCCGGAGAAGCGCTTTTCGAGGAAGGCGTGGCTCCCGAGGACGAGCACTTCGACGAAAACGGTACGTCTGCGGACGACCGCGAAACATCCGCTTAGTGCGACATTAAGGCTTAAGGAATAGGGGGCAGGCTGTTGTCTCACCTGCCTGCTATTCCTAGGATAGTTGGCTTGTAACGGAGATAAATCTCGGATTCGAAGCCATGATCCGGCGAGAGACGTGAGATGTTTCGACCGCTCGTCTATGTTCTTCAGCGGACCATAGGCACCGGCGATTTGAAGATCGTTGGCGCGGACGGCCGTGTTCACGAATTCGGCGACCGCACCGGAACTCCCGTCGTTGTCCGCATTACCGACAAACGCACCGAACGGCGGCTCGCCCTGAGCCCGTCCCTTGGCATCGGCGAAGCCTACATGGACGGACGCCTGACACTTGAGAAAGGCACCATCTACGACTTTCTCGAGGTTCTGCTGGTCAACGTTTCAAAGCTTGAGCGGCCGGGTTGGCTGCGCGCCATGGACTTCGTGCAAGAAGTGACGCGGCGCCTGCAGCACTACAACCCCGTGGGACGATCCAGACAAAACGTCGCTTACCATTACGATATGGACGGCTCGCTCTACGACCTCTTCCTGGACACCGACAGGCAATATTCCTGCGCGTATTTCGAGGAAGACGATATGTCCCTGGACGACGCCCAGATCGCCAAGAAGCGGCACATCGCATCCAAGCTCAATCTTTCCGATGGCATGCGCGTTCTCGACATCGGCTCGGGCTGGGGAGGCTTGGCACTCTATCTTGCCAAGACTGCCCGAGTGGACGTGACGGGCATCACGCTAAGCGAGGAACAGTTGAAGATCGCACAGGAGCGCGCACAGGCCGAGGGTCTGACGAACGCGGTCAATTTCGAGCTTTGCGACTACCGCGACCTTAGAGGCAAGTTCGACCGTATCGTCTCCGTCGGCATGTTCGAGCATGTGGGCTCCGCCCACTACCGGCGTTTCTTCGAGAGCGTGAACGACCTGCTCGCCGACGAAGGCGTCGTCCTGCTCCACTCGATCGGTCAATTCGATCCGCCGACCGCGACCAATCCCTTCATCGCCAAGTACATCTTTCCCGGGGGCTACATCCCGTCCCTGAGCGAAGTCGTGCCTGCGGTCGAGCATGAGGGGCTGCTCGTCACGGATATAGAAATCCTGCGGCTGCACTACGCCATGACGTTGCGCCATTGGCGCCAGCGCTTCCGCGCCGCCTGGCATACGGCGGCGGACAAGTTCGGAGAGCGCTTCTGCCGCATGTGGGAAATGTACCTCGCCTCCTCGGAGACGGGGTTCCGCTATCAGAACCTGATGGTCTTCCAGATTCAGCTTGCCAAGGGTCTTAACGCCCTCCCCATCACGCGCGACTACATGTTCGACCGCGAGCGCGAGTTGAACGTCCGTAAGGGCCAGCCCTCCCGTTCGCGAACCCAGAGGTCGGCCCACTAGCCCGTCCCGGGAAGCTGTGAGTTCGGCGACGATCTCCCCGATGTTCACAGGGGCCCCACCTATCCGGCCTCTGGCAATTCGCTACTCTTCGGCATGACCGCATTGATTCGCCAGACGCCCCAAGAGCCCCTCCCGGAGAGCGGCGACTATCGCGAAGCGCCCAACAATCTGGAGGCCGAGCAAGCCCTGCTCGGCGCCATCCTCGTGAACAACGAGGCTCTGGACCGGGTCTCCAGCTTCCTCAAGCCGGACCATTTCTTCGATCCGCTCCACGGACGCATCTTCGAGAGCGCGGCCAAGCTCATCATGGGCGGAAAGCGGGCCACGCCCATTACGCTCAAGACGTTTTTCCAGTCCGACCCGGACGTCGGCGATCTCACCGTTCCGCAATATCTGGGACGGCTGGCCGCGAACGCCACCACCATCATCAACGCCGAGGACTACGGCCGCACGGTCTACGATTTGGCGGTGCGCCGGCAGTTGATCGATATCGGCGAGGCGATGGTCAACACGGCCTACGATTCTCCGATCGATGCCGAACCCTCGGCGCAGATCGAGGACGCCGAGCAGCGGCTTTACGAGCTCGCGGAGACGGGCAAATACGGCGCCGGTTTCGAGCCGTTCTCGTCCGCCCTCACCGATGCCATCGACATGGCCGCCAACGCCTACCGGCGCGACGGAGGGCTCTCAGGTCTTGCGACGGGCTTCGCCGATCTCGACCAGCGCATGGGCGGCCTTCAGGCCTCGGACCTCGTCATTCTCGCCGGGCGTCCTTCCATGGGCAAGACGGCGCTCGCCACGAACATCGCCTATCATGTCGCCAAGGCCCATGCCGCCGATCCGCAAACCGGCGACACGATGGACGGCGCCGTGGTCGGCTTCTTCTCCTTGGAAATGTCGGCCGAGCAGCTCGCCACCCGTATCATCTCCGAGCAGTCGCAGATCTCCTCGGAGAAGATCCGCCGCGGCCGGATCGATTCCGGCGAGTTCGACCGCATTGTCGAAGTCTCCCAAGAGCTCCAAAACCTGCCGCTGTTCATCGACCAGACGGGCGGCATCTCCGTGGCCCAGCTAGCGGCTCGTGCCAGACGTCTAAAAAGACAGCGGGGTCTTGGATTTATCGTTGTCGATTATCTGCAGCTCTTAACGGGGTCGTCCCGGCGCGCCCAGGAGGGCCGCGTGCAGGAGGTCTCCGAAATCACCACCGGGCTGAAGGCCTTGGCGAAGGAGTTGCACGTTCCGATCCTGGCACTCTCGCAGCTCTCCAGACAGGTTGAGCAACGGGACGACAAGCGGCCGCAGCTTGCCGATTTGCGTGAATCGGGCTCGATCGAACAGGATGCCGATGTGGTAATGTTCGTGTTCCGCGAGGAATACTACCTCGAGCGCAGCCAGCCTCGCGAAAACACCGAAGAGCACAGACAGTGGCAACAGGACATGGAAGCGGTCATGGGCAAGGCCGAGGTGATCGTGGGCAAGCAGCGCCACGGCCCGACCGGAACGGTGACGCTTCAGTTCTCGCCGGAGTACACCCGCTTCTCCAACCTCGCGGCGTCGGAGCGTCTGCCGGAACGCATGGAGTGAGGACGCCCGCCCAGGGGGCCCAGGAGCCCCAGGAGGCCCATGGCGCCGGGACTGCCGGGACTGCCGGGACTGCCGGGAACGGCGCGCACGAGACGGCGATCCTGACCATCGACCTCGGAGCGCTCGCGGACAATTACCGGGATTTGCGCGAACGGGCCGCCGGGGCCGAATGCGCGGCCGTCGTCAAAGCCGATGCTTATGGACTTGGCATGGCGGAGGCGGCACCCGCCTTGTGGCGCGCCGGCTGCCGCACCTTTTTCGTGGCCACCATCACCGAGGCGACCGACTTGCGGGCGCTGCTTCCGGACGCGGCGATCTACGTCCTGAACGGCCTCCTGGCCGGGACGGCGCCGCTCTTCCGGAAGAACGATCTTCGCCCGGTACTCAACAGCGCCACCGAGATCCGCGAGTGGGCCGGATATTGCGACCGCGTGCGCGCGCCGTTGGCATGCGCCGTTCATATCGACACGGGCATGAACCGGCTTGGGCTCTCGGCTTCGGAAGTTGCTGAAATCTTGGCTATTCCCGCGCTCTGGCGGACAATCACCCTCACCCTCGTAATGAGCCATCTGGCCTGCGCCGACGATCCCGGCCACGCCAAGAATGCGGCCCAGCGCGAGCGTTTCGATGCGGCGCGGGCGCGGTTTCCCGAGACCCCGGCGAGCCTCGCCAACTCGGCCGGGATCTTGCTCGGGCACGGCTATCACTACGGCCTCGTCAGGCCGGGCATCGCGCTCTATGGCGGCCATCCGCAGCGCCAAGGCGAAGTCCCGTTCCGGTCCGTGGTGCATTTGATGGGCCGCATTCTGCAGATCCGCGCCGCCACGGAAGGCGAAACCGTCGGCTACGGCGCGACCCGGACGCTGACGCGGCCGACGCGTATCGGGATCGTCGCAGCCGGTTACGCCGACGGTCTGTTCCGGGCACTCTCCGCAGGCGACGGCGAAGTGGGGCTGACGGCCTATCTCGGCCCCTATCCGGTGCCCATTCTCGGCCGCGTGTCGATGGATCTCATTGCCGTCGACGTCACCGACATACCGGACGCCTATACGCAGCGCGGCGCCTGGGTCGAACTCCTCGGCCCCAATGTCAGCGCCCATGCCATGGCCCTCCAGGCTGGAACAATCGACTACGAGGTCCTGACCAGCCTCGGCACCCGCGCCACGCGCCGCTATATCGGCGGTTGAGGACGGGCGCGCAGAACGCGGACGAATATGGCGAAACCATCGAAAGCTTATATCTGCCAATCTTGCGGCGCCGTCGCAACGCGCTGGTCCGGGAAATGCGCCGCCTGCGGTGAGTGGAACACGCTCATCGAGGAAGCGGCCACGCCAACGAACTCGCCCGCCCTCGTCGCCATCAAAGGCGGCAAGGGCCGCCAGGCGCGCTTCGAGACGCTCGATGCCAAGACGGAGGATGCCCCTCGCCTCAAGACCGGCATCGCCGAACTCGACCGCGTGCTGGGCGGGGGCCTGGTGCCGGGCGCGGCGGTGCTCGTCGGCGGCGATCCGGGCATCGGCAAGTCCACGCTCCTCCTGCAGGCCGCCGCGGAGCTGGCCCAGGACGGCGCCAATGTCATCTACCTCTCGGGGGAGGAGGCGACGGCCCAGGTGCGGATGCGCGCCGCGCGGCTTGGCATTACCGGCGCGCCGGTGGCGCTCGGCACCGAGACCAACGTGGCCAATATCGTCGCCACGTTGGGGAGCGGACCGCCGCCTGCCCTCGTCGTGATCGATTCCGTACAAACGCTGTGGTCGGAAGGTATCGAATCCGCTCCCGGAACGATCTCCCAACTGCGCGGCTGCTCCGCCGCGTTGATCGCCTACGCGAAGGCCAGCGGGACGACGCTGGTGCTCGTGGGCCACGTCACCAAGGACGGGCAAATCGCCGGGCCGAAGGTGATCGAGCACATGGTCGACACCGTCCTCTATTTCGAAGGGCTGAGCGGCCATCAGTTCCGCATCCTCCGCGCCGTCAAGAATCGCTTTGGGCCCACGGACGAGATCGGCGTTTTCGAGATGCGCCTCGAAGGACTGCGGCAGGTGGAGAACCCGTCCGCACTCTTCCTCAACGATGCCGATCGCGGCTCGCCCGGCACGGCGGTGTTCGCCGGCATGGAGGGCACGCGGCCGATCCTGGTCGAGATCCAGGGCCTCGTGGCGCAAAGCGTGCTCGGCACGCCGCGCCGCGCCGTGGTCGGGTGGGACCAGAATCGCCTCTCCATGCTCCTCGCCGTCCTGGAGGCACGCTGCGGCGTACGGCTCGGCGGCCACGACGTCTATCTCAACGTCGCCGGCGGCCTGCGGCTGACCGAGCCCGCCGCCGATCTCGCCGCCGCCGCCGCGCTGCTGTCGTCCTTCACCGGACGGGCGGCGCCGGAAGACACGGTCTATTTCGGGGAAGTCAGCCTGACGGGCGCCGTCCGCGCGGTCGGCCACACGGACCAGCGGCTGAAGGAGTCCGCGAAGCTCGGCTTCGTTCAAGCCGTCGCGCCCGCGAGCAAGGGGCCGGCCGAAAGCGGCGCGGCGGGCATCGTCCTCGACCCGGTCTCGCAGCTCGAAGACCTCGTGACCTGGTTCGCCCTGCCCGAGGGATAGTGCAGCGTGCGGATTTGCCGCGAGATGTGACCCCCAAGCCATTGCGCAAGGGGGCCCATCTGTGCTTCATCCGCGAGAATCGTGATAGTCTGAAAACGCCTGCCTGAGGGAGCCCCGCTTCATGCCAATCTCCTGGCTCGATATCATTTTGATCGTCATCATGCTCATCTCGGGCTTCCTCGCGATGGTGCGCGGATTTACCCGTGAGGTTCTCTCGATTTTCTCTTGGGCCATGGCGGCCGTCGCCGCGCTGTATTTCACCCCGCGCTATTACGAAGTTCTGACTCCCTATATCGACAATCCGAGCATCGCGCAGATCGCCTTCGCGGCGGCCGTGTTCATCGTCACGCTGATTATCGTGAGCCTGATCACCTTCCGCATCTCCGACAAGGTGCTGGACAGCCGTGTCGGCGCGCTCGACCGCTCGCTCGGCTTCGTCTTCGGCCTGGCCCGCGGTTTCCTGCTCGTGGCCATCGTCTTCATTCTCTTCACCGCACTCGCCAGAGACCAGCCGGAATGGGTCCGCGATGCGCGCTCCTACCCGATCCTGCAACGGACGCAGGTGGCCATCGAGTCCCTGCTGCCCACCAATCCGGAGCAATATCTGCCCGGCAAGGACGACGACGAAGGTGGCGAGGCCGCGCCGGACGGCGCTCCGGCGCAGCCGGATGCACCGCTTTAGGGGCGCGTTTGCGTCCCTGTAACCAGTTGCGTGGCATTGAAGCCTCCGATGGGGCGACTATTTATTGATTGGGAAAGGCCGATGCTCGTGACAGACGAAGACGATCAGACACCAGCACTCCAATGGCTTGAAGAAGACCGGCTCCATGAAGAATGCGGAGTCTTCGGCATCTTCAACCACCCCGACGCCGCCGCTCTGACGGCGCTCGGCCTGCACGCGCTCCAGCATCGCGGCCAGGAAGCGGCCGGCATCGTCAGCTTCGACGGCGAGCACTTCCACACCGAGCGCCGCATGGGCCTCGTCGGCGACCATTTCACCTCGCGCCCCGTCATCGACCGTCTGAAAGGCGACATGGCCGTGGGCCATGTGCGCTATTCCACCACGGGCGATGCGGTGCTGCGCAACGTCCAGCCTCTTTTCGTGGATCTCGAATCCGGCGGCTTCGCGCTTTGCCACAACGGCAATCTGACCAACGCGCTGACCTTGCGGGAATCGCTCATCAGCAAGGGCGCCATCTGCCAATCGACGACCGATACGGAAGTCATTCTGCATCTGGTCGCGCGCAGCGAGAAGCGCAACTTCGTGGAGCGCTTCGTCGAGGCGCTGCTGCAGGTCGAAGGGGCCTATGCCTTCGTCGGCATGACCAACAAGAAACTGATCGGCGCGCGCGATCCCTACGGCATCCGGCCTCTCGTGCTCGGCCGTCTCGGGGACGCCTGGGTCTTGGCGTCGGAATCCTGCGCGCTCGACATCATCGGCGCCGAGTTCGTGCGCGAAGTCGAGAACGGCGAAGTGATCATCGCCACGCGGGACGGCATCGAAAGCCACCGCTTCGTCCCGAAGCATCCGCCGCGGCTCTGCATCTTCGAGTACATCTATTTCGCGCGCCCGGATTCCATCATCGAGGGCCGCTCGGTCTACGATGTCCGCAAGGCCATGGGCCGGCAATTGGCGCTGGAAGCGCCGGCCGATGCCGACATGGTCGTTCCGATTCCGGATAGCGGCGTGCCCGCGGCCATCGGCTACGCACAAGAATCCGGACTACCCTTCGAGTACGGCATCATCCGCAACCACTATGTGGGCCGGACCTTCATCGAACCCGAACAGCAAATCCGGCAGCTCGGCGTAAAACTGAAACACAGCGCCAATCAGCTCCAGGTGAAGGGCAAGCGTATCGTCTTGATCGACGACAGCGTGGTGCGCGGCACCACATCGGTAAAGATCGTGCAGATGATGCGCGAGGCCGGCGCGAAAGAAGTCCACATGCGCATTTCTAGCCCGCCGATCACCCATCCGGACTTCTACGGCATCGACACGCCGGACCGGGCCAAGCTGCTGGCCGCAAACCGCACCCTCGAAGAAATGCGCGCCTTCATGGGTGCCGACTCCCTCGCCTTCATCTCCGTCGACGGCATCTATCGCGCCATGGGCTTTGAAGGCCGCGACGACGACAATCCCCAATTCACCGATCACTGCTTCACCGGCGAATACCCGACCCGGCTTCGCGACCAGGAAGGCCCGCCGCAGCAGAAGCAACTCTCCTTCCTCGCAGAGGTCGGTTGACCGAAACCCGTCTCAAAAACCGGATCGCGCTGATCACCGGGGCCTCCCGGGGCATCGGGCGCGCGACCGCGAAACGCCTCGCGGCGGAAGGCGCCCACGTCTTGCTGCTCGGCCGCAAGCAAAAATCGCTCGAGCCCGTCTACGACGAGATCACGTCCGCCGGCGGCAACGCATCGCTCATCCCGCTCGACCTTCAAAACGGGGCAAAGATCGACGCTCTCGGCCCCTCGCTCTATGAGCGTTTCGGGCGGCTGGACATTTTCGTCGGCAATGCCGCGATGCTGGGCGGGTTGCGCCCTCTCACCCACATTTCCGCGAAGACGTGGGACCAGGTGCTGGCCACGAACCTCACGGCCAATTGGCTGTTGATCCGCACGCTCGATCCGTTGCTGCGCCGGTCCGGCGCCGGGCGGGTCGTGTTCGTCACGTCCTCGGGCGTTGCCGCCCAAGGCCGCGCCTATTGGGCACCCTACTCCGTGTCGAAAGCCGGTCTCGAGACGCTGGCCAAGACCTACGCCAACGAGACCGCCGACAGCACGGTCAAGGTCAATGTGGTCGATCCGGGCGCGACCGCGACGGGCATGCGCGCCGAAGCCTATCCGGGCGAAGACCCGAGCACGATCAAGACACCAGACGAAGCCGCCCAGGCGATCCTCGAACTCTGCCTCCCGAGCGTCACGGACTCCGGACGGATTGCCGGCGTGTCCTAACGAAAAAAGCGCGGGCCGGTCGGCGCGCCTAACCTGTCTCGATGACCAAGCCGTCATAGGCCGGTTCGACGCCCTCCGGGAGCCGGCCCGTCAGGGTGTCGTAGTCCAGATCCACATGCATGTGGGTCAGGATGGCTCGTTTCGGCCGCATGCGCCCGATCCAGCCCAGCGCCTCGTCCACCGTCATATGGCTCGGATGGCCGGTGTAGCGCAGCGCATCGAGAATCCAGACATCCAACCCATCGAGATAGGGCAACGAGGCTTCCGGGAAGTCGCTCACGTCGGGCGAATAAGCGAGCCCGCCGAAGCGGAAGCCGAGCGAATCGATGGAGCCGTGCCGCTGCAGGAACGGCATGGCTTCGATGGGGCCGCCCGGACCGTCGACGACGACGGGCTGCCCCGGCACGATCTCATGTCCGTCCAAGACAGGCGGATACTCGCTGCCGGGCGGGGCCTCGAAACAATAGTCGAACCGCCGGCGCAAGACCTCTCCGACCTCCTTGAGGAAGTAGACGTCCACGCGGCGGCGGCCGTTATAGGCAACCATGCGCAGATCGTCGATGCCGTGCACGTGGTCGGCATGGTCGTGGGTGTAGAGCACGCCATCCAGAAGACCCACACCGGCGTCGTTCAACTGCTCGCGAAGATCGGGCGCCGTGTCCACCAGCACGCGGGTCACGCCGTTCTCCCCTGCCCGCTCCACAAGCAGTGCGCAGCGGCGGCGGCGGTTCTTCGGATTGTGCGGATCGCAGGCGCCCCACTGGTTGCCGATCCGGGGCACGCCGCCCGACGTGCCGCAACCAAGGATGGTGACTTTCAAACTCATGCGGCGTCGAGATTCTCTTTCAGAGCCGCGCGCGGCACCTTCTTGAACAAGCGAAAGAAATTATCCGTGGTCAGCGTTGCCAGCGCGTCCGCGCTCACCCCCCGGACTTCGGCCAGGCGCGCGGCCGTCTTGGCCACGTAGGCCGGTTCGTTGGTCTTGCCGCGGTAGGGTTCCGGCGCGAGATAGGGCGCATCGGTCTCGACCAGCAGCCGGTCGTCCGGTACGGACGCCGCGATGCCGCGCAACTCGCTCGCCTTCTTGAAGGTCACGACCCCGGAGAAGGACACATAGCCGCCGAGCGCCAGTCCGCGCCGGGCAAGCTCCGGCCCGCTGGTGAAGCAATGGAGAATGAAGGGAAAGGCCCCCTTCGCCGTCTCCTCCTCCAGGATGCGCGCCATGTCCTCGTCGGCGTCGCGCGAGTGGATGACGAGCGGCAGTCCGGTCTCCCGCGCGGCGGCGATATGCACGCGGAAGCTCTTCGCCTGCACTTCCGGCGGCGCAGAGTCGTAATGATAGTCCAGCCCCGCCTCGCCGACGGCGACGACCTTCGGATGCGTTGCGATCCCGATCAGCTCGGAGGCCGTCACATCCGGCTCCTCGGCGGCGTTGTTCGGATGGGTTCCGATCGAGCAAAACACATTGTCATGGGTCTCCACGATCGCCTTCAGATCGGCGAAGTTCGCAACCCGCGTCGAGATCGTCACCATGAGCCCGACGCCAGCGTCTTGGGCCCGAGCGAGCAACGCCGGCAAGTCCGCTTTGAGTTCCGGGAAGTCGAGATGGCAGTGGCTATCGATCAGCATCACGGAAAGATGAAATATCGTTAAGGTTCAATCTGCTAGGGTAACGCGCAAAGGGACGCGACGCGCCCCTTTTGTGCAGCACTTTCGCAGACGAAACAATAGGGGCGGCCGCCGCAGGCGGCCAAGCGACATGGTGCCGATCCTCTTGCGCAAAATACGGCTTGCCGTGGGCCTTACCGCCGCCACGGCCGCCGCGCTCGTGCTCATCCTGTCCCCGGGCATCGCGCAGGCGCGCTGCAGCCAGCGCGTCTATGTCTACAGCGCGGATTGGTGCGGAACGTGCCGCCAACTACGCGCCTATCTCGACCGCAACCGCATCCGTTACACGCTGCTGGACGCGACGACGCCCCGCGTCCAGGCCGACATGATCGCCCGCTTTGGCAACACCGCCATACCGCGCACGCTCATCGGCCGCTCCGTCGTGAGCGGCTTCGACCCGGCAAGGATCAACCAACTCTGCCGCTAAAAACGAATTTGTCGAGCGCATCGCGGAACCGGACGCGTATCGGCGCGTTTGGGCTTCATGATGATCGGTCTTGCACTCTTCGGCTCGCTGCTCGCCGCTGTCCTGGTGTCGGGGTTCTTCGACAGCCAGAGCTCCTAGAGCGGCTGATTTGTAATCAGCGGGTCTGACGTTTCCGGACGTCAGACGTCCTCGCTGTCCGTCTCCACATAACGCGGGAAGACGGGCGTTGCCCCAGCCCACCTCAGTTTGGCTTTGCCGTCACTATGGGCGGTAGCCTCATAATTCTTGCGACTATGGACTAAAGCGCTGTAGAGGATAACGGCTTCCGGTCGTCCGCGAGCCACGGCCATTGGACAGACAGATCTATATCGATGCCCCCGTTATCATGCGCCTAACTCGACTTGGAAACCGCGTCTTATCTCGGTTGACTGGATTTGAGCTTATCCACGCCAGAAACCGCAGCCGACTACTCAAACAGTCTCAGCAATACAAATCAATCAAGAACCAACATATAAATCTTACAAAATCGCTCTCATCTTTAAAACACGACTATGAATTGCTAACAAAAGATTGCAACGAATTACTATCCTCAAACAAGAAATTGACTCAAAAAAATAGACAACTAACAAATTTATGCAATTCACACAAAAGAACCATGTCAATTATAGGAAACTTTGCAGATAACAATCCAAATGAATCCGTGGATAATTTTATAAATATTCTTGAATTCTCTAAAAGTCAAATAGGCCAGGATATATTTGTGGTTTCTCAGCTTGGTCTGAGGCCCGGGTTTTTTGTTGAATTTGGCGCCGCCGACGGCATAACTTTGAGCAACACTCACCTTCTGGAATCGAAACTTGGTTGGCAAGGCATCTTGGCGGAACCTGCACGGTGCGACGCGGACAACCTCGCTAAAAACCGTACCGCAAAAATCGACTATCGATGTGTGTGGAAGGAAAGCGGCCATAAACTGAAATTCGTGGAAGCGAAATATTCTGCTTTATCCACACTTGCTCTCTATAGTAACGACGATTTTCATGCAAAGCAAAGAGAGGCTCCAGAAGATACATATGACGTGGAAACCGTTTCGTTGACGGACTTGCTCGACCAACATAACGCGCCGCGCGACATAGACTACCTATCTATTGATACTGAAGGCAGCGAGCTCGATATTATTTCGACTTTTGATTTCAAAAAATACAACATTTCAATTATTACCTGCGAACACAACTACACAGAGAGTCGTCAAAAAATACGACAGACTCTGAAAAAAAATGGATATTGCCACGTTCTTGAAGGTTTCAGCGAGGTGGACGACTGGTTTGTGCGTAGGTAAGTGACGCATTTCCACTTCTGGACGGGCTCAATAGATAGCCAGTTAGTCTTGTTCCGTCTCCACATAACGCGGGAAGACGGGCGTTGGCGCGGGCAGGTCCGTGCCAGGCTTGAGGCGCCCTGCCTCGCCGAGCCGGTCGAAGCCCCGCGCGTCCCCCGGAACGCTCAGCAAATCCAAGAGCTTGACCCCGCTTTCCGGCATCGCCGGTTGAACGAGGATCGCGGCCTGACGCACGACCTCCGCCGTGACGTAGAGGATCGTGCCCATGCGCTCGGGGTTCGTCTTTTTATGGGCCCACGGCTCCTCGCCCGCGAAATAGCGGTTCGCGTCCGCGATCAACCCCCAGATCAGTTCCAACGCCCGATGGATGGCGAAGGCGTCGATCTCCGCCTCCACGCGCGGGAGCAGGCCGTCGGCCGCGGCAAGGATCGTCTTATCGGCCTCGGTGAGCGCGCCCGGCTCCGGAACGGTCCCGCCGCAATTCTTGGCGATCATCGAGAGCGAGCGCTGGGCGAGATTGCCGAGATCGTTGGCAAGGTCGGCGTTGATGCGCTGAACGATGCCCTCGTGGCTGTAATTGCCGTCCTGGCCGAACGGCACTTCACGCAAGAGGAAATACCGGATCGGATCGACGCCATACGCGCCGGCAAGCGAAATCGGATCGACCACGTTACCGACCGACTTCGACATCTTCTCCCCGCGATTGTAGAGAAAGCCGTGGCCGAACACTTTGCGGGGCGGCGCGACGCCGGCCGACATCAGGAACGCAGGCCAGTAGACCGCGTGGAAGCGGATGATGTCCTTGCCGATGATGTGGACATCCGCCGGCCAATATTTCTTGAAGCTCTCGGACCCCTCGTCCGGAAAGCCGACGCCGGTGATGTAGTTCGTCAGCGCATCGACCCACACATACATGACGTGCTTCGGATCGTCCGGCACCGGCACGCCCCAATCGAACGTCGTTCGCGACACCGACAGATCCTTGAGGCCGCCGCGCACGAAGGCCTTCACCTCGTTGGCGCGGGTCTCGGGCCCGATAAAGCCCGGGTTCGCCTCGTAATAGTCGAGCAGCCGGTCGCCGAACGCCGACAGCCGGAAGAAATAGCTCTCCTCCTCCACCCATTCGACGGGCGTCCCTTGCGGCGACAGCTTGGCGCCGTCCTTGCCTTCGCTCAGCTCGCTCTCGTCGTAATAGGCCTCGTCGCGCACCGAGTACCAGCCGGCATATTTGTCGAGATAGATGTCGCCCGCCGCCTGCATGCGCCGCCACAGCTCCTGCGTGGAGCGGGTATGGCGCTCCTCCCGCGTCGAGATGAAGTCGTCGTTGGAGCAATTGAGCACCTCGACCATCTCGCGGAATTTCGGCGTGTTGCGATCGGCGAGTTCGGCGGCCGTGATGCCTTGCTTGCGCGCCGTCTGCAGCATCTTGATGCCGTGCTCGTCGGTGCCGGTGAGAAAGAACACGTCCTTCCCCTGCAGCCGCCGGAAGCGCGCGAGCGCATCGGTCGCCACCGCCTCGTAGGCATGGCCGATATGCGGCGCATCGTTCGGATACGAGATCGCTGTGGTGATGTAATAGGATTGTCTGTCGGCCATCGTGTCTCCCTAGCGGTTCGACACCGGCATTTGCCATCCCTTGGCTGCGCCTGCCCAAGCAAATGAAGGCGTCGAAAGAACCACTAGCAACTTCTGATTCCAGTGGGGCTTTTGAATTTGACGTTCGAGCGAGGGACTGGCGGCAAGCGGGACCCAAATGTCAAATTCGCTACCCTTGCCGGAGACATAGCCTTGAAGCCTCGTCCCCAGCAAGCACCCACGTCGAACGCGCTAAACGGCGCGTTCCTGGACGAGCTTCTGGAGACTGAACCAGGTGTTCAGGATCAGAAGACTGCGGTCCAGATTGAGCGCGAAGGTCTCCGAGCGTGCGGCGGAGATCGTCTCCCAGGCATCCGCCCATTCGGGCAAATTGTCGTTTGAGACGAAACGCTTTGCGAGCTTTTCCTCGCACGCCGCGAGCCCCTGTCCCGTCGCGCCGAAGCGCACGAAGCGCTCGATCAGCCCCAGCAGCAAGACGAGATACAGCTCCAACCGCTCGGTCTCGCTCGCGCTGGCCAGCTTCTCCGCTTGACGGTGGACCCTGGCACCGTCGAGCTCCGGCAGAGAGTCGAATGTCGCGACGATCTCGTCATAGAGCTCGATCCCGCCGCCGGTGATGAGCTCGAGCGCGCGCCGTACGCTCCCCTGCGACAGGGAGATCGCCAAGGACAGCGTCTTCCCGCCGGCCTCGATCTCGTCGCGCTGGAGCGCGGCGCGAACCGCATCGCTCAGCGGCGCCTCCTCCAAGGACGAAAGCCGCAAGACCCGCGTGCGCGAGCGGATGGTCGCCGGCAGACGGCCCTCGGCGCTCGAAACCAAGAGAAACAGCGTGCGCGGCGGAGGCTCTTCGAGCGCCTTCAACAGCGCATTCGCGGCGTTTTGATTGAGCTGGTCGGCCCGGTCCACGACGACCACGCGCCAACTGCCGTCGCCTGCGGTACTGCCGAGAAACGCGCGCAAGCGCCGGACCTCGTCGACGCCGATCCATTGGGAATAGCGCTTGGATTTGTCGTTCCACGACCGGCGAATGAGGAGCAGGTTGGGATGAGCCAGCCCCGCGACCTTGCGGAACAACGGATCGGAAATCGGGACGTCGGCGGGTTCGCCCGCGATCAGGTCCCCCGCCTCCGCGTGGGCGAGCACGGTCCGGGCGAAACGATAGGCCAGCGTCGCCTTGCCGATGCCTTCGGGGCCCACCAGCAACCACGCATGATGCAACCGGCCGCCGCGAAGCGCGTCCTCGAATTCGGCGGCAGCGCCGTCATGGCCGAACACGCTCTCCACCTCGCGCGGCGAGGAGAACGACTCAAGCCGGTCCGGCTCCACCGGCCCCGGCCGGGACGGTTTCTGCGCGGCGCTTATCTCGCCCCCCCGATCCTGGGAACCCTCATGGAGTTGGAGCCCGGCTCACGGATTGAGACGCTGTAGGACCGTTTCCCAAACGTCCTCGGCGACCATGGCTTCGGGCTGGCTTGCGTCCACGACCACGCAACGGTCCGGTTCTTCCTCGGCGATGTCCAGGAATGCACGGCGAATCCGCTCATGGTTCATGAGGTCCTGACTCTCGAAGCGGTCGAGTTCGCCCCCTGCCGCGCGCGCCTCGGCGCGGGCAAGACCTTCGTCCGCGGGGATATCCAGGATAAACGTAATGTCCGGCGAAAGCTCGCCGACCGTCAGCCGCTCCAAGGCATTGATGGCGCTGCGCGGCACGCCTCCCGTCGCTCCCTGATAGGCGCGGGTCGAATCGATGAAACGGTCGCACACGACCCATTGGCCCTCTTGGAGGGCGCCTTGAATGGCATTGTCGATATGATCCGCCCGCGCCACCGCGAACAAGACCGCCTCGGCCAAATGCCCGAACGGCGCCACGCGCCCGGACAGCAGCGCCGCGCGGATTTCCTCGGCGCCAGGCGATCCGCCCGGCTCCCGCGTCGCGAACACCGAACGTCCAGACCGGGCCAGGCGATTTGCGAGAATTCCGGCTTGGGTCGACTTGCCGGAGCCTTCACCGCCCTCGAAGGTGATGAAACGTCCGATCTCGATGGCCTGCTGCATGTTCGGAGGCTCGGTACCGTTGCCCTAAAGCAGCCAGCCGAAGGCGAGCACGAGCAAAGAATCGATGCCGCGCATGGCGAAGTTGCTGCTGTTGATGTCCTCGCCAGCATAAAGCGGAATTTCGTTGACCGCCTCAAGTTCCGCGGCTTTCACCTTCAGGGTCGCGATCCGGTCCCCCTTCTTGATGGGGGCCTTGATCGGCCCGTCATAGACGATCTCGCCGGAGACCGTGCCGGTCGCGCTGGCCGGCAGGAGGAGATCGATCGCCCCGTCGCCGACAAGCGGCACGTAGTGCTTCTCTCCGCCCCAAACCAGCGCGTCGCTGACTTGCTGTCCGGCGTCGAATAGCCGGAAGGGCCGGAAACTCTTGAAGCCCCATTCCAGCATCCGGCGCGATTCCGACTGCCGGTCGTCCTTACCCGATAGCCCCGTGACGACCAGAATGAGCCTTTGATCGCCGCGCTTCGCACTCGAGACAAGTCCGTACCCCGCTTCCTTCAAATAGCCGGTCTTCAGGCCATCGACACCGATATCCGACCACACCAGCGGATTGCGGTTCCGGAAGGTGAACTTGTCGCGATAGCGGAACTCCTTTTGCGAGAAGTAGTGGTAGTATTCCGGATAGGTCTCGATCAGAAACTTCGAGAGCGCCGCAAGATCCCGCGCCGTCATCAGATGGCCTTCGGCCGGAAGGCCGGTCGGATTCATGAACGTCGACTGGGTGAGACCGATCTGCTTGGCGTAGTCGTTCATCATCTTGACGAAGCCCTGCTCGGTCCCGCCAATCCCTTCGGCCAGAATAAGCGCTCCGTCATTCGCCGACTGCACCGTGACGCCCTGGATCAAGTCCGCCACGGTGATCTCGTTGCCAAGCGGCGCGAACATCGCGGCGGTTCCAGACGGTGCGCCCCCCGTGCGCCAGGCGTACTCGCTGACCTTGAACGTGTCGTCGAGCTTGATGCGGCCAGCCTTCAACTCGCGAAAGACGACGGCCAGGGTCATGAGCTTGCTCATGCTCGCCGGCGGGATGCGCGAATCGGCGTTCTTCTCGTAAAGGACGAGATCGGCGCCCGAATCGAGGAGGATCGCGTTCTGGGCCTTGGTGGTAAAGCCTTCGTCTTTTTTCGTGGCCGCATGGGTGACGCTCGCGGCAAAGGCCACGCCCAGCGCGCAAGCAACGGCAGTTTTCGTCAATCTACGCAAAGCGCGCACGATCACTTCGTTCTGTGGAATGGTGGCTCGAAGGGCCGCCAACGCCTGCGGCCAGTGTTCATGCACTATCGAATGCCTGGACCGAAAAATCAACCAGGCACGGAACAACACTCAGTTATTCAAGACGATTTTAGCGCCTCGATAGCCAGCCGTGGCAACATCCGACAGAGCGGCGGCGGCCGCGATCCCGTCCGGGAACGGCCCGACCCGCACCCGGTAGTACGTTTCTCCCCGATCCAGCAGTTCCGTGACGACAACGGGACCGACCGACGCGAGCGCCCCGCGCGCCCGCTCCGCGTTTCCTTGATTCTTGAAGAACCCGGCCTGAATCATCGGCCCGCCGGACTCCGATACGGAGGGCCGGATCGATCCCGTGGTCTCCATGGACGCTTGCGCGTGTTGCGGGGCCTCGTCCGAACCGGCGGGGCCGGCGGATGAACCGGCCGGCGTCTGAAGAGCGGCCACGACGGCCGACCTGTCGGGACGGTCGGGAAGCGGCGGTGCGGGAGGAGGCCCCGGCGGGGCCGGCGGCCCAACCGCAATGACGACTTCCGGCACGCCGTCCTCATCCCTCGTCCCCGCATATTGCGAGTAACCTCGGGTCGAAAGGTAGTCCCGCTCGAAACCGTCGTCGCCGTCCATCGGAGCGCGCCGCAGATACCGGACGCGCACATTCGCGGTCCCGGCGCGCTTGAAGCCGAGCACTTCGGCCGTACGCTCCGAAAGGTCGATCTCGCGTCCGTTCCGGAACGGCCCCCTGTCGTTGACCCGCACCACGGCGCTTCGTCCGTTGTCGAGATTGGTCACCTTCACGTAGACCGGCAGCGGCAGTGTCGGATGAGCCGCCGTCAACCGCTCCATGTCGAAGATCTCGCCATTTGCCGTGTGCCGGCCATGGAACAAGGCGCCATACCAGGAGGCGACGCCCGTACGGTTGTAAGAGGGATCGTCCTCGGGGACGAACTGCTCGCCATTGATCTCGTAGGGCTGGCCGATCTTGAAATGGCCCCCGCCCTTCGGCGCCGGAGAGCCGATCGGCACAACCCGCTTGCCGAGACCGGAAATGCCGTCGTCTTCCGGATCATCAGGCCAGAATCCAATGATGCACGTGGATACGAGAAGAAGGGCAAACCAGGAGCGCGCCGCGAAAGCTACGCCGGCCAATGGCCGATTGCGACCCGTAGCCCGCGCGGGTCCGTCCGATACTGCCCCGTCCAAAGTCCCGCCCCCCAAAGGGCTTGAGTAAGCCGTACCGAAAGAGCCGCGAACGCAAAACAAAGCGGGCTCTTCCGGTACGAGGTCGATTTGAACCCAACCCGGTTAGCAAAGAATAAATAGACGCGAGACTCGGGAACTCCTGCCAAAATAACATGCATTTCCTCGAAAACAGGCCACGAAATCAGCTTGCTACGAGCGGGCCGAGCGTGTGGCGTATAATTGTTAACCATAGCGTGACAATCCCGTGCCCAAATAGCCACAGAGTCTTTGAAAACATTCAAAAAAGGCGCGCCAAGCCTTGTGAGCCAAAGGTTAACTGGCTAACGTCCCGGTGAAGGGCGGGTGCTGCTGTCTGTTTCGACCGACATCTCACCAACGGAACAAACCGGGCGGACAGAGTGATGGGTTCGTGGGGGAAGGTGGCGATCGCCGCCGCGGTTGGCTGTCTGGTCTTGGGTGCTCCCGGAACCGGCTCGGCCGCGGGGCTGTCGGAGCAGCAGCGCGATGCGATGCTGCAACAGATGATCGCGCGCCCCAACGATCTCGACCTCGCCTTCGAATACGCCCAGGCCTCCGCCGATGCCGGCGACTATGAAGGGGCCATCTCGGCCCTGGAGCGCATGCTCATCTACGCGCCCAACACGCCGCGCATTCAGTTCGAACTTGGCGTGCTCTACTACAAGCTCGGTGCCTACGATGTCGCGCGCAGCTATTTCGAACAGGTCCTGGCGAACCCCAGCGTGCCGAACGACGTCGCCGAGCAAGTGCGGCTCTATATTCAGCAGCTCGCGCTCGCGGCCGATCCCCCGCCCTTCTCGGCCTCGATCTTCAGCGCCATCCGCTGGGAGAGCAACGCGAATTTCGGCCCTGGCAGCAATACGGTCACGCTCAACGGCATCGACTTCACGTTGGGCGATCAATCCGTCGGCAGGTCCGGATGGAGCGCCCTCAATATCGGAACGCTGCATTACTCCCACGACCTGAAGAAGCAGGGCGACCGGCTCGAGTTCGATTTCCTGGCCTACTCGACGATCTACTTCGACGACGAGCTGAGCGATATCGATCTCGACTTCTTCGAGTTCACATTCGGTCCCAGCTTCAATCTGAAGCGGATTTCCTGGGATCAGACGCGCCTGTTCGTCTACGGCATCGGCGACCTGGCCTATCTCGGCTACGATTCTTATTTCTACGCACCGGGTGCGGGCGTCCGGCTCCTCAGCTTCTCCGCCACCCAAAGCGTGCTCGATGCGCGGATCGAGACCCGCTACCGGGACTTCCAAGACAGCAGCGACCTGCCGACCAACTCGCTGCGCACCGGATGGCAAACGCGCCTCGGCGCCAACTACTCGTACTACTTCACGCCCGGCTTCGTGATGACGACACAGGCTTACGTACAGCGCGAGGATGCCGATGTAAGCTTTTACTCCGATTGGGAGATCGCGTTGTCCCTCGGCTTTGCCTGGACCTTCAAAAATCCCGTGTGGAACGCTCAATATCCTCTGACCTGGCAGGTGGGCGGCGGCTTCATTCGCCGCGATTACGACGACCCGGATCCGACCATCAACATCTACGAATCCGAGCGGGACGACACGTGGTGGACCCGTACGGCGCTGGTGATTCCCGTCGCGGAAACCTGGTCCCTCGTGCCGCAGGTGGAGTACCGCGACCAGAAGTCGAATTACGATCTGCGCACTTTCGACGACCTGACCACCCTGCTGGGTGTCCAAAAGAGGTTCTAGCGTGAGCCTGGCACGCGCAATGGCCGCGTTCCTGGTGGTAGGCGCGAGCGTCTCGCTCGCGGCGCGGGACAGCGCCGCGGAGAAGGTCGGCGTCGCCGCTGCGGTCAATCCGGATGCTTTCTCGGGCTCCGGCGGCGCGCGAAAAGAACTCCGCATCGGAAAGTCGATCTTCTACAACGAGCGGATCAGCACCGACGCGAACGGCGTCGTGCAGGTGCTGCTCGTGGACGGCTCGACCTTCACGGTGGGACGCAACTCGAACGTCGTGATCGACCGCTTCGTCTACGACCCGAACAAGAAGACCGGCGAGATCGTTACCTCGTTCTCCAAGGGATCGATGCGCTATATCGGCGGCAAGATCTCGAAGAACCCCGGCGGCGTGACCGTCAACACGCCCAATGGCAGCCTCGCCATCCGCGGCGGCATGGTCCAGGGCAGCATCGGCCCCGGCGGCTCCATCTTCTCCTTCCTCTATGGGAGGGAAATGACCTTCACCGGCAGCAACGGGCAGACCCACACCGTCTACCAGCCCGGCTACACGCTCGATTTGAGCAGCGGCATCCCCACGATCCGGCCGACGACCGAGGCCGATATCGACCTCGTCATGGCGAACCTCACCAACAGCAATACCGATACGTCGGGTGTGAACACCGCAAACACCCCGCCGCCGCCCGAGCAACTGGTCAACACGCTCAGCCTCCAGCAACTCATCATCGACGCGACCGGCACGCGCATCACCGACGAGGTGCTGGCGCAGTTGCGCGCGCTGCAGGACATCCCCGAGACGATCCCTCCAACGATCCCCACAAACGACGATGGGCACCCGATCATCCGCTCTTCGATCGGCGGCTTCGGCGCGGGCCTCGTCTATTCCCAGAGTTTTTACGAATATACAACCGCGCTAAGCACTTCGCCGGGAGACTTCACGTTCAACGAGAATACCGAGGTCATTACCCTTAGGCTCTACGATGCCGAGGGCGGTGGCGCGGTCCAGTCGGGCGTGTTGCGGTTCGTGCCGGATTCGGGCCACTGGACGCTCGCCGGCACGCAGCTCTTCGGGACGAACAACCAGCCCCTACAGGTCTTCAGTTCGAACGGCTACGTGGCGGCCGAGCCCGGCAACCTTTGCAGCAACTGCGACTTCATCAAGTGGGGCGAGTTTGGCGTCGAGTTCACCTATTTGGACCCGTTGGACAATTTCCAGACCACCGATCAGATCGCTCTCGGCTGGTGGGTCGGCGGCCAGGTCACCGATTTCCGCGACCTGCCGCAGACCGGCACGGCCTCGTACAAAGGGACCGTCGTCGGCAGCATCACGCACTCGAACTATTACTACGGCCCCCAAGTGGTCGGCCGTGGCGATCTCGGCATGACTTGGGATTTCGCCAGGCGCAGCGGCCAGTTCAACATCAAGAACTTCGGCCCGAGCGCGGCCAGCAATCCTCAAAACGCCATCCCGACCCTCAACGCCGGGGGCACGATGACAATGCCGGGGAATTTCAACAAGTTCTCCGGATCGCTTGGCGGCATGGCGGGGCAGATTCCGGTCTCCGGCGGCGCCAATGGGGCCTTCGTGACCGACGGAAAGCATCCCGCAGCCGGGGTCATCGGCAATTGGGGCGTCAAGGGGGGCGACTATTACAACGGCTATCGCGCCACCGGCGTCTTCGGTGGCGCCCGCAGGCCCTAGTTGACGGCCGCGCGGAGCCCCACCATATGCACGCTCGCGGGCAGCAACGGCGCCAAAAGACAATGAAATTCTATCTAAACGTGCTATATACTTGACGTGCTGGGTTCGCTCTTCTCGTTGGACGGACGAAGAGGCTTAGAGGGATGGTCAAAATCGGTTACTCGACGCCGCGTTGCAGCGCCGCAGCGGTCGCGCTCTTCGTGTGCGCAGCCGCGGCGGGTCTTGCCGCGCCCCTCCCCGCCCAAGCCGGCAAGGTCGGCGTGGCGGCGGCCGTCAATCCGGACGCCTTCTCGTCCCTCTCCGGCGTCCCGAACAAGCAGCTCAATATCGGCAAGTCGATCTTCTACAACGAGCGGATCGAGACGACCACGAACGGCCTGGTCCAGGTTCTGCTCGTCGACGGATCGACCTTCACGGTCGGCCCCAACTCGAACCTCGTCATCGACAAGTTCGTCTACGACCCGAACAAGAAGACCGGCGAGATGGTCGCCACCTTCTCGAAGGGCTCGATGCGCTTCATCGGCGGCAAGCTGTCGAAGAACGCGGGCGGTGTGAAGGTCAACACGCCGTCGGGCGCCCTCGCCATTCGCGGCGGCATGTTCCAAGGCAACACGCAGAAGAAGATCTACTCCTTCCTCTACGGCCACTCGCTGACCTTCCGCGGCCGCAACGGACAGACCCAGACGATCTTCCAGCCCGGTTACACACTCGACCTGTCGCGTGGCGGCGCGAATGTCCGCCCGACCACGGCCGAGGATACGGCCATATTTGCCAAAGCGCTCACAAGCCGTGGCGGCTCGAATTCGGCGAGCGGCGGCGACAATGGCGGCTCGCAACAAGGAGATCAGCAACAGGCGAGCGGAAACGACGGCTCGGGCGCGCTCACGCAAACCGTTAGCCTCCAAAGCCTGATTTCCGACGCGACCTCGACGCAGATCACCGACGAAATCGAAAAGCAGCTTGAGCAGCAAACGAACGACACGCCGGCGAGCAACACCCCGCCGCCGAGCAACACTCCTACGAACACCGCCCCGCCCACGACAGGTCCCAAGCCGGCCAACAATACACCGCCCGACACTCCGGCGCCGACCATCGATGCGCGGGTGATTCACACCGGCCCCGATGGTTTGCTCACCAACGATCTCGTGTGGACGTTCACGATCAAAGGCAATCGTCTGCTTGCTGATATCCCTGGCGACACGGACATCGACACCGAGCTTGCGACCGTCTACCTCCGCTCAGGTCCGGCCTCCCAGTTCGACTTCCCGGCAACGCTCAATTGCCTGAACGGCTTTTGTTCGGTTGAGAATGCCAAGGTCACTACCGATGGCGAGACGACGAAATTCATTGGCCACGCGGTCTTGAAAAACGACTTCTTTGCCTATCACGTGGCCGACGGCGAAGCGGGCGACTTGGACCGGCTGCTCGTCTTCGGCGGCAAGAAGCACAATTTCGGTGAGCCGGCCGGCAAGGTCTATGTGTTCGCCTTGACCAACGACATCGTGCAGGGCGACGCGCCACCCTTTGCGTCCGGGGGCTCGTCGGCCATTGGCGATGGCAATGCCTTCGTATCGCCCTTGATCGCCAAGGAACAGAACGGCGGCGCCGAGGACCAGAGCCGTCCCGTGTGGCTGCAAACCAGCTTCGCGCTTGGCACCGGCGACTCCGAGGGTCAGTCCTTTGTTAACATCGCGCTTGGAGAGTGGTCGTCCGAGTCGGGCTTGAGCGGATCGCGGCGCGGTGGCGCGGACCTCGACAGCGACAATTACAGTTTCTCCGGCGATATCGCGAGCATTGAAGGCCCTGATGGCGGGCATTTCCTCGGTGCCGACGGACAGACGCCGAACGCCGTCCTCACGCTCGGCGGATCGGGCACCGAGAACCCCGGGCGCGACACGCCACTTCACGGCAACGAAGTGCTTCTCCAGATCGACGGTTCGGATCTTCCGAGTATCGTCCAGGACGGACCGGGCAATGGCCCCACCCCTGCGAGCGACCCATACTCCGGCTCCACCTATCACATCGCTTCAGGGACAGAGACCTTGGAGGGCGTCGAGGCAGCGTCCGGGACGTTCAAGGGCTATGCGGCAGGCTTCTCGCAGCAGGCGAACAGCAGCAACCTTCTTTCCCTCGTGAATTCTTCACCGAATGATTTTGGGCTGACCCTCGACGGCGAGAGAAACAACGTTTCCGCGTCAATGAATTTTGAGAACGTGAGCCTGCTCACCGCCGAGGGCGACATCGGCGTAAAAACGACTCGTACCTATAGTTTCGGTGGCCCGGACAATTCGGCCCTGATCGACGACAATGTCTTTGCCGCGTTTGAGACGCCCGAGGCTTCGACGGTCCATCAAACTGGCCGTGAGCTAACCGGCTACAAGAAGTTCTGGGGAGTTTCGATCCCACAATATGAAAAGTTCTCGCACACAACCGCACTCGAGGCGAACAGCTACATAGTTAGCGCCGACGCAATGGGCGCAAACGAAGTGCTTTTTCCTAAGAGTTCCCCCGAAGACGTTCAAAAGCGTGCCTTCTGCCAGGATTGCGACTACATTAAATGGGGCGCCTGGGGCATGCGCTCTAATTACACGGACCATCAAGGCCAACAGGTTGCCGAGGACACCCATCTCGGCTGGTGGATCGCGGGCGACGTTGTATCGCCGAACGATATGCCGACCACTGGCAGAGCCACCTATGTCGGTGATGCGATCGGAACTGTTGCCAAACTCAAGGACGGGGTTTGGAACCAGTCCGTCGCTACCGGCGACTTGGACATGAACTGGAATTTTGCGAGCCGCAAAGGGCGGCTTGATATCACTAATTTCGACGGCAGGAGCTTCGGCGGTAATATTTGCGGCAAGGGCTCGCTGTGTTTGAAGGGCGACAATCATTTCGTTGGGCTCGTCGACGGCACGAACAATGCCAGCAAGCGCTTAGGTGGATCCGTTGCAGGCTCGTTTGTCGGTGCAACCCAAAAGCTCAACGGTGCCGCCGGCAAGCCGAGCGGCGTCATTGGCAACTTCGATGTGCAGCAACTCAACCGCACAGGGAACGCGAACTGGAAAGCCAACGGCATCTTTGGCGGCACTCGACGCTAGCTGAACCTACGGCCGAACCGGCATCTCAGCCTTCCTCCGCGCAAAGCACCGTCCACCCTTGACGCGCCTCAAGGCAAATTTCCGCGCTGCGTGAGACTTTAAGGCAATCGTCTCCGCCGCTATCTTAGCGGCAGCGATCCGTCCCTTGATCCGTCCCTTGATCCGTCCCTTGCATCAGCGGAAATTGTCATGTCACACGCCTCGGCGCCACGCTCTCGTAAGCCAAGCCTTCTGCACTGGGTGCTTCTCGCCGCCCTGGCGCTTACCATTGTCCTCGCCATCGTCGTCCTCGCTCCGCGCGTCGCATCGGCCGAGCCCACGGACATTACCGTCCGTGTGCTGAGCAAGGACGCGAAGTTCGTGGGCTCCAGCATGGGCGGGGCCCGCGTGGTCCTGCGCGACGTGGACACCGGCGAGGTCCTGGCGGAAGGCATCACGACGGGCGGCACCGGCGACACGGACCTCATCATGCACACCGATCGCGGCCGCCGCGCCACACTGTCGACCGGGGATGCGGCGAAGTTCACCGCCACGATCGACATCGACGAACCGCGGCTGATCGAGGTCGAGGCGTTCGGGCCGCTCGGACAGCGCCAAGGCGCCAACCGCGTGACGGCCACGCAATGGGTCGTTCCGGGCGAGGACATCACCGGCGGCGACGGCTGGCTCATCGAACTGCCCGGCTACGTGGTCGACGTGCTCGCCCCGCCCGCCCATCTCAGGCTGCCCGCGGAGATGCGCAAGGTCGAACTCCGCGCCAATGTCGCCCTGATGTGCGGTTGCCCCATCACCCCTGGCGGCCTTTGGGACGCGCGCGAACTCACGGTCAAGGCGCTCGTGACGCGCGACGGCGAGAAGTTGCCGCCGATCGACATGACCTATACGGGAGCACCGAGCCAATTCGCCGGCTCCGTGTCCGTGGACGCGCCTGGGCTCTACGACGTGACCGTCTACGCGCATAACCCGCGCAGCGGCAATACCGGGATAGACCGCACGACCTTCATGGTCTCCCCTTAGCCGTGCCGTCAAGCGTCGCGGCTATGGCCAGGAACGCGTAGATCACCGCTCAGACGGCGTCCCATATCGCGATTTATCGCCGTATTCGCCACATTTCGCGCATGCCAAAGCGCTGCGTGCCGGACGTTTCCGCCGTTTCCGCAAAAGCTTGCCGTGCCACATTCGGGCCCCATATGCCCCCAATCGCAACGGGAACGGGTGAGCGTTCATGCCGTCATCAACGACTCCGACACGGCGCAAGAAAGCGGCCGTCGCCACGTCGATGCTCTCGATACTGACATTGCTCGCGGGTCCCGGAATCGCCGAGGCCGGGGAGCGCGTCGGCGTCGCTTCCGCCGTCACCCCGATGGCCACGAGCAAACCGCCGGGCGCGGCCACGCAAACGCTGAAGATCGGGAAGTCCGTCTTCTACAACGAACGCATCACCACATCCGGCACGGGCGTCGTCCAAGTTCTCCTCGTCGACGGTTCGACATTCACGGTCGGCCCCCGTTCGAACCTCCTCATCGACAAGTTCGTTTACGACCCGCATAGAGGCGCGGGCGAAATGACGGCGACGCTCTCCAAAGGCGCTCTGCGCTTCGTCGGGGGCAAGCTCTCCAAGCAAGAGCCCGCCGTGAAGGTCAAAACGCCCGCCGGCGAGCTGACGATCCGCGGCGGCATCTTCCAAGGCATCGTGAAGAGCTCGAACCAGGCGGTGTTCGCGTTCGTCTTCGGCGATTATCTGGCGCTGAACCGCAATGGGCGCCGCTACAAGCTCCGCCAGAGCGGCAATCTCTTCGCCATCGGCAATGCGGGCCCGCCGGTCATCCGGCCCACCACCGCCGCCGACGCGAACCTCATCCTCGCCGCGATTTCGGGGCGCGACGGCGGCCGCGTCTACAAGGTCAAGGGCGATCCCTGGCCGTTCTATTACGGCATTCAGCCGACGGGCCGCTATCCCGATCAGCCTTTCATTCGCCAGCGCTACTACGACAACCCTCCGATCAAGCTGCGTCGCGTGCCGGAACCCAAGGTTCGGGTGCCGCATGTCGTCCGGACGCCGGCCCCGGTTGCGCCCCAGCCGGTGAGGCCCCCGGCGGTCACCGCGCCGGCGCCGCGACCCACGCCAACGTCGAATCCGCAGCCGCAAATCCTGTACGACACGATCGCGCCGCCGAGCCTCCATTGCGCGAATTGCTAGGGGCCCCGGAGGCCTCCGCGAAGTCCGGCTCCCCTTGCATCGGGAACCGGTAAGTCCCAAATGAAAAAAGCCGCGCCCGCTTGGACGCGGTCTTTCCGCATGACCCCTAAGCAACCGCACCCATTCGATATTCATGAAAACCAGCCGGCAGAATCTCCGACTTAGACCGAGACGCGATGCGTAATCCCAAATCCCAGATGTTCGCCGAAGCCTGCGCGATGCTTAAGCAGGCCGAGCAGCTTCACCGCCAATTCTTCGGTCCTGCCGGCGGAACCGGCGCCGCGACCTGGGAACCGCCGGTCGACATTTTCGAAACCGAGCACGAAGTGACGATCATTACCGCGTTGCCGGGCGTACATCCCGAAGCGGTGCGGGCCGAAATCGAAGGCACGACGCTGATCGTAACAGGCATTCGTCCGATGCCGGCCGCCGGCCGCCGGGCGCGCATCGTCCGCCTCGAAATTCCTTACGGCCGCTTCGAGCGGCGCATCGCCATTTCCAATCGCTTGAGGCTGACCGCCAAGGAATTGGAGCATGGCTGCCTGAGACTGACCTTCACCAAGGCCAGCTAACACAATGACCGAAACGCACAAAATGACCGATCAAGAGCACAGCGTGAACACTGAGAGCGTGAAGACCGGCGAAGACGCAACGATCGCGGAGGCGTCCGCGGGGTCCACATCGGCGCCCTCGCCGTACCCCGAACTGCCGGACGACACGATCGTCCTGTTGCCCACCCGCAATGCGGTCTTGTTCCCCGGCATCGTCGCCCCGCTGATGGTGGGGCGCCCCCAGACCATTGCCGGGGCCCAGGCGGCGGCCCAGCTCGGAAAGCCGATCGGCGTCCTCCTTCAGAGCGATCCGTCCGCGGATGCGCCGAAGCCCGACCAGCTCAATCGCGTCGGCACCGTCGCGGAGATCATGCGCTATGTGACCGCGCCCGACGGCGCGCACCATCTCGTCGTGCGCGGCTTGCGCCGATTCAAAGTGCTCGAGTTCCTCGACGGCTATCCATTCCTCGCCGCGCGCATCGAAGAAATTGGCGAAACCGAGGTTTACACGACCGAACTCGCGGCCCGGGTCCACCAACTGCGCGAACGGGCGCGCGAGGCGCTTTCACTCCTCCCCAACGCCCCGCAAGAGCTTGCCGGCGCGATGGAGCAGGTGGAGTCTCCCTCGATGCTGGCGGACTTCATCGCCAACGTCATGGACACCAGTCCCGCCAACAAGCAGGACCTTTTGGAGACGTTCGACGTGTCCGCGCGCATCGACAAGGTCTTGCGCGAACTCGCCGAGCAGATCGAGGTTCTGCGTCTTTCCAAACAGATCGGCGAGCAGACCCAAGAGTCTCTCTCTGGCCGCCAGCGCGAGCACATCCTGCGCGAGCAGCTCCGGCAAATTCAGAAAGAGCTCGGCGAAGGCGAGGACGGCGAAACGGAAATCGCCGAGCTCGGCGAAGCTATCGACAAGGCCGGGATGTCCAAGGAAGCCGAGACACAAGCCAAGAAAGAGCTGCGCCGCCTGGAGCGCATGCCGGAGGCCTCGGCCGAACACGGCATGATCCGGACTTATCTCGATTGGTTGATCGAGTTGCCCTGGTCGAAACTTTCGGAGGAGACGATCGACATCGCCGAAGCGCGCCGGATTCTCGATGAGGATCACTACGGCCTGTCGAAGGTGAAACAGCGGATTTTGGAGTATCTTGCGGTCCGGAAGCTCAACCCGGATGGTAAGAGCCCGATCCTGTGCTTCGTCGGACCGCCCGGCGTGGGCAAGACCTCGCTCGGCCAGTCCATCGCCCGCGCCATGGGCCGCAAGTTCGGCCGCATCAGCCTCGGCGGCGTTCACGACGAAGCGGAGATTCGCGGCCATCGGCGGACCTATGTCGGCGCCCTGCCCGGCAACATCGTCCAGGCCCTGCGCAAGGCGGAGACTCGCAATCCCGTCCTCATGCTCGACGAGATGGACAAGCTGAGCGCCAGCTTCCACGGCGATCCGTCCGCGGCGCTTCTGGAGGTGCTGGACCCGGCGCAGAACGGTACGTTCCGCGACAATTATCTCGGCGTGCCCTTCGACCTATCGAAGGTGATGTTCATCGGCACCGCCAACGTGCTCGACCAGATCCCGGCGCCCTTGCGCGACCGCATGGAGGTGATCGAGATCCCCGGCTACACCGAGGAGGAGAAGGTCGAGATCGCCAAGCGCTATCTGGTCCAGCGCCAGTTGGAGGCGACGGGCCTCACGCCGGAGCAGTGCGACATCACCGAAGACGCGCTCCGCACGATCATCGACGGCTATACGCGCGAAGCGGGCGTCCGCAATCTCGAACGCGAGATCGGAGCCGTGTGCCATCGCGTGGCCATGCGGATCGCCGAGGGCGAGGCCGAACGCATGCGCGTGGACACGGACGATCTGCACGGTATCCTCGGCGCCCGGAAGTTCGACAATGAAGTCGCCATGCGGACGGCCGTGCCCGGCGTCGCGACCGGCCTCGCCTGGACCCCGACCGGCGGAGACATTCTGTTCATCGAATGCGCCAAGGTCCCCGGACACGGCAAGCTCATCTTGACCGGTCAGCTCGGAGACGTGATGAAGGAAAGCGCGCAAGCGGCTCTGTCGCTTGTGAAAGCGCGCGCGGACCTTCTCGGCATCGAGCAGAGCGTCTTCGAAAAGTCGGACATTCATCTGCATGTCCCGGCCGGGGCGATCCCCAAGGACGGACCCAGCGCCGGCGTGGCCATGTTCATTGCCCTCACCTCGCTGCTCACCGGCCGCACGGTCCGCAGCGACCTCGCCATGACCGGCGAAATCTCGCTGCGCGGCTTGGTGCTGCCGATCGGCGGCGTGAAGAACAAGGTCCTGGCGGCGGTCCGGGCCGGAATCACGACCGTGATGCTGCCCGAGCGCAACCGGAAGGACTATGAGGAAATCCCGGAATCCGCCCGCGACGCGGTCCACTTCGTCTGGATGTCGACGGTTGACGAGGCCTTGGCCGCAGCCCTCGAGCCGGCCGACGAGCACGCGCATGCACCCAACGACCTGTCGGACGACCAACGCCGGCTCGCAAGCGGCTAGGCCGCCGGCGTCCTCCTCGCGGCGGACGCTTCCGCTGACGTCCGCTTGGGCCTATGATCCTTCCGGCTCTTGAGAGGCACACACATGCGCTTCCTACTCGGTCTTGTCGCCGGCATCGTCCTCACACTCGTCGCGGTCTATTTTCTGGACCGGAACGCGCAGGACACGCAGAAACACGTCATCAATTGGGACGTGCTCGGAGAGCAAGCCGGCACTTTGACGAAGGACGCTCAAAAGGCCTGGGCAGACTTCACCCGCGAAATCACCGGACCTCAGTAAGTCTCTAAGCAGGATTGCGAATCGAGATCGCTTCCAATCCTGACGGGAGCGCCGCACTCTTGACCTGGGGCCGCTTTGGCGGCTTGTCGTCGCGGCGTCCCTTGGGATGGGAACTGGACCTTTCGGCTTGTGTGGTCCCGACCATGTTGATGCCGATCAGAAATGCCGTCCCGCTCCCGATCACCGCGGCGATGGCAAGCGCCCGCAAGGCGCGGCGCAGATCCCGCCGCCCCGGCGATTCCAGCCGCACAGTCCGGTTCACATAGGCGAGGAACGAACTGAACAAGGCCGCGAGCGCACCGCTGGCGAAGAACATCATGGCCACGGTGACCTTGCGGTCCACGGTGGCTTGGGGCGCCAACGCTACAATCGTCAGCAGCACCAGCGCGGCGGCGCCATTCAGGACGACAAGAAAGGAGACCGCCCGCCCGGCAAGCCGGTTGCGCTCCCGCTCGACGAAGTGCGGGTCGAGGTCTCGTCCAGACTGCGGCGTGTTCACGGTCATCTTCACCTCACCCAAACGGCGGGGCATCCAGCGTGAGCGCAATTGGCGGAGACGGGGGGATTCGAACCCCCGATACGGCTTTTGACCGTATAACGGTTTAGCAAACCGCCGCCTTCAGCCTCTCGGCCACGTCTCCGCTGGACGCAAAGGCTTACTGGTCTCCATCGAACCGGTCAACACGCGCGAAAACAATTCCCAAAGCCAATTTCGGCCGTCCCGTGCCCGGCGTCCCGGTATTGTTCCGGCGCCCGATGTGGTAGGGTCGCGCAACACACCCTGGGAGGATCGAAGGCATGCGCGGCGGCATCCGATTCGGATTGCCTTGGCTTGCGGCGGCATGTTTTGCCGTCCTCGCCGCTGCCTCTATTGCCCTGCCGCCGGCCGCGAACGCTGCCAGCGTGGAGTTTTGCGTCGCCTGCAAGGGTCCGAACGCCTCCTATCGCTGCCGCGTCCAGGGGAGCGGCGCGACGCAGAGCGATGCTCTCAAGCTCTATTGCGTCGTGAGAACGGCCAAGGAAGGCGGCCACGCGTCCTGCTCGGCGAGAAAGATCGGTGCGGGATGCGACGGCGCCGTCAAGGCCTACCAATATGACGGACCGTCCCTGCCCCCGAATGCACCGACCGAACAAAAGCTGCGCAATCTGAACGAGCGTGTTGAACGTGAGAATCGCGCGTTCGACGAGAAGAAGGGCGAACAGCCCAAATCGCTGATCGAGCTCGGCGGACGCGCCTACGATGCCTCGAAACGCGGCTTGAAGAACGCCGGCTCGGCCATCGGCCTCGGGGAAACCGCGCCGAAGCCTCAAGCCGTCCCGAAACAGCAGGCCGCGCCGCCTCCACCGCCTGCGACGCAGAACAGCGCACCGCCCCAGAAGAACTTCGCGCGCCGAAGCTTCGATTGCATGAGGTCGCTATTCCGCGAATGCGGAAACGAGTAAGGCGGCACACCGGTCTTTCGCCGATTTGCCGCCCTCGAGTGTGCGGGAACACACTCGACCCCGGTAGCTCGCCTCTTAGTGGGTCTGCAGCCACTCACGCGCCTGGCGCTGAGCATCGGCGATCTGATCCGCCGTCATCTCGCGTGCGAGCTCGACCCGGTAATCCCGCGCCGAAACGTTGCCGCGCGCCGCGGCGAGATTGAACCATTTGTGCGCCGTGACGAGATCCACATCCACGTCGAGGCCGGTGGCATAGAGCATGCCGAGCTCGAAGAGTGCATCCGGCCCACCCGCCTGAACAGCAAGCTCCACCGGACCAGCCAAGACCGTTCCCAATTCCATTCGTGCCATAATGACGTCCCCCGTTTTTGGCTCTTGAGACGCGCTCCGAACTTGGTTTTTCCCCCGGAAAAGTTCGGTCCGCGCCGTTGCGTTCAACGAGGACGATCATCGGCGAGGTCCTTGAACAACGTCTGAATCGACGTGCTTAATGCAACCTCATCAAATCTGAATCGGCTGGTAAGCTTGCTTTACAAGCGACGGGAATCCGCGGGGCAAAAGTTAAGATCGGCGTTTGGCAATAGTTCATTGACCATCCGCGCTCACGCGCCGATAACCACAAAAAACGAGAGCGCGAAAAAGTTCGCGTGGGGACTATGGAATGAGGACCGACGACCCGGTGGTCTGACGCCCTTCCAAGGCTCGATGGGCTTTGGCCGCGTCCTTCAAGGCATAGGTCTGATTGACGGCGACCTTGACCGCGCCCTTCTTCAGGACGCCGAAAAGATCGTTCGCCGCCGAGACCAGTTCCTTGCGCGTGGCGATGTAATCGCCAAGCGCGGGCCGCGTCGCGAACAGCGATCCCTTCTGCGCCAGGAGATTGATCCGGAACTCCGGCACCGGCCCCGACGACTGGCCGAAGCTGACCCAGGTGCCGCGCCGCTTCAGGCAGTCGAGAGAAAGCGGGAACGTGTCCTTGCCGACCGAATCGTAGACCACGTCGACGCCCTCGCCGCGCGTGTAGTCCATGACCTTGGCGACCACATCTTCGTCGCGCGTGTTGATGACGTGCGCGCAGCCGTTCGACCGCGCGATCAGCGCCTTGCCCGCCGAGCCGGCCGTGCCGATCACGGTGGCGCCGAGCGCGGCCGCCCATTGACAGGCGATGGTCCCCACCCCGCCGGCCGCGGCATGGAACAGAACGGTCGTGCCGGGCCCGACCTTGTAGGTCCGCCGCAAGAGATATTGCGCCGTCATGCCTTTGAGCATGACGGCCGCCGCTGTCTCGTCGCTAACGCCTTCGGGGATGCGGACCACGCGCCCGGCCGGGATCAAACGCTCCTCGGCGTAGGCGCCGATCGGACCCGCATAGGCGACCCGCCGGCCGATCTTCAGGTCGCGCACGCCCTCGCCCCGCGCCGTGACGACGCCGGCACCTTCCATGCCCGGGATGAAGGGCAGCCGGTCCTGCGGATAGAGGCCGGTCCGGCCATAGACGTCGATGAAATTGAGGCCGATGGCGGTCTGCTTGATCCGGACTTCACCGGGTCCAGGCTCCCCGATTTCGGCCTCCTCCCATTTGAGGACGCTTGGGCCGCCATATTCGTGGACGCGGATGGCGTGGGTGCGGCTGGCGTGAGTCATGTGTCGAAGAGCGGCCGCCCGCTACTCGATGCCGAGCTTCGACTTGAGAAGCGCGTTGACGGCCTGCGGGCTCGCCTTGCCGCCGGTCGCCTTCATCACCTGGCCGACGAACCAGCCAGCCAGCGCGGGCTTCTCCTTGGCCTGCGCGACCTTGTCCGGGTTCGCCGCCATGACCTCGTCGACCGCCTTCTCGATGGCACCGGTGTCGGTCACCTGCTTCAGGCCGCGCGTCTCGACGATCTCCGCCGGGTCGCCGCCCTCGGTCCAGACGATGTCGAACACGTCCTTGGCGATCTTGCCGGAAATCGTCCCGGCCTTGATGAGATCGACGATGCCGCCAAGCTGCGCCGAAGACACGGGGCTGTCGTCGATGGTCAGCCCTTCCTTGTTGAGGCGGCCGAACAGCTCATTGATGACCCAGTTCGCCGCCTGCTTGGCGTCGCGGCCCTTGGCCACCTCTTCGAAGTAATCGACGCTCTCGCGCTCCGACACGAGCACGTCGGCGTCGTACGGAGTCAGGCCGTAGTCGGCGATGAAGCGGGCCCGCTTCTCGTCCGGAAGCTCCGGCAAACTCGCCGCGATCCCGTCGACGAGGCCCTGAGTGAGTTCGAGCGGCAGAAGGTCCGGATCGGGGAAATAGCGGTAATCGTGCGCCTCTTCCTTCGAGCGCATGGACCGCGTCTCGCCGGTCTTCGCATCGAACAGCCGCGTCTCCTGATCGATCGTCCCGCCGTCCTCGATGATCTCGATCTGACGGCGCGCCTCGTACTCGATGGCCTGGCCGATGAAGCGGATCGAGTTGACGTTCTTGATCTCGCAGCGCGTGCCGAAATCCTCGCCCGGACGCCGCACCGAGACGTTCACGTCGGCGCGCAACGAGCCCTGCTCCATGTTGCCGTCGCAGGTGCCGAGATAGCGCAGGATCGTCCGCAGCTTCGAGACATAGGCCTTCGCCTGCTCGGACGAGCGCAAGTCCGGCTTCGACACGATCTCCATCAGCGCGACGCCGGACCGGTTGAGGTCGACATAGGAGTTCTGCGGATGCTGGTCGTGCAGGCTCTTGCCCGCGTCCTGCTCCAGATGCAGGCGCTCGATGCCGACGATCACCCGCTCGCCGCT
Organism: Hyphomicrobiaceae bacterium UBA7697; assembly: GCA_002482645.1. Classification (GTDB taxonomy): domain Bacteria; phylum Pseudomonadota; class Alphaproteobacteria; order Rhizobiales; family Methyloligellaceae; genus Methyloceanibacter. The sequence continues at coordinate 192,217 of DLGJ01000008.1, forward strand.
GAGGAGATCGACGATCACCTCGCCCTCGCCCACGATCGGATTCTTGTACTGGCTGATCTGATAGCCCTGCGGCAGATCCGGATAGAAATAGTTCTTCCGGTCGAACACCGAATAGAGATTGATCTCCGCCTTCAGGCCGAGCCCCGTACGCACCGCCTGCGCCACGCACGCCTCGTTGATGACGGGCAGCATGCCGGGCATGGCCGCGTCCACCAGACTGACATGGGAATTCGGATCGCCGCCGAACTCGGTCGATGCGCCCGAAAACAGCTTTGCGTTGGACGTGACCTGCGCATGGACCTCCATGCCGATCACGACTTCCCAATCGCCGGTGTCGCCGGCAATAAGGTTCGAACTTTCCGATTTGGCGTCCATCTTGGCGTCCGTCTTAACGTCCGTCTTGGCGTTCTCGCGGGAGACCGCTACTCCTTCGGTCCCGCGCTGCGAAGCTTTTCTTCCTCATACTGGATGAACCAGCCGATCATTTGACGCCAAAGCGCCTCGACCAATTCCGGCGGCAGATCGTTTTCCTCGGCCCGCGCCCGCACCTTGTCGATGACCTGCTGGATGCGCCACGGCACGGTCGCATCCGCCGGGGCCTTCTTCAGTTGCCACGCCCGATCCACATAGGAGAACCGCAAGCAAATCAGATCGACCATCTTTTCGTCGATCCGGTCGATCTCGATGCGGACCTCGTCCATGCTCTCGCAATTCTGTGCCTCACGCGTCGCCATGGCGCCCTCCCTAATCGGCCCCCTCGTCGATCACGGCATCGGCCTCGATCTCGACCAGCCAGTCCGGGTTCGGGAACGCGGCGACCTGGAATGTCGTGTTGGCCGGGCGGATTTCGCCGAAGACTTCCCCGTGCACGCGGCCGACCGCATCGAAATCCGAAATATCGGCGAGATAGATGCGCGTGCGGACCACGTGCTTCACGCTTGCCCCGGCCTGAGCCAGCGCGTCCGCGATCGTTTCGAGGATCGCGCGCGTCTGCGCGGCGGCATCGCCGGCCGCGACCGGCTTCCCGCCGGACGCCGCGGTCGTGCCCGAAAGGGAAATCAAATTGCCCACGCGCACGGCGCGCGAGAAGCCGATAATCGGCTCGTAGGGGCTGCCAGAAGAGATCAGATGCCGGCTCATGCGCGTGTGCTCCACCAATCCTGCGGTTTGACCATGACGCCCGCCGCGTCCTCGATGGCCTGGCCAACGCGCAGCAGCGTCTCCTCGTCGAAGGCGCGTCCGATTACCTGAAGCCCGAGCGGCGTCCCTTCGGAGGACAGCCCGGCAGGCACCGAAAGGCCCGGAAGTCCCGCCATATTCACGGTCACCGTGAAGATGTCGTTCAAATACATCTCGAGCGGATCGCCCGATTTCTCGCCCGCGGCGAAGGCGGGTCCCGGCGTCGTCGGCGTCAGGATCGCATCCACGCTCTCGAACACCTGATCGAAGTCCCGCTTGATCAGTGTGCGAACTTTTTGCGCCTTCAAATAGTAGGCGTCGTAATATCCCGCGGAAAGTACATAGGTGCCGATCAGCACGCGCCGCTTCACCTCGGCACCGAAACCGGCCTCGCGCGTGTTCTCGTACATCGAGATCACGTCCTTGCCGGGTTCGCGCAATCCGTACCGGACGCCGTCATAGCGGGCGAGGTTCGAAGAGGCCTCGGCGGGCGCGACGATGTAGTAGGACGGCAGAGCATATTTCGTGTGCGGCAGGCTCACATCCTTGACCGTGGCCCCGGCCTCCGTCAGCCAGGCGATGCCCTGTTGCCATAGCGCCTCGATTTCAGGCGCCATGCCTTCGACGCGGTACTCCTTGGGAATACCGATGGTCAGCCCTTTCACGCCCTGGCCGAGCACCGCCTCGAAATCCGGAACGGGCAGATCCGCGCATGTCGTATCCTTCGGATCGTGACCGGCCATGGCGCCGAGCATGATGGCGGCATCGCGCACCGTGCGCGCGATCGGACCGGCCTGGTCGAGCGAGGAGGCGAACGCGACGATGCCCCACCGCGAACAGCGCCCATAGGTCGGCTTCAAGCCGACGGTGCCCGTGAACGCCGCCGGCTGGCGGATCGAGCCGCCCGTATCGGTCGCCGTGGCGCCAAGGCAGAGCCGCGCGGCGACCGCCGCGGACGATCCGCCAGAGGAGCCGCCCGGCACCAATGGCGCATCGGAGCCTTTACGCCGCCAGGGATTGACCACATCGCCGTAGAAGCTCGTCTCGTTGGACGACCCCATGGCGAACTCGTCGTTATTGAGCTTGCCGAGCATGACCGCGCCCGCGTTCCAGAGATTGGCCGTCACGGTCGACTCGTATGGCGGCGTGAAACCGTCGAGGATGTGCGAGCACGCGGTCGTGCGCACGTCCTTCGTGCAGAACAGATCCTTGATGCCGAGCGGAATGCCCTCCAAGGCCCCCGCCTCGCCCTTGGCGATGCGCGCATCGCTCGTCTTCGCCATGTCGATCGCGCGCTCGGGCGTCGTCAGCACATAGGCGTTGATGGCGAGATTCGCCGCTTCGATGGCCGCGAGATGCGCCTCGGTCAACTCGACCGCCGAGAACGATTTGGCGGCAAGGCCCTCGCGGGCATCCGAGATGGTCAGGTCTGTGAGGTCCGTCACGATGGTCTACTCGACGATTTTCGGAACGACGAAATAATGATCGTCTTCTTCCGGCGCGTTCTTGACGATGTCGCCGGCGCAGAAGCCATCGGTCACCTCGTCCTTGCGCATCTTCATGGTCATGGCCTCCACCCGCGTCATGGGCTCCACATCGGCCGTGTCGAGCTCGTCCAATTGCGCAACCCAGTCCAGTATGCCGGACAGCTCGGACTGGAGCCTTTGCGCCTCCTCATCGGAGATGGCGATGCGGGCGAGACGAGCGATACGAAGGACTGTGGCGCGATCGACAGACATGGGTTCGGCAGTGGGCCCTAAGGCTAAATGGCTGGGAGGACGGTTGAATCCGGGGCAATCCCTGTAGCACCGCCCCGGCGGAGCGGCAACCGGGCGAAATCTCAAGGGCACTTCAATCTCAAGGGCCCTTCAATCTCAAGGGCCCTTCGGCGCTAGGCGTCGAACGGAACGCCGACCTCAGGCACGAGCACCTCGTGATCCCCCATCGCCGCCACGAACTTGTCGGCGGTCGGGTCGATGACCGGGAAGGTCCCATAATGACAGGGAACCACCGTGTCGAAATCGAAGAACCGCTTGCAGGCCAGAGCGGCGGCCTTGGCCCCCATCGTGTAGCGGTCGCCGATGGGCACGATCCCGATCTGCGGCTCGTGCAACTCGTTGATGAGCGCCATGTCCGAGAAGATATCCGTGTCGCCCATATGGTAGAGCGTCTTTCCTCCCTTGGCGGCGATCACGAGCCCGCACGGATTGCCGAGATAGACGGGCCGCCCATCCACCATGTTCGAGGCCGAATGGAGCGCCTGAACGAAGGTCAGATCGAAGTCCTGGTGCGGCAACAGACCGCCCGTGTTGCCGGGATCGATCTTGTCGACCCCGTGGCCGGCGAGATAGGTGGCGAGTTCGTGCACCGCGAGCAGCGTGGCCCCCGTTTCCTTGCAAATCTTGACCGTGTCGCCGAGATGATCTTCATGACCGTGGGTCAGCGCCACATGGGTCGCACCGTCGATGACGTCGATTTCGGGAATGCCGGCCTTTTCGAAGGTGGGATTGCCGGTCAGAAACGGATCGATCAGGATGCGGCTTGCGCCCAGCTCGACACGAAAACAAGAATGGCCAAACCACGTAATCTTCATCGTCTCACCTCTCGCGTGACCCCTGGACCGGACCTCTAAAAATATGGCTCCGCCCCTTCCTATCGAAGACTTGCCGTCGAAGCTACAGCCTCACGCGCGTCTTCTCGGCTTCGATTTGGGGACCAAGACGATCGGTCTCGCGCTGTCGGACGTGACCCGCGCCATCGCCACGCCATACGAGACATTGCGCCGGACCAAATTCACCGCCGACGCCAAGGCTATCGCGGAGGTCGTGGCCAAAGAGGGCGTGGGCGGTCTCGTGATCGGCCTCCCCCTCAATCTCGACGGGTCCGAAGGACCGCGCGCGCAGTCCACACGGGCCTTTGCCCGGAACCTTGCCGCCCATGTGGACCTTCCCATGACGTTTTGGGACGAGCGCCTTTCGACGGCGGCCGTGGCGCGGCACCTGATCGAGGCCGACGCCTCCAGAAAGCGCCGGGCCGAGGTGATCGACCGCATGGCCGCGGCCTACATCCTGCAAGGCGCGCTCGACCGCTTGAAGGCTCTCGGGACCACTCCCCGCTAGGAAGAGATCCTAATCGTTGATGGAGAACAGCTCGTAGTCGTCCGGCTCCTCCGGACAGAGCCCGCCGCCGCACAGCGCCACCGTCGAGAAGATATTGGCGATGGTCAAAATCAGGAACAGCAGGACCGCCGTAAGGGGCAGCGCCTTCAGCCGTCCGGACGACGGCTGGACCTGCGAGAACTGCCGGTCGCTCAGAAGCATGATCGCGCTGCCGACCACGATCGCGACGGCAAACAGAAACGCCCAGGTGTAGAGGTGAAGCCCGAGCACATCAGGACCGTAGAAGCCTGTGCCGGGAACGACGTGGAGCAGAATCTGCCGGGTCGAAATCCCCGCGCTCGCGACGGCGCCGATAATCGCGATCCCGTAATGGCTCGGCTTCGGACCGAAGACGATATTGAGGGCGATGCCGCAACCCGCGGCGATCAAACCCGCGCGCTGCAGGATGCATAACGGGCAAGGCAGTTCGCCGAACCAAACCTGATCGATGAACGCCATCGTCAGCACCATGCCGATGGCGAGCAGCCCAAGCGTGTTCAACAGCTTCGACAGTTCGGCGGACACGGGCGTCTCCTCAGAGCTGAATGCTCAACACCTCGGTGACATGGACCCGGAACAGGATCAACATTGTGACCAGGCCAACGAGCCAGAAGCCCACGGACACGCCGCGCTGACGCATCCAAGCTGCCCCAATCGCGCACGCGAACAGAACAAAAGGCAAGCTCATCATGGAACTGCGCTCCCATTTGTTCCTAAGGGCCGGCCAATTCAAGCTGCACAAAAACCCTAGCTGCACAAGAACGCCGGACGGACGAAGCGCCGCGCGGGCGTGGCGACGAACGGTATAGGCCCCGCCCAGCGCACGATTCGCCTGTCCCCAGACTATTTGGGATTGGCCGTGGCTTGACAAGCCCTCAAGCCGCGGCTGTTCCCGGCCGGTCCGGGCAGATTGTTCCGCCACATTCCACCAACCTGTAGTATCCTCGCCGTGTCCGAACGGATCCGGGGCACGATGCCGGCAGGACCGCGTGCAAACCGGGCATAACGCCACCAACGGGTTCATACGGACGACGCCAAACACCGCAATCATCGCGGAGACTTCGACTGCCGAGCCGAGTGCAGCGCGTCGACACGACGGCGGAAGCGACCTGGAACGCGCTGCGTACCATGCGACTGGGAGACACACTATGCCCTGCGCCTTCCGTTTCCTCCCCGCGGCCGTTACCGCCCCCGCCTTCCTTTTTCTTGCGCTCATTGCCGGGCCGTCGCCCGTCGCCGCAGAACCGGCGGAGCTCGACAATGCCGGCCTCATCGAGATGCTCGAAAATCTGGGCTATGAGCCCAACGAGGGGAAATATCCGAGTGGCAGACCTTTTCAGACGATCAAAGGCACCACGCCCGCGCTGACCTGGACCGCGAACCTATCCGCCAATCCCACGACGCATCTCATATGGATCGAGATGAATTTCTGGTCCCTTCAGGGAGACCAGAAATTTCCCTACGACGTCTTATTGGAGGCGCTTGAGCGAAACTTTCGCCTGGATACGGTGCGTTACGTGTACCTGAAGGATTCGCGGCAACTCCGCCTGGCCGGGAGCCTGCCGAACCGGGACATCAAGCCGGTGCAGATCAGGGCACTGATCGACGAGACGGTCAACGAAGCGCAACAGACGGAGCACCTCTGGAACCCGAACAAGTGGCGGCAGCAATCGGCCAAGGAGGAGCCCGCGAACAAGCCTGAGGAAAAAGCTCCGGAGACGCCTGACGTGGCGGCGGAAGAGTCCGCCGGGGAGGCCGCCGAATAACAGCCCCGACGCGCGGCGGCTGACGCACCCCCGGAGAGACCCATGAAGCGTCCGATTGCGTCATCGATTGCGGCTCTAGCCCTCCTCGTCACGTCCGGCACCTCCGCGCTTGGGGCAACGGACAAGCCGATCGAAGATTCGGCACAGCTTGAGCAGGCCCTGAAGGTCTGCACCGGCGCGACCAACTCACCGGAACGGCGAAAGCAGGCAAAGGCCGCCTGCTCCCAGGTCATCCAGTCTCCGGTCGCAGAGGACGACGCCAAATTCGCGGCACTGATGGCCCGCGGCCGGCTGGACCGACACGATTGGGCGGCCCAGGCGCTCAGCGACTTCAATGACGCCATCGAGCTTCAACCCAACGCCGCCACCGCCCATTACTGGCGCGGCGTGATGCTCAGTTCGATGAACAGCAAAGACGACGCGCTGCGCGCATTCGACAAAGCGATCTCGCTGGACGCGGACTTCGTCGACGCCCATCTCGCGCGCGCCAATCGCCTCGCCATGGACGGTCGATCGGAAGAAGCATTCGAGGCGTATGACAGTGCCCTTCGGCTCGCGCCCGACAATGCACCGGCGCTGATTCGCCGGGGGAGCCTCCACGCGAAAACCGACAAACAGGCGGCCCTTGAGGACTTCGATAAGGCCATCGCCCTTCAGCCGGACTATGTCGAAGCCCTCACCCGGCGGGGCCAGCTCTATGCCGAGATGGGGAAGGAGGATCTCGCTCTCGCCGATTTCGACAAGGCCGTCGCGGTTGCGGCCGACACCAAAGCCATGGATTTCGGCGCGAAGAAGAGCAAAGCCACGCTCCTCTACCGTCGCGCCAAGGCCTTCGCTGGCGAGGGCGCACACGACGACGCCGTCCAGGCCTACAGCGCCGTATTGGACCTCGTTTACGACACCGACGCCCTGGTTCGCCGTGGCGAGTCCTATTACGCGCTCGGTCGGTACAAGCAGGCGCTCGCGGACTTCGACAAAACCATCGCCGACTTCCAGCGCAGGCGCGAGGAACTCAAACGCGAATCCGAGTCCGGTGGCCGGGGCAGCACGCGCGCCGGCGCGTTGCTCGCGCGCTCTTCGCCGCCCGCGGCCGCGATCAACGGCCGGAAGAAGGCGCTCTGTCAGCTAGAGGGCGGGAAGGACTGCGATCCCACGAAGACAACCGACAAGGCGACCACGGCCCGCGCCAAGCCCGGCATCGCACTCGACGAATTGCTCGCCCAGTGCAAAGGCAAGGATCCGGTGAAAGCGGTCGACGGTTGCACCCAGATTTTGGACTCGGACGCCGTGACTCTCAGCAAAGAGGATCGGGGCTATCTGCTCCACCAGCGCGGGCGCGCCTATTTCAGCCAGAACAAGCTGCGGTCCGGCATGCTGGATTTCACCGCGGCTCTCGAGCATGGCGCCACGCCTGAGCCGGTGCTGCTCGACCGCGGGCGGCTGTTCGTGCGCGCGAAGGAATACGGGGAGGCGATCAAGGATCTCACCGCCGCTCTGAAGCTGAATGCCGAGAACGGTTCCATTTATTATTTCCGCGCGGCTGCCTATGCGGGATCGGGCGAACTCGACCTGGCCACCAAGGATTTCGACACCGCCCTGGGCCGCCTGAAGAAGAGCCTGCAATCCAGCAAGGCCGCAAAAGAGCATCTGCGCGCGGGGCTTGACCATCACAATCAGGGGAATTTAGGGGCCGCCGGCAACGAGTACCTCTTTGCGGCCGTCTGGGCGGAGCCCGGAAGCGCCACCCGAGCCCAGGCCCTGGAGCTCTTGAGCCGCGCCGACCTTGCCCTCGGCAAGCACGAAGTCGCCTTGGCAGGCGCGACGACCTTACTTGCGCTGAGGCCGGATTACGCACCGGGCTACAACACGCGCGGGATGGTCCTCCGCTCCCTGGGGCAGCACGACCAGGCCATCGCGGACTTCGGCAAGGCCATCAGCCTCGATCCCAAGGTCTACACCTACGCCTATCTCAACAATCGCGGCCTCTCCTATTTCGAGTTGGGCCAGTACGATCTGGCCATCAAGGACTACGACGAGGCCATCCGCCGCAAGCCCGACTACCAGACAGCCAAGAACAACAAGGCCGAAGCCGAAGCAGCCTTGGCGCAGAAGGAATGATCGTCATTCGCGAACGGGAGCAACCCATGGGACACACGATTGCGAGGCTTCTTGCGAAACTGACCCTGGCCCTGGCCGTCCTGGCCATGCCCGCTTACCCCGCGCTCGCGAAAGACGCCGAACTGGACGAGGCCGGTCTGAGGCAAATGCTGGAGAACCTAGGCTAAGAGCAGAAGGAGGATGCCTATGACAGCGGCAGCAAATTCTACACCATCGAGGAGAGCACGGCCGACATGACCGTGTCTTTCGACCTTTCGATCTCAAAGGACCCGCCTCTCCTTTGGATGGCGGTCAACTATTGGTCGCTCAAGGAAGGCCAGGACCGCGGCGGCGTTGGCGCAGCAGATCCGACAGACGCGGTGCGTAATCGGGTTCACCTCGCCTCTCCAAATTCTTGATTCGGCTGCCCTAGCCTTCATCGCTTGGCGCCTGTTCGGGCAGGCCTCCGGTCCAGCACGGCAGAACGGCTCCACGCTTGAAGCTTTCGCGGTGCGGGCCTATACAGTGCCCTTCAATGAGCATCGCGGCTGAAGCCCCTACCCCAGCATTCCCGCATCGTCACCTTCTGGGCATCGAAGGTCTCACGCGGGAAGAGATCCTGTCGTTGCTGGATCTTTCGGAAGCCGCGGCGGCGCAGAGCCGGCAGGTCGACAAGAAAAGCAACGTCTTGCGCGGCCGGACGCTCATCAATCTCTTCTTTGAAGCCTCGACCCGTACGCAAAGCTCTTTCGAACTTGCGGGCAAGCGGCTCGGCGCCGACGTGATGAACATGTCGATCCCCACCTCGTCGATCAAGAAGGGCGAGACGCTGATCGACACGGCCGTCACCCTCAACGCCATGCGCCCGGACCTCCTTGTGGTTCGCCACCATGCCGCCGGTGCGGTGGAACTGCTCTCGCAAAAGGTCGATTGCTCCGTCATCAATGCCGGCGACGGCAGTCACGAACATCCGACCCAGGCGCTCCTGGATGCGATGACGATCCGGCGCCACAAGGGGCGCTTCGAAGGCCTCACCGTCGCGATCTGCGGCGACATCATGCACTCGCGCGTTGCCCGGTCGAACATTCTCTCGCTCAACACGCTCGGCGCGCGCGTGCGGGTGGTGGCGCCCTCGACCCTTCTCGGCGAGGCCGTGGACCGGCTCGGCGTCGAGGCCTTCACCTCGATGCGGGACGGCCTGCGCAACGCCGACGTGGTGATGATGCTCCGGCTCCAGCGCGAGCGCATGGTTTCGAGCCTGATCCCGAGCCAGCGCGAGTATTTCCACTTTTACGGCCTCGATGCCGAAAAGCTCGCTTTTGCCAAGGACGACGCCATCGTGATGCATCCAGGCCCCATGAACCGGGGCGTCGAAATCGACGCGCAGACCGCCGACGGCCCGCGCAGCGTCATCCGCGAACAGGTCGAAATGGGCGTCGCCGTGCGCATGGCGGTGCTGCAAGCGCTCGCGCGCCACCTTCCGAACGAGTGACCGCGATGGACACGGAACACGAACCGGAAGCCGCCCACCGCCCCCTTCGCAAACCGCTGGCGCTGGTCAATGCGCGGTTGATCGATCCGGCCTCGGGTCTCGATGCCTTCGGCGGCCTCCTGATCGCAGGCGGCACGATTGCCGATCTCGGGATGCACATTACGGAAGGATCGGTCGAAGGTGCCGAGTCGCTCGACTGCGGCGGCCGGACCGTCGCGCCCGGCCTCATCGACATGATGGTGTTCTGCGGAGAGCCCGGCCACGAGCACCGCGAGACGCTGGCGACCGCGAGCAGCGCGGCGGCGGCCGGCGGCGTCACCACCATCTGCTGCATGCCCAATACGGACCCGGTGATCGACGACGTGGCGCTGGTCGACTTCGTGCTGCGCCGCGCGCGCGATACGGCTCTCGTCCAGGTCCATCCCATGGCCGCCATGACCCGCGACCTGAAGGGCGAGGAGATCGCCGAACTCGGGCTCTTGCGGGACGCCGGCGCCATCGCCTTCACCAACGGCAAGAGCAGCGTCGCCAACGCGAAGATCATGCGCAACGTGCTGGCTTACGCCAAGGATTACGGCGCGCTGATCGTTCATCATCTCGAAGACCCGGCCCTCGCCGAAGGCGGCGTCATGAACGAGGGTGAGGTGGCCACGCGGCTTGGCCTGCGCGGCATCCCCACGGAAGCCGAAACGATCGTGCTCGACCGGGACATCCGCCTCGTGGAACTCACGGGCGGACGCTACCATGCGGCGCAAATCTCCTGCCGCGCTTCCCTCGACGTGATCCGGTCGGCCAAGGCGCGCGGCCTGCCCGTCACTTGCGGCGTCAGCATCAATCATTTGACCCTGAACGAAAACGATATCGGTCCGTACCGCACGTTCTTCAAAATGATGCCGCCGCTCCGGACCGAAGACGACCGCCGGGCGATGGTCGAAGGCGTGGCGAGCGGCGACATCGACGTGATCGTATCCGCGCACGATCCGCGCGGCGCCGAAGGCAAGCGCCGGCCCTTCGCCGAAGCCAATGACGGCGCCGTGGGACTCGAGACCTTGCTCGGCGCGGGCTTGCGGCTCTACCACAACGGCGAGGTCACGCTACACCGCCTCCTGAGCGCGCTCTCGGCGCGGCCCGCGGAACTCTTGGGCCTGTCCGGCGGACGTCTGGTCAAGGGCGCGCCCGCGGACCTCGTTCTGATCGACCTGGAGATGCCTTGGACCGTCGCCCGCGAGGACCTCCGCTCGAAGTCCACGAACACGCCGTTCGACGAGGCGCGGTTCGAGGGACGCGCACTCGTGACATTCGTTGCCGGACGCCCCGTCTATCACTACGGTTGACCGGTTCGCGGAATGTCGAGGGGGGATGAACGATGCCGACTGACGATTGGTCCGCCGTCATTCCCATGATGCTTGGACTGTGCCTGCTGAGCCTGGCGATCGGCTATCTCCTCGGCTCGATCCCGTTCGGGCTCATCCTTACGAAACTCGCGGGACTCGGCGACGTCCGCACCATCGGCTCCGGCAATATCGGCGCGACGAACGTCCTGCGTACCGGAAACAAGGCCCTCGCGGCGCTGACCCTCGCGCTCGACCTCCTGAAAGGAACGGCAGCCGTGCTGATCGGCGGCCTGTTCGGACCTTACGCCGCCATTGCCGGCGGGTTCGGCGCCTTTCTCGGGCACCTCTTTCCGGTCTGGCTCGGCTTTCGCGGCGGCAAGGGCGTCGCGACCTTCATCGGCGTGGCGCTGGCGCTCTACTGGCCGGCGGCGCTCGGCTTCTGCCTCGTTTGGCTGCTCGTGGCGCTGGTGACGCGCTACTCCTCGCTATCCGCATTGACGGCAAGCGTGGCCACCGTACTCGCCCTGACCTTTCTCGGACAATGGCCGGTCGCCATCCTGTTTGGCTTGATGACGCTGCTCCTCTACCTTCGCCATGCGGAAAATATCGGCCGGCTGCGAAGGGGGGAGGAATCGCGCATTGGCGGGACAAAGCAGAGAGCCTGAACCGAAGCGGCATCTCACGAACGCTCAGCGCCTGGCCTGGCTACGCCTCCTGCGCAGCGAGAATGTGGGACCGGCGACCTTCCGGGCGCTGGTCAATCAATTCGGCGGCGCGCAGGCGGCGATCGACGCGCTGCCGGACCTCTCCCGGCGCGGCGGCAGGACGCACGGCATCCGCCTTTGCAGCATCGACGACGCGGAAGCCGAGCTCGCGGCGGCAAAGCGCATCGGCGCCAGGCTCGTGGCCCAAGGCGAACGCGGATACCCGCCGGCCCTCGCCCACTTGGACGCGCCGCCACCCCTCATCTACGTGAAGGGCCGGGCGGAGCTGGCCGGCATGCCGATCGTCTCGATCGTCGGCGCGCGCAACGGATCCGCGGCCGGGCAGAAATTCACGCGGCAGATTGCGAACGCGCTGTGTCTCGAAGGATTCGTCGTCGCGTCGGGACTGGCGCGCGGGATCGACACGGCCGCTCATATCGCGAGCCTCGACCACGGCACCATCGCTGTCGTCGCGGGCGGTATCGACAAGGCGTACCCGCCGGAAAACGAAGTCCTGCAAGAACGCATCGGAGAACGCGGCCTGCTCATCAGCGAACGCTTTCCGGGACACACGCCGCGCGGAAAGGACTTTCCCCGCAGGAACCGAATCATCTCGGGCATCGCTCTCGGCGTGCTCGTCGTCGAGGCCGCCCAGCGTTCGGGCTCGCTGATCACGGCGCGCTTTGCAGGCGAGCAAGGCCGCGAGGTCTTCGCCGTTCCGGGAAGTCCTCTCGACCCCCGCGCGGCGGGCACCAACAGCCTTCTGAAACAGGGCGCCACTCTGGTCACGAGCGCGCGCGACATCGTCGATGCTCTCGCCCCGATCCTCGGCCGCGACACGGATCGGACGCCTCCGGAGCTCTCGTCCGGCGACGAGGACGAAACGCCGCGCCCCCTGCCCGACATCGTGCAGACCGAGCGCGAGCGGGTCTTGGAGGCGCTTGGGCCGAGCCCGATCGACATCGACGAAATCATTCGCTGTACGGGAATCGAAACCCGGAAAGTCCACATCGTTCTTTTGGAGCTCGATCTCGCCGGACGTCTGCAGCGTCATTCGCGGCAGCTCGTATCCCTCATCGACCCCTGATGCGGATCAGTCCCGCTTGGCCTTTTCGCTATCGGCTTCCAGCTGCGCCATGGCGATCAGGCGCGACAGAAATGCCAGCCCGGCCTGGTCGGCCAGCACCTTCATGTCACCCAGCATCGCGGCAATGTACTCGAGGGTCTCTTGCCGCGAGACCGGAGGTTCGCCAGGATGCTTCTTCACGGCCTTCGACGGACACGGACCGTCTCCGCCGTTCCGCCTCGATCCGCCGTTTTTCGCCGCCACCATTGTCAACAACCTGAAATATAGGCGGCCACCGCCGCACGACCGGCAAGACATTTTCAATCGTCTTCCGGTTGCGGACTAGTATTATATGCACTCGAAGAGTGTCAACCGCCATCGCCCTGAATTTGACAGCGGCAGTTCGAAACACCATTTTCGGCTTCAAGTTCGCGGCCGATTCCGAAATTTCCCGCTTGGCCGCGCGCCGCGCGCGCGGCTAGGAACATCTCCATGAACATCGTCATCGTCGAATCGCCGGCCAAGGCCAAAACCATCAACAAATATCTCGGCTCCGATTACCGGGTGCTGGCGTCCTATGGGCATGTGCGCGATCTGCCGTCGAAAAATGGCTCCGTGCTGCCCGACAACGACTTCGAGATGCATTGGGATGTGGACCCCAAGTCGCAAAAGCGGCTGAACGAGATCGCCCAGGCGGTCAAAGGCGCCGACAAGCTGATCCTGGCAACCGACCCGGACCGCGAAGGCGAAGCCATTTCCTGGCACGTTCTGCAGGTGCTGGACCGCAAGAAGCTGCTGGGCAAAATCCCGGTCGAACGCGTCGTCTTCAACGCGGTGACGAAGGAAGCCGTGCTCGACGCCATGCGTCACCCCCGTGAGATCGACGAACCGCTGGTCGATGCGTATCTCGCCCGGCGGGCGCTCGACTACCTCGTCGGCTTCACCCTCTCACCGGTTCTGTGGCGGAAGCTTCCAGGTGCCCGGTCCGCGGGCCGCGTCCAGTCCGTCGCGCTGCGGCTCGTCTGCGAGCGCGAACTGGAGATCGAGAAATTCGTCGCCCAGGAATATTGGTCGATCACCGCAAGCCTCGCGACCGGTAAGAACGAGGCGTTCACCGCGCGGCTCGTCTCGGCCGACGGACAGAAGCTCGAAAAGTTCGACATCCCCGATGCGCAGACGGCCGAGACGTTGAAGGCCGCACTCGAAGGCGGACGCTTCAGCGTCGGCAACATCGAGAGCAAGTCTCAGAAACGAAACCCGGCGGCCCCCTTCACCACCTCGACGCTGCAGCAAGAGGCCTCGCGCAAGCTCGGCTTCAGCCCGCGCCAAACCATGCAGGTCGCCCAGCGGCTCTATGAAGGCGTCGATTTGGGCGGCATCACCGAGGGCCTCATCACCTATATGAGAACAGACGGCGTGCAGATCGTCCCGGAGGCCGTCTCGTCGATCCGGTCGCTGGTGAGCGGTCTCTACGGCTCGCGCTACGTGCCGCCCTCTCCGCGTCAATATTCGACCAAGGCCAAGAACGCGCAGGAAGCCCACGAAGCCATCCGGCCGACGGACTTCACAAAGGCCCCCGACAAGGTCGGCCGCTATCTCGAGCCGGACGCATTGAAGCTCTATAAGCTGATCTGGCAGCGCACGCTCGCAAGCCAGGCCTCCAGCGCGGAAATCGAACGGACGACGGCGGATATCGACGTCGCGGGCTCGGACGGAAAGCCCTATGGCGTCCGCGCCACCGGCTCTGTCATCCGCTTCGACGGATTTCTGAAGATCTACGAGGAAGGCGTTGACGACGCTGTCGGCGAAGACGGTTCGCTCCCGGCCCTCATTCAGGGCGAGCCGCTCCAGTCGCGCGCCATCGAAGCCAAGCAGCATTTCACCGAGCCGCCCCCCCGCTACAGCGAAGCCACGCTCATCAAGAAGATGGAAGAGCTCGGCATCGGGCGCCCGTCCACCTATGCCACGACGCTCAACGTGCTGCGCGAGCGCGAATATGTGCGCATCGACAAGAAGCGGCTGATCCCGGAGGACAAGGGGCGCCTCGTCACCGCCTTCCTCGAAAGCTTCTTCCGGCGCTATGTCGAATACGACTTCACGGCGGACCTGGAAGAGCAGCTCGACCTCATTTCCGCGGGCTCGCTTGAGTGGAAGGACGTGCTGCGCGACTTCTGGCGCGACTTCATCGGCGCGGTCAACGACATCGGCGATCTCCGCATCGCGCAAGTTCTCGATGCCCTCAACGACCTTCTGGGGCCCCACATCTTCCCGGACACCGGAGACGGCAACCCGCGCGCCTGCCCGTCCTGCAACGACGGTCAGCTCAGCCTGAAGGTCGGCAAGTTCGGCGCCTTTGTCGGCTGCTCCAACTACCCGGATTGCCGCTACACGCGCCAGCTCGCCGAGACCGGCGAGAAAGCCGCGTTCGCGGACGGCAAGGTCCTCGGCATCGACCCGGAGAGCGGCTTCGAGGTGAGCATCCGGACCGGGCGGTTCGGCCCGTATATTCAGCTCGGCGACGGCGGCGGCGAGAAACCCAAGCGCGCCTCGATCCCGAAGGGCAACGATCCCGAGGCGATCGATCTGGAACGGGCGCTGGCGCTGCTGTCGCTCCCGCGCGAGGTCGGCATCCATCCGGAATCCGGAAAGCCGATCACCGCGGGCTATGGCCGCTTCGGACCTTACGTCCAGTGCGACGGCAAATATGCGAGCCTGTCCACTCCCGAAGAGGTCTTCGAGGTCGGAGCCAACCGCGCCATCGCGCTTCTGGCCGAAAAGGCCGCCAAGGGCGGGCAGCGCGGGGCCAGCGTAATCAAGGAGCTTGGCGAGCACCCCGAGGGCGGCGGCAAGGTTCAAGTGCTGAGCGGCCGCTACGGACCTTACGTGAAGCACGAGAAGATCAACGCGACGATCCCCAAGGATCGCAATCCGGAGCAGATCACACTCGAGGAAGCCGTCGAGCTGATCGCCGCCCGCGCGGCAAAAGGCCCGGCCAAGAAGAAGGCCGCGAAAAAGGCGCCGGCGAAGAAATCCGCTGCCAAGAAGACCGCCGCGAAGAAGAGCACGGCGAAATCGCCAGCCAAGGGGCAGACCGTGAGCAAGAAGACGGCACGCCGAAGCGCCCCCTCCAAGGAGGCTGCCGACGAGGCAGCCAGCTAAGCGGCAAACGTGGCCACCTCCAAGAAGTCCGCCCCGCCCAAGAAGAAAGCCGCCTCTCGCAAGGCCACAGCGAAGACGCCTGCGGCCAAGACCGCACCG
The DNA here is from genome assembly GCA_002482645.1 of Hyphomicrobiaceae bacterium UBA7697. GTDB lineage: Bacteria > Pseudomonadota > Alphaproteobacteria > Rhizobiales > Methyloligellaceae > Methyloceanibacter. The sequence continues at coordinate 208,271 of DLGJ01000008.1, forward strand.
GCCGAGAAACCCGCCGCGAAGGGCGCGACACCGAAGCGCAAAACGGAACCTCGGACCGGCCTTCCCTCGAAGAAGGAGATCCTCGAATTCCTCGAGACCACCTCCGCGAAGGCCGGCAAGCGCGAGATCGCGCGCGCCTTCGGCATCAAGGGGTCCGACCGGATCGCCCTGAAATCTCTCCTGCGTGAAATGGCCGGCGACGGTCTCATCGCGGGGTCGCGCCGGAAGCTGACGCGCCCCGGCGCCCTGCCCTCCGTCACCGTGCTGGAAATCGCCAGCCGTGACGCGGACGGCGAGTTCGTGGCCCGCCCCGCGACCTGGGACGAGGAAGACGGCCCGGCCCCCCGCGTCCTCATGGTCGAGAGCCGTGGCAATCCCGGGCCCACGCCGGGCCTCGGCGACCGCGTGCTGGCGCGGATCACTCCGCAAAGCGCGGACGCGGACTATCCCTACCATGCCCGCACCATCAAGAAGCTGCCGCGCACCACGTCGCGCAGTCTCCTCGGGATATTCCGTACTCTGAGCGGCGGGCGTGGCGTCATCGATCCCATCGACAAGAAGCAGCTCAAGGAGTGGACCGTCCCGGCGGGCTCGACAGGAGAGGCCGAAGACGGCGAACTGATCCGCTTCGAAATCGCCCGCTCGGCGAGATATGGCGTGCCGACGGCGCGAATTGTCGCAAGGCTCGGCAATCCGGAAGCCCAGCAGGCCATTAGCCTGATCGCCCTTCATGCTCACGGCATTCCCGATGAGTTCCCGCCGGCGGCGATCGCCGAGGCCGAGGCGGCAAAGGAGGTCGAACTCGGTGCGCGCGAGGATCTTCGCGATGTCCCGCTTCTGACCATCGATCCCGTGGACGCGCGCGACCATGACGATGCGGTATTCGCCGAAGCGGATACGGACCCGGGCAACGAAGGCGGCTGGATCGTCATCGTCGCCATCGCCGATGTGGCCCACTACGTCACGCCCGGAAGCGCGCTGGACAACGAGGCGCGTAAGCGCGGCAACTCGGTCTATTTCCCGGACCGCGTCGTTCCCATGCTCCCCGAACGCATCTCCAACGAACTCTGCTCGCTGAAGGAGGGCGTTCCCCGCCCCTGCCTCGCGGTGCGCATGGTCTTCGACAAGAGCGGCCGCAAGAAAGGCCACCGCTTCTTGCGGGGGCTGATGCGATCCGCCGCAAGCCTGTCTTACGAGCAAGCTCAAGCCGCCATTGACGGGCGCACCGACGAGGCGACCGGTCCGCTCCTCGACCCGGTGCTGCGGCCTCTCTGGGGCGCCTATGCGAGCCTGAGCAAGGCGCGCGACGCACGCGGACCGCTCGAGCTCGATCTGCCGGAACGCAAGATCCTGCTCGACGACAAGGGCCGCGTCCGCGACATCGCGACGCCGCCGCGTCTCGATGCTCACCGGCTGATCGAAGAGTTCATGATCCAGGCCAATGTCGCGGCCGCCGAAACGTTGGAGGCCAAGCGGTCGCCGCTGATCTACCGCGTCCACGACGCGCCCTCGAAAGAGAAGCTGGTCGCTCTTGGCGACTTCCTCGCCACGATCGATATGAAGCTCCCCAAGGCGGGCACGCTGAAGCCGGAGCAATTCAACCGCATCCTCGCCGAGACGCGGCAATCGCCCAATGCGGAACTCGTGGCCGAAGTGGTCCTGCGCAGCCAGAGCCAGGCCGAATACAGCCCGCGCAATCTCGGGCACTTCGGCCTGAACCTGCGCCGCTACGCCCATTTCACATCGCCGATCCGGCGCTATGCCGATCTCATCGTGCATCGCGGTCTCATCCGCGCGGTCGGGCTCGGCAAAGACGGTCTCACGGACAAGGAGATCGAGGACCTCGAGGAGATTTCGGGCGCGATCTCCGACACGGAACGCCGCGCCATGGCCGCCGAACGCGATACCACGGACCGGCTCATCGCCGCCTATCTGGCCGACCGCATCGGGGCCTCGTTCCCCGCGAAAGTCTCCGGTCTGGTCCGCTCCGGCCTCTTCGTCCGCCTCAGCGAAACCGGCGCCGACGGGTTCGTTCCGGCATCCGCCATCGGCCACGAATATTTCTACCACGACGAGGTCCGCCAGGCTCTCGTGGGCGAAGACACGGGCCTTGCCTTCCAGCTCGGGGACTTCGTGGAGGTCCGTCTGGTCGAAGCCATCCCGACTGCCGGTGCGCTACGTTTTGATATGTTGAGCGAGGGCCGAAAAATCGGTACTGCTCACGGCAAGCCGAAGTCCCGCCTGCTAGAGCGGAGCAAGGTGCGCGGCCGGAGCAACCCTCGGAGCGCAAGGACAAGAAAGCGCCGCTAAACAAGGGCAAGCCATGCGGCGGCGGTATTGAGAGGAAAGTAGAAATGGCGGAGAACGCAGGTGGTTCCACGGGCCCGCGCCCCCTTCAGCAGTCGCTTCTGCGGGGCACCATGATGAAATGTCCGGCCTGCGGCGTCGGCTCGCTGTTCACGCGCTATCTCAAGGTGGCCGACCACTGTTCCCATTGCGGAGAACCCTTGCACCATCATCGGGCCGACGACGCCCCGGCCTATTTCACCATCGTGATCGTCGGCCATGTCATCGTCAGCCTCGTGCTCACCGTCGAGATGGCCTACAGGCCCCCACTCTGGCTGCATGCGGTTATCTGGCTGCCGCTCACGATCCTGCTGGCACTCGCCGTATTGGCCCCGATCAAGGGGTGCTTGGTCTCGCTGCAATGGGCCCTTCTGATGCACGGTTTCGATCCCGACTATAAGGAAGAGATCGGAGACCGGCTGGCGCCTCCGCCGGCATAGGCACGGCCCAGCTTGACTTCCGCCCGCGAAACATTAGGTTTCGCGCAACTTGACGCGGGCCGCCGGGTCCAGCGCAGATTTTCCTGAAAGATTTTATCCGAGGACGACAATGGCGAAGCCCGTCACCCAAAAGATCAAGCTCCTGAGCACCGCTGGGACCGGCTACTTCTATGTGACCAAGAAGAACCCGCGTAACCAAACCGAGAAAATGGTCTTCAAGAAATACGATCCCGTCGCGCGCAAGCACGTCGAGTTCAAGGAAGCCAAGATCAAATAAAGTCTCGCGACGCGGCCCGTGGCGGCACCGTGAGCCTGCCCCAGGCCGCAGGCCTTGTCCGGCGCAAGAGGCCGCCATCTCGCTTCGCAATGCGATTCTCTTACGGGGACCTGCGAACCTGAGAATTCGTTTGACGTCGGACCCGGCGTGGCTGGCCTTCGAACCCACCGAATTAAGGTGGCCGGTCGAAACGCGGCGCTAACGAGGAGGCCACTCTACCGCGCTCCAACCGGCCAAACCCCACGGACGCAGGAGATGCGGCGGACCTGAGCATTCCGCAGGGCTGTTCCGTGGTGGAAGAACGAACCAAGGAGTCACCGCGACTCGAAAGTCCCGTGCCCTTGTTCCCGGATCGCCTCCCACGCGACGTCTTCGGAATCTAAGTCAAAGCATAAAAAGAACAACAGCAAGAACAAAATCAAACGTTCCCATTTGCTTAATACGATAAAATCTTAGGCATTGTAAAGCGTTAAGCATTAACCCTAAGTCGCAGTGTCAAGTTGGAACGGCTGGCGTGAAATGCCTAGCCCGCACTGGGCCTGCCATTCCGGCGGAGCGCGAGCGAATCGCTTCCGCGGAAATACGCAGGGTACGAACTATCGGCGTGTCTAGGCGGCGTCCGCGACGACCCGGTTCCGCCCGTCGCGCTTGGCGCAATACAAGGCTTGATCCGCCCGCTTCAAAATCAGGTCCGGCGTGTCCTCCGCGAATTCGAGCGCGGCCACGCCGACACTTGCCGTGACATCGATCGACCCGTTCTGATCGCCCATGAAGAACGGGGTAGCGGCGATGCATTGTCTAAGCCGTTCGGCAACGAGGTAAGCGCTGTCGATGCTGGTGTCGGGCATGACCACCACAAACTCTTCCCCGCCCAGCCGGCAGGCCAGGTCGATGCCGCGAATGTTTCGCTTAAGCCGGAGCGCCAGTTCCCGCAGGACCTCGTCCCCCGCGTCGTGCCCGTATGTGTCGTTGATCGACTTGAAGTGATCCACATCGATCAGCATGACGGACAGAGCACGGCCGCGATCCGCCGACTCCTCGAACAGCGTCTTCATGTGGCTGTTGAAGTAGTGCCGATTGTGAAGTGCCGTCAGCGGGTCCAGCACCGCCATTTCGACCGTCTGCTCGAGCCGGGAGCGCAGGAAGTCCGTGTAGCGTTTCCGCTTCACCTGCGTCCGCACCCGAGCCAAAAGTTCGCTCGTGTTGACCGGGCGGACGATATAGTCGTTCACGCCCATGTCGAGACCGCGATGGAGCCGCGCCTCATCGCCGGGCTCCACCACGATCATGATGGGCAGATGCCGCGTCCGGTCGAGCGAGCGCACCTGAGAGCACAGACGCAAGCCGTCCGCATCCTCCAGATTGAGGCTGACAATCAGCAGGTCGTACTCGCCGTCGGGTGCCTCGATCAGAGCGTTTGCCGGGTCGGTGACATAGGTGACGTCGTGGTCGGCATCCAAGGCCGTGATCATGCGGTTCGCGGCCGCTTTCCGGTCTTCGACCAGAAGAATCCGTCCGCCGCGCCCGGCCTGCATGACGGCACCGCCAACCGCGTCCGCGGACCCCATCTGTTCCCGGGTCGTGGCGCGCATGAGCATCTCGTCGGTCAGACGCTTGAGCCGTGCGAGATTCTTGACCCGGGTGATCAACGCGAGGTCGTCGACGGGCTTGGTCAGGAAATCGTCTGCGCCGGCCTCGAGCCCCCTCAGCAAGTCGTTGGGGTGATCGAGCGCCGTCACCATGACAACGGGGACATACTGCGTCTTGAAATTCGACTTGATCCGCCGGCAGACCTCGAAACCGTCCATACCCGGCATCATGATGTCGAGCAGAATGACGTCGAGCGGTTCGCTGTTGCAGATTTGCAGGGCGTCCGCGCCGCTGATCGCCGTCCGGACTTCGAAATATTCGGCCATGAGCCGCGCTTCGAGCAGCTTCAAATTGGCCAGCATGTCGTCGACGATGAGAACGCGCGCAGTCATGAGTTCAGCGAGCCTCGCCGATGAACTGTTTGACCGTATCCAGAAACATCATCACCGAGATCGGCTTTGAGATATAGGCCTCGCAGCCGCCCTCTCGAATGCGCTCCTCGTCGCCCTTCATGGCGAAGGCCGTCACGGCAACGACGGGAATCTCTCGGAGCTGGTCGTCTTCCTTAAGCCATTTCGTGACTTCGAGCCCCGAGACCTCGGGCAACTGAATATCCATGAGGATGAGGTCGGGGCGGTGCTCGCGCGCCAGCTCCAAAGCCTCCACACCGTTGCGGGTCTGAAGCGTCTTGTAGCCATGCGCATCGAGAAGATCGTGGAAGAGCTTCATATTGAGCTCATTGTCCTCGACTATCAGCACTGTCTTCGTCATCGGCTTAGGTCCCGGCGGTTCGAGTCCATCACGGTCGGGCAGTCTGCCACGCTGCGCCATACGCAACGGCAGCATGGATGTCGGCATGGAGGCCGCCATTGGCACCGATCCTGGCGCAGGCCCTTGAGCGCGCGCCGCCGGATTAGTTCTTGTCCTCCAAAACATCGTGTCTTTCGCCTCTTATGATTTCAGGCACTATCACCTCCAACCTGTAACCAAACTCTGAAACGGCACCGAAAATTCGCGGAAATACATGATTTGCCGATGGAAATCGGCACCTTTCAGATCGGCGAGGCTTAGCGCGCAGCCAGAGGCGAGACACGCGGCATTTGGGTTACTTGCACTTCTTTTCCTTCAAGTACTCCAGCGAGCTCAGCCGTCCTTGGACAGTGAACTCGCCGTAATCGATGAGCAGTTCCCGGCTGACACCGTTTTCGTACAGGCGAAAATCGATCTGGTAGCTCGGCGTGAGATCTCCGTCGGCGATATCGAAATAGCCGATCGACACCGGCCAGGACGGCAACTCGCTGAGCTTCCGCTCCTTCGCGGCCTTCTCGAGCCGGGCGTCGTCGCTGCCGGGACTGACCTTCTTTCCGATGAAGGCGGTAGTGTTGTAGACCTTCCGCCCCTTCTCCGAGCCGTCATAGACCTTCGCCTGGAACACGGTCTTTCCCTTAACCGCCCGGTCGATCAGTGCGAGGCTATGCTGAGTCGGAAACAGAAGTGGCCCCGAGAGATCGAGTTCGTCGCGTGCCGGCTGGCTGAGGCGGACGGTGACGGTATCCTCTTCGGGCGCGTCCCGAATGGCCCGTCCCATCGTCACTTCGCCGAGCTTGTCGTTCACATATTGCGCCGACTGAAAGCGAAACTTCTTGCCGTTGCCCTGTTCCCAGGTCGAAGACCGCAAGTCCGAGAGATTGGTCTCGCCTTGCGAGTCGGTCATTTGCGTGACCATGCGCATATTGAGCGAGTAGCCGTCGCAGGCCGAGCCCGTGAACTCGAACACCATGCGCCCGTCGATGGCGCTGATGCTCGAGCCCGAGCGCGCCTCCCCGAGCGACATTTCGTAGATGGCCCGATGGGGCGCAAGATGGCTCGCGGCAAGCGCCTCCGCCTCGTGGGATACGCCCCACCCGGCAAGAAACACAAGGACCGCCAGCCAACGGCGTTTGGCGCTTAACATCTATTCGCTATTCCCAATTTTTATGGCGGCCTGCCGCCTCAAATGGTCGGTTTGAGGGGTAATTTTTGTCACCAACACCGCGCTCCGGCAAGGAGCTTGAGCAGAGCCATGCATCGCCAGCCGGATTCGGATTTGACCTGTGAGCCTTGCAGCCTGACGCAATTTGCTCAACTGTGAGTGTAACTTCGTGTGTTGGAGGAATCATGGCAGGAACGATCGAAGCACGGCTCAAGGCGCTGGACCTTGCGCTTCCCGAAGCAAAAGCCGCAATCGGGACCTACGTTCCCTTCGTCCACATGAACGGACAGCTGCTGATTTCGGGCCAGTTGCCCATGAAGGACGGCACGCTCGCCGTCACGGGCCAGCTTGGACGCGACGTCGAACTCGACGCCAGCCAAGCTGCGGCCAAGCTCTGCGCGTTGAACATTCTTGCTCAAGCCAAGCTAGCCCTTGGAGACCTCGACCGGATCACGCAGTTGATGCGCCTTAACGGCTTCGTCAACGCGGCGCCGGACTTCGCCGACCATCCCAAAGTGATCAATGGCGCGTCGGACCTCATGGTCGAGATTCTCGGAGACAAGGGCCGCCACACGCGCATCGCGGTCGGGTGTTCGAGCCTCCCGCTGAACGCCGCGGTCGAAATCGACGCAATCTTCGCCATCGACTAACCTCGACGATGAGAGGCGCAGAGAGGGCGTAGATGGGCGAACTCTACTGGTTGAGGCGGCCGATCGCCCACCGTGGGCTTCACGATGCCGCGCGCGGGATCGTCGAGAACAGCGTTTCCGCGGTGAAGGCCGCCATGCGCAAAGGAATCGCCGTGGAGGTCGATCTGCAACGCGCCGCGGACGATCAGCCGGTCGTCTTTCACGACATGACGCTCGAGCGCTTGACGAACGAGAGCGGTCCGGTTGCCGCCCGCGATGTCGCATCCTTGCGGTCGATTGTCCTGAAGGATGGCGGCGGCGACAGAATCCTCTCGCTGCCGGAACTCCTCGAACTCGTGGCCGGCACCGTTCCGCTTCTGCTCGAGGTGAAAAGCGACAAGAGCCGCAACGGCGCGTTCGAGGCCAATATCGCCAAGCAGCTCGCCGCATATCGGGGTCCCGTGGCGGTGATGTCGTTCGACCCTCACATGGTTGCGACGTTCCGGCGAGAGGCGCCCCGCCTGCCCCGCGGCCTCGTCTCCTGCCGCTTCGCCGACGAACTCTCCAAGACGCACCTCACGATGCTGCAACGTTTTGCCATGCGGCATCTGCTCACATCGGCCTTCGCGCGCCCCCAATTTGTCGCGTACGATATCCGTGCGCTGCCGGCCGCAGCACCGCTGATCGCCAAGTTTATCGCCGGACTGCCTCTGTTGGCCTGGACGGTCCGGTCGGAGGCGGATTTGGAGCGGGCTCTGCGTTACGCCGATGCGCCAATCTTCGAGGGGATGGTGCCTTAACCGGCCCCCGGGCACGGAAGCCTCAAGATCGCGGAACGAAGCTCATGGGCGACATCGACAGACCCGCGGATCCCGCCATGCACGACACCGCAGCGGCGACCGTGCGGATCGCGCGCCGCATCGCCGAGGTTCCAGCCGCGCAATGGGATGCCTGCGCGCGTGGCGAATCCGGATCAGGGCGGCCGCCCAACCCGTTTGTCTCCCACGCTTTTCTGAGCGCCCTCGAGGATAGCGGTTCGGCTACGCGAGACACGGGCTGGCTGCCGCAGCACCTCTTGTTCGAAGACGCTCAGGGCCGGTTGCTGGCCTGTATGCCCTGCTATCTGAAAGGCCACAGCCAAGGCGAATATGTGTTCGATCACGGCTGGGCGGAGGCCTATATGCGCGCCGGCGGCGACTATTATCCAAAGCTGCAGGCCGCCGTGCCCTTTTCGCCCGTACCCGGGCCGCGCCTGCTGGTGCGCGGCGGGACCGCGCGCATCGAACGCCAGGCCCTGCTTCTCGAGGCGGGACGTACGCTGACGAACGAGCTTGACGTCTCCTCCCTCCACATCACCTTCATGTCCCAGGACGAGTGGAAGCTTGCCGGCGAACTCGGCTATCTCCAGCGAACCGATCGCCAGTTCCACTGGCACAACGCGGGCTACGAGACCTTCGACGATTTTCTCGGCGCCCTCGCCTCGCGCAAGCGCAAGACGATCCGGCGCGAGCGGCGCGCGGCATTGGACGAGGGCATCGAGATCGAATGGATCACGGGGCGCGACATCACCGAAGCCCATTGGGACGCGTTCTTCGCCTTCTACATGGATACGGGCGCGCGCAAATGGGGCCGGCCCTATCTCACGCGCGAGGCCTTCAGCCGGCTCGGCGCGAGCATGCCCGGCGAACTTCTCTTGGTGATGGCCAAGCGCGGCGGCGACTACATCGCCGGCGCTCTCAACGTCATCGGCGCGGATACGCTGTACGGCCGTTATTGGGGCGCGCTCGAAAGCCACGACTTCCTGCATTTCGAGGTCTGCTACTATCAGGCCATCGATTATGCGATCGCCCATGGCCTCGCGCGCGTCGAGGCCGGCGCGCAAGGGGAGCACAAGCTCGCCCGCGGCTACCTGCCGGCCGAGACCTATAGCGCCCATTACATCGCCGATCCGCGCCTGAGACGCGCCGTCGCCGACTATCTCGCACGCGAACGGCAGGCGGTGGCCGAGGACGCCGCACTGCTCGCCGCCGAGTCGCCTTTTCGGCGGAAGCCGGACGAAAGTCCGTCCCGCTAGTCCAGCACGAACGAGATCTTGCCGTTGATGCGGTACTTCTTGATCTTGCCGTTCTCGACGGACGCCTCGAGGTTCTTGACGTAGATGGAGCGCACGTTGCGCACGCTCTCCTGCGCCGTTTTGACGGCCGATTGCGCGGCGTCTTCCCAGCTCTTATCGGACTCGGCCAGGACTTCGATCACTTTCAGCATGGTCATGTGAACCTCCTTGGGGGGCTGGAGTTTCTAGAAATATATTGTAACACAATATGTTAGGCGACGTCTTGGTAGCTTGCCGCCAATCTGGAACTTTCCTCCATGAGCCTGAGTGAGACTAAACGGATGGCTCCCGGCCGCGGTTCCGTGAGGAAGATCGAGCTCACGAACCGGTTGACCTTTCGCCTCTAAGGAATCGAAATGATTCCGAAAAGCGCACACCGGAACACTCGACAAGACGACACGTGCAAAGGAGCGACCGACGCCATGGCGGCCTACGATCCCGAGAACATCTTCGCCAAAATTCTCAAGGGCGAGATCCCCAGCCACAAGCTCTACGAGGACGGCGACACCTTCGCCTTTCTCGACATCATGCCGCGTACGGAAGGTCATGCGCTCGTGATCACCAAGGAGCCGGCGGCGGATCTGTTCGGGATCACGCCGGAAGGGCTCGGAAAGCTGATGGCCGTCGTCCAGACCCTCGCCCCGAAGATCGAGAAGGCCGTCGGCGCCGACGGCGTGCTGATCCAGCAGTTCAACGGCGCGGCGGCGGGCCAGACCGTGTTCCACCTGCACGTCCACATCGTTCCGATCAAGAAAGGCGTGCCCGTCAAGCCGCACGCGGGCGACATGGCCGACCCGGACGACCTCAAGGCCACCGCCGAGAAGATCAGGGCGGTGCTGGCCGCATAGCTCACGCCAAAACGATCATGGCCGGGGCTCGATTTGAGCACCCGGCCATGGAATTGATCCGTACTGAAGCGCGACCCGATGCGCGCCACGCAGGACGAAGTCCTTAGTCTTCGCCGAGGGGGACCTTGGGCACGGAGCCCGCGCCGCTCACCTTGGGGCTGCTGCGCGGCTTGCGGGCGCGTCTTGGCTTCCGCTTCGCCGTCTTCGTAGCGGTGCCTTCCTTGGCCTCGCGCGGCTTGATCGGCGTATCGGCCGAGATGTAGTCGAAGCCGAGCCCCTTCTCGCCGTCCTTCTCCTGGACGATCACGCGCACGGTGCCGCCATCCTTCAGCGCGCCGAACAGGATCTCCTCCGCCAGCGGCTTCTTGATGTGCTCTTGGATGACGCGGGCGAGCGGGCGGGCGCCGAACTTGTCGTCGTAGCCGCGCGTCGCGAGCCATTCGTTCGCTTCCGGCGTCAGCTCGATGGTGATGTTCCGGTCGCCCAGCTGCGCTTCGAGCTGGAACACGAACTTCTCGACCACCTGGGCGATGACCGACGGCGGCAGCGCGCCGAACGGAATGACCGCATCGAGCCGGTTGCGGAACTCCGGCGAGAACATGCGGTTGATCGCCTCCTCGTCGTCCCCTTCCCGGCGTGTGCGATTGAACCCGATCGCCGCCTTGGCCATGTCCGCCGCGCCGGCGTTCGTGGTCATGATCAGGATCACGTTCTGGAAATCGACATGCTTGCCGTTGTGATCGGTCAGCTTGCCGTGATCCATCACCTGCAGAAGGATGTTGAACAGGTCCGGGTGGGCCTTCTCGATTTCGTCGAGCAGCAGCACGCAGTGCGGATGCTGGTCCACGCCGTCGGTCAGGAGACCGCCCTGGTCGAAACCGACATAGCCGGGAGGTGCGCCGATCAGACGCGACACGGTGTGCCGCTCCATGTACTCGCTCATGTCGAACCGCAGCAGCTCGACCCCGAGCAGCGTCGCAAGCTGCCGGGCGACCTCGGTCTTGCCGACGCCGGTGGGTCCGGAGAACATGTAGCAGCCGATGGGCTTTCCGGGCTCGCGCAGACCCGCGCGGCTCAACTTGATCGCCGCCGCCAGCGCTTCGATGGCCTTGTCCTGCCCGAACACGACTCGCTTCAGATCCTCGTCGATCGCGTGCAGCACCTCCGCGTCCGTCTTGGAGATGGTTTTCGGCGGAATGCGCGCCATGGTCGCGATGGTGGTCTCCACCTCCTTCACGCCGATGGTCTTCCGCCGCTGACGCTCGGGCACAAGCATCTGCGAGGCGCCCGTCTCGTCGATAACGTCGATGGCCTTATCGGGAAGCTTCCGGTCGTGGATGTATTTCGCCGACAGCTCCACCGCGGACTTGATCGCCTGGTTGGTGTAGCGGATGCGGTGGAAGTCCTCGAAATAAGGCTTGAGCCCCTTCAGAATCTCGATCGTGTCGGGCACGGACGGCTCCTTCACGTCGATCTTCTGGAAGCGCCGTACCAGCGCCCGGTCCTTCTCGAAATGCTGACGGTATTCCTTGTAGGTGGTCGAGCCGATGCAGCGCAGCGATCCGGATTGCAGCGCCGGCTTCAACAAGTTCGAAGCGTCCATGGCGCCGCCCGAGGTCGCGCCAGCGCCGATCACCGTGTGAATCTCGTCGATGAACATGATGGCACCGGGGAAATTCTCGATCTCCCGCATCACGGCCTTCAGCCGCTCCTCGAAATCGCCGCGATAACGCGTCCCGGCCAGCAGCGCGCCCATATCCAGCTGGAAAATGGTCGCGTCCGACAGGACCTCCGGAACGTCGCCCATGACGATTCGGCGTGCGAGCCCTTCGGCGATGGCCGTCTTGCCCACGCCCGGATCGCCCACGAACAGCGGGTTGTTCTTCTGGCGCCGGCACAGAACCTGGATCGTGCGCTGCACCTCGGCCTCGCGTCCGATCAACGGATCGATCCGGCCCGTCCGCGCCTTCTGATTCAGGTTGATGCAGTAGACCTCCAGCGCATCGGCGCCGCGCTTCTTATCGTCGCCGCCCTCTACGGTCGCCGCATCGTCCTCGATACCGCGCACGGGCCGCGCATCGGACATGCCGCCGCGCTTGGCGATGCCGTGACTCATATAGTTGACCGCATCGAAGCGGGTCATGTGTTGCTCTTGCAGGAAGAAGGCCGCATGGCTTTCCCGCTCCGCGAAGATCGCGACGAGCACATTGGCGCCGGTCACCTCTTCCCGGCCGCTCGACTGCACGTGCGCGACCGCACGGTGGATGACGCGCTGGAACCCGGCCGTGGGCTGCGCATCCCCATGGTTGTCGAGCACCAGCCCCGACAACTCGTTGTCGATATAGGCGGTCAGCTTTTCCCGCAGCAAGTCGAGATCGACGTCGCAGGCGCGCATCACCGCGGCCGCGTCGCGGTCGTCCAGCAAAGACAACAGCAAATGCTCGAGCGTCGCGTATTCGTGGCTCCGCTCGTTCGCGTACTGGAGCGCGCGTCTCAGGGCCTGCTCAAGACTGGTCGAAAAAGAAGCCACGGATTCCTACTCTTTCTCCATCGTGCATTGAAGCGGATGCTCGTGCTGACGGGCAAAGCTGGTGACTTGAGCCACCTTAGTCTCGGCGACTTCGTAAGTGTAGACCCCGCAGATGCCCACGCCCTTCTGGTGGACGTGCAGCATGATCCGGGTCGCCTCCTCAGGCGGCTTGTTGAAGAACCGCTCCAGGACGTACACGACGAAATCCATCGGCGTGTAGTCGTCGTTGAGCAACAACACCTTGTAGAGGCTGGGCCGCTTGGTCTTCGGCCGTGCCTTCGTAACAATCTGTGTGCCGGAGTCGTCGTCCCGGCGCGGGTCGCCATTACGCGCCATCGTCAGCCTTCGATCGTCGTCCCCTATGTGGGACCGCGCCTGCCTTGTTCCAAGGGAGAGCGCCCTGCTCGGTCCGAAAACCATCTCGCGTCCATTCTAGCGTGATCGTGTTGAAGGCGGCAAACGGCCCTGACACGAAAATGCAAATCTAGCGGAGGTTGCTGACAGGAAATGGGCAACGTGCCGCATGCGGCGGCAAAAGGCACAAAAAAAGGCCCGGAGCACCGCCCCGAGCCTTCTTTTGGAGAAAGATTGGAGTGCCGTCGCGCTACGCGGCCTTCTTGGCGATGGCCGCCTCGACCGGCTTGTAGGCATCCTTGGCCAGACCGACATACATCTCGCCGATCTTGGACATCTCAGCCACGTAGCCGTCATACGCCTTCTTGGCGAACTGCGACTGGATCTCGATGGCCTGCTCGAAGGACTTCGCACCCGCAAGCTGCTCGAACGCCTTGGTGGAATCCTCGAACGCCTTCTTGGAATAGTCGGTGAACTCAGCGGCGATGGCCTGGATGCCCTTGTTCATCTCACCGAACGAGCGGACATAGGCATCGAAACCGTCTTTGCCGACTTTCTGAAACTCTTCAAAACCTTTGATCATTGGGGCCCTCTTCTGGAGTTGGATAGGGACGGATTGCTGCGAACGCAAAATTCTATATATGCGATGCACAAAAATGGTCAACCAAAAATTTTGCACTGCACAACTTCCAACCAGCCCCGGCCCGGCGTCTCCCCTTAACGCTTTGGCAATCGTCAAATTCTAGCTTTTTAGCCAGTTGGCGTTGCAACGCGGAAATTTTGATCCGCGACCGCCCAAGAGGGATGCGCCTCAAGGCGCGTAGGGCGGCGCGACAAACGGGGAAAGGCGTAAGCCAGGTGTTTGTACAGCTACAATCTCGAGGCCGCAGGCGCAGGTCTTGGGTTCTGCCGCAAAATGCGGCACGCGTCGGATTGGCGGTTCTCATCGGGCTCAGCACATCGCTGGCCAATACCGGCGAGGCGCTTGCCGACAAGCGGGTGAAAGCAGCCATCGTCGTCGATGCGAACAACAACAACGTTCTGTATTCGCAATCGGCCGACACCCTGCGCTCCCCGGCCTCGCTCACCAAGATCATGACGCTCTACGTGCTGTTCGCCTATATGCGGGCCGGCCGGTTCTCGGCCGATACGCCCCTGAAGGTCTCGAAGCACGCCGCAGGCCAAGCGCCCACCAAGCTCTATCTCAAGCCCGGCCAGACGATTTCGGTCAAGGACTGCATCCATGCGCTGGTGACGAAGTCCGCCAACGACGCCGCCGCCGTGGTCGCGGAGAATATCGGCGGCACGGAAGAGAACTTCGCCCGCATCATGACCCAGACGGCGCGGAATCTGGGCATGAAGAACACGACCTACCGCAACGCCTCCGGACTTCCGAACAACGAGCAGATGACCACGGCCCGGGACCAGGCGATCCTCGCCATGCATATCATGCGCGATTACCCGGAATATTACGGGGTCTTCGAGACCAAGTACTTCGAGTACAAGGGCCGGAAGTACCGCAACCACAACCGGCTGCTGTTCAGCTACAAAGGCACCAACGGCATCAAGACCGGCTATACGCGCGCGAGCGGCTTCAATCTCACCGCTTCCGTCGAACGCGGCAACAAGCATCTGGTCGGCGTTGTCCTCGGCGGGGCCAGCAGTGCGTCACGCAACGCGGCCATGGAATCTCTGTTCGACCGGCACTGGTCGAAGGCCACGACGGGTAAGCCGAAGTCGACCGGTCTCATCGCCTCGCTGCTGGGCGGGCCGACGCCGCCGCGCCCCTCGCGTAAACCGGCCGTTGCCGTTGCCGTTGCCAGCGCCGTGCAGGCTCCGGCCGCGCCGCAAGCTCCGGCCCCGGCACCGGCGCCGCTCCCGGCCGTCGCGAAACCGGCCGTCGCGAAACCGGCAATGGCGCAGCCGCGTCCCATCGTCCAGGCGAGCCTGACCTCACCGAACCGGCTTTCCGCGCCGGAGCCCGCGCGGCCCATGGACGATTACCATGTCCAGGTGGGGTCCTACACGTCGCCCGCCGACGCGCAAAACCGCCTGGGCATGGTCCGCCAGCGCGCACCTGAATTGCTCGACGGGCACCTGCCCTTCACCGCGACTTTTATGAAGGACAACAGGGAGTGGTATCGCGCCCGCTTCGCCGGCTTCTCCAAGTCGGATGCGCGCAGCACCTGCGAGGCGCTGAAACGGATGAGCCTCGACTGCATCGCGCTCGCGGCGGAATAGCGGCGGCGCGGCGCGGCGTTAGGCGCCGAGCAGAACGTCCTTGGCTTCGTTGATACGCGCGGCCAGGTAGTTCGACCCGCCATGGTCCGGATGCAGTTTCATCATCAGGCGCCGATGGGCCTGCCGGATCTCCTCGTCCGACGCATCGGCGCCGACCTCCAAGACGGCACGCGCCTCTTCCACGCTCATGCGCTCTTTCGAGAAGCCTCCCCGCCCGGCACGCTCCTTGGTTCGTCCGGATTTCTCCTGCCAGTTCGGAACGCGCCAGTTCAGATAGGCTTCCATGAGCGCCGCCTCTTTGAGGCCATCCGCCTCGAAGCGGGCATAAAGCTCGATCGCTTCCTGATCGCTCAACGACGAGAGCGTGCGGCCGGCGAACGTCCCTTCGAGGCACTTACCGTCCATGTAGCCCGTATCGTGGTCGAGCTCCATCTCAAGCCGCTCGGTCTGAACGTGCGAGGTCTGTCCTTTGGACTTCTGTCCGGACCCGGTGAAGCCCCCGGCACCGCCGCCGCCGGCGACGAGGGTCAAGGCGAAGGCTGCGATCGGGATCGCGAGCGGCAAGGCGCCGCGCAGGGCCAGGAACCCGGCGACGCCGAACAGCGCGACGCCGCCGACCTTTCGCATCGTGGTCGCAAGCTGTTGCGGGTTCGCCCGCACCAGCGCGCGCCCGGCGAGCAGCAGGAGAAAGAGGACGAGGCAGCCAGCGAGAAAGTAGACCATCGGGCCGCCTAACGAAGCTGTTCGAGCAGAAGCGTGGCGGCTCCGCCCTTCGCGTTCTCCAGCGCCTTGCGTCCGCCCGTGGCATAGACCGCCACCGCCCTCAAGAGCTCCCGCAGTTGAGCCGACGAGCCGGCATCGAACCGGCAATAGGCGCCGCGCGACAGCCGCGCGATCTCTCTGAAAGCGCGCTCGGCGCCCGCATCGTGGCCCTCCTGAAAGATGAAGACCGGCAGACCCACAAGGCCCAGTTCGCCCGCGAGCTGACTCAGATGGTCGATATTCTCCTCCATGCAGTCGCCCACATAGACGAGTGCGTTGACCGCCTGGCGTTCGTTCTCCTGGCGGGCGTGAGACAGGACTTTGCGGATTTGCGTGTGGCCGCCCTCGCAATGGACCTGCCGCATGAGCCGCGCCAGTGAATCGGGATCGCCGACCCAACGGCTCGACCGGCACTCGCCGAATCCCCGGAAATACATCAACTGCACATCGAGCCCGCCGACCTCCTTGACCGCGCGGAACATCTCGCTCTGGAGCGACAGGGCGAGGTCCCAGGTCGGCTGGCGGCTCATGGTCGCGTCCATGGCGAAGATCAGCCGGCCACGCCCCGAAGCCGCGGGCTGCAGCGTCTGGACTTTGTTCAGGAAAGCATCGAGTTCGGCCGACGACGACGCGGTGCGCGTAACATCGCCGGTGGACGTCTTGGACGGGGCTCTCGGGTCGCTCATCCACCGGCTCCGCGATGCTGTTCAAATCTCAGGAGAATCGACACCCTTAGTAAATGGTCACTTTTTGAGCTCATCACAATCCCGGATCGGTCTCAGCTCTCGTCGCCGCCCGCGGCCAGAAGACTCGCATTTCCGCCCGAGGCCGTGAGGTTCGTTGTCCGCACGCGCTCCACGGCGAAGGCTTCGAGGTAATGAGGACCGCCCGCCTTCGGGCCTGTCCCGGACAGCCCCTCGCCGCCGAAGGGCTGGACGCCGACCACGGCGCCGATCTGGTTCCGGTTGACGTAGATGTTGCCGGCTTTGACGTGGCCTGCGACGAAGTCCGCCGTCGCCTTGATCCGGCTATGGAGGCCGAGCGTCAGCCCGTAGCCGGTCGCGTCGATGGCTTCGCACACCTCGGCGAGCCGGGATCCGTCGAATCGCACGACATGCAGGATCGGCCCGAACACCTCCCGTTCCAAGACGCCGATGTCCGCGATCTCGAAGATCGCCGGCGCGACGAACGTCCCGTGGGAAAGCTCCGGATTGAGCTTCGGGTCGTAGAGCGCCTTGGCCTCGGCCCGCATCCTGTCCTTATGCGCTTCGAGCGCGTCTTTCGCTTCGCGGTCGATGACCGGACCGATATCCGTGGCGTAGTCGAGCGGATCGCCGAGGACGAGTTCCTTGGCCGCACCCACCAGCATCTCGATCACACTATCCGCGATGTCGGATTGGAGGAACAGGACCCGCAGCGCCGAACAACGCTGGCCCGCGCTGTCGAAGGCCGAGCGCAGGGCGTCGTCCACCACCTGCTCGGGCAAGGCCGACGAGTCGACGATCATGGCGTTGAGACCGCCCGTCTCGGCGATCAGCTTCGGGATCGGGCCGGGCCGGGCCGCCAGGGCTTGCGCGATGACCTTCCCGGTATCCGTCCCGCCGGTGAAGACCACGCCGTCCACGCGCTCGTCCGCCACGAGCGCCGCCCCGACGCGCCCGCCGGGACCGGGAAGCAGATGCAGCACCTCGACGGGAACGCCCGCACGATGCAGAAGACGCACAGCGGCGGCGGCGATCAGCGGCGTCTGCTCGGCGGGCTTCGCCACGACGGCATTTCCGGCGGCGAGCGCGCCCGCCACTTGTCCGGTGAAGATCGCGAGTGGGAAGTTCCACGGCGAGATGGCGGCGAACACGCCGCGCCCATGCAGCGACAAGACGTTCCGTTCGCCGGTCGGCCCGGGCAAATGCCGGGGCTCGCCGAACTTGGCGCGCGCCTCGGAGGCGTAGTAGCGCAGGAAATCGGCGGCCTCGCGCAAATCGCCTTGCGCGTTCGCGAGAGTCTTGCCCGCCTCGCGCACCAGGAGCGCCATCAGCGGCGCGCGGTCCTGCTCGAACAGAGCCGCCGCGCGGTCGAGGATGTCCGCACGCGCCGCGCCGCCCGCCCTGTCCCAGTCGTCCGAGGCGGAATTAGCAGCATCGAGCGCGGCGTCGATGGCTGCTTCGTCCGCCTCCCGGCAGGTTCCGGCGACAGTGCGCCCATCATGCGGTGAAGTGATCTCCATCACCTTGCCGCGTTCGATCTCGCGGCCCGAGACGATGGGCGCCGCCGTCTCGCCGCGCCCCAAGGCGTTGCCGATCTCTTGAAGCAGAGGCGCACGTGTCGCCCCGTCCCACAGCGGCAGGCCCAAACTGTTCCGCCGCTCAGGCGCGAACAGCTTCGGCGGAATGGGAATAGCCGGATTGGCCTTCTCCGGAAGGCGCGCGGCCCGCTCGACGGGGTCGGCGATGATCGCCGGGATCGGCGCCTCGTCGTCGGCCAAGCGATGAACGAAGGACGTATTCGCGCCGTTCTCGAGGAGCCGCCGCACCAGATAGGCCAGGAGCTCCCGGTGACCGCCGACCGGCGCATAGATGCGGACCGGTTTCCTCAGCGCCGCCGTCACTTCGGCGTAGACGGCTTGGCCCATGCCGTGGAGGCGCTGGAACTCGTAAGGCGCTTCTCCCGCCTGTTCGGCTACGGCGGCAATCGTATGGGCATTGTGGGTGGCGAATTGCGGGTAGAAGCAATCGGGCCGGGCGAGCAGCGCCCGCACCGCGGCGAGATACGCCACGTCGGTGTTCACCTTGCGCGTGAACACCGGGTATCCGGAAAGACCCGCCTCCTGCGCCCATTTGATCTCGCTGTCCCAATAGGCCCCCTTCACGAGCCGGACCGGGATGCGACGTCCGGTGGTTTCGGCGACGCGCGCAAGCCAGGCGATCAGAGGCAATGCGCGCTTCGAATAGGCCTGGACCGCGACCCCGAGCCCGTTCCAGCCCGATAGTGCGGGATCTTTGAAGAGCGGTTCCAGAAGCGACAGGGACAGATCGAGGCGCTCCGCCTCCTCCGCATCGACCGTCAGCGGCAGCCACGCCTCGCGCATCGTCACGGCGAGTTCGCGGAGACGCGGTAGGAGCTCATCCCTGAGCTGCAATTCCCGAGAAGCGGCATAGCGCGGATGCAGCGCCGACAGCTTCACCGAGAGCCCGGAGCGCGCATGCAAGGTCTCCCAGGTTCGCAAATCCGGTTCGCCGGCGCGCGCCGCGATGACCGACGCCGCATGGATGTAGCGTTCGGCATAGCGGGCGGCGTCTTTGGCCGTCCGCGCGCCCTCGCCCAGCATGTCGAACGAGAACCGGTACCCCGCGCGGAGATCCGCCGCCGCGTTGTCCATGGCGCTTTCGATAGTCTCGCCGAGTACGAACTGCTTGCCGAGAATGCGCATGGCGTGGCGCACCGCCTGGCGGATGACCGGCTCGCCGCTGCGCGCCACGAGCCTCTGGAACCGCGCGCCCACATCGCCGCTTCTGTCCGCGCCCCAGTCCAGCAAATGGCCCGTCAGCATCAGCCCCCAGGTCGAGGCATTCACCAGCACCGACTCCGAGTGACCGAGATGCCGCGTCCAATCTCCGGACCCGATCGTGCCCGCGATGAGCTTGTCGGCCGTCGCGGCGTCGGGAATGCGCAAGAGCGCCTCCGCGAGGCACAGAAGCAGCACGCCTTCTTCGCTGGAGAGCCCGTACTCGGCCAGAAACGAATCGATGCCGCCTTGAGAGCGCCGTCCGGCGCGGGCCGCCTCGACGAGCCGCGTGGCAAGGCCGGAGATCCTGCGGCGCGCTTCGCCATCCAGCCGCGCCGCGTCGATGAGCTCGGCAACCAGGGCGTCCTCATCGGCAAGCAAGGCCGCGTTCAGCCCTGCCCGGTCCGGAAGCGGGGCGCGGGAACCCGATTCGGCGGTTGGCGCGTCCATGACACCAATTTAAGTGTTTCGGCGTGTTCGGGCGAGGCGTTATGGTCGCGCCCTTTTCGAGGCCCCCATTTCAGGAAGGACCCGATGACCGGCACCATCGAGATCGTACGAACGGTCGCCGACTTGCGCGCGCGCGTCTCCGGCTGGCACGCCGAGGGCGAAACGGTGGCCATGGTCCCCACCATGGGTGCGATCCACGAAGGGCACATGGCGCTGGTCCGGCAGGCCCGCACGTTGGCCGGTCGCGTGGTCGCGTCCATCTTCGTCAATCCGCTTCAGTTCGGTAAGAACGAGGACTTCGATGCCTATCCGCGTGGCGAGGCCCGCGATGCGGCCCTTGTCGCCGAAGCCGGTGCGGTCCTGCTGTTCGCGCCCAACGCGGCCGAGATGTATCCGGACGGCTTCGCCACGACGGTTCATGTGGGCGGGCTGACGGACGGTCTGTGCGGCGCGAGCCGCCCAACCCATTTCGACGGCGTCGCCACCGTCGTCGCCAAGCTGCTCCTCCAATGCGGGCCCGACGTCGCCATCTTCGGCGAGAAGGATTACCAGCAGCTCCTCGTCATCGAACGCCTGGTGCGGGATCTGGACATCCCGGTGGAGATTGTCGGCGGCGCCATCGTCCGCGAGAACGACGGTCTCGCCCTCTCCTCCCGCAACGCCTATCTCAGCGCGGAGGAACGCGAGGCGGCCCCCCTTCTTCACGCAGCCATTCGCCGGGCCGCGGCGGAAATGGCGGCGGGCCAGACCGCCGAGAAGGCGCTCCAAAGCGCACGCGCGGCGATTGAGGCGGGGGGATTCCGCATCGACTATCTCGAAGCCCGCGATCCCAAAACGCTGGAACCGCTCTCCGGCACCGTGGGAGCAGCGCGCATCCTCGTCGCGGCCTTTCTCGGCAAGACACGCTTGATCGACAACGTGCCGGTTCCGCCACAAGCCTAGCGAGCCAGGCGCGGGCCCTCAGTCGATCAGACGGAGCGTGCGCAGTTCCTCGCGCATACCGGGCGGCATGTCGCTGTCGCCCTCGTCCCCCGCGCGCATGTCGGGCGGCGCCTCGTCCGCTTCCAGATAGCGCCAGCCCTGGAACGGACGGCGCGGATTGAGACGTGTCGGAACGATTTCGGGATCGAGCACGACGCCGCAGCAGGGCCGCCCGTCCTCGCGCGTGGTTTCCTTGAGATCGAGTATCCTCTGCCGCGCCGAGATGAAGCCCTTGATGACCCAATAGAGCGATCCGCCGTCCAGCACGTCGTCACGGCGGCGCGGCATCTGCTTGGTCTTGTGACAGAGCTCGGCCGTCTGCCCGGCCCGTGCCAGCGACGCGAGTCGCTTGGCTTGCCAGTCTTTCAACTCTTGCAGCCTGTCGACACCGACGCAGAGCTTGACGAGATGAACTGTCATGGAGCCTCGGCGTGCCGTCAATGCGCCATGAAGAGAGGAATGGCCGCTTCCTCGAGCATCGTCAGGGTGACGCCACCGAGTATGAGCTCCCGCCAGCGCGAATGATGAAATGCCCCCATCACCACCATGTCCGCCTGGAGTTCCTTTGCACGGGCCATCAACAGCCGCCCGATATCGGCACTCTCGCCCAACGGCACGCGGAGCGCCTCGGCAGCGACCCCATGACGCGCCAAATGCGCGATCATACCGTCCGCCGGCGCACTGGCATCGTCGAGCGAGTCGTCGTGGACCCCGGCGAGGAGCACGACCCTCTTTGCGGTGACGAGGAACGGACGGGCGTCGCTGAAGGCCCGCGCGGCCTCGGCACTACCGTCCCAGGCCACGACGACTGTCCCGCCCTCCGGCGGCTCGGGCGGCACGGCCGGCACGATCAGCACGGGACGCCCCGACGCGAACAGGCAGCGCTCGACCAATGCGTATTGCCCGACCAGCGGATCGCCGTCGCGCGGCTGGCCGAGAACCGCAAGATCGGTCAGGCGCGCCGCGGCCGCGAAGTCATGGGGGAACTCATCGCTCGTGCCCTGCATGAGCTGGTCCTCGAACGAGACATGGGCCTCCCGGGCACATTTGCGGAACCGTGCCAACGCCTCTTCGCCTTGCGCCTTCACACCCTCGAGCACGCCGCTCATGTCGGCGAACGCGACGTCAGCGCCATAAAGCGGCAGCAGAGTCTGCGGCGCGAAGGCGATCGCCACGAGATGCGCACCATGGGCTTTCGCAAGCGATATGGCGAAGACGTCGCGTAGCTTGGACGCCTCCGTCCCGTCCACATAGACGATAATATCCTTGAAACTCATGCAAACCTCCCGCTTGCCGTGGCATCATAACGTCTCCGAGAGCCCATCGAAAACGCCGCGGACATCTTCGGCGTGACTGTTCCACAAATCACGTCAACGTGAGGCAAGTCACGGTGCTTTGAAGAGGTGTGACGCATCGTTGGCGTAAATCGGGACTACCGTCCCATCATGGCGTTCGGCGCCAGAACGTGGGAACATCCATAAAGAGGAGAGTACCGATGAAGATGACTCAGAAGTCCGGCACAAAAATCGCGCTCACGGCGGCCGCGCTGCTCGTATCCGGCACACTGGCCACCACCACGCTCGCGGCCGGCGGCGAAACCGGCAAATGCTTTGGCGCGAATGCCTGCAAGGGGCAAAGCGCCTGTAAGACGGCCAAGAACGACTGCAAGGGCCACAACGCTTGCAAGGGTCAAGGCTACGTCGTCACGACCGACACGGAGTGCGCGGAAAAAGGCGGCGACTTCAAGAGCTAGGCCTCGGTTCGGAGAAGCCGGCCGTGAAACCTGCCGGCTTCCCGTCCCGCGCGCCTTGGCTGGCGCCTCTGGATTGATGGATTTCGCCGTGACCGATCACAGACCGCCTTATCTCGGCTTCGGCCTTGGACTCCGTCCTCAGCACTACGAGGACATCCTGTCCGGGAACCCCGATATCGACTGGTTCGAGGTCATCTCCGAGAATTACATGGTGCCCGGAGGGAAGCCCTTGCGCATCCTCGACCGGATCTGCGAGCGCTATCCCATCGTCATGCACGGCGTGTCGCTGTCGATCGCGTCGACGGCCCCGCTCGACATGGACTATCTGACCGAGCTCAAGAGGCTTGCCGACCGGGTCGATCCGAAGTGGATTTCCGACCACCTCTGCTGGACGGGTGTCCACGGCGTCAACCTGCACGACCTGCTGCCCGTTCCGTATACGGCGGAGGCCTTGGACCACGTGATCGAGCGTGTGCGCCGGGTCCAGGACTTTCTGGGACGGCGGCTCACTCTCGAAAACGTCTCCAGCTACGTGACATTCGCCGAATCCGAAATGAGCGAATGGGACTTCGTCAGCGAGGTCGCCGAGCGCGCCGATTGCTGGCTGCTGTTCGACGTGAACAACGTCTATGTGAGCTCGTACAATCACGGCTTTTCCGTGAGCGAATTCCTGCACGGGGTCCCGCGCCATCGCGTCGTGCAATTCCATCTCGCCGGCCACAGCCATGAAGGCGAGCACATCGTCGATACGCACGATCACCCGGTCTGCGGCGAAGTCTGGGACTTCTATCGCGAGACGGTCTCCCATTTCGGTCCCGTCTCGACCATGATCGAACGGGACGACAACATTCCGCCCTTGGCGGAACTGGTCGCCGAGTTGGACGTCGCCCGCAGGATCGCCCGCGAGGTCAAATCCGGCCGGACGATGGCCGCAGCCGGATGACGGACACGCCGTGACGAGCCTCAAGGACCTTCAAGCGCGTTTTCAGGCCGGGATCGTCGGCGGCGACGACGCTGTGCTGAGCGATATCAACGATAGCAGCCGCGAAGACCGGCGCGTGTTGTTCGGCGTCTACCGCAACGCCTACGTGATCCGCCTCGCCGAGATTCTCGGTCACGATTACGAGTTGACGCACACCTATCTCGGCGACACGGCGTTTTCGGATCTTGCCCACGCCTATATCGCGGCCCATCCGTCGGACAAGCGCAACGCGCGCTGGTTCGGCCGTTACCTGCCGGATTTCGCCCGGAGCACGGCGCCGTTTTCCGAGCACAAGGAGATCGGCGAATTGGCCGGGCTCGAAAAGGCCCTCGCCGACGCCTTCGACGGGCCCGATGCACGGCCGGTGACGATGGAGGAACTCGCGGCGATCGCGCCGGAGGACTGGCCGAACCTCGTCTTCATCCCTCACCCGACGGCCGTACGGACCCGCTTCAAGACGAACGCGGCGGACATCTGGATGGCCTTGAGCGACGGCGCCGCGCCGCCGGGCCCCGTGCTTCTCCCCGAGCCGCAAACCATCCTCGTCTGGCGGCAAGACCTCACCGCGCGTTTCCGGCCGCTCGCACCGGAAGAAGCGATGATGTGGGCCGAAGCCGCCAAAGGCGTCCGCTTCGGGATCCTATGCGAGATGGTCGCCACCTTCGGCGGAGAGGACGGCGCGGAGCTGCGCGCGGCGACCTATCTCAAGACCTGGCTGGATACCGGCCTGCTGGCCTGTGTCAGCCCTGACTGCGCTCAATCAGATCTGGTGATGGGAACAGCACATTGATCCGGCCCGTAAGCCAGTAGGCGAGCAGCCCCACCCATTCGCGGGTCGCGGTATCGATGCGCCGCAAGCCTTCCGAAACTTTGTCGAAGGGCTTGGTGAAATCCGCGGGTCCCCGCGTCCTATAGTCCACGGGCCAGGGCTCGACCTCGAATCCGGCCTGCCGGAACGCTCCCATGGAGCGCGGCATATGATAGGCCGAGGTGATTAAGAGCCAGCGCGAATCCGCGCCGGACTTCGCCTCCGCTTCGAGTTCCTTCTTGAGATAGACGGCATTCTCGTACGTATCGCGCGCGTTGGCTTCGAGAATAAGCCGGTCGCCCGCGACACCGAGTTGCGTCAGGATCGCGGCCGCGCCCTCCGCCTCGCTGTTCGACTTGTAGAGAATGCCCGCATCGCCGCCCGAAAAGGCGACTTTGGCCTCCGGAAACCGGTGGGCGAGAATGGCGCCTTCCAACAGCCGTTCGCCGGCCTCGTTCACCGTCGGGGCCTTGCGCGCGCTGCCAACCAGGCGATTCTCGGCCCCGCCGAGGATAATGAGGCCCGCCGGCGGCGGCGGACGGTCGAGATCGGCCCGGGGAAACCGGTCCTCGAGCGGCAGAATGAGCGCATTGCCGAGAGGCGATAGACCGGCAACCAAGAGCAGGAGCGCCCCGGCCGACACGAAGCGCCGGCCCCAGCGCGCCCATCCGGTCCAGATCAGGATGGCGCCGTAGCCGATCAGAAGAGCGATGAATGTGGACGGCTGTAGGACGAACCAGACCGCCTTGGCCAGATAGAAAAACATCGATGCCCCCTCGCGCCTAAGCTAACCACAAAGCGGCAAGACCAAGGAAGGCGAAGAATCCGACGACATCCGTCACCGTCGTCACAAACACCCCCGAGGCGATGGCGGGATCGAGATCGAGCGCATCGAGCCCGAGCGGGATCAAGATGCCGGCGAGCGCGGCCGCGAACAGGTTGACGACCATGGCGACGCCTATCACGAGCCCGAGGCCGTCGCTTCCGAACCAGAAATAGGCGATGGTCGCCATGATGACCGCGAACAGGAGCCCGTTGAGAAGGCCCACGGCGGTCTCGCGGCCGATCACGCGCATGGCGTTCGCCGGACCGAGATCCTGGGTCGCCAGCGCCCGCACCGCGACGGTCATGGTCTGCGTTCCGGCATTGCCGCCCATGGACGCGACGATCGGCATCAGCACGGCCAGTGCCACCATTTCGGAGATGGTCGCCTCGAAGAAGCTGATGACGACGGATGCGGCAATGGCGGTGATCAGATTGGCCACGAGCCAAGCGAACCGCAGCCGCGTCGTCTCCCAAACCGTGTCGGCCATCGACTCGCCACCGACGCCGCCCATGGCGAGAATGTCCTCGGACGCCTCTTCCTGCACGACCTCGACGATATCGTCGGCGGTGATCACACCCACGAGGCGTCCGTCATCGTCCACGACCGGCGCCGAGTTCATATTGTAGCGTTCGAACAGCCGCGCGACCTCCTCCTGGTCGGCGGCAACCGGGATGGGATGCATTTCCTCGTCGATGATCGTTTCCATCTGCGTCGGGCGCTTCGACCGCAAGATCTTGTTCAGCGCCACGCAGCCCATCAGGTGATAGGCGGGATCGACCACGAAAAGCTCGTAAAACCGCTCGGGCAGGTCCGTCGCCTCGCGCATATAGTCGATCGTCTGCCCCACCGACCAAAACGGCGGCACGGCGATCAGATCCGTCTGCATGATGCGGCCGGCGGAGTCCTCCGGATATTCGAGGCTGCGCTGCAGCGCGATCCGCTCGAAATACGGAAGCTTGGACAGGATGTCCTGTTGGTCGGCCCGGTCGAGATCCTCCAACAGATAGACGGCGTCGTCCGAGTCGAGCTCTTTCAGCGCCTCGGCGACCTGCTCGGCCGGCATGTCCTCGAGAATCTGGTCGCGGACCGCCTCGTCGAGCTCGGGAAGCGCCGCGGCCTTGAAATCCTCACCCAGCGCCTCGATAAGCTTGGCGCGTCCTTCTTGCCGGAGAACTTCGAGAAGATCGGCGAGGTCCGCCTCGTGCAGATCGACGGTCAGGGCCCGCGCACGGGGGACATCGCCCTCGTCGAGTGCATCGGCAACCGCATGGAGGAACTCGGGACGAATGTCCCCCTCCTCGTCGCGTAAGGAAAGATCGCTTACGGCGTCCTGCATGAACCGTCCAATCGCTGGGGCTTTCAGGGCTCGAACCGGCGGGAACATCGCGCGTCTTTGCGCCGTCGCCCGCGAAAGACGATTCGACCGTCACCGGCACGCCTGTGATATCAGGCCCGCCGCCCGATGCCTATGGACGAGCCTCCATTTCCCCGAGGCCGGCCGTCGCGGCCGGGCCCGCCCCGCCTTGTCTCCCGGCCGAAGACCCTTCCCCGCAGGTCGCGGCCTTACTGCACGGCGACGTAGGCGTGCTCCAAGCACTCGACTTCGACGTCCTGCCCGATGGAATTCTGTTCGTTGTCGGCGTCGGATTGGTTTTCGTAGTAGGTTGCTGTCGTCTCTTTCCACCTCACGCACATCCACTCCATGTTCTCGGCGGGCGGGGGATTGGGCGGAGACTTCGACGGCGGCATAGGCAAGTCCGGAAGTATCGGGTCGGCCGGCATTGTGCCGCCAACGTCCGGGAGCCCGTATTTTTCACAGTATTGTTGCGCGGCCGCGCGAAGCGCCGCTTTCCGCGTACCATGGAGCCAGCTCATGCCATCGTGTGAGACCTTCGTCGCGGCAAGGGCGATGCCCGCCACCCCAAAGCCCCGAGGGTCCTCGACCAGAACGGTCGAGAGAACCCCGGCGCCCGCCGCGCCCACGGCGCTGAGGCCGTTGAAGATCACGCTGGCCATTGCGTACTGTGCGTCGAAGTTCTGGATGAGTTCTCCCACAAAGTGATCGACGCAGGCTTCCTGCGCGGGGTCCTGGCCGTTTGTGTCGGAGTAAGCGATCGGATTTGCGGTGGAGACCGAGAAGGCATCGCCAATGGGGTTGCCTTCGGCATCGTAGGCCTGATGAACCGAATAGCTGCCGGTTCGCCCAAGAGCGTATTTGGACTTGGCGGTGCCGACCGTTTGGGGCGGACCGACCGGCGACGTCGCCGTGGCGCCCCCCCGAACTCCGGCCCCGGCCATTGGGAGTCTATACTCCTGGATGAATTCGAGATCGAACGCCGCCTCGCCAGGCACGTCGGTCACGGTGCTCTTGATCCGCTGACCCACCAAGTAGCCGCCCATGCAAGCATGCTCCGATCCGCTCGAAGTCGCTGGGCACGGCGTTTCGAACACAAAATACTGGTTCAGCGTCGTGCCGCGTCCCGTGACGACCTGGATGCAAGGAACGTCTTCGGTGGCCCGCGGAACAACCCTCCGTCCACGGTCAATATCCGAGAGCTGTTGGACAACGCCAGGGTGATGGACGCTGCCGTCATCCGCAAGCTTCAGGCTGCAATTCTTCCAAG
Source organism: Hyphomicrobiaceae bacterium UBA7697 (assembly GCA_002482645.1). Taxonomy (GTDB): domain Bacteria; phylum Pseudomonadota; class Alphaproteobacteria; order Rhizobiales; family Methyloligellaceae; genus Methyloceanibacter. Next base: position 236,299 of record DLGJ01000008.1, read on the forward strand.
CGATGAGCGTTCGATCGCCCGCGAGCTGCTGTGCGAGCGCTGCATTGATGGGCTGGCCGTCGAAGGTAGCGGCCGGCGTCATGGCGTTGATGCCGGACAACTGGCCGAGTGCCGGCCCCGCGAGCACCGAAAGAGCCAACCACAAAGTCAGAAAGGCAAATTTTCGCATCTGCTCTACCTCCTCGTTCGACCATCCGGAACCAATCGAAACAAATCGTCCGGACCCGTCGCACACCTTGGATGAACACAACGCGTTTTGACAGCGTCGTGAACGCGGCACGCTCAAGTGTTCCAAGCCGTCCCGTGGATGTCCAGCCCCGGCCTTCGAATTTGCTGCACGGCGCGTTGGATGGCGAAGAGGAAGACGAGGCCTTCCAGCACCGCGGCATGACGGTTTGCCTGATCGAGCTTCTCGAGGAGCGCCTGCCGCCGCTCGCGCGCGGCAGGCCTAGGAGAACGGACGCACCGGCCTCATCTGCCGAGCTTGCCTTGACTTGTCTTGAAGTATCTTGACCCGTCCGAATTGGCCCGTCCGCGGTCGCGGCACGATCAGATACATCCGAGAGGCGCTCCAACGTCCGCAACGGATCGAAGCGGACATTGGAGCTCCTTCAAGGTCTCGGGACGTCCCTACCAGAACTTCACCTTCACGCCCCCATAGGCAACGACCGGCGGGGCCGGCGTGATCGTGCGCGGGTTGGTGAAATAGCCATCGCCCAGTTGCGGATCGGCCGAAGCCGCCGAGTTGCCCGCATCCAGGTTGAAGAACGTGCCGAACACGCCGTACTCCTCGTCGAACACGTTGTTGATCAAGCCAAATAGCTGGATGCGCGGCGTGAGATCGTAGCTGGTGTGAAGATTCACGGTCCAGTACCCGTTCAGCGGCGCGTTCAGGTTGGAGTCGTCCTGGAAGAAGTACTGGTTGCTGACCGCAAGAAGGTCGCCGCCGAATTTCCACTTCGTCGTGAGCCAATAGTCGAAGCCAGCCTTGAAGCGGTGCTGCGGTATACCCGGAATGCGATCTCCCGGACGCACGAAGATGCAACGGACTTCTTCTTCCTCGTCTTCTCCCTCTTCGCCCTCGTCTCCTCCTCCGCCGCGCTCTATGCATGCGCCCGCACGCGGATTGTCGGGCGCCGCCAGTTCCAGGGCGCTGTCATAGGTCGCGTCGACGAACGCGTAGTTCGCATAGGAGAAGAAACGATCGTTGGTGTAGGCGACGCTTGCCTCGATGCCCTGGCGAAGCGTATCGCCGCCATTCTCGAAGACGCCGCGGCCGGCGATCGGCGAATACACCGTAATGATGTCGTCGGTGTTGAGGGTCCTGAACAATCCGGCGCTCCATTGCAGCCTTTCGTTGCCCCTTTTGTGATCGCCCCTGATGCCTGCCTCCCAGGTGTGCGACACGACCTGGTTCAGAGGCGGATCGGCAACAAGGAAGCTCTCGATCAGACACGGGTTGTTCGGATCGGAGCAGGCAAGCTCGGATGCGACGGGAGCGCGGTTGGCCTCGGAGTATCCGCCGTAGAGCGACAGATCGTCATTGAGCTGATAGGTGGCGCCCACGGCCGGATTGAAGCGCTCGAACTCGTTGGTGCCATTGAGCTCGGGGGCATTTCCGCTCAGATCGTTGATCTCGATCTTCGCGTGATTCCAGCGCCCGCCGGCCGTGACCGCCAGTTTCTCCGTGACGTTGAACGTGTCGGAAAAATACAGCCCGACATATTCGTTCTCCGTTCCGAGCTCCTTGAACTCGACCTCGGTGGGCGCGGACAGAACGAGTCCGCTCCCCTCGACCACGAAGCGCGGCTTGAAAAAGCCCAGCTCGCTCGAAGCGCCGTAGGTGACGTCACCCTTGTCGTAACTCGCCCCGATCAGGAACTGGTTCTGACGGCCGAACAGGTCGTCGGTATTCACCAACTGAATCGCGCCGCCCCAACTATCGGCTGTCTGACCGGTACGATCGATCGATCCGATGGGCATACGCAAGTCGTCGAACACGATCGGATTACCGGTCTGGTCGAGAGCCATCTCCTCCTCGATACACAGAAACTCCTCGATGGCGCTGTCGCCTTCGCACTCCTCCGCCTCCGAGATGTTGCCGTCGTCGTGGCTCTGTTTGAAGTACCGGTAGTAGGCGACGCCGCCGAGAGTTGTCGTCTCGTTGAGCTTCGCCGTCGCGTTCAAGGCGGGCATCAGCATTTCGTTTTTCGTCGTTTGCGGCGACGTGAACGTACGCTCGCGATCGAGTGCCAGGAGTTGCACCGGCGCCGAAGCGGTGACGCCCACGAAGTTGTCGGCACCCGTCAGGCTCGCATGCACGTCGACGACGCTGTTTCGATAACCGAGGTCGAAGTACATGCGGCGGATTTCCGCCTCGGAGAAATCGCGGTACCCGTTGTCGGTGATGCGCTCGCCACCGAAATAAACGCCCCAGTTCCCGCTTTTCAAACCGGCCTGAACGTCACCTTCGGCGCGGCCGAATGAGCCTGCGCTGAAGATCGCCTCGCCGCCCTGATAGGTGAAGCCGTTCTTCATGTTGACGACAATGGCGCCGCCGAGAGCGTTGAGCCCGAAGACGGGATTGCCACTCACCACGGCGAGATTGTCGATGGCGATTTCCGGCAAGAAGTCCCAGTTCACGTTATCGCCGAAGGACTCGTTGATGCGGACGCCGTTCTGGTACACGGCCAATCCTTGAGGCACGCCGTTCACTGGCGAGGACTCAAAGCCGCGATACTGGATGTTGGTCTGGAACTCGTTGCCCTGCAGATCGCCGATGATGACGCCCGGGACACGTTGCTGGAGGATTTCCTGGAACGTGTCGACATAGCCTTGGCGGGCGAAGTCGGTGCCTTCCAGGACCGTGACGCCGCCCGGGACTTTCTCAAGCGGCAGATCGGCTCCCGGCACCGGCGAGATGGGAACGCCGGTGGTGGCGGACATCACGCTGCCTTCCGTTTCGAGTCCGATGGGCGCGATCTGTTCGACGAAGGTCGGCTCCACGGGCACCGGGGTCGCCGGAGGCGGCGTATAACGGGGCGCGGCCGGCGGCTGCGCGGGCGACGGGCTACGCCGCACGACCGGCTGAGGCTTCGGCTTCGGCACGGGTTCTGGCTGCGCGGCCGGCTTCGGCTGAACCACCTCAATGGCGGGCACCTGCTCGACGGCCTCTCCCACACCCTCGCCCGAAACACCTTCGGTGGCCAGTCCATCGTCGGTGGCGTCACCCGTCTCCGGCCCCGCCGTGTCGCTATTCGCCGGCGCGGCGGCATCAGGCGGCGAACCGCTCTCGCCCGCGCCGTCCGTTTGAGCGAATGCCATGCTCGCTGCAAACAAGATCGCACCGGCCGCGATCCAGCCGAGCCAAGTAGGTCGTGTCATGATGCCCTCCACGGCAGTGATTTCATGGACAAGAAATTCTCGATACGCACGAAACGGCGATGGCGCTCCGGAGCGCACGCGAGCGCGTGCGCGAGCTGCCACGAAAGAATGTCAGGGCGTGAAAGGAGGGGGTGTTTCGCGGGCGGAGACTTGAGCCGTTGGGCGTCTCGGGCCGCCGCGCTCCGGATCGACTGAGCGCAAGGAAGACTGAAAGGTGTTGCGGAAGCCTTGGTGGCGGGCTTCAGCGGCGACTCACCGTCCGGCCCGCCAACGTCACCGGGCGTGAGCGTCTCAAGGTCGAGGAGAGTGGCCTGGAACGGGGTCCATACAATTGCTGCCCGGCGTTCGGGAGGCGGCACGGGAGGCGCCCCGGCCTGATGCGGCCGCCAAGCGGGCTTGTTTTCCGGCGCAAGAAGAAGCCGCCGGTCCCAGCCGCACACAACCTTTGCGACGCCGCACAGTTCCTCGGAATCGCTGTCGGAAGATTGGCTGTCGCCCAGCAGCAACTGAAGCGCATCGCCGGGAATGAGAGCTGCAGGGCTGGCAACATCGGACACCGCACCGGCGGCGGCCTCGGCCACAACCTGCGCGTCCGCTGTGTCCACGCGTGCGCCGCTCGATCCCAAAAGGACCAAGACCAACGCAAACGCGCTGATAATGACGCGAAAAGTCACGTCAGCGCCCCCCAAGTGCCGGCCCGTTTTCGGGCTCGGTCAACTCATTCCCTACCTCATCATAAGCTTCGAGGAACGCAATGGGTACCCAGCAGCCTTTGGTATCGGAGCAGTTTCGGTAGGAAATATTGGCAGGCTCGGTTGCCAAATAGCTCCGCGCGTCCCGCGGGCCGCCGGAAAGTTCGCGCGTCTCAATCCCGCGTTCGTCAGGATTATAAAAGTCCGCGAACGCCTAACGGATGCACTCGGCGAGGAACCGGACTCGCTCGGCGACGCCAAGGCCCTGGCTCTTGGCCTGCTCGCGGCAGTCTTCGAGCGTCTGAAGCTCCGTGCCGCTCGATACGAGTTCGATCTCGCCCGGCCGCCAGCTCTGGTCGAACCAGGGCTCCAGCGGGCCATAGAGGCGCAGGATTGTGAACCAGCCCTTGCCGGGAATGGTCTGGACCCAGTTGTTCTCCATGCCATCCGGGGCCTTCGGGCCGAACCAGACGTCCACCGACCCGTCCGCGTTGACCTTCAGGTTTTTGTTCTGGCTGGAAACGCTTGGAAACTGCTGATCCGTCTGCAGCATGGACCGGGTCTGTGTGTCGTAGGCGATGACCGACCAGAAGTCCTTCACCGGGATGTTCGGCGGCAAATGCAGTCTGTAGGTCTTGCCGCCGTCGAACGGGTTGCCGTCGGAATCGAGCGCGGTCCAGGGATATTGCGAGCCCTTGCCGACCATCTTCTCAGCCATCGCCGGGGTGACGCCTGTCGCGATGTAGTAGAAGAAGATCGCACCGTCGAGATTGGCGACGCCCGGCCCGGATTCGAACTTGTAGCCGCCGAAGAAGGGCTTGCGCCACTGGCTGGCCGGATAGATGAAGCCGTCCTTGTCACGCATCTTGTAGGCGATGGTGCGCGCGGTCACCGCGCCGATAGTGGCGGCGTCGGCGAGGATCTTCTTCATCCGCGCGTCGGGCGCGAAAGGCTTGCCTTTCTCGATGCCGATGGACGCGAACAGGCCGAGCGTCGTCGGGTTGGACCCTTCGGGCGGCTCTTCCTGGATCGCCTCGTTCAGCAAGCTCCAGAACGAATAGTCCGCCGGCGCCACGAAATTCGACGGAACGCCCGACAGGTTGACGTATTTGATCGGCTGGGCGTTGGCCTCGTCCCCGAGAGGATAGATCTTGAGGTGCTTCTTGACGAGGTCCACGCCGGGCTTCGGCGAACCGTCCACGAGAAACGAGCGGAACGGCATCCAGTTGCCGTAGGTGCTCGGCCGCACCACGAAATAGCCGTCCGGCACCTCGCCCGTATAGCCGGGCGGCAGGATCAGATATTTGCCGCCCTTGCCGCGGTCCTCGCCGGTGATGCCGATATCGGCGACCCAGCGGTACCACATATCGTCGATGGCCCCGAGCACCTTGGGCGGAATCTCGGCGACCAGCGGTCCCTTCGACGTGTCGATCCAGATGAAGCTGTAGACCGTGTTGTCGTTGGCCGTCAGTTCGACGGTCTTCGAATCGACCAACTCCTCCCAGATCACGTCGGTGCCGTTGACCGGACCGTGTTCGCGCAGCGCGTTGCGCATGGCGACCTGATTCACGATGGGGAGACCGAGCAGATAGGCCTGAAGCGCCCGCGACCGGTCGAGATTGTCGTAGATCTTGCCGGCCGTTTCAGGCGTGGGAACGCCGTCGTTCAGCTTCAGCGTTCCGATCGAGGTGTCGACGCTGTCGGGCGTCGCGATGCCAGGCGCAATCGGCGTGGTCATTTTATACGGATCCGCCGCAGCGGCGGTACCCGCCGCGATAAGGAGACCGGCTGCAATGAGCGAAGCTTTCATGACTATCCTTCCACGGTGGCTATCGGGGGCGCTGCTTCGCCGGACCCGTGCGCCGGAGCGCCGGCCGCGGATCCAGCGAAACGATAGAGCCGATCAGTAGAGATCGCGGCCGGCATCCTCGGCGGACCCGATCGGATCGGTTTCCTCGTCCGTCGGCGTCGTGGTCTCTTTGAAGTCCTTTTCGAGCTTCTCCATGAGAGTCTCGCCTTGGGTGCCGCCGTCCGGCGCTGCGGTCGTGGCGGCACCGGCCTCCTGCCCCGTATCGTCCTGAGCAAGGGCCGGGGCGAACGCCGCGCCGTGAACGAGCGCGAGCGCGAGTACAAATATCGTTGCTGTCGGTTTCTTCATCGAATTGCCTCGGGTTCGACCGTGAGACGGGCGGGCCGCGACGGGACGTCTTGCGGGGGAATTTCCCGAATCGCGTCCGGCCGCCTCACGATCCCAAAAACGGCTTGTGCTACTTACCCATCTTTTCCAGCTCGGCCTCTTCCTGAGGCGTCACTTCACCGGCGTCCTCGAGCGCCTTGATGCACTCGGCGGAGAGTTCCTTGCCATGTTGGCGCATACAGATCGCCAACAACTGACTCCCGAGGCCGTCCTCGTTGCAGTATTGCCGGTAATCGTGGGCGCAGTATTTCTCCTCCGCTGGCGTGGGCTCCGCCGCGAAGGACGGACCGGCATAGAGTGCCATCAAGGCGGCGACTGCGAGTGCTGCGTGTTTCATCTGTTTCCCTCTTCGAGTTCGAGCCGGCATCGCGGGCTCTCGTTGTCTATAGGCTGGCCTCAATAGAGAACGGCCCGTCGGAAGTTGCGGCGCGCGACGCCTGCGTATGACAGGGGCGTCAGCGGCCTGCCGATAATGTCGATGAAGACGGCGACGTCCGTGCCGGCCGACGGCATCTCGCCTTTGATGAGCTTGACCGTGTAGCTGAGATTGTCGCCATCGAGCACCGGGTCCGTGAGTTCCACGACGGTCTGCGTGAGCGTTTCCCCATCGACGATAGAAACGTCCGCATTCGGCGGATCCGACTTGAAGCTGTCCTTGCCCTCGTTCCAGAACGGAAGGAACGCGGCGGTCTTCATGTTGCCGGCGACACGCTCCGGCCGGTCCGTGAAGAACAACGTCACGGGACTGACATTCTCGAGCGTCAGCTTGTTCGCCGCCGGATCGAAACTCATACTCTTGGCGCTCTGCACGAACAGAAAGTCGGCCTTCTTCTCCTCCCCGGCGGTCGCAAGGAGCGCTCCGGCAAGTACCAAAGCCAAGGTCAATGCTGCGGTCGCAACGAAGTTCATTCGCATCGGCATTTCGATGATCTCCCGGCTGGGCGGCTTGAAACGAGCGCGACCCTAGCTGAGTTCCGAAACTTGGCTTTGCCATTTGGCGCCAATTTTTCTACGAGCCCCCCCGCGCGGCGGAACGTGCCGGATCGCGGCGCCGCGGGCGCTCAAGCCCCTGCCCTTTTGTCCCGGACGCTTCCAAACGCATTGCCGGGGTCATGAACGTTGGCCACGACCGTTGGACATGGACTCGCTATATATGGACTCGCTATATCTAGTAAGATATAACGTGTCCAATGACTCACCGGGGACCTTCCCCCGAGAGCGATAAATTCGGAGGCGATATGAACGCTCGCAAAGGCGGATCGAATGGCGGCGCGCCGAAGCAGCGCTCCAAGGCGTCAAGGGCAAGCGGCGCCGGAGAACATCTCGCGATGTCCGTCAAGGAGCGGAAAAAGCTCCATCCGTTTCCGCGCCTGCGCATCATGGTACGCCCCGGTCTCGTTCTCGGCCCAGGCAAGATCGACCTCCTTCAGGCGATCGAGAAAACCGGTTCGATTTCCGGCGCCGGGCGTGAACTGGGTATGTCCTACCGGCGGGCCTGGCTGCTCGTAAGCGCACTCAACGAAATGTTCGGCCGCACGCTGGTGACCACATCGCCTGGGGGAACGGGCGGTGGCGGTGCCGAGGTGACCGAATTTGGCCGCGCGGTGGTGGAAGCCTACCGGCGCGCCGACGAACGTTCCGACGAGGCGATCCGTGAGGAGTTCGCCCGCATCGGGCACATCATGATCGACCACTAAGTAAAGCAGCGTATCCGGCGCACCGCCCCGAACGCGATGCGTCCATCACAAAGCGGGGACTTTCAAAAATGTTTGCAAGACAACGTACGGGTGGACTCTGTCCGCTCGCGGGCACCCTTGCGCTCGCGATCTCGATCTCCAGCCCGTCGGTGGCACGCGCCGCCGACGTGGACCAACTCGAAGCGCAGATGCGTACCATGCAGGCGCAAATGCGGGAGCTTCAGCGGCAGGTGGATCAAGCCAAAGCGCAAGCCGCGGCCGCCACCAAGGCGCATGCCGCGGCCAGCAAGAGGGCACCCGCCGACGATTTGGACCTGAAGGTCAAATGGAAAGGCGCGCCCGAACTCTCGAGCTCCGACGGACGTTTCACGTTCAAGGTCCGTGGCCGGGTCAACGTGGACTATAACGGCATCGACCAGGACGAAGCCGTCACCGGACGCCCCGACGTCAGCGCGGTCGAACTGCGGCGGGCAAGGCTCGGGGTCTCCGGCACGCTCTTCTACGATTGGAACTACAAATTCGAACTCGACTTCGCGGGCGACAACGCGACGATCAAGGACGCCTTTATCGAATACACGGGTCTGCCGGTCGGCATCCGCGCCGGACACTTCAAGACCTACAACTCGCTCGAAGCGTTGATGAGCGCGAACTTCACGACGTTCATGGAGAAGGCCGCATTCGTCGAGGCCTTCTCGATCGACCGCTTGATCGGCGGCGGGCTTTCCCACTACAGCGATCATTGGACAGCCGAAGCGGGCATTTTCGCCACGGCGCCGGAAGCAAATCAGACCACCTATTTGGACGACGGCACCACCTACTCCGCCCGCGTCACCGTCGCGCCGATCAATCGCGACAGGCAGGTCGTCCATATCGGCGGAAGCATGCGTCACCGCGACGATGCGGGCAATCCGCGTGACGGGGTCTCCGATCCGCTCTTCCAGTATCGGGCCCGAGGCGCGGATCTTCATCTGGCCGACCGCTTCGTCTCCACACCGAGGATCGGAGAAGCGGACACGCTATGGGCTCTGGAAGGTGCCGTCGTGCTGGGGCCGTTCTCGCTCCAGGGCGAATACGCGCAAGACACGGTCGAAACGGCGTCCGCTCTTGCCAGCGCCGATCCCACCTACACCGGCTGGTATGTCAGCGGGAGCTGGTTTCTCACGGGCGAGTCGAGACCCTACAAGGACGGCCTGTTCGGCCGCGTGAAGGTGAAGAATCCTGTCGCCGCCGGCGGTGGCGGCTGGGGCGCATGGCAGATCGCGGGCCGTTACGACGTCCTCGATCTCTCGGACCAATCGGGCGCGATCCCAAGCTGCACCGCATGCGGCGAACAGAAGACCTGGCTCATCGGCATGAACTGGCACCTCAACGACTACATGCGGCTGATGCTCAACGTGAACCAATCGGAGATCGATGGCGGCATCAACGACGGCGCCGAAATCACCGGCGTTGGCATGCGCGCGCAGATGGACTGGTAGCCTGCGCGGAGCAGAAACGCAGCGGGGACCGTATGGACGCGCATGGCGGAGCGAAAGCCGCGGCTCTTCGCTCCGCCTGTCTGCACTCTTCGCTACGCCTGAATCCACATCGACCGCCGGGATGTTGTCTTGGCGTACCCCCCGTACCCATGCGCCTTCGACAAGACGCCACACCGCGCGCCCTTCGCGCGGGCCAGCATTGACCTCGGTCATTGCAGGCTCCCGAACGAAGGGATTACGTTCGTGAGCGTATCGCGCAAACCCGGCTGAGGGACGCCTTTCGAAGGCGGATCGACCATGGACAATCTGCAATATTATGCGGCCTGGGACCGTTCGACGCGCTGGTTCCATTGGATCAACGTCGTTTGCATCGTCGCCCTTGCCGCCCTCGGCACGGCCATCCTCTACGGCAAGGAACTCGGCGTCACGGACGGCGGCAAGCTACTCTTGAAGACCACTCATGTCTGGTTCGGCTACGTCTTCGCGATCAACCTGGCTTGGCGGATCGTCTGGGGGTTCGCCGGCAACGCGAATGCGCGATGGCCGGCCATCGTTCCCTTCGGCCCCGGCTATGGCAGCGCGCTCAAGTCCTATCTACGCGGCCTGATCCACGGCGACGCCCGCCCCTATATCGGCCACAATCCCATTGCGCGCCTGATGGTCTCGCTGCTCATGGTTCTGCTCATCGCGCAGGCCGTCACCGGGCTCGTCCTCGCCGGAACGGACATCTACTTCCCGCCGCTCGGGTCCTGGATCACGAGCTGGATCGCGGCGCCGGGGGTCGATCCGTCCTCGATCGTGCCCTACGACAAGACCGGCATCGACGCGGCATCCTGGGACGCCATGCGCGCGTTCCGCTCCCCCTTCATCACGGTGCATTACTGGACCTTCTACGCGCTCCTCGTCTTGATCGCGGTCCACATCGCCGGGGTCGTCGTGACCGAACTGAAGGAAGGCGGCGGCCTGGTCTCGGCGATGTTCACGGGACGCAAGGTGTTCGACCGGAAGCCCGCGGACGAGTCGTAAGGAAGGCTCGATTCTCAACGAAGCAGACGGCGCGAGACGGTGCAGTCCCTCCTGCCGCGGCGGGCGGGATCGTCGATGGGAGGTCCTTGTCGGACCGAATTGCCGGAAGAAAGTAAGTGGTGCGGTCGAGAAGACTCGAACTTCCACGGGAGTTACCCCACAGCGACCTCAACGCTGCGCGTCTACCAATTCCGCCACGACCGCATGAAACCTCGAAAGTTGCCCGGATATGGCGAACGGCCAACCGACCGGCAAACATTTCGTTTCGGCTCGCTGCCTTAGCAAACCTGCCCTTGAGGTGCAAGGTTTGCGGCATCGCAGTTTGCCCTAAGATGGCCCCGGCATGCGACCATCGCCCGAAACAATAACGGATACGCCACCTGCCCCCTTGGAGTGGCTCGTGGCGCGCGAATCCGTCCCGTACGAGGCGGCTATTGCCGTCATGGAGGCCCGAGCCGCCGCCATCGCGGACGGCCGCGCCGGCGAATGCGTCTGGCTCCTGGAGCACCCGCCGCTTTATACGGCCGGCACCAGCGCGAACCCTGCGGAACTCGTCGATCCGGACCGCTTTCCCGTCCATAGAACCGGGCGCGGCGGGCGTTACACCTATCATGGCCCCGGCCAGCGCGTGGCCTATGTGATGGTCGACCTCAACGCGCGCGGCCGCGACGTGCGGGCCTTCGTAAGGTCGCTGGAAGCGTGGCTGATCGCGGCTTTGGCGGAGCTCGGCGTCACGGGCGAGCGGAGCGATAGCGGCGTCGGGATCTTCGTCGAAGGCGCGAAGATCGCTTCCATCGGCGTGCGCGTGCGCCGCTGGGTCACGTTCCATGGCGTCAGCCTGAACGTGGCGCCGGACCTCGAGCATTTCTCGGGCATCGTGCCCTGCGGACTTCATGGCACACCCGTCACCAGCCTCGCAGCTCTTGGCGCCGAGACGGGCATGGACCGGGTCGATGCGGCCCTCCGGGCAAGTTTCGAGAAGGTCTTTGGCTCAAAACCGGATTAGTGCGTCGGCAGAACCTGGAAGCCCGACGGGGGCGCACCGCCCTCGTCCGTCACGACGACGTTGGTGACGCGGGCGTCCGGCGGCCCGCCGGCGCAGCGTCTGAGCATCGTGTCCACTTGGGACGGAAGCCCCGAGAAAACCGCCTCGACCGTTCCATCCCGCCGGTTGCGGACCCAGCCGTCGAGATCGAGACGGCGCGCGGTCTGCTCCGCCCAGGCGCGGTAATACACGCCCTGAACGCGTCCTTCGATTCGAACAGTGACGGTCTTAACCGCTTGTGTCGCCAAGCCGCGCCCTTACTCGAACTCGAGAATGATGGCGTCCACGTTGAGGCTGTCGCCTGGCGCGGCATGAATCTTCGACACCGTACCGTCGACCTCGGACTTCAGCACGTTCTCCATCTTCATGGCCTCGACGACGCACAGCGTCTGGCCAGCGGAGACTTCCTGCCCTTCCTCGACGGCCAGAGAGACTACCAATCCCGGCATCGGGCAGAGAAGGAATTTGGACATGTCCGGCTTCTCTTTCACCGGCATGAGGGCGAGATATTCGGCCTCCCGCTCGGTGAAGACGCACACGGGCACTTCCACGCCTTGATAGATCAAAAGCACACCGTTCAGGATCGGACGGACCTGCACGGCAATCTCTTCCCCATCGGCCGTGCCCTCGAACACGGGCTCTCCGAACCACCAGTCCGACGCCAGTTCGACCTGCCGGTCCGGCTCGTTCGTGCCCTCCCCGCCAAGCGTCGCGACCATCGGAAAGTCCCGGCCCTCCACCTTGACGCGCAGCAGATCCCCGCCGCCGAGATTGACGAGACGGACGTCGGAGAAACAGACCGGCTTGCCGTGCATCTGTTGGGTGATCATCCGGCGGCGGTTGTTGGACAAGTGGTCGATGCTCGCCGAGACGGCCGCGAGCACGTCGCGTACACGGCCCTCGGGCACCGGCGGCTGGAAGCCGTCGGGGAACTCCTCGGCGATGAATTTCGTCGAGATATCGCCGGACCGCCAGCGCTCATGGCGCATCAGAACCGCCAGGAACGGAATGTTGTGCCGGAAGCCGTCGATGGCGAAGGCATCGAGGGCGCGGCCCATCTGGTCGATGGCTTCGATACGCGTCGGAGCGTAGGTGACGAGCTTCGCGATCATCGGGTCGTAGTAGACGGAGATCTCGCCGCCTTCTTCCACACCTGTATCGAGCCGCGTGGTGACGCCGTTTTCGGTGCCGAGCTTGGGCGGGCGGAACCGGACCAGGCGCCCGGTGGACGGCAGGAAGTTCCGCACCGGATCTTCGGCGTAGATGCGCGCCTCGATCGCCGAACCGGTCAGCGTCACGTCCTTCTGCTTGATGGCGAGCTTCTCCCCGCTCGCCACCTTCAGCATCTGCTCCACGAGATCGAGGCCGGTCACGAGTTCCGTGACGGGATGCTCCACCTGCAGACGCGTGTTCATCTCCAGGAAGTAGAAGTTCTTGTCCTTGTCGACGATGAATTCGACCGTTCCGGCGGAGTCGTAGTTCACGGCTTTCGCCAGCGCCACGGCTTCGGCGCCCATGGCCTCGCGCGTCTTGGCGTCCAGGAACGGGCTCGGCGCTTCCTCGAGGACTTTCTGATTGCGGCGCTGAATGGAGCACTCGCGCTCGCCGAGATGGATGACGTTGCCGTGCTTGTCGCCCAACACCTGGATCTCGATGTGGCGGGGCTCTTCGATGAACTTCTCGATGAAGACGCGGTCGTCGCCGAAGCTGGATTTCGCCTCGGACTGCGAGGAGGCGAAGCCTTCGGCCACTTCGCCGCTGCTATAGGCGATGCGCATGCCCTTGCCGCCGCCGCCGGCCGAGGCCTTGATCATGACGGGATAGCCGATGTCGTCGGCGATCTTGACCGCCTCTTCCGGCGTCTCGATCACGCCGAGATAGCCGGGCACGGTCGAAACCTTGGCGTCGGCCGCGAGCTTCTTGGATTCGATCTTGTCGCCCATGGCCTCGATGGCCTTGGGATTCGGCCCGACGAAGACGATGCCGGCTTTTTCGAGCGCCTTGGCGAAGGCGGCATTCTCGGACAGGAACCCGTAGCCGGGGTGGATGGCGTCGGCGCCTGTCTCCTTCGCGGCGGCGATGATCTTGTCCATGACGAGGTAGGACTGCGCCGCGGCCGCGGGCCCGATCCCAACGGCCTCGTCCGCCATATAGACATGCAAGGCGTCGCGATCTGCGTCCGAATAGACGGCCACGGTCTCGATCCCGAGCCGTTTCGCGGTGCGAATGATCCGGCAGGCGATTTCGCCACGATTGGCGATGAGTAGCTTCTTGAACATCGGTCCCCCGCCCAAATTTTTGTTCAGGCTTTCTAGAGGGAAGCGGGGAGCGAGTAAACCGATTCAGCCCTATTCGGCCGCGGTCTGGAGCGCCTATGCAGTGGCGCCCTTTGCATCCGGCGCCCCATCGGAGTCCGGATCGGAAACGGATGTTTCTCCCGATTTATCAGATACTTGCGGTCCCGACTTCGCCATTTCGGCCTCGAGTTTGGCACGGGCCTTTTGGTGATCGCGCGCCAGATACGTGTACATGGCGGGCGTCACGAACAACGTGAACAGCGTGCCGATGGTCATGCCGGCCGCGATCACGATACCGATATTGAACCGCGCCGCCGCGCCCGCCCCGCCCGCGATCAAAAGCGGCACCATGGCCACGACCGTCGCGGCCGTCGTCATCAGAATGGGGCGAAGCCGCGTCGCGGCCGCTTCCTCGATGGCCTCGGTGCGGCTCGCGCCTTCCTCCTGGCGCTTGTTGGCGAAGTCCACCATGAGGATGCCGTGCTTGGCGATGAGGCCGATGAGCGTCACGAGGCCGATCTGCGTGTAGATGTTGACCGACGCGAGACCGAGATTGAGCGGCAGCAGCGCACCGAAGATGGAGGTCGGCAGCGCGATCAGAATGATTAGCGGATCGCGGAAGCTCTCGTACTGCGCCGCAAGGACGAGATAAATAACCACCAGCGCGAACACGAACGTGTAGACGAGCGAATTGCCCTCTTGCACATATTGCCGGCTCTCGCCTTGCCAATCGTAGGAAAATCCTTCGGGGAATTTCGTGGCCGCGTAGTCTTCGAAAAAGGCCACCGCCTCTCCCACCGTCCGGCCGGGGAACGGCACGGCGGATAGGGTCGCCGAATTGAGCTGCTGGAAGTTGGTCAACGCGTTCGGCTGCACCGACTGCGTGATCGAAGCGACGTTCGATAACGGCACAAGGTCGCCGGAGCGCGTCCGGATCTGGTAGCGCATCAGCCAATCCGGATCGACGCGGTATTCGCGCGGCACCTGCGGAATCACGCGATAGCTTCGCCCGTAGAGATCGAACAGGTTGACGTAGTTGCCGCCGAGCAGGGTCGAGAGCGAATTGCCGATATCGGCCATGGTGATGCCGAGGCTGTTCGCCTTGTCGTGGTTGATCGCGATTTCGATCTGCGGCGTCTCGAAGCGCAAATCCGAATTGGTGAAGATGAAGAGCCCGCTCTCGTTCGCGGCCTTCTCCACATCGGCCAAGACGTTCGCAAGCTGTTCGAAATCGCGCGTCGTGGTGATCACAAGCTGTACAGGCGGCCCGCCTGTCGAACCCGGCAATGCGGGCGGCGAGAACGAGAAGGCTTGCGCGGTCGCCAGCGCCTGAATGCGCGGCGACAGCTCCTGCAAGACCGCTTGCTGGCTGCGCTCGCGCTCGCCCCACGGTTTCAGGAGGAGGCCCGAGAAAGCCTGATGCACGTCGCCCATGCCGTTGATGGTGAACACGTGCTCTTTCTCCGGAACGGAACTGTACGCGTCGTAAAGCTGCGTCGTCGCGTCTTCGAGATAGTCGAGATTGGCGTATTGCGGCGTCTTCACGATGCTGAAGAGGATTCCCTGATCCTCTTCCGGCGCGAGTTCCTTCTGGCTCGTCATGTAGAGCATGCCCGTCACGACGACGATGCCCGCAAGCACCAGAACCGTCACGGGCCGGTATTTCAGCGTGCTGTTGAGGCGCCGCCGGTAGCGGTTCTTGAGGCCCTCGAAGCGGCGGTCGAGCCAGCCGGTGAACCCGGTCGCGCCTTCACCCGGCGTTTGCGCCTTGAGGAGCTTCGAGCACATCATCGGCGATAGCGTGAGCGCCACGATGCCCGAGACGACGACGGCGCCCGCGAGCGTGAACGCGAACTCGCGGAACAGCTGGCCGGTCAGTCCCGTGACGAAGGCGATCGGCGTGAACACCGCCGCCAGCGTAATCGTCATCGCGATGACGGGATAAACGATCTCGCGCGCGCCCTGCAGAGCCGCCTGGAAGGGAGTCTTCCCCTCCTCGATGTGGCGGTAGATGTTCTCCACCACCACGATGGCGTCGTCCACGACGAGTCCGATCGCCAGCACGAGCGCCAGCAGCGTCAGAAGATTGATGGAGTAACCGAGCGCCAGCAGGATCGCGAACACGCCGACCAGCGACAGCGGGATCGTCACGATCGGAATGATGGTGGAGCGCAGATTGCCGAGAAACAGGAAGATCACGACGACGGTGATGAGCGCCGCTTCGCCCAGCGTCTTCAGCACCTCCCACAGCGAGGCGCGGATGAATGTCGTCGCGTCGTAGGCGATGGCCGCGTCGAGACCCGGCGGCAGTTCGGCCTGAATCCTAGGGAACTCTTTGCGCACATCGCTGATGACCGTCAGCGGGTTCGCGGTCGGTGTGGCGTAGATGCCGAGAAAGACGGCTTTCAGTCCGTTGAACACGGACGAGGAATCCGCGCTCTCGGGGCCGAGTTCGATCTCCGCGATCTCGCTCAGGCGCACCAAGGAGTCGCCGCGGCTGAGGACCACGAGCTTGCCGAACGCCTCCGGATTGTCGAGCGACGTCTTCGCGTCGATATTGGTCTGGATGAAATCGCCCTTCACCTGACCGGGCGCGGAGGTGAAGTTGTTGTCGGCGAGCGCCTTGCGCACGTCGAGCGGCGTCACCCCCAATGCCGCCATGCGGTCGGGGTCCAGCCAGATGCGCATCGAAAAGACCTGACCGCCGAGCATCTCGGCCTGTGCCACGCCCTCGATGGTCTGGAGCCGAGGCTGGATGACGCGCTGGAGATAGTCGCTGATCTGCGAGGAGTTCATCACCTTCGAGTTGAAGGAGAGATAGAGCAGCGCATACCCCTCGCCCGTTTTTTTGGTGACGATGGAGTCGTTCGCTTCGCGCGGCAGGATGCTCTTCACCTGCGCGAGCTTCGACAAGACGTCGGTCATGGCGCGGTCGGGGTCGGCGTCGAGCCGCAAGTTCAACGTGACCGTGCTCACATTCTGGGTCGAAGAGGCGACGAGCGTATCCACGCCCTCGGCGCTCGCGACCGCCTGCTGGATCGGAACCGTGATGAACCCTTGGATCAGATCGGCATTGGCGCCCGGATAGGTCGTAATGATGGTGATCGTCGTATTCGACAGTTCGGGATATTGCCGCACCGGCAGCTTCAGCCCGGCCTGCGCGCCCACGATCAGGATCAGCAGGCTCACCACGGTGGCGAGCACTGGCCGTTTGACGAAGATGTCGGTGAAGCTCATGGGCGCTATTGCTTCGGCAACTGTTTAGACGGCTTGAGCGCGCCAGCGTTGTCGACGGTCACGGCCGACCCAGGCTGCAATTTCAATTGACCGCTGGTCACAACCTGTTCGCCGGCCTCGATGCCTTCCAGAATCGCGACACGGCCCTTCTGGCTTGGGCCGACCCGGACGAATCGCTGTTCGACCGTCAGCGTGGGACGCTCGTCCTTGGCATCGCCCTTAACGCCGTCGGTAGTATCCTGCTTGGCCTCTTCCTTGGCCTCCGCGTTTGCCGGGGCCTCGGCCGCAAGGGCGGCACCCGGGCCCGCGCTCTCGCTGGGTCCGCTGATGTTCGATTCGGCCTCGGGCCCGGCGTCCTTCAGCACCCAAACGCTGTCGCCGTAAAGGCTGTAGGTCACGGCGGTCCGGGGCACCGTCACGCGCTCATGCGTATCCCCGGCAATCACGGAGACTTCGGCGAACATGCCGGGCAGCAATCGGCGATCCTTGTTGTTGAGCCGTCCACGGACCATCAGGGTGCGGTTTTCTTGGCTAAGCCGCGCATCGAACGCTTCGACCTCGCCTTCGAAGACTTCGCCGTCATACGTATCGACGGTCACTTCGATCTTCGCGCCGACCTTGAAATCCGCGACCTCGCCTTCGGGCACGGGAAAGTCGATCCAGAGCGGATCGAGAGCCTGAAGGGAAACGAGCTTCTCGCCGGGCGAGACATACTGGCCCTGATCGACGTTGCGCAGGCCAAGCTGTCCCGAAATCGGAGCCAGGATCGTTTTCTGAGCGATCAGGGCTTCGATCCGCTCCACCGCGGCCTTCGCCGAATCTCTCTTGGCGACGGCGGATTCCAGCGTGGCGATGGAACTTGCCCGCCGCTGCACGAGACTCTGCTGCCGGGCGAGGTTGAGTTCCGCTTCCTTGAGGGTGGCCTTGTTGCTCTTGAGGTCGGCCTGTTCCACGGAGATATCGAGCTGAACGAGACGCTTGCCCTCTTCGACGTCCTGGCCGCTGTCGAAATAATACTCCGAGACGATGCCGCCCACTTCGGGTGCGATCCACAGCCCTTGCGTAGCGTCCAGCGTGCCCACGGCATGAACGCGATCCGGCCAGCGCTCCAGCTTGGCGGGTTCGGCCGTCACGGAGGCCGCCGGCGGCGTCATCTTGCTCATGAAGTCCGCGATCATCTGCGGCTTGAACGAGAAGTTGAACCACCAGACGGCGCCCACGAGAGCGCCCATGATGAGACCTGCAATGACGAAACGTTTGATCATGGCCTTAGATGTCGTGCCCGAAATTTTCGAATTTGGGGCGATTGCCAGCAGGTCTTAGCCGTCAGAGAGGGCGAAAATGCGCCAATCCGCGGGCGGCTGCTCCCAGAGATCACGGGCGGCTGCTCCCATAGACGGAGTGCCATATCAGCCCACGCAGCGTTTGAAAACGGGACTTTGGCGCCGCATGCAGGGGTTCGGGCTTCCCCCGCCTGGCGCCTGTCCGCGGCCCCTAGCCGAATGCGGTCGGTTCCGCCTCTTTCGGCATGGCCTCGGCGCGGGAGGGGCTCGTGTTTAGGATCGCGGCCAATTCATCGAGCGAGACCAGAATATCGTTCAGCGCCTCGACCACCTCTTCGGACTGGTGGACGGCCAATTCGTCCGTGAACGAGTAGTCCTTGAGAATCTCGAGGGCCCTCTCCAGGTGGCGAATCATCCCTTCGTGCTTCTTGATTTGCCCTTGGATGGCGAGTTCGTGCCAATCCAGCACGCGGGACACCAAATCGCCCTCGCCTTCGGCCTTTCGCTTGGTCCGCGCGCGCAGCCGGGCGAGCCTCTCCGCGGCGCGCTGCTGATGGGCCACGCTGGCCTTCCGGTTGCCGATATCGTCGCGGATGGCCTGTTCGATGAGCGCGCCGACGTCCATGACGGCCAGATCCTGCTCGGCATGGATCACAAGGCCGAGCTTTTCCGCGACGATCTCGATTGCCCCGCCATCGAGATTGTCGGGCTGCGGAAGCTCGATCTCGCCCGTCTCGTCGTAGCGGGCGCGGCGAGTCTGGTCCGACAGCACCGAATAGGCCACGACGAGCTGGTTGAACGCCTCGTCGGAGCCCCCGCCGTCGGGATGCGCGGACTTGGCCTTCTTCCGGTAGGCCTTGTGGATGTCCTTGTGCGGCGCAGTCCGTCTAACGCCAAGAATTTTGTAAAGGTCGATCACGGTCAAATCCCCCACCGCGCTGGCACGTTCGTCCGTTCCCTTTGGCCCCCGGAACGGATGTACTCCTAAAACGCAGCACTGAAATCTTAACGTCTCATGACGATGGTTTGTGTCTTGCTAATGGCATGCCCCGCCGAGTGGCATGTTCCCGCCGAAAGCCCGCCGCGGAAGCATAACGGATCCCTGGAGGATCGGTTCCGGCTCGGGCAACGGTTGAAGCAATGTTGGCAAGCGACTATGCCAATACTCTCTTATGCCTGCGGGTCAAGATTGCCTAACATCGCGAACCCGTGGCCGGGTTCCGCAAATTTCAACCAAGGAAAGAAACGCATATGCCAAGAGCACTTATCCTTGCCGCCCTCACCCTGTGCTTCGCGCTCCCGAACATGACCCCGGCCGCCCGCGCCGAAAATGCCGGAAGTCCAGCCAAGATGATCCTGGACCCCTCGGTTCACGGCCTGAAGCGGATGGAACCGCTGCAGCTTGGCGTCGACGGCGACAGTTCGAAGATGACGCCCACCGAATACACGCTGAAGTCGGGCCAGGGCTATCGCTGGAAGATCAAAGCTTCGGACCTGACCGAATACGCACTCGTCATGCCCGAATTCGTCCGCAATATCTGGATCCGCAAGATCGAGGCAGGCGAGCCGGAAATCGAGATCAAGACCAACACCTTCGACGAGCTGGAGTTCGAGAACGGCGGCGAGTTGGAGTTGTTCTTCGTCGCCATCCGTCCGGGGACATATAAGTTCGGCCCGCGCGGCCTCATGGAGCGCGGTATGGTCGGCACCATTACTGTCGAGGGTGCCGACGCCATCGACATCAAGCCGATCGCGCGTGACGCCGCCAAGAAGGACGGTGACGACGACGACTAGCCGTCATCTAACCTCCTCTCGTGCCGGTGAAGAAAACGCCCGCCCTCCAGCGAAGGCGGGCGTTTCCTTTGGTGACCTCAGATGCCCTCGAAAAATAGCCGTGGGCGGATCTAGAACGAGTGGCCCCAGCGCTGCGTCGCACGGGCCTTGCTGACCTCACCCGTGTTCACCAACGCCGCCACACACGCCTTCGAAAGGCTGCGGCCGGCCTTGTCCATGCAACGGCGCAATCCGGGATCGTCGATCGCATGGGCCGAACAGAACCGCTTATAATCGGCCCGGCAAGCTCCTTTGACGCCACCCGAATAGGCGAAAGCGGTAGACGTAAATGCAGCCAGCACGGCACCGATCATCAGGGCGGAGAGATATCTCCCTGACATAGGCATTACTCCAAATTGGCTCGGCACCCCCGTGACGCGACCGCAGTCGTGCGGCCCCGCGACATAGGGGAGATGGGAATGCGTCTCCCGGCCGTCAAGCCGCAGCAGCCCCCGCGACCCGCGTCCACACGGCACAACGCCCGTGGACAAAGATCCGGATCGCACTGGATGGCACTCGCCGAAAGGACATTCGCCTCGGGAGGCGATGGCACGAACGCCGAACTGATGCCACTGTTGCGCGCCATCCTGGACGCTGAAAAATGAGGCCTCCGACGGGCTCAATTGACCGGGATACAGCGTGTATCTGCTCTTAGCCGCAATCGTACTTTTGCTCCTCTTCGCCGCATCCTTCGGCGGGCGCCGGACCTGGGTCGCGCTCGGCTCGACGACACTGACCGTCCTGCTCGTCGCGGCCGGCGCCTTTATCGCCAGCGCATCCAGCGCCGGGCCCTTCTTCAAGAGCCTCGCCGAAGGGCTGCCTGCTTCTTTGAACGGAGGCGTCGAGGACCTCGCTTACGCGGCCGAACGCACGGCGGCGGCGTTCGGGGAGGCGCGCAAGTCCGCAGCCACGCACATATCCAAGCATTTGGCCATGGAGGAAACCGCACCGGAACCGCCTCCGGCCGCCGCCAGTCCGGGACATGACGCCCAAAGCGCCTGGCTCAGTGCTGACTGGCTGGACTTCAGCTGGCTCAATCCCTGGAATTGGTTCGGCGATGCGGCTCCGGCCGCACCGGAGATCCATATCGAGCTGGGCCAGGGCGGCGAAACGCGGGCCGCCGCACCGGCTCAGGCCGAACCGGAACCTCCAATGCCCAGGGTCCGCGCCATGATGCCCGGACACGATGCTGGACACGCCGCTGACACCACCGCCGAACCTGGCGATGAGACGCGGAAACAGGCGAACGCGGCTCCGTCCTACCGGATCGTGACGCCGCCGGCCCCTGCCGCCGCGCCGTCCCCGGAAGCGCCGCCGGACGATACCGCCGCAGTGCCGGTCAAATGGCTCCCGGACGCGCCCCACCCCGCAGGTATGGACAGCATCGTGCTCACGGGCGCCAATATGTCGAACGCGCCTCTCGAGGATATCCAGGCGACACTGAAGCCCGACTCCGCGGATGGGAACACGGCCGGAAATCTCGCGCTGCGTCTGCGCATCGAAGGCGGGGACGGACCGGAGGGCGCGGCCGAGACCGTTCCGCCGGGCACGCGCTTTCATCTTCAGGCCGCCGGATTGTCGGAGGCGGACACCGAACGCCTCAAGGGCGCCATCGTTTCCTTCGCCTACTCGCTGGGCGGACGGCGCCGGACCTCGATCCTGTATCTCGACCGGGCGGCGTTGGGCGGCACGACTGCGGGCGTTCAGTGAAAACCGGCCGCCTACTGGCCGTCGTCTCCCGGCCCGACTTCGTTGGCCTTACGCAAAAGCTCGTTCAGCGACATCTGACAATAGGGACGGAAACCCGTCTCGCCGCTCCGCTCCAGGATCTTGAAGCTGTCGTTCTTGTCGGCGATGGCCTGCTTGATCAGATGGGCCTTGTCGAGGGATTCGTCGCGGCCGAAATAGTACTTCTCGATCTTCGACATCGCGGTGCCGGCGGCCGCGACATCGTCGGCCGTCAACTGGGCCCGCTGCGCGCAGTACTGAACGATCTCGTATTCGGCGTAGTAATTCTTGAGCGCGACCGCCAAGCTGATCGCCGCATCGGCCTGCGCGCCCCAAAGTGCCGCACCCGCCACAAGCATTCCGCACACGCCGAACCGGCGAGCTCCCAACCGCATCATGAATCTCCCGAAATCGAATCCCGATTGAAGCGGGATTTCGTAAAGGAAGCTTTGCGCCGCAGCAATGGCCGCGCGGCAACACTCGCATGAGAATGCCGCCAAAAATGTGTCTCGCGGCGCGCCGTCAGTCGGCGACGCAATCCTTGTAGGTGACGTTGTCGTCCGAGCCTTCGGTAACGAAAGCCGTGTTGCCCTTGTTCCAGAACACGATGGTTCCATCGGCGTCGGCATAGCGCGCGCCGGAGGCGGACATCGCCTGCGGGAGCGAGACCTGACGTCCGTCGTTGAAGGTCAGGTCCACGTCGTCGGGATAGAACTTCGCGACGATGGACTTGTCGTCCGCGCAGCGAAACGTGGCGGTGGACGTCGGCTCGGGGTCCTGTGCGAGCGCGGGAAGACCGACAAGAGCGAAGAGCCCTCCAACCGCTAAAGTCCGCATCGTCGTCCGCAAATTCATCGCTCCACTCCTGCTTCCCGTGCCGTCACCGGCCATGTCTTCTTCCAATGCTCGCATCCCGCGGCGCGCCGATAGTGGTCCACGCATGGCCTTCCCGGCAAGAGGACAACGGTGCATCCGTCACGTCGCGGCGGGCAAGTGCTTCGCGCGGAACCTAAGCCCATTGAGATAAAGTCTTCAACCCGGACGGCAACGCCTTCCGGAAAATGCTATCGCGCCGGCAACACAAGGCGAATCTCGAAGCGTTGCCCGGCGTTCCCGAAGGCGATCTCGGCGCCCCACGCCTCGGCGATGTCCTTGACGATGGCCAGTCCGAGCCCGGTCCCGGCCCCGGCGCTATCGAGCCGGGTGCCGCGGTCGAGCACCTCGTCCCAGCGTTCCATGGGAATGCCCGGGCCGTCGTCGGCGACCGCGACGACGACGCTTGCGCCCTCGCGATACGCGGTGACGGAGACCTCGGACCGGGCGTGGCGCGCCGCGTTCTCGCTGAGATTGCCGATGGCTTCGGAAAGATCGTTGGGGTCGATGCGGGCGGTCATCCCGGCCGGCAGTTCCTCGGACCAGGCCAGAAGCCGTCCCTCGGGCGTCCGTTTCATAACCCGGATCACCTGCTCGGCGACCGCGCCGATATCGGCCGAGGCGTTGGCCGCGTAGGACGCCATGCGCGCTCTCGACAGTTGCCGCTCGGTGTGTCTCTGGAGAGCCGTCACGATGGTCTCGATCTCCGCCGCGACCTCCGTCTCGCCCTTGCGCTTGAGCTGCTCCGCATCGCTCAGCAGGACCTGAAGCGGCGTCTTGAGGCCGTGGGCGAGATCGGCCGCCTGCGACCGGCCGCGCTCCACCTCGCGGTCGCGCCCATCGAGCAGCTGGTCGATCTCGGTCGCGAGCGGCTGGACCTCGTCCGGGAAGCCGCCGCCCAGCCGCGCGCGCTTGCCGCTGGCGACCTCGCCAAGCGTCCCCTGTATCGCCGCCAGCGGACGCAGCCCGATTCGCACCTGAACCCACGCCGCAAGGATGAGCAAGCCGCTCAGAACGAGAAGGAACGGCACGAGCACCGAGGCGAACCGGCGCACCGCGGCGCTGACTTCCGCGGCATCGATACCGGCCACGGCTTGCGCCGCATGTCCCCCGAGGCGCGCCGGCAGACGGACGTCGCGCCGCAGGAGATAGAGTGTCGTACCGTTGGGACCCGGGACCCGATCCTTGCGGAGACCTCCGTCACCGTCGACGGCACGCGGCACGGGAATCTCCGTGTCCCACAGCGAACGGGAGCGCAGCACCGTGCCGCCCGGCTCGACCGTCACCTGCCAATAGCGTCCCGACAGGGGCTGGTCGAAACGGGGATCGGCGGGCGGCGCCGTGACGGCGAAATTGCCGCCGGGGCCTTTGTCGATCCCGGCGATGACCTGATCGAGATAGGCATTCAGCTCCGCGTCGACCCAGCGCTCCATGTGGTTCTGGAACAGGAACGTCAGACCGATCGCGGCAAGGGCAAGCGCGGTCAGGATGAAGGCGGCGGCGCCCAGCAGAAGGCGAAGGCGCAAGGACCTGGACCTCACGTCTCCTCCTCGCTCGAGATCAGATAGCCGAAGCCGCGCCGGGTCTCGATGGCCTTTGCGCCAAGCTTCTTGCGCAGGCGCGCAATGATCGCTTCGAGCGCATTGGCATCGCGCGCGTCGTCGTCGCCGTAGAGGTCTTCCAGGAGCTCCGTCGTCGGCACCACACGGCCCTTGTGATGCAGGAGATAGGAGATCAGGCGATATTCGAGCGGCGAAACCTGCACCGGCGCATCGTCGAGCGTGACCCGCATCTGCCTTGTGTCGAGCTGGATGCGGCCCGCCTTGATGACCGGCGCGCCGTGGCCGGCGGAACGCCGGATCAGGGCACGCGCGCGCGCGACCAGTTCCTCGATGCGGAACGGCTTGGTCAGGTAGTCGTCGGCGCCGGCGTCGATGCCCTCGACCCGCTCCGGCCAGGCGGCGCGCGCCGTGAGCACGAGCACGGGCGTATTGCGCCCGGCCGCGCGCCAGCGCTTGAGGACGGCGAGGCCGTCCATCTTCGGCAGGCCGAGATCGAGAACGATGAGCTCGTAGGACTCCGTTTCCCCGCGAAACCAGGCGTCCTCACCGTCGGCGGCCCAGTCGCACGTATATCCCACGGCGGTGAGCGCGCGCGAAATCTCGGCGCAAATTCGCGGCTCGTCCTCGACGATCAGGATACGCATCAATCGTCGTCCTCGATCGCCAGGATGCCGCCGCTTCGCGCGGAGACCTCCACTTCCTGGACCCTGCCGTTCGGCCTCAGAATTTCGATCTCGTAGACATAGACGCCGTCCTCCAGTTCGAGCTCGACCTTCAGCACCTTGCCCGGCACCGTGGCACCGACGCGCTCCAATATCTTCGCGAGCGGCAGGATGCGCCCTTCTTGGACGAGGCGCCGCGCCTCCTGGTGACCGACGTCGTCGCCGGCAAGGGCCGGTGCCGCAGCGGCGAGCGAGGCCACGACGGAGAGCCAGAACCGGCAATCTAGGATGGACGTGATCATGGTCGGACTTTGTCCGGCGACGGCTGACAATTCACTGACAGGTCCGGTCAGACCGCTGTCAGGGCCCCTGTGTCAGCGTGAGCCCCACGTGAACGATCATCCGACAGAGAAGGAGAACGACGATGCGAAACCATCTTATCCCGGCAGTGCTTGGATTGGCCATGCTGACGGCCCCGGCTTTGGCGCTCGCGAAATCCGACGGCGGCAAGAGGCTCAACGTGCCGCGCGATCAATGGCTGTCGCCGTCCGAGATCGCCGAGAAGCTCTCGTCCCAAGGCTACAAGGTCATTGAGATCGAGACGGACGACGGCGCCTACGAGGTCGAGCTGACCAAGAACGGCACGCGAATGGAAGTCCATGTGCATCCGGCCACGGCCGAGATCCTGGTCGGTTACGACGACTAGGAGTTGAGTAGCGCCCGGCGGCTCCGGCCGCCGGCGCGCGGTCTCAAGTCATGGCGGCTTTGCGGACATGACCACGGCCCCCGCCAGGCGCGACGCCGCCGACGCTCGCTCATGCGCCCCTTAAGGGGAGGCATTCGTTCGATCCCGTTGCGGCGGCTTCGTGCGGTCCAGGCATCGAGCGCATCGACACCGGCAATTTTTGCCGTGAGCGCTAAAGCGGAATGTTGTCGTGCTTCTTCCAGGGGTTCTCGACGTGCTTGTTGCGCAGCATCTGCAGGCCCCGGCAGATACGCGTGCGCGTGCCCTGCGGCATGATCACCTCGTCGATATAGCCCCGCTCCGCGGCGACGAACGGATTGGCGAAGCGCGCCTGATACTGGTCGATGCGCTTCTGGATCTTCTCCGGATCGCCGAGCTCGGACCGGTAGAGGATTTCCGCCGCGCCCTTGGCGCCCATCACCGCGATCTCGGCCGACGGCCAGGCATAGTTCAGATCGCCCCGGATGTGCTTTGAGCTCATGACGTCGTAGGCGCCGCCATAAGCCTTGCGGGTGATGACGGTGATTTTCGGCACCGTGGCCTCGGTGAAGGCGAACAGCAGCTTGGCGCCGTGCTTGATGAGGCCGCCATATTCCTGGTCGGTGCCCGGCAGGAAGCCCGGCACGTCCACGAAGGTCACGATCGGGATCGAGAAGCAATCGCAGAAGCGCACGAAACGCGCGGCCTTCCGCGAGGCGTCGCTGTCGAGCACGCCCGCCAGCACCATGGGCTGGTTGGCGACGATGCCCACCGTCCGCCCTTCCATGCGGGCGAAACCGATGACGATGTTCCGCGCGAAGGTCTCCTGGATCTCGAAGAAGTCGCCCTCGTCCACGACTTTGTGGATCAGTTCCTTGATGTCGTAGGGCTTGTTCGGATTGTCCGGGATGAGCGTGTTGAGCGAAGTATCCTCGCGGTCCCAGGGATCGCGGGTCGGCAGCTCCGGCACGCCGGAGAGGTTCGAGGTCGGCAGGAAGTCCATGAGGCGGCGCATCTGCAGCAGCGCCTCGATGTCGTTGTCGTAGGCGCCGTCGGCGATCGACGATTTGGTGGTGTGGACGGAGGCGCCGCCAAGCTGCTCGGCCGTCACCTCCTCCTTCGTCACGGTCTTCACCACGTCGGGGCCGGTGACGAACATGTAGGAGGTGTCGCGCACCATGAAGATGAAATCGGTCATGGCCGGCGAATAGACGTCGCCGCCCGCGCACGGGCCCATGATGACGCTGATCTGCGGAATGACGCCCGAGGCCTGGACGTTGCGCAGGAACACCTCGCCATAGCCGCCGAGGGCCGCGACGCCTTCCTGGATGCGCGCGCCGCCCGCGTCGAACAGGCCGATGACCGGCGCGCGATTGCGCAGCGCCATGTCCTGGATCTTGATCATCTTGTTGGCATGCGCCTCGGACAGGGAGCCGCCGAACACGGTGAAGTCCTTGGCGATCACATAGACCACGCGGCCGTTGATGGTGCCCCAGCCGGTCACCACGCCATCGCCCGGAACCTTGGTCTCGGACATGCCGAAATCGGAGCAGCGGTGCTCCACATACATGTCGAACTCTTCGAACGAATTGTCGTCGAGAAGAAGCTGAAGCCGCTCCCGCGCACTCAGCTTGCCGCGCTTGTGCTGGGCGTCGATACGGGCCTGGCCCCCGCCCATGCGCGCCTTGGCACGGCGAATCTCCAGCTCTTCGATGACTTCCTTCATTCTCAGGGCTCCCCCAAAAGACGCCGTCCGGCTGGACGCGGGTCAAGATGACAGTTTTGCCAAGGTCCATAGCATGCGGCGAAAGCAAGGCAAATGGCGCGCGCGCCTGCCCCCGGCGCTCGAGCAAAATGGACCGCGGCTCAACCGGTCTCGGAAGCGGCCCTGACCAACCGATTCAAAGGACTCAGGAAAGCTCCAGCAGCCTGGCGGCCGCGTCGAAGTCCCGCTTCCGGTTTTCGCGGCGGACTTTGGCCTCGGCATCCTCGCCCCATTGGCCGGTCTGCCAGTCCTCGTCCACATGGGCGGCCGCCCAGGCCTCTTCCGGGGTAAGCTGATGGCGGGCGACCGCGAGCGGCAGGAGCGCGGAGCCCGTCAGCGTTGTCATGACGTGGAGCGCCGCCAGCCGGAAGGCGTCAAGCCCCTCGATTTCACCGCGTAAGGCCGCGATCGAGGCGTCCGGCTGGGTCACATGCATCACGCCCTCGGCAAGGCTCAGCGGCGCGGACAAGGCGCAAGCGGCCCAGGCCAGCACCGGGTCCCAATGCTCCGCCTGAAGCGCCAGGAGCCCTTCGGGGCCGCTCGCCCGGTAGCACAGAAGATCTGAGCCCGCATGGGCCAGAATGTCGTCGATGACGGGCGCCTCTTTTCCCAAGACCCCGTCGATGGCCGAATTGACGAGCTTGGTCAGCGGCATGGTCCGTGGGTCGATCTCCTTGCCTTGCGCGCGCCATTCGTCGGCGACGGCCTCGGCCAAGGCCGCGCTCGGCACGGCCAGCGGGGCCTTGCCCGGCGTGCGCACGGGCCGCCCGTCAAGTAGGATCGCCGCCTGCCCGTCTTCGTCCGCCACGGTCACGTCCTTGTAGAAGCGCTTGGGAAGCTTCGGCTTCTCGGAGCCGAGCGGAGCCTTTTTGTCCTGGTCGTTGATGCCCTCGCCCATCGCGTCGTTCGCCTCCCACAAGCCGGATCGACCGGCGCCTTAAGCCTAGCCGCAAGAGACCCCGCACAACTCGGCATCGCCGTCGGGATCGCCACCCTTGGGCGAGAACCCGAACGCGGCGAACGCGGCCTCCATATGGGGCGGCAGCGGCGCCGTCACGTCGACCACACCTTCGCCGCTCGGATGCGGAAAGGCGATGCGCCGCGCATGAAGATGCAAGCGCCGCTCGATCCCGTCCGGCAATTCGGCCTCGCTCGGATATTTCGTATCGCCGAGGATCGGGTGGCCGAGGATCGCCATATGGGCGCGCAGCTGATGCTGCCGCCCCGTGACCGGTTTGAGCGACATCAGCGCCACCTCTCGCGCCGCGCGGTCGATCACGGCGTAATGGGTCACGGCGGACTGGGCCTTGTCTTGCTCACCCGGCCGCGCCTTGCGGACCCGGTCGCCGTCCGGCGTCGTGGCCTTCACCAGCGCCGCGTCGATCTTCCCTTGGGACGGCTTCGGCACGCCGTGCACCAGCGCCCAATAGATCTTCCGTACCGAACGCGTCTGAAAGGCGCGCCCGAGCTTGGCGGCGACGCCGCGCCGCTTGGCCACGACGAGCACGCCCGACGTATCGCGGTCCAGCCGGTGGACAAGCCGGGGCCGCGTCTCGGGCCGGTCTCCCAGCCCCTCCAGAAGCCGGTCGATATGCTGCACCGTCTTCGTTCCGCCTTGCACGGCGATGCCGGACGGCTTGTTGAGGATCAAAAGATCGTCGTCCTCGTAGAGGGTGATGGATTTGAGGAAGGCGCGGTCCGCCTTGGACAAGGGTTTTGGCGCGCCGGGCGGCGGCGGCGCATCGGGCAGCGGCGGCACGCGGATAGTCTGACCGGCCTCGAGCCGCGTATTGGCCTTGGCCCGGCCGCCATCGACGCGGACCTGACCGGTACGCAGCAGCTTCTCCAGGCGGCCATGAGGGACTTGCGCGTAATGCGACCTGAACCAGCGGTCCAGACGCATGCCGTCTTCGTCCTCTGCGACGTGACGTGTTTCGACGGGCGATCTTTGGGTCATTTACCAAAACCAGGAAGGGGTTGGCGGCCGGGAAACCCCATTGCGGCGACAGGACACCCGGCCGCGCTTGATCCGCAGCTCAATTCAAGTAGCATACTTGGCGACAATTCGAAGGGGATGGAGTCCCCCTGAACCGCCCTTGGCTGATGACTCCTGCCGTGTGTAGTCTTGCGCGGTGGGAACGTCGGTCCGCGAACCCGCCCGGAGGCGGGTTTTATTTTTGGCCCAAGCGTCATTCGCGGACCGATGCAAAGGAGCACGTATGTCCCAATCGAATTTGGGCCTTATCCGTACCCGGTCTCGCCTGGTCGGGCCAAACGCCGCTGGGACGGTGGGGGCATGATCTCTCTTCCGAACACGCTCGTCGTCTACTTGTCCATTGCCGCCGGCAGCGCCCTCGGCGGAATGGGCCGGTATTGGTGCTCCGGCGTCGCCGCGCGGCTCTTCGGCGAGACGTTTCCCTGGGGAACGCTGTTCGTGAACGTGGCCGGGTCCTTCCTCATAGGCTTCTTCGCCACGCTGACAGGGCCAGACGGACGCATCTTCGCGGGGTCCACCGTGCGCCAATTCGTCATGCTCGGCATCTTCGGCGGATTTACCACGTTCTCGTCGTTCAGCCTCCAAACCCTCAATCTCGTTCAAGACGGCGAATTGCTCCATGCCGGCGGCAACATCGCCGGCTCGATGCTGCTGTGCCTCGTCGCCGTCTGGCTCGGGCATATTCTGGCCCTCTCCATCAACACCATGAAGTGGATCTGACCATGCCGCTTTCGAGCGATGCCGCGCTGTTGCGCATCTTCATCGGCGAAGACGACAAGTTCGAGCACCAGCCGCTCTACGAAGCGATCGTGCTGAAGGCACGCGAGATGGGGCTTTCCGGCGCCACCGTGTTGCGGGGAGCCTTGGGCTTTGGCCATTCCAGCACTCTGCACACGACCAAGATCCTGCGGCTTTCCCAGGATTTGCCGCTCGTCATCGAGATCGTCGACCGGGAGGACGCTGTGCGCGGCTTCGTGGCGGCCATCGAGGACATGATGGATAGCGGCCTGGTGACGCTGGAGAAGGTGCAGGTGATCCGCTACGGCAACGGCAAGCCGGAAGAGACCGGCTAGCGCGCCTTGTTCGCCCGGATCTCCGCCCAGCGCTCCAGCCGCGCTTTCACCTCGGCCTCGTAGCCCCGGCCCGTCGGCGCGTAGAAATGCTGCCGTTCCATGCCGTCGGGAAAATAGTCCTGGCCGGAGAACCCTTCCGCCTCGTTGTGGTCGTAGGCGTAGCCATGGCCGTAGCCTTCCTGGTCCATGAGCTTGGTCGGTGCATTGAGAATATGCTTGGGCGGCAGGAGCGATCCGCTTTCCTTCGCGACCCTGGCCGAGGCTCTGAAGGCCATATAGGCCGCGTTGGATTTCGGTGCCGTGGCGAGATAGACGGTTGCCTGCGCCAGCGCGAGTTCCCCCTCCGGCGACCCCAGGAAGTCGTAGGCGTCCTTCGCCGCGTTGGCCTGGAGCAGCGCCGCCGGGTCCGCCATGCCGATATCCTCGACCGCCATGCGAACGAGACGCCGCGCGATATAGAGCGGGTCCTCGCCCCCGGCAAACATGCGCGCGAGCCAATAGAGCGCCGCGTCCGGGTCCGAGCCGCGGACCGATTTATGCAGCGCGCTGATGAGGTTGTAGTGACCGTCTTGCCCCTTGTCGTAGAGCGGCGCGCGGCGTTGAACGAGCCGGGCGAGGCTTGCGCGATCCACAAGCGTCTTCGTACCGGCAGGGACCGAGAGAAACACATCCTCGACGAGATTGATGAGCCCGCGCCCATCGCCGTCGGCCATGGAGATCAAGGTCTTTCGGGCGTCGGGATCGAGCGGCAGCTTCCGGCCTTCATGAGCCTCCGCGCGCTGGATCAGCGCTTCCAGAGCTTCGTCGTCGAGCCGCCTGAAGGTCAGAACGCTCGCCCGGGACAGAAGCGCCGAGTTCAACTCGAAAGACGGATTCTCGGTGGTCGCGCCGACGAGCACGATGGTCCCGTCTTCCATATGCGGAAGAAAGGCATCCTGCTGCGAGCGGTTGAAGCGGTGAATCTCGTCGATGAAGAGCAGCGTGCCCCGGCCCGCCTCGCGCTTGGCCTTGGCCGCGTCGAACACCTTGCGCAAGTCGGCGACACCGGACTGGATCGCCGAAAGCTGCTCGAAATGAAGATCCGTCGTTTCGGCCAGAAGCCGCGCCACCGTGGTTTTGCCCGTGCCGGGCGGGCCCCAAAAGATCACGGAGGTCAGTCGCCCGGCCCGCACCATGCGCCCCAAGAGTCCGTCGCCAAGCAGATGATCCTGGCCGATGACCTCGTCCAGCGTCTTCGGGCGCAAACGATCCGCGAGCGGACGCGGGGCGCGATCGGCCAGCCCAGCCGCCTCGAAGAGATTTGCCGCCTCCTTCGCCATGGTTCAGCCCCGAATGGTGAGATCGAACACCTTACCGCCACGCTCGATAGCAAGTTTCCAAAGGGCCGTCCGTATTTGCAGAACCACGGATAATTGCTTCACGGACTCGATCTTCTGATCGTTGACGCCGACGATGATGTCGCCGGGCCGCAAGCCGAGCCGGCCGGCGTTCGAGCGGCTCTCGACTTCGAGCACGACAACGCCTTTGTCGCTATCGTCGTTCATTCCCAACTCGGCGCTGACCGCCGGAGACAGATTGGCGACGCGGCTGCCGGCGAAGGGATTGGCTCCGGTCAGGTCACGCTCGTTCCGGGGCGGCTCCTCGATCGGAACCTCCGTCGCGATCGTCGTCGTAAACCGTTTGCCGTCGCGATAGAGACCGAGTTCGGCCGTGCCGCCGACGCCCTTCGTGACGAACCGGTATTGCAACGCTTCGGGGTCCTGCACGTCCTTGCCGTCGATGCTCACGATGACGTCGCCCACCTTGAGCCCGGCGCGCGTCGCCGGACCCTTCTCATGCACGCGCGTCACCATCGCACCGGCCGGCCGTGCCAGCCCAAGCGACTCCGCAAGGTCCGATGTGAGCGGCTGCAGCGATGCGCCGAGCCACGGGCGCTGAACCTTTCCGCCCTTGAGCGCGGACTGAACGATCACCTGCACCATGTTGGAAGGAATCGCGAATCCGATTCCGTGCGACCCGCCGCTCTTGGAGAAGATCGCGGTGTTGATCCCGACCAAATGCCCGTCCAAATCGACCAGCGCGCCACCCGAATTGCCCGGATTGATGGCGGCATCGGTTTGGATGAAGAACTGATAGTCGGAAATGCCGACCTTGGTGCGCGCCAGCGCCGACACGATACCGCTGGTGACCGTCTGCCCCACGCCGAACGGATCGCCGATCGCCAGGACGAGATCGCCAACCTCGAGACTGTCGGAATTGGCGAACTCGATCGCCGGGAACTTGGCGCCGTCGCTCTCCAACCGCAACACGGCCAAGTCCGTCTGCTCGTCCTTCAGGATCAGCGAGGCCGGGAACTCCCGCCCGTCGTTGAGCGCCACCGTGATCTCCGATTCGCCGCCCGAGCGGATCACGTGGTAGTTCGTGACCACCACGCCTTCGCTGTTGACGAGGACGCCGGATCCCAGCGAGTTCTGAATGCGCTCTCGCGGCACGCCGAATTGCTGGCCGAAGAAACGCCGGAAGAACGGGTCGTTGAAAAGCGGAGAGACGGCCTGCTGGACCTTGTGACGGACATAAACGTTCACGACCGTGGGAGCCGCCCGTTTCACCACGGGGGCGAAGGACTGTTTGACCGCCGCCGCGCTCTTGGGAACGACCTTCGTGACCACCTCGTCTTGCGCGGATGCGGCGCCCGGCGCCCCAAGCAGAACGATCAGCGCGGCAAGGCCAAACTTGCCACCTGTCCGCAGCAAAACTTCCAAACGTGTCATCGCTCGCTCTGCTAGTGGTATCAAAGAGACGGAAAACGTGCACCGGATCGTGCAACAGTGGCTATCCGTGTTCCAAAGAAAACGGGCCTTCTTGCGGCGAAGAGCGGCGCCGTCCAAAGCTTCGCCCCGGAGAAGCGGGACGATAGCGATACCAAACCTCGGTTGCCGCTGTACCCTTTTCAACTATGATGCCGCGTCGGCGAAGGCCCTCGCCGGCCTCGAACGAAAGTACATTGGAGTGAAACGCATGCGAATTGTCAAAACTGGTTTGATCGCCCTAGCGGCGAGTTTCGCGGCCGGTACCGCCGCGCACGCCGTGGAGGTCAAGAAAGAGGCTGAAGCTCCTGGCACTCCGGAAAGCGTTTGGGCTCTTGTGGGCGATTTCTGCGCCATCAAGGACTGGCATCCCGCGGTCGTGGAGTGCGAGCAGGTGGACGAAGGCGGCGACACGTTCCGTATTCTCACCCTGGGCGATGGCGGCAAGATCAAGGAGAAGCTGACCGACAAGGACGACACGAGCTACAGCTACGAGATCATCGAGAGCCCCCTGCCCGTGAAAAACTACTCCGCCAAGCTCGATATCGATGAGGACGACGAAGACAACGTCGTCGAGATCGAGTGGGAAGCCGAGTTCGACCCTGCCGACGGCGTCGAGGAAGACAAGGCCATAGAGGTCATCACCGGCATTTTCGCCGATGGCCTGGCCGGGATCCAGAAGAAGGCCAAGGAAGCGGACAAGGCGCAGTAGTCTCCGGTCCGTGCGGCTTTCGCACTGGAACGCTCTTCAGGCGGAGACAAACAAAAAAGGCGCATCGCCGGGCGGTGCGCCTTTTGCTTTACCGGCAAAGCCGGATTGTCGATCGGCGAGGCGCCGGACCGGCTCTAGGCCGCGGCCTGCTCGCCGTCCTCGTCCACCTCCTGGGTCGGCCCTGAGTCCTGGCCGCGCGCATCCTCGTCGCGGTCCACGAGCTCGATCACGGCCATCGGCGCGGAATCGCCGAAGCGGAAACCGGCCTTGAGCACGCGCGTGTAGCCGCCCGGACGCTCCGCATAGCGCGGTCCGAGGGTCTCGAACAGCTTCGCAACCATGTCCTCGTCGCGAATCCGCGCGAATGCCTGACGGCGCGCATGGAGATCGCCACGCTTGGCGAGCGTGATGAGCTGATCGGTCACACGCCGCAACTCCTTCGCCTTCGGCAAGGTCGTCACGATTTGCTCATGCTTGATGAGCGCCGATGCCATGTTCGCAAACAACGCACTGCGGTGCGTCGAAGTCCGGTTCAGCTTCCGGCCTGCCTTGCGGTGTCGCATTGACTTATCCTTTTTCGAGGCTCGACAGGCCGCCCAAGAAGCGGCCTTGCGGCTAGTAGTGGTCTTCGAAGCGCTTGGCCAGCTCTTCGATATTCTCCGGCGGCCAGTCCGGCACGTCCATGCCGAGATGCAGGCCCATGGAGGCCAGAACCTCCTTGATCTCGTTCAGCGACTTACGGCCGAAATTCGGGGTCCGCAACATCTCCGCTTCGGTCTTCTGAATGAGGTCGCCGATATAGACGATGTTGTCGTTCTTCAGGCAGTTCG
Source organism: Hyphomicrobiaceae bacterium UBA7697 (assembly GCA_002482645.1). Taxonomy (GTDB): domain Bacteria; phylum Pseudomonadota; class Alphaproteobacteria; order Rhizobiales; family Methyloligellaceae; genus Methyloceanibacter. Next base: position 271,200 of record DLGJ01000008.1, read on the forward strand.
CCGAACGGACCGACAGTTCGAGCTCGTCGACCTTCTTGAGAAGCGCGGCGTTGAAAACCAGCTCCGGCTGCTGCTGGAAGGTCTGCTCCTTCTTCGGCTCTTCGAAATTGACGAACACGGACAGCTGATCCTGGACGATGCGCGCGGCAAGCGCGATCGAGTCCTCGGGGCGAACGGAGCCGTCCGTCTCGATATTCATGGTCAACTTATCGTAGTCGAGGATCTGGCCTTCGCGGGTATTTTCGACCCGGTAGGACACCTTGCGCACCGGGCTGAACAGCGAATCCACCGGAATGAAGCCGATCGGCGCATCGTCGGGACGGTTGCGCTCGGCGGGCACGTAGCCCTTGCCCGAGGAGGACGTGAACTCCATATGGATAGCGGCACCCTCGTCGAGCGTACAGATCACGTGATCCGGATTGAGAATTTCGACCTCCGAACCGCCCTGGATGTCCCCGGCGGTGGCGACGCCCGGCCCTTCCTTCTGAAGCACCATGCGCTTGACGCCTTCGGAGTGCTGGTTGACGGCGATTTCCTTGATGTTGAGGACGATGTTCGTCACGTCCTCGCGCACGCCCGGGATCGACGAGAATTCGTGCAGCACGCCATCGATATGCACCGAGGTGATGGCGGCGCCCTGAAGCGAAGACAACAGCACGCGACGCAGAGCATTGCCGAGGGTCAGACCAAAGCCACGCTCCAGCGGCTCGGCGACAACCGTCGCGAACCGTGCCGGATCGCGGCCGGGCGTGACGTTCAGCTTGGTGGGCTTGATGAGATCTTGCCAGTTCTTTTGCAGCACCGGTGTCGCCCTTTCGTGATCGTTGATCGGAGCCGCCGGCTCCGGAATGCGAATGTCTTCGTCCAGCATGTCGTGTCGGTCGCCCGTGTCGTCTTAGACGCGACGGCGCTTGCGCGGCCGGCAACCGTTATGCGGGATCGGCGTCACATCGCGGATGGAGATAACGTTGAAGCCCGACGCCTGCAGCGCGCGCAGGGCCGACTCGCGGCCGGAACCTGGACCGCGAACCTCGATTTCGAGGTTCTTCATGCCGTGCTCGGCCGCCTTCTTGCCGGCGTCCTCGGCGGCGACCTGAGCCGCGTACGGCGTCGACTTACGCGAGCCCTTGAATCCCATGGCACCGGCCGAGGACCAGGAAATCGCGTTTCCTTGCGCATCGGTGATGGTGATCATGGTGTTGTTGAAGCTTGCATGCACATGGGCCACACCGGATGTGATGTTCTTCCGTTCCCGGCGGCGGACCCGTGCTTTTTCCTTGGCCATGCTCTATTCCCGCAAATTCCAATTGGCGGCGGTGAAGTCCCCGAAAAGGAGCCCGGCCGCGTGTTCAGCGTCTCTACTTCTTCTTGCCAGCGATCGGCTTGGCGGGCCCCTTCCGGGTACGCGCGTTCGTGTGCGTGCGCTGGCCACGGACCGGAAGACCGCGGCGATGCCGCAGACCGCGATAGCAACCGAGATCCATGAGGCGCTTGATGTTCATCGATACTTCGCGCCGAAGATCGCCTTCGACCACATAGTCGCGGTCGATGGTCTCACGAATCTGAATGACCTCGGATTCCGTCAGCTCGCTCACCCGCCGCTCGGACGGAATGGAAACCTTGTCACAAATCTCCTTGGCAAAGGCATCGCCAATACCGTGGATATAGGTCAGCGCGATCTCGACCCGCTTGTTGGTCGGAATATTCACGCCTGCAATTCGGGCCACGTTGTCGCCTCCTCGTACAGCACGCACTAACGCGCTGAAATTACAACTAAATTAGCCTATTGAAACACGACAAGACCGACCGCGGACAGGCATCGCCCCCGGGTCCGGTCAGTCCATCAAGCCATGGAACGCGTCTATGTAGCGATTCCGCTTGACAAGGTCAACTGGGCCGGTGGCCCGAAAAACAGTGTTTGGGCCTACGCCCCGTCCAGCGCCTGATCTATCTCCTTCTGAACCGTCTCAATATCGGCCATACCGTCGACGGTTCTGACCTTGCCTTGCGCCGTGTAATAGCCGATCAGCGGCTTCGTTTGCGCGTGATATGCCTTCAGCCGCTCGCGAACGACTTCCTCGGTGTCGTCCTTGCGGCGCTTGAACTCCGTCCCGCCGCAGCGGTCGCAGACGCCCTCGGCCTTCGGCTTCTTGAACAACGTGTGATAGCCCTCGCCACACGCGGCACAGGTATACCGGCCGGTAATGCGCCCTACGAGCGCCTCGTCGTCCACGTCGATCACAAGGACCCGATCCACCGCCTCGTCACGGGACTTCAGCAACTCATCGAGCGCCTCGGCCTGACCGATGGTCCGGGGAAACCCGTCCAGAATGAAGCCCGGACCGTCCGGCTCTTCCTCCATGCGCTCGGAGATCAGCCCGATCACCAGCTCGTCCGGTACCAGCTCGCCGCGCTCCATGAGATCACCGGCCTGCACGCCGAGCTTGGTCCCCGCGGCGACGGCGGCGCGCAGCATGTCGCCAGTCGAGAGCTGGACGAACTCCCGCATCTCCTGCAGCCGCTTGGCCTGCGTACCCTTACCCGCGCCGGGCGCACCGAGCATCACCAGATTCATCTGCGCCGTCCCCTCAGCTTGGCCTTCTTGATCAGCCCCTCATATTGGTGGGCGAGAAGATGGCTTTGAACCTGGGCCACCGTGTCCATCGTCACGCTCACGACGATGAGGAGCGAGGTGCCGCCGAAATAGAACGGCACACCCCATTCGGCGATGAGAATCTCCGGCAGCACGCAAACCGCGGCCAGATAGAGCGCGCCCACCACGGTGATCCGCGTCAGCACGTAGTCGATATATTCGGCCGTGCGCTCACCGGGCCGGATGCCGGGAAGGAAGCCGCCATACTTCTTCAAGTTGTCCGCGGTCTCCTTCGGATTGAAGACGATGGCCGTATAGAAGAAGGCGAAGAAGACGATCAGCGAGACGTAGATCAGGATGTAGAGCGGCTGCCCGCGGCCGAGCATGGCCGTCACGGTGTTCAACCACTCGGGGCCTTGTCCGGCCGAGAAATTCGCGACCGTGATCGGCAGCAGCAGGAGGGACGAGGCGAAGATCGGCGGAATGACGCCGGCCGTGTTCAGCTTCAAAGGCAGGTGCGAGGCATCGCCCTGGAACATCTTGTTGCCGACTTGTCGCTTCGGATATTGCACCAAGAGCCGCCGCTGCGCCCGCTCCATGAAGACGATAAACGCGATCACGACAACCGCGAACAGGAACAGGGCGATGATCAGCCCGGCCGACAAGGCGCCCTGGCGGCCAAGTTCCAGCGTTCCAACCAGGGCCGACGGCAACTCGGCCACGATGCCCGCATAGATAATCAGAGAGATCCCGTTACCGACGCCGCGCGCCGTGATCTGCTCACCGAGCCACATCAGGAACACCGTGCCGCCAACCAGCGTGATGACGGTGGTGATGCGGAAGAACCAGCCCGGATCGGTGACGATATTGCCGGCTCCCTCGAGGCCGACGGCGATGCCGTAGCCCTGGAGCGCGGCGAGAAGCACCGTTCCGTAGCGCGTGTATTGGTTGATCTGGCGCCGCCCCTGCTCGCCCTCTTTCTTGAGCTGCTCGAGCGTCGGCGAGACGGTCGTCAGAAGCTGAATGATGATCGATGCCGAGATATACGGCATGATGTTGAGCGCGAAGATCGCCATACGCCCGACAGCGCCGCCCGAGAACATGTTGAACATGCCCAGGATACCGGACTGCTGCTGCCGGAAGACATCGGCGAGCGCCTGGGGATTGATGCCTGGAATCGGGATATAGGTGCCGAGCCGGTAGATCACGAGCGCGATCAACGTGAACCAGATGCGCTTCTTGAGTTCGTCGGCCTTCGCAAAGGCCGCGAAGTTCAAGTTGGACACGAGCTGTTCTGCGGCGGACGCCATATGCGCTCTTCCCTTCTCCAGAACGGTGCGGCGGCCTTACTGCAAGGCCGCCCCGAAACGTCCTGGACGTGTCCTACTCGGACGTGTCGTTCTTCGCTGTGGTCTTCTTCGCCGCCTTCTTGGGTGCGGACTTCTTGGGCGCGGACTTCTTCGGTGCGGACTCCGCCGCCGCCTTACGCTGCTTCTTCGGCGCCCCCTCGCCTTCGGACTTGGCCGTACGTTGCGGCATCGCCGTGATCGTCACGGTTCCGCCCGCCGCTTCGACGGCCTTCACCGCGCCGCTGGAAGCCCCCGTCACTTCGAACGAGACCTTGCTCTTGAGCTCGCCTTGGCCGAGTAGCCGCACGCCGTCGCGCGCACGGCGAATGACGCCAGCATCGACGAGAGCCTGAACCGTGACCGGCTTCGAAGCATCGAGCTTCTTGTCGTCGATCGCCGCCTGGATGCGGCCCACATTCACCTCGTTGAAGTCCTTGGCGAAGATGTTGCTGAAGCCGCGCTTCGGCAGGCGCCGGTGCAGCGGCATCTGACCGCCCTCGAAGCCCTTAATGGCCACGCCGGAACGCGATTTCTGGCCTTTCTGGCCATGGCCCGACGTCTTGCCCAGGCCCGAGCCCAGACCGCGTCCGACACGCTTCTTGGATTTCGACGCGCCAGGAAGGTCGCGGAGGTCGTTCAGTCGCATCATCTTGTTCCTTAGGCTCCGGCCTCGTCCTCGACGATCCGCACCAGATGGCTCACCTTGGCCACCATGCCGCGCACTTCGGGGCTGTCGACCAGCGTCCGCCGCTTGTGCATCTTGTTCAGGCCGAGCCCGATAAGGGTCGCGCGCTGCACGCCGGGACGGCGGATCGGGCTCCCGATCTGCTCCACGACGATTGTCTTTTTATTCTCGGCCATCGTTCTTCAATCCTGTCTATCGCCTTTAGGCTTGCGCCTCGGCTCCCTCGCCCGCCTGATCGCGGCGGCGGGACACGATTTCACTCACCTTCTTGCCACGCCGCGCGGCCACGCCACGGGGGCTGTCTTCGTGGCGCAGCGCATCGAACGTGGCACGCACCATGTTGTATGGGTTCGAGCTGCCGAGCGACTTGGCGACCACGTCCTGGATGCCAAGCGTCTCGAACACGGCGCGCATCGGGCCGCCCGCGATGATGCCCGTTCCAGGAGGCGCCGCACGCAGGATCACCTTGCCCGCGCCATGCTGTCCGCGGACGTCGTGGTGCAGCGTCCGGCCTTCGCGCAGCGGAACCTTGAGCAGGTTGCGCTTCGCCGACTCGGTCGCCTTGCGGATGGCCTCCGGCACTTCGCGCGCCTTGCCATGACCGAACCCGACCCGGCCCTTCTGATCGCCGACAACGACCAGCGCGGCGAAACCGAAACGGCGTCCGCCCTTCACCACCTTGGCGACGCGGTTGATGTGAACGAGCTTGTCGACGAACTCGCTATCGCGTTCGCGATCGTCGCGCTCTCTACCTTGCGGGCCTCGTGCCACGGTCGATCCTTTCCGAATACCTTAAAAGTTCAGACCCGCCTCGCGGGCCGCGTCTGCGAGCGCCTTGATGCGCCCGTGATAGAGATAGGCGCCACGGTCGAAGATCACGTCCTTGACCCCGGCCTTCACCGCCCGCTCGGCGACGAGCTTGCCGACGGCCTCGGCCGCCGCGGTGTCGCTCCCCTTGGGCAGGTTGCCCTTGAGATCCTTGTCGAGGCTCGACGCGAATGCGAGCGTCTTGCCCTCGCGATCGTCGATGATCTGCGCGTAGATGTGCTTGGAAGACCGGAACACCGACAGACGCGCACGTCCGTTGGCCGCCCGCTTCAGCGAATGCCGTACTCGGCGCGCACGCCGCGCAAAGCTATTGTTCAACGTACCCATCTTCAGTCCCGCTACTTCTTCTTGCCTTCTTTGCGGAAAATGTACTCGCCGGCATATTTCACGCCTTTGCCCTTATAGGGCTCCGGCGGACGATAACGGCGGATTTCCGCGGCCACCTGGCCAACCTTCTGCTTGTCGATGCCGCTCACCACGATCTCGGTCGGCTTCGGACACTTCACGTCGATGTCCTTGGGGACCTCGTAGTTCACGTCGTGGCTGAAGCCGAGCTGCAATTGCAGCGTCTGCCCCTGCACCGCGGCGCGATAGCCGACGCCGCTGATCTCCAGCGTCTTCGAGAATCCGTCGGTCACACCCGTGACGAGGTTCGCCACGAGCGTACGCGACATGCCCCACATCGCGCGGGCTTCCTTGGTGTCCTCGACCATGCCGATCTCGATCCCGTCATCGCCCAGCTTGGCGATGACCTGGTCGACCAGCACGTGGCTGAGCTCGCCCTTGGGTCCCTTGACCTTGATTTCCTGACCGTCGACCGCGGCGGTCACACCGCCGGGAACAGGTACTGGTTTCTTGCCGATGCGCGACATTGTTCAAACCTTCGCTTCAATTGGCTCCGCTAGAAGACGCTGCAGAGAATCTCGCCGCCGACATTCTCCGTACGCGCCTGCGAATCCGACATGACGCCCTTCGGCGTCGAAAGAATAGATACGCCGAGCCCATTCGCGACCGTCGGCAGATCCTTCACCGACGAATACACGCGACGGCCAGGAGTCGACACCCGCTTGATGTCCTTGATGACCGGCTCGCCGTCGAAATATTTGAGCTCGATCTCGAACTCCGACTTGCCGCCGTCATAATCGACGCGCGCATAGCCGCGAATGTATCCCTCCTCCATGAGCACTTCGAGCACGCGCTCGCGCAGCTTGGAGGCCGGCGTTGTAACCTTGGTTTTCCGCCGCATCTGCGCATTGCGGATGCGGGTCAGCATATCGCCAAGTGGATCGTTGATGTTCATCGAAGTCCTTACCAGCTCGACTTGACCATGCCGGGGATCAGCCCGTTGCTCGCAAGATCGCGCAACGCGATGCGCGACATACGAAGCTTGCGGTAATAACCGCGCGGCCGCCCGGAGAGATCGCAACGGTTATGAATACGTGTCGGCGAGGCATTCCGTGGAAGCTCCGCCAGCTTCAGCCGCGCCGCGAAACGCTCCTCGGCCGGAAGCGACTGGTCGGCGGCGATCGCCTTCAGCCGGGCCCGCCGGCCGGCGTATTTCTTAGCAAGGCGGCGGCGCTTCTTGTCCCGCTCGATCATGCTCGTCTTAGCCATTCAGTCCTCCTGTCGCGGTGCGCCGTCGCTTAGCCGCGGAACGGAAAGTTCAAACCCTTCAAGAGCGCACGCGCCTCGTCGTCGCTCTGCGCCGTCGTGCACACGATGATGTCCATGCCGAGCACGTCCTCCACCTTGTCGTAGTCGATCTCGGGGAAGACGATGTGCTCCTTCAGGCCCATCGAATAATTGCCGCGCCCGTCGAAGCTCTTCGGATTGAGCCCGCGGAAGTCGCGGACCCGCGGAAGCGCGATGTTCACCAGCCGGTCGAGAAACTCGTACATCCGGGCCTTGCGCAGCGTCACCTTCACACCGACCGGCATGCCCTCGCGGAGCTTGAAGCCGGCAATCGACTTCCGCGCCTTGGTGATGACCGGGCGCTGACCGGCGATCAGCCCGAGATCGTTGGCGGCCGCCTTGACCTTCTTGGAGTCGTTGACCGCCTCGCCGACGCCGATATTCAAGACCACCTTATCGAGCCGGGGAATCTGCATGACGTTCTTGTAAGCGAACTCCTTGGACAGTTCGCCCTTGATCACGTCGAGATATTGCTGCTTCAGCCGCGGTGTATATGCCTGCTCAGCCATCGATGACCTCGCCCGAACGCTTGGCGAAACGCACCTTGCGTCCGTCCTTCAGAAATTTGTAGCCGACGCGCGTGGGCTGACCGTCCTTCGGGTCCTCCAGCGCGAGATTCGAAACGTGGATCGGGGCTTCCTTGGTGATGATGCCCCCTTCCTGCGCGGCCGTCTGACGCTGGTGACGGCGCACCTGCGCAACGCCCTGCACGATGGCGCGGTTCTCGGACGGCAAGACCTTCAGCACTTCGCCGCGCTTGCCCTTGTCCTTGCCCGTGAGCACCACGACGTGGTCGCCCTTCTTGATCTTCAACCCGGCCATAATCACAGCACCTCCGGCGCGAGCGACACGATCTTCATGTGCTTCTTCGCCCGCAACTCGCGCGTGACGGGGCCGAAGATACGCGTACCGACCGGTTCGCCCTGCGCATTGACCAAAACCGCCGCGTTGCGGTCGAACCGGATCAGCGAACCGTCGGGACGGCGCACGCCCGTGGCGGTCCGTACGATCACCGCCTTCATCACCTGGCCCTTTTTCACACGGCCGCGCGGAATCGCTTCCTTGACGCTGACCACAACCGTGTCTCCGATCGAGGCGTATTTCCGCTTCGACCCGCCGAGCACCTTGATGCACTGAACGCGCTTGGCACCGGAATTATCGGCGACGTCGAGATTGGTCTGCATCTGAATCATGGCATTCGCCCTTATTCAGGCCTTCGTCGAGGCCCTTACCTTATTCGCCCTAGCTGGCCGCCTGCTCTCGCGGCAAAACCACCCAACATTTCTGCTTCGAGACCGGCGCGCACTCCTCGATCCACACCTTCTCGCCGACCTTGAACTCGTTGTTCTCGTCGTGCGCGTGGTAATTCTTGGAGCGGCGGACGGTCTTCCTGAGAAGAGGATGCGTGAAGCGGCGCTCGACCTTGACCACGACGGTCTTGTCGTTCTTGTCGCTCACCACGGTCCCAATCAATACGCGTTTCGGCATCGTTCTTACCTTTAAGCCTTCCCTGCGGCGCTCTTCTGGCGCGCGATCGTCCGCACGCGCGCGATGTCGCGGCGTACCTGCCGAACCCGCGCCGTATTCTCAAGCTGCCCGGAAGCGGCCTGGAAGCGCAGGTTGAACTGCTCTTTCTTCAACTTGACCAGTTCGTCATTGAGCTGATCGATCGTCATATCGTTCACTTGGCTCGCTTTCATCGCCTAGCCCTCGATACGCGCAACGACGCGCGTTTTGATTGGCAGCTTGGCCGCGGCCAGGCGCAGCGCCTCGCGCGCCACCGGCTCGCCCACGCCGTCGATCTCGAACATGATCCGGCCGGGCTTGACCTTGGCCGCCCAAAACTCGGGCGAACCCTTACCCTTACCCATGCGGACTTCGGTCGGCTTCTTCGACACCGGCACGTCCGGGAAGATGCGGATCCACACGCGGCCGGCGCGCTTCATCTGACGCGTCATGGCGCGGCGGGCCGCTTCGATCTGGCGCGCGGTCACCCGGGCAGGCTCCTGCGCCTTCAGCCCGAACGTTCCGAAGTTGAGCGCGGATCCACCCTTCGCCGCACCTTTGATGCGGCCCTTGTGCATCTTGCGGAACTTTGTGCGTTTCGGTTGCAGCATAACTCTTAAATCCTGCCCTTAGCCCTGCGTCCGTGCGGAGTCGCGCCGTCCACCGGAACGTCCGCCCTCTTGGGCCTCGAGAGCCTTGGTCTCCTGGGCCATGGGGTCGTGCTCCATGATCTCGCCCTTGAAGATCCAAACCTTGATCCCGATGATCCCGTAGGCCGTGCGCCCAAGCGCCGTGCCGTAGTCGATATTGGCGCGAAGCGTATGCAGCGGCACACGGCCCTCGCGGTACCATTCCATGCGCGCGATTTCCGCGCCGCCGAGCCGGCCGGAGCAATTGATGCGAATACCGAGCGCACCCATCCGAATCGCCGACTGCACCGCCCGCTTCATCGCACGGCGGAACGCCACCCGGCGCTCGAGCTGCTGCGCGATACCTTCGGCTACCAGCGTCGCGTCGATTTCCGGCTTGCGCACCTCGACGATGTTCAGGTGCACTTCGGAGTCCGTCATCGTCGCCAGCTCGCGGCGGAGAAGCTCGATATCGGCGCCCTTCTTGCCGATCAAGATGCCCGGGCGCGCGGTGTAGACCGTCACGCGGCACTTCTTGTGCGGACGCTCGACCACGACCTTGGAAATACCGGCCTGCTTGCGCGTCTTGAGAATGTGCTCGCGCATCTTGAGGTCTTCGTGCAGCAGATTCGCATACTCGCCGCGCGAGGCGAACCAGCGCGAGTCCCAAGTACGATTGACACCGAGCCTAAGCCCGATCGGATTGACTTTCTGTCCCATCAAGCAGGCTCCTCGACTTGACGCACGACCACGGTCATCTGTGAAAACGGCTTCAAAATCCGCGAAGCCCGCCCCCGCGCGCGCGCCTGAATGCGCTTCATAACGATGTTCTTGCCCACATAGGCTTCAGACACGACCAACGCATCGACGTCGAGGTCGTGATTGTTCTCCGCGTTCGCGATCGCCGACTCCAAGGTCTTCTTGACGTCCTTGGCAATGCGCTTGCGCGAGAAGGTCAGATCCGCCAATGCGCGGTCGACCTTCTTGCCCCGGATGAGCTGAGCGACCAGGTTCAGCTTCTGCGGGCTCACGCGAATGAGCCGGGTGACGGCCTTCGCCTCATTGTCCTTGAGCGTGCGCTCTCTCTGCGGCTTGCCCATGACTATCGGCCCTTCTTCGCTTTACGGTCGGCCGCGTGGCCGTGATAGGTCCGGGTCGGCGAGAACTCGCCGAACTTGTGGCCCACCATGTCCTCGGTCACCAGCACCGGAACGTGCTTCTGCCCGTTGTGGACGCCGAAGGTCAGCCCCACGAATTGCGGGAGAATGGTCGACCGGCGCGACCACATCTTGATCACGGCGTTGGAGCCGCTCTGGCGCGCCTTCTCGGCTTTCTTCAAGAGATAGCCGTCGACGAACGGGCCTTTCCAAATCGAACGTGCCACGTCTTATCCCTTCTTCTTCTTCATATGGCGGCTGCGCAGAATGAACTTGTCGCTCGCCTTGTTGGTGCGCGTCCGCTTGCCCTTGGTGGACTTGCCCCAAGGGGTGACCGGATGCCGGCCGCCGGACGTCCGCCCTTCACCACCGCCATGCGGGTGATCGATCGGGTTCATGGCAACGCCGCGAACCACTGGCTTGCGGCCCTTCCAGCGGCTGCGGCCAGCCTTGGACAACGACACATTGGAGTTGTCCGGATTGGAGACGGCGCCGACCGTGGCCATGCAGGCCGCCGGAACCATACGCGTCTCGCCCGAATTCAGGCGCACGATCGCGTAACCGGAGTCGCGGCCGACAAGCTGCACATAGGCACCGGCGGCGCGCGCGATCTGTCCGCCCTTGCCCTGCTTCATCTCCACGTTGTGGACGATCGTGCCGATCGGCATGTTCGCCAGCGGCATCGCGTTGCCGGGCTTCACGTCGGCCTTCTCGTCGGCGATCACGGTGTCGCCAGGAGCCAGCCGCTGCGGCGCGAGGATATAGGACAGCTCGCCGTCCTCATACTTGATCAGCGCGATGAAGGCCGTCCGGTTCGGATCGTATTCGAGGCGCTCCACGGTCGCCGGCACGCCGCGCTTGGTCCGCTTGAAGTCGACCAAACGGTAGGTGCGCTTGTGACCGCCGCCACGATGCCACATCGAAACGCGGCCCGTGTTGTTCCGGCCGCCGGACTTCGTCAAGCCTTCCGTCAGCGGCTTGACCGGCTTGCCCTTCCACAGATGGCTGCGGTCCACGAGCACCAGCTGCCGCTGGCTCGGCGTGGTCGGTTTGAATGTCTTCAAAGCCATCGCGTCAAATCCCTGTCGTCACGTCGATCTTGTCGCCCTCGGCGAGTTTGACGACGGCCTTCTTCGTATCCTTCTGGGTGCCCTTGATGCCCCGGAACAACTTGGTCTTGCCCTTGCGGGTCAGCGTGTTCACGGCCACGACCTTGACGCCGAACAGCTTCTCCACCGCGTTCTTGATTTGCGGCTTCGTCGCGTCGAGGCGAACCTTGAACACCACCTGGTTGGACTCGGACGCCTCACTCGATTTCTCGGTGATGACCGGCGCCAAAATCACGTCGTATGCCTGAAGCGCACTCATTTGAACCGGGCCTCCAGCGCCTCGAGCGCGGCCTTGGTCAGCACGAGCTTGTCATGGCGCAGAATGTCGTAAACGTTGATGCCCTGAACCGGCAGCACATCCACATGAGGAATGTTGCGCGCCGCGAGCGCGAAATTCGTCTGCACCTCGGCACCGTCCACGATCAGCGCGGACCCAAAACCGAGCTTGTCGAACTGCGACTTGAGGGCCTTCGTCTTGGCGTCCTTCACGTCGCAGGACTCCAACACGATCAACTCCTCGGCCTTGACCTTCGAAGACAGCGCATGCTTCAGCGCAAGCGCCCGAACCTTCTTCGGCAAGTCGAAGGCAAAGCTACGCGGCTTCGGACCGAAAGCCTTGCCGCCGCCACGAAACACGCCAGGCTTGCGGCTGCCGTGACGGGCACGGCCCGTGCCCTTCTGCCGGTACATCTTCGCCGTGGTCGCGGTGATCTCGGAACGGTCCTTCACGGACACCGTACCGGCGCGGCGCTTGGCCAGCTGATACCGGACCATGCGGTGCAGCAAGTCGGCGCGCGGTTCCAGCCCGAAAACATCCTCGGACAAATCCACGGTTCCCGCCTTCTTGGCGTCGAGCGTTGTGACATCCGCTTTCATTACGCGTTCTCTCCGCCCTCTGCCGGCTTGGCCTGCTCGGCTTCGGCAGGCGCCTCAGCCGCGGCTTCCTTGGCCGGCGCTTGATCCTCGGCACTCTTCCGGAACGCGCCCGGCACCGGCACACCGTCGGGAAGCGCCCGCTTGACCGCGTCGCGGAGCAGAACCCAGCCGCCCTTGGCGCCCGGAACGGCCCCGCGGATCATGATGAGACCGCGCTCGGCATCGGTCTTGACCACACGCAGGTTCTGCGTGGTGACGCTGACGTCGCCCATGTGGCCGGCCATCTTCTTGCCCTTGAAGACCTTGCCGGGCTCCTGGCACTGACCGGTCGAACCATGACTTCTGTGGTTGATCGACACGCCATGGCTGGCCCGAAGACCGCCAAAGCCGTGACGCTTCATGCCACCGGCGAAACCCTTACCGATCGAGGTGCCCGAGACGTCCACGAACTGCCCCTCGACGAAGTGGTCGGCGGTGATCTCCGCGCCCACATCGATCATGTTCTCGGGGCTCACGCGGAACTCGGCGACCCTCCGCTTGGGCTCAACATTGGCCACGGCGAAGCCACCGCGCTCGGCACGCGTCAAACGCTTCACTTTCGCGCGGCCGGCACCGAGCTGAACGGCCGTGTAGCCGTTCTTCTCCGCGGTCCGCTGACCGACGACCTGACAGTTCTCCAGACGCAGCACCGTCACGGGAATGTGCTCCCCGCCGTCGGTGAAGATCCGGGTCATGCCGACCTTCTGCGCGATAACACCTGATCGCATCGAACTAATTCCTTGCCTCGTCCAGCAGCCGGTTAAAGCTTGATCTCAACGTCCACGCCGGCGGCGAGATCGAGTTTCATCAAAGCATCGACCGTCTGCGGGGTCGGATCGACAATGTCGAGCAGCCGCTTATGCGTCCGCATCTCGAACTGCTCGCGGCTCTTCTTGTCGATGTGCGGCGAGCGGTTCACGGTGAACTTCTCGATACGGGTCGGCAGCGGGATAGGACCGCGAACCTCCGCACCGGTACGCTTCGCCGTGTTGACGATTTCCTTTGTCGACGCATCGAGAATGCGATGGTCGAAGGCTTTCAGCCTGATTCTTATGTTTTGGCTCTGCATCTCGACGGCCTCAAGTTAGAAGAACGCACCGCCCCAAAACGGAGCGGCGCGCTCCTCAATTCCCTTTACTCGATGATCGACGACACCACGCCGGCGCCGACGGTGCGGCCACCCTCACGGATAGCGAAGCGAAGCTTCTCTTCCATGGCGATCGGCACGATCAGCTCAACGGTCATGGCGATGTTGTCGCCCGGCATCACCATCTCGGTGCCTTCCGGCAGCTGAACCACACCCGTCACATCGGTCGTGCGGAAGTAGAACTGCGGACGGTAGTTGCCGAAGAACGGCGTATGGCGGCCACCCTCTTCCTTGGTGAGGATGTAGGCCTCGGCCTTGAACTTCGTGTGCGGCGTGACCGAACCCGGCTTGGCAAGAACCTGACCGCGCTCGACGCCCTCGCGATCCACACCGCGAAGGAGGCAGCCCACGTTGTCGCCGGCCTCGCCCTGATCGAGCAGCTTACGGAACATCTCGACGCCGGTGACGGTGGTCTTGGAGGTCGGCTTGATACCGACGATCTCGACTTCCTCGCCGACCTTGACCACGCCGCGCTCGATACGGCCCGTCACGACGGTGCCGCGACCCGAGATCGAGAACACGTCTTCGATCGGCATCAGGAAGGGCTGATCCTTCGGACGCTCCGGCTGCGGGATGTACTCGTCGACGGCCTTCATGAGCTCCATGATGGCCTTCTGACCGATCTCCGGGTTGCTGTCCTCGATTGCCGCAAGAGCCGAGCCCTTGACGATCGGGATGTCGTCGCCCGGGAACTCGTACTTGGACAGAAGCTCGCGAACTTCGAGCTCGACGAGGTCCAGAAGCTCCGGATCGTCGACCTGATCGACCTTGTTCAGGAACACGACGAGCGCCGGCACGCCGACCTGACGGGCGAGCAGGATATGCTCGCGGGTCTGCGGCATGGGGCCGTCAGCGGCCGACACCACCAGAATGGCGCCATCCATCTGCGCCGCGCCGGTGATCATGTTCTTCACATAGTCGGCGTGACCCGGGCAGTCGACATGCGCGTAGTGACGGTTTTCGGTCTGGTACTCGACATGCGCCGTCGAGATCGTGATACCGCGGGCCTTCTCTTCAGGCGCCTTATCGATCTCGTCATAGGCGGTGAAGGTCGCGCCACCGGTCTCAGCCAAGGTCTTGGTGATCGCAGCGGTCAGGGTCGTTTTACCGTGATCGACGTGACCGATCGTACCGATATTGCAGTGCGGCTTTGACCGATCGAATTTCTCTTTAGCCATCCTGGCTCTCCATTCCTCTCACCAAAAGCTAGAATTCAAACGCCCAATCGCTTAGGCGAACTTCGCTTGCACTTCCTCAGCCACCGCCTGCGGAACCTGCGCGTAGCTGTCGAATTGCATCGTGAACTGTGCCCGCCCCTGGCTCATGGAGCGCAGCGTGTTCACATAACCAAACATGTTGGCTAGCGGGACCATGGCGTTGATCACCGTCGCGTTGCCCCGGGACTCTTGCCCCCGGACCTGGCCGCGGCGGCTCGTCAGATCGCCAATGATACCGCCCACATATTCTTCCGGCGTCACCACTTCAACCTTCATGATCGGCTCAAGCAGTTTCGGCCCGGCTTTCAACGCCGCCTCGCGGAACGCCGCGCGCGATGCGATCTCAAACGCCATGACGGACGAGTCGACGTCATGCGACGCACCGTCAACCAGCGTGCACTTCACATCGAGGATCGGGAAGCCCGCGAGAACGCCCGCGTCGACGACGCTCTGCACGCCCTTCTCGACACCCGGGATGAACTCCTTCGGCACGTTACCGCCGACAACCTTGTTCTCGAACACGAAGCCTTCACCCGCCTCCGTGGGCTCGACCACCATCTTGACGCGGGCGAACTGACCCGAACCGCCGGTCTGCTTCTTGTGGGTGTAGTCCACGTCGGACTGCTTCGTGATCGTCTCGCGATACGCCACCTGCGGCGCGCCCACATTGGCCTCGACCTTGAACTCACGCTTCATGCGATCGACGATGATGTCGAGGTGAAGCTCGCCCATGCCCTTAATGATGGTCTGGCCGGACTCGTGGTCGACCGAAACGCGGAAGGACGGATCCTCCTGAGCAAGACGATTGAGCGCGACGCCGAGCTTCTCCTGGTCGCCCTTGGTCTTGGGCTCCACGGCAACCTCGATAACGGGCTCCGGAAACTCCATGCGCTCCAGGATCACCTGCTTGTTCGGATCGCACAGCGTGTCGCCCGTGGTGACGTCCTTGAGACCGGCGATGGCGACGATATCGCCCGCGAAAGCCTCTTTGATATCCTCGCGGTGATTGGAGTGCATCAGCAGCATACGGCCGATACGCTCTTTCTTGTCCTTCACCGTGTTGGCCAGCGTCTGACCGGATTCGACCTTGCCGGAATAGATACGGCAGAAGGTCAGCGAACCCACGAACGGGTCGTTCATGATCTTGAACGCAAGCATGGAGAGCGGCGCATCGTCCGATGCCGGACGATCCACTTCCTCTTCCGTCTTTACGTCGATCGCCTTGATCGCAGGCACGTCGAGCGGTGACGGAAGATAGTCGACCACGGCGTCGAGAAGCGGCTGCACGCCCTTGTTCTTGAAGGCGGACCCGCACAGAATCGGCACAAACTCGAGATCGCAGGCGCCCTTACGGATCAGCTTCTTCAGCGTCTCCTCGGGAATCTCCTTGCCTTCGAGATAGGCCTCCATGGCCTCCTCGTCGACCTCGACGGCCTGCTCGATGAGCGCGTCGCGATACTCCTGGGCCTTGTCCTGAAGGTCGGCCGGAATGTCCTCGTCATGGAACGTGGCACCGAGCGACTCGTCGTCCCAAACCACCGCCTTCATGCGCACGAGGTCGACGATTCCAGCAAAGTCGGCCTCCGCGCCAATCGGCAGCTGGAGGACGATCGGGTTGGCGCCCAGACGCTCCTTGATCGTGTCGAGCGACATGTAGAAGTCGGCGCCGATCTTGTCCATTTTGTTCACGAAGATCATGCGCGGCACGCGGTACTTGTCGGCCTGACGCCACACCGTCTCGGTCTGCGGCTCCACGCCCTGGTTGGCGTCGAGCAGCGCCACGGCACCGTCGAGCACGCGCAAGCTGCGCTCCACCTCGATCGTGAAGTCCACGTGGCCGGGCGTATCGATGATGTTGATGCGCTTGTCTTTCCAGAACGCAGTCGTCGCCGCCGACGTGATGGTGATGCCGCGTTCCTGCTCCTGCTCCATCCAGTCCATGGTGGCCGCGCCGTCATGCACCTCACCGATCTTGTGGCTCTTACCGGTGTAGTAGAGCACGCGCTCGGTCGTGGTGGTCTTGCCGGCATCGATATGCGCCATGATACCGATGTTGCGGTAATCCTTGAGGGGCGTCTGACGGGGCATCGTTCGAGTTCCTTGAGACGTTTACCAGCGATAGTGCGAGAAGGCGCGGTTGGCCTCGGCCATCCGGTGCGTGTCCTCGCGCTTCTTCACGGCCGAGCCGCGATTGTTGACGGCATCGAGCAGCTCGCCCGACAGCCGCTCGACCATCGTGTTCTCGTTACGGCCGCGCGCGGCGGAGATGATCCAGCGAATCGCAAGCGCTTGACGGCGGTCGACGCGAACCTCGACCGGCACCTGATACGTCGCGCCGCCCACGCGGCGGGAACGCACCTCGATCGCCGGCATGACGTTCTGCAGCGCCTGATGGAACAGCTCGATCGGGTTCTGCTTCACCTTCTCTTCCATCTGGTCGAGCGCGCCGTAAACGATCCGCTCCGCGGCCGACTTCTTGCCGTCCAGCATGATGGAATTCATGAATTTGGTGAGCACCTGATCCCCGAATTTGGGATCCGGGATGATCTCCCGCTTATCCGCTCTGTGCCGCCTGGACATATCGCTTCAATCCGTTCCTTAAAGACCCAAAAAAGCGCCCCGCTACTTGGGACGCTTGGCTCCGTATTTCGAGCGCCGCTGACGGCGGGCGCTGACGCCTTGCGTGTCGAGCACACCACGGATGATGTGGTAGCGCACGCCCGGGAGATCCTTCACGCGGCCGCCGCGGATCATCACCACCGAGTGCTCCTGAAGATTGTGACCCTCGCCAGGAATGTAACTCGTGACTTCCTGCTGGTTGGTCAGGCGCACACGCGCAACTTTCCGGAGCGCCGAGTTCGGCTTCTTCGGCGTCGTCGTGTAAACGCGGGTGCAAACCCCCCGCTTCTGCGGGCAGGCCTGCATGGCCGGCACTTTGTTGCGTTTCACCGGTTGCTTACGCGGCTTCCGGATCAATTGCTGAATCGTTGGCATGGCAGCCTTTAGCGTCCAATCGTTGTCGAAGGCGAAAACGCCTCGTTCACCCATGGGCGAGTGCGCCCAAAACAAAATGGGCGAGAGCGCCCAAACACAAATGGGCGGATTGCCCAAAACACAAGAGCTGAAGCTGCGAGTCGTCCCCCGCGTCCTTCAGCGCCTAAAGCAGAGGATCTTGAGGCAAACCCTCAAGATCATGACCCCGATTTGATCCCGGTTAGTCCGGCAGCGTCTAACCCGCGCCCCAAAGAGCAACCTCTCGGTGGGCTACCGCCTGCCGCTAAAAGTGGCCGCGTTGTATCAGGCCGTTTCTCTTAACGTCAAGGGTTGAAGCACCGGAATTCGGGGACCAAGCGCCGTTTTTTTAGGGTTTCGCCGCTTGGTTCCCGATATCTCCGTCTGCCTTTAGGCCGATGCGCCGTCGCCGGCGTCCGCGGCCTCTTCCGGCACCTCTTCCTCGCTCTGCTCGAGCACGTCCTGGGCCGAGCGCTGGCGCTCCTCCAGAATCAGCTCGTCGCGGTGCGTGGCGATTCGATTGAGCCGCGAGAGCATGCCGCCGGTGCCGGCCGGGATGAGCCGGCCCACGATGACGTTCTCCTTGAGCCCTTCGAGCGCATCCGCCTTCCCATTGACCGCGGCGTCGGTGAGGACGCGCGTGGTCTCCTGGAAGGAGGCCGCCGAAATGAAGGACCGCGTCTGAAGGCTGGCCTTGGTGATACCCAGCAGAACGTACTGGCCCTCGGCCTTCCTGCCACCGTTCGCTTCCGCGGCCGCATTGGCGTCTTCGAAGTCGATGCGGTCGACCTGCTCGCCCTTCAGGAACTCGGTGTCGCCCGGATCGTCCACTTCGATCTTCTTCAGCATCTGGCTGACGATCACTTCGATATGCTTGTCGTTGATCGTCACGCCCTGAAGCCGGTAGACCTCCTGAATCTCGTTGACGAGATAGTTGGCCAGTTCCTCGACGCCCTTAATGGCCAAGATATCGTGCGGTGCCGGGTGCCCATCGAGCAGGTACTCGCCCTTTTCGATGCGGTCGCCCTCCTGCACCGTCAGATGACGGCCCTTCGGGATCAGGAACTCGACCGGCTCCGCGCCGTCCTCGTCCGGAACGATGCTGATGCGCCGCTTGTTCTTGTAGTCGCGGCCCAGTTGCACGATGCCCGAGACCTCGGCGATGATGGCATGGTCCTTGGGACGCCGCGCCTCGAACAGCTCGGCGACGCGCGGCAGACCGCCCGTGATATCGCGGGTCTTGGCGCTCTCCATCGGGATACGCGCCAGCACGTCGCCCGCCTTTACGTCGCTGCCCGGCTCCACCGACAAGACCGCGTCCACCGGAAGCAGGTACCGGGCTTCGCCGCCACGGGAGAGCTTTCCGATCTCGCCCTTCTTGTCCTTGATCGCCATGGCCGGACGCAGATCCGCGCCGCGTGGAGAGGCGCGCCAGTCGATGATCACGCTGTTGGTGATACCCGTGGACTCGTCGCGCTGCTCCGAGACGGAGACGCCTTCGACGAGATCCTCGAACTCGACCTTGCCTTCGATCTCGGTGAGCACGGGCCGCGTATAGGGGTCCCACTCGGCGAGACGGTCGCCGCGCTTGACCTTATCGCCGTCGTCCACCCGCAGATGCGTCCCGTAAGGCAGGCGATGCGTGGCAAGCTCGGCGCCCTCGTCGTCCACGATGACGATGGCCGTGTTCCGGCTCATGACCATGTGGCGGCCTTGCGAGTCCTGGACGACATTACGCTGCTTGATCTTCACCGTGCCTTCGAAAGCCGACTCGAGCGACGACTGGTCCGCGACCTTGGAGCTCGCCACGCCGCCCAAGTGGAACGTGCGCATGGTGAGCTGGGTGCCGGGCTCGCCGATGGACTGGGCCGCGATGACACCGACGGCCTCGCCCATATTGACCGGCGTGCCGCGGGCCAAATCGCGCCCATAGCACTTGCCGCAAATGCCGTTGCGGGTTTCGCAAGTCAAAGCCGAGCGCACGCGGATTTCCTGCACCCGCGCATTCTCGATGGCTTCGACGTGCTCTTCCTCGATCAGTTCGCCCTTTTCGACGATGACCTCGCCGGTGGCGGGGTTCTTGACGGCATCGGCCGCCGAACGGCCCAGCACACGCTGTCCGAGCGACACGGTGACCTCACCGGCGTCGAGAACGGCACGGGCGGTGATGCCGCCATCGGTCCCGCAATCTTCCTCGGTCACGATGCAGTCCTGCGCCACGTCGACGAGACGGCGTGTCAGGTAGCCCGAGTTGGCGGTCTTCAAGGCGGTGTCCGCCAGACCCTTACGGGCGCCGTGGGTGGAGTTGAAGTACTCCATCACCGACAGGCCTTCCTTGAAGTTCGAGATGATCGGCGTCTCGATGATCTCACCGGACGGCTTGGTCATCAGACCGCGCATACCGGCGAGCTGCTTCATCTGCGCGGGCGACCCACGCGCACCGGAATGCGACATCATGTAGATCGAGTTGATCGGCTTCTCGCGGCCGGTCTCCTCGTCGACCTGCACGGAGGAAATGCGCTTCATCATTTCCTTGGCGACGAGCTCGGTGCACTCGGTCCAGGTGTCGACCACCTTGTTGTACTTCTCGCCCCGCGTGATCAGGCCGTCATTGTACTGCTGCTCGTACTCGCGAACGAGTTCCTGCGTCTTGTGGATGATCTCGTCCTTGGTCTCGGGGATGACCATGTCGTCCTTGCCGAACGAGATACCGGCCCGGCAGGCATAGCGGAAACCGAGGCCCATGATCTTGTCGCAGAAGATGACCGTCTCCTTCTGACCGCAGTGGCGGTAGACCACGTCGATCATGTTGGAGATCGCCTTCTTGGTCAGAAGCTGATTGACGAAATCGAAGCTCACCTCCGCACGGCGCGGCAACAGCTCGCCGAGCAGCATGCGGCCGGGCGTCGTGTCGTAGATGTAGGCGACCCAATTGCCGTCCACATCCTTGGTGATGTAACGCCCCTTGATCTTGCTGTGCAGCGTCACGGAGCCCGCTTCGAGCGCGTGATGGATCTCGGCCACGTCGCCGAAGATCATCCCCTCGCCCGGTTCGTTGTCCATGACCAGCGACAGGTAATAGAGGCCGAGCACGATATCCTGCGAGGGCACGATGATCGGCGAACCGTTGGCCGGATGCAGGATGTTGTTGGTCGACATCATCAGCACGCGCGCTTCGAGCTGCGCCTCGAGCGACAGCGGCACGTGGACGGCCATCTGGTCGCCGTCGAAGTCGGCGTTGAACGCCGCGCAGACGAGCGGATGCAGCTGAATGGCCTTGCCCTCGATGAGCACCGGCTCGAAGGCCTGGATGCCCAAGCGGTGCAGCGTCGGCGCGCGGTTCAAGAGCACCGGATGCTCGCGGATGACCTCGTCGAGGATATCCCAGACTTCCGGCTTCTCCTTCTCCACCAGCTTCTTTGCCTGCTTGACCGTCGAGGCATGGCCCTTGGCGTCCAGGCGCGCATAGATGAACGGCTTGAACAGCTCGAGCGCCATCTTCTTCGGCAAGCCGCATTGATGCAGCTTGAGGTCGGGGCCGACCACGATGACCGAGCGGCCCGAATAGTCCACGCGCTTGCCGAGCAGGTTCTGACGGAACCGGCCCTGCTTGCCCTTGAGCATGTCGGCGAGCGACTTCAGCGGACGCTTGTTGGCGCCGGTGATGACGCGGCCGCGGCGGCCGTTGTCGAACAGCGCGTCGACGGCCTCCTGAAGCATGCGCTTCTCGTTCCGGATGATGATGTCCGGCGCGCGCAGCTCCATCAGCCGCTTCAGGCGGTTGTTCCGGTTGATAACGCGGCGGTACAGGTCGTTGAGGTCCGACGTCGCGAAGCGTCCGCCGTCGAGCGGCACCAGCGGGCGCAGCTCCGGCGGAATGACCGGAACGACGGTGAGGATCATCCACTCGGGCCGGTTGCCGGACTGGATGAAGGCCTCCACGACCTTCAAGCGCTTTGCCAGCTTCTTGGGCTTAAGCTCCGAAGTCGACTCGGCAATCTCCACGCGCAGATCCGCCGCGATCTTCTCGAGATCGAGCCCCTTGAGCAGCTCACGGATCGCCTCGGCGCCGATTCCGGCCGTGAACGAATCCTCGCCGAAATCGTCCTGCGCCTGCATGAACTCTTCCTCGGACAGGAGCTGTAGCGGCTTGAGCGAGGTCAGGCCCGGCTCGAGAACGATGTAGTTCTCGAAGTAGAGGACCCGCTCCAGGTCCTTCAGCGTCATGTCCAGCAGAAGGCCGATGCGCGAGGGCAGCGACTTCAGGAACCAGATATGGGCGACGGGCGCGGCGAGCTCGATATGGCCCATGCGCTCGCGGCGCACCTTGGCCAAGGTTACCTCGACGCCGCACTTCTCGCAGATGACGCCCTTGTACTTCATGCGCTTGTACTTGCCGCACAAGCACTCGTAGTCCTTCACGGGGCCGAAGATGCGCGCGCAGAACAGTCCGTCGCGCTCCGGCTTGAAAGTCCGGTAGTTGATCGTCTCCGGCTTTTTGATCTCCCCGAACGACCACGACAGGATTTTTTCCGGGCTCGCGATTCCGATCCGGATTTGATCGAAGTTCTGCTGCGGCGTCTGCGGGTTGAACAGGTTCGCGAGATCTTGGTTCATTCTGCTTGTCTCCAAATGGGCGGGGTCGCCGCCCTTCGGTTGGCCGAAACTGGTGTGTATCGAAGCGTCCGCGCTCGACGCTTATTCCGCCGCGGGCTTGGGCAGCTGCATCGCGTGCGGCTGCACCTCGTCCGGCTTCGGCTGCACCAGTTCGACATTCAGTCCCAATGCACGCATTTCCTTGACGAGAACGTTGAAGGACTCGGGGATACCGGCCTCGAACGTGTCGTCGCCACGGACGATCGCTTCATAGACCTTGGTCCGGCCCGCAACGTCGTCCGACTTCACGGTCAACATCTCCTGGAGCGTGTACGCGGCGCCGTAAGCCTCGAGCGCCCACACCTCCATCTCACCGAAGCGCTGACCGCCGAACTGCGCCTTACCGCCCAGCGGCTGCTGGGTCACAAGGCTGTACGGGCCGATCGAGCGGGCGTGGATCTTGTCGTCAACCAGGTGATGCAGCTTCAGCATGTAGATGTAGCCCACCGTCACCTTGCGCTCGAACGGCTCGCCGGAACGGCCGTCATACAGCGTGACCTGACCCGACGAGTCGTAACCGGCCACGTCCAGCAAATCCGAAACGTCGGCCTCGTGCGCCCCGTCGAACACGGGCGTCGCCACCGGCACGCCAGGCACGAGGCTCTTGCTCACCTCGATCAACTTATCGTCCGGCAAGGCCGCAACGGCCTTGTCCTCGCCGTAGATCGTCTTGAGCAGGTCCTTCAGCGGCTTCTGCTTGTTGGTCTCGTAGTACTCCTCCAACGCCGCGCCGATTCTGGTGCCAAGACCGCGGCAGGCCCAGCCCAGATGGGTCTCGAGAATCTGACCGACATTCATGCGGCTCGGCACGCCGAGCGGATTCAGCACGATATCGACCGCCGTGCCGTCTTCCAGATAAGGCATGTCCTCGACCGGCACGATCTGAGAGATCACGCCCTTGTTGCCGTGACGGCCGGCCATCTTGTCGCCCGGCTGGATCTTCCGCTTCACGGCCACGAAGACCTTGACCATCTTCATGACGCCGGGCGGCAACTCGTCGCCGCGCTGCAACTTGTCGACCTTATCCACGAAGCGCTGTTCGAGACGCTTCTTGGCGTCGTCGTATTGGCGCCCGATGGCCTCGACCTCGCTCATGGCCTTTTCGTTCTTGAGCGCGATCTCCCACCATTGGCTGCGCGGAACCTCGTCCAGCATGGCCTCGCTGATCTTGGCGTCCTTCTTGAAGTTCTTCGGTCCCTTCGCCACGACCTTGTGCAGAAGCACGTCGCGCAGGCGGGCGTAGACGTTGCGGTCGAGGATACCCATTTCGTCGTCGCGGTCCTTGGCAAGACGCTCGATCTCCTCGCGCTCGATCGCCATGGCGCGCTCGTCTTTCTCGATGCCGTGGCGATTGAACACCCGCACCTCGACCACCGTACCGGCGACTCCCGGCGGCAGCTTCAGCGACGTATCGCGCACGTCGGAGGCCTTCTCGCCGAAGATGGCGCGAAGCAGCTTCTCTTCCGGCGTCATGGGGCTCTCGCCCTTCGGCGTGATCTTGCCGACCAGGATGTCGCCCGGCTGCACTTCCGCGCCGATATAGACGATGCCCGCCTCGTCGAGATTCTTCAGCGCTTCTTCCGAGACGTTCGGAATGTCGCGCGTGATTTCCTCCGGGCCGAGCTTGGTGTCGCGCGCCATCACCTCGAACTCCTCGATATGGATCGAGGTGAACACGTCGTCACGCACGACGCGCTCGGAGATGAGGATAGAGTCCTCGAAGTTGTAGCCCATCCACGGCATGAAGGCGACGAGCACGTTCTTGCCGAGCGCCAGCTCGCCGAGATCGGTCGAAGGACCGTCGGCGATGATGTCGCCCGCCTGAACGGCATCGCCCACACGCACCAGCGGCCGCTGGTTGATGCAGGTGTTCTGGTTCGAACGCTGGAACTTGCGAAGGTTGTAGATATCGACGCCCGACTTCGAAGGATCGGTCTCCTCCGTCGCGCGGATGACGATACGCGTCGCGTCCACCTGATCGACCACACCGGTCCGGCGCGCACCGATCGCGGCGCCGGAGTCCCGGGCCACGACGGACTCCATGCCGGTTCCGACCAGCGGCGCTTCGGCCATCAGCAACGGCACGGCCTGACGCTGCATGTTCGAGCCCATCAGCGCGCGGTTGGCGTCGTCGTTCTCGAGGAACGGAATGAGCGCCGCGGCGACCGACACGAGCTGCTTGGGCGACACGTCGATGAGATCGACGCGATCCCGCGGGTAAAGCTCCACGTCGCCCGCATGCCGGCAGACGATGAGGTCTTCGACGAAGCTACCGTCCGGATTGAGCGCGGCGTTCGCCTGCGCGATCACGTAGCGCGCCTCCTCCATCGCGGACAAATAGTTCACCTCGTCGGTGACCTTGCCCTTCACCACGCGGCGATACGGGCTTTCGATAAAGCCGTATTTGTTCACGCGCGCAAACGTGGCGAGCGAATTGATGAGACCGATATTCGGACCTTCCGGCGTCTCGATCGGACAGATGCGGCCGTAATGGGTCGGGTGCACGTCGCGCACCTCGAAGCCGGCCCTTTCCCGGGTAAGACCGCCCGGCCCAAGCGCCGACAGGCGGCGCTTATGGGTGATCTCGGACAGCGGGTTGGTCTGGTCCATGAACTGCGACAGTTGCGAGGAGCCGAAGAACTCGCGCACCGCGGCCGCGGCCGGCTTGGCGTTGATGAGGTCCTGCGGCATCACCGTGTCGATGTCGACGGAGCTCATGCGCTCCTTGATCGCGCGCTCCATGCGCAGCAGGCCGACGCGGTACTGATTCTCCATCAGCTCGCCGACCGAGCGCACGCGCCGGTTGCCGAGGTGATCGATGTCGTCGATCTCACCCTTGCCGTCGCGAAGGCCGACCAGCGTCTTGATGACCGCGAGGATGTCCTCCTTGCGCAGCGTACGCATCGTGTCCGGCGCATCCAGATCGAGCCGCATATTCATCTTCACGCGGCCTACGGACGACAGGTCGTAGCGCTCGGCATCGAAGAAAATGCCGTCGAACAGATTCTGCGCCGCTTCGGGCGTCGGCGGCTCGCCCGGACGCATCACCCGGTAGATGTCGAGCAAGGCCTCGTCCGTGTTCGAGTTCTTGTCGACCGCCAGCGTGTTGCGAATGAAGGCGCCCACATTGACGTGATCGATGTCGAGGATCGGGATCTCTTTCAGCTTGAGATCCTTCAGCGTCTGCAGCAGCTTCTCTTCGATCTCCTCGCCGGCCTCGCCATAGATCTCACCCGTTTCCAAATTGACGATGTCCTGGGCGAGATAACGTCCGTAAAGGTCCTCGTCCTTGACGAGAAGATCCTTCAGACCTTCCTCGGCAAGCTTGTTGGCGAGCCGGGCCGTGACCTTGCGGCCGGCCTCGATGGCAACCTTGCCCGTCTTGGCGTCGACAAGATCGGTCGAGGGTTTGATGCCGCGCATACGCTCCGGATTGAACGGCATCTTCCAGCCGTCCTTCGTCGCCTTAAGCACGATCGAGTCGTAGAAGGTCGACAGAATCTCTTCGTCGTCGAGACCGAGCGCGTAAAGCAGCGTCGTCACCGGCAGCTTGCGGCGCCGGTCGATGCGCACATAGACGATGTCCTTGGCGTCGAACTCGAAATCGAGCCAGGAACCGCGATAGGGAATGATGCGCGCGGCAAAGAGCAGCTTGCCCGACGAATGGGTCTTGCCGCGATCGTGGTCGAAGAACACGCCGGGCGAACGGTGCATCTGCGAGACGATGACGCGCTCGGTGCCGTTGATGACGAACGTGCCGTTCGAGGTCATCAGCGGCATGTCGCCCATATAGACGTCCTGCTCCTTGATGTCCTTGACGGAGCGCGCGCCGGTCTCCTCGTTCACGTCGAACACGATGAGGCGCAGCGTGACCTTCAGCGGCGCCGCGAAGGTCATGTCGCGCTGCTGGCACTCGTCCACGTCGTATTTCGGCGCTTCGAAGGCATAGCGGACGAATTCGAGCTGAGCCCGCTCGCCGAAGTCCTTGATCGGAAACACGGAGCGAAATACGGACTGCAGTCCCTCGTCGGCGCGCCCGCCTTCGGGCTCGTCCACCATGAGGAATTGATCGTAAGACTGCTTTTGCACCTCGATGAGGTTCGGCATCTCAGCCACTTCGGTGATGTGGCCGAAGAATTTCCGATATCGCTTGTGACCGTTTGTCTGCGCCATGTGGTCCTCTCAAAGCTCGTCGCGACCGCTCGCCTGAATCCCCGCCTTGGCGGAAACTCAAGGGAACCGTCACGTCCTACGAATATAGATGGGTTAGAGGCTCGGGCCGACCCCGGTATATGGGGACGGCCCGGGCCTCCTTCAACCCAAAGCTACTTGAGCTCGACCGACGCGCCGGCGTCCTCGAGCTGCTTCTTGATCTTCTCGGCCTCGTCCTTGGCAACGCCTTCCTTGACGGGCTTGGGCGCACCCTCGACCAGATCCTTGGCCTCTTTCAGGCCGAGGCTGGTGATCGCGCGCACTTCCTTGATGACGTTGATTTTCTTCTCGCCTGCCGCGGTCAGGATGACGTCGAACTCGTCCTTCTCCTCGGCTGCTGCGGCTTCGCCGCCAGCACCGCCCGCTACCGCCGCGACGGCCACCGGAGCGGCCGCGGACACGCCCCACTTCTCCTCAAGGATCTTGGCCAGTTCGGCCGCCTCGAGCACCGTGAGGCTCGAAAGATCGTCTGCGATTTTCTGAAGATCTGCCATTGTCTTATCCTCGTACGTTCAACTCTGTGTTTCGATATGTGTCGTCAAAGGCCTACGCTGCGTCCTTCGCGCCATACGCGCCGAAGACCCGCGCGAGCTGAGCGGCCGGTGCGGCAACCGTGCGGGCAATCTTGCCCGCCGGCGCCTGAAGCAGACCAACCAGCTTTCCACGCAGTTCGTCGAGCGACGGCAGGTCGGCGAGCGAACTCACCGCCTTGGCGTCGAGAACAGTGGCGCCCATCGCGCCGCCCAGGATCACGAACTTGTCGTTGCCCTTGGCAAACTTGACGGCCACCTTAGGCGCCGCAATGGGATCGTCGGAATAGGCGAGGCATGTCGGCCCCGACATCAAATCCGAAATTCCCTGGGCGTCGGTTCCTTCCAGCGCGAGCTTCACAAGCCTGTTCTTCGCCACCTTGACCCGGCCGCCAGCGTCTCTCATGTCGCTGCGCAGCTTGGTCATTTCGGCAACCGAAAGGCCCGCGTAGTGAGCCACGACGACGACGCCGGTATTGGCGAAGACATCGCTAAGCGCGGATACGACTTCGCGCTTCTCAGCTCTTTCCATGCTCACTCCGTTCTTTCAAACCCGCGGAAGGCTTGGAGCCGTAGCGGGCTTAGGCCACACTGAGCCGCGAAGGTTGCGGGAAAGACCAAAAGCCATCCCGCGTCTGTCGCGGCGCTCTGTTGCCTGTCCCGCTCGTTCACGCCGAAACGCGCGTGAGCCACATACGAGGACTAAAGCGATCTTCCGGCCGCGGACGCCCGCGGCCATCGAACCGTTCGTCTCCCGTCTCATGCAGGCCCGAAAGGCTTAAGCGGTTTCCCGCACCTGCAATCTCGGACAGGTTTGGGCCGCACGGCGAACCGGACGGCCCTTCGGAACCGAAGTTCCGAAACTCTTCCGGCTAAGCGCCGCCGACGCTGGCGGGCTCCACCTTGATGCCGGGCCCCATGGTGGAGGTCACGGCGATCCGCTTCACAAAGGTTCCCTTCGCGCCGGACGGCTTGGCCTTGACCACCGCATCGGTGAAGGCGCGGATATTGTCGACCAGCGCCTCCTCGGTGAAGCTCGCCTTGCCCACGCCGGCATGAATGACGCCGGCCTTCTCGACGCGGAATTCCACCGCACCGCCCTTGGCCGCCTGCACGGCCTCGGCGATGTCGGTGGTCACGGTTCCGACCTTCGGGTTCGGCATCATGCCACGCGGGCCGAGCACTTTGCCGAGACGGCCGACGAGCGGCATCATATCCGGCGTCGCGATGCAGCGATCGAACTCGATGACGCCCTTCTGCACCTGCTCGACGAGATCCTCGGCGCCGACGACCTCGGCACCCGCCTTCTTGGCCTCGTCGGCCTTGTCGCCCTTGGCGAAGACGCCAACGCGAAGGCTGCGTCCGGACCCATGCGGCAACTGGCACACGCCACGCACCATCTGATCGGCGTGACGCGGATCGACACCAAGATTCATGGCGATCTCTACCGTTTCGTCGAACTTGGACTTGGCACCGCTCTTGACCAGCTTCACAGCTTCTTCGATGGCGTAGAGCTTGTCGTTGTCGACGTCGTCCGCGGCGGCGCGAAACCTCTTACCAGGCTTGCTCATCGTCTCTACTCCTGAACCTGAAGACCCATCGAACGGGCGGACCCGGCGATGATCTTCATCGCTTGCTCGACGGTGTTGGCGTTCAAATCCTGCATCTTCACTTCGGCGATCTCGCGAAGCTGATCCTGGGTCACCTTGCCGGCAACGGTGCGGCCCGGCTCCTTGGAGCCTTTGCCCGCCTTCGCGGCCTTCTTCAGGAGATAGGACGCGGGCGGCGTCTTCATCTCGAAGGTAAAGGACCGGTCCGCGTAAACCGTGATCACCGTCGGAATCGGCGAACCCGGCTCAAGCTTCTGCGTGGCCGCGTTGAACGCCTTGCAGAACTCCGGAATGTTCACGCCGCGCTGACCGAGCGCCGGACCGATCGGCGGCGAGGGATTCGCCTGGCCTGCCGGCACTTGCAGCTTGATGTAACCGTCAATCTTCTTCGCCATCCCAGTACGTCCTGCGTTTTACTTCGCGCGCGCCACACATGCTGCGCGCCCGTTAGAGTTTCTCCACTTGCGCATATTCGAGCTCGACCGGCGTCGCCCGGCCAAAAATCGAAACCGCCACTTTCAGCCGTGCCCGCTCCTCGTCGACCTCTTCGACGAGACCGTTGAACGAGGCAAACGGTCCATCGGCCACACGCACCTGCTCGCCGATCTCGAAAGTCACGGAGGGCTTCGGCCGTTCCACGCCTTCCTGGACCTGCTGGAGGATGCGGCCCGCCTCCTCTTCGCTGATCGGAATGGGCTTGTTGTCCGTACCCAGGAAGCCGGTGACCTTCGGCGTGTCCTTGATCAGATGATAGGTCTCGTCGTTGAGCTCCATCTTGACCAGCACGTAGCCCGGAAAGAACTTCCGTTCCGACGCCACCTTCCGGCCGCGCCGCATCTCCACGACCTCTTCCATCGGAACGAGCACTTCCTCGAACTTCTCTCCAAGGCCGGCGGATTCGGCCCGCTCCCTGATGGATTCGGCGACCTTCCGCTCGAAGTTCGAGTAGGCGTGGACGATATACCAGCGCATAGCCATCGGACTGAAGCTTCGACCTCCTAGTAAAACCTGATGCCGAGAATCAGCTGCACGACCGTGCCGAGCACCCAGTCCACCCCGAGAAAGAACAGGGCTGCGATGATCGACATGATGACCACCATGATCGTGGTGACCACCGTCTCGCGGCGCGTCGGCCAGGTGACTTTCGACACCTCGGTGCGCACCTGCTGAAGAAACTCGAATGGATTCGTTCTCGCCATCTTCGTTCTTAATTACAGGACCTTTCGCGTCCCGCCTCGCCCTACACTCAAGGAGCGCGCGCTCATGAGCTCTTCGCCGCCGCACCGGAGCTCTTCGGAGCCGAGCTTGGCCTCCACGCCGTGGCAGGAGTGGAGGGACTCGAACCCCCAACCCCCGGTTTTGGAGACCGGTGCTCTAGCCAGTTGAGCTACACTCCTATCGTCCTCGTCACACTCGAACCAAATTATACAATCGTACCAACGGCCTACAGCCTAGCTTGCTGGAGCGGGTGAAGGGAATCGAACCCTCATCGTCAGCTTGGAAGGCTGCTGCTCTACCATTGAGCTACACCCGCATCCGTCTCCCACGAACTCCAAATCGGTGGTGGAGGGGGTTGGATTCGAACCAACGTAGGCATAGCCAACGGGTTTACAGCCCGTCCCCTTTAGCCACTCGGGCACCCCTCCCTGAACCAAAAGAGTCCTGATGGATTGACTGGTGATTGTAACCAAGCAAAAACACCCCGCCGTCGGCCGGCAGGGTCCGCAATAGCCGCTGTTTATGGGTAGCCAGGCGGTCCCTGTCAACTGTAAATCAGGGACGAGCGCCTGGAATCCTTGGGGTTTATCCCCGGCCGAAGGACCGCGCGCAACCGCTGCTCCGCTAGGTTCCCCGATCATGACGCATCAAAAGACAAAGCATTCCAAACCCCTAGCCATGACCCGAGGCCGCGCGCAGCGCAACTCCGCGAAAAGTCATAACCCTGAGAGGGTTCTGCTCTTCGGTCTGCACGCCGTCCAAGCCGCGCTCGCCAACGAGAAGCGCCCGGTTTATGCCCTCCGCGCGACCGAGAACGCCGCGCACCGGCTGGCGTCCCTCATCGCGCAGCGCGGGCTTCAGCCCGAACGCGTGCTTCCGAGGGCACTGGACCGGGAGCTCGGCGCGGACACGGTGCATCAAGGCGTTCTTCTGGAGGCGGGGCCGCTCGATTCGCTCACCCTGGATGAGCTCGACCTCTCGGGAACGCTGCTCGTGCTGGATCAAGTTACCGATCCCCACAATGTGGGCGCCGCGCTCCGCTCGGCGGCCGCCTTCGGAGCGACGGGGCTGATCATGACCCAGCGCCACAGCCCTCCCCTCGGCGGCGTCCTTGCCAAATCCGCAAGCGGCGCGCTCGATCTCGTGCCCATCGTCCAGGTGCGCAATCTGGCGGAAGCCTTGGCCGAACTCGGCGAGCGGGGCGTGATGCGGCTCGGCCTTGCGGAAGAAGCGGAAACGGCCCTCGAGGACACGCCGCTGCGGCATCCGCTGGCGCTGGTTCTCGGCGCGGAAGGCCGGGGCCTGCGGCAGCTCACGCGGGAACGCTGCGATGGGCTGTGCCGGATCTCGACCGTGAGCGCGCTGGCGAGCCTTAACGTCTCGAACGCCGCCGCCATCGCCCTTCACTGGGCGCAAGTGCGCATCACGCGCGACTGAGGCCGGACGAACGAGAGGGGGCCGGCGCTTCCACGCCCTCCCCCTCGCGTCCGGGAATCAACCAGTACGCACTGGAAGCTCGACTGTCTTAGTTGCAGAAGCGGCGGCCGAAGGAATCGTACCAGCAGTTCCGGCGCCAATAGCAATTGCCCGGCCCGAGATTGCAGCTCCCCGCATAGGCGGGCTGTGTGTAGTTGGCGTAGAGGTTCGGCGACCGGTAGAAATAGGCACGCCGAGCCGGAACGCCGCATGGGGCGACGCAGGGCGCGACCGGCGCCACGGCCACCGGCGCGGCAACGCAGGGCGAAACACACGGAACCGCGGCCACGACGCGCGGCCGGCGCAATCGGCGCAGCGGAATCGGCTGAGGCGTCGGCACGAGCACCGCGGCGTTGCAGCCGCTCGCAACGACGCAACCGGCCTCGGCCTCGGGCGCGGACATCAGGCTGAAGCCAGCCGCCACGATCGCGGCGGCAACAACACTCATGAGGATCTTCATCTTGGAACTCCACTCGGCACTTGCAGGGCAGCCACCCCTGGGCCTCGCACAAGCCGCGCGGCTGACAAGGCCAAGACTAATCAGTCCAAGTATCGGCAAAGTTAATGGAGCGGCATCTATGCAAGAAAATGCATTGAGTCAGGGTTAACGCCTGCTCCAAAACGAAACAACTTTGAGCCAAGAAAGAATTATAGGGCGTTATACACAAAAGCTTGTGGCGGCACCGCCGGATGCGCCGCTATTTCATGGCGCGATCCGCCCACGCATTGCCCGTGCCCGAAGCGCCATCGGGATAGTGGAAATACGGCTCGCAACGCGGGAAGTTTTCGCCCGCCGTGGTGTAGGGCCGGTAGAACCACCAATAGTTCCGGTCGAGGCAATGGGCTTGCGTGACCCGCTTCATATGACCGAAACCGATGAGGCCACGATTGGTGATGATGTCGACCTGCTCGCCAGCCCGCGCGGGGCCGTTCGGCGCAAGCGCGACGGCCATGAACACCCCCGCGACAGCTGCGAACGCCCATGCCGATCTCAGTCCGGCCATTCTTTCGAATCCCTCTGGGATACCCCTGTTAAGCGCTCGGATTCTAAACGAACAGATGGAGTCGGGCAATGAAGGCAGTGCGCTGAATGCGCAACAGTCGGACAAGAAATCGTCGGACATGCTATACGGGCTTGCCTTGACATTGGCCGAATGACATTGGCCCAACGCTGCACACGTGAAGACGACACACGTCAACCGCTCTGGAAGGAGAAACCCCACATGGCGACCCAGCGCAATGAGACCGAAGACCTCGCCGCGCAGATCGAAGCCATCCGCGCCGAGATGCAGAACATGACGGATACGATCAGCCGCATCGCCGGCAAGGGCATGGACCGCGCCCACGACAAAGCGCTCGAAACCAAGGCGAGCGCCGAAGAAGCCATCAAGGAGAACCCGCTCCAAGCCATCGCGATCGCCGCCGGGCTAGGCCTGCTCATTGGCATCCTGACCCGCCGTTAGGAGAGGAACCATGCTGCGGCTCGCGCTTTCGCTGGTCTCCTCGCTCCAAACAGGGGCCCGGCTCAAAGACACGGTGGAACGGTCCATCCGCCAGGCCGCGATCGTCGTGGCCGCGATCGTGGCGCTTCTCTTCGCGGCCGGCTTCGGCCTGGCCGCAGGCTATCATGCTCTGGTGCAGAACGGCTTCGCGCCGCCCGCAGCCGCGGGGCTGATCGCCGGCGTGCTGGCGCTCATCGGCATCGTGCTCCTGTTCATCGGCTTGCGAAAGTCCCGTCCGCGGCAGCCGGACTTCGTGAACGCGCCGGCCGAAGGCCTCGCCATGGTCGACCAAAGCTTGAACAAGGCCATGAAGCAGGTCGGGCCTATGACGCTTCTCGCCGTCGCCTTTGCCGTCGGCGTCCTCGCGAGCCGCCGCCGCTGACGCCACGGCCGGCCCGCGACAGGCCGCGGGCGGCATTCGCGACGACGCCATCCAGGCCCGTTTCCGGCAATTGCGTGCCGTCCTGAAACACACTTTAAGCCTCTCTTAACCATACGCCCCCCACCCTTCGTTCGAACGAGGCGGCACCGAGCGAGGGGCGAGGCGAAATGACGTTGCTGAGGGGCACATGTCTGGCGTTGATGGCTTCGGCCCTCATCGCGGGCTCCGCGCATGCGCAAGCCGTCATCGCCACCGAGGGCCCCTTGCAGGACCCCGTGGACGTCCCGCGCCCTTACGCCATTCCCCTTCCCCCGAACGCCAATCCGCGCCCGCAATGGGAAGTCGGCATGCGCTATTGGTGGAGCGAAGGCTCCACGCGGTTCGACATCGACTCGACGCGCCTCAGTCCGGTTTACGGCAGCCCCACCTCCACCCTCACCTATGACGGCGTCACCGGAAACGCGCTCGAATTCTTCATGTCCGCGCGCAACGAGACTCAAACGTTCTTCAAGGGCTTCGTCGGCGGCGGCTGGCTCGGCGGCGGCAGCCTGGACGACGAGGACTATCTCGCCGGTCAGCTAAAGTTCTCCGACACCTATAGCGAGATCGACGGCGAAGGCACCGTGTACGTCACGCTCGACGTCGGACAGGACTTCGACCTCGGCTATAGCGGCAATCTCGTCCTGAGCCCGTTCGTCGGCTTCAACTATTGGCAAGAGTCGATGAACGCCTATGGCGCGCGCTGCAATCGGGACCAGGTTGGCGGCGCGTTCTGCGGCCCGCCGGGCTCGACCGCCGTTCCGTTCGGGACGAAAGTCATCAACAACAAGTCCATGTGGTCGTCCTTGCGTCTCGGCGCGGAACTTACGGCCCGGCTCCTGGACCGCGTGACCTTCCGGGGCGATGCCGCCTTTCTCCCCGCTGCCTACCTTCTCAACGAGGATAGCCACTTCCTGCGCGCCGATCTCGGTCCGACGCCCAATATCGAGGACAGCGGCACGGGCTGGGGCTACCAGCTCGAAGGCGAGCTGAAGATCGACGTCGACGACAATTGGACCCTCGGCGCGGGCGTCCGCTACTGGTACGCCGAGACCGGCGGCCTCAGCGAATTCATCCAGAGCCGCACGGAGGTCGATCTGCAGGATTTCACGTCCGAGCGCTTCGGCGTCTTCGGCAACGTGTCCTACCGCTTCAGCACGTTCTAGGGTCAGGTCTGCCGGAGGATTACGCTGCCGCTTCCACTTGGGCTTGAGCGTGAGCCGCAAAGTGGGATAAAGGGGCCCCAAGGCGCACGCAGATCCGCCGCTGCCCCGCCACGCGATGGATGAGCGTCGTGCGGGATGTTCTGAAGGATGCCGGCTTAGCTCAGTTGGTAGAGCGGCTGATTTGTAATCAGTAGGTCGCGGGTTCGACTCCTGCAGCCGGCACCAATTTTCTCAATGGCTTGGCGCAAGGCGCCGCAGCCGTTTCCTCCGTGGACGTCAGTCCAGGATAGCACTCACCCGAAACTCAGCTTACTCAGTTGCTGCCCTGAGCCGTCGAAGTTGCCGGGCCGCAACCAGCGTTCATAACCGGCTCGCAGGCGCGGCCAGTCGCTGTCGACGATGGCGAACCAGGCGGTGTCGCGGTTGCGGCCCTTGACCACCATGTGTCGCCGGAACACGCCTTCGAAGCCGAAGCCGAAACGCTCCGCCGCCCGCTTCGAGGCAAGATTGGCGTTGTCGCATTTCCACTCCAAGCGGCGGTATCCGAGCCCGAAGGCGTAGCCGGCCAAAAGGAAGACCGCCTCGGTCGCGACCCGCGTTCGCGTGATGGCCGGCCCCCACATGATGCTGCCGATTTCGATGACGCCGTGGACAGTATTCACGCGCATCAGCGCCTGCCGTCCCTCGGCCCTGCCGGTTGCTTTGTCGATGACGGCAAAGAACAGCGGATCGGCACTCATTGCCGCCTTCTCGGCCCAGCCACGCAGTTCGGTCAAATCGGCCGGTGCACGATCGAAAAGATATTTGAACCGGTCGCCGGCACCGGGCGCCGTCGCCGCTTCGAACAAGGTCCGCGCATGCAGTTCCGCGTCCAGCGGCGCCAGCCGTGTGTATGACCCTTCCAGTATTTTCCGCTCCGGCTCGGGAGCACCCTTCCAATCGCTGAGATCCAACGAGACACCATCCAGACTTTGACGGCCCGGCACCGTCGTTGCGTGAACGGATCTACAATTGCATGGAGACGGCCCGCTCTGCCCATCCAATTTCGCCATTCAGAGCAGATTGATTGGACGGTGCGGATAAGCCGCAGAGCCGTGCCTTCCGCGTGGGGACACGCGGTTCACCCGAAACGCGCGGCATAAGAATTGTGTCCGGCACCGCCCGAAATAGCGCGCGAGACAGCCCGCGCCGAAGGCTACCGGCCGGCCCCCGCGCGGGTGCCTCCGTGAGTCGCCGGCTCATCGCCGCCCGGCTACCAGATGGCACTTAGCAACTCCGTCATGGACGGTACGCCCGCGTGGATCGTGCCTGCATCGACTCCTTCGAGGAATCGCGCCGCGTAGGCCAACGCAAGCACGAGGGCCGCCAGGACGAGAACCTCCTTGAGGACGCGCATCGATAGACCTCTCCCACCCGTCGCGTTCTCATTCCGCCGAATTCCGCCGCGCGAGCCAAAGACCCAAAGCCTCGACGGCCGCTCTGGAATGAGCGCTCATGAGAAGCGTGCCCGTCTCCCCGGGCGCGAACCACCGCATGGCCTGGCCTTCGCCGAGAATCAGCGGGCTGCCGTCGTAGTGTTCGATGAAAATGTGTTGGGTATAGGATCGATCGTCGTGAACGAAGGGCTGGCTCATCCATCGCCAAGGCTCCTTGAGCCCATAGTCCAGTTCTTCGAGCGCCTCCCGGACGGCGGCCTGCTCGGGCGTTTCGCCAGGTTCGATGCCGCCGCCGAAAAACGACCAATAGCCCGGAAAGGTCGGCGCGTCGTCCGTCCGGTGCTGGAGCAAGATTCTGCGCGCGTCGTCGTACAGGATAATGGCGGAAAGTTCGGCCGGAATCATGAAGCCTATACAGCGCACCGCGCACCGCCCCGTCAACGCGACTCGGGGGCACGTGCGGGCAAGGCTACGCCCGCGCCCGGAATCGCGATTGTGCCGTCGCCGGGGCGATCGAACGCTACTCTTCGACCGCGGTCACGTTCTTGACGTCGATGCCGTCCTTGATCTCCGAGCCGACGATACGGAGATTGCCCGCGCCATCGCCCTTCTGCACAACCGCGAGGCCCGACTCCTTGCCGTCGCCGTTGCCCGACGTGGTGGTCTTGTTGACCGTCACGTTGAGCGTGCCGTCGCCGTTCTGCTTGAACACGGCGCCCTTGCCGCCATTGTCTTCCGAGACGAGCTTCGCCAGGAGCGCCGAAACGTCGCCGGCCTCGCTCTCGACCATTTTAAGCCCGTCGTCGGCGTTGTTCTTGACGTCCGCATTCCAGACACCGAGCTTGAGGCTGCCCTCGTCCTCCTCGCCGAAGTCCAGCCCCTCGTCGCGGTTGTTCTTGACCGAGGAATCGACGATCAGCGCCCACAGATCGCCGGGGCCGGCCTCGTCGATATCGAAACCGTCGTCGAAATCGATACCGATCTCGTATTCCTTGACGAACCCGGAATCGTAAAGCTCGACCTCGCGCTCAATACAGGAATCGTCCGGCGTGCCGGTTACGGCGCCGGGGATTCCTGCTTCCTCGACCTTGCCGTCCTCGAACGCGCCTTCGGCCGTTTCCGGCAGGAAACTCTTCAGAACCTCACCGTCGCAATAGTTGCCGTTGCCGTCGAACGTGGACCCGATGGCCGTAGCGAACACGCCGCCCTCCTGGCCCTCATCGAGTTC
Organism: Hyphomicrobiaceae bacterium UBA7697; assembly: GCA_002482645.1. Lineage (GTDB taxonomy): Bacteria > Pseudomonadota > Alphaproteobacteria > Rhizobiales > Methyloligellaceae > Methyloceanibacter. Next base: position 308,494 of record DLGJ01000008.1, read on the forward strand.
GACGCCGTCGGCGCCCGCATTCGTGAATTTTGAATCCTTGGCGTAGAAGAAGATGTCGCCACCACCGCGTTCGTCGACACGGAACCCGTCCGCATCGAAATGCCCATTACCGGCATCGTCGATCTCGACGCCGTTCAGGCGCACGACGATCGAGGCTTCGGAGCCGCCGCCTTTTCCGCCCCGGCCAGCGCCGCATTCGTCCGCGAGATCGCAGTCGGAAATATGCACCCCGTGATAGGACACGCCCGAGACCTTCACCTCGTCGAGAATGAGCGTGACGGCGCCGGTCTGGTCCTCGCGTATGTCGACGAAGATGCCCTTGCCGGTTCCTCCGCGGTTCTCGATGCTGAAATTGCCCGGCCCCGCGAAATTCAGATCGCTCACGGTGAGGTCCGCGCCATCGCTCACCGTCAACACCGTCGTGTCCACCGCCGTTTTCACGGTCTGCCCGTTGCCGTGAATGGCCAGCGGGACCTTGCCCGCGTAGACCAGCGTCGAGGCGATCTCGATATCGCCGTCCGTCATGACGAGGATTCGGGCACGGCCCTCCTCCTTGGCCGCGGCCTCGAGAGCCGCGCGCAACGACCCCTCGCCGTCGTCCATGGCGCTGGTCACGAGGATCGGGCCGTCCGCGATAGCGGCGCATGTGGCGAACGCCGTCATAGCGGCGGCTAGAGCGAATGTCGAAAAACCGTGCAGCGCGTGATTCACTGAATTCCCCCCTCGAATGCGATGGTGTTGAACCGGGAATGCATTGGTAGCCGCACTGTGCGATGCTTTTGTAACAGTGATTCCGGCCGGCATCGGGGTTGCGGCACGGTGTGTTTTGCATCGTGTCAGGGGTTTCGATTTCGCGGAGAGGCTGCTTATGATAGCGCCGCCGCAGGCGTTCGCTATCTCGCGCCCGCTGACTTGCGCCCGCCGGGTCGCGCGGGCGGGCCGGAATCAGAAGTCATTTCGATAAGGTGCCAATTTCCATGACACGGTTTGCAGTGCTCTTGCTTGGGGTCCTCTTTCTCGGAGGCGCGGCGTTTGCGCAGGATTCGCAACCGGCCCAATCGCTCAAGCCGACGCCTTCGGCCTGCACCGCCGGGAGCCAGTCCGTGCGGGTGTGCTCCAATGGCTTCCAGTCGTGCAACGACGTCTGTAGGGCCCGGGCGCTGTCCGCGAATGCCGACATCGCCGGCTGCGCCACGGCCTGTTGCAACCAGTTCAATGTCTGTCTTCAGATGCGCAATTGCGGCCGCGCGAGGATCAACTGCAACTAGGGAACTAGGGCCTCCGCGGCAGCCTAGGAATCTCCCGCCTGCGCGGAAACTTCGTCGAGTTGTGCCTTCAACATGCCGGGCGCCAGATACTGGATGACGGTCTTCTCCACGCCATCCGCCTTGTAACGCAGCGTCAGCAGGAGACCGCCATAGGACTCGAAATAGTCCTCGGCGGAAATGCCATCCTCCTCGCCCATCGCCTCGGGCGGGAACGGGAAAACCAGACGGAAGACCTCGCCCGGCCTCACGGTGGCCGCCGGAACAGGAGCGCCCTCGGCGGGAGCGCCGGCATCATCCCGCAATCCTGGCACGATCTCCAGCCTGAGATCGGGGCGCCGGACGTCCGGCCGGAGGACGGCCTGGAGCCCCGTCAGCGGTTCCTCCGAATTGTTGATGCCGCCGATGGAAATCCCGTTGACGAGGAACGCACGCGGCGTCCCCGACAGCGTGAACACAGCCCGCTCGGAAAGCGGGACATCCGGCTGGTCGAACAACCAGGAAACCTTGGAGAATGTCTCGTCGGGGACTTCGGCGGCGATCACCGAGCCGGAGCTCGCACGCATCAACAGGCCTCCCCCGATCAGAAGGCCGCCAAAGACCAGCAAGATGGCACCCGCAAGGATCATCATGTGACTGACATCGAGCCCCTTTTTGCCCGCCCAGGTCTCGGCCCAAACGATCGCGGCCTCCGTGCCGGCACGGGCAGATGCGCTGGCCCGCGCCCCTTGCTGCCGCAACCAGGTCCAGCCGCTTTGGGCGCTGGCGCGCGCCGCGCTGGAGAATGCGCCGGTGCGCGCGCCCATTCCGCCCCCCCAGGATGACAGGACACGCCCCATCCCGCCAGCGGCTCCAGCCGCGGCGGCGCTCGCCGCCGCTCCTCCGGCCTTCAGGAAACCTGATGGGCCGGCCTGACGAGGCAGCCGCGTGCCGGCACCGCTCCACTCCGGAGAATGAACCTCTTCGCCAGGATCGACGTCTCCAATCCAGGGATCGCCGGAGGGCCGGTCCAACGGCGCGGCGCTCTCTGCGCGGAAGCCGTACGCTTCCGGAACTTGGGCCGAAGCCTCGGACGGCGCGCCCCCATCCAACTCGGCCTTGTCGGCGGCCGCCTGGCGCGGTATCGCGTCCACCGGCATCGCGAACTCTCGCGGGCGCGCTTTGTCCGGTACCTTGACGCCCGGCATGGCGCCGCGCACCCGCCCGGCGAGGAGATCGAACTTCGGCGGAATGCCTTGAGCCCGCGACAGCGCCCAGGACATGCCGCCGGAAGCGAGAGCCGCCCCCTTCTTGCTCGCGGACGAGAGGCCGCTCCCGATCGCGCTTCCGGCCGTGCGCGAGAACTGCCCAGCTTCGGCCGCGGCGGCTTGCGCCCGCGCCGAAAACGCCTGCCCCCCGGCCCGCGCCGACGCTGTCGCCTTCTCGCCGCTCCAAGCGGCTCCCGCGGCAAGTCCCTCGCCGGCTCCACGCGCGGCCTTGCCGAACTTGGCTCCCGCCGAGGCGGCCCCTTGCGTCAACCGGAGGCCCGCAACGGCGGCGGCGTGCCGGGCCCGGAGGCCCATAGACGATGCCGCATGCGCGATGCCGCGCCAGACGGCCTGAAGGCCGCCCGTGGCCGAGCGGCCGAGAGCCCGGGCACCGCTCGCGGCTTTACCGAAGCCCAATGCGATCCAAGACCCGAAAAGCGCGAACAGACCGGCGAAGGCCTGCCGGACCGCTCGAACGGCACGCTGCCGCACCGCCCGGCGCTGACGGCGCCCGCGCTCCTTCTTGGCCGTCGCGAGGCGCTCGTCGCGCTGACGCCGCAACCACCGCTCGTGCCGTTCCCGATCCTTCTCGACGGCGGCGTTCTGTGCGCGCAACCAGCGCTGATAGTCCGTCAGATCGTCCTTGGTGCTCGATAGTAGGGCGCCGGATTCCGCGGCCCGATCCTTCGCGGCAGCAACGGAGGCCTCCAATGCGGCGGTCTCGCGAGCGTCCACATCGTCGTCGAATGTCGACCAGGCACGTCGTTTCTGCATTGGACTGCCCACGCCGTCAGCCCCCACCTGAATCGCGGTCAAGCCTTGGGTCCGCTCCGGCCGTCAATCCCGTCGAGCCTCGCGGCAACCCGCGAAGCTCGATCGGCAACGGAATCAAACCGCTTCGGCGTTCGCCGGCTTCTGCCCCGCAGAAAGCCCAATCGCCCACGTCCGGGACGGAATTCCTGGTCCTTCACGGCCCCGTAAGCGAGCCGGACCAGGCGAGACCTCGTCAATTTCCGCCAACGCCACCTTAGCGGTCATCGAGGCGGCGGCCAAGAGCCGCGCGTACGGCGTTTGGGGTCAATCGGAGGGGTACGGAACGATTAGCGGTCGTCGAGTCCGCCGAGAACGCGGTCGAAGTCGCGCGCCTTCTGGTAGTCGATCACCGCCTTCGTGGCGCGCTTCGTCGCCAGTTCCTGCCGGCAGGCATCGTAAGCCGCCTCGCCCGGCTTCGTGTTCTTCGCACGGCACTTGGCGTCGTCTTCGGCCTTGTGGGCCTCCTCCGCGGCCTTGCGGTCGGCTTCGATGTCGCCGCGCGCGGCACAGGCCGAAAGGGCGATCGAAAGAGGCAGCAATACCGCGAGAAATCCCAGACGTCTCATCATCGGCGGTTGCTTGAGCCTCAATGATGGCCTCGTCAAGGTCAAAGCTCCGTGATTGTCATAGGCTTGCCTTGAGACGGCCAGCATGAGCGATTAGCTGCCTTACGAGCCCTTGCGCCCGAACCAAGAACCTGGAGCCGAAGTGACCCCAACTCAGTATCGCATCCACCGAGCCTTCTTTGTCTGCGTCCTTGCGTGTCTCGTCTTCGCCGCAAGCCCAAGCACCGCGTTCGCGGAGGACGCACACCACGCGGCCGACGCTTCCAGCGAGCCCGCAGCCTCCAAGACCGAAAAGTCCGAGACTGGGAAATCCGAGGCTGGGAAATCCGAGCAAGCGGCCGAGCCGAAAAAGGTTCTGCTCCGCCTGCCTCCGGATGTGACGTCCCACCACGTGCTGAAACAGGACGGCGGGGAGCTTCCCTATACGGCCGTTGCCGGTTCGATCAAACCGGTGGACAGCGACGGGCAGCCGGTGGCCGAGATCTTTTACGTGTCCTATGCGGCCGAGCCAGGGGACACGAAAAGACCGGTCACGTTCGTATTCAACGGCGGACCCGGAGCGGCCTCGACCTACCTTCATCTCGGCACTATGGGGCCCAAGATCGTCGCGACGACGGACACCGGCGCCCTCACCGGACCGCCGTCCCGCCTAATCCCCAACGATTCAAGCTGGCTCGATTTCACCGACCTCGTCTTCGTCGATCCGGTCGGTACGGGCTACAGCCGCGCCACCGGCAGTAAGACGGGCAAGGACTTCTGGGGCGTCGAGCAGGACGCGAATTCGCTCGCAGAGTTCATCCGCCTCTATTTAACCGAGACGGGCCGGATGGGATCGCCCATTTTCCTGGCCGGCGAGAGCTATGGCGGATTTCGCGCCGCTGCGGTCACGCGGAAATTGCAGCGCAAGGGCACTCTGTCGCCAAGCGGCCTGGTGCTGATCTCCCCTGCCCTCGAATTCTCGATGTTGCGCGGCGAGGATTACGATCCGCTGCCATGGGCGCTCGCGCTCCCCTCCTACGCGGCGGTGAAGCTGGAAAGCGATGGCATCACCACGCGCGAAGGACTCGCCGGGGCGCTGAAGGACGTCGAGAGCTACGCCATGACGGACTACCTCGTGGCGCTCGCCTCCGGGATCGAGCAAGGCGGACAAGCGGCGAGCGCGAAAGTCGCCGAACTGACCGGTTTGCCGCTGGAGAAGGTTCAGCAGCACTTTGCCCGCATCCCGCAACGGTTGTTCGTCAAGGAATTCGACAGGCCGGGCGGTCAAGTTCTGAGCCTCTATGACGGGAGCATCGGCGGTCCCGATCCCCACCCGTCCAGCGCCTGGCCGCACGGGCCCGATCCGGTGCTCGACGCGACCGCGCCGCTCTGGTCTTCGGCCTTCGTGCGTTATGCGCAGGAGCATCTCGGCTACAAGACCGACGAAAGCTTCGAACTGCTGAACCGGAAGATCAGCGCGAGCTGGGACTTCGGCACGAGCCCGACCAAGCAGGGCTATGCCGGCGTGCTGGACGACATCCAGGATGCGCGCGCCGCCAATCGCAATCTCGGAGTGCTCATTGCCAGCGGCTACACCGATCTGATTACGCCCTATTCCGTGCCGGCCTATCTCGTGGGGCAGTTGCCGCCGCTGAAGGGCGCAAGCCCGATCGAAGTCCGGAACTATGCCGGCGGCCACATGCTCTATTTGCGCGCGCCGTCGCGGCGGGCCCTGAAGAAGGACGCCGAAGCGATGTACCGGCGAACGCTGGGCGAGACGGGCTCGGAAGGCTAGCGCGGCACGGCCGGTTTCTCGCGCGCCGCGCGGGCCGGCCAATACTTCCTGCCGAGCGCGGCGAGGACGCTGAAGACGACCATGCCGGCGAGCACGAGCAAGGTCGTGCCTGAGCCGAACGTCACCAATTGCTGGCCGGCCGCCACGACCAGAACCGTATAGGGCAGGAGCGCGGCGAAACTCGCCAGAAAGAAGCGCCAGGTGCTGAGCGGCGTGACGCCCGCGACATAGCTGAGCCCGTCCATGTTGAGGCCGGGAATCAAACGGCAAAGAAAGACCGCAACCATGAGCTGCGATTGCGACGTGTTCTCGTCGAGGAGCCAACGGCCGGCCCTGGTCCTGGCAACTTTCTCGACCCAGCCTCGCCGCTCCACGAAGCCGCGGCCCAAACGCCGGCCGATGAGAAACCCGGCGAGCGCGCCGAGCTGCGCCCCCACCAAGACATAGAGGCTGCCGAGCACGACACCTTGCGAGGCTCCCGCCGCCAACAGAAGCGGCGACGTCGGCACAACGCCAAGCAAGCTGGCCCCAAAGCGCAGGCCGATGATGGCGACAGGGCCCCATAGCCCGAGAGATTGGAGCTCATGCTCCAGACCCGGCGAAGCCGCCGCACCGGCCGGATCCGCCCACACAAGCGCGGTGAGCGCACAAACGCCCGCAACGGCAATCGAAGTGGCTGGATGCGATCGGCGCATAGTCCCCGTTCCTACGGCAGTTCCATCACGGAGCCGCGACAAGGCCCGTACGGCCGTCATCCATCTCCAATATGCCGCCGGAGCTTGTCATAATACGACAATGTCAGGCGCAGGCGGCCTTCCGCCCTTGCGAATACCTTTTTTTTGTGGTCCACGGCTCTGAAATAGCGGATCGGCCAATTTTGAGGAACGGCGATGTCTCTTCGGCGTCTCACATACTGCCTTCTGGTCACGATGACATTGACGACCCTCGGCGCGGCGGTCGCGACGTTCGGTTTTGCCGGACCCGTCCGCGCGGAAGACGCCGCCGAGACGAAGGATGCGCCGGAAGACCAAGCGGAAAAGGAACCTGTCTGGCACGAGTTTCATTTTCCCGAGCGTGGCTTCGTCGCCTCGTTCCCTGGCGTCACGGAAAGGCCGAAGCCCGAAAGCACGCCCGTGCCAGGGCAGAACCCGCTCCTGCAGCACGAATACAAGGTCAAGGCCGGCAAGGACACGGTCTACAGCATCGTCGTGTTCGAGTATCCGGAAGGCCGCGCGCCGAACCCGCCGAAGCAGGACTATTTCGAGAAGATCGTGGCGGCCTATGCCAAGGGCAGCGACACCAAGGTGCGCAGCCAGACACCCATCAAGATCAATGGCCGTCCGGGCTACGAGGCGAAGGCCGAAGACGATCGCGGCAAGCTCAATCACCTGATAACGCTCGTCGCGAACGGCGATCGAATCTACATGCTGATTTCCGCCGGACCGAAGAAACACGCCAGCAGCGTCGACGCAATTCGCTTCCGCGACGGTTTCCGGCTGCTGGGCGGTCCGCCGCCGCCCGATACGGCCGGCAGCGCCAACTAAAGCGTCAAGACCGCCAAACAGGCTTCGCGCGCAAGCTCTCTACGAAGCGCTGTATCCCGGCTGAGGGCGCGGACGTGAACAGTCCGGCCAGACCGGCGACGAGGAAGCCGGCGGGCACGCCGAACACACCGGCCAAGGCGCCGTGCACGCCGAACCAATTGGCGATGGGCTGCACGGACGCCTTCCATTTCGTCAGCACTGCCCCTTGCGCCGCCGCATCGGCCGCGACGTAATAGTTCTGACGCAGCGCCTCGTAGGCAGCGGTCTGCACTTGCGTCGCATCGGAGAGGAAACTCGACGATTCGTAAAACAGGAACGGGATCGTCTGCGGTGCGATCATGTAATAGAGGCACACGATCAGCCCCGCCACCATGCCCGCGGCCGCGGCTTCGCCGCCAAGCCGCTTCCACCACACCCCGAGCACCAGAACCGGCAAGAACGCGCTCGCGGCCAACGAGAAGGCGGCGGCCGTTCCGGCCATCGTCTCGTCCGGCCATTTGAGCGCCATGGCTCCGGCCAATCCCAAGGTCGCGACAATCGCAAGGCGCGCCGCGAATAGCTGCCGGCTGACCGGCGCCGCCGGCCGGATGCCCTTGAAATAGAGGTCGTAGGACAGGACGTTGCCCATACACAGGGCAAGTGCCGCGCCCGTGGAAAGAAGGACCGCGACGGCCCCGACCACCAGCACCGCCTCCGCGATCATGGACAGCGGGTCGCCGGACGCGATCGACGCCGCCTCGTAAAGACCGGCGAGCGCGGGCCCGGCCAAGCAGAGCAGAACCAGAAAGACCGGTGCCCCGACGAACGCGGCCCTCGCATCCACCGCATCGGGCGCGGTGAAGCTCCGCATCAGCAGATACGGAAACGAAGCCATGCCCGCGGCGAGACAGAACAGGAGCGCGAAGCTGTTGACGGGGCTCGTCTGCGCGAAGGGCTTCCAGGGCAGCGACGGCACCACTTCGTCCACAAGAAGCGTATCCATGGCCGCCGGAGCACCCGTCTGCCATAGCACGGCCAAAACGGCGACGACGCCCGCGAGCAGCATCACCGCGTAGTAGGCGAGCTGTGAGAGGCTCAGCGACCGCATGCCGCCCAGAAGCGTCGCCACCAGGATCAGCACGCCCCCCGCCGCGACGCCGGTCCATATCGGGATCGCGAAAACGGCCTGGCCGAGCAGACCGAAGGCAAGCATGACGGCCGCGAGCGCCGGAAATGAGCAGAGGAGCACGCCGAACACACCGAGCGGCCGCATGGTCTCGGCTTCGAAGCGCTCGGCGAGGAAATCCGGCAGCGTGAACCCGCCATAGCCGCGCAGGTAAGGCGCCAGCAACACGCCGGCCAGGACCAAGCCGAGCCCGGCGCCCGCCAGAAGCACGAGCGTACCTTGCCAGTCGAAATCGACCGCCCCGGAAGCGCCGGCAAAAACAACGGCCCCCACGGACGATCCGGCGATCGCGAGGGCATTGAAAAACGCCGGCACGAGCCGGCCCGCCGTGTAGAAATCGGAGAGCGGACGCGTCATGCGCACGAGTCCCCCGCGTGCGAAGAACAGCACCGCCATGAGAAGCGAAAGCTGGGTACTAAGCGTTTTCGGCCTCCCTTCTATCGCGGCGGCCGCGCCGATGCCGTCTTCGGCGCGCCCCCTTGGCGCAGCAACGCACCGAGCTGCAGGAACTCCGACTTTCGCGGAGAACTCTTACGCCAGGCAAGTCCGATTTCCCGTTTGGGCTCCGGCGGCGAAAAACGCAAGAGCCGAATGCCGTCGGAGCGATGAACCTCGATGGACGTCGCCATCTCCGGCAACAGGGTGATGCCGTAGCCGTTCGCCACCATCTGAACGATCGTCGCGAGGCTGGACGCGCCGAAGCTCTCGCGCACATCGGGTGTCATCAACTGGCAATAGGATAGCGCCTGATCGCGCAGGCAATGTCCTTCCTCGAGCAGCAGCAACCGGTCGCCCGCAAGCATGTCCTGCGTGGCCGAGTCGAGCTCCGCGTTCTCCGGGGTCGCCTGGATCGCAAGAATGAAAGGATCGTCGAACAAGAAATGCGTTTCCACGTCCGGGTCGTCGATCGGCAGCGCGACGAGGATAACGTCGAGGTCCGCGCAGACAAGCTCCCGGACCAACGTTTCGGTGACCGTTTCGCGAAGTTGCAGCGACAGGCCGGGAAAGCGCCGCTGCAAGGCCGGCAACGCCGCCGGCAAGAGATACGGTGCGATGGACGGAATCGCGCCGAGCTTGAGGATGCCGGTGAGGACGCCCTCCTGCCCCTTGGCATAGTCAACGAGGTCCTGAACCGATGCGAGAATGGTCCGCGCCCGGCTCGCAACCTCCGCACCTTTGTCTGTGAGCCCGATCCCGGATTTGCGGCGCTCCACGAGGTTGAGCCGCAACTCGTCCTCGAGCTCCTTGATCTGCATGCTGAGGGCCGGCTGGCTGACGGCGCACTCTTTCGCCGCCTGGCCGAAATGGCGCGTCCGCGCGAGCGCCTCAAGGTAGCGCAACTGCCTCAGTGAAACCATTGACGATCAACGTATGTTATGAATTCGGAGCCTGCCAGCAGGAATTCTTATCAAATCGGACGCCGCCCTTCCATGGTTTCGCGCGCGGTCGTCCCCACCGAACGCGTTACCGGAAGCGCCGCGGCGGCGGAAAACCGCCAAAAGGGCTTCAGACGTTCTTAATCCGGGTTCAAGCCCGTGTTCATGAACGAGTCATAGATTTCCGGTTCGCTCTCCCCATTTATTTAGGAGAGACCGTTTAAAGAGACGCCAGGGAGAAGAAGCGTCTGGCGAGGAACCCGAGCGAGGAAGTAGGCCCGTGACCAAGATTCTGAGCCCCGAGGAACTCGAGGCGGAACTGCGCGCCATCGGCGCCGCGCAGTACCACGACAAACACCCCTTTCATAAGCTGTTGCATGGTGGAAAGCTGAACAAGGGCCAGGTGCAGGCCTGGGCGCTGAATCGCTACTGCTACCAGTCGGCCGTGCCGCGGAAGGACGCCGCACTCATGAGCCGTTGCCATGACCGCGAATTGCGGCGCGAGTGGCTGCACCGCATCATGGATCACGACGGCTATGGCGAGGAGGAAGGCGGCATCGAGCGCTGGCTCGTTCTCACCGACGGCCTCGGTCTCGACCGCGACTATGTGATCTCGCGGAAAGGCGCCCTGCCCGAAACGGTTTTCGCCGTCGAGGCCTATGTGAATTTCGTCCGCGACAAGACGCTGGTCGAGGCCGTCGCCTCGTCGCTGACCGAACTGTTCGCGCCGAACATCCACAAGGAGCGTATCTCCGGCATGTTGGAGAACTACGATTTCATCAGCGACGACGTGATGGCCTACTTCAAGCGCCGCCTCACCCAGGCGCCGCGCGATGCCGATTTCGCGCTGGAATATGTGAAGCAGAACGCACGGACCCCCGAGGCTCAGCAAGGCGTGCTCGATGCGCTTCGCTTCAAGACCCATGTCTTGTGGGCGCAGCTCGATGCTCTCTACCTGGCCTATGTCGATCCGGGCATGATTCCGCCCGGAGCCTTCGTGCCGGATGCATCGTGATGACGGATGTGCAAAAGCCCGGCCGGCTGATGATCGACCGAGCCACGAAGCCGCATCTGCCGCGTTATCTGAAGCTTCGCCATGACGCGGGGCGAGACCGGTGGGTTCTTCTCGCGCCGGAGCGGATCTTGACGCCGGACAATACCGCCGTCGCCGTGCTGCAGCTTTGCGATGGAGAGCGCACCGTGGACGACATCGCCGCGAAACTGGCCAGTGAGTATTCCGCGCCCGCCGACGTGATAGCCGCCGACGTGGTCGACCTGCTCCAGGACTTGGCCGACAAAGGATATATCAAGGGATAGAGACATGACCGAGGATCTCAAGATTGACGGACATGTCGACGGAATCGCCGTCGACGACGAGCCGACCGCCGGCGTCATCGGCAACGAGGACGAAGCCGCCGAGCTGTGCGCCCTGGCGCCGGTCGGCCTCCTCGCCGAACTCACCCATCGCTGCCCGCTCCAGTGCCCGTATTGCTCGAACCCCGTCGAGCTCGAAAGCGTGAAGAACGAGCTCACCACCGAGGAATGGTGCTCGGTCATGCGCCAGGCGGGCGAGATGGGTATCCTGCAAATCCATCTGTCCGGCGGCGAGCCGACCGCGCGCAAGGACCTCGAAGAGATCGTCAAGGCTGCGGCCGATGCCGGTCTCTACACCAACCTCATCACCGCCGCCGTGAATCTGAAGCGCGACCGCTTGGAGACGTTGCAGAAGCTCGGGCTCGATCATGTCCAAATCTCGTTCCAGGATGTCGATCCGGCCGGAGCCGACCGTATCGGCGCCTATCCCGGCGCGCTCCAAAAGAAGCTCGAAGTCGCCCGCTGGGTTACCGGGCTCGGTATGCCGCTGACGATCAACGCCCCCATTCACCGGCACAACATCCACAACGTGCCGCGCTACATCGACATGGCGGTCGAACTCGGCGCTCAGCGTCTCGAAGTCGCACACGCGCAATATTACGGCTGGGCCTTCCTCAACCGCGCGGCGCTGATCCCGACTTACGAAGAGACCGTCGCTTCCATCGAATATGTGGAAGCCGCCCGCGAGCGCCTGAAAGGCGTGCTCACCATCGACATGGTCGTGCCCGACTACTACGCCAAGCGGCCGAAGCCCTGCATGGGCGGCTGGGGCAAGGGATTCATGAACATCACGCCGGCCGGCAAGGTTCTGCCGTGTCACGCGGCCGAGAGCATCCCGGAACTGCACTTCGACAATGTGCGCGACAGGAAGCTCGTCGACATCTGGATGAACTCCGACGCCTTCAACGCTTTCCGGGGTACGGACTGGATGAAGGAGCCGTGCAAATCCTGCGCGTTCCGCGAGGTCGATTTCGGCGGCTGCCGCTGCCAGGCGATGGCCATCACCAAGGACCCGCGCAACACCGATCCCGCCTGCTCGCTCTCGCCCTATCACGCGGAGATGGTGAAGCTCGCCAAGCAAGAAGCGGCCCGCCCCGCGACGGAGTTCGTCTACCGCAACCCGCGCAACGCCGCCCAGGCCGGAAAGGCGCACGGCGAACCGCTGGTCCCGGCGGAATAAGCGATCGCGGCGGGGCTGTCGTTAAGGGAGCGGCGCACCGACTGACTTGCCGGTTTCATCGAAAGCCGCAGGCCGCCGGTCCGGGTCAGATGTCGCGCCGCACGCCGGGCGCTTGGATTTGCGCCGCGCCGCCGGACAGCATCCGGTAGGCGTGAACGTAGGCGATCCCGGCGACCGGTCCGGCGACGAGCACGCCCACGCCGAGCGCCAGCAGGCCCACGATAACAATCGCCGCCAACAGAAGGAGCAAGCCGAACAGCGGCCAGCGATAGCCTTTGGTCAGGCGCATGCTCTCCTGCATGGCCTCGATGGGACCGAGGCCACGATCTATGACGAGCAGGGTCGCGAACATAAACAGGACCATCGCGATAAGGCCCGGCACGATCAACAGCACGAGACCGATGCCCACGGCGAGAGAAGCCAACACCGAGACCGCGAAAAAATTCCAGAACGGTTGGGGGTGCCACAGGGCCGCGTACTCCACCCCATCCGGATTGTCGTGCGCGGCCAGGAAAAAGGCCGTCATCCCCATGCTGATCAATATGCCGAGCACATAACTGACCAGATTGCCAACAAAGGTCGGGTAGTCCATCGAACCGCCTGTCACGGAATCGACCGCACCGCTCACGATGCCGGCGGCAATGTTGGCGACCACGACGATCAGCATCGCGCCGACAAAGAACCAGGGGCGCCGCTTGAACGCCTCCCAACCGTATCTGATTGCGTTGCCCGGTGAGAACTGCATGGCCGCAACCTATCATTGCCGTACGGCAATTTGGGAACGGATCGCATTTCACCAACAGGAATCGCCTTTTGGCCGGCCGGGATAGATTCGCACGATAGCTTGCAAAATGATCCCTTCAATGTTTCCACCTTGCCATGATGGATTTGCTATTTGTACCATGCCGAAATGCTCGGCCGACCCTCTGACACCGCCGGCGAGGGTCCGATCGGGATGTGAGGAAACGCAAGTTCCGGCGCCCAAGGTCCCGTCATGCGCTTCGCAAAACCGTCAACCGCCTTAGCATTCGCGACGAGCCTCGCGGCATCCCTGCTGGCCGCGGCGGCGGCGGGCCCCGCCTTCGCCGCCGACACGAACCAACGGTCCGAGCAGCGAGAGGGCGGCGTCCGTTTCCAGATTCCGCAATCTCCTGAAATGGTGCCGGTCGATATCGGCTATTTGCGCGAAGAGGTCGCCGCGCCGGTGCCTGCCTCGCGCTTGGATATCGAGCCGGAAGATGCCGGGATCGCCGGCGCCGAATTCGGCATCAAGGAGAACAATGCCGGCGGCCGCTTCGTGGGCCATCTGTACAGTCTTGGCGTCGAGACGGTGTCGTCCCCGGAAGACGCGGTAGCGGCGCTCGAGAAGCTCTATACGTCCGGTCACAACTACATCGTCGTGGATGCCTCCGCGCCGACGCTGCTGAAGCTGTCGGACTGGGCCAAGGACAAGGACATTCTCCTGTTCAACATCCGGGCCGAGGACGTCTCGCTGCGGCAAGAGGACTGCCGCGCCAACATCATGCACGTCGTGCCGGACCGCTACATGCTGGCCGATGCACTCGCGCAATATCTCGTCAAGATGGATTGGAAGAACTGGCTCGTCGTCCACGGATCGTCGGATGCGGATGTCGCCTACCGCGATGCGGTCGAACGCGCCGCGAGGCGCTTCGGCGCCAACATCGTGGACATCCGCGAATATGTCGACGTCTCGGGTGGCCGCCGCGACGGCGTGGGCCCGATACCGCCGGCCAAACCGCATAAGGAAGCGAGCGCCTCCCAGAGCGTCGTTCCGTCTCCGAACTACGACGTGATCATGGTGGCGGACGAAGCGCAGGTCTTCGGACCGTTGATCCCCTATCGCGGCGGAGGCGCGCCGCGCGTGGTTGCCGGGACCACGGGCCTCACCGCCGCCACATGGAGCCCAGGTCACGAAAAATGGGGTGCGACACAGGCGAACAACAATTTCGAAAAGCGCTTCAAGCGGCTCCTGCTGCCGATCGACTACGATGCCTATGTGGCCGTCCGGACCGTTGGGGAAGCGGTGACCCGCAAGCCCGACAACGACTTCGAGACCGTGTCGGCCTTCATCCACGGCCCCGATCTGCAACTCGCCCCGTTCAAGGGCATCAAGCAGCAATTCCGCCCCTGGGACGGCCAATTCCGCCAGCCGATCCTGATCGCCACCGAGAAGGTGCCGGTCTCCGTCTCACCGCAAAAGGGCTTCCCGCACGCAAGCCATCCGGAGATCGAGGTGGACACGCTCGGCATCGACGAGCCGGAGAGCGTCTGCAAGATGTAGCGCTATTGGCCGGGCCGCGTGCCGGCACCGCCTTGCGCGACGACCCGGCCTTCGTGGTCCAAGACAGGAACATCGTACGCCTGGAGAAGCGCCTCGATTTCATCGCGATTGTCGGCGAGCACCTTGTTCACCTGATGCTTGAACGAGGGATCGTTCGGACGAACACCCAAGGTGATGCCGTAGACGGTGGTCGGTCCCGCGCTTTCCTTGATGAGCGGCACGACCACCAGGGGCACGCCGGAGCGCGCGGCATAATAGCCGCCGACCGGTCCCCACAGGATCCCGGCGTCGAGTTCTCCGGACCCGATCTCTGCGATCATCTCCTGCGCGACCAGGGACTGGCTCTCGCCCGACCGGAAATCGAACGGCTTCGCATTCGCGATCAAGCCGTGCATCGCCAGGATGCTGGCCGGCGGCGTGCGCGCCACGAGGCCGATGCGTTTCGATTTCAGCCGGGGGTCGGATAGTGAGGCAATATCCTTCAGGCGGTCGTCGCCGGCGCGCGTGATGAGCACATAGGAAGCGTAGTAGTACGGGTTCGTGTCTTCGATCAGGCCCGTGCCTTGCGCATAGCCCATCACGATGTCGCACGCGTCCTTACCGATCGTGTTCGGCACGTACCCGGTATTCTCCGTGAACCACGTATAGGACAGTTCTCGCCCGAGGCGCTCCGCGAGAAGTTCGGCGAGCTTGTTCTCGAATCCCTCGCCCTTGTCGTTCGAGAACGGCAGATTGCCGGGGTCGGCGCAGACGCGCAGCACATCCGCTTCCGCGGCAAGAGCACCGCCCAGGCCGAGAACCGCGGCGATGCTCAACGCACCTGCGATCAAGCCCAGAAGTCCCGCCCGCGCGGCCTCCATCCTTGTTCGTGACGGATGTCGTTTCAATGCTGCCTCATGGCCGTATTCGTGCATGGTGCCCAACCTGCACGGGAAACCTTTCAAACACATTCCGGGGCACGTTCATGCTGAGATATGGCGCGCGACGCCGCTATCCGCAAAGGCCAACGTTGCCGGATGACGCCTTACGGGCCGAGCGCCCCGCAGCGGCGCATCGTCTCCACGCGCTCCAACCCGGTGGGATAATATGCGCCTGTCGGTTCTTCACCGAATTCGGCCATGACTTCCGCGCCGGCATCGATACCTTCGGGCTCGTGGCGATCGCGCAATAGCCTCGCGGCACAGCAATCCGCCTCGAGTTCCAACCGCCTCAGTTCGGGTGCGATATAGAAGAACGCTCGCGGTCCGACATGACCGAGATCCTTCTTGAACTTGGCAACGTGCCCGAGCGTGTGATGGCAGCATTCGTGGGCCAGCAGGAATTTGCTGTAGTTCGGACGATCGCGGAGCATCCACGAACTCACCACGATCACGGGGCGCCCATTGCGGTCCGTCATGGAGGAGGCCTGCTCCGCCACGTCGCGAAGCTTGAAGGTTTTGATGCTGCAATAGGGGTTGTCGATCTCGGGCAGCCAGCGGCCCGCCCGCGCCGGCGACGAAGCCTGCAGCGCGATGGCCGGGGCAAGCGCCATCGACAGCGCCGCCGCCGCAAAGACCGGCAACCGGATACCGGGCTCCTTCTGTCCACCGGCCTGTTTCTGTCCAAAGGGCGCACGGGCCCGCCCGCCAGGCGGCCACGGCAGCCGGCGCGCCCGCTGCGTTCGAATGTCCATCGGGGCAATTCTAGACCAGATGGCTGGGAAACAGGATAAATCCTTCGTTATTGGCCTCCCGCCGCCGGCCTCTCCGGGACCGCATTGATCGTGCCGCTCTGCCCCACCATATAGAGCTGGTTCCAACCGCCGATCGGCGCCGTTCCGCACCGGAGGACCCCAAAATGATAACCGAAGTGCTGAAGCAGCTGACCCTCTCCGTTTTTGGCCTCGTTCTCGGCCTGGCCGTGCTGGCCGCGAACGCCGATCCCGCCATGGCCGATCGCGGCAAGGCCCGCTGGATCGCCGGATCGCCGGGCTATGTGAGTGACGGCCAGACCGCCAAACGCAGCACGGCAACGGCGCAAAAGCGGGTCGCCAAGCGCAAGTTCGATCCCAAACTCGACACCGAAACGGAAGCCGTGTGGCGCAATCTGCGGCCCGAATGGTTCTCCGACTAGCACGCCGCGCTTCGCGGCAAACGCGTCCTATTCGCGCGTAGGCCGCGAAAATCCCGCCGTCTCTGGCCGATTGACAGGTCCGCGCCAGCGGCTAGGGTCTGGCCGCTGCGGGCCCCTCGCCCGGCCGAGAACGACAGAACACGGGCGGGATGGGTCCACGGTTTCTCTATATCCTGATTGTCGGCGCCGTCATTTTGGCGTGCCTGGCGCTCCGCGTCTGGGACCCCGCGCCCGTCGCGCGTCTGCGATCGCTCGTCTTCGACTCCTACCAACGCTTGGCGCCGCTTAAATTCGACCCGGAACTGCCGGTCCGGATCGTCGATATCGACGAGGAGTCCCTGCAACGGATCGGTCAATGGCCGTGGCCCCGGACGGTGCTGAGCGATCTCGTGGGCAAGCTGCGCGACGCCGGCGCGGCCACGATCGGGTTCGATATGGTGTTCCCGGAACCCGACCGGATGTCGCCGGCCAACGCGGTGCGGTACTGGCCGCAGTCGGACCGGCTCACCGAACTCAAGAGGGAACTCGACGCGCTTCCTTCGAACGACCGGATATTCGCCGGGGCGATCGGCTCCGCACCGGTGATCATGGGCTTCATCGCTTCGCCAAGCCATGAAAGCCGCTTGCCGCTTCCCAAGGCCGGGTTCTCCCATGGCGGCGACGACCCTCGCCTCTTTGCCCCCTACTACCCCGGCGCCACATCGAGCCTCGAAAAGCTGCAGGAACCCTCGATTGGGACGGGCGCACTCAATTGGGTGCCGGAAAACGATCAGATCATTCGCCGGATGCCGATCCTGGTCACCATTCGCGACAGTCTGTACCCGTCCTTTTCCGCGGATCTCTTGCGCGTCGCCCAAGGCGCGTCGACCTATCTCGTCAAATCGTCCGGCGCGAGCGGCGAGAAGGCCTTCGGCGAGAAGACCGGCATCGTGAAGGTACGCGTGGGCGACTTCGAAATCCCAACGGATGCGAACGGTCAGATGTGGCTGCACTTCTCTCCGCAAAGCCGCGACCGGTATATCCCGGCCTGGAAGGTGCTGGACGGCGAGATCGGCGAAGAGGAGCTCGCCGGGCGCATCCTCTTGATCGGCACGAGCGCGGCCGGCTTGCTCGACCTTCGCGCCACACCGCTCGAAGCCTCCGTCCCGGGCGTCGAACTTCACGCCCAGGCCGTGGAGCAGATCATTCGCGGCAGCTATCTTCTGCGTCCAGACTTCGCGACACCCGCAGAACTCCTCTACATCCTGCTGCTCGGTATCCTGATCGCGGTTCTGATCTACCGCGCGGGCGCGCTTGGCAGCGCCGTGCTGGGCGGTCTCGCCGTCGCCTTCGTTCTGTGGATGTCGTGGCACGCCTTCAAGAGTTGGGGCTGGCTCGTCGATCCCGTCTATCCGACCATCGCCCTCACCGCGATCTATCTCACCGGGTCGTCCTTCGTATTTCTCCGCACCGAACGGGAGCGCAACCGGGTCCGCAACGCCTTCTCTCACTATATGGCGCCCGCCCTCGTCGAACGGCTTGCCGACGAGCCGGACCGCCTCAAGCTCGGCGGCGAGACGCGCGACATGACGCTGCTCTTCAGCGACGTGCGCGGCTTCACGACGATCTCCGAAGGGCTCGACGCGGAAGAGCTGACGCGTTTTCTCAACGAGCTCTTCACCCCGCTCAGCAACATCATCCTCGATGAGCAAGGCACCATCGACAAATTCATGGGCGATGCCTTGATGGCGTTCTGGAACGCTCCGCTCGACGATCCCAACCACGCCAGCCATGCCTGTGCCGCAGCGCTCCGCATGGCCGACGAGATGGCCGTCTTGAACGAGCGCTGGCAAAAGGCCGCCGAGGATGCGGGGCGCCCGCACAAGCCGGTCATTATCGGAATCGGGTTGAACACGGGACTGTGCTGCGTGGGCAATCTCGGCTCCGAGACGCGCTTCGACTACTCGGTGATCGGCGACAACGTGAATGTCGCCTCGCGTCTCGAAGGGCAGTCGAAGACTTACGGGCTCGTGACCATCGCCGGCGAAGAGACGGCGTCTCGCGCGGCGGACTTCGCCTTTCTCGAACTCGATCTCCTGAAAGTGAAAGGAAAGACCGAGGCCACGCGCATCTTCGCCCTCCTGGGCGACGGCACGGTGCGCCGGAGCGAGCCGTTCACCGCCCTCAGCGCCAAACACCAAGACTTCCTGTCCGCCTATCGAAAGATGGACTGAGACCAAGCGGAAGGCTTGCTGCAGGCGTGCGAAACGATGGGCGGCGAAAAACTCGCTCACCTCTACGCGCTTTATCGCGAGCGTATCTCCCGCTTCCGGAGGACGCCGCCGCCAGAGGATTGGGACGGCGCCGAAGAAGCACTTTCAAAATAAGAAGCGCTGTCGAAATAATCCGTCCAAATCCCTTCAAGCCAAGAACTGTTTGCCGAACACACTCATGCCCGAAATCGCCATTCTTTGTCTCGCCGCCGTTGCGATCCTATTGGTCAAACATACGGTGGCGGACTTCTTTCTCCAGACGCCCTATCAATTTCGCAACAAGGGCACTTACGGCCATCCGGGCGGGCTTCTGCACGCTGGCATCCACGTCGCGCTGACGCCCCTCGTCTATCTCGTGCTGGCCCCGGCCACCTTGCTCCTGGCCCTGGAGATTGCGCTCGGAGAATTCGTCATCCACTACCATGTCGATTGGGCCAAGGAGCAGGCCGGCCGCCGGCTGGGCGCGACGCCTCAGACCGCCTGCTTCTGGCACGCGCTCGGCATCGATCAACTCCTTCACGGCTTGACCTATGTCGGTATCGTCGCGGTGCTGATTTGGGCCATGTCCTGAATCGTGGCCGGAACGCGCTGTCACAGCGCCGGCACGCGATTCCAATCCGCCGCGTCCGGGAAACAACCGGGCCCAGAAGGCGGATGCGAGCGGTGGTCCGCCAACGACCCGTAGCGGACCACAGAGACCGCCTAAGAACGGCAACCGACGGATACGCCCTCTGCGTCAGAATGGTACTGCCAGGCAAGCGCGGCAGGTGCTATTCCTGCGCAACGTGCGCAGTGGTGAGGAAGGCGTTCCGATGAGGGCACATTGGCGCTGCTTGGCGCTGGCTTCAATCGCATTGGGGTTTTGTTTGGCTCTGGGTGCTCCGGCGCAGGCACGCTGCGTTCTCCTGTCGGGTACAGCCGACGGGTTCGACAAGGAGACCGCGGTCGGCCGGGCGCAAAGCGCGCTTGCCGAGGAGGTCGATCAGTACAAGGCGGCGAAGAGACTCGGCGCGGTTACCGTGAGCGCCATGCGCGCGTCGCCGAACCCTTATTGGCGAGACCGCGTCAGCAACAACATGCTCTGCTTCAACGTTTGGTGCGGCATTTACAAACCGGACATCGTGAAGAAGAGCTCCTACACGATGTGCTGGTCGGGCGTGGTGTCGCCCTATGTGTGTACTTCCGGGGCCAAACTCTGCTGGTAGTTCGATAGATCCGCGCAAGCAGGCCGTCGGAACCGCCGGCCCCCGCGCAAACACATGACACGGCACATGCCATGGCCCATGACATGGCACATGGCATGACACATGGCCGTCGTGACTCACGATGTCCGTTTCTAGTCCCTAGCGGTCTCCTCGATCATCCTGACTTCAGTTCCGTCCCCGGGGTCCGAGCAAACCTGCCACGCCGTCCAAGGCGATCGCTCTCTCAAGCTTGACTGTCTAGTGGAGCGCCGAGATCTCGCGGTTGGCGAATTCCAGCCGGTCCGACAATAGCCGGATGATGAGCTTGTGGAGGGCGGCCGC
Source organism: Hyphomicrobiaceae bacterium UBA7697 (assembly GCA_002482645.1). Lineage (GTDB taxonomy): Bacteria > Pseudomonadota > Alphaproteobacteria > Rhizobiales > Methyloligellaceae > Methyloceanibacter. The sequence continues at coordinate 328,990 of DLGJ01000008.1, forward strand.
CGCGGCCGGATCCTTCTCCTGCATCTTGTCGAAGGATTCACGCGTCAGGATGTAAACGACGCTCGCCCCTTCGGCGACCACGTTCGCACCGCGCGGTACCCCGCGATAGAACCCCATCTCCCCGACCACGGTGTGACCCAGCATGCGCCGCAGACGGATCGTGCGCCCGTATTCGCCGGTAATGGTGATGGCCACGCAGCCCGAGGCCTGGAACACGACGGAGTCCGACGGTTCGCCTTGGCGGAACAAAACGGCGCCGCTGTCCAGTTCCTTCCGCGTCATAAACGACTCGACACGCTCGAACGGGATGTCGCCGCCGAGCTCGTTCTGAAGCCAAGTCTCGAAGGTATGGGACGAAGCCTCGCCCACCTCGTGATAGAGCAGGACCATATCCTCGCACCACTCGACGGCGTCGTTGCGCGTGGGGAAGGCCTGATGCGGCCGGTCGGTTCCAAAGAAACCCGCGCCGAGGAAGGCGGCATGCATGGAGTCGCTCAACCCGCTGAAGACCAGCGTGACGTCGTGTTCCTCGCAGAAATTGCGCAACTTGACCAGGCTCAGCACCGCCGACGTATCGAGCCCCTGCACGCCGCTGAAGTCGAGAACGATATAGTCGACGGGCTTGTCCTTCTGCTCCTCGATCACGCGCTTGATGCGCTCGAACAGCCCGTTCGACGAACCGAAGAAGATGAAGCCGGACAGCCAGAACACGTGGACGCGCTTGCCTTCCTCCTGGAGAAGGCGCGTCTGCTCCGGCGACCGGTCCACACTGCTCGACAATTCGTAGCGGGTCAGATGACGGCGGATCACGCCGATCCGGCTATAGGACAGCGCGAACAGAAGACAGGCGCCGACGACGCCGAGAACCACGCCCACCAGATAGCCGAAATAGAGGATGACGAGCGCGATGGCGATAGCGAGCGCCAGATCCGTCGTCGAACGTTGCGCGGGCGAATGCACCAGCGCCTCGACCAGGATCATCGCGCCGAGATAGGCCAGCATGCCGCCGAGGATCGCCTTCGGCACGAAACTGCCGATATCGGCGCCCGCGAAAAGGACCAGCCCGCAAACGATCGCCACCGATACGCCGCTTATGCGCGTGACCGCGCCGGCCTGTTGCAAGAGCAGGCTGTTGTTGAGGGACAGGTTGCCCGCAACGCCGCCAAGAACGGAGGCCAGGACGTTGGCGAGGCCGTTCGTGCGGAATTCCTTGTCGAGATCGGCGGATTTCTGCCGCGCGACTTCCAAACTCGACACGTCGAGCAGCATCGAAATCGCGGTCACGCCGCACACGGCGCCGATCTCGGCGCTGCTCATGGCCATGACGCCCCAATCGATGTCGTGAGTCGCGAGGGCTTCCATCGGCCACCAGAGTTGCAGCGCCCCCACGGCCTTCAGATACCACGCGGCCTGGGTCTCGGGATCGCTCACGAAGCCGATCAAAATCGCGTTCAGCGCGACGAGAAAGACGAGAAACGCGATGGGTAACGTCAGATAGTCGTCCATCCACCGCTTCAGCAACACGATGAACAATGCGAAGGCGAGACCGACGGCGATCTGCGGCAGGAAGCTGGAATCGACGACCGGCGCCCAGCTCGACGGCGAAAGCGTCAGATTGCTGCCGATGATGACCTCGACGCCGCCGGTCATGAGCAGGAAGCCCGAGGCGGCGAGGAAGCCGCCGATCACGGGGAACGGAACGAACCGCAGCCACTGACCGAGCTTCAATCCGCCGATCCCGAACAGCAGCGCGCCGGTCAGAAACGTGCTGACCGTGATGGCGACCATCACGTTGATGACCATCGTCTCGGTGTCGGCGCCCTTGGCGGCGAGCCCGGCCGCCACCGTGGTCGCCAGCACGCTCATGACGGCGACCGCCGGCGTATCGGGACCTGCGTCGGCGGGAACGAGCGTCGTGGTCAAGGCCACGACCATGCCCGTGACCATCGTGCCCATGATGAGCGCGGCCAGTCCCAACGGGAATCCCGCCGCGATGGAGCCCTGGAAGATCAGCGCGCTGAACGAAATGCAGTACGCGATATTGACGATCGCCGAGATCGTCCCCGCCAAAGCGTCACGCCCAAGCGTTGACACATCGAGATTCTGCGGGCGCTTGGGCGCGAAATTTTCCAGTAAAGACAAGGGCGTGTCGGGAAATTACGGGGTTGCATTCGCACCGATCATGGCCGGGCAAGACCACAATGCAAGCGAAAAGACCATTCAAAGCGGTTTCGATCCATCAAGTCTGCCCCACCGGCTCGATCGCAAACCGCATCTCACCGGAAAACGTCCCAACACGCATGTCAAGACGCATGGCAAGACACATGGCAAGACACGGCGAAAGGCGCGCGGAGATCGGAACGCGATTCTAGGCGGATGGCGGAGGCGTATCGCGGCCGGTCGTGCCGGAGGAGCGGGTTGCCTTGCCGGTTCCGGCAAATTTCGGGTTCCACCGCGCCGTGTCGAGACCCGTTTCGACGTTCCACCTGCCGACCCGGGTGGGCGCCACGGTCGCATTCGACAACAGATTGTTGAACGCGCTGCGCGGCACCACCGTGAATCCTAGCTGGCTCAGCTTCCCGATGATGCGCTTACCGTCATTGAGGGCGAAGTCCCAATATTGGAGGTGGCAGCTCAGGGTCACGAACGCGACGGCCGCGGCATCTCGCTCGCGCGAAAACATGCCTTCGGTGAAGAAGGCGCGCCCGATCGAAAGACCGTAAAGCCCGCCGGCCAGCTGGCCGTTGCGATCCCAGGCCTCGATGGAATGGGCATAGCCCGCGCGGTGCAGCGCGAGGAACGCCTCCGCCAAGGCGGGTTCCGGCGCGCAAGCGCGCAGCACGGCCGCGAAATCCTCGTCGAACGTCACGCCAAAGGCTTGAGTCTGAAGAAGCCGCCAAACACGCTGAGAGATGTAAGCGTTCTCCGGAAACGATACGGCGCGTTCCGACGGCGCCCACCACTTCCCCGCCTCGGGGTAGAGGCCCTTCGCATAGGCCGCGACCAGGGTCGGCACGTCGAGACGGGAACATCGTCCCGCAAGGCCTTCGGGCTGACGCAACGCCTTTTCGGGATCGGGGAGCCGCGGACCGAAGCCGATAAACTGTTTGGCGAGCATCGCCAGCGCCGCCGGCTTGCTGTACAGCCCCGCCGCAACGAGACTGTCTGACACTTGCTTCCGAACGACCTGCTTCGCGGACACCGGCAACTCCAACGCAATACTGTACGACGCGGTGGCAACGGCAACGCCGCCACTCCTTCCGCCCAGCTTGCCCGCAAAGGATTCCCAACGCGTTAACGTCGTAGAAGGCCCCATTCCGGCTCGGTCCCGAGCGTTTTCCTAGGCCTTTCCACTACGGACGCGAGCGATCGCCTCGAGCCAGCCGGCGTAGCGCGCCTCGCGTTCGGACGGTGCCATTCGCGGCTCGTAGCGCCGGGCCGGTTTCCAGGTCCGGGCGAGTTCCGCGTCGTCGCCATAGAAGCCGGCGGCTTGGCCGGCGAAATAGGCCGCCCCGAGCGATGTCGTCTCCGGAATGGGCGCGACCTCGACGCATTCGCCGAGAATGTCGGCGAGCCGCTGCATGGCCCAGCCATTGGCCGTCATGCCGCCGTCGACCCGCAGAACATCGTTCTCGCCGATGCCCGCGCCAGCCATGTCCTCGCGCATGGCGCCGAGAAGATCGCGCGTTTGGAAGGCCATGGATTCCAACCCGGCCGCGACGACATCGGCCTTGGTGGACGCCCGCGACAGGCCGACGATGGCGCCGCGCGCCTCCGCGTCCCACACCGGCGCGCCCAGCCCCTGAAACGCCGGCACCAGATAGACGCCGCTTTCGGGATTGGCTTGTTTCGCCAGCGTCTCGCTCTCCGCCGCATCCGCGATCAGACCGAGATTGTCACGCAGCCATTGGATGGTGGCACCCGCCATGAAGATCGCCCCTTCCAGGGCAAAGGTCCGCACGCCGTCTTCCTGCGACAGGATCGTCGTCAGCATGCGGTTGGCCGACTGCGCTTTGTTGTCTCCCGTGTTCGCCACAACGAAGCAGCCCGTACCGTAGGTCGCCTTGATCATACTCGGCCGCACGCAAGCCTGGCCCTTCGCCGCGGCCTGCTGGTCGCCTGCGACGCCGCGAATGGGCAACGCCGCGCCAAACGCCTCGGCATGCGTCATGCCGAAATCGCCGCGCGTGTCGCGGACCTCGGGGAGGATGCCCGCGGGGATTTGAAGACGGCCGAGAAGCTGCGGGTCCCACACACCCTTGCCGATGTCGAACAACATGGTGCGGGCGGCGTTGGTGGCATCGGTCGCGTGCAAGGCGCCGCCAGTCAGTTTGAACAGCAGGAAGCTGTCGATCGTCCCGAAACAGACCTCGCCACGCGCGCACCGTTCCGCGAGACCCGGCACGTTGCCGAGCAGCCAGGCAAGCTTCGTCGCCGAGAAATAGGGATCGATCAAGAGACCGGTGACGTCCGTCACATGCGTCCCCCACCCCTCCCGCTTGAGTTCCTCGCACAGGGGAGCGGTGCGCCGGTCCTGCCAGACGATGGCGTTGTGAAGCGGGGCACCCGTCGCGCGATCCCAAACCACGGTCGTCTCGCGCTGGTTTGTGATGCCGACCGCGGCGATATTTGCCGCACCGGCCTCGCGGACGACCGCACTGCAGACCTCCCGGACGGCGCGCCAGATCTCCTCCGGGTCGTGCTCCACCCAACCCGGCGCGGGGAAGATTTGCCTCAAGGGGATCGCCGCCGAAGCCCCCGGGCGCCCAGCCTCGTCGAACACGATCGCACGGGTGCTCGTGGTGCCCTGGTCGATCGCAAGCACAAGCCCCGTCACGTCCGTCCCCCTTGGGTTTCGCCGACGATCCAAGCGCAGTAGTCCTCGCTGCCCCCAATCGTCGGCAAGACGAGCAGCGCCGGGACGTCGTACGGGTGCAACCGCTTGACCTCGGCCATGATCTCCTCCGTGAGTCCGGCACGCGTCTTGACAATCATGGCCACTTCCTCGTCCGCCTGACGAGCACCCTTCCATTCGTAGATGGAGATCATGCCCGGAAAGACGTTCACGCAAGCGGCAAGGCGCGCGCCGACAAGCGCGTCGCCGACGCGCTTGGCTTCGTCGAGATTCGGAAAGGTCGAATAGATCAGGACCGGCAGATCGGCGTCGTCCATGAGCGTTCCCTGTTTACCCCGTGTTCCCCGTTCACCTTAAACCGAGGCGTCTCGCCGCTTCGGACAAGACGCCAAAAGAGACACTTGCGCGACTTTAGCACCGCCGCTTTAGTGTGCCTCTCTCAATGGGCGGCTGAAAGCACAACAGACCAGTGATGGCAGATTTTGAAAGGATCGCGTTCGTAGCCAGCGAGACGCGCGATGCGGTGGATGCCTGCGCCGCGCTCGTCAAACGCTATGGCAACGCTGCGCCGGAAGAGGCCGACGCGATCGTCGCGCTCGGCGGCGATGGTCTGATGCTTCAGACCATGCACAACCACATGCATAGCCGCATTCCAATCTACGGCATGAACCGGGGCTCCGTCGGCTTCCTCCTGAACGACTACAAGGAGAACAGGCTCAAGGAGCGCCTGGCGGCGGCGGAGATCACCGTCATCCATCCGCTTCGCATGACCGTGCGCGATGTGAAGGGCGCCACCCACGAAGCGCTGGCCATCAATGAGGTGTCGCTGTTCCGCCAGATTCACCAAGCGGCGAAGCTCAAGATCGCCGTGGACGGCACGACGCGGATGGGCGAGCTGATTTGCGACGGGGTTTTGGTCGCCACGCCCGCCGGCAGCACCGCATACAACCTTTCGGCGCACGGCCCGATCCTGCCGATCACGGCTCCGCTGCTGACGCTCACGCCGATCAGCCCGTTCCGTCCAAGGCGCTGGCGCGGTGCGCTGCTGCCCAACGACGCGCACGTCCTGATCGAAGCGCTCGAACCCGACAAGCGGCCCGTCAGCGCCGTGGCGGACCACACCGAATTCCGCAACGTGGCGGCGGTGGAGATCGCCGAAGCGAGCAGCATCGACATCGTCATGATGTTCGATCCGGGCCACACGCTCGCCGAGCGTATCCTGGCCGAACAATTCGGCTACTAAGAACCGCCAAGCTCGAAGACTTCGTCGATGACCGCATAGTCGCGGTAGCCGAGCCGGGCAATTGGTCTGAGCCTGGTGATGTCGACTTTGCCGCCGGTCAGCGCCGCATCGTCGATATGGATGCCGATGACCTGACCGAGGACGATAGCGTGGTTCCCCGGCCCGCCATCCGGTCCGGGAAGTTCGATCGTGCGCCAATACTTACATTCGAAGGCGACGGGAGACTCCGCCACGCGGGGAGGCGCCACCATTGTCGATGGTGCCGGACTGAGACCGGCCAAGGCCATTTCGTCAACGTCGGGGTCCACGTGGCTCGACGTGCGATTCATCGCATCGCGAAGATCGTACGTTGCCAGGGAACAGACGAACTCTCCGGTATCCTCGGCATTGCGCCGGCTGTCCTTTCGGCCGCCGGACGAGAACATCACGAAATGGGGGTTGGTCGACACCGCGTTGAAGAAACTATAGGGCGCGAGATTGACCACCCCATTGGCGTCGAGCGTGGAGATCCAGCCGATGGGCCGCGGGCTCACGAGAGCCATGAAAGGGTCCCGCTCGAGCCCGTGGGTGTTGGCGACCGCGTCGTAGAACATGGCGCTAAGGTAAGCCGGACGAGGAACGTTTCAACATCGATCCTCCTTCGCCGCCCCGTCTTATGACGGCTTCCAGGCCGAAACGATCTCTTCGAGCGCGGGGCGTGGCCGCTCCTCGGGCTTCTCCTTGGCCGTACCGATATAGATGAAGCCTGCAACCCGCTCGTTCTCCTCCAACCCGAGAGCCCGCCGCACCCCGTCGCTGAAGGCGTACCACTCGGTGATCCAATTCACGCCGAATCCCAGCGCGCTGGCGGCCAGGACCATATTCTGGCAGGCGGCACCCGCCGATAGAACCTGTTCCCATTCGGGCACCGGCACAGTCTTCCTGACGCAGGAAATGACGGCGATGACGACCGGCGCGCGCAAGAAGCGCTTTGCCTCCGTCTCGAGCCGTATCGCGCTCGGTTCTGGCTCCTCCTCGCGGCAAACCTCGGCCAGGACGCGCCCGAACGCATCGCGAGCCTCGCCCTCGAATAGGATGAAACGCCATGGGGCCAGTTTCTTGTGGTCGGGAACCCTGGCGGCAGCGGTCAAGATTTGTTCGAGTTGCGTACGATCCGGACCCGGATCGCCCAGGGCGTTCGCCGAGACCGAACGCCGCTTCAAGAGATGTTCGATAGTGGAATTGGACATACGAATAGTCGGGTTGGCCGGTTGCGCGGTGCATATCGCGAAATCGTGCCCCCCACAATGCCTCGCTGGCGGCGGCAAACAGGAATGCGTCTTCCAAAAACGGCCTTATTCAGGGTCAAATTACAGGCACGGGCGCAGCCAAAGCCTATACTAAGAGGCTGCAAGGCTTCGAGAATTGGAAGAGACGTAAGCATGCGGGGAAAGGTCTTTGCGGTGCGAGGGCTTCTGCTTTTGACCGTTCTGGCCCTCGGCGCCACATCCGCGGCCGCCGAGGATGCCGCCATGCCCGCGCCTGGAACGCCCTCGCCCGCGAACGAGACCGCCGTGATCGTGCTCGATGCCTCGAAGAGCATGAACGGCAAGGTCGGCTCCACGCCCAAGATCGACACCGCCCGCGCGGCCCTCGCCAAGACCATCGCAGCCGAGTCCGGCAAACGCGCGCTCGGACTGGTCGCCTTCGGGACCGGCAAGGGCACGAGCTGCGCCGACACCGAGGCGCTGGCCGAACCCGGTGCCCTGGAGGCGGCGTCCGCTCCCGCCCTCCTCGAGGCGATCAAACCGAAGGGCAAGGCCCCCGTCGCCGCGGCCATCGGCACCGCCGTCATGCTTGCGGCCAAGCGCTCGCCGCTGAACATCGTCCTGATCGCCGACGGCGGGGACACGTGCGATGCCGACCCGTGCGCGACGGCTCAAACGCTCAAGGAGCAGCGGAAGGATTTGCGAATCCACGTGGTGGGTCTGAGCGACAAGCCCGACGACATCCAACCGCTCGCCTGTGTGGCACAGGCCACCGGCGGAAAATTCGTCGCCGCCACGAACGAGGCCGGATTTGGCGTCGCCCTCGGCGCCGTCTTCGCGGCGATCGACGCACGGTCCACGCCGGTCATTCCGCCACCGGTTCCCATGACCGCCGCCCCGCCCGCGCAAGTCGCCAAGAGCGGCCCCAGCGAATCCGCGGTTCTGAAGTCCGGGAGTTCTTCGAGCTTCAACACGGCCGAAAGCATCATTCAGATCTCCCCCCCGGCACCCATGGCGGCGCCCCCGGCCGAGCCCGTTCCGGTCAGCTTCCACGCACTCATCACCGAGGGCGGCCCTCGGCTGCAATCCGGACTGATCTGGCGGATTTATAACGCCGGCGCCAAGACGGACAACGGTTTCGAACTCGTCAGCACCCATCGCGAAGCGGCGCCGGCCACGTCCCTTCCTCCGGGCGAATATCTTGTCAACGCCGCCTACGGGCTTTCCAACCTGACGAAAAAGATCGAGGTCGACGGCAGCAAGCCCGTGAACGAGACATTCATTCTCAATACCGGCGGGCTGATGCTGCGCGCCGTCCTTGCCAATGGCGAGGAATGTCCCGAGGGCAATGTGCAGTTCGACATCCAGTCCGACGAGCAAGATCAGTTCGGAGAGCGCAAGACGATCCTCGCCGACGCGAAGCCCAAGAACGTCATTCGCCTCAATGCCGGCGCGTATCACATCAACAGTCTCTATGGCGACGCGAACGCCAATGTCGGCGTCGACATCACGGTGGAGCCAGGCCGCGTCACGCAGGCCACCGTCAAACACACCGGCGCGAAGATCACCTTCCGCCTCGTGCAAAGCCTGGGCGGAGAGGCCTTGGCCGATACGCAATGGCGCATCCTGACCTCCGCGGGCGATACCGTGAAGTCCAACGCGGGAGCGTTGCCCACTCATATCCTCGCCGCGGGCAACTACGCCGTGGTCGCCGAACATGACGGCAAGGCCTATTCACGGACGTTCACGATCGAGCCTGGCAACGACAAACAAATCGAGGTGGCCGTCGCCGACGGCCCGACTTCGCCCGAAGCCCTTCAGGCGCTGCTCGATCCGCCGGAAGCGCCGCAACCCGGTACGGGCGGCCTTGCGGGAGAAGGCCCGGGCGGATTTGACGGGTTCTCGAACTCCGCCGATCCCAACGCCCCGCTCCTCAACCCCGGCGCGCTTCTACGGCCGTCGCGCTAGAGCACGCGCGTTCGCCTAGGCGGCTTCGGCGGCCTTGGCCTCCGCGCGCATATCGGGCGGCACGGCCTCCGCGGCGATCATCGAGACCGCGTCGTCGAGGCTCAACACGGTCTGCTTCTGAGAGCCGAGCCGGCGCACCGACACCGTCCCCTCTTCGGCTTCGCGCTTGCCCGCGACGAGGATCACCGGCACCTTGGCCACCGAATGCTCGCGCACCTTGTAATTGATCTTCTCGTTGCGCAGGTCGGCATCGGCCCGAAGACCGGCCGCCTTCAGCCGCGCCAGAACCGTCGCGGCATAGTCGTTGGCGTCCGAAACGATCGTCGCGACCACCGCTTGCGTCGGGGCGAGCCACAACGGCAAGTGTCCGGCGTGGTGCTCCACCAGAATGCCCGTGAAGCGTTCGAGCGAACCGAACATGGCACGGTGGATCATCACCGGCACCGTCTTCTCGCCGTCGGCACCGATATAGTAGGCGCCGAGCCGCGCGGGCATGTTGAGATCGACCTGTACCGTGCCGCACTGCCAGTCGCGGCCGATGGCGTCGCGCAGAACGTATTCGAGCTTCGGCCCGTAGAACGCGCCCTCTCCCGGATTGAGCTCGTATGACAGACCCGCCGCTTCCACGGCGCGCTTCAAGGCAGCCTCGGCCTTGTCCCACACGGCGTCGTCGCCGACACGCTTCTCCGGCCGGTCCGAGAATTTGATCCGCACATCCTCGAAGCCAAAATCCCGGTAGATCGAGAGCACCTGCTCGTTGAGCTTCACGCACTCCTCGGTGATCTGATCTTCGGAACAGAAGATATGCGCATCGTCCTGGGTGAAGTGACGCACGCGCAACAGGCCGTGCAACGCGCCGGACGGTTCGTAGCGATGCACCTTGCCGAACTCGGCGATCCGCAACGGCAGATCGCGATAGCTCTTCAGGCCGTTCTTGAAGATCTGCACGTGACCCGGACAGTTCATGGGCTTGCAGCAGAACACGCGGTCGTCGGGCGTCTCGGCGATATACATGTTCTCGGCGAACTTCTCCCAATGGCCGGACTGCTCCCAGAGCGTCCGTTCCATCATGTCCGGCGAGTTCACCTCGAAATAGCCCCAGTCCTGCTGGCGCCGGCGCATATAGCCGATCAGCGACTGGAACAGCGCCCAGCCCTTGGCGTGCCAGAACACCGCGCCCGGCGCTTCCTCCTGGAAATGGAACAGGTCCATCTCCCGGCCCAAGCGGCGATGGTCGCGCTTCTCGGCCTCTTCCAGCATATGGAGATAGGCCTTGAGGTCTTCCTCGCTCGCCCAGGCCGTGCCGTAGATGCGCTGAAGCATCGGGTTGTTGGAGTCGCCGCGCCAATAGGCGCCCGCGATCTTCTGCAGCTTGAACGCCTTGCCGACCTTGCCCGTGGACGTCATATGCGGGCCGCGGCATAGGTCGAACCATTCGCGCTGCGAATAGATTTTGATGTCGTCGCCTTCGGGGATCGCGTCGATGAGCTCGACCTTGTAGTCCTCGCCCATGTCGCGGAACATCTTCTTGGCCGCCTCGCGCTCCATGACCTCGCAGGAGAACGGCGAGTCGCGCTGGACGATCTCGCGCATCTTCGCTTCGATCTTCGGCAGATCCTCGGGCGTGAACGGTTCCTCGCGCGCGAAGTCGTAATAGAACCCGTTCTCGATCACCGGACCGATGGTCACTTGCGTGCCGGGATAGAGCTCCTGCACCGCCTCGGCCATCACATGGGCCGCGTCGTGACGGATGAGTTCGAGCGCCTCGGGATCGGTCCGCGTGACGATGCGGATGTCGGCGTCTTTTTCGATCGGCTCGTAGAGATCGCGCAACTTACCGTCGACCGCCATCGCAACGGCCTTCTTCGACAGCGATTTGGAGATGGAGGCGGCAACGTCGAGACCCGTGACTCCGGATTCGAAGTCGCGTGCGGAACCGTCGGGAAACTTAAGGGAAATCATATTTTCTCTCCTCTCAATCCTGCGTACGGGCGCAGGTAAGATGGATTGGTGCGTAGGCGGCGCCTTTTAGCGGGAATCGTCCGCCACGTCACCTGTCTTGTCCCCGCTATGTAGGGACGTGCACGGCCGACGCCAACGCCCATAACGCCAGGGGGCGAAGGGATGGCGCGCATCGCGCAAGTCCGGAACCGGATCGTAGCCGTGGCTCCCAAGCGGATTGCAGCGGCATAGCCGGGCGAGCGTCAGCCATCCGCCCTTCCAGGCTCCGTTCTTGTCGATGGCCTCTCGCGCATAGTCCGAGCATGTCGGGAGATGGCGGCAATGGCTGCCGGCAAGCGCGGAGAAGGTGTAGCGGTAGGCCAGGATCGGCGCGAGCATCACGGTCTTCGCCGCGCGCTGTCCGAATGCCGCGAGCGTGCTCATCCGTAAGGCACTCCGTCCTTTCGTGTGAAGACGAAGCGCCCACCCTCTTTACGCGCGATCATGTCGACATCGCTGTAATACGCGGTCTCGCCGTCCGCCCGCGTCCCGACTTCCAGATACAGAACGGGCGCGCCGGATTTGTTGATCAAATGGTGCCCGTCGCACCGGCCAGCCGGAAACCCGGCCGCCATTCCGGGCGTGAGCCGCGTTTCGCCCGCGTCGGTGACGAGCGTTGCTTCTCCTTCGAGAATGTAAACGAACTCGTCCTCGTTCTCGTGCCAATGCCGCTGAGAAGACCAGACGCCCGGCGGCAGGGTGACGAGATTCACGCCGAACTGGCCGAGGCCAGCGGCATCGCCCAGGGCACGCTTGGCCCGCCCGGCGACCGGTTCGTCGAACGGCGCCGGATACGCGCTGCCTGTCCGCGCCGCCACGCGCGCCGCATCGACGACGGTCCGCTTATCCTCACCCATGCTCACTGATCCGGCCAATGTCTCGACCCGCCACGGGTCCTGCAAGAAACCTCAACAAGTAACGCAAACACGAAACGCCAATATGCCACATACCGGAGGCTTCAGAAGCCGTCTGTGCACCCCGCGCCCCCGGCCGGGTTCGTCCGAGTACGTTCCGATCGTTACCGGCACAGCCGCGGACCGATACGATCGAACGCGGCCAAATCACGCCGATCCGCACAAGGGAAGTTTCACGACATCCTTCGATATCGAGCGCATCGGCGACGGATCCGCTATCCGGTCAGACCCGCCTCCATGCCGGCACGCCGGGCTTCGATCCGCGCGATCGCCTCTTCGACCGCATCGAAGACCAATAACGTGGAGGGCTGCCGCGCCTTGTAGTCCCGGACGGACTCCAACAGGGCCAAATCCGCCCATCGTCCCGATGGCGGCGGCCCATCCGCTTTCAGCATCGCGCGCATGGCGGCGCCGACCGCGCGCAGCTCCGATGCCGTCGAGCCGACGATCTCCCGGCCCATGACGGAAGCAGCCGTCTGGCCCAGAAGGCAAGCGCGGACAGTTTGACCATAGTCCGTGACCCTGTCGCCATCCATCTTGAGGTCGACCTCGACCGTGCTGCCGCACAATTTCGAGTGGGCCTTGGCGGTGGCGTCGGGCCGGGCCAGCCGTTCCGTGTGCGGGATCGCGGCGGCCAGTGCCAGCAACCGGTCGCTGTAAATGTCCTCTGGCCGCGTCATGCGAATGCCTCTGGGATCACCTATCGAACGTCATTTGCGTGGATCATCGGCTTGCGGCTCAACGTCACGCACTATATATGCACCGGGGACGCGATCATCCACGCGCTGCTTAACGCGCTGTCGCAACCTGCGTCAAACGCTTTGCACGGCATTTTTCTTTGAAGCGATATCAATCGCTTAGACCAAACGAAGGAACATTCGCATCATGGCCACCAAGACCGATGACCGCCAAGGTCGGAAACTCTACGCGGGCATCGAGATCGGCCGAGGGCCGCAAATCAAGCGCCCATCGCGCGAAGAGGCCGAGCGTGCCGTGCGCACATTGATCGCCTATGCGGGCGACGACCCCGAGCGCGAGGGCCTGCGCGACACGCCGAAGCGCGTGGTCGGCGCCTACGAGGAGTTCTTCGCCGGGTATAACGACGATCCCATCGAGGTTCTCTCCCGGACCTTCGACGACGTGGGCGGCTACGACGATATCGTCATGCTGCGCGATATCGAGCTCAATTCCCATTGCGAGCACCACATGGTGCCGTTCATCGGCAAGGCGCATATCGCCTACTTCCCGACGGATCGTGTCGTCGGTCTCTCGAAGCTGGCCCGCGTCGTGGAGGTTTTCGCCCGCCGCCTGCAAACGCAGGAGACCATGACCGCGCAGATCGCCGAGACCATCGATCGCGTGCTGAAACCCAAGGGCGTCGCCGTGATGATCGAGGCCGTCCATCAGTGCATGTCCATGCGTGGCGTCCGCAAGCCGGATGTCGCCACGATCACCACGCAGTTCACCGGCGTCTTCAAGGAAGACCCGGCGCAGCAAGCCCGTTTCATGCAATTGGCGGCGAACCGCACTCGCTCGTAAACGCCGGGCGTCGCCGCAACAGGAAGAATTTGCGGTGACCGAGGCCGGACGTTTCCCAAAAATCGACGACAAGACCGCGCGGGAGGAAGGCAATGTCTTCGCTCCCGCGTTCGACGCGCACGGGCTCCTGCCCGTCGTCGTGACCGCGGCCGGGACCGGCGAGGTCTTGATGTTCGCCCATATGAACGACGAGGCCTTGGCCCTGTCGATCGAGACCGGCGAAGCCCATTTCTGGTCGCGCTCCCGTGAAGCCCTCTGGCGCAAGGGCGAGACCAGCGGCAACGTTTTGCGGATCGTCGAGATCCGGATCGATTGCGACCAGGACGCCCTGTGGATCAAGGCCGAGATGGCAGGCGCCGGTGCCTGTTGCCACACCGGCCGGATCTCGTGCTTCTATCGCGGCGTTCCCTTCGGCTCGAAGGCCGGAGAGCCGCTGGTCGAAGTGCATACCGAGCGCCATTTCGATCCGGCCGCCGTCTACGGCGATTCCTCCCCAACAAGGAAGCGTTAAACCCTGCGTGGGATCGTAGGAACGACGACCGCTGCACGTCGCGAACCGGGCTGAGCGGCAATCGGGCGCGGACCTTGCGACGAATTGTGCGACGTCGTTGCGGCGTGCCAAGGCGGGACCCATATGTCCCGTAAGAGGTTCTAAGATGGTAAGGCCCATAATCGGATTGGCGCTTGGCGGCGGATCGGCACGCGGCTGGGCTCATATCGGTGCGTTGAATACGCTGATCGCCGCCGGGGTCGAGCCCGACGTCGTGGTCGGCACTTCGATCGGCGCGGTCGCCGGTGCTTGCTACGTGACCGGCACCCTGGACCGGCTCGAGGCGTTCGCCCGAAGTCTGACGCGCCGGCGCATCTTCGGCTTTCTCGATTTCAATCTCGCCGGCTCAGGTCTCATCACAGGCCAGCGCCTTTCCGGCCAGCTCGAAAACCATCTCAGCGGTTTGCAGATCGAGGATCTTTCTCCTCGCTTCGCCGCGGTTGCCACGGAACTCGCCACGGGACACGAGGTCTGGCTCAACAAGGGCGATCTCGTTCCCGCACTGAACGCGTCCTTCGCGCTCCCGGGCATCTTCAAGCCGGTGGAGATAAACGGTCAGTGGATGATCGACGGCGCCTTGGTGAACCCGGTGCCCGTCTCCGTCTGCCGGGCACTCGGCGCGCGCATCGTGATCGCGGTCAACGTCACGAGCGATCCTTTCTGCAAGGCAAGCGTGATCCACGATCATGCGTCCTACACCGAACCCACCGATCTCGACATCGCCGCCCTGCAAAACGGAGAGGATCCGGCCCAGGACAGCGGCGCCCTGCGGCTCCTCCATCGCCAACTCTTCGGCCGGGGCAACGGCGCACCGGGGATTTCCTCGGTCATGATGGCCGCGATCAACATTACGCAAGACCGCATCGCGCGGTCGCGCCTCGCGGGCGATCCGCCGGACATCACAATCAATCCCAAGACCGGCCGCATCAACCTGTTCGATTTCCATCGCGCGGACGAGGCCATCGCACTCGGCGCCAAGGCGGCGGAATCTCAATTGGACGAGATTCGCCACACGCTCAATGCGCTCGCGGCCTAGACCGCGCACCCAAAGGACGAAAGCGCCTACGGAATAGAGGTTGGATCACCCCGTGGCGATGTACTCGCGCATGGCGGCGGCTTCCATCTCGGCCTCGGCAATGCGCATCCGCACGACATCGCCAATGGAGACGAGACCGACCAGACGGCCCCGCTCGACCACCGGCATATGGCGGAAACGGTGCGCGGTCATCTCGCCCATCAGCCGATCGATCGTGTCGGCCTCCCGGCAGGTCATGACCGACTTCGTCATGCAAACCTCTACGGGTTCTTCCATGACGGGTGCGCCGATACGCGCCAACTCCCGGACGATGTCCCGTTCCGAGACGATACCGGTAACATTGCCGCCGTCATCGACGATGACAATGCACCCGATCTTGTGCTCGCCGAGACGCTGGGCGATCTCGAGCAGTGAGGTGCCCTGGGACGCCGTTACGACGTCCCTGCCCTTCAACTTCAAAATGGCTGCGACATTCATGGGGGGTGTCCTCCAGCACGGCTCCATAAATTTTGTTCGCCGCCGCATTGTGTCGGCAAGTCAAGACGCGCGCAAGCGACGCCCAAAAGTGCGGAAGATTTCCGTTATTTACCGCACCCGCTCAACGTCCGGGCCGGACCGGGCACGATCGAAGTAGCCAAAAACCAAGAGACCGCAAAGGAACCCGCCGATATGGGCCTCCCAGGCGATCTCGCTGTCGGGTCCGGTTCCGAACGACATGGACGTCATGCCGAAATAGGCGTTGAGGACCAACCAGAATACAATGAACCCCATCACCTTCCCGCTTCTCAGTGTCTCGCTCAAAGATGCGAGCGGGACATGCGCGAAATCGGGAATCTCCCCGTGAGGCCCGCTCCGCGCAAAGAAAATGAAACGCAGCGCCGCGGCCATCTGTCCCGAAATGGCAGCCGAGGCTCCCACCATGGGAGCCATGTCGCCCCAATGAAAGACAAGGTGCGTCAACGCCCCGGCGATACCGCACAAGATCGAGAAGGCAAAGAAGCTCGAAAGGGGCACCCGCCGCGCCACGGCCGTCCCGAAGGCCAGCATCCACAGCACGTTCACAAGCAGGTGCAGCCAGCCGCCATGAACGATCATGTAGGTCACGAACGAGGTGATAGCGGCGATGTAACCGCCCGGAATCTCCGCGCCGCCGCCCGTGTAACGGGCTGGAATCATTGCCAAAGTCAGGAACACCCGGACGCCGGTGTCGAACGGCAGGACGCTCATGGCAACCTGCACCGCGACCATCAGACCCGCGGCGAGCGTCACCGCGCGGGGCACGTTCAGGATGGGCTCACGCGCGGACATGCGACACTCCTCGAAGACCGGCTCCGGCATCGGCAACCTTAACGGCTTGGCCCTCTGGCCCCTTGGGCCGGCCCGCCGGACCGCTGGCACACTCCATGCTTTCTAAATCGTTACTCGCGCCGGACCTGCCGCGGCACTCACCCGCAAGCGTGGCCGGACGCGATGGAGACCGTTTCGAAAGCGATTTGTCGAGCGAACGATGCAACAGGCGACCACGAAAGAGCTTTACGCGTATTGGGATGCGATCCGCAATGGACGGATTGCACCGCGCCGCTTCGAAATCGAACCGGCGAAGATCGCCGGACTGCTCCGGGAGACGTTCATTGCCGAATGTACGGGCCTCCTTGGCATGCGCTTCCGCTTGGCCGGGACCCGCCTTTGTCACCAGTTCGGCCGCGAACTGCGCGGCGACGACTTTCTCGGCTTCTGGTCGCACGAGGACCGGGAGGCAATCAGTTCGGTCGTGCACAACATCGTCAACGACGGCGCCGTGGGCTATGGACGTTTCGTCGGAATCACGGAGAGCAATCGCGAAGCGGCATTCGAATTCGTACTGCTGCCCTTGATCCACACCGGCTCCTCGATCAACCGCCTATTGGGCGCGATAACCGCGATCGATCCGCCGTTCTGGCTCGGGGCGGAACCGCTGATCGCGTTCGAGACCAGCGATCTCGGCATTCACTGGCCCGGCGAAACACCGGCGTTCCTGGCGCACAACAGCGCGGAGGCCGCGCGCCGCGCCCGGCAACGCTTCTACGTCGTCGAAGGCGGTCTGTCGCGCGACGATCGGCGGTAATCGCCAAGTGGTAAAAGTGCCGCAGCGCGTGACTTCTCTCAGGCACACTTAGCGATTCCTTAATGCTTATGGCCATAGAACTGGCGTGAATAGATAAATTGTGCCTCTACGCAGGCCAGCTCTCGAGTCAGGCATGAGCACTTCGACGGTCGGGGAATCAGGGGCACAAAGGGTCCGGCTTCGGACCGAGCCACAGGCCGATCGACCGAAGATTCTCGAAGAGCGCCGCCGGTTCAAACGGATCGACGTTTCGCTCGGCGGGCGCTTCATGGGCGAGAAGACCGAGGACGAGTATCCTTGCGAGGTCTTCAACATGTCGCCCGGAGGTATGGCCGTAAGGGCGCCGTTCTCTCCGCGAACGGGCGAACGGATCGTCGCCTATATCGAACATCTCGGCGGCCTGGAGGGCCGTGTCGCGCGGACTTTCGAGGGCGGCTTTGCGGTCGAATTCAAGATCAGTTCCCGCAAACGCGAACGCATCGCCAATCTCCTCACCTGGTACAGCAGCGGCGGCCACGACGCCGACGACCGCGCGCATGAACGCTACGAGCCCCGCATCACAGCCCAGAAGCTGATACTCCCGAGCGGCGAGGTTCGGGACTGCCGTGTGATCGACGTATCCTTGAGCGGTGCATCGATCGCGATACGCCTTAAGCCGGAAATCGACTCGATGGTGATCCTCGGGCGCTTGCGCGGCCGCGTCGTCCGTCATCACGACAGGGGCTTTGCGATCCAATTCGTGTCCGTTCAAGACCCCGACAATCTGGCGCGAACGTTCGGTTAGACTAACGGCCGAATAACCTTTCCCAATTCTTTAGCCGTCCGCACGCCTCCCCCGCCTCCGCGAGTGGGAGAAAAAACCGTTTATATTCAATGGGTAAGGCCAGCGGCAGCGATCTCCCTAAAAGTTCGGGTAACTAAGAACCTTCAGCTTTGGGTAGGCCCCGCTAAAAATCTCCTACCGACAATACTTCAAAACTCAGGCTTTCCTTATCGGGATCGCAAAACGTTTCTGCGATAGTGCTCCCTAACAACAGGGGGACGCAATGAAATATTTTGTACTAGGGGCAGCATTTCTCATGTTTATTTCGTCGTTGCCAGCAGATGCGACAAATAACCATGCAATTTCACTCAAGACTCCGGCCGAACCGCAGAAGATGGTCTTCATGCAATCCTTCGGCGAAACCTTACCGCCCATCGGCTACGTGAACTTCTGTCAGGGCCGCAAGGACGAGTGCCGCCCGTCCAAGATGTTCGCCGACCGCATTCAGCTGACGCGCGCCAAGGCGGACGAGCTCCGCAACGTGAACCTCAGCGTCAACGAGGCCATCGCGCCGGTGACCGACATGGATCTCTACGGGGAGGTCGAAGTGTGGACCTATCCGGTGAAGAAGGGCGACTGCGAGGATTATGTCCTTCTCAAGCGCCGCATCCTGATCGAGCGCGGCTGGCCGGAGAGCGCCCTTCTCATCACGGTGGTCCGTGACGAGAACAACGAAGGCCACGCGGTCCTGACGGTTCGCACCGATCGCGGCGACTTCGTCCTCGATAACAAGCTGAACGAGGTCAAGAACTGGGCCGATACGCCCTACACCTTCGTGAAGCAGCAATCCGCCCGCAATCCACTGGTCTGGATCTCGCTTCTGCCGCCGGACCTGACCCCGCAGCCGCAGATCTCGGCGTCGAACCGCCGCCAGTAACCCGCTTCGCCTCCTCATGTCCCCCTCGACGGGAGGCGTCCCCAAGGCTCGGTGGTAGTCCCCCAAGATCCCCACCAAACCGGGCCTTACTTCGAGCCGGTCCTCCCTAAAACGGAGACCGGCTCCTTCTTTATCCGGGGCAGCGGCTTACAGCGATAGTACGATATCAAGCAACAGGCAGCCGATCAGGAGACTCCAGAACGCCGCCACGGCAGCCGACAATCCGAACCAGGCCTTCGGACGCGACTCCAGGATCATCCCCCGCCAGGCGTTGCGCATCAGGATCTCGGGACCGGCCACGACACGCAGCAACACGCTGCCGATCGATGCCGAGAATGACCGATGCTCGACCATGAAACGCAGCGGCTCGCCCGAGACGAGTTGCACGAAGCTCGACAGCACGCCCGCCGCGACAAATCCGACCGCAACCATGTAAGTGAAAACCAGTGCCTCGCCCATCGCCATCCCCTCGGCGCCTCTCCATGAGAGACACCATAGCGAGACCGGCGCTGGCGCGGCCACTTATTCTTAACGACTGGTTAACGCTTGAACGATCGTGGGGCGCTGCCCGTTATTGCAGGTCGAAATCCAGGATGGCCATCTGGAACTGGTAGGCGGTCTCGTCCTCGTCCTCGTCGTCGCGGAACAAGACGCCGATAAACTCGTCGCCGATATAGACCTCGGCGGAATCGTCCTTCTGCGGCCGCTGACGCACTTGGATATCCGCCAGACGGAACGTCTTCTGCAGATAGCTTTCGAGCTTCAGGATCTCGTCGCGTGTCACTGCACTTGCCCCCTTCTTGAATCGCGCTAATAGCCTTCGTCGCGATGGACATCATCGCCCGAGACGTACTGATCCATGGCCAGCGCCGGCTCCGCGCACGTGTTTTCGCCGATATCCCGCGCGGGCACGCCCGCGACCGTCCTGCGGGGCGGAATGTCCTTGAGAACCACGCTGCCGGCGGCGATGCGCGCGCAGTCGCCGACCTTGATATTGCCGAGGATCTTCGCGCCGGCCCCGATCATCACGCCGCGGCCGATCTTGGGATGCCGGTCCCCATGCTCGTTTCCCGACCCGCCGAGCGTGACGGCGTGAAGCAGCGAGCAATTGTCGCCCACGACGGCCGTTTCGCCGATGACGATGCCGGTCGCATGATCGATCATGATCGAGCGGCCGATCCTGGCCGCAGGATGAATGTCGACCTGAAGGAAGCGCGACACCAGACTTTGAAGATAAAGAGCGAAATCCTTGCGTCCCGCGTTCCACAACCGGTGGCCGATGCGGTGGATCTGCAAGGCATGATAGCCCTTGAAATAGATCAACGGCTCGATGAGCCGGTCGCAGGCCGGATCGCGTTGCACCCAGGCCAAAGCGTCGGCGCGAAACTCTTCGCCGAGCGTGGGGTCCTCGTCGAGAATCTCATGGAATGTTTTGTGAATGAGACCCGGGTCGAGCACCGCGTGCTGCAGTCGCCGCGTCAGACGATGCAGGACGGCATCTTCGAAACGCGCGTGACTCAGAACAGACGCGTAAAGAAAACCGCCTAGCGCCGGTTCGGCCTTGCTGACCTCTTCGGCCTCGCGCCGGACCTGGCTCCAGACCGGGTCCCAACTTTCGACTTGCGGCTGCGCCGCGAGTACCGGCTTGTTCATGATCAACCTCTGCGGAGCTCGTCTCGGTCGAGCCCCCGTAGCAGGATCGTTCCGCTTCGTCCAGCACGGCCGGGCGTCCGGCGCGTCAATGCGTCACGGACGCGATGCCAGAAATTCAAGCACGCCTTGCTTGAACCGCGCGTCACCCACCGCCTTCATGTGATCGCGATCGGTAATCTCAAGAAATTGGGCATTCGGGATCAATTCCGCAAGCGCGGCCCCAGATCCGCCGATCACGTCCTTACCGCCGACGGCCACGAGGACGGGAATCGTCAAGGCACCGAGCTTCTCCGCCGGAACCTTCTCGCGCGGTCCCCGCATACAGGCGGCAAGGGCCTTGAGATCGCTCTTGGTCTGCTCCGCAAACACGCGAAAGCTGCGCGCGGTATCGTTGGTCACGTCTTCCAGCCGCGGCGCCTCGAGGGCCGCCGCCAACGGGCCCGCCCCCACCATGCCCCGGACCATATTGATCCCGAGACCGCCGAAGACGATGCTGCGGACCCGCTCGGGATGCGCGAATGCGAGGAACGCCGCGATACGCGCGCCCATGGAATAGCCGAGCACGTCGACCTTATCGATGCCGAGGCGATCCAGCAGGCGGATCGCGTCCTCGGCCATCTCCGGTGCTCCGTAACGCGCCGGATCGTATAGCTTCTCGCTTTGACCGTGCCCGCGATTGTCGAGCGCAATCACGCGGCGGCCGTCCTCCGTCAGAGTCTTGACCCATTGCGGATCGACCCAATTCGTCGCGGCATTCGACGCAAAGCCGTGAATGAGCAGGATCGGCTCACCCTCGCCCTCGTCCAAATATGCGATGCGCACGCCGCCGGAATCGAAAGTTTGCATTCTTTCACCTACCGCATTGGCTCAAGGATCACTATGCTGCCCGCCAAAGTCCTTCAATCGCAGGCGAACGGAACTCATGGCTGAATCGCTCGTGCCCCATTTCGTGAACGACATAGGCGTCGGCCGGATCAAGATCGGCGTCAAGGAATTCCAGTGCATGGGCGCGTCTCCGCCTCAGGATCACCCGCACGTCTATCTGGACATGGGCAGCGACAACGAAATCGTCTGCCCCTATTGCTCGACGCTCTATGTCTACGATGTCGCACTGGCACCCGCCGAAAGCGATCCGAAAGGTTGCGTCTACGTCGCGACGGCACCCGCAGGCGCCCCGGCGGCCTGACATTTCTCGTCCATGACCGACCAGCGGCCAGTCCTGATCGCCGGAGGCGGCATTGGCGGGCTGACGGCCGCGATCGCGTTCGGCCGCGAGGCGATCGAATCCCACGTTCTCGAACGCTCCGCCTTCGACAACGAGGCCGGTGCCGGAATCCAGCTCGGCCCCAATGCCAACCGGATTCTCGGTCCCTTGGGTGTCCTCGACGCACTCATGCCGAAGACGTTCCGCCCCGAAGCCGTCCGGCTTTTCGACGGCGTGAGCGGAAAGACGCTTGCAACCATGCCTCTGGGAGATAAGGCCGAACGCCGCTATGGCGCGCCGTACCTGACCGCGCATCGCGCCGATCTTCACGAAGCGCTCCGATCGGTGGCCGCCAGTGCAGGACATGTCACGCTCACGCCGAACTTCACCGTCGCAGACATCGAGGACGGCGACGGTATCACTGTCGCCAGCCTCGATGGGTCCCGCGTGGAAGGCTCGGCGCTCGTGGGCGCGGACGGGATCTGGTCCACGGTTCGAAAATGGATCGCGCCCCAGGCTGGCCTCGCCTTCACCGGCGCGACGGCTTTCCGCAGCCTGCTGCCGCTCCACAGGCTTCCTCCGCCGTTCTCGGAGCCGATCGTCGGGCTCTGGCTCGGTCCACGCACTCATCTCGTGCACTACCCGGTTCGCGGCGGCGAGGCGCTGAACGTCGTGGCGGTGACCGAAACGGGCCGCAAGGAAGATGGCTGGAACCGGTCGGCGGAAACCGGGACGGTGCGCGCCAACTTCACCCGCTGGTGCGAGACGGCCCAAGGCTTGATCGAGAGCGCCCAGAGCTGGCGCGCTTGGTCGCTCTTCTCCCTATCCGCTCTGCCGCATTGGCATCGCGGATCCGTCACCCTGCTTGGCGACGCGGCACACCCTGTCCTTCCTTATCTCGCGCAAGGCGCGGCCCTCGCCATCGAGGACGCCGCCAAATTGGCTGGCCTCTGGGGCGGCGCGCGCGAGCGGCCCGCGCATGTTTTCGACGCCTTCGAGACGATTCGGCGTGCACGCGCCGAACGGGTCCGGCGCACATCCCAGCGGCTCGGGCGCGCCTACCATATGGGCGGCGCGGGCTTGGACAGCATGACCTTGGGCAGCATGGCCCGATTCGCGCGCAACGCCATTCTCGGCCTCCGTGGCGAGGACGCGACCTTGCGCGCATTCGACTGGCTCTACGGCGAGGGCCGCTGACCGTTCGCACACGGCACGCCCAACCCCCGCCGGGCAACGGGCGTTCCCGCATGTGGATTTTGCACCGCGCGGGCGGATTCTGGCGACTTTCGGCCTTGATCCGACTATGTTTGGATGAGATCAAAATGCACCACTCTGGGCCTTGCCCGCCACCATTGGCGGTGGTCCTCCCCCAACCCCGGTAGAGACGAAGTCGGTAGCCCAACGGATGCTTCTTGCCCTTGCGACGCTCACGCCATTTTTCGGCGCGCTGGTGCCCCTGCTGGCAGACCGTCTTGGGCGCAACCTCTGCGCCATCGCCACCGGCGCGGTCACCCTCACGGCGCTGCTGCTCGTGCTGTCGCACGCGCCATCGGTCTATAGCGGCGAAGTCCCAGCCTGGAGCGTGCCGTGGCTCCCGGCGCTCGGGCTTTCGTTCTCGTTCTTCCTCGACGGGCTCGGCCTCTTCTTCGCCGGGCTGATCCTCGGCATCGGCCTGCTGATCATTCTCTATGCGCGCTACTATTTGAGCTCCAAGGATTCGCTCGGCGTCTTCTATTTCTATTTGCTGATGTTCCAAGGCGCGATGGTGGGGATCGTCCTCAGCGACAACATCCTCCTGCTGATCGTGTTCTGGGAGCTGACCAGTCTCACCTCGTTTCTGTTGATCGGCTTTTGGAACCATCTGCCGGAGTCCCGCCAAGGCGCGCGCATGGCGCTCGTGGTCACGGGCAGCGGCGGGCTGGCGCTGATCGCCGGAATGCTGATCCTGGGCCACATCGCCGGAAGCTACGAGATCACCGAGATTCTTCAGCGCGGCGAGGCGGTCCGCTCCTCGCCCCTGTTCCTGCCCGCTCTTCTTCTGATTCTCCTCGGGGCCTTCACGAAGTCCGCGCAGTTCCCATTCCATTTCTGGCTGCCGCACGCCATGGCGGCGCCGACGCCCGTCTCGGCCTATCTCCATTCCGCAACCATGGTGAAGGCGGGCCTCTTCTTGATGGCCCGGCTCTGGCCCGTGTTCGCGCCCGCGGACGCCTGGTTCTATATCGTTGCGCCGGCCGGTCTCATCACCATGCTCATCGGTGCCTGGATCGCCCTGTTCCGGGACGACCTGAAAGCGCTGCTCGCCTTCTCCACGGTCAGCCATCTCGGCCTGACGACGATGCTGTTCGGCCTCGCGACGCCGCTCGCCGCGGTCGCGGCCGTCTTTCACATCCTGAACCACGCAACGTTCAAATGCGCGCTGTTCATGAGCGCGGGCATCGTCGACCACGAAGCCGGAACCCGCGACATCCGCCGCCTCGGCGGCCTTCTCACGCTCATGCCGATCACGGCCACGCTCGCGTTCATCGCGTCGGCCTCCATGGCGGGCATTCCGTTCTTCAACGGATTCCTGTCCAAGGAGATGATGCTCGAGGAGGCGGCGCACACGGTCTATGCCGGACACGAATGGATCTTCCCCGCCCTGGCGACGCTCGCGGCACTGATCTCGGCGGCCTATTCCTATCGCTTCGCGATCTCGACGTTCCTCGGTCCCGTCCGGGGCGACTATCCCCACAAGCCCCACGATCCCCCGTTCGGCATGTGGCTGCCCGTCGCGATTCTCGCCGCGCTCGTCGTCGTCATCGGACTGTTTCCGGCGCTGACCGCGGGCCCGATCGTGGAACGGACCGCGTCCGCGGTCGTCGGCGGCGCGCTGCCCGAATACCATCTGGCGATCTGGCATGGGTTCACGCCGGCGCTTGTCTTGAGCGCCATCGCGCTCGCAGGCGGCGCCCTTCTGTTCATCTGCTACGGCTACGCCGACCAGCTCCGGCTCGTCTTCGCCGGCATGGATGCGAAGAGCGTCTACGACGCGGGCATATCCGGAATTGTCAGAGGCGCCCGCGCGTTCATTGTCGCGACGCATAACGGATCGTTTCCGCGCTATGCCGGCGTCACCCTGCTCACGATCCTCGCGGTCGGCGTCGCGGCCTTCTTCCAAGCGCCGCACGGTGCCGGGACCCGCCCCGTCATTCCCGGCGCGTTTCCCGCCTCGGCCGCCTGGATCGTCTTGGCGACCTTATGCATCTCGCTTCTGTTCTGGCACCAGAACCGGCTGCTGTCCCTCGTGCTGACGAGCGGCGTCGGCCTGATCGCCTCGCTGTTCTTCCTGCAGTTCTCGGCGCCGGACCTCGCCCTCACGCAGATCTCCGTCGACATCGTCACGACCATTCTTCTGCTGCTGGCGCTCAACCTCGTGCCGCAAAACTCACCCACCGAGACAAGCACCGGCGGCCGCTTCAGCCGCGGCCTTCTTGCATCCGCCGTCGGACTGGGCGTGGGCCTCCTCGCCTACGGCATCATGACCCGCGATTTCCAGACGATCTCCGACTATTACCTCGCCGAAGCGAAGCCCGGCGGCGGCGGCACCAATGTCGTCAACGTCATCCTCGTCGACTTCCGTGGCTTTGACACGTTCGGCGAGATCATCGTTCTCGGCATCGCGGCCATCACCATCTTCGCCCTGCTCGACAACGCCCTGCGCGGAGCCGCGGCGCGGACGCTGGCAACGATCCGCGATCGCGTGGAAAGCAAGAACGCCCATCCCATGATGCTCGTGATCGCGACCCGCGTCCTGTTTCCGCTGGCGCTCGTGGTCGCCACCTTCATCTTCTTGCGCGGCCACAACGAACCCGGCGGCGGCTTCATCGCCGGACTGATCGTCGCCATCGCGCTCATCATGCAATATATCGCCAGCGGCTATAGCTGGGCGGCCGAACGCACCCGGCTCGACAGTCAGATCCTGATCGGAGCCGGGGTTCTCATCGCCGGTCTCACCGGCGTCGTGTCGCTGATCTTCGGCTGGCCCTTCCTCACCAGCACCTACACCCATGTGCATTTGCCGCTCCTGGGCGAATTCGAACTGGCGAGCGCCATGTCCTTCGATCTCGGCGTGTTTCTCGCCGTGGTCGGCGTCGTCATGCTTTCTCTGGCGCAGATCTCCCGCGTCGAGGCGCGCGCCGAAACGGACGCCGTTCCCGAAGGGCCGATGGACGTGCCCTTGAAGGACGGCCGCGTCGCCGGCTCGAACGACGGGGAGAACTGAGGTGGAACTTCTCGTCGCCAGCGCCATAGGACTGATGACCGCCGCCGCGGTCTATCTCATCCTGCAACAGCGCACGTTCCCCATCGTCGTCGGCCTGACCCTGCTGTCCTATGCCGTCAACGTCTTCCTGTTTTCCTCCGGCCGGCTGATCGCGAATAAACCGCCGGTCATCTCCGATGCGGACGCCTACACCGATCCGCTGCCGCAAGCGCTCGTGCTGACGGCCATCGTCATCTCGTTCGGCATGACCGCCTTGATCGTGGTCCTGGCGCTGCGCGGATTCCTCGAGACCGCGACCGACACCGCCGACCTGCCGGAAGACGAATTGCTGCGCGACATGGAGGACGACCGATGACGGCCGCCAACGTCGCGACCAGCTGGATCATCGCACCGACCATCCTGCCGGCCATCACCGCGGCAGTGATGATCCTGGTGTGGCGGCGCGATATTCAGATGCAGCGGATCCTCTCGGTCGCATCGACGATCGCCCTGCTGGGGATCGCGCTATTCCTCTATGGTGCCGTGAGCGACGGCCAAACGGACGCCTACCGGCTCGGCGCGTGGCCCGCGCCCTTTGGCATCGTTCTCGTGCTCGATCGCTTGTCGACGACCATGCTGGTCCTCACCGCGGGGCTGGCGCTGGCGGTTCTGCTTTACGCCATCGCGGGCTGGGACAAGCGCGGACGGCATTTCCACACCCTGTTCCATTTCCAGTTGCTTGGCCTGAACGGCGCCTTTCTGACGGGCGACATCTTCAATCTCTTCGTCTTCTTCGAGGTGATGTTGATCGCGTCTTACGGATTGATGCTTCATGGCGGCGGGGCGCGGCGGCTGCGCGCGGGGTTCCAATATGTCGCCATCAACCTCATCGCCTCGTCGCTGTTCCTCATCGCCGTGGCGCTGATCTATGGCGTCGCCGGCACGCTCAACATGGCCGACCTCGCCGTCAAGGCGCGGGAGGTGACGCCGGACAACCAGGCCCTCCTGCAAACCGGTGCGCTCCTTCTGCTTCTGGTCTTTGCCATCAAGGCTGCCTTCGTTCCATTGCATTGGTGGCTTCCGGCAACCTATGCCGCCGCCTCGGCGCCCGTGGCCGCGCTGTTCGCCATCATGACCAAGGTCGGCGCCTACGCGATCATCCGCGTGTTCGGAACGGTCTTCGGCGACAGTGCCAGCGGAGACACGCTTGCGGCCGTCGTTGCACCGTGGATTCTTCCGGCCGCGATATTGACGCTTGCGGCCGGCACGGCCGGCATCCTCGCGAGCCGGAGGCTGCTCGATCTGGCGGCCTTCAACACGGTGGCCTCCATGGGCATCTTGCTGATCGCGATCGGACAGTTCGACGCCGATGGGCTCACGGCCGCGCTCTACTACCTCGTGCACAGCACCATCGCCGGCGCGGCCCTCTTCCTCGTCGTCGATCTCATCGCGGAACGGCGCGGAGATGCCCTCGACGCGCTCGTTCCCCGCAATCCCATCAGCCAGGCGCCCATCATCGGAACGCTGTTCTTTCTCATCGCGCTTGCCGTCATCGGGCTACCGCCGCTCTCCGGGTTCATCGGCAAATTGCTGGTGCTGAACGCAACCTACGACGCATCGCAGAAATGGCTGATTTGGGCGGCTATCTTGGTCGCCTCCTTGATGATGACGATCGCCTTCTCGAGGGCGGGAAGCATGGTCTTCTGGAAGGTCAAGGGACAGGTTACGGGCCCGACCTGGGCAACGGCGCACGTCATGCCTATGATCGTCGTCGCGTTGCTCGTCGCGGCGAGCGCTAGCTTGGCCGTCTTTGCCGGACCGATGACCAAGATGTTCCAGGCGACGGCGGTTCAGGCTCTGAACACGCCGGCCTATGTCGAGGCCGTGCTGGGACGGCGCGACAATGTCGAGCCTCAACGGCCCATCACGACGCCCGCGGAGTCCGCCACGACGTCGCCCGCGCCGGTCCCGGCGCCAGCGGAGCACTGACCATGCTGAAGACTCTCCTGCCCCATCCCTTGCTGACGCTGTTGATCGTCCTCATGTGGATCTTGTTGAGCGGCTTTTCCGTGGGCTCGGCCGCGTTCGGCCTGATCCTTGGCGTGGCCATTCCCCGCCTCACCAGTGCATATTGGCCGGACCGGACGCGTATCGGCAGCCCACTGACGATCGTCGAATACGCGCTGATCGTTCTTTGGGACATCGTCGTCGCCAACTTCCAGGTCGCCTATCTGATCCTGTTCCGCCGCGGGGACGATCTGCATTCGCAATTCGTGACGATCCCGCTTGATCTGCGCACGCCCGAAGCCATCACCGCGCTGGCCGGCACGATTACCATGACGCCCGGGACGGTGAGCGCCAGCCTGAG
This sequence comes from Hyphomicrobiaceae bacterium UBA7697, assembly GCA_002482645.1. Classification (GTDB taxonomy): domain Bacteria; phylum Pseudomonadota; class Alphaproteobacteria; order Rhizobiales; family Methyloligellaceae; genus Methyloceanibacter. Next base: position 357,615 of record DLGJ01000008.1, read on the forward strand.
CGCCGACGGCCGCGCCCTGCTCGTCCACTGCCTCGAAACGAACGACCCGGAACAGACGGTGGCCGGCATCAAGTCGCGCTACGAATCCAGACTGCAAAGGATCTTCGAGACATGATCGCAATCTCTTGCACCGTTGCCTTCATCGCCATCAGCGCGGCCATGCTGCTGTGTCTCTACCGCGTCCTTGTCGGGCCCGACATGCCGACGCGCATCCTCGCGCTCGACACGCTGACGATCAACGCCATCGCGCTCGTGGTCCTGATAGGCATCTATTGGAACACGGGACTGTATTTCGAGGCGGCGCTGCTCTTCGCCATGGTCGGCTTTCTGACGACCGTCGCCTACTGCAAATACATCCTGCGCGGCAACGTGATGGAGTAGACCGATGTCCGGATTTGGTGAAATCGCAGTCTCGGCGTTGATCTGTCTCGGCGCGTTCTTTCTGTTCGTCGGTTCGTTCGGACTTGCCAAGTTACCCGATTTGATGCGGCGGCTGCACGGTCCGACCAAGGCGACGACGCTCGGTATCGGCGCGCTCCTGATCGCCTCGATGCTCTATTTCATTCTCGAGGACGAAATCGTCTCCCTGCATGAACTGCTCATCACGACGTTCCTGTTCCTGACGGCGCCCGTCACCGCGCTCATGGTGGCGAAGGCCCATATCCTGCTCGACAAGGAAGACCAAGAGAAGCTTCCGCCCACGGGACGCGAGGTCGGCTGGTCGGTGCTGGACGCCCCGCAGACGCATGAGGCCAAGAAGAGCTGATCGTCGCGAAAACGGCATCCTAGTGGTCGGTCGGCGTATCGAGTTTCGCCTTCTGTCGCTAAATCGGGCTAGCGGTCTTGCTCATTGCTGGCATCTCCGGACTGAAAAATTAGGCGGTGGTTGGGGTTCCCATTAGATGGGCATCCGGCCCCGGACTTGCCAGCAGCCGCGACCAATCGACTTTCGCGAGGCCGTGTCACGCTCCCATGAGAATGGGCCCTTTCAACCGCTTGATGGGTATCGTAGACAGCGGTCTTGAGACAGTTTCCGCCGCCACAAGACTTCGCCGTCGCGGCCGCAACACGGAGTGCAGCATGTTCATCGCCATGAACCGGTTCAAAGTGCACAAGGGCTCGGAGGAGGATTTCGAGCAGGTCTGGCTCTCGCGCGAGACCTATCTCGAGGATGTCCCCGGCTTCGTCGCATTTCACCTTCTGAAAGGGCCCGAGCGCGAGGATCACGTGCTCTACGCCTCCCATAGCGTCTGGCGCTCCCAAGGAGATTTCGAGGCCTGGACCCGATCCGAAGCGTTCCGCAAGGCGCACGCGCGCGCGGGCGAAGGGAAGCCGCTTTATCAGGGGCATCCCGAGTTCGAGGGTTTCACGCCCTTGCAAGAGGTTCGTTCGAGGGATGCGGCGGCATAGCCATGCGCTCCCGCCGCACCGTCTCCGCCGGCGCTAATTCACCCGCCTCACCTGCACCAGATTGTCGGAGAAGGTCGGCGCGTGCCCGAGGCTGGCGAACTCGTCCGAGCTGATGCAGTTCACCGATCCGTCCGAGCGGTTGAGGCTCCGCCAATAGCCGAGCGTGGCGACGACGACGCCTTTGTTCACGTCGTCGGTCACCCGCACCAGACCCTCGAAATCGCCCCGGCCGTTGTAAACGCGCACGGGATCGCCATCGCGGATCGAACGCGCCTCCGCGTCTTCCTTGTTCATCAGAATGAACTGCTCGCCTTGGCCTTTGATCTTGTGCGGCTCGTTGGCGTAGCAGGAGTTCAGGAAACCGTGGCTCTTCGGCGAGATGATGTTGAGCGGGTATTGGTCCGCGAGTTTGGGATTGGTTTCGGGAGATTCGCGCGGCGGCAAATAGCCCGGCAGCGGATCCACGTCCTCCCCGGACTGCTTGTCCTCGTACATCATCCGGAACGGCGGCGCGACGAAGTTCTTCGCGTCCTCGACCAGGAACTGGACCTTGCCGGACGGCGTCGGAAAGTTCCCTTCCGCATGCGGCAAACGATCGTCCGGCGTTCCGACGGCCAGGTGGAAATAGCCGTGCTTGCGGAAATAGTCCATGTCGATGCCGGCCATCTGCGGCGCGTCCCATTGGATGTAATGCTCGGCAAGCTCCATATCGCTCAGGGTGAAGCGCGGATCGTCGTCGAAGCCGAACGCCGCGGCCAAGAGACGAAAGATCTCCGCGTTGGACTTGGCTTCGCCGCGCGGCTCGATCGCCTTCTCGTTCAAGGTCAAATAGAAGTGGCCCCAGGAGAACATCATGTCGTCGTGCTCGCCGGCCATGGTCGCGGGCAGGACGATGTCCGCGTAGGCCGCCGTGTCGGTAATGAAGTGCTCGGCGGTGACGAAGAACAGATCCTCGCGCGAAAGCCCCTCGACAATGCGGTTGGTTTCCGGCGCTTGGCTGACCGGATTCGTGTTGTAGACGAACAGCCCCATGATCGGCGGATCGAGCTCCATGTTGCCCACGAGCGCGCGGCCGAGTTGTAGGTTGTTCACCACCCGCGTGCCCGGGCGAATGTAATCGGGCCGCGAGACCTTGCCCCAATCCACCGGGAACTCCCAAAGCGGCATCTGCAAGAGCCCGCCGCCCACGTGGCGCCACGAGCCGGCGAGCGCCGGAATGGCGCAGACGGCGCGGATGGTCTGTCCGCCGCCCGCATGCCGTTCGAGCGCCACGCCCATGCGGATGACGGAAGGCTGGATCGTCGCAAATTCGCGAGCGAACTTCGCCACGTCGGCGGCGGCCACGCCCGTGACTTCCTCCACATAGTCCGGCGTGAAGTCGAGCGCCCGCTTCGCGAGTTCCGGATAGCCGGCCGTGTGGGCATTGACCCATTCGTCGTCCACGGAATTGCCGCGGATCATCGAGGCGATGATGCCCATGGCGAGCGCACCGTCCGTGCCCGGCTTCGGCGCGATGTGCCAGTCGGCGGCCTTGGCCGTCCGCGAGCGGTAACTGTCGATGACGACGACCTTCGCGCCCCTCTTCTGCGCTTCCAGCACGAACGGCCAATGATGCAGATTGGTCGAGATCGAGTTGCAGGCCCAGATCACGATATATTTCGCGTGCACGAAGCTCTCCGGGTCGACGCCGCCAGTCGGCCCAACGGTCAAGAGCCACGCCGTCGACGAGCCCGAGGCGCAGAACGTCTTCTCGTTCACGGTCGTGCCGAGCCGGTTGAAGAAGGCGTCGCCGCAAGTGAGCCCCTGCACCAGCCCTTCATTGCCGAGATAGCTGTAAGGCAGGATCGCCTGCGATCCGTATTGCGCGACGATGTCTTTCCAGCGCGCCGCGATTTCCGAAATGGCCTCGTCCCAGGAAATGCGCTCGAACTGGCGGCTTCCTTTCGGCCCGGCGCGGCGCAACGGATAGAGAACGCGATCCGGATTGTAGTGGTGGTCGTGAAAGTCCTTGAGCTTCACGCATAGGCCGCCACGGGTCATAGGATGGTCTTTGTTGCCCCGGACCTCGACGAGCGTTCCATCCACGACGTCGTAGAGCATGGCACACGTGTCCGGGCAGTCATGGGGACACCCGCCAAAAAACGTTTCACGCTTCAGCTGTTCGTTCACGGGCTTCCTCCCACAATCGCGGGCTCTCGATGGCCGCTGCGCCGGGAGCGTACGATGGAGGCTCTGCCTTGTCGATTGTGCGCTGCCGAAGTGGGCCCAGGTTATCCGCAACTGCGGTCCCAATGCGGCCGGGTTCATCGGAACCCCCGGATGTCCTCCCGGAACGGGCACGAAAGGTTGGGTGAAGGCGCGATTCGTGCGACAGCGATTGCCTGTCAGATAAGGCCTTTGGCGTGGACGGCTGAGGCCGGACCCGTACGGCCTTCTCGGCCTCGCGACAGGGAGGCGGCGGATATGGATACGGCACGGACGCTCATGCAGACGCGTCCGCGCGAACGAGTCAATGATTGCCCGGCCGCCGCCTGGTTTTCGCGAGGCCGTAGAGACTGATCGCCGCCCAAAACGTCTCGATCACGGCGGCAGGGAGATTCCAAGCCGTGATCAACGATAGCAGTATCAACACTGCTCCGATTAGATTGACCATCGGATAACGCCAGTCTTCGACCGACAGCAATCTCTGCTGGATGGCGAAATACGCGGCAATGATGAGCGCCGATCCAATAATTCCGGCGATTGTGAAGGGCTCGAAGATCATCCCAGGCTGCTCCTGTATGGGGCCGTCCCCTTCTATCGTTCAGCAAGATCGGGCCGTCCCCATCTGCACATGCCTGCGTCAGCCCTACATCGGTGGTCCGTGCCGGCACTCCGTTCTCCAAAGTGAACCTGATTCCGATGCCTCGCGCAGTGAACTTTTCAGACTGTCCATAGCTTCTTTGACGAGTGGATCGAGCCCGGCTCCGCCTCGATCCATAGAGGCGAAGATCGCGGTGCGCATACGGGGTTCCCAGAACGTCCCGATGTGGTCGGCTATGCCGGGAACGATCTTTGAATCGGTCCCGGGTTTCCAAACGGTTGAACGGCCCGGTCAAGGTGTATCCGGGTTGCGTTTCATGCCGCCAGTTTCTCGTCTCTTGCCAGCCGGTGCCTCCCCGAGTTTCCGGCGCTCAAGCGCGGAATGGGAACGCTCGGTTTTGTAGAAGGCCGACCGGTCGCGGGCGGCACGGTGCGCCGTGAAGCTCCGGCCTTTTGCCGTCTCGTGTCCCTCCAACACGTTCGGGATATCTGCGCCGGACAACGCCGAGTGACCGGCGGCGGCAACGGCCCTCTCAAATGCCCGCGAGAAGCCCTCCTGCCGTATATGCCAAATTGCGATATTCGTAGCTATAATCTGCATGTGATACGATTTTCATAGTCTATCCCTAGCTAAAATCCTGTTTTCGTATTTTTTTAGCTTGCACAGTGCGAAATACGCACTTACTGTCCTAGAGAGCTTAGGAACAGGATCGCCATGTCAGAGACATCGAACCGCCCCTCGCGCAACCCGGCCGGCAACGGCCGCAAGGTTGCGGACCGCTCCGTCAAGGCGCCGCAAAAGGCATCCCCTGATGACGATCTAAATCGCGCCATCATCAATCTGCTGCAGCGCGACGGGCGCATGCCCTTCTCGGAAGTCGCCGAACGGCTGGACGTTTCGGAGGGCACCATTCGCAACCGCGTCGCCGCGATGCGGCAAGCCGGCATGTTGCGGATCATTGCCATCGCCGATCCAGTGGTCGCCGAATACGAAACCGATGCGATGGTGGGGCTAAAAGTGGCCCCGGGCGCGACGCCAGCGCAGGTGGCGCAGAGGCTCGGTGCAGTCTCGAGCGTTGTCTACATCCTATGGGTCGCGGGGCAGTTCGACCTGTTGATCGAGGTCGTAACCAACGACCGGGACGAGTTTATCGAATTTCTGAACAACGAGATCCACGACCAGTCCGACATTGCCTCGGCGGAGACGATGATGGGTCTCAAGAACTTCAAGAACCAGTTCCTGCTGAAAAGCGAATGGGATGAGACGGAAGGATGACCGAGCGTCTTCTCTCGAACTTGCAGGAATCCGACGGCGGCAACGAAACCGGGGACATGACGATGAGTGAAAAGGTGTACTACGACCGTATCGAGGATGCCATCGAACGGAACCGCCCGCGCATTGCCGAACTGCGCCAGCGGCTCGAGGCGGCCGGCGTCAAATATGTTTTGTCCAGTTGGATCGACCTGCACGGCATCCCAAAAACGAAGCCGGTGCCGATGAGCGACCTGGAGGATTTGTGCCTCGGCAAGGGGCCTCAATTCGCCGTTCACTCCATTTCCTATGTCCCCGAGTTGACGCCCGCCGATAGCGACCAGGTCATGGTGCCCGATCTGGATGCGGTCTACATCTGTCCCTGGGACAACACGTTGGCGATTATTTTCGCCGACCTGTTCTGGGAAGGCGCGCCCTACAACGTCTGCCCGCGCCAAGCGCTCAAGCGGATCATCCAGCAATCGCGGGACAAGGGTTATGTCGGTTTTGCCGGCGTCGAGCCGGAATTCATCGCCATGCGTTACGACGACGACGGACGGCCGGTCAAAGCGATCGACGACGATCCCGCCGAGGGCGCCCGACCGCGCCGTCAGGCGTTCGGCTACGACGTCGAATACTCTCTCGAGTCGATGCCCTTCCTGGGCGACATGATCGATATTCTCGAAGGCCTCGGTTGGAACCTGCACGACGTCGTCGCCGAGGGCGCCTACTCGCAGTTCGAGCTGGATTTCCACTACTCGCACCTTCTAGAGATGGCGGACCGCTTCGTCTTCCTTCGCATTCTTCTCAAGGAAGTCGCCAAGAAGCATGGCATGTTCATCACCTTTATGCCGAAGCCGACCGTAGGCGACTGGCGCTCTGGCGCGCATATCAATCTGTCTCTCCAAGCCACGGACCGTCCCGGCGAGAATCTGTTCAAGAACGGAAACGGCTGGTCGGCCGAATCCCGGCATGCCGTAGGCGGACTGATGGCGCATGCCGAGGCCATCACCGCGGTCACCTGCGCGACGGTGAACTCCTACAACGGTCTCGTTCCGCGCGTGGGGGGGTTCGAAGGGGGTACGGTGACATGGGCGCCCACCAACATCACCTATGGGCACAACAACCGTTCCGCCCAGTTCCGCTTGCCACAAAGCCGGTACTGCATCGAGAACCGCGCGGCGGACATGACCATGAACATCTATTTGGCGCTGGCGATGACGCTGGCTGCCGCCGTCGAGGGCATCGAGAACAAGACGGACCCTGGCGAGCCGACCGATTGCGATCTCTACCAAATGAACGACGAGGAATTCTCCGAACTCGGAATCCGCCGGCTGCCGCGCACGCTCTTTAGCGCAATCGAGGCTCTCAAGGCGGACTCGTTGGCTCGGGGCGTTCTCGGACCGGTCATGCTGAACTCCTACACCGCATACAAGAACGACGAATGGGAACGCTATCACCAGGCGGTAACCGACTGGGAAGTCCAAGAATATCTGCGCCTTTACTGACGCTTTGAGGGCTATCATGACGCTGGCGGGATCAAGCACAGAGGCTATCGAGAAGACCGCACCGCGGACAGCTAATCCTGGCGGCGCACGCCGTCGCAGGCGGCGGTTCTTCGAGTTCAAGTCCGACATCCCAGCGTCCTGGTCGTTGACGCTCGGCATCCTCGTTTGGGTCTTGTTCTTTGGCTTCTGGGAATTCGCCGTTTGGCAGAACTGGGCCAACGATATCTTGTTGCCTGGTCCCGGGAAGGTTTTGTCGGCGCTCCATACACTGTTCACGGAGAAGGCCTTTCTGTACGACGTCGGCGTCAGCGTCACACGCATTCTGCTGAGCTTCGCTCTTGCGTGTTTGGTCGCCGTGCCCTTGGGCATTCTCATGGGCTCGTTCCGCACCGTCGAGGCCTTCTTCAACCCACTCGTTTCCGCCTGGCGATATCTTCCGGCGCCTGCTTTCATTCCGCTTCTTCTGATGTGGCTCGGCGCGGGCGATGCGCAGAAGCTCGCGCTGTTGTTTCTCGGCGTGGTCTGGTTCCTCACAACATTGATCATGGACCACACGAAGTCCGTGCCGGCGGACTTCGTACGCACCGCGGTGACGCTGGGTGGGAACCGGCTTCAGGTGTTGCGCACGGTCGTCGTCCCGGCGGCTCTGCCCGGCATCTTGGTCGCGATGCGCCAGATGCTCGCCGTGAGCTGGACCTATCTGGTGATCGCCGAGATCATCGCGGCCGATGTCGGCATCGGCGCCATGATGATGCGCGCCAAGCGTTTCCTTCACGTCGATCAGATCATGGCCGGAATTGTCGTCATCGGTGCGCTCGGCCTGCTCTTCGATTTCCTACTGAAGAAGTTTCACGGAATCGCATTTGCCTATCTGGAGGAAAACGTCCGCTGACCGACCGAAATCCGGCCACGGCTCGGCGCTTCGGGCCCAGCCGCAATTTGCGAGCGCCGCGTGTGCATTGGGTGATCGATAAGGGAGGAAGTCATGAAAAGTAGACGAAATCTGAGTTTGTGCGTTGCCGCCGCAGTGACCGCCGGCGTTATGGCGTTCGGATGCATGGGATCCGCCGTCGCGGCCGAAAGGGTTCGCATTTCCGGTCTCACCTGGCCCGGTTACGGCTTCTGGGACATTGCAATCGCCAAGAAGCTCGCCCCTGATCTGGATATCAGTTACCAGCAAATTGAAGATCCGTACGAGAGCTTCAACTTAATGGCGGCCGACAGGATGGACGTGATTTCCAGCACGGCCGAGTTCACCCCCGTTGGCGTGGAACGCGGAATGCCGATCAAGTTCGCTGCATTCGCCAATTTGTCCTACGGCACCGACAAGATCGTTGGCGGACCCGGCATAAAAACCGCCAAAGACCTTCCCGGAAAAGAGGTGGCCGTTCTGGAAGGCGGATTGGCTCAGATCTTCGTCGCCATGTGGCTGGAGCAGAACGGCGTCCCCTACGACTCCGTAAAATACCGCAACATCATCGCGGATGACGCATTTGCGGCTTTGGTGGGCGGCGGCGTCGCCGCGTCGGAGTTTTGGGAGCCATACGGCAGCAATACGCTCAAGGCATTGCCCGGGTCCTCCGTCCTCGCGCAATCGCGGGAGCCGTACTGGCTGGAGAACGCCGTAATCGCCGATGGACTCTATATGAGCGACAACTTCCTGACGAAGCGGCGCGATACGGCCCGCAAAACGCTCAAGGCGATGTACGACGCGATTGCCTGGTGGAAGAAGAACCCCGCCGAGGGCAACCAGATCATCGCCGATTCCATGAAGATGAGCCTCGACGACGTCGAACTGGTTCTCGGCAAGGACGGCAGCGGTGTCGACGGTGGACTCTATGTCTATGACTTCCTGGAGGCGGCGCGCTTCTGTGGCGTCGTGCCGGGCGATCCGCCTTTCGGCCAGAAAAATGGCCAGGTCGCCGATCACTGGAATCTCATCAGCGATTGGTGGGTCAAGTTCGGCTTGATCAAGGAAGTGAAAGCGCCCGAGACAGGCATCGAGTGCGATCTGCATCGAGAGCTCTATGAATCCGGATATCGCGGCTAGAATTGCCTCCCATGGCAACACCTACGGCCGGACCGGCGGAAAAATGTCGGTTCGGTCGCCTTTTGCAATTCGGAGAACCGGGAGGCCGGTCATGGCATCGCACGTCAAATTGAGCGTCAACGGAGTTGGTAAATCCTTCGGGCATGGCGCTCACCGTGTCGAAGCCTTGCGCGACGTGTCCTTCAACGTGGTGCAGAATGAGATTTGCGTATTGCTGGGCCCATCCGGCTGCGGCAAGTCAACGCTCTTGAACATCGTGGCAGGGTTGCAGGACCCTACCGCCGGCTCGGTCGTACTGGACGGAAAAGAGATTGATGGTCCGGCGCGTGAGCGTGGCATGGTCTTTCAGAGCTACACGTCCTTTCCGTGGCTCACGGTGGAACAGAACGTCGAGTATGGGATGAAGCTGAATGGCGTCCCGAAGGCCGAGCGGCAGGAAAGAGCATCCCACTTCATCGACCTGGTTCATCTCGCGAAATTTCGGAAGACGTATCCAAAGAACCTCTCCGGCGGCATGAAGCAGCGCGTTGCTATTGCACGCACGCTCGCCAACAGGCCTGAAATATTGTTGATGGACGAGCCGTTTGGCGCTCTGGACGCGGAAACCCGATGGCACATGCAAGAGATGCTCGTCGAGATCATGAAGAGTTCGCAGACGACAATCATGCTCGTCACCCACGATATTCCCGAAGCGATCTTCCTCGCGGACAAGATTGTGTTTTTGTCGAGCCACCCAGGCCGGTTGAAAGCGATCCTCGATCTGGAATTCAAGAAGGGCAAGGACATCCGTGACAAGGAAGAGCTGATTACATTGGACGGCTACCCCGAATGTGAACGGCATATCTTGGCGATGATGCGGGCCGAGGCACGGCCGCAGGACGTCACTTAGCGGCGCGGCGAACGCCGGCGGATGGATGGATGATCGACGACTACGACATATTTGAGCTGGGGCATGTCTCACTTCAGTCTGGTGAGATCCTGCGGAGTGCGAGGCTAGCCTACAAGACGTACGGTACGTTGTCCCCCGCCGGCGACAATGTGGTCGTGTTGCCCACGTTCTACACTGGCACGCATATGCGCAACGAGGGTTTTTTCGGTCCGGGACGCGCGATCGATCCCGCCCGTCATTTCATTGTGTCGGTCAATCTTTTCGGCAACGGCCTGTCGTCCTCTCCATCCAACACACCTGCACCGCAGGATGGGCCGCGGTTTCCGGTCGTCACGTTCTGGGACAATGTTGCGTGTCAGCATCGTCTGCTGACGGAGCGCCTTGGCGTCAAGAAGATCGCGCTCGTTGCCGGTTGGTCAATGGCAGGGTGTCAATGCTATCAATGGGCGGCGCAATTTCCGGATATGGTCGACGCGATCCTGCCGTTCTGCGCATCGGCGAAGACCTCGCCGCACAACTTCCTATTTTTGGAAGGCGTCAAGGCCGCGCTATGCGCCGACCAATCCTGGAACGGCGGCGACTACGCAAAGCCCCCGGTTGCCGGACTGAAGGCCTTCGCGCGGGTTTATGCGGGTTGGGCCTATAGCCAAACGTTCTACCGCGACGGCCTTTATCGGGAACTGGGCTTCGATACGATAGAGGAACTGTTGCGCGACTGGGAAGCAGATCACGTGGACAATTGGGACGCAAACGATCTTCTGGCCAAGCTCGCTACCTGGCAGCGAGGCGATGTCAGCGCCAATTCGCTCTACAACGGCGATCTCGCTCATGCGCTCGGCGCCGTGCGTGCGCGCTGCATAATAATGCCGTGCACGCAAGATCTTTACTTTCCGCCGCAAGACAATGCACTCGAGGCGGACTTAATCGCGGGCGCGCGGTTTCAACCTTATGACTCGCCCTGGGGCCATTGCGCCGCAAGTCCGGGCAACGACGCGGGATTTACATCAACGTTAGAGGCTTCCTTCGCCGAACTTCTGCAAAAGGTTTGAGTGTGCCTCCATTTCACCCGGTCGTCCGTACAAGGTTCGTCCTGTCCAATGAGGGGGCCGTCAAGGATCGCCCCCCAGATCAGGATCCACGTATCGACGTTCGCAACACGGTCTCAGCATCAATCTCAAGGTTTGCTGACGCGCCTGGCGCACATCGCGGACTCGGGCTGGGCTAGCGGGGAAACAGGACGCCCTCTCGGCGGGACGCCTCCATGGCATTGGATTTTCTAACGATAGCTGGAGTGGTTGGGTCCGTACTGATCGTCCTTGCGTATTTTGCAAATCAGCAAGGATGGCTCAGTGCCGAGAACTGGCGATACTCGCTGGCTAATCTCGCAGGCGCGGTTCTGATCCTCGTCTCGCTAATCACCGCGTGGAATTTGCCCGGCTTCCTTATAGAGTGCTTCTGGGCGCTCATTAGCCTTTATGGTTTGCTCAAGCATGGCGGGTGGTTGAAACGGCGGTGACATCCTTCCGGTCCCTGTGCTGGCCTTTGAACCGTGCCCGTTTTTGGTTGTGAATTGATCCTGGAGATTCGGACAGGTGGCTGGGGTGTATCCCGAGCGTGTTGGAGGGATACGAGATGGCAAGAGACATGATCCTGGCCGCATGAAACGCGACCCGGATGCATCTTGACCGCGCCGCCAAACCGTCCGGAAAAGCCGCGACCGATTCACGTGTTGTCGGATCGTCTGCGGATCCGCCATAGTTGGCGCCGAACGACGCTTCGCATCAATGCGCGATTTCTACCAAGCACCCGGAACGGCATCCTAACGCGCGTGCAAGTCCGGGCGCGTCCAATCGAAAAGGAGAAGAGCAGAATGAGAGTTCTATGGTTGGCCGCGATCTTGTGCGCTTTTGTAAGTCCCTCGTTGGCCGACGATCAGAAGATCGAACGCATGGTTGCCGAGGCCCATAGGGTTTTTGACGAAGGCGCCATAGACTGGAAGGACGAACCGATCCTTCCCAAGGGCGCTCAAAGCGCACTGGTGGTCGGAGATCCGAGCAAGGCGGGCGTCTTCATCGCCTATCTCAAGTTTCCCGCGAACTACATCATTCCTGCTCATACGCACCCATTTACCGAAGTGGTGACCGTATTGAAGGGTCAGGTCGGAAACGGATTTGGCGACAAGCTCGACCGCGACAAAGGCAAGCTGCTCGATGTGGGTTCGAGCTTCATGCTGCCGGCGGATCATCCGCACTATCTGTGGAACGATGACGAATCGGTCGTTCTGTTGATCGCCACCGGCCCATGGGACATCACATACGTCGATCCTAACGACGATCCGCGCAAACAGCGCTAGGGAGGGGCTTGGAGCTCATTGCAATTGTCGGCTTCTAGCTCAATGAGTGTACCACCCTAACCAGCGGGCCTCTCCGACGTTGTCAGACAAGTCTTGACACCGTTCGTGAAGCGCTTCGTTCTTTAGCTAACTTCATCGCTGCCTTTCGCTATGACGATTCAAGGGCGCCCCTCTTGCAGTTATTCGTGCCCTCCTTCTCGGGCACCTTCCGCGCGTTCCGGCGAGATTGCAGTCGAGGACGGCGATGCTTTTCACGATCTTGATGATGGAGCGGGCGAGCTGGTGCACCTGCGGATCACGCGACTGTATGGTGGGCTCAGAGCAAGCTCCGGCGTCAGCGTCTCATTCTTTGCCATGTTGCGAAGCGGCTGCTTTTGAAGGTCCAGCTTTTGTTGTTGATGTCGCTCACCCGCCTGCTGGCTCGCGACGCTTTTGCTCATAGCTCTTCCCACCTAAACAGCTATAATAAACGTCCTGCAGCAAATTGAGGTCAAGCAATGTCTACGGGAAATATGAAGACGTTTAACTTATCGGGACTTCTTGATCCACAATACATATATGACAGACTATACTTATTTTTCCATACCGCAGTGAGTGGTATAGTGGATATCCAGCTCGGTCCACAGCCCCCTGAACAAGTGACCTATGTCTTATCCGACATTTAGATCCCGGTGGTGTCCGACGTTCGAAGCTGGCTGTTATTTGTTGGCCCACCAAAGACGGGGACATCTTGGATAGACCATGTCTTGCGTTCTAGTGAAGACGTCCGGCTACCACAAGGTGTCAAAGAGACCTTCTTTTTTGACCGGCACTTTGACAGGGGTTTTTCTTGGTACTTGGCTCAATTTGCAGCTAGACGCTCCGATCGATTGTTTGTCGAGGTTGGGCCAACCTACTTTTTCGCAAAACATGCTTTGCAGAGGATAGAATCCACCCTCCCGGACGCACGTATTTTCATCACCTTACGCGATCCTGTGCGTCGTTCAGTCTCACATTACTTACACACACGACGACGCGGCCTGACCGACTTGAGTATTGGGAAAGCAATCGAACAATTCCCAAGTATCGTTACAAATAGCATTTACGCTCAGAGGCTTGACAGGTGGTATAGCCATTTTGGCAGAAACAACGTCGAGGTAATTTTTTATGAAGACGTTATTGGAAATCTACCTAGATTTACAAAGACCCTGGCTGGCTATGAGATTGGCGAATTGTCCTTAAAGGAACCTGACAAACGAGTTAACGCCGCGTCCGCGCCTAGGTTTAGATTCGTGGCAAGATCGACTGAACTCGTCGTCCGCAAATTACGATCCGTCGGCCTCCATCGTGTGGTTGAAGCAGGTAAGGGTGTTGGTCTTCGGGATGCGGTATTCTCCGGTGGCGCATTGCCAGATGCACGCGATATGGAAAACGAACTATCTGCTTGGAAATCCGATTTCATGAATGATCGGGCAGCTCTGGCTCGGTTAATTGGGCGCGATCCACCGTGGACGGTATAACTACACTCCGTCAGAGGCGACAACCCTGACGCAGGGGCCAGGCCGCCGCCGAAAATATGCCGCTCTCAGGTGCGTTATCTGCAACACGTCCCGGCAGTTGCTTCCGGATACGCCTGCGAGGTGCTATTGGCTAGGGTCAGACCTCGACTGCCAAACGGCATCTTAGGGCACCCCGTCTCGACCACGACACCGGAATCCTATGCGACACCTAGCCAACCTCGCGCTCCGGCGGGAGCCTGCGATCATACGTGTACTGTTTTTCCTTGGCCCCCTCGCCACGCTGCTGATCCCCAAATCAACCGTCGTGATTCTGATCGTACTGTTCCTCTGCTGCGTCGGGCTAGAACTCGCGCGGGGCGGAGACCTCAGGAACTTATTCCGGATCGATGCGACACTGGCCTTATTCGGCGCGACCGCCGCTTACCTCTTTGTCAACGCTACCTGGTCTCTCGACCCGGAGCGGGCGTTCACGGCGTCCACCTGGTTCGTGCTGATTGTTCTCATGTGCTACGGTTCGGCCCGTGCACTGTCGCGCTGGCCAGCGCGCTCGTTACGCATGGCGGCGTCGGCCTTTGCGGTCGGAATAGGGGTTGGCGTTGCCTTAATCATAATCGAGACAGCCACGGACCGCCTTGGCACCTTGACCCTCTATCACGCGCTCCCGTTTACGCAGCCCGACAGCCTCAAGGGTCTTGTCGTCAGCAACGGCGAGATCGTACGGATCGCACCATACAAGTTGAACGCCACGATCGCCGTCATGCTGTTGGCCCTCTGGCCGGCGCTACTCTGTGCGGTGACGCAACCGGGCGGCCGCAACCGCGTCCTTGTTTCAATCGCGCTGTTCGCCGCCGCAACGGCGACCATTTTCCTATCGAACCACGATTCGTCCAAAGTGGGGCTTATCACAAGTCTCGCCGTCTTCTTGCTTGCGAGCCTGTGGCCCGCCACGACGCGAAAAGGGCTGTGGCTTGTCTGGTGCCTAGCCTTCGCGATTGTGGTTCCGCTGGCGACAGCAGCATACCAGGCCGAACTGCACAAGTCCGAGTACCTTCCGTTCTCAGCGCGAGCCCGTGTGACGCTATGGGCCTATACCGCCGAGCATGTCCACGCCACACCCCTTCTTGGCATCGGCGCCTCCTCGACGCGTAAGATCGATCAGTCGCCGGACAACCGCCGCATGCAGTGGAAGAAGAAGGTCAAAACCGAGGGCTTCGGCTGGCGCGCCGGTGCCCACGCACATAACGCATTTTTGCAGACCTGGTACGAGCTGGGCGCCGTGGGCGTCATCCTGTTCGTTGCAACAGGTTCCGCCGTCATCTTGTCGCTCGGCCGCATACCGCGCGCCACTCAGCGCTTCGCGCTGGCTCAGGTCGCGGCATTCTTTGCGATCATCGCGTTTGCCTGGGGTATGTGGCAAGCATGGCTGATGGCGTTGACAGGACTCGCCGCACTCTATGTTGCGCTCGCCGTAAACGTCTATCGGTCTGGCCAGCAGGAGACGGAGTCCACGGCGCCTCGACCAGAAAGCCGATTCTGATGTGAGCTGTCAGATATTCTCCATGAGACAGAGCCCTTGGTGCGGACGGCGGGAGTCGAACCCGCACGGCCCTATCCCGCGCTTGCAGCCGATTTCCATATTACTGAGCTCCTGAACCCAGCATTCTTCACAGGACTCTGCGGATTGAAGCCGCCTAGAGTCGCGCCATGGGAGCAAACCGACCTCGTAAAGCCTGCTTCGATGGAGCCACCGTGGCCCTCACCAAAGGTAGCGTCGGCGGTGTGCGCCGAGAGACATGCTTCCGGCCTGCGGTGATGGTGAGCCCGAGCTGTTCTTAATGTCAGCAAAATGGCGTGCGGAGACACGCAAAGGACAGGCGAACGTGGGTTCACCACACGGGCGTCCGCCGTGCGTTGGATAATTGATACGTCGAACTGCGGCCAAACATGCCCGCTACGTGCCAGAAGCAGACTTCGGCGCGGGAGCCTAGGAGGCTATGCCTAGCGCTTCGGAGATGTCGCGAAGCATCGCCCTCTCGGCATCGCTTACTCGGACACCACCGATGCCGAGAAAAGACCCCTCCACGGCAGCGTCTGCGACCTTCTCGCTGATTCCGCGGAGCCAAGTCTTGAAGGCCGCGGCTTCGCTAGGGGCCTTTGCATCGACGATGGCGGCAGCCTCCCGTAGGCTCGCTAGCGAACGTTCCACACATTCCGTGGGTTCCGCTTGGGCGAAGCGTTCGCGCATCGCAAGAATGCTTCCATCGCTGAATCTCTCAAAATCAGCAACCGCTGACTGGATGAGTTCGTTAGAGTTGGGATCGCGCTTGGCTTCAGCGAGCGACGGTGTGCTCGCGGCTGCTTCCTTAAGCGTCCCCCACCAGCCGCTTGGATCGACCGCCGAAACGGCGAGTCCGGCAGCTGTGATGCTCTCCAGCAATAGGGTCCATTCTTCCGGTGTGAAGTCATTTTTGTTTGTCATGGCCGTTTCCAAAGAGTTCTCAGGTTAACCTCTCTCGCGATCACGCCGGATCAACCTCCAAAAATCACGGCGTCAGGAACCTCATAGCGCTCCTCGCCAACGAGCACGATGCTGAGGTCGTTTTGCTTCCGCGCGGCGAATTCGCCCGGATCCGCTTCACTCGTATCGGCGCCGGTCGCATTCCCATTCTCGAAGAAGATTGTGCGCTTGCGACCGTCCGGCTTGGTGACGATCACCGTTCCGGACCCATTGCCTTTGCGTTTGACACCGAAGGCACAAGAGCCCGCCGGCTGGCCGCCTCCCATGGCGCAAGTGATCGTGCCTGTTGCGTGATAATCGGTGCCCTCGACTAGAGCGTCATAGCTTAAGCTATCCTCGCCTGCCGGCGCTGCTTTCGCGGCGCCCGTAATCGCCATTTGAACCTGATAGTTCGCCACTTCCTCCCGGCGCGCGGCATTGCGCATCATATAGACGCGGATCTTGTAGGCGCCGCTGTGCGGCAGCGTTCCCTCGAACTGGTTGCCGCTGGCCGATCCGACGAACATCGCGGCTTCGTTCTGGCCCGGAGCCAAGATATTGAAGTAGCTGGACGCGTTGTCCGTGGCCATGCTGACGGTCATATGCTGGCCCTTGCCAGCTTCCAGCACATAGTCCACGGCCTCGTATCCCTTGATTGCCCCTTTGACGGCGGCGGCGCTGGCGCCCGCCTTGAAGTGAACGGGGACGGTCCGGATGCCGTCGTCGGATCGGACCGAAGTCGTGGAAAATGAAATGAGGGCCGCTGCGATGAGCGAAGCCTTGAGCACGAAGTGTCGCATTGCCGGGAAACTCCCTACTAGATACATGGCCTACTTCTGATAGAAGTCAGATTATCTTGTTATTTTTGCATATTTTGAACGTCTCATTGCCGAACGTCGGAGGTCCTACGCTATGAAGATTACGCTGAGACGGCGGTCCCTACTCAAAGGCGCGGCCGCGGCGGCGCTTGCGTCCGTGGGCACTTTCGAAGTCATCGTGGCGGCCGCGCGGGAAGTCTCCAAGCTGAAGCCCGGTCAGTATATCTGGGTGCCGGAGAAATCCCCCAGCGGCCCCGTCGCCATCATCGTATCGATCCCGGACCAGCTCGTTCACGTCTATCGCGGCGGTGTGCGCATTGGCCTGTCCACCTGCTCGACGGGCAAGAAGGGGCACTCGACCCCAACCGGCGTGTTCACGATCCTGCAGAAGGACAAGCACCACCACTCGAGCACCTACAATAACGCACCAATGCCAAACATGAACCGGCTGACCTGGTCCGGTGTCGCGCTGCACGCGGGCAACCTCCCCGGCTATCCGGCGTCTCACGGCTGCGTCCGCCTTCCGCTCAAATTTTCCGAGCTGCTGTTCGGCGTCACCCATGTCGGCACGCCGGTGATTATCGCCGACGACCACAGCGAGCCCAGCCCCGTGACCCATCCCGGGCCGATCCTCACGTCGCTTGCCAAGAACGAGATGGCGACCGCCGTCGCGGCGCTCGATAAGAAGGCATTGCCCCCAAAGACGCGGCACGACGGCATGCAGCACTCCGTGTCGGTGCTGGTCAGCAGTGCCGATCGGGAAATGTATGTCCTGAAGGACGGCGTCATCCTGGCGCAGGGCAAGATTGAAATCGAACGTCCTCACATGCCGCTCGGCTCCCACGTCTTCGTGCTGGTCGGCGCCCAAGGCGACGGAGGCTCCTTGCACTGGCACGCAACAAGCCATGGCAAAACTGGCGCTGGCGACTCGCCGCAGAAAGTGATCGGCCGACTGAGATCCGACCCGGCGCTGGCGCAGAAGGTCGCCAACGAGATGCATCCGGGCCTCGTGCTGGTCGTCACCGATAAGCCGGCACACGCCTCAACGCGCTCGGATCGCAACTTCGTCGTTATGGCGCAAGATACGCTACCGTCCAACGCCGCGCTGCCCTAGCGAGGCGCTCTGGCGCACACCTCTCGCAGGCTTCAACGGCGAAGCCATTGGCGCGCAAGGCGGCCGGACACCCAATCGAAGAGGCACTGATGGTCATTACAAGGACGATTGGCCCGAACGTGATCGCCGTCGATTGCGTGTCTCCGAGCTTCAGAAGACCGCGGCTCCAAGGCATAGGGATCTAACCGCATTTGAGGTCTACGTACGGCGCACGCAGGTGTGGTATCACTAATCGATTACGCTAAACGGGCAATCGGGAGGCGACCACGATGGATCTGACGAGTCTTCTCATTCAGTTGGTATCTGGAGCGGTTGGAGGGAGCGCGGCCGGCGCTGCCGCGAAGAATTATTCGTTGGGCGCCGTCGGGAATGCGATCGCAGGGGCTGTCGGCGGTGGGATCGCGGGACAACTTATCGGGACCATGGCCGGGCAGATGATCGAGGGGTGGGTTGGCCACGTCGCCGGTGGCGCTGTTGGCGGCATCGTCCTTACGCTCATAGCCGGCGTGATCAGGAACATGACGAGCAAATAGGTGAGCACATCCAGCCGGCGGCCTCGGGAAGGGAACGGCGGACCGTGACGTCCAGCGCAAAGCCAGAACCGGATCAGCAACGACAGCGCGGCGCGCCGGGGGGCGAACTGGTCGAGCGGATTGCCCCTCTAGGTCTGGTGCTGGCCGTCCTATCCGTCGGTTTGCTGACGCTCTACCCCTTCTTGCCGGCAATTCTTTGGGGCATCGTTCTCGGAATCGCGGTGGCTCCCTTGCACAATCGTCTCTTAGGCCGTCTCGGGCATCGGAGAGCGCTTGCCGCTCTTCTCACCGGCGTGGGACTTGTTCTGTGTTTCGTTGTGCCCGCCCTCGGCATTGCCACGGCCCTGGCATCGTTTCTGCCGTCAGCCTTGAACTGGGTCGAACGCGTGGCGCTTGCCGGTCTGGGGAACCTCCCCGAACCCATACTCAACTTGCCCGTTGTCGGAGAATCCGTTGCAGAGCTTTGGCGGTCGCTTGGCTCGGATCTATCTTCGCTCGCCACGCGCTTCGGCGACGAGATCAAAGCCATCCTCGTGTGGTTTGCTTACGAGTCCGAAATTCTCGGCATCTTTGTGTTCGAGTTTGCAATTGGCGTGATTCTGGCCACGCTGCTCGTCTACAATTTCGACCGGGTCAGCGAGCTCTCCCACAAATTCTTCGATCGCCTTGGTGGAACGTTCGCGCGAAGAATGGCCGCGCTATCGGTCGTGACGACACGTCAAACGGTCATCGGTGTCCTTGGCGCCGCGCTCGTGCAAACGCTGTTCGCGACCTTTTCCTATATGGTCGCCGGGGTGCCAGGCTGGATCATTTGGGCCGGAGTGGTTTTTATTCTGTCGCTGATTCAGATCGGTCCCGCCTTGATCTTTATTCCCATGTCGCTCTGGCTTTGGGGACAGGACCAGCCGGGCATGGCCGTGTTCATTTTTCTTTGGGGCGTTGTCGGCGTCGCCCTCGTCGACTATGTCGTGCGCCCTCTTCTCGTCAGCAAAGGCACGCACGTCCCCGCCATCTTGGCCTTCCTCGGCGCCATGGGCGGGTTGATCGAATGGGGGCTGGTCGGTGTCTTCCTGGGCCCTGTCGTCGTCGCGGTGTGCTACGAAATGATCCTCAAATGGATCGAACCGGATACGCTGCCTCATTGATGGTTTGCCCTAAAGCTGCCGGGCGTTCTGCGCTGCAATCGAAGTTGCGGTGGGTTAGGAGTCGGCGCCACGTTCGGCGCGCTGTCTGCGGCGGCCTTATCGAGAACCGCGTGACACTCGGTGATCGTGCCTTCGGTGCGGGCCGCACGGGCATAGACCGAGATCGTATGACGCGGCGCGAAGTGAAAATCGCGCTCGACCGGGAGGCCGAGTTTACCTTTTACCGATTCGAGATCGGCAATGCTGACGCTGCCGATTTCGGGGACGCCCATGTGTTTCCGAGCGCGCGCCGCGAGGGCCTATGCTCAAGCGCTTGTTCCTCCGATGCTTGCTGGTCAATAATCGGCCGATGATCCGACCGGCCTCTCGATATCCTACGTCTCAGGGAGACGTTTCCATACGACACAAGCGGACGTGGATACGATCCGCAACGATAACTCTCGCTGTGACAACGGCTTTTGCGGTCGTATGCGCCGGCGGCGCGCTAGCACAACAGTCGTCGAATCCGGACACTGCGAACGGAGCACCAGACTTAGGTGGGCCAGGTAGTGTCCGCGCGCAGATCCGCGCCGATCAGGCGGCAGCAAAAGCTATGGGCCGTGTCTTGCCGTCGCTGCCAGCTGGAGCTTGGTTGGAGCGAGAGTTCGGATTGACGCTCGGGGCCGACTACAACGCGCTGGTTCAACATGCGAGTGCGAGCCCCGGCGAAGAGGATGCCACGGCCGGTGTGACCCGCCTGTATGGTGAGTGGAAGCCGTTCAATCGCAATGCGGCGAACGCGAGCACTCTCGTATTCAAGCTGGAGAACCGGCATCGTTTGGGCACTGCGATCGCTCCAGGGCAATTGGGTCCCGAGATCGGGTATGCAGGGATAACGGGCGTTGGGTTTTCTGCTGCTGGTTCGCTTCTGACCAATCTCTACTGGTACCAGAGGTTTCCTGAGAACCGCTTCGCGTTCGCAGCCGGCATCGTCGATGTCACCGATTACGTGGATGTGTACGGATTGGTGAACTCGCGCACGGACTTTCTCAACAAGGCGTTTTTGACTGATCCGACAATCCCAACCCCCGATCAAGGCGTTGGCACCAGGGCTCGGTATCTCACCGATAAGAACTTCTATGTCCTGGGTGGTGTGGCGGATGCGAATGGCGACCCGAGCGATCCCGGGAGTGCCATCGATAGTCTTGTGAACACGCACGAACTGTTCAAACACATAGAAGTCGGGTGGATCGGCTCTTTTGAGAAACGTCTCTCAGAGAACATTCATGTCACGGCCTGGCAGGTAGATGCTCGCGAGGTCGCTCAAGTCGATGACGGATGGGGGATCGCGTTTTCGTTCAGCCGCGAACTCTACGATCGCTGGATGCCCTTCTTTAGAGCGGGGTGTTCCGACGGCGGGGGCGCGATCCTTGAGTGGTCGGTCAGCGTCGGCCTCGGCTATCAGGTGAACGTGCGGAACGACTATCTGGGCCTTGGCGCAAATTGGGGCCGACCGCCCGAAGAAGCAACCGCAGGGCAGAACGAAGATCAATATACCTTCGAGGCCTATTATCGGATTCAAGCTTTGCCCGAGTTGGCGATCACGCCCGACGTGCAGTTCATCGTCAATCCGGCGCTCGATCCATCGGAAGAGAGCCTATGGATACTTGGCCTGAGAGTTCGAGCGGTCTTGTAGCCAGAAAGGCAGGCTACGGAGTAGGCTTCTTGTCAACCAGTCCGGCAGGCTTAGCCTGCCAAAAGATGGCAGCCGCACGCGGGCAAAAGATAAGCAAGGAGCAAGCGGGACCGATAATAATCGTTGATTCACGAAATAGGACCGCCAGCACAACTAGGCGACGCAGCCGGCGGAAACTGAACCGTGACAGTCGACGGCTCTGGACCGTCCTGGACCGGGCCCTCCGACTTCTATCTCGGAGTTCGGGGCACCGGATCGCTGACGATCAAGAATGGCGGCTTGGCGGACGTGAGCAGCGCATCCATCAGCGCATACTCAACCAGCACGGGCGGCCTTTGACGGTCACGATAGGTGCGACGCCTAGAGGGCGCCCTCGTCGGTCATCGACATGATCTCGTCGACGATACCGTCCTTGGCGAGGCACTTCCACGGCGCCTTGTTGGGGCCGACGCCGACCATCACCATGGTCGCCGCCTCGGACTCTTCCACGCTGAGCGTCGCCACGGTGTTGTGCGTCTCGGACTTCACGGCCTTGAGGCAAGCCTGCTCGTCCTTGCCGGCCGAGGCCTGCGGAGCGCCGTCCATGGCGCCAGCCCCATCGTCTGCGGGGGCCGCTTCAGGAGCGCCGTCCATGGCACCAGCCCCATCGTCCGCCGGCGCGGGAGCAGGTGCTGCGGCCGGTGCGGGAGCCTGTGCTGCGGCCGGTGCGGGAGCCTGGGCTGCGGGCGGTGCCGCGGGTGCTGGGGCGGCCTGGGTCGCCGAATCATCCGTCTTGGCGGCGGGCTCGCTCGCCTTCTGCTCGGACGACTCCTCGGAGCATGCCGCCAGTCCAACGACCAGCGCGACTGCGATTATTCCGTAGAACCTGTTCATGGCTTTCCTGGCCTCCTTAATGGCACTTCGGATGAGTCTTGATGTCGTTGACCGCGTAGACCTTGTCGCCGGCGTTGGTCAGTTGGATGCATTGCTTGGTGGAGGGGTTGTAGTAGATCCCATAAAGCGTCTCTCCCTCGGTGATCGTGTCGACGCCCTTGAAACCGCGCGCGCTCATCTCGTCGATGGCCGCGATCGCATCCATGCCTGTCAGGTCGGAGAGGCTCGCACCGTGCGCCTTGGGCTTGGCCGGACTGGCCGCGGCCTTCTTGGCTGCGCCGGTAATGCTCATGGTGAGGCTGTAATTGGCCACCTCCTTGCGCCGCGCGGCATTCCGCATCAGATAGACGCGGATCTTGTACGCGCCGTCCTTGGGAAGCGTGCCTGAGAACTTGTTGCCGCTGGTGGACCCGATAAACATCGCCGCCTCGTTTTGGCCGGGCGCCAGGATATTGAAATAGCTCGAGGCGTTGTCGGTCGACATGCTGACGGACATGTGCTGCCCTTTTCCGGCTTCGAGCACGTAGTCGACGGTGTCGTAACCGGCAACCTTGCCCTTGACCGTGGCGCTGTTCGCTCCGGCCTTGAAATGAACGGGAACGGTACGGACGTCGTCTTGGGCGTAAGCCGAGCCGGTCAGAAAAGTTATTAGCGCCGCCAAAAGGCTGAGCGCAGCAATAGTGTTCCTGAGCATGATTTAGTTCGAGTCCTGATTAGCAGAGTCGTGCCCTTGCGATGGAAACGCTGAGAAGGGACCCGTTGTTCAATCCGTAGACAACAAACTCTGTATGCCTCACAGCACACCCCGGCCCAAACGGGTTGGGCGGAGCGTATCCCGGGATCAATGGTGTGGCCACCAGGTCACGGCTTTGAAATCAACGATTGGCCGGAACCCAGGACTTATTGCCAAAGTTTGAACTCCAGTTGCATAGTTTTGCAACAACTATTCCAGCGTGACGGATAGCGCAATCCGGCGGTTTTGGGGGGGGGGGCTGACGATGAGTGGGCACTTGGACCGCCGGACGCTAGCGCGATCGGCAGGGCTTTTCGCGGGTTATACGCGGCGTCGCTTGCTGACATCCACCTACCTGGCGACTCTGGTGCTGACCTTGGCGATGACCGTCCCATCCGGGGCTGCTGACATTGATTGGGATGGCAGCGGCTCAGTCGATTGGTTCGACTTCAACAACTGGGTGCAAGCGACGGTTCCGACGAACGCGGACAATGCACGTATCGACACGGTCACGCCCAACCCGACAGTGGTCGACGGGGCCGCGGCCCAGGCCTTGGGCGTTTCCGTTGGTAGAGACAACACCGGCATGCTGACCATCCAGAATGGGGGCACCGTCACAGCTGTCATTGCCAGTGGACTTGGGCGAAACGCCGGCTCGAACGGCATGATGACAATCAATGGATCGACATCGTCCTTCACCACTGGAGGCACATTCAATGTCGGGTTTTCCGGCACTGGCACGCTGACGATCGAGAACGGCGGTTCCCTGAGCAGCACCGGCGGCGTCATAGCCAGCCAAGCGAACTCGAGCGGCACCGTTGTGGTCGACGGGTCCGGTTCCTCGTGGACGGGCCCTGGCCAGTTCTACGTCGGCAATCGCGGCAACGGCACGCTGACGATCAAGAATGGCGGTCTGGTGAGCAGCCAGTTTGGATTTGTCGGGACGACGACAACCGGGACGGGCAATGCGACAGTTTCTGGCTCGGGATCGATGTGGAATGTATCCAGACATCTATTTGTCGGCTCGAGTGGGGTGGCCACGCTAACCGTGCGCGACGGAGGCACGGTCACTATCGGCGACCAACTCGTAGTTGCCCGACAGCCTACTTCCACCGGTACGCTCAATATCGGCGCGGCTGCGGGCCAAGCGCCGGCCGCCCCCGGCACCGTGAACGCCTCCGGCCTCCAATTCGGCGACGGCAATGGCAGCCTGGTCTTCAATCACACCGGTACGAACTACAGTTTCGCCCCCACCATTTCGGGTGGAGGTTCGGTCAATGTGGAGGCCGGTACTACCGTCCTCACGGCCAACAACACCTATACGGGGCCGACCAACGTCAATGGCGGCACATTGCTGGTGAACGGCTCGATCGTGTCCGACGTTTCGGTCGGCAGTGGCGGCACACTCGGCGGCACCGGGCAGGTCGGCGCGCTCGACGTCTTCAACAAGGGTGTCTACGCCCCAGGCAACTCGATCGGCACCCAAACGGTGAACGGCAATTTCACCCTGCATAAGGGCGCCGTCTACGAGGTCGAGGTGAATGCGGCGGGACAGGGCGACAAGGCCATCGTCAAGGGCACGGTGAACCTCACCGGCGCGACGCTGCGCGTCCTGGCCGCCAACGGCAACTACAAGCTCAAGACGCACTATACGATCATCGACAATGACGGCAGCGATGCGGTGAGCGGCAAGTTCTCGAAGATCTCGGAGAACCTCGCCTTCCTGACGCCTGTGGTTCATTACGCCGCAGGCGACGGCAACGACGTGGTGCTGACGCTTCTAAAGGACCACGAACTTTGCTCGGCGGCCACGACGGACAACCATTGCAGCGTTGCCAACGCCCTCGACAAACACGCGCTCGATCATCCGCTATACCTGCATGTCCTGCACCAGAGCTTGGCGGGTGCGCAACAGGCCTTCGATGCGCTGTCCGGCGAAGTGCACGCGACCGTGGCCGGCACGCTCGTGGACGACAGCCGCTATGTCCGCGAGGCGGTACTGGGCCGCATGATGCAAGCGTCCCATCAGGGAGAAGCCCTGGCTGCGGGCGGCCCGCGCATAGCCACATATAATGCAAGCCCCATGATGCTGGGGGATGCCGAGCCGCTCTATGACGGCAAATCGCTGTTGGAGCCGGCGGCGGCCGCGCCGCTCGCGTTCTGGACGCGGGCCTTCGGGGCCTGGGGCGACTTCGAGGGCGATCGCCACGCCGCCTCCGCCGACCGTAATCTCGGCGGCTTCATATCCGGCATGGATGCCAATGTGGGTGGCACGTGGCGCGTCGGCCTTGCGACTGGCGCGTCTTTCTCGAATGTCAGCATCGACGATCGCCACAGCGGCGCGGATGTCGACAGCTATCATCTCGGTGGCTATGTGGGCGGCATGGCCGGGCCCGTGGCGCTGCGCGGCGGCGGCATCTGGGCGTGGAACGAAATCGAGACGTCCCGCGCCGTCGTCTTTCCCGGCTTCTATGAGCGCCAGAAGGCGAACTACGATGCCGATACGGGTCAGCTCTTCGGCGAAGTCGCGTATCCGACGCAAATGGGCGGAGTCGCACTGGAGCCCTTCGCGGGTTTGGCTTTTGTCAGCGTCGATACCGATGGCTTCCGCGAGCGTGGCGGGCCGCATGCGTCCTTGCGCGGCGTCGATATCGACCAGGACGTCGGGTACACGACAATCGGCCTTCGGGCCGCCAAGACGATGATGTGGGGTGCGACGCAAGTCACACCCCATATCTCCGCCGCCTGGCTTCATGCCTTCGACGACGTGACGCCGGCAGCCAGCCTGGCATTCGCCAGCTCGGGTATCGGCTTCGATATCACCGGCGCGCCGCTTGCCGAGGACTCGGCCCTCCTCGACGCAGGTCTCGACTTCGCCGTGACCGACAGGATCACGGCGGGCGTCTCCTATTCCGGCCAGTTCGCCGACAACGTGACCGACAATGCCGTCAAAGGCCGGTTCACCTGGCTGTTCAATTAGCGCGCCGGGTTCCGACCAGGTGCCGCGGTGCTGGTGGAACTTCTGGCGAAACGCCTGCCTCGTCTCGTGTCCACCCCGACGAAGGTCACCCGGGGTTCGCCGAACTCATCTCGACGCCGCCGAGGTGGCACGTTCCATAAGCCATTGGCCTTGAATCAAGCATTTTTGCCGGCATTCCACGGTTTAGAGCCGCCTGGATGCCCGCTAGGCCACGATCGAGCCACACGGTCACCCTTACCAACAGCTGGGGCGCGGGGCGCTCCGAGGAGCAGGCTATTATCCTGCTTTGATGGTGAACGTGAGCGATGTCTCGTCTCGTCAAACGAGCGTGAGCAGGCACGCAACAAACGTGAACGCAGAGTCTCCAAACAAGCGTCCGCAGTATGTTCGATAGCCGATATTTCGAATTGCGATCAACGATGTGCGCTAAGTGCCAAGAGCGGAAGCTCGGATCAGCCATCTGGTGGTCCGGCCGCGTCAGACTCCAGCGAACGCGTATGGCGTATGGCGCTGGAACGGTAATAGGACCTGAAGTTCCCAGAGCCACAGACAAAGTAGCTTGACTTTCGGCGACCCAGCGGTTCGTTTGAGGCATGTTTCGGGGCGCTCATCAGGCCATATGCATCTTTCTAACTGCCGTGCTCTTGTTCGGCGGGGCCGCCACGCTTGCGGATTCGGTATCTCACGCCGCGTCCAGAGGCTTGGACTCCGCACATGACCATCTGAACGTCGCCCAATATACGGCCGCCGCCGAGAGTGATGTCGCGGCGCCCGATACCGGCGAGGAAGATCCCAAGCAGGCCGCCGGTCACTGTCTCGATGCGCATTGCTGCGCGCCGGACTCCCAGTTGACCGCACAGGCCGTCCTCAAGCATCCGCCGACGGGCGGAAAGCTCGTGCCCCGCGCCAGCTCCGACTACGTATTCACCAGCACTTACAGCCTCCTCAGACCGCCACGCGCTATCGCCTGATCCGGCGCCCGCGCTTGTTGCGGTGCGCCCTCTGCCTGAACGGCGGCAGAGCTCGGTGAATCGCGTCGCACGTTTGCGTTCCGACATTCGCTCGTCACGGCGAAGCTGGTTCACCGCCTGCTGCTCATCTCAGCCATGCAGTCGAGGTGAACGACCATGCGCAAACGACTTTTGGTGCTTCTATTACCGTTGCTATCCACGCCGCTGCCGGCCTACTCGGCGTCTCCACCGTGTGGCGGCAGCGAAATTGACTCCTCCCTGCCTCAATCGAAGCGTGTCGAGCAGGTTACGCGCGAGGCTTTCGCTTGCCTCAAGGCGGGCAACTACATCCGAGCGGTCGCTTTCTTCAGCGAGGTCATCGGTGCGGACCCCAACCGCGCCCAAGCGTATCTCAATCGCGGGAACACGTTCGCGCGATTGGGTGAGTTCGATGCGAGCCTCGGCGACTACAGCCGCGTGATCGCTCTCGAACCGAAACAGTTCGAGGGTTGGTACAACAGGGGCTCGGCTCGCATTGCCGCGCGTCAATATGACGACGCCATCGCCGATCTCACCGAGGCAATCCGGCTGAGGCCCAATGTCGGCTACGCCTATTGCAATCGCGGCCTCGGCTACCTGCGCAAAGCCGAACGCGATAAGGCGTTGGCGAACTTCGAGAAAGGTCTCTCGCTTTGGGCCGACATGCCTCTTTGCTACTACGGCCGAGGCGAGGTTCGTCTGGCGGACGGCAAGTACCAAGAAGCAATCGACGATTTCACCCGGGGCATCAATTCCAAGCCGACGGCCGAGTCGTTGACGCAACGCGCGACCGCTTACGAGAGCATCGGCGAGAAAAAGAAAGCTCTTAAGGACTATCGCAGCGCGCTTTCCCTGCAGCCTCGTCTGGAGACCGCAAAGGTCGGCATCGCGCGGCTAACCCCGGACATCCAGGATTGAACTTGTGGAGAACAACATGATCAGAATCATTACTCTCGTGCGCGCGTCGGCCTGCATCGCAGCAGGCGCCGTGGGTCTCGCCGCGAGCCACAGCTGCGCCGGCGCGAATAGTCCTTCGACGACCGAAATTGCGGAGACGCAGGACGACCATGCCGGTCACGGTCATGGAGATGACGGCCACGGCGACAAGGACAAACACGACCACGACCACGAGAACGGACGTGATCATAAGGACCATGATCGCGGCGGTACGGACGGACATGACGCCAAGAAGGGACATCGTCACGACGACGGCCATGACCACGACGACGCCGAAAAGGCGGATGGGCACGACGGACACGACCACGGCTCGGAGGAGTCGCACGGCGATGGGCACGAACATGGGGATGACGGCCATTCGAGCCACGAGGGCCACGACGAGCATGGAGGTCATGACGATCACGGCAGCGTCGGTCTGAGCCAGGAGCAGATGGACAGGTTCGACGTCCGCATGGTGGCCGTCGCGGGCGGGCCGATCCCCGTCACCATCGAGCGCCCCGCCGAGGTTATCTACAACGAGAACGCTTTGGCGCATGTCGTGCCGCGTGTCCCCGGCATCGCCCGCACCGTCGAAGCGAACGAAGGCGATCAGGTCGCGGAAGGCGACGTGCTCGCCGTTCTGGACAGCCGCGCGCTCGCCGATGCCAAGGCGGCCTATCTGGCGAGCCTGGAACGTCTGGCGCTGGCAAAAGAAAACTTCGATCGGGCTGAGGCGCTCGTCGGAAAGCGGATCGTTTCAGAGAGGACGCATCTCACGGCCAAGACGGACTTTGCCGAGGCGCGCATCAATTTGCGCAGTGCCCGGCAGAAACTGCTGGCTCTTGGCGTCGGCGAATCCCGTCTCCAGGAGATTGCCGAGCAGGACGAGGCCGATCTCACGGCCCATGTCATGCGCGCGCCCCTCGGCGGCACTGTCGTCACCCGCCACCTGTCACGCGGGGAATCGGTGCAGACGGACCGCGAGGCCTTCATCATCGCGGACGTGTCCACCGTGTGGGTCGACATCAGCATCTACGTCCACGATTTGGAGCGGGTCGCGCAGGGCCAGATCGTGACCATCACCACCGACGGCGGGCTCGAGGCGGAAGGCAAGATCGCATTCGTCACTCCGAATGTCTCGGAGGAGACTCGGACGGCGAACGCGCGTGTGGAGCTGGACAACGCGCCAAAGCATTTGCGGCCCGGAATGTTCGTGACGGCCAGGATCGCGCTGGCGGCGGAATCCGTCGACGTGCGCATTCCGGCCTCCGCCCTGCAAACGCACGAAGGCCAGAACGTCGTCTTCGTCCGAGGCGGCGACGATGGAGCGCTGAAGCCGCGCCCGGTCACGCTCGGCCGCAGCAACGGCACGCATGTCGAGGTGGTCGGCGGCCTGAAGCCAGGCGAGGCCGTCGTTGCCGAGGGCGCATTCCTCGTGAAGTCGCAGTTTGCCAAGTCGGATTTCGACGACGGCCACAACCACTAGCCGGACTCATCGATGCGCGCGTTTCTCGAAGCTATCCTCCGCCAGCGGCTGCTGGTCTGCATTGTGGCTGTCGGTGTTCTGGTCGCGGGATTCCAGAGTTACCGGACGCTCCCAGTCGACGCGTTTCCCGATGTGTCGCCCACACTCGTGCAGGTGTTCACCGAAACGGAGGGGTTGGCCCCCGAAGAGGTCGAACGCTACGTCACCTACCCGATAGAAGTGGCCATGAACGGTCTTCCCGGTCTGAAGACCATTCGCTCCATCTCCAATTTCGGCCTGTCCGTGGTCAACGTGTATTTCGAGGACTCGACGGACATCTACTTCGCACGTCAGCTCGTCGGGGAGCGGCTTCAGACCGCGCGCGAGGAAATCCCAGATGGCTTCGGCGAACCCGAGATGGGCCCGATCACAACCGGCCTCGGACAGATCTTGTTCTACTACGTCGAGGACACGCAAGGGGCGCACACGCCCGAAGAAATGCGCGAGATCCAGGATTGGATCGTCAAGTTCAATCTGCAGACCGTTCCAGGCGTTACCGAGGTCCTTTCGCTCGGCGGCGAGGTGAAACAGTTCCAAGTCCAGGTCGATCCACAGGCGCTGCTGCGCTATCGGCTGGGCATTGGCGACGTGGTGGACGCGGTCAAGGCCAACAACGGCAATGCCGGCGCCCAATATATCGTCAAGAACTCAGAGCAGTACCTCGTACGGTCGATCGGCCTCGCGACCGGTATCGCCGACATAGAGGACACGATCCTGAAAGTCGCCGACGGCGTGCCGGTTACAGTGCGCGATATCGGCGAGGTGAAAATCGGCGGCGAAGTCCGACAGGGACTGGCCACAAGAGACGGCGAGGGAGAGATCGTCGCCGGGCTCGTGCTCAAGCTTATCGGCACCAACACGTCCAAGGTCATCGCCGACGTGAAGGAACGTCTCGACAAGATCAACGCCGCGCTCCCCGAAGGCGTGCGGGCGGTGCCCTACTACGATCAATCCAAGCTCGTCCTGCGCAGCGTGGAGACGGTCAACGGCGCGCTCGCCCAGGGGATCATTCTGGTCGTACTGGTGCTGCTTGCCTTCATGGGCGGGCTGAGGCCGAGCCTCGTGGTGGCCTTCGCCATCCCATTCTCGATCTGCGTCGCTTTCATCGTCATGGGGGCGACGGGGCTTTCGGCGAACCTCATGTCTTTGGGCGGCATCGCCATCGCCATCGGCATCATGGTCGATGGTGCCATCGTCATCGTCGAAAATGTCGACCGCTATCTCAAGGAACAGCACACGGCGTTGTCCAAGCGGGAGATCGTGGCGCGCGCTTGTGCCGAGGTCGTGAGACCCATCGCTTTTGCCATCGCGATCATCATAGTCGTGTTCCTGCCACTGTTCACGCTGCAAGGCTATGAGGGCAAAACGTTCCGTCCCCTTGCTTTCACCGTTTCGCTAGCCATGCTGGGCTCGCTGCTGTTCGCCGTCTTTGTTGCCCCGGTCTTGTCGGAGATGCTGATGAAGCGTCCGAGCGAAAAGGAGCGTGACAAAGTCACCTTTGCGGACCGGCTCTCGAACGGTCTGATTGGCGCCTACCGGCCTCTGATCGAGTTGTTCGTGCGCATGAGGAGTCTTGCCATCGCACTCGCGGTCTCGATTCTCGCCGTAGGACTAGCGATTTTCCCTCGGCTTGGCTCTGAGTTTGTCCCCAGGCTGAACGAAGGCGACCTGCTGGTGCGCGTGACGATGGCTCCCTCCATCGCCCTAGAAGAGGCCCGCGACACGGTCACACGCTTCGAGCGGCAATTGTTGGAGACATTTCCGGAAGTCGATCGTGTCGTGTCCCGTGTCGGCCGCGGCGAGGTCGGCGCTCATGCGGACCCGGTCAACAATGCAGAGGCCTTCGTCGGCCTAAAGCCGCAATCAGAGTGGCCGGGCGAGCGTAGACCGGAGGAACTGTTCGCGGCCATGAGCGAGACGTTCGAGAGCTTCCCTGGCGCAAAGTTCAATTTTACCCAGCCTATCGCCGCCGCCGTGGACGAACTGCTCACAGGCACGAAGGCAGAGCTTGCGATCAAGCTCTTCGGCGATAACCAGGACGTGCTGCTGGAGAAGGCCGGTGAGATCGAACAGGTTCTACGGGAAGTTCCCGGCGCCGCGGACGTTCCGAAGGATCAAGTGACCGGCACGCCGCAACTTCAGATCCGGGTCAACCGCGGGAAAATCTCCCGCTACGGCCTCACAATAGACGAGGTGCAGTCGGCCGTGCGCACAGCGATCGGCGGCGAGACGGCCGGCCAAGTCTTCGAGGGCGTGAGGCGTTTCGACATTCTTGTGCGCTACGACGAAGATGCACGCACTACGCCCGAAACCATCCGCGAGCTTGTGATCCGTACGCCTGCCGGTCTGCTGATTCCCTTACGTCAGGTGGCCGAGGTGGCGGAGATCGTGGGGCCCCGGCAGATCACGCGCGAGAATACCCAGCGCTTCATCACCATCCAAGCCAATGTGCGCGGGCGCGATATCGGCTCCTTCGTTGCGGAGAGTCAGGAACGGATCGCCGACGCCGTCGATCTGCCGTCAGGCTATCTCGTCGAGTGGGGTGGCCAGTTTGAACTCCAGCAGGAGGCCAATCGAAGGCTTGCAATCGTGGTGCCCATCACGCTGGGGCTCGTGTTCCTGCTCTTGTTTATGAACTTTGGCTCGCTGCGCGCGTCGTTGCTGATCATGCTCAACATTCCTCTCGCGCTGGTCGGCGGCGTGGCTGCCCTGTGGCTCGCGGACCTCAATCTTTCGGTACCGGCCTCAGTTGGCTTTATTGCCCTGTTCGGCATTGCCCTCGAGAACGGCATGGTGCTCGTCACCTATCTCAACTGGCTCGTGGAGGAAGGGAAGCCGGTGGACGAGGCGAGCGTTCAGGGCGCGTGCATGCGCTTCCGCCCGGTGCTGATGACCGCGCTGACGACGGCGCTTGGACATATTCCGCTGCTCTACGCCACCGGCGCCGGCAGCGAAGTACAAGCCCCCCTGGCCACGGTCGTGGTCGGCGGCCTTGTCAGTTCGACCGTCCTCACACTTCTGGTCATACCCGCCGTCTACAAGTGGTTTGTGCCCGCGCCTTTGGCAGCGGCCATGGCACCGCAAAAGGCGGACGCGCCGGCCGAATAAAATGAGGTCCCCACAAACCAGTTCTCGTCTACGTCGCGCCTACCACCTTGCTTTCATTGTAGCGAAGGCCTGGGTGGGCGCGCCGTACGAGATGTTGTTGTTGTTGTGCGACGAGATCCAGTATTCCGTGTTGAACATATTCTCCACATTGACCTGCGCCGACCAATGCTCGTTGAGGTCGAAATAGACGGCGCCGTCGACGCGGGTGTAGCCCGGCACCTTGACCGCATTGTCAGCCTCGGCGAACCAGCCGGCCTGGTGGATGACGCCGAGGCCGAAGCCCCACCGCTCGGTCAGCTGATACTTGTTCCATAAGGAGAAGGTGTCGACGGGCACGGACTCGACGGAGTTTCCGACCAGCGCCACGTCGTCGCCCGCGTAGAGAATCTCCGATTCCGTATGCGCATAGCCGCCGAACACTTGCCACTTGTCGGTGACGTAGCCGCTGATCTCGATCTCCTGGCCGCGCGTGCGGGTTAGGCCGCGCGCGAACGTGTCGGGGCCGATGGTGACGGCCTGATTGTCGCGATCCAGCCGGTAGATCGCGCCCTGCAGCAGCAGGCGCGGCTGAATGGTCCACTTGAAACCCGTCTCGTAGTTCTCGAACGTCTCGGGCTCCAGCTCGGACGCGGTAACGCTCAACGCGCCGAAATTGTCGCCGTTGGCCGGCAGGAACGACTTGGCGTAGCTCGCGTAGAGGTGAAAGTTTTCCCACGGCTTGAGAACGCCGCCCACGCGCGGCGACCATTCGTCGTCGACCCGCGATGTCCGGAAGTCGCTAAGCCGGTCCTCGAAGCTCACGTCGAAACGGTCGAAGCGAATGCCGCCGATCAGTTCGAAATAACGCGTGATCTCGAACTGATCCTGGATAAAGGCGCTTGAAGTATCGAGATCGGTGAAGCGGCGCCGATTGGGGATGTTGTACAGGGTCCTTCGGAAAATCGTCGGGTGCGCTGCCGGGACATTCACCGAGAAAATGCCGGAGTTCGGCGAGCCGAAGACCGGCAGATTGCGGAACTCGTCGTTGCTTTGAACGCCGAACTCCAGACCACCCACCAGCGTGTGGCGAAAATGCTCTCCATGGGCAAACGAATAGGAGAAGTCGGTCTGGTTCACGAAGTTCTGGCGTGCGCCGATGCTCTGGTAGCCCCCGAGCTCGACCAAGCCCGGGCCGGGCCCGTTGACCGGTGAGGACGCGAAGATGTTCTGGTAGAGCTTGTCGTAGTCCGCGAAGAAGGTGTGGTTGCGGATTTGCACCCCGCTCTTGGTTTCGTGCTCCAACGTTGCCGTCGCTACGTGCCCGTCAAAGTTCGTGTAGCTGGCGTTCGGCTGACCGAAATAGGTCTCAATGGGATACTCGAACGGCCGTCCGGCAATCGAAGGGCCGCCACGGTCGACGTTCTGATCGTGCGTCTTGTACTCGTAGCTGAAATGGAGCGTTGTCCGCTCGCCGAGCTTGAAACCCAGGGTCGGGTTGATGCCGTAACGCTCCAGCCAGGAGAAATCACGGAAGGTGGCCGAATCCTCGTACATCGCATTCAGGCGGATGGCAGCGTTCGGCGAGATCGCCTGACCGACATCTGTCGTAAAGCGCGCGCGGTCCCAGCTGCCGAGCTGAAGGGTGGCTTCGTAGATGGGAACGCCGTCAGCCCGCTTGGTCACGCGGTTGATGACGCCACCGCCGCCGCCACGGCCGAAGATCATGGCGTTCGGACCCTTGAGCACCTCGATGGTCTGAACGTTGTACAGATCACGGAACGTCTCGATGTCGTCGCGCACGCCGTCGACGAAGAAGTCGGCCGTTGTCTCCTGGCCTCGGAACGTGAGCTGATCCCGGTGTCCCTCGCCCTGCTGCACGGCGATGCCCGGCACGTAGAGGAGCGCCTGGCCAAGCGTGTTGGCGCCTTGATCCTCGGCGAGTTCCTCCGGAATGATGGAGACCGTACCGGGGATGTTCATGATCAGCGTATTTGTCTTCGTAGCCGAGGACGTGCCGGCGGCGTAATAGCCGTCCACGCCGGACGACCCGCGATTGAGCGTGTCGCCGTCCACCGGGAGATCGAAGATGCCCTCCTCGATGGCCTCCTGGGATGAAAACCCGCCGTCGGCGGTCGGCGCGGGTGACGGTGCTGCCGCGGGCTGGGTGGCGCTGGCCGTGCGGCGCGGAACTGCCCGCGGCCGCGGAGTCGGCTCCGGCTCCGCTTCCACCACCGGGGCAATCGGCTCGGGATCCGCTTGCTGCTCGATCACGACCGGCGGGAGGGAACCCTCGGTAGCCGCACCATTGGCGGCGTCATTCGGCGTCCCCTCGGGATCGGGGCCGGCAGCGCCCGCGCTGGCTTCGCCGTTGGTTCCCGCCGTGTCGGAGTTCTGAGCATTCTCCTCGGCGGGAGCCTCTTGCGCCCGTGCCACATCGCCCGGAAACAGCATGAAGGCAGCGGACGCGGAAAGCGCCAGGAGCCTCGATCGGGAGACGGAAAGATAGCTCGAGGCGCGCACGGGTGTAACGGCGCCGCTGACACGGAGTTCCATGATAATCCCCTTCAGTCTGACATACCCCCCCGAGGGTGCGCTCCGTCTGACGCGAAACTCTTCCCCCAGCCGCACCGGTCGCACGACCGGCCCAGTATAGCCGCAGCAGCTGGACGCATTGAGTGCATAGTTCGAAAGAGAATACCTGAATGCGGCGCATGTACTCGACGGCCGGCAAGCGACCTGTAGGTCTGGTATGGGTCAGGAGCGGACAAAGATTTGAGCGACGCTCTACAGCCGCTTTGCCCCCTAAAGCGGACATTTCGGTTGCCGACGCTACCCGCATGGGCCGAAACCGCGCTTCCCCTAGGGGGCTCTGCGCGGGTTCTGGCGTCACGCCGCGGTCTCGGCGGCCGAAGCTAGAGCCCGGTGCTGCCGCAGGCGGCACGCGCCCTCAAGATTGTTCTGTCAGATCGAACCGCTTCCGACCTCGCATCGCACCGCGATCCGTCAGTTCCTGCAATTTCCATAGACACACTTTCATAGCCCGGCGCGCATCCTGCGCTCGCTCGTTCGGCCTCAGCGATAGTTTCCTTCCTAACGCTCCGCCCTTCCCCATACGGACCTTTTCATTTCAACGCCTCGCACCTTCGGCAGCTTGAGGGCCTGCAAGTTTTCGTAACCGAAGAACTCCTCCTCTTGACGTTCCGGCCGCTTCGCGGTGCAGCCCGCAACCGAAGTCGCAGGACAGCCTCCATGAGGGCCGCGATGGGCGCGGTCAAACCGATGGAGGAAACAATGAGAGTGCTGACCCAAACCGAGCTCTCGCGCATGACCCGAGCCGAGCTGTCGGTTCTGCTGCAAAGGATCTCCGCCGCGCACTTTGTAGATGGCGTGATAACGAAGCTTCACGGCATTGCTCCCTGCCCTTCCGTACGCGCTGCAAAGTTACGCAATTTCGAGCACGTCGCGATCAGACTACAGATCGATCTTGACACGGAAGCACTTCACCAGAACCATCGGTACTTGCTGGCGATTGCCCGTTCGCATCGTTATGAGGCCAGCCGGTTCCAGCTTGGTCAACGACCTTGCAAGACTCTATGCCAATCGGTTCGCATCGCTCGGCACGGTTTGAACCCCGCATGGTCTGACCATACGCCCCCCCCGGACCTGAGTTTGCCGCGCGGAGAGCCACCGAAGCGATAAGCGGCCTATGTAACGGCAGGCGATTCGGGATGAATTACGTACAAACAATAAGAGCGTGGAGTTCCCTGGCCGTTGCAAGGCGGACGCCATACGTGGCCCCAAGCCAAGTGCGATTCTCCGCATTCATAATGGAGGGACGGTTGTTGCCAGCTTTGTCTTCCGTGCAGAAAAGGTCGTTATTGTAAGCGATGTGAGCGGCAACGTTATCGCCGTCGACCCATTCTCCTACAGCCGCCGCGATCTCCTTGCGCTCATCGTCATTGAAGTAGCGGTCGTTATCCAACAACTCAAACCAGGTGACGTGACGGCTTGTCCGCCCCGAGCGCGTTCGCCGATCACTTTCGCTCTTGCGAAGCCAACACCTCTGGACTCAATGGCTTGGGCAACCTCCACAAATTTTTTCTGCCGCGCGGCGATGTCGACATCGTCTGCGAACCGGTCAGGATGCAGGTCCGGCCGCACCGGCTCCGGACGAGGAGTGCCGATTCTCGGCTGAGCCAGGAGGCGAAATCCAAGTTGCAAAGCGGCTTCAAGCCGCTCGGTTTCGCGCTCAGAAAGACCAGGGTGCTGCGCGTGGTCCGGCCCAAACGAGATTGTCGCGTGTGCCGTTTCATCTGTGGTCGTTGTCTCGACAGTCTTGATCCCAGGTCGTCGCCTGGCCAAATAGGGTGCACGGGCGACCTTGCGTATAGCTTCAATTGTGAAGAGCGCCTCTCCAATGAATGGGATGATCCGCCCATCTCGAATGGCTTGATTGAGTCCCACAAAGATCGCGTGGTCAGGATGGTTGGCGAACCTTTCCGGTTCGACAACCGGTCTGTAAGTGTTGGTATAGAAGGTTACTCGCGCACATTCCCTCATTACCGTTCTTGTCACTCCTCTGTAGTCCAATCCGCTGCCACCGGGTTCGCCGAACTCATCTCGACGCCACCGAGGTGGCGCGCTGGAGCGGTTCGACGCTAGCGGGGAATGATTACGGCTCAAAGTTCAGCAGAGGGCCGAAATGATGGTGCGGACGGCGGGAGTCGAACCCGCACGGCCTTTCGGCCTCAGGATTTTAAGTCCTGTGTGTCTACCAATTCCACCACGTCCGCGAGGCAGGCCGCGCCACAAACGAATAGCCCAGCCAAGAGAATAGCCCTACTAACCGCTGCGTCTCTGTTTGTCTAAGGACTCCGGCGCGCGGTTAGTGGAAGACGTCCCTCAGACCGGCTTCTTCTTGGCGGCCCTTTTCCGGGAAATCTTGGCGTCCGGCGTCTCGTCCGGAGGCTCCTCCTCGGCATCCGGCCTCTCGGCTTCCGATGTCTCCGCCACGGAAGGCTCCGGCCCGGAGCTCACGGCCGCCGCCGTTTGGGTGGCTCCGGACTGATCCTTGTCCTGATCCACAGTCCGATCCTCGGCGCCATCCTTGGCCCCGCCAGTATCGCCTTTCGGCGCGAGCTCGGACACTGCCTCGGACTTCGACTCCGCTTCAGCAGCCTCTGCCGCCGGCGCTTTCTCCGGAGGCTCGGTTTTTTCGGCCGTCGAGGGAGCGGCGGGCGTCTTGTCGTCCGAAGGCGCTTCCGCCGGTTCCGTTGCTGGAACGG
This sequence comes from Hyphomicrobiaceae bacterium UBA7697, assembly GCA_002482645.1. GTDB lineage: Bacteria > Pseudomonadota > Alphaproteobacteria > Rhizobiales > Methyloligellaceae > Methyloceanibacter. Next base: position 395,568 of record DLGJ01000008.1, read on the forward strand.
GCCGTGTCTCGGTCTCGAGACTCGCGCGCATGAGCAGGAACAGCACGAACGCGTTCAAGAGGTGCCAGACGAAATGGGTGCCGACGGGACGTCCGTCGATGACGACGCGCTGGCAGAAGGACATGTCCAGCGACCGGAGCAGGATCGACCCGGCGAAGATCACCGTCGCCGCAAGCACGTAAGGCGCGGCCTTGTGCCGGCGCTCGGCCAGCAACATGCCGACCACGACCAACGCGGCAAGCGCGGGCAGATAGCCGACACTGCCGTTCAAGCAGACCTTGGCGTCCGGGGCGCCGCCGGCGAACCCGATGCCGCCGTCCCAACAATGGATCCGCATGGCCCCCGCAACGAGCCCGGTGAAAATCGCGGCCAGGAAGACCGTCCAGCCCGGCGGCACGTTCAAGAACCGGTTCAGGGCAAAGCCCAGATAGACCAGCATGAACAGGCCGATGGGGATCACGTCCGCAAGCTCCGTGACCCGATCCGCGTAGACGTGGAATGCCACGCTACCGGCACAGATCGCGAACACGAGCGCGACGAATAAATAATGGTCCGGACTCCGCTGCTCTTTAGGGCGCCACAGGACCAGTTGCCAAAAAATCAGAGCGGCAAGAAAGAAGCCGGCATTGGAAATTGCGTTGATCGGCTCGGCCCACGGAGCCCCGTCCGTTCCCCGCTCGCAATAAAGATAGACACGCTCGCCTAACGTCATGGTCCCTTGTCCTTTCGTCCCTCACTCCAGGAAAGAGCCCTCCCTTGCGGCATACAGCGCACCGTATACGGACTTCATGCAAATTGAGCCGCGTCCGCCATCTTACGTTCACTACGGCACCCTCGATCGCATCATAGCCGCGAAATACCTCCGGCGTCAGCCGTGTCATGGAAATGTTGCATCGTCCGTGTGCGGCATCCTTGGCCGTTCACGCCACTTCTCAGCAGCGCCGACAACGATCCACGCACCACTCTTAAGGACGGGCCGGCGCGACATCGCGCAAGAGCAGGACCTCGACGCGCTCGAAAAGAGCGTCAAAACCGCCTTGGAGCCATCGCCCAAGCCGAAGCGCGCGAACGACTAGCTCTTCGCCTTCGGCAGCGAGATGCGGATGTTCAGCTCCTTGAGCTGCTCCGGCGAGACCTCCGACGGTGCGCCCATCAGCAGGTCTTCGGCCTGCTGGTTCATCGGGAACATCACCACCTCGCGCAAGTTCTCCTCGCCGCACAGGAGCATCACCATGCGGTCGATGCCGGGCGCGATGCCGCCATGGGGCGGCGCGCCGTATTGCAGCGCGCGCAGCATGCCGCCGAAGCGCTTCTCCAGCTCTTCCTTGGGATACCCGGCGATGGCGAAGGCCTTCTGCATGATCTCCGGCTTGTGGTTCCGGATCGCACCAGACGACAGCTCGACCCCGTTGCAGACGAGATCGTACTGGTAAGCGAGGACCTCTTCCGGCTCCATCGTGTCGAGCGCTTCAAGCCCGCCTTGCGGCATGGAGAACGGATTATGGGAGAAGTCGATCTTCCCCTCCTCCTCGTTCCACTCGAACATCGGGAAGTCGACGATCCAGCAGAAGTCGAACCGGCCCGAGGCGATGAGCTGAAGCTCCTCGCCGATCTTGGTGCGCGCCTTGGCGGCGAAGTCGACGAACGCCTTCGGCAGGCCGGCGACGAAGAACACCGCATCGCCGTCGCCAAGCCCAAGCTGGGTGCGGATCGCCGCGGTTCGCTCCGGGCCGATATTTTTCGCGACGGGACCTGCCCCCTCTCCTTCGCGGAAGAAGATATAGCCGAGACCCGGCTGGCCCTCGCCTTGCGCCCAGGAATTGAGACGGTCGCAAACGGCGCGGCTGCCGCCGCCCTTGCCGGGGATCGCCCAGACCCGCGCGTTCTCGTCCTTGTCCAGCATGGCGGCGAAGACCTTGAACCCCGAGCCGCGGAAGTGCTCGGTCACGTCTTCCATCTCGATCGGGTTGCGCAGGTCCGGCTTGTCGGTGCCGTATTTGTGCATCGATTCCTTGTAGGGAATGCGCGGGAATTCCGGCGTCACCGGCTGACCGTTGCCGAACTCCTCGAACAGCCCGCGGATGATCGGCTCGACCGTATCGAAAATGTCGTCCTGGGTAACGAAGCTCATTTCGAGGTCGAGTTGATAGAACTCGCCCGGCGAGCGGTCCGCGCGCGCGTCTTCGTCGCGGAAGCACGGCGCGATCTGGAAGTAGCGGTCGAACCCGCCCATCATGATGAGCTGCTTGAACTGCTGCGGCGCCTGCGGCAGGGCATAGAACTTGCCCGGATGCACGCGGGACGGCACCAGATAGTCGCGCGCGCCTTCCGGCGAGGATGCCGTCAGGATCGGCGTCTGGAACTCGAAGAAGCCCGCATCGCGCATCCGCGTCCGGATCGAGGAAATGATCTCCGCGCGTTTCATGACGTTGGCGTGCAGCGTCTCGCGGCGCAGATCGAGGAACCGGTAGCGCAGCCGCGTCTCCTCGGGGTAGTCCGGCTCGCCGAACACCGGCAGCGGCAGTTCCGCCGATTCCGACAGAATCTCGATGCCGGCCACCCGAACCTCGACCTCGCCCGTGGGCAGGTTGGGATTGATCGTCTCCTCGGAGCGGGCGACGACCTTGCCGTCCACGCGCACGACCCATTCCGGCTTCAGCGTCTCGACCGTCGAGAAAACCGGCGAATCCGGATCGGCGACGATCTGCGTGATTCCGTAATGGTCGCGCAAGTCGATGAACAGCAGCCCTCCGTGGTCGCGGATGCGATGGACCCAGCCGGAAAGGCGAACCGTGTTGCCGACATCGGCGCTACGGAGCGCGCCGCAAGTGTGAGTGCGAAAAGCGTGCATGGCTCTTTAAATCTGTGGCGGAGAGGCGTATTTGCCGCTGAATGCTTCTGGTCGGAAGCGAGCGGAACACCGCACGGGAAGCCGCCTTTTGTCAAGGCGGAGGCGTGCGTTTCGCCGCGCCGGCCGGCCTGACGTTTCAACCGAACCGGCGGCGGCCCAAGGGTCCTCTTCCCAAGAGACCTCGTCCCAAGAGACCTCCTCCCAATAGACCTCTTGGCCACGCGCCTCCCCTTGGGCTATATCCGCCAGCCATGCATCTCATTACAACGACGGAAGATCTGAAAGCCGCCTGTGCCGATCTTGCCAAGGCACCGTTCATCGCGGTCGATACCGAATTCATGCGCGAGCAGACCTTCTGGCCGCGCCTGTGTCTCATTCAGATCGCCGGCGGCGACACCGAGATTCTGGTCGACAATTTGGCGCCCGCCATCGATCTCGCGCCCTTCTTCGACCTGATGGTCAACGAGAACGTCCTCAAGGTCTTCCATTCGGCGCGCCAAGACATTGAAATCGTTCATCATATGGCGGGCGTCGTACCGCATCCGATCTTCGACACCCAAGTCGCGGCAATGGTGTGCGGCTTCGGCGAGGCGGTCAGCTACGCCATGCTGGTGAAGCGCCTGCTCAGCCGAAATCTCGATAAGAGTTCCCGGTTCACCGATTGGAGCCGGCGCCCGCTGTCCGAACGCCAGCTCACCTATGCGCTGGGCGACGTCACCCATCTCCGCGATCTCTACCCAAAGCTCCGCACCCAGCTCGACAAATCGGAGCGTGCCAGCTGGCTCAACGAGGAGATGGGGGTCCTGACCGATCCCGCCACATACGAGCTTCATCCGGAGCACGCCTGGCGGCGGCTCAAGATGCGGATCAAGACGCAGAAGGCGCTCGGCGTCCTCATGGAACTCGCCGCCTGGCGCGAACGCGAAGCCCAATCGCAAGACGTGCCCCGCTCGCGCGTCCTCAAGGACGAAGCGCTTTACGACATTGCCGGCCAAGCCCCCCGGACGCTGGACGACCTCGGCGCCCTGCGGTCCTTGCATAACGGCTTCGCCCGCTCGCCGCGCGGCCGCGCCGTACTGGACGCCGTCCAGCGCGGCCTGGAACGCGACCCGGAGACGGTCCCGCCGCTTCGGCGCGGCGAGCCCATGCCGCCGGAGGCGCAGGCCGTCATGGATCTCTTGCGGGTTCTGTTGAAGGCGACCGCCGGCCGCAATGGCGTGGCGCCGAAGCTCATCGCCACGACCGACGAACTCGAGCAGATCGCCCGCTCGAACGATGCCGATACGCCGGCCTTGCGCGGCTGGCGCCGGAAGCTGTTCGGCGAGGATGCGCTGGCGCTCAAGCGCGGCGAACTGTCGCTCACCATCCGCAAGGGCGCCGTCTTGGTCCTACCGGCGGAAGAACCAGAAGACCGCTCCGAGTAGAGCGGCCACGATCAGGCCCGTGGTGAACGGCACGTAGAAGTAAAAGCTGCCGAGGTCCACCACGATGTCTCCCGGCAAGCGGCCCAAGCCGTACTGCACGCTCGCCATGGTGAGCAGTATCACCAGTAGGACATAGAAAACGATCACGCCGGGAGAGCGCATGTCTATCGGCGGCGGCGCTGCGCGATGCGCAAGCGCACCGTGGTCCGCGTCTCGGCCGGCAATTCCTCGATCGCCTCGACAAACCCTTGCAGTTCGGCGCGAAGCCCGTGGATCTGGTCGATGAGGCTGAGAAGTACCGGCACGTCCTCCTGATCGAAGCCCAACTCGTCCTCGAGATTGCAGATCAACGCGGCACGCGCGAGATCGGCCTCGGAATAGGCCGGTTGCGTGTCGGTCTCCGGCTTGATGAAACCTTCCGAAACGAATACGCGGAGCCGCGTCACCGTGAGGCGCGAGACGCGGGCGACAACGTCCTCTTCGGTCAGCATCACACCTGCTCCTTCAATTTCCGCCGCGGATCGTAACCGTGGGTCTGCTTCCACTCCTCGATGAACCGCTTCAGATCCTCGTCGATCGTCTCGGGCATCACCACGTCGAGCTTCACCAGTTGGTCGCCCTTGCCCTTCACGCCGCGCCCCTTAAGGCGCAGCGTCTGCCCCGAATTCGCTCCCGGCGGCACCGTCATGGCCACACGCCCGCCGATGGTCGGGATTTCGACCTTGCCGCCGAGCACCGCCTCGTCGAGGCTGATCGGCAGCTCGATCGCGATGTCGTTGCCCTCGCGCTTGAACACCGGATGCGGCTTCACGCCGATCTCGACCAGCGCGTCTCCGGGCTGTCCCTCTCCGAGACCCGGATGCCCCTTGCCCTTCAGCCGCAGCACCTGGCCTTCGCTGACACCCGGCGGGATGGTCACGTCGAGCGTGCTTCCGTCGGGCAGCGTGATGCGCGTCTTGGTTCCATTCACCGCATCCATGAAGCCGATATCGAGATGATACTGAGCATCCTGGCCGGGCATGGAGAAGCGCGCGCCGCCGCGCGATCCCCGGCCCTGCGCTCCCGCGCGGCCGCCCGCGCCGAAAATGTCGCCGAAGAGATCGCTGAATTCGCCCATGTCTTCATAGCCCGCGGAGGAGCGGTAGCGCGTGCCGCCGGGGCCGCCCGCATATTCGCGGTAATACTGCGCCTCGGGCCGCTCCTGCCCGCTCGCGTCGATCTCGCCCCGGTCGTACTTCCCGCGCTTCTCCCCGTCGTTCAGGATCGCGTAGGCGGAGGACACCTGCTTGAACTTTTCCTCGGCCTCCTTGTCTCCTGGATTGAGGTCCGGATGCAGCTTCTTCGCGAGCTTGCGGTAGGCCTTGGTGATTTCATCGGCGCTTGCGGACTTCGCAACGCCTAAAACTGAATAGAGATCCTCTGCCATCGGTATCTTGGGTCCGGGCCGGTCTTCCGGCTTGAGTGCTGTCGAAAAAAACTGCGCCCGAAGCGTTCGGGCTCATGGATTGGCGGCCGCTTGTGCCTTCGCTGCTGGGGATTTAGGGATCGCTCCTTGGTTCAGCAAGTTTGCCGGTGACGGCGGCCATGATCGCGCTCAACTCGCCGCGAGCTGAAACGAGGTGCCAATCCGAATCTCCGGCTCGCGGTCCAGGAGATTCGCCAGCGTCTTGAACCGGCGGCTGACACGCTCGCCTTCAAGATCGGCATAAGGCTCCGGAAGCGTCCAGACAAGACGATCGCCTTCGTAGGCGAGCGGCGTATGAGGCAGCACGCCGGGCATCGCCGCGGCGACCATATGAGCCACACGGAACGCCGCCCCAAGGATCTTGGCGCGTTTCAGCGCATCTTTGTCGACGAGCTCGACCAGGCTTCGGCTCAACTCGTCGTTCACCACGCCTTCGTTCCGGTAATACGCGGTCAACGCCAGAAAGGCGCGCCCAGGATGGTCGACGCCAACCAAATCGCCATGCGCGACAAGGTTGAGACTTTGGGCGCCGCGATAGTCCGGATGCGCGCGCCAGCCAATATCGGACAGAAGACAGGCGGCGTGGCGCAGCCGGGTCTGCTCAGGGGTTTCGACCGGCCCCGGCACACGGAACAGACTATCCGTCCATGTCAGCAGTTCGCCGGCGTTCTCGACGGAACGCGAGCGCTGTTCCGCAAGCATGGAACACGCCTCGATCAGCGGGTCCTTGGCCCGCTCGTGGGCACTCAGCAGGCTGTATAGCAAACCTTCGCGAATGCCGAAGGCGGAAACGACGATGGATCGCGGTTTCATCTGCTTGATAAGCCGCTCGAGCACCAGCGCGCCGTATGGCAGGGTTTCCCGCCGCGCACTGGAGATGTCCCGCAAACCGGGCGTGTCGTCGGGCAATCCCGAACTCACCGCCCCGGCGAATTTCAGTGCCGCCTGCCCGTCGATCCGGTAGTTGTGCATGACGCGCAACGGATAGTCCGTCTGCGCCATATGCAGCCGCGCGAGGGCCCGCCAGGTGCCGCCAATCGCATAGAAGTCGCGTCCGCGTCCCTTCTCCAGCCAATCGACCTTGGCGAACTCCGCATCGATGATCTCGCGCGCCTTTTTGCGGTTGCCGCCGGACGCGTCTATCAGGCGCAAGCCGCCGAGCGGCAAGGTCAGCGCGTTGGAGAGACGGCCGCCGCGAACGTCCACCAGTTCCAGGCTGCCGCCGCCGAGATCGCCGACGAATCCGTCTGCGGCGTAAATCCCGGAGATGACGCCCAGCGCCGCCAACTCCGCTTCTATGGTGCCGGACAGCAGCGTGACCTTTTGGCCGATGATCTGTTCGGCCTTGGCGATGAAATCGGGCCCGTTCGCCGCCTCGCGCGCGGCCGCCGTGGCGATCACCTCGGTCCGTTGCACCTGCAACTGATCGATCAACGCGCGAAAACGCCGAAGCGCCCGCAACGCGCGCGCGACGCCGTCCGCGTCGAGGCTGCCCGTGGTCGCGATGGACCGCCCAAGCCCGCACAGAACCTTCTCGTTGAACAGCGGTGCGGGTGCGTGTGTGGCGCCGTCGTAAACGATCAGCCGCACCGAGTTGGATCCGATGTCGATGACCGCGACTGGCGCCCGTTTTCTCCTCCCAGCCATGCGGAGAGACTAGAGGCTCTCCACAACCCGCGTAAAGCGCGGAGGCATATTTTCCGGCAAAGAAGTTCCCCTTCCAGACAGGCTCGGATTGGTCATGAAATAATTCTGGGCGCTAAATGGCTCCTGGCCTTCCTCGACACCGATGCGCACCGAGTTCCCATCGGGCAGAACGCGCCAGCTCTGGAGATTGTCCTTCAAGTTGGCGACCATGATCTGATCGAGAATCTGCTCGTGAACGGTCGCGTTCTTGATGGGCGTCATCGCCTCGACGCGGCGGTTGAGGTTACGCTGCATCATATCGGCGGAACTGATATAGACCGCCGCCTTGCGATGCGGCAGCCCGTGACCGGCGCCGAAACAATAGATGCGCGAGTGCTCCAGGAAACGGCCGACGATGCTCTTCACGTGGATATTCTCCGAAAGTCCGGGCACGCCGGGCCGGAGGCAACAAATGCCACGGCAGACGAGGTCGATGTCGACGCCGGCTTGGCTGGCCTCGTAAAGCGCATCGATGATCTCCGGATCGACGATGGAGTTCATCTTCATCCAGATCGCCGCGGGGCGTCCGGCTTTGGCGTGATACATCTCCTCGCGGATGTGATCGAGGATGCGTGCCCGGATGCCGCCGGGCGAAACCGCCATGGCCTCGAGCTCCGCAGGCTCGGCGTAACCGGTCACGTAGTTGAAGATGCGCGACAGATCGTTGCCGATCGACCGGTCGGCCGTGAAATACGACAGGTCCGTGTAAATCTTCGCCGTGACCGAATGATAATTGCCGGTGCCGACATGACAGTAGGTGGCAAGCTGACCGCGTTCGCGGCGGACGATGAGGCTCAGCTTGGCGTGGGTCTTGAGCTCGATAAAGCCGTACACGACCTGGACACCGGCGCTTTCCAAATCGCGGGCCCATTTGATGTTGGCCTCTTCGTCGAACCGGGCTTTCAGCTCGATCACCGCGGTGACCGACTTGCCCGCATCGGCGGCCTCCTTCAGCGCCTCGATGATGGGCGAGGTCTTGCTCGTCCGGTAGAGCGTCCATTTGATCGCCACCACGTCGGGATCGGCGGCGGCCTGCTTCAGGAACTGGAGCACGACATCGAAGGATTCGTACGGGTGATGCACCACGATGTCCTTCTTGGCGATGGCCGCGAAGCAATCGCCGTGGTGTTCGCGGATGCGCTCGGGAAACCGGCTGACATAGGGCTGGAACTTCAGATCCGGCCGGTCGGCCACGATGAGCTGATCGGTGTCCACGAGCCCGATCAGGCCCTTCTGCACGAAGCTCTCTTGCTCCGTCACCTTGAGTTCCTGCATGACGAAGCGCTGGAGCCGCGAAGGCATGGTCGCTTCCATCTCGAGACGGATCACCGAACCGCGCTTCCGGCGCTTCAGTGCCGATTCGAACACGCGGACGAGATCTTCCGCCTCTTCCTGGACCTCGATGTCGCTGTCGCGCACGACGCGGAACGCGCCTTGGCTGCGTACCCGGTAGCCGGGAAACAGCCGCGACACGAAGATGCCGACGACCGTTTCCAGCCGGATGAAGCGAATACCGGCGTTCTCGTCGGCGCCTTGCGGCAACCGGATGAAACGGTCGAGCTGGGATGGGATCGGCAGCAGGGCGTGCATGGTGCGGAACGATCCTTCGCGCACCAGTTCGAGCCCGAGGGTGAAGCCGAAATTCGGGATGAACGGGAACGGATGGGCCGGGTCGACCGCAATCGGCGTCAGCACCGGGAAAATGTGGCCGAGGAAATGATCTTCCAGCCAGTCGCGCTCCAGATCCGTCAACTGGTCGGCGCGGAGCACATGAATCCCGACTTCGCCGAGCAGCGCCTCCAGCGTCACCCAGCTTTCCTGCTGATGGGCGGTCAGATCGGCGACGGCATGGTTGATCCGGTCGAGTTGCTGCGCGGGCGTCAGGCCGTCCTGGCTCGGAGTCTCGATCCCGGCGACCATCTGCGCCCGGAGACCGGCGACACGAACCATGTAGAACTCGTCGAGATTATTGGCCGAGATCGACAGAAAGCGAAGGCGCTCGAGCAAAGGATGGCGTTCGTTCTCGGCCTCTTCCATGACCCGCTTATTGAAGTTGAGCCAGGACAGCTCGCGGTTGAAATAGCGGCTCGGTCCAAAGTCCGCGATTCGGGCAGCCGCACTTTCCGGCTCCATCTTTTCCGGCACGTTCATCGATATCCTCTTGAAACAAGACGCTTTGAGCGCCTCGCGGTCCCTGTCCAGCAAAGCCGCGATCTTACGCCGGTAAGTGTATCACTAGCGTAACGAAAAACGTCAAATGCGGTCGGCTATTCCATCGTCGCGGCCCGTTCGAGCGCTTCCGCCACCAGCTGACGGCTGATTTTGCGGCCAGACCGAAGCGCGGCGCGATCGACGGCATCGACCGCGGCGGCGGCGGCCTCCAGCGAGCGGTCGATCCGCAGGGCCAGGAATTCGAGCACTTTCGGCTCGATGGTGAGTTGGCGGTCCGAGAAATGCTTGAGCATGACCGTGCGCAACAGCGCCTCGTCCGGCAGGCCGATCTCGGTCACGGGCACGGCGCTGAGGCGCGAAACGAGGTCCGGTAAGGCGAAAGGCCAGCGATTGGGACCTGTCCGCGCGGTCAAAAGTACCGAGAAGCCCTTTTCGCGGGCGAGGTTCAGGAGGTGGAACAGGGTGTTCTCGTCGAAACCGGCCCTGTCGGCATCCTCCACGGCGATACAGGCACCGGGCGCCTGCGCATCGAGCCAGGGAAGGCCGGGCGTCGCCGGGTCGAGCATTCGGGCACCGGACCCTTCCTGCCACACCCGCACGAGATGCGTCTTTCCGCTCGCGGGCGGCCCCACGAGCACTTGCACCGGGCCGGGCCAGTCGGGCCACGCATCGATCAGCCTCACCGCGGCGAGATTGCATTCGCTGACCAGAAAGTCTTCGGCGCCAAGCGCCGCCCGGTGCGGCAGGTCGAACGCGAGCTGACCGGGGCTCACGGCGTCTGGACCTCCGACCGGGAGGCGCGTTTCTCACGGCTCCTCCTGCGGCGCTGCGGCTCCGGAGGCGCGGGTTCGTAACTCATCATGTGTCGCAGCCAGCCCCAGAAATACGCGATCGCCGACAAAATGGTGAGGCCCCCCGTTACCCAGATCAAGACATTGACGACGCCGTCCAAGCCGAGGCCGAGACCGAGCTTCGCGAGGGCGAGACCGGCCAACGAGATTTGAGCGAAGGTGTTGACCTTGCTGACCACGAGCGGCTTCACCTTGACCGGCCGCGACATCATCCAGGCCAGGACGACCGCGCCCACGATCAGCACGTCGCGGCTGACAACGGCGATGACGAGCCAGACCGGCAAATGCCCGGCCGCCCCGAGGGCCACGTAAATCGAGACGAGCAGCGCCTTATCGGCGATGGGATCGAGATAGGCTCCGAGCTCGGTGCGCCAGCCATAGCGCTTGGCGAGATAGCCGTCGGCGGCGTCGGAAATCCCCGCAAGCATGAACACGACAAAAGCCGCGAAGAAATCCTGGTCGATAATCAGCCAAATCAACAGCGGCACGGAAACGATCCGGGCGAATGTCAGCGTGTTGGGGATATTCACTGGCGCTCCTCCCGAGCGTCTTCGTGCGGTTGTCGTGTTTGGCCCGGAGACTATCAGACTACGTCCCGCGCGCAGCGGAATTTCGGCAGACAAGGCGTCGCGCCGGCCGGCCGCTCCTTAGCGCGTGCGCAACACGAGCCTGCCGTCCCGTTCGTAAAGCGCGACGCCGTTCTGCGCGAGAAGCGCCTGCAACCTGTCCGCCGACCCGTCGAAGTCGAAGCTCACCGACGCCGCCCGCGCGCCCAAGGTCTCGACCGCGAAATCGTTCAGCCCCGCGATGCGGTGAAGGCCGAAACGAATCCGCTGCCAATCTCTCACATCGCGGAACTCGACGATGGCGCCAACACGGCCGAGCGGCGCCCCGGCTCCTTCGGAACCATGGTCCGGGAAAAGCGCTCCACGCTGATCGATGGCGGCGGAGGCCTCGTCGACCGCCATATCGAGCCGCTGCTTCCAGCGTGTCTCGAGCGTCGCGAGAGCCCCTCGCGCGGCCTCGTCGAAAGTCTTGTCCAGGTCGTGGCGGTCGAAGGCACTCGTAACGACCGCATCGATCGGCCCCGCCGCGTCCTCCCCCGCGAGATGGGTCTTGAAGACGCCGCCGGCGGCCTCGCCGGCCGCGACGACCAGTCCCCCATAGCCATAGGCACTACGGAGCGTGGCGTACGCGCTCTCCTCGCCCGCTTGAAGATCCCTGACGGTTCGCGCGTCGAGATCCTCGCGCGGCGCAACGAGCGTCGCCGGGGCGACTCCATTGGCGAGGTCCAGCCGCTCCCATGCCTGCCGCCATCGAGCGCCCGCATCGTGCGCGACCCGGTCTCCTTGCAGCACGACCGGAAGGATCGAGATGCTCGAGGCCTGGTCCTCGCCGAAGGGGATGGACCGGCCGGCTAGAAACCGCCGCACCGCGTTGGGATCGAAACGGACATCCAGCACCGCCACATAGCGCGTGGCCGATCCTTCTTCCTTGCCGATGGCGACTCCGGCGACGAGACCCTGAATCTCGTCATGAGAAAACGACTGTACGCGGGGCCGAGCGTGCGGCGGCACGAGCCGGTCGACGAGAATGTCCCAAGCGCGCATTTCCGCCTCGGCCATGCCTGTCTCCCGGGCCACCACCGCATCCTTCGCGGTGACGTCCACGGCCACCTTGGCCACGTTGAAGAGGCTGGCGGCGGCGCAGGCCGTCACGCCCGCCAGCAACAGGACGCCGCTCAACGCAACACGACTCAATCTGACAAAAAATGGCGCCAACAATCTGAAACCTTTGCCTGACTCCACCGCCATCGAACGCCCCGCGATCCCGGCTCCTCTCACGCCATCCGAGGCCCGAAGGGCGCCGGTGGAGGCCGAATCCTTCTGTCTCAAGAGCTCTTGCCTGCCGCGCCCGCGCCTGCCAAGAGTGTTACGATAGAACGTTCGAGCATGCACCCGGCGCGCCTTCGCGTCCCCGAAATCATCGGTCCCAGACAGTCCATCGTGTCCCAAGCTGAAGACAAGCCGCTGACCTATCGCGAGGCCGGTGTCGACATCGATGCCGGAAACGCCCTCGTGGAGGCCATCGGCCCCCTCGCCGCAAAGACGAAGCGGACGGGCGTGCTCGGAAATCTCGGCGGCTTTGGCGGCTTGTTCGATCTGAAGGCCTGCGGCTTCAAGGACCCCGTGCTCGTCGCCGCGACCGACGGGGTCGGAACCAAGCTCAAACTGGCCATCGACACCGGGCTCCATGCGGGGATCGGCATCGATCTCGTCGCCATGAGCGTGAACGACCTCGTCGTGCAAGGCGCCGAACCCCTCTTCTTTCTCGACTATTTCGCGACGGGCAAGCTCGAGGTAGGCGTGGCCGCCGAGGTCGTGGCGAGCATCGCCGAAGGATGCCGCCAAGCGGGATGCGCCCTGATCGGCGGCGAGACCGCCGAGATGCCGGGTCTTTATGGCGACGGCGACTACGACCTCGCGGGCTTCGCGGTCGGCGCCGTGGAACGGGACGCGATCCTGCCGCGCCGCGACCTACGGGCCGGCGATGTTCTGATCGGCCTCCCCTCCTCGGGCGTCCACGCCAACGGCTTCTCGCTGGTCCGCCGCGTCGTCTCGGCTTGCGGGCTCGGCTGGAACGATCCGGCCCCGTTCGCGCCCGGCACCGAACTCGGCGCCGCGCTGCTTACCCCGACCCGCATCTATGTCCGGCAAATCCTTGATACGATTCAGGCTTGTCCCGGCGCGGTGAAGGCGCTGTGCCACATCACCGGCGGCGGACTGATCGACAATCTGCCGCGCATCCTCCCCGGCGGCATCGCCGCGGCGATCGACACGAACGCCGTAGACATGCCCCCCGTCTTCGAATGGCTCCAGGCCGAGGCGCGCCTCGATGCTCCTGAGATGTACCGGACCTTCAATTGCGGGATCGGCATGGTGGTGGTGACGGCGCCGGACGATCTCACGCGCGTCCGCGACGGCCTCGGGCCGGAGGCGCGCATGATCGGCACTCTGAAAGCGCGCGACGCCGGTCCAGCGGTCCAGCTCGGCGGCACGGACGTCCCGGCATGAGCGCGAAGAAGCGCGTGGGCGTTCTGATCTCCGGGCGCGGCAGCAATCTCCAAGCGCTGATCGACGCCGCCAAGGCACCGGAGTATCCGGCGGAACTCGGGCTGGTGATCTCCAACGTCCCGGGCGTCCAGGGGCTCGCGCGGGCCGAAGCGGCCGGCATCTCCACCCGCGCCATCAAGCACCAGGACTTTCCGTCGCGGGAGAGGTTCGAAGACGCCCTCGACGAAGCCCTCAACCAGGCCGGTGTGGAACTCCTCTGCAATGCCGGGTTCATGCGCCTACTGACCGAGAGCTTCGTGTCGCGCTGGCTCAACCGCCACCTCAATATCCACCCGTCCCTGTTGCCAGCCTTCAAGGGCCTCGACACCCACGGCCGGGTCCTGCGGTCCGGCGCCCAAATCACCGGCTGCACGGTCCATTTCGTCAGGGCGGCGATGGATGACGGCCCGATCGTGGCCCAGGCCGCCGTCCCTGTCCTGCCCGGCGACACCGAAGAGGTCCTTGCCGGCCGGGTGCTCGCCGCCGAGCACCGGCTCTACCCCCATGCCCTGCGGCTGGTTGCCTCGGGCCAAGTGGCGGTGGATGGGGAACGCATATCGGGAACGCCCGCCGGGATGGGCGGTTCCGCTCTTTTTTCGCCCCCGCTTCCGGCAATTTCTGATTGAACGCCGGAAATCGCGGGAAAATGAGCCTGCCGGACCGTGAGCCTTGATGCAGCGCAAATCATGCGGTGCAAGGGCCCGTAGACAATGCGGATGGCCGGATGCTAGGAACAACACTTAATTCAGACGATCTCCGCAACTACTCCTCGCGCGCATAGGCTATGCTGCCGCGAACGTTGCCCGAGACCTGGTGCTGATCTTGTAGTTTGGCCTCAGGCCCTGTCTGGCACACTTGGCCCAACGGGGACATTTGGCCCAACAATAAGAGGGATGGCGTAAATGGCGGACATGACTGTCGCCTACTCTCCGTCACACGGTCTCGGAGAAGAAGATAGCATTTGGTTCAAGCTATCGGCGCTCTTGAACCAAGAGGACCCGATGCAGGTCCTCATGGCGCTTTGCGAGAAATACAACGGCGTTCTGCCGGTCAATCTCAAGAACCAGCGCATTGTCCTGCTCAGCGAGCCCGAACACGCCGAGCGCGTCCTCGTCACGAACGCGGACAATTACACGAAGTATTTCGACGGGCTCCGTCCAGTGTTCGGCCGCAGCATGATCACCATCGACGGCGCGCTGTGGCAGAAGATCCGCGTGCCCCAGCAGGCGGCCTTCCATCCCAAGATGTTCGAGGAGTATTTCCCCTATCTGATGTCGGCGATCGACTCGAAGATGGATCGCTGGAAGGCACTCGCCGAGAGCGGCGAGACCGTCGAGATGGTGGAAGAGACCTGGACGATGGCCGCCGACATGGTGTGCCGCGCGCTATTCGACCGCGAAATGCCGTTCAACCCGCATTTCATCTTCAAGCAGGTCAAGACCTACACCGACGTGACCAACCATAAATCCGTGCGTCTGAAAAACGTGCGCGGAGAGCTCGAGGAAATCACCGACGAGGATCCCGCCAAGGCCATGGAGATTTGGCACTCGGTCCCCGACACGGTGATCGGCGCGAACGTGATCGATCGGCGCGAGAGCACCCTGCTGACCATGATGCAGGAGGCCGAGGCCGACCCGGACTTCCCGGAATTCGATCACCGCCAGGTCATCGACGAGATGAAGCAGTATCTTTGGGCGGGAACCGAGACGACGGCGCTGACGCTCGCCTGGTCGCTCTATCTGCTGTCGCAGCATCCGGAAGCGATGGAGCGGGTTCGCGAAGAAGCGCACCGGGTTTGCGGCGACGGCGATCCCCAATGGGACCAGGTCCAGCAGCTCAGCTACACCCGCATGGTCATTCAGGAGACCATGCGCCTCTTCCCGCCGATTTGGGGGTTGATCCGCATCGCCGCCGGGGACGACGAGATCGCCGGGCACAAGATCAACGCGGGCGACAAGGTCTCCGTGCTGACCTACATCGCCCATCACAGCCCGAAATATTGGACGGATCCGGAGAAGTTCGATCCGGAACGGTTCGCGCCGGAACGCGCCAAGAAACGCCGGAAATACTCCTACCTGCCCTTCGCCGCCGGAAAGCGTTCTTGCATCGGCGGCGCCCTGTCGCAGATCGAGAATACGCTCGCGCTGGTGCAGCTTCTTCGCCGCTTCACGCCCGAATATGTGGGCCCAAGCCCGGCGAAGATCCACGCCACCGTCACGCTGTGCCCGAGGGGCGGCCTGCCCTTCCGTATCCGGGAACTGAGCTGACGGCACACCGGGACCGCCCGGCGTTCACAACCTCAAAATCGAGACCGCTTCTTCCATGCGCGGTTGACCGGACGGTCTCCGCCGTCCGCCGCAGGGACCGGACCGCCGCCCGCGGACGCGAGGCGGCCGACTATTCAATTTTGAGGAATTCAAAGGGGGCAGGAACGTATGGAGGGAAAACGCCGAATCTAACCGACGATCTCGCTCTTCTCGAAGCAGAGGCCGATCTCGCGCTCGGCGCTTTCGGGGCTGTCGGACCCGTGCACGGAATTTCTCTGCATGCTGACGGCGAAATCCTTCCGGATCGTGCCGGGATCGGCTTCGGCCGGATTGGTCTTGCCCATGACGGAGCGGTTCCGCTGGATCGCGTCTTCCCCTTCGAGCACCTGAAGGACGATGGGGCCGGAGGTCATGAACCGCACGAGTTCGTCGAAGAACCCTTTCCTCTTATGCATCTCGTAGAATTCCTCGGCGTCCTTCTTCTCCCAGCGGACGCGCTTTTGCGCGATCACCCGGAGCCCCACGCCTTCCAGACGCGCAACGATCAGCCCGGTAATGTTGCGCTCCGTCGCGTCGGGCTTGATGATCGAGAGCGTACGTTCGATGGCCATGGCCGTAAGTCCTTCTAATCCTTAAGTCTTCAATATTCTTGGGTCTCGGCGGGGCTTATAGTCATCGGTCATGACAGCCACAAGGCGCCAGGGCTAAAATCAATGGGCGAATGTTCTGAAAGTCCCCCAAAACGTAGCTTGAAAGCCGTAGTGAGGACGTGACGATGCTCTATGCCACGATCAAGGTTCTTCTGACGAGCGTTCTTGTGGTCGCAGTCTCCGAAGCCGCCAAACGGAGCGCGCTGTTCGGTGCGCTGATCGCCTCGATACCGCTCACCTCGGTACTGGCCATGATCTGGCTCTATGTGGACACCGGCGATACCGAGAAGATCGCACGCCTGTCCACGGGAATCTTCTGGCTGGTGCTGCCCTCGCTCGTGCTGTTTATCAGCCTGCCGATCCTGTTGCGTGGGGGCCTCGATTTCTACGTCAGCCTCGCCGCCTCCATTGCCCTGACAGTCGGAGCTTACTTCGTCATGCTCTACGTGCTGGGCGCCGCCGGCATCGAAGTTTAGGTTTGGTTCACGCCTTCTGTTGCCACCGTCCTTCTTCGTCCTGTTGCCAATAGCTGATCGAATATCCTTGCGTCTTCGCGGTGGCCCAAGCCTCGCGCGCGCGCGCCACGGCACCGTCGTCATGGCCATCGAAGATGTGAACCACACGCGTATACGGGGCCGCATCGTTGAGCGTCGCGCCGTCCACCAAGAAGCGCACCGCGGCATCGTTGGGGTTGGCCTCGCTATCGGTGAGATAGACCGGCTGAGACTCGGGCGCGCCGTCGCTCGCCGCGCCATGCGGTAGAAAGCTGTCGTCGCGATAGGTCCAGAGCAATGTGTTGAGCGCTTCGACGCGCTCGGGGCTCGCCGCCTGGACGGCGGCCCGCCAGCCGCGCTCCAAGGATCGCTCCAACAGCGCCGGCAAGACCTGCTCCAGCGTCCGGCTCTCCAGGTGGTAGAAGTAGACTTCCGTCTCGCCGTTCGTCACGACCGCGCCTTCGCATAAGGATTCTGACCCTTGCGCAGGTTGAAACGGATCGGAACGCCGGGCAAGTCGAAGGCCTCCCGTAAGCCGTTCACGAGATAGCGGACATAGGAGTCCGGCAGCGCCTTGGGCTGCGAGCAGAACGCCACGAAGGTCGGCGGACGCGCGTTTGCCTGCGTCATGTAACGGATCTTCAGGCGCCGTCCCGCGACGGCCGGCGGCGGATGGGCGTCGACCATGGAGGCGAGCCAATCGTTCAGCTTCGCGGTCGGAAGACGCCGGTTCCAAATCTCGTCCGCCGCGAGCACCGCATCCATGAGGCGGTCGACCCCTTTGCCGCTCTTGGCCGAAAGGGTCACCAGCGAGACGCCTTTGACTTGCGGCAACAGACGCCCGCACATCTCGCGCAACTCGGCGAGACGCGCCTGCTTCTCCGTCACGAGGTCCCACTTGTTGATGGCGATCACGAGCGCGCGTCCCTCTTGCGCGACCAGATCGGCAATTTGCAAATCCTGCTTTTCGAACGGTTGCTCGGCATCGAGCAGCAGCACGACGACTTCCGCGAACTTGATCGCCTTCAGCGTATCGCCGACCGACAGGATCTCGGCGCGCGCCTCGATGCGCGCTTTGCGGCGCAGGCCCGCCGTGTCGAACACGCGCAAGCGCCGCGTACCCCACACGATCTCCGACGCGATGGCATCGCGGGTAATCCCGGCTTCCGGGCCGGTGATCATACGGTCTTCCCCGAGAAGCGCGTTGACCAGCGTGGACTTACCGACATTGGGGCGCCCCGCGATGGCGATCCGCAAAGGATAGACGCCCTCTTCGTCCGGCTCGCCCTCCTCGGGCGCGGCGCCGTCGGCGGCTTCGTCGCGCGCCTTGCGATAGAGCTCGGCAATCGCCTCCGTCACGTCACCGATACCGAGGCCATGTTCGGCGGAGATCGCCAGCGGCTCGCCAAGACCAAGGGAATAGGCTTCGTAGAAGCCCGGCTCCGCCGCGCGCCCCTCCGCCTTGTTCGCAGCGAGCACGACGGGCTTGCCGTGCTTGCGCACGAGATCGGCGAAAATCTCGTCGGCCGGTGTCACCCCGGTGCGCGCATCGACGATGAACAGCACGATGTCGGCCTGTTCGATCGCGGCCTCGGTCTGCATGCGCATCCGCGCCGTCAGTCCTTCGTCCCCGGACTCGAGCCCCGCCGTGTCCACCAGCGTCATGGGATAGCCTTCGATCGTCACGCCGGCATCGCGCCGGTCGCGCGTCAGTCCGGGCTGATCGTCCACCAAAGCGAGCCGCTTGCCCGCCAGCCGGTTGAACAGCGTGGATTTGCCGACATTCGGCCGTCCGACAATGGCGACGGTGAAGGACATGGCAGCCAGATCGTGGGGTCCGTTGTTTGAAACCGGGAACCGCGCAACTCGGAGACCGGCGGCCCGTTCCGTTGGCACATCTCAGCGGCCGGCCGCCGGACCGCGATCGATGCCGGCGCGGCGCGCTAGTTGGTTTGGGACTTGCTGTCCGTCCCCGTCCCGCTGACGATGAGCGCAAGCATCATGTTGGCGCGGTCCCGCATATTCGGGGGCGTTGCCGGATCGCCGAGAAGCGCGCTGAACTGCGCCTCGGCGGATTTGAAATCCTTGGACTGAAAGGCCGAAAGCCCCAGTAGCTCGCGGGCGGAAAACCGCCAGGCGCTCTTTCCGTTCGCGAGACCGTCCAGCCGCTTCTGCATTTCGGCGTAGTCGGCCTTGTCGAGCCGAAGCGTGGCGGCCTGAAGCGTGGCAAGCCCTTTCAGGATCGGATCGACGCCGCGATCCTTGGCGAGCGCTTCGTAAGCCGCGACCGCCTTGTCTGTCTCTCCGGCCTTGGCTTGGCTAGAGGCGAGTTGAAATTGCGAAAGAACCCGGTATCCGGACGGACCGTCCTTCGCCAGCGATTCGAAGGTCTCGGTGGCCTTGCTCTGGTCGTTCGCGTTGGCGAATGTCAGGGCGTTCACGAACTCATCGCCGGCGGCCTCGGCTTGGCTGCCCTTGACATAGGTCCAGATGTTGTACGCGGCGACACTTACGATGAGGGCCACGGCCAAACCGACGACATAGAGGCCGTACCTGTCCCAGAGCGCCTTGTACCGCTCTTGGCGGACCGCCTCGTCGACCTCGCGAATGAAACTTTGATCGGACATATGGTTCCGGGCTCTTTCGGCTTCAGGATTTGGTGCTTGGCACCAAGGAAAGATTCGGGCTGGCGGGCTCCGCCGGAGGCGAGCCTAACCCACGCCGTATAGTGAAGGCGGCATGCTCGCGCAAGGCCGAAAGGGCTCGGGCGCCCTCGCCCGCTTTGGGCAAAACGGCCGCAAGTTATCGTTTAACCAACTGAAAATTCGTTCTTTTTCGCGGCGCGTGGAGCCTCGTCCAGCACCGGGTAGGTATGTTCCTCGGATGGGAAGGTACGCGCCCGGACGTCGCGCGCATAGGCCTTGACGGCATCCTCCACCGCAACCCGGAGCTGGGCGTATTCCTTGACGAATTTCGGCACGCGCGGCGTGAGCCCCAGCATGTCCTCGAGCACAAGCACCTGACCGTCGCAGGCGGCGGACGCGCCGATGCCGATCGTCGGAATCCGCACTTCGTGCGTGATGCGTGCCGCAAGCGGCTCCGCCACCGCCTCGATCACCATCGAGAATGCACCCGCCCCAGCCACGGCGATGGCGTCTTCCTCGAACCGGGCCCAGTCGGCGCGGTGGCGTCCGCGCGCCGCGAATCCGCCCAGCTGATTCACCGACTGCGGCGTCATTCCGATATGACCCATCACGGGAATGCCGCGCGCGGTCAGATAAGCGATCGTCTCGGCCATCGAGACTCCGCCTTCGAGCTTCACGGCGCCGCAGCCCGTCTCCTTCATGATGCGCGCGGCGCTTCGGAACGCCACGGCCGGGCTCTCCTCGTAGGAGCCGAACGGCATGTCGACGACCACGAGCGCCCGGTCGGACGCGCGCACCACGGCTTGCGCATGGGCGATCATCAGGTCGAGCGGCACGGGCACCGTCGTTTCGAGCCCGTGCATCACCATGCCGAGCGAATCCCCAACCATGAGAATGTCCACATGGGGATCGAGCAACCTTGCCGTCTGGGCATGATAGGCTGTCAGCACGACGATCGGCTCGCCGCCCTTGCGTCTTGCGATCTCCGGCGCGGTGATGCGCTTGATGTCCGTTTGATGCGACACGGGCCTTAACCTCGCGAAATCCTGCGTTGGACGCGTGTTATCGCAGAAAAACGAGGATTTGTGCACCGCAAAGCCAAAGGGGCAAAAACCGGCCTAGGCGGGCACCACCACCTTGCCGATCAGTAGCGGGTGCAGCCACAGCAGGAACACCACATAGAGTACAAGCCCTAAGACCACCGCGACGATGTCGTTGAGCGGGCGCCCTGCCCCCGGCGTCTCGATCACTTCGGAGGGCTGGCGGTGCTTGAGCGCGATCCGGTCGTAGACCGCATAGGCAAGGAACGAACCGAACAGCAGGATGCCTGCGAGGTCGCCATTGGCCAGCAAATGCGCCAGCGCCCAAGTCTTGATGGCCGTCAGCATCGGATGCTTGACGACGGTCTTGATGCGCCCGGGCAGATAGGCCGCCACCAGGAAAATAAAGGCCGGAATCATCAGCAGCATCGCCAGATGCCGCATCCAAATGGGAGGTACCCAGATCTGGACGATCGGCGCCGTGGCGAATCCATAGACAAGCAGCACGAAAGCCAGGATCGACGCCACGGAGAAAAGGGCCTTGTAGCCGTTCTCCCCGAATCTCGCGACCAGCCGCTCGCGCGTGCTCCTGCGGGTCGGCAGAAGATGCAGGCCGAGAAAGACGACAATCCCGACGATCAGTAGCGCCATTGGAGACCCTCCCTCATTCTCATGGACGGACTCCTAGCACGCAGGTGCGAGCAAGGCGATGCGCGGATTGGTCCGCCGCTACCGGCAGATCGGCAAGGGCCGTGGCGGCGGCGCGGGGTGCGCCTTTCGGTAGCGGGCGATGATGGGTTCGAGCGTCTCCTTCGGCCAGAACTTCGGCGCGCCGATTTCCCGCAGGCAGGACGCATTCCAATAGAGCCCCGCTTTCGACGGCGGCCGCCCTGCTTTCACGGCTTTGGCGATAGCGTCGATGTCGCTCGACTCCGGATAGATATAGAGTGTCGTCGGCTGACTCTTGATCATGTCGACGATCAATGCGGACGCTTCGGGGGTCCAACTCGTGCAGCCATTGCTGCGCCCGGAGGCATAGTTCAGAAACCGCCCATAGGCGACGTAGCCCTTGGCGTCCGCGTGCGGGTCCTTCGGATCCTTGCGCCGGCACATGCTCCGCAGCATGACCGCCGAATGTCCGCCGATGGCGCGCTCGCGTGCGTTCGCCGTGTCGTCCCAGCCTTCGAACTGCACGAAAGGCCGGATCAGCGGAACCCGCTTGCCCGAGACGCGATAATAGCCTTTGAAGGACGTCCGGGTTTCCGCCGTCACATAGGCGCCGCCGGCCGTGAGCTTGGACCCTTCGGCATTGCTGAAGTTCTTCGCGCAGCGCCGTCCGTTGGCGAAATTCGCAAGCCCCGGCAAATTGCGGCCGTTGCCGTAGCCGGACGAGACCGCGCGGAACGACAGGTCGTGCTCGCAGATAATGTAGAATCGCCGCGCCACCCGGCCGCTCTTCGCAATGCTCGGGCGTGTCGCATCCATGGCGAAGTAGCAGGGATTCTTGGCCGCGCCCTCTAGCACTTTTTGCAGATAGAGCCCTCGCGCGCGCTCCAAGACGACTTTCGAGATTTGCCCGTCCGCCTCGCCCACATGAGGCCGCAGCCAGGGTGGAATGCCGGAATATTGTCCGACGGCAGCCGTCGGGGACGCGCCAAGCCAGAGAAGTGCGGCCACGGCACCAATAATAGTCAGTAGACTGACGACCCCCTGACGGAGAGAGATCAATCCCACCAGATTGGTTCCCCTGTCGAATCGATTTTCTGCAGCCTACGCGCGAAAAACGCCACGAATACGGCCTCATCCGGGCTCGAATCGGACCAGGAACCGTCCCGGCGGGATGTTCGCCGATCTTTACTCCGCGGACTTCTCCATGTGGAGACCGAGGACCGGCGGCCCGGCGAGATGCGGCCGCACTCCCCGTAAAGCGTCCACGCACGCATATATGCGGTGCGGCGCCGAGCGTTCCCTGCTCCACGCACCGCAGCATGGCGGCATCTTTTTCCGCACGTACTCGAAGAAAGCGGGCGTGCGGGGCACCGTCGCGCCAAGGCGCCTCATCGGGTAATGTCGAACCATGATCCGGCTCCAGGCTCTCCCGCGCCTCGCAGCAGCCGCTGTACTCGTCCTCCTCACAGGGGTCGCCTCGGCGGATGAAGGCCAGCGGCCCTATTGCACCGAGGACGCGATGATCGTGTTCGATGCATCGGGTTCCATGGCCGGCAACACGGTGCAAGGTCTCTTCAGCGACGTGACGCGGATCGACGAGGTGCGCAGCGCGCTCGCCGAGGTTCTGCCGGAGGCGGCACGGTTCCGGAAGATCGGCCTGATCACCTACGGGCCCGGTCCCTACCAGCAATGCAACGTCGCGCTGGACTTCCGCCCGATGTGGCATGCGTCCCAGCCCATCTTGAATGTCGTGAAGACGCTCAATCCGGCCGGCAAGACGCCCCTCGTGGCGGCGGTGCAGCAGGCGGCGGCCGTTCTGGAATACCAGACGAAACCGGGCGCGGTCGTCCTGTTGACCGACGGCGAGGAGACGTGCGGCGGCGCGCCGTGCGCGCTCGGCAAGGTACTCAAGGAGAAGGCCAAGAACCTCACCGTTCATGTCATCGGCTATCAGTTGAGAGCCTTCCGGTGGACCGGCGCGCAAAGCTATCTCGACGTGAAATGTCTCGCGGAGGAAACCGGCGGCCTCTACATCACGGCGGAGAACAGGCAGGATCTGATCGACGCGTTCAAGAAGACGCTAGGCTGCCCCATGATGTCCGGATTGGATGTTCCGCAGCCGCCACCGCCGGGCCGCGCGCACTAAGACGGCTTGCAGATCGGCAAATCGTTCAAGGTCCGCTGCCGGGTGGACGGCTTGCGTTTTTTGTCCCGGGAGAGCACCGGCTCGAGCTTTTCTCTTGGCCAGAAATTGGGCTCGCCGATCTCACGCAGGCAGGCGGCGTTCCAATACAGTCCCGCCCGCGACGGCGATTGCCCGGCCCGCACCGCACGACCCACCGCCACGATGTCGCTCGCCTCGGGATAGACATAGACCGTGGTTCGCTTCTTCTTCGCGATCGCCAGGATCACGTCGGCATCGGCCTGCGGCCAGCTCGTGCAGCCGCTACTGCGGCCATTGCTGTAGTCCACAAGCTTGCCGTAAGGCACATAGCCGTCCTTGCTGGCATAGGGGCTGCCCGGCACCTTCATCCGGCACATCCACCGGACGATGACGGCGGGATGTCCGCCGATGGCGCGCGCCCTCGCGTTCGCCGTGTCGCCCTCGCCTTCGAACTGTAGAAACGAGCGCACGAGCGGCTGATAGGTTCCCTCCGCCCGGTAGTAACCCTTGAAGGACGTCCGGATTTCCGCGGTCACGTAGCCGCCGCCGGTCGTCAGCCGCGAACTCTGCGCATTGCTGAAGTTCTTTGCGCAGCGTGCGTCGTTCGAGAAGTCGGCGATCCCCTCCAGCGCGCGGCCATTGCCATGGGTCGACGTGATCGCGCGGAAGGTCTGGCTCGGTTCGCAGATCACATAGAAGCGGCGTCCGCCGTCGCCGGGACGGGTCGCGTCGAACGCGAAGTAGCAGGGATTGCTGATGGTGCCCGCCCGCATCTTCTTCTGATGGAACGCGCGCGCGCGGCGCAGCACCACGGCCGAGATCTGGCCATCGCCATCGCCGATATGAGCCTGGAGCCAAGCCGGTACGCCCGGCACCGCAGGTGCGGCCGGCGCGGCCGGCGGCAACGGCACCGGCACGGCGGGCGCGACGTGCCATGGAAGCTGCTCGGCGGACACCGGACCCGGCCCCGCGAGCGCAAGGGCGGCACCGCAAAGACCCAGCGCAGCGAATAGCCTGAGAATGTGAGACGTCCCCCGCACGCGGCAAGCTCCCATCAACGCATCTACCGCCGGCACGAACGATCGTCGGCGCGGCAATGGGCCCAACGCGGATACCCCCGGCTGAGGTCCCTTGGAAGAGAGTTCTTCGCGACGTTAGAGTCCGAATGCTTAATTGGAGTTAAATGCGCGCCGCACGGCGGCGATCGGTCCCGGGACATGGCAAGAATCCTCTCAACCGCGCGGCGGGCGGCGGCGCTCGCTGAACCACGAACGGTACTCCGAGGCCATCGTTTGGCGCTGCGATAGCGGCGCACGCCGTTTGCAGGTCGACATTTCCTCGCTGCCTTCCAATGCGCCCCAACGGAGCTCGACGCAATCGTTGATATTATACGCCATCTCGAGATCGCCGATACGCACGAGCACGTCGTCGAGCGTCAACTCCCAAGACGACCCGTCCGAACGCGTGTAGGAGAATTTCCGCGCCGCGAGCTCCGCGTTCAGCGTGGCCTGCAGCAACGCCTTGACCTCCGCCGGTGTCTTGCCCGGAGGCATCTTGTAGCGCTCGGGGCGCCGCGCGACCCGCTCGGGGAAGTGACGCACCACGTCGATGGCAATCAAAAGACGCAAATCGCGCGAGGGCGTGGCGAAATTCTCCCAGGCACCGCTCGTCTCGAAGATCGACGCCCCATTCGGCATGGTCACGATCGGGGGGGCGCCGGCCAGGAAGTTGCGCCCGTTCTCGACCGAGGTAACGCGGGCGTTGACCTGCTCCTCGAGCGAGGTGACGGCTTCCTTCATCGCCTGCACGGGATCGAGCGGCGCGGGCGACATCACGTCGTCCATGCGGTCGTAAAAATCCTCGACTCCGAGCTTCGATTGGGTCAGCGAGAAATTGCCGTAGTCCGGATCCCCGGCGATCTCCGCGTTGGTCAGCCGCCGCAGCGTGCCGTTGGACTTCCGCACGATCGGCCGGAAGCGCTTGAAGCCCGGACTGCCGAGCGCGGGGTCTTGCGCGAACAGGAAGTTGCCGCGCCAGAACCGCTTGCGGGCCACTGTGCCGTCGGGCTGCCCGTCGACCGCGAGGAACACGCCCGCCCCCTCGTCGGTTTGCGGCACCCGCCTGACGAGAATGAGGAGATGCCCGTAAGGGTCCGCGTAGATCGTGCCGGGGCGCAAGGCGTCCTGCGTCAGCGGTACGGGATAGAAATCGGTGTCGTCGTCGTCGGCCGCCGTGCGCCCGTTGCCCGAATGCACCGCGTCCGCGAGTGTCGCCTTCAGATAATAATGGAACCCAGGCACGAGCCCTTTCGGCCGCTTGGACACCACGGTCCGCCGCACGGCCGGCGCGGGAATGGACACCGCGCCGAACAGTCCGTTGGCCTTGACGGCGCGGCGGCCGCGGGTCTCGACGATCTCGGTCTCCGCCGGCTCCTCGTTGACGATGTTCCACCATTGCGGACAGCGCGGCGCCGCGCCGCCGTCGCCCCGCGTGCATTTCGCGTAGCCGAAGGGCAGCCCCATCTTGAAGGCGAAATAGGCACGCAGGAAATACGGAACGTCGGCGCAGTCGGGGCGGATGAGCGCGTTCTTCTGGTCCTCGCGCAGGCCGAGATGATCGAACAAGGCATTGCGCGAAGAATCGTGCAGCACCTCGCTCATCGCCTTCCACGACAAGTCTTCGTCGAGCGGCGCGTCGAACAGCTTCTCGATCCAAGCCGAATACAGATTCTCGTTGGCGCGATCCCACGCCCCGCGCAGGGGCCAGACGGCCTTGCCGCCGCTGGGCCCGCGCGGCCGTTTGCTCCCGACCGCGATCTCCCGCGTGACCTCTCGGCAGCCGGCCGTGGCGCCGGCGCGCGCAAGCTTCGCGTGCCAGGTCCCCGCCTGCGGAGAGGCGACTTCCGCGTACCAGAAATAAGGAGGACCGCCGCCCATGTTGGACGACTTGGCCGCGACCTTGCCCGAAGGCCCGATCAACGCGAGCTCGCCGGACAGCGGCTTCTCGGCGGCGAAGATGACGCGCAAGGGCGCGCCCTTCCAAGGCGCCATGGGCGAGGACAGGAGCGCAAGGCCGAATTCGTCGCAGACAGAAGCGGCATCCTCGGCCCTCGCCTGCGTTTGCGGTAGCAGGAGAGCGGCCAAGGCAAGAGCGATCGGAAATGCTCCGACCGCGGCCTTGGACTGGCGTACAGGTCGCATGGAACCCCCGTTCCCGGCTCCCTAAGCCGCACCCCCGAATCTACCCCGAAAACGCGTTCGGAAAAACCTCAAAGGCGCGGCGGTCCACATGGGCCATGAAGCTGCGCGCCGTCACGCGAGACTACTCAAGCGAGGTCAATCGCCATAACATGGGGCGCCCTTCCCTTATTGACGCCCTCCAACCACACCAAGAACGACGCAGGGAACGAAACGATGACCGCACGAACGACGACCGGCCAAGGCAAACTCTACGACAGCATTGTCGACACGATCGGCAACACGCCCTGCATCCGCGTGAACCGCTTGGCGCCGGACAACGTGCGCCTCTACGTGAAGGCGGAGTTCTTCAACCCGGCGGCGTCCGTGAAGGACCGCTTGGCGATCAGCATCATCGAAGAGGCCGAGAAGCGCGGCGATCTCAAGCCGGGCCAGACGGTGGTCGAGGCCACGAGCGGCAACACCGGCATCGGCCTCGCCATGGTCTGCGCCGCCAAGGGCTATCCGCTGGTCGTTACCATGGCCGAAAGCTTCTCGGTCGAGCGGCGGAAGCTGATGCGCTTCCTCGGCGCCAAGGTGGTCCTGACCCCGAAGGAGCTCAAAGGCTTCGGCATGGTTCAGAAGGCCGTGGAACTCGCGCAGGAACATGGCTGGTTTCTCGCCCATCAGTTCGAGACGAAGGACAACGCGCTCGTCCACGAAAACACGACCGGCCGCGAAATCCTTGCCGATTTCAAAGGCCGGCGCCTCGACTATTTCGTCAGCGGCTACGGAACGGGCGGTACGATTGCCGGTGTCGGCCGCGTGCTGCGGAAAGAGCGGCCAGAAACGAAGATCGTCTTGAGCGAGCCGGCCAACGCGCAGCTCGTCGGCAGCGGGATTCCCCAAGAACGCGGACCCGACGGCGCGCCGAGCGTGGGCCATTCCGCCTTCGAGCCGCACCCGATTCAAGGGTGGACGCCCGACTTCATTCCGCTGGTTCTGCAGGAAGCCATCGACAAGCACTATTACGACGCGCTCGTCCCCGTTCCCGGGCCGACCGCCATCGAGTGGTCGCGTAAACTCGCAGCCGAAGAAGGCATCCTGACCGGCATTTCAGGCGGCGCCACCTTCGCCGTCGCCCACCAAATCGCGGAGCAGGCGGAGGACGGCACGACGATCCTCGCCATGTTGCCAGACACCGGCGAGCGCTATCTCTCGACGCCGCTGTTCGAAAACATCGAAGAAGTGATGACCGAGGACGAACGCGCCCTGATGACATCTACGCCCGGGTATCAGATGGGGTAGGAGTGAGGTGCGAAAGGACAGTCGGCAGAATCTGCGTCCAAGCCGCCAAGAGACCCGAAAGTTGGTACTGGGCACCGCGCACACTGTGCGCATTGCTGGAACGTAGACACCTAAACGAATTCCGAGCTCGAACGTGGACAGCTGAAGGCCGCCTGAGAAATATATTCCAGAAACCTGAATGGAGCGCGCGAGTCTGAGGTGAAGTTGATTGCTAATTCCCGCCATCCGAGAAACAGCAAGTGAGTTCCATTTGGCTTCGCTGGCGATCAAAACCACCAAGTGTTGTGTGAGCCCGTAGCGACTACTAGTCTGTGAACTAAATGAGTCTCGTCGAGGGCACAGGGGTGAAACCGTTCATAAAGTGGGCAGGCGGTAAGCGCTGGCTTATAGAAAACCAACAGTTCGAACTTCCAGAGTTTAGAGGGAGGTACATCGAGCCATTTCTTGGTGGAGGTGCTGTCTTCTTCCACGTCGCGCCCAACAGCGCAGTCCTTTCAGACGCCAATGCAAGCCTCATCAGCGTGTATCGCGCGGTGCGCGCTGACTGGCGCCGTGTCGAGGCTGAACTGAAGAAAATGCAGCGCCTTCACTGTAGGGACTATTACTACGCAGAGAGGTCTCGAATACGAAGGACCACCCATACACAAGCCGCCCAGTTTCTCTACCTAAACAGAACTTGTTGGAACGGTCTTTACCGTGAAAACCTGTCCGGTAAGTTCAATGTCCCTATCGGAACCAAGACGCAGGTCATAATGCCTGATGACAACTTCGAGGCATCTAGCAAAGCACTCCAGAACGCTGAACTGATCGCATGTGATTTCGAGGACACACTTAGCATCGCTACTGCAGGTGACCTAGTATTCTTGGATCCGCCGTATACAACGGCCCACAACACGAACGGATTCGTCAAATACAATCAGAAAATATTTAGCTGGGAAGACCAGATTCGACTACGTGACTGCGTTGAGGCAGCAAGCCGCCGGGGCGCAAAGATTATAATGACAAATGCAAATCATAAAACAATTCGCGATCTTTATGCTTCTCTTGGATCCCCCAATATTATTTCACGGTTTTCGGTTATCTCCGGATCTTCTGCCTCGCGGGGTCAAACAACCGAAGCTCTGTATGTGTTTTAGGCAGAATTGACGTAACATTCTCAGAAACACCAATCGCGGAGACCAGAAATTGGCTTTCATGGACCCGGCGACAGCACTCGAACTTAAAGAAAAGTTGTCCAACGATCTTTCTAACCTAGGGAAGATCTACAAAGCCAAATCGTCTAGGTTCCATGAAAGGAGCGTCGAACACTCGTTGGTTGAGGATCTTATAGCGGACGGCTGGGAGGAATTCGGTCGGCCACTCAAAACTCGAACTCGATTGCGCCGCGCCAAAACGCATGACGTTCAGCTTGAAGACGACATGTGGTGCCAGCTCTACCGCTTGGGATTCCGCCACTTCAGCATAGATCGCGACTTCAAGCTGCCGTTTGGCAAAGATCCAGCAGAAAAGAAGCAGATCGATGTGGTTGCGGTAAATGACGACTGCATCCTTTTAATCGAATGCAAGTCTTCGGAACGATGGGCCAAGCCTCCTTGTTTCAAGACTGAGTTTGAAGCGCTAAGGCTGCGGCTGGCCGGCCACCAAAAGGCTCTTGAGCAGCTCTTTGGCACCGGGAAAAGGGTTAAGTATATATTCGCCACGAGAAAATATCGGATCAGCCGAACAAGCATAGACGCTAAGCGTCTCCATGACGCTGGCGGTTTTTTGTACAATGATAATGCCTATGACTACGTCGATGGTCTCCTAAAGGCGTACAAGGATGCTGCCCATTATCAAGGGACCTATATACGTGTGTGACCTAGTCCTTTAACGGGTTATCACCACACCCCATATATGGTTAGCTCCAGCGCAACTGGGGCGAATCATGACGCCAATATCTGAATGCCCTCTAGTGGAGGGCTACCATGTGGTTCGACACGCGAGCGGCGCGTGCATCGCAACCCCCGAATGGGTTTCGTGGGCTACGCAAACTGGCCGCTTCGACTTAGTGTCGCTTCTGATCTCGGTTGTGGGACTGTCGCTGGTCGCGGCGGGTATCTTTGCCTTCGGTTACTTCCGGGGCGAAGCGTACACGATGGCGAAAAAGACGGCTGAGGACATAACGGAGGAACGCTTAACTAAACTGCTACGCCAGATTGAGACGCGTATGGAAGATTTTGATAAGGCGGCTCAGAAGGCTAAACAGCCCACTGCTACCCCAAGCACGGCTGGCGCTCTGAAGGCCACTGAAGCTGGAGAGTTCGAGGACGGAGAAGGTAAATGAAAACGGCCACGCGGGTAGAGGAGAAGCTGCGGAAGATACGTGAGCATCAGGATAAGAACGGATATCCTGTGCACGTCATCCCGCTAGCTGAAGCGTTGGGCCTGAATGTGTATTTTGTAGACTGGGACGACAGCATGTCAGGCAAGATCGAGCGAGACGGGGAACGCGCTGGACCAAGCGGATATGCAATCTACGTCAACAAGAACCATCATCCCAATCGTAGGCGCTTCACCATCGCGCATGAGATCGCTCACTTTGTCCTCCATCAGGAGGAAATCGGAGATGGCGTCTTTGACGATGCCATGTACAGAAGTGGATTGCCGCAGCGTGCGGAGTTTGAAGCCAACCGACTTGCGGCAGACATTCTTATGCCGTGGCATTTGTTGAATCAGGCGATGGCTACACCCGACTACACGGTGGCGTCGCTGGCGGATCACTTCCAAGTGTCCAAAAGCGCGATGTCCATCCGCCTCGGAGTCCCTTACGAAACCGTTGGTTAGGATCGGTTACGGGCAGGCAGTAGCTTTTGTTCGATAGCGTCCAATGCAAGCTGAGCCATTGATGGCGGCAACTGACCTTTCTTGACCTTGCCATCAAGGTAGTTTCTGAACTTACCCCCTTCGATGTACTCGCTCTGAAGCCACTCTCGGTAAGCACCAAGAGCCGCCAGCGGGTAGCACCAAGATTCTTGCGGGTTTGACTGTGCCTGCGGGTGATCGTCTGGATAGCGGTGCGGGTATTTGGTGCGCGCTCCGTACTTCTCCGCCAGACCGTTCGCATCCCAGTACTTAGACCAGTGTTGCCCGATTGA
This sequence comes from Hyphomicrobiaceae bacterium UBA7697, assembly GCA_002482645.1. Classification (GTDB taxonomy): domain Bacteria; phylum Pseudomonadota; class Alphaproteobacteria; order Rhizobiales; family Methyloligellaceae; genus Methyloceanibacter. The sequence continues at coordinate 426,677 of DLGJ01000008.1, forward strand.
GATATCAACAACCGTTTTTTCGCCAATGTCTGCCCCAGCCTGAATCATCTCGTAGATGATCGTGTGGGCCTCGTTGAAGACGTTGAAAAAACCGCGCGGGGCTGACTGATAGTTCAGTTCAATGCGCTCGTGCCACTTTCGGAATTTATCCTGATACTTTCCGGTTGGATCGTAGCCTAGCTGACTATAAATCAGCTCACGGAGTTTCGACCCCGCGAGCATCCGGAAATTATCGCGGGCCTGTTCCTGAACGTTTGGGCCCGCATCGAATGCATAATATTCTAAGACCGCTAGGCAAACTTCGGCAGGGTAGCAGTAGTGCACTACCCCTTTGTGCATGATTTCGATGTGAGCGCTGTACGCTGTGTATCCCGCCTTTCCGAGGTTGGATTTGATAGTTGCGATGCGTGGCTTGGGAGGCTCCTCATTCCACTGCGAACTAATCGTGCCGATGTGCGCGTTCTGCACGCCACAGAGTACCGATAGACCGCGCTGGTTCAGGTATGGCGTCCCATCCCCCAGCACGCCCATACCAATGCCGCCGAAGTCGCGCTCTATCTCGATACCAAGATCCAACTCACCTTGAGGGGTGATTTCCTTCGAACCCGAATTGGAGGCTAATGCCTTGATACTACTAGTCTTTGGGGTGATTTCCTTGGGGTCGGTTTGAGTGAATCGTTCAAGCGCTTCATCAAACTCCATATCCAAACTCAGGGGCGGTTCCCGACGCTTCTTACTACCTGTCATGCGATCAATTCCTTGTAGCGGAGCGGACCTTCGACGCTGGTGAGGATATCGTTAGCGCGGTCCCCAGTTGTCATGCCATTGCGATTTCTGCGCCAAACCATTTCATCCACGTAACGTGCCAAGTGCTTCGGTGAAACCCAGTGGTGCACGCCGATAATTTGGCGCTTCAGGAGAGCCCAAACGCTTTCGATGGTGTTGGAATGGATGGTGAAGTGACGGACGTACTCGCCCGCAGAATGATTGACGCTGTGGTGGTAGTAGTCGCGGCCCAAGCCGACGAAAGCGCGATGCTCATCGGTTATAAGGGTGGAACCTTTAGCTACGTTCTCGCGGATTGCCTTATGGACGGTCTTTGCCTTCATGTCAGAAACGACTTGAGCGCGAAGGTTTCCTTCTCGTTGGATCATACCTAGGACGATTGCCTTGCCGGAACCGCCTTGCGTACCGCCACGGCGCTTGCTGGCGTGCTTGTTTTTCTCTTTGCCGCCCACGTAGGTTTCGTCGCTTTCCACTGTGCCATCAAGTGGAGCGTTGAAGGACTTCGTACGCGCTGCGTGACGAAGCCGATGCAGGACGAACCACGCACTCTTTTGAGTGATCTTCAAATCCTTCGCTAGCGTGGTGCTGGCGACGCCTTTCGGATGATTGGTGATCATCCAAATAGCCATGAACCACTTCCGAAGAGGCAACTTGCTGTCGTGGAAGATGGTGCCGACTTTGATAGAGAACCGCTTCTTGCAGTCACCACACTTATGCGTCTTGCGGTCTGAAAAGTCGTAGATGCGGTCACCACCGCAGTAGGGACAGAAGGCACCGTTGCGCCAACGGATCGAACGAAGGTGGTCGATGCAGGATTGCTCGTCGGGGAACGCCTCGACAAGTTCTAGAAGGCTATCGAATTTCTTGATCATGGCTATCCCCCGTTGGCGATAACCATAAGATATGTACTTGTATGACCTCTGTCAACAGGTCATACACGTATATAGGTCCCATTATCAATTCATGGCAATGCTCCTGAAGAACAAAGATATTAACAAGGTTCGTATTGAGGTTCCAGCAATTGAGGGGGAGATGGGAGGTGACGATGAGAAGTATTATATGTTCTCTATCGAGCCAAAAACCCTGCTTAAACTTGGCTTCGTCTTGCACCGCACAAGAGCGAACGAGGCAGAAATGCCAACCTATCAACGGCTTCTGGTGCCAAGCAGACTCCAAGGAATCACCAAATTTATCGACGACGGAGGTTATTTCCCAAACTCCGTAATCCTAAACTTCAGTGGCGAGAACCTGAAGAAGATCGAGTTTCAGGCACATAGTCGGAAGGAAGATACCCGTTCGCGCACCGGAGTCCTAAAGATCCCAAACGCCTATGCGATAGCCTACATCATTGACGGACAGCATCGAATATATGGCTACGCTAACTCCCAATATAAATCGAGCGATACTATCCCAGTTGTAGCCTTTCTTGGCCTGGATTCATCCGAGCAACTGGAGATGTTTATGGATATAAACCAAAATCAGAAAGCTGTAAGCCCGACGCTTAGGATTACCCTTGAAGAAGATCTCTACTGGAACGCGCCCAGGCTAGATTCGAGAATAAAAGCTCTGAGGTCTTCAATTATTAGTCAGCTCGGAAGTGATCAGTCCGGCCCCCTGTTCGGAAAGATTGCGCTGGGCGAAGACAGGGCGGAACTGTCAGCCAAACCCTTTGCTGACGCTCTGCTTCGTTGCGGCCTACTGCCTGAGGCGAAGGGCAATAAGTTCTTAGAGGAAGCAACCAATTCCTCCTTATACGACACGACGAGCCACGATCACCAAGACGCAATGGAGCAATCCCGCACCAAAACTGTCAATTTTATCAATGCATGTTACAGTTTTGCCGACGAATTTCTCGACAAAGATCAGAATACACTAAATACTTTCATCGTCTACAACCGAGGAACCTATGCGTTTATTAGTCTTATTGGCAGCCTGAACACGTATTTGACTGAAGAAGGACAGGTTAAGTTTAGTTCAACAACCGAAGAGCGCTTCGAAGCCATCCGAAAATATCTACAGGCCCTCTTTGAGTCATTAAAATCAATTCAGGCTGAGGACAAAGAGCGGCTGCTGGGTAAGCTTGGATCCGGTGCTGAAACTACATGGTTTCGAATGTTTCAAGATTTTGTAAGCAAGCGATTCACGGGCTATCTCCCTGCAGATCTACTTGACTGGAGAGAACGTCAGGACACAGAACTACAAGACGAAGGCAGAAAGCTAGCTATCAGAATAGAGCGCCATTTAAAAAATGTATGCATCGCAAATCTAAAAGCGCTTTTCGGAGACAACTGGGATATTGAAATCGGTGCGATTAAGCGGGAGTGCGAAAAGCGCGCAGGGGAAGAGGAAGAAAAAATCTACAAGGAGGGGCTTGGAAGGAAGAAGATAGATTGGACGGAGATGCTGACGGTACCAGACTACAAAACAATTATTGAGAAGTACTGGGTCAAGGCACCAGACCCTAAACCGGATGGGTTCAACACGTTCGAAGAGCACTTTGCACTAGATATCGGTCATGGATTTAATAGCAAGTCCGAGAAATCGAGATGGCTTTCAGCGTTCCGCTCTTATCGGAACACTTTGGCTCACGAAGGCACAAAGGATAAGGGCTTAAACAAGCATGAGGTGGATTTGCTGCGAGAAATCCATGATCAGCTAGAAATCTGAGTAAGGCAACCCACCTAGGACTGGCAGCGCATCACTCCCCCTCAATAGTACCCGGCGGCTTCGACCTGATGTCCTCGACCATGCGGTTGACCTGCGCACCTCGTTGCCGTTGCGCAGGGCTGCCTGCTAAACATCCGGCCATGCTCGAACCCATCCTGATCCTCGTCGATGCCGATGCCTGTCCTGTCAAAGACGAGGTTTTTCGGGTCGCCGCAAGATACGCGGTCAAGACCATCGTCGTTTCCAACGCCTATATGATGCTGCCGAAGGACGCGAACATCGAGCGCGTGGTCGTCGATCAGGGCCTCGACGTTGCCGACGATTGGATCGCGGAGAGAGCCCGCCCCGGCGTGATCGTGGTCACGAACGACGTGCCGCTCGCCCATCGCGTCGTGACGGCGCGGGCCGAGGCCATCGCGCCGAATGGCAAAGCCTTCACCGACGCGTCCATCGGCATGGCGCTGGCCGTGCGCGATCTGATGACCGATTTGCGCTCGGCGGGTGAGATCACGGGCGGCCCGCGCCCGTTCTCGAAGGCTGACCGCTCCGCCTTCTTGCAGGCGCTCGACGGCGCGATCGTCCGTCTGAAGCGCAACGGTCACCCCACATAGCAGTCAGGGGCGTAGTACTGCCGCCGAAGGCGGTCACTCCCACTCGATTCTCTCAACGCATCGTAACGCGCTGATTTATAAGCGCAAAATATTTCTTCTGACGGTCAAAGCCCGACCATCGAGCCGTCAAAATTTTTCGCTTATGATTTCAAAGGAAAATTCGCTCGCTTCGAATTCAGCGACGCTTCAGCGTCTATCGACAACGATCGGTCGATTTTTCGCGCCATCGACCATGTGGCGCGCTATGCGCCAATACGAGCAAAGACCGTCAGCATCTGTAGCACAACGCCGTCGTATTCGCCATGCTCACTATCGCTCTCCCGCTTCAACACCACTCATTGAGCTTGATGGAAAGCGGGCAAGCGAATAGACAAACACCTCTCGCTGCGGCGGTGTGGAAGGACACATGGCCAGCAAAGGTCCGAGATGGTGACGAGAAGGCACCGGCGTAATGGCTCGGCACGCTAAGCCCATCCGCTAGCCGGTTTCGAGTCCGGCCCGCAGCCACCCCTAGCACGCACCCCGCGTTGTCTGTCGATCGCGTCCGGCCGCCCGCCTCTAGCCCTTGGCACGCAACTGTATCTGGCCGGGCGCTTCTTCAATCTCCCTGATCGCCTGTATCGCGAAGCGCCCGAGATCAGGATAGATTGACCAAGCACGAAGCAGCGGAATGTCGCTCGCGCGACCGAACCGCCCCACATTCACCAATGCCTTTTCGATCACGTCTTCGATGCGGAAGAACTCGAAATAGCCGGATTGAAGGGTCGGCTTTTCAAGGGCCGCCCGGTAGATCGCCGCGACCTCATCGGGGAAGAACTGTCCAAAAGAGTTCACCACCGGCTCCGAACCTGGAAGCCGCCGTGCGCTTTCCGCGAACATGTGGTCCGACCTGAAGAATTCCCCAACGACGGCAGCCGCGACACCGGTTTCATGGCGCGACAGGATGGCGAGCGGCGCTGCACAATTCGACTTGCGTTCCGAAAATGGAAGGTCGTCGCGATTCAGCCAGTAGAGAAGCCGGCCGCAAGCCAGCAGCGCATGGTCCGCTGCAGAAACCGCTTCGGCCGACCGGTCAGGCAACGGGCAGCGCAAGCGCGCCAACGCTGCGTAGGCCATCTCGAACGTGCGAATGCTGTCCTGAAAGAATGCATCCTTCTTGGGCGGCAATCCCGTCCAGCGCTCAATGATTGGCCCGACAATCTGGTCCGAATGTGATGCGACCTCCGCGATCAAGGAAGGGGTGAACATCGAGTCGCGATCGACGCTCTTGGCGGCCATGACCTGCAAGGCCTTGCGATCGTCGCCGGAAAGGTCGTTCCAGGCTTGGCAATACGCGCCATCATAGGGATGATCGAATTGCGCGTTCCATAGGCCGGCCGCGCGCCTCCATGAATCAGGATTGTCCCGGTCGGCCAATACCTCGTTCATCTCCGCCTCAACGGTCGCGACGTGTTCTTCCTGATCGTCGTCGAGCGCGCCGAGGGATTTGAGCGCATCGATCATCCCCCAGGCGTCAACGCCGCCATTGGTCATGCACGTCGCCTCGATGGCGGCAATCAATGCGCGACGCTCATCGTCATCTAAAGCGTGGGCGCTCATCATCGCCGCATGCATCAGCCCGAGCCGCAGATGATGGGCGGCTCTCGGCCAGATTCGGACAAGAATCCCGGGAAGGATCGTTCCGATCGACGGCGCATCACGACTGGAATACTTGTCGAGTTCGATCAGCAGGCCAATCTGGCCAGGGCTCAAGGTTTCGGACTGCAACCGCCTGCGCAGGTTCGCATTCGCTACGACCTTTGGTCCGTTATAGAGAAGACCGCTCGAAATGGGGCTGCAAATGCACGCCAGCCCAATTTCGCGCGTCCCGACGCCCGCGTAGCAAACCGCATAGAGGCCCGTTCGTAGACCAAGCTTCTTTTCCCTCGCTTGATCAAGCAATCTGCGGTGCTCTTCGGCTAGCCGATCATCCATTTTCCCTATGAGACCGAGCAATTGATCGAGACGGCGGCCCGCTACCAGCTCGTGCGAAATGGCCGCAAGAAGCGCACGGTCCTGTGTGGACCACGGCTGAACCGTCTCCGGCTTTGCTTGCACGTGCCACATGAACTCATCGGAAACAGCAAACCGCACGGTCTCGATTTCCTGGCCGACCCGCGCAAGTACCTCGTCACAGCGCTCGTTTGCCCAACGCTGCGCATCAGATCCGCATTGGCCAGCCAGGCAGGCCTGAATCACTCGCGCGTCTGTCAGATGTGGCAACACCTGGCGTCGGAAGCTGTCATCATCGATCGCTCCCAGTACGAACGGCCTCATCTCAAGATGTTGCGGCAACCGCAGCGCAGCCACCACCGCTTCAGGATCGTCACCCGCGCGCCGGATGATCGCTTCGGCCGCGAATACGTTGAGGAACATTTCGTGGCTGAAACTCACCCGGTCACCACGCCTGCCCAGAATGTTTGCATCTGCAAGCGTCTGCAATAAGGCGCCCGATACCCCTTCCCGATCTGACAGGCGGTCTAGCTCGCGGACCGAAAGGCCGAAACTTATGCGCTCGGTCATCATTCCAGCAATGCGGGATAGAGCGCGAATGCCATCGGATGCGGCAGAGCCGAGCCGTTCGCGCACATAGGCATCGAACAGACCATACTTACTGGTGTCGGGCGGCAACTGTTGTCCCAACTGCCCGATCATCTTCGCTTCAAGGCCGCTTCCGACGGTGCCGAGCAACTCCGCAAACGGTTCGGCAGAAACGCCGCCGGCCGCCTGTTGCGCGATGGCCAGTTTTGTTTTGGTGTCAGGAATCTGTACCGCGTAGCTGCGTGCGGGCAGAAGATCGCCGCGCTCAAGCGTCATCCTACTGGAGATGACGGCTCGCGCATCATACCGCTTCACGGCCGCAGCAATACTTCGCGTCAAGCGCTGTCGTTCCCTTGGCGTGCATTCGTTGTAGCCGTCCACGACAAGCATAAGTCGGCGGTTCAGCCGCCGCGCAGCGGAAATCACCGCGGCAGCAGACCTCGCCTCGAGCAAGGCGGCCTCACGATTCACCACATCGCGCAAGTTTCCTTCAAAATCCTTCGCCGGCACGACGATCGGCACGTTTCCGCGCGCCAACCCGGCGACCCCGATGCTGTAGGAGAGCAAGCTCTTGCCGCACCCTGAAGGTCCCATCAGCAATACGTTGTTGTCCTGCACGGAGCGTTCCAGCACGACCTCCGACGAAAGCTCTTCGCTTTCGCAAACGCACGACATGGGCACCATCTCAGACGCAGATGCGCCGTAGGTTCGGATAAATGCTTCACCGTAGGCACCGAGCAACTGCTCGGCATCGAGCAATTGCGGGCTCAAGGCCGCCTCGATCGACGGTGCCGCGAGCAAGCGATGGTGGGTCGCGAAGGCTCGCCACTGATCCAACGACCACCCGTCGCGCTTCATTGATGTGATAAACGCCGGAAGTTCAGCGAGGCCACCGATCGAAACTTTGAAATCACCCTGTGGGATCGTCGAACCCGGAGGAACGGCTGGAGCGAAGACCAGGGCGGCATTCGGATAAGGAACGTCGGCCCTAGCGAAGCTCCGCATCGCATCACGTAGCGCCAGCTTCTCGCCGATGACCTGGAGATATGGATTTGCGAACTTTTTCCAGGCACCGGAAGCAAGTTGGGCTTCCCAATCGCCGTTGCGGCCGCCGCGCACGGCCGAAGTGAAGCCTTTTGACTCGGTGACCAGCGCGGCCCGGTCAATCGCGATGACGAGATCGACCTGCCGGTCACCAAGATTCACATTCGCAAGGACGACGCCTGGAATGCCATGCGCTGACAGAAATTCATAGGCATGCTTCAGGGTGGCACGCTCGGAAGCATGCTCAATCGACGCGCCAATGAAAATCTCTACCGAGGCCAACGGGGGCTCCGTGGAAGGTCGGCTATGTCTTCGGCTTCGGCTTCGCGGAGTGACAGCATTTACTCATCGCCCTCCGCCTCCTGCATGCGCTCTTCAAGTTCGTCCAAAAAGGGGGAACGCCCCCAATGCATCCGCCCGCGCGGCGTATCCACAAATCCAGAATATAACATGTGAATTTCGTCGCGCGCCCGTGTAAGGCCTACGTAGAATAGCCGTCGACTCTCGCGTCGGGCCGCAGGCAGCTCATTGCGCCAGGGTAGGCTACCAAGGTCGAGCCCCACCATGATAACGACGTCATATTCGCACCCCTTGGCAGAGTGCAGAGTCAGCAGATTTAGATGCAGCGGCGACCCGTCACGTCCCCCGAGACTCGCTAGATCAAGGTCAGCGAGCGGGCCGCCAATGGCGAGAGCCGCGACCATCCTTCCTACTTGTTCTCGCTGATCTGAGAGGCTCGCCTCCGCCGCCATCAGCGCGTCGAGCATTCCTGCTTTCAACGCCGCAACGAAGTCGCGCGCAAGACCGTCGTCGGTCCGGAGCGACCAGAGTAGCTGGGTCAGGCGCTGCGCCTCAACCCGCGCCTGCTCGTCGGAAATGCGCGCCCGATGAAAGCCGAGCCACCGATCAAGTGACCCCCGCAATTGCGGTCGCGCTTCACGCCAGCCTCCTGCGCACCAACCTGCGCAGTCCTCGATCCAGCTCGTGAGTGCGACCTTGCGGTAAGGGGCAGCGTTATCGACTCGAACGAAGTCCAACCCCGCTGCAGTCGCGGCTTCGGCCACAATGTCGCCGGCGCGAAAATCCCGATAGAGGATCGCGATGTCACCGAGCGACCGGCCCGGCTTGGCAGCCAGTGCCGCGGGGATGATTTCCGAGACCGCGTAAGCCGCTTGCCCCGCAAGGCCATCGTCACACTCGACGAATGCAATCACCGCCTGGCGGTCGGGATCATGGGATTGATAACCGCGCGCTTCGCCGAGCGCCATCTCCGAAGCGCTCACGATACGCGACGCCGATCGGTAGTTTAGCTGAAGCTGGACACGCTCGACGTCATCTCGCGCGGCCAGCTCCTGCAGTAATGCTCCGTCCGCACCAGTGAATCCATAGATCGACTGATCCGGATCGCCGACGGCGAACAGGCGGACGCCACCATCGAATGCCACGCGCTTCACGATGCGGTGGAGTGCAACGCCCAGATCCTGGTACTCATCGACTGCTAAGACCGGAAACTTTGCTTGGAGCAGCGGCAGCACCCAGTCATGCTCCGACACCAGCCGCTGCCCGAATATCACGAGGTCGTCGAAGTCGACCAACCCCGCCCGACGCAGTTCCGCCTCATAGCCTTCAGCCCACGCCGCGAGTTCCTCTTCTTCGCGCCAGGCGACGCTTACGCGATCGAGAATCGACCGACGATGCCGCCCTAGATCTATCGGCTTGTTGGGATGACCGACCCCGAAGAGCCGATCGCCAACTCGCTTCAGCAATTGGTCACCCTGTCGCTGAGTGGCCACCGTGAGGGGAAGCGGCACCGGCAGATCAGCAAGCCGGCCATAAGGCATGAGAAGATGTCTAAGACAGAAGCCGTGGACGGTGCCGATGAAGAGATTGGGCGCTTCACGCAAGCCCAACCGCTCGAGCCGCCTCGTGAGCTCGCGCGCACATTCTTGGCTATAGGTGATGCAGGCGGCGCCACGTGGCGCACGCACATCCTCGGCCATGATCCGGGCGAGCTTGAGCACCAACGTCTTGGTTTTGCCGCTGCCGGGACCCGCCAGCACGATGCAGTGGCCCGCCGAGTCATAGGCCGCCTGCTGACCCGGATTGCCAGCCAGTTCGCTTGCCTGAGCGAGATAGGCCGCACTAATGCTACGTAACTGCATCGCGGATGCGTTCCAGCGCCTGACGGATGTAGTCCGGGCATGTGTCGTCGGAAACATGTGGGGCGAGCGCCTGGGCGAAGCGGCCCTTTCCGACCCGTTCGATGAGCGCGATCAAGCGATCCTCATCGAGCGTGTCAGGATCGTCCACCCATTCCTGCAATGCCTCGCGAGTTTCGTCGCCGATCGGCAGCTCCTCCTCGATAATAGTCTTCATCTCCTCAGCCAGCCCGCCGGTGAACAGCTCGGGCTCAAGTGTATTGTCGTTGACAAAGTAGCCGAAGGGCTCTGCCCGGGCGATCACCGCATCCGCGTCGAGGCGTCGGTAGTTCACGCCTTCCTCCAGCAACTCCAGCAAATTGATCAGTCGCCGCCTCACGCGCGGATGGCCGTCGCCGATCGGGTCACGGTCGGTCAGAACGACATGCGGGATGTTTAGCCCCCGTGGTCCAAGAAGCTTCACATAGGGCGTGAAGTTCGTGCCGCTGACCGAGCAAACAGTGATTCCCAGCGTGTCGAGCGGGATCTCGAGGGCCTCCGCGAAAGCCGGAACGAGGAACCGCTCGGCATCACCCTCGACCAAAATCACACCGCGAGCGAAGAAGATTTCGCCACGGGTCACATCGATGTAGCGCTGGAGGTCCGCCTCGTCGCGCTCCGTGAGCGGAGCGGTCGCGGTCGAGACCGCCACCGTCGCCTCCTGTTCTGCGTCATAACGAAGAAGAACGATTGAACGGATCGGCGTAACGCTCGCAATGTGCGGCGAATGCGTGGTCAGGATCGTCGTGAGGGGTGATGCGTCCTCGCCATCGTCGACGCTTCCGAGAAAATAGCGGTAGACGAGCCGCTGAACGTGCGGGTGAAGATGCGCTTCAGGCTCTTCGACCACGAAGAACGTGTGGTCACGCTCGCCGTCGGTCACAAGTCGGTCGAGCTCAAGGCTCTTTAACGCCAGAAAGATCAGATTGGCGGTGCCCAGGCTTGCTTCAGCGATACCTCGCGTCCCACCGTCGATCAGCAGGCGCAGACTGCGTAGTAGCGCGTCTACCCGAGTCGGAGCGAGACCGAGTGTCACCGGGACAGCGTGCTGTTCGCCGGCAATTGCAACCAGGCGCTCGCTGATCCGCTCCGCGGTCGCAACCACCTCAGCGTGGCCGGCGAGTTCGGTTTGAGCCTCGTTTAGCTGCTCCTGGATCTCCTCGCGCGCGTCTTCATCTAACGATGTCGCCAACTGTTCGATCAGTGGCCTCAGCGGCGAGTTTCGCCAGCTTGACAGGTCCTTCTCGGCATCACGCAGTGCGACCTGGACGTCCAGCGGCAACATGCGCCGTAAGGAAGCGCCGATTGCCATATCGGGATCGTCCCCGCCAAAGACGATATATTCATAGTCCGCGAGAGTTTCAGGATCGCGGCCGAGATTGGCCTTCGGCTGAAAGCGATATGTCAGGCGCGCCACCATTGGCGGCCCAGGATCCACCACGCAGTCATTCAGATGGGCCATCAATCGTGGATCGTCAGTGAAGTCTGTCAGCTCAATCGCGACTTCGATCGTCTCGCCAAGCTTGTCTTCTCCCAGCCCATCCCAAAAATGCTCAAGCCCGAGTTGCCGATCGCGTTCAGAAAGACCAGGGTCAAGGATCAGCTGAAGTGCGCGGACAAAGTTGCTCTTGCCGACCTTGTTCTCACCAACGATAACTATGCTTTCGCCAGTCTCGACATTGATGTCCGAGAAGTTCGCGAAATTGCTGACTTTTACCCGTGAGATACGCACACGTTTCTCCCCCCATTTTCTTTTCTATTGCGCCACGCGATTGGCTCGCGCGGCGATATCGGCGCATCGGGCCATCAGCGCCTCGAAGGGTTCGGCATCGTCCAAGAGCAACCCGTCCTGGACCATGCGGCTATAGTCTTCCTGCAGTGCCGTGGAGGCATCGCCGCCGGGCACGAGCTGCAAACCGCCATTCACGGCGGCTACGTAATCGATCGGACTGCGGTCGGCCGCCTTCTCGGCGAAGAACATGCCCTTGTGACGCGCGACAGCATTCGCCAGTTCGCGATCCGCAAAAGCCGCTTCCGCAAGACCGGCCTCGTCCAGCCGCACGACGTCGTGCCAGTGTCGCGCGAAGCGATCGCCGCGGAGCCGCTCCTGCAGGCAGAAGACATGGATAGCCGTCGCCTTTTCCCAGAAGGTTCGCTCGGCGTGCATCACGCGGGGCCGTGCCGTTGGGAACACCACGCCTTCGACCAAGCCCGATGCGTCGCAGGCGATATCCCGCAGACTTGCCGGCTCGCCCGTCGATCGAGCGCCGAACTCGAGCATCACGCTTGGTGCCACGTAGCCGGAGCCTGCCGCAGTCGCCTCATAGTCGATGAACAGCTTCTCGCCCTCGACGCGGATCGTGGCGACCAATGCCTGCGCGGCCAGCGCGTCCGCGATGACCGGTTGTGCGGCCCCTGCCACCCACTCCGGCAAGCGCTTACGCACCTCGCTCGACCAGCGCTTTTCCTCGCTTCGTGTTTTCGGCAACGCCTCGCCGTTGCCGTCAACCAGATCGGGCGCGATCGCCCGAATGTCGTAGGTCAGGTCGACGTCCTCGGAAAACCGCCGGATGACCCCATAGGCCTTCGACAGTGACGTGCCGCCCTTGAACACCAGATGTTCGCCAAGCGCCGATCCGTAGAGCGTGGCGAGCGCCCACACCACCCATACATCCTTCTCAAGAAGGTGCGCTGGTCGCCCCGATTGATCGGCCGCGACGCTTAGTGCTTCGCGGCGATCGGCGACTGGAAGGAGGAGGAAGGCGTCAGCCATGCGCCGCCTTTCCCACGCTGCGCGCGAGCCAGATCGGAAGCTGCGGCGCTGCCGCGACCAGTTCGCTGAAAGTGGACGGCGCGAGCTTCCGCTTCAATGTTTTCAAAGCGGCTTCCGCCTTCTCCGGCCCAAGCCAGGCCAGCGCCCGCACCGCCTCGCCAGCCGGCTTATGAGCCAGGGCGAGCTGCCAGCGCGGAGCGTGACGAAGTTCGACGACCTGCTTGCCGAGATTCATCGTTCGGCTGCGGCCGGAGGTCAGATAGACCGACCGAACCGGCACCTGGGTCGTGAGGCCGAGGGTGTTGGCGGCTGCCGCCCCGCTCGGAACGATGACCTCGCCGCGCTGGTTGGCGAGCGCCTCGATCGCCTGCTGGACGGAGGGAGCCCTCCTACCGAACCGGCTCGTGATGGGACGGAGATAAACGCCGCGACCGGCCCGGATCAGTTGACCCCGCTCGGTCAGACGCGACAAGGCCTGATCCACCGCGGCGCGATTACCGAGGTGAAGCAAGCTCTTAGCCGCTACGGGCGTGCCTTCGGACAACCCCTCGGCGTGCGCAAGAATCTGTTCGGTCAATCGTTGCATGGCCAGTCACCTGTCAGAAATATACGTAGTTTTCTGACAGATTTCAAGATCGCTATCCGCGGACGGAGCCTGATCGCCCTCCACCAAAGGACGTTCGGGGTGGTTTCCCAGAAAGGCGAAGCTCATGGCGAGCTATGGTCCGATCGCCACGCAGACCCGTCTCCGGCCAGCGAGCTGGGGAAAACACGGTCGTATTCCCGGATACCCTTGACGGCGAGCGATTCATTCATCATCTTCACGTTAATGAGATGAGGATAGTGAATTGCGGCATCGATTGAGCGAGTACAGTGGCGGTCAAACCGTTCTTTCGGGCGCCATCCCCGGACGCAAAGTGCTGAGCGCGCTGATCGCGGCGACGCCCTCGACGGAAGCGCCTGCGCCCGCCTTCCTCGACTTCGACGGCATCGAGGTGGCTACTGCGTCATTCCTGCGCGAGGCAGTGATCGGCTTCCGCGATTACGCCCGGCAGTCATTGCCCAACGTCTATCCCGTCGTCGCAAATATAGTCCCTGCTGTCGCCGAAGAGCTGGATTTCTTCGTCCGAGCGCGCGGCGACGTCATTTGGAGCTGCGACCTCGATGCAAAGGAGCACGTCGTCGGGGCTCGACTGATCGGCGATCTCGATCCTGCTCAACGATCGACCTTCGACGCGGTGATCGAACTCGGCGCGATCACTGCCCCCGAGCTCGCTGCCCGGTTCGCCGACCAGGGAATCGGGCCGACCGCCTGGAACAACCGGCTATCGGCGCTGGCGACCAAGGGCCTGCTGGTCGAACGCAAGCAGGGCAAGTCCAAGTCGTTCAGTCTGCTTCTGGAGATCGCCTGATGGGCCTCGATTACATCCGCTCGCAGACTGGCAAGCCCTGGCGCAAACGCTGGGACCGTGGCCTCGACCGCCTGAAGGCGCCAAGCTTGCTCGGCCTTAGTATGTCGGAGGCCGCGCGCACCGTCACCGCAGAGTTGAGCGCTGGTTGTCGCGTCAAGACGGGCGACACGCTGATCGTTCAGAGCGGCAGTGACGGCCTCACCGTCAGCGATGGGCTCCGTGCCATCGGCCGCATCACCAATCCTTCGCCGGAGTTGGCCACCGCCGTCCGCGAGGGCGGCGGCTATGCCGAGGGCGTACTTCAACGCGTCGGTCTGTTCGGTGACACCGCGGAGATCAGCGTCAAATGAACCGCCGGCCGCCCCACGAACCTTCGCGCCATTTTTCCCAGCCTAATAAGCTGTGGGACGATGCGACGCGCCATGCGCGTTCGTTGGGGTGTCCGACCTGCCTCGAACGCGACCGCTGCGGCGGGGTACACACCGACACGGGCATCTTCGACTGCGGTGATCTCTGCACCTGCAAGGACAAAAGCAAGTGCGACATGGTCTGCCGGTTCAAGCCGAGCCACTTCGTCGCTCGCATGCGCGAGGTTCGCGGGCTTGGCTTCGAGAACGCGCCGCGGGTTGCGGTGAACGGCGTGCCGGAACTGCCCACCATCGCGCCCTTCGTCGATCATCGCTACGGCCGCGCTGCCACGCTCTATGAGCCGGTGGTCGCGATCTCGCTTTACGAGCTTGTCAACCTCGCGAATGGCAAGCTGCACGTCACATCGCGCGCCGAGCTTGCGGCTCGGTTCCTCATCCCCGAAAGCGCGCGGATCGTGGTCACGGGAGTCGACAAGGACGGCCCAATCGAACGCTGGTGGGAGTTGAAGGAGCGCGCCGTGATCCCCGCTGCTTTGAAGGCGCTCGGCGTCACGCTGATCACGACACCCAACTACAGCGTGCTGACCGACGTGCCACGCACCGACAACCTTCATTCGATGAAACGTATCCTGCTGGCCTGGACCGAGATGGCGGCAGCGGGCCTACCGGCTGCCTTGCATGTTAACGGCCGCACCCAGCATGACTACTCCCGGTGGGCCGAGCTCATCGCCGACCGCCCCGAGATCGAGATCCTCGCCTTCGAATTCGCTACCGGATGCGGCCGCGGAGAACGTATCGACTGGCACGTTGCCGAGCTTTGCGCGCTTGCAGGTCGCGTCGGGCGCCCGCTTGCGCTTGTCATCCGGGGTGGCGGCCGCAAGCTCGCCGAGCTACGGCGCCACTTCGCCCAAGTTACCCTGATCGAGACCGAAGCCTTTTCGCGGACCATCTGGCGACGGCGCGCCTATCTGACCGAGCCTGGCCGCATCAAGTGGGCGAAATATCCAACGCCGAGAGGCGCGCCGATCGACGACCTCCTGGCCCACAATATCGCGCTGGTTCGCGCCTCCTACGAGGCCTCGGCAAAGCCGGCCCTACGGCTAAGGCCGCCCACCCGGCGCTTGCGGCGCGCAGCGCACCGAGATGGTGAGCCCATCCAGCCAGGCCTTCTGCGCCAGTTCCACGTGCCCACTGAGACTCGGGGCGCTGCCCCAGAGCCGCAGGGCGTGATCACCGCTGCGAAACCTTAGCTCGGCGGCATCATGAGCGAGCGCGCGAAACAACTGTCCGATACCATAACCGTGACCGGTGCTTCGCGCGTGTCGCGATGCGCCGTCGGAAGCGGCGACCCGCAGCGCCGCCCCGGAATCAGCGAGGCCAGCGAAGTCGGGATTCTCGCGGAGGCTGGCAAGCACGCCCCGACCCGCGTCGGCAACAACAAACTCGAAGGCGCCATCGCTCGCGGCATAGGCGACGAGGCCGCTCTCCGGCCGCCCGCTGTGCTCCAAGACATTGTCCTGCAATTCGCCGAGCGCACCCATCAGCCCTGCGGCCAATCCCCGGGGGAGACCCGCTGCTACAGCCGCATTCTCAGCATGTTTGGCCCACTGATCCCAAACCAATGCCCCGGATCCGAGGTCGTCGGTATCAAAACGCGACAATGGAAATACTCCAGCGCGATCACGGGCGCCCGCGCCACTTATCACGCCGTCACCCAGCGCGCGCACAATCTGGAGAAACACGGGCGCCTCAACCAATATGGCGCGATAGGCGTCGGGCAGCGCGGCTGCCGCTATAGCCAGCTCGACAAGCGGCCCGATCCTGCCCGATCGGCCGAGCGTCACGGCGCCGAGTTTTGGCAGCCGCCCCGCGACGGCTTGCCAAAGCAGATCGTCGGCTGCCTCGAAATCTGCGGCGACCTGTATTGGCGCGCCTCTATTCAAACCTTTCCCCCACCCCGCCAACAGGCGCACGGACCGAGCTTTGCTACCGCCTCTTCTAACACAGCGGTGTACAACAACTCAGCCCTTGGTTGTGGCTTTGCCAAAATACGTCTCGCAAGAAACGGCGTTTCGGACGGGTTTGTCAGGAGGACATGACCATCGAGCTCGATCTTGCCAGTGACGCCCCTGCGCTCCCCCAACCCACGGCGGAGCCCGCCCGCGCCTCCGCCGCCGACACTCCGGCGACGCAAGCACTCGACACGCCGGCGTTCCTGCGCCTGTTTCAGCTGCGTGGCGCCCAGATCATGTGGTTTCTGGGCGCCGGCGCTTCGCGCTCGGCAGGCATCAAGACCGCCGGCGACATGATCTGGGATTTCAAGCAGCGGCTCTACCGTTCCCAGAAAAAGCTGCCGCCATCGGCCATCACCGACATCGGCGAGCCAGCTGTCCAGCGGAAGCTCCAGGCCCATTTCGACGGCCTTGGCGGATTTCCGCCTGCGGGCTCGGAAACGGAATATTCGGCCTACTTCGAGGCGACCTATCATGCGCCGCGCGATCGGCGCTCATATCTCGATGAACTCATCGCGCGTGGTAAACCGTCGTTCGGCCACCACGCGCTCGCGCTGCTTATGGCCGAAGATCTCTGCCGGATCGTTTGGACCACCAATTTTGACCGCACTATCGAGGACGCGTCCGCCGAGCGCTTCGTCGGCACCGGGCGCTTGGTCATCGCCGACCTCAAGGAACCGGAGAAAATCCGTCGTGCCGTCGATGAGAACCGCTGGCCGGTCTACGGCAAGCTACACGGCGACTATCATTCGGATGAGCTGAAAAACACCGACGCGGAACTCCGCGCGCAGGACGCAGAAATGCGGCGCAATCTAGTCGATGCCTGCCGAAGGGCTGGCCTGGCCGTCATCGGCTACAGCGGGCGCGACGCGTCGATCATGGAGGCATTCACGGAAGCGCTCGACGAAGGTCGCGGCTTTCCGGGTGGGCTATTTTGGTTCAAACGCAGCCAAGATGCGCCCTACCCCGCCGTAACGGAGCTGATCGGGCGAGCGCGCGCGCTGGGCATCGACGCGCACATTGTCGAGGCCGAATCCTTCGACGAGCTCTTCTCGGATCTTCTGCGCTTCTTGCCACAGACCGCCGACAAACTGGCTGGACTTGGCGGCGCCGCCCGACCGCGCCTCTCGACCACAAAGCCTCGACCAGTCGGCAGCGCGGTGCCGGCCATCCGAATGAACGCCCTAGCCGTCACGTCACGGCCGGCTCTCTGCAGGATCGTCGACTGCAAGATCGGCGGTGACAAGGAGATCGAGGAAGCGATCGCCAAGGCCGGAGTCGACATCATCGCACATCGCATTCGAGACGGCGTCCTCGCCTTCGGTCGTGACACCGATGTCCGTAAGGTTTTCGAACCATATGAGATCAAGGCGTTCGACCAACATCCGCTGTCCTCGCGGCGGCTCGTCAAGGAGGGCGGCGAACGCGCTTTGGTTCGCGACGCGCTCTTCCGCGCCATCGCAACGCGCCCTGGCCTTGCTCACGAACGCCGGCGCGGCCGCGTCCGCCTGGTGCCCCTTGCTGGGGCTGTTCCGGCGTCAGTTTTCAACAATGACAAGGCAAAACCAGTCGACCGCGTGAGCGGTTTGGTGCCGCAGACCAGTATAGCTTGGAGCGAAGCCTGCGGCCTCCGGGTGGATTATCGTCTCGACCAGCTGTGGCTTCTCGTCGAGCCCACGCTGAGCGTCGCGCTCGATGACGAAACCCCCGACGACGTCGTCGAAATAACGCGCGAATTTGTTCGCGAGCGCCGCGCGCGCAGGCACAATCGCCTCGCCAACGCCATGCTCGACGGATGGATCAGCCTCATTGTTGGGCGCGAACCAAGCGCGCGTCTCAAAACCTTCAATATTGCAGACGGCATCGACGCCGAATTTGAAATTCTTCGGACGTCCGCCTTTAGCGGGATCGCCAAGACATGAACGCCGCCGCGCAACCGTTTCGCCTTCCGGGGCACATCGTGCTGCCCGAGCCCCAACTTCGCTTCGGGTCGGACAACGCCCATGATGTCGACATTCACCCCATGGAGGGGCTGATCCGGTTTGGGCCCTATAGCCAGGGCAAGCTCTCCCCCGTCGCAAACCCGATCCGGATCGGCATCATCGTTCCGGCCGACCTCGAGGATGCCCTCGTCCGCCAGATGCGCGAGCTGGACCAGTCGCATCAGCCGCGTGAGCGGAAGCAATATCTTCCACCCTTCCCGGGCTTCGAGAAGGTGTTCGGCGTTCGCCTGTCCCGAGGAGGTTCCGCGAGCCGGATTGTTCTCTCTCAAGACCTGGATCGCCAGATCGAAACGGCGGCGGCGCCGCACGTCGTTTTGGCCGACGCGCTGACCCGCGCGCTCTTCGCGCTCCGGAACGCACGCGACAGCTTCGACGTGGTCGTCATCCTACTCAAGGAAAGCTGGTCGCCGGCGTTTCGCGGTCCGGCCGGCGAGGACTTCGACCTCCATGATTACGTGAAAGCCTATGCCGCGTCCGAAGGAATCTGCGTCCAGTTTCTGCGCGAAGATAGCGCATTGAATTATCGGTGCCGGTGCAGCGTCGCTTGGCGGCTTGGGATCGCGCTGTACACAAAAGCTGGCGGAACACCGTGGGTCCTCTCCGATGTCGAGCCTGGCACGGCCTTTATCGGGATCGACTATGCGCTGCGCGCCGGCGACGACGCCGCTCAACGCTTCGCGATCTGCTGCAGTCAAGTTTTCGATGCCGAAGGATCAGGCCTCGAATTCGTCGCTTATGAGGCCGACGGCGTGCATATGTTCGGAAAGAACCCGTATCTTCGCCGCGATCAGATGCTGAAGGTGATGGCGCGCAGCCTTGCAATCTACCAACGCAAGCATTCCGGCGATCCGCCGAGACGCGTGGTCGTACATAAAAACACTGAATTTCGCGCGGACGAAATCGAGGGAGTCTTCGACGCGCTGCCGAACGCCAACTCGATCGAGCTTGTGCATGTGCAGCAAAGCTGCGGTTGGCGCGGCGTATTTATCGCCGCTCCGCAGCAGCCTCACGGATACCCGTGTCGCCGTGGCACGACATTTCAGCTCGGCGCCAATGAAGCGTTGCTATGGACGCAGGACAATCTACCTGCTGTCGCGAACGGCAAGGATTATTTCAAAGAGGGCAAGGGCACGCCCGAGCCCTTGTTGTTGGTCCGTCACGCAGGCCTCGGCAGCATCGACGATCTCTGCCGCGAAACGCTCGCGCTGACAAAAATGGACTGGAACAACGACGGCCCTTATGACCGGCTACCTGTGACGCTGAATTTCGCCGGTACGCTCGCCACCATCGTAAAGCGGATGCCAAAACTTCAGCCACAATCCTACCCGGTGCGCCTCTTCATGTAGCCGCGCTTTAGGGCAGCTTCCCGAGGACCACGAACAGCGTTATCCCCACTCTCTTAGGGAAACGGCCGTCATTGCTCGCCCGTGCAGGAACGCACTGCGCAGGTCGAACAGCTGCTCATTTCGGCATACCTGCGACCGCGGAGCAGGCCGGCAACATGGACTTTCGTCTTATCGGTCACACGTAATCGCTTATGGCGATCGAAAGCGTGCTCCCTGCCTCGACTGGCACGAAGTCCACATTAATATCAATATCTTGGCGGCCGAAAAGCCGCATTTTGAAACGTTTATGAAACGTTTCTTGACTCTCGCGAAATATTGTGCGATCCGTTTCGCCGACAAAAGGAGGCCGGCGATGAGTCGTGATGTTGCCATTGGAAAACACCTCGCCATGCTGCGCGAGCAGGCTCAGCTCAAACAAAATGAACTCGCCAAGAAGCTTGAGTGGAGCGCGGCCGTGCTCTCGCGCGTAGAGACAGGTGAGCGCCCGCTTACCGACGATGAGCTGGACATTATCCTGAAGGGTATCGGCACGCCGGAAGCGGCGCGGCTCAAAGAAATCCTCGGACGGCAGTGGCAGCGGCTGCCCGAACCCGCTCTCGGTGACACTGATGCCGATCTCCTGTGGGAGGCCGAAGAAGTTGCTGAAGAAATCCACGCGCTCGCAGAGCAGCCCGATGTGAAGCAGCTCTTCGAGCGACGTCTCGTGCGCTACGAGGAAGAGCTTCGCCTGGCGGCGCAGCATGTTCTCAACAAGCGCTATAGCGTCGCCTTCATGGGAACGATCGGTGTCGGCAAATCCACCGGCATCTGCCGCATCGAGCAACTGGAACTTCCGAGCGCGAAGGGCATGCCCAACGCCGTGTTGGAGACCGGCTCTGGCGGCATCACGATTTGCGACGTGCATGTCCGGAAGGGACCGGGATATGGCTTGATCATCGAGCCCTGCACCGAAGATGAAATCCGTCATCACGTCACAGACTTTGCCAACTCGCTGCTGAACCCCGCCAAAGCCGGCGACGACGACGAAGAGGAGGCCGGTTCCGGCTCTCCCGGAATCTCGCGCGAGATCGACCGCGCCTTGCGCAGCATGACGGGCCTCCGCCGCCGCCGCTCAGAGCGCAAACCCGACGGCACTGTCATCCCTGCGAGCGATGATGCGCGCGTTCTCGCCGCGGACCATCCGGACGCCAAGGCGTTGTCCGTCGAGATACTCGCCCGCATGGAGCTGCATAAACGGGACCGCCGCGACCTGTGGCACGATGCCAGCACCGGCAAGCCGCCGCTGGTGTGGCTGCAGGAGAACTTCGAGAAGATCAATAACGGCCGTCATCCCGAATTTACGGTGCCTAAGCGTATCGAAGTCGTGGTCCCGAACGCCATCCTCGGCGACGACACGGTGACCGTCACGCTCATCGACTCCCGTGGCATCGACGATCTCGCCGCCCGCGCCGACCTTGAGCAACACTTTGATGATCCCCATACGCTCGTGATGCTCTGCACACTCTTTGCACAGGCGCCATCGACCGAAGTGCGCCAGCTCCTGACGCGCGCCAAGGAAGCGGGCGTTCGCACCCTTGCCACGCAGGCGGCGGTCCTGGCGCTACCGCGAACGGGCGAAGCGCTTGCGGTTAAGTTTGAAGGGGAACTCGCACAGACCGAGGAGGAAGGCTACGAGCTGAAAGCAGACGAGGTGCGGCTCAAGCTTCATGCGCTCAACCTCGATCATTTGGCGATCGCCTTTTTTAATTCGGCAACCGATGAGCCGGCAACGCTTCGCGCCTTCATCGCGGGACGCATCGAAGCCCTCCGGAACAGCCATCGTGCAGCGTTGCGCGAGATCATCGCCGGCGCCAGGGACCTGCTCGCCAACTACGAGAAGGCGCAAGCGGAAGAGACGCTGCGGACGGCGGCCAAGCGCCTCACGATCTGGCTCAAGGATAATGCCGAGCTTCCGCGCGCGGCGTCGCGCCGCGTGCACGACAGCCTTTTGTCGACGACGCGGGCCGCCCATTGGAAAACGATCTACGCCACCATCAGCCGGCGCGGCGGGTGGCCGAACCTTGATTATGCGCACCAGCTCAGCCATGGCGCACGCCGTATCGCAACGCACGTAGTCGAGAACAAGATTGAGGGCTTCAAAACGATTGCCACCAGCGTCTTGCGCGACGACGATCTCGCCGACGCACACGACCTTGCCCGCCAGGCCGTGCGCACGCTCGAAGCCGGCTTCGATGAGATCATCCGCAACGCGCAGTTGGTTGGCGAAAGCATCTATGCCGATGATCTGCGTGAGGATCTTGAATTCTGGCGCGCCTGCAGCGCTATCGCCGGTCGCGGCTACAAGGACCGGGTCAATGAGAAGAACCAGCATTGGTTCGAGGACGAACGCCATGGCGAGGCCGAGGCGCGCGTGATGGAGCTGGTGGCGCAGAAGTGGAGCGAGGCCGTGACCGGCGTCCGGGCCTTGCTGCCGGAGGGCTAACGGCAATGGCCTATCTTTCGGAGATCGAAGCGGCTTTGTTTCTCGGGTTGAAAGTCGAGACGGTTCAGTACCTTTCCAAGACCTGCCCGAAAAAAGGCGACGACCGCACGCTCAAATCCGTCAAACTCAATGGCGGTAAAGCGTACGACGAGGCCGAGCTCGAAGCCTACCGCACTTATTTGAACAAGCCGTGGCCGTTCCCCAAGCCCGGCGTGCGGCCGACGATCCCGAAAGCGATCCGCGACGACGTCAAGGAAGAGTCACACCACGGCTGCGCGATCTGCGGCCACATGGATAACGGCGAGATTGCCCATATCGAAGCCGTCGCCAAGACGCTGAACAATGCGCCCGGCAACCTCATCTATCTCTGCCCCAACCACCACACCAAGTACGACCTCGGTTACAAGGTCAAATCGAACGTTACCGCCGATGAGATCAAGGCGGCAAAGCTCTTGAAGCAGAACGCCCGCCGCCGCGTCATGAAATACGAGGCGTTCGCGACCAAATCGCTCATCTCCCTGATCCAGTTTGTGCGCAATCTCGAAAAGAGCATCGCTTCCGCTGCCACCGACAACCTCAAGGCCATGCATCTTGCCGAGCTGACCAACCTCTTGGCCGCGGTGCCGGAGCTGACCAAGGCGGCCGAGGCGGAGGCCAAGGCCGACAAGCTGACGACCAAGCCCGAAAAAGCGTTCGTCAAGATCGCGCCCAAGCTCGCGGCCATTTCCGCCGCGGTGCCCGCCAAGCAGACCGAGAGGGCGGTCCGCGACAAAGCAAAAAGGCTGGTCGCGGAGGTCGAAGGCGTGCTGGTGGATATCGACGAAGTCGATTGCCCGCACTGTGGCGGCCGCGGCCTTACGGGCCTCGTCGGCGATTTTTGCCGTTACTGCAAGGGATCGTGCTTCGTGAGTTCGGCCAAAGCCAAGGCTTATGACCCGGGCGAGATCGACGAGATCGAATGCCCGCGCTGCCACGGGCGCGGCACGACCGGTCTCGTGTCCGATCTTTGCGCCTATTGCCGTGGTTCGTGTGTCGTCACGCACGCGGAGGCTGAAGCCTACGAGCCGGATGACATTGACGAGGTGGAGTGCCCGCACTGCGGCGGGAAAGGCACGACCGGCCTGGTGAACGACCTTTGCGCTTACTGCCATGGCTCGTGCGTCGTCAGTCAGGCGCGGCACGAGGCCTATGATCGCGAAGAAATCGATGAGGTCGATTGTCCGCACTGCAATGGAAAAGGCATGACGGGCCTGGTCTCCGATCCGTGCGCCTACTGTCACGGCTCGTGCGTGGTCAGCCAAGCGAGGCATGACGCCTATGATCCAGAAGAAATAGACGAGGTGGAATGCCCGCGCTGCGGCGGCAAGGGTACGACCGGGTTCGTCGGTGATATCTGCAAATTGTGCCACGGATCTTGCGTCGTCAAAGAAGCCAAGGCCGACGCATACCGGCGCAAGCATGAGCGATAGCGTGGTTTCCCATGAACATCGATGATCCGGTCATCGTCCAGCTTTGCGAACAGGTGAAGGCCGCGCATGAGACGAGCAGGCAATGAGTGATCTATTCGACGTCGACGGCGCCAGTCTCGATCGCGGGTTTGAAAACCTGAAGGCCGCCGAGCTTCCAATCGAGCAGCAGCTTCACGGCATGCTGCAAGAAATGTGGGAGCGTTACGAGCCCTACGCCGATCCCGACTTTCGGCAGGGTTTCGCACGCGATGTCGATGGCCGCTTCTGGGAGATGTATCTGGGCTGCACGCTGCTCGAGGCGGGCCGCACCCTGCTTCCCGTCCTCGAGCGTCAGCGCGAAGGCGGTCAACCCGATCTCTGCGTTCTGGAAGATGGCCACCGAATCTGGATCGAGGCCATCACCCCAGATGAAGGCGCACCGGGCCCTGACCAGATCGTGCGCCCGGTTCCCCTAAACGAGGGTGGTGGCCTCTTCGCGGCACCGATCCGTCAGGCACAGTTGCGCACATCCGGGGCGTTCTGGACCAAGGCGCAGAGGATCGCGCGCTATCTCGAACAGGGCGTAATCGCCCAGGAGGACACGCGGATCATTGCGATTAGTGCGAGCCGGTTCGGCGTCTATGTCGCCGAGCAGCCGTTGCCGCTGATCATGACCACGTTGTTTCCGATCGGAGACGCCTACATCACAATCGATCGCGAGAGCGGCGACGTCATCGACCAAGGGTTTCACCCGGCCCCCTTCATCAACCGCGAACGCAATCCGATCCCGCGCACGGCATTTCTCGACGAGCGCTTTGCCGACATCTCGGGTGTGATCTGGTCGCGCGTCGGCCTCGGCAACCTGTCGCGCCGGACCCGACCGTTGACCTATGTCCATAACCCGCTCGCCCAGGTTCCGCTGGCGACGAACTGGGGCGTCTGGGATCGCGAGTTCGTCATTACGCCGCGCGGCGACGAGTGGGATGCCAACGACATCCTCGCTCAGGCTGCAGCGGAGGCGTCATGACGATGCGCCCAAGTCGCCGCGGCGGGCACTTGCCGACCCGTGAGGTAGATCATGGCCATCGGCGATGATCAGAGACTGATCACGCCGATCAGCCAGCGCCAGTTCGAGCTCTACGCGCTGTCGCTCGAACGCGGGCCCAATTTCGATCCCGCGCAGATCTTCGGGAGCTATCAGGCGGGGCGCGGCACCGCGAGCGGCTGCGTCCTCCTTCATCCGGAGCGCGCGGCCTTCACCACCCTAGCCCTGCGCAGGCGCGTCGATCATCGCTGGGTCCGCGTCGATGAAGGCGGCCCCTATTCCACGCCCGAAGTCGCGCTGGATCACCTCGCCATCAGCATGCGCGCCGGCGAGCCGCCCGAACCACTGCCGCCGGGCGCGCGGCGGCGACCGCTTCTGCTGAAGACCGGATCGCGAGGGACGTCGCCTGAGTTCGACCTGCTGGCGAGCACGATCAGCCATTTCCCGGCGCTGATGGCGGTCGGCGAATGCTACCTCGCCCTTCCCAATCCGGACGCCAACTTCGTCACCGATCTGCAGACCAACAACTTCGCGTCCCGGCTCTTCGAACTCTACCTTCTGGCTTGCTTCCGCGAGCAAGGCCTGAGCGTCAGGCAGGAGCATGTCTCACCCGACTTCCTGATCGAAAACGACGGCGCCGTCTGCTGGGTCGAAGCAGTGACCGCGAACTCAGAAACGCCCCGCTCCGGCGGGATCGGAGACTGGGTGCATGCTCCGGTCGACCGGAACGAACGCCTGACTGGCGCGCCCGCCGAGCGATTCGCCAGGACGCTGCGCGGCAAGCTTCAGCGCAACTATCATGAGCTGGATCACGTGAAAGGTCAGCCCTTCGCGCTGGCGATCGCCGACTTTCACGAATCCGGCTCGATGGTATGGAGCCGCGAGGCTTTGCCGACCTATCTCTACGGCCTGCGGGCAGATGTGGAAGGCGAAGGCGCCGGACGACGTGCAATCGGCACGCCGATCAGCAACCTTACGGGAAGGCACGGCATTCCGGCCGGACTGTTCCGCGATCCCGACTTCGCCCACCTCTCCGCCGTCATCTTCAGCAACGCGGCGACGCTCGCCAAATTCAACCGCATGGGCTTTCTCGCCGGGTGGCGACCGCCCGGCCTCACGATGACCCGCCGCGGCATTCTCTTCGACCGAACCCCGGGCGCGCTGGAGCCCATTGATTTCGACCTTCCAGTCGATAGCGCCGAATACCAGGCGCTCTGGCCTTGGGGCGAAGCCTGGTGCCAGGAGTTGGAGGTTTTTCACAATCCGCAGGCCACGCGCCCCATCCCCTTCGATCTCATACCTGGCGCGACGCACTGGTTCGAGCGCGACGGTGACGTTGAGTGCACGACCATGTGGGCGAACTCGGTCATTTCATCGATCACCCATTTGCGCATGGCCGGAGCGCCCGAGGAGACAAGCGACGCCCGAGGCGAAGGCGAGCGGCCATGACCTGCCCGCCAGCCAAGCCTCGCCATCGACGCTAATACAGGAGAACTGCCAAGTATGGCGACCGAACCATCCGATCGGACGATCGTCCTCCACCTCTTGCGAGGCGCAGTCCCCGAGCGCGCCGATGAAATCAGCGGTCTATGGAGCCAATACGGCCACGCTGTTGAAGTCGCGCCGAGCACCAAGGGCGTCACGATGAATGCGGACGCCAGTCGCATCAAGTTCGACACTAAGACGATCGACTTCTTTTGGCTGCTCGGCTTCAGCGCCTGGCGCGCAATCGAGGTCTATTCGCCCGCCCTGGTGCTCGCGACGCTGATCGGGATACCGCTCGATCAGGCGCTCAACATCGATGCCGAACGAGGGCAATACGAGTTCGACTACAAACAGCGCATTGCCAGCGCCCAATCGCTTATTGCGGCCGAGCAAACCCCGGACGTTTCTTGGCCGACGGACGTTCCTCAGCCGACCGCCGACCGCGACGGCCTGGGCGACAATCAACGCAAGGCCGTCTTCGACCTAGTCGCACTGGCTCTTGCCTTCGCGCTGCTGCACGAGTTTCGACACGTCATGTACTGCGCCGACAACAGCGCGCCCTCGACGTTGCCTGAGGAGGAAATTGGCTGCGACACTTGGGCCCGGGAGTTCATGACCAGCGGCCTAGCCGCTTACGCAAAGGAACACGGCCACGACTACGCCGAGGTACACCAGAAGCGCGCGATGGGAATAGCGCTCGCCGCCGTGATCATCCATGCGATGACGCCGACCCACGCGCACTGGGGCAATCGGCAGTACCCGCCGATCGCCCAGCGGCTGACGGCGATGATCGGCGGCTACAATCTGCCGCCCGGCTCGTCCTTCTGGCCCTTCACGGCCTGCCTTCTGATCGCGCTCATGAGGCAGGAGAACCGACCTCTCGACATCGTCGCGCACTCAAACCAGGAAATGGTCGAGGCCCTGCTCGACCGACTCCGTTGACGCTGAAAGGAGCGCGAGGTGCCGGTCTATTTCATTGGCGAGGATGAAAACGGATGCTCCCCGATCAAGATCGGCGTGGCGAAGAACATCGAGGCGCGCAAGCGCAACCTCCAGACGGGGAATCCCTTGGAGTTACGGCTGCTCGGGTGGATCGAAGCAACCGACGCCTTCCAGCTTGAACGAGAGCTGCACCAGCATTTTGGATCGACCCATGTTCGTGGAGAATGGTTCGACATCGCGTCGGGTGACATTCTGGCAATTCTCAAGCGCGCCGACCGCGATGGATTTGTCGCCAAGAACGCCGACGCGTTCCAGATCGTCGGATATGATCGCGACGCCATTCCCGAATATCTCGGCGTGTGGGAGTGGGCCGATCTAGAGATTGACGAGTGCTGCCCGTTCTGCGGATGCCTGTGCGGCATGCATTTTCAGGAAGCTTCGCAGATGTACTATTGCATCCGATGCGACACGCTGACCGACTTTTCTGAGCTCGATCCGCGCGACGAACAGCCGAACGAGTGAAGGCCTGAAAGACGGAAGGACACCGACCCTGGACTACTGAAAACCGGCCTTACGCTTTTGCGAGGAACACCCTTCCCGTGCGGCCACGCCTTCCGTCTCGGCCGCTCCCTTCTGCGGGAAGATCGCCAACGAGCGTAGCCAGATCGCGTGAGGCGACTTCAGGCCGACCATCGTCAACCTCGACATGATGCCAGCAAAGCGAAGGATGCGGTCGAAGGATCTGTTAGAGCGCATCGGCATCACCAAGCAAAATGTCTTCCTCCCCAAATCGGGCGAGATCAAAGACGTTCACTTCGAACGCTCGACAGGATTTGCGAGGTCATCGAATGTCAGCCAGGTGATCTGCTGGAGCACCGTCTCGCCGGATCGCAGTACGCGAAAGAATCAAGGCTGCTGGCGCCAGAACTGCGTGCTGTAGTTATTCAGCCCACGCGAGTGAGAGTCGACCGTCGCCTGGAAGGCGTCCGGAATCTTGCCTCCGTCGCCGCCTCCTCTGAAATAGTCCCTGACCGAATAGAGCGCGCCCCTCATGAGATGCTCCCAGATTTGATACAGCCTATTTTGTAGGTCTTGCTCCTGCTTTGCGGCGCTCGGCTTTCGTTTAGAGGCCGGTACCGCATAGTCCGGACGTAGATCGACGTCATGAACGAACGTTACGCTTCCGAACATCCATTCGTCATCAACAGTCCGGCGCCACCGATAGCCCACCCTTACACTAAGATGTTTGCTGAAACGATGAGGCGGAATGATCTGGTCATCAACGACGAAGAGCTGCGCTTCCTTCTGTTCGGTTTCCAGCCGTTGCTTCATAGCTCCGACGGCGAAGGACAAATCATGGCCGGCGCGTCGAAGGGCGTTTTCTGTTTCCACCCGCTTTCGCTGTGCCTTGGCCTCGCGGTGTTTCGCCAACGCCCGGTCGAAAGAATTGAGCTTTGTTACGATGTAGGAGCCGCAGTTCGCCAGAGCGAGACGGTGCAGATCGCCGGACCGTTCCTCTCGGATCGCCCGCTCTATGAGCCTGTCCAGCTCACTGGCGTCGATCGCTGCGATGGCAACCTGCTGATCGTGGGGGATGTTAATCTCTCCCATACCGGATGTCCTCGTTCTTCCTACTGAGGCATGAGTCGCCGCGGCCACCTCGGGGTTCGGCGTACACGCCGAGTCAGCCTATGCAAGAATAGCCGATACCGACTGACTTCGCACGACGAAGCGCATGACGTCTATTGACTGATCAGTGGCTTCACGTAGAGGACAAAGCACCCCGCTTATCTGCGCTGATCCTTGGTCCGACTAATCGCGTTGACGCCATCAACACGTAAAGGGTCGGCTATCGGACGTGGCGTCCGCAATCTTGAAGTGGTCACTTCGGTGGAAACTCGGGCACGCTTTCCATCAAATGAGTCTTATGTTCGAGCACGTCGTCAGCCACGAGCGCGAGGCCAGCATTGTATTGGTCGCTCGTTCGCCACTCATCAAGCGCGCCGCGATTTTCCCACTTGGCGGGCGACCAGAAGAAGCTAGCCTTCTCGACGTCTCGATACACCGTCATCTTTCCTGGACCTAAGGCACCACAATTTTTCAAGAAGTGTGCTTCTCTTTCTGGCTTCACAATCCAGGTATCGACCGTCCAGATGGGCTCGCCTGCATCTAGCTGTGGCATCGTTCCGACCTCATCGACATTCATCTTTTCGCGGTAAAAGTTCGATCTCTTGACGCCGCTTGGCAAGGGCCAGGTCCAGACAGCCTCGCAGAGCTGATGGCACCCACCGGACTCATCCTGTAGGCTTCTAGGCCCTTGCCTGTTAGGGGAAAGCCTTCCCCTGCGGCCGAGCCTTGGTCTCGGCCGACCCCTTCTGCGGGGAGACCCCGCAACGCCCCCCTTTAGAGTGAGAGTGCGGACCGGCTTTGCCGTGACGGGTTGAGGGCTGGAGGAGAGGCCTCCGGCGCCCGTCGCGGAGAACCGCGATGTCCAGGCATGAATGCAATGCTCGCTCCGGCGCCAGCCGGACGAGCCTTTACGACGACATCACCAACAAGATCATCGCCGAGCTGGAGGCCGGGCGCGTACCCTGGGTCCAGCCGTGGGGCACGGCGGCGGCGAAGGCGCCGCTCGCCATGCCGGCGAATGCTGCGACCGGGCGGCAATATTCCGGCATCAACGTGCTGATCCTCTGGGGCGCTGTGATCGAGCACGGCTTTCCGGTCCAGAGCTGGCTGACCTTTCGCCAGGCGCTGTCGCTCGGCGGCCACGTGCGAAAAGGCGAGCGCGGCACGACCGTCGTCTATGCCGACCGGTTCATTCCCGATGAAGAACGGCGACGCGCGCAGGAGGCCGGCGAGGAAGCGCAGGCAATTCCGTTCCTCAAACGCTTCACCGTGTTCAACATCGCTCAATGTGAGGATCTGCCCGACGACCTCGCGGTCGCGCCGCCTGCGCCCAAGCCTGGCATGATCGAGCCACGGGTCGAGGCACTGATCAAGGCCACCGGCATCGACTTCCGCATCGGAGGCAATCGCGCCTTCTACATGCCGGCGGCCGACTATGTGCAGGTGCCGCCACCACAGGCGTATTTCGAAACCATCAATTGGCATCGCACCGCGCTGCATGAACTCGGCCACGCGACGGGCCATGCGTCCCGTCTCGGCCGCGATCTCGCCGGCTCCTTCGGTTCGAAGAAGTATGCCTTCGAAGAGCTGGTCGCCGAGATGAACGCGGCCTTCTGCTGCGCCTCGCTCGGCATCGTGCCGACCGTGCGCCACGCCGACTACATCGGCTCGTGGCTGGACGCGCTGCACGAAGACAATCGCGCGATCGTGCGTGCTGCATCGCAGGCCAGTAAGGCGGCCGACTGGCTGCTTGCGTTTCTCCCCGAGGCCGTAACGGGCAGCGAAACCGCGAATGACAGGAGGGCGGCATGATCCTCCTGACCGATGACCTGCGCGAGCGTCTGCTTGCCAACGGACGTGATCGCGGGACCGATCACGTGCCCGTGGTCAAGTTCTTCAACCCGCTGGGCGAAGGCGTCTGGCTCGCGACCGAGTTGGACGCGGACGGAGACACGCTCTTCGGCCTCGCTGATCTCGGCTCGCCCGAGCTGGGCAGCTTCTCGCTCGAAGAAATCGCTTCGATCCTCCTGCCGTTCGGCATGGGAATCGAGCGTGACATTCTCTTCACCGGCTACTTTCCGATCTCGGTCTGGGCGGAGGCCGCCCGCGAGGCGGGAAGCATTCGAGCGGCCGAGCGCATTCCCTACCGAGCGGCTTCGTCACGTCGCGGCGGCGCGTGAGGCGCACATCGCCGATATCCAGCTTCGACACGAACTCGGAGAAGTCGGACCTCGGCGGGAGCGGTGCGAACTGCAATGAGTTGCCTAGCGCATTCGGCATGAAAGGAGTCCGCCTTGGGAACTCCGGGATCATTGCCGCCATCGCCCGTGCACCGCGACCGCATAATCTGCGCGTGCAGGAGAGCAAAACTCATCCGCCAACGAGGTGAGTGTAGGTCTCTCAAGGTTGAGTAGTTTTCGCCCGCGAGAGCGTAGGCGCATGCATACGGTATTGGCGACCGTCCGGTGCAGGATGGGATTGGGACTGAGCGGGAAACAACACAAGACATGCGGGCAGAAACCTCAGCACCTCGCCGGAGTGGCACGATGCATGTTCGGCGGGCAGACCCCGCAGATGCTGAGGTCATAGGCCGGCTGATAAGATCGCTCGCGGCTTACGAAGGGCATGCTGCCGAAGTCCGATTCAGCGACAGCCAGTTGCGCCGAGCGCTATCCGGCGACGTGCCGCGGTTGCATGCATTGCTCGCCGAGCGCCGCGGCGAAATCATCGGCATGCTTACCTATACGGTCGACTTCGCTATCTGGGTGGGAGGCGATGTCGTTCGGGTGGACGATGTGTTCGTCTCGGAATCCGCCCGGCGAAAAGGTGTCGGAACGGCGCTGTTCGACGGACTGGCTCGTATATGCGCAGCGGCCGGCATGACAGCGAGATGGGAAATCGAGTCGGCTAATGCCAGCGCGCAGGCGTTCTACCGCAGCCTTGGCGTCGATATCGGCCCGAAGATCATTGCGCGCTGGAGTGAGCACGCGATCCGAGAACGTGCGGATAGCTCGGCGACGGCGTCGACCATCGTCTCCAATCGACAATAGCGATGTCGACCATACTGCTCACCAACGTGCACCAATATGTCGAGCCGGGCGTTCGAACTGGCGACCTCTGCATTCGGAGGGTCACACCTCTTTAGGAGAGATGTCTCGCGATCACGAAGCCGAGACACCTTTCTATTTGCACGCCACAGTATCCGCCTGTCTGCGCGCTGAATTTCGCTCCTTCCCTTTCGGCGTCTATCGCGCTCATTTCCTCAAGAAGACGAACTGAGGAGATGATGATGGCTGACCGCAATAGCGCGCCAATGAAGCGGACCATCCGCCGACAGCAACTGCGCGAAATCGTCCCACTTGCCGACAGCACGATCTACGAGATGGAACAGCGCGGCGACTTCCCGCGCCGTTTTGCGCTCTCGCCGAGATGCGTGGTCTGGGACCTGGCCGAAGTCGAGGCCTGGCTAGCGTCGCGTCGATCAGCCCCAATCGGGCGCGCGCAGGCTCCCGACGTCAGGCAACGGCGGTCGCGCCCGGTTCGAGAGCCGGATCGGGCTCAAGCAGCGGCATCGAAGGCGGGATGAGCACCGGGACGCGCTTCTTCCCAGCGACCCAAGCGTCGATGATGTCCGACCACTCCTGCATCATGTGGCGACGCTGAACTTCGTACTCCGCCTTGTTATAGACGCCGCGCGAAGAACGACCATCCTCGTGGGCAAGACACTTCTCGATCCAGTCGCTGTTGAAGCCCAGCTCGTTGAGCAGCGTGGATCCTGTCCTTCGCAGATCATGAACCGTGAATGGCTCGAGTGGCAGACCTTCCTTCTTCGCCAATTCAACAACCGAGTAGGTTACCCGGTTGAACGTCGCGCGCGACATCGGCGCATCCGCGTCGTACCGCGACGGCAACAGGTATCGCGAATTCCCTGCGCAGGTCTTCAGCGCGATCATGATGTCGAGTGTTTGCCGCGACAGATAGACGTTGTGCGCCTTCGAACGCTTCATGCGCTCCTTCGGAATCGTCCACACGGCATTCTCGAAATCGACTTCGTCCCACGTGGCATCCTGCAGCTCGCTCTTGCGCACCATGGTCTGTAGATAAAGCCGCATGCCGAGCCTGATGGTCGGCAATGTCGCGACCTTCTCGATCAGCTTGAGCATGATCCTGATCTCGGTTGGCGAGAGCGAGCGGTCCTTGGGCACGAAGGTAGCGATGGAAGACGGCCCCACGTCGTCAGCGGGGTTGGCGACCTTCTCCCCGTGCAAGATCGCGAAGCCGTAGATCTGCTTGACGATGTCGCGGACGTGGATCGCCGTAGCGGGCGCGCCCCGCTCGACGATCGCCCCGCAAAGAGCCCGGAGGTCATCCGGTGTGATCTCGGTCAGCAGCCTGTTGCGCCATTTCGGAAGCAGTTCTCGCTCGAAGATCGACCGGCGCATCGCCCGCGTGCTGTCCGCCATCGTCGGCGCCGCGGTCAGCCACTTCTCGCCGAACTCGCCAAAGCTCTTCGCTTCCAGGAGCCGGCGCTTCTCCCGCTGCTTTTCGATCGCCGGCGATCGTCCCTCGCTGATCGCCCGCTTGGCGTCGATGCACAGCTCTCGTGCTCGAGCGAGGGACAGCCCCGCCGGGCCGTACTTGCCGAAGGTGACGGTCTCGCGCCGCCCATTCATCCGGTAGTCCAGGCGAAACGTGAGTGTCCCGGACGGCTTCACCAGCACGTACATGCCGTCCCGGTCCGTCACCTTATAAATTTTGTCTTTTGGTTTCAGGTGCTTAAGAGCTGCATCCGTCAGCATTCGGGTCGCCTCCTCGAAAAAAGACCGTCAGGCCAATTTCGGGCGCCACCACGACAATATCTCTTTTTCTTACAGCATCTTAGGTCGAAAAAAAGACCGTCACATGGCGCTCAGACCCTGACGGTATCGGATGAAATCGGATTTCGCAACGGGGAGCCGGACCGTCAGGGAGTACGTCAGCGGCCATCTCTGCCGGCCGATAGTCCCCGAACGTCTCTGTGATATTTTATTTATTTATCAGTGCGTTACGGCGTATTCTGGCGTGCTATAGGATAGCGCCGGATGGGCCTGAATCATTCCCACTCGATGGTGCCGGGCGGCTTGGACGTGATGTCGTAGACGACGCGGTTGATGCCGCGCACCTCGTTGATGATGCGCGTGGCGGTGCGGCCGAGGAAGTCGTGGGAGAAGTCGAAATAGTCGGCCGTCATCCCGTCGGTCGAGGTGACGGCGCGGAGCGCGCAGACGAAGTCGTAGGTGCGCGCATCGCCCATGACGCCGACGGTGCGCACGGGCAGCAGCACGGCGAAGGCCTGCCAGATCGTGTCGTAGAGCCCGGCATTGCGGATCTCTTCGAGATAGATCGCATCGGCGCCGCGCAGGATTTCCAGCTTCTCTTGCGTGATCTCGCCCGGAATGCGGATGGCGAGCCCCGGCCCCGGAAAGGGATGGCGCCCCACAAACGTCTCCGGCAGTCCGAGCTCGCGCCCGAGGCTGCGGACCTCGTCCTTGAACAGCATGCGCAAGGGCTCGACCAGTTTCAGCTTCATGGTCTCGGGCAGGCCGCCCACATTGTGGTGCGACTTGATGGTGACGGAGGGTCCGCCCGTCGCCGAGACGCTCTCGATCACGTCCGGATAGAGCGTGCCTTGGGCGAGGAACGCCGCGTCTTCGAGCTTCTCGGATTCCTCCTCGAACACCTCGACGAACAGCCGCCCGATGATCTTGCGCTTGGCTTCCGGGTCGGAGATGCCGTCCAGCGCGCGCAAGAACCGCTCCGACGCGTCCACATGCACGAGCGGAATGTTGTAGTGCCCGCGGAACAGCGCGACGACCTGCTTGGCCTCGTCTTTGCGCAACAGGCCGTGGTCCACGAAGATGCAGGTGAGCTGATCGCCGATGGCCTCGTGGATCAGCAGCGCCGCGACCGACGAGTCCACGCCCCCCGACAGGCCGCATACGACGCGCCCCTCGCCGACCTGGGCGCGGATGCGCTGCACCTCGGCCTCGCGGAACTGGGCCATGCTCCAGTCGCCGCCGCAGCCGCCGATTCTTCGCACGAAGGTCTCGATCAGCGCGGCGCCTTTCGGCGTATGCACTACCTCCGGGTGAAACTGTACGCCATAGAGCTTGCGCGCGTCGTCGGCGACGGCCGCGAAGGGCGCGCCGGTCGAGATGCCCACGGCGCGGAAGCCGGGTGGCAGCTTGGTGACGCGGTCGCCATGGCTCATCCACACTTGCGCGCGCTCGCCCTCCGCGAACACGCCGTCGAAAAGCGGCGTCTCGTCGATGACCTGCAGCTCGGCGCGGCCGAATTCGCGCTCGTGACCCGCTTCCACCTGTCCGCCGAGCGCCGCCACCATGGCCTGCTCTCCGTAGCAAATGCCGAGCACGGGAATGCCGGCCGTGAACAACGCCTCCGGCGCCTGTGGCGTGCCGCTTTCGTGGACCGAGGCGGGACCGCCGGACAGGATGATGGCTTTGGGGCGCGCGGCGGCAAGCGCGGCCTCCGCCTTGTCGAAAGGGACGATTTCCGAATAAACGCCCGCCTCGCGGACGCGGCGTGCGATGAGCTGGGTCACTTGACTGCCGAAGTCGACGATCAGCACACGATCTTCAGCGTTCTCTGCGGTATTTCGATCCATATCCGCCATTTTCTGTTCTATTGGCCGGTGGTTATAGCAGGACTTTCGAGTCGGCCAGATTTTTCAAGTGAAGAACGCGTCCCGTGTGGATTCGCGGGACGAAGAACAACGTGCAAGGGGAGAAGCGCATGAGGGGGGCAGCACATGGATGAGCGCGAGCAGCGCGAGATCGAGGCGCATCTGAAAGAGAAGGTCGCCGCTTACCATGAGGCCGCCCTGCTCTTCACGGCGGTCACCTCCGGACTTCCCGACCTGTTAAAAGCCGAACCCCGCACGCCGGAGGCGCTGGCCTGGGAGTCCGGGCTGCAAGCGGGCCCCTTGCGCCGCTTTTTGCGCGGTCTCGCCACGATGCGGCTTTGCGAGGAGCGGGAGGACGGGCGTTTCGCGCTGACGCCCGCGGGCGAGGCGCTCACCCACGGCCACCCCTCCAATCTCGGCGAGAAGGCGTTCGTGGCCGTCGGCCAGTATTGGATGCCCTGGATGTCGTTGAGCTACGCCTTGCGCACGGGAAAGCCCTCCTTTCCCTTCGCACTGAACAAGAAAATTGCCGATTGGCGCGGCCGCAATGCGGACGAGGGCCGGTTCTTCTTCCGCTATCTGGCGAAAGAGGAATTGGCCAATCCGGGCGCCGTCACGGACGCGATCGGTGATCTCGGCGAAGGCGCCGCGATCGTCAGTCTCGGCGGCGGCTACGGCGCCTGGCTCGCCGACGTGCTCAATCGCCACCCGGCGGCGCAAGGGATCGTCTTCGACGCGCCGCCCGTGCTGGACGATGCGAAACGGCTGTTCGAGGCGCTGGACCTCACGGACCGGATATCGCTGGTCGCGGGCGATGTGCTCGAAGACGCGCCGCACGGAGCGGACGTCTATGTGCTGAAGGGCGTGCTCCAGCAGCACGACGACATGGGCGCAACGGCCATCCTGAAGAATTGCCGTGCGGCGATGGGGCCGAAGGCGCGGCTTCTGATCCTCGAGCGGCTGATGCCGGAGACGGCCCTGGACGATCCCGCCGCCATCATGCTCGACCTGCATATGATGGCGATCACCGGCGGCAGGGCGCGGACGAAGGCGGAGATGGAAGCCCTGATCGACGATGCCGGGCTGACCCTCGCCGCGGTGACGGAGATCGAGGACGCAACGAGCCTCGTCGAGGCCCGGCGGCCTGACTCAAACCCGTAAGGCCTCGACCCAACCGATTCAAAGGACTCGCAAAACCGCGTTGGCGCTTCAGGCCTGGCGCTCCAGCACTGCGACGAAGAATCCGTCCGTGCCGTGGCTGCGCGGCGTCATCAGCAACGTGTCGCTGGCGCCATCCGCCGAGGCCGGCGCCTCCACCGGGATCGCGGCCTCCCAGACCTCGCGCCAGGGCTTCACGGCGAAATCCGGATGCCGCGCCAGGAAGCTTTCGACCTGCTCCCGGTTCTCTTGCGGCAGCACCGAACAGGTGATGTAGGCCAGCCGTCCGCCCGGCCTCACCAGCGGCGCGCCGTGATCGAGCACCGCCACCTGGTCGGCGACGCGCGCCTCGACCATCTGCGGCGTGAGGCGCCATTTTGCGTCCGGGCGCCGCCGCCAAGTGCCCGAGCCCGTACAGGGCGCGTCGATGACCACGAGATCCACCTTGCCGCCGAGCCCGCCGAGCGCGGCCTCGTCGCCGGCCTCCATCACCTGAACGTTCCGCGCGCCCGCGCGCCGCAGCCGCTCGAAGATGGGCCGCAGGCGCAACCGGTTCGAGTCGTAGGCGTAGAGCTGGCCCGTGTTCTCCATCTGGCTCGCGAGGGCGAGCGTCTTGCCGCCCGCACCGGCGCAAAGGTCGATCACCTGCATGCGCGGACCCGCTCCCGTCAGACACGCGGCGATCTGCGACCCCTCGTCCTGGACCTCGAACCAGCCCTTTCCGTGGCTCGAATCCGCCTCCACATGGGGCGTCCGCGCGCCGCCGCGCCGGGGCGCGATCCGCAGGCCCCACGGCGCGTATGCGGTTGGCGCGGCGTCGAAACGCGCCAATGCTTTCAGCACCTTGTCGCGATCGGCTTTGAGCGCGTTCACGCGCAGATCCACCGGTGCGCGGAGAGACAGTGCCGCCCCCTCCTCCACCGCGTCGGCCCCGAAAACGGCCTCGAAAACGGGACCGAGCCATTCCGGATAATTGCCGCGAACCCAAGGCGGAGCGCCGGAAGGAAGCGATCGCGACAATCCCTCTCGCTCCG
Organism: Hyphomicrobiaceae bacterium UBA7697; assembly: GCA_002482645.1. Lineage (GTDB taxonomy): Bacteria > Pseudomonadota > Alphaproteobacteria > Rhizobiales > Methyloligellaceae > Methyloceanibacter. The sequence continues at coordinate 464,382 of DLGJ01000008.1, forward strand.
CGTCGTTCAAAGGCGCGGGCGCGAAGCGGCTGCCGTCGCAAAGCCTATCGACGGCTTCGGGCGTCATGTCCCAAGCGGAGACCAGCGCGTGGAGCACCAGCGCGCGCGGGCTCTCGTCCTCCATGGCGAAGGCGAGCGAGGCGCGCTGCCGCAAGCAATCGTAGACGAGACTGCCGATGGCCGCCCGGTCGCCCGAGCCCGCGAAGCGATGCGCCAGCCCCCAATCCTTCAAGGCGTCGGACGCCGGCCGCTTGCGCGCTTCCAAGTCGGCAAGCACTTCGATGGCGGCGCTGGCCCGTCCCGCGGGGGTCATCAGAGCGTCTGGAACACGAGGATGCGGCCCGCGACGAGGATCCACATCAGGGCGAGCGCGATCGCGCCAAGCAGAAACATCGGCGTGCGATGCGCCAGCTTGTTGCTCGTCACATGAATGGCCGTGTGGCCGATGCGCGACAGCGTGAACATCCACATGAGGACGTACACCGTCATATCGAGAGTCTTGGTGATGAAGCCGAGCAGCACCACCACATAGAACAGCGTCGGCATCTCCATGGCGTTGTGAAACGCGTTGCTGACCTGCTGCACGTAAGGCGGCCAATTCGCCTGACGGAGCGCGATGGCCTCCGGCCGCGCCTCGCCCTTGCGGATCGCCCGGAGTCTCAGAACGATCATCCAGAACAGCAGGGCGAAGGTCAGCGCGACCTGCAGAAACATGGGCAGTAGAATGGCGGCGAATGACATGGGATTCCTTTAGCGTAGCGCAATCCTTGCGAGCCCCGCGATTGCGCGCCCTTCGCGATGTTATACTCCGCGGCGGCGCCGCTTGTGGAACGAATGTCCGGTTTTCCGCAACGGCGCCAAGTCCAATCCTGCCGACGTCCGAATGCGCATTAAACATGGACGGATGTTCAATTGACGGAACCGTTCAAGCCCTTTTAAACCTACGCAAAACGTCAAAGTTCCAAGCCTTTCCAAGGAGGATCTTCATGCGCATGCGCGCTTTTCCCGTCATTTCCGCCGGCCTTCTGGCCGTGACGCTGCTCGCGGCTCCCGCCGCCGCCGAGGACAACGCGGCCGCCGACCCATGCTTCAACGGCAAGCTCAGCATCAAGGAGGTCCTAGACGCCTGCCAAGCCTTCATCGACAAGGGCAGCGACGACAAGACCCTTCTCATCCGTGCCCATAGCGTGCGTGCCATGGGCCTTTCGGCGACCGGAAATGTCGACGAAGCGATGGCGGACATGAATGCCGCCGTCGCGATCGACCCGAAGCGCTCCAACAGCTATTTCATGCGCGCGGCCGGTTACGACGCGATGAAGGACTACGACAAGGCAATTGCCGATCTCGACACCGCCATCGAATTGAACGCCGGCGATGCCGACTACTATCTCCTGCGCGGTCTCGTCTACAGCCGCAGCAACGACTACGACAAAGCGCTGACCGACATGAGCAAGAAGATCGAATTGGATCCGAAAGCCATGAACGGATACGAGAGCCGCGGCGAACTCTACCGCAAGCGCAAGGAGTACGAAGAGTCCGTCGCCGACTTTACCAAGGTCATCGAGATCGATCCGCAAAAGGCCAAGGGCTATATCGACCGTGGCTGGATCTACGTCTTGATGGACGATCTGGACAAGGCGGGATCGGATTTCGACGCGGCCCTGACGATCCAGAACAACAACGCGCTGGCCTTGGTGGGCCGCGGCGTGGTCAAGAGCCGGACCGGCAAGCCGACCGACGGCAGCGTCGACCTCAGAATGGCCGAAAGGCTCGAGCCGGGCATATTCGATCAGGTCCGCGCGCTCGGCGTGAAATAGTCCCGCGCGGCACCGCACCGGTCTGGCGGCGGGCGGTTCCTCGTCCGCCGGCGCTTAGTTCTCGCGCGGATAGTTCGGCGATTCCCGCGTGATGGTCACGTCATGGACGTGGCTCTCGCGGAAGCTCGCCGTCGAGATGCGAATGAACCTGGTGCGGCCCTGGAAGTCGGCGATCGTACGCGAACCCGTATAGCCCATCGAGGCACGCAAGCCGCCGATCAACTGATGCAGCACGCTGCCCACCGGCCCCTTGTAGGGCACCTGTCCCTCGATGCCTTCCGGCACCAGCTTCAGCGTGTCCTTGATCTCCTGCTGGAAGTAGCGGTCCGCGGAGCCGCGCGCCATGGCGCTGATCGATCCCATGCCGCGATAAGCCTTATAGGAGCGGCCCTGATAGAGGAAAACCTCGCCCGGGCTTTCGTCCGTTCCGGCCAGCAATGAGCCGAGCATGACGCAGTCCGCCCCGGCGGCCAGAGCCTTGGCGAGATCGCCCGAATAGCGGATGCCGCCGTCGGAGATCACCGGCACGCCAGCCTTCTTCGCCACCTCGACGGATTCCAGCAATGCGCTGAATTGCGGCACGCCGACACCGGCGACGATGCGAGTCGTGCAGATCGAACCGGGACCGATGCCGACTTTGATCGCATCCGCGCCTGCATCGATCAGCGCTTTGGTGCCTTCGGCCGTCGCGACGTTGCCCGCGACCACCTGCACCGCGTTCGACTGGAGCTTGATGCGGCCGACCTGATCCAGGACCAGCCGCGAATGACCGTGGGCCGTGTCCACGACGATGAGATCGACGCCCGCGTCGATCAGTTGCTCCGCGCGCTCGAAGCCGTTGTCGCCGACGCTTGTCGCTGCGGCCACGCGCAAACGCCCCTGCTCGTCCTTGCAGGCATTCGGGTACGCGCGCGCCTTCTCGATGTCTTTCACCGTAATCAGGCCGACGCAGCGATACTCGTCGTCGACCACGAGCAGCTTCTCGATGCGATGATGGTGCAGAAGCCGCTTGGCCTCCTCCATGTCGACAGTGTCCTTCACCGTCACCAGGTCCTTGGTCATCAACTCGGCGACCGGCTGCGCCTGATTGGTGGCGAAGCGCACATCGCGGTTGGTGAGGATGCCGACCAGCCGGCCGGACCCCGGCTCGACCACGGGGATGCCGGAAATCTCGTAATCCGCCATCAGCTGCAAGGCATCCGCCAAACGCGCGCCGGGACTGATCGTGACCGGGTTGACCACCATGCCGGATTCGAACTTCTTCACCTGCGCGACTTCGGCCGCCTGCTGCTCCGCATCCATGTTGCGGTGAATGACACCGATGCCGCCCGCCTGCGCCATGGCGATCGCGAGCCGGGCTTCGGTCACGGTATCCATCGCCGACGATAGGATCGGTATCTTTATGGAGATCGTCTTCGTGACCCGCGATGCGACGTCCACCTCGTTCGGCAATACGTCCGAGGGTCCGGGACGAATGAGAACGTCGTCGAAGGTCAGCGCCGGGGCGCTATCGGGAAAGCGGGAATTGCCGGGTGAAGACTGCCCGTGGGGCATGGGTCAACCTCTTGGAGATATGAAACGCCCGCGTCAGGCGCGGCGCAAGACACAGCGCAAGACACGGGACCGGTTGACGGCCTCCTTTAGCAGCTTGCCTATCGGTTGGAAAGCCGTCCCGCCGGGTTACCCTCAGAGTTCACACATCCTTCAAAGCCTTGCGCAGGCGCGGCACCGCAAGGTCCGAGAAGGTTTGGACTTTCGCCTGCGGCAACCTGTCCTCCCGGTGCACCAGACTGACCGGAATCGGCTCCGGTTCGAACGCTTCGAGAACGCGGCGGAGCGAGCCGTCCATCAGAGCCTCTTGCGCCTGGTAGGACAGCACGCGCACGACGCCCAGCCCGTCCTTCGCCGCGTCGATCGCCGCCTCGGCGGTGTTGACGACAAGGCGCGGCTCGACCGGCACGTTGTGCACCTTACGCCTCCCGAGCGTCTCGCCGCCGGGAAACACCCAGCGATCAGGCTGCGAGAACGAGGTGAAGGTGATGCAGCGGTGGCCGAGGAGATCCTTCGGCTCCGGCGGCACGCCCGCGCGTTCCAAATAGCGCGGGCTGGCGCAGCAAATCTGGCGGACACTGCCGAGGGTCGTCGCGCGCATGGAGGAATCGGGGAGACGGCCGATCCGGATACTGAGATCGAGCCCTTCTTCCACGAGATCGACCACCCGGTTCACGAGAACCATCCGCGCCGACATCTGCGGATAGGCTTCCAGATAGGCGCTCACCACCGGCCGAACATGCAACCGGCCGAACAGGTTCGGTGCCGTCAGCGCCAATTGTCCATGCGGCTCGGCCTTCTCGCCCGCGAGGTGCCGCTCGGCCGTGCCGAGTTCGTCCAGCACCCGCCGGCATGTGTCCAGATAGGTTCGCCCCGGCTCCGTCAACGCGAGGCGTCTCGTGGTCCGGGTCAGAAGGCGCACGCCGACAGCCTCTTCGAGCGCCTTCAGATGGCGGCTGACCGTCGTCAGCGGCATGCCGAGCCGCTGCCCCGCGGCCGAGAGAGAGCCAGCGTCCGCCACGGCGGCGAAGACCCGGATTGCAGCGAGCCGATCCATCTATTCTTCCAGAATCCGGAAAGATGTTTTCGAAAACTTATGGGTACCGCAAAATTGCGGAATGAACCATATGATGGAAGCCGAAACGGCGAACGATCACGGAAGGGCCGAAACCCATGGCGGACCGCAAGCTTCACGATCTGGAACTCTCTGGAAATTGCTACAAAGTCAGGCTGTTTAGCGCGTTGCTCGGGCTCGATATCGAGATCGTCCCGGTAGACTTCATGGGCGGCGCCCACAAGACCCCAGCCTTTCTCGAGAAGAATCCCTTCGGCGAGATTCCGGTGCTCGAGGACGGCGATCTCGTCCTGCGCGACTCCCAGGCGATTCTCGTCTATCTCGCGCGGAAATACGGCGGCGAGACGTGGCTCCCGACGGACCCGGCCGGGATGGCCGAGGTGATGACCTGGCTCATGGCCGCCGAGAACGAAATCGCGCGCGGACCCAACGATGCGCGCCTGCACGACAAGTTCGGCTTTCCCATCGACGTGGAGAAAGCGCGTGAGAATTCGGCCCGCATCCTCGGGCTGATGGAGGCCCGTCTCTCCAAGAACGACTGGCTGGCGCTCGACCGCCCGACCGTCGCCGACATCGCCTGCATGCCTTACGTGGGCCTCAGCCACGAGGGCGGCGTTTCGCTCGACCCCTACCCCGCGATCCGCGCCTGGATCGCCCGCGTCAAGGCTCTTCCCGGCTTCGTCTCCATGCCGGCACTTTAGGACGCGCCATGCCCTCATGGATGAACATCGCCTTCACGCCCTCGGTCAAGGACGTCCAGGCACGCCGGGGCTCCCGTGAGGCCTATGCCCGCAAAGAGGCCACGGGCACGGCGCGCACGCTGATCGACGACGCCCTCGCCGGTTTCGTCGCCGGGACGCGCTCGTTCTATCTCGCGACCGCCAGCCGCGTCGGCCAGCCATACGTCCAGCATCGCGGCGGGCCGCCCGGCGTGCTACGCGTGCTCGACGAGAGCACGCTGGCTTTCGCCGACTTCTCGGGCAACCGGCAATACATCACGGCGGGCAATCTCGCGGAGAACCCCTTGGCGATGATCTTCATCATGGATTACGGCACCAAGCACCGCGTGAAGCTATGGGGCACCGCGGAGGTCGTGGAGAACGACCGCGCGCTGATCGAACGGCTGATGCCCGACCTGTACGACGCGCGTGCGGAGGCCGCGATCGTGTTTCACCTCGCCTCCTGGGACACGAACTGCCCGCAGCACATCCCCCAAATGATCTTCGCCGAAGAGGCGGCCGCGTTCGGCAAACGGATCGCCGTACTCGAAGCGGAGAACGCACGCTTGCGTGGCGAGCTCGAAAAGATCCCGCACGCAACCGGAGAAACACAATGACCGCCCAGCGCAGCTTTCCCAAAATCCCCGGCTTCCGTCTCGGAATCTACGTCTTCAAGGACGCCGAGATCGTGGACTTCGCGGCGCCTCATGGCGTGTTCTCGGTGGCGCGGCGCCTCGATCCCGAGCTCGACGCCTTCTTGATCGCCGACGCGATGCGCCCCGTTCAGGCGCAGGCCGGCTTCACCGTCCTGCCCAATTACGGCTTCAACGACGCGCCCGACATGGATGCGTTTTTGATCCCAGGCGGCTTCGGCACGCGTCAGGAGATGCACAACCGGCGGCTTCACGGCTTCATCCGCGCCCTGCCGGAAAAGACTCTGATTACAAGCGTGTGCACCGGTTCGTGGATCTATGGCGTCATGGGACTGCTCGACGGGAAGCCCGCCACGAACCGCAAGGAGCCGGATCGGCTGGAAGCCTCCGGCGCGGGCAAGGTTCCCATCGATCGCTTGGCCGAGATCGCCCCGAAGGCGCGCATCTCGCGGGCGCGCGTGGTCGATGCCGGGCGCATCGTGACCGCGGGCGGCATCGCCTCGGGCATGGAAATGGGATTCCATTTGCTGCGGCGCGCGGGCTACGGCGAGGACTTCATCTCCGAGGTGGCGCGGATCATGGAATATGCCGCCGCCTACGACGTCTATCGCGACGACGTCGAATATGCGGAGGAGCGGCCCGCGTCGCCGTGATCCGGAGCTAGAAAAGCCAAAATTGTGAGCGACAAACGGAAGGCAGGCGTCGCTTTCCGCGCGCCTCGGACCGAGGGAGCGGCTCACAAATGACGACGGCGATCGAGGCGGGTTGGGTGCTCAAGACCATGGCGGCCATGGCGGCGGCCGACCAACGGCTCGATGCGCGCGAGGTGTCGCTCATACAAAAAGTATATGCCGAGCTGACCGGCCGTCCGGTGGATGTAAGCGGCGTCATTTCGGCGGTGCAGGTCTATGCCCGCAAGAACATCCTCGCCGAACTCTCCGCGGTCGCGGGCGGTCTCAATCCCGAAACCAAGGAAGCCATCATTCGCGGCGCCTGCCGTACCCTGACCGTCAACAACCATGTCTCGCAGAGCGAACGGACCAAGCTCCGAGAGCTCGCGGAAGCGTTGCACGTGTCCGGCCAAGACTTGGATGCGATCCTAAACGGCGCCGGCGGAGCCTAATCGCCGGACGCGCCGGAACCCGGCCGGAGGATCCAGCCGAAAACCGCGACGGCCAGCGCCGCGCCCACGAGTTGCGCCACCAAGAATGCCGGCACATGCCCCGGCGCGATCCCCGCATAGGTGTCGCTGATGGCGCGAGCGATGGTCACGGCCGGATTGGCGAACGACGTGGACGAGGTGAACCAATAAGCGCTTGTTATATAGAGAGCCACCGCGCCCGCGATCGCCCCCGGATTGAAGCGGACGCAAGCGAGGATCGTGCCGACGAGCCCGAACGTGGCGATCACCTCCCCCAGCCATTGACCGGTGCCCGTCCGGGCATGCTGCGAGACCTGCAAGGGCTCGAGGCCGAACATCAGATGGGCGGCCACCGCCCCGAGACACCCGCCGGCGATCTGCACCGCCACATAGGGAAGAACCTCGCCCGCGGGCAGCGCGCCGCGGAGCAGCATGGCAAGGCTCACCGCTGGATTGAAATGCGCGCCGGAGACGGCGATGAAGGCGGTGATGATGACGAAGAGCACGGCGCCGGTCGACGCCGTGTTGCAGAGGAGCGCCAGCGCCTCGTTTCCGCCCGCAAGGGTCTGCGCCATGATTCCGGAGCCGACCACGGCCATCACGAGAAAGAACGTCCCGAGAGTCTCGGCCGCTAGCCGCCGCGTGAGATTGTAGGTCATGGCCCCCCGGTCGCCGCGCTAGCAGCAGTTAGCCGATCCGTTTCCGCCTTGCGCCGCATCCTCGAACGGCACCGGTGTGCCGCATCCCTCGAAGATGCCGTAATGAGTCGAGAAGTCCCCGACGAAGCCGAAATACGGCGAGAATCGCGTATCGGCAAGCATGCGCCAGACATTGCCGCAAACCGGAAAGACCTTGCCCCGCTCGATGAGGTGATGCCCGTCGAGCCGGAACGCGTCCGGCTCTTCGGCGATGCCGCCCCGATAGATCACCGCCTGGCCGTAGTCCTCGCAGGCCGGCTCCAAATCATCGAGCTTGAACAGCCGGTACGTCGCCGAAAAGAACCGGGCACGGCCAAGCTTCTCGCGCATCTCGGGGTTGCCGATCTCGATGGGCCGGCTGGCGACGAGGCGCGGATCGAGAAAGCCCGCCTGTTTCGCCATGGGGAGGAAGTCGTTCCAGTAAAGCGCCCCGCCCAGACACTCGCCGTGGAGCAGCGGGTCGGCGCGGACCTCATCGGGCAGCCGGCGGTCGCAATAGACATCGGCGAAGTAGAGCTCCCCGCCCCGCTTCAACAGCCGGTAGGCGCCCTTCAACACAGCAAGCTTGTCCATGCACAGATTGACGACGCAGTTCGACACGATCACGTCGAACGATCCTGGCTCCAGATCAAGCGCGTCCAGCGTCTCGAGATAGCCTTTGAGAAAGCGCACATTGGATGTCGCGTAGCCGAACGTCTCGGCATGCCAATCCTTGTGCGCCTCGGCGGTCGCGAGCTGTTCCTCGGTCATGTCGACGCCGGTCACCGAACCCTTTTCGCCCACGAGTTGCGAGAGAATGTAAACGTCGCGCCCGGACCCCGATCCGAGGTCGAGCACGTTGCAACCCTGCAGCGCGGACGGGATGCACAGCCCGCAACCGTAATACCGCGCGACGACATCTTCATGAACGTTGGCGATCAGGCGCGCGAGATGCGGCGGCGTGTCCGTGGCATCGCAGCAGGCGGAGGTCTGCAAATCGCCCGAGCCTTTCAGGACCTTGCCGTAATATGCCTTCACCGCCTCGATAGTCATCGCACCGTTCCCGATCCATCTGCTCCCGGAGCCATCACGCACCCGGCCGCCTCACCCTATCAAGACTCGCAAGCTCCCAGCAGCACACACAACTGCACAGTCGCGTGAGCGCGGTTGCGGCTACTCCGCGCCGTCCGGTCCGCGATAGCCTTTCGCGAGCACATAGACTTCCGACGAGTCCTGCCTGCTCGCCTTCGGCTTCACATGAGCGACCTTGGCGAAGTTCTGGCGCAGCCGCGTTAGAAAATCACCGCTCGCGCCCCCCTGCAGCACCTTGGCGAGATAGGCCCCGCCCGGCTTCAGTACGTCCTCGGCGATATCGAGCGCGGCTTCGGCGAGGGAGATGACGCGCAAATGATCGGTCTGGCGGTGGCCCGTGGACGAGGCGGCCATGTCCGACAGCACGACGTCCACCCGCGCGCCGCCAAGGGCAGCGCGTATCATCTCGCCGGCCTCGGCGTCGGTCACATCGACCTGCATGAAGGTCGCCCCCGGCACGGGCTCGATGTCATTGAGATCCGCGGCGATGACCCGCCCCGCGCTAGCATCCTGGTCTGCCTTGACGCGCTCAACGGCGACCTGGCTCCATCCCCCGGGAGCCGCGCCGAGATCGACCACGATGCCCCCCGGTTTCAGGAGGTGGTGCTTGTCGTCCATCTCGAGAAGCTTGAACGCGGCCCGGCTGCGATAGCCCTGGCGCTTGGCCTCCTCCACATAGGGATCGTTCAACTGCCGCTGCAGCCAGCGCGTGGAGGCGAGCTTTCGTCCCTTCGCCGTCTTGACGCGCACCGTCAGACCGCGCCGGCCAGCAGAATTCCTCGGACCGCTCTTTCCGCCTCTTGCCATCTTGCCCGCTTCTTACCGCTGCTTCCCGATTGCGCGCATTGCGGCCCGATCGCCGCATGCCCTTGACCCAAGGGGCTCCTGGGGCCCATGTCCCATCCCGAATTATCGTGCGCCACACCAGATGGAACGGGCGCGCCCCAACGGCGCCCTATACCGGTCCCATCGCTCTTTTAATACCTGACACATGCCCCGCTACTACGTCACCCTGATCGTCGCGGTCGCTCTGTTCATGGAAACCATGGACTCGACCATCATCGCCACGTCGCTGCCCGCGATCGCGGCCGATCTCGGTGAAGACCCTATCGCGCTGAAATTGGCGCTGACATCCTATCTGCTGTCGCTGGCGGTGTTCATCCCCATCAGCGGCTGGATGGCAGACCGCTTCGGCGCGCGCACCGTGTTCCGTGCCGCCATCGTCGTGTTCACACTTGGCTCGGCGGCCTGCGGCTTCTCTACGTCGCTTCTGGACTTCATCCTGTTCCGCGTCGTGCAAGGCATGGGCGGAGCCATGATGGTGCCGGTCGGGCGGCTGGTCATCCTACGCTCGATCCCGAAGTCCGAGCTGATCTCGTCGCTGGCCTGGCTCACGGTGCCCGCGCTCATGGGGCCGGTGATCGGGCCGCCGCTCGGCGGCTTCATTACCACCATGTTCTCCTGGCGCTGGATCTTCTGGATCAATATCCCCGTCGGGCTGCTCGGCATCTATCTCGCCACGCGCTTCATCGAGAACTTCAAGGAAGAGAAAGTCCCGGCGCTCGATCTCAAAGGGTTCTTCCTTTCCGGCATCGGACTCGCGGGACTTGCTTTCGGCTTTACCATTGTCGGTCAGCCGCTGTTTCCGTCCTGGTTCGTGGCCGGCCTTCTTACGGTGGGCGCCATTTCATGCGTTCTCTATGTGCGTCACGCGTTGAAGATTCCGGCGCCGCTACTCGACTTGCGCCTGCTTAAGATTCCCACGTTCTTTGCGAACATCGCCGGCGGCTTCCTGTTCCGGATTGGCGTTGGCGCCACGCCCTTTCTCTTGCCGCTGTATTTTCAGCTCGGATTCGGCATGACCCCGCTGGAGTCGGGCATGCTCACATTCTCGATCGCCGTGGGCGCCATCGTGATGAAAACCACCGCGGCCCCAATTTTGCGCCAGTTCGGATACAGGCCCATCCTTGTCTGGAATGCCATCATTGCGGGGTCCTTCATCATGGTGTGCGCACTCTTCACGGAGGCCACCCCGCAAGTGGTGATTCTCGCCACATTGCTCGTCGGCGGCTTCTTTCGCTCCCTGGAATTCACCGCCATCAATACCATCGCCTATGCCGATATCGACGGGCACGAGATGAGCAAGGCAACGAGCTTCGCCAGCGTTTCTCAGCAAATCTCCATATCGGCCGGCGTCGCGGTCGGCGCACTCGTGCTTGAAATGCAACGCGCGGGCCGCGAGGGCCACGAGGTCCTGGCCAGCGATTTCCACGCAGCCTTCCTGATCGTCGGGGCGATCGCGGCGAGTTCGGCGCTCGTCTTCATGCGCCTGCCGAAAGACGCCGGCGCTTCGCTCTCCCGCCGCGCCCATGCCGTGGGCGAGCCGGCCAAGCAGAGCCAGCTTCGGACCGAAGATCGTGTCTAGCTGGCCGAGGGCGCCCCTTGCGAGGAGGTTCCGTTGGCGGATTTGTTGCCGTTCGGGGCGTTTCTCTTGGGCGGCTTGCCGCCGCCCCGCGACTTGCGGCGGCGCGTCCGGGGACTCCGGCGCTCATGCCCGTCCTCGGCCATGAGCGTCGTCAGGATTCCCTCGCGCAAGCCGCGATCGGCCACCCGCAAGCGCTGGCAGGGCCATGTCCGCAGCAAGGCTTCGAGAATGGCGCAACCGGCGAGGACCAGATCGGCCCGTTCGCGACCGATGCAAGGCTGCGCGACACGCTCCGTATAGCTCATGCCGATGAGATCGTTCGAGACCCGGCGCACATCGGCGGACTCGAGCCAGCAGCCGTCGACCCGCGCGCGGTCGTAGCGCGGCAGCCCGAGGTGAATGCCGGAAATGGTCGTGACGGTCCCGGAGGTGCCGAGGAAATGGGTGCGGCCGTGCGCAATCCGCTCGCCGAAGCGGTGTTGCGATTCGAACGCGGCCAGCGCTCGCGCCACATCGTCGACCATGGCTTCGTAGTCGCCCGGCGTCACGTCCCGCCCGCCATGACGCTCGGCCAGATTGACCACACCGACCGGCAGCGACGTCCACGCCGCGATCGAGTTCTGAACGCCCGCGCGGCTTTGCACGGAGCGCTTCCAATCGCCGCCGAGCTTCCTGAGATCGAGCCAGATCAGTTCGGAACTGCCGCCGCCGATGTCGAACACGAGGGCCCAATCGCAGGCCCCATCCAACAGAGATGCGCAGCCAGAGACCGCGAGCTTCGCCTCGGTCTCCCGTCCGACGATCTCCAGCGCAAGGCCCGTCTCGTTCTCCACTCTGTCGACGAAGTCGGCGCCGTTCGTGGCGATACGGCAAGCCTCGGTGGCGATCAGCCGCGAGCGCGTGACTCCGCGGCGGCGCATCTTGTCGGCACAGATTCGAAGCGCCACGATGGTCCGCTTCATGGCGCCTTCGGAAAGCCGGCCGGTCGCCTGAACGCCCGCTCCCAGCCGGATGATGCGGGAAAACGCATCAACGACCACGAAGCCGCGCCGCGACGGCTTGGCGACAAGGAGGCGGCAATTGTTGGTCCCAAGATCCAGCGCGCCATAGACGGACGGTTTCGAGCACGCCTGCGCGGCGGCGCCAGGCACGTCTGCACCCAAATTCTCGGCTGCCCCGGCGGGGCTCTTGGCTGGGACCTCCGCGCAAACGGGTATCCCTGAGGTCGCGGCGCTTTCGGCGCCGCTCTCGCCGGCGGTACTCCGCATGGCATTTGCGCGACATGGCACATCGGCGTCACGCGGAGCATTGGGATCCGGCGCCAGCTCTCCGCGGCGCGGTATCCCGGCAGCCGTGCGGGCAATTCCGCTCGGCTCTGTCACAATATTCAACCTTTCGAGCCCCCCGGAGGGCGCTTTCTCACCCGTTCCCGGAGACGACGGCGTTGGTCCGATGGGACCAATCTAACAAGCTGTCCAGACAGGTAAAGCCAGAACGACCATTGTGGTCCTATCTTGGACGAGAGCTTGCGGCCCGCAAAGGGCCCTCGCCGGAGAGGACCCGCCGAACGGTCACGTTCCGGGCTCGCCACCGGCACCGGCCCGCCAGCCCGCGACGGCTCTCGAATCGGCTTCCGTCTCCCAGCGGCCCGGACGCGGCTCTTCGCCGGCGCCGCGAGCCAGCCTGTCGAGATAGGCGGCACGCGGAATTTCGTGAAAGCCCGAGCGCCCGGTGGCGTCCGTGAGCCACTTATTGTCCGCGAGCAGGAAACCCCATTTCGCAAGATGCCAGGCCAGAACGGCGAAGCCGATCTTGGAGGCGTTGGATTCCCGGAAGAATTGGGACTCGATCACGAAGACGCGGCCCACGGCCACGCCGTAGCCGCCGCCAACGAGTTCGCCGTCCGCGTTCCAAACCTCGAACGAGTGGACGTGCCCTTCGTCGAAAAGCCTCGCATAGGCGCGCATGATGGGTGGGGTGATCCAGGTCAGATTGAGCCAGCGCCGGCGCGGCGCGGCGCAGGCCGCGATTACGTGCTCGAAGTCGGTATCGAAGGTCACGCGGTAGCGTCCCTGGCGCATGAGGGCGCGCAACCGGCTAGATATGTGGAAGCGGTTCAGCTCAACCACTGCCCGTGTCGGGGGACAGACCCATTTGGGCGGGCCGAGATGTCCGTGCGGAAAGAGCCCGCGCCGGTAGGCTTCCATCAGGACAGCGGGCGACAAGTCCGTGGCGAGACCCGCGATCTCCGACTGAGGACCGAGCTTGGCGGGATCGGGCAGAGACCGGCCGTGCCCGACAAGATGGCCGGCGGAAACCCGTGCGAGCGGCAACAGATTTCCGATGCGCTTCGGTCTCAAGGCCCAAGCGGTGCCGACCACCCAGCGCCTGACGGTGGCGGCAGGCGTCTCCCGGAATAGCGCCAAGCGCTCTTGCGCGCGCGTGCGCTTCCCCGCATCCCCCCGGATGGACGCCGATTGGCCGCTGAATGTCGCCGGCTGTTCGATCAAGCTCATACCCTCGCGGCCGTCCTTGGACCGTTATGCCTAAGGCAAACTTAACAAGGGAAATGGCCCCCGCCGCGCGTCGTGGGCGGACCGGGTCCATGCCACCGGCTAGCCCGCCTGACGTCGCGCCTGGTGCCTGCGGTCCCAAGACCGCCCGGTCAGCGCGGTTTCGACACGCCGCGCGGGGGGAATGGTGTGGATCTCGCGGCTGAACGCTTCGTATTCGATCCGGGCGTCTTCCGGGCCAGAGCCCTGAAGCAGCGTGTTCCGAAACTCCTGGAGCCGCCGCCAGCCGCGCGCATCGCCGCCTTGGGTCGGCGCCGGGACACCCGACAAGAGCATGTGGCGCATCACGGTCTGCGAGGCGGCCTCCTCGCCTTGGCCGTCCTTCACCAGAAGGTCGATCAGAACGGCGGCCCTCGCGAGGAGCGTGTTGCTCGGCGGCGCCTTGCGCCTTCGATCGCGATCCTGCGGCTCGAAACCCCGAACCGGCTCCGCCGCCGCGCGCGCGGCGTCCGGCCCGCCGATCAGCCTTTCCAGATCCGCGAGCGGCTTGAGATCGTCGGCGGGGACGCCCTCCGCGGCGAGTTCCGCCATCACGGCCTGCAGACATTTGAGCCCCAGCACCGCCTTGTCGGCGCGACTGTCGGCATAGACGGCCCGAAGCGCCCGGAGCGCCGTGGAAATGCGGCTGGCGGATGGCGAGGCATGGTCCATGGGCGGCAAGATAGGCCGAGATTCTGGAGAATGTGTTACCGGTGGCCGCAAGGCCCATGGGCGCAAGGGGCCGGTGGGCGCAAGGGGCCGGTGGGCGCTCGTGTCCCGGAAGTCCAAACCCGGCCGCATCCCTCGCCGCCCCGCTCGAACCCCGGCGCTTTGGGATTGGGCCTGAACGTCGGCACGTCCCTGCCGCGTTCCAATGTCTGCTTGCGGCCCGAAAACCGATCGCCGGAAGCTTGGCGTTTTCGCCTTGCAACGCCATGTAACCCCATAGCGGGTCGGAACGTCATGGAGCGAAGCTCGCGATGGCCATTCTTATTGGCGTGCTCGTGGCGGTTGCCGTTGCGGCGGTGGTTGCCTGGTGGCTGTTTGATTTCGACGCACCGGAGATCGTGGTGCCGGTGGCCGCGCCCGGCGCTGGTGCCTTGTTCGTCTATTGGTACGGGGCATCGCTTGCCTGGGCCGTCGGTGCCGCGTTGCTGATCGTGGCCTGTGCCGTGGCGTATTTCCTTGTCCGCCGATCGAGGGCGAGAAAGACCGCCCCTCCCGGCTGACTAAGCAGCCGTTGTGCCGCGGCGGGCGGTGACACAGGTGAGCCATACGGGCCGGACGGCGAAAGACCTCGTGCGAAGCGAGGCCGGCGGGCCGCATGAGGATGGCGGGGCCGTCCGTCCGTGGTCTTAGGGCGCGGGCGCGCGAAAAGCTGCGCGAGGTGGGTTGCTCCGGCGCGGAATTTGAGGCAATTACCGGAACGTCTCGGGCCGCGATCCGCCGGCGGCGGCGAACAGGCTCGAAGAGACAGGCTGATTGGAAAATCCGCCATTCGCTGGAAGCAATAACTTATTGATTTTGCTTTCAGAATACTGGGAGATCGTCTAATGGTAGGACAGCGGACTCTGACTCCGTCAATCTAGGTTCGAATCCTAGTCTCCCAGCCACTTCATGCCCGCCAAGGGAGCGGTATGCCACCCCCGCCGGTTCGGACCGGAAGCGCCGCCCGGCCTGCCTCTAGCCGTCCACCCCATATCCAAAGCTCTCGATGATCTTCCGCGCGTCGTCGCCTTTGAGGAACTCGAGATAGGCTCTGGCCGCCTCGTTCTCCGCGCCGGTCTTCAGCAGAACCGCGTCTTGCCGGATCGGCGCATAGAGATCGGAGGGGATCGACCAGCGCGAGCCGGTGTCGTCCTTGACGATCTGCGAATACGCAACGAACCCGACAGGAGCGTTCCCCGTCGCCACGAACTGATAGGCTTGCGCGATATTCTTGCCCTCGACCAGCTTGGGCTTGAGCGTATCCGTGAGCCCCAACGCCTCGATCACCTCCATGGCCGCCGCGCCATAGGGCGCCGTCACCGGATTGGCGACGGCGACATGGGTGAGCGTGGGATCCTTGAGGATGTCCGGCGTCCCGTCGATCAAGTCCGCATCGGCGCTCCACAGAACCAGCCTGCCGGTCGCATAGGTGAAACGCGTCCCCTCAACGGCCAGCCCATCGGCCTCGGCCTTCTCGGGGCGGGCCTGGTCCGCCGCAAGAAAGACCTCGAACGGCGCGCCGTGCGCGATCTGCGTGAAGAGCTGGCCGGTCGAGCCGAAGCTGTACGTCACTTTGTGGCCGCTCGCCGTCTCGAAGGCCTTCCCAATCTCCTCGGCGGCCGCGGTGAAGTTGGCCGCGACGGCGACGGTTGTTTCCCCGGCATGCGCCGGGGCGCTGGCAATGACGGCCGCAAGGAGCCCGAATGCGCCGGCGAGCGTCCGGAACGTGAGAATCATGAGAGGAGGTCCTTTCCAGGGAAGCGCAAGGAGACGAATTCGATATATCTCGTCAGATATAACGGTCGGCAGGTACGGTGTATAGCGCTCATTGAGGCCATCGCCGGCGCCCGGTCCGGGCCGCGCGCGCCTCGCCGTCAGAGCAACGGTACCGTGTAGCTCACGATCGTACGGAACTGGGAAAGCTCGTCGCTCGGCAAAGCATCGTCGAACACCGTCCAGCCGATATATTCGACCTCGACCCGCAAACCCTGCAAACGCCCTCGCAGCGGCTCATAGACCAGCCGGAGATCGAGCTCCTCCTGATTGGCGAAATCTCCATTGGTGACGGGATCGCTCCGGCCCCATCCCTGTCCCCACGCGGCCTTGAACTTGAGCCCCTCCAATCCGAGCCCGGCAAAGTCGTAGGACAGCGACACGAGATAGGCATCGACGCCGGCCTGCTCGAAATTGGTCACCATCATGGCCGCGTAGGACGAACTGAACCCGAACGGCTTTCGGATGCTGGCCTCGTCCCCGACCTTCGATACCGCACCCGTGAAGACGAATCCCCGATAGCTCGCCACCATCCGGGCCGAGGCCTGGTAGGTGTCGTAAGGCGCCCCTGCGATCAGTTCGGCTCCGACCGTCCGCTGATCGAGAATGTTGGCGCCGATACGAAGGCTCGGACCGTCGCCGCCGGACGGCAGCGTGTAGTCGATCTCGCCATAGGCCGTGTTCAGCGTGTCCTCGATCCAGTAGTTCGATCCGCCGATATTGAAGCCGTTCTTGTGGTAGCTCGCCCCCGTGACGAGCACGCCCTCGTTCTGGGCGACGCCGAGTCCGTTGCTGAACGACTCGAAGCCGCTCCGGTCGCGCGGCTTGTATTGCGTGAGATACGAGGCGATGTAGTCGACGGCCGTATCCGGCCCTTGGCGATCGGGCGCCAGCACGATGCCTTCGAAGGTCAGCGGGATCATCCGGGAGTCGTACGGATTGATGTAGGGCGTCCGGATGATTTGACGGCCCACGGTGAGCTGCTGGCCCGCCAACCGAAGGCGCCCGTTCAACTGCCCCAGCGTCGTGATTTGATCGCCGTCCGGTGACAGATTGAGCGACCGCCCGGCATCGGAATTCGCGTAGAGCGGCTGGGTCGTATACAGCACGCTCCGCAATTGGAAGAAGTCCGCGAGATACCCGGACTCGTAGGACAGCGAACCGCCGGTCGTGAACGCCTCGGGTTCGCCGTAACCGAAATCGTGCTCGTCGAACCAATAGCTCCGGCTGTCGGCGCGCAACGCGGTGTCCCGGAAAAAGACCGGCAAGGACGGCCAGCGCTCCCGGCGCTCCATCGCGAGCCCGGTCTCGCGCGCCGCCGGACCTTGCATCGGTCCCCGCAAATCGTCGCGAGGATGGAGCGGAACGGTGAAGCCTTCGCGGATCGGACTGAAGGCTTCTGCAGCGCTGGACGGAATCGGATAGTCATGGGCGCCTTGCGCGGCCGCGCGCGGCGGGTCCGCCGCAATGATGACGACAAAGGCGGGTACGGCTAGGACACCGAGGCTCGTCCCCCAACGATGCCGCATCATGAGCTGGCCTTCGCTCCGAACAAAGGAATCACATCGGCAGTTTATCGCATCCGGCGCCGTCCCGTCCGCGAACGGGAAATCGCCGGGGAAGATCCGCCTTGATCCTCCCGCTGGAGCTTGCGCTTTGCTAGGCTGCGCCAAATCGAATCCGCAATCCGCTCGACAAGATCATCTCATGCTCACACAGACACGCCGCCGCGCGCTCGGTCTTCTGATCGCCGCAATTGCCGGAGCCCGCACCGTCACGAGCTTCCCGCATGCCATGGCGCAGGACGAGGAACCGGCCAAAACGAACGGCGAGGACCCCTCCGGGGAAGAGCTCCCGCCGGCCGGCGCGGAATCGGCGCTACCGGACTGCTTCGACACGAAAGGCTTCGGGCCTTGGACCGGGCAGGCCAGCGACGTGACCGCCGGCGTCGTGCGGAACGATGTCCGCGCGCTCGATCCCGAGGCTTGTACGATACTGCTCAGCATCGAAGTCAGCTCCGAACTCGACGCGCGGATTTTTCTGGAAGGGAGCGAGTCCGGCACGGCCCTGCCGGAAACCGTCTTGCGGCACCCGGACAGCCGCTTGATCGCCAAGGGGCCGGACGGCGCTGTCGCCGCCGATGTGCCCCTCTGCGGCAATTGCACGGACATCTACGACAACACCGTCAGCATCGTGTTGCCGCTGGCGACCGCCCCGTTGCTCCGCGAGAAGGACTCGATGGACATCGTCTTGCGTCTGGCGGACAACCCGAAGGAGTGCCATTTCAAGCTCGATTGCGCGACCATGCGCAAAGCGCTCGACTGGGCGCTCGCGCGGCGCGACGAGCTCGCGACCGAACGCGACAACCAGAAATGCGCCTCGACGGAAGGCTGCTTCATCACGACGGCATGCTGCGCTGTCGTTGGCCTTGGCGACGACTGTTTCGAGCTGCGCACCTTGCGCCGCTATCGCGACGAGGTGCTCGCGACGCGCCCAGGCGGCGCCGCGGAAATTGCGCGGTACTATGCGTTCGCGCCCCGGCTCCTGGCGCGGCTTGGAGCGAACGCGGCCGATCCCGAGGCAGCCCTTCGGAGCATTTACGCCCGTTACGTGCTGCCGGCGGCCCTGGCGGCGCGGTTCGGCTTCGACGCGCTGGCATTCCGCCTCTACCGGCGGATGCTGACCGCCCTGTCACGGGCGGCACGGGCGCGCATCTGACGCCGGCGGTCCGCCGCCCAAACCGGCATTTTCTCCTCGACGTCGAAAAAACGGCCGGACGCCCGAATCCGGGGAACCCAATCCGCGTTTCGCGCATTCCATCCGAGGAAGCGCCGCTGACCGGAGACCGGCCATGGCACTTCGAAAGATCACGAGCGGGCCGCGCGCCACGCTTCGGCGGGACCCGCGGCAAAACGGGGCTTTCGTGATCCGGGGAACGGGGGTGCCGGGTGCGTTCAAGCATGAGGCTGGACGCACGATTGGAGGGAGCTTCGTCGATGACCCTATCAACTCTGTCACGTCCTGTGGGATCGCCTTTCGCATCGCTTGGCGGTCATGCCGTTCACCGGACGACGGCCTTGCTGCAAAAGGCCCTACATGCGTCCAGACGCGCCGCGCTCGGGCGCGAATATGGAGAGGAACGCGGGATTCACCGCTTGTCGTCTCCCTCCACGCCGGACGCGCCGTTGGGCGGCGGCACGGCGGAGGGGACCGCTCCTCCCGCGAATTTCGCTTTCTTTCGAGCCTATCTGCTGGGACGCCCGCAGCGCCGGATCACCGTCACGCCGGCGGCGAGCGACGATACGCCTCTCGACGCCGAGGCCGACGGCATCGCGCCGAGTTACGCCGCCCAAAGCCAATTGCGAGGCCTAATCCACGACTTCAAGGAACGGCAGCAACACGACGGACGCGTCGTTGCCCGGTCGATCGCCGCGGCCATCGCCTTGACGGTGATCGGGCTCGCACTTCTCGTGGCGACGGCCACAGCCGGGAGGACGGGCGCAGGGCACAGCGCCGCCGGCGCAGCGCCCCAGACCCACGAGATCGCTACACCACGTTCCGGCGCCTGAGTTCTTCGAGCACACGCTCGGCCAGGAGCTCGGGCGTGGACTCGCTCGTGCGCAGGTCGAGTTCGGGATTTTCCGGCTCCTCGTAGCTCGAATCGATGCCCGTGAAGTTCTGGATCAGCCCGGCCCGCGCCTTGCGGTACAACCCCTTCGGGTCGCGCGCCTCGCACACGTCCAAAGGCGTATCGACGAAGATCTCGATGAACTCGCCCTCGCCCACCATCTCCCGCGCCATGCGGCGCTCGGAGCGGAACGGCGAGATGAACGACACCATGACGATCAGGCCGGCGTCCACGAAGAGCCGTGCGGCCTCGGCCACGCGCCGGATGTTTTCCACCCGGTCGGCATCGGTGAAACCGAGATCCTTGTTGAGCCCGTGGCGCACATTGTCGCCGTCGAGCATATAGGTGTGGCGGCCAAGGGCATGCAGCCGCTTCTCGAGCGTATTGGCGATGGTGGACTTACCGGAGCCCGAAAGACCGGTGAACCAGAGCACGCACGGCTTCTGTCCCTTGAGGCCGGCGCGCGCGCCCTTGTCGACGAACAGTTCTTGCCATTTGACGTTCGTCGCCCGGCGCAGACCGAACTCGATCATCCCGGCCGCGACCGTCGCGTTGGTGAACCGGTCGATCAAAATGAAGCTGCCGGTCTCGGGATTGTCTCCATACGGATCGAACATGAGCGGCTTGGTCATGCTGAGATTGCACAGACCGACCTCGTTCATCTCCAGCGTCTTGCCGGCGACGTGATCGAGATTGTCGACATTGAGCTTGTATTTCAAAGCCGAGACGGTCGCCGTCGCCGTCTGCGTACCGCAGCGGATCGTGTAGGACCGGCCCGGAAGCATCTCTTCCTCGTCGAACCAAATGATCTTCGCCGCAAGCTGGTCGGCCACCGACGGCGCCGCCTCCGGCGTCGTGACGATTTCGCCGCGGCTTGCATCCACTTCCTCGGCGAAGGTCAGTGTAATGGCATCGCCGTCCTGGGCCTCGTCGAGATCGCCGTCCGCCGTTACGATGCGCGCCACATGAACGCGCTTGCCCGACGGATGGATAACGACCTCCTCGCCCGGTTTGATCCGCCCGCACGCCACGGTGCCCGAAACGCCGCGGAAATCGAGATGCGGCCGGTTCACCCATTGCACCGGAAACCGGAACGGCCCCTCGACCGATTTCCGTCCGACATCGACCGTTTCGAGATGACCCAGCAAGGTCGGTCCGTGATACCAGTGCATATGGGCGCTCGGCATCGTGACGTTGTCGCCCTTCAGCGCCGACACCGGTATGGGCGTGATGGAGTCGAACCCGAGCGGCACGGCGAACGTAACGAAATCCTCGCTGATCTCGTCGAAGCGTTCCTGGTCGAAATCGATCAGGTCCATCTTGTTCACGGCAAGCGCGACTTTCTTGATGCCGAGCAGCGACAAGATGCAGGCGTGGCGGCGCGTCTGCGTGAGAACGCCCTGCCGCGCATCGATCAGCAACACGCCGAAATCGCAGTTGGAGGCTCCCGTCGCCATATTGCGCGTGTACTGAACATGGCCGGGCGTATCGGCCACGATGAACTTGCGCCGCGGCGTGGAGAAGTAGCGGTAGGCGACATCGATAGTGATGCCCTGCTCCCGCTCGGCCTGCAGCCCGTCGACGAGAAGCGACAGATCGATCTCCGTTCCACGGGTGGAATTGGGACGCTTGGATTCCCGTTCGACATTCTTCAGCTGGTCCTCGAACACGAGCTGAGAATCGTAAAGCAGACGGCCGATCAAGGTGCTCTTGCCGTCGTCCACGCTGCCGCAGGTCAGAAAGCGCAAGAGCCCCCGGTCCTCGTCGGCGACAAGACGGGCCGCAAGCCGCTCGCTGGCACTGTCGTTGGTGCCTTCGACAACACTGAGGCGTGCCATTAGAAGTAGCCCTCCTGCTTCTTCTTCTCCATCGACCCCACTTGATCGTGGTCGATGACGCGCCCCTGCCGCTCCGAATGACGGGAGGCGATCAACTCTTCGATGATTTCCGGCAAGGTGGTGGCCTCGGACTCGATCGCCCCGGTGAGCGGATAGCAGCCCAGCGTACGGAAGCGCACTTTGCGCATTTCCGCCTGCTCGCCCTCTTCGAGCGGCAAACGGTGGTCGTCGACCATGATCAGCGTGCCGTCCCGTTCGATCACCGGCCGTTCCTTGGCGAAATAGAGCGGCACGACCGGAATGTCCTCCAGATAGATGTAGGTCCAGACGTCGAGTTCGGTCCAATTGGACAGCGGAAACACCCGCATGCTCTCGCCGGGATTGACCTTGGTGTTGGCCAGATGCCAAAGCTCCGGACGCTGACGTTTCGGGTCCCAGTTGTGCGAGGCGTTGCGGAACGAGAACACGCGCTCCTTGGCGCGCGACTTCTCCTCGTCCCGGCGCGCACCGCCGAAGGCCGCGTCGAAGCCGTATTTGGCAAAGGCCTGCTTCAGGGCTTCGGTCTTCATGATGTCCGTATGCAGCGCGCTGCCATGGGTAATGGGCGAGATGCCGTTCCGGACCCCGTCCTCGTTGATATGCACCATGAGGTCGATGCCGAGACGTTTGGCTTCGGCATCCCGGAACGCGATCATCTCCCGGAACTTCCAGGTCGTATCCACATGGAGCAGCGGAAACGGCGGCTTGCCCGGATAGAACGCCTTCATGGCAAGATGCAGCAGCACCGCCGAGTCCTTGCCGATGGAATAGAGCATCACGGGATTACGGAACTCCGCCGCAACCTCGCGCATGATGTAGATGCTCTCCGCTTCGAGCTGGCGGAGATAAGACGATAGAACCTGCTTCATGAATTCGTACTCATACGTGCCGTTCCGGACCCGCTTGGCGGGCCGATCCATCGTTTGACGCCCCGGCCCCATTTTGAGCTTTGGCGTGCTCGTCGGCCCTCCGCTTCGCCAGAACGTAACGATAGGCGCTGACCGGTATTGACGCGAGATAGACCAAGGACCCCAGGAAAAGGGTGTGGGCTGGATAGGTCAAAAGCAAGGCCATGAAAAGCGCCGCGAGCACAAAAAGCGGCGGCACATATTCCCGGTGGATGCGTTGACCGAGCATCTTGATGGAGATCGTCGGCACGTTCGAGACCATCAGCAGCGCAATCGCGACCGTGTAGAGAAGGACCAGCGGCGTCAGGCTCGGCCAATGCAGCCCCAAATCCTGGGCATAGATGGGCAACAGCAGGATGAGGGCTCCGGCGGGCGCCGGTACGCCGACGAAGAAGGATTTCTTCCAGGCCGGCTGGTCTGTCTGATCGAGCGACACGTTGAACCGGGCCAAGCGCAGCGCCGAGCAGACCGCGAAGACGAGGACCGCGATCCAGCCCAAGCTCTTCAGATCCTCCAGGGACCAAATGAAAATGACGATGGCCGGGGCCACGCCGAAATTGACGAAGTCGGCCAGGCTGTCCAACTCCGCGCCGAAGCGCGTCGAGGCCTTCAACAGCCGCGCCACATGACCGTCGATCCCGTCGAGAAACGCCGCGAACACAAGCGCCGCCACCGCCATGTCCCAGCGATGCTCGATTCCCATGCGGATCGCCGTCAGCCCCGCGCAAAGCCCAACCAGCGTGAAGATGTTCGGAACGAGGACGCGAATGGGGACCTGACCGCGCGCGAACACACGCGGGCGCCGTTTGCGGTCGTCACGTTCGGGATCGAAGGGAGGAAACATGGCGGACCTAACGCCTCCCCTTCTCTGCGACCGCCAGCACCGTTTCTCCGGCAATCGCGGTCTGGCCGTGCTCGGCGAGCACATCCATGTCGGGCGGCAGGTAAAGGTCCACGCGGCTGCCGAAACGGATCAGGCCCATCCGCTGCCCCGCATCGAGGCTCGCACCGTCGCCGACAAACGGCACGATGCGCCGCGCCACCAGCCCCGCGATCATCACCACGCCGATCTTCGCGCCGGACTTGGTTTCGATGACGAAGGCCTGCCGCTCGTTCTCCTCGCTCGCTTTGTCCAGCTCCGCGTTGATGAAGGCGCCCGGTACATAGGTGCTGTGAACGATCTTGCCGCCGGCCGGGGCGCGAACGATGTGCACGTCGAACACGGATAGAAACACGGAAATGCGCGTCCGCGCCTCGGTCCCGAGTGCGAGTTCGCGCGGCGCCGTGACGTTCTCGACCACCGCGGACACCTTGCCGTCGGCCGAACTGACGACGAGCCCTGGCCGGTCCGGCGTCACGCGCTCCGGATCGCGAAAGAAATAGGCGCAGAAGATCGTGGCGATCGCGCAGAGCCATCCCAGCGCCGGCGCGAAGAGAAACAAAAGCAGCGTCGCGATCGCACCGCCGGCCACGAATTTGTAGCCGTCCGGGTGGATGGGCACGAACGCGTTCGTGATCGTATCAAGCAGGTTATGCCGGTCGTTCATTCTTTCTCCCGTTGCAATCGCTAGCTCGACGCCAGAGCCTCGTCCTCAAGGCGGTCGCCGGCAAAATGCGGCGCGTTGCCGTCGTCGCCTCGTCTCTCTTCGCTCCGCTCTTCCTCTTCGCGCGCATGCGCCAGAATTTCGCGGGCCTCGTCGGCTTCACGCTGGCGTGCCCAAAGGCTGGCGTAAAGACCGTTCTTGTCGAGAAGTTCGGTATGGCGTCCCTGCTCCACGATGCGTCCATTCTCGAGCACGATGATGTTGTCCGCATGCACGACCGTGGACAAGCGATGCGCGATGACGAGACTCGTCCTGTCGCGGGCCACCTGCTCGAGCGCATCCTGAATCTCTTTCTCCGTGTGGCTGTCGAGTGCGGACGTGGCCTCGTCGAGCATCAGGATCGGCGGTGCCTTCAATATAGTCCGCGCGATGGCCACGCGCTGCTTCTCGCCGCCGGACAGTTTCAGCCCGCGTTCGCCGACAAGCGAGTCGTATCCTTGCGGCAGCGCCATGATGAAATCGTGGATCTGCGCCATGCGCGCGGCGTCGCGCACCTCCGCCTCGGTCGCGCCGGGGCGGCCGTAGCGAATGTTGTATTCGATGGTGTCGTTGAACAGCACCGTGTCTTGCGGAACCATGCCGATGGCCGCGCGCAGCGACGTCTGAGTCACGTCCTCGATATTCTGTCCGTCGATCGTGACCTCGCCGCCGTTCACTTCGTAGAAGCGGAACAGGATGCGCGAGATCGTCGACTTGCCCGCGCCCGAAGGTCCGACAATGGCGACCATCTTTCCGGCCGGCACCTCGAACGACACGTCCTTGAGGATCGGCCGGCCCGGATCGTAGGCGAAGGACACGGTCTTGAACGCAATCGTGCCGCTCTCGACCTCGAGCGGCCTCGCCCCGGGACGGTCCACGATCTCCGCGGGCTCGTGCAACAGCGCGAACATGGTCTCCATGTCGATCAGCCCTTGTTTGATCTCGCGATACACCATGCCCATGAAATTCAGCGGCATGAAGAGCTGAATGAGAATGGCGTTGATCATCACGAAGTCGCCGACGGTGAGCACGCCCATGGACACATCGCGCGCCGCGAGCAGCATGCAGGCCACCATGCCGGTGCTGAAGATCACGGCCTGGCCGGAGTTGAGGACGCCAAGCGTCGTGAACGTGCGAACCGCCGCCTTCTCGTAACGCGCCATGGACTCGTCGAAGCGCCGCGCCTCCAGTTCCTCGTTGCCGAAATATTTGACGGTCTCGAAATTGAGCAAGCTGTCGACGGCCTTGGAGTTCGCCTCCGTATCGCTCTCGTTCATGTCGCGGCGAATGGCGATCCGCTTCTCCGTGGCGAAAAAGGTGAACCACACATAGGCGACGACCATGACGAAGATCACCGCGACATAGACCCAGCCGAAATACCAGGCGACGAGCCCGGCGATCATGACGAGCTCGATGGCCGTCGGGATCATGTTCAGGACCGCCATGCGCAGGATCGTGTCGACGCCGTTGACGCCGCGCTCGATCACCCGGTTCAGACCGCCGGTGCGCCGCTCGAGATGGAACCGCAAGGACAAGCTATGCAAATGGCGGAATGTGCGATTGGCCAGCTGGCGCACGGCGTTCTGCGTAACGACCGTGAAGATCGCGTCGCGCAACTGCGCGAACAGCACCATGAGGATGCGTCCGACGCCATAGGCGACGATGAGCATGATGGGTACGACGGCGAGACCAAACATGGTGTTGCCGGCGCCGCCGGCGGCCCCGGCCCCGGTCTCGCCGGTCAGATAATCGACGGCGTTCTTGTAGGCGATCGGAACCGCCAGCGTGATCGCCTTGGCGAGAACCAGCGCAATGAAGGCCAGCACGACGCGGGTATGCAGATCCGGCCGCCCCGTCTGCCAGACATAGGGCAGCAGCTCCCGCAGGACGGAGACCTGGCCGGCCCTTCCGGATAGCAGCGCGTCGCTGGTCGATTGCGGCAGTCGGTCTCTCATAAAAGTTATTTCTTTCAGAGCACTAGCGTGCGCGGCGGTCATGCTCGCACAGGCCGGAGACTCAAACGGCGCCGGGCCGGCGAAAAGTGCAAATCGACCTGCGGCGCATCGGAAAAGGGGCAGCCTTCATGGCCGCCCCCTCCATGCCCATCGATATAGCCTGCGGCGGCTCCAGCGCCAAGTGTGCCCAGCTCCAAGTGTGCTCAGCTCCAAGTGTGCTCAGCTCCAAGTGTGCCCAGCTCCAAGTGTGCTCAGCTCCAAGTGTGCCCAGCTGAAGTGCGCCCAGATCGAGCGCGCCCGGCCTGGCCGCGGGGCCGCCTAGGCGCGAGACCAAGCCGTCGCGCCTGGCCCGGTCAGTGCCGTCCGGCAGGCGGCGCGGCGAGCTGCTCGGGGCTCGGAGGCGACAGAGACATGCTGAACATCGCGGTCGCGGACGGCATATTGGTGGTCTCGTCGATTTGCTGAACGCGAACCGAATGCACGGTGTCGTCAAGCGCGACCTTGTCCTCGACGCTCCACGTCCCGTCATCCGTGGCCGCGGTGACCGTCGCGAAAGGCTTGCCGTCCACGAGGATATGGACGTCCTTGCCGGGAATAGCGTTGCCCGACATCTTCAGGGTGCCCGGACCGTCCTCGGCCTTCTGGTAATCGACGACCTTCACGTGAATGGGCGATTTGTGACTCGGCGACGACGCCTCTCCAACCACGTCCGCCTTCGCGTCCGCATCCTCGGTGAACGCTGGCACACCGTGAGACACACTCACAAGAATGGCGATCGCCACCATCCCAGCCAAACGCATACAGACCTTCATCTCGATCAATTCCTCGTTCAATGGGGTTTCTTCTTTGAGGTTGCGGCGCGGCAGCCGCTAAGCGCTTCGAGATCCGAAGCTGTTTGCAGTGCCGCCAACCGGCTGGGGCGAACCCTACCCAATCGTTCGCGCCTCTGCCACACCGATCGGCACACCCCCCCCAAACCATCGGGTTTCTTGACGATTCGCGAAGCCCGATGCCAGATGCACGAACGACTAAAAGGGCTTACGAATTCAGGAGTGTCCATGACCGGAAGCCGGGCAAACGTCGAAACCGTCTGCGTCTATTGCGGATCTGGCGCGGGGAAGAACCATGCCTTCGCCGAGGCCGCGCGCAGGCTCGGCGAGAGCTTCGCGGCCGCCGGTACGCGGCTCGTCTATGGCGGCGGGGATCTGGGACTGATGGGTATCGTCGCCCGCGCGGTCCTGGAGAACGGGGGCGAGGTCACGGGCATCATGCCCGCGTTCCTCCACAACCGCGAACGCATGCTGAAGGACGTGAGCGAACTCGTGATCGTGGACTCGATGCACGAGCGCAAACATCTGATGTTCGAGCGTTCGGACGCGTTCGTGGCGCTGCCCGGCGGGCTCGGCACGCTGGAAGAGTTCGTCGAACAGCTCACCTGGTCGCAGCTCGGCCGGCATCACAAACCGATCGTGCTCGTCAACATCGACGGTTTCTGGGACCCGCTGCTCGAACTCTTCGACAAAATGAAGAGTCACAGTTTCATCCGTTCGGGCTTCGAGCTCAAGATGATCGTGGCCGAGAGCACGGACGAGGTTCTGCCCGTCATCGAGCGCGCGCTCGCCGGACTCGAAACGGTGCCGCGAGCCGACACCGAAGCCATGGAGAAGCTCTAGGACGCGGCGGGCGCCACGTGCGCGCTACGGCGCGGGCGCGCGGTCCCGGATCAGCTTGTAGTTGATCGAGTCCAGCAACGCCTCGAACGAGGCATCGACGATGTTCGGAGAAACGCCAACCGTAAACCAGCGCCGGCCCTCGCCGTCCCGGCTCTCGACCAGCACGCGCGTCACCGCGTCCGTTCCACCCGTCAGGATACGGACCTTATAGTCCACGAGCTTCAGATCGTCGATGTAGCTCTGATACGGCCCGAGATCCTTGCGGAGCGCATTGTCGAGCGCATTGACCGGACCGTTGCCTTCGCCGACGGACATGACGGTATTGCCGTCGATCGTGACCTTGACCGTCGCCTCCGACACCGTGACCAGCTCGCCCAATGCGTTGTGCCGCCGTTCGACCATCACGCGGAACGAGTCGACGTCGAAGAACTTGGGAACCGTGTCCAGCATACGCCGCGCCAGAAGCTCGAACGACGCCTCGGCCGCTTCGTAAGCATACCCGGCGGCCTCGCGGTCCTTGACCTGACTCACCAGACGCAGGACACGAGGATCGTCCTTGTCCACGGACAGACCGATGCTCTTGAGCTGCGCGAGGATATTCGAGCGTCCGCCCTGGTCCGACACGAGAAGCTTGCGCGCGTTGCCGACCGCCTCCGGCGGAACATGCTCGTAGGTTCGCGGGTCCTTCTGCACGGCGGAAACATGGATTCCGCCCTTGTGAGCGAACGCCGCCTCGCCGACATAGGGCGCGTGGCGGTTGGGCGCGCGGTTCAACATCTCGTCGAGGACCCGGGACGCATGAGTGAGCGTGCTCAACATGTCCGGCGTGATCCTGGTCTCGAAGCGATCCGCGTAGCCATCCTTGAGGAGCAGGGTCGGCACGATCGAGGTCAAATTCGCATTTCCGCAGCGCTCGCCGAGGCCGTTCAGCGTGCCTTGGATTTGACGCGCGCCCGCCCGAACCGCCGCGAGCGAATTCGCAACGCCGTTATCCGTGTCGTTATGGGCATGAATGCCGACGTGATCGCCGGGGATGTGTTTCACCACCTCGGTGACGATGGCCTCGACGTCCTCCGGCAGCGTGCCGCCATTGGTGTCGCACAGCACGACCCAGCGGGCCCCGGCATCGTACGCAGCCTTGGCGCAGGCGAACGCGTAACCGGGATTGGCCTTGTAGCCGTCGAAGAAATGCTCGCAGTCCAGCATGGCTTCCTTGCCGGATGCGACGACCGCCTCGATGGACTCCTTGATGCCGGCAAGATTTTCTTCCGGCGTGATGCCGAGCGCGACGTCGACGTGGAAGTCCCAGGTCTTGCCGACGAGGCAGATCGTATCGGCGTTCGCGGCAAGCAACGCCTGGAACCCCGGATCGTTCGAGATCGACCGGCCGGGCCGCTTGGTCATGCCGAAGGCAGCGACTTTCGTACCGAGCTTACGGTTCTCCGAGAAGAGTTCCGTGTCGATGGGATTGGCGCCGGGATATCCGGCCTCGACATAGTCGATCCCGAGCCCGTCGAGTTGCTCGGCGATCAGCAGCTTGTCCTCGAGCGAGAAGTCGACGCCATGGGTCTGGGCCCCGTCCCGCAAGGTCGTGTCGTACAGATAGAGCGTTTCGCGCGTCATGACCTAAACCACATCGAAGAAAAATCGTAAGACGAGTAGCACCGCCAGTACGAGCACCGCGATCTTGATGACGAGATAGATCCACCGGGACCCCTTGAACGGCGCATCTTTCAGAAAGTCGCTCATTGCACCGTCTCCGGTCCCTTGAGGGTTTTCTTCATCGTCGTGTTGGACAGCCATTCGTCTCCGCAAGCCACGCTATTGCGCTGCTGGGCGGCGTAGCCGCGCTTGCTGAAGAAATCGTAGGCGCTGTCGCTCGCATCGACGCTCAGATCGTTGGCGCCGCGCCCGCCCGCGATCTTCTCCAGAGCATCGGCGAGCAAGGTGCCGACGCCGCGCTCGACCGCCGCCGGATGCACATACAAGAACCCGATTCTGTCGTCGGCCTCGAGCGAAGCAAAGCCGACGGGCGAACGGCTCATGGTCGCGACGATGGTGGTGTGGCCGGCGAGCCTTTCGGCGAAGGCGGCTTCGTCCCCGGCGGCCGCGGCCCAGGCCTCCCGTTGCTCGGTCTCATATTCGTCGCCGGTCAGCTCCATGATGCTCGCGCGGAAGATCTCGGCGAGCAAAGGCCCCTCTCCCGGCAGCATGGGGCGGAGCGCAAGCTGCGGATTGGCTTCGGCATTCATCGCGCCACCTCCCAGGTCGTCTTGAGCTCGCCGGTCTCCGGGTCCTTCGCGTCCTTGAGGACGATGCCCATGGCCTGCAGCGCGTCGCGGATGCGGTCGGCTTCTGCGAAGTCCTTGGCCTGGCGGGCCACAAGACGCGCGGCGATCAATTCGTCCACGCTACCGCTATCGGCTGGGGCTCCGTCCGAACTCGTGCGCTCGATTTTGGCCCGCTCTCCGGAAAACCCGAGAAAGCCGAGTGCCGCGCGGAGTTCGGCGAATTGCTTGGCGCCGTGAAGCTTGTGCAGTTCGGCGATGACTTTCGGCGTGTTCAGATCGTCCGACAGCGCCTCGACGATCGCGGACGGCACCTCGGATGCGGGCTCGTGCGGCTCCACATCGCCATACCAGTCCCAAAGCGTCTTGTGCGCTTCGTCGAGGCTCACGCGCGTCCAGTCCAGCGGCTGCCGGTAATGCGTGCGGAACATGTTGAAGCGCAGCGCCTCTCCCGGCCAAGCATAGCCCTGCCATCCGGTCAGCAGTTCGTGCACGGTGACGAAATTGCCGAGACTCTTCGACATCTTCTCGCCCTCGACCTGCAGGAAGCCGTTATGCATCCACACCTTGGCCATGACATCGGTGCCGTGGGCGCAGCGCGACTGCGCGATCTCGTTCTCATGGTGCGGGAACACGAGGTCGATGCCGCCGCCATGAATGTCGAAGACTTCGCCGAGATGGGCCGCGGACATGGCCGAGCATTCGATATGCCAGCCGGGACGTCCCGGCGTCTCGATCCCGCCCGGCGAAGGCCATGAGGGCTCGCCCGGCTTCGAGGGCTTCCACAACACGAAGTCCATGGGATCTTGCTTGAACGGCGCGACCTCCACGCGGGCACCCGCCAGCATCTCGTCGAGCGAGCGGCCCGAGAGCGTGCCGTATTCGGGCATCGAGGCGACCCGGAACAGCACGTGGCCCTCGGCCACATAGGCGCAGCCCTTCGCGATCAGCCGGTCGATCATCGCGCACATCTGGACGATGTGCTCGGTGGCGCGCGGCTCCACGGTCGGATCGAGAGCGCCGAGCGCACGCATGTCTTCGTGGAACTGCGCCTCGGTCTTCTCTGTGACCTTGCGAATCGCCTCGTTCAGCGGAGTATCGGGATAGTCCTGCGCGGCCCGCGCGTTGATCTTGTCGTCCACGTCGGTGATGTTGCGGACATAGGTGACGTGGCCGGGCCCGTAAGTGTGCCGCAGCAGGCGGAACAGGACGTCGAACACGACGACGGGGCGCGCATTGCCGATATGGGCGTAGTCGTAGACCGTCGGCCCGCAGACATAGAGGCGCACATTGCCCGGATCGAGAGGTTCGAAGGCCTCTTTCCGGCGAGTAAGCGTATTGTAGATCGTAAGCGACACTGACAAGCCCCTTCGGCTTGAGGCCCGCCGGATGTTCGTCGGAAATGATTGTGAAAGTCAGAAGAAGAACGACCCGTGCGAGCTATTTTGCTAGCGCGGAATAATGCAGCCGGAAATGATAAGGTTCGATTGCAAGGACATCATCTTGGCCCCGCTTATGGGGGTAAACCGCGAAATCGTCAAGCAAACCATCTTATTCATGCCGCATTGACCGCAGATTTTGTGCACGCATAATGCGACATTGAGGCTTCCCCAAGGATTGGAATTATCGTCGTGAGGGTCCATCGCGGATTTGGGCGCGTTCTGGCGTCCTGCGTAGAGCATCGGTCGGCTGCCCGGGCCACTGCCGGGCTGGCTGCGTTGACGCTCGGTTGCCTGGCATTCGTGGGGGGCAGCTTCGCTCAGAGCGAGCAGGATATCCGCTGCATGCAACTGCAGCAGGAGCTCGACGCGGCCCAAGGCGGCGGCGTGAACCAGCCCGAACTCGCCTCGCTCAACCAGCAAATCGCGCAAGTCACCCAAGTCTATCGGGCCGCCAAGTCCGAGATGGACCAGGCGGGCTGCTACGAACGCATGCTCATCTTCGGCCGGGCTCTAAAGCGGACCCCGCGCTGTCTCAGCATGAATGCGCGGGTCGAAGACGCACGGCGGGAATCCGAGCGTCTCAAGGCCCAGCGCGACTCCCTTGGCGGCGGCGGCAACCGGCGGCGGCAGGAGGAACTCCAGCGCGCCATGCAGCGCAACGGCTGTAGCGGCGTGCCGTCGGGCGGTGGCGGTTTGTTCGACTTCTTCGGCGGACCGCGCCAGGAGTACCAGACCCCGATCTACCGCAGCATCAATCCCAACGGCCGCTATCGGACGGTCTGCGTGCGGCTCTGCGACGGGTTCTACTACCCGATCAGCTATTCGACCTATGGCAGCCGGGCGCCCCAGGATGCCCAGCAGTGCCAGGCCAGTTGCGCGGCGCCGGCCGAACTCTACGTCTATCGCAATCCCGGACAGGAAATCGAGCAAGCCATCTCGCTCTCGGGGTCGGCCTATATGGATTTGCCGGTGGCGCTTCGCTACCGCAAGGAATTCGTGAAGGGCTGCTCCTGCAAGAAGGCCGAGTACAACCCCTCCGAGATCGAGGCCGCCAACAAGCAGGCGCTAGGAGCACCGGCCGCGGGCGCCACCCAGGCGGCGGCCGCTGCCGCGCCGGCTCAGCCCGCGGCACCGGCGCCGGACGGGGCCATGCCGCAGCTCAATCTCGAGATCGATGGGGGGGCTCAGCCCGAGCTTCAGATCGCGCCCCCGCCGCCGGTGGCCCAACAGGCGGCACCGCCTGTCCCCCAGCCACCTATGCTCCAAGTGCCGCCCGCACCGCAGGACCAGCCGGGGCAATCTTCTTTCGTCAAGAAATCGCCGGCCGCGAACTAATGCTCCCGGCTAGGCCGTCTCGCCGCCAAGCCGGCTGAGAACCCTCTCGCGCCCGATCATCGGCAGGAGCCGCTTGAGTTCCGGCCCGTGCTCCAGCCCGGTGAGCGCTAGGCGAAGGGGCTGGAACAAGGCGGCCCCCTTCGCTCCCGTCTCGGTCTTGACCGCGGCCGTCCACGCGCCCCACGTGCCCTCGTCCCAGGGCTCCGGCGGCAGCAGGTTGGCGGCGATCGCGCAAAAGCCGGGATCCTCGATCCGGGGCTCGACCGGACCGTTCACGACCGTCCACCAGTCCTTGGCGCCGGAGAGCACGGCGAGATTGCCGCGCACCGCATTCCAAAACGGCTCGCCGCCGGTCACGCCCAGCGTCTCGAGCCGCCCGGCAACGGACGCGTATGGCAGCCCATGCAAGAGCTTTGCATTCAGAAGCCGCAACTCCTGCGGATCGAAGCGCGCCGGCGCCCGCGAAAGCTTGCCGAATTCGAAGGCGTCGGCCAGCGCGTCGAGGCTCTCATAGGGTGCGACCGGATCGCTCGTGCCGATCGTCGCCGCATAGCTGACCACGGCCAGAGCTTCGAGTCCGTCCTCCCGCATCCCCTGAATCGAGAGCGACCGGTCCCGCTTCGACAGGGCCTGCCCATCGGCGCCCACAAGCAGGTTGTGATGCCCAAGGGCTGGCGGTTTCGCGCCCAATGCCTCGAAGAGCTGGATCTGCGGCGCCGTGTTGGCGACGTGATCCTCGCCGCGAATGACATGTGTCACGCCGAGATCGATGTCGTCCACGACGCTCGGCAGCGTGTAGAGGAAGGTCCCATCGGCGCGGAGCAGAACCGGATCGGACAGCGAGCCCGCATCCACATGCTGCCGGCCGCGCACCAGATCGTCCCAGACCACGTCGCGCTGTTCGAGCAAAAAGCGCCAATGGGGTTTGCGCCCCTCCGCCTCGAACGCGGCCTTCTCAGCGTCCGTAAGTTCAAGCGCCGCGCGGTCGTAGACCGGGGGCTTGCCGCGCGCGAGCTGGCGCTTGCGCTTGAGCTCCAGTTCATCCGGCGTTTCGTAGGCGGGGTAGAGCCGGCCCGTGGCCTTGAGCTTTTCGACCGCCGCGTCGTAGAGCGCGATCCGGTCCGACTGACGCACCAGGGACGACCAGGCGAGGCCGAGCCAAGCGACATCCTCCTTGATGCCGCGCGCGAACTCTTCCGTCGAGCGTATCCGGTCCGTGTCGTCGAGCCGCAGGATGAACGTGCCGCCCTCTTTACGGGCGACGAGCGCGTTGATGAGTGCCGTGCGGATATTTCCCGCATGGAGCCGCCCCGTGGGGCTTGGCGCGAAGCGGACGGTCGCGGTCATCTACTCGCTCTCGCGGAACTTGTTGGTGATTGGGTAGCGCCGGTCCCGGCCGAAATTGCGCTCGGTGATCTTGACCCCCGGCGCGGCCTGACGGCGCTTGTACTCGGCCAGATACAACATCCGCTCGACCTTCATCACGGTTCCGGGCGGATGCCCGCGCGCGATGATCTCGGGCACGGACAGTTCCTGCTCCACGAGGCAACTCAGAATGTCGTCGAGGACGGGATAGGGCGGAAGGGAATCGACGTCCCGCTGGTCCGGCTTCAATTCCGCCGACGGGTCCTTGGTCAACACGCTCTCCGGAATGATAACGCCCGCCGGGCCGAGGCATCCCTTTGGCCGGTTGCCGTTGCGGTAGCGCGACAAGGCGTAGACCTGGCCCTTATAGAGGTCCTTCAGCGGGTTGAAGCCGCCATTCATGTCGCCGTAAAGAGTGGCGTAACCGACCGACATCTCCGACTTGTTTCCAGTCGTCAACACGAGGGAGCCGAGCGCGTTCGACACCGCCATGAGAAGCGCCCCCCGTGTGCGGGACTGGAGGTTCTCCGCCGCGAAGCCTTCGGGCATCCCGCCCAGCACGCCGGTGAGGCAACGGCCCAAGCCCTCCACCCCGTCGTGGATCGGGACGATGTCGTAGCGAACGCCGAGGGCCTTGGCGATCCGCTCCGCATCGGTCAGGCTCTCGCTGCTGGTATAGGCGTAAGGCAGCATCACGCAATGCACGCGATCCGCGCCCAAGGCATCCACGGCCATGGCGGCGCAGAGCGCCGAATCGATGCCCCCCGAAAGGCCAAGGACGACGCCGGGGAATCCGTTTCGATTGACGTAGTCGCGCAGGCCCGTCACGCAGGCGAGGTAGTTGGCGGCCTCGCCGGTTTCGACCATCGCGACAGGTCCCGGCACGCAAACCCAGCAGCCGCCCTCGCGGCGCCATTCGGTCACGGCCGCGGCGTCGCCCCAGGCCGGAAGCTGCACCGCGCACACGCCATCGGCATTCAGCACGAAGGACGCGCCGTCGAACACCAGTTCGTCCTGACCGCCAAACTGATTGAGGTAGGCGAGCGGACGTCCCGCCTCGGTCACGCGCGCCCTCGCGATGCGGTAGCGGAGGTCCTGTTTCCCCATCCAATAGGGCGAGCCGTTGGGGACGATCAGAATATCGGCCCCGGCGCCGGACAATGAGGTGCAAACATCGCTTTGCCAGATGTCTTCGCAAATGGGAACGCCAAGCTCGATCCCCCCGAAGGACACAGGGCTGGGCATCGGACCGGGCGCAAAGACGCGCTTCTCATCGAACACGCCGTAGTTCGGCAAATGATGCTTGAACCGTACATCCGCGACGCGCCCTTCGGCGAGCAACGCGACAGCGTTGTAGACGTTCCCGTCCTCCACCCAGGGCAGCCCCATCAGCATGGCCGGTCCGCCATCCGCCGTCACCTTCGCCAAGGTCTCGCAGGCCTCGCGCGCGGCGCGCTGTAGGGCCGGCTTCAGCACGAGATCCTCAAGCGGGTAACCGGTCAAAAAGAGCTCGGAGAAGACGATCAAGTCCGCGCCCGCCGCGCGGAACCCGGAGCGAAGCACCGTCGCGGCATAGAGATTGCCGGCGATATCGCCCACGACGGGGTTCGCCTGCGCGAGCGCAAGCCGGAAGCTGTCCTTCTTTTCACCGCTCATGGATGGAACTCAGCGACTGATTTCGATAGGGGCGAGCGAACGCGGCTCGCCCGTATCATCCCGTATCCTGCTTACTCGCCGGCCGCGACGGAAACTTGAGGCACGGGCCGCTCTTCCCGCTCGCGGCGCAGCCGCTCGGCCACGATAAAGGCCAATTCGATCGACTGATCCGCGTTGAGCCGGGGGTCGCAGTGGGTGTGGTAACGGGCCGACAGATCGGTCTCCGTGACAGCCTTGGCGCCGCCGACGCATTCGGTGACGTTGTTGCCGGTCATCTCCACGTGAATGCCGCCCGCATGGGTCCCTTCGCTGCGATGTACGTCGAAGAAGGCCTCCGCCTCCTTGAGGATCAGATCGAACGGACGGGTCTTGTAGCCGCTGCCGGCTTTGATCGTGTTGCCGTGCATCGGATCGCACGTCCACACGACGGATTTGCCTTCGCGTTCGACAGCACGGATCAGCGCCGGGAGATAATCTCCGACCTTGTCCGCGCCGAAGCGGCAGATCAGCGTCAAACGCCCAGGCTCGTTCTGCGGGCTCAACAGATCAATCACCCTCAGAAGCTCCTCCGGATCGGCGCTCGGCCCGCACTTGACGCCGATCGGATTCTTGATCCCGCGCAGGAATTCGAGATGCGCATGGTCAAGCTGACGCGTACGGTCGCCGGCCCAAAGGAAGTGACCGGACGTCGCGTACCAATCGCCGGAGGTCGAATCCACACGCGTCAGCGCCTGCTCGTAGCCGAGCAGAAGCGCTTCGTGGCTCGTATAGATACTGGTCGAGCGAAGCTGCGAGGTGTTCTCCGGCGTGAGGCCGATGGCCCGCATGAAGCTCAGCGTCTCGGCGATCCGGTCCGAAAGCTCCTTGTAGCGATGCCCGGCCGGGCTGTCCTCGACGAAGCCGAGATTCCACTGATGCACGTGCTCCAGATTCGCATAGCCCCCTTGCGAGAACGCGCGCAGAAGGTTCAACGTCGCCGCGGCCTGACGATAGGCCATCTGCATCCGCTGCGGATCGGGCTGGCGCCCCTCGTCCGAGAAATCGATGCCGTTGATGATGTCGCCGCGATAGCTCGGAAGCTCGACGCCCTCTTGCGTCTCGGTCGGCGCCGAACGGGGCTTGGCGAATTGACCGGCGATACGGCCGAGCTTCACCACGGGCGAACCGCCCGCATAGGTGAGCACCACCGCCATCTGCAGGAAGACGCGGAAGAAGTCGCGGATCGTATCCGGGCCGTGCTCCGCGAAGCTCTCCGCGCAGTCGCCGCCTTGCAGCAAAAAGGCCTCTCCTTGCGCGACACGGGCGAGCTTGGCCTTGAGCTCCCGCGCCTCGCCTGCAAAAACGAGCGGCGGAAACGTCGCCAGTTGCCGCTCGACTTCGGCAAGAGCTGAGGCATCCGGATAGTCCGGAACCTGCTGAATCGGCTTTGAACGCCAGCTATCGGGGCTCCAACGCGGTGCCATTTTCATTCTCCACTCAAGTTCCCGCTATATAAGCATTTGAAATGACTGTGGCTAGGCGAAGACGCCAATTCCTCGCCCGGCGGGGGGCCTGCCACATACCCGATAATCGGCCCGGAAGGAAGGAAGACCGTTGCCTCGACTGGAACACAGCCACAAACCGGGCGACATCGCCAAGCGGCTGCGCCACGGACCGCACGTGAGCTATCTGCGCGATTGGGTCTATGGCGGCATCGACGGCACCGTGACCACCTTCGCCATCATGGCTGGCGTCGTCGGCGCCAATCTCTCCGCGACCGTGGTCGTGATACTGGGCCTCGCCAACCTGCTCGCGGACGGCTTCTCCATGGCCGCGGGCAATTTCACCGGCACCAAGGCGGAGCAAGACGAATACGATCAGCTCCGCCGCATGGAGGAGCGCCATATCGACCTCGCTCCCGAAGGGGAGCGCGAGGAAATCCGCCAAATCTTCCGGGCCAAGGGATTCGAGGGCGAGGCGCTCGAAACCGTCGTCGCCGTCCTCTCCCGGCACCGGGAAAGCTGGGTCGACACCATGATGCAGGAAGAGCACGGCATGCCCGCCGTGCCCCGTTCGCCCATACGCGCCGCGCTTTACACCTTCGTCGCGTTCGTCCTATGCGGCAGCGTCCCGCTCCTGCCCTATCTCGCGGGGCTGGACCGGCCCGAATGGCCCTCGGCAATCATGACGGGCGCGACCTTTTTCGCCATCGGCTCGTTCCGAAGCCGCTGGTCGCCGAAGCCGTGGTGGCTTACCGGGCTCGAGACGCTGGCCATCGGCCTGCTGGCCGCGGGCGTGGCCTATGCCGTCGGCTACGGGCTAAGGGGCTTGGTCTAGCTGCCTTTGACCTCCCGGAACCGGGGCGAGTATGCGACAGTGCGGGCGAAGGCGAATCTTCCATCGGGCGAGAGCTGAGTTCCCATGGCGATACAAGAACCCACTTTCAGCATCGGCATGGAGGAAGAGTATCTCCTGGTCGACAAGGAGACCCGTGACCTTGCCCCGGAGCCGCCGCCCGCGCTCCTCGCCAAGGCCGATGCCGCCCTGCCGGGCCAGGTCGGCCCCGAATTCCTGCGTTCGCAGATCGAGGTCGGCACCCGTGTCTGCCGCTCGGTGCAAGAGGCCCGCGATCAGCTCGTCGAGCTGCGGTCGACCATCGGTACGATCGCGTCGGAGTTCGGTCTCGCGCCCATCGCCGCGTCCACCCATCCATTTGCTCACTGGGAGAGCCAGCACCACACCAACAAGGAACGCTACAACGTGCTGGCGCAGGACCTGCAGCACGTCGTGCGGCGCCTGGTCATCTGCGGCATGCATGTGCATGTGGGCATCGAGGACGACGACCTGCGAATCGACCTTCTCAACCAGGCCCCCTATTTCCTGCCGCATCTCTTGGCGCTCTCGACCTCGTCTCCCTTTTGGCAGGGCATGCCGACGGGACTGAAGTCCTATCGCCTGTCCGTATTCGACGAATTGCCGCGCACGGGCATTCCGCACAACTTCTCGAGCTTCAGCGAATACGAGCGCACGATCGGGCTCATGGTCAGCGCCGGGCTGATCGAGGACGCCACGAAGATCTGGTGGGATTTGCGGCCGTCCGCACGCTTCTCGACGCTGGAGATGCGCATCACCGACGTCTGTCCCTTGATCGAGGACGCCATCGCCATCGCCGCCCTGTTTCAGTGCATCCTTCGCCTGCTGTACCGGCTGCGGCGGCAGAACCAGCGCTGGCGTCACTATCCGCCGTTCCTGATCCGCGAGAACCGCTGGCGCGCGCAGCGTTACGGCATCGAAGAGGGCATGGTGGATTTCGGCAAGGGCGCCATCGTACCCTTCTCGCATCTCATCGAGGAGTTGTTCGATCTCGTCGGAGAGGACGCGGCCTATTTCGGTTGCGCCGCGGAAGTCGCTCACGCCCGCACGATCCTGCAACGCGGCACGAGCGCGGACCGGCAGCTCAAACGCTACGAGCGGGTGAAGGCCAAAGGCGGCCCGGAGATGGACGCGCTCGTCGCCGTGGTCGACGAGATCGTCGAAGAGACGGCGGCCATGCCGGGCGCCGGCACCGCCGCCCTCCTCGAAGGCGAGGATGCGTGAGGCGCGCGCACGCTAAAGCGTCGTCTGCATGCCCCCATCCACATTGAGCGCTGCGCCCGTGATATAGGCCGCCTCGTCGGACGCGAGGAACAGCGCCGCATTGGCGATGTCTTGGGGCCTCCCGAACCGGCGCAGCGGCGTCTGCGTGAGCAACGCCTTCGCGACCATCGGGTTTTGCAGGTAACGCCCGATCAAGGCCGTCTCCACGTAGCCGGGCAACAGCGTGTTCACGCGGATGCCATAGGGCGCATACTCCACGGCAAGGCTGCGCGACAAGGCGGACACCGCGCCCTTGGTGGCCGAGTAGACGGCCATCTGCCGCGTATGCTTCGACGACATCACCGAAGAGAGATTGACGATCGAGGCTTTGCCCGAGCTGCGCATCAGATCGAAGGCCTCGCGCGCGCAGCGCACCGTGCCGTCGAGATTGACCGACCAGACCTTCGACCATTCCTCGTCGGACAGATGACGGAAGTCCGCACGCGCCCCGATCCCCGCATTGTTGACCAGCACATCGAGGCGCCCATGCGCCTCCTTGATGCCATGCATCAGCCTCTTGACCTGATCGGTGTCGGTGATGTCGACCGTGTAGGCCGACGCCGCGCCGTTCGTCTTGACGATCTCCTCGGCCGTCTCCTTGGCCGCGTCGCCATCGATATCGGCGACGACGACATGGGCCCCTTCGCGCGCGAAGGTCTCGCAAATGGCGCGGCCGATGCCGGCGCCTCCGCCCGTGACCAGTGCGATTTTGTCCTCAAGCCGCCGCATCGGATCCCTTTATCGGTGTTGGCGGCTCCCATCTTTGCCGCAAGGTGACGAACTCTTCCGCCAAACTCGGATGAAGCGCCATGGTGGAATCGAAATCGGCCTTGGTCGCGCCGAGCCTCAGCGGGATCGCCGCCATCTGCGCGATCTCCGCCGCGTCGGGTCCGACCATATGCAGGCCGAGCACCCTATCGCTGTCCGCATCCACGACCAGCTTCATGAACACCTTCTCGCCGCGCCCGCTCAAGGTC
The DNA here is from genome assembly GCA_002482645.1 of Hyphomicrobiaceae bacterium UBA7697. Lineage (GTDB taxonomy): Bacteria > Pseudomonadota > Alphaproteobacteria > Rhizobiales > Methyloligellaceae > Methyloceanibacter. Next base: position 504,867 of record DLGJ01000008.1, read on the forward strand.
GCGCGCATGGGGCGGAACGTCGTCTTATAAACATGAACCTCGTGGTCCTTGCGGGCGTCCCGCTCGGTTAGCCCGACGGTTCCGATCTCGGGCTCGGTGAACACCGCCGTCGGGATGAAGCCGTAGTCCATGGCTTTGGGCGCGCCTTGGAACACGGTCTCGACGAAGGCCGTCCCTTCCCGGATCGCCACCGGCGTGAGATTGGCCCGGTCGGTCACGTCGCCCACCGCATAGATGCTGTCGGCGGACGTCTTCGAATAGGCATCGACGATCACCCGGCCATTGCCGCCGAGGTCGACCCCGGCGGCTTCGAGCCCGAGCCCCTTCGTATTGGGCGTCCGGCCCGTGGCCGCCATGACCGCCGAGCTGTGCAGGATATCGCCATCGGTCAGCGCGACACGGTAGCGGTCGCCGTCCTTCTCGATGGCGGCGATGTTCGTATCCATCCGCAAATCGACGCCGCGATCCCGCAGCGACTCGGCCACCTGGTCCCGAAGGTCGTCGTCGAACCCGCGCAGGATCTGATCGCCGCGATAGACCACCGTCACGGGAACGCCGAGGCCGGCGAAGATCGAGCAGAACTCCATGCCGATATAGCCCGCGCCCAGGATGACGATGCTCTCCGGCAGCGCCGTAAGCTGGAAGCACTCGTTCGAGCTGATGAAATGCTCCGCGCCCGGCAGGGACGGATACGACGGCGTCGATCCGGTGGCGATCAGAATGTACTCGGCCGATATCGGAGCCTCGCGACCGGTCAGCCGCACGCCGTGCGGGCCCTCGACGGTCGCGCGCGTCAAGAAGCGCTCCACCCCGGCATTATCCAACGTCCGCGTATAGACGCCGTTGAGCCGGTCCACTTCGCGCTGCACGTTGTGGATCAGCGCCGGCCAGTCGAACTTGAGATCCTCATACGACCAGCCATAGGCCTTCGCGTCCTCGATCTCGGCGCCGTAGCGGCTTCCATAGACGAGCAGCTTCTTCGGCACGCAGCCGCGGATCACGCATGTGCCGCCGACCCGATATTCCTCCGCGATGGCGACGCGCTTGCCGAGCTGCGCCGCGAGCCGGGCCGCGCGCACGCCGCCGGAACCCGCGCCAATGACGAACAGATCGTATTCGTAGTCGGACACTTTCGGTCGATACTCCCGTTCGTCTCTTCGATGAGGACCGGCGCCGGCCGGTCAGGCGCCTGGGCGCCGCAGAACGTTGACGCCCCGCGCACCCCCGACGATTGCCATATCGCAAAGGCCGAGGAAAAGCCCGTGCTCCACAACGCCGGGAACCCGCGTCAAGGCGAATGCCAGGACTTCCGGTTCGGCGATTCTAGGAAACGCGCAATCGACGATGAGGTTGCCCTGATCGGTGACGAAAGGCAGATCGCCATTGCCCGGCCGCAAACGGATATCGCCCTCGCAACCGGCCTCGGCCGCCAAGGCCTCGATGAGACGCATGGTCGCCTTCAGGCCGAACCGCACCACCTCGATGGGGAGCGGATGGGAACCGAGCGTCTTCGAGACCTTGCTGTCGTCGGCGATGACCACCATGCGCTCGGACGCGGTCGCGACGATCTTCTCGCGCAGCAGCGCGCCGCCTCCGCCCTTGATGAGACGGAGCTGGTCGTCGATCTCGTCGGCGCCGTCCACCGTCAGATCGAGCTGCGGCGTGTCGTCCAGCGTGGTCAGCGGAATATTCAGCGATTGGGCATGGGCGTGCGTCGCCTCGGAGGTCGGAACGCAAATGACGTTCAGTCCGTCCCGCACCCGCGCGCCGACTTCCTCGACGAAGTGATAGGCCGTCGAGCCCGTGCCGAGCCCCAGACGCATACCCGGTTTCACGAGCTCGATGGCGGCCTTCGCGGCCGCCGCCTTGTAACGATCGGCTGTCGCCGCGCTTTCCGCCATCAACCGCCGAGTCCCCCCATCATGACGTATTTCAGCTCCAAGAATTCTTCTATGCCGTGGTGAGAGCCCTCACGGCCCTGGCCGGATTCCTTCACGCCGCCGAACGGAGCGAGTTCCGTGGAGATCATGCCTTCGTTGATGCCGATCATGCCATAGTCGAGCGCTTCGGCCACCCGCCACGCGCGCGCAATGTCGCGGGTGTAGAAATAGGCCGCAAGACCGAACGGCGTGTCGTTGGCCATGGCGATCGCCTCGGCATCGTCCGCGAAGCGGAACAGCGCCGCGACGGGCCCGAACGTCTCTTCCCGCGCGATCCGCATGGCGGGGCTAACGTCCGTCAGCACGGTCGGTTGGAAGAACGTCCCTCCCCGCTTGTCGGGAGCGCCGCCCAGCACCGCCTTGGCCCCGTGTTTCAACGCGTCCGCGACATGGGCCTCGACCTTCTTAAGGCCCGCCTCGTTGATGAGCGGGCCCTGGGACACGCCGTCCTCCGTGCCGTCCCCGACCTTGAGATGGGACACCGCCTCCGCGAGCTTCCCGGCGAAGCGATCGTAGATCCCGCTCTGCACGAGGATGCGGTTGGCGCTGACGCAGGTCTGCCCCGAATTCCGGAACTTCGAGGCCATGGCGCCCGCCACCGCCGCATCGAGATCCGCATCGTCGAAGACGATGAAAGGCGCGTTGCCGCCAAGCTCGAGCGACAGCTTCTTCACCGTGCCGGCGGACTGGCGCATGAGGAGCTTCCCGACCTCGGTCGAGCCGGTGAAGGTGATCATGCGCACTTGCGGGTTCGAGGTCAGTTCGCCGCCGATCTGCTCCGCATCGCCCGTCACCACATTGATGACGCCCGGCGGGAAGCCGGCGCGCACGGCAAGCTCGGCGAGTGCCAGGGCTGACAGAGGCGTCTCCGGGGCCGGCTTGACCACCACCGTGCAACCGGCCGCGAGCGCGGGCGAGATCTTGCGCGTGATCATGGCCAGCGGGAAGTTCCACGGCGTGATGGCGCCGACGACGCCGACCGGCTGTTTCAGCACCAGCACGCGGCCGCTCTTCTTCGGGGTCGGAATGATCTCCCCGGCAATGCGCTTGGCCTCTTCGGCATAGAACTCGGTGAAGGCCGAGCCGTAATCGACTTCCGCGCGCGCCTCCGCCAAGGGCTTGCCTTGTTCGGCCGTCATGAGCCGGGCGAGATCTTCGGCATGCTCCCGCTGAAGGTCGTACCAGCGGCGCAAGACGGCGCCCCGTTCCTTGGCGAGCAGCCCGCTCCAGGCCGGAAATGCCGCATGCGCGGCCTCGATGGCCTCACGGGTCTCTTCCGCGCCGAGGCCGGGCACGCGCCCCACGACGGCGCCCGTCGCGGGGTTGAGGACGTCAAGCGCCGGCGTTCCGACCCAGGCCCCGCCGACAAGGCACTGGTCCTTGATGAGTGTCGGTGTCTTGAGTTGCATGGCCCGCTCTCTACGCCGCCGCTTGCCCTACAGCAAGTCACGTGTGAGAGAGACGCCATGTTCAAGAAGGTCACATTCGTCTTCGATCTCGACGGGACACTCGTCGATACGGCCCCGGACCTCACCAACGCCTTGAATCACGCGCTGAAATTGCATGGGCACCCGCCCGTGGAGGCCGAGCGCGTGCGCGAGGCGGTGGGCCGCGGGGCACCGGCCATGATCTTCGAGGCCCTCGGCACCGGGATCGGCACGGACGGCATCCTGGCCGACTTCCTGGTCCACTACGAGGCCAATATCGCGGCGGAGAGCCGCCCCTACCCGGGGGCCGTCGCGGCCCTCGAAGGATTGACCGCCGCGGGCGCCAAGCTCGCGGTTTGCACCAACAAGCGCGAACGGCTGGCGAGGCTCCTCCTTGACACTCTCGGCATCGGCCATCACTTCGCCGCCATCGCGGGCCGCGACACATTCGACGTGTCGAAGCCTCATCCCGGCCATCTGCTCGGGACCATCGCCGCCTCGGGAGGGACCGCGGCCCGCGCGGTCATGGTCGGCGACGGCGCCGTCGACATTCAGGCGGCCGCTGCGGCCGGCGTCCCGTCCGTCCTCGTCTCGTTCGGCTATTGCCCGCCGCCGCCGGAGGGCCCCCGCCCCGGCGCGGTTATCGACCGGTTCGAGACCCTTCAGACCGCGGCCGGACTCCTCCTCAAACGCTTGACAGACCGCGACCCGTCCCCTTCCTAATAGCGGCGGGCGTCGCGAGGGGGGATGCGGCCGCAAGCGCGAGACCGGGTACAATCGACAGCCACAATTGCGCGCTACGTACGGGAACTGAGTTTTTGCGCCAAGGAGAACATGAATGCGCGAACGCATTGTGATCAGCGCTTGCCTCGTCCTGCTGATGGGCGGAACGGCCCTAGCGCAGGATGCTGCCGGAGACGCCTGCGTGAACCAGCTTGCCGAGACCGAGAGCCTCGTGGACCAGACCGTCAACGCCAAGGCCCTCGACGAGGGCGATGTCGAAGAGGTGAACATGCTTCTCGACGAGGCCGACGCGGCCTGCACCGATGGGGACTACGGCAAGGCCAAGACCAAACTCGCCAAGGTCAAGACGATGCTCGAGGCGGCCCCGCCAATGGCCGCCGAGCCGGCCGACCCCGCCGAACTGCCGGAGCAATAGACCGCCCCCCAAAATCGTTCGCGTTTCGCATAGCAGGCGCCTTGACTTCGCGAGAGGCCGCTCGCTAAATGCGCGCTTCCGATCGCGTCCCCTCCAAATACGAGGCCAGAACGCGTTGAGAGCCTTCGGCGCTTTGCGCCGCGAGCTCGGTACGGGCGGTTAGCTCAGCTGGTAGAGCACTGTGTTCACATCGCAGGGGTCACTGGTTCAAGTCCAGTACCGCCCACCATTCATTTTGACGGGCAGCCGGGCGCGTGAGCCCCGCGGCTCTTGCATGTCCCGAGAACGGGACAAGGCGTTTCGCGGCGAGCGCGTTCGCACACGGCCGCGCGGATCAACAGGCGGCCTTGTGCCAGCGCGCCATCAAGCGACGATGCGCTCGGCCGTCCACATGCCGGCATTGTCGAGGATGAGATCCGGATCGTCGTATTGTTCGCGCAGCAGGCGCTTATAGAGTTTGCCTTCGCTCTCGCGATCGACCGGCGGCTTCACGCCGAGCATCCGTGAAAGGGCCTCCTCCAGCGCGGTGGAGGTACCGCTTCCCTCGTCGAATTGCGCCTTCTTCCGCCAGACCAAATCGGCCGGCAGCAGATCCTCGCAGGCCTTGCGCAGAATCCACTTTTCCGTCGTTTCGTGCGTCGCCTCGTCGGTGATCCTGATCTTGAGCGATGCCGGAATGGACTGGGCAAAGTCGATCAGATCGCGGTCGAGGAACGGCGTCCGCGCTTCCAGACCTTGCGCCATGGTGATCCTGTCCACGCGCTGCAGATTGATGTTGTGCATGGCCCCGAGCGACCGCGTGAGTTCGTCGGCCAAGGCTCTGGGCCGGCGCGCGTAGGCATGATGGTAAGCGTAGCCGGCGAACAACTCGTCCGCCCCCTCGCCCGTCAGGATCGCCTTCACATGGCGGCGGGCCAGCGTGGTCACGAAGTGCGTGGGCAGCGCGCTCGGCACCACGTCGACATCCGCGCTCTCGAGGTGATAGATCACATGCGGCAGGATCTCGATGAGATCGTCCGCCGTGAACACCATCTCGTAATGATCGGACCCGATATGTTCGGCGACGGCGCGCGCGGCCTCGAGGTCGGGGCTTCCTTCCGTGCCGACCGAGAACGTCTTCAGCGGATGGTCGACGGCACGCGCGGCGAGAGCGGCGATGACCGAGGAGTCGAGACCGCCGGACAGAAAAGCCCCCACCTCGACGTCGGCCACCATCCATTTCTGCACGGCGCCTTCGAGGACGAGCCGCAATTCGCGCCAGATCGGTTCGGGGTCCTCTCCCGGCCCCAGCTCCGCCGCGCCCTGCGGCATGCGGTACCATTCGCGAAAGCCGTCCATGCTGTCGAACATCGCACCCGGATCGATGGGCTCGACATCGCTGAGGCCAAGCCCGTCGAAGGCCTTCAACTCCGAGGCGAAGGCCAAGCCGTCGCCGATGCGCGCCATGTAGAGCGGCTTGATGCCCAGGGGGTCGCGTGCGGCGATGATACGGTCGGGCGTCGCCAGGACGAATGCGAACATCCCGTCGAGTTTCGAGATCCACCGCGCCGCGTCGGAGCGGAACAAATGCAGGATCGTTTCGCTGTCGCTGAGGGTCTCGAAAGCGCTTTCACCGAGAATGGCTCTCAAGTCCGCGTAGTTATAGATCTCACCGTTGGCCACCAGAAGGTTCTCGGCGCTGTAGATCGGTTGGGTCCCGGTCTCCAAACCGATGATCGACAGCCGGCAATGGGCCATCACCGCGGGAACGTTGGGAACTTGGGTGACGCGTACGTCGTCGGGCCCGCGGTGAGCTATCTTTTCAATCATCCGCTGCGCCAGCGCCAAATCATCAATTTTCCAAAGACAAACAAAGCCACACATCACTGCTCCAAATTCTTTTTTTGGTTGAGAAAGCCCTTCCGGCGAGGGATGCATACTACAAATGAACACATTTTGTTAGGGGGGTGGGGCAGAAAGCCTTATGCCGGGCGCAGATTTTATGCCGATATTTGTTGAATCTACGCCAATACCTGCCGATTCCAACACGCCCGACAGTGTCATGTTCGAGGAGCTTCGGGAGCCCGTGGCGAACGCGGCCCAATACTCGCCGGACGAGGCAGGACCAGCGCGCTATCGCTTTGACTTGAATGGATAAAAGGGAATTGTGGGGAGGCGCGGCCCGGGTCGTCGATCGGGCTGGAGCAGAGTGCCAGCGACGGACGTGAGACCGAAGGCGCAGATCGTCCCAACGAGCACGAGCCGTACGCTCATATACGGATGGGACAAGCATGGGCGAGAAGCCCGCGGGCGATCGGCCTGGCGATGGTCGCCAGCGGGTCCCTGTTCGCCCCTCGCCTTACCGCGTGGCGCGCATCGCCCAACCGGCCCAGGCAAAGATCGCGATACCGGCGATGCCGAAGAGCTGAACCGCGATCAATCCCGCGGTCAGGCCCGCACCCATTCCACCCCAAGCGTCGGAAACCGCTCCGACAACGAGAGGGCCGAGCCCCATACCGATGAAGTTCATGCCGAACAGCAGCAGGGCCGATGCAACCGGGCGCTGCCGGACATCCACCCGACTGTGCAGCACGGCGATGGTTGGGGCCACATAGGCCGCGCCGGCGATACACGGCGCGATCAGCAACAGAAGCGCCATTTGCGTCGATCCCGTGAGCAACCCTGCAATCGCAAACGGCTTGGCGATCAGGAGCAACAGACCCGGGACCCACGCCATCCAACTTCTATTGCGCGCGCCGTACCGGTCGGCCAGCCGCCCCGCGGCGATGGTGCCGATGGCGCCCGCGCACCCGATCGCCACGGCCAGATAAAGCCCCACCGACGCAAGCGACATTCCGTGCGCCCGCACCAGGAAGGTCGGCAACCACGCAATCATGCCGAAAGTCGTCACCGTATGCAGAACGGTCGCGGCGAACATCAGGCGCATCGGCGCGTCGCCCGCGATGCCGGCGGCCGTTTGGCGGAGGAGCTTCAGGCCGGGGACGGCCGTCGTTCCGCCGGACAACTGACGCTCCGGTTCCGGGACGGTCAACCGGATGATCGCGGCCAGCAGAAGACCTGGAACGCCCGCAAGCAGCAACGCCGCGCGCCACCCGAAATACTGGGCCGCGAAGCCGCCGCCGACAAGCGCAAGCGCGACGCCGATATTGGCGCCCGACATGAACACGCCCATCGCGGAGGCCCGCTCGTGCGGCCCGTAGCGATCCGAGATCACGGCGTGGCTCGCCGGCAATGCTCCCGCCTCCCCGACGCCCACCCCCATGCGCGTGACAAGCAATTGCCAATAGCTCTGCGCAAGTCCGCTGAGCATCGTCATCGCGCTCCATGCCACCACGGTGATCGCGATCATGTTGCGGCGGTTGAAGCGGCTGACCGCAAGCGCGAGAGGAAGACCGAGCGTGGAGAAAAACAGCGCGAAGGCGATGCCGGACAGCAGCCCGAGCTGAATGTCGCTCAGAGCGAACTCGCGTCCGATCGGCGCGAGCGTGATCGCCAGCACTTGCCGGTCGAGATGCGCCAAGGCGAAATAGACCGTCAGAATGAAGAGCGTGTAGCGCCGCGAGTCGACGAGATAATAATCGAGCCAAGGTCTGGCCGGATCGCTTGTGGTCGTCACTGAAAAGCTCTTGGATCCCTGCAACGGAGAGTGAGGTAGCATAGGCGGCGGCGCGATTGCACCTCCTTCTTCGGCCCGGGAAACGCGAACGCGCGTGACGGAGAATGCCCCGCGCTAGTGCGAGAACTGAGGCCGCGGCGCTTCCGCCTTGTGTCCGGCTTCGGACTCGAAATACGCGACGGCCTTCTTCAGATGATCCAGCAGCATGTCGGCGAGATCCCGGCTGAAGCCCTCGCGCACGACGATCCGCAGCACCGCGAGTTCCTCGACCTTTGGCGGCATCGAATAGGCCGGCACCTGCCACCCGTATTCGCGCAGCTTGTCGGATAGATCGAACACGCTGTAGCGGCTCGAATCCTTGAGCGCGAACGCGAACACGGGGATCGTGTCGCCGCGCGAGATCAGTTTGAACTTTCCCATCTTCTCGATGTGCCCCGACAAGTACAGCGCCGTGTCCTGAAGCCCCTGCATGATCCGGGTATAGCCGCGCCGTCCGAGGCGCAGAAAATTGTAGTACTGGCCGACGATCTGATTTCCGGGCCTGGAGAAATTCAAGGTGAAGGTGGGCATGTCGCCGCCCAGATAGTTGACCCGGAAGATGAGGTCTTCGGGCAAATCCTCTTCGGAGCGCCACACGACCCAGCCAACCCCCGGATACACGAGCCCGTATTTGTGGCCCGACACGTTGATGGACTTCACCAGCGGCAAGCGGAAATCCCACTCGAGGTCGGGCTGCAGAAATGGCGCCACGAACCCGCCCGATGCGGCATCGACATGCATCGGGATGTCGTAGCCGGCATCGGCGTTGTGTTTGACGAGAGCGTCGTGGACGTCCTTGATCGGCTCGAAGCCTCCCGTATAGGTCACGCCGAGGATCGCGACGACACCGATCGTATTCTCGTCGACCGCGCCGAGGACGCCCTCGGGCGTGATCGTGTACTGATCGGGCGCCATGTCGATATAGCGCGGCTCCACCTCCCAGTAGCGCGCGAATTTTTCCCACACGACCTGCACGTTCGAGCCCATGACGATGTTGGGCTTGCCGGCCGGCTTTCCTCCGGCTTTCTGCCGTGCACGCCAGCGCCATTTCAGAGCCATGCCCGCGAGCATCACGGCCTCGGACGACCCGATCGCCGACGCGCCGACGCCCGTATCCGGCGCATGAAACAAGCGCGAGATGATGTTCACGCATCGCTCCTCGATCTTGGCCGTGAACGGATACTCGTCCTTGTCGATCATGTTCTTGTCGAACGTCTCGGCCATGAGCTTCTCGGCTTCCGGGTCCATCCACGTGGTGACGAACGTCGCCAGGTTGAGCCGGGCATTGCCGTCGAGCATCAATTCGTCGCGGATGAGATCGTGAGCCGTCTCGGGCCTGAGCTCCTGTTCGGCCAGCTCGAACTTCGAAACCGAATGCTCCATCTGCTCGCGTGCATAAACCGGAGTCAGGAACGTCTTTTGCTCGTCCAGATCTTGGAGGTTCTTCAGCTTGGTAACCATCGGGGCCCCTTTGGCTTGTTTCGGTCGGCGGGCATGTCTGTCACAGGCCCACACATAAGCTCAACGGCAGAACGCAACGCTTGGCGGGATTCCCGCCCCATCTCGCATCGCAAATTCTCACGGCCAAGCCACGTATCGCCAAGTCACGATCATCGGTGGCCGCGTTGCGGATGCAACGTTCTTCCCCGGCCGGCGAGAGAGAACCGGCGTCAAGCGCGGGCACGGACGTATCGGGCAACCGCGAGCGGTTCCAAGGCGGGTAGCGCGGGGCCGGATCGTATCCCGGCGGACAGGCATGGCCTGGCCGGCGTGTCGTGCGTGTCTTGGCGAGGCTCGGCGAGGCTTGGGGAATATCCAATTCTAGCGCGTCAGCCGCGCGGTCTTGCGCGGCGTCCTGTCAGGACCGGGCATGCGCGCGAGCGCCTTTGGTACGTTGGTGACGTTGAGACGGCTGGCCAGCAATTCGTCCGACAGCTTGGTCTGGATCCAGAACGCATTGTCGCTCTCGTCGGGCGCACGCACCACGTTTCTAGCAGCGTTCGCGCCGAGACAGGCGACCAACGAAACCGCCATGATGCAGACCACGATATGCCGGCGTGTGTTCATCGCCGCCGAGTATGATTCGGCAGCGATGAACGCCATGTTGCGAGTCTTGCCTAAGACCGAGTCTTGCCTAAGAAATCGTTTACGGCCGGGCCGTATCCACTATTTCTTGCGCCTCCAGATCGCGTCCACGCTCCAAGGGCCGCCGCCGGCACAGGCGATGTAGAGAAACAGGAAGCAGAAGAGGATTGCCGCGTCGCCGCCGTTGAGCAGCGGGAACACGCTCTTGGGTGCATGCGCCAGCCAGTACGCAAAGGCCATCAGACCGGACAGCACGAAGGCGACGGGCCGCGTGAACAAGCCGACCAGAAGCAAGGCGCCGCCGACGATCTCCAGAATGCCCGCGATCCACGGCAGGGTCATGGCCTCGGGCGTGAAGGGTCCTGCTGGAAACCCCAGCAATTTCGACGTTCCGTGCTCCATGAAGATCAACGCGGCGATAATGCGCGTGATGCTCAGGACGCGCGGCGCCCACTGGGTCTCTAGTTGATCGGCCATACGGCGGTCCCTCCTCGTACAGGTTGTATTGCACCGCAAGACTAGCGCCCCGAACCCGGCGCGTCAGCTAACGTCTCCGAGAGCGTCAGGCAATTCTCACAGGAAAAAAGGGATCCCGGAAGGGCTCCCCTTGTCTCACAGGAAAAAAGGGAGCCCGGAAGGGCTCCCTTGGAGTTTGCCTGAACGCAAACCGCATCTGGAAGGCGCGGCTGCTCCGCTACGCGGCGGCGGACGCGGCGGCCGGAACCGAAGCGACGGTCTGCAGAACCTGAGAGGCGATGGCGTAGGGATCGCCCTGGCTGTTCGGACGCCGGTCCTCCAGATAGCCCCTGTAGCCGTTGCGAATGAAGCTATGCGGCACGCGAATGGACGCGCCGCGGTCGGCGACACCCCAGCTGAACTTGTTCCACGGCGCCGTCTCGTGCTTGCCGGTCAGACGCATATGGTTGTCCGGGCCGTAGACCGCGATGTGCTCCTCGAGGTGGTCCTCGAACGCCTTCATCAGCGCCTTGAAGTACTCTTCGCCGCCGACCTCGCGAAGATAGGCGGTGGAAAAGTTGCAGTGCATCCCGGACCCGTTCCAATCGGTGTCGCCGAGCGGCTTGCAGTGATACTCGATGTCGATGCCGTATTTCTCGGTCAGACGTTCGAGCAGATAGCGCGCCATCCACATTTCGTCGGCGGCCTTCTTGGAGCCCTTGCCGAAGACCTGAAACTCCCACTGGCCCTTGGCGACTTCGGCATTGATGCCTTCGTGGTTGATGCCGGCCTCAAGGCAAAGGTTGAGGTGCTCCTCGACGATGTCACGGGCAACCGAACCCACCTGGCTGAAGCCGACGCCGGTGTAGTACTTGCCTTGGGGCTCGGGAAAGCCGTGCTCCGGGAAGCCGAGCGGACGGCCGTCCTTATAGAAAAAGTACTCCTGCTCGAAGCCGAACCAGGCGCCGTCGTCGTCGAGGATTGTCGCGCGCCTGTTCGAAGGATGCGGCGTCTCGCCGTCGGGCATCATGACTTCGCACAGCACCAAGGCACCGTTCGTTCGCGACGGATCGGGGAAAACACGCACGGGCCGCAGAACGCAGTCCGAGTTGCTGCCTTCGGCCTGCATCGTGGAGCTGCCGTCGAATCCCCAAAGCGGAAGCTGTTCGAGGTCCGGAAAGCTATCGTACTCTTTGATCTGGGTCTTGCCACGCAGGTTCGGGACCGGCGTGTAGCCGTCGAGCCAAATGTACTCGAGCTTATACTTGGTCATTGTGAGTCCTTCTGGGTTTTAGCGATTGTTCGGATGAATCCCACAGTGGCCGCGAGAGGCCGGCGGCCGATGACCTTTCCGAAGCATTAATTGTGCCAGTGCGAAAAGAAGGCGCCCGCCCGGCTCTCGAAAGGACGCACGGAGCCGTTCCGCGATCAGGCGGCATCGTTTTCGAAAGCAATTACAGAGATTTAGGAACGCGGCGCCGTGTGCCGACCCGACGATCCGCGATTATGGCGCCGACCGATCCGAGGGCCGATTTTTCCTGCCGCACGAAGTAGCAAAAGAAATGCTGCGCAAATATTCGCCACTTCGCGATTATTTTGTGCAAGTCACCGCTGCGTTTCTATATAGGTGACTCAAGGTGTGTTGTTTCGATTCCGAATGAAACGCACATCCGATGATGGAGGAAACCATGACGGCAAACGCATCCACGGGAACGGCTCGGATCATTCAGTTCCCCGTTGGCGGCCGCGCTGGCCTGCACGGCGAGCGCTACGGCGCGCACGCGCCGGAACACCCTGCCTGGTCTCGGATCGCGAAGGTCGCCTATGGCGGCGCGTCATATCATGAAGCCGCCATCCTTGAGGATGCGGATGCGCGCAAGCCGCGCCGCTGACGAACTTCGCTCCAATCATGTGCGGCGAGGGCCGGCTTCATAGGACGCACGGCCCTCGACACTTGCCGGGACACTTGCCAGGACACTTGCCAGGACACTTGCCGGCCATGGTGCCGATCGTTTGGTGCTGACCGTCTAAAGGCTCGCGGACCGCACGGGCCGTTCCGTCTCCGCTTCCGGACACGCGAACATCGAGAGCATGGGCTCGTCGGTCAGAACGATCTCGTCGAATTCGCCGAAGCCGTTGAACCGGTTCGCCAGGACGCGGCCATAGGCGCCGACCTGACCGATCTCAAGATAGTCGCCCTCGCCGACACGATCCGGCAACACGAACGGGCCCGGCAGATAGTCGGCGCTGTCGCATGTCGGCCCGTAGAGAACGAAATCCGTCTCCGCCGCGCCGGACGCCTCCCGGCCGGGCGTCACGCAGCGTACCGGGAACCGGAATCCGGAAAAGGCCGCGTCGAACAACGATCCGAAGGCTCCGTCGTTGATATAGAGCGCGTTTCCACGCCGGGCGTCCACGCGCACGATCACGGCCTCGGACTCGGCCACCAGCGCGCGTCCCGGTTCGCACAAAAGTTCGCACGAATGCTTGACCGCGAGCGCATCCGCCGCCCGCACGATCTCGTCCATATACCGATCGAGTCCCGGCGGGTCGGAATGCGGATAGCGCGCGGGGAATCCGCCGCCGATATCGATCGCATCGACCAGGACGCCCGAGGACACGATGAGCTGCCCGACTTGGGTCAACGCCTCGCCGAACGCTGCGGGGACCACGGCTTGCGAGCCCACATGGAAGGTGATGCCAAGGCGGGTGGCGCACTGCCGCGCCCTCAACAGAAGAGCGGGCGCGTCCTCGACGCTGACGCCATACTTCCCTTCCAGCGGGATGAGGCTGTGCGTGTTGGGGCAGGCGATCCGCAAGAACAGCGTGAGGTCGCCCGCGCCGCCCGTCTCCTGCAAGACCTTGTCGAGCTCGTCGTCGGAGTCGAACGCAAAGCAGCGCACGCCGAAATCGCGATAGGCCCGCGCGATGGCGCCGCGCGACTTGACCGGATTCATAAAATAGAGCTCGGCGCCTTCGACGCGCGCGACGCGCTCGATCTCCGCGAGCGAGGCCACGTCGAACGCATGGACGCCCGCGCCGACCAGCGCATCGAGAATGGACGGCGCATCGTTCGCCTTGGCCGCATAGAGAACGCGCCCGGGGAAATTCGCCACGAACCACGCCGCCGCGCGCGCGGCCGCATGCGGCCGGAGGGCCAGAACGGGCCGTTCGGGGCGATGATGGCGCAGAAACGCCGCCGCTGTCGGAAAAACTTTCATCCCATGCGTACTCCCACACGAGACTGCCGATATCGTTCGCCGATATCCTGCTCGCCAATTCCGCGCTCCTGGGCACAACCGCTTGCGAGCTGGCGTGCTGCGTATGGAATTCGGCCCCGCTTGTAAAGATGTTTTGGCGCCGGGCACGTCTAACCCTGCTTGGCGCCGTCCTCCGCATCGCCCGGCGCCTTCAGAATGGCCGCCCCCGCGCTCGAATAGGCCGGGTTCTGCAGCAGGCCGAAGGTCTTGCGCGCGGCGAGCCGCACCATCGCGGCCACATACGCGTAGAGCTCGGCGCTGTCGATGCGGCCATCGCCGTTACCCACTGGGGCGAGGTCGGCACGGCCCGCCAGCCCCTCGATCAGATAGCGCGTGAACAGTCCCACATCGTAGCCGGGATCCATCAAGGCGCGCTGGCCACGATCGGCCGATACCAAAACCGTCAAGGGCGCTTGCGGCTGGGGCGGCAGCGCGCTCAGCGTCGTCTCCGGAATGTTGGGCGGCAGGATATAGGCCCCATGATCCCGTCCGAAGGAACTTTCCAGGAGCACCAAAACCTGCTCCGCCTTGAGGCTGGCGAGATTGGCATAGAGCGTCGACAGCGGATAGCCGCCGCGCTCCTCGCGATACGGCTCGGCGTCCACCGGCACGAGATAGGTCTCGTTCTGCTCTGCATTGGTGGCGCCGTGGCCCGAATAGTAGACGATGACCTTGGCCTTCGGCCGCGCCTGGACCAAGCGCTTCAACTCGCCGTCGGACCCCGGAACGGGGCCGAAGACGCGTTCGAGATCGGCGCGGGTTGCATTGCGGAGATCGATAACCTGGTCCTGCCTCAGCCCGAGAGACTCGGTGAGGAAAAAATACATGGCTCCGGCGTCGTTTCGGGCCGTCCTCGCCGGCGGCAGCTTGTCATACGCGCTGTTGCCGACGATGACGGCGATGGCGTTCTCGTCCTCGGGCACGGTCGGCGCGGCACGGTAGAGTTCTCGAATACGGCTGAAGGACTTCACCACATTGCCGTTGGCGCTGCCGGGTCTCGGCATTTGCCGCGGCGGGGTGCTGCACAGGTCCAGAGTCCCCGCCTGCTCGATCCGCCGCACATCCTTGAGCGAAAGATGACCGTCGATCTGTACGCACGAGCGGCACCAGACGACGCCGTAGCGGCCGTAGAGATCGTCCAACTGCTTCTGGCTCAGACCGTCCGGCGCGGGCAGGCACCCGGGGCGGCAGGTCCGCGCGGTCACGCCCGTCCCATGCGCCTTCTGCAGCAGCGCCCGCAAATCCTCCGGCAAGCAGTCGATTTCGAGAGATGCGGTCTGCGGCGCGGCGTCGCTTTGGGCGGCCGGCGCGGGCTCCGTGCTCGGGGTGCCGAGAGGAGCGGACTCGGGAACGGACTCGGGCGCGGGCGCTGCCTCGGTCGCAGGCGCGTCCTTTGCTGCGTCCAGCCCCGCCACAACCGTTTCGCGGATTTCGTCCCTGTCGGGTTCAGATGCAGGCGCCGGCACCGGAACGGCGGCGTCCGGCTCCTTCAGGGCGGCGACCTGCTTCAGCTCCTCCTTGCAGAGAACAGCGAGCTTCCGCTGCACCGGTTCGGAGAGAAAATCCTCGTAGGCTTTCAGCCCATGCTCGTCCTTGAAACGCCCATGCGCGGTCCGGGTCGCCTTGTTCGCCTTGCCGTCGATGGGACCCTTGTAGTAGCCGAGCTTGGCGTAGCAGCGCTGCACCCGCTTCGTGGCCGCGTCCTTGTCGAGCGGCCTTGCGGGCGGCGTCACCCCGGCATCCTGCGAAACCACCGCGACGCGGAATGCCTCACCGGCGGCGCCGGGCGCGGCATGGGAAGGTCCGAAGGGCGTGAAGAACAGCGCGGCCGCGCCAACACCCGCGCCGAGAGCAACGAGGACGAAACCCAGGTTCGGCCGAAGCAAGCTGCTAATTTTCCCTGCCATTCCAATTCCCGATGCCACTTGGAAGCCCCACGCTAAATTGCGCGCCCTCGCTCTTCAAGGCGTCTTCAGCGTCCGGTCACCGCATCGGGCCGCGGCGGCAGGGTCAACAGGTAAGCGGCGATGGCCTCGCGGTCCGGCGCCGGCAGCCGCGCCATGTTCTCCTGCACCGGCACCATGGATTCGCCCACCACGTCGAAATCCGGCGTCGATCCGGTCTCGAGGAAATACGCGATGTCCTCCTGGCTCCAGTCCGCCATGCCGTCGTCGCTCGGGGTAATGTTCGGCGCATCGCCCTTCCCTTCGGGGCTCCGCGCCCCGGCAAACGCTTGCGAGGCGACGATACCGCCGAGCGCGTTCCGGGGACTATGACACTCGGTGCAATGGCCGGGACCCATCACCAGATATCCGCCCCGGTTCACCGCGTCGCTCGCCTCGGGATCGGGGGTGAACGTCTTCCCGTCCACATAGAGGCGCTGAAACAAGCCGACTCCGCGGCGGATATTGTAGGGAAACTTGAGATCGTGCGCGGGCACGGTGCTTTGCACCGGCGGCAGCGTGTCGAGATAGGCCTTGAGGTCGATAAGGTCCTCGAAACGCATGCGCTGATACGAGGTGTAGGGAAAGGACGGATAGAGATGCACGCCGCCGGGCCCGACGCCGCGCTTCATCGCGTTGACGAAGTCGAGGGTGGACCAGCCGCCGATTCCGCTCTCCTTGTCGGGTGAGATGTTGGGCACATGGAACGTGCCCACATCCGTCTTGAGGCAGCGCCCCCCGGCGAGCCGCGTCTCGTCCTCGACATCGAGACCGTCACAGTCCTTGACGGGCGCGGCATGGCACTCGGCGCAGCCGCCCGCGGTGAACATCATCTTTCCGTTCTCGAGGTCCGGCGTATGGTCCGGCAACGCGGCCGCCGAAATCGTCACCGGCATGGTGAGCAGGTAGAACGCGAGCCCGCCGGCGAGGATAAGCGCGACGGCACCCAGCAACAGTTTACGCAAAAGCCCTCACCTCCCCCGTCGATCCCGCACCGCTCACGGCATGGGAATGGCGCGTCCCGTCCCGAGCACGTCCCATCCGCGTTGCACCGCCGGACGCGCGGCGATCGTCAGATACCAGCGCCGCACATTCGGATAGTCGTTCATGTCGACCGGCTGGATCGGAAAACGCGAGATCCACGGCCAGATGGCAATATCGGCGATGGAATAGGCACCCGCCACATACTCTTCCTCGCCGAGCCGCGTATCGAGCACGCGCCAGAGCCGCCGCGCCTCCTTCGTGTAACGTTCCTCGGCATAGGCACTCTTGCCGGGATTGTAGGCGACAAAGTGATGGACCTGACCGAGGAACGGTCCCGCGCCGCCCATCTGCCACATCAGCCACTCGAGGACGCGCCATTTGTCCGGCGAGTCCTCCGGCAGCAATTTTCCGGTCTTCTCGGCGAGATAGAGAAGGATCGCGCCCGACTCCATCAAATGAAGACCGGTGTCCGTATCGACGATCGCGGGAATCTTGTTGTTCGGCGATATCTTCAGGAACGCAGGATCGGACTGCTCGTCCTTCTCGATGTCGATGGGGTGGACGCGATAAGGCAGTTCCACCTCCTCCAGCATGATCGAGACCTTTTGCCCGTTCGGCGTCATCCAAGTGTAGAGATCGATCATGCACTCCTCTTCCGTCTTCGATTCCCGTGCGCGTGCCCCTCGCTACCCAACGCAGGACGCCCCTATCAAGAACGATTCAAGCGATTCACCAAGTCTTCATCCCGCTGCCCCTCTATCGCCCGAAACCTGACGCCCCGAGGACACAGCGCCGGGTTAGCAAAGTTGCACGCACAGCACGACGAAGGCGAACGCGGAAGGGAGATTCGAATGCGCGGCATCGTTCAACGCGAGGAGCACCACGAAACACGGCATCTGTCCAGCCAGCCGGGACGCGCACGCTTCGCGGTCTGCTTTATGCCGCGCCCGGGAAGTGCGCTTGCCACGTTCGGCCGGTCCTGGTTCGGGCGCGCCAATGACGGCGCCACGCTGCAGGCCTTTTCGGCGTCCGGCCAGAACGCGTTCCTCGATTCGGCCATCTCGCCGTTTCCCGATCGCTATCTCGGTCTGCACGCGCCGTTCGTTTTGCCATGCGCGTTGCGCCGCGAAGCAACGCTCGAGAAGGTGAGGACGCGCCTTGCGAACTTCGCCGGACGCCGCAAGAAGGTGGACTCCGGCCCCTTGACGCTGACGCGCGCGGGCCGCTCGCTCGTCTTGCGCCCGGCGGAACCGCGCCCGGAAATGAGCTGGCTCGCGCTCCAATGCTTCAACGCGTTCGAGTCGTTCGCCGCGAAGCCCGAGAAGACCGACGACACGCATCCGCATTTGAGCGCCCACCAGAGGCTGCTGCTCAAGAGCTTCGGCCAGCCGAACGTGATGAGCGAATACCGCTTCTCGATCAGGCTGACCGGCCCGCTCAACCCGGCCCATCTCGATCGCGTGTCCGAAGCCTTGGCGCCTCTGGTCGCTGGCATCTGCGCCGAAGGCGTCTGCGTCGACGGACTATCCTTGATCGCCGACCCAGGTTCCGAGGACGAAAACCCGGCCCTACGGCCGGTCGGGCGCTACGCGCTCGCCGGCTAACGGACTGATTCAGCCAGTGATTCGAGGCGGCCCGTCATCCGGCCGCCCGATTCGACTTGCGGACAATTAGCCTCAGTTTTGACACAGGTCTCCTCCACGGTCTCGACGCTGGGGACACAGGGGGTTTCAATGCCAAATTACGCGGAAATCCTGGCATTTTTGGCCGAAAATCCGCCGCAACTCGAATCCGAGTGCGAGCTTCACGCGTCGCTGCTGGAGTTGCTGGCACGATGCCTGCGCAACGAGCAAGTGGCGACCGACGACGACTTCGCCGATTTCGGGGAAATCACGGGAATTACCGTCAACTAGCGGACATTGGCGGCGCGGCGCGCTCTCGAAGCATGCGCCTGCACGGCCCAGAAGTGAATTTTTGCCTGGACTTGAGCCGTATCAACATCCAAACGCTCGTCGTATCTAAGGGTGCCGTTTGCACCCACGGGCTTCGGGGTGCTATCTGATCGGTTGGATGGGAATGCCTGGGCGCTGGAAGAACCAGCAAATTTGCATCCATTCTAAGGAGTTTACGGACATCATGAGGGAAAGCGCGGCCTTGAAGCAGCCAGATGCCGGGGCGAAGAGCACGGCGGACGACGTTATCCGCATATTCGCCGAGAGCATCGCCAATGGCGATCGCACCGACCTGCCCTATCCGCATTGGGTTCTGCGGAACTGCCTCCCCGACGACGCCATCGAGGACATTATGGCCCTCCCCTTCCCCGCGCCCTCGCTCGATGGCGTTTCGGGCAAGCGGGAATTGCACAACAACACACGCAGATATTTCGACGTCGAGAACCAAGCGGCCTTCCCGGTCGTGAAGGCCGTCTCCGATGCGTTTCAAGACACGCGCGTCACGGACATGATCTCGAAGGCGTTCGGCACCGATCTCAGCGGCACCTATCTTCGCATCGAGTTCGCGCAGGATACCGACGGGTTTTGGCTCGAGCCCCATACCGACTTGGGCGTCAAGTCCTTCACGATGCTCCTCTACCTTTCCGACGAAGAGGGCCACGAAGATCTCGGGACGGACGTCTACGACACCGACAAGAAGCATGTGAAGCGCTCGCCGTTCGAACCGAACCTCGCCTTTATCTTCGTCCCGTCGGACATCACCTATCACGGGTTCGAGGGACGCCCGATCAAGGGCGTGCGCAAGTCGCTGATCATCAACTACGTCACGGACGAATGGCGCGCCCGCGAACAACTCGCCTTTCCGGAGGCGCCGATCGCTTAGGACGGTTGCCTGCAAGGTAATGTGATTGCGAATGGCCGGGCCCGTCCCGGCCATTTCCTTTATCGTCGCCGGAAACGCGTTCCGGAGAGAAAGAGGACGGGGCCACCCTATGAGCAAAGTCGCTTGGATCGGGTTGGGTGTCATGGGCTATCCGATGGCCGGACACCTGAAGGCAAGCGGACACGACGTGACCGTGTTCAACCGCACACGGGCGAAGGCCGAACGCTGGACCGCCGAACATGGCGGCACGATCGCCGCGACGCCCGCCGCGGCCGCGAAGGACGCCGAATTCGTGTTCGCCTGCGTCGGCAACGACAACGACCTGCGCGAGGTGACGCTCGGGCCGGACGGACTGTTTCAGGCGCTGGAGCCGGGGGCGGTCTTCGTCGACCACACCACCGCGTCGGCGGAGATCGCGCGCGCGCTCTACGAAGCCGCCAAGCAAAGGAGCGCCGGCGCGCTCGATGCGCCCGTCTCGGGCGGACAGTCCGGAGCCGAAACCGGCACGCTCACCGTGATGATCGGCGGCGACGAAACGGACTTCGCCAAAGCCAAGCCGGCGATGGACTCCTACGCGAAGGCCGTAAACCTCATCGGCCCCGCCGGATCGGGCCAACTCACCAAGACGGTCAACCAGATCTGTATCGCGGGGATCGTCCAGGGGCTCGCCGAAGCGCTGCATTTCGGCATGCGCGCCGGCCTAGACATGGAAAAGGTGGTCGCAACCGTCTCCAAGGGCGCGGCTCAGTCCTGGCAGATGGACAACCGCTGGCAGACCATGATCGAAGGCAAGTTCGATTACGGCTTCGCCGTGGACTGGATGCGCAAGGACTTGGCCATCTGCTTCGACGAAGCACGCCGCAATGGCGCGAGCCTGCCCCTCACCGCGCTCGTCGATCAGTTCTACGCCGACGTTCAGAAGATGGGCGGGCGGCGTTGGGACACGTCGAGCCTGATCGCGCGGCTGGAGCGCCGCGATCCGAAATCTTGACAATCCCTAGATGGACTTCTCCTCCGCCGCGTAGCCGAGCGGCAGGGCCGTGGTGAACTTGATCTGCTCCATGGCGAAGGCCGAGCTGACGTCGGACAGTTCGATCTTGGAAATCAGCCGCTTGTAGAACGCATCGTAGCGCTCGATGTCCGGCACCACGACGCGCAGCAAATAATCCACCTGCCCGCTCATGCGGTAGAACTCCACCACCTCGGGAAAATCCGCGAGCGCGGCGTGGAAACGCTCGAGCCATTCCTTGGTGTGGTTGCTGGTCGTGATCGACACGAACACGGTGACGCCGACATTGACCTTTTTCGGGTCCAGCAGCGCCACGCGATGCTCGATCACGCCTTGCTCTTCGAGCTTCTGAATGCGCCGCCAGCACGGGGTCGTGGACAGGCCGATGCGCTTGCCGATCTCCGCGACCGGCAAGGTGCAGTCCTCCTGCAAGATTTCCAGGATCTTCCGGTCCATGCGATCCAGCATCGGCGCCATCCGAAAAATTATGCGAACGATTTCAAGAAAAATAAGAACGATATTCTATAAGTCGATTTATCCGGCGCGCCAAGTAGATTTATTTTCCATACGTCGCACGCGGACTTCCAGAACGCCTCGGACGTGGCGGCGGAGCACCGGCAGCAGCTCGTCTTCGAACCACGGGTTCTTCTTCAGCCAGGCATTGTTGCGCCAGGACGGGTGCGGCAGCGGGAAGACCCGTGGGCGCCGCCCGGCATCGACATGCGCGCGCCACCCCAGCATCGTCTCCTGCAAGGTCTTGCCCCGCGCCGCGCCCAGATGGAACGCATGGGCGTAGGCCCCGACCGCGAGGATCAGTTCCACCTTGGGCAGCGCCGCGAACAGGCCGCGGTGCCACCGTTCGGCGCATTCGCGCCTCGGCGGGAGATCGCCGCCTTTCGCATCGTGCCCCGGAAAGCAAAATCCCATCGGCACGATGGCCACGCGGCGATCGTCGTAGAATTCCTGCGGCGTCACGCCCATCCAGTCCCGCAAACGGTCCCCGGACGGATCGGTAAAGGGCGTTCCCGATTGGTGCACGCGCGTTCCCGGCGCCTGCCCGCAAACGGCAAGTCGCGCCGTCGCGCTCGCGCGCAGCACCGGGCGCGGCTCGTGCGGCAAAGCTTTGCCGCGCGGGTCTTCCACGCACAGACGGCAACGCCGGATCGCGGTCAAAATGGCGTCGAGCTCCGGCATCCGCATCCAAGGGGCTTGGCCGCCAAAGGACGGCTCCGGTCAAAGATCTATGACGCGCCCATCTTCGGCAAGTTCGAAGCGCGCAGGATCGACCTTGTCGCGCACCGCAAGCATTTCCTCGCCCAAATGGGTCAGCAATACGCGCTTTGCACGCAGGCGGTCGTAGTTGGCGTCGATGGTCTTGTAATCCAGATGCATCGGCATCGTGACGTCGTATTGAAAACACTCGCTGATGAAGAGGTCCGCATCGCGCGCGACCTCGGTCAGGACGTCGACCCAGCCGGTATCGCCCGTGAAGGACACGACCTTACCGTCGATATGGAATCTCAGTGCATAGGGCGGCGCGTTCGACGGATGATGCACCTCGAACGGCGTGACCGTGACACCGTTCACCTCGAGCTCCGACCGCGGCGTGTATTCCAGGAACACAAGTTCGAAGTTCAGTTCGCCGTTCAGCGTGCCCGGATAGAGCGCCTCCGTGAGCGTCAAGAAGCGCTCTTCGACGCCTTGGGGCCCGGCGATGACCAGCGGCCGCGTGCGGCAGCCCACATATTTCGCATGGATCAAAAGCCAGGGCAGGCCTGCGAAATGGTCCCCATGCAGGTGCGACAGGAATACCGTGTCGATATCGCAGGGCGGCAGCCCCAGCCGGTTGAGCCCCACCAAAGCCGTCGCGCCGCAATCGATCAGGAATGTCGACGTTTCCGATTTCACGAAGAATGACGTCTGCAAACGGCCGCCCGACCCGAATGCATCGCCGCACCCGACCACGGTCAGTTGCATGGCTTTTCCATTTCGCTTCCCCCCTCGCCCAGTTCCCGAGCATTGGTTTCATGTGGTTTCTCGATTCCCCACGTCAAGACTGGTCTCAGCCCGGAGCGTGAGTAAACGCCTCATTAGGGTTTTCCTTCGATACTTCTTGTTAAGCCTAAATCGGGGAACGGGTGGATTGGCGTCTCACGCCCCTTGTTCCAGGGCTTTTGTGTGTCCGAGGTCAGGGTGTGAGTTCCAGAAGAAATGTTCAGTGGCGCGTCAACCGAAGCCCCGGCGGCCGGTTCGAAATCGGCGAACAGCCAGAAACGGCGCGCGTTCCGTAGCGTCCAGGAAGCGCGCGAGAAGCTTTCCTACAAATCCGCCGGGAAGCCGGAGTTCGACTACGAACTCCTGATGATGTTCGTCAAGAACGAGCTGTCCGCCGCCATTACCACGCCGCTTCTTGCCGTCGTTGTGGCCGTCGGAGCGATGTTCTGGTCGTCTCCGCGCGAACTGCTGCTGTGGCTCGGCTGCGTCTTCGTCACAAAAGGCATTCTGGTCGGGATTTGCCGCCAGTTCTCCAAACAGCCGCGAGACGAGGTCAATGTCCCCGCCTGGCAAGCCAAGATCACGGCCGCGGAATTTCTCTACGGCGTAACCTGGGCCACCGTCGCCTTCGTTAGTCCGGTGACGGAGGATGTGGCCGGCTATACGTTCATCTTCGCGGCGCTGCTCGTCGTCGTTTCGATGCGCATGCTGTTCGCATCGACGGTCATGCCGATCGTGTATGCGGGCACGCTGCCGATGACCGGAGCGATCGTCATCCGCTTCGCTCTCCTCGACGATCCGTTCTACTGGGCCTTGGCGGCGATGGCGGCCGCCGTGCACCTCTATTTCATTTGGCTGATGAGCGGCTTCAACAGCACCGTCACTTCCATGCTCGAATTCCGCGCGGAAAAGGATGCTCTCATTGGCGAACTCGAACAATCCAAGGCGATTTCGGACGAGGCGCGATTGCGCGCCGAGGAAGCGAATCTGGCCAAGTCGCGCTTCCTGGCGACGATGAGTCACGAACTGCGCACGCCGCTGAACGCCATCCTTGGATTCTCCGAGATCATGCGGGACGAGGCGTTCGGTCCGCATGCCAATCCAACGTACAAGGAATATGCTGGCGACATTCACGAGAGCGGCCAGCATCTCCTGACCCTGATCGACGAGATCCTCGACATCAGCCGGATCGAGGCGGGGCGCTACGAACTTCACGAGACGCCGGTCTCGATCGCGGAAATCGCCGACGAATGCCATCGCCTCATGCGCGTCCGCGCCGAAAATAAAGGCCTCAAGATCGTGCAGGACTTCGAGGACAACCTGCCCCAGGCCTGGGCGGACGAACGCGCCTTGCGGCAGATCTGCCTCAATCTCCTGTCCAACGCCATCAAGTTCACGCCGCCGAAGGGCACCGTCACGCTCAAGGTCGCGCAGACGGAGAACGGCGGCCTCTCCATGAGCGTCAAGGACACGGGGCCCGGTATCCCCGACGACGAGATCCCCCGAGTCCTCCGGAGCTTCGGACAAGGCTCGCTCGCCCACCAAACGGCCGAAGGCGGCACCGGCCTCGGCCTGCCGATCACCAAGGGGCTGATCGAACTGCATCACGGCAAGTTCGAGTTGAAGAGCAAGTTGCGCTACGGCACCGAAGTGACCGTCTCCCTGCCTCCAAGCCGCATCATGCAGACTCTTCCGCGGGTCGCCGAGCCGGGCGAGCCCGTGCCGGAAGAGACCCCGAAGACCGAACCTCGGAAGCGCGCGAGCTGACGGTCACGCGGCGCAAAGGGCCGCACCGATTGCCCCGCCTCCTCGCAGCGACTACATACAGGGTTCGGCCCCCGAACTGGCGAGGATTGCTTGGAAACGCCTTGCATCAACATTTGCGTGCTCGACGATGCCTCCGGGATTTGCATCGGCTGCGGCCGCAGCGGCGGCGAGATCGCGCGCTGGGTCGAAATGAGCCCCGCCGAACGGCGGGCGATCATGGACACCCTGCCTGAGCGGCTGAAGCGGCTGGAACGCGAGTCCGCTGCCGGCGATGCCGAGCCCGCTTCCGGCGATGCCGAGCCCGCTTCCGGCGACGTTGAGCCCGCTTCCGGCGAAGCGCTGCCATGACGACCTGGGTCGCCCTTTTCATTCTCGCTCTGGGCGGCATGATGCTGGTCGGCAGCGAGTCTGGAATGATCGCGGGCCTGGACGCGACCACGTTCGGCTATGGAGCCTTCTTGCTGGCCCTCCTCGTCTATCTGGGTGGCGGCTTGGTCTCCCGGTACGGCGGCGCGGGGGCCGTGGTCCGCGACGCGGTGACGTGGCTCGCGCTCGGCCTCGGCCTCGTCACGCTCTATGCCTATAAGAACGAGCTGGCGCCCATCGCGGCGCGCGTCGTCGGCGAATTGCTTCCCGGTACGGCCATGACCGTGGAGGAGAGCTCCGGCGGCCTCACCGAGGTCAAGATCCGGAAGCGGCTGAACGGTCACTTCACCGCCAAGGTGGACGTGAACGGCCAATCGATTTCGATGATCGTCGACACCGGCGCGTCCTCGATCGTCCTCACCCCCGAGGACGCCAGACGCGTTGGCATCGACGTCGACGATATGACCTTCGGCGTGCCGGTCCTGACGGCCAACGGGCGGACCATGGCGGCGCGGGTGTGGCTGGGCGAAGTCGCCATCGGCCCCCTCGACCGCACCAAGGTGGAGGCCCTCGTGGCCCAGCCGGGCGCTCTGTCGCAAAGCCTGCTTGGTATGAGTTTCTTAAGCCGTCTGCGCTCCTATGAGTTCTCCGGGGACTATTTGACCTTGCGCGGCTGATGCAGGCCCCGCTCCGGCGCCCCGGATCGAACGATTGAGAACGCGAGGCACCCTTGCGGCCGGCGAACAGACATTTGCTGCAAGAAGCTGCGCTGTGGGCCGTAAGCGGCGCGGCCCTGTTCGCCTGCGTCTACTTCTTCCAAGATATCAAGGGCTTGATATTGCCCGGCAAACCTGGAGAGACCCAACTCTTCTCCTTCCAGAGCAAGCCGGAGATCACAGGGAACCAAGCCTTCGCGGGCGAGGTCCGCCTGAAAGCCGACCCGCGCGGACATTTCGTCTTCACCGGCGACGTGGACGGACGGCCGGTGACGTTCATGGCCGATACCGGTGCCTCCATCGTGGCCCTCACCTTCGAGGATGCGCGGCGCGCGGGTCTGTCGCCCACTAGCCTCGATTTCAACGCCCGCGTCTCGACGGCCAACGGAATCGCCAGGGTCGCGCCGGTCACGCTCTCCCGCCTCCGCGTGGGGTCCATCACGCTGCGCGACGTGAAGGCCGCCGTCGCCGAGAAAGGCGCGCTCGACGTCAACCTGCTTGGCATGAGCTTTCTCGGCCGCCTCGAGAGCTTCCACCTGCGCGGCAACGAACTGGTTCTCGTTCAGTAGCGCAACGGGAGGGCGCCCCCGCAAAGCCCCTCCGACGGGGCTGGTGACGGCGCGGGAAACTCTGCTATGGGCTTTTCCCGTACGGCCCTGCGTTGGGCCCGCATGCCCTAATCACCATTCGCGAGGAGAGAGAATGTTTCCGAAGCCGCGCCAAGATCTCGTCCCCAACACCGCCGAATTCGAGCGCCTTCCTCTCGTCAAGGCCACGGGCTTTCGCGAATACGACGCGCGCTGGCTGTTTCCGAAAGAGATCAACCTGCTCGGCATGGTCGAGGTCGGCCTCGGCCTGACGACGCTGATGCGCGAACGCGGCGTGCCGATGCGCATCGTCGTCGGTCACGACTTCCGCTCCTATTCCTCGGCCATCAAGGCAGCCCTCACGACCGGCCTTCTGGCCGGTGGCGCCGAAGTCCACGACATCGGGCTGGCGCTCTCGCCAATGGCCTATTTCGCCCAGTTCGAACTCGGCGTGGAAGGCGTGGCGATGGTCACCGCGAGCCACAACGACAATGGCTGGACCGGCATCAAGATGGGCATCGACCGCCCGCTGACCTTCGCGCCGGAAGACATGAGCCGGCTGAAGGACATCGTCATGAACGCCGCGTTCGGCCCCTCGGAGGGCGGCGGCCGCTATATCTACGTTCCGGACTTGCCCAAACGCTACATGGCCGACTTACTGCGGCATCCGAAATACGAACGGAAGATGAGGGTGGTGGTGTCCTGCGGCAACGGCACCGCCGCCGCCTTCGCCCCGCAAGTACTGGCGGCGCTCGGTTGCGACGTGATCCCGCTCAATTGCGAGCTCGACCACAACTTTCCGGCTCATAATCCGAACCCGGAAGACCTCGCCATGCTGAACGCCACGCGCGACGCCGTCTTGGAGCACAAGGCCGATCTCGCGCTCGTCTTCGACGGCGACGGCGACCGCTGCGGCGTCGTCGACAATACGGGCGAGGCGATTTTCGCGGACAAGGTGGGCGTCATGCTCGCGCGCGACATCTCGGCCCTCCACAAGAACGCGCATTTCGTCGTGGACGTGAAATCGACCGGCCTGTTCCAAACGGACCCGGTGCTCGCCGCAAACGGAGCCGAGACCGCCTATTGGAAGACCGGCCACTCCTACATCAAGCGCTATAGCCACGAGAACAACGCGCTCGTCGGCTTCGAGAAATCCGGGCATTTCTTCTTCAACAAGCCGATCGGCCGCGGCTATGACGACGGCCTCGTCTCGGCCATCGCCGTACTCGACATGCTCGAGCGCAATCCGGGCAAAACCCTCGCCGAACTGAAGAACGCGCTGCAACGGACCTGGCAATCACCCACCATGTCGCCCCATTGCGACGACGAGATCAAATACGGCGTGGTCGAGCGTATCGTGAAGCATTTCGAAGGCGTCGCGGAGCGCGGCGAAACGCTCGCCGGACAGAAAATCCGTGAACTGATTACCGTGAACGGAATTCGTATCGTGCTGGAGGACGGGACCTGGGGGCTCGTGCGCGCATCCTCGAACAAGCCGGAGCTGGTTGTGGTGGTCGAGAGCCCCACCTCGGAGGCCAATATGCGGGCGATCTTCGCCGAAATAGATAAGGAGCTCGCCAAACAGCCCGAAGTCGGCGAATATAATCAGAAGATTTAGGAAATTGCCGCGCGGCAACGCAACAAAAGCGTCAGCGTTCTGTCGCAAACTTGCAATCCGAGTCTGGTCTGTTCCGCGCCTGTCATGATTGATCTCACGTACACACACGCCGTTTTCGTAGTGGGTCTGATCGTCGGCATCACGCTGAACGTCCTGATGCTGCGAACCCTCTTGTTCCCGCCCTTCCGGATCTGGCCGACGCCGGGACCGGGAACCTGGCAGAGTGTCACGTTCTGGACGCTGTTCCGCGCCGGCATGGTGCTGACCTTCGTCATCGCGATTTTGGATTGGAATAGCGCGGGCCTCGTCGATCTCAACCGGCTCGTTATCGGCCTGCCGCTGTTCCTTGTTGGCTTCGGCATCACGGTGTTCGGCTATTTCAATCTCGGGCTCGGGAACACCTATTGCGCCGCCGACGGCCTGGTGAGTCACGGCCTGTATCGCTTCAGCCGCAACCCGCAATACGCCTCGTCCATCCTGGGGCTCGCGGGCACGGTCGTCATGGCCGACTCCTGGCTCACGGTGCCCTTGGCCTTGTCGGCGGCTTGCGTCTACGTGCTGATGGCGCTGACCGAAGAGAGATGGCTCGAAAACCGCTATGGCGCCACGTACGAAGAGTACAAGGAACGCACCGCGCGCTTCTTCGACATCCAAGGGTTCATCCACTACGTGATGGACAAGACGCAGCCCTCCCGCCGCACGAGCTAGCGCCGCGCACCGGCCACGGTCGGCGCGGGCGCGATCCTTAAGGGGGTGTCCCGCAGATCAGCGGCGCCCCTCCGGCATGATCGCCATGGGTCGCTGGCCCCAGCGGCGGTTTCGGCGCAGCCGGACCCAGTTCGGCCCTTCCCTCCCCTTCCCCAATCTTGCCGATCCATCGCCGGAGAACTGGCTCTTGTCGATGGAACGGCCAAAGTTGAAAAGGAAATACCCGAATTTGTGATAGGAATTTCCTATTGATATTGCGACGCGGCGCAGGCGCCCTAAATGGAGTTTGATCGAGGGGGAAAACGCTATGCCGACATTGAGACAATTGGAATATTTGGTTGCCGTGGCCGACGCACGCCATTTCGGGCGGGCGGCCGAACGGGTCCACGTGACCCAGCCCACGCTGAGCGAGCAGCTTCGGACATTGGAACAGCGGCTCGGCGTCCAGCTGGTCGAACGGTCGCGTTCGAATGTCGTCGTGACGCCGCTCGGATTCGAGGTCGTCGAAATCGCCCGGCGCATGCTGCGCGACGCACAGCGCATCGTCGATATCACCGGCCAGGTCGGTGCAAGCATGGCGGGCGTGGTGCGCCTTGGCCTTCCCCCCACCATCGGTCCCTACCTGTTGCCGCGCGTCGCGCCGAGCCTTCACGCGGCCTATCCCAAGCTCAAGCTCTATGTCCGCGAGGAGCTGCCGCACGTCCTTCCCCGGGAACTGGCCGAAGGTCTGCACGATGTGATCGTGGCGCCGCTTCCGGTGAACCAAAGCGGCTTGAAGGAAGCCGTGCTGTTCGAGGAACCGCTCTTTCTCGCCGTTCCCCTCGACCATCCCCTCGCCGGCCGTTCCAGCATCAGGCCCCACGACCTGGAAGGCGTCGACCTCCTGGCCCTCGGCCCCGGCCACCAGCTCCGCGATCTCGTGGTGAATCTCGCGGCGGAATGCGGCGCCAATCTCCGCTACGATTTCGAAGGAACGAGCCTCGACACGCTACGCGAGATGATGGCGACCGGCCTCGGAGTCAGCCTGATGCCGGGCCTTTACGTGCGCAGCGTCGTCAGCAAGGACCCGCGTTTCAAGACTTTCGATATCGGCAGCCGGGGCCTCAGCAGAACGATCGGAATGCTCTGGCGAAAAACTAAGGGTCCTCAGCACAATTTTGACAAACTCGCCGCGCTAATCCGGGAAACCGTTACTGAGGAATTTTGCGACGGCCGTGCTAAGACACAGGCCGAATCTGTCGCCTAGCGGCGCAATCACCACGATTTTCCGGAGTTTTGCTTGATGGAATTCACCGACGCACTGGTCATGGGAAAACCCCTGTGGATGTGGGTTATCTTCATGATCGTCGTGGTCGTTCTCCTGGCACTCGATCTTGGGCTGTTTCACCGGAAGGCTCGCGAGATCGGCGTCAAGGAAAGCCTGCTCCTCAGCGCCTTCTACATCACCATCGGTCTCGCCTTCGGCGCCTGGGTCTGGGTCAATGTCGGCCCGACCAGCGGCAAGGAATACCTCACCGGCTTTCTGGTCGAAAAGACGTTGTCCATGGACAACATCTTCATCATGTCGGTGATTTTCTCCTATTTCGGCATTCCCCGGATCTATCAGCATCGCGTTTTGTTCTACGGCATCCTCGGCGTGATCGTCCTGCGCGGTATCGTGATCGGGATCGGCGCGTGGCTCGTCGCGACCTTCCACTGGGTCCTGTACATCTTTGCGCTGTTGCTGATCTTCACCGGCATAAAAATGCTGTTCACCAGCGACGAAGCACCGGACATCGAGGAGAACTTCGCCCTAAGGACAATGCGGCGCTTGTTGCGCATCACGCCTAAGCTGCACGAACAACGCTTCTTCGTCCGTCTACCCGACGACAAGACCGGCGCCATCGTCACCTGGGTCACGCCGCTCTTCGTCGCCATGATCTTGATCGAGATCGTCGACGTGATCTTCGCCCTCGACAGCATCCCGGCCATCTTCGCGATCACCACCGATACGTTCGTCGTTTACACCTCGAACATCTTCGCGATCCTTGGCCTGCGCGCTTTGTATTTCGCGCTCGCGGCCGTCATCGACCGCTTCTCCTATCTGAAGCCCGCGCTCGCCATAATCCTCGTGTTCATCGGGTCGAAGATCTTCGTTGCGGATCTAGCGGGCTGGGAGAAATTTCCCTCGACCGTATCGCTCGGCGTAACCGTGGCTCTGATCGCCGGCGGAATCCTCTACTCGCTTTGGCGGACGCAGACCGAGCCGAAGGACAATCCGCCCGGCGGCAAGATGCACGACACCCATGTCGGCGACGCGGACGGACGTCATATTTCCAATTGAGTTTTCAAGAGAGCACCGGCTCAAGCGGCGGCGGGCCGGTCGTCGGCCTCACGCGGAGCCTGCGCGTTGCCGCTCACGATATCGCGCGCCTGCTCGAGCACCTCGATCCCGGCGCCTGGCAGATGCGCATGCTCGGCGATATGACGGCGGAACGCGCGTGCGCGCGGCTGACCGTGAAAGAGGCCGAGGATATGACGGGTCATGGCGTTCAGCCGAACCCCACGATCGAGTTCTCCCCCAACGTATTCGATGAACCGGTCGAGCACTTCGATCCGCGATAGAGGCAACTCCGCCGCGCCGTAAAGCGTCCGGTCCACTTCCGCCAGAAGATACGGGTCCGCATAGGCCGACCGGCCGATCATCACACCATCCACATGGACGAGATGCGGCGCCGCATGGGGCAGCGACGTCAGGCCGCCATTGATGACGATGGCGAGGTCGTCGCGACGCGCCTTCAACCGATGAACCCGGTCGTAGTCGAGCGGCGGAACGTCGCGGTTCTCCTTGGGGCTTAGACCGTCGAGCCACGCTTTTCGCGCATGAACGATGAACAGCCGGCAACCGGCCTCGGCAACGATATCGACGAACCGGTCGAGACTTTCTTCCGTATCCTGATCGTCGATGCCGATGCGGCATTTGACGGTGACCGGCACCGGCACCGCGTCCGCCATCGCCGCGACGCACTCCGCCACTAGGCGAGGATCCGCCATGAGGCACGCGCCGAAGCGGCCCGACTGCACGCGGTCGGACGGGCAACCGATGTTGAGATTGATCTCGTCGTAGCCCCAATCCGCGCCGATGCGCGCGGCCTCCGCCAGCCGCGCCGGATCGCTACCCCCGAGTTGAAGCCCAACCGGGTGCTCGGCCGCATTGAACCCAAGCACGCGGAGGCGATCGCCGAAGAGGATCGCGTCGGCCGTCACCATCTCGGTGTAGAGAAACGTCCGGGCCGAGATCAGCCGCAAAAAGCTGCGGCAGTGACGGTCCGTCCACTCCATCATCGGTGCAACGCAGAAACGATGCGAGTCTGGTTTCAAAGACTTAAGTCCAATCGACTGAATCGGAATCTGAACGTGGTCGCGACTTGCGGCAATCGCAAGGCGCCGAACGTCACAACGTGTTCTGAAACGCGGGTTCTATATCACAGACTGCGCTGATTGACACGTTTGGAGAGGTCTTCGGCGCTCTCGACGCGCTCGGAATAGCGATCGACGAGTTTCGCCGCGCGGCTCCGCACCATATAGGTGAACTTCACCAACTCCTCGATCACGTCGACGATGCGGTTGTAATACGCCGACGGCTTCATCCGGTCGTGCTCGTCGAATTCGAGATAGGCCTTCGCCACCGACGACTGGTTGGGGATCGTCACCATGCGCATCCAGCGCCCCAGCACACGCATCTGATTGACCGTGTTGAAGCTCTGCGAGCCGCCGCAGACTTGCATGACCGCCAGCGTCTTTCCTTGCGTCGGCCGGACCGCGCCGAGCGCCAGCGGAATCCAGTCGATCTGCGCTTTCATGATGCCGGTCATGGCGCCGTGACGTTCGGGCGACACCCACACCATGCCTTCCGACCACGACGCCAGGTCCCGCAGCTCTTGCACCTTCGGATGGTCGATCTCTTCGGCGTCGGGCAACGGCAGCCCGCGCGGATCGAAGATGCGCGTCTCGCAGCCGTGCCATTTCAGAAGACGCTCCGCTTCCAACGCCACGAGCTTCGAGAACGACCGCGCCCTCAGCGAGCCGTACAAGATGAGGATACGCGGCGCGTGGCCGGGATCGCCGGCGCTCGCGTAGTCGCCCGGCACGACGGGGCGCATCTGCGCGAAATCGATATTGGGAAGATCGTGCCCGCCGCCGTTCGCCGCCAAGGCTTACGCCCTCCCCGTATCGATCTGCTCGCCGTCTTCCTTGGTGAATACGCCGAAATGCGGATTGGCGAGCAATTCGAGAACGGTTTCGCTCGGGCGGCAAAGCCGGATGCCCTTGGGCGTCACCACGATGGGCCGGTTCACGAGGATCGGATGCGCGAGCATTGCCTCCAGAATCGTATCGTCCGGGACGGAAGGATCGGTAAGACCGAGGTCCTCGGCCGGAGACTTGCGGGCGCGCAAGGCCGTCCGTGGCGTGAGGGACGCGCCGGCGAACAGCGCCAGCAGTTGCGGCCGCGTCCAACCCGTCTTCAGATACTCGATGATTGAGACGTCCTCGCCGGACGCCTCGATCATCTTGAGCGTGTTGCGGGAGGTTCCGCACTGCGGATTGTGATGGATGACGGCGGTCACGCTGCGGTCCCTC
Organism: Hyphomicrobiaceae bacterium UBA7697; assembly: GCA_002482645.1. Classification (GTDB taxonomy): domain Bacteria; phylum Pseudomonadota; class Alphaproteobacteria; order Rhizobiales; family Methyloligellaceae; genus Methyloceanibacter. Next base: position 537,997 of record DLGJ01000008.1, read on the forward strand.
AGCACTCGCAGGCGATCGCATCGAGAACGGGCTTGCAGAGCTCCGCGCGTCCGCCGCAGCAATCCTCCATCAGGAATTCGAGGAGGCCGCGAATGCCGTCGAAATCCGCGTAGTAGCGAATCGTGCGGCCCTCGCGCGCGTTGCGAATGAGCCCCGCCCGCAGGAGCACGCTCAGATTCGCCGACATGGTGTTCTGCCGGACGTCGAGCGCGTCGCTGATCTCGCCGGCCTGCATCCCGTGCGTTCCGGCGCGGATCAGCAAGCGGAACACCTGAAGCCGGGTCTCCTGGCCGAGCGCCGACAATGCCATGAGGCTCTGATTGAAATCCATACATCGAGAATATTCGATATAATGGACGGCGCAACCGGTTGGTTCAATCTGCCGCACGGCGCCGGACCGCGTCCGTGCAGCGTGCATCGGCAACCCGCCGCCAATGAGAGCCCCGCCCATGGGACAAGTAACGGCCCCTGCCAAGCCTATGGCGTGCCGTTGGCCGGCTGCATCTGCAGATCGGGCACGAGGTCCTGCCCCGGCAGGGCCGCTTCGGCGTCCGGGGGCGCCGGGATCGGCAAGTCTTCGATGACCATGGGCACGGCGGGCGGATGGGCCGGCGGGATCGGGCGCGAATGCGCGATCATGTAGGCGGCGACATCCCAGGCATCCTGAACGGAAAGGGCCGGGTTTTCATGATCGACCCCTACGGGCATATTGGTGCGGATGTAGGAGGCGGCATAGGCGATCTGGCCCATCCCGGCCCCGCCGTTGAAGCTGTTCGCGCCCCAGACCGGCGGGACGTAATAGCCCACCTCCGGCGGAAGCTTCGCGGCCCCTTCCCCGTCCTGCCCGTGACAGCTCGCGCAATGTTGCGCATAGACGATGGCGCCGCGCCGCGCGCTGGGCACGTCGCCCGGCAGATCGATCGGCATCAACCCCGAACCCGGCAACCGCACGCCATCGGGCGAGTCCTTGCCGACATATTTGAGATAGGCGATCAGGGCCATCATCTCGCGGCTGTCTTCGGGCAGCGGTTTCCCGTTCAGCCCAAGCCGCATGCAGGAATTGATGCGGTCGGGCAGCGTGACGACCTTGTTGTCCACCAGCATGGGAAACGTCGCCGCGGTCGAGACGAAGGGCGCCGCGAACGGCTTTAGACCGCCGTTCAAATGGCAGTTCTGGCAAGACAGATCGTTCCCGCCAAAGGCCATGGCCGGGTCCTCGGCGCTTCTGCCGATGAAGCGCGGCGTATCCACCACCAATTCGTGGCCGTAGCGGATCAGGTCGTTCTCCGCGCCTGGCCCCAACGCGGCGATTTTTTGGGGGACGTCTTTGGGGTAGCCCTTCATGGAGCTCCCCTCCGACAGCAGATATCCCGCGCCGACCCCGGTCACGGCCGCCAAGGCGATACACAATTCCCATGCTACGGTTCTCAAGCCGAACGGTCCCCCATCACCCCGCGAAAGCTCAGCATTGTCTGTGTCTCCTTCCGCCTAGCAGATGCGTGGGCGCTCGTGAATGCGTATATGAGTGTGATTCCATCACGAGCTTGAAAGCATGACAGAGCACTCACACTCTCCGACTGACACCGCCATCGATCCCGTTTGCGGCATGACTGTCGATCTTCACGCAAACAAACCAAGAGAAGATTATCAGGGAAAGACGTATCACTTCTGCGGAAATCGCTGCCGCGAGAAGTTTGCCGCCGACCCCGAGCACTATCTGAGCGGAAAGGCGGAGTCCGGGCCGGCGCCGCCGGGAACGCTCTACACCTGCCCGATGCACCCGGAAGTCGTGCAGGAGGGGCCCGGCTCGTGTCCCATTTGCGGCATGGCGCTGGAGCCCATGGGCGCGCCCTCCGAGGACGCGCCCAACGAAGAGCTGATCGACTTCACCCGGCGGCTCTGGGTCGCCGCACCCCTCGCGCTGTTCATCGCCGTCATCGAGATGAGCCGGCACCTGTTCGGCGCCGATCTCCTGCCGTTCCTTCCGCCGCGCGCCCAGCAATGGCTGCTGCTGGCGCTCGCGACCCCTGCCGTCTTGTGGTGCGGCTGGCCGTTCTTCGCCCGTGGCATCCAGTCCGTGCGCACCGGCCATCTCAACATGTTCACCCTGATCGGTCTCGGCACGGGCGCCGCCTATCTCTACAGCGTCCTCGCCACGCTCGTGCCCGGCCTCTTCCCGCCCTCGATGCACGACGAGCACGGGCTGGTGCCGGTTTATTTCGAGGCGGCCGCCGTCATCGTCGCGCTGGTCCTGCTCGGCCAGGTGCTGGAGCTGCGCGCGCGGGAAAAGACCGGCGGGGCCATCCGCGCGCTTCTCGATCTCGCTCCCAAGACGGCTTTGCGTGTCCTGGACGGCGGCAAGACCGAGACGGTGCCGCTGGAAAGCGTGCATGTGGGCGATGTCTTGCGCGTGCGGCCCGGCGACAAGGTGCCGATCGACGGGACCGTGACCGAAGGCCGGAGCCAGGTGGACGAGGCCATGCTGACCGGGGAGCCCGTGCCGGTCGAGAAGACCCAAGGCGATACGGTCACGGGCGGCACGTTGAACGGGACGGGCACGTTCGACATGCGCGTGGACCGGACCGGCGCCGAGACCACGCTGTCTCAGGTCGTGCACATGGTCGCCGAAGCGCAGCGCTCCCGCGCGCCGATCCAACGCCTTGCCGATAGCGTCGCGGGCTATTTCGTTCCCGCGGTCATCGCCGTCGCCGTCATCGCCTTTATCGTCTGGATGCTCGTCGGTCCCTCGCCCCGGCTCGCCCATGCGCTGGTCGCCGCCGTCAGCGTTCTCATCATCGCCTGCCCCTGCGCGCTGGGGCTCGCCACGCCGATCTCGATCATGGTGGCGACGGGACGCGGTGCTCAAGCCGGTGTCCTCATCCGCAATGCCGCCGCCCTCGAACGCCTCGCCAAGGTCGATGCGCTCGTGGTCGACAAGACCGGCACGCTTACCGAGGGCAAACCGTCGCTGACCGATGTTTCGGCCGTGAGCGGCTACACGGACGTACAGGTGCTCGGCTACGCCGCCGCCCTCGAAAGCGGCAGCGAGCACCCGCTGGCCGAGGCAATTCTCAAAGGCGCCGCCGACAAGGGTCTGAAGCTCGACAAGGTGCGCGACTTCGAGGCCGTGACCGGCAAGGGCGTGGTCGGCCGGATCGGCGGAATCGGCGGACGGGCGGTCCGGCTCGGCAACGCCCATCTGATGGACGATCACCGGATCAACATTCTGGCTGTGGAGGAGGAGGTCACGCGGCTGCGCGAGGAAGGGAAGACCGTCATGTATCTGGCGATCGACAACCGGCTCGCGGGCATTGTCGCCGTGGCCGATCCGATTCGCGAGAGCGCCAAGGAGTCCATCGAGACCTTGCACCGTCTCGGACTGCGCATCGTGATGGCGACGGGCGACAACATCACCACGGCCAAGTCCGTCGCGCGCCAGCTCGGCGTCGACGAGGTCCATGCGGGACTGACGCCCGAGGAGAAACTCGGCCTCGTCGAGGAGCTGCAGAAATCCGGCCTTGCCGTCGCCATGGCCGGAGACGGCATCAACGACGCTCCGGCGCTCGCCCAGGCCGATGTGGGCATCGCCATGGGCACCGGCGCCGATGTCGCCGTCGAAAGCGCCGGCATGACCCTGCTCAAGGGCGATTTGCGCGGCGTCGCGCGCGGCGTGCGGCTGGCCCGCGCGACCATGCGCAATATCAAGCAGAATCTCTTTTTCGCGTTCTTCTACAACGCGATTGGCGTTCCGATCGCCGCGGGCGTGCTCTACCCTGTGGCGGGAATTATGCTATCGCCCGTGATCGCGGCGGCGGCGATGAGTCTCTCCTCCGTCTCGGTGGTCGGGAACGCGCTGCGCTTGCGTCACGTTGAGCTGTAACCGGAGGCCTGACAATGAACGACGAGAGCCGAAGCACGAAGTTCCTCGCGGACTACGCGCCGCCGGACTACCTCATCAGGCAAGTCTCCCTCGACGTCCGTCTCGCGCCGAAGGACGCGCGCGTCGCGTCCACGCTCTCGATCGAGCCGAACGCCGACACGGCGGCCGGAACGCCGCTGGTGCTCGACGGAGAAGCGCTGACGCTCGAACGGGTCGCGGTCAACGGGCAGGATCTGGAGCCGGGCCGCTACACGCTCACGCCCGGCAAGCTCACGATCGCCAATCCGCCGGTGGGTGCGTTCACGCTCGACATCGTCACGCGCTGCGATCCCGAAACGAATACGGAACTGCAGGGGCTGTATCTTTCGAGCGGCACCTATTGCACCCAGTGCGAGCCCGAGGGCTTCCGCCGCATCACCTATTTCATCGACCGCCCCGATGTGCTCGCCACCTACACGGTGCGGATCGAAGCGGACCGGAGAGCCGCGCCCGTGCTTCTGTCCAACGGCAATCCCGTCGAGACCGGCGAGATCGAAGGCACGGACCGGCATTACGCCGTCTGGCACGATCCCCACCCGAAGCCCTCCTATCTGTTCGCGCTCGTCGGCGGCACTCTCGCCTCGATCCACGACAGCTTCGTCACCGCTTCGGGCCGCGAGGTCGCGCTCGGCATCTATGTCGAGCCCGGCAAGGAAGACCGCTGCGACTGGGCCATGGAGTCGTTGAAGCGCGCCATGCGCTGGGACGAAGAGCGCTTCGGCCTCGAATACGACCTCGACGTGTTCAACATCGTCGCCGTGTCGGACTTCAACATGGGCGCGATGGAGAACAAGGGCCTCAACATCTTCAACGACAAGCTCGTCCTCGCCCGTCCCGACACCGCATCCGACGCGGACTACACCTCGATCGAGAGCGTCATCGCTCACGAGTATTTCCACAACTGGACGGGCAACCGCGTCACTTGCCGCGACTGGTTCCAGCTCTGCCTGAAGGAGGGGCTCACGGTTTTCCGCGATCAGGAATTCACCGGCGATGTCCGCATGGGGCCGGTCGAGCGCATTCTCACCGCGCGCCTTCTGAAGGCCCGGCAGTTTCCGGAGGACGCAGGCCCCCTCTCCCATCCGGTGAGGCCGGCCTCCTATATCGAGATCAACAATTTCTACACGGCGACGGTCTACGAAAAGGGCGCGGAACTCTGCCGCATGTTGCAGACGCTTCTCGGCCAGGACGCCTTCCGCCAAGGCATCGCGCTCTATTTCGAGCGGCACGACGGCGAGGCGGCGACGGTCGAGAACTTCGTGTCCGCCATGGCGGATGCCTCGGGCCGCGACCTCGACCAGTTCATGCGCTGGTATACGCAGAGCGGCACGCCCGAGCTCGCCTGCTCGCTCGACTACGACCCGCATACGAAGACCGCGAAGCTGACGGTGAGCCAGGTCGTTCCGCCGACGCCCGGCCAAATCCGAAAAGAGCCGATGCATATCCCGCTGAAGGTCGGCCTCATCGGCGCCAATGGCGACGAGCTGCCGCTCAAGATCAACGGTGAACTCGTTCAAGACGGTTTGATCGAGGTCACCGAGCGTGAACAGGTGTTCGAGTTCGAGGATATCGCCGCACCGCCGACCCCGTCGATCCTGCGGGATTTCTCCGCGCCGGTGCGGATCACTTCGAGCCTCAAGCCCAAGCAGATCGAGTTTCTGATGATCCACGACAGCGATCCGTTCAATCGCTGGCAGGCGGCGCAGACCTACGCCACCAATCTCATCGCGTCGGCCGCGCGCGACGGCCTCGACCTCGAACCTGTGAGCGGAACCCAAGCGGGGCGGCTCGCGCAAGCGCTTGAACCGGCCCTCCGCGACGAAACCTTGGCGCCGACCTACCGCGCCGAAACCTTGAAACTCCCGAGCGAGTCCGACATCGCGCGCGAGCTTGGCCGCGATGTCGACACCGACGCCATCCTGTTGGCCCGCGACACGCTGCGCACGACGCTCAGCACGGCCTTGGCGGCGACATTGACCGAGATCTACGAGGGAAACGCGACGGACGGCGCGTTCTCGCCGGACCCGGACAGCGCCGGCCGGCGTGCGCTACGCAACGCCGCGCTCGATCTCATGTCCGCGGCCGGAACGCCCGAGGCCGTGGAACGGGCGCTGCGGCACTATCGCGAGGCCACGAACATGACGGACGCGATCATGGCCCTTTCGGTGCTGTCGCAGATTCCCTCGCCCGCGCGCGACGAAGCGCTCGACCACTTCTATGCGCGCTGGCAGGACGATCCGCTCGTACTCGACAAATGGTTCGCGGTTCAGGCCCGCGCCGCCCGTCCCGACTCGGTCGAAACGGTGCAGGCGCTTCTCGGCCATCCGAAGTTTTCGTTAAAGAATCCGAACCGCGTCCGGGCGCTGATCGGCTCGTTCGCGATGGCCAATCCGTCCGGTTTCAACCGCGCGGACGGGGCCGGCTTCCGCTTTCTGGCGGACCAGGCCCTCGAGATCGACGGCTTCAATCCCCATGTCTCGGCGCGCCTGCTCGGGGCCTTCGAAAGCTGGAAAACGCTGGAATCCGGGCGGCAAGCCCATGCAAAAGCGGCGCTCGAAACCCTCGCCGGGCAGAAGCTCTCCACCGACGCCTACGAGATCGTCACCAAGACGCTGGGCGGCGCTTAGAATCGGTTTCCCGCTGTCAACGGCCTGTTAACCTAATTTCCACAGGTTTTCACTAGACAGAAGGTTCAGTCCTCGATTCCATGGACTGAAGCGATTCGGAGATGCGGCAACTTCTCCGCGACTGTGACTGGAGAAGAAGGGGGACCGAATGGCGCGGGCTCGTCCTGCGCGAGGTGCGGGAATCTATTCCATCGCTGGGCCACGATGGCAGGACGTCCGCGCGCTCGTCGATCAATATCTCCCCACATCGGAGAGGTTGCGCCAGCTTGTCCCGGTGCTTGTGGTCGGCTTCACCCTGATCGCAAGCCTTGGCTTCTATTTCCAAATCAGTAGCGGCAAGGACGCGGCGCTGACCTCCGCGCGGCGGCAGCTCGCCCTCAACGCCGATGTCGCCTCTCTCAAACTCAGCGGCGAAGCCCTCGCTTCGAGCGCCGACTGGCAAAGCCAACTCGCCAACAGCCTGCCGTTCATCGCCACGGGCGACGGCCGGGTGGTCCTGCTCTCCGACGCCGAAGGCGGCATCCAGGCGCGCGCGCCGATCGGCAGCGACTACCAAGGAAATCTGCTCACGGTTCTCGGTCCCGGACAGCCGCTGACCATCATGGGCGCGGACGCGGGCGTCATGCGCGTGAGGTTGAACGACGGCACCGATGCCTTGGTCACGGTTCGCAACGTGCGCGGCACGGATGCGCAGCTGACGCTCATCCAACCGGTCGGAAGCGCGCTTGCCGGATGGCGGAGCAACACGTTGCTCGAAGTGACCCTGCTCATCTGCGGTGGATTGGTCATCGTCCTGTTCGCGGGCGCGTTCTGGTATCTGACGCCGTATGGCGTCAAGAACGACAAGGACGCGCTCACCCGGGAACTGTCCGAGACCCTGCCCGGCTGCGGTGTCTGGCGCTGGAACCTCGCGCGCGGACACGTGCAATGGTCCACGCCCATGTTCGCGCTGCTCGGTCTCGCGCCGTCGTCCGAGGTCGTTCCGTATGGGATGATCGCCAAACGGCTACATCGCGACGACGATCTTCGCGCCGAGCTCGACCGGCATTTGAGCGAAGGGATCAGCACCTTCGATCAGTGTTTCCGCATGCGCCACGCCGACGGAAGATGGGTGACGATCCGCCTTCGGGGCCACATCACCCGCGCCTACGGCAACAGCGAGCCATACCTGACGGGCATGGCGGTGCTCGCGGATTCCAACGCGGTTCCCGGTGCCGCCGACGCCAATGCGCGCCTGCGCGATGCGGTGGAGACCATCTCCGAGGCCTTCGTACTGTGGGACAGCCAGAACAAGCTGGTGATGTGCAACAGCAAGTACCAGCAGTTTCACGGGTTGGCGGACGACATCGTTCAGCCGGGCAGTTCCTATGACGAGGTCATCGCGACCGCGTCCGAGCCCATCGTATCGAAGCGCTTCGCGGTGGCCGGAAAGGCCGACAACGGCTCCCGGACCTACGAGGCGCAGCTGGAAGACGGCCGTTGGCTCCGCATCAACGAGCGCCGCACGCGCGACGGCGGCTATGTGAGCGTCGGCACCGACATCACCGATCTCAAACAGAGCCAAACGAAGAACGCCGAGAGCGAGCAGCAGCTTCGCGCCAGCGTCGCCGAACTTCGCTTGTCCCGCCGCGAACTCGAGCACCAGAAGCAACAGCTCGTGGACCTGGCCGAGAAATACGCGCTGGAGAAGAACCGCGCGGAAGCCGCGAACCGCGCCAAGTCCGAGTTCCTCGCCAATATCAGTCATGAGCTCCGCACGCCGCTGAATGCCATCATCGGCTTCTCGGAGGTGATGCAGCAGTCGCTGTTCGGGCCCATCGGCCACGAGAAGTACCAGGAATATGCGCGCGACATCTATTCGAGCGGCGCCTATCTCCTCGAGGTAATCAACGACATTCTGGATATGTCCAAGATCGAAGCCGGCCGCATGACCCTCGATCTCGAAACCGTGGATGTCGCGGAAATCATCGAGGAGAGCATGAAGGTCGTGAGCCAGGCGGCGGCCGAACGCAAGATCGAGCTCGAACGCCACGGCCCCGAACACTTCCCCATCGAGGCGGATCGCCGTTATCTGAAGCAGATCTTCCTCAATCTGCTGTCGAACGCCGTGAAGTTCTCGCAGAATAGCGGCCGTGTCGACGTCCATTTGACCCGAAGCAATGGCCATCTGAAAATCGCCATCAAGGATACGGGCATCGGCATCGCCGAGGCTCATCTCCCCAAACTCGGCCGCCCCTTCGAGCAAGTCGAGAACCAGTTCTCCAAGAGCCATCAGGGCAGCGGTCTCGGTCTCGCCATATCCCGCGCCTTGGTCGAGCTGCATGGCGGTGAGCTCGAGATCAAGAGCCGCGAAGGGCAAGGCACCACCGTCACGTGCTCTCTGCCGATCAGAGCGCCGCGTCCGGTCGACGTAGAAGAGCCGCTTGCGAAAAGCGCCTGACGCCGTCAGGACACGAGACGGTTGAAGGCATCGTGCACGCGCGACAGCGTGTCCTTCAGCGTGGCTTCGAGTGTCGAGAAGTCGGGCAAGTCCGCGGACCGCGCCAGCAACTCCCGCAATGCGCGGGGCGCATCGGCCACGTCGAACCGGTCTTCCAGGCAGAGCCGCAAAATCTGCGTCACCGACTGGTAGAGGCGCGCCGCGGGAATGAGCAATTCCGCGTCGGCCTTGCCGAGGACACCCGCCGCCGCGAGTTTCGCGAGGGCATCCTCGGTGTTCTGATCGAGCACTTCGGGCCGCTCGGCCGCGTTCACGATCTGAAGATATTGCGCGATGAATTCGAGATCGACGATTCCGCCGCGAACCTGTTTCAGATCCCAAATATCGTCCGTTCCCTTCTCCGCGGCGATTCTGCGGCGCATTTCGTGCACCTCGCCGGCGACGGCGGAGCGATCGCGGGGCTTCGTCAGCACCGCGCGGATGGTCTTGTCGATCGTCTCGCGCATCGCCGCGGGACCGGACACGACGCGCGCGCGCGTTAGCGCCAGGTGTTCCCACACCCAGGCGGACTTTTCCTGGTAGTCGATAAAACCGGACAATTTCGTCGCCACCGGCCCCTGACTTCCGGAGGGCCGCAGCCGCATATCGACCTCGTAGAGCGCGCCCTCGGCCGTCTGCGCCGAGAGCGCCGCGATCAGCCTCTGGGTGAAGCGGGTATAGTATTGCTGGCCCGGCAGTTCCCGTTCCCCGTCGGACTTCGCATCTTCGCCGGCGTAGTCGTACACCGTGATGAGATCGAGATCGGACGAGGCGGTCATCTCCTCGCCGCCGAGCTTACCCATGGCGATGATCGCCGCCATGCCGTCCGGCATATGGCCATGCTGCGTCACCAACTCTTGGCCGACGCGATCGGCCAACGCCTGGATCAGCGTGTCGGCGAGCGCCGCATAGGCCTTGCCGGCCTGCTCGGCGGAAATCGTGCCGGAAATCACACGCACGCCGATGAGAAACCCTTGCTCCCGGCCGACGATGCGGGCGCGGTCCAGCGCATCCTGATAGTCGGTGGCAAGCGCCAGCGCCACTCCGACCACGTCCTTCAATTGCTTCTCTGTCGGGATCGCACCGAAAAAGCCGGGATCCAGCACGGCATCCAACAGCCGGGGACGGCGGCTGAGGATCTTCGCAAGGCGCGGCGCGGTTCCCATGATGTCGGCCACGAGGCGCAAGAGACTGGGGTTCGCCGCGACGAGCGAGAACACCTGCAGACCCGCGGGCATCTTGGCCATCACTCTGTCGAAGGTGGACAACGCAAGGTCCGGCTGCGACGTGCGGCCGAAGGCCTCCAAGAGATTGGGAAGAAACGACGTCAACCGTTCGCGCGCCTTGGCGCTGCGCGTCGCGGGATAGCGGCCCGCCTGCCACGCCCGGATGGCTTCGATCGCGGCGGCCGGGTTCTCGAAACCGAGCCTCTGAAGCCCGGCCACGGCTTCCGGGTCGGCATCGTCTCCGACCACGAGACCCGGAACCGAGCTGGGCGGCTGAGGAAGCTTCTCGAACAGTGCGCCGTAGTGCCGCTCGACGGCCTTGAACCCGGCAAGCAGCGCATCGCCGAACGCATCGGTATCCGCGAACCCGCAAAGCCGCGCGAGCCTGTCGAGTTCGGCCGGATCGGCGGGAACGATATGCGTCTGCTGATCGGCGGTCATCTGGATGCGGTTCTCGACGCGCCGCATGAAGAGATAGGTTTCGGAGAGTTCTTGCGCGGCGCTCTCCTCGATCCAACCGCCTTCGGCAAGCCGCGCCAGCGTCTCCAAAGTGCCGCGCGTCCGTAGCTCCGGGTGACGGCCGCCCGTGATCAATTGCTGCGTCTGCACGAAGAATTCGATATCGCGAATGCCGCCCCGGCCCAGCTTGATATCGTGACCGCGCACCGCGATGGCGCCATGGCCCTTGAACTCGTGGACACGGCGTTTCATCGCGTGGATATCGGCCACGGCGGCGAAATCCAGATATTTCCGCCAAACGAACGGCAGGAGCTGCTTGAGAAAAGCCTCGCCAAGTCCGGCGTCGCCGGCCGAGATCCGCGCCTTGATAAGCGCCGCGCGTTCCCAATTTTGCCCGTAGCCCTCGTAGTAGATCAGGCCGGCCTCCGTCGAGAGCGCGACCTGCGTCGCGCCGGGGTCCGGCCGCAACCGCAAATCCGTTCGATAGACGTAGCCGTCCTTTGTCTGTTCCTGCAGCAGCCGGACCAGATCCCGCGTGATCTTCACGAAAAAGGGCGACGGCTCGACGCCCTCGGCAAGACGCGCCCGGTCCAGGTCGTAGAACACCATGAAGTCGACATCGGACGAATAGTTCAGTTCCCCTGCCCCCAGCTTGCCCATGGCGATGACGAAATATCCGTCGACTTCGGGCGACGTCACCTTCCCCGCCTCGTGCGCCGCATGGAATAGATACGCCACCGCGGCGCGGATCGCCGTGTCCGCCGCGTCGCTCAACCCCTTCAAGGTCTGTTGCGTCGTCCAAACGCCACCAAGATCGGCGAGCGCGGTCAGCAGCGCGCTACGCTGCTTGAACCGGCGCAGCATGGCCATGGCGTCGCCCAGGCCCGGTCCTTCCGCCAGGTCCGCCTCGAGCCGCGCGCCGGCCTCGGCCTGATGCGCATCGGGATCGCTCATCAGGCATTCGGCGAGGAGGTCGGGGGACCGGCTGGAGAGAGCCGCGAGGTAGGACGAGCCGGAGAAGACCGCGGTCAGAAACGAAGCGACCTTCGGCGACTGCAGGACTTGCGCCGCCTCCGCCCAACGTTCATCGCCGCCGAGAGCTTTCTGTACGGCTGCAAGAATATCGGCGCCACGCGCGGCGTCGAAAATTTCCGGCGTTTCTTGAAGACGTTCGGCAAGCGCCGTCACGATGCTCTCAGCTCTGCTCCTGGCGACGGGCTTTCTTCCGTCGTGATGGCGGGCGCATCCGTCTCCAGCGGGATGCTGAGAACGACGCGGAGGCCAGGTGCATTGTCCTCGAGCCTCAAGTCACCACCATGCAATCTCGCCACCGCCGCGACAAGGCTCAATCCAAGTCCGCTGCCAGGTTCCGAACGGCTTGCTTCGAGGCGCACGAAACGGTCCAGCACCCGCTCGCGCTCGCTCTCCGGAACGCCAGGCCCCCGGTCGGAGACCGCGATCTCCGCCACGCCGTCCCGGCTCGACGCCCGAACGACGACCTCGGGCGCGTGACCGTTGACCTGCGAGGGATCAACCACGCCATATTTCAGCGCGTTGTCGATGAGATTGGCGATGGCCTGGCCGAGAAGCTGCCGGTCGCCGCGAACAGGGACACGCTCCGCCACCTCGGCCCGTAGCCCGATGCCCCGCTCCTCGGCCACGGGCTCGTAGAGCTCGGCCACGTCGCTCACGAGCGCCGCGAGATCGAGAGGGTCGCGATTGTCGCCGCCTGCCCCGGCTTCGAGCCGCGCGATGGATAGCAGTGCGTTGAACGTCTTGATGAGGCCATCGGCCTCCTCGATGGTCCGCTCCAGCGCATTCCGGTAGGAGGTCTCGTCCGTCGGCTCGCGTAGGGCTTCTTCGACACGGTTGCGCAAGCGGTTCAGCGGCGTCTTCAGATCGTGGGCGATGTTGTCGGAGACCTCGCGCATGCCCGCCATGAGCTGCTCGATACGGCCGAGCATGAGATTGAGGCTCTGTGCCAGGCGGTCCAACTCGTCGCCCGAACCGCTCACGGGCAGCCGGCGCGAGAGATCGCCAGCCATGATCGTGCGCGTTGTCGCGGAGAGATTGTCGACGCGCGCGAGCAGCCTGCGGCTGACCCAATAGCCGCCGCCGATGCCGACGAGCGCCATCGCGCCGAGTCCCCACAACATGGTCGAGCGGATCAGGCGCGAAAGCTCCCGCCGGTCCTCGATGTCGCGGCCGACGATCAACCGGTCGCCGCCGGGAAGCCGGAACACATTGGCAAAGGCGAGCCTTTGCTCCATGCCGCCGGGCGCCGGACGGCTATAGAAGAATTCGACCGGCCCGACGCTGTCCCAAAGCTGCGGCGACACCGCGCTCAGATTTCCCGCAAGCTGTTTCTCGTTCCTGTCCGCGACCAGATAGAGGCTGTTGCCGGGGGTTCGGCTCCGCTGCGCGACGATCCTGACGAGCTGGTCGCGGCCGCCCGCCCTATACTGCTCGGCCAGACCCTTGAGCTCCGCGTCGATCGTTTGGTTCAACTGCCGCGACAGCAGCACAGTCGTGTTCCAATACAGATAGACGATGGCAACGATGGCAGCCGCGCTGAACAGCGCGAAATAGGTCAGCGACAGCCGGAAGGTCGTCGTGCGGAAGAGTTTAGTGAGCGCTGTCACGGATCGTGTAGCCGGCGCCGCGAACCGTATGCAGGAGCGGCTGTTCGAAGTTCTTGTCGATCTTCGACCGGAGCCTTGAGATGTGGACGTCTATGACGTTGGTCTGCGGGTCGAAATGATAGTCCCACACATTTTCGAGCAGCATCGTGCGCGTGACCACCTGCCCCGCGTGCTTCATCAAATATTCGAGCAGGCGGAATTCCCGCGGCTGCAGCAGAACGGCTTCGCCCGCGCGCGTGACTTTGTGAGAGAGACGGTCGAGCACGAGATCGCCCACCGCGAGCCGCGTCGATCCTTCCTCGGGCGAGGTCCGGCGTGCCAGAACCTCGATACGCGCAAGAAGCTCGCTGAACGCATAGGGCTTGGTCAGATAGTCGTCGCCGCCGGCGCGCAAGCCCTTGACCCGGTCGTCGACCTCACCGAGCGCGGACAAGATCAACACAGGCGTATGAATTTCGTCCGTACGCAGCGATTTGATGACTTCGAGCCCATCCAGTTTCGGCAGCATACGATCGACGATGAGCACGTCGAAGGCATTCGTCTTGGCGAATTCGAGCCCGGCCTCGCCATCCGCGGCATGCTCCGTCACATGCCCCGACTCCTTCAGCGCTCGCTTGAGAAACGCCGCCGTCTCCTGATCGTCCTCGATCACTAGGACCCGCATATCGCGCTGGCTCGCTCTTTGTTACGGAAGAATGAAAATGGGGCGGGCGGCACGGTCCGGGGGGAAAACCGCACCGCCCTCCAGCAGAAGAAAGCGATTCTACGCCTTCTTCAGCGATAGCGCGACAAAGCGCGTTTGATCGCCGGTCTTGACCTGCATCAGGACCTTGACGGTGTCCTTGCCGTCCTTGGTGGTCTCGGCTGCCTTCTTGAGGCCCGCGGCGACGTCGCCGGGGGTAGAGACGTCGACGCCGGCGACCTGGAGAATGATGTCACCGGGCTTCAGGCCCTTGTCGGCGGCATCGCTATCAGAGTCGACCTCGGTGATGACCACACCTTCTTCACCCGCGCCGGGGATCTTCGCGGCAGGAGCAAGCGACAGACCGAGCTTCTCCATCTGCTCGCTCTGGTCGGCCGGTTCCTTGTCCCGAAGCGACACCAGCTTCTTGGCGCTCGGGAATGTGCCGAGAGTCATATCGACCTCGCGCTTGTCGCCATAGCGGACAATGGCGAGCTTGACCTCCGTATCGGGATCGAGTTCGGCGATCTTGCGGGCGAGATCACGTGAATCCTTCACCTCGGCGCCGTTGACGCCGACAATGACGTCACCGGCCTTGATGTCCTCTTTCGAAGCCGGACCGTCCTCGGTGACCTTCGTGACCATGGCACCGGTCGGCGTGGACAAGCCGATGGAGTCGGCAATGTCGTCGTTGACGTTCTGGATGACGACACCAAGCCAACCGCGATCGACGCTGCCGTCGGCCTTCAGATCGGCGACGACTTGCTTCACCAGCGCGGCTGGGACGGCAAACGCAATACCGACATTGCCGCCCGACGGCGAGAAGATCGCCGTATTCACGCCCACGACATTCCCGTCAAGGTCGAAGCTGGGACCGCCCGAGTTGCCGCGGTTTACCGCCGCGTCGATCTGGAGATAGTCGTAAGGACCGGAACCGATATCGCGATTATGCGCCGAGATGATGCCGGCCGTGACCGTACCGCCAAGGCCGAAAGGATTGCCGACCGCGAGGACCCAATCGCCGACGCGCGGATCTTTCTCGGAGAGCTTCACGAACGGAAACTTCTTGTCGACCTTCTCGGTCACCTTGACCAGAGCAAGGTCCGTACGCGGATCGGTTCCGATCAGCTTGGCGTCGAACTTCTCGCCGTCTCCCATGGTCACGGTGATGTCGTCCGCGTCCTCGACCACATGGTTGTTGGTGACGATGTAACCGTCATCGGAGATGAAGAAGCCGGACCCTTGCGCCAGGCTCGGCGTGTGCTTGGACGGCGGGGTCGGCATGCCCTTACGGAACTGCTTGAAGAAATCGTAGAGCGGATTGTCTTCCGGCAGGTCCGGCATTCCCGGAACGGGCGAGTCGTCGTTCTCCGCGGTCTTCATCTCGCCCTTGACGTTGATGCTGACCACCGCGGGGCTGACCTTCGCCACCAGGTCGGCGAAAGAAAGCGGCGCCGGGCCGTGAGGTGTCGCAATCGTCTGCTGGGTCTGCGCCGTTTCCGCGACAGCCTGCGGCACGCTTGGATTGAACGAAAGCCCGATCGCACCGGCCGCGACCAAAGCGGTTGCGGCGAGGAGCGCGGTCCTGCCGGCCAATATCCGCGGCCGCTTGCTCTCGTTCGCCGCAGGAGTTCTCTCAGTTGTCATTCGTTTCCCCTCTCTTGGGACGGAAATTCAGTTCGAGTCATGCTCCGGACACGCGGAACGTTGCTGTGAGATTCGGAATATAGGGAGTCGCCAATTACGCCGCGGTTTCGGCGGCATTAATTTTCCGTAAGGTTCGGCCGGGGGAGTGCCCAGGGGGACGCGAGGCTAGGATTTTCCGCCGCTCTCGGGCGTGCCAGTCTCGGGCGTATCGGGGTCCAGGAGACGGGTCAAATGCTCCTGCTCGCTCTCGGTCAGCGCCTGGGGTATCGCCGCGGCGCGGGAGCGGCGGCGATAGGCGTAAAATATCCCTCCGGCGGCGGCCAGAAATAGCAGCGGCGTCGCGAACCACAGCAGCCAGGTGTGCGGCGTGAAGGGCGGCTTGAGCAGCACGAAATCCCCGTAGCGAGACACGACGAAATCCATGATTTCGTCATTGCTGTCCCCTGCCTTCAGCCGCTCGCGCACGAGGACGCGCAGATCCTTGGCCAGCGGGGCATCCGAATCGTCGATGGATTGGTTCTGGCAGACGAGACAGCGCAATCCCGCCGAGAGTTCGCGCGCGCGCGCCTCCAGGGCCGGATCGTCCAGGATCTCGTCCGGCTGGACGGCATGGGCCTGTGCCGCGCCCAACGCGACGACGGCGAGAAGCACGGCTGTCATGATGTGGCGGAGCATGGCCGTCACTTGCTCACCGCCGCGACCGCCACGCGTCTTGCCTTGGCGCGTTTTGGCGCGCCCACACGCAGGCGGCGGTCGGATAGGGAGACGCCGCCGCCGAAGAACATGATCAGGGCGCCGATCCAGATCAGCCGGACCATCGGGTTGAAATAGACCCGCACGCTGTAGGCGCCATCCTTGAGCGGATCGCCGAGCACCACATAAAGATCGCCGCGCCAGCTGTTGTGGATACCGGCTTCGGTCGTCGCGCTCTTCTCGACCGCGAAAGCCCGTTTGGACGGCGTAAGCGTCGTCACCGGGGCGCCGCCGCGGGTCACCGCGAACTGACCGGCAAGTTCCCTGTAATTGGGGCCCTGCCGTTCCTCGACGCCCTGGAAGACAAGCTCATAGCCCGCGATATCCACCTTGCCGCCCGGTGCCAACGCTTCGATGCGCTCGATGCGCCAGGCCGTGGTGGAGACCAGCCCGATCACCATGACGCCGACCCCAGCATGAGCGAGCGCCGTGCCGTAGGAGGCACGCGGCAGGTTGCGCAGACGACGCCACGTCTCGCTCCACGACACGTCGAACAGTTTCGACCGTGTCGCCAGTTCCGTCGCCGCGCCGCAGATCAGCCAAAGCCCGAGACCGATGCCGAGCGGGGCCAGCCACGGGCCGCTCCGGTTCACCGCAAGCACGGCGATGATCGTCACGAGACAGATCACGGCGGCGGCCGTGAGCCGTTGCGCGGCGGCGAGGAGGTCGCCGCGTTTCCACGCCAGCAGCGGCCCGAACGGCACCGCGATCAGGAGCGGTACGACCAGCGGCACGAACGTCATATTGAAGAACGGCGCCCCGACGGAGATCTTTTCGCCGGTGATGGACTCGAGGGCCAACGGATAGAGCGTGCCCACGAACACCGCCGCGCAGGCCACCGTCAGGAGAAGATTGTTGAGGACGAGGCTGCCCTCCCGGCTGATTGGCGCGAACAGGCCGCCTTGCGACAGAAGCGGCGCGCGCCACGCGAAGAGCGCGAAGGACCCGCCGATGAAGACCGCCATGATGCCGAGAATGAAGACGCCGCGCTCGGGATCGACGGCGAAGGCATGCACCGAGGTCAGAACGCCAGAGCGCACCAGGAACGTTCCCATCAGACTCAAGGAGAAGGTGATGATGGCAAGCAGAACCGTCCACACCTTCAAGGCATCGCGCTTTTCCATGACGAGCGCCGAGTGCAGTAGCGCCGTGCCCGCGAGCCACGGCATGAAGGACGCGTTCTCGACCGGATCCCAGAACCAGAACCCGCCCCAGCCGAGTTCGTAATAGGCCCACCAGGAGCCCATCGCGATCCCGAGCGTCAGACACATCCAGGCGGCAAGCGTCCACGGCCGGACCCAACGCGCCCACGCCGCGTCGATGCGTCCATCGATGAGCGCGGCCACCGCGAACGAAAACGCCATCGAGAAGCCCACATAGCCCGCATAGAGGAACGGCGGGTGAAAGGCCAAGGCCGGGTCCTGCAGCACGGGATTGAGCCCCTGACCGTCGAAGGGCGCCGGATTGACGCGCAGGAACGGGTTCGAGGCGATGACGATGAACAGGAGGAACGCGACGGCGATCGAGCCCTGCACCGCGAGCACGTTGGCCTGCAACTGCCGGGGAAGGTTGCTGCCGAAGGTCGCGACGGCGGCGCCGAACAATGCGAGGATCAGGACCCACAGGACCATGGAGCCCTCGTGGTTTCCCCACACGCCCGAGATCTTGTAGAGCATCGGCTTGGCCGAATGCGAGTTCTGCCACACGTTCAGCACCGAAAAGTCGGACGTGACATAGGCGGCGGTGAGCGCTCCGAAGGCAATGCAGATCAGCAGGAACTGCGCCTGCGCGGCGGGAATGGACACCGCTGCGAGACGCGGATCGTTGAGCCGCGTGCCGAGGATCGGCAGCACCATCTGAACGATGGCGACGCCAAGCGCGAGAATGAGTGCGTAGTGGCCGGTTTCCGCGATCATTGCGTTATCACCCCGCCGCTGGCGCCGGCCGGTTCGCCCTCTTGCCAGAGCCCCTGCTCTTTCAGCTTGGCCGCGACTTCCGGCGGCATGTAATTCTCGTCGTGCTTGGCCAGTACGCTGTCGGCTTCGAACATGCCGTCCGGCGTCAGAGCGCCTTCGGTCACGACCCCCTGCCCCTCGCGAAAGAGGTCGGGCAGCACGCCGGTATAAGTCACCGGCATGGTCTTCGCTCCATCGGTGACCGCGAAGTGGACGGTGGTGCCCAAGTCGCGCTTGACGCTGCCTGTCTCGACAAGCCCGCCGAGCCGGATTCGCTGCCCCGGCGCGATCTCCATCTTGGCGATGTCGCTCGGGCTATAGAAGAATACGATCGAATCCCGCATGGCATAGAGTACGAGCCCTACGGCCACCCCGAGAACCACAAGACATGTCCCGATCAGAACGCCCCTGCGCTGCTTGCGTGTCATGATTTCAACCCCAGCTCCGCGGCCAGCGTATCCAGTTGCTCGATCGCTTGCGCATTCCCGGCAAATTGATCCTTGGCGCGCGCAAGGGCCGCTTTGGCCTCGCCGCTGCGCCCCAGAACCGTATAGGCCCGCACAAGCCGGAGCCACCCCGGCAAATCGTCGCCATCGGCTTCAAGCCGCGCGGCGAGGTTCTTGACCATGCTGTCGATCATGGCCTGACGCTCGCCGGGGGTCATGTTCTGCGCCGCCGCGACATCGGCCGCGTTCGGGCCCGCCATCGGCGCGCGTGGCGTTTGGGCGGTGGACGGCTTACCGGACAGCCGCGCTTCCGCACTCGCGATCCGTGCTTCGACCATGGCGCGCCAGCGCTCATCGTCCTTCCTGCTGTCCAGCAAGCCGCGCCAATCCTCCAGCGCGGCTTCAAAATTCCCGTCCTGCTCCTTGGCCACGGCGAGCAGAATGCGCGGCTCCACCAGCGAGCCGTCCTCCTTCACGGCCTGTTCGAGGGCGATGCGGGCGGGTTCGGTCACGAGGCCCTGTTGTTCCAAGACAAGCGCCTGGCCCAGGCCGGACAGCCGCTCCGCCGAAGGCCCCAAAAGCCGGATGGCCTGACGATAGGCTTCGGCCGCGTCCGCATAGCGGCGGCCACCCAAATAAATGGGCGCGATGGCATCCCATCCCTGGCCTTCTTCCGGATGCGCACGCAAGCGCGCCTCGACGCGGGCAACGAGAACGCCGACATCTCTCTCTTTGGCGGGGTCGGTCAGCCGCGCGGCCAAAGGCTGATCGGGAAGGTTGGGAGAGCCGTAGGCGAGATAGAGGCCGAGCGCCGCGAGTGGCAGTCCCAGAGTGACAACGGTAAAGGCGATACGGGACAACGCGCCACGCGAATGCGCCTTGGCCGCTCCGTCCGTCTCGTGATCCGCCGCGAGCAACCGCCGGGCGACCTCGAGCCGGGCCGCCTCGGCCTCGGCCTCGGCGATCAGCCCGCGTGCGCGGTCCGCCTCGATCTCTTCGAGCTGATCGCGATAGACCGCGGCATTGAAGGCATCGCGTCCGTCCGCGCGGCCGCGTTCACCGAGGAGCGGATACAGCAGGAAGGACAAGACGGCGGCGGTAAGGGCCGCCAGGATCACCCAAAGCAGCACGATGAGGTCCTTAACCTTCAGGATTCAAACGACGACTAGGCATAGGGAATGGCGCAGGCCAGAGCAAGGCGAACGCGCGCCGGGAAAGATGAAATCGCGGCAATGTTCCAGGCAGCGGACTCTAGCCCACCGTGTTCCAGCGTCCGTCGGGCTGACGGCAGGCCGTACCGTTGGTGGTCTGAGGCTGCCCATCCACGAAAAACGTATGGGTGAAGGGCCGGCAAAACGAATTGCCCTGTTTGTAGGGCGTGCCCGGAACGAACTGGCCGTTATGCTGGTTGGACGGATTGGTCCAGGACGTGACTTGGCCCGCCTGGCCGAATTCCAAGGCTTGGTGCTGGGCGTCGGCCGCCAATCGCTGGTCCTGCGCGTCCAGTCTGCCCCCGCCGGAGTTGCCGCTCATGGAACTCCACAAGGCATCGGTGCCAAGGTTTCCGTCGGTTCCGCAAGCCGCGAGAACGAGCGGCAACAACACGATAGCAAGAATAGGTCTCATTGGTCTTTCCCCAGCCCAAGAAGGACCCGAACGTCCCCCACCCAGAGGCTGAGCAAGGAAGTGTAACCTCTCGGCACACTGTTAAGAATAACAAATCTGGCCAAATTAGGTTGCACCCGACACTGGGAAAAAAGTCAACCTGCGGGCAGAGTTAGCCTCGCGCATAGCCCCCCTTTGGGCCCCTTTTCGAGTTCGAAGCGGCCCTTGTAGAGATGGGCCAGATCCGCGACGATCGACAGGCCGAGCCCCGAGCCGGGCTTGCTTTCGTCGAGGCGCTGGCCGCGCTTGACCGCTCGTTCCCGCTCCGCCTTGGTCAATCCCGGCCCGTCGTCGTCCACGGTGACGACGATCTCCCCGTCGCCCGAGCGCTGGGCGGCCACGGCGACGGCCCCCTTGGCCCATTTGCAAGCGTTGTCGATGAGGTTGCCCGTCATCTCCTCGAAATCCTGCTTCTCGCCCTGAAACTTGAGCCCGGGGCCGACGGACACGGTCAGCACGATGCCCTTGTCGTCGTAGATGCGGTCGAGCGCCCGCTTGAGGGCCATCAGCGTCGGCTCCACCTCGGTCACGCCCCCGATCACCCCGGAGCGGGCCGCGACGCGCGCCCGGTCGAGATGATGGGTGATCTGCGTGCGCATGATCTCCGCCTGCTCGACCACCTTGTCCGAAAGCGCCCCCCCATGAGAACGCGCTTCGTTGCTGATCACGCTCAGAGGCGTCTTCAGCGCATGAGCCAAATTGCCCACGTGCGTTCTCGCCCGTTCCACGACATCGCGATTGGATTGAATGAGCGCGTTGAGTTCGGTTTGCAGCGGCTTGATCTCGTCGGGGAGTTCCCCCTCCAGTTTCTCCGCGTCGCCCGAGCGGATCGCCGCGAGATCGTGCCGGATGGCGCGCAGCGGCAGCAGCCCGAAGCGCACCTGGAAGAACGTCGCGACGGTCAAGCCGGCACCCAGGATCACGAGCGCCAGAATGAGCATGGTCGTGAACTGCGCGAGATCGGCGTCGATTTCCGCCGCATCGCCCCCCACGGCGTAGGAATACGCCGCCACCCCGTCATTGCCCGGCCTGATCTCCCGTTCCTCGATGCGCAGGTTCTCGCCGTCCGGCCCTGGCGCATAACTTCGCCGGGTCAACGTGTCGTCGGGAGGAACGTGTTCCTTGCTTGGAAGATCCAGCTCTTGATCGAGGAGGGAGCCCGACACGAAGAGCGGACGCGCGGCGCTCTCGAGCGGCTTGATCTGCCAGTACCAGCCGGAAAACGGGATGTCGAAAACCGGCGCTCCAAGACTCTCGGGAGATTCGGGAATATCGCCGCCTTCTGCCGTGCTCGCGGCCACGAGGCTCGTCATATAGACGTCCAGACGCGCATCGAAATTGCGTTCGATGCTTTGGCGGTAGAGGGAGGTGAGCAGAATCGCGGCGATGGGCATCACCACGAGCGTCCAAGCGGCGGCGGAGACGAACAGTCTGAAGGCGAGAGATTTCGGCCCCATCGGGCTAGGCCCCGTCGGGATTTTCCGTGAGACGGTAGCCGAGCCCCCGCACGGTCTTGATGAGATCCGCGGGCAGCTTCTTCCGCAAGCGTCCGATAAAGACCTCGACGGTATTCGAGTCCCGGTCGAAATCCTGCTCGTAGAGATGTTCCACGAGCTCGGTGCGGGACACGACGCGATCGCGATGCATCATCAAATAATGCAGCACGCGGTATTCGTGCGAGGTGAGCTTGATCGCCTGGCCGTCGACCGTGACCCGCGCCGCCTTGGTATCGAGGACCATCGGCCCGCAGGCGATGTCGTTGCTCGCATGTCCCGCCGAGCGGCGCAGCAATGCGCGCAGCCGGGCCAGCACTTCCTCCATGTGGAACGGCTTGGCGACGTAGTCGTCCGCGCCCGCGTCCATGCCGGCGACCTTGTCGCTCCAGCGCTCGCGCGCGGTCAGGATCAGCACCGGCATCTTGCGTTCGTCGCGCCGCCATTCTTCGAGGACGGACAGTCCGTCCTTCTTCGGCAGTCCGATATCGAGCACGACGGCGTCGTAAGGCTCGGTGTCGCCGAGGAAGTGCCCCTCCTCGCCGTCGAATGCCGTATCGACGGCATAGCCTGCTTCGCCGAGCGCTGTGACAAGCTGGCGGTTGAGATCTGGATCGTCCTCGACGACGAGAAGCCTCAAGCGACTGCCCTCCCTTGGCGTCTTGATTGCGTTAATGCCGTCTAGATCTGCATCAGACCCGTGGCGATTCTGGGGACGGCCTCGTCCCTATCCTGTGGACGCGCGCTACTGTCCCGTCTTGGCGTTTATCGTGACGTTCTTGACCGCACCCTGCTTGCCGAGGACCGTGGCCTGATAGACGAAACTGTTGCCGTTCTGGCAAAGCACGATCTTGATGACCTTCCCGCCGCCCTTGGCCTGCGCCTTGTTGACCGCGGCCGTGCCCGGGATCAGCCCGTTCTTCGAAATCAGCCCGCCGGCCGATCCGAGCGGCATGCATCCCGCATTGGCCGCCGTCGCTGCCGCCAAGCTGGTCAGCGCGGCAATCCC
This sequence comes from Hyphomicrobiaceae bacterium UBA7697, assembly GCA_002482645.1. GTDB lineage: Bacteria > Pseudomonadota > Alphaproteobacteria > Rhizobiales > Methyloligellaceae > Methyloceanibacter. The sequence goes on from DLGJ01000008.1 coordinate 560,999, forward strand.
AATGGCCGCGAATAGTTTGAACCCATGACAGGTCATCTCAGCCCCACAGTTCTCATCATGGACACCACCATACGGCAGCGCCCATGAATGGCGCCTGAACGCCTCCTAGGCCGATCGGTCCGGTTCACGCACCCCCGCGTCCCGCCCGCCCTTCGCGGCAGCATCGTCCACCTTGGCGCCGAGCGCCGCAAGCCCCAAGCCACCGAGAATGACCGGGATTTCCGTCAGAAGCTCCGGCAACGTCAGATCGCCCACGGCCCAAAGCCCGATGGCCGACAGCGCCGCCGTGAGGCCGAGAATTTGAGTCCGGTAGCCCTTGGCGAAGCCACCGGTGATCAGCCAAGCAAGATTGGTCATCCGTCATCTCCTGTTTTGGTTAGTGGAATTGGAATGAGTGGACTGCCGCCCCTGGCGGGCGGGCGCGAAAGACGCGAACGCTCCAAGGACCGGCCTCGCGGCTCAGGGCCCGGCCGCCGCGAAGGGACCGGCGGTCCTGTTCGAGGCACGCCGGTCCAGCTTGGCCTCGATCCGCTGCAGGACACGGCGGACCTCGCGCATCTCGGCTTCGAGCCCGATCACCCTGTCGCCGGCATCGATCGCACGCACGGCCTTCGTCTCCAATTCGGACACGCGGCTGGTCAGCGCGCCGACCCACATGAACAGTCCCGCGGACTGAACCGCGATGGACAGGATCAACGCGACCGGCACCCGCCGGTCCAAGGTCCAATGGCTCTCTGTCTCGCTTACGGCCATCTCCTGTTCCGAACCTCTCAGATCTTCGCGCATGCCTGGAAGAACGCATCGACATCCGCCTCGCTCATGCCGCCTGCCGCCGCGAGCGTGTCCACCAAGGGGTGATCGCGTTCGACAAGACCCATCTTCGCCCAGGTGATCGCCGCCGCCGCGCGTTCGGCCCTGCTCGGCAGATTGTCGAAGACGGCTTGAACGGTTGCGGGGACCGCGCCGGTCCGCGCGGCCTCGATCGCTTCGGACTCGGTGATGACGCTCCGGGTCATAAGCCCGATCAGCAATTGCCTCGGGCTTATACTGGCCGGAACCGTCGCCGCGCGTTTCAGCGCGGCATCCTCCACCCAAGACGCGGCCTGCGAATTCCAACGGTCGTGCGGTCCGGGCTTTTCCGCGGTCACATCGTCCGGCAACGGACCGATCTCCGCGATGACCGTCTCCTCGCCGACGAGACCCGTGATGCCGCCGTCCTCGCGTTCGGACGTGAGGTAAACCGTCTCGCCGCGATGATCCTCCACCTGCCTCCACGCATCGCCGGCGAAGCAGCGCGCAAACCCTTCCTGCGGTGCTGGCGGCGCGATCGCCGTCGCGTTCGCCGGAACCGCCCAACGCTTCGGGTCGTCCACGGAAAGATGGCGGCGGTTCCAAATCTCCTGCGCCCTTCGCGGGTTTCCGGGCAACAATTCGCCGGTCTCCGGCGCATAGGTCCAGATGTCCATCAGCCGAGCCTCATTTGTTTGCAGACGTAATGATTGATCGGGCGCGTCTCGGCGCCGCCCGCACTATCTCCAACCAGCTCGCCACCGGTGACCACTGTCGTAAGACCGTTGATGCCCCCAACGTCGTACTGATACAGCGTGCGCTGAAATATGTTCTGGCTATGCGTATGTGCCTTGATCCCGTCGGGTTGCGCGGTGCCGGGATGGTCGCCGGTCTGGCCGTCGCCCGCGCGGGCCGTGCGTGTCGCGCGGTTGGGATCGTTCGCACTGCCATTCGCCCAGATGCGGTCGAACGTACCGCGCCGGTCGGGGAGGACGAGATCGTCGCCCGAGACCATCCACGGATAGCGCGCGGCGCATTTCGGATTGTCGAGCGCTCCGTCCACGATGGTCGCGCCGTCGAGACTGATCCAGCCCGCCCGCGCCGCCGTATCGTAGTTCTCGGTGATCTCGCCGGGTGGCGTCAGCGCCGTGAACAGATCGACGAAATCGATCGCCGTCGTGCCGATCGTGCCGCCTTTGTCGGACACGCACTGCCATTGCGTATCGGCATTGACCGTGCCTTCCTGCACGGTGACGAGCGCGCCCGTGTGCTGGTCGTAGGCCGAGAGCGCCGCCGCGCGCGACGGTGATGCACCCGTGACGTAGATGCCATTCTCCTCCGGCGCCGTTTGGTCCTTGACCAGAACGAGCTCGCCGGCCGCTAGCGTCACCCCGTCGAGCGTGTCGCCGCTGTTGAGACCGGTCGCGATCGAGATCGCCGAGATCGTCGCGGCGCGCACCGTAAACGCGGGGCCGGACGTTTCCGGCAGCCAGGTGATCCCCGCCGACCAATCGGCGCTCGCGGCCGAGAGCTTGAAATAGAGCGTCGGCTGCCCGCTGTTGCCGCCGTCCGAAACGACGAGCACGGAGAAAGCGGCGTCCTCGCCGTCATAGGCCGTGCGACCCGCGATCGCATCGACCGCCGCGTCGGGCTGATAGGCCGGGCCTTGCGGCCCTTGCGGGCCTTCGATACCCGCGAGCGTCCAGTCCGCGCCGTCGAAGCGGTACATGGCGTCTTCGTCCCGGACCCAGGCGAGCCAGCCCGCGCCGCCGCCCTCGCCCGGCAGGTACGAGCGCCATTCGCCGTCGATGAAGCGGGCGACGCGCGTTTCCCAGCCGATCCACGCATCCGTCGCCGTCCCGCCGCCCCCGGCGACGATGTAGCAATCGCCTTCCGACGGAGAACCCGGCGGCGCGGTCAAATCCTTGTCGAGCACGCTGAGCTGCACGAGCGTATCCAGCAGCGTCATCGCCTCGTTATGCGTGACGTGCTTCTGCGCCTGCGCGGCCGCGAGATAGGGAATGCGCAGCTTCGCGCTTTCTTCGGCCATGTTTACGCCGTCATTGCCGGACTTGACCCGGCAATCCATTTCATTGGCGTTTCCCTCCGAGAAGGAACGGCGTGGATGCCCGGATCATGTCGGGGCATGACGAAGACGGAAGGGTCGGTCATGGTCGCTCCTCAGTGCTGGTAGTCGTAGATCAGTTCGGCGGTAGCAGGCCCCGGCCCGTAGACCGGCGAGACCTGCGCCACACGCACATTCACGTTCCATTGCGGCGCGCCGAAATCGTCCGTTTGCATCGCGGCTGTGTAGGCGACGGCCGGCGACGATGTCTCGACGCCGCGCAGCACCGCGCCGTGCGGCGCATCGAGAACTTCGAGCCGGTAGCGTTCCGCATCCTCGCCGAGCGGCACTTCGAGCCCCTCCCAGCTATCGCCGCCGTAGCGCGTGCGGCGGACCCATTGGAGCGCCCAGTCTCCGGACACGGGATCGCGCTTGCCTTGAATGTGAACGGGCGACAACGGGCGAAGACCGAGGCCCTGAAAAGCATGTGTCGCCGCGATATAGGTGTCGTCGTCGAGACTCTCGCTCACCGGGCCGTATCTGTAGTTCAGAGCGAGTCCGATTTCGTCAGGACGCAGATTGAGCGCGGTCACGGCGCTGTTGATCACGACGAAGCGCGCACCGGCCGCCACGGGATTGCGCATGGCCCCTTCCGTGCCGTTCTGTCCGCGCAGCAGCACCGAGAGGTCGTACACGCCCGCCTCCACCAGCGCCGCCATCTGGAACTGGATCAGCTCGAAATCGCCGTCTTCGTTCCGCACGGCCGCGTAGTTGGCCCCGTTCAGCAGGGCCTCTTCCGTCACCGATTCCAGTTCGCCATGGTCGAGCGCGACGCGCAGCACATTGCTCTTGTCGTAGCGATGGACCGGCCCCGAATAGAAATCGAACGCCGTCCGCCCCATGGTGGCTTGCGCGGGCAAGAACGCGTTCAGCTCGTAACCGCTCGTGCCGGGCGAGCGATAGACCGCGACAGCCCCCGGCCACGGATCGGCCGTGGCGGCCGCATAGCCCGCGTACGGCGCTTCGTCGCCCCGCAGCAGCGGCAAGTCCAAGAACACCGCATCGGCCGGGCCGAACACCGTGACCGGATTGAATTCGCGCGCCTTCTCCGGCGCCACCACCGCGTCGTGATTGAACGGCTCGACCGAACGTGCCTCCACGTCCTTGAACATGGCATCGCGCGTCTCGGTGAGCCGCAACGCGTAATCCCGTTCGCCCGACGACAGCGTGACCACATCGCCCGGCTCGAGCGCGAGCCGGCTCGGCGGCAGCGCGAAGCTCCCGCGTTCGCGCGCGGCCCACGCATCGCGCAGCCAGCGCTCGGCGATGGAGAGCGCCTTTCCCTGCCCCATGACGATGGAAAGGTTGGCCGCCGCCGCGCGGTCGCTGCGGCTGCCGAGGCGGCGCGCCTCGACCGCGCCTTGGGCGTAATCCTCATTGCCGTCGACGTAAGTGATCTTCGCGGAGAGCGGCAGCTCCGTCTCCTGTCCGCGCGTCAGCGTATAGAGCGGCGCCTCCGCGTCGGTCTCGACGAGCCCGTCCGGCGTCACGGATGCGACGGAGCCGAGCCGTCCGCGGTGGGCGAACTGGATCAGCCCGCCGGACTCGATGGCATCGAACAGGAAGGCGAGGCTCAAGGGTTGCAGCGCGTCGCGCACCGACAGGATACGGTCGATGACGAACCCGTCGAGAAAGCCGTAGAGCTTCGTTACATCGTAGCGGGTGAAGCCGTAATCATCGAGGATCTGCCGCACCACCGCCGCGAGCGACCCGCCGCCCACGCGCCCCGTGAGCCAATGGCCGAGCTCCCAATTGCCGCCATCGGCCCACACCGACAGCGCGTAGGGAAAAGCCGGATAGGGCCGCGCATCCCACGTATAGATGAAGATGCGCGAGGCATCGACCATGCGGCCGCCATAGACGCCCGAGACCGGGTTCTGCCCGGACACATAGTCCTCGTGGCTCGGATCGAAATAGCTCAGGATCGCCTGGATGTAGCGGCGCTGCATGAGATCGTCGCGCACCGCATGCGAGAAATAAGGCGCATACGACTCCGAGCTCTTCGGATCGATGAACACGTTCGGCTGGTTCGAGCCCTTGTCCACGGCGGGACAGCCGAGCTCGGTGAACCAGATCGGCTTGCCTTGCGGCACCCAGCCCGTATGCGATCCGCTTTCGACGCCGCCCGGCCGGTTGTAATGACGGTTCTGCCACCACTCTTTGATCGCCTTGGTCTTGTAGATCCACGCCTTGCCGTAAGCGCCGTCGGTGATGGGAAGCCGCGTCTGGCTCAGCCGCTCTGCGCTTGCCTCGTTGCCGGTCGCGCCAGCGGACGGGTAGTACCAGTCGAAGCCCTCGCCGCCGCGAATGTTGCTGCGGAGATAATCGAGATCGTAGATCGAGTCCCAGCCCGCCTGGCGGTCGAGATGGGTTTCGCCGTCGCGCCAATCCGACAGCGGCCAATAGACGTCGATCCCGACCGCGTCGATCGCGCTCGACGCCCATAGCGGATCGAGGTGGAAATAGACGTCGCCCGAGCCGTCGTCCGGCTGATAGCCGCGATATTCGGTCCAGTCCGCGCCGTAGGTGATTGCGGTAGCCCCGCCGAGCACGCCGCGAACGTCCGCCGCCAAGTCCACCAGCGCATCGACGAAGGGAAAGCCGCTCGCGCTCCCGCGCAAGGACGTCGCGCCGCGCATCTCCGAGCCGATGAGAAACGCATCGACCCCTCCGGCCGCCTTGCACAGATGCGCGTAGTGCAGAATGAAGCGGCGGAAGGACCATTCGTCGGGTCCCGTGTACGACACGCGCTCGCCGTCGATCACGAAATCGGACGCCGCCGCCGCGCCGGCGAACGCCGCCACCTGGCTCGCGCACGCCGCCGTCTTGTCCACGGTCCCGCCAAGCCCCGGCGCCGGATCGCAGGTGATGCGCCCGCGCCAGGGATAGGCGGGCTGGCTCGCGGCACCCGAATAAGGATCGGGCAGCGCGTTGTCCGAGGGCACGTCCATCGAGATGAAGGGATAGAACGTGACTTTGAGCCCGCGCGATTTCAGATCCTTGATGGCCGCGACAACCGCGGCGTCCGCCGGCGTGCCGCCATAGGCCGGACGCCCGTCCTCCTGGCTGACCACATGCGCGCCCGCGCGCGATACGCCGCAGACGGACCATTCATAGGGCCGCGTCTCCTTGTTCGCCACCTCGACGCCGGGCTTCACGTCGCAAGTCCCGATGCGCAGATCCGTGCCGAACCAGCTCACCACCAGAGAGACGTTCCCGGCATTCGGCAGCTGCGCTTCGAGCTGATCGAGCGCGATCCTCCAATCCGTGCGGCCATACGCCGTGTGCAGGTTCTCCGAGACGGTGGCCCCGTCCTCGATGCGGATGACGCGATCGGTCTCGTAGACGAATTCGCCCGCGCTCGGAATCAGGCTGACCGCCTGCACTTCCCTTTCGAAGCTGTCCACCGCGCGGAACACTTCGAACGAGAGCTGCGGCAGCCGGTTGCCGAAGCGCGCCAGCGCCATGTGCTCGAACACCACGATGGCGGTACCGCGATAGGCCGGCACGAACGCGGCGCCGCCCTGCTTCGCGGCCATCAGCCCGTCTCGCCCCTGGGTCTCGCCGCCGAGATAGGTGCGGATGGTGTAGTCCGACTGGCGCAGCTCCTTGCCGTCGGCCCAGATGCGCCCGATCCGCGTGACAGGCCCTTCGCAGACCGCATAGGCGACGTTGGCGAAATAGCTGTATTCGACCGTCTTCACGGTCTGCGCGGGCGCGACCGCCTGGCTCGATCCGCGCGGCCCGCCGGATCCGCCGAACAGGTTCTTGCCGCCGCCCTTCACCTGGCCGCCGCCCGTGGTCTGGGTGGTGACGGTCACCTCCTCCTCGAAGCGCGTCGCCCAGATGAGCTGGCCGGGGAGCCGCGCCCGGCCATAGACGCGCGGCAGCGGCGCGCCCTCGCTGGAGGCGCCGACATGTACGTCGGACAGGCGCGGCCCCTCGACCACATGGGTCTCGCCGGAGGCGCTCGCGAGCGGCGCCATGAGCGCATTGTCGATCAGCGCGCCGGCGACGGACCCCACCGCGCCGCCGATGGACGCGCCGGTCAAGGCCGTGCCGAGCACGCTGCCGGGGAAAATCGCTCCGCCCACGGCGGACCCCACGGCACCGAGAACCAGTGTCGCCATGACATATTCCTATTGTCTTCCTATTGTCGGATTCTCGCGCTCAAGCCGCGCGAAGCGCGGTAGCGCAAGCAAACAAGCGCTCAAGTAGGCCAGAGGCCGATAGCGCAAATTAAGAAGCGCTCAAGTAGGCCATCGTCCTCAAGCAGCGAAGCGGTAGGACGAAAAAGAGAGGCCGGTAGCGCAAATCAAACGCCCTCAAGTAGCCGCTAGGCGGTAGGGCGAACTAAGAAGGAAACCGAAACGCGGCCACGGCCCGCCGCCGCCACCAGCGCCCCAAAGGCACCTCGACGACGCCGAGCCCTTCCTGGGCGTGGATCATGTGCCACCCACTCCCGTCATGCCCGGACTTGTTCCGGGCATCCACTTGGGACTCTCGATGGGATGCACTCTCTCGATCGAAACTCAACCGCCCCAATGGACCCCCGGGACAAGCCCGGGGGTGACGAGCAGAGAATGGTTCGCTGCAGGACGATGAGTCCGGAACGGCGCTTAATTGGCGCTCAAGTAGGCCAACGTCCTCAAGTAGCGAAGCGATAGGACGAAAAAGAGAGGCCGGTAGCGCAAATCAAACGCCCTCAAGTAGCCGCTAGGCGGTAGGGCAAATTAACGCGCCCTCAAGTAGCCGCTAGGCGGTAGGGCGAACTACGAAGGAAACCGAAACGCGGCTACGGCCCGCCGCCGCCACCAGCGCCCCAAAGGCACCTCGACCACGCCGAGCCCTTCCTGAGCGTGGATCATGTGCCACCCGCTCCCGTCATGCCCGGACTTGTTCCGGGCATCCACGAGCGGCTGTGCCACATCCGCGAGACGTGGATGGCCGGGTCGAGCCCGGCCATGACAAGTCGTGTGCGATTCGTTCTTAAGCGCTGGCCGCGCAAATGGCGCAGCGCTCACGATCCCCGCATGCTTGGCGACACCGTGATCGCGCATGCGGAACACCAGCACGTCGCCGGACCGCGCGTCCGCGACGCACCCGACCGGGATCAGATGCCGGCAGGCGGCGGAAAGAAGCGTCTCCGATCCGGTTGCGTTCCCCCAGTCGCGGGAGTATGGCGGCAGGACTTCCGGCTCCGGCCCGTAAAGCGCGCGCCACACCCCGCGGATGAGGCCGAGGCAATCGCAGCCGGCCCCGCGCACGCTGCCCTGATGGTGATAGGGCGTGCCGAGCCAGCCGCGCGCGCATGCGATGATGGCGTCGGGTTGGGGCATCAACTCGTATTGGTCTTGTGCCGGTCGGACTCGACTGTCGACGACCAGAAAGCTGGCGACGGTAATCGCAACAAACTGCAAAGCGCAGTGTCGTTCGAGTCCGAACTACCGTTCTCTAAGCCTCAAACAACATCGCCGCCCACTTGGGGCGGCGATTGAATATCTCTTGGTATGGGGAAACAGCAGGTCCTAATGCTACTCACCTGATGTCATGGCTTATCTCCTTTGGCGCGGAGGTCTGACCTATCAACCCCTATATGGGGATTCACAGCGCGACAAATAAGGCTATTTAGCCAACAATATGGCCACCAACCTTAACGAATTACACCACGTCATTATACAAAAGCACCTCGCCCGCCGCAACGCTGATCAGCAGCACCCAGGGCTGGAGAAGCGCATAATTCCGATGGGTCGGGGCAATCACCGACGACGTACGCATATCACGCCCGTGTGATAACGCATTTCGAATATCCTTTATTCTCCTGCAGAAATTATCCAATGCATTGGTGCAATATTGGTCCTTAGTAATACCGACCGCAACTAACGGATCGAGCGTGAAACCACCGTCAAAATGTATTTTCTTAGTGAAGACATCTGGTTGCGCCTCTATCTCAGTCCAGAGGTGCGACGGGTCCACCAGGTCCCGGATCATTGCCTGCAACTTCGCAAAATCATCCATTTTTGACTGCTGCACAGCAGTTACAAGAATTTCAGTTGCAGCTGCTACGTCATCGAGGATGTTGGGCTTCGCCAATGCCTTCCTGACGCTCATTCTCGCGGAGTTTTCAATATACAATGCCGCCGAATATTCTATTATTCTATAATAATATATAAATCTCCTAACTTCATCTCCGTCTCGCGCAGCGTTCCAAAAATGAAGCAAGTTTAGGTCAATAGACCTAGCATTTATGCTTTTTGGAAAAGACCCATCTATGTACCTTGTCTTCGATTTTTCTTCGCGAACGGGCGCGTGGATAATTATCAAAGGAGTTTTTTCATCAAAATAAGACATATAGAAATTTAGATGATATATGAGTATCGCCAACTCATCCTCATCAAGATCGACGCTCCTAATCCAGAAAGAAACAGGGCGGCCGACATCATAAGCGTCTCGCTCTTTTTCGTCTGAGTGGACGTACATCTGGTGAGTTAACAAGTTCCGATATTGTGTATTTGTAGCACTTACAGGCTGAAACGCGTCGGCTAACACGATCAATTCATCGCTACACGCACTGAACTCGCACTTGTACGGCTTTCCATCATATGTAAACGTGAACTCTCGTCCATTTAGCTCCTTTACAGACTTTCTATTTATAAATGCAGTCCATATAATCTCAAAATCTTTGCTGTCTTTGTGCCAAATCGCACTGAAACGCTTCGGTAATATGAGAGTATTTAGAGCATTCGCTATATATTCGTGTTTATCTTGAGTTATTAAGAACTCTAATGATGAGTCGCTCCAGGGATTCGCTATCACAAAGTCTTTGCTATCGGGTGCCCCAACCGGCTCGATTGAAGAGCCTGAATTTGACTGCAAAAAGGGTGCGAACAGCTCTATGAGCTCCTCTGGAACCTCCGCGCCATCTCCTGATGCATCTATCTCGGTATCTTTCATCCGATCATATTAGCTGCGAGAATGAACAACGTATAGTAGTGCGCTGAGCTCGCTCGAGCCTATTTCAAGCCACGCTCACCGCACCCGCCCCCCATCGTTCCGATCCGACCGGCTGACCACCCGGAGCATGAAGTCGTTGCCGGGCACGTGAGGGAAGCCGCGGAAATTTGCGGTGTTCGAGAACTTCGTCCGGCAGGTCGAAAACTGCTTGTCGCAGCCGGCGGTGACGTGAAAGCCGTCTCCGGGCGCGATCGCTTCCGAAGGCTTCTGCCACAGCTCGATGGTGACGCCGCTCGACGCCTTGGCGTGCAGTTTCACTTCGCCGGTGCGCCCATCGTTCGCGCCGGAGGTCCACGTGAGCAGCCCGCGCGTGAACCAGTTGGCCGCATAGCCGCCGAGGCCTGACACCATGAAGCTGCGCGGCGATGCGCCGAGGCTCGCCACGGTCCCATTCGACGCGTACGCCGCCGCGCCGAGAGCGACCTTGCAGCGCGGATCGCCGAGGTCGGCGTCGCAGCCATATTGGATGATGCGCCCTTGCGGCTGCTGCAGCGCGTGCGCGAGCCCCCGCACCTCGCAGCGGAAATGGCTCCCCCCACGCGAGACCTCGCCGAGATTGCCGTAGCGCATGAGGACGCGCATGGACGGCGCCGCCCAGTTCACGCGATAGATCTCGATGCGCGCATTGTCGAACAGCCCCGCGGCGAGATCGGCCTCGTTGAGCTTGTCCGATTGCAGCGCGCCTTCCACGTCGAGCGTGTCCACGTTGAGGCCGACCGCGCCGGAAATCTCCGAGCCGGTGAAGCCGCTCGCCGCCTCGAAGGCGGTGCCGTCGAAGGCGAGGTCGCGGTCGTGGTCCGTGAAGCCGAAGGCCGTGCCGTCATTGCGCGTGATGCGCCAGCACCAGCACAGCGTGGTCGCGCCGCTGTCGAGATGATCCTGCAAAGCCGCCGGCAGCACCCTCATAGCCGCACCTCCAGAATCGGAATTTGCGGGATCGACCCGGCCTCGAAATCGCTGAGGTCGATCTCGAGCCGGTCCGTGTCGAAGCGCACCGGCACGTCGAACTCGAAGCCCGCGGTGACGGATGCGCCGACGCCCGGCACCGCGCCGGGGAGAAACGTGACGAGGCCCGTCGTGGTGCTGACCGCGTAGTCGCCCGGGTCCTGCTCCACTCCGGCCACGGCGACGCGCACGCTCCCTGCGACAGGCAGCGCGACGGTGCGGGTCCAGGGCGCATAAGCGCTGCCATAAGTCTTGGCGAGCTGAAACGCGGCCGTGGCGCCGTCGCCGGTGCCGATCCCCTGGTCGAGCGCGGACGGCGCCTGCAGCGGCGCGCAGGATTTATGATCCGTCCAGTCCTTCCAGCGGAAGCTGTGCAGCCGCCCGCGCCGTTCTTCGTAGAAGGCGATGACGGCGTGGAGGTCATCGAGGCTCTTGATGCCGTATCCCGCATCGTAGCGGCGCTTGGAATCCGCCCAGCGGCTGTTGCGCTCCTCGTGGCCGGAGCCGAGCACCACGATCTCGGTGCGGCGCTCGGGCCCGCCGCGCGCGCCGCGCGCCACGTTCGCCGGAAAGCGCACATCGTGAAACGCCATTCGTCCGTCCTCCGATAAAATGCGCCAGTCTCAGTCATGGCCGGGCTTGATTTGAGCCTGCGCCCGGGCCGGAAAAGCCGGACCCGGGTGGCCATCCACGATTTGAGAGTGCCGCACGCTTTGATTCGTGGATGCCCGGCTCTTCGGCCGGGCATGACAAGGAAAGCGGCGGCCCCGCTCGTTATAAATTCCGCTGCCCGCGCCCCACCGCGCGCGAGAGCATGGCCGCGACCTGCCCTTCGGAGCGGCGGAAGCTCTCCGCATCCGGTGTGGTGACGTTGACGGTCACATTGACGGGCGCCGCGCCGCCACCGGCCTTGACGCCGAGCCGCCCGTCGCGCCCGCGCGCGAGAGGCAACACCGCTTCCGGTCCCGCCTCGCCCGCGAGCCCGCGCGCGGCACCCAGCGGAAATGTCATGGGCGAGGAGATCACCCCGCCTTTGGCAAACGGGACCGGCAGAGACGAGCCGAGCCCCGCGCCCGTGACGAGACCGGCGAGCGTGTCGCCGAAGGTCTTGCCGATCGGCGCGAGCGCCGCCTCCAGCGTGTTACGCGACAGAGACAGCGCCAGCGACCGCAGCACGTCGGAGAGCTCGCGGCCCCGGAACGTCGCGTCGGTGAAGGCGCTCGTCAGGTTGCCGGCGAAGCTGGCGCTGAGGCGGCTCGCCTCGGTCAGCGAGGCCCGCAAGGGCGCGATGTCGCCGCCGATGACCACGTAGAGCCCATCACGTTCGTCCGGCATGTGCGTCTCCGTCTGGATAGGCCTGCATCAGGGCGGCGAGACCGGCGCGCGACAGCGGCTCTCCCGCGCGATGCCCGAACGCGCCCGCAAGCGCCGCGTCGAGTTCGCGCGGGCTCATGGCCCAGAAATCTTTTGGGGCGAGACGAAGCGCGCCGAGCCCCGCCTCCATGGCCGCGCGCCACGGGAAGGGCGCACGCGCCGCTACCCCGCCCGGCCGGCTAAAGGGCCGGTGCGGTCCGCGCACGCCTCCCCATTCACACGCCCGGCGGCGAAGGTGGCGGCCAGCAGCCGCGCGACGATATCGACGAAGCCGGCCGCGCCGCCCTCCACGCGCATGGCGCCGACGGCGGCGTCTGCGATGTCGTAGCCCGCGCCGCGAAGCCCGGCGCCGATCATCCGAATGGCATCCGCGGCGGCGATGCGCCCCGCCTCGAAACGCTCGGCCACCGCGAGCATGTCGTCCTCGCCGAACGCGTGCTCGAGTTCCGCCAGCGCGCCCAGCGTCAGGCACAGGCGGTAACTCTTGCCGTCGAGCACCGCTTCGATTTCGCCGCGATGAAGATTGACCATGGTCCTCTCCCTTACGCGGCGGTGAAGGCGAGCGCGCCGGCGGATTCGAGGCCGAGCTCGAAACTCACCTCGCCGTCGTGCCGCCCGCCATATTCGAGGCTCGCGATCTGGAACGGGCCTTCGACCGTGCCGAAATCCGGCACGATCACCTGCCAGTCGCGCAACGTACCCGCGAAGAAATATTGCCGCAGCGTCTCGTCGGAGGCCGCGTCCTTGAAGATGCCGCTGCCGCTCACCCGCGCCGTCTTCAGCCCGGCCCCTTCCAGCAACTCGCGCCAGCGCCCGGCGGACTCCTGGTCGGTCGCATCGACCGTGGCCGCGTTGAAGGCGAGCGTCCGTGCCCGCAAGCCCGCCACGGTGACGAAACCGCCGCCGCCGCCGCTGTCCACTTTCAACAAGAGGTCCTTGCCCTTTTGCGCCGTCATGCTCGTTCCCTTCGTGTCAGCGTCCAGACAAACAAAAAGAGCGGCTGAAAGAGCCGCTCTCAAAAGAAACCGTCGCTGCGATCAACCGCGTGTCAGTCCACCAGCCGCGCCTCGACCATCTTGCGCAAGGTGACCCGGTCGCGGGTGGAAACGCCGATCAGTTCGGCCACGCGCCACACGAGATTGGACTCGAACTCGTCGATGACGCCGTCGGCCATGACGACCTCCCACAGCATCTCGACGATGCGCTTGCGTCCGTCCTGATCGAGCTCGCGGCACAGCACCTTGGTGAAGCGGTAGAGATCCACCGCGTCGCGCTCCTCGGCCACCGCCTCCTTGAACAGGCGCTTCAGCTCCTCCGGAGAGAGGTCGAAGCGGCGCTGCAGCAGCGCCTTCACTTTTCGCTTTTCCGCGCCGTCGAAATTCCCGTCGATCGTACCGGCGTTGATCAGAAGCGCGGCCGAGGCGATCCGGAGTTCCTCCTCGTGGAGATCCTTCAAGCGTTCCTCGTTCCCGTCGACACCCTCGACGAAGTTCACCAGCCTGGTCCAAAGCGACATAGAGGCCCCTCCTTCGGGCGCATGGTCTTGACGCATAGTCTTGACGCATAGTCTTGACGCATAGTCTTGGCGCATAGTCTTGGCGCACGATGCGGCGTTCCGATCCACGCACACCCCTAATCAACAACGAAAGCCGGGACAAGCCCGGCCAGCGATCGAAAGTCCTGATTTCGCGGAAGCCTTACGCGGCAACCTGCTGCAGCGGCTCGGTCACGGCGCGGTAGCGCACGATGCCGTGCATGGTCTCGCCGTCCGGGTCGATCCGCGCCTCGGTGAACTCGTGGCGCAGATTGACCAGGGCATGGTCTTGCAAGGTCAGCGGCTGGTCGTGCAGCAGCGTCTTGAGCGTACCGATGATCTCGTGGACCTGCTCGGCGCTGTCGGCCCGCGACCACACATGCAGCGTGAGACTGTGCTCGGTTCCGTCCTCGGTGCCCGTGCTCCAGTCGAGATTCACGGTTTGCCCGAGCGTGATATAGGGCAGTGCCTCGCCTTGCGGGGGATTGCTGTAGATGCGGGCGCCGCCGAGCAGCGCCGTGAGCGCGGGTGCGCTGGAGAGCGTCTGGTAGATACTGCGTTGGAGGTCCCAACTTGCGGCAGTCATGACTGTCCTCCACCAAGAAGCCCTAAAAGGCATGTAAGAACGCGGAAGCCGAATGCAATGGCCGGCCTCACCGCTGCGCCGAACGCGCGCGTAAAGACTTTGTGAGCGCATGCTTAACGCGCGGTAAACGCGCCCGGAAAACCGGCCAAAGAAAAGGCCGCGCCCGCATCTTCCGCGTCCCGAATTCCAAGAAGCGCCCGGCCCGGTGCGCCGTGCCGATGGCGAAAGCGGCTCGTGACCCTGCGCTTTCGTCAATGGTTTCAATCGTTTCGCCCAGCCGCCCCGGTGCGGCAGCGGCGGCGTCCGCGGCAATGGCCTCGGCCTCGCGGGAGAGAGTCTTATATATGCCGTCCTCCAGCCCACCCATGCGCAGGCGCCGCTGGAGCGCATCCAGCCCTTTGACGGTGACGGTCACAGGTCCCGCTCCTCGCACAGGCAGCGCAGCCAGCGATGGCGCTCGCCCACATCTATCGCGGTCAGGATCTCGAACACGCGCGCGCCCAGACGGAACCGCATGGCGGGGCGCACGCCCTCCCGGTAGCGCAGCACGATCGTGTAGGCGCGCTTGCCCGCAAGGCGCCCGGCTTCGACGCCCTCGCCGCCTCCGGCCGGGGTCATCTCCGCCCACAGATCGGCGATGCCGGTCCAGCTCGTGGCGAAGCCGCCCGCGCCGTCGCTGACGCGCTGCACCTCCTCGAGCGTCAGCCGGTGCCGCAGCGTGCCGGGCCCCGTCACAGCCGCACCCGGCGATAGGGCTGCAACAGCCCCGCGGCGATGGCCGGTACGCCTTGGGGACCGGACCCGAGTTCGACGGGCTCGCGCCGCTCGAACCAATGTGCCACCATCAGCAGCAGCGCCTGTCGGATGGGCTGGGGCACGTCCGTGGCCGCATCGCCGAACCCTGACGCGAACGCGACCTCGAAGCCGTTGAAGGGACGAAGCCCGGTCGACGGCACCGCCGCGGTCAAAACGATCCGCGCGGGGTCCGACAGAAGGTCCACGCTGTAGTCGTCGGGATCGAGCACGCTCGTGCCGCCGCCCGGATCGTGCAGCGTGATCGCGCTCACCGTCTGCACGGGCGACACCGGCAGGGCGATGCAGCAGGCATGAGGCCAGGCATCGAGGTAATGCGACCAGCCTTGCTCGATCAGCGCGAGGCCGAGCGTCCGCTCGACCAGCATGCGCGCCGCCACGATCAGCGATGAGATCAGCGTGTCCTCATCACTTGAGTCGACGCGCAAATGCGCCTTCGCCTCGGCCAAGCCGATGGGTTCGGCGGCGGGCGCCGCCGTCAACACATGCACCATGCGTGTATTCCTCGTTGATCGTGCTGTCGCGCGCTCGCCGGCGCCGGTCGGCCCCGGCACCGGCCCTGCTCTTTGCTCGTCATGCCCGCGAAGGCGGGCATCCCGTAATCGCCGCCCGTCGTGAGCCGCCCCGGCACGGGTTACTGGATCGCCCGGTCCAGCCGGGCGATGACGAAGGCGCGCGAAGCGCGGTAGGGCAAAGAAACAAGCCCTCAAGTAGGCCAAAGGCCGGTAGGGCCATTAAAGAAGTGGCGGCCGCCGCCGCGAGGGAGGGGGTGGGCGCGGATGGCGGCCGCCGGCCCGGCCAGGCACAACATTGACCGACTCGTCATTGCCGGACTTGTTCCGGCAATCCATTTGGGACTCTCGTCGTGCCGAGACTCGCGAGGCTTGCTCGATCGCCCAAATGGACCCCCGGGACAAGCCCGGTGGTGACGAAAGAGAAGAGAACAGAACCGCCTAGGAGGTTCCGAACTTCAGAAGCTTGATGGCGTCGAAATCCTGCACGCCCCCGCCCACGCGCTTGGTGGTGTAGAACAGGACGTAGGGCTTGGCGGAGAACGGATCGCGCAGCACGCGGATGCCCGCCCGGTCCACCACGAGATAGCCGCGGCTGAAGTCGCCGAAGGCCACCGAAAAACTGCCGGAGGCGATATCCGGCATGTCCTCGCTCTCGGCGACCGGATAGTTCATCAGCGTCGGCGACAGGTCCGCTCGCTCCGGCGGCTGCCATAGATAATTGCCGTCCGCGTCCTTGAACTTGCGGATGGTGGCCTGCGTCGCCCGGTTCATCACCCAATGGGCGTTGGCGCGATAGTCCGACTTCAGCGTGTAGATGAAGTCGATCAGATCGTCGCTCGGATGCGAGGCATCGAAGGCGCCGTCCGTGCCGGTGGCGACATAGCCGATCTTGTCCCAAGCCCAGGAGCCGTTCTCGACCTTGGTGTAGTCGAGGAAGCCCTTCGGCTTGTTGTTGCCGTCGCCGTTGACGAAGGCCGCGCCTTCCTGGCTCGCGAAGGCCAGCTGAATTTCCTCGGCCAGCCATTCGTCGATATTCACCGCCGAGTCGTCGAGTAGGCTCTGCGTCGCCGACGGCATGGCGTAGATTTCCATGGTCGGAAAGGTCAGTTCGGCCAGCGTCGGCGAGTTGGTCTCCGGCCGCGTCGCCGTCTCGGCCACCCAGCCCGTCGCCGGGCCGGTGATGGAGAACGGCTTCTTGTAGACGGACGCGCTCACCGTGCGGTTGCCCGCGATGGCGCGGATCGGCGAGATCTCCTTCACGCCGCGCAGGACCGCCGCTTCCGTCTCCGGCGGCACAAGATACCCGCCGTCGGGATCGGAGTTGATCGACAGCGCCTTCTGCTCGAGCGTGTGCAGGCCCGCCGTTTCGCCCCGGCGCATATAGCCGTCGAACGCGGCCTTGTGCTGCAGGAACGCGCCGGAGGTGAAGTGCGGCGACAGCGACAGGCGCGGCCGCGCGCCCTTCAAGGTGAGCCGGTCGACAAGCGCCTTCTGCTCGTCCAGCGCCTGGTTGATGCGGTCGATCTTCTCGGCCGTCACCACGTCGTCCGACATGGTCCGCTGGATGGCGCGGATCTTGTCGTCGTTCTCCTGCTTGAAGATCTCGAAGGATTGCAGGAAGCGCTCGAAGGCGAGCGCGACATCGTCGCCGGTGCCGCCGGGCGTCGTGGTCACCACGGGGATGGCGGGCATGGCGGTGCCGGGCAACGCGGCGCCGGGCACGCCGGCGAGCATGTCGTCCTTGCGGCCATACATGCGCGCCTTGATCTCGAGGCCATCATCCGCAGCCTCGTGCGCCGCGATGTCTTCGGTTTCAATCGTTTCGTGCATATCGTCCATCGTCATTCCTCTTCTTGGGGGCAGAAATGTCTGGCCGGGAATTGGCCGCGCGGCTGCGGTCCCTCCCCGTGCGGGCAAGGCCGCGGCCGTCCGAATTTTTGGATTGCTCAGCGCCCGAAGGCGCGAAGTGTCAGGCGGGGTGCTTCGCACCACGGGTGACACGGACGAACATCAGACTTGCCGCGATCCCGAATAGTGCAAACGCGCTTACCACCCAGAAGACATGCTGGTGACCGGCGGCACCGGGCGAGCTGTCGAGCAGATAACCCATCAGCGGCCCCATGAAGACGTCCGGCGTGTAGCCGATGAAGGACACGAAGCCGACCGCGCTGCCCGTGTAGGCCAGGGGCACCTTCCCGTCCCGCATGATGGCGTAGTACAGGCCGCGCAGCGCGAAGATTCCCATGCTGCTGCAGATGACCGTCAGCAGAAAGATCCACACCATGCCGAACCCGAGCAGCCCGGACGCGAGGACCGCGCCCCCAAGCGCCACGACGCAGAACGCGCCGATCGTCATGGCCGGCGCGCCGAACCGGTCCGCCAGATACCCCGCGCCGACGGCAGCGATCGGCCGCATCCACAGCGACAGCACGCCGGCCTGCGCCGCCTCGACCTGGTTCAAGCCGATGACCTCGTAGGCGTACAAGGAGAAGTCGTCGATCGCTTTGAAGCCGACATAGGCGCATAGAATGATCAAGGCCTGCAACCAGACGGCCGGCATCGAGAACACATGGGCGATGCCGCGCAGAGACAGTTGCTCCTCGTCCCGCTTCTCATCCGCGCCGGCCCGAGGCAACGCCAGCCACACCAGCACGGCGGCGGAGCAAGTCACGACCGACAGCAGCAAGACGACCTGCTGCATGGCGGCAGTCCGCTGCGCAACGCTCGCCGTCTCGCTCGCGGCGGGAAGCAGCCCGCTGAACACGGCCACCATGACAGCGCCGATCGCGGCGGCGAGGAGTCCCCTGCCGCCTTCGAGCAAGCCGAAGGCGCGGCCTTGCGAGTCCTCTCCGCCCCACTGCCGCGTCGCGCGGATGAGTGGTGCCCAAAACAGGGCCACGGTCGTGACGCCCCAATACGCGTACAGAACGATCAGCGTCTGCAGCGAGGGAATCCTCATCAGCACCAGCCCGCCCGCGGCGGTGGACGCCAGTGCAAGCGCCAGCAAGACGCGCGCCGGAAATCTGTCGGCCAACGGCCCACCCAGGAAATAGGCGGCCATGGCGACGATGCCGTAGACGAAAAAGGCCGCGCCAAGGTCGAGATTGGTCAAGCCGAAGACTTCGAGCAGCGTGGGCCGGAAGATGCGCGGCAGAACGAACGGCAGTAAAAAGACGGACTCCCCGGCAATGATCAGCGCCGTGATCGTCAGCCCGCGCCGCGCCTCGCTCGCAGTCCCTGGGACTTGCGCATCGTTCTCGGGATCGGCCCGGCTGATAAGTTTCTCCCCGTTCGGCGGCCGGCGTCGATCGCCGCTTCCGCACATCGTTCCATCGTGAGGCGGATCGGAGTGAAACCGTTCACCGCGTCCGCCACGGTCGCCGCGACAGGTCTATCCGTTTCCTGGGCGCTTCTCCACCCCCCCTACTGCGCCGTGAAGCCGCCGCCGGCCGTCAGCGGCCGGCATGACGAATAGCCGAAATCCGGTTGGGCGCCGACGCGACGGCCGGGCGGCGTCGCCCTCGGCCTCAAGACCGCCTTCTGCGAACCGCGAGCAGTCTCAGGGCGTTTTCTGCCCCTCATGCCTGTATCCCATTTGCAACACAACTTTCAGAAATGTGCCCACTTCGGCCGGATTGATTCGAGACTCGGGGCTCCGTTGTGTAGG
Source organism: Hyphomicrobiaceae bacterium UBA7697 (assembly GCA_002482645.1). Taxonomy (GTDB): domain Bacteria; phylum Pseudomonadota; class Alphaproteobacteria; order Rhizobiales; family Methyloligellaceae; genus Methyloceanibacter. Next base: position 580,361 of record DLGJ01000008.1, read on the forward strand.
GTCCAGCCGAGGGGTGGGCTAAGAGACAACGCTACTAGCGGTGGTGGCGTGACGTTGGGGGATGGTCATGGGTTCGGGTTCGCATCGTCGGCAGCTATTGCTGTCTACCGCAGTCTTTTTTGGGGCGTTGAGTGGTTATGGCAGCCGGGCCTACGCGGCTTGCACGAATACCGGCGGTTCGACATGGGAGTGCACCGGCCTTGGCAATAATGCGCAAACAATCAACGACGACGACGCCAACGTCCTCACACTCCCGAACTTCAGCGTGAACACGGGCGGAACCGCCATCACCATCACCGGCGAAGGCCAGCTCTCCTATACCGACGTGAACATGTCGTCGCTGACGGCGGGCGATGCGGGTCTAAACGTCAACGCCACCGGCGATTACGGCAGTACGCCGGGCAGCATCACGATCGATACCAATGGCAACATCACGGCGGGTAACCGAGGCATTTACAGTCATCTCGGAACAGACACGAACTATGGGACGGCCACCGGCTCCAACACGGTCACGGTCCGCAACGGCGCAGTAATTACGAATGAGCAATTCGCCACCATCCAAGCTATTAACCACAGCCGAGTCTCCGACAGCATCACCGTCACCGTGGAGTCTGGCGCGAGCGTGGTTGGCACAGACACTGCTACGCACGGCATCCACGCCCGCAACTTCGGTACAGGCGACACCACCGTCAACGTCTATGGCTACGTTTATGGGAATAGCACCAACGGCGTCACAATTGCCAACGGCAACCCGACCACCGCGGCGGGCAATAACCTTTCCGTGACGACCGGCGACACCGCGGTCGTCAAAGGCAACCAAAGCGGTATCTTCGCCTTCAACAACAGCGATGGCTCCAATGGCGATGCCGACACCACGATTACCGCCGGTGGCGAGATCGAAGGTCTCAACCAATATGGCATCTATGCACGCAACGACAACATCGGCACCCGCAACATCAAGATCACGACAGAGACCGGAAGCACGGTCACAGGCCGGAGCAGCGGCATTTCCACCATCAATTTCGGCACAGGAGGCTTTGTCGAGATCACCACCGACGGCAACGTCTATGGCACGACCTTTGAAGGCATCAATGCGGTCAACTCCGGCACCGGCACCGGCACCGACATCACGGTGAAGACGGGGGCCGGTACGGTCGAAGGCGCCACCTACGGCATCGTCGCCCGCAATTACGGTCAAGGCTTCATCGACATCACCACTGGCGACGGCTACGCTGGCGTCGCAGTCAAGGGCACGAATAGCGCTGGCATCTTCGCGCGCAACAACAACGGCACCAATATCACGGTGACCACGGGAGCCGGTACGGTCGAAGGCGGCACCTTCGGCATCCAAGCCAACAATTACGGCCAAGGCTCCATCGACATCACCACCGCAGGCGGCAACGTCACCGGCGGCAACTTTGACGGCATCTTCGCAAATAACAACAACCCCGACGGCTTCAATGTCACGGTGAAAACGGGGACCGGCACGGTCGAAGGCGACAACTCCGGCATCACCGCCCTCAATCACGGCCAAGGTTTTGTCGAGATCACTACTACCGCCAACGGCAAGGTCACCGGCAAGACCGACTTCGGCATCGACGCGAGAAACTACAACGGAGGCGAGATCAAGATCACGGTGGCCAAGGACAGCACGGTAGCCAGCCTGGGGCCGGACGTCGGCGACTTCGCCGTTAATACTCTTAATGGCCCCACGACGCTGACCCTGTTCGGCACCCTTGAGGGCGGGGCTGGCGGCGCGGTGCGGTTCGACCAGAACAATAACCTGGACGACCGTCTGGAGCTTCATCCCGGTTTCGAGATCACGGATTCGCCGGGTGGCAGCAATCTCGTCCTTGCCGGAGCCGGCACGAACGACACGCTGGCCTTCAGCGGGCCAGGCAGCGACGATTTCAATCTGGACGACATCGACACTGGGTCGAATACGAAGCAATATCGGGAGTTCGAGACCTTCCAGGTCGAGGCCGGCACATGGAGCTTCTCGGGCGCGACGACGGCCCCCTTCACCCAGACGGGCGGCACGGTGATGGGCACCGGCACGTTCGGCGGTCTGGACGTGCAGGGCGGTATACTTGCGCCAGGCAACTCCATCGGCAGCATGACGGTGAACGGCAATTTCACTCTCGGGCAGAACGCCATCTTTCAGGTCGAGCTCGACGCCACCCCGAACAACAGCGACAAGGTCTTCGTCATAGGCGGCACCGTGAACATCACCGGCGCCACGCTGCAAGTGATGGCGGAGAACGGCGCCTATAATCCTAGTACGGACTATGTCATCATCGACAATGACGGGAACGACGCCGTAAACGGAACGTTCGGTTCGGTCTCGACCAATTTCGCGTTTTTGACGCCGATCGTCGCCTACGATGGCGGCGACGGCAACGACGTGGTGCTGACCTTGCTGCGGACTGTGGTGCCGCCGGATAACGGCGGCGGCGGCAGCGGAGGCGGCAGCGGCGGCGGCAGCAACGGCGAACCGACCTATTTGAGCTTCTGCTCGGTGGCCCAGACGCAAAATCAGTGCAACGTGGCCGAGGCGCTGGACCGGTTCCCCTTCGCGAACCCGCTTTTCTTGTCCGTCCTGACCCAGACTGTCGACGGAGCGCGGCAGGCCTTCGATGCGCTGTCCGGCGAGGTGCATGCGACGGTCGCGGGCACGCTTGTGGACGACAGCCGTTACGTGCGCGAGGCGGTCCTTGGCCGCATGATGCAGGCGAGCCATCGGGGTGGCGCACTCGCGGCAAGCGGACCGCAGATGGCCACCTATGAGAGCCAGCCCATGATGCTGGGCGAAGGCATGTATGACGGCAAGTCGCTCGTGGATGCGCCGGCCCCCGCGGCCCAGCCGCTGGCCTTCTGGACGCGGGCCTTCGGGGCCTGGGGAGACTTCGACGGCGATCGCAACGCGGCTTCGGCGACCCGCGATCTCGGCGGCTTCGTCTCCGGTATGGATGCGGCCGTCTCTGGCTCCTGGCGCGTGGGTCTTGCCACCGGCGCCTCCTTCTCCAATGTGAGCGTCGATGACCGCTACAGCGGCGCCGATGTCGAGAGCTATCACCTTGGCGGCTACGTGGGCGGTATGGCAGGTCCCGTTGCTCTGCGTGGTGGCGGCATGTGGACCTGGAACGAGATCGAGACGTCCCGTGCTGTGGTCTTCCCCCGCTTCTTCGAACGCCAAAAAGCAAGCTACGACGCGGACACGGGCCAACTCTTTGGCGAGATCGCGTATCCCACGCAATTTGGCGGCCTTAGCGTGGAGCCGTTTGGCGGGCTGGCCTATGTCAGCGTGCAAACGGACGCCTTCAACGAACGCGGCGGACCCCAGGCTTCATTGCGTGGCGTGAACCTCGACCAAGACGTGGGCTATACCACCGTGGGTCTTCGCGCGGCCAAGACGATGATGTGGGGCGCGACGCAGATCACGCCGCATATCTCCGCCGCCTGGCTGCACGCCTTCGACGACGTGACGCCGGGCGCGAGCCTTGCGTTTGCCACGACCGGCATTGGCTTCGACGTGACGGGTGTGCCGCTCGCCGAAGACAGCGCGCTACTCGACGCTGGCCTCGACTTTGCCGTCACCGATCGGATCAGCGCGGGCGTGTCATACTCCGGCCAGTTCGCCGACAACGTTTCCGACAACGCGGTCAAGGGCCGCTTCACATGGCTGTTCAACTAACGCCTCGATGCGCGTCCCGGAGCGAAAGCGATCTACTGCGCCGTGAAGCCGCCATCGACGGTCATTCCTGAGCGACTGTTAAGGTGAGCTCCGAGCCTGAAGTTATTGATTGCTTTCGCATGACTCCGAGCAAGTTCAAGGAGTTGCGCGTCGGCCAACCGCCGACTCTTGCCCGTGTTCCTAGTGCTCATATCACATTTATTGCATTGCGCCCGCTAGCTAACCTGTAGTTTGGCCACATGAGTGCGCCTCCGACTAGTGGCACAGCAAGTTTCATACAGTCACAATTACGGTGGCTCTGGCAGTCTTACCGCCAGATCCAGGAGCATCATTCCCCCGACTGCGCGCTCCAGTGTACGGACGACTATCCGCGCATCAGCGCCGCGCCGCGCCGCAAGGCCCGGGCGAAACTTGCCAGATCGCCGGGCGCCCGCAAGCGGGACTGCCCCTCGCGCGGCCGGGACGCGGCGTGCCGCTTCACCGCGCTCACCCGCGCCTGGGGCAGCATGGGGAAGGTGACGATGGAAATCTCCCAAAGGTCGATCTTGTCGAGGCGGCGCACGCCCGATGCGGGGTCGGTGCGGCCCTGCACGGTGCGAAAGCCGATCGAGAGCCCGTCCAGCGCCCCTGCCCGCATCAAGGAGAGCACTTCGCGGGCGCGCGTCACTTCGGGCATCAGGCGCCCCTTGGCGAACAGGCCGCGCGCGTCCTCGGCGAGCTCGAGCCAAACGCCGATCGGCTCGTTGGGATCGTGCTGAAACAGCAGCTTCACGCCGCGCGGCCCGCGTTCGGCGAGACTGTCGCGGAAGGCGCCGGGCATGACCAGGTCCTGACCGAGATCCACCTGGCCGAACACGGACGCGTAGCCGGAGAATGTTCCGTCCGCCTCGACGGTTTGCAGATTGTCCGGCGCGAACTTGACCTCGCACTCCGGCGCGAGATCGCCAAAGCGTTGCAGCATGATGATGTGACTTTCCGTTGGGCGCGTCCGCCCAAGGACGTCAATCCAATGGGGTCACGCGGATAGGGGGCCTCAAACGCCCTTCATGGCGACGCCTGCCGTCATCAGGCCCCAGCCCATCATGACGCTCCAGAAGGCGATATGCGACACGGACGCAAAACCGCCCTCGACGACACCGAAAACGCCGAGCACATACAGCACGAACGCGACGACCGCGCAGACGACGGATAGGTAGAAGATATTCTTTGTCGGTGGTGTCAGACGCAGCGCCATAGGCCCCTCCTTGCCGATGAATTCCGGCAAGAGGCTAGCACGAGCGCGGTGCAACGCCCAGCGGTGCGGCTTACGGCGGCGGCGCGCCGGACACCGTATCGCCACCGTCGATGGCGCCGTAGCCGACGGCCGCGCGCTTTTCGTTGACAGTCAGAAAATCGGACGCCTGCACCCGCGCCCACAGCGCCTCGCGCTCTGTGGACAGCGCCTCCACCGCATCGAGGTCGGGCTTCAGCTCCAGAGCTGAAGCGCCGGGCCGTGCCGCCATACCGAAGCCGGGCGAAAGCCACGCCGTCAGCGCCTTGGCCGTGCGCCCCACGAGCGGCAGCACGGTCTGGCGCCAGAACGAGCGGTTGGCCTCCGCGTAGTTCGCATAGGTGTTGTCGCCGGGAATGCCGAGCAGCATCGGCGGCACGCCGAGCGCCAGCGCCACCTCCCGCGCGGCCACATGCTTGGCCGAGATGAAATCCATGTCGCGGGGCGAGAGCCCCATGGCCTTCCAATCGAGCCCCCCTTCCAGCAACAGCGGCCGGCCGGCATTCTTCGCCCCGGCGAAGCCGTCTTCGAGCTCGGTCTTCAGCCGTTCATATTGTTCGGGCGAAAGCTGCCCGTCCTGGGCGGTATAGACCAGCGCGCCGGACGGGCAGGCCGAGTTGTCGAGCAGCGCCTTGTTCCAGACGCCTGCCGCGTTGTGGAGGTCGAGGCCGACCGCGGCGGGCTCCAGCGGGCTCATGCCGTAATGGTCGTTGAGCGGATGGAACAGCGCCATGTGCAGGACCGGCCGCACGCGCGCGCCGTCCTGCTCGAAGCGCATGGTCTGGCCCGCGACCGCATATTCGTACGCCTCCGGCCAACCATCGGGGCCCGGCACCACCTTCATGCGGTCGGGGCGGAGCGCATGCAGTTCGCGCACCTCGCCCTCCACCGCGACCGCTTCGAGGTAGCCGTTCCCCGCGACGATCAGGTGGCCGTAGAACTGTTCCAGCAGATCCGGCCCGCATTGCATCGGGTTCGGCCGCTTGAGCAATGTCAGCAGCGGATGCTCGTCGATCTCCTTGGCACCGTCCAAGAGATAGAGCGGCACGGAGGCGGCGGCCTCGGCGATCATCCGTACCGAGCGATAGACGATGGGGTTCTTGGTGAAACCCTCCCGCGCCAGGCTCGCATAATCGCGCGGCGTCCAGACCGGCTGCCCGCCCGTGGCCCAGGCGACGAGCTTCGCCGTCTGGCTCGCCTTCGCCTCGAGGCCGAGCCATTGTTGCAACCGACCGCGTAAACCCGTTGTCATGAATCACCTTTTCCACGTCGCAGAAGAGTTACCTGAACCAGCGTTCGGCGCTGTCCCCACCTTCGTCATTGCCGGACTTGTTCCGGCAATCCCTTAGTGGGTCTCCAATGCGCCGCGCCGCCTCAGTGGACCCCCGGGACAAGCCCGAGCTTTCACCGAAACCGACAAATGCGCTGACTGGACATCATTGGCAGGTTTGTAACCGGGTTTCCCGGTGCGGGCGATCCAGTCGAGGATGGTGCCGAGTTCGCCTTGCAACGTGGCGGTGAAGTCGCGCCGCGTCGGGCCGGGGGTGATGATGATACGGTCGATAATCTCGCGGATGGCGGCGGTTGCCTCCACAGCATCGTCGGGATGGTCCAGCGCGGTGGTCAACCGCTCGATCCTACGCCGGTAGGTTTCGGCAATGCCCGGATGAATGTCGGGAACGTCCTGCGGTGCGTCGGAGAGATGGGCGGTGAGGCTGTCCTGTTTGGCTTCTAACTCGGTCAGGCGCTCGGACAGGGCACGGTGCCAGCCACCTTGCTCGATGACCCGCACGATTTCGGCAATCGCCTTTTCTGTTTCGGCCAGCTCCTTCCGTGCGGCATCGGCGGTGCTGCGGCGCTCGCGGTTGAGCCGGTTGGTTTCCTGTGCATAGGCGCGCATGGCTTCCGCCGCCATGTCCGGCGTCATCATGCGCTCGCGCAAACCGGTCAGCACGCGGGTTTCCAGAGCCGTGCGGGAGATGGTGCGGGCATTGTCGCAGCCATTGCCGAGGACATGGTTGGTGCAGGCATAGCGGTCCTGCCCGCGACGCCCATAGGAACCACCGCAACAGGCGCAAAACACGAGGCCGGAAAGCAGGGTGCGCGGCCTGTGCGTGGCATTGAGATTGCCGTTTTTCGCCCTCATGCGCTTGGTGCCCTCGCGCGATGCCTCGATCTGGTTCTTGTAGAGCGCGGTCAACTCGTCCTGCCGGGCCTTGGCGGCATCCCATAGCTCTCGCGGGATAATGCGAAGCTCGGGAGCCTCGGCGCGTATCCATTCGCTCTCGGGATTGAGCCGGTAGGTCGAGCGGCCCGTATCGGGGTTCTTGGCCTTCTTCTGCCGGTTCCAGCGGATGATGCCGATGTAAAGCTCGCAATTGAGGATGCCGGAACTGATGATGCGGTTGCCTCGGATGGTGCTGTCGTTCCAGCGCTTGCCTGTGGGGCTGGGGATGCCGTCGCGGTTCAAATCGGCGGCAATGCGCTGCGGCCCCTTGCCGGCGACATATTCGCGGAAGATGCGGCGCACCACCTCGGCCTGTTTCTCGATGATCTCGCGTTCGCCCCTGATCGGCTCGCCGCGTGCGTCGAGCTGGTGGACAACGCGATAGCCATAGGCGTTGCCACACCCGATCTTGCCCGCCTCGACGCGGCCACGGATGCCGCGATGGGTCTTGATGGCGAGGTCCTTGAGGAACAGGGCGTTCATCGTGCCCTTGAGGCCGACGTGCAACTCATTGATCTCGCCCTCCGACAGCGTGAAGAGCGTCACCCCGGCGAAGCGCAGGCGCTTGAATATGCCCGCCACGTCCTCCTGATCGCGGCTGATGCGATCCAACCCCTCGGACAGCACCATGTCGAAGCGGCCCGCCTGGGCATCGGCAAGCAGCGATTGGATGCCGGAACGGATGAGCGTTGCCCCGGACACCGCATGGTCGGAATAGGTTTCCACCACATTCCAGCCCTCACGCGCCGCGCGCTCGCGGCACTGGCGCAACTGGTCCTCGATCGAGGCATCACGCTGATTGTCCGAGGAATAGCGGGCGTAAAGCGCAACGCGGGTCATGGTCGCAGACTCCTGTTGTTTGTTGGTAAGATAGTAGCAAATATCCCGACTTTTGCAATATCGCTTGCAATATCACTCTTGATTTCCCATATATCTTCCATGAGGCTGATACTCGACACAGCGACCATGATCGCCGCTATTCGCAGCGAAGCGGGAGCATCCCGTCGCCTGTTGGTCGCGGCGTTGGAACAGCGCTTCACGCTGCTGGCCTCCGTGCCGCTGATGATCGAGTATCAGGCGGTTATGACGCGACCCGAGCATCTGGAAGCGTCCGGGCTGTCGGTCGAGGACGTAGATGCGTTGCTCGATGCGGTGGCTGCTGTCGCGGAACCTGTACGCCTTGCCTTCCTGTGGCGGCCGATGGTGCGCGACCCTGACGACGACATGGTGCTGGAAGCGGCGGTGAACGGCAATGCGCAAGCCATCGTGACGTTCAATATCCGTGATTTCGGCAAGGCTGCGAGCCGGTTCGGAATTGATGTTGTTTCGCCCGGCGAAGCATGGAAACGGATGGAGGCAAGGAAATGAGGAAAAGCAATTTCGCGCTGAGGCTTCAGCCCTCGCTTCTCGATGAAGCCCGCAAGGTTGCGGAAAACGAGGGCGTGGCGTTGAATCAGCTTATCAATGTTGCGGTTGCGGAAAAGCTCTCGGCGCTGCGCACGGAGAGCTATTTTCAGGAACGCGCAGTCCGCGCCGATATTCCCAAGGCGCTCGATATTCTCAACCGCGCCGGAAAGGGTAATCCGCCGGTCAAGGGCGACGAGTTGCCCGACTAATTTCACGTCTCGGCCTCGTCGCTGGATTTTGGCGCGTTGTCATTGGCTGCGTGCATGGCTTGCTCAAAATCCTCGCGCGCCATGCGGCGGCCGATGATGCGCGCAAATTTCAGGGCGACGGCATCAAGCTTGCGCAGCGCCTCGGGGTCGGGACCGCCTGCATCGCCATTGTCGTTGGCCGGTCTCTCTCTACCCCGATGCCTTTCCTCATCGCCCATTGCCGGCCTCTTCCTCCGGCCGCCATTTGACCGGATCGGCAACCCAGCGGTTGATGTCGGATTCCCGCCATCCCGCGCCGTTGGTGCTGATCTTGAGCTGGGCTGGAAATGTGCCCTCGGCGATCTTGCGGTAGATGGTGGAACGCGACAGACCGGTTCGGGCACGAACGGTGTTAAAGCGGATGATGCGGTCTGGCTGACGCATGGCTGCATTGCCTCCTTCTGGCTGTTTCTGACGATTGTCGAGACCAGTCAGGAGAAGGAATTACCGTTGCGCAACAGATATTTAGCCGTAATAGGGCTACGACGTACAATCGGCGGCAAATAGGAAAGACAACGGGCCGAGCTCCCCCTCGCAAAACGTGCCTCTACCCATAATGAACAGTGGCCGCTGCGGCTTGATTCGGATCGCGGCGAAGGACCTGGATGTGCGTTTCGCAATCTGGCTGGTCGGCGGCGGAGACTGTACCGCTGTACGCCCTTGTCGTCCCCAAAGGCCACGTTACGAAAAATTCGACTTAGATGCGATGCAACCCGTCGCCTGTTTCTTCAGACTTTCCACTCTCAAATTGTTTCTGTCTCAAGGGCAGCGATGGGAGGCCTGATGGACCCTCTGTTCGGCCTCGACCAGCAAACGATGTTCAGGGTGAACGCGCTGTTGCTGATCGTGTTCGCCGTCGCCTTCGCATTCGCCGGGCTGGGCAAGCGGGATCGGCGCTATTGGGGCCTACTTGTCACGTCCAACCTGGTTTTCGCCGTCGCCTTCGTCATCTTCTCGCGCCGCATCGATGCCCCGCCCGAGGCCCTGCTGGTGCCGAACGGTCTTCTGGTGATCGGCCTCGGCCTGCGATGGCGGGCCATCAGGACCTTCTTCGGACGTCCCTCGTCGTCGAGTTGGTTCCTGTTGCTCAGCCTCATCGTTGCGCTTGGGCTCATGCTTTCCGATGTTCTCGGCAAGGGGCTGGTCTTCGGCCTGACCAATGCGATCATCGCGGCCCAGATCGTCGCCATCATGGTCGTGCTTAGCCTGGAACGGGAACGGCTTTCTTCCCGTTGGGGTCTGGTATTCGCCTACGGCGCGGTTGCAGCCTCCTCGGCATTGCGCGTCGTCCAGGGCCTGGTTCTGGAGCGGGGCATGGACAGCCTGCTGCCGGGTGACATCTTTCTCGACCTCAATCTGATCGCCGCCGCCATTCATATCAGCGCAAGCGGGGCATTCTCGCTGTCACTCGCCTATGAGCGCAGCGTCGTCGGACTACGCGAGACCGCGCTCCGGGATCCTCTTACCGGGCTTTACAACCGTCGGAGCATCCAGGTCATGTCCGATATCTGCAAGGATCGCACGGCACAGCGGGATGCGACGCTGGTGCTGCTCGACATCGATCACTTCAAGAGCGTCAACGACAATTACGGGCATGTTGCCGGCGACGAGGCCATCAAGCGCTGCGCCGAACTGATCCGCGACACGTTTCGCAAAGATGATTTCGTCGCGCGCATCGGCGGCGAGGAATTTGTCGTGCTGCTGCCGGGCAAGGACGTCAACTATGCCTGCCGGCTTGCCGAAACGCTCCGCAAGGCGATCGAGGCCGAGCCGATCATCTTCAAGGGCAATCGCTTCAAGATCACCGCCAGCTTCGGCATCAGCCACGGCGTCGTGGATTCGCACTCGTTTTCGCACCTGCTGGAAAAGGCCGATACGTGCCTCTATCGAGCAAAGGAAGCCGGACGCAATCGCATCGAAGTCGACGGACGGCCTGCCGCCGAGCCGATCAAAGCCCCACACGTCATCAGCGCGTCGACGGCTAAAAGGCGGGCATCCCCGGCCCGGGTTGCATAGGGGCGGCAACCGCCGCCGATTACGTCCACAAGGGAGCGCGAGCGCTCGCGCTCCCACAAAGCCTTTTCTGCTTCCTCACGCCTTGCCGGGCGCTGAACCGGGCTGTCAAGGCTGGCGCGGAACGCGCCACCGCGAAGCGGCTGCGGCCTTGACTGCCCGGTTCAGGTCCGGCTCCTTCTCGGGAAGCAACAGAGGCTTTCCGTGACCCTTCCGGTTCCAATCCTGACGCGCTCCGCCATTTCGAGATGGAGAACGGCCACGAACAAGATTATTCTACAACCCGAGCCCCCGACCTCTGCCAAGACCGTGACTGAGGGCAAGGTCCTTGCCAAGGCCAAGTCCTGAGTCGAAGTCGATACCGAGATCGCGCTTGCGGCCTTCGAGCAGGGATTCGAGCTGCGGGTCGCGCTCAAGGCCCATGACCATATTGCCCATCTCCACCCGCGCGGACCTGTAGCCGGAATAGTCGCCCGCCGCATATTGCCGTTCGCCGAACTGTTTGAGGTCGCGAAACCGTTCGACAAAATGATCGGCGCGAAGCTCGGGGTTCTTGCGCATCTCGGTTTCCAGTTGCAGGGCACGTCTCGCCGACAAGGCTCGGTCGGGATTGCCCGAAGCAACCTCTGTCGCAAGTTCGGGGTTCCTCTTGTAGACGGCTTCGGCATCGTGGGAGCCGTGAGGCCGAAGATCGTTGAAGGCCGCGCGCGCCTCATGCAGTTCGTGCACCTGTCCGGGTGTGGCGGCTATATCGTTCGCCTGGGCCTTGAAGATCGCGTCCACGGCACGGGCATGGCGGACAAAGGCTCGGCCTCGGGCGCGGCGCAACGCTACCTCGGGGTCCTCCCTGGCCTGCCGCTCCGCCGCCTGTTTGTCGGTCCTTTCCCTTTCCGGCCGCTGTACGGCATCTGCGCCAGGCACGCCGTCGCCGGGGGAGCGCAGATCATTGACGATGCCCTCGATCCGGTCGCGAACGTTCTGCGGCACGAGCTTGCGCACGATCTCGGCGACACGGGCGCGGAAGGTGATGCCGCGCCGCTCGGCGTAGTCCCGCGCGGGATCGATCTGCTGGTCGTAATCCGTCGCCATATCCTTGGCCCGGTCGCGCGACAGGGTGTTGATGAGCCTGTCCTGATTGGCGAAGTCATCGCGGCCGTAATGCAGATCCATGCCGTCGCGGTGCCGCGACAGGGCGACATAGCTGCCGTGGGCATCCAGTCCCGGCGTTGCCAGAACATGGGTGCGGTCCACCGTTATGCCCTGCGCCTTGTGAATCGTCGCCGCATAGCCATGGTCGATGCGGTCGTAGTCCTTGAGGTCGAAGGAGACATCGCGGCCATCGTCGGTGCGCACCGACATCGATTGTTCGCTGACCTGTTCGATGGTCCCGAGCGTGCCGTTCTTCACGCCAAGGCCGCGCTCGTTTTGCAGGAACATGACGCGATCTCCGGCGGCGAAGCCGCGTTCTCCCCGCTCGACCGTGACGCGCACGTCCTCGCCCAGATCGCCAGCTTCTCGCATCCGCTCGCGGGCTGCCTCGTTGAGTTCCCGCACTTCCGCATTGGTGTGGGTGAGGATGATGCGGCTGCTATCCGGCGATGCCTGCCGGTCGCGGTCCCAGCGGTCAATCAGATCCTCACGCGCCTGCTCGCGCGTCTGTGCCTGATGCGCCATGTCATGGCTGTCATAGGCGTGGATCGCGTCTCGCGTTCTGCCAGTCGCCAGATCGCGGGTGGCGTCGCGCTGCCAGTCCTCGCGCTGACGGCGCACCTCGCCGATCTCGACGCCGCCATGGCGCTCATGGATCGAGCGGAAGGCCGCACCCGCCTCTATTGCTTGCAACTGCTGCGGATCGCCGACCAGCACCACTTTTGCGCCCACATCGGCGGCATGGGAGAGCACGCGCTCCATCTGCCGCGTGCCGACCATGCCCGCCTCGTCGATGACAAGAACATCGCGGCTGGTGAGCATGTCGCGCCCGTTCTGCCAGCCATGTTCCATGCTGGCGATGGTGCGTGAGGATATGCCCGATCCGCTTTCCAGATTTTCCGCCGCGATGCCGGACAAAGCAGCGCCGCGCACCTCGTAGCCCGCCGTTTCCCATGCCTCGCGCGCTACGCCGAGCATGGCGCTCTTTCCCGTCCCGGCATAACCAACGACAACGCCGAGATCGCGCCCGTCCGTGACATGCGCCAGCGCCTCGGCCTGCTCGCCGGACAGGATAAGGCCACGCTGTTCCGCGCGGGCAAGTGCCGCCTGCCTGTTGGCTTCGTTGACTTCATGGCGTTCCCTCTCGGCCATCATCTCGGCGGCACGATGCAGGCGCTGTTCGGCCTCGATCATGTTGCGGATGGTGAACCGATCCTCGCCGCGTCCGTCCTTGCCCAATTCGACCAAATCGGGCGCACCGCGCATCGCGCCCATCACCTCGTTGAACTGCTCGATGCCGTCGCTGTGCCGGTGCGCGAACATCGCCATGTCGCGGCGCGTGAAGGTTGATTGCTGATGCGTGATCGCGTCCAGCGCCAGTGAAGGATCGGCGATGATCCGCGCGCCATTGTTGCGGGCGATCTCGCGGTGCATTTCCGTGCGATCGGCGGCCTCTAACCCTTCGCCCTCGATGCGTTGGGCGGGCGCGCCGATCTGGCTTTGCGGCTCAAGGCCGATGCCCTGCGCTTCCAGACTGCGATGGTCGATGCGCGCCTCGATGTCGAGTTCGGCCAGGCGCTCGTTTGCCAACTCCGCCCAGCGTTCGCGCCACCGTTCCACCATTTCGGTGCGGTTCCAGTCCCGCACCTTCTGCCCGAACCTGTTCTCATCCACGCTGCGCATGGTCAGCATGACATGGGCATGGGGTTTCGGCATCCCGTCTTCGCCTATGTCCCAATGCACATTCAAATCGGCGATCATGCCCTGATCGACAAATTCGGCTTGGGCGAAGTCACGGGCAAGCTCGATGCCCTGCGCCTGCGTCATCTCTCGCGGAATGGCGAACTCGACCTCGCGGGCAAGCTGTGCGTCCTTCCTGACCTCGAACGCCTCAACGTCATTCCAGAGCCGTTCGCGGTCGCTCCAAACCTCCGGTGCGTTCTCGGGCAACAGCACCTCGGAATGGACGACGCCACGCTTGGCGGTAAAGTCCTGATCGCGGTCCAGCCGTTCATCGCGCAGCCGCGAGGCCGAGCGGTAGGCGGCGGACGCCACCGCGCTCTGACCAGCCTTGCGGGAAATGACCTTGACGTGAAGATGATAGATCGCCATCGCGATCAAGCATTGCCACGGCCAAGCGCACGTCGGAACGACGTATAAGCGCGCCCTCGAAACTAATTTCTCGGGATGGACCGGGCCGTGCCACACCGTCCCGGCAACAATACTGCGTTCTGTCGTCTGCGCAACTATCCTTACCGCACTATCGACTTGCGACCGGGAAAGGAGACGACAATGCGGAAACCGAGAGACTATGACGCGGAACTGAAGGCGCTTGAGGACAAGGCGCGGGAACTTAAGATACGGAAGGTGCAGCAGCTTGGCGAACTGGTCATCGCCACCGGGGCCGACACCCTCACCGCCGACGAATTGGCCGGTGCGCTCGTCGCACTGGCCGAAACCAAGGATGCCGGAAATAGGGAGGCATGGGTCAAGCGTGGCGCTGCGTTCTTTCGCGGAAAATCACGGCGATCTACTCCGGCACCTGACCGCGACAACGGCGGCGTTCAAGCGCAACCGGGCGGCGCGCAACCGCCATCAAGCAGCGCGCGCGAGGCATGACATGCGCGCATGGCAGATCGAGCGCCGCAAGCGAACACGCCATCTGATCGAACTCGGCGGCCTCGTCGTCAAGGCCGGGATCGTAGACCTGACCGGCGACGATCGCGCCATGATCTACGGGGCGCTCATCTGGATCGCTGACAAGCTCAACAGCGAGGATGGTGAACATGCGCGCGGCGTCTGGACAAGACTGGGAACTGTGGCGCTTAAGAAGACAGCTAAAAATGCGCAGGCTCCGGAGCGAGACACGACGTCACTGCGATGATCGATACAGTGGCTGCTGCGGAGCCTTATGCCGATTAAGGGACACCTGAGCGGCAATCGGTATGGTCGCCGCCGTTGACAGTCAAACGTGCACTGACTTCCAACTTTCGTGTGAACACGCTTCCGATGCCGATCAGAACTGGCTCTCCATTTGCAATGGCACAGCAGTCTGGCAGTCCCGCCAGATCGGTCGAGCGGATCACTTCCCCGGCGCGGCCGATGTCAATGCCGACGACGGCAGGGGTGCCAGGAGACATTCCGCGGCTGATGAGTGCGGTCGAAATCTGAGCCGCCGTTCGTCCGCCCATATAGAAGATCGTCGTCGCAGAGGTATCAGCGACGGCAGCCCAGTCCATGTCTTGCGGTAAGCCGCCATGCCGGGAGTGGCCGGTCACGAACCGCACGGACTTCGCACAGTCGCGATGGGTCAGCGAGACGCCAAGCCGTGCCGCCATCGCCAGTCCCGCAGTGATGCCGGGCACCACGTCATGTCCGATGCCTTGGTCTTCGAGGGCGGCCATTTCCTCGCCCAGACGCCCGAAGATCATGGGATCGCCGGACTTCAGACGCACAACCCTTCGGCCGGCTTTTGCAAGGGCGACCATCATCTCGTTGATCTCGTGCTGCTTGCAGCTTGGCCGCCCGGCGCGCTTGCCGACAAGAATGCGCTTTGCCTCGCGCCGCGCCAGTTCCAGCACCTCGTCCGAGACCAAGTCGTCGAACAGAATGACGTCGGCCGCCTGAAGTGCGCGGACGGCTTTCAGCGTGAGCAGATCGGGGTCGCCAGGGCCGGCCCCGACGAAGGTGACGTGGCCTTGCGGCTTTTGTCCGGCCACCCGGCCGATGTCACGGTGGAGCTGTTGCAGGGCGTCGCTCTCGGGCACTGCGCGGAAGGCGCGATCCACGAAGCGCTCCCAGAAGCCGCGCCGTTCTGCGCCGGGCGTCAGGCGCTCGGCGACCGCATCACGCACCGTTCGCGCAAGTTCCGCCCATGCCGCCAGCGATCGCGGCAGCAGCGTCTCGATGCGCCGCCGCACGGCCTGCGCGAGTATGGGCGCGGCGCCCGAGGTCGAGATGCCGACCACCACCGGGGATCGGTTGACGATGGAGCCGAACTGGAACTGGCAATAACCCGGCCTGTCGATCACATTCCAGGCCGCGCCAGCTTTGCGGGCAGCCGCCTCGAAGGCCGCCGCCTCGGAGTCATCTTCGGCGTCGGCCAGCGCCATGACGGCGCCTGTTAGGCAATCCGCATCCCAGCCGCGTCGGTGGAGCCGTACCGAGGGGTCCCGCGCGTACAGGGCCGCCATGCTTTCGGAGAGACGCTGCGGAGGCGCATAGACATGAACGTCCGCTCCCGCCGCTGCCAGCAGCTCTGCTTTCCAGGCGGCCGCTTCGCTGCCACCGGCGACCACGACGCGCCTGCCGGCGAGGTCGAAGAAGATCGGGAGGACGCTCAGCGCGGCAATGCGCGGCGGCGCGGGGTTACTCTGCTGCCAGGAGACGAGCTTCATCGATGATCTTCCTGATCTCTGAGCGGCAAGTGCCACAATTGGTGCCGGCGCGGATGCGCTCGCCGATCTCCTCGACGCTCTGGCAGCCTGCGGCGACGGTCGCGGTGATCTGGTTCACGCCGACATTGAAGCAGGAGCAGATGATCCGGCCGACAGCGGGCATCGGTACGGGAGAGCGTCCGGACAGAAGCGCCATGCGCTCGGCCCCGCTCAATGGTTGGCGCGAACCGAGCAATGACACCAGCCAGTCGCGCGGCGGCAACTGCCCCTGGGGGGCGACCAGTAGTGCCTCAGCCATCGTGCTGTCGTCATCGACTGCGGCAGCACGATAATTGAGACCGCGGCGGTCGGTATATTCTAGCAGCTGCTCGCGCCGGTACGGGCTCATCAGTTGTCGGCAAAGCAGGATGCCTTGATCGGGCGTCTCGGTTCCGCAGAGCTCGTAGACCCACCCGCCTGGTACTGCCTGCCGGCTCCAATGGACGAAACCGGTGGGCCGCAGATCGCGCCGCGTGATCAGCGTGCCCTGCCAGGAAATCTCCTCGCGTACGATCTTCAGCGGTACGTGCTTCAGTTCAGGCTGGCCCGAATACACATCGCAGATCGGTGCCGAAAGCGTGCCTGCGCCCGCATTGGCGGCAAAATGCCCACTCCAATGCATCGGCAGGAAGACCTCGCCCGGACGTTGCGCATCGGTTACGCGCACCCTGGCGCGCCCGAAGCCATAGGGGCTTGTCAGCCGCGCCAGGTCGCCATCGCTGAGATCGTTGGCAGCCGCATCTGTCGGATGCACATCGACGACCGGTTCCGACATATGCGACATCAGACGTGGCACGCGCCCGGTGCGCGTCATGGTGTGCCATTGGTCGCGTACACGGCCCGTGTTGAGCACGATGGGATAAGCCGCGTCGACGGCAAGCGCTACGCCCTCTTGGCGTACTGGAACGAAGTGCGCGCGCCCGTTCGCCGTGGGGAATGGGCCGGCGCCGCCCAGCCTGCTCCTGGCCGGCCGCGCCTTCGGCATGGGCCAATGGCCGGGTGCAATGCGCTCATAGGCTTCGCTTTCGATGTCAGCCAGCGCACCGATGTCGAAGAATCGTTCGCCATCATTCTCGAAAGCCGACAGCGCTGCATGCTCGCGAAAAATGGCGGCAGGGCCATCGTAGTAAAACGCTTCACCGAAGCCCATCCGACCGGCGACGTCGCAGATGATGCGCCAGTCCGCGCGCGCCTCGCCCGGCAAGGGCAGGAACGGCCGCTGGCGCGACAGCCGACGCTCGGAATTCGTCACCGTGCCGTCTTTTTCCCCCCAGGTTGCTGCAGGCAGGAACACGTCGGCAAAGCGGGTGGTGTCGGTCCTGGTGACATCGGAAACGACGACGAAGTCGCAGTTCTTCAGAGCGGCACGCACGCGGCCTGCATCGGGCATGGACACGGCCGGATTGGTGCCCATGATCCACAGCGCCTTGATGCGGCCCTCGCCGGCGGCGCGAAACAGATCGACCGCTTTCAGGCCTGCCTTTCGTGCGATATCCGGTGCCTTCCAGAAACGGGCGACGCGGTCGATGTCGGCCGGATTTTCGAAGCTCATATGGGCCGCGAGCTGGTTGGCGAGCCCGCCCACCTCGCGCCCACCCATGGCGTTGGGCTGGCCCGTCACGGAGAAAGGACCCATGCCCGGTTTCCCAATGCGGCCTGTTGCCAGATGGCAATTGATGATGGCGTTCACATTATCGGTGCCGTGCGCCGACTGGTTCACGCCCTGGCTGTAGACAGTGACGCTGCGCTCGGTGGCGGCGAAGAGCTCGTAGAAGAGACGCAAATCGGCCTGCGACACATCGCAGCCCCTCGCCACATCTTCCAGCGTGCCGGCGTCGGCCACAGCCAGTGCGTGCGCTTCCTCGAAAGCGGAAGTGGCTGAGCCTATGAAATCGCGGTCCAGTGCGCCGGCCTGCCCCAAATGCATCAGCAGGCCATTGAACATCAGCACATCCATACCCGGCCGGATCGCCAGGTGCAGATCGCATTCGTCGGCCGTCGCGCTGCGGCGCGGATCGATGACGACGATCTTTGTTCCGCGCTCCTTTCGTGCCGTAAGGAGCCGCTGGTAGAGGATCGGATGGCACCAGGCGAGATTGGAGCCGACCAGTATGACGAGATCGGCCTCGTCCAGATCCTCGTACGTGCCGGGGACGATGTCTTCCCCGAACGCACGCTTGTGGCCGGCCACCGAGGACGCCATGCAAAGCCGCGAGTTGGTGTCGATATTGGCCGAGCCGATGAAGCCCTTCATCAGCTTGTTGGCGACGTAATAATCCTCCGTCAGCATTTGGCCGGAGATGTAGAACCCGACGGAGTCCGGTCCAAACTCGGCGGCGGCCTGGGAAAATTTTTTCGCTACGAGATCGAGTGCTTCACCCCATGAAGCCCGCTTGCCGCCAATCTCCGGGTGCAGCACGCGTCCTTCCAGCCCGACCGTTTCGGCCAGTGCCGAGCCCTTCGAGCACAGCCTGCCGAAATTGGCAGGATGCGCCGGGTCGCCGCAAACGCTCACCTCTCCGTTCGCGGCGACCCGCGCCAGCACGCCACATCCCACCCCGCAATAGGGGCAGGTGGTCCTCACCTCGGTTGCCGGCAGATCCTGCATCACTCTCACTCCGCGGCGATTTGGGCGACGCCCAGGCCGAGCGAGATGCGTCCCTCCATGAGCCTGACCGGAATGGTCCTGACCGCGCCCTCGTCGGCGCCCTGCGCCTGGCCGGTCTCCAGCGAGAAGACCCAGTTATGCAGCGGGCAGGTCACCGACGCGCCGTGAACGATACCCTGGCTGAGCGGTCCGCCCTTATGCGGGCAATGATCCTCGATGGCGTAGACCTGGTCGTCTGCTGTCCGGAAGACGCCGATGCGGCCTTGCGGGGTCGCCACGCAGCGCGCGCCGCGCAGTGGAATGTCGTCGATGCTGCCGATCTCGAACCACGCCATGATCTTACTCCGCCGCCTGCTGGAAAGGCACTGTCGCCATGGGCTGGAACTCGTGCTTGTCCTTGCCTGATACGCGCTCGGACCAGGGGTCGACCTGCGCGAATTTCTGGCTGAAGACGAAGCGGTCGAAATACTCCCGCCGCCGCACGACATCCTCCAGCACCTGCCGTTTGATTTCGTCGGGGCCGATCCGCTTGGCCCATTTGTAGATGCGCTCAAGATAGCGCGCCTGCTCGCGATACATCTGAACCAGCGCGACGATCACCTCGAGCGCCTCGTCTTCGGTCTTCACGAGGCCGAGCACCTCGGTGCCCTTGATGTCGAGACCGGCCGCACCCGCGAAATGGATCTCGTAGCCGGAGTCGACGCAGATCACGCCGACATCCTTGCAGGTCGCCTCGGCGCAGTTGCGCGGGCAGCCCGACACCGCCATCTTCACCTTGGCCGGCGTCCAGGAACCCCACATGAACTTCTCGATACGAATGCCGAGACCGGTGGAATCCTGCGTGCCGAAGCGGCACCAGTCCGTGCCGACGCAAGTCTTCACTGTGCGCAGCCCTTTGGCGTATGCATGGCCTGAAACGAATCCTGCCTTCCCGAGATCGGCCCAGACCGCAGGCAGGTCCTCCTTCCTGATGCCCAGCATGTCGATGCGCTGGCCACCCGTGACCTTCACGGTCGGGATTTCGAACTTGTCGACCACGTCGGCGATGGCGCGCAGTTCCTTCGCCGAGGTGACCCCACCCCACATGCGCGGAACGACCGAATAGGTGCCGTCCTTCTGGATGTTGGCGTGGACGCGCTCGTTGATGAAACGCGACTGGTAGTCGTCGGCATATTCGTCAGGCCAGTCGGCGACGAGATAGTAGTTGAGCGCCGGCCGGCATTTGGCGCAGCCGCAGGAGGTCTTCCACTCAAGCTCCTGCATCACGGCGGGGATCGTCTTCAGACCCTTCGCCTTGATGAGCCGGCGCACCTCATCGTGACCAAGCGTAGTGCAGGAGCAGATCGGCTGAGTGGCAGCGGGGTTATAGCTGTCGCCCAGCGTCAGTACCATCAGCTTCTCGACCAACGGTGTGCAGGTGCCGCACGAGGCGGACGCCTTGGTGTGAGCGCGTACATCGTCGAGACTGGTCAGGCCCTTCGCAGTGATCGCGCCGGTGATCTTTCCCTTGCAAACGCCGTTGCAGCCGCAGATTTCCGCATCATCCGCCAGTGCCGCAACGGCCGCCAAAGGGTCCGCCGAGGTTCCTCCCTGGAAAGCCTGTCCGAAGATCAGCGTGTCGCGCATCTCCGAAATGTCGGTCGCCTTCTTCTTCAGGTCGTTGAACCAGGCACCGTCGGCCGTCTCGCCGAACAGCACCGTTCCGATGATCCGGTTGTCCTTCAAAATGATGCGCTTGTAGATGCCGGCCATGGCATCTCGCAGGACGATCTCCTCGCGATCCTCACCTTCGGCAAAGTCGCCAAGCGAGTAGAGATCGACGCCCGTTACCTTGAGTTTGGTTGGTGTTTCCTCCGGCAGAAAGGCAGCCTGCTCCCCGAGCAACGTCTTCGTGGCGACCTTGGCCATATCGTAAAGCGGTGCGACGAGGCCGTAGCAGACATTGGCATGTTCCACACACTCGCCAATGGCGATGATGTCAGGGTCAGAACTAATCATGCTGTCATCGACGATAATGCCGCGTTCAACATGTAGTCCGGCATCTGTCGCGATGCGGGTTTCCGGGCGGATGCCAACCGCCATCACAACGAGGTCGGCCGGATAGACCGTGCCGTCCTCCAGCAATACCGCCTCGACATGTTCATTGCCCAGTATGGCTTTGGTCTGCGCCTTGCAGTGGATTTTGATGCCGCGCCCCTCGAGTTCCTTCTGGAGCAGATAGCCAGCTGTCGGATCGAGCTGGCGCTCCATCAGGTGGCCCATCAGGTGAAGCACGACCACCTCCATGCCGCGCAGCCTGAGCGCCGCCGCCGCTTCCAGCCCCAGCAGGCCGCCGCCGATGACAACCGCTTTGGCTTCGGGCTTGGCGGCCGCAATCACCATCGCTTCCACGTCATCCAGGTCGCGGAAGGCGCGCACACCCGGCAGGTCTCTGCCCGCGACCGGGATCATGAAGGGCGCAGAACCGGTCGCCACCACCAGTTTGTCATAAGACGTTTCGCCCTTGACGGTGGTCACGACCTTCTTCTCGCGGTCAATCTTCGTCACCGTCTCGCCGAAGCGGCAATCGACGCCATTGGCGCTGTACCAATCTGCATCGTGCGTGACGATCTGCTCATACGTCTTCTCGCCAGCAAGCACTGGAGAGAGCATGATCCGGTTGTAATTGCCGCGCGGCTCAGCCCCGAACAGCGTTACTTCGAAGGCGTCAGGCGCCTGCTCAAACAGATTTTCCAGCATGCGCCCCGAGGCCATGCCGGCGCCGATGACGACGAGTTTCTGGGCCATTGTCATGGTTCCTTCGTTATTCTGCGGGCTGGGCGAGCGAAGCATCGGGCCGTCCATCGCGCTCCATCCGCCGGATCGCCACATGCATCCAGGCGAGGCAGACCGCCGTCAGGACAAGCAGCAGCATGAAGCAGCTCGACCAGATGCCGGTGAGGTCGTTGAGTGCGCCGAAGACAATCGGCAGGATGAAGCCGCCGAGGCCGCCGATCATGCCGACCAGGCCGCCGACAGCACCGACATTGTCGGGATAGTAGACAGGGATGTGCTTGTAGACGGCCGCCTTGCCCAGGCTCATGAAGAAGCCCAGGACGAAAGCGACGGCGATGAAGGCGATCGGGCCCACCGCCATGTGGAAGGCGATCGGCCCTTCGATGCCCCGCACCGTATAGTCGGCGGCCGGGATCGACAGCACCGCGCAGCACACCGTCGCCACCGCGAAGGTCCAGTAGAGCACCGAGCGCGCACCGATGCGATCGGAGAGCATGCCGCCATAGGCACGAAAGATCGACGCGGGAATCGAATAGGCGGCGCCGACCATGCCGGCGGTCGCAATGTCGAAGCCGTAGACGCCGATGAGATAGCGCGGCAGCCATAGTGCAAGGGCGACGAAAGCGCCGAAAGCGAAGAAATAATAGAGAGAGAAGCGCCAGACGCGCATATCTTTCAGTGGTTTGAACTCGGCGACGAAGCTGCGGGCCTGCCCTGCTCCGGTTTCGCGGCGCTGGCGGATGACCGGATCATCCTCGGTGGTGAGCCAGAAGATCGCCGCCATCAGGACGAGCGCCGCAGCCCAGACGAGCGCGACGCTCTGCCAGCCCCAGGCCAGCAGCACGAAGGGGGCGGCGAATTTGGTCACAGCCGCACCCACATTGCCGACGCCGAAGATACCGAGCGCCGTGCCCTGATGCGAGGCCGGGTAGAAGCGGGACACATAGGCGACACCAACGGCGAAGGAGCCGCCGGCCAAGCCGACACCGAGAGCGGCGATCAACATCTGGGAATAGGTCGTCGCGAAGGCGAGCAGGAAGGTTGCCAGCGCTGCCGCAAGCATCGTGACGGTGTAGACCAGCCGCCCGCCGAGACGGTCGGTCCAGATGCCCAGGAGCATGCGCACAAGCGATCCGGTCAGGATGGGCATGCCGACCAGAAGGCCGAATTGCGTTTCGCTGAGGCCGAGCTCTTCCTTGATGCGAATGCCGATGATCGAGAAGATCGTCCACACGGCAAAGCACACGGTGAAGGCAATCGTCGACATCGACAGTGCTCTCGTCGTCGCACGGTGGGTTTCTACTGAGGTTTCGGTCATCTCGGCTCCATCGGCAGCCATTGGCAGTGGCGCTGGTTAGAAACAAAAAGCCGCCGGCCAGGTCCCAACCACCCGGAATATCCGGATCGCTATGGACCTGAACGGCGGCTTTGCCTGAAGGGCGCCCGTCGTTGGACGCGAAATCTCTGACCCGACTTTGGGCCTATCACCATGAAAGCAGGAAGCGTGCCAATTTGGATGGCGTGGCGTTTATCGTGTTGTATCAGTGGCTTGGCGCATCAAGCTTCACCGCGCCGATTCCGCTGCCTGACCGATCGATGTTCAAATTGTCATTTTGCGCTGCACAATATTTGTGCGCTGCATAATCCTGCAGCGTCGCGGCTGGGCCGGTCAACGTCCAAGGTAGTCGGTAACCCGGTCGGGATCGAAAACCTTTCCATCGAAAAAGCCATCCGGCCCAAGGACGAGGCTTGCGCCCGCCGAACCAACAGGCACAGCAGCGGTCAACGCGCCCTCGACCTTGGCGTTTGCACCGGGCAGCGCCGCGCCGATAGATCCGAGCGCGCTTCGGTAAAGATCCGGTCGGTAGCTGTCGCGCGCGACGGCCTCGTTGTGCGGGCTGGCCTCGACCTGCCCCCAGCGCACCATCTGGCTATAGAACCAGAGCGCATGGCTCTTCCATGGGAAGGTCGCCGCCTTTGCATGGGGCACGAAGAAATCGTCCATTGCAATCACCTCGCCGTCGCCTGTCCAGATTTGCCCGGACAGCGCAGGAAGAAGCCATTCTGGAGGGCAGCCTATATAGTCCGGCCTCGCAAGGAGGCTTGCCAGTTCTTCGTGGTTGGAGGTCACGCCGCACCATTGTGCGGCACGGTACAAGGCGCGCAGCAGCCGATCGAGCGCATCGGGATTGGCTTCGGCCCAGTTGGTCGAGACGCCGAGCACCTTTTCCGGGCTCGATCGCCAGATCATCGACTTGGTGGTGATGATGCGTCCGGTGCCGGCGATCGCGGAGGCGGAATTGTATGGCTCCCCGACGCAGTAACCTTCGATCTGCCCCGATGCCAGCGCGTCGGGCATGAGTGGTGGCGGAACGATGACGATCTCGACATCCTTGTCGGGATCGATGCCACAGGCGGCGAGCCAGTAGCGCAGTTCGTAATTATGGCCGGAATGTGGATGTACGACGGCAAAGCGCGGCCGGCCCGCGCCGCTCTGTGCCGCGATGACCTTGCCAAGGGCCACCCCCGCTGAAGCAGGGTCGAAGCCACCCGACGCCCCATTGTCTTTCATGGCAGCCCACAGATTCCGCGAGACCGTTACGGCATTGCCACCGAGCCCAAGTGCCATCGGCGCAATGGTGTGCTTGGCAAGCGGTGCAAGGCCGAGATTGAATGCGATCGGCATGGGGCCAAGCATGTGCGCGGCCTGGAAGTGTCCGACGGCGAGGCGGTCGCGAATGCTGGCCCAGGAATGTTCGCGCACGAGAGCCAGATCGAGACCTTCCGCCTCAGCAAAATTCTTCTCGCGCGCTGCGACGAGAACAGCGCTGTCGAGCAACGGCAGGAAGCCGATATCCACGCAATAATCTGGGCTCATGATTTGTCTCCCGGCCCAAGCAGACCGACGGTCGTAACCAGGCTCTGCGCGATCTCCACGATCTTGCGGTTCTGGTTCATCGCAGTCTTGCGCAAAAGCGCATAGGCCTCTTCCTCCGAAAGTCCGCGTGACTTCATCAGAATGCCTTTTGCGCGTTCGACCAGCCTGCGATTTTCCAGTTCGCTCCGTGCCTCCTCCAGTTCCCGTGCCATGCGCGAGAAGGCGTTGAATCGGCTGATCGCCATATCCAGAATTGGTTTGACCCGGTGCTTCTGCAGCCCGTCGATGACATAGGCCGAAACACCCGCGTCGATGGCCGCCTCGATGGAGGCGCTGTCGGAACGGTCGACGAACATGGCGATCGGGCGTTTTACGGCGCGGCTCAGTTGAAACATGCTTTCGAGCATGTCGCGGTTCGGGTTCTCCAAGTCTATGACAATGACATCCGGATCGATCTCGGCAATGCGCCGCGCTATGCCCGTCATGTCGTGAAGCACGGCAACTTCGCCATGTCCGGCTTCACGAAGACCTTCCTCGATAATGGCCGCGCGTATCCGATTCTCGTCGATGATCAGGATTCGGAGGGTGCTGTGGCTCATGAGGCAATTGATTGCGCGTTAAACGTTATGCTGCAATGCAAAATCAACAACGTATCGCTAGATAACGGGAGAGATCACCAAACTCTGTCGTTTGTCTTCTCCAGCCTCAGTACGGATTCGCCGAATTTAGCGTAGCGATTGTACACCTCGGTTTCCAGGAAGTTATGACAGAGCGGTTTCGGGAGGCTTCAAATCTCCACAGTAAGCAAATGTCGGTCCCGGTCAAAACCTGCCCGGGGGTGACGATGAGAGAGAGGCTAGCGCCCACCACACCGCCTTCTCGCTCAAGCAGGCCAGAGGCCAGTACCGCAGACCAAAATGCCCTCAAGTAGCGCGAAGCGCGGTAGCGCAACTTAAAGAGCGCGAACGCGCAGTTCGCCGGCCCCGCGCAGACACAGATCCGTCAGTACCCAGACGAGCGCATCGACCCGGTCGGGACTGCTCCCCCCGGAAAGGCCGTCGAGGCCGAAATCGCACATCTCGTCTTCGAGCGCGGGCAGCATTCCCACATGGCTGACGAGGCCGCGCTCGTAGAGCGCCGCCACCGGCTCGGCCCGCAGCACCTTGCCGCGCGAGGCCCGCACGGGGCGCACCGGCACGGACGCATCGACCTGGTGCAGCACGGTCTCGACCAGTTCGCCGCCCTGGTTCACCTCGACCACGATGCGATCCGCCTCGAAGCGGCGATAGGCGGCGACAACGGCCCGCGCCCAATCGAGCGGGCGCGCGCCTTCCACGGTCTCGTCGCCAAGCACATAAGCGCGCGCATCTTGACCGGGCCACGCGGCGGCGCGTCCCGCAACGACGATGCCGCAGGCATCGGCCCGCGCCCCGGAACTCGCCGGCGGATCGACCGCGACGACGATGCGCGAAAGCTCCGGCGCCACGGACACCCGATGACGCTCGATCAGCGCGCGCGGCCATAGACTGTCCTCGCGATCCTCCAGCAGCTCCGCGTCGAGCTCCTGGCGCCCGAGCCGCGTGCCGCGATAGCGCCCGACGATCGCCTCCAGAAACGACGGCGCGAGATTGGCCGCGTTCGCGGACGTCGCCACCCGCGTCACCACGGTGCGCGCGTCCGAGAGCAGCGCCTTGATCAGCGGGACCGGCCGCGGCGTGGTGGTCACCACCTGGCGCGGCGCGTCCCCGAGGCGCAAGCCGAACTGCAGCATGTCCCAGGTTTCTTGCGGCCGCCGCCACTTGCCGAGCTCGTCCGACCAGGCCGCTGTGAATTGCGGGCCCCGCAAACTCTCCGGGTCCTCCGCCGAGAACAGATGCGCCACCGCCCCGCAAGGCCACGTGACCTGCCGCTTCGACGGCTCGAACAGAGGCCGAGCGCCCGGCGGATGCACCGCCAGCAGGCCCGACACGCCTTCGACCATGACGGTGCGCGCATCCGCCAGCGTCTCGCCGATCAGCGCGATCCGCGCCTCGGGAAGCGCCCGCGCATGGGCCCGCACCCATTCGGCCCCGGCACGGGTTTTCCCCGCGCCACGCCCGCCCAGCATCAGCCAGGTGGTCCAGGATGCTCCGTCTCCGGACGATGCGGGCGGAAGCTGATCGTCCCGTGCCCAGATCTCGAAATCGTAATGCAGCGCCGTCAACTCGGACGGCGAAAGCGTTGAAAGGAATCGCTCAATCGTTTCCGGGCCGGAGCCGCGCAAGGCGGCCCGCAAGGTCTCGGCGGAGCCTGTCCGCATGAGCGCCGTCCTTCCTGTCGTCCGTCTTCTTGGTTTGGGCCGCGCGCTTCTCCTGCGCGCCGTCCAGCTCGGCCAGCTTGGCGTAAAGCCGCGCCAGCGCATTCAGGCTGCGTGTATCGCGCTCCGCCTCGGCCGCGCTTAAGGGGCGCCCGGCAGCATCCGCCATGCGCGTTTCGATCTCGGTCATTTTCGCCTCCAGCAAATTGTAGAGCCGCTTCACGATGCGCCCGCGCCGCAGTTCGGTGGGCGTCGGCGGCAAACCCAAGCCGTCCCCGGCAGGCGCGGGCCGGTTCGGCGGCCGCTCCAACGGAACCACGCGTTCCCAGCCGCAGGCCTGTTTGCGCGAACGAAGCGTCTGTTTGCTGACGCCGTGGCTCCGGGCGATGTGCGCCTGCGGCAGGCCGCTATGCAGATAATCCTGGCGCACCGCCTCCCAATCGACCCGGCCGGCGATGCGGTCGCCGGGGAGCGTGGGACCGCCCGGCGTTTCGCCGCATGCGGCATCGCCGCCCGCGTCGTGGGAACCGGACTGCGTCATGGGCACCTTGTTGTCGTCGTTGGAACATCGAGACCAACGGTCTCCATCGTCGTCGTGCCCTGACCCCGCGCTCAAGCAGCGCGAAGCGCGGTAGCGCAGACAAACAAGCGCTCAAGTAGGCCGGAGGCCGGTAGCGCAAACAAAAAAGCCCTCAAGCAGCGCGAAGCGCGGTAGGGCCAACAATATGGCCGGTAGCGCCAACAAAAAAGCGCTCAAGTAGGCCGGAGGCCGATAGCGCAAACCAAAAAGCGCTCAAGTAGGCCGGAGGCCGATAGCGCAAACCAAAAAGCGCTCAAGCAGGCCGGAGGCCGATAGCGCAAATAAAAAAGCGCTCAAATAGGCCGGAGGCCGGTAGCGCAAACAAAAAAGCGCTCAAGTAGGCCAGAGGCCGGTAGCGCCAACTAAAAAAGCCCTCAAGCAGCGCGAAGCGCGGTAGGGCCAACAATATGACCGGTAGCGCCAACTAAAGAGCCCGGCCCGGAAACCAACAACGCCGCCCCATTTCTGGTGGCGGCGTATTCAACGCATCGGGCGACTCGGTACTGCGGGCCAAAGCCCAACTCGATCACTCGAGAGGCCGTGCCCCTCGCCCAACTGTCGCGTTGTATCTGAAACCTACCCCATCAGCGTCACGCTGGGTAGTGTCTCAGTTTAAATTCTCCACTTCGCGTTCTGCGCGAAGCACCCTATATTCCGGCCATGCCAAAAGGTCCCAGAGGCGAGAAGCGACCTGCGGATACAATCGGTGCTGCCGTGATGGTGGCACGGATTGCAACCGGAGAGATCGAGGACAACGTTAGGTCTGGTCGCGTCCGCTCAGGAAAGGCCGGAGCGAAGGCGCGCGCCGAAAAACTGACCAGCTCCGAGCGGCGGGAAATTGCAAAACTTGCGGCGGAAGCCCGGTGGCGCGATGATTCCTGATTTCCTGGATCGAGCCATCTTTGAGATGATCGACAAGCGCGCTATCGCGCTCGAAGATAAGCTAGAGTCGGATGTAGTTTTCTATCATGGACGGATACATCCGGCCTATTTCCGGGTGTTTAGGGATTTTATTGAAGAAGTAAAGTTAAAGAGCGAACGCAAAGAAAGCGTTATCTCTGTAGTGTTGAGAACTGGCGGAGGCTCTGCCGAAACAACCGAACGGATGGTTGGAGTTCTCCGAAAGCACTATGATCAGGTGAACTTCATAGTACCTGATGTAGCTATGTCGGCAGGAACTATATTTTGCATGGCTGGCGACAAGATATACATGGACTATGCGAGTAGTCTTGGGCCGATTGATCCGCAGGTGCAGTTGCCAGATACCGGAGATTTGGTTCCAGCCTTGGGCTATATAGACAAGGTTGCGGATATTGTTAAGAAGAAAAAGCTTAATCCGGCTGATGTTGTAATGTTGAAGAGTATTGACCTGGCCAAGTTAGCCTTATTCGAACAGGGCAGAGACTTGTCGGTTGATCTTCTCAAGGACTGGCTTGTTCGCTATAAGTTCAAGGACTGGAATGAGCACAGAACCCACGATGTGGGAACGAAAGTTACCGAGCCACAAAAGGTGAAGAGGGCAGAGGAAATAGCCAAGGCTCTTTCTGACCACAAGAAATGGCGCTCGCACGGAAGAAACTTAGACATAGAAAAACTAAAAAGTATTCGAATTGAAATCGACGATTATTCAGACGACGAAGATTTAAGGGCTGCAATTCGCGGATATAACGATCCCCTTACTGGATATATAGATAGGCATAGGCTTGAGTTTTATTTGCATAATGCCAACGTCGAGAACTAAGGGATGGAAATCATGAGGACTCTCGTAAAGGAAGTTACGACGAAGATCCGCAAAGTTCACAAGGAAGTTTATGATGATGAGGGTGAATTGAACCTGTCGAAAGCTGAAATAGAAGCTCTTGAGGATGCGGAACGACTTGCAGAACTCTATAAAGATGTTGTGCCGCGACCATATGTAATAACCGGAGACCACTTGTTCGTACTCCCGCGAGAGCAGGATTCAGACTGAACAAAATGCTTGCTATATGAGATAGCTGCTATATTCTAGGGGCATGAATCGGCTGCCCCTAGAGAAGCGCGTTCTCATTCTCTCGATGCTCTGCGAGGGAAGTTCCATGCGGGCTGTGTCCCGCATAGCCGATGTTTCGATCAACACCGTCAGCAAACTGCTCGTTGACGCCGGCAATGCTTGTGAAGCGTTCCATGACCGAATGGTCCGGGATGTAAAGGCCAAGCGCGTCCAGGCCGACGAGATTTGGTCCTTCAACTACTGCAAGCAGGCAAACGCCCCCAAGACCAAGAAACAGGTCATGGGGCGTGGTGATGTGTGGACGTGGACCGCACTGGATGCCGACAGCAAACTAATTATCACGTGGCGCGTCGGCGCTCGCGATAGTCAGACGGCATACGATTTCATGAGCGATCTGCGCGACCGTCTGGCCAATCGCGTGCAGCTAACCAGCGATGGCCTCAAAGCCTATATTGACGCTGTGGGCAGCACTTTTGGCGATGAAGTGGACTTTGCGCAGCTGGTCAAAATGTACGGCCAAGCACCAGAAGGGCGGCGCAAGTATAGCCCTCCCGTGCTCTTAGCGGCGGTTAAGACGCCCATTACAGGCAATCCGTCTGAGGACGATATTTCGACCAGCTTTGTGGAACGCCAGAACCTCACCATGCGGATGAGCATGAGGCGGTTCACGCGGTTGACGAATGGGTTCAGCAAAAAAACTGAGAACCATTGTCACGCGTTAGCGCTCTACTTCGTCTGGTACAATTGGTGCCGCGTGCACAAGTCGCTGCGCGTCTCACCGGCAATGGCAGCAGGGCTCACGGACAAGCTAATGGATCTGAGCGACATCGTTGGATTGATCGACGCTGCGGAAGAGCGTGACCGGAAGCACGCCGTGATCGGCATCAAGCATGTCAAGAAACAGAAAATTTCAAACTGAGACACTACCTCACGCTGTCAAGGATTTTTTTCCTAGAGCACATTCGTTAGGTAACGGTGGACTTGCCTCGCTTGCCGTCAAAGGTGCCGAGGGCGCGTCTCACGTATCGTCAAGCTAACTTCAGATAATTTCCGTCTGCAGGCCGCACGCTTCCTTCGGTGGAGAAGGAAGCGGAAGACTCGCAACAGTTGAAAGAATCACCGATACTCCGCCGTCGCGCGTAGCTACGGGGCTTCATCCCTCTAGGCATGCCTCACGGCCAGGCTACTGCCTGGGAAAGGAGGTGAATGCAAATGGCTACTCGCAAGATCGGTCGTAGCGCCGTCACTGGACGCTACACCACTGTCAAAACGGCAGAGTCGAAACCGCGTACTCACGTGGTCGAGACGATCAAAACGCCGAAGAAGGGCAAATAGTCCTTCCTAAGCACGCGACGGTCAGTCCCCGCTGGCCGTCGCACCTTTCCTATAGGCTGATTCGGCCTTCTCACCGTCAGCCTTCCGCCTTACCTCCTTCAATGTTTTGGGAGGTGTTGCCAACGCGCCACGTCAGGATTTTTCGAACCGGCGATTGGATTCTTGCTTCCCGTAAGCTTCGTCAGCGTCCTTTGAAGCCATGAAGATTCCTCCCGAAGCGTATTACGCAGACTACCACGAAACCGATGAAGCGACGTTCTTGGTCTACGATCTTGGTCGCCTATCGCTCGAATGGAGCATGGTCGAGCACTTCTTTGCTGCGCTCATATGGGAACTGCTCGGCGACTTCCCAACCGGGAAGACGCTGACCGGCAACATGGGCAACCAGTCTCGTGCCGATGTTATTCTTGGCTTGGCGCGTCAGCGCCTCAAGGAACCGGCCGTGTTGGACTCCATCGAGTTCGCCTGCAAGGCGTTCAATACCCTGAGAGAGAATCGAAACTTCTTGATTCATGCCCACAGCATCTCGCCACCAGAGAATGGAAAAAAGCCGCTTTGGAGACGATCAGGAAAGGGCCAAGGAGACTTCATAGGCACCGAAGCGGACTTGGCCGACCTAGAAACTGTTATCGCCCAGATATGCGACCTCGGGAAATTCGTGATCGAGTTAGTGCCGCACCTACATCCCCGCCACAGCAAACGACTGAAGGGGAAGCTGCCACCATTGCCCGATAAATTTCCTCCGCCGTGTATTCTGACCCAAATCCATCCCGAAGAGCCTTCAAACAATCGGCGCCCGCCGCGCGCATCTCGGAAGTCACCAAAGTCTCGTTCGAAGGAGAGCTCATAGAGCCGAATCTAGCAAAATTACCCACTAGCATCAAACACATGACGCTAAACCGTCGAGTTTGCTAGCGGTTTCGTCTGTGGTTTCAAGTACATAGTTAGGATTATTTTCCTAACAAATAACACCTCTAACCCACCGCCCCTCCAAAGCCTCGATCCCGGCAAGCTCCTTCGCCATCGCCTTGGCGGCGATCTTGATGTCGTATCGGCTCTGCAGATTGGTCCAGAATTCGGGGCTCGTGCCGAACACCTTGGCGAGGCGCAGCGCCGTATCCGTGGTGATGGGCGTCTCCTCCTTCACCACGCGCTCGATGCGCGTGCGGGGCACGCCGATACGCCGGGCGAGCGCGCCGGCGCTGAGGCCCAGCGGAAGTAGGAACTCCTCCTTCAGGATTTCGCCCGGGTGAACCGGGGGCAGCATCTGGGCCGTGATCTTGGCCATGTCCACTCTCCTCGACCGGCACGCCCGTCGTCATTCCCGCGAAGGCGGGACTCCAGTAGCCACGGATCGTCGCGACGGCGAGCGGCGCTGGTTACTGGATGGCCCGGTCAAGCCGGGCCATGACGGATTGGGGCCGCCGAACCCACCGAAGAACTGGCGGCAGCGCAGTCAAGAGGAATGTATCACGGCACGATACATGCCGCGAAGGTCCGATGGCCCGTAAGAGAAGGTCCGAGGGCCCGTAAGAGAGGGTCCGATGGCCCGTAAGACAAGTGCCGATTAAGCCCCCTCGCCCGCTCCCGTGCAGGTGGGACGGAAGGTGAAGTCGGCGTCCTTGGAGCTGTCGGGCACGTCTTCGCCGGTTTTGCGCGGATCGGCCTTGGGCGGGCGCGCGACCGGCGTGCCGAGCGGATCGGCGCACGGGAATCGGGCCGGTGTGAGCAGCGGCGAGCTTATGAACCGGCAGCCTATGAAGCCGCCCCCGCCCTATTCGGCCTTCTCCCGGCAGGGGATGCCGTCGGCGAAGCATTTGGAGTAGAGCCCCTGCACCGCGCAGCTGAGGTTCGAGTCCTTGGCGAGGTCGAAATCGGGGTCCGGGAAGACCTTCTTGGCCTTCTCCGTCCAGTCGTCGATGGCCATGGTCTCCGACTTGTCGCGGTCGGCGTGGAAGCCCGGACCGCTGCCGGAGATCGTCTCGGTGCCGCATTCCAGATTCTCTTGCCCCTCGGCCTCGGCTTCCGGTTTGGGGACGGAGAGGTCGAATGTGTCGTCTTGCGCGAACGCACCGTTCGCGAAGGCGATCGAGCCCGTCGCGATGGCAATCGCCACGATAGCCTTCAAGGCAAAATTCTGCATGGCCGGCACTCTCCCTCCAGACGTGACCTATGATCGGATGGACAGCCTGGGCCGTCCCGCTCGGGCGTCCAACTTGACTGTCTCGTTCGGCAGTCCCATTTGGCAGTCCGGAACGGCAATTTTGCCGCTCCTCGCGGGACATTTTAGCACGGTCCGCGCGGCGCATTGAACCGCAAGGCGGGACATGGAGAGCCGCAAGGGATGACACCGGCAGCCGTAACCCCTGCCTGGGGCATTCGGCCGCGCGGGAGTCCTTGATAACGTCCCTATTTATCGCGAAAGTTGCCGTCGTGGCGGTGCGCGGGGCGGCCACTCAGGGGGAAGACGGCGCCAACGGAAAAGTGTGCCGCTCGGTTTGGGGACAAGCGGCATTCGGAGCGCTCTCCGTCAAAAAGCGGCCAAGTCCGCCTGGCAAACGGGTCGCTCTGAACGTAAGGTGCGCGGCATTTTTTCGCGCCGGGCGCTGGTTTTGAGGGAACTGCGATCGTGACGAAGTTGACTGCGGCTCTGCTGGTGGCTGCGTTGCTGGCCGCGCCTCTCGGGGCCTGCAGCCGCCGCGGTCCGGCCCCGGACGTCTCCTTCCTGCCGACCGCCGCAGTCGAGGGCGACGACAAGAAGGCCGCCTTCGACGCCGCCAAGGAGGTCTGCCTCGATGAGGCGCAGCGCAAGGGCATCTCCTCGGTGACGCGCATTCTCCTCTTGCGCGGCAAGACCTCCGAATCCGACTATGTGGAATGCATGGAAGCCAAGGGCTTCGCCGAAGTCGACTAGGCTCCGGCGCCATTTCCGTGCGCGGGGGATGGACCGGCCGGCAACGCGTGGAAAGCGATCCTTTCCGGTTCAGGGGCCCCTGCCCGCGCAAGGCCGGCCGGGACAATGGATTTTGGCTCGCGACAGCGCCGCCAAAGCTCTATAAATGGTCGTATTCGGTGTATACTTACGGCTTCGGCGCGCCTCCATTTCGGGGACGGCCAGGACTTGCGCGGGCGGACGCCGCTGCCGTGACGAGGTCGAGATCAATTGCGCGACTACCAAAGCGATAATCGTGGAAAGCTGATCGATTGGCTGAAGATCGATTCCTGGATCGATTCGGGCCTCTATTCCGCGTTGACAGCCTTCCGCGACTGGTGGGGAGCGTATTCGTCCTTCTTCGGCCGCTTCGAGGTCAAGGGATTCTGGCGCGCTTGCAACGAGTTGGCCTGCGAGGGGCTGACGCTTGGGGTCGGCGGGCTTCTGGTCGTGCTCACCTTCGCACTGCCGGCCTTCGAGATTGCCCAAGGCAAGATCAATCTGTCGGACGAATTCAGCGTCACGTTCCTCGACCGCTACGGCAACGAGATCGGCAAACGCGGTCTCCTGCGCGACGATTCGGTGCCGCTCGAGGAGATCCCGGACCACATGATCAAGGCGACACTCGCCACCGAGGATCGCCGCTTCTTCGACCACTTCGGCATCGACGTCATGGGTACGATGCGCGCGATGGCCGAAAACGCCCGTGCCGACACGGTGGTGCAAGGCGGTAGCTCGCTCACCCAGCAGCTGGCCAAGAATATGTTCCTGTCGCCGGAGCGAGCCCTTTCGAGAAAGATCAAGGAGGCGTTCATCGCCATCTATCTCGAAAACCACTACACCAAGCCGGAGATCCTCAAGCTCTATTTCGACCGGGCCTATTTGGGCGGCGGATCCTATGGCGTGGAAGCCGCGGCCCAGTATTATTTCGGCAAGTCGATCCGTAACGTCACGCTGGCGGAATCGGCCATGCTCGCCGGAATGTTCAAGGCGCCGACCCGCTACGCGCCGCATGTCAATCTTGCTGCCTCGCGCGCCCGCGCGAACGAGGTTCTGAGCAACATGGTGGAAGCCGGCTATCTCAGCGAGGGCCAAGTTTACGGCGCCCGGCTGAACCCGGCGCGGGTCGTCGAGCGCGGGGATTCGAATACGCCGGACTATTTTCTCGATTGGGCCTTTGAAGAGGTTCAGCGGATCATGGCAGGCCGGCCCAATCGTATCGTCGTCGCCCGGACCACGGTGGATCTCGGTCTTCAGAAGGCCGCCGACAAGGCCGTCGAGGGCACTCTCGCTCAGTACGGACGGTCCCGCCACTTCAATGCCGGCGCGCTCGTGTCAATGGAAACGAGCGGAGCCGTACGCGCGATGGTCGGCGGCAAGGACTATGGATCGAGCCAGTTCAACCGAGCGGCCCATGCCTATCGGCAGCCCGGTTCGTCCTTCAAGCCTTATGTCTATCTCTCGGCGATCCAACACCTCGGCTACACGCCCGACAGAAGGGTCGTGGACGGCTATGTGAGCTGTGGACGTTGGTCGCCGAAGAATTATTCGGGCGGTTTTCGCGGGGCCATGACAATGCGCACGGCGCTGGCGAAGTCGATCAACACGGTCGCGGTCAAGCTCTCGCTGGAGGTGGACCGCGGGACCGTTCTTGCCGATCTGGAAAGGATGGGCATCAAGCACTTGAAGAAGACCTGCTCGCTGGCCCTTGGCGATAACGGCATGACACCGTTGGAGCATGTCGGCGGCTTCGCAGTCTTCGCGGCCGGCGGCATGTCGGTTCGGCCTTACGCCATCGAGGAAATCAGCACAATTCCCGGACAGCTTCTGTACAACCATGACCGGGACGGACAGAAGCCGAAGCGGATCTTCGATCTCAAGGCCGTCGAACAGCTCAACTCCATGCTGCAGACGGTTGTCGATGCGGGCACGGGGCGCCGCGCTCAGCTCGACTATACCAACGCCGCTGGAAAAACCGGAACGAGCTCAAGCTACCGCGATGCCTGGTTCATGGGCTTCACGGGCCAGTACGTCACCGGTGTCTGGTACGGCAACGACAACTTCTCTCCGATGGGCCGCGTAACCGGCGGTAGCTTCCCCGCCCAAACCTGGAAGGAGTTCATGGATGCGGCCTATGACAGCGACAACATCGCGACAGCGCCGGGCGTGACGCCGCATCCCCGCCAGATCGCGGCGCGGCAACGGCTCGCAGACGTCATGGCGCAGAACACCACGGCCGATCTCCCGGTACCGCCGCCGGTCGACACCTCCAAGGATATGCCCAAAGCCACGCGCAGTATCATGGGCAATATTGCAACGCTCCTGCAGAACGCACCGGCGGTGAAACCGCGCAAGGCCGAAAGGCATAGCCGGGCAACTCCGCCCGCGAGCGGCGGATCGCCGGCGAATTTGGCATCGGCCGATGACGGCATGGTGCGGCGCGAGTCGAATTCGAATCAAGATGCGGGGCTGGCGGCGCGCACGGCCAGCACCGGCCGCCAGTAAGACGCCAGCGTTGCGCCAAAATCGAAAGACGATGCTCGCGTGACAGCTCTCCCGGACATGCCGCTCTCCGGCACGCAGACACATACCAGCCTTTGGCGCGACGAGGGCGGCACCTCGATGCGCGCGCTCGGCTATTTCATTGGTGCGTTCGCGGTCGCATTGATCCTCGGCATCGGATCGGCTTGGTACATGATCGAGCGGGGCAGTCTGCTGACGACCACGCGTATCGGACCGTGGAAGAGCTGGCTCAGCGAGGGCAACCCAAACGCGGACCCCTACACCCGTGCACACCTCGCCCGCAGCGGACGCTTGCCGCTCACCTCGACCGCGGCCCGGTACTTTGCCGCCGACACGGATTCAAGCGGCAGTCATTTGAGCGCGTCGTGCGAATACGTCGTCTCGGGAGCCGCCTTGAACGCACGCTGGTGGTCGATCGCGCTCTACGATTCCTACGGCTCGCTGATCCCCAATCCCTCGCGGCGCTATAGTTTCAACAACGAAGAAGCCGTCCGCCGGTCGGACGGCAGCTACCAGATCCATATTTCGCGACAGGCACGACCCGGAAACTGGCTTCCGAGCGGCAAGGACCCGGACCGGAATCTCACGCTGATGCTGCGCGTTTACGGCCTCCGCGACACCGACGCCACCGGCATCGGCCAAGTTCCAGCGGAAAGCCTTCCAACGATCGAGCGACTGCAATGCGAGTAAGGCTCCCGGGACTCTATATCGCTCTTGCGATCGTGCTCGCCGGCCTAATCCATGTGGTCGCCGTGCTGACCTTGCCGATCCTTGCGCCGCGGGACGCCCACGCGAGATTGGCCGCGCTCGGCCCTGCCAACACGATGATTCAGTTGCCGCCGGTCTTGCCCGGACAGCAGGTAATGCCGAATATGGCGCCGGACGTCCGATACGCCGTCTGTCTTTTCGACCTCACAGATGGACCGGTGCGCCTGCGCGCGAAGATTCCCGACGAGCTATGGCTCGTCGCCTTCTACACACCGATCGGCGAAAATTTCTACACGGTGGTCGGCGCGGACATGAAACGTGACGTCGTGGATTTGATCGTCACGACAAAGGATCAAACTGTTACCGATGTCGCAGCCGATACCACGGAAGGGCTCGAGGACTTGGTCGTGGTCAATTCACCGGTCACCAAGGGCATTGCCTTGATCCGCGCACCGCTGGCGGGCCTCAGCCGCGGCAGCGAGGCCGAACGGGCCCTCAAGGCGACCTATTGCGGCGCGCAAGCAGTGGCACCCGCCGCTACCGCGCCAACGGCTCCGGCCCCTGAGCCTTCAAACCCGTGACGTCGTACGGGCTCCTGGAGAATGTTCGCCGGATGACGGATGCACCGGGCGCATATCCTCCGCAATGCCGTAACGTTCGATGCGAACCCCGGGAAAGATAATGATTTGGCCAAGGTCTTCGCCGGTCTGCACATCCTTTCGGACGGCGTCATGCTTGGTCGCACGGAATTCCAATATGGTCGCCATCTCTGGCCTCCATGGCTTGCCTCACGCGATGCGCAAACGAAACCAACGCATAACGCGCCTTTCCTGAATTAGGCCCCGGTTAAGGTTAACGAAGCCCTAACGGCGCGACCGTGGTCAAGCGGCGATCAGCGCATCGCCGAGGAAGTGGCGCCCCTGCTTGTCCTCGACAGCGATGACCCAAAGGTCTGGATCGAAATCCGCTTGCCGCTCAAGATACGCGTTCAACGTCTCTTCGCTCACGGCCTTGCCTTCGAAGCACGGCACCCAGAACCGCTCGGACTCAATCTGGTCCAGGCCGGCCGGCGCCGGCCCATAGAGTTGAACCGTGCCGTCGAGCCGGTCGACAGCGATGAAGATCGTGCCCGCGTCCGCATGACCGCGGCGGACGACCATGGCGGGCACGGCTTCGACGGCGCAGCGCCGTAGATAGGCACTGACCCAGATCCCACTCTTCAGGCGCATCTTGCAGCTTCCTGCTTAGACGGGCGCGTGGGGCGGCCGCTATTGGCGGACGGCGGTTTTCGCGAACTGCCGTCCTGTCACGCGCTGGAACTCGGACAAGAGGTCAGGCGTGATGGTTCCCGTCACGGCCAAGTTGCGGTCACGCTGAAACGCGCTGACCGCTTGCGCCGTGTTCTCGCCCCAGGCACCATCGATCGCACCGGGTGCGTAGCCGAGGTCGGCGAGAATTTTCTGCACGCGAAGAACCGTGCCGTGTTCCGCCGCGTTCGTCGCAATGCTGTCCTCGGCTGGCACGGAACCCGTGGCCTCGGGCGTGACAACCGAGTCGCCGAGAAGAATCTGTCGCAGGAGCTCGTCGCTCGGAATGCCGGTCACGGCGAGGCCTTCGCGCGTCTGAAACGCGGCGATGGCATTGCGTGTCTTTTCCGACATCTGGCCGTCGGCCGCGCCGACATCGTAACCGCGCAAGGCGAGTTCGCGTTGGACCGCCCTGACGACCAATTGCGATTCGCTGCCAATCGATGCCGAAGCCGGCAAATCGGTAACGACGGGCGCCTGGGCACCTCCGGATTGCGGCGGCATCGCATAGGCCGTGGCGGTGCCAGGAGGCGTATCGTTGCCGGAACCCGCTTGTTGCGGCTCGACGGCGATGACTTGCGTGGTTGCATAACCGACGGGCGTCGACGGGCTGGCGTCGGCCATGCCGTGCGGCGGGTGCCCTTGCAGGTAGAGCGCGTTGTAGATGATGGTCGCGGTCAGCGCTAAGAACGCCAGAAAGAAGAGCCGCGCGGTTACTACGCCCATTGTCCCCTAAGACTCATGGTTTCCTAAGACTCATGGTCCCCTATGACTCATGCTCGCCCGACAGGGAAGAGCACCATGCCCCTGCCCCGACGCATCTTGACGCGCGAAGCTAAAGAGTTGCTAAACACGGCCCAGAACCTTGGCGGCGGCTGTTTTTCGCAAATCCGCGCGCCTAAGCAGCCGCGACGGACCGCACGGTCGTTTCCGCCGCGACGGAACTCTTGCGCTCCTCGAGCGGAAGCACGATTCGCACGACGGTGCCCTGCCCCAGCGTGCTGGCAAGTTCCAACGAACCGCCATGAAGCTGTGCAAGCCCCCGCACGACCGACAAGCCAAGTCCGGCGCCTTCGTAGCTCCTGTCATAGGAACTCGCGGCTTGTACGAACGGATTTCCGAGACGCGGCAAATCCTTGTCCGCAATGCCGATGCCATTGTCCGACACCGCCAAGATCATGTTTCCGCCCTCGACCGAAGCCGAGACCTTCACCCAGCCGCCCGTCTCGGTGAACTTGATCGCGTTCGAGATCACGTTGAGCAGGATCTGCTTGCAAGCCCGCTTGTCCGCCGCGAATTCCGGAAGTCCGTCCGCAAGTGTGGCGCGAAGGGTAAGGCCCTTCTTCTCGGCCGTGTGCCGCATAACATCGCAGCACGAGTTTACCAGCGCGCCGACGTCGAACGGCTCCTTCACGATGGTGAACTTGCCAGCCTCGATCTTCGACATGTCGAGAATGTCGTTGACCACGCCAAGAAGGTGCTGCCCGCTTTCGTGGATCAAGCGCGCATAGTCGCGATAGCGCTCCTCGCCGAGCTTGCCGAACAGTTCACGCTCCAGGATCTCGGAAAATCCGATGATCGCATTGAGTGGCGTCCGTAGCTCGTGACTCATGCTCGCCAGGAACTGGGTCTTCGCCCGGCTCGCACCCTCGGCTTCGCCGCGCGCGCGCAGCAGAATGGCTTCGTGTTCCTTGTGTTGCGTGATGTCGCGCGTGACGGCGACCACCCCCGATCTCTCAAGACCGTCCGTCCGCGGCATGGGCCGGCAGCGCATTTCCACCCACGCGTAGTACGCCGACTCGCCGCCGCCGCCGCGCCGGAGCCGGAATTCGACAGCCATCGGCTCGTTGTCCATGCGGCACCTGTTCAGCGCCGAGAGAAATGCCGGACGGTCGGCCACATGAACGTGCTCGAAGAGTCCGTCGCCCAGAACCGCCGGCGCCGGACCGCCGAGGAGCTGCTGCGCGGCCCGTGAGGCAAAGACCACACGGCCCCGCCCGTCGTGAAGCGTGATCATGTCGTTCACGTTCTCGGCGAGCAGGCGATAGCGCTCCTCTCCGGCCTCAATCGCATGCTCCGACTGCTTGTTGACAAGTTGGATCGCCACCACGAGTCCGGCGACATAGGCGGTCGCGCTCGCGATCCCGAGAAACGCGAAGGCCGATTCCGACATCGGAAGTGTCAGCGGTATGGGATCGAGCCCGGCGGCACCGGACACTGCGAGAACGGCTAGGCCAGTCCCGGCGGCGCCGGTGGCCCAATAGACACTGCGCCGGTCCGTACTGAGCCCAGCCTCGAGCGGTACGGCGGCCAGCCAGGGCAGGAGAGCGGACGACAGTCCACCCGTCAGCCATGCGCAATAGGTGACGAGGCCGGCGAAATTCACGGCCGATACCCGGTAGGCAACGGCGAATCGACCGGTGCGGGACAGGTAGACTGCGATTGCGATCGGGGACAACAGCCACAGAAATGCAAGAGCACTGAGAAGCGACGGCTTACCGCCAACCACCAGGTAGATCGGAAACACGCAAAGCGCGAGCGCACCACCCAAGAGGCGCGAAGCAATGAATGTCCGGTGGCGGGCCAGGGTCAGAGCATCACAATGCGCCGACTCATGAACGAGCGAATAAAAATAGGCCGACAACCCGCGAATACTTTCTCGACTCAACACACGTCTTTCGGAGCGGCGGACCGCCGCTGCGTCCCAGGATTCGTCAATCGGGGCATTATCCCGCACGCCACTTAAGGAAAGCATAAAGCGCCTGCAGCAGCGTTCGGCGCCCTTCTCGTAGGACAAGCGCGCACCGCACCGCCACACGCCGCGATTTGAGCTAAATTTTGGGTAAATGGGACTCAAATCGATTCGTAACTATAAACTATTCATTTACAGTAAAATTCCCAGAAAACTCCGAAGGCAAGACTGAATTTTCGAGTAAAAGTTTATCTGCTTTTGAGAAGGAGCGTTATTTTGTTTCAGCTATAGTCTCATGGTCTGCGGAGCTCGCAGGCAAAATGAGCGGCAATAAAAACGGGGCCGCCGCCAACAGAGAGGGCAAACAAATGATGTTCCTGATCCGATCCGCCTTTTGGCTGGTGGTGCTCATCCTTCTGATTCCGACGGATGAAGCGCAACAGAAACAGATTTACGGGACGGCGCAGAGCGCGGTGGCTGACATTCGCGGCTTTTGCGACCGGAATCCCAAAACCTGCGCGTCGAGCCAATACGCGTTCAACGTTCTCGTTCAAAAAGCGCAATACGGCGCTCAAATGATCACGACGTTGGTCGAGGAGCAGGCTGGCAACTTCACCGCGGATCGGCCCGTTGCAAATGCAATGCCGTCAGCCGGCGCCGCTATGCCGGTCCCTTCTGCTGTGCCTCTCGAGCCGACGCCCTGGGTCCAGAACGGCTCGCAGAACACGCTGAACCCAGAAGACCTCGAGGCGGATTGGAGCGGTCCGAACGTTTAGAGGCTGGAAGCCAAATCCGCAAAGGCGTGGCTCCCGTCCGATCCAGCTCCGCGCCGAATATGGCCATACATGGCATGGACCAAATTGTCCCTGGTGGTCCCCCGCCTACCAGCAGAGCGCGCAGTTGAGACGGCCTGCCCACTGCCGCCCGCTGCGCGCTTTTCTGCCGCATTCCGTCCCTGGGCCCTCGCGACTTCTCTCAGGCGGAACTATATTTGGCCCATGGATACCATTACACAGACCGACATACCCCCTTTCCGAGACATCCTCGCCGACTTCGAGCTTCTTGAGGATTGGGAGGACCGCTATCGATACGTCATTGAACTCGGGCGGAAGCTGGAACCGCTGCCGGACGAGTTCCGGACTCCGGAAACGAAGGTCCAGGGCTGCGTCAGCCAAGTGTGGCTCTCGACCACGATCCATCCCAACGGCGTCCCGCGCCTTACCTTCATCGGCGACAGCGACGCGCATATCGTCCGAGGGTTGATCGCCATTCTTTTCGCCATCTATTCCGGCAAGACGGCAAAGGAAATCCTGGATATCGACGCGGTCTCGATATTGGGCGAGTTGCATCTCAACGAGCATCTAACGCCGCAGCGCTCCAACGGCCTCATGGCGATGGTCACGCGGATTCGAAGCGATGCGGAGGCAACGCGAGCCGGTGCCGGCTAGAACCACATCTCACGGCGTACTCGGGTCGTCTGACGCGTCGTCCACATGCGGCCGGTAATCCGCTTCACCCCAGTGACGCAGCGCACGCCGCCGGCCCCGTTCTTCGGCAATAAGGCCGTAATGCTTGGCGAGCCGTTTCAAAGCGATCTGTAAGACGACCTTACCGGCCCGCTGGGGCCAGCCATTCGTCTTCTCCGCCTCTTCGAGCCCTTTCAGCTCACAACAAATATCGACAAGAACACCGGAAACTTCGGGCCCCACGGCGCCGAGCGCTTTCATAACCCGATCCTTCGCCGCCAGCACATCATCGCGAAGCGCGGCACCGTTCGCGGGGGCGCCCCGCCTCGATCGGTCGAGCGGCGCCAAAGCCGACCAGTTGGCGGTGATCCGAGGGCTCATACGAGCAAACCAGTAGTCGGCCCGCAGGCGTTCGCCCGCCTCGAACTCGGCCTCCCCGATCAGCGGCTTGCCGCGCCGGTCCTTCCGGCTTCGTAGCCAGCCGAGCGGACTTTCGCCGTCGTTCAACAAGACGGTCCGCCGCACGCCGTCGACTTCGCGCAAGCCGTGCGTCCGGCGTTG
This sequence comes from Hyphomicrobiaceae bacterium UBA7697, assembly GCA_002482645.1. Lineage (GTDB taxonomy): Bacteria > Pseudomonadota > Alphaproteobacteria > Rhizobiales > Methyloligellaceae > Methyloceanibacter. The sequence continues at coordinate 623,456 of DLGJ01000008.1, forward strand.
GTGTTGAGCGCGAAACGGTTCGTTTCCGTCCGCCTCGTTTCTCCGGGCCAGGGCATGACCGGCATCGGTTAAGATCAACCGGTCGCCATCCTGGCGCAGCAGATCTGCCGCACGGCACGCCTGCACCATCTGGCGGCTAACACAGGTGCGGATACGTGCGGCCTTGGCGGCACCGGCAAGCTTGAAGCCCCCCTCGCCGTCCTCCACGACGGCCCCACCCTCGGCGAGTTGAGCAAGAAGGCGCCGGAACCCACGCTCGAGACGCGCATGCGCACCTCCCGTGTCGCGACCGCTCACGAGGACCTCCTGCGCCAGGCCAGTGCGCCCGCCAACGCCGTGACAGCACACTCCAGGCCCTCGACGCGCCGGTCCAACTCCGGGTCGTCTCTGCGGTCCTCGACGACCTCGCAAGCGTGAGCAACCGTCGTACGATCCCGGGAAAAAAGCACGCCCACTTCCGTCATGCTCAAACCGCACACCACGTGGGCCAAATACATGGCGACTTGCCGCGCGAAAGCGGCTCGCGGCGACCGGCGCGTCGCAGCGCCAAGCTCCTCGGGAGCCACGTCGAACACGAGTGCCACAGCGGGGTCGATCAATTGGCGGACCCGCTTACCGCCCCCCTGCTGAAATTCCAATTGGCCCTTGATGTCCTGTTGCTCTTCGCTCCCCAACATACTCATCGACCCACTCTCCTCTCAAACTCGAATAGGAATATTCTCCTACTCACTCTAGTGGTCAACGCGATGGCGGGGATAGAGAAGAGCCGCGGCAGGGCCAACGTTGGGGAAGCCTTTCCCCGCGTAAATCTGCCTCGGTCAGCGACGCGTGGTGGTTGCCGAGCAACCTTCCGCAGGAACGGGTCTCAGGCGTTCGATGACCGTATGGGGTCCCTGTACCCCACGCCGCGCGCACCGGCGAGATACGACGTAAACTCGGAGACGCGTTCGGCGTCGGCGGCCGTCGCCGCCACGTCGTGGCAGAGAATCCGATCGACACGTACGCCATCGTCCGACAATGGGAGCCGCAGCCAGCAGAGCAATACATGATCGCGGCCCTCGGCGGGCCCGCGCACCACCCCCTGCGCGGGCACAGCTTGAGTCGCGATGCGCAAATGGATGCTGTGCCAGGGCGCCGCCGAACTCCCGGAAAAGACCTCGGACATCCGTAGGCCGGTGATCTCGCGGCCGTAAATGTCCCGCAAGCGTGTGCCGGCAAGACGAAAATGCCCGTGATCGAAGCCGTCGCGGAGGTCGATCAGCCCGAGATGAGGCAAAAGACGAGGAACTTTCAGGGGATCGAAATCCGCTCGCGCCGGCATCGTCCGGCTGCCCGCGATTTCGTGCCAGTAGTCGAATAGTAATCGCTGTCCCGGCAGCGCCAACTGTGCCCGGAAGGCGCAATCGGACAGCATCACATCCCCTCGCAAATTCGAATCGGCCCGCCCGTCGAATATGGGCGAGGTGCGCCGTCACATGCAAGAGGAGGTCAGATTTTCTCCAAACATCACAATAGGTTGTGGCAATGCGGCGCACGCACACCCGATCTTGCGGCGTGCTTTAGAAGGAGCGGGCCCGGCGCGGGGCGTTTGGCTTGTGAATTTTGAGAATGAGTTCGGCACGCCGCGCGAGGAGCCCGGCGGCTTGGGGCGGTTTGGCCGAGCGCTGGATCTAGCGGCGGCGCTGCCCGAGTCCCATCCGCTTGGCGAGGTCCGAGCGCGCGGCGGCATAGTTCGGCGCCACCATCGGATAGTCGTGCGGCAGTCCCCACTTCTCGCGGTATTCTTCCGGAGACAAATCGTAATGCGTCCGAAGATGACGCTTCAGGGATTTGAATTTCTTACCGTCTTCCAGGCAGATGATGTAATCGGACGTCACGGATTTCTTGACGGGGACCGCCGGCCGCAGTTCTTCCTTGACCGGAATGCCGCCCGAACCTGATGCTTTCTTCAAAGCATCGAACACATGATGGATGAGGCTCGGCAAGTCCGCGGCCACGACGGTGTTGTTGCTGACATAAGCCGAAACGATGTCTGCCGTCAGTTCAACGAGCTCGTCCTTCTCCGCCATAGTGTCCATGATTTAGCTCCTTATGCCGTCCCGGTCCCCATTTGACCGCGCAAATCCGCGGTTCCGCGACTCAATCCGCATCTCCCACAATTAAGTGCTCCTTGAAAGTCACCCAATTGCGCCGTTTTTGTGGCCTGAAACCTACAATCAACGAAACTTAAATGCCATATAGGCGGTTTAGTTTCAGCGAATTTCTTCGTATAGCATCTTTCGACAAAACCGCAACGAGCCTTTTCTCGCGAAGACTGAGGAAAAACAATAAAGTCGCCCATCGTGTAACGCTTTCTCTGCGGCGTATCACCGCGAGTTTCATTTGAATTGGCGAAAAACTCTGTATGCGCCTGTAACGCGCGGGTCACGAAGACCCGTTGCTCAATCAAGCCTGCGTGACAGCTCTTAGAGGCCGGCGCGGGTGTCCCCATATTCTGTGGCGACGACCACGATGTACGCACTGGAAAGGCACCAAATGAACAAGACCGATAAGACGGCCGGTACGGTGGCCCGCTCCACCCCGGAGGATTGGCGTGAGCGGCTCACCCCGGAGCAGTTCCACGTCACGCGCGAGCACGGCACCGAGCGCGCCTTCAGCCATCCCTATCACGAGGAGAAGAGCGCCGGGATGTACCGCTGTGTATGCTGTGGCACGCCGCTCTTCAGCTCCGATACGAAGTTCGATTCGGGAACGGGCTGGCCAAGCTTCACCGATGTCGCCGCCGCCGATACCGTGACGAAGCACGAGGACAACAGCTACGGCATGCGCCGCGTCGAGGTACGCTGCGCGACTTGCGATGCGCATCTGGGCCACGTTTTCCCCGATGGGCCGGGCGAAACGGGCCTACGCTACTGCATCAATGGCTGCGCGCTCGCGCTTGACACGGGCGGAACGGACGGCAACACGTCGGGTTAGTTCCCAACTGGCGGAATGTGCTTTGGACCTAGCGCATTTAGCCCTTTATATGGCCCAAATACGCACCAATCACATGACCATGACCACCTCGTCCCCGCGCGGCCCGAGCGCCCCGCGCCGCCCCTCCCACACGGATCACCACGGCATCACACGGCAGGACGACTACGCCTGGCTGCGCGCCGGCAACTGGCAAGCGGTGATGCGAGACCCGTCCGTTTTGCCCCAGGATATCCGCGCCCATTTGGAGGCGGAAAACGCCTACACGGCCGCCGTGATGGAGGATACGGAGGCTCTGCAGCAGACGCTGTTCGAAGAAATGAAGGGGCGGATCAAGGAAGACGATTCGAGCGTGCCCGCCCCCGACGGGCCCTTCGACTACTACACGCGCTACATAACCGGCGGCCAGCAGCCGCTGTTCTGCCGGCGCCCTCGCGGAGGCGGGGACGAAGCGATCCTGATCGACGGCAACAAGCTCGCCGAAGGCCATGCCTATTTCCGCATCGGCCAGGTCGCGCATAGCCCCGACCACAAACTCATCGCCTACGCCGCCGACACCAAGGGCTCCGAATACTTCACAGCTAGGATCATCGACGCCGAAACCGGCGCTGTCATCGCGGAGTCCATCACCGACAGCTGCGGCGGACTGGAATGGGCCGCCGACAGCAAGACGCTGCTCTATGTCTGGCTCGACGAAGAGCACCGGCCCCGCAAGCTTTTCGCGCACAAGCTGGGCGACGTTGGCGACGACCGTCTCATCCACGACCAAACCGATCCCGGCCTCTTCCTCGATGTCGGCATGACACTGGATGGCCAGTATCTGCTTCTCAGCACCCACGACCACGAGACGTCCGAAGTCAGCTTGATCGACGCGTCCGACCCTTACGCGCCGCCGCGGCTCGTGGCACCGCGCGCGCCCGAACACGAATATTCCGTGTGCCACCACGAAGGGCGGCTTATCATTCTGACCAATTCGGGAGGTGCGGAGGATTTCCGCATCGTCGAGGCACCCGCGGACGCCCCCTCGCCCGAGAATTGGACCGAGATCGAACCGCACCGGCCGGGACGGCTGATCCTCGATGTCGTCGCGTTCAAGGATTTCCTCGTCCGGTTGGAACGGGAGAATGGACTGCCGCGCATTGTCATCCGCCGTTTCGCGGACGGCGAAGAACATGCCATCGCTTTCGACGAGGAAGCCTATGCGCTCGGCATGAGCGCGGGCTACGAATACGACACGACGACGCTGCGCTTCACCTATGCGTCGATGACGACCCCCGCCCAGACCTATGACTACGACATGGAGACCCGGGACCGCGTGCTGCGGAAGACGCAAGAAGTTCCGAGCGGACACGACCCGAGCCTCTACGTGACGCGGCGCGTCTTTGCACCGGCGAAGGACGGCGAGACCGTTCCGGTGACCCTGCTCTATCGCAGGGACACGAAGCTCGACGGCAGTGCACCGCTCCTGCTTTACGGCTACGGCTCCTACGGCATCACCATTCCCGCAGGCTTCATGACCAACGCGCTCTCGCTGGTCGATCGCGGTTTCGTATACGCCATCGCCCATATTCGCGGCGGCAAGGACAAGGGCTTTTCCTGGTACAAGAACGGCAAGCGCGCGAAGAAGGTGAACAGCTTCACCGATTTCATCGCGGCGGGCGAATATCTCGCGGCGGAGAAGTTCACCTCGCGCGGGCGCATCGTGGCGCAAGGCGGCAGTGCCGGTGGCATGCTGATGGGCGCCGTCGCCAACATGGCGCCGGACCTGTTCCTCGGCATCATCGCCGAAGTGCCCTTTGTCGACGTTCTCACGACCATGCTCGATGCAAGCCTGCCCCTGACCCCGCCGGAATGGCCAGAATGGGGCAACCCGATCGAGAGCGCGCAGGACTACCGCGCCATCGCCGCCTATTCGCCCTACGACAACGTGACGGCGAAGGCCTATCCGAACATTCTCGCGCTCGCCGGTCTGACGGACCCGCGCGTGACATATTGGGAGCCCGCGAAATGGATCGCGAAGCTTCGCGTGAACGATACGGGCGGCAAGCTGATCTTGCTGAAGACCAATATGGAAGCCGGCCATGCCGGAGCCTCGGGCCGCTTCGACCGGCTCAAGGAAGTCGCTCTGTCCTACGCCTTCGCGTTGAAGCTTGCGGGGCGCACCTAACGGGGCTCCTTCGCTGACGAGCGTTCCGCCCTTAGCAGGGCCATGCCCGGACTCGATTCGGGCATCCGCGAAATGCCTCCCTACCGCCCTCAAAGACGTGGATGGCCGGGCCGAGCCCGGCCATGACGAGGAAACGGGCGAGTCTGCAGTTGCCGACTTACTTGGCCAAGTCTCCTACGTCGTCATGCCCGGACTTAATCCGGGCATCCACGAAATGCCTCCGTACCACCCTTAAAGACGTGGATGGCCGGGCCGAGCCCGGCCATGACGGCAGACGAGTCAGTTCTGCTTGCGTGCCGGTCTCGCTCGACCGGCCTGGCCGAGGAACAACGCTTGCAGGCCCCTGCATCTTCAACACAAGATAGGCGGAACGCAGCGGACGGAGCGGCGCCTGAACATGAGCCTTATCGACATCTTGGCGTTTGCCTGGTTTTGCCTGTGTTACTTCGGTTACGCCTGGGCCGTGCGTCATGGCCCGCTGAAGTCGCGGCGCGGTCTCGTGGCCGCCGTCAATGACCGGCGCGCGCAGTGGATGGAAACGGCCCTGAGGCGCGACATCCGCATCATGGATGCCCAACTCATCACGTCGCTATCGAGCGGAAACGCGTTCTTTGCATCCACGTCCGTTCTCGTGCTGGGCGGGCTGGCGGCCATGCTCGGCGCCGTGGACAACGTAAAGACCCGGCTCGAGCAGTTGCCGTTCATCGCCGACACGCCGCTGGTCCTGTGGGAATTCAAGATCCTGTTCCTGATGATGCTGATGATCCTGTCCTTCTTCTCCTTCGCCTGGGCCTTCCGGCTCACACATTATGTGGGCACGATGTTCGGCGCCCTGCCGCTACAGTCCGAAGCCAACACGGAAAAGGCGCAAATCCATGCGCGCAAGACGGCCGAACTCGTCGCACTGTCCGGGCGGCATCTCAATTCGGGCCTGCGGACGATCTACTTTGCCATCGCCGGACTCACCTGGTTCGTGAGCCCGATCCTGTTCGCCGCCGCATGCGCGCTGGTGACGTTTATCGTCTACCGGCGCGAATACCTTTCGGAAGCCTTTTCCGTCATCGACCGCTAAGGGGAGGGCCGGGCCTAGGACGACGGCATTGCACCTGAATCGTCATGCCCGGACTTGATCCGGGCATCCACGAAACGCCTCTAGGCGGAGCCGTGCGATCCATGCCAGAGTGCCGCGTATGCTGCTGTCCCGCGAAAAATCCCAAGTCCTCATCGTCGACGTACAAGACAAGCTCCTCAGCGCCATTTCCGGTGCGGACCGGGTGGTCGATCGTTGCGTGCGTCTCGTCCTCGCCGCCCGCAAGCTGGCCATCCCCATCACCATGTCTGAGCAATACCCGCAAGGGCTGGGTCCCACTCACGATTCGGTCCGCGATGCGTTCGCCAATGACGGCTTCGTCGCCGACAAGACCGAATTCTCCTGCGCGCGGAACGACATGTTGCACGAACGGCTGCACGATTTGCGCCGAGCCGGGCGCTCCCAAGTCGTGATCGGCGGGATTGAGGCTCATGTCTGCGTGCTGCAGACCGCCATGGATCTCGAATCCCAAGGATTCGAGGCCTTCGTGGTGGCCGATGCCGTCGGCTCGCGCTCGAAGGTCAACCGCAAGCTCGCCCTGTCGCGGATGCAAAAGGCCGGTGTCGATATCGTGGACTCGGAAATGGCGCTGTTCGAATGGATGGAACGGGCCGGAACCCCTGAGTTCAAGTCCCTTCAGGCCCTCGTCAAGTAGCGCGCCGCCGCAGAGCGCCTATGAACGGCCCCTGCAAGCGCGGTTCAGCTTGCGTTCAGGTAGAAAGACGCACTCTCCAAAGCGTCAGATCCCTGTAACTGATGTAGCGAACCTTCCTCGGCACCGGGCGTGGAGTTCAGGGGCTCCACGTCCACCCCTCTTTCCCACGTCCACCTCTCTTTCAAGAGCCCAATCCGGTCCCGCCGCTCCGCTTGCTTCGCCTCCGGGGAGGCTTTAGCTTCGCGCCAGTTTTCCTGTTCACCCCTAGATGCGGAGATCCGAAAGTGGCATTCGAACTCGCCCCCCTCCCCTACGCATACGATTCGCTGCAGCCTTATATGTCGGCCGAGACGCTGGAGTACCACCACGACAAGCACCACAAGGCCTACGTGGACAATCTCAACAAGCTGATCGAGGGCACCGATTACGCGGGCAAGGACCTTGAGACCATCATCAAGGAAAGCTTCGGCAAGGACGCCGGCGTCTTCAACAATGCGGCGCAGAACTTCAACCACATCCATTTCTGGCCCTGGATGACCAAGGACGGCGGCGGCAAAAAAGTGCCGGGTGCGATCCTGGCGCTGATCGACCGTGACCTTGGCGGCTTCGACAAGTTCCGGGCCGACTTCCTGCAGGCCGGCGCGACCCAGTTCGGCTCGGGCTGGGCCTGGCTCGCGATCAACAAGGACGGCAAGCTGGAAGTGACCAAGACGCCCAACGGCGAGAACCCGCTCGTCCATGGCGGCTGGCCGCTTCTCGGCTGCGATGTGTGGGAGCACTCCTATTACATCGACTACCGCAACGCGCGTCCCAAATATCTCGAGGCCTGGTTCGACAACCTCATCAACTGGGGTCATGTCGAAGAGCTTTACGCGCAGTCGCCCTTCGTCTAGGTTCTGTACCCATAAAGTG
>DLGJ01000007.1 GCA_002482645.1 Hyphomicrobiaceae bacterium UBA7697
CGCCGCTTCGACGGCGTCATGTCAACCGTCATGGTCCCAACCGACTATCCAATCCAGCCAGGCGATACTATTTACGTCCTCCAACGCGTGTTCTAAAGCTCAAGGGGAGATCGACACTCCTCCCTAAGGCGCCGCGTCCCCCGTGAGCTCGAACTTTCGAATCCTGCATTGTTTGCGCGCGCCCGTCGGCGGGCTTTTCCGGCACGTTCACGACCTGGCCCTAGGGCAAGCCGAGCTCGGCGCCGAGGTCGGGATCGTTTGCGATTCCAGCACGGGCAACGAGGCAAGCGATGTCGCGCTCAGCCGGCTCGCCGACAATTGCAGCCTGGGCGTGACCCGGATCGCGATGTCGCGCACGCCCCATCTCAGCGATTGGCGCGTCTACCGGAAGATCGCCAAGCTCGGCCGAACCCTGAACGTTGACGTTCTCCACGGGCACGGCGCCAAGGGCGGCGCCTATGCGCGGCTTGCCGGGCGCGGCCTGCGAAAGAAGAACACGAAAGTGGTCTATACGCCCCATGGCGGCGTCGTCCACTATGCGCCGTCTTCGCTCTCCGGGAAGCTCTATTTCGCCATCGAACGCAAGCTTGCACCGCTCACGGACGGGTTCATTTTCGAGAGCATGTTCGCCGGGAATCGTTACGCGGAGCTCGTGGGTCGGCCCAAATGCCCGGCACGCGTCGTCTATAATGGCTTGCAGCGGCACGAATTCTACGAGTCGCTTCTCGCCGACGATGCGGCCGACTTCGTCTTCGTGGGCGAATTGCGCAAACTCAAAGGCGTCGACGTGCTGCTGCACGCCCTTGCGGCTCTACGGAAGGTGTCTCCCGCACGCGCGATCATTGTCGGATCGGGGCCGGACGAAAAATATTTCAAGCGCCTCTCCCATAAGTTGGGACTCGGCTCCCAGGTGACCTTCTCGGGACCGCAGCCGGCGCGCACCGCATTCGTCCGGGGGCGCTGCGTGGTGATTCCGTCGCGCGCGGAATCGCTTCCTTACATCCTGCTGGAAGCGGCGGCGGCCCAGATGCCCATCGTCGCCACGAATGTGGGGGGCATTCCGGAAATGATCGGCGATATTCCCATCGCGCTCGTTCCTCCGGGCGACGTGGACGCGCTCGCGGCACAGCTCGGCGGCTTCATGGCCGATCCCAGGCCATATCTCAGGCGTGCCGCGGAGTTGCAGAAGCATGTTGCGGACGTGTTCTCCACGGAAATGATGACGCGCGAGGTCGTGGATTTCTATATTTCCGATCTCGGCGCCGGGCTTCACAAACTGCCCGAAGACGAGGCGTAAACCGCGTCTTAACCATGCCGCAAGCGAGGCGCCGCAACGGCGGTCCGCTTCACCGATCTCAAAGCCTCGCCATGGGATAGTCTGCCGGGATTGGTATGAGTGCCCTCGTGCTTATCGAGCGGCATCGTATCCGCGCGGAGCCTGAGCCGCCGCTTTTGGGATCGAATTGGGATGATCGAGACAGACGCACCGAAGAAACGGCGCCGGGCGGATCCCGCGGCGCGGGACCGGAGCGCACCCATGCCCTTCCCCGATCGGCGCAAAACGCCGCGGCCGCCGCTCGCGGAAATCCGCCAGGGCGGCACCTTGAGGCTTATGCCGCCCGTGGTCGTATCCGGCGCCGTCAGGATCACGGAGCTCTTGCTCATCAGCCTGCTCGGGTTCGGCATCTATCTCGGCTATGTGGACTATGAAGGCCAGCAGACGCATCTGTTCTACCTGACAGCGATCCTGATCGCGATCCTCGGCTACATGACGATCGCGCAAACGCTCGGGCTCTACCGCGTCTCCTCGTTCAACGCCTTCGTGCCGGGCTTTACCCGCGTCTTCTTCGCATGGACCGTGGTGATCTCCGGGTTGATGGCCATCGCCTTCTTCACCAAGGTCAGCGCGGACTTCTCGCGCGTCTGGATCGCGACTTGGTATGCGTCCGGTCTCGGGGTGCTCTTTGTCGAACGCTTGGCCATTTCCTTGTTGGCCAAGAAATGGCTCAAGGAGGGCCGTCTCTATCGCCGCGCCGTTATTGTGGGCGGCGGACCGGAAGCGGAACACCTCATCAAGGCTCTGGAAGCCTCGGCCAATGCCGATATCCGCATCGTCGGTATTTTCGACGACCGCGGTCCCGACCGGGTCGGCCCGATCGTCGCAGGCTATCCGAAGCTCGGCAATGTCAGCGATCTGGTCGAATACGCCCGGGGCTCGCGGCTCGATATCATCATCGTCACCCTCCCGATCAGCGCGGAACGGCGGCTGCTCCACCTTCTGAAAAAACTCTGGGTACTGCCGGTCGACATCCGTCTCTCGGCCCAGTCGAACCCGCTTCGTTTCCGGCCGCGAACCTATTCGTATATCGGCAACGTCCCCTTTATCGACATCGCCGACAAGCCCATCGCGAATTGGGACGTGGTCAAGAAATGGGTGTTCGACAAGACCGTCGCGTTGCTGGCGATCGTCTTTCTGGCGCCGGTGATGGCGGTCATCGCGATCGCGGTCAAACTGGATTCGAAGGGGCCGATTCTGTTCCGGCAGAAGCGGCTCGGGTTCAACAACGAGCCGATCGACATCCTCAAGTTCCGGACGATGTATGCCCATGCGACGGACGCTCAGGCTTCGAAGCTCGTGACGAGAGACGACCCGCGCGTGACCCGCGTCGGCCGGTTCCTGCGCCGGGCCAGCCTCGACGAACTTCCGCAGTTCTTCAACGTGCTCAAGGGCGATCTTTCCTTGGTCGGCCCGCGCCCGCACGCGGTCAAGGCCAAGGCCGCCGACAAGCTTTATCAGGACGCCGTGGACGGATATTTCGCGCGGCACAGGGTGAAGCCGGGCGTCACGGGCTGGGCCCAGATCAACGGCTGGCGCGGCGAGACCGACACCGAAGAAAAGATCGAGCGCCGCGTCGAGCACGATCTCTATTACATCGAGAACTGGTCCGTGACATTCGACCTCTACATCCTCCTGATGACGCCATTCGCCCTGCTGAAGGGCGAGAACGCCTTCTGAGGACGCGTCGATGTCGGTGACCTATGACGGGATGAAGTTCGGTTCGGCCGCTCCGGCGCGGGAGGCCGATACGCGGCGAAGTCATATCCGGCCCGGCTTCAAACGTCTGGCGCGGATCTATCTTTGGATCGTCGTCGCGAGCGGCTGCGTGGTTTACGTGGAGCCCGCGCCCTACGACGCATTGCTCCTCGGGGCCGTGTTCGTGCTGCCCGTCGCTGGCCTCGTCACCCTGTCCCGGACGCTCGCCGTCTATTTGATCCTGCTTTGCGGCATCGCCGCCGGCGGCTATGTGGCGGCGACCCAGGCCGGGATCTTCGACGTGCCCGCGAAGCACGTGACCATCACGCTCTATCTTGCCCTCACTTCCGTGGTGCTTGCAGGCTTTGTCGCCAACAACCCGGTCCCGCATGCCCGCTTGATCATGTCGGCCTATGTCGCCGCGGCATTGGTTGCCTCGATCGCCGCGCTGATCGGCTATTTCAATATCGTGCCTTCGTTGCACGATATCCTGACCGAGTTCGGGCGCGCGCGCGGGACCTTCAAGGATCCGAACGTCCTCGGTGCATTTCTCGTGCCCGCCGTGCTCTACGTCCTCAACGACGTGCTCACGGCCCGGCCCGCACGCGCCCTCTTTTGGAGTCCGCTCTTGGCGGTGCTGGTTCTCGCCACGCTGCTGAGCTTCTCCCGCGGCGCTTGGATCAATCTTCTGGTGGGCCTCATCGTCTACGGCTTTTTCGCGTTCTCATTGTCCAGGAGCAATCGCCAGCGCATCAAGCTCCTGTTCTGTGCGGTCCTGGCCGGCGTCGTCGCCGTGGGAGCTTTGGCCGCGGTCCAGACGATCCCGCAGGTCTCCGAGCGGCTGAGCGAGCGGGCGTCGTTCGAACAATCCTATGACGTCGGGCCCGAAGGCCGCTTCGGCGGTCAAAAGAAAGCCGCGGGCCTTGTCGCCGAACATCCGCTCGGGATCGGCGCGCTCGAGTTCTCCCGCCTCTACCACCCCGAGGACGTGCATCAGGTCTATCTGAACATGTATCTGAACACGGGCTGGTTCGGTGGGACGCTCTATCTGCTGTTGGTGGCGGCGACGACCGTGCTTGGATTGAAGTTCGCCATTCGCGACCGTGACGGCCGGGGATATGGCGCAATCCTCATGGCGGCCTTCCTCGGGATGGCGGTCGAAGGCATGGTGGTCGACACGGACCACTGGCGGCACTTCTATCTGATCGTGGCCGTGATCTGGGGCATGGCGGCGGCACGCCGTCCGGATCCCGAGGCTCACGCAAAAAGAAAGCCCCGGACGGGGGGCACCGGGGCTTTCTGAATCGGTTCCTGTTTGGGGGGGAACCAGGACGGAGGAGGGAAACTCCGTCTGTGCGACCGATAATAGCACCGAAGGCCGTTTCTCAAAAATGACAAATTCGTGTTGGCGCGCCGTCCTCGATCCCGGAAGCGCTGTCACCCGTTTGCAACACGGGGCGAAGGTTTGTCGACAAAGTCGGGCACTGCCCGATATTCGCCCAGATTGACTCCGTAAGATGCCTCTCGACGCGCGTTGACGCGGGGGCACGAGGGAAACGGAGGGAGCCTTGTCACACCGGCAGGGCTTCTTCTGTTTGTAACGTTCGATTTCCTTCCGGCCGGCAAATCCGATCCTGACAACCGAGCAAATCCGCACGCCGCCACGGTCTCAGCCACGGTCTCAGCCATGGCTCGGCCGTCGCAAGAGGCCGTGTTCCGCCTGTTTTCTGAGGGGCTGTTTTCTTGAGGCTGTTTTCTTGAGGCTGTTTTCTTGAGGCTGTTTTCTTGGGGGAAAGTGGTCGGAGCGGGGAGATTTGAACTCCCGACCCCCGGTCCCCCAGACCGGTGCGCTAACCGGGCTGCGCTACGCTCCGACGATTGGCATTGGGCGACCTGCATATACCGGTTCGCCCTCAAGAAACAAGGGAAAGCGTGCCGTTCCGTGCTCAGTCCTGTGTGGCGGCAGCGGCAAGAATTTGCCGGCACGTCTCGAGTTCGTCGAGGACCGCACCGAGATCGTCATCCATCGATCCCACTTCGTGCGCGCTCGCGCCCCGCGCCGCGTCGGCGGCAACGTCGGGGATTTCCGGCGCCACACCCTCGTCCGTGCCGGACTCCGCGCCCAAGCCCTGATACTCCATCACATAGCGCGGCCCATGCTCGCGCAAGATTTTCTGGACGCCGCGAATGGTATAACCGTCGCTGTAGAGCAGGAGGCGGATGCCACGCAGCAGCGCCACGTCTTCGGGGCGGTAGTAGCGCCGTCCCCCGCCGCGCTTCATCGGCTTCAACTGCGCGAACTTGGCTTCCCAAAACCGCAGGACGTGCTTGGGAACGTCCAATTCGTCCGCGACTTCGCTGATTGTGCGAAAGGCCTCAGGCGCCTTTTCCAACGCGCTTCTCCAGGTGGTACTCGGGCTCGACTAGTCGGTCGACTCGTTTCCGGACAGGGACTCGTTGATCCGCTGCTTCATGATATTGCTAGCCCGGAATACTAGCACACGCCGCGGCGTAATCGGCACTTCCTGGCCGGTTTTCGGATTGCGCCCGACGCGTTCGCCTTTTTCGCGAATGCCAAAGGATCCGAATGACGACAGCTTGACCGCATCGCCGCGCTCCAAGCTCGAAACGATCTCGCGCAGCACCAGCTCCACGATCTCGGCCGATTCATTTCTTGGCAGACCAACTTTTTGGAAGACGGCTTCCGCAAGGTCCGCACGCGTCAATGTCTTTCCGCCCATCGTCTGTCAGCTCCCCCAAAGTCGCTGGACGAGCCGGGATGCTAGCCGAGCGAGTAACCACGGGTCAATTGCCCGGACGATCAAATTCCTGATTTAGCGTCATAATCTCGCTAGGTGTGGCATTCGCGGCACTCACCAGCGGATTAGCAACGCCCCCCAAGTGAAGCCGCCACCCATGGCTTCCAATAGCACTAGGTGGTCTTTCTGGATGCGGCCGTCCGCGCATGCCGTCATCAAGGCGAGCGGAATAGATGCTGCCGACGTATTGGCATGTTTATCGACGGTCATGACGACGCGTTCACGTGGCAGCCCAAGTTTTCGCGCAGCTCCGTCCAAGATGCGCTTGTTGGCTTGGTGAGGGACGAACCAGTCTATGTCCGATGGGTCGTACCCTGCCTTCTGCAAAGTTTCCAAAATAACATCGCTAATCTTGGTAACCGCATGGCGGAAAACTTCCGGTCCATCCATCCGGAGGTATCCGACCGTGCCCGTGGAGGACGGGCCGCCATCGACATACAGCTTGTCCCGGTAACGCCCGTCGGACCGCAACGTGGTCGCGAGTATGCCCCTGTCCGTCAAGGCGCCGTTGAGCTTTTGCGCCTCGATCACGAGTGCCCCGGCGCCGTCGCCGAACAGGACGCAGGTCGACCGGTCCTCCCAGTCCAGAATGCGCGAGAAGGCCTCCGCGCCCACGACCAGCGCGCGCTTGAACTGCCCGCTCTTCAGGTAATTGTCCGCCGTGGCGAGGGCAAACACGAACCCCGAGCACACGGCCTGCACATCGAATGCGGCGCCGTCCGTAATCCCCAGCTCCGCCTGGATCGTCACCGCCGTCGCCGGGAAGGTCTGATCGGGCGTCGAGGTGGCGAGGACAATCAGATCGATATCGGTGGCATCGAGCCCCGCGTCCGCAAGGGCGCGCTTCGCCGCCTCGATGGCCATGGTCGACGTGAGTTCGCCATCGGCCACGATGCGGCGCTCCCGAATGCCGGTCCGGGCCGCGATCCACTCGTCGGACGTGTCGACCAGTTCGGTCAGATCCGCATTGGTGACAATTCTGTCGGGCAAATAGCCGCCGACACCTCTCACCACTGACCGCAAATTGGACAAAAGATCTACTCCGCCCCCTACGCCGCGCCGTCCAGTTCGAGCTTGTCGTGATATTGCGCGATATCGTCGCCAAGCCGTTTTACGACGCCGCTGGACGCCATCTCGTAAGCCAGGTCGATGGCACTCGCGAAGCCCGTCGCATCCGTTCCACCGTGGCTCTTCACGACAATCCCGTTCAGTCCGAGGAAAATTCCGCCATTGAGCTGCCTGGGGTCCATTTTTTCCTTCAAGGCCTGGAACGCGCCCTGAGCAAGGACCGCGCCGAGACGAGAGAGGATCGACTGGCTCATGGCGGCCCGAAGATATTGAGCGATTTGCTTAGCCGTTCCCTCGGCGGTCTTCAAGGCGATGTTCCCGGTATAGCCGTCGGTCACCACGACATCCACCGTGCCATGGCCGATGTCGTTTCCTTCGATGAACCCGTGATAGCGGATGGGCAATGGGGCCGATTTCAGCAAGGCCGCGGCCTCGCGGATCTGCTCGACGCCCTTGACCTCTTCCACGCCGATATTGAGGAGCCCGATCGACGGCTTGTCCATGCCTAGAAGTGCCCGGGCCATGGCGCCGCCCATCAGAGCGAATTCCACCAATTGGCGGGTGTCGGCCCCGACATTGGCACCGACATCGAGGACGATGCACTCGGCGTCGACCGTCGGCCAGATCGCGGCGATGGCCGGCCGGTCGATCCCCTTGATCGTCTTCAAGCAGAATTTGGCCATGGCCATGAGCGCACCGGTGTTTCCGGCGGAGACCACGGAGTCGGCCTGCCCGTCGCGTACCGCTTGGATCGCCAGCCACATGCTGGACTTCCAGCGTCCATTCCGGAGCGCCTGGCTCGGCTTGGCATCCATGGCGATCGCGATGTCGGAATGCACGATCTCGGACTTTGCCGCGAGATCCGGATGATTCTTTAGTTCGGCGGCGATTTGGTCCCGGTCCCCAACCATGATGAAGCGCATGTTGGGATGCCGGACGAGGGCAATGGCCGCCGCCGGAATGACCACGCTGGGACCGTGATCCCCGCCCATGGCGTCGAGCGCTATGGTGACTGGATCCCCCATGCTCCACTACCGATCTGAAAGACCAAGCCCGGCGATGGCTCGCCGAGGCACCCCCGGAAACCGACCCCGAATAGACGCAAACACCGGCCAGTGACAACCTGATTTTGTAACCGAATGAACCAACTTAAGAGTTCTTCAAGCTCTTCAGAGCCGCGAATGGCCCGTTCTGCGTCATTTGCTCGTCCGCGTTGCCCTCGGACCAATCGAAATGGGCTCCGGGCTTCTTTGGATAGGGATCGAGCGACGTCGCCAAGGTCTCGTAGATCAGAGGACCGAGATCAATCGCATCGCCCTCGATGGGCTCGGGCCAGTCCATTTCGCCCGTCTCGGCGGGGTCGTCCGCCTGCTCCTGAAGCGTGGCGATCTTTTCCGGCGGCCAGAATTCGGCCTCGACCGGCACGTCGATCGCCGCCGGAACAGGGTCCAGCGTGACCACGCACGTTTGAACCACACCGGCCCGGAGGCGTCCCGAAAGGTGGATCCGTCTCCCGCCGCCGCGGCGCAGCCGGTAAACGAACTCCACGTCATCGAGTGCCCCGAGATCGAGGAGGTCCATCATGGCCGTGCGCTCGGACTCGTCGATCCCGATCGTCTTTTCGGTACCGTCGTCGGCCTCGACAAGCTTGATTTTGCGAATCAGCGGCGGCAGTTGAAGGCCGTCCTTCACAGATTGAATCATCCTGGCCTCCCTCACGCACCGCCCAGTTCGGGAAATCGCACCCTCCCCTCCCGGATCGCCTCTAACGGTTGGGAATCCAGATCTTGGAGAGTCTTGTTCAAATAAGGTGTCAGCTCCGCGCTCACGGTCCTTGCGGCCTCGGAATCGAGCGGCAAGGCATCGGCAATGGCATTTTGCAGAGCCTCTCCGCCCCTGGCAACGGCGCGTTCGTAGCCCTCCAGGAGGCCTGCCCCTTCGGCGACCAATTTCCGGACCTTCTTCGGAACGGAAAGGTCTCCGACCCCGACCTCCCGGAGTACGGTCTCCATATCGGCGGCGAACCGGTCCGACAACGCCTGTGCCGTGGCCGCGCCGGCCTTGCCCTCGCGCTTCAGGCGATGCAGCACGGCAAACAGGTGGAGCGAGAGCACCGCGAAGCGGCCCTCGAGCGTATCGGGCACGCCAAACCGTTGGTAATAAATTGGAAGTCGCGTCTGCGCCATAATCGCATCATAAAGATCGTCTGCATGGGGAGCGAGCCTGCGCCAAGGCAGCAAGGCGGCGAGAGGCTTTAGAGACACGGTCATTTCGTCGAGCTTCTTGTAGGATTTCGGCCAATTCCGGCCGGTTGCGGACACAGGTTCGACCGAGGGGAACGCTCAATCTTGCGGAACGTCAAGTTAGCACCTGTCCGGGCCTCCGTGCCCGTGCTCGCGGCACTCTTTCTCGGTGTGGCCCCCATTCTCGGCTGCGCGGGTCAGATCGACCGCCATGGGCACGTCTTCATCGACGTCGATCTCGACCAGATTCGCCCGGGAATGTCCAAGGCGGACGTGCAAACCGTGCTCGGCTCGCCCGACACGCAAAGCGCCATCGGCGGCGATGCTTACTACTACATTTCTTCGACGATGAAGACCGTCGCCTTTCTGAAACCCAAGGAGATCGAGCGCGAGGTCGTCGCCGTCTATTTCGACGGCTCCGATCACGTTCGAGATGTCGCCCGTTACGGCAAGAAGGACGGCATCATCATCGACTACTACAAGGGCGAAACCCCTGCCCGCGGCAAGGATCTCAACTTCCTCGAACAGATGTTCGGCAATATGTCCAACCGTCAACTGTTCAAGGATCAGACCGGCGCGGGCACGTCCGGTATTCCGGGCATATAAATTCAGACATGAAAAGAGCCCCGCTCCGCAGGCCGGAACGGGGCTCGGTTTTCGTTCGCGCCGCTGTTTCGCGGCCGATAGCTTCTATTGGTGCGCAAGCACCGCGAGCAGGAGCAAGGCCACGATATTCGTGATCTTGATCATCGGGTTCACGGCGGGACCGGCCGTATCCTTGTAGGGATCTCCGACCGTGTCGCCGGTCACCGCGGCTTTGTGCGCCTCGGAGCCCTTGCCGCCGTGGTTTCCGTCTTCGATGTACTTCTTGGCGTTGTCCCAGGCACCGCCGCCCGCCGTCATCGAGATGGCGACGAACAGGCCGGTGACGATCACGCCGAGGAGCATGGCGCCGAGCGCCGAGAACGCCGCGCTTTTGCCGGCGATCCAATCGATCAGGAAAAAGAACACGATCGGCGACAGCACCGGGAGGAGCGAAGGAATGATCATTTCCTTGATGGCGGCCTTGGTCAAAAGGTCCACCGCACGCCCATAGTCCGGGCGATCCTCGCCCTTCATGATGCCCGGCTTCTCCTTGAACTGGCGGCGGACCTCCTCGACGATGGCGGAGCCGGCGCGGCCCACCGCGGTCATGGCGATGCCGCCGAACAGATACGGCAGCAGACCGCCCAGGAAGAGCCCGACGACCACGTACGGGTTCGACAGGGTAAAGGCCGGATCGACCCCTTCGAAGAAGGGGTATCTCTCGGCATTGGCGGCGAAGTATTTCAGGTCTTCCGTGTAGGCGGCGAAGAGAACGAGCGCGCCGAGGCCCGCCGAACCGATCGCGTAGCCCTTGGTCACGGCCTTCGTCGTGTTGCCCACCGCGTCCAGCGCGTCCGTCGTTTCGCGGACGTTCTCCGGAAGACCCGCCATTTCGGCGATGCCGCCGGCATTGTCGGTGACGGGGCCGAAGGCATCGAGCGCCACGACCATGCCCGCAAGGGCCAGCATGGTCGTCACGGCGATGGCGATTCCGAACAGGCCCGCCAGATTATAGGTGACGATGATGCCCGCCATGATGACGAGAGCGGGCAGCGCCGTGGACTCGAGCGAGACCGCGAGCCCCTGAATGACGTTCGTGCCGTGACCGGTCACGGACGCCTTGGCGATCTCATGCACCGGACGGAACTTGGTCGAGGTGTAGTATTCGGTGATGACGACGATCAGCGCCGTCACGACCAAGCCGACCACGCCGCACAGATAGAGCGACTGGCCCGTGACGGTCACGTCGCCGATTTGCGCGGTCGTGTCCATGCCGACCAGCCATGCGGTCACCGGCCATAGCGCGATCAGGGACAAAACGCCCGTCACGATCACGCCCTTGTAGAGCGCGCCCATGATCGACTGGCTGGCGCCGAGCCGAACGAAGTAGGTGCCGATGATGGAGGTGATGACGCAGACGGCGCCGATCGCGAGCGGATAGAGCATCATCCGCAGCGCCGCTTCGCCGCTGGCGAAGTAGATCGACGCCAGCACCATGGTCGCGACGATCGTGACCACATAGGTCTCGAACAGGTCGGCGGCCATGCCGGCGCAGTCGCCGACATTGTCGCCCACATTGTCCGCGATGGTCGCGGGGTTGCGCGGATCGTCTTCGGGAATGCCGGCTTCGACCTTACCGACCAGATCGCCGCCCACGTCGGCGCCCTTGGTGAAGATGCCGCCACCGAGACGGGCGAAGATCGAGATCAGCGACGCGCCGAAGCCGAGGGCCACGAGCGCATCGATCACCTGGCGCGAGGCCGGGTCATAGCCGAGCAGAACCGTCAGGACCCAGAAATAGATGGTCACGCCCAGAAGCGCGAGACCGGCCACCAGAAGGCCGGTAATGGCCCCGGAGCGAAATGCCAGGCTCAGCCCGTCGGCAAGGCTCTTCGTGGCCGCCTGCGCCGTACGGACATTGGCGCGGACGGAGACGTTCATGCCGATATAGCCGGCCGCTCCGGACAGGACCGCGCCGATGGCAAAGCCGATGGCTTGCGGCAGGCCGAGAAGGAAATAGAGCACGGCGAAGATCACCACGCCGACCAGGCCGATGGCTTGGTATTGGCGCGACAGGTAGGCTTTCGCGCCTTCCTGAATGGCGGCCGCGATCTCCTGCATCCGCGGCGTGCCCGCGTCGGCCGCGAGGACCGCCTTGGTGGTCCAAATGCCGTACGCGATCGAGAGCGCGCCGCAGGCCATAATGAAATAGAGAACCCATGTCATAGCAGACTGTCCCCGTTAATTGGATCTATTGGATAGAGCTGAACCGCGGCTGCTTGAACGACATGGCAAATGTCCGCCGCTTGTTTCCCTCTGAAGTGGACTTAAGCCGGGCGGGAAAATGCCAAAGTTAAGGCACGGACGCAACAGACGGCAGACGGGATGTTGCCAATGGCGGCGAACGCCGCCCGGCCTCTAGAAATGCGTAAATCCTCCGTGGCTTAAACGCATTGGCACACCGTCCTCGTCCAGGATGCGAAGGCCGTCCTCAAGTCCGGTGACCATGCCCAGCTGCGAGAACGTCACGCCATGCTCGTCCGCTTCCGATTCGAACAGCTCGGCGGACGTCTCGGAAACGGCGGCCACGGCCACGTAATCGTCTCCACCGGCGATCAGGCCGGACAAGAGATCCGGTGCCGCCGCGAGCGCCTTTCTCACAGCCGGAGAAAATGGGATCCGGCCCGTTTCGATCTCGGCACCGACATGGGAGACGGCGCACAGCTTGCCGGTATCGGCCACCAGGCCGTCCGAGACGTCGATGGCCGCCTTTGCGAAATTGCGGATGAGGAGCGCGGCCGCCGTGTCGATCCTTGGGCGCCGGTAGCGCTCCACGAGAAAATCGGCGTCCTTCCTGGAAAGGCCCCACGCCTCCGCAAGCGAGGGGTCCTGCAGGAGCCTCAGCCCCAAATGAGCATCGCCGATCGTGCCGTTGGTATAGAGACGGTCTCCCGGCTTCGCGCCGAGCCGCGTGATCGCTGCTTCATGCTGAACGAGGCCGAGCGCCGTCACGGTGATGGTGGCGGGGCCGGAGGTTGCCGTGGTGTCGCCGCCGATCAACGAGATTCCGGTCTCGGCCTGTACCTCGGCCAGGCCCTCGGCGAAGGCTTCGAGCCAAGCCATGTCCGTGTCTTGGGGAAGCGCCACCGACAGCGTGTAGACATAGCCGTGCGCGCCCTTGGCCGTCAGGTCCGACATATTGACCGCCAGGGCCTTGTATCCGACGGACCGGGGCGGATCGTCCTTCAAAAAATGCACGCCGCTAACGAGCGTGTCGCAAGTGACAACGAGTTGGTGATCGTCGGTGACGGTCAGGACGGCGGCATCGTCCTTGAGCCCGAGAGCTCCCGAATCCGTGGCGAGCGGAGCGAAGATGCGGGCGATGATGTCGAACTCTCCCGCGAGTGCCATGCCGAGCTCCTTTCCGGTTGTCAGCCCTCTCCTATGGCGGCGGGCGGAAGCTCCTCGGTGCGGACCTTCCGCGCCAGACGGTCGAGAACACCGTTGACCACTTTCGGTTCCTCCCCGCTGAAGAAGGCATGGGCGATGTCCACGTATTCATTGATTACCACGCGCGCCGGGACGTCGTCGCGGATGTAAAGCTCGAAGGCCGCCGAACGGAGCAATGCCCTCAAGATGGAATCCACGCGGTTGAGGCGCCAGCCCTCGGCGAGCTGTTGGTCGAGCATCGGATCGAGGCGGCGCTGTTCGCGCACGACGCCGTCGACGAGATCGTGGAAGAACTCCGCTTCCGCGGCGTGATAGCGTTCCCCCTCCACCTCCTGCCCCAGGCGGTGCATTTGGAACTCCGCGACCACGTCGTTGAGGTCGATGCCGGTCATGTCCATCTGGTAAAGCGCCTGCACGGCCGCGAGCCGCGCCGCGCTCCTCGTGGCTGCCCGGTCGGTGCTTTTCGCTTTGGATGCCATGGTCTCTAGCGGCGGCTTGCCAGTGAAAAATGCTGTTCGAGGCGCATCAAGGTGAGACAGGCGCGGGCCGCGTCGCCACCCTTGTTGCGCCCATCGACGCTGGCGCGCTCCCAAGCCTGCTCCATGCTCTCGCAGGTGATAATGCCGGAACCGACGGGCACGCCATGCTGCACGGCAAGTTGGCTGATACCGGCCGCCGATTCCCGCGCGACGATATCGAAATGGCTCGTCTGCCCGCGAATGACGCAGCCGAGGGCGATGCAGGCGCGATGACGGCCGGCACGGCCGACAAAGCCGTTGGCCAGCGCAAGACTGAGGGCGAGCGGAATCTCGAGTGCGCCCGGCACGGCGATTTCCTCGAACTCGACGTCGTTGCCGCGAAGTTCTTGGATCGCGCCACGGGCGAGCTCGTCCGCGATGTCTTCATAGAAGCGCGCCGAGATGATAAGAACGGAATTGGGGCCTTTTCGGCTCATAGTGCTCACTCCAGGCCGCGTTGCCCAACGACCGTCAATCCATAACCTTCAAGCCCGACGATCCTTCGCGCGGGCGAGTTCGACAACAGAACCATCTCGCGTACGCCGAGATCCAATAGGATCTGCGCGCCAATCCCATAATCCATCAGCCGGGCCTGTCCGTTTCCCACCTCGTCCTTTTTGAGGCTCGCGGAAACCGCGTCGGGCCGGGACTCGCGGATGAGGACGATCACGCCCCGTCCCTCTTGCTCGACGATGTCCATGGCCTTGCGCACGCTATCGCCGCCGGCGGCGGAAAGAACGTCTTCCAGCGTGTTGACCGCGTGAACCCGCACGAAGACCGGCCCCTGCGCGCCGACATCGCCCTTGACGAGCGCGACATGCTCCACCGGATCGACGGTGGTCGCGTAGACCTTGGCTTGGAAGGCGCCCCCGCGGGGCCCCTCGACGACCGACTCCGCGACGACGCTGACGAGGTGGTCGTAGCGCAGACGATAGGCGATGAGATCGGCGATGGTGGCGATCTTCAAACCGTGATGCTGCGCGAAGCCGATCAAATCGGGAAGACGGGCCATGGTGCCGTCGTCGTTCATGATCTCGCAGATCACGCCCGCGGAATACAGTCCGGCAAGGCGCGACACGTCGACAGCCGCTTCGGTGTGACCGGCGCGCACGAGCACGCCGCCCTCCTTCGCCAGCAACGGAAAGACGTGGCCGGGCGTGACGATATCGCGATAGTCCTTCGTGGGATCGATAGCCACCGAGATCGTGTGCGCCCGGTCGTGCGCGGAAATTCCGGTCGAGACGCCCTCTCGCGCTTCGATCGAGACGGTGAACGCCGTCGAGTGACGCGAACGGTTCGACTGGGACATCAGCTCGAGGCGGAGCTGTTTCGCGCGATCGGTGGTCAGCGCCAAACAAATCAGTCCACGGCCGTATTTCGCCATGAAATTGATGGCGTCGGGTGTCGCCATCTGCGCCGGGATGACGAGGTCGCCCTCGTTCTCGCGATCCTCCGCATCGACAAGAATGAACATCTTGCCGTTCCGCGCATCTTCGATCACCTCGTCGACCGGCGACAGAAACTTGCTGAGTTCGGCTTCTTCCGGCGCTGTTAGTGCCGTCACGAATTCTTCCCTTCCGTTTGTGCTAGCCGCGCCACGTAGCGCGCCAGCAAGTCGACTTCAAGGTTTACGGGATCGCCCGGGACGCGGTCGCCCCAGCTGGTATGGGCAAGCGTGAATGGAATAACGTTCACGTCGAACCGCATGCCGTCCACCTCGTTGACGGTGAGCGAGACGCCGTTTAAGGCCACGGACCCCTTGGAGGCAATGAATGGCGCAAACTCCGACGGTACTTCAAGCAGAAACCGCACGCTGTCGCCATCGGGAAAGCGCGACACGATCCTTGCCACGCCATCCACATGGCCAGTGACGATATGTCCGCCCAATTCCTCGCCGAGCGCGAGCGCGCGCTCCAGATTGATCGTCCGGCCACGCTCCCATGAACCCAAAGTGGTATGGCTCAGGGTTTCGTTGGAAACGTCGACTGCGACAAGAGCCCCCCCGCCCTTATCCTTCTCGATTTGCGTGAGCGTGAGACAGCAACCGTCGCAAGCAAGCGAGGCGCCGAGTTCGAGGCTCTTGCGCTTGTAGGGCGTGTGGATGACGAATTGGGAGCCCTCGCGCGCGACGAGCGTGCCTAGGCCGCTGACAATGCCAGTGAACATGTTCTCATCCTGCGCCAGCGCGTCATGCGATCCTCACCGAAAGTACGCGTGGCAATCACGGTGAAATGGCTGCTTTTCGCAAAGCGATCAAGACCGTCGCCTCCAAACGCGGCCAGCCCCTGCTCGCCGACGGGGTTGGCCCCTTGGTAGATCACCGCCTCGTCGACGAGATCCGCATCGAGAAAGGCCTCCGCGACGGATGGACCGCCCTCGATGAGGACGCGCGTGATGCCCCGGCAGGCCAGGGTCTCCAGTGCGTCCTGCACGTCGATCATGCCGCAATCGTTCACGGGAACCGGAACGATCTCCGGACCGTGGTCGTGCAGGAGGTCTGCGTTCGGGTGCGGCTCGCCCGCCGCGCAAAGGAGCCACACCGGCACCATGAGATCGTCGAACAGCGCCGCGCCGGGCGGCGTGCGCAGACGGCTGTCCAATACCGCCCTTACGGGCGACCGGCACGACATGCCCGGAAGCCGGCAGGTGAGCGAGGGGTTGTCCGCGGCAACCGTCCCGCGCCCCACCAAGATGGCGTCGTTCATGGCGCGCAAGAGATGGCCGTGGGCGCGCGCCTCGGGCCCCGTGATCCAAACCGGCTCGCCGTCGCCTTGCGGGACGCGCCCGTCCGACCCGACGGCAAGCTTGAGCGTCACCGCGGGGCGGCCTTCCGTCACACGCATCAAATGCCCGAACGTGACGGATGCGGCCTGTGCCGCGCACACGCCCTCGACGACCTCGATACCGGCGGATCTCATTTGCTCGATCCCGCGTCCGGCCGTGCGCGGATCGGGATCCGGAATACCGATGACGACGCGGGCGACCCCAGCGGCGACAATAACTCTCGAACACGGCGCGCCACGCCCGCCCTCGTGGGCGCATGGCTCCAGGGTCACGTAGAGCGTGCTGCCCTTCGCGCGTGAACCGGCGCGTTCCAACGCGATCGCCTCGGCATGGGGCCGCCCCCCCGGCGCAGTCCAGCCGCGCCCGACGATCTCTCCGGTCGGCGCGACCGCAATGGCGCCCACGGCCGGGTTCGGCCAGGCCAAACCGAGACCCCGCCTTGCGATCCGGACGGCTTGGGACATGTGATGCGCGTCGCGCGAGATCATGGGACTTGCGCCTTGTCTACTCGTCGAGGACCTGCGGCTTGTCCGCATCGACTTCGGCGTCGTCCTCTTCGGTGCCGGCGAGTTCGCCGAGTAACGCCTCGAAATCCTTGGCTTCGCGGAAATTCTTGTAGACCGACGCGAAGCGGACATAGGCGACGTCGTCCAGCCCTTTGAGAGCCTCCATGACCAGATGGCCGATGGTCTCCGAGTGGATGTCGTTCTCGCCCATATTCTCGAGCCGGCGGACAATGCCGCTGACCATGCGCTCAATGCGCTCGGGGTCCACGGGCCGCTTCCGCAGCGCAATCTGGACCGAGCGCATCAGCTTGTCGCGGTCGAACGGGGTGCGGCGCCCGCTCCGCTTCACGACCGTCAGTTCACGGAGCTGTACCCGTTCGAACGTGGTAAAGCGGCCGCCGCAATCCGCACAGACGCGGCGGCGCCTTATCGTCGTGTGGTCCTCGCTTGGACGCGAGTCCTTCACTTGGGTATTGGTGCTGCCGCAATAGGGGCACCGCATGGGCGACCGCCCTCCCCTTTGTCCAACACCAAACCCGTTCGCTTACACCGAATAGATCGGGAAGCGGCCGCAAAGCTCGATGGCCTGCTTCTTCACCTTTTCCTCGACGGCGCCATTGCCCTCGTCGCCATTGGCGACGACGCCATCAAGGACCTCGAGGATCATCCCGCCGATCTCTTGGAACTCGGCAACCCCAAACCCGCGCGTGGTGCCCGCGGGCGATCCCAAGCGAATGCCCGACGTGATCGTCGGCTTCTCGGGATCGAACGGCACGCCGTTTTTGTTGCAGGTGATGAAGGCCCGGCCCAAAGCCTCTTCGGCCGCCTTGCCGGTGAGCTTCTTGGGCCGCATGTCGACCAGCATGAGATGCGTGTCGGTGCCGCCCGAGACGAGAGCGAGTCCCCCGTCCACCAGCGTCTGGCCGAGCGCCTTGGCGTTGTCCATGACCTGTTGGGCGTAGGTCTTGAAGGACGGCTTCAGCGCCTCGCCGAAAGCCACGGCCTTGCCGGCGATCACATGCATCAGCGGTCCGCCCTGAAGTCCGGGGAAGACGGCCGAGTTGATCTTCTTGCCGATGTCGGCGTCCCTCGAGACCACGAGACCCGAGCGCGGGCCGCGCAGCGTCTTATGGGTGGTCGTTGTGCAAATGTCGGCGATCGGGACCGGGCTCGGATGAAGACCCGCGGCCACGAGACCGGCAAAGTGCGCCATGTCCACATGGAGATAGGCGCCGACGGAGTCGGCGATCTCGCGGAAGCGCTTGAAGTCGATGACACGCGGATAGGCGGAACCGCCGGCGATGATGAGCTTCGGCTGGTGCTCCTTGGCGAGGCGCTCGACCTCGTCATAGTCGATCAGGTTGGTGTCCTGCGTTACGCCATACTGAACCGCATTGAACCATTTGCCGGACTCGTTCGGCGGCGCGCCATGGGTCAAGTGGCCGCCCGCGGCGAGACTCATGCCCATGATTGTGTCGCCCGGCTTGATGAGGGCGAGCAAAACCGATTGGTTCGCCTGCGAGCCCGAATGGGGCTGGACGTTGGCGAATTCGCAATCGAAGAGCTCCTTGGCACGGTCGATGGCGAGCTGTTCGACTTCATCCACATATTGGCAACCGCCGTAATAGCGGCGCCCCGGATAACCTTCGGCGTATTTGTTCGTCAAAAGGGTCCCGACCGCGTCGAGCACGGCCTGCGAGACGATGTTCTCCGATGCGATGAGCTCGATCTCGTCCTGCTGTCGCTGTCCCTCCCGCTTGATGGCGCCCCAAACTGCAGGATCGGTGTCTTCCAAATGTTTCTTGAAAAAATCGCTCGCCGTCATTTGCAACTGCTCCTTGAGCTCAATTCCTTTTAGGCCTGCACGCTACAACTGCTGAATCGGTGTCAGAGCAGTGAACTCAGGCCGATTTGGCTGCCTCTACCACATGCGGCACGGTCGCGCCAGCGACCACCCAAGAGCTAGAGCCAGTTCGGTCAGAATACTTTGTGGGCTAAGAAAAACCAGCGCTTTCCAGGGGGATAGCGTGGCATTTGCGCAGAACGCCGGGAGTCCGCGCACTTGGCGCTACGACCGTGGAGGTCTGTTAGAGCCGCTGCAATTCCGAGTGGCCTGCAGCGGCTTCTTCTCAAATCAGGGCGCGAGCGGGACTAAACCGCCGCGCTTTGTGTCCCGCCCCCTGGAGCGCCGCGGTTCCAGGGCATGACGGCCAGAACTTTGGCCATGCCGCAAATTCCGGTCGCGCCGCCGAAGATCAACCCCGCGCCGACGAAACCGGCCAAGGCGTAGAAGAACGGGGCGGCGAACGTCCCCAGCAAGACAAAGAGGAGTACGAGACTGCCGGCGCCGATCATGACCTGACGGTGGATCTCGATCGGCTGGCTGGCATCCTTGACGATTGGCAGCCCGGCCTTTTTCCAGGCCTCCAGGCCGCCTTGGAGAATATAGGCCTCGCACGGCGCGGCCTCCCGCAAACGGGCCGCGTTCTGCGCCGTGCGCATCCCGGACCGGCAATGAAAGACGATTGGCCCTTTGACGCCCGGGAAATCGGTCATTTGCGTCAGGGGGCCGTGATAAGAGCCTGGGACATGTTCGCGGGCGCGCTCTTCGGCGCCGCGAATGTCGACCAGGGTTCCGCCTTGTGCGATCAGGCGCTTGGCATCTCGTGGGCTGATGGTCGGAAGGCTCATTGGTGTCACTCCTGATCTGAAAGAGCGCTCAATTGTCCGGACAATAGAGCTTTTGGAGATATCCGAGCAGAAGCTCGGTACGGGGGTCGGCAATCCGGTACCAAAGGGTTTGACCGTCGCGCCGGAAGTCGACGAGTTCCTCGTCCCGCATCCGCGCGAGATGTTGAGAGGTTGCCGACTGAGAGAGTCCGGCGGCATCCGACAGGGCGCCAACATTGGCTTCGCCCCACTCGGCCAATTTGCAGAGGATCATCAGACGCCGTTCGTTCGCGAGCGCGCGCAGGATGCTCGCCACCAGGGATGCGTTGGCCTCGAATGTCGCGAAATCTCTTGATGCGCCTGACATTGTCTCAAACCGCCCTCTTATTAGAGGTAGCTAATTTAGTTATCGCTAATATTAAAGTCAACGAGGGATCGTTGCCGGGGGTGTCCGGCGTCCCGTGAAGCCCTGTTCGCAGCTTGCCGGACCGCCAGGCGCCAATGGCCGGACGCGCCTTCAGCGGTTCGCGGGATCCGCAACAAAAAAGCCGTCCCGGCGATGCGGAACGGCTTTGGATCGTCTCCGGGACGGCCGGTTAGTAGTTCGATGCGTATGTCCCGCGCGTGTCGAGGCCATAGATGTCTGGACGGAAGTGCACCATGCCGTCCGGTGTCGACCATGCGCTGATATAGGTGAAATAGACGCCGATCGTTTGCGTGACGGGCACGTTCTCCTGAACGCCGTTGTGCTTCATGGAATCGACGCGCGACAGGTTCCACGCGGAATTGTTGTCGAGCACCCAGGCCGCCAAGCGATCCACGTTGTGCGTCCGCACGCAGCCATGGCTCTCGAAGCGCACGGCCTTGCCGAACAGGCTCTTCAAAGGCGTGTCGTGGATATAGACCGCATCCTTGTTCGGGAAGTCGATCTTCACGAAGCCGAGCGAGTTCTCCTCGTAAGGCCGCTGACGGAACCGATAGCCCTTCGGCGTGTCGCTATACCAATCGATGCCGCGTGGGTCGACTATGTTCCCTTGCCCGTCGATGGCTTCCATGTTGTAGGCCTCGAGCACGTCCTGTCCGCGCGATCTGAACTCGCGGCCTTTTGGAATGATGTCGGCGAGCACGATGCTGCGCGGCACGTTCCAATACGGATTGAACTTCACCTGCGAGACCTTGCTGGACAGGGTCGGCGTCGGATGCTCGATCTTGCCGACAACGGCCGTGTTGCGAAGCTCCACGCGTCCGCCCCGCACGGCCTCGACCTGCGCTGCGGGGATATTGACCTGGATATACCGGTTAGACGTCTTGCCCGCGCGCTGCTGCAGCCGCTTGAGGCTGGCCTCGAGCTGCGCCAAGCGTGCGTTGGCGGGCACGTTCAAAGCCGCCACCGTTGCCTTGGAGTCCACGACGCCGGTGGCCGGAAGCCCATGACGATATTGGAAACGCTTGACCGCGGCGACCGTCGCCGCGTCGTAACGGCCAGGCTCGCTCACACTCAGCAAATCGCCGCCGATCTGAAGCCGGCGCTGCAAGGTCTGAATATTCGCACCGCGCCGTCCCGGCTTCATCGCCACGGGCGCCACCATTGGCCAACCGCCCTGCGCCACGATGGCCCGGTATTGCTCGATAGCGGCTTTCGTCGCCGCGATATTCTGGGGGGCGAGCGTTGGCGTGCCGAGACCCGGATTGAGGATCATCGCCACTTCCGGATCGCCGGTCGGCAATTCGGAGCGCGTCACCTCGCCTTGCGGCTGCGCATTGCGCGACCCGCCGCCGAACAAACCGCCGAATAGGCCGCCTTGTCCGCCCGTCCCGCTCTGCGAGGCCTGCTGGCTCCGGTCGTCTTGGGACTTGTTGAACATGTTGAACGGGCCGGCGCTCGAAGGCTGTGCGCTCACGCACAAAAACGCCGTCGCAAGTCCCGCGACAGCGAGTCGAGACCCTGCCGTCAAAATAGTCGCTGAAGTGGGCATGCGCCGCTCCCGTCACCTGCGGCAACTCATATCGCTTCATTATAAGCGGAATGCTGCCGTAGCTCCACCCGTTTCGGGCGCTATTGAATCCGCGCGGAGCCTTACAAATCCTTAAACACTGTAAGGCGGTGCGCCGTTTAGCACCCGGATCCAATCAAAACGCATCGACGTTCGATTGTCCCCCGTGGCCGTGTTGCACCGGCGCTTAGCGCGGACAACCTGCCGTTACGGAGATCATGACGGGAAAATAGGGCGAATTTGGGTGCCGGACCCACGCGAGGCGGATTGTCCCGGGTGCGTCGCGCACCCCGGAACAATCCCTCGCCTGCATTCGTCCTGTGTTCGTGGCTAGAGCTGGTAGCGGATTTGGTCGGACCAAAAACGCTGCAGACGGAACATGGCCTTGTTCAATTTTTCGAGATCGTCCTGGGCGACGCCGCCAACCTGCTCCAGCGAACCGAGCTGCCGCTCGAAAAGCCGGTTGACCACCTCGGAGACTTCCTGACCCTTCTCGGTCAGGCTCACGCGCACCGAACGGCGGTCGGTGGTCGAACGCTGATGATTGACGAAGCCGGCCTGGACGAGCTTCTTGAGATTGTAAGACACGTTCGAGCCAAGGTAATAGCCCCGGCCCGTCAGCTCACCGGCCGTCACTTCATCGTCGCCGATGTTGTACAGCAGCAGAGCTTGGATGCTGTTTACGTCCGTGCGCCCAAGACGCTCGAACTCATCCTTGATGACGTCCAAAAGCAACCGGTGCAGTTGCTCGATCAATTTCAGAGAACCTAGATAAGAGCTCTTGAGGTCTTTTGCCTCATCGTCGCTCGTATGCGTCCCTATTTTTAGGGCTACACTCATCGCCTACCCTCGTCAGTTGTTGTTAATCCCCAACTTGCTGACGAGTATAGGAACGGCCCGACTAAGATGCGCTTAATTGGAACGCTTAAGAGTCGATAAAATTCTAAGATTAATTCGTGGTTATGTTTGCGCGCGGGCCGTTTGATTCCAACGATTCTTAGAAAACTAGCTTCTGCTCGTTAAGCTTGAGTTCACCGTCCACCGGTGTTTCGAACAGGCGTTCGATGCTGGAATCGTCAACCTCCGCGACCGTCGCCGGCGCCCATTGTGGCATGCGTCCCTTGCCCGCGATGCGGGCATCGATGCCCTCCCGGAAATCGGGGGTGGTCACGAGATGGGATGCCAGGCGGAATTCCAGCCTCAAGGCCTCGTCGAGTTCCAAGGACTTGCCGCGCCGCATCTGCTGAAACGCGATCTTGAGCGAAGTTGGCGACTTCTCGCGCAGGGTCGCGGCCGTCTGCTTGGCCCAGTCCTCGTAAGGACCTTCAGGCTCCGCATCGAGCCGTTCCAGAATTTCCTCGACGGAAGGCGCCGAGAAGATACGGTCGATCGCCGGGGTGAAGCGTACCAATTCGCCTTCGCCGGGATCTCGATGAAGACCGTCGAGCAGACGGTCGATAGGATGATTGTCGGCTAGAGCGGCTTTGATGACGCCGAAATAGGACGACGGAATGTAGTGGCTGACAAGGCGCAGACGGTAGGCATCCGCCGGACCGACGACGGCACCGGTCAGGGCCAGATAGGTTCCCATCCAGCCGAAAAGGCGGGGCAAAAAATAGGTTCCGCCGATATCCGGCAGGAATCCGATGCCCACTTGGGGCATCGCGAAACGGTAGCCCTCGCCCGCGACGCAATGGGTGCCGAGCAGGGAAATGCCGATGCCGCCGCCAAAGGCCAACCCATTGATCAAGGGCACGTTTGGCCGGATGAATTTCTCCAAGACCCAAACATGGGTATAAGCAGCGCGGTAGAATTCCCGAATTTCATCAATTGCGTTGTCATGGTTCAATGCGTTCAGGATCTTCAGATCGCCCCCGCTGCAGAAGACAGTGGGGTGGGTCGACTCCATGGCGACGCCGTATATATGCGGCGCGGGCGCCCAACGCTGGTAGTTGGCGCTCAAGGCCTCGAACATCTCGCGCGTGAGCGCGTTCAACCTGGCGGGACGGTCGAGCGTGACGATACCCGCCCGGTCGTTTTCCTCGAAGGTGATCCCAAGCGGTCCGGGCAAACGCGTAAATCCCCAAATGCGATGGCGAGAGTTGAGTTTCCAAACGGTCCGGCGCAGCTAGCATTCCAAGGCCAAAACCACAAGCCACTGAGCTGCGGCATGTTCGGGCGGGGAACGCAATGACCGGCGCACCCGGCATGCGCTTCGCGACCGGCTCGCATTGGCTGGCGCTGCTGGCCGGGTGCCTCCTCGGCCCCAATCCCGCCTTCGCACAACAAGCGGCGATGCCACTGCCCGATGCGGCACCCGGACGGCATGTCCCACCGCCCCCTGCGAGCGCCGTTGCCGCGCCGGACCGGAATCCGTCCGAGCCCGCCGGGACGAAGGACGCCCCGCCGGCGTCCGAGGAGACCGAGCTCGCGCCCCCGCCGCGACAGAACCCAATCCGAAGCGGTTCGGACCCCAACGCGGCGAAGCCCCCGAAATCCGCCGCGGCCCTCGAGCGGTGCGCGAAGCTTCTGGACGGGCTCGAACTGGACTACGTCCACCTGGATCCGATCCGCAAAGGCCCGTGCGGCACGGCGGCACCGATCAAGGTCAGCGCCATCGGCGCGCACCCCGCCGTCAAGGTTTCTCCGCCCGCGATCGTCAACTGCACGGTCGCCGCGACGCTGTACAAATGGTTCGAGACCTCCGTCCAGCCAACGGCGGCCGCGCTCGGAACCCGCGTCGTCGCCATCAAGAATGCCGCGTCCTATATGTGCCGCAATCAGTATGGGCGCCCGGATACGAAACTCAGCGAACATGCGCTGGCGAACGCGCTCGACATCAGGGCCTTTATTCTTGCATCGGGCCAATCGATCCCGATCCTCGGCAATTGGCCCTATGGACGGCGCCCTGTCCGGCCGCAACTGGCCGGCATGCCCCTGCCCAATCCGGCGCGCGATCACTCGACGCTCCCGCCGGATGAAAACGGCACACCCGGCGTCAAGGTGCTCTCTACACCTCCCGAGGATCAGCAATTCGGCCATGAGTACGATGAATTGCGCCGGGTGGCCACGAACCCGTTCTTCAAGCCGCTCTTCGCCGCGCCGGCGGAACTCGTGGAGCCCGAGGTCGAAGAACCCGAAGGACCGGTACCCGCGGGCAGTCTCAGCCGCGCCGACGCGAAGGCGTTCCTGCGCACGGTCCATGACGATGCGTGCAAGCTGTTCTGGACCGTGCTGGGACCGGAAGCCAACGCGGCGCACCGCGACCACTTCCATCTCGATATGCGCAAGCGCCGCTATGTAAGGATTTGCGATTAGGCGCTTGCGGCCAAACCTAAGAAAACCATGCCGGCGCCGGGCTCTAGCGGGAACCTTACCTCCGATGGTAGGGTTTCCCGTTTTACTTGCTTCCTGGCTGGAGGCCAGGCCAATCGAGGGAAGTGTATCGCGTGGCGTCTCTACCGAGTGACAAGACTGTTTCGTTCCACACAGAGCGCGCGAAGCGCGGCGGCTCCGAAGCGCCGACCGCGCTTGGCGCGGGCTATCCGGCAGCGCGTCTGAGGCGCAATCGCCGAGCCGACTGGTCGCGGCGCCTCATCCGCGAGGCCCACCTCACGGCGGACGATCTGATCTGGCCGATCTTCCTCATCGACGGCGAACGCGCCCGCGCCGAAGTCGACGCGATGCCCGGCGTCGCGCGCCTGTCCATCGACCTCGCGGTCCGGGCCGCCGAGGATGCGGCCGAGATCGGGCTTCCCGCGATCGCCCTCTTTCCCAACACCGAGCCATCCTTGCGCGACGAAGCCGGCAGCCAGGCCTTCAATCCGGGCAATCTCGTCTGCCGCGCCGTTCGGGCCATCAAGCAGGCCGTGCCGGAGATCGGCATTGTCTGCGACGTGGCGCTCGACCCCTATACGAGCCACGGCCATGACGGCCTCATGGACGACGAAGGCCGGATCGACAACGACCGTTCGGTCGAGGCTCTCGTGAATCAAGCCTTGGTTCAGGCCGAGGCCGGCTGCGATATCCTGGCGCCGTCCGACATGATGGACGGGCGTGTCGGCGCGATCCGCGCGGCGCTCGAAGCCAACGGCTTTTCCGACACCCAGATCATGAGCTACGCGGCCAAGTATGCGTCGGCCTTTTACGGCCCGTTCCGGGATGCGGTGGGCTCCGGCGCGCAGCTCCGCGGCGACAAGAAGACCTACCAGATGGACCCGTCCAATGGCGGCGAGGCCCTGCGGGAGGTTGCCTTGGACGTCGCCGAGGGTGCCGACATGGTCATGGTCAAGCCGGGCCTGCCCTATCTCGATATCGTCTGGCGCGTGAAGGAGGCCTTCGGTCTGCCGACCTTCGCCTATCAGACCTCCGGCGAATACGCCGCGCTCGTCGCCGCGGCCGAACGCGGCTGGCTCGACCGCGAGCGCGTCATTCTCGAGACGCTTCTGTCGTTCAAGCGGGCCGGCGCGGACGGGATCTTCAGCTATTTCGCGCCGGAAGTCGCGCGGCTCTTGAAACGCTGATTCCGGAATCGTGTCCGCGGACTAGTTCGTCACCTTCATCTTTGTGAAGAGCACGGTCGCGCCGTTGGCTTTGTCGAAATTGTCGCCGGACACGCCGAAGCGCCAGCTTCCCTTCGGTGCCTGTCCTCTCAGCGCACGGACCTTCGTGCCGTTAATATAGAAGATGAGCTGGCTTCCCTTCGCGTCGACGCGCAGCGTGTTGGATGCCCCGGGCGCCGTGTTGATGGCGGGACTGTCGATATTCGCCGCAATGGTGCCGACCCAGGCTCCGTCCTTCTTCCGGGCGATCCAGTATCGGCCATTGTTGAGGACACCGAACTGGTAGTAGGAGCGATTGTCTTCGCCCCAAAACAGGATCCCCGCCCCCAGGATTTGCGGAGTTTCGTCGTGAGCCGCCCCATGAGGCCACACCGTCTCGGCGCAGACATCGGCATCCTCGACGTTGAACATGACGTTCAGGTTGGATTGCATATCGTCCGCCGGGAGCGTGAAGGTGAGTGCCCCGTCGCCAACCGAGACAGCCTTTTTGTCGGACCAGCCGCCCCCGTCGTTCTGGAACGTGTCCTCGAACAGCACCTTGGCCCCTTCGCATGCGCGGGTCTGACCGCCGCTCGCGAGCAAACCCGCAATCGCAAGCGCCAAAACAGTTCTCCGCATGCGGCGGCTCCCCACGATCTTCCCAGCTCGTACGACGAATCTGAGGGGGAATCCTAAAACGTCGCTCCGAACACGGCAACCGAGGGCCGAAGGAGGTCGCGCGGAGGCCGTGGCACATTGCGAATCCGCGGTCCGCAACCCATATCCAAAAGGACCTATGATCCATTTGGAGACACCATGACGGACCAGACCTCGCAGACGACCATCGCGTTCAATGGCCCAATGCATGCTTACGATCCCGCGACGGAACCTCAACTTTTTACCGCCGTCATCCGTAAGCGCTGCGTCGCCTTCCTTATCGATGCGGTCATCATCGCCATTCTCACCGCATTCGCCTTCGTGGCCGTGTTCGTTCTCGGCATTGTCACCTTGGGACTGGCCTGGCTTCTGTTCGGACTGATTTTTCCCGTGGTGGGTCTCAGCTACAACGCGTTCACCGTCGGCGGTCCGAAGTCGTCCACGATCGGCCAGCGCATGATGGGGCTCGCGGTGCCCATGTGGCATGGCGGCAAGGTCACGCCGCTGATCGCGGCGTTCCACGCACTTCTGTTCTGGTTCTCGCTGACGCTGTTCTGCCCGATCCTGCTGTGGTGCTTTTTCGACTCGCGCAAGCGTTGCCTGCACGACATCCTGGCCGGGGTTCTCGTGATCAACCGCCCAATGGCGCGCGCCCTGCGGGACCCGGTCTGAGTTGTCCAAAGATCCGCGCGGCGCCATTCGTGCCAATTGCGCGCCGTGCCCGTCCTCGCTTAAGCTGTACGAAAGACAGGCTTGGATTCGGTTCCGGTCGGTGACCCGTGACAGAACACAAGAATAACTTTCCGGAGTTCTACATCACCGCCCCGCAGCCCTGCCCCTACTTGGCGGGCCGCATGGAACGGAAGCTGTTCACGCACCTGACCCGGGACAAGCCGGGCTTCCTCATCGACAATCTCCTGAAGGGCGGATTCCGGCGGAGCCAGAACATCGCCTATATGCCTTATTGCGATGCCTGCTCGGCCTGCGTGCCGGTCCGCATCGTCGTGGACGAGTTCGCGCCGAAACGGTCCTTGAAGCGGATCGCCCGGACCAACGACGATGTCGTCGCCACGCGCATGCCCGCGGCCCCGAGCTCCGAACAATATGCCCTGTTCCGGGACTATATCGACGCCCGCCATGGCGACGGCGGCATGGCCGAGATGAGCGTTCTGGATTTTACGCTCATGGTGGAAGACAGCGTGGTCGAAACTTTCGTCACCGAATACCGTCTCAAGCCGGACGAAGCCACGGGCGAGGCCCCGCTGATCGCGGCGGCTCTGTGCGACCGGCTCAGCGACGGCATTTCCATGGTGTACAGTTTCTTCGATCCGGAACTCACGTCGCGCAGCCTCGGCACGTATATGATCCTCGAACATGTCGAGTATGCGCGGTCTCTCGGCTACCCGTATGTGTATCTCGGCTATTGGATCGAGGGCTCGCGCAAGATGCGCTACAAGGAGCGCTTCCAGCCGCAGGAGCGCCTCACCTCCAAGGGCTGGATCCGGGGCTAACTTTCCACCCGGCGGCGCTGCGGCGTAATCGTCCCCGCTCGTTAGAACTTGCCGCCGAACTTGCCGGATTTCGGGAAGCCGCGCGGCGGCAGCCGTCCCGCGGCGGCCCGTGCGCCCCACCACTCGCGCAAATCCGCAGGGGTCAGAGTGAAACTGCGCTTGGCCGCGTCGATATAGACCAGCCCGTCCTTCTTCGAGAAGGTCTTGGCGTCCGAAAGACCGCCATCCCGGTAGCGCTGCAGACGCACGCCCTTGCCGCGCGGCATTTCGGGCAGTTCCTCGAGCGGAAACAGGAGGAGCTTCCGGTTGTCGCCGATGACCGCGACGCTGTCGCCCGCGACCGGCGCGCACACAGCCGCCTCGTCGTCCCCCTTCACGTTGAGGACCTGCTTGCCTTTCCGCGTCATGGCGATCACGTCGTCTTCGGCCACGACGAAGCCATATCCGTTGGTGGAGGCAACCAGCAGCTTGCGGCCAGCCTCGTGCACGAAGAACTCGACGCAATCGCCCGCGTCCTCGATGTCGATCATCAGACGGAACGGTTCGCCGTGCCCCCGCCCGCCCGGCAGCTTGTCCGCCGACAGCGAATAGAAGCGTCCGTTCGTGGCGAAGAGCAGAAGCGTGTCCGTCGTCTGCGCGTCGAACACCTGCCGCAGCCTATCGCCGTCCTTGAACGAGAGTTTCGCCGTGTCGGCGCCATGGCCCTTGATCGTCCGTACCCAGCCTTTGTCAGACAGGACCACGGTGATCGGCTCCTTTTCGATCATGGCTTCGGCGAGGTCGACCGCCACGTCGTCGGGAGCATCGGCGAAGCTGGTGCGCCGCCGCCCGAGTTCGGTCTTCTGGCCGAACTGCTCCTTGATCTCCTTGATCTCTTCGCCGATCCGCTTCCACTGCTTGTCTTCGGAGCCCAGCAAGGATTTCAGCTCCTTGCGCTCCTTGGTGAGATCGTCGTGCTCGCGGCGGATCTCCATCTCCTCCAGCTTGCGCAAGGCGCGCAGGCGCATATTGAGAATGGCCTCGGCCTGCACCTCCGTGAGCTTGAAAGCCTTGATGAGCGCGGGCTTGGGCTCGTCTTCCTCGCGCACGATCTTGATGACCGTGTCGAGGTTCAAATAGACGATCAGATAGCCGGCCAGAACCTCCAGCCTGTGGTCGATCTTGGAGAGGCGGAAGTTGGAGCGGCGGACGAGAACCTGCTGGCGGTGCTCCAGCCATTCCAGCAGCACTTGGCGAAGCCCCAGCACGTTGGGGATCTTGCCGCGGCTCAACACGTTCATGTTGAGCGGCACGCGCGTTTCGAGTTCGGTCAGCTTGAACAGCGACTCCATCAACAGCGCGGGATCGACGCTCCGGCTCTTCGGCTCCAGCACGAGCCGCACGTCCTCGGCGGACTCGTCGCGCACGTCGGCGAGGAGCGGCAACTTCTTCGCCTGCAGCAATTCGGCGATGCGCGCGACAAGGCGCGCCTTCGGCACCTGATAAGGAATCTCGGTGACGACGATCTGATAGGTGCCGCGCCCGGCGTCTTCCTTCTCCCAGCGGGCGCGCAAGCGGAACGACCCCCGGCCCGTCTTGTAGGCCTCGA
Organism: Hyphomicrobiaceae bacterium UBA7697; assembly: GCA_002482645.1. Taxonomy (GTDB): domain Bacteria; phylum Pseudomonadota; class Alphaproteobacteria; order Rhizobiales; family Methyloligellaceae; genus Methyloceanibacter. The sequence continues at coordinate 29,969 of DLGJ01000007.1, forward strand.
CGATCTGTTCGCGCGGCTCGACGATGATTCCGCCGGTCGGGAGGTCCGGCCCCGGCACCAGCGCGACGAGCTTGTCCGCCGTCGCGTTCGGCGCCTTGATGAGGTGGAGCGCGGCATCGCACAGCTCGCCCACATTATGCGGCGGGATGTTGGTCGCCATGCCCACGGCGATGCCCGAGGCCCCGTTCGCCAGAAGATTCGGGAAGTTGGCCGGGAGCACCGCCGGTTCCATCTCGCGCCCGTCGTAATTGGGGCGGAAATCGACCGTGTCCTCGTCGATCCCTTCGAGAAGCCGCGCGGCGATCTCGGTGAGCCGGGCCTCGGTATAGCGGTCGGCAGCCGGGTTATCGCCGTCGATATTGCCGAAATTGCCTTGTCCGTCGATGAGCGGATAACGCACGGCGAAATCCTGGGCGAGCCGGGCCAGCGCGTCGTAAATCGCCTGATTGCCGTGGGGGTGGAAATTGCCCATCGTGTCGCCGACGATCTTCGCGCATTTGCGGAACTCGCCTTGGGGCTGCAGACGCAATTGTTGCATGGCGTAGAGCAGCCGCCGGTGCACGGGCTTCAGGCCGTCGCGCACATCCGGCAGCGCCCGGTGCGTGATCGTGGACAGGGCGTAGGCGAGATAGCGCTCTTCCAGCGCCGTCTTAAGATCGACCGGTTCGATTGGCCCCGTCTCGGGGGGATCCGCGCGTTTTCCCATGACTCGCGCTTACCCCATCGCGCGAGTCGCCTCAAGCCGCCCCGAGGTCGCGCCTTAAAAGGTCGATCAGGCGGTTGCGGGCGTCGGGGACTTTGAGACCGTGAGGGGCGAGCACGTCCCGCTCCAGGAAGAAACCCGTCAACTCGAAACCGGCAACGATTTCGGAAGGCTGGATCCGCGCATCGCCGTCGACCAGGAAGCGCGGCAAGCGCAGCATCTTGGCGGCATAGGGCGCGCCCGCTTCCCGCGAGACGGCGCGGCCGGATTTCGGCGAAACGTAGACCAGATCCTCGGTCTCGCCCGTGGCGGCACAGGACGTGAGATCGAGGCCGAAGCCGAGTTCCTGTAGCAGCTGGAACTCCCAATAGACCAGCAGAGCCGGCCAGATATCGGGCTCGGCGAAGGAGCGCAGGACGTGGAGCGTCGTGGCGTAGAGTTCGGGGTGCGGATCGCGCTCCGGCAAGAGCTTCACGAACTCCGCCAGCATGCCGATGGCCGCCAGTGCGCGCGGATCGTCCAGCGCCCTCGCCCCGTGAGCTTCCATCAGCTCCACATTGTAGCCGCCGAGATGGTCGGCGAGGCGCGCGCGCCAGGTCACGCGGACGAGATTGCCGGACTGCAGCACCGGCCGGACGCGCCGCGAGCGCCCGCCGCGCACCAGGCCGAGATGGCGCCCGTGTTCGAGCGTCAGCATTTCGGCAATGAGATTGGCCTCGCCGAGCGATTTTCCGCTCAGGAAGATGCCTTCGTCGCTCCAGTCCATCCCGACTCCCATTCAGGAGCTTGAGCTTGGCCTATGCGTCCGTACTTTGCCTAGTCCGGCCGGATGCGCTCCACCGGCCTATTTCTTAGGATAATCGAGGCCCATCTCGCGGAAACGTTCGGGGTCCTCGCCCCAGCGCTCGCGCACTTTCACGAACAGGAACAGATGGACGGGCACGCCCGCGATGTCGGCGATCTCCTCGCGCGATGCCTGGCCGATCTCCTTGATCATCTGGCCCTTGGCGCCGAGCACGATGCGGCGCTGGCTCTCGCGCTCGACGAAGATCGTCTGCTCGATGCGAACGCTGCCATCCTTCAGCACCTTCCAATCGGTGGTCTCGACCGTGAGCGCGTACGGGAGTTCTTCGTGAAGGCGAAGGAACAGCTTCTCGCGGGTGATCTCGGCGGCGGTCTGCCGCAGCGAGGCATCGGTGAGTTGATCCTCCGGGAACAGCCAAGGGCCCTCGGGCACCGCGCCGGCGAAGTAAGCCCTGAGATCGTCCACGCCGTCGCCGGTCAGCGCCGACACCATGAAGATTTCAGAGAACGCCTTGAGTGCGAGCAGGTCCGACGTGAGTTTCAGAAGGTCGGGCTTCTTCACGAGATCGACCTTGTTCAGCACGGCGACCACGGGCCTGTTGAGCTCGGGCAGATGTTCGACGATGGGCGCGAGCTTTTCGTCCAGACCGCGAGCCGCATCCACCACGAGCGCGACGATATCGGCGTCCCCCGCCCGGTCCCACGCCGCTTGGGCCATGGCCCGGTCGAGGCGGCGTTTCGGCTGAAAGATGCCGGGCGTGTCGACCAGGATCACTTGCGCATCGCCCGCAAGCACGATGCCGCGCACCGGGCCGCGCGTCGTCTGCGCCTTGTGGGTGACGATCGAGACTTTCACGCCGACCAGCGCATTGGTCAGGGTGGACTTGCCGCTGTTCGGCGCACCGATCAACGCCACGAAGCCGCATCGCGCGGGCGCGTTCGCTTGGTCAGTCATTGGCCGGCGCTTGCCACACTCCTTCGCGCAGCAGCATGGCGAGCGCCGCCGCTTGCTCCGCCTGCCGCTTGTTGGCACCCTCGCCGCGTTCCGGCGCGACGCCCTCCACACGCACCTCGGCGGTGAAGCGTGGCGCGTGGTCCGGCCCTTCGCGCGCCACTTCGATATAGCTCGGCAAAGGCAGCTGGCGTCCTTGGGCCCATTCCTGGAGCACGGACTTGGCGTCGGCGGCCGCGTGGTTCAACGCCGCCATGTACGGAGCCCAGGTCCGCCACACGATCTCCCGCGCCGCTTCGTATCCGGCGTCGGAGAAGACGGCGCCGAGCACGGCCTCGCAAGCATCGGCGAGGATGGTCTTCTTGCGCCGCCCGCCGGAGCCCGCCTCCCCGCCGCTCATGAGGATGAAGTCGCCGAGTTGCCAGCTCTGCGCGGCCTCGGCACAGGTTTCGGTCCGGACGAGATGGTTGAACCAGCGGGCCAGTTCGCCTTCGCTCGCTTGCGGAAATCGCTCGGACAGCAATTGCGCGATGGCGAGCCCTAAAACCCGGTCGCCCAAGAATTCGAGGCGTTCGTTGTCTTCGTTGGACTTCGAGCCGGGGCGCGCGCTCGCATGGGTCAGCGCCAATCTCAGAAGGGCGGGAGACTCGAACGTGTGCCCGAGACGTTCCGCCAAGAAGTCCAGATCTGGGATCTGCCGCTTGCCCACGCCGCTAATTCACCGTCGTGAAGATGCGGTCCCAACGGACATCGGACGGCCAGCGCCAGACCTGCCAGAAGCTCGACTCCTCGTCGATGGAAAAGAAGATCACGCGGGCCTTGCCCACCAGGTTCTCGAACGGCACGAAACCGACCTCGGACAGGAACCGGCTGTCGGTGGAATTGTCCCGGTTGTCGCCCATCATGAAGAAATGGCCCTCGGGCACCTTGTAGACCTCGGTGTTGTCGGCCACGCCCTCGTTCACGAGATCGAGCACCGGATAGCTGACCCCGTTCGGCAAGGTTTCCATGTAGCGGGTGAAATGACGGTCGCGTCCGTTCGGGCCGGCCAGGACAAAGTCGTCGACCTTGACCTTGTCGATGGCCTTGCCGTTGATGTGCAGCACACCATGAACCATCTGGATTTCGTCGCCGGGAAGTCCGATCACGCGCTTGATGTAGTCGGTCTGGTTGTCGCGCGGGAGCTTGAACACGACCACGTCGCCACGCTTCGGCTCCGCAGCCCACACCCTTCCGGAGAAAAGGTTCAAGCCGAAGGGAAACGAGTACCGGCTATAGCCGTAGCTGTATTTGGAGACGAACAGATAGTCGCCGATCAACAGCGTCGGGATCATGGAGCCCGACGGGATATTGAATGGCTGAAACAGGAAGACCCGCACGATCAGCGCGAGGATCAGCGCGTGGATGACGACGCGCAACGTGTCCCAGTTACTTCCTTTGGCAGCCATCTTTTCAGCGCCCACACCCATGCGGAGCTCTCCTCAGGTTCCGCACCCGGCTCTTCCGCGTGCACCCTGTTAGCAAAAAAGACCTCGTTAGCAAAAAGACTTCGCCCCTATAGACCCTCGTCCCGCCGCGGGCAAACGCCTGGGCGGACCTTAGTGTCGCGTCACGGCGACAGCTTGATCGCCGTGATGATGACGATGGCCTGGGCCGTGGGGAAATCGTCGGTGATGGTCAGATCAATCCGCGCTTCGTGCCCGGCCGGCGTGAGTTCGTCCAGGATGCGCGCGGCGCCGCCGGTGAGCTGCAACGTGGGCCGTCCCGAAGGCAGATTCACGACCCCCATGTCGTGCCAGAAAACGCCCCGGCGGAAGCCCGTGCCGAGTGCCTTGGCGCACGCCTCCTTGGCCGCGAACCGTTTCGCGTAGGAGGCGGCCCGCAAGGCGCGCCGGTCCGATTTCCGCCGCTCGGTCTCCGTGAAGATCCGGGTCAGAAAACGCTCGCCGTAGCGATCGATCGTCTTTTCGATGCGGCGGATGTCGATGATGTCGTTACCGAGCCCGATAATCATCACGCGACGCCGTCCCCTTCGCGAAGGCACGCGGCCTCGCGGCCCTTGTCCATGGCAGCGCGCATCCGCCGGATCGCCTCGGCCAGTCCGATAAAGACCGCCTCGCCGATGAGGAAATGGCCGATATTGAGCTCCACGATCTCGGGCAGTGCCGAAATCTTCCTGGCCGTCTCGTAGTCGAGGCCATGGCCGGCATGCACTTCGAGCCCCAAGCTGTGCGCGTAGCGGGCTCCGTCGACGATGGCCTGCCACTCCGTCTCGGCATCTTTGTCGCGCCCTTCGGCGACCGCGTCGCACCAGCCGCCGGTGTGGATCTCGATGGCGGGTGCGGACAGCCGCGCGGCCGCGGCGATCTGGGGCCGTTCGGCGCCGATGAACAGTGAAACCCGGATCCCGGCACGCCCGAGCGCGGCAATGACGGGCGCAAGCGTGGCCTCCTGGCTCAACACGTCGAGTCCGCCCTCGGTGGTGCGCTCTTCGCGCCGTTCGGGCACCAGGCAGGCCGCGTGCGGCTTGGCCTCGAGCGCGATCGCGGTCATCTCTTCGGTCGCCGCCATTTCCATGTTCAGAGGGCAGTCGAGCTCGGTAACGAGCCGTGCGATATCGCCGTCGCGGATGTGGCGGCGGTCCTCGCGCAGATGGGCGGTGATGTTGTCCGCACCGGCTCCGGCGGCGAGATGGGCGGCCCGCAACGGATCGGGGAGCGCTCCGCCCCGTGCGTTCCGGAGCGTGGCCACGTGATCGATATTGATTCCCAGCCGGATTTTCGGCGCACTCATTTCAGCATGTCCACTTCAACGAATTCCGATGGCTTCGCCGTTCGAGCGAAGGTCGCGGCGGCGGTGCTGATAGGCGTTCACCGCCGGCCTCACCAATGCATAGCTCAGGATCGCGAGCGCCAGTCCGATGGGAATCGAACCGAGAGTCATCGGTTTGAGCATGGTCCAGATCTGGTCCGTCTGGAAAATTCCCTTCGACAGATCGAGTTCGACCTTGCCCTCGCCCCGGCCGAGCATCAGCGATCCGACCTCGTAGCTTCCCACCCAAAAGAGCGGGTAGGTGAGCGGATTTCCGACGAAAGTGCCCAGGAGCGCCGCGACGATGCTACCGCCGACGATCCAGGCGACAGCGGCGGAGAGGATCATGTGGAACCCGATAAACGGGGTGCTGGAGACGAACACGCCGGCGGCAAAGCCCAAGGCGACGGCGTGCGGTGTCGCACTCAGGCGGCGCACGCGATGGACCACGTAGCGGGTCGAACGGCCCCAGCTACGGCGCGGCCACACGGACACGCGAAGCCGGTTCAGCCAACTTTCCGCCTCGCGGCGCTTGAACAGCATTTGAACCTCGTTCCAGGGAGGCGGTCTCGCCGCCTGCCGCTATTTTACTCAACGGCGACGGCGATCTAGCATATTTGGTGGCTTTTTGCGCCGCGCGCCAGTGTCTTGCCGGCGCTTAGCCCTCGGCACGGGTTGCCTTGCTCACCACGTCCTTTGCGCGCAGCCCCGTCACGATCTCGTTGAGATGCTGCAGGTCCCAAACGTCGAGGCCGATGAGCATCTCGGTGTAATCCGCCAAGTGGTTGGTCATTTTGATGTTCTGAATGTTGCCGTCAGCCTCGCCGATCACCGACGCGATCTGAGCGAGACTGCCCGGCTCGTTCATGGCCGTCACCGCGATCATGGCCGGAAAACGCTGCGGGTCGTCTTCGTCGATATCCCAGGTGACGTCGATCCAGCGTTCCGGCTCGTCGTCGAACTCTTTCAGCGCCTTGGCATGAATGGGGTAGATGGTGATGCCCTGCCCCGGCGTGAGGATGCCGACGATCCGGTCGCCGGGCACGGCGCCGCCATCGGCGAAATTGACCGGAAGCCCGCTGCGCAAACCGCGAATCGGAATACCGGCCGCTTGCTCGGGCCGCCCCTTCCCGCTCGAGCCCGGCCAGCGGAATTTCAGCCCCATGACTTTGCCGAGACCGAACCAACCCTCCTCGCTGCGCTTCACGTGGCGCCTGCGTTTTCGCATGTCCTCGGGCGCCGCCTCGGGAAAGGCCGCGCGAAAGACGTCGTCCGAGGCGAGTTCGCCGCGCCCGACCGCCGTCATGACCTCCTCGATGGTCTCCTGCGACAAGCGAGGCAGGCCCTTCTTGATCGCTTCCTCGGTGACGGACTTGTTCCGGCGCCGGAAGGCCCGGTCGAGAATTTCCCGCCCGAGCTTTTCGTACTGAGCACGGACCGCATCGCGCGAAGCTCGGCGGATCGCCGACCGCGCCTTTCCGGTGATGGCAAGACGCTCCCACGCGACCGGCGGCGACTGAGCCTCGGAACACACGATCTCGACCTCGTCGCCGTTCCGTAGCGGCGTCGCGAGCGGCATCGGCCGTCCGTTGATCTTCGCGCCGAGGGCCGTGTTGCCCACCTGGGTATGAACGGCATAGGCGAAATCGATGCAGTTGGCCCCGCGCGGCAACGCGATCAAGCGCCCCTTGGGCGTGAAACAGAAAACCTGATCGTGGAACAGTTCGAGCTTGGTGTGTTCCAGGAACTCTTCGGGGTTATCGCCTTCGAGTAATATCCCCACCAATTTCCGCAACCATCTGTAAGCGCTTGAGTCTTGGGCGGGAACCTTCTTGCCGCTGCCGCTGTCCTTGTAGAGCGCGTGCGCGGCAACGCCGAACTCCGCGATCGAGTGCATCTGCTCGGTGCGGATCTGCAGTTCCACGCGCTGGTGCCGGGGGCCGACGATGGTCGTGTGGATCGACTGATAGTCGTTCTGCTTCGGATTCGAGATGTAGTCCTTGAAGCGTCCCGGAACGGTGTGCCAGCTCGTGTGGACCACGGCGAGCGCACGGTAGCAGTCCGGAATCTGGGGCACGACAATGCGGAAGGCGTAAATGTCGGACAGTTGTTCCAGCGAAATTTGCTTCCGCTCCATCTTGCTCCAAATCGCGTAAGGCTTCTTCTCGCGACCGGCGACGATGGCTTTCACCTGCGCGGTCTCGAGCTTCGAGGTGAGCGCGCCGTGAATCTCGTCGATCAGCCCTTGAGTTTGGGCCCGCAGGAACTTCAGACGCTCGAGCACCGTGGCGTAGGCGTCCGGGTTCAGCCAGCGGAAGGAGAGTTCCTCGAGCTCCTCGCGAAGCCATTGCATTCCCATGCGCCCGGCAAGCGGTGCGTAGATGTCCATCGTCTCCTGGGCGATGGTTTTCCGCTTGGCCGGCTTCATATGTTCCAGCGTCCGCATGTTGTGCAGACGGTCCGCCAGCTTCACGAGCAGGACGCGGATATCGCTCGATATGGCGAGCAGCAGCTTCCGGAAATTCTCGGCCTGTTCGGCCTTTTTCGTCACCAGATCGAGTTTCTTGATCTTGGTGAGCCCGTCGACCAGCGTGCCGATTTCCGCGCCGAACAGCGCGTCGATCTCGGTGCGGGTGGCCTCGGTATCCTCGATCGTGTCGTGAAGCAGGGCCGTGGCGATGGTCGCGTCGTCCAGGCGCATCTCCGCCAGGATCGCGGCCACTTCCAAAGGGTGGGAAAAATACGGCGCGCCGGACGCGCGCTTTTGATTGCCGTGCGCCTTCATGGCGTAGACATACGCGCGGTTCAGCAGCGCCTCGTTGGCATTCGGCTGATAGCTTAGGATGCGTTCAACAAGTTCATATTGGCGAGTCATGTCAGCCCGCCAGAATGGCGCGCAAGGTCACGCCAATACAAGGTTTTTGCGCGGGTCAAGTTTGCCGCATGCCGGATGATCGAAGTCGCACGCGAGTGAGACGGGGTCTCCGGACTCGTATCTCCCCCGTCCCGCCGGCAATCGTCAGCGCGCGCGCGGTCCCGCATTGGACCCATCCGACGGCGCCTGGGTCGCCATACGGCGCAGCAGCTCTTCTTCGGTCATGCGGTCGATCTGCGTATCCGTGGACTGATCGTCCTGGCCGAGAACGGGCATGCGCGTATCCTGCGACACGGCCGGCACGGCTTCGGCTTCGGGCTCATCGACCTCCACGTATTTCTGCATGGAGTGGATGAAGTCTTCCTTGAGGTCGTCCGGCGTGAACTTCTTCTCGGCGATCTCGCGAAGCGCAACGACGGGGTTCTTGTCGTTGTCGCGCGGCACGGTAAGCTGAGCACCGGCGGAAATGGTACGGGCGCGGTGGCTGGCCAGAAGAACGAGCTCGAAGCGGTTCGATATCTTGTCGATGCAATCCTCGACGGTGACGCGAGCCATCTGAAAGTCCTTTTAGAATGGGCTGATTTGGCTCTTATGTAGGCAAGTCGCGCGCCGCTGGCAAGCCGCGTCTCACGCGCGGCTATAGGAAGCCATGTCTCACGCGCCGGCGGCACGCCGCGTCTCGGGATCGACGGCTCCCATGATCCGCCCTTCCCGGCTCCGCGCGATCTTGTGCCACAGGGCGCGCGCCGATTCCCGGGTCACCGGATGCCGCCAATCGGGGGCCACATCCAGGAGCGGACGGAGCACGAAGGGGCGTTTTTCGATCCATGGATGGGGCAAGACGAGTGGACGCCGCCCAGCGCGGGCGAAGCCCGGCTCCCGTCCCCGCCAATTCTCGATCCGGCCCTTGAAGTCCAGAATGTCCATATCGAGGGTGCGCGGTCCCCAGGGGCTCCCGCCTCTGCGCCCCGCCGCCCGTTCGATCTGTTTCAATTTCCGCAAGAGCGCTTCGGGCGGCATCGCCGTCTCGATCGACACGACGGCATTCACGTAGGGCGGCTGACCGGCGCGGCCCACTGCCGCAGTCTCGTAAAATCGCGAAACCGCCTTCACCCTGACACACCTATCGGCAAGCTCGGCAATAGCGCGCGTCACCGTACTGGCAGGCGTTCCCCAGGGACCGGGACAGTTTGCCCCGATTCCTACCAGTATCTGAGACATTGCGACCAATTGCCGAAGCCCTCGTTTCTCGGCGAGATTGATATCCCGTGTGCTGCGGTTCTTCCGTATTCGTTCGTGTCTTTGAATATTTAGGACCTGAGATGCATTTTTATCCAACGGAACGGATTGCCTTGTTTATCGACGGCGCCAATCTGTACGCCGCATCGAAGTCTCTGTCGTTCGACATCGACTACAAGCGTCTCTTGGCCCTGTTCCGTGCCAAGGGGCACCTCGTGCGCGCCCTCTATTACACGGCGCTGGCCGACGACCAGGAATATTCCTCGATTCGTCCGCTGATCGATTGGCTCGACTACAACGGCTACACGATGGTGACGAAGCCGACCAAGGAGTTCGTCGACGCGGCCGGACGCCGGAAGATCAAGGGCAATATGGATATCGAGCTTGCGGTCGATGCCATGGAACTGGCCGAGCATCTCGATCATCTCGTCATCTTCTCCGGCGACGGCGATTTCCGGTCCCTCGTCGAGGCACTCCAGCATAAGGGCAAGCGCGTCAGCGTGATCTCGACCCTCAGCACAAATCCGCCGATGGTCGCCGACGAACTGCGCCGGCAGGCCGATCAGTTTATCGATTTGACGGATTTGCAGCATGAGATCGGCCGCGATCCGGGCGACCGCGCCCACCGCGACAACCGCCGCCGTTTCGAGCCCGATCACGATGCGGACGCTTTCGACGCGCGGGAATTGGCCGGGACCGAGACCTAGTTCACGGCCGGCCGCCCCGTCCCGCGCATCGCATCCCCTGTCCGGCGGGCTTCCGCTCTGGATATCCGTTCTGGCTATCCGGGAGCCGTGACGCTACGCATCCCTGTCCGACACGATCCCGGGATCCATCGCCAGATATGCCGCTCCTCACGCCCCTCCCCGAGCCAGAAGCCGACTGCGCCCTCTGCGACCGCCTCGCCGCGTTCCGGAGCGGCAACGCGGCCTCGCATCCCGATTGGTTCAACGGCGCGGTTCCCTCCTTCGGCCCCGGGGATGCCCGCCTGCTCATCGTGGGGCTCGCGCCGGGGCTGAAGGGCGCAAACCGGACCGGACGGCCGTTCTGGGGAGATTTTGCCGGAGACCTGCTCTATCCGACGCTTCTGAAGGCAGGTCTCGCGCAAGGCGTGCACGACCTGGACCGGCCCGGCGCCCTTTCTCTTTCCGGCTGCATGATTACCAATGCGGTCCGCTGCGTGCCGCCGCAGAACAAGCCCACCTCAGCCGAGATCAAATGCTGCCGGCAATTCCTAACGGGGCGCATCGCGGCCCTGCCGGTCTTGCGAGCTCTCCTCGCCCTCGGGCGGATCGCTCATGACAGCGTTCTCGACACGCTGGCGGTCAAAAAGCGCGATTTTCCGTTCTCGCATGGGGCCCGGCATGCGCTTCCGGACGGGCTCGTGCTCTTCGATTCGTTTCATTGCTCCCGCCTCAACACCAATACGGGACGCCTGACGCCCGCGATGTTCGAAGGCGTGGTCCGCGAGGCCGCGGCCAGCATCGCGGACTGAGTTGCTGCGGTGCCCCAACTCGGGCATGCTCGCCAAATTGTTCGGTTCGATTTCGAGGGAGCCTCAAACGGGCGAGGATCTATGGCGGGCATTGAAATCTCTCCCACCAAAGTCGGGTTCGTGATCGTCAAGGCGCGTGAATACGGCGCGAAGGTCGGCGCCTGGGACGATAGCACGACCTCCGACCACGACGCCGAGTCGATCCTCGAGGATTTCTCCGACGACTCCACGGTGACGGAGTTGATGGAGTTCATCCAAGACCTGAATGTCGACGAACAGGTGAGCCTCGTCGCGCTAGCCTGGATAGGCCGAGGCTCCTTTGCCGCGGACGAACTGGACGACGCGCTGGAGACGGCGCGCAGCGAGCACAACAAACGGACCGCGGAATATCTCGTGGGGATACCGCTCCTCTCCGATTACCTGGAGGAGGCGCTGGATGTCCTGGGTTATTCGGTCGAGGACGCCGAAGACGACGCCATGGGCGACTAGACGGCTGGGTGACTAGACGGCTGAGCGACTGGGCCGCATGGCGAGCGCGTCCTGCTGAACCCCTCAGTTCAGATCTTCGAGCCAATCCGCCACCACCGCCGCGTGGGTCTCCGGATTGGGCACCGGATGGAACACGTGTTCGGTGCGTCCGTTGTTCACCACAAAGGTGAGTCGTTTCAAATAGCTGTCGCCGCCGGCTTTGAAAGTGGGCAAGTGCAGCGCCTCGGCGAGCCTGCCGTCCGCATCGCTCAGAATCGGAAACGGAAGTTCGAGGCGCCGGGCCATCTCGCGCTGATAGTCCGTGGTCTGACCGCTCAGCCCGAACACCCGCGTGCCCGCGCTGGAAATGCGCCCAAAGAGGGCTCGGAACCCTTCCAGTTCGGGCGTCGACCCGTGCGCGCCCGGAATGTCGTCCCAACCGGGTGGATTGGGAAGACCGGGGCGCCCGGTCCAGGGGTAGACGGCGACGGCGCTCCGCCCTGGCAGCGCCGCAAGGCAGATTTCCGATCCGTCCGTGGCGGGAAGCGTGACTTGCGGCAGCGAGAAGCCAGGCTTCAGACGGAGCGGCGGCGCCGGTTCCATCGACTACCCTTTGTCTCTCAGGAGACGGCCCTTCTGACGCTGCCAATCGCGCCGCTTCTCCGTCTCCCGTTTGTCATAGACCTTCTTGCCGCGTCCGAGCCCCAGGAGCAGCTTGGCGATTCCGCGTGCGTTGAAATAGAGCCGCAACGGCACCAGCGCCATGCCTTGCCGCCGAATCGCGTCGAGCAGCCGGGCCATCTCCTTCTTGTGCAACAGGAGCTTGCGATGCCGCGTGGGCTCGTGCCCGCCGAGCCGAGCCGCACCCGGATATTCTTCGATATGCGAATTGATCAGATAGAGCTCGCCGCCTTCGTTCGAGGCGTAGGACTCGGCGATGTTGGCCTTGCCGGTGCGCAAGGACTTTACCTCCGAGCCCGTCAGGACGATGCCGGCCTCGATCGTATCCTCGATCTCGTAGTTGTAGCGGGCCCGTCTGTTCTCGGCGACGAGCTTCCCGCTCTCGCGCTTCGGCGCCATGACAAAACCCTTCCGGAATTCTAGGCTGGCTTCAGCCCGGCCGCCTCGATCGCCTCGTCCACGCGCTTGCGCGTGGCGTCGGTGATAGGCGCCAATGGCAGCCGCGTTTCGCCGCCGCAAAGGCCGAGCTTCGCCGCCGCGTATTTCACCGGACCGGGGTTCGATTCCACGAACAGCGCCTCATGCAGCGGCATAAGGCGATCCTGCAACTCCAACGCCCGCTTGTAATTTCCGGCAAGGCAGGCGAGCTGAAACTTCGAGCAAAGCGCCGGTGCGATATTGGACGTCACGGAGATGCACCCCACCCCGCCATGGGCCATGAAGCCAAGTGCCGTCGCGTCCTCGCCGGAGAGCTGGACGAATTCGGAGCCCATCGCCGCGCGCTGCTGGCTGACCCGCGCGAGATTCGCGGTGGCATCCTTCACGCCCACGATGTTCTTGAGCTCGAACAGCCGGGCCATGGTCTCGACGGACATATCCACGACGCTGCGGCCGGGAATGTTGTAGATCACGATCGGAATGTCGGCCGCGTCGTTGATGGCCTCGTAGTGGAGATAAAGGCCCTCTTGGGTCGGCTTGTTGTAATACGGCGTCACCACGAGCGCGCCATCGGCGCCAGCGGCCTTGGCGTGCCGGGTCAGTTCGATCGCCTCGACGGTGGAATTCGATCCGGTTCCCGCGATCACGGGCACGCGGCCCGCGGCGGCCTCGATGCACAGCTCGATCACACGGCGATGCTCGTCATGATCCAGCGTGGGCGATTCTCCGGTCGTGCCGCACGGCACAAGCCCATGCGTTCCCTGATCGACCTGCCACTCCACGAATTTGCGGAAGGCGGCCTCGTCCAGGGAACCGTCCTTGAAGGGCGTGATGAGGGCCGTGATGGAGCCCTGAAACGGCGGCATGGTCACAACACAAACTCCTTGGCGCGCCCCTGCGGCGCGGACGCGGCAAAACTCGATTCCCGATCGTTCGGTGGGCCGGGACAATAGGTGGTCGGGATGGACGCGGCAAGCGGGCCGTCCCGCATTCGCCGAATGGCGGAACGACATGGCAAACGGGCCGCGCCAGAGACCCTTGGAGAGCTCCGTTCGCCGTCATTCCGGCTTCGTCATGAGCAAATCAGTCATCTTTCCGCCGGAATCTTTGAGACAGTGTGAAATTTCGTTACACTGAACAGGCTCATATCGTCGCGATTCCCGGGTTTCGGGGACGTTCTTTGCGTTGACGCGACTCTTGGCGTGGACGCGACTCTTGGCCGGTAGCAATCGACGCATGACACTCACTCACGCGCACATCATCGCGCTTCTCGTCGCAGTTGGTTCGGCCGTTTACGGTTCGGCGCCGGCACTGGCCGCGTCCATGTCGCTGCCGCCGCGCAATCCGGAGCGTCCTGGCCCCGCGCCCGCTCATGATGCGAGCGCCGCGGCGGCGGCGGCCGACACGGCCGCTCTCAAGGGGCCCATCCCCGAGGGCGTCTCAACTCAACCTCAGGCGCTGGCCGAGGCCGCGAACCACACCACGGCTTCGAAGTCCACCGGCGAGGCATCCGGCACGGAGACGATTGCGGCCGTGCCGAACCCCTCCTTGAAGCCGGAGGCTCAGACGGCAGACTCCGAAAGCACCGGGCAGGACGGCGCCGAGGACGGTGCCAAGGCCGGGGACAGCGGCAAGGCAAGCGAGGAAAAGGCCGCGCAGAAGATGGCGGCGGCGCCCGCTTCGTTCATGCCGGATGCCGTGCCGGAGCCCGATATCCATCCCCGCCGCGACACGACGAGTCCGCAGGCGCCGGAGCCCGCACTCGATTACGCCGCGATCCTGAAGCCGCTGCTCGAATACGAGCTGAGTAACGACGATCTGAACCGCCTGCGCTTCGTGATGCGGCACAACGGCACGGTCGACGACACGGCGGCCAAGATCGCCGATCCGGCCGCCAAGGATTTCGGCCTGTGGTTCCGCTACGCGCACACGAAGAGCTCCGCGCTCAAGGCCGAGGCGGTGGAGGAGTTCCGGAAGAGCCACCCCATGTGGCCGCGTTTGGAAACACTGCGGGAAAAGGCGGAAACGTCCCTCTTCCTCACCGACGCCTCACCGGAGCGGATCAAGGCCTTCTTCAAGGATTCGGAACCCGAGACGGGCGCTGGCCGCGCAGCGCTTGCCGGTGTCTATCTGAGCGAGGGCGACAAGACGAAGGCCGAGGCGTTGATCGACGCGGCTTGGCGCGACGACGATGTCGGCGAGGACACCGAGCAAAAGATCCTCAGCAAGTTCGGCAGCATGCTGGACGAGGAAGACCACCGCGCGCGTATCGACGTTCTGCTGTATCCGGACCGGGTCAAGGCTTGCGCCTCCGCTTTGCGTGTCGCGAAATTGCTGCCGGAAGCGGAACAGAAGAAGGTCAACGCGCGCGTCGCGGTGGTCAAACGCGCCGACAATGCCGGCAAACTGCTCTCCGCCCTGCCGGACGATGCGGTCAAACAGGACATCGGACTTCGCTTCAACAACATTCAGTGGCTCCGCCGTACCAAGGACAAGGAGCAGCGCCTCATCGCCTGGAAGTTGCTGCTCGACGCGCCGCTCGAACCCGAGCTCCTGCTCGACATGAAGGAATGGTGGACCGAGCGCCGGGTCAACGTCCGGGCCGCGCTCAACGACGGTCATCCGCGCACGGCCTATGAGATCGCGGCCAAGCACGGTCTCGCGGCCAAGAGCCACGTCATGGACGACGAGTTCGTCGAAGCCGAATTCCTGGCGGGCTGGGTCGCGCTGCGCTATCTCAACGAGCCGCAGACGGCGCTCCGCCATTTCCTGTCGATGCGCCGCGCCGCGCAGGACTCGCGCGACATCTCCCGGTCCGAATATTGGCTCGGCCGCACGGCCTTGGCGTTGGGCGACCGCGGTTCGGCGGCTGTCCATTTCCACGTGGCCGCGAAGTACCCGCAATATTTCTACGGTCAGCTCGGCCGTCAGGCCCTGGATCCGCATCCGGCCAGGCTCGAGGTCACGGCGACCCCCGTTCCCACCCAGGCGGATATCGACCGCTTCATGTCGCGCAAGGCGGTCCGCGCGCTCGGCGTCGCGCGGGCGGCTCAGGTCCAGTGGGTCACGCCGCAGTTCCTGCTTTCGCTCTCGCGGACGCTGGACAACGCTCCGGAAGTCGTGTTGCTCGCGGAGTTCGCCAAGGCGATCGGCCATAACCAAATGGCGCTGCGACTGTCGAAGATCGCCTTCAACCGCGATTTGGCGATGGGCGATTACGCACTGCCCGTGGGCGTTATGCCCTCCTATAAGAGCCTGCTCGACGAACGGGTCGATCCGGCGCTCGTGCACGCGTTGTCGCGCCAGGAGAGCGAGTTCAACGCCGCGGCCAAGAGCCCGGTCGGTGCCAGCGGTCTCATGCAGTTGATGCCGGCGACGGCCCGTGGCGTCGCGCGCCGCTACAAAGTCGACTACTCTCCGGCCAAACTCACCAACGCCGCCTACAACACGCAGCTCGGCGAAGCCTTCCTCAACGACCTCATCACCAATTACGATGGGTCCTATTTCATGGCGCTGGCGGCCTATAACGCGGGGCCCGGACGGGTCAAGGAATGGGTGGGGATCGTCGGCGATCCGCGGAAGGCCGACGTGGATCCCGTGGATTGGATCGAACGGATTCCGTTCACCGAGACGCGGCGCTACGTGATCAAGATCATGGAGACCTTGCAGCTCTACCGGTCGCGCCTCTCCGGCCCCGACGACGCCCTCCATCTTGTCCAAGATCTCAACCGCGGCCGGAGCGTTCCGCCGTCGGAGACCGCGTCGATTATCCCCGTATCGAGCGCATCGAAGACGCCTTAAGCGATCCACTCGCCTTCCTGCATGGTTGACTTTTGAAGGCCTGATCCGCCATCAAAGGACGCAACAGGAAGCGTTGCGCAGCGGAGCCCGGCTGGCGGGGTCCGACGGTGCTCCCAAGACCGGCGATCGACGATGCATGAGCTTCACAGCAAGCCGTGGCGCGATATCACTTACGCGGCGTCTGACGATTTGACTCTTTACGCGCGCCACTATCCGGCGCCGGACGAGCGTTTCCGCAGCGTCGTTTGCCTGGCTGGACTGACGCGCAACTCCCGCGACTTCCACACGCTCGCCACCTATCTCTCGACGCATCCCGAAACGCCCCGCAATGTCTATTGCATCGACTACCGCGGCCGGGGCCGCTCCGCATTCGATCCGAATTGGCGCAACTACACGCCTAATGTGGAGCTGGCCGACGTCCTGGATTTCCTCACCATCCAAGGGCTTCACCAGGTCGGCATCGTTGGCACGTCTCGCGGCGGCATCATCACGATGATGATGGCGGCGGCGCGCCCGACGGCCATGGGCCCCGTGGTGCTCAACGATATCGGACCGGTGATCGAGACCCGTGGCCTTGCCCGGATCGTCAACTATGTGCGCCGCATGCCGTTACCGAAGACGTGGGCCGACGCCATGCAGATCATGCGGGAGATCAACGCGCGAGGTTTCCCTCATTTCACCGATTCCCAATGGGACCAGATGGCGCGCAGCGTGTTCGAGGAGCGGAAGGGACGGCTGGTCCTGTCCTATGACCGCAAACTGTCGAAGGCGATCGGCACGATCGACCTCAGCCGTCCCCTGCCTCCGCTTTGGCCCGAATTCATCGCCATGAGCAAAATGCCGACCTTCGTCATGCGCGGAGAGAACTCGGACATCCTAAGCGCGGAAACGCTGAACGAGATGATCGAGCGGCATCCCAACTTGAGGGCGATGACGATCGCCGATCAAGGCCATACGCCCACGCTCGCCGAACCCGACCAAGTCGAAGTCATCGGCGCTTTTTTTGCCGTGAACGATTAGCGCCCGGTCAGCGCGACCTATTGCTCGTTGGCCAGCGGAATTGGCTGCGGCAATGCATTGCCGCGCCATTTGTCACTGTCTTCGGCCGTCGTCTTGATACGCGGAATGACGTTCTTGGCCAGCTCCTTGAGCAGCGTCTCGTGAGGCCCCATGGCCTTCTTCCACTTGATGCTTTCCGACGTTGAGAACATCTTCGGCAAGTCGCGGCGGAGCTGATAGGACACCGCAACGGCTGTCCCTTGGTCGGGGGCGACGCCTTCGATGCTGACGGCAATACCCGACAGCGCGACCTTGCCGCTCTCCAGCCTGGAGAGCGCGCGCAACGCCGCGGAAACGGCCTCGTCCCAATTCTTCGGCGCGCCCGAGGCGACTTGCAAGCGGTCGTCCAATCCGGGCCGTGCGAACAGTTGCCGCGACAAATCCCGAACATGTTTGCGTGCGTTCTCGCTGGGAACGCTCCCTGCAAGGCTCAGTGAATTGGGGCCGAGATCGGCGGTGAACACGAACGGATCGGCGACGGGCGGGCGAACGTCGTCGTTCGTGAGAGTGAGACCCGCGGGCAATTGCCCGGCCAGCGCCTTCTTGATCTGCGCATAGTCCTCGGCATTCGCCGCCTGGCCGCCCACCGCCAATTTCGCGTCCGACAGACGGACCTTGCCCCTCTTCATATTCGCGAGCTGCTGCAGGCTGAAGCTCACCGCCGCAAGCCATTGCTCGCGCGGGAACCCCGCATCGACGACCTTGACGCGTTCCTCGACCTTGAGGTCCGGGAAATGCGCCTTCACCATACCGAGAGCGGTTTGCCGGTCCTCTTCCGACGGAACGGCGCCCCGCAAGATGATCCGGGTCTGATTGCGGCTCGCGGACCAGACATAGACGGGAGCGCTGTCCTCGTCGGCCGCGCCGTTCTCCGGCGCCGCTCCCGTCTCGTTGACAGAGGCCGTATCCTTCGCCGGCGGCGCTTTCGCGGGCATCTCTTTCGCGGACGTCTCTTTCGCGGCCTTGGCGGATTCGCCTTCGGGCGCCGCAAAGCTTCGCTCCTCCGGCAGGAGCAAAGCCAGGGCCAGGACACTCAGCAGGAGCGCGCACAATGGCGCGCGCGCGCGCCGCGCCACGCCGCGACGGCTTGCCGGTCGTACTCGACTCGTCCGACCCATCACTCGCTCGGTGTCCTCATTCTCGCAACAGGCAATTCGATAGGCGGCTGCAGCGCAGCCCGAAGAGCCGACGCTACGCCGTTGATACAAGATTGCCGTTTTTCCCGAACCCGATCCGTTCCTTGCTCGAATCGACGATCAATCTAGGCGAAAACTATAGGCGATGCCCGCATACGGTTCCAGGGTGCTCTTGCACCGTACGAGTCCCCAAGCATTGAAAATGCACCGTTCATTTACGGAAATGTTGTCGCGTATAGTCCTCGATTACATCATCACGTCTACTGCAGGTGATGTGCAAGTCCGATTATGCCAATCGCTATCAGGTATATCGCGACGACATAGTTGAGAATTTTGGGCATAAGCAAAACAAGAATGCCCGCGATCAGCGCGATTAACGGATTCAGTAATACAGGATCCATGGCGGCTAACGAAACCTCCGTAGTGATGCGCGACGGCGCGTGACGCTGCTACGCGCAGCATAGGCGATCCCGCCCTGGTTGTCGTTCCTTGTGGTCCGGAGAAATCCCCGAAACGTTCCGGTCAAGGCCGGCATGGGCAATGGCTAACCGCGGCGCGGCCTTTTCGCGTCATCCTGCGGCGTCAGAAATGGGACGGGCGTCCGGCGCCGCCTCGTTTTCCTCGCCAGAACGTTCCACCGCCGCGTTGATCTCCGCGCCAAGCAGCACGATGTAGAACGAGATGTAGAGCCAGAAGAGCAGGATGATGACCGCGCCGAGCGAACCGTACATCCTGTCGTAATTGGCGAAGTTCGACACGTAGTAGGAAAAGCCGAGCGAGGCTGCCAGCCAGACCAGCGTCGCGAACACCGATCCCGGCGTAATCCATCGCCATTGAGGCTCTTTGCGGCTCGGGCCAAAGCGGTAGACCAAGGCGAGAAGGAACATCGTCAGGACGATGAACATCGGCCAGCGCAAATAGCTCACGAGCCATTCGAAGGTCTCCGGGTGCCCGCTATCGTCGAACAGGATCGGGACGTAGACGATCGCGAACAGCATCGCCGCCGTGCCGATGATCCCGATGAACGTGTATCCGATCGCCAGCGAATAGAAGCGGAGGATGCTGCGCCGCTCCGGCTCGCCATAGGCGATGTTCAGCGCGGAGAACATCGCCTGGGTCGCATGATTCGCGCTCCACAATGCGATGAAGAGACCGACGCCGAATCCCCACCCCAACGCTTGTCCGGACGTCGCGGCGATGCGCTGGATTTGATCGATGACGATTGCGTAGGCCTGCGGCGGCAAGACCGTCTTCAGCACATCGAATTGCCGTTCGACGGTCGCGGGATCCGCGGTCAGCCCGTAAAGCGAGATCGATGCGGTCAACGCGGGAAAGATCGCGAAGAGCGCGTAATAGGCGCACCCGGCCGACACGACCGAGAGATGGTCGCGCCCGGCGCGAACGGCCACATCCTTCACGATTTCCCACAATTGCCTCAGCGGACCTGCGTGTCCGCGTGCGACGCTCTTCCCTATTTGGCCGGACTTGCGGTTCATGCCCTCATGAAGGATTGTGTGACCCCGACTCGCAAGAAGACCGCGCTTCCGTAGCAAGCGCAAGGTGCGCCCGCGGGATACGGGACTTTCCGGAGGGGTGGCCGAGTGGTTGAAGGCACCGGTCTTGAAAACCGGCAGGCGGGCGACCGTCTCGTGGGTTCGAATCCCACCCCCTCCGCCAGTTATTGCTCTAACGTATTGATTTACTTTAGGAATAATATTCCAAGGATGCGCTACCCACTTTCCCGCCTATATTTTGGTGTGGCATTGAAGGGGTGACAGGCGCATAATGCGCACTGGCCGAGGGTTGCAGCCCCCAGCCAGCACGACTTGTCCAACGCAGGAGAACCCCCGCGCTATGACCAATTCCCGAAATATCACCGGCCATGCTTGGGCGCTACCTCCTGCCATCCACTCCAGGAGGAATTCATGCTGAACACACCTGATCGACCCCAAGTCATCGCCACGGGCGAAAGTCGCCACGCGCTCTTCGAATTGGAGCCGGTTATTCGAAAGGCTGACCGCCTAGCGAACGCCATCCGGATGCTTTGTAATTACGGACAACACGTGGAAGAAGGTCTTACGACCGAAAACCTAGAGGCGGTCCTGGAAGTCACTTACGACCTGATCGACAGCCTGGGCACTGTCAAAACTGGCTACTACAAGGCGTTCGAAGGCATCTGTGGGCCGAAGTCTCGGAAGGTGCAGCCATGAGCGACACACTTATGCTGCGCCAAGGTGTCATTGAGCCGGTGCCGATCGATGACACCTTTTGTCCGGTTATCGCTGGGATCCAACCGGTTGGCCCCTGCCACCGGGTACTGCTGGGCACCTTAGATGCGGGCCTCTATGGGGGAGACGAAACCGTCAGCCTCGTTGCCAAGCCGGTCATGACGGACGAGTCCTTGGCGGCGCTGGCAAGAGCCATCACCCAATATCTCGCGATGCGTCGGAACGGCGGCCTGAAGGTCGTTGAGAAACATCTCGTGCCCGCCGAATAACAGGCCAGACAGAGGGCGGCACATAGTTGCCGCCTTCGACTCTCTTTGGAGGATGTAGACGATGAAGGCACAAGACCGAATGCTCGCGCTCATCGGGACGTTTAAGGATGAGCAGCCAATCGTGCGGGAAATAGCGACGTGGCTCGTGGCCGGCGGAATGTATGAATACGTCGATGACGAAGGCGAAGCCTATATGGATTCTCTCCGCAACGAATGGCCGGAGGCTACCGATGACGACATAACTCGCGGCCATAACCTTGCATATGCAGTGGCTAAGACCGTGAAGCGCGGGACCAACTAGCGCTTTGCCTTGACACCCAGGGCACTGTTAAAGCCGCCCTCTACTTCATCCAGAAGCTTCCGCACATAGAAGACATTCTGATAGGGCAGCGTCTTGCGCAGCGCCCTTGTATCGCTGGCGCTCCACTCCCCCGCGAACGCAGAGCCGACAGCCGACACACCCTCGGTCGCAAGATCGAACGTAGGGCCTAAAAGCGCCCCCACAGCCGTCCGCGACTGATAGCGAGAAGCCATCTCACCCGTGATCGCAGACAGGCCCACACGACCGCGTGTGACCTTCTCGGCAATGTTGTTCACTTCGGAGAACACGGACAGAAGGCCGGAACGGTCCACAGCCTCGACACCCCATTTCGCGGTATCCCACTTACTTGTGTCGATCCCAAGCATACTGGCTTTGACGTGCGCCGTTAGCGCGCCAAGCCCGATCATCCCAACCATGCCGGTGATGAAGGCCGCGTCCTTCTGTTGAAGGCCGGCCATCAAAACACGCTGCGTCGTGGACAACTGAAAGCTCTTGAATTGTCCTAAAACGCGGCCAAGCGGCGTCGATATCCACAACGGCAATTCGAGCCCCGGCGTGACAACCGTCCTGTCCGTCTCGCGAATGATTGCAGCCCTGAAAGCCTCGACCGCCTTCCGGTCGGCCCAGTCCTCCGTGTTGGGAAGATAGAGGCCATCTTTGACCGTGCCGCCATTGCCGTTGAATTCACCCCAGATGCGTTTGGCTAGAGCCTCGTCAATGCCGTCCGCCGCAAGGTTCTTGATTTGCTTCGCGCTGGCTTTCCCTCGGGACACCGCCTCGGCAGCACGCAGCACCTGATTCATGGTCATGGTGCCCACGACTTGCTTTATGGCTGCATTCCATGGGGCCATCAAAGACACGAGACCAAACCTGGATGTCGCGCTTTCTAGGCCGCGCTCAAGCTTGCTGCCCCTCTGCCAATCATCGAATAAATCCGCAATGGATCTGGCGCGCGTATCAAGCACCATGTCCAGCGCCGCCCCCGCCCGCTTCACTTCCATTCCCGCCAAGCGTGCCGTGCCGAAGTTGCGAACAAGCGGAATCCACCCGTCACGAAATGTGCTGGTCAATCCGTGCGTCATCACCGGACGCCACAAATCAGGAATAGCCGAGACGGTCATCCCACCCAGCAAGCGAAGGTAGTTGAGTTGCTGGGCGATCTTTCCGGCCCTGTAGGGTAAGCCCTCGATATTGTCGGGCAGCGCGTATGTGTGCCGGATCCTGTCACGCAGAGCCTCGATGTCCCGCACCGCATCTGAATACTGCGATTGAAGGGACTCACGTTCTGTCCGCGTCGTGGCGTTTCCTATGGCCGCGTCGAATTCGTCACGCAGCTTGGCAAGGGGTTCCTCTAGGCGAACGTCACCAAACTTCTGCGCAAGCTCCACGTCCGCCGACATCGTTCGTGTGTAGAGCTGCGAGACAATCTCCACGTCGCGTTCCAGGAAGTCTTCGATCTTCTCGTCCGGGATATTCAACACACGGGCCTTGAGCGGTCCGCGCTCGCCCTGAACCATGTCGAGACCGGGGATGCGAAACGGCGAGTTGCCCGTAATGGTGTCGATCGTGTCGTCTACCAGGGCGCGGATTTCAGCATCGGGCATATCCGTGCCGCCACTCCGATTCTTGAAGTGGTCGAATAGGATTGTCGAGAAGCGGTCGCGCTCCGCAATGATCCTGTCGCGCCTATAGACGCGCATGATGTAGCTGTCGGCCCCAACGGCCTTCACGTTCTCGTCCAGAACCTTCGCGCGAATAGCTGCGTTCTTGAGCGGATCGAACACCTTGGCGCGGTAAGCCTTGGCGGTCTCGGCAACCTCGGCAATCGGATGCGTATCGTTGCGGGCCATTGCCCGTCCGACTTCCTCGCGAAACTCTTTAGCTGTCAGCTTGCCGCCGGTGTTCCCGCTCCAGCGTGCCCACTCCGAACCGATGCGCGCCCTCTGGCGTCCGCCCGTTTTGGAAGCACCGAACCAGTAACGGGAATAGGCGTCATCCTGCGTGGTGATCGCATCGGCTAGACCGCCCTGCCACATCTTCACCCGGTTCTCGACCGTGCCGCCAAGAGAAGTCGGAACACCCATCCGGTTTTCTTTTAAGGAGAGACCGGCATCGGCAATGTCGCGCACCGTGTTTCGTGCGGCGCTGAATTGCGATGTCTGCAACCGCGTGACCGGGCTCATAAAGCCCGTCACCTTATCCATGCCCGCCGTGCCCTCCAGCTCGGCAGGACCGCGCACCCCTACCGCCGCCGCACCGGCTGACCGCTCCACAGGGATAAAGTCGGGGTTTTCCGCAAGGCTCGCCCGCACACCATCGAGCTTGGCAGTCAGGGCTGAAACCTCTGCCTTGCCCAACGTACTCAGAGCACCCCCTAGGAGCCCTCCTAGAAGTGTGCCAGTGCCGATAGCGATTGCCGACTCTGTGCCGGTCCTCAATTCTTGCGTGGCCTGTAGGCCCGCTTCCTGGACGGCTACGGCCCCACCAACGGCAGCGGCGGAAGTCGCGGCCGACTTCGCCACCTGCATTCCGCGCGCACCCTTCACGGCCGGGCCAAGCGGCAACAGGACAGTGGGATCCAACACACCGGCAGCAACGCCCGCAGCAATCCCGAAACCCCCCGATCCGGCCAAGGTCTCGCGGTCGCGCTTCTCGCGATCGATGCGCCCCATGATAAAGCGGGTCTCATCCGCGTTGCGCGACCCAACGAAGCTGTCTAGGTGATCGCGCTCATAGTGCGTGTCGCGGATCAAATCGAGCGGGTCGTGCTCCGGGTCTTCCTTGAACGCGGGCCGATAGCCGTCAATGGCAGAGGCGATCAGGTTCTCTTGCCTGAACGCAGCCCCTACCGTGTCTAACATGCCAGGGCCATCCGCTTCCGTGGGGGGCTGATACCCCATAGGCGGACGCGCACCCGGCAATTCTCTTTCAGTGATGATCGGCATTAGAGCGCGGGGACAACCCCCTCCCCAACTTTCAAGTCCTCACGGCGTTGCTGATGCTTCGCCTCGAACTCCACACGCCTTTTTTGCGCATAGGGCGATGCGTCGAAAGTGAAGCGGACGGGCAACGTGGAGAACACGCCGTTCTCGTCTTTCACGACAACGCTATAAGTGGGGCGCTGCTTCCTGGCGATCTCCGATTGCGTCCGCGCATCGCCAACAAGCGAGAAACCGTCCGTGCCTTGCAGATACGGCGCAAGCTCCGCCGTTGCCTGTTCGGCCATCCAATCGTGCGTGCCGTTGATGGTCGGGAAATACTTCTCCGGCGGATAGCGCATCAAGCGGCGCTCACCGCCAACTTCCGTTTGCCCCCAAGCGCGATCCAGAAGCGCGAGGGCGCTTTTCTCCGCTGCCGAGGAATCACCAGTGGCCGCATACTCGTCTGTATAGAGCTGGTTGAACTCTGCCCTTAGCTGTGCGTTCGCGAGCGGATCAAATGGCGCATCCGGCCCCGCCACGAAAATCGACGGGTCGAAGTGGTCAAGGATTGTCTCGTCAGATACATCGGCAGCAAGCTTCGCGCCGTCCTTCGCTAGTTTCTTCCGGGCCTCAGCCATAGACGGATCATCCGACAGGGCAAATCCTGCAACAATATCCTCCGGGCTTCGGTACGCGCTTTGCTCACGATAGCGTGCAAGTTTCTTCGTCAGACTCTCTTTGATGTCGCGGGCGAACGCGGTCGGGTTTAGCCGCTCCATCTGGTCCAGGGTTTCCAGCGCGGGAATGACACGCTTGGGGTCGTTGGACCTAAGCATCCCCTCAAGGGTTCCTTCCACGCTTCCGGGAATCATGCCCGTTTGGTCGATCAAAGGGGCTAAGTCGCGCTCAAAGAATTCCGGGTCGCCATTGTAAAGGGCCTTCACGCCATCGCGTGACTCAATCAAAGCATCAATGCGTTTTCTGTCATCGGTATCCGTTGGATCCCACACCTTCGCGCCGTCCGCAAAGGCCGCGTGCGCATCGGCAAACGTCCCCGCCTTCGTGTATTCCTCTAGCGCGGCGTTCGCGCGGCGAATGTCGCCATACTCCCTAAGCCAGCCGTCGTTTCGTGCGTTCTGGATATCAGCGGCCCCGGCCTTGCCGTCCATGATGTCCACGAGTAGGCCATTCAACTGGCCTTCCTTCACGACGTGGGCTCGCAGATTGGCGCGCTTCACCGGATCGAGCCGGGATAGCGGTCCTTCTTTATCGTCCAATTCAATGGCGAGATGATCGACGTTCGTGGCCTTAAGAATGTCGGCAAACTTGCCTGCGGTGCCCGCGACATACTTGTCGGCAACATTAAGCGATTCCATTTCACTGAACACACCGGAGTTATGTGCGGCCACAGTCGCGGCTTCTAGGTCTGTCCACGCCTCCATTCGCTCCGTGACATCTATATCCTCGGACAGGAAGATTTTCTGGTATGCATCAAGCGATTCCAGAACAGACGCCTTGCGCGCGTCCTTTTCTTTTGCCGCCTGTTTGACCGTAAGCCGATTGCGCAGTCGCTCACGCGAAACCTTAAACTGGATCGCGGCGCGCTCGCGCATCGTCTCATCACCAATCAGAGATAGGGCAGCGGCGTCGATTGCATTCGCGCGCGAGTCAAAGTCTTGAGCGCCCTGTTGAGCCTGGCCTGGGAATTTGACGTCCATCTAAATATCCCCGAGCGTTTCACGCTCTAAATCAAGATAGGCAAGATCGTGCATCGCCTTCGCCCGGATCATGTCCGTGGTGTTTTGTTCGCGCACCTTTGCGTCGGCAATAGCCTCGATTTCCTTGAACACATCCGCCACATCATTGAATGCACCCGCCGTCGCCTGACCTTGTGCGTAGTTGCTAGCCGCGACAAACTTAGATGTGCGAACGATGTCTGCGGCCACGTCTCCTACGCCGGGCATGTCTGCAACGCGCTGTGCAGGGAGTTGCGGCGCTTGAATCATGGCACTCGGAAGCTGAATATTGGGCGTAGCCGGACTAAGTTGCGGCCCCTGCGGTATGGATGCACGAATATGTGCTATGCCGCCCGGTCTCGCTTGGGGCAACCGCCCTAGACTGTCTCGTGTCGGAAGCTTTGCCATCTATTTGATCTCTCCATCAAGGTAGGCTTCCACCACGTCCTGTTCGCCTTCGCTTAGACCGTCGTACCAGCCCTTAAGAGTTGCCCTTTCTTGCGCGGATAGCATTTCCCGTATTGCACGCCCCGTGGAAGCGCCGCGCCCCTTTGCGTGGTCTATGCGCATCATGTCGTAGATGACCGTTTGAATGCCTTGCGGAAGCGCATCGAAACCGGACACAAAACTTTCGGGGTCGGGGACGGCTGACAGAACTGCGGACGCCGCACGTGTCGCTGCCTCAAGGTTTCTCTCGTAACCGCCTTCGTTCTCCCAGGTCTCGATTAGCTTGGGATCAAGCCCCGACGGGCCAGGAGTATGGCTAACCTCCTGGCCCTCGGTCCAATGCGACTCAATTTCAGTTACAAGAGCCGCACCCTCTTCTGGCGTCAGAACAGCGCCGCCCCCGTCGGACGTAAGCACGGTCTGTCCTTCACCTTCGCCCTCAATGCCCATTACGCTGCCTTTGAATAGAGGTTCGTCATGATAAAGTGACGCGCCGCCTCGGGGTTCTGATGAGTTTGCGCACCCATCAAGACATCATCCGATTTGCGATAGACCCCGTAGCCGCTACCCATCCAAGCGACCTTGTACATCTCGTCCTCAAACAGAATGACCTCTCTGGTGGGCATGTCAGTCTTTCGGATACCGGCAAAGATGACTTTCGTTCGGTCTGCGAAACTCACCGTGGCGTCCACGAACCAAGACTCGTCAAAGGACGTAGCCCGAACCACGTCCCACTTCTGAAGTGCCGTGTTGCGATTACTCTGGATGTTGTGCCACGCATCGGGAGCGTCGTTCAGGTCCTGAAGCGTGAAACCTTCCGGCAGGCGCACAAACGCCTCGCGGTAAACCAATGAGGTCTGGTTATTCCACTTCAAAGCAGACTGCGGAATGCGCGGTGTTTCCCGCTTTTCCTCGACCGCCTTCGTCTTTTCCTTCTCAGCTATTGCCGCCATTAGATAATCCTCCCAAGCCGCTCAACGAGCGAGCCATGACGTTGCGCCAAACTATCCGCCACCACATTGGCCGGTGGATTGGTGAGCAATGTTGCCTTCATCGAACTCGCGCGCGCCCTGTCACCCGTCCACCAACCAGAAGGGTTCGACGCCTTCGATGCCTCAAGAGCCGAAACCTTGGTCTCAAGGTTCGTCAGCTCAGCGTCAGTCCAATTTTTGCTCATTAGTCGTCTTCCTCGTTAGGTTCTGTACGCGCTCAATGCAGTCTGCGTATCTGTTGCCATTACCTTCCCGTATGGCGTGGCTCGCTAGGTCTAAACTCATCTCGCAAACCAGCCGGTCGGGTTCGGAAAGATCAGCACACTGAACCGCCTCGCGCGCCGCCTTTACCCAGTGCGCCTGCCAGTTGACGATGCCGCACCAGATAGGGCCTCCCGCTATCGTGTCGCGCGCGTCAGTCATCGGCGCCTCCTGCGGATCACACGAGGGCGTGCAGGGGCCATAGACAGCCGTTGATCCTTGGGGGTGGTCAGGCCCTGCGCGAAATGTTCAGCGCGCTCACGGACTTCCTCGTGGCCGTACAGGGAATCGTCAGGAGCATGGATAGACCACCGCCCGTCCGCCTCTTCGCGGATCCACGCGCCAGTGCTCAGGGTGTACGTGAATGGTTCGGGGTCGGGCTCGGGTTCCGGCTCAATGGTGATGACTTCCGGCTCTGGCTCGGCAGGCTTGGGGGTGAGCATCAAGCCCTGTTCGCTCGCTGCAAGCATGATGGCGCGGGCAAGGTCGCGCATCTCTGCCTTGGATGCGTCGTTCATGGACTTGGCAGGGCGTCCATGGGTGCGGGCCGTCACCGCGTCCAGGTTCCGCGAACACGTGTTGACGAGGGTTGCTAGGCTCGCACGGTCTATCTTGCCGTCTTCCTGCAGCGCACGGACGTGCATGTCCTCGATTACGGAAGACATGAACACAGTCTGGTCGATCCGCATAAGGTCGGCTTGGGTAAGGTTCTCTTCCCCAGCGTCCGCGATAAGCTTTCGACGCAGCTCATCCGCCCGCTTCCGTGCGCGTGTCCTGGCGTCCAACTCATCGAACGTCCGAAGGCGCAGCTTTCCCCCGCCTTTCGGCTTGCTTTCAGCCTCTATCCCCGCAGTATCTGCGGCCATTTTTCGCCCCCCAAACCATGGGTTATTCAATGGGTAGGTAAACCCGAACCCATCGAAAGTCAATGATTTGTGTGGTTTTTCAAACCTTATCGGCGGAGATAGTCTCCGCTTTGGGCTGGCAAAAGGACGCAAATCCGCCGTTTGTCTGGACCCGAAAAAATGTTTCGCTGCTGTTTTTCTCTGAGCACCCATTTCAGCCCACTTTCGCTAACGACTGAGTGACGGGTGTTACGGATGTGACGCTGTTCTCGGGTAATGGAGGGAGATACCGGAGCCATGCGTCGTGTAGGTCGCATCTCCTATATCCCTTAGCTGTGTCCTTACCGTCTCTGACTGTGTGGGGCTTTACACCGTACTGTTTGAGTAGGTTTGAGAGACCGCGTGCGTCTATTGGCTTTCCCCTTAAATCTCCCCACGGGGCTTCTGGTATGTTCTGTAGGGCTATCAGTATGTGTTGTGTGGTTCTCTGGTCCTCGTCCCCAAAGACCTCTCTTAAGTCTCCTAAGAGACGTACACCCAGGCTTACGTCCCCTTGTTCCCGCAACTCCGTAACAAGCGTCACAGCCGACACACGGGCAAGGGTTGGCCAGCCGCCACCGGCAGCATCGGCAACCGTGATTAGCGGCTCCCAGACATCTGCGTCCCGATCCACAATTTCAGGCGGTAGTTCTGGAAACGAATTCACAATCTCCGTGACGTCGGCTGCTGTCTCTTCTGCCCACCGGGCCAACTTCCAGCACAGCGTTTCACCTTGCTTGGCGTGGAGGCGTCTGCGGAACGATTCAATCTCTTCGTTCGGTGCTCGCTTTCGCATCCGGACGATGACCGACCTAGTTAGGATTGTGTCGGGCAGATTGCCAAGACCAGCCATAGCCACGGCGCAATAGGCAGGGAAGTCTATAGTCTCGATCGTCTTACCACGCACGATGCAGCGACCGCTGGTTGCCCCCCTGCGGTGCCCAGCGTTCAACAACCCACGCAGGTCTTCGTTCTCTTTTGCCTTCGGCCCGAACACCGTGTCGATTTCATCGAACAGGATTGTTGGCAATCCTTCCTCATCCGAAATCTTCCTGAATAGGTAGGCCGGAGTTGCGTTCACCGAAAGCACGGGACGCGGGACAAGAAGCTCAGTGACCTCTAAGGCGCGACTCTTCCCCGACGCTGGCTCTGGCGACAAGAAGGCAAGCCTCGGCGTTTCCGACCAAGCATCCATGAAGTGGGCGTGCGCGATCCATAGCGTGTGTGCGATGTGCGCCTCTGGCGATGGATAGCTGACGAACCGTTCTAGAAACGAGTGAACGTCGGTTAGAAGCGTGTCGCCGTTGATATTGATTGGTTCGATCAATCCGCGCCTCCCCAGAATGCCTCGGCGACCTTGCCGAGTTTGGAGAAGTTATCGCGGTAGATAATCAAGCCCATCGTTAAGCGATGCTGAGCGAGCCATCGGCGCGCCAGGATGCGCTCAATTTCCGTAGACGCTTCGATCGCTGCGTCTACGTCCTCGATCACTTGATAATCGCGGTGCTTGGTGCTATCTCCAGAATTGTTCGGCCCTTGACATCGAACAGAATTCCGAAGCCGCCCGGGACCAGCATCCTGGGCGGTTTTCGTATGATGTGCGGTCATGCTGGGTTACGCAGCCTCCTTGTGCTCGACCGGCGCTTTCGGCGGCAGCCCATTCACAAGATTAGATCTGACGACGTAGAGTTGGCGATTGCTGCCCTTCACTGTCGCGGTGACAGCCTCCACGTATGCGCGAACACCAGTATCACCACGCTCGTGCCAGTATGAATTGATGTGCTGAGCAATCATCTCCGAGTGCTGCTTATTACGCATTGGCCACCTCCCTTTCGGAAAGGCGAGCGCACTGCCAAGCAGCAACCTCGTCCTCAAGCCACGCAACAATGCGCGGCGTGATGTGAAAGCTCTTAGGAAATGAACCCTGCGCCATCTTCTCGTAAACGGTAGAAGGCGGAAGGCCAGTCACATCGCATACGTCCTTGATGCGAATGAAACGCTTCAGAACGGGTTTTTCAGTGTCAGTCGAAAGCATCCTTTGTCCTCCGGTTGAAGCAATTAGAAGCAACCGGAGTGAACTTAGGAGACTGTCGAGAAATCCCTTATCGGCTATTCATCGCCGAATAGGCGAACGTAGGATTCATAGTATTCTAGGATTGCCTTCGCGGCTCTTCGGCTCTCGGTTTCACATGGCGCGTCATGGCCAATATCCTCGAAGGCATTTTCTACTTGTTCCCTGAGCCGTTCTGTCGCATCCGCACCCGTTGGGAAGCCTTCGCGACCTATGCGCGCCACTAGGGCATAGAGCCCATTCGTCCAGTCATGCGTGCCGAAGTTTGGGTTGCCGCGCGGGTTCACTCCACGCGTTGTGCGGGCTGTGACGCTTGGCTTTCCGGTGCGGGCGTTTTTGCCGCGCGTAAACTGCGCGCCCGTGTCGTCGTACGTAACGAAGGAATAATCCGGCTTCTTTGTCATGCGGCCCCCTTCATGGGCACAACGTTGCCCTCTGGCTTGGGTGACGTGCAATAGCCTCCCCACGCTTCCATAAGCTTGCGGCGCTTCTCAAGCGCTGTGCTGCGCCGGTAGCTTGCCTCGGTCTTGTTCTTGAGTTGGTGAGCTAGCGCGTGTTCGATCACGTCACGGGGAAATGAAGTCTGGTCGCCAGCCCAATCGCGAAACGTGGAACGGAAGCCGTGGACGGTCAGCCCATCCCTCATGCCGCGCAACAGTTGGAGCATTGCCATGTTGCTGAGTGGCTGCTTCGACCGTGCACCGGGGAACACATAGCCCCCTTGTTCGCGTGGTAAGTCACTGAGTAGCGCAACCGCCTGTCCGCTCAATGGCACCTCATGTTCCTTGCCGCCCTTCATGCGGCCAGCAGGGATCGTCCAGAGGCCCGCGTCTAGGTCAATCTCCGACCACTTCGCCCCGATCGTTTCGCCCGTCCTAGTCGCCGTGAGAATCAGGAACTCCAGAGCACGTGCTGAGATACTGGCATTGTCGCGCAACTCAGCCATGAATTCGGGGATCTCATCGAATGGGAGCGCCGGGTGATGTTTGACACCAACGTTGGCATCCTTGCTCGGCATGGGCTTTCCGTCACGCACCCACTGCGTCACACGCTCGATGCGCTGTTTAACTCTGCGGGCCGTCTCCCGCTTCGTCGTCCATATGGAAGCTACGGCATCATTGATAAGAGCCGCATCAATGGCAGCGACGGGTCTCGTACCAAGCGTTGGGAAGGCGTAGTCCTCAAGCGTGTTCCGCCACTGCTGCTTATGCTTGTCGTTGCGCCAAGTGGGCTCATGGACCGCAAGGAATTGCTTTGCCGCATCTTTGAACGTTGTGCTGCTCAACGTATCTGACCGAGCCTCATCCCGTTCGTTGCGGCGGGTCTCGATCGGGTCAATCTTGTCCACCAACAGCTTGCGCTGCACTTCCGCGCGCTCCCGAGCTTCCTTTAGTGAGATGGTCGGGTAAGGCCCCATCCCCATGTCCCGCGTGCGACCATAGAGCGTGTACCTGAACACCCAGCTCTTCGTTCCGGCTTGCGAAATTTGCAGATAGAGGCCGCGCCCGTCGCAGTAGTAGCCGGGCTTTGTTTTTGTGCGCACCGCCTGGGCGGACAGTTGATCGGTTTTCATCAGACCCATCTCCCTACCCATATTCTATTCCTAGAATGTACCGGAACGAACCGGAACGGTCTAGAGCCAATTTGGGTGTAAATACATGATTCTGCGGAGATTCCTGGAACGTGCCGGAACGGTTCGGAAGAAAAATCGACCGTCACCCCCTCCGCCATGTGGCGCGGATTGAACTCTACAGTGCGATATTGCTGCCGATTGCCGCATTCCACCGGGTGAGAGAGTAAGCCGCCTATTCTACGCTGCAGCCCGATATATCTTGAGCGCAAAACGGCTACTTTCCAGCCCATAGCGGAAGTTGAACATCAACCGCAAGCCATAGCCCTATGTCTTTTCGAGCGGACGGCTTAACCTCGTCGCATGGGACTATTGACCTTCAGTATAAACGTCACCCTAGACGGCTGCGTCGACCATGAGGAGGGAATCGCTGACGACGAAACGCACGCGTTCTTCACCCGCCTTATGGACGAGAACGGGACGATGCTGTGGGGCCGCATCACCTACGAGATGATGGAGAGCTACTGGCCGGCGGTCGCTCGCGGCGACGTGGAGGCGCCGCCAGCGATGCGCGAGTGGGCAGTCAAGCTGGACGCCAAACCGAAATACGTGGTGTCGTCGACGCGAACGGACTTCCCCTGGACCAACAGCCACCACATCGCCGACGACCTGCTAACAAGCATACAGAGGCTCAAGGACGCAACGCCGGCCGGCGTGCTCCTCGGTAGCTGCAAGCTCGCAACCGAGCTGGACCGGCTAGAGCTGATCGACGAGTATCAGTTCCTCGTTCATCCCAGGATCTCCGGCCACGGCCCGACCCTGTACCAGAGTGGGCTGCCCAGTACGCGGCGGCTCGAGCTGGTCTCGGCGAAGCCGCTACGCAACGGCGCGGTCGCTGTGCACTATCGGCGCGGGTGACGACAACCGGATGTGCCGGGGCCGTCCGCTTTCCACCCTATTTCGGTCCTTTGCTTGCGCCCTAATTTTGGAGGGCTACGGCGTAAACGTAGTTCTCCGTTTCTTCGGCTTCGGCCCGCCACACGCCGATTGCGCGATATCTCTTCCGCTTGGCTTCGCCACACGCTCGGCCGGATAGGCGGCCCAAGTTTCCGCCACGCCCTGCCATCTGTCTTGCGGCTGTCTTGCGGCGACCGGAAGTCGCCGCATCGAGGGCGCAGGACAATGCCCGGACGGGGATCGCCTTCTTTGCCTGCCAGAAGCGCGTTGTCGCCTTGACGGTCATGACCGCGACGATCCGCCCGGCGCAGGCGGGGGGCTCGCGGGCTCCCGCCGCGGTGCCGCCGATGCGGGATTCGGCCCCAGTGTCCTGTCGTCAATCTCGATGCGATTGCGGCCGGCCGCCTTCGCCCGGTAGAGACACACATCCGCTTTTTCCAACAGGCCCGGGAGGGACGCCGCATCCGCCTTGCCATGGCTGATTCCAATGCTGACGGTGAGCGTGATGCTCTTTCCCGGAAAAGTCAGGGTGCGGGTCTCCAACGTGCTCCGGAGTTTTTCAGCGAGTTTGTAAGCGTGATCCACGTTCCTTCCGGGCAATAGGACGACGAACTCCTCTCCGCCGATACGGGCAATGAGGCTGTCGCCCCTAAACGTGCGGCGGATCGAATTCGCGCAGTGCTTGATCGCCGCGTCGCCGGCGCTATGCCCGTAATTGTCGTTCACGCGCTTGAAGTGATCGATGTCGATGAGCACGAGAGCGGTGTGTTGAGCCGCCGCGCGATGTTTGACGATCTCCGGCAGGGCTTCGATGCTCCAGCGGTTATAGAGTCCCGTGAGAGGATCGCGAAGCGCGGTCTCGCGGAGTTCGGCTGCGCTGCGCTCATACGCGAGCGACAGCGAAAATGCCCCGCTTGCGCTGATATGGACGGCGGCGGCGATAAGATTGAGGTCGAGGAAGATGTCCGCCGGCAACAGGCTGTCCATGCCCCTGTCCAGGAGCAGCCCCTGCACCACGCGCAACGCCGACGACGCTGCGATCGCTCCATAGGCGAACACCAGCCCCCAGCGGGACGGAAGCGGCTCGCGTTCCGTTGCGAGCGACACCATGATCGCGACGATTTGCGCCGCGATCACGGCGTTGATCAGACCGAAGACCACGCCCTTGCCAAGAACGTCCGAGAGGAGAAGCGCCAGCGCGATGACGAGGCTCAGCGCCAGGAACCATGCGGACGACGAACGATGCCCGAAGAAGGTTCTGATGGCCTGCCATCTCAATCCGAGACCGATGACGAGGAGGCAGTTCGGCAGCAGTAGCGCCTCCGGCGTACCGTCGATCTGATGCGAGAAAATAACGAAGGCGACGGCGAAAACCAGGTTCGAGACCACGAGGTAGGCCCAGTAACGCCGGTCCTTGTGCCCAAGTCCCGCAAAGGCAAACGCGACAGCGAAGACGACCAGCAGCAGCGCATTCACCATGAACATGGTTTGCTGGTCGAGATTCAAGGGGGATGCCATTCAGACCGCCGGGTCGCCGTTGCTATCCGAAAGTACCGTAGATAGAAACTCAGGGGCAATCTCGGCACGGACGATCAGAAAAGTTCCAATCCGATCTTAGCCGGCAGGCCACCCACACGCAAAATTGAGCGGATTGAGCCGACAGTCGAATACAGCATGACACAGCCCATGCACTCCACCTTTACCGCCTTGGAACGGCCGCCCGGCGGCGGCAAAGGTTGGCGCGAGATACCCGCTTTCGCGGTGGCTGGAAACAATTGGGCTACCCTTAAGGCCTTCGCGCGGTTTCCTTCGCCGCCGCGATGGAACCCGCGCACGCGGCGCTCCGTCCGTTCGGGCAAAGTCCAACCTTTGAGCCGGGTGTCTCCGCCGGTTTGCGCACCCGACCTACAAGCAACTGTCATCTTTGTTGGCGACAATGGCCACAAATCTGTTGCCGGCACCGCGACGGCCCAAAGACGACCGATGGACGACCGATGGACAACGATAAGCAAAAGCCGAATCCAAAGCTCGAGGAATTTCTCGCAAGGGAGAGCGTGCGGCGGAAGCGGGCCGCGGCGCTCCGCGAATCGTCCGGCGATTCCGGCGTGGCATTGGACCGTCTCGTGACGGAAGAACGCGACCGGCGCATCGCCGAAGAGGAACGGGACAACAAGAAGCGCTAGGGTGTAGGTCTATGCCGCCCCTACCCCAACCGCGTTACCGCAATGCTTATCCGAACCGAGATCCCCGGCGACGAAGACGCGATCGATCGCGTCACCACGCTCGCCTTCGAGGCCGCTTCTCATAGCGATCACACCGAGGCGCGGATCGTTCGTGACTTGCGCGCGGCCGGCGATTTGACTCTGTCCTTGGTGGCCGAAGTGGATGGCGAGCTTGCCGGCCACGTCGCCTTCTCGCCGGTCACCGTCGATGGCAGACACGATGGCTGGTATGGATTGGGGCCGCTTTCCGTCCATCCCGGCCGGCAGGGTCACGGCATTGGCAGCGCCCTTGTCGAACAAGGTCTTGCGATTCTGCGGGACCGCGGCGCGAGAGGCTGCGCGCTTCTCGGCAACCCGGATTTCTATGCGCGCTTCGGCTTTGCGAGCGACGGGACGCTCCGCTACGGATCCGTTCCGGCGCGCTTCGTCCAGGCGGTCGTTTTCACGGGCGCGCGGCCGTCCGGCGAACTGTCCTACGCCCGTGCCTTCGATCTCGCCGGGTCCTAGACCGCTCGGGGAATGCGCATACCGGATTTGACGGATGCCCGGCGTCCCGGCTCGCGCGCGGTGCTAGGCGCGATCCCGCCAGTTGCCCTGCTGGCCGGGCCGGTCGCGGCGTCCTACGCGGCGCGGGCCGCCAACTAGCCAGGTGACATGCCGGTTTTCGCCTTCGGCGCCGGTCTCGGGACCGGAGTCGCGGCCATCGTGACCGTTCGCGGCTGGGCGCGGCGTCATGGTCCGCTGCGTGGACTGGGCCTGATCGGCGGCGGGAGCCGGCGCATGCCACGGTTCGGGCGCGACGGGCTGCGGCGCACGCGGCGCTTCCCGCTTCGGCTTCGAAACCGCGTCGGCTTCGCCGAGCGGATTCGCCGTGGCGGAGCGCGAGAAGAACCGGCGCAGGGGGTTCGAAGGTTCCGGCTCCGGCGCCTTCGCGGCCGGTTCCAATTTGGGCTCGGGTTGCGGCTCCGGTTCCCGTGCCGTTCCGGCCTCCCGCTCAGGCTCCGAATCAGATGCCGATTCGGGCTCGTACACTGGAACGCTTTCGAACGTCGCCTCCGGTTCCGCGCGCTCCTCGTCCCGTATCTCGGCGGCAGGTTCGCGATGAAAGGCGCCCTGGCCGACGGTCCATGTCAGCGGCCGCTCCAGATCGTACGGCAGAACCGTTCCAAGGTCGCCATCCGCCTTGTCGATCTGTTCGGCGGTGAGGCCGCGCACATCGGCGAGGCTCGCTCCGCAGAGATTGGCCGCTTTCAACGCGGCCCCTGCGAGGCTGGCACCGTCCAACTGTGCGCCGGCGAGATCCGCGCCGGTCAGATCGGCATCCTCCAGCCGCGCGCCGCGCAGATCGGCATTGATGAGGTCGGCGCCGCGCATATCCGCCCCGGTGAGCGTCGCGAAGTACAGCGTGGCGTCGGTCAGCCGGGAGCGGGATAAATTGATGGGGCCGCCATTCATGGGACCCATCTGGCGGTCGCCGATGCTCAGCGAAATACCCGCGAGGTCCGGCACGACGGACGGGTTCTCCGCGCGCCAGGCGTTCCAAATGCGCGGCCCGCGACGCAGAATCTCCACGTGTTCCGAGTTTGTCATTTCACGACTGTGGGTACTACGGGAAGGGCGATCCGCTCAACGCGATATTTTGTGCGCAAGGGCTAAAAATTGCGCAAAAACTACCCGTCGCCGCGACCATGACGCGTAACCGTCAGATGGCACAAGCCTTTCGCGCCGTGCGTGTATTCCACCGAACCCCCGGCTCGGCGCGCCGAACCTTTGGCCGTCCGCACATGCGCGATACCTGGAATGGACAAACCCGGAATCGGGTTGGGCCCCCCGTTAGTCCTCTTGCTGGTTTTCCCGCCGGAGTTTCGATGCTTTGGCCTTCTGCGTTTTTCGGCTTGCAAGGACGTTTATGAGTTCGACTCCCGCCGAGAACGCCATGGCGAAGTAGATATAGCCACGCGGAATGTGGAAGTGGAAGGCATCCGCCACAAGGGCGGCGCCGATCAGAAGCAGGAACGACAGAGCCAGCATCTTCGTGGTCGGATGGCGCTCGATGAAGTCCGCCACCGGACCGGAAGCCAGATACATCACGGCGATGGCCACGACCACAGCGGCGATCATGACTTCGATATGATCGGCCATGCCGACGGCCGTGATGATCGAGTCGACGGAGAACACGAGGTCGATCACCGCAATTTGCAGCACGGCCGCGGTCATCGTGCCGGTTACAGGACCCGACGCGGTCCCGTGATCGTCGCCCTCGATGCCTTCGTGGATTTCCCGGGTTCCCTTCACCAGCAGGAACAGACCGCCGGCCAACAGGACAAGGTCGCGCCAGGAGAAGCTGTACTCGCCGATCGAAAAGATCGGCGTGGTCATGTGGATGAACCACGTGATGAAGCTCAACATGATGACGCGGAACACGAACGCCAGCAGCAGACCAATGCGCCGGGCGACCACCTGCTGCTCCTTCGGCAGGCGCGAGACCATCACTGAAATGAAGACGACGTTGTCGATGCCGAGCACGATCTCCATCGCACTCAAGGCCAAGAAGCTCGCCCAGACATGCGGGTCGGCAAGAAGTTCTAC
The DNA here is from genome assembly GCA_002482645.1 of Hyphomicrobiaceae bacterium UBA7697. GTDB lineage: Bacteria > Pseudomonadota > Alphaproteobacteria > Rhizobiales > Methyloligellaceae > Methyloceanibacter. The sequence continues at coordinate 67,900 of DLGJ01000007.1, forward strand.
AAATGCCATGAAGGTTAGCCGGGCACCGGGGATGTTGCGTTCGAGAGTCCTCAATACCGCAAGAGTCTAGGGCCGGTCCATCGTTCGCCGTCGTCTCACGGACCTCGGACGCGAGGGCCCAAGACGCGCGTGCGGAAAAACAAGGGCCCCCGGAGAAATCCGGCGGCCCTCGCTCGCTGCCCCTCGTCGCTGCCCCTTGTCCAAGAAAAAGCCGCCGCCCGGGACTGGGAGCGGCGGCAGTTCAGCGAAAGGGGATTTTCGCTTGCGTTGTTTTCTCGACTTACCAGTCGATCTGACCGCGCAGACCGAAGCCGTCGATCGCGGCGCCGTCGTTGTCGTTGAAGATGCCGCCGATATCGGTACCGATGACGTTGAACATCAGGCGGGTGTAATCGGTCGGGTACCAGTTCAGAGCAATGGTCCAGCCGTCTTCGTCGCCGCATTGGTCGCAGTCATGACCGGCAGCGAGGAGCGCCGACGCTTCGGACCCCACATCCACGCTCTGCCAGCGGCCGGCGATCTCCCAGGCGCCCCAACCACCGTTCTTGATGTCGAACGGATTTTTGGGCTTCACACGGCCGAACTCGCCCTTGTCGGCTTCGTAGTTCCGCATATCGTCGGTCAGGAAGACGCTACCGAAGACGTACCAACCGCTATAGTCCGGATTGATGCTGCGGGGCGACATGCTCTTGTAGAACTGCGGGACATCCGTCGACAGCTCGGCATACTCACCCTGGACCGAGAAGCGGCGCCACACGAACGCACCTTCAAGACCCCAGTATTGGTCGGATTCACCGAGCGGCTCGGTCTCGACGAACTTGTCCGCCAAGTGTAGCCCCGGACGGGCTTCGTAATTGTAGAGAGCCGAGACACCCGCCTCGGTGCCGTTGTCGCGGCTCCGGTAGCTGGCGCCCAAGTGAACGATCGTGTCGTCGGTGTTGACCGGCGCGATCGTACCACGGACGGCCCAGATCGACGGGCCGTCGTCCCAAACACCGTCGTCGTCGATGTTCGGACCGTTGTAGCTCGTCTGGAACGACCAGCCGAACCTGTCGTCACTGCCCGCATGGAGGCCGACACCGAGAGCACGAGGCTCGGCCTCGAAGGCCTCGATGAAGAAGGCCCGCTCCATGAAGGTGATGTAGCGCGAGCTGGTCATACCCTCAAGCGAGTTGGCGATCTTGAACTGGCCGAACAAAACCTCAAGGTTGTTCCAGTCGCTGAAGCCTGCATACGAGATGTAAGCGTCTTTGATATCCGTGCCGTTGCCGGCGAAGTCGATCTCGAATTTGTACTTCCAGTCGTACCAGATCGTGCCTTCCACGCCGAGACGCGCGCGGCGGACTTCCCAATCGTTGATGTCCGGATCGCCGGTGATCCGCTCATCCTGGTCGATGCTGCTGTAATCAACCTGCAAACGGCCGCGCACCTTGAAGCTGAACTTGCCGTCCTGGCTCGAGATTTGCGGCGCGCCCTTCCATTTCACCTCCGGCTGCGACTTCTTGAATTCCTCGAACTCCTGCCTGGTCACGTACTGCGCATTCGCAGCAGGCGCGGCAGAAGCAAGAATAGCAAACGCACTGGCGCCCGCGAAAAGATAAAGACCGACTTTCTCAAGTCCCCCGATCATGACCCCTCTCTCCACTCCGATAGAGTTAAGCTTCAGTCTGCTTTGTGGTTAGCCTGGGGAGATCTTCAGCTCCCTCTTAAGCTAGGCCAGTCCGCTCCCGCGAACCTCGGTTAACGTTCTATTTCGCGACCAATGACGGGTGTGTGACAGTGCCCCGGCACGAGGAAATTTCGGAGGTCCCCTGTTGCACATGGGCCACGGATCGGGGCGGCGGCCACCGCCCGCATTGCCGGATCAGGCCTGCTTATCCCTTTAACTAGCTGTTTTTATTGTATATATTCAGGCAACTGGAGAAGATGAGAATTGCCGCTCCGCCTCGCCCCGGCGACGGGTTCGGAACACGGAGTTCGTGTCTTGCGTGTGCTTTGCCATCGAGGGGCGAGCCCGCCCTACCCGCATTCCCCGTTGCACCGGTCTCAATCCCCAAACGCGCCGGACAAGCGTGCGGAATAGGTCTCCAATTCCGGCAACGGCCTCCGAGTTCAATACGGGCCCGCTTCCCATCGTCCCGTTCGAACATCCCGGCGATGCCCGTCATCTTGGCCGTGCTTTGCGGCACAGGCTGCGCTATCAGGGATCGGCGAGGAAGGTTCATGAGCACGCACACGACCGACATCTCTCTCTTCGACGCCGTGGTGGTTGGGGCGGGACCTGCCGGCATCGCCACGGCCCTTGCGCTCGCGCATGTCGGCGCCAAGGTGGCTCTGGCCGGTCCGCCGCCGCCGGCGGTAGCCGCGGCCCGGCCAGAAACGCGCACCGCCGCGCTCTTGACCAGCTCGGTGGACTTCTTGAAGCGCCTCGGCGTCTGGGAGCCGCTCGTGCCCCATGCCGCGCCGTTGACGGCAATTCGCATCGTCGATTCCTCGCGCGGTCTCCTCCGGTCGCCGGAGATCACGTTCGAGGCCCGCGAACTCGGCCTTGAAGCTTTCGGCTACAACATCGCCAACAGTGCCTTGAGCGAGGTCCTGTACGCCCGGGCTGAAGACGCCGTCACTCAGCTCGCGCCCCAAGCCATCGAGGGCGTGACGACCGGCGCCGCCGAGGCGGTCCTGAGTCTGGCGGACGGTACGCGATTGGCGGCGCGCCTTGTCGCCGGTGCGGACGGACGCAACTCGCTTTGCCGCAAAGCGGCCAAGATCGACACGCGCGATCGGCGTTACGACCAATCCGCGATCGCCTCGAGCTTCCGCCATACGATTTCCCATGGCGGCGTCTCGACCGAACTGCACCGGGAGGGCGGCTCCGTCACGTGCGTTCCGACGCCCGACCCGCTGACGTCGAGCCTGGTCCTGGTCGGCAGCACGGCCGAGGTCGACGCGTTGATGGCGATGGACAAACCTGACTTCGCGGCGCACCTTCAAGAACGCTTCGGCGAGACTCTCGGCGTCCTTTCCGATGTGGGACCGCGTGCCGCCTTCCCCGTGGCCGGGTTGACGGCCAAGCGGCTCGCGTCCAACCGTGTCGCGCTGATTGGAGAAGCCGCGCATGTCATGGCACCCATTGGCGCGCAGGGTCTCAATCTTGGCCTGCGCGATGCGGCGGCGCTCGCCGATTGCGTGGCGGATGGCTTGGGCCAAGGTCGGGATCCGGGCGGGCCGGACGTTCTGGCGCAATACGAGCAGGCCCGTCAGCTCGATGTTTTGTCCCGGACGATCGGCATCGACCTGTTGGGCCGTTCGCTTCTGACCGATGTCCTGCCGATCCAATTGGCGCGCGGCGCGGTCATTGCCGGACTCAACCGGCTTGCCCCGCTCAAACGGCTGGTGATGCAGGCTGGACTGGCACCGCCGGCCTCCCTGCCGCGCCTCATGCGCCCTCTCGGGACCGCGCCCGCTTGACGCCCGTTTCGAGTTTCTTCAAGACGATGCGCTTCCGAAGGCGTCCCTTGGGTCCGCACCCGGCCTTCTCCACCACTCGAAAGATTCACTTTTGGCGAAATTACCCGACACGACGTTCGCGACCGACCTGAAATACCGCCTCGAATATGGGGCGCTCCGGTTTTTGATCGGCATAGTCCGCGCGGTGCCCCTGGATACGGCTTGCGATATCTCGGCCTTCTTCTGGCGGCATCTCGGCAAGCGGAACCGCCGCCATAAACGCGCGCTCGCCAATCTGGAGCGGGCCTTTCCGGAGAAGACCCCGGAAGAACGCCAGCGGATCGCCGTTGCCGCCTGGGACAATCTCGGCCGGGTGATGGTCGAGACGATGAATATCGACCGCATCATCAAGGACCCCAGCCGGCTGCATGTCACCAACGGGCATTGGATCGGCCGCTACAAGGACAAGATGGGCCCGGCCCTCATTGTCACCATGCATATGGGCAACTGGGAAATCGGCATGTGGCCGGTGACGCTCGCGGGCGTCCGGCCGGCCGGCGTCTACCGTTCCGTGAAGAATCCTTACGTCGACCGGTATCTGCGCGAGCAGCGCCAAGCTCTTTATCCGGGGGGACTTTTCGGCCGGGGCCGTACCGCGGGCGAAGACGAAACGCAGAAGACCGCGCGCCTCATCATGGATTACGTCCGTCAGGGCGGACGGCTGGGCTTCATATCCGATCTCTACGACCGCAACGGCATCGAGGTGCCGTTTTTCGGCCACCTGGCCAAGAGCATGCCGATCGCGGCGATGATCGCGCGCCGTGTCGGCGCCCGCATCTGGATTGGCCGCTGCGTCCGCATCGGCAATCGCTCGGTTTTCGACGTCAACGTCAACGAGCTGCGAATCCCGCGAACCCAGAATCAGGCGGAGGACATCCGGGCGATCACGGCGGCGATCCAGCGTTACTTCGAGGTCTGGATCCGGGAAAATCCCGAACAGTTCATGTGGTCGAACCGCCGCTGGTCGTAGAGCCCGTCATGGCGCGTTGACAGTCTTCGCCGGCCGCGATCTTATCCGCCCAATCATGTCTCAAGTTCGTAACGCACGCTTCCAGATCGGCCAGGTGGTCCGCCACCGCATCTATCCCTTTCGCGGTGTCATCTTCGATGTGGACCCGACCTTCGCCAACACGGAGGAGTGGTACGAGTCCATCCCGCAGGACGTCCGGCCGGCCAAGGATCAGCCGTTCTACCATCTCCTGGCGGAGAACGCCGACACCGAGTACGTGGCCTATGTCTCGGAACAAAACCTGCTGCCGGACGAATCCGACGAGCCGCTGAGACATCCGCAAATTCCCGAACTGTTCGAGGATTTGCGCAATGGCGTGTTCCGCTTCCGCTACATGCCGGAGCATTAGCCTGAAGCGTGAGCAGCGCCGGTCGGTTCCTGCCCGTTGCCGTGCCGTTTCAAGGCCTTCGGCGATCCCCATCACATCCCGAACAAAGAAAAGGCCGCGCCGGGAACCCCGCGCGGCCTAATCCATCTCACGCTTCTTGCCGGCCGGCCCCGGCGCTCCCGCTATTGCTGCGGGGCGGGCTGTGCCGGAGCGCCCTGCTCAGCGGTACCCTGGCCTTGCTTGGCCTTGGCCGCGAGTTCCTGCTGGCGCTTGCGGAACATTTCCATCAGCTGACGGCGCTGCTGCTCGTAGACCGCATTGTCGACGGGCGGTCCGTCATAGGCCTTGGTAAAGCCGGTCAGCGGCACCGGGAAACCCATCGTCTTCTGCTGGATATTCATCGCCGCCACGACCATCTGCTTGCCGGCACGCATCTTCTGGAAGAGGTCGTCCGTCAATTCCATCTGCACCTGGCAGCTGGTCGGGAAGCAAATCGAATATTGCAGCTGGATGGGCTCCTGTTCGTCGATACGGATCTGCACGCCGGCCGGAATGACGAGCGCGTAGGCCGTCGGGACCCGGATGAGGAGCTGCTGCTTGTCCTCGCCTTCGGCTTTGCGGACGGCCGCCGCAATCAACACCATGCCGGTGTTGGGCTCGAGACCCTCATGGTTGATCAAGCAAATCTGCTTGTCGGCGGTTTGCTCGTTCTTCATGCAAAGCTTGACCCACGCGTCCTGAGCGGCGCCCTGGGGGCCCGCCGCAGGCGCAGCGCCACCCTTCGGCGCGGCAGAGGAATTCGGCTGCTGGGCCATTGTCGCCACGCTGGCGGAGGTCACGCCCAGCGCGAGAACGCCCGCACCCAGCACAATACGTGCCGCATCGCGGCAAAAGCAGTTCCAGCGATCCTTGGACCAGATCATAAATCGACCTTTCCTCTATTATTGGGGGCTCAAACGGTTCGCCTGCCCTATCCGTGCCCAATCTTTGAAACTAGGGTCAATACCCGAAATGCGGCGCTGGCGTGGCTTTTAACCGCCGTCTCGAGCCAAACCGCACCTTCAACCGCCCGATAGGTTAGAATGGGGCGGGATTCGGCGCGGCGTAAGAATTCGTAGTCAGGACTGTTACCCTTAGCTAGATGGTGTAACGCGCTGGCATCTATAGCCATCCAAGGTCATCGTTGAAAGCCCCTATTTTCCTTCTGATTGCTGGACTGCTGGCCCATCCTGCGTGCGTCTTGGCGGAGCCTCGCGGCGGAATCGCCATGCATGGTACCCCCCGGGAGGACGCCGATTTCTCGCATTTTTCCTATGCCGAGCCGGATGCGCCCAAAGGCGGCAAGGTCCGCTTCGCCGAGCAAGGAACCTTCGACAGCTTGAATCCCTTCATCGTCAAGGGCGGAGCGGCAGAGGGCGTCCGCCAATACGTGTACGAGACCCTGATGGCGCGCGCCTATGACGAGCCCTTCTCGCTTTACGGGTTGATCGCCGAGACGATCGACACGCCGCCCGACCGGTCCTGGGTCGAGTTCACCCTGAATCCAAAGGCAAAATTCTCGGACGGCACCCCGATCACCGTCGAGGACGTGATCTTTTCCCATGCGGTTCTGCGGGACCGCGGGCGCCCCAATCACCGCTCCTACTACAAGAAGGTCACGAAGGTCGAAAAAACCGGGGATCGCTCCGTTCGCTTTACCTTCGACGGCTCGGGGGACCGGGAAATGCCGCTGATCATGGCGCTGATGCCCATTCTGCCGAGCCATCTTCTCACGCCCGAGACGTTCGAGAAGACCACGCTCAAACCGCCCGTCGGCAGCGGGCCGTATATCGTCGCGGAGGTCGATCCGGGAAAGCGCATCACCTACAAGCGGAATCCGGATTATTGGGCGCGCGACCTCCCCGTCAATCGCGGCCGCTTCAACTTCGACGAGATCCGGATCGACTATTTCCGGGATGCGAGTTCGATGTTCGAAGGTTTCAAGTCGGGGCTCGTCGATCTTCGCGAGGAGCTGAACCCCACGCTCTGGGCGCAAGGCTACGATTTCCCCGCCTCGCGAGACGGGCGCGTGGTCAAGGAATCTCTTCCCATCCAGACGCCGGCGGGCATGTCCGCCCTCGCCTTCAATACGAGGCGCCCCCAATTCGCCGATCCGCGCGTCCGCCAGGCCCTGATCCGGCTGTTCGACTATGCCTGGATGGACCGCACGCTCTATCACGACCTCTTCGCCTACTCGCAGAGCTATTTCGTGCGCTCGGAGCTGTCCTCGCATGGCCGCCCGGCGGACGCGACGGAGCGGAGGCTCCTGGCGCCGTTCCCCGATGCGGTGAAGCCGGAGATCATGAACGGAACGTTCTCGTTCCGTGCCAGCGACGGCACCGGCCAGAACCGTCAGGGCCGCGTCGAGGCGCTCAAGTTGCTCGAAGCGGCGGGCTACGTGTTGAGAGACGGGACGCTGGTCAACGCAGAGACGGGCAAGCCCTTCACGTTCGAGATCCTTGCTCGAAACCGCGCCCAGGAACGTCTGCTTCTAACCTATGCGGCGGCCCTGAAGCAGGTGGGGATCGATGTGCGTATCAGGCAGGTCGACGCCGCGCAGTACGAGCGCCGCAAGCTGACCTTCGACTTCGACATGATCCCGAATTACTGGGGCGCCTCGCTGTCGCCGGGCAACGAACAGTCCTTCCGCTGGGGAAGCAAATCCGCCGAGACGGAAGGCTCGCTCAATCTGCCGGGCGTGCAGAGCGAGGCGGTCGATGCCATGATCGAGGCCATTCTCGCGGCACAGACGCGAGACGACTTCGTCTCCGCCGTGCGGGCGCTCGACCGGATCCTCCTTTCCGGTGACTATGTGGTTCCGCTGTTCTATCTACCGGATCAGTGGATTGCGCATTGGAAACGGCTGAAACGCCCGCAATCGACCCCACTCTATGGCTACCAGATCGACACGTGGTGGTATGCTGAGGATTCCAAGACCGGCGCCACGACGCCGTAGCCGCAAGCGCCGGCAGCCGAATACGAGCCAATGACCACTCTAGCCGCGCCAGCGCTGGATAGGCCCCAGGACGAGGCCCGGATCACGCCCTCGGGCCTACTGCGCCGGCGCGCGCGGCAGACACCGGACGCGCTCGCGCTGCTCGATCCTCCGAACCGGCACGCGCTCGGCCCATCCGCGCCACGGCGGCTGTCCTATGCCGAGACCGATGCCGCCGTCGAGGCATTGGCCGCCTATTTCGTCCAACTCGGACTGGCGTCCGGCGATACCGTCGTCGTGCAGCTTCCGAACCTGATCGAGGCGCCGCTGGCATTCCTGGGAGCGTGGCGTGCCGGATTGACCGTCGCGGCGGTCCCGATGCTCTGGCGCGGAACGGAGGTCGCGCGGGTCTGCGACATGCTCGAACCCGCGGCCTTGATCGGAATATCCCACTATGCCGGGGAGCATCCGGCCGAATTGCTGCGCGGCGTGGCCGCCACGCGGCTGCCGGTGCGGTTCGTGATGGGGTTCGGCCCCGACCTGCCGGACGGCGTCACCCCGCTCGACGATGCGATCCTGGACGGCGCCCCGTCTAACTTCCTCGCGCGCGCGAATTCCGGACCTGCCCTCGTGACGTTCACCGCACGGCCTGGCGCACCGCTCGTTCCGCTGTTCCGCGAAGACGACGACATCCTTCTACAAGGCGCGATGGCGGTGATGGCTCTCGACCTCGGCCGGCACGACATTGTCTTGAATGCCTATCCGCTGACGGGCCCCGCCGGAATCGCCGCCGGACTCGCGCCCTGGCTCATCGGCGGGACGGCGCTGGTGCAGCACGACCCGTTCGACGATTGTGTCCTCGTCCAGCAAATTCTATCGACAGGCGCGACCGTGACCGCGCTTCCGGGCACGGTTCTGGATGGGCTGGCGGACGATCGCGTTCTTGGCGACGATCGCTGCAGCCTCCGTCATGTCGGCCGCGTCTGGTCCGTGCCGAAACTGACTGACGCGGCCGTGGCGGGCGCGCCGGAGGATCGGGCAACATTCGATCTTTATCCGCTCGGCGATCTCGCCAGCCTGATCGTACGCGTCGGCGATCCGTCAGGGCGCGGGACGATACCGCTCGGCGCGCTCCGTATCGACGACGGCGGCGACGCCACGGAATTTCTCGAAACGGCCCTTATCGGCGGGACCGGAAACACGGCGCAAGACATCTTCGTTCGCGGGCCCGTCATTCCTCGCGGCCGCCCCAATGGCCCCGTGGCGCGGGATTCGGACGGCTTCGTCAAGACGGGGCTGCAGGGCGAGGCCCGCGACGGCCATCTCGCCGTCTCGCGCGACCCCGAACTCGTCTATCACGGCGGCTTCACGCTGGCCGCTTCGGAACTCGACGGGCTCTATCAAGCCTTCCCGGATTTTCTCGACGCCGCCTGCTTCGTCCTGCCGGACCCCGTGGTGGGCGACAGAATCTTTGCGGCGGTGGTGCCCGCGCCGTCCGCCGCCGTGTCCTTGGAAGCGCTGCACGGATTTCTCGCGGAACGCTCCGTCGCGACCTTCAAATTCCCCGACAAGCTGCTCGTGGTTCCCGAGATTCCGCGCGATGGCACAACCATATTGCGCGACGCGATTTTGCGGCAGATCTAAGCGGCCTGCTTGGCGGCGCCTGCGATCTTCGCGAGCTCTTTCAGAAAATCGCGCGCGCCGATGAGCCTGTCCTCCGCGCTCGGCCAATTACCGTAGAAGATCAGCTTGTGGTCGGGTTGAAGCTTCACCTTGCGCGCATATTTGCTGATGAACCGCAACAGGCCTTCGGGATTTGCGAATTCGTTGTTGCGGAAGACGATGACCGCGCCTTTCGGCCCCGCGTCGATCTGCTCGATATTCGCCTGTCTGCAAAGTCCCTTGATCTCGACCACATCGAGAAGATGACGCACCTCGTCCGGCAACGGTCCGAAACGGTCGATGAGCTCGGCCGCGAAGGCTTCGATGGCCTCTTGGGTCTCGACGCCCGACAGCCGGCGGTAGAGGCCGAGCCTGACTTGCAGGTCCGGCACATAGGCGTCGGGGATCAGAACGGCGGTGCCGAGATTGATGCGCGGGCTCCATTGGTCCTCAATCATCGCGCCCTCGCCTTCCTTCAGCGCGGCAATCGCTTCTTCGAGCATGGATTGATACAGCTCGAACCCGACCTCGCGGATATGGCCGGACTGCTCTTCGCCGAGAAGATTGCCCGCACCGCGCAGATCGAGATCGTGGCTCGCCAGGATGAACCCGGCCCCGAGCGTATCGAGAGACTGCAGAACCTTGAGCCGCTTCTGCGCGGCCGGTGAGATGCGCCCGTCGGCCGGAATGGTGAAATAGGCATAGGCGCGAATCTTGGAGCGCCCGACGCGCCCCCGAAGCTGATAGAGCTGAGCCAGGCCGAACCGGTCCGCACGGTAGACGATCAGCGTATTGGCCGAGGGAATGTCGAGACCGCTTTCCACGATCGTGGTCGAGAGCAGCACGTCGTATTGCCGGTCGTAAAAGGCATTCATGACCTCGTCGAGCTCGCTCGAAGCCATCTGTCCGTGCGCGCGGGCGACGCGCAGTTCCGGCGCATGCTCTTGCAAAAATGCGGCGGCCTCGTCGAGATCGGAGATGCGCGGCACCACGAAGAAGGTTTGTCCGCCACGAAAGCGCTCGCGCAGCAAGGCCTCGCGCAGCGTCATCGGATCGAAAGGCGAAACATAGGTTCGTACCGCGAGCCGGTCCACGGGCGGCGTCGCGATCAGCGACATCTCGCGCACGCCCGACATGGCCAGTTGCAGCGTACGCGGGATCGGCGTCGCGCTGAGAGTCAGCACGTGCACGTCCTCGCGCAGCTCCTTCAGCCGCTCCTTGTGCTTGACGCCGAAATGCTGCTCCTCGTCGATGATGAGGAGTCCGAGATCGGCGAAAGCGATCGACTTGCCGAGCAGCGCGTGCGTCCCGATGACGATGTCGATGTCGCCGTTCTTGAGCCCTTCCTTGGTCGCGCTCAGTTCCTTGGCCGAAACGAGCCGCGAGGCTTGGGCGATGCGAACGGGAAAGCACCTGAAGCGCTCTTCGAAGGTCTTGTAATGCTGCCGCGCCAGCAGCGTGGTCGGCACCACCACCGCGACTTGCTTGCCCGAGAGCACGGCGACGAGGCTCGCCCGCAACGCCACTTCGGTCTTGCCGAAGCCGACGTCACCGCAGACCAGCCGGTCCATGGGCCGGCCGCTCGCGAGATCGTCCAGCACCGCGTTGATGCTGGTCATCTGGTCCTCGGTTTCCTCGAACGGAAAACGCGCGGCGAACTCCTCATACGTGCCGTCGGGCGGCGTCAGGGCCGGTGCCGTGCGCAGCACGCGCAGCGCCGCCACCTTGATGAGCTTTTCGGCCATGTCGCGGATGCGCTGCTTGAGCTTCGCCTTGCGCGATTGCCAAGCGACACCGCCGAGCTTGTCGAGCACGACGCCCGCCTCGTCCGAGCCGTAGCGCGTCAGGAGCTCGATGTTCTCGACCGGCAAATAGAGTTTGTCGTTGCCTTGATAATGGAGCTCCAAACAATCGTGCGGCTCTCCCGCCGCCTCGATGGTGCTGAGGCCCACGAAACGGCCGATACCGTGGTCGGCATGGACGACGAGATCTCCGACCGTGAGACTCGAGGCCTCGGTCAGCGCATCGGACGCCTTGGGCTTGCGAACCTTCCGCACGAGCCGGTCGCCGAGAATGTCCTGTTCGCCGATAACGGCGATGCCGTGAGCCTCGAAGCCGTGCTCGAGCGGTAGCACGGCGACCGAGACCGCATCGTGAGGCGCGGCGACCGCGTCCTGGAAGGTCGCCACCTTGACCGTGCCGTCGAGACCATGCTCGGCGAGAAGCGCCGCGAGCCTTTCGCGCGCGCCGGCGCTCCAGCAGGCGACGACGACGATCTTGTGCGCGCCGATAAGCTTCTTGGCGTGTGCGACGACGGCATCGAACACGTTGGCGCTCTCGGTCTGGCGCTCGGGCGCGAAGGACCGCCCCTGCCGCCCGCCGAACGAGACGATGGCGATGCCTTCCGTCTCGGGACGCTCGAACGTGTCGAAGGCGATCGCATGCGGCGCGGCGGCCAGCGCCGCTTGCCACTCCCGCTCGTCCAGGAACATGCTCCCGGCCGGAACCGGATGATAAGGCGGCGCGCCGAAGGCTTTCCGCTCCAGGGCTTCGGCCCGCGCGTCATGGTGGTCGGCGATTTGCTCCAAGCGGCTCTCGCGGGCATCGTCCGACAACGGATCGAGTGTGACCACGGCACCGGGCAGATAGTCGAACAGCGTGTCGAGCGTGTCGTGAAACAGCGGCAGCCAATGCTCCATGCCTTGATGCTGCTGCCCCGCCGAGATCGCCTCGTAGAGCGGATCGTCCCCGGTCACGGGCCCGAACAGCTCGACGTAGCGCTGCCGGAAGCCGCTGCGGATCTCCGGCGTGAGCGCGACCTCGCTCATGGGCAGGAAGTCCACCGCCTCGATGCGGGCTTCGGTGCGCTGCGTCTCCGGGTTGAAGGCACGGATCGATTCCAGCGTATCGCCGAAGAAATCGAGACGGACGGGCTGGCCGCCCGGCGGATAGAGATCGAGGATGCCGCCGCGCACCGCATATTGGCCGGGATCGGTCACGGTGCCGGCGCGCCCGTAGCCCGCGGATTCCAGCCGCTCCACGAGCTTTGCCATATTCAGCACCTTGCCGGCGCGAAGGCTCAAGCTGGAGGCCTCGATGAAGCTGCGCGGCGGTACGCGCTGCAGCACGGCATTGACCGAGGTGAGCAGAACCAGCGGGGTTTGGTCGCCCTCCTCCCGCGCGGCCAGGGCCGAGAGCGTTTCGATGCGCTCGGCGATAATCTCCGCGTTGGGGCCGACCCGGTCGTAGGGCACGCTGTCCCAGGCGGGAAAACCGAGCACGCGCACATCGGGCGCGAAGAAGCCGATGGCCTCCTCGAGCGTCGCCAGGCGCTGCCCGTCCCGGGCCACATGCAGAATGGGCGCGCCGGCGCTTTGCGCCAGTTCGCCGATCAACAGGGCGTCCATGCCTTCCGGAACGCCGCTCGCAATGGCGCGCTGCGCGGTCAGCAAGCGATCGACGGGCAGGCCGGATGAAGGGGACTGAGAACTCATAACGCGCCGGTTGAATTTGGGGCTCTGGGCTACTGCCGGGATCCGGGAAGACCGTGGAATTCGCGGATCAGCGAGACCAGCGTGTCCAAATCCCGGTCGCCCAGGGAATAGCCCTCATAGACCGACAACTCGATCTCCGGGTCCTGCATCTCGATCAGGCGCTCCAGAACGGAAATTTCCTCGGAATTCATGCTGTCGACGGATTGTTCGGCAAACTGGCCGAGCAGATAGTCCATCTCCTTGGTGCCTCGATGAGAAGCGCGCCAGACCGCCCGGCGCCGCCGCATTCCAAGATCACTCGACATGATCCAAGCTTCCAATCCTCGTTGCTGCGTTAGACAGACCGGCCCCAACGATGTCAAGGCCGCCGCGAATCGCGTCATAGACTAGGCTTATGCGCCCAACCCGGCTCAATCCCCTCTTCGCGCCCGCACGCGCTCTGAAAGGTGTCGGCCCGCGAATCGACGGCCTCCTCAACAAACTTTTAGCGCCCCGGAGCGTTGGAGGCCATGCGCGGCTGATCGATCTTCTCTGGCACTTCCCCGTGGGGCTGGTCGACCGGGCCCGTTCGCCCTCCATCGCCGAGAGCCCGCTCGGGCAGATCGTGACGCTGACGGTGCGGGTCGCCGAACACCGGCCAGGCGGCGGACGAAAGGGACGGCGGGCGCCCTATCGCATCCTGGTGGAAGACGAAACGAGCGCCATCGACCTCGTCTATTTCCGGGCAGACCGGCATTATCTGGAGCGGCTCTTGCCCGTGGGCGAGACGCGGCTCATTTCGGGCCGGCTCGAATCCTATGACGGCCGGCTGCAAATGCCCCACCCCGACCATGTGGCGCCGCCGGACACCGGCGCGGGCGTCCCGGAAATCGAGCCCGTCTATCCGCTGACCGCCGGGCTTTCCAACACGAGCCTCCGCAAGGCGATCCAAGCCGCTCTCGCGCTACTGCCCGATCTTCCCGAATGGATCGACGCGGCGTTCCTGGCGAAGAACGCCTGGCCGTCCTTCTCCGAAAGCCTCAAACAGCTCCACGCTCCGCAAAGCGAGAACGACCTCTTGCCGTCCCACCCGGCGCGACAGCGTCTCGCCTATGACGAACTTCTCGCCAATCAGCTGGCGCTCGCCATTCTCCGCCAGCATATGAAGCGGCGTTCGGGCCGGGCTATCTCCGCGCCGGGGCGCCTGCGCCGGGCCATCGTCGAGGCCCTGCCCTTCGCGCTGACGGGCGCGCAAACCCGCGCCCTCGCCGAAATCGACGCGGACATGGGCAATCCGCTCCATATGCTGCGCCTGCTGCAAGGCGACGTGGGCAGCGGCAAGACCGCGGTCGCCCTGTTGGCGATGGCGGCCGCCGTCGAAGCGGGCCACCAGGCGGCCTTCATGGCGCCGACCGAACTTCTCGCCCGGCAGCATCTTGCAACTATTGCCCGTTTCGCGGAGCCCGCCGGGCTGCGCATCGCTCTGCTCACGGGACGCGAGCGGGGCCAGCAGCGGCTCGCCATCCTCGATGCCCTGAAAGCCGGAAAGATCGACATCCTGATCGGCACCCATGCCTTGTTCCAGGACCCCATCGCCTTTCGCGATCTCGGCCTCGCGGTGATCGACGAACAGCATCGCTTCGGCGTGCATCAGCGGCTGGCGCTCCAGGAAAAGGGACTTGGCGCCGGAGCCGAATTGCTGGTCATGACGGCGACGCCCATTCCCAGGACGCTGCTTCTGACGAGCTACGGCGATCTCGACGTGTCCCGGCTCGACGAGAAGCCGCCGGGACGGAAGCCCGTGGCCACGCGCACCATTCCATTGGAGCGGCTGGACGAGGTGATCGACGGGATCGGCCGCGCGGTGGAAAGCGGCGCGCAGGTCTATTGGGTCTGCCCGCTCGTCGGCGAATCCGAGGTGCTCGACCTCGCCGCCGCCGAGGAACGCTACGCCGATCTGCGCGGACGGTTCGGCGACCGGGCCGGCCTCGTGCACGGCAAGCTCACCGGCAAGGAGAAGGACGCGGTCATGGCGCGCTTTGCGTCCGGGGACCTCTCGGTGCTCGTGTCCACCACCGTGATCGAGGTGGGCGTGGACGTTCCCAACGCCTCGGTCATGATCGTCGAACACGCCGAGCGCTTCGGCCTCGCACAGCTTCACCAATTGCGCGGCCGGGTGGGCCGCGGCGCCGCGCGGTCCTCGTGCCTCCTGCTCTACAAGCAACCGCTTGGCGAAATCGCACGCGAACGGCTGAACGTCATGCGCGAAACCGAGGACGGATTCGTGATCGCCGAGGAGGATTTGCGCCTGCGCGGCGGCGGCGAAGTGCTCGGCACGCGGCAGAGCGGGCTCCCCGCCTTCCGCATCGCGCAGCTCCCGGACCATCAGGACTTGCTGGCGGCCGCCCGCGACGACGCACGCTTGCGCCTGGCGCGCACGCCGCGTCTCGAGGGGGAAAGCGGCGAATCCTTGCGCCTTCTGCTCTATCTCTTCGAGCGCGACGACGCGGTCAAGCTGATGCGTGCGGGTTGAACGATGCAACCTTGCATTGTCGTTGTCGTCCCGTGGCGCTATGTGGGAGCACGCATCGAAGCCAAGCGGCGCCCGCCGCCGTGACGGCGGCTCGCGCGGCGTCACCGCAACACCTGATCGCCCGGCAAGAGCCCGGCTAGACGATGGGCTCTTCTTCGGAGACAGGCTTCTTGCGGTTCGCCTCTTCGGCCAGTTGCTTCAGCTTGTTGTGTTTGGGCGCGACGAGCCCTGCCGAGATCACCAGCTTGGCGCCGTCGTCGATGGCCATGTCGAGCAGGATCACGTCCTTGGCCGGCATGAACAGAACGAAGCCCGTCGTCGGATTGGGCGCGTTCGGCATGAACACGGTCATCAGCTCGCCATTGCCGAGCTTTTCCTTCACCTCGCCGGGCGGGTCGCCGGAGACGAACACGACCGCGTAGAGTCCCTTGCGCGGAAACTCGATGAGACCGACGCGCTTGAACGAGGTGCCCTGTTTGGAGAAGACGGTGGTGAAGATCTGCTTCAGCAGGCGGTAAACGCCGCGCACGACCGGCATGCGGTCGAGCAGGATCACGCCGTAACTCACGATGGTCCGGCCAAACAGATTGGCGGCCAGCGCGCCGACGAACATGAGCGAGAGGATACCGACGACCAGTCCGACGCCCGGCACGTTGAACGGCAGAAAATTGTCCGGAAGGTACGCGTCGGGAATGAGCGGCTTCACCCAGCCATCGACCAGGTTGATGAACCACCAGACCACGTAGATCGTGATGGCGACGGGGCCGACGATGATCAGACCGGTGAGGAAGTATCCCCGCAGGCGGGCCACGAAGTGGGACGACGTCGGCTCCAGCGCCCCGAAAAGGCTGCGATTGTCGTCGTCGTCCAACCCCGGAAAGCCGGGGTCCTGGCGCTGCTTGTCTGAATCCGTCTTGTTGTCGTTCTCGCTGGTCATGCTGGGGGGTCGGTCCGCACAGTTATTGGGGTTTGTTGGATTGCGACGAACGGCGGCATGCAGGGGAAGCGCTGCCGTCCGGACGTTCTCTCTAACACAGGATTATTATCAACTCTCAACGATGCGATAGGTCTTCGTCATGGGGGCGGCCGAAGCCCCGAACGCGGCAAAGGTCTCTTTTTCCGTCACCGGCTATCCGCCGGGCGAGATCACGGTGCAGTCCGTGCCGCCGCGCTTGATGGAGTTACAAATCTTGGACCCCTCGCTCTGACTGGCGAAGGGCCCGATCTTCACCGTGTAGAAGGTCCCGAGACCGCCGAGATTGACCCGCTCCACGCGCGACGGCGCGCTTGAGAGACCCGCATTCGACTGCTTCGCCTTGGCCCACAGCGCCTCGGCCTCGGACTTCGAACGGCTGTTGGCAAGCTGCACCGTATAGCCCGACCCCGCACTCGCGGCCGGGGCGGAACTGCCGCCCGTCAGCGCCGCGGTTTGGCGCGAGAACCAGCCGCCAATACCCGAACCGCCGCTCTCCGTTTCCGCAGGCGGGGCTGGCGCGGCCGAACGCGTCGCCGTCGTCGTGTTCGACGCCGACCTGCTCTGGCCGGATGAGGCCGTGACGGGATCGGCCGGAGAAGGCTCGGGCGCGGACGCCGCGCTCCCGCCCGCAATCGAGTTCCACCAGCGGCCAACGGCGTTTCCGCCCGATTCTTCGTTGACGGACGCGTTCCAGCCCGAGGTCGGCGCGGCTTGTGGCGTTGCGGCCGCGGATGAGGACGAAGCCGGCTGGGCGGCTGGCGCCGGCGCACTCTCGGACGACTCCGCGGCCTTCGGCGTTCCGAAGCTCGGGACGATCTTGTCCCAGACATTGCCCGCGCTCGGCACGTAACTGGAGAGCCCCGCGCTCGCAACAGGCCCCACGCCGCCATCTTGGGCGATCAGCTTCTGGACCGTGCTTGCGCTCGAGGAGCGTCTTGCTTGCGCCATGGCCGAGGCGCCCTGGCTCTCCATCCCGGCGGCTTGGAATGCGAGACCTTTGTTCACATAGGCCCGAGCCTTGTCGGACGGCGGGAGTCCAAGCCACAAGGCCGCGCCGAGATCGGCGATGGCCTGCCCGGGATAGCCGGCGCGCCGGTAGGCGATGCCCCGCAAATAGAGCGCCTGGGCCACTTGGTTGATGGTGGCGTCCTTGTCATTCACGGTGGCGGAGAGCTGGCGCGCGGCCTCGTCGAACTGGCCGGCGGCGAGCGAGGCCTCGCCCCGCCGCAGGCCCACTTCCTGCGCGACGGCCGCGTTCGGCAATGAGAACACGGCGCACATCATACCGGCTGCAAGGCCAAACATCGGACCCTGCCGGAAGATGCGCCGGACGCCTTCTGAGCGGCGCGGCTTCATGGGTTCCCAATGCATCGCCATGCCCTTGCTCAAACAAAGAAATCAGGCAAATCCGAGGCTACAGACTACTCGACCGTAACCGATTTTGCGAGGTTTCGCGGCTGATCCACGTCCGTCCCCATGAACACCGCCGTATGGTAGGCGATGAGTTGAACCGGAACGGCGTAGACGAGCGGCGACACGAACGGATGGACCGTCGGCACCGCCAATCGCGTCTGGACCGCGCAGCCCGCCCGCAGCGCGTCGGCGTCACTGACGAGAATGATCTTGCCCTCCCGCGCGGCGACCTCCTGCATGTTGGACACCGTCTTGTCGAACAGCTCGTCCTGCGGGGCGATCACGATGACCGGCACGCTCTCGTCGATCAGCGCGATCGGTCCGTGCTTCAGTTCCCCCGCGGCATACCCTTCGGCGTGGATGTAGGAGATTTCCTTCAGCTTGAGCGCCCCCTCCAGCGCGATGGGGTAGCTCGTCCCGCGGCCGAGATAGAGGACGTCGCGGGCCTTGGAGAGGCTGTGAGCGAGAGCTTCGTAGGGCGACTCGTCCCGCAATATCTCCGCCATGTGACGAGGGACCTCGACCAAGGCCTTGACCAGCTCGGTCTCGCGTTCGGGGCTGATGGTCCCCCGGGCCTTTCCCGCCGCGATGGCGAGACAGGCCAGGACGGTGAGTTGGCACGTGAAGGCCTTCGTCGAGGCCACGCCGATCTCCGGACCGCCGAGCGTCGGGAGTACCGCGTCGGATTCTCGCGCGATCGAGGATTCGCGCACATTGACCACGGACAGCACGTGCTGGTTCTGCTCACGGCAATAGCGGAGCGAGGCCAATGTGTCGGCCGTCTCGCCGGACTGCGAGACGAACAGCGCCGCTCCGCCCGGCTCCATGCCGATTTCGCGATAGCGGAACTCCGAGGCGATATCGGCGTCGACCGGCAGCTTGGCCCAGCGCTCGAACCAATATTTGGCGACGAAGCACGCGTAGAAGGCCGTACCGCAGGCCGAGAGCGACAAGCGGCTCACATTCGAGAAGTCGAACGGCAGATCGGGGAGCGAGACGCGATAGTTGGCCAGGTCGACATAGTGCGCGAGCGTATGGCCGACCACCTCGGGCTGCTCGTGAATTTCCTTCGCCATGAAATGGCGGAAATTGCCCTTGTCCACCACAAGGCCCGCGGCATGGGATTTCGTGACGGTGCGGTCCACCACCGCCCCGGCCTGGTCGCGGATCTCCGCGCCCTCGCGGTTGATGACGGCCCAGTCGCCGTCTTCGAGATAAGCGATGTTGTCGGTGAACGGCGCCAGCGCTATCGCGTCGGAGCCCACGAACATCTCGCCGTCGCCGTAACCGATGGCGAGCGGACTGCCCTGCCGTGCCGCGATCATAAGGTCGTCGTGGCCCGTGAAGATCATCGCCAGGGCGAAGGCGCCTTGGAGGTGCGACAGGGTCTTGTGAACCGCCGCGATCGGGTCCTTGCCGTCGCGCAGTTCGCGCGTGATGAGATGAGCGATCACCTCGGTATCGGTATCGGACGTGAACGGTGCGCCTTCGGCGAGGAGTTCCGCCTTCAGCTCGCGGAAGTTCTCGATGATGCCGTTATGAACCACGGCGACATCGCCGGTCATGTGGGGATGGGCGTTCGCCTCGCTGGGTTTTCCATGCGTGGCCCAGCGCGTATGGCCGATTCCGGCGTTGCCCGGCAGCGGCTCCGACCGTAGCAGCAATTCGAGATTGCGCAGCTTCCCTTCGGCGCGCCGCCGCTCGATCCCGCGGTCCGCGACCGTGGCGATACCCGTGGAGTCGTAGCCGCGATATTCGAGGCGCTTGAGCGCATCGACCAGCAGCTCGGCCACCGGCCCCTTACCGAGGACGCCAACAATTCCGCACATCGCCCCCTACTCCCTCATCGTCTAGCGTGTTCAAAGCCTTATCGAGTGTTGCTAACCAGGCGTGCGCCGCGTCGCAACTCACGTGCTGTATCGCTTTGTTGCGGCGCGTCGTAGCGGCGGACGGCCACACACTCTATTTGGATTTACCGCGGCTGCGCCGTTCCCGGACCTTCGCCGCCCAGCCTTCGTGCTCTTCCTGTTTCGCGCGCGTGAGGGCCAAGGCGTCGGCCGGAACGTCCTTGGAGATGACGCTGCCCGAGCCGATATAGGCGCCGTCGCCGATCTTGACCGGTGCCACCAGCGAGGAGTTCGAGCCGATAAAGGCGCCCGCGCCGATCTCCGTCCGATGTTTGGCGAAACCGTCATAGTTGCAGGTGATCGTCCCCGCACCGATGTTGGTCTTCGGACCGACGGTTGAATCACCTATATATGTCAGATGGTTAACCTTTGCCCCTTCGGCAATGTGTGAATTCTTGATCTCGACGAAATTGCCCGCATGGGCTCCGGCCGCCAGATCCGCGCCGGGCCGGAACCGGGCGAACGGCCCCACCGTCGCGCCAGCGCCGATATGGGCCTTCTCGAAATGGCAAAATCCACGGATGGTCGCACCGTCCTCGATGGTCACGCCGGTCGCCATGATTACGTTCGGCTCGATGACCACATCGCGGCCGATGACCGTGTCGTAGCTCAAGAACACCGTTTCCGGTGCCACAAGCGTCGCTCCCCGCTCCATCACGGCCGCGCGCAAACGCCGTTGCATGAGACCTTCCGCCACGGCCAGCTCCGAGCGGGAATTGACGCCAAGGACCTCCTCGGCGTTCGACAACACGACGCGCGTCTGCAGCCCGTCGCCATGCGCAAGGGCGACGGCATCGGTTAGGTAGTACTCGCCCTTGGCGTTGTCGTTGCCGATGCGCGACAAGAGGTCCGAAAGCGCCGCGTTCGACCGGAAGGCCATGATGCCGGAGTTGCAAAGGGTCAGGGCCCGTTCCGCTGCGGTGGCGTCCTTCTCCTCGCGGATGCCCGCAAGGCGCCCCTTGTCGTCGAAGAGCAGACGGCCGTAACCGGTCGGATCCGTTGCCTCGAACCCGATCACGACCAGATCGGCACCCGCCTCGATCTCCCCCAGGACAGCCTTCAGCGTCTCGGCCCGCAGCAGCGGCGTGTCCCCATACAACACCAGCAGCGGTCCTGGGGCGGCGCTATAGGCCGGCGCCGCCGCCTTCACGGCATCGGCCGTTCCCCGTTGTTCGGGCTGAACGAACACCTGCGCATCCGGCGTCACGGCGGACCCGGCCTCTCCCACGGCGTCCATGCCGGGACCGACGACAAGCGCCGCACGCGGGATTCCGGCGGAGGCCGCGGCCCTGAGGACATGAGAGAGCATCGGTGCGCCCGCGAGGCCGTGGAGAACCTTGGGAAGGTCCGATTTCATCCGCGTGCCCTTGCCCGCGGCAAGTACGATTGCCAGAGCCTGTGTCATCTGCTCTTGAAGATCCCTCGTCGCGCCCGGAAACCGCGACCTGCGGCCGCCGGGGATTTTCGAATCCGCGCCCTGTCTAGTCCAAAGTGGCGTCGAGGACTACAGGGCTCATTTCGATCCCTGCCTACAATACTGCCGCGGTACGGGAAAATTGACCCTGTGGATGAAGCGAGTAATCTCGCATATTGCGGCAGCGGCTTAACAGATTGACGGCGCGTCCGGGGCGGCAGGTTCCGCCCGCGGCGCGGCTCAGGAGGTCTCATCCCATGGCACGACGGCGTTTTGGCGGACGCAATGCGATCCGGAGCGTGTTCTCGATTTTGTGGATCGCCCTTGGGTGCCTTTCGGCCTTCTATCTCTTCACCCTGTTCACGGGCCAGACGTCCGCCGTCAGCCGCACCGCCGCTCCGGCACCCGCCGGCCCTGCCCCGGCCGCGCAGGCCACTGCGGCGGCCGTCGCGCCGTCGGGTCCTTCCAGCGCCGAGGTGTCCGCGCTTCAGGGCAATATCCAGCAACTCTCGCAACAGCTTGCCGCGCTCGACGGACGGCTGAAGCCCATCGAGAGCTTCATCGGCCCGGCCGCGAAGCTGCCGCCCTCCAATTCGGTGTCGACGTCCATGCCAGCGTCCGTACCCGCGGCACAGCCGAAACCTCAACCGGCACCGAAACCGGTCGTGCAGGCACCGCCGCCCCCGCCGAGGCCAGCACCCGCTCCGGAACCCGCGGCCGCACCAGCACCAAAACCGGAACCGCAAGCGGCTGCCGCACCTAAACCGCCGCAACAGGCCGCGCCTGTCGCCGCACCGCCGCCCGCAGGTCCCCCGCCGGCGTCATCGGCGCCCGCCGCCGCGGCCACGCCTCCGGCGCCCGAACCCGCCGCCCAAGCGGAGGTTGCCGAGGAGCAAGTCGACGTCGCCGCCATCGACCCGGTCGCGCTGCCGCCTGCGGCCAATGACGGCTCCACCCGCTACGGGATCGAAATCGGGAGCGTCGCCTCGCGCGACGAGCTACGGCCGCTCTGGCGGGAATATTTGACGAAACACGCGGCTCTCGTCGCCGGTCTGCAGCCGCGCCGGGTGCACGCGCCGGACAACAAATGGCGGCTGATCGCCGGTCCGTTCGCCAATGCGCAGGATGCCGAAGGCGCCTGTTCGCTGTTCAAGCGTGCCAACAGGCCTTGCGCCGCAACGGTCTATGCGGGCGACGCGCTTTAGGAGATTCCGCTTCGGCGGCATGCCGCCGCGCAAGGAGACCATCGCCCACGCGCGGGCCCTCCGTTCGCGGGACGGACGCTCGCCTTACGGCTTCACTTTCTCGATCACCGGCTCCCGCTCCGCCCAACTCCGCGGAGCGACGAGGACGAAGTCTCCATCGACGATCTGCGTGAGCAGCATAGGCTTGGAGCTGTTTACGCCCCGGTCGTCGAACTTGATGGGGCCGAAGAACGTGAGGAGATTCGTTGTCGAGATCGCGTCGCGCACCTTCTCCGTTTCCAGGCTCTGTGCCCGTTTGAACGCATCGGCGAACACATAAACGGCCGCCGCGGCCTGTGCCGATTCCGGTGACGGCTCGTAACCGTACACGCGCTTGTAGAGGCGCGTGAAATCTTTTCCCGTCCCGAACAGCGCCCCTTTGTAGCGCGCGGACTTGTTCCACTGCACGGGGCAAAACAGCAGCGGAGATGACTCCTTGCGGCCCTGCGCCAAGCGCGCCTGCACGCAATGGGTCGATGCGACCATGGGCACGTCGGCACCGGCCTGTTCGATCTGGCTGGTGACCGTCATGGCGGTGCTCTCATGTCCGGAAACCAGGAACAGGTCGGGCTTGAGCGCCTTGACCTTGTCGAGCGTCGCGGACATGTCCCCGAAATCCTCGGGCAACTGATCGTCGATGACGCACGCGATTCCCAGACGGTTCGCATCCGAGAGGACCCCCTCGCGAACCTCCCGCGAGAACGCATCGTCCTTGGTGGCCATGGCGATGCTGAGGTCGTGCGTCCTCTTGCCGAACTTCTTGCTGAAGGCCGCCGCGAGTTCGAGTGCCGGAGTAAAAAATCCATCCGGGGCCGCCGTGACCGCGAAAGTATAGCGAGGACGCGGAGAACGGCGACTGCGTGTCACCGAATGCGCTTCGACCATCGGCACCTTGTTGAGTTCGACAGTCGACTGAACATTCTGGTTCTGGCCCACGCTGTAGGGACCGAGAATGTACTTGACGCCATCCGTCTTGATTAGCTGTTCGATCAGCTGCTGCGCCCGTTGCGGGTTCGACTGATCGTCGTAATACAGCGCCGTCAGCCGATACTGCTTTCCGGCGATCTCGATGCCGCCCTTTTTATTGATCTGGCGAATGGCAAGGTCGTAACCGTTCTTGGTATCGGTTCCGCCGCGCACGTAACGTCCCGACATCGGCACGGTGGTGCCGAGCGTGATCTCATCGTCAGCCGCAAACGCCGCTCCGCCGCCCGACATGGTCAGAGCAACGACCAGTCCGGCAACAACCCACCGGGAATTCCCCAATTGGCCCCCGCTTATATATTGTTGAGCCCTCGACCGGACCGCATCTCACTCGGCACGCCGGGAACTGAGCCTACGCCGAATCCCCCGGCCGCGCACCACTTTACGCACGTTCAAAAACGTTGCAACTCGGCCTAAAGTTGATCCGTATTAAACGTATCGCAAACTTGCAGTTGACCGCTCTGGAAGCCCCTGCGGAACCAGCGAACGCGCTGCGCCGAGGAACCGTGCGTGAACGAGTCGGGAACCACATAGCCTTGGGTCTGACGCTGGATGCGATCGTCGCCGATCGCGCTTGCCGCCTGTAGGGCCTCGTCGATGTCGCCAGGTTCGATGAGGCCTTTTTCGGCCTGCATCTGATGCGCCCAAACGCCGGCGAAGCAATCCGCCTGCAACTCCATCATGACTTGCAAGGCATTGCTGCCCCTGCTGCCCATCCGGCGCTTTGCCGCCTCGACCTTGTCGGCGATCCCCAGCATCTTCTGTACGTGATGGCCGACCTCGTGGGCAATGACGTAGGCCTGGGCGAAATCGCCCGGCGCCCGGAACCGGTCCTTCAGTTCACGGTAGAAATCGAGGTCGATATAAACCTTCTCGTCCGCGGGGCAGTAGAAGGGCCCCATGGCGGACATGCCGGTTCCGCACGCCGAGCGGACCGCGCCGTCGAACAAGACGAGTGAGGGCTCGCGGTAACGGGCGCCGAACTGACGGAAAAGATTGTTCCAAACGTCCTCGGTCGTCCCGAGTACGACGGCCACGAACTTTTTCAGATCGTCCTCTGCGGTCGACTGGGGGCGCTCGATGCCGCCGTCGCCAGGCGCGGGCAGGTTCGTGGTCTGCGGCCCCCGCTGCTGCGGCAAGTGAATATCCGGGAACCCGGACCCCGGCTGGCCGCTCGGCCCGGACTCCTGCATGAGGGAGCCGGGATTGAAGCCGAAGAACAGGAACAGTCCGAGGATGATCAATATTCCCAGCAGGCCGATACCGCCGCCGCCTCGACCGCCGCCTCCGCTCGAAGGAAAGCGCATGCCGCCCCCGCCCGGAAACGGAAACCGGAAGGCGCCGCCGCCGCTGCCCCGCCTATCCTCGATGTTTTGGCTCTCCCGCTGGCCACGCCACCGCATTGCGCTGTCCTTCGAAACGCTCCACCTATTCCGAGTCCATTTTGCATGCGTCCACCGAGGGCACAAGCTGCCTCGCGCCCGTTGCCGGACGGCGCCGTGCGCCGCCGCGCCGCGCCGGCCTTTCGGAGGCGCTACCGAACAGGTCAAACGGGTTGAGTTTTTCGCCGCAAATCTTTGTGGCTATTAAGCTAACTGACAACGAATCGTCACAGAACTGCCACAGGAACCCGCCATGCTCACGCTGCCCAGTTGAGTACAGTCTGGGCGGATAGTGCGTTCCGTGTAATGCGTACGAGCCTCGGCACTCCCCGCGCCGGGGCTCTTCTTTTGGGCACTCGGTTTTTGGGCACTCGGTCAACGGACCGAGGCCGGTCACGCAAACCGGATCGAGCGGCGTTGCCAATTGAAAGCCGGGGAGCTTTAGGGGTTGTCCGCCGGCGCCTCCGGCGCAGGCCGTTCGGACGTCTGGTCCGGGACCTCTTCATCCGGCGTCCCATCTTCGTCCGGCGTCCCATCGAGCAGCGGCTCGTCGATCATCTCGTCGGGAGGAGACATATCGCCGGTCATTCCCTCGGCGCCGATGGGCTCGCGGTCCGGTGGGGTTTCGTCCCTGGACTTGCCGGCCGCGGGGACTTCCGGCGCATGCCCGGCGCTTTGCGCCTTGTGCTCCGCCCCGTGATCGGCCGCGGTTTCACTGTCGCCCCCACCTAGAAACAGCGCCGCAATTGCAAAGCCAACAGCGATCGCCCCAAGGACGATCAGCAAATATGCCCGGCTCTGCGGGTTGTGCTGTGCCATGTCGATCCCTCCCTCGCGCGCGCTCCTCTTTTCGCGGCGATCGTCATCTCCCGTGTAGCGCACACGGCCGCATGGCGAAAAGAGCGCCGGCCCGAGGGAGCCTATCGGCGATTCGACTCCGGGTCGAGAGCGCCGCGCTGCGGCCAAACGCGATCCAATACCGGGCTCAACGCAATGGCGACCGCAAAGTTCACGACGACCGAATAGAGCGCCGCATAGCCGGGGATCGTCAGCCCGAACAGTTCGAGCGGGTAGATCGACGACACGAACCCCCGCGTCGCCGCCATGTAGGTTCCGACGGCCGTACCGATGGCCCAGCCCAACAGCAGCGCGCGGGCATTCAACCCACGCGCGAACAGCCCCAGCAGGATCGGCGGGAGGAGCTGGATGATCCAAATGCCGCCGAGAAGCTGCAATTGGATCGCGTAGCTCTGCGGGATGGCCAGAACAAAGACCACGGCGCCGACCTTCACGACCAGCGAGACGATCTTGGCGACCTTGGCTTCCTGCGCGTCCGTACAATCCGGTCGCCAATACTCCTTGTAGATGTTCCGGGTGAACAGGTTGGCGCAGGCGATCGACATGATCGCCGCCGGGACGAGCGCGCCGATGGCCACGGCCGCGAAGGCGACCCCGGCGAACCAGCTCGGGAACATGTCGAGAAAGAGCGCCGGCACGGCGAAATTCGCGCCATACCGCTCGAAGCCCAAGGCGTATAGCGGATTCTTGTCCACGCCCGCTGCGATCGCCATGTAGCCCAGCAGCGCAATGAGCCCCAGCACGAAGGAATAGGCCGACAGGGCCGCGGCGTTGCGCCGGATCACGTGGCCGCTCGAGGCGCTCAAGATGCCTGTCATCGCATGCGGATAGAGAAACAACGCGCAGGCCGAACCCAGCGCAAGGGTGATGTAGGCGGAGTAGTCGCCGAGCGATCCCGCCATCGGCGGGCGTAGCGTCAGTTTCTCCTCGGGAACGGCGTCGAAGATTGCGCCATAACCGCCGAGCTTGGCGGGGATGATGACGATCGCCGCGAATATGGTGACGAAGATCAGCATGTCCTTCACCACGGCGATCAGGGCCGGCGCCCGCAGGCCGCTCGTATAGGTGAAGGCTGCAAGGACGACAAAGGCGATGATGAGCGGAATGTGGCCGACAATGCCATGGGTGGGGAACCCAAGCGCGCCGATCACAACCTCCATGCCGACGAGTTGCAGAGCGATATAGGGCATGGTGGCGAGAAGTCCGGTCAACGCCACGGCGAGCGCCAGCAGCCGCGAATTGAAACGGGCCCGCACATAGTCGGCGGCCGTCACGTGACCGTCCCTCCGCGCGATGACCCAAAGCCGCGGAAACACCAGAAACAGGATCGGGTAGATCATGACCGTGTAGGGCACGGCGAAGAAGCCCATCGCGCCCACCCCGAATACGAGCGCGGGTACGGCGATGAACGTGTAGGCCGTGTAGAGGTCGCCGCCGAGCAGAAACCACGTCACGATCGTACCGAAACGGCGGCCGCCGAGGCCCCATTCGTGGAGCTGATCGAGATCGGCCTTGCGCCATCGGGCGGCAATGAAGCCGATCCAGGTGACGAACAGGAATAGCGCCACGAAGACGATCGTGGCCGTCACGTCGAGAGTCACCGGGCCGCTCCCGGGCCGCGCCCCGCACGGTCTTTCCCGCTCGCCTTACGGCCGCGTTTGTCGTCGGCGAACGCCTTGCGGCCTTCGAGGACGTACACGCCCACCACCACCGCCGCACCCGCGAGGATCGCTGCGAGCTGGTACCAGTAGAAGAACGGGATCCCTCCAAGCGCCGGCTCGATCCGATTGTAGAACGGCACCCAGGCCACGAGCGCGAACGGAATGAGCAGCAAGAGCCGTGGCCAATATCGCCAAAGACTCGCATTCGCCGCCTTGCGCGCCATGATTCGCTCCCTCGTCCCGCATCCGGGCAGCAACCCGAAGCCGGACGGGACCATACTGAATGGTTGAGCGGCTTGCGACGGCCAATTTCGCGCATTTGCCCGGCTGGAGCGCGCCTCGCGGCGAAAGATTTTCCCCAAGGGGAGCTTGCCGGTTGACCTTGGGGCGCCTCGCGGCCCATATGGACGCCGTTGTGAGAGCGCGTAGCTCAGCCGGTAGAGCATCTGACTTTTAATCAGAGGGTCCTGGGTTCGAGTCCCAGCGCGCTCACAAACGAAATCAAGGACTTAGTCCGATGAAGACGGGAACAAGCGGGGAACACGCCTAGGCTTTGTAGACCCTAAAGGGGTCTACAATGTAGACTTTGCTCCCCGCGTTCCGCTCCCGTTCCTTGGCTCTTGCCGGCACGATCGCCGGTCTCGTTTCAGCGCGGCGGACGGCCCGCTCCCACCTTTCCCAACTTGTTCGGCACATTGCGGTTGCGGCCGGCGGTAGTTTCCGGGGCGCGTCCGGGCGCAAGTAGCGCTGCGACAAACTGCACCTCTAGATTGCCTATTTGTAATGATCTCCCGGTACGGACAGTCCTATAATTCCTTATCTGACGGGTCCCTCCTCCCCCCGATCCCGTCAGTGCCCCAAGACAGCCCCGGAGCCCCCCAGCGCCGGGGCTTCCTTTTTGTGGCGGACCTTCGGCTTTTGTGGCGGACCTGCCGCTTCCGCTCGTGAAAAAGGGCGGAGCCCATTCGGACACCGCCCCCCTATTCCTTCAACGAATTTCTACCGCCGCGTATGGATCGCGCGCGCGCTAGAAATCGGCCACCGTTAGTTCCCGCGAGCGACGGTGCCCTTCACAAGGCCCTTGGAGCACGCCTTCTTGAACTCCTTCTTGGTGATGACGCCGTCCCGATTACCGTCGGCCATCTTCCAGTTCACGATGAAGGGGCCGGCATTCCGGCGAGTCAGATAATCGCCATCACCGACAGCGGCTTTCCAAACCACTCGGCAGTCCTTCTTGTTCAAAACCGCCGAGGGGCGACCGGAACTCATCGTTGCAGCGGACGCGTAGCCCGTGACAAGCAATGCTGCCACCCCGAACACGATCCCGACCGTCTTTTTCATTGCTCTCCTCCTTTGCCCAGATCGCTTCGTTTTCTAGCTGCACCGCTGGGCAGTACGTCGGCAGCCAACGACTATCAATTAGGCAGACACCGAAGGGTTGCAAGGTCCCGGCGCAGCCACTTGAGAGATATTTCTGCGTCTTAGGCGCAATTATGGCAGCGAAAATTACCGAGCAACGCCCGGTTCGATCGCAGATTGGTTGCGAGACCTCGCAGCCCGGCGCGGCCGGCCGATTTCCGGCACTCTTTTGACGGGAATCGCAGAGGTCCTTTGTCCGCGTCCGTTCCCGCGCTCGGCGTCATCGTGTTTTTCCCCCGCCAAGCAGGTGAAATCCCGGGAAAAATCCGCGCATTCCAGGGCTCCGGCAGGCGGCGTTTCGCTGTATCACTTTGCGCCAAACCGTGGCCAAAACATCACAGCATTTCCCGTCAAAGGCCGATATAGTCACCTTCAGAATCGACAGAAAGAAATGGGGGACCAACCAATGCGTCTGCTTATTGCTACTGCTATCATCATCTCTGCCACGATCGGCCTGGGCGGCTGCTTCGGCCATCATGAGAAGGCCGTTGTCGTCGAGCCGTTGAAGCTCGGCTAAGCAATCGTGACGACGAGATAGCGCTTCAAACTATCTCTCCGGCAATTGCCAAACCCGGCTGGGTCTCCCAGCCGGGTTTTTCGTTGCGTACGAACACCGAACCCGGACGCACCGCCGGGCCCCCTTTCCCCTTTTGGCCAGCCAGTACCGACGCAGCCGCCCCCAATGCGGGAGCGGCTGCGCAGTCGAAGCCGATGCGGTCCCAACGTGGACCGGCGGGAAGGGCTTAGGGGTCTACTTGCACTTGGTCATGCCGTGCATGGCCATCTTGGCGTCCGCCTCGGTCTTGTACTCGCCCATCATCGCGAACTTCGCGGTGTCGGTCGGCGCCGTCTGCGTCATGGTGCACTTGCCTGCCGCCTTGTCGAAGACGATGTAGAACGGGCCCATCGCCAAAGCGGGAGTGGCGACGGCGGCGATCGTGGCCGCAACGATCAGGGTTTTCTTCATGGGGGTATCTCCTCGTTTCTTCGCCGAGACAGAACTGCCTCGCGCGCAAAAACAGAACACCGGTGGCCGCTCACTTGAAAGTCAACTTCGCGACAGTGGCTGGAGCGGCATTTTCAAATAGACGTGAGAACGAACGTGATCGATTCGCCGGCGGGCCGGGAGACCGTGCGGCCTCGAAGCCGCGACGCTTCGGTCCTACTCGGCCGGCGAACTCGCAATGCGGCGCCGAAGGCGCATATAGACCGTCCGTTTGAGGAAATAATAGGCGGGGCGCCCCATGATCGCGACCGCGACGAACTTCGAAAGAAAAGGCGTCGCGCCGAGAAAGCCCGAAAGACCGGCCTTGAAGCCTGGGTCCAGATCCATCGCCATCACGACCGGAATCATCGGCCAGGCCAAATACGCCCCGACGAGAACGACCGCGCCGAGCGTAAACCGCCATCCGACTTGCTCGGCGCTGTACTCTGGTTCCGTGGCAGCGATGACCGTCTCCTTCGCTGGGGTCTTCAGCGGGCTGACAAAGCTCGGCGGGAAAGCGTCCGAAGAAAGCGCCCCAGATTAGCGTCCGAGGAAAGCGCACCGAGTCCGTTGGAACGGCGCGCACCCCTCACCCGACTTTAGCGCCCGGTTCCCACCCGTAAAACACCCATTCGCACGTGCAATAGTCCGACAATGCGGCAATTTCGGGCAAGGTCCAGGACCGGCCTCCGCCTCAGCCGACCTCATGAGTGGCGACGAGCCACGCCGGATCGAACCACCGGTCCGCCTCGCCATCGTAAGGAAGCCGGTTGATATCCCAGTGACGGATATAGGGTGCGTATACGTCCCACACGGACGGTCCGCCTCCCACATACACGACGCGGTCCGGGAACCAGCCAAAGACCTCCTCAGGATGATGGATCGAACGAATCTCGACGATCGTCCGGTCCTCATAGGCATATTTCGGAAAGGCCGAGATCGTCTTGGGCCCCGCGATGACGACGTGACCGCGAGTCACATCGAAGAACCGGGCGACATCGGCGACATATTCGCGGCCCTTATTGCCCTCCCAAGGCAATTCACCATTCAGTCCGAGCTGCCCCTTTTGCCCGATGGCGATGATCGCACGTATGTCTGCCACAAAGTTCCTCCATCTGAACCGGCCTTCCTTTTATCGGCCGCCCGCCCATTGGCAAGGATTGCTGCAAGGGCGGTGCGCCATACAAGGGCAGTGCGCCATGGAAGAATAGACCCTCGCGCAAGATCGCGTTTTCAGACACCACGCCACCTAAGATGGCGCTCAACGGCAGATTGTCCATGGCACCCCGCCTCGCCTCGAACCCCTATCAGAGCCAAGCATTCAAGGCGATCGGCCTCATGGTCCTCTCCACGATTTGCATGGCCATGCTGGACACGACCGCCAAGTATCTGACCGACATCGAGAAACTCCCTGTCGCCCAGGTCGTCTGGATGCGCTTTGTCGGACATGTCGTCTTCAGCGCCGTCGTCCTCTGGCCCTTTGCGCTGAGCCCGTCGTTGCGGTTGCAAAAGCCTTTGATCCAGATCGTCCGCTCGTGCCTGATGATCCTGACGACGGTGCTGAACTTCATAGCCCTGAAATATCTGCAGCTCGACGAGAACATCGCGATCTTCTTCCTGATGCCGCTTCTGGTCGCGGCGCTCTCCGGCCCCCTGCTCGGCGAGTGGGTGGGATGGCATCGCGCCCTGGCCATTGCCGCGGGCTTCGTCGGGGTCCTGATCGTGATGCACCCCGGTCTCGGCGAAGTGCACTGGGCCATGCTGCTGACGCTCGGGGCGACGCTCGGCTTTTCGTTGTTCAATATCGCCACGCGCTATCTCGCCGCCTACGATTCGCCATCGGTCACGCAGACCTACACGCCGCTGGTGGGTCTCCTGGTGATGCTGCCCTGGGGGCTGATGCATTGGCAGGCGCCGGACTCCTGGCTCGCATGGCTACTGCTCGCCTCGCTCGGGTTTTGGGGGGGCCTCGGCCACTGGATCATCATCCTCGCGCACCGGCTGGCGCCCGCGGGCGTTCTGGCGCCCTACGTCTATCTCGGTCTCATCTGGATGTCGGTCTCGGGCTTTCTGATCTTCGGTCATGTCCCGACGATATGGACGCTCGCCGGTGCCGTCGTCGTGATCCTGGCCGGCCTCTATCTTCTGGCGCGGGAACGGATCGCCGACGGCCGGCGGCGGACGAGAAAGACGGCGGCGGGATCCGAATTCGACCCCACGCAATAGCGCCTAGCCGCCGCCCTGGCCGGCGGCGTAGCGGCGCTGCATGTCTTCGGCGAACGCGCCATAGCGGCCCTCGGCGATCGCGGCACGGGCACGGGCCATCAGTTCCTGGTAGAACTGCACATTGGCGTATGTCACGAGCATCGCGCCGAGGATTTCGCCGGACTTCACCAGGTGATGGAGATAGGCGCGCGAATATCGCGCGGCCGGACAGGCGCTTTCCGGATCGAGCGGTCTCAGGTCCTCCGCATATTGCGCGTTGCGCAGATTGACCCGCCCGCCCCAGGTGAAGGCCTGACCGTGGCGCCCCGATCTTGTCGGCATCACGCAGTCGAACATGTCGATGCCGCGCGCCACCGCACCCACGATGTCGAGCGGCGTGCCCACGCCCATCAAATAGCGGGGCCGGTCCTCCGGCAAAAAGGCCGTCGTGACATCGACCATGTCGAACATGGCCTCCTGCCCTTCGCCGACCGCAAGCCCCCCCACCGCGTAGCCGGGAAAGTCCATGCGGACGAGCGTTCGCGCCGAGTCCTCGCGCATGTCCGGGTAGACGCTGCCTTGGACGATGCCGAACAACGCTTGCCCGGGGGCACTCATTTGCCGAAAGGCGGCCTTGGATCGCTCGGCCCAACGCATCGAAAGATCGAGCGAGACGCGCGCTTCCTCGCGCGTGCACGGGAACGGCGTGCATTCGTCGAACGCCATTTGGATGTCGGCGCCGAGAAGGCACTGGACCTCGATTGCGCGCTCCGGCGTCAAATGAATCGGCGTTCCGTCCAAATGGGAGCGGAAGGTCACGCCGTCCTCGCCGATCTTGCGCAGCTTCGCGAGCGACATGACCTGATAGCCGCCGCTATCGGTGAGGATCGGCTTGTCCCAATGCATGAAGCCGTGCAGGCCGCCGAGCTTGCCGATCCGCTCCGCACCCGGACGCAACATCAAATGATAGGTGTTGCCGAGGATGATATCGGCGCCCGCGGCCGCCACGTCTTCGGCGAACATGGCCTTCACCGTGGCGCGCGTTCCGACCGGCATGAAGGCCGGGGTGCGTATCTCGCCGCGCGGCGTTTCAATGAGACCGAGGCGCGCGGCACCGTCCCGCGCCTTCAGCGCGAACGTAAACGCTGCGGTCACGCCTGGTCCTCGAGGCTCAGCAAACACGCATCGCCGTAGGAATAGAAGCGGTAGCCCTCGGAGATGGCATGCCCATAGGCCGTCTTCATCGTCTCGAGCCCGCTAAAGGCGCTCACGAGCATGAACAGCGTGGAGCGCGGCAGGTGGAAATTCGTCAACAGCCGGTCGACGAAGCGAAAGCGATAGCCGGGCGTGATGAAGATCTTCGTCTCGCCGTGGAACGGCTTCAACGTGCCGAACTCGTCCGAGGCGCTTTCCAACAGCCTGAGAGTTGTCGTCCCGACAGCGACGACCTTGTTGCCTCGCGCCTTGATGGCATTCAGCGCGAACGCCGTCTCCGTGTTGACCTCGCCTTGCTCGGCATACATCCGATGATCGTCGGTGTCCTCCGCACGCACGGGCAGAAACGTCCCCGGCCCCACATGCAGCGTCACGAAATGCGCGACAATGCCCAGCTCTTCGAGAGTCTTGATGAGCCTTTCGGTGAAATGGAGCCCGGCAGTCGGCGCGGCGACGGCCCCTTCCTGCCTTGCGAACGTCGTCTGATAGTCGCTGCGATCCTGATCGTCCGGCGCGCGGTGGGACGCGATGTAAGGCGGCAGCGGCATCGCTCCCAGAGCTTCGATGGCATCGTGCAGCGCCTGGCGGCAGAGATCGAAGGCCAGGGTAACAATACCGTCCTCGCCCTTCGACTCGACCGTCGCATCGAGCGTGCCGAGGGTGCAGACATTGCCGCCCGCGCCGAACTGGATGCGGTCTCCAGGCTCAAGCCGCTTGCCCGGCTTGGCCAAGGCCTGCCAGCGATGATCGTCCAGCTTCTCGATGAGCGTCGCGGCGATGTGCGCGACCGCATCGCCCCGGGCACGCACGCCCGTCAAGGCCGCCGGGATAACCCGCGTGTCGTTGAAGACGAGCGCGTCGCCGGGTTCGAGCAACAAGGGCAAGTCGGCCAAGACCTTGTTGGCGAGCATGTCCCGCTC
The DNA here is from genome assembly GCA_002482645.1 of Hyphomicrobiaceae bacterium UBA7697. Classification (GTDB taxonomy): domain Bacteria; phylum Pseudomonadota; class Alphaproteobacteria; order Rhizobiales; family Methyloligellaceae; genus Methyloceanibacter. The sequence goes on from DLGJ01000007.1 coordinate 101,969, forward strand.
GCCGGGCCTGACCACCAGCAAACGGGCGGCGTCGCGCGGATGCACGGGACGCAGCGCGATCAGGCCGTCTGGAAGATCGAAGTCGAATAGGTCTGTTCGCAAAGATACCCCGTCGGGGCTAAAGCATTCGAACCATGAGCGCGCCGACAAAGACAAGTAGCACACCCGATACGCGCCCGGCACTGAGTTCCCGCTGTGCCAGATCGAAAAGGCCGTAGCGGTCCAGAAAAAGCGCGGCAATGAGCTGCCCGGCAATTCCGAGCGCCATGACCGCGGCGATGCCAATTCTCGGCGCCAGCATCAGACTGACCACCACGTAGATGACGCCCATAAGTCCCCCGCCGAGGAGCATGTAGAGCGGCATGGACGGGATCGCGGCGAGATTCGTGCTGCCGCGCGCGAAGAGCAGCACGAACACGGCGAGGAAGGCCGTCCCGACGCAGAACGACCACAACGCCGCCGAGAGAGGATGTCCAAGGCGCGCCGCGACCTCGGCATTGATAGGAGCCTGCGCCGCGATCATGCCGCCGGCAACCAAAGCCACCACCGTCAGTAGGATCGCTGCCGCGGACATTGGTGCGTTCTCCTTGGACTTACCGCCTCTCCCCGCGATCATTCGGCGGCGTCGGCGGCGATCTTCGCCGAGACGATCTTGTCGGGATTTGCGGGCGGCTCGCCGCGATTGATCTGATCGACAGTCTCCATGCCGTCCAACACACGGCCCCAGACGGTGTATTGGCGGTCAAGGAAGGTGGCGTCGTCAAAGCAAATGAAGAACTGGCTGTCCGCGGAATCGGGCGACTGCGCGCGTGCCATCGACACGGCGCCGCGCGTATGCGGTTCGGTGTTGAACTCCGCCGCGAGCTTCCTGCCCGATCCGCCCGCGCCCGTACCCGTGGGATCGCCGGTCTGCGCCATGAAGCCTTCGATCACCCGGTGAAACGGCACGCCATCGTAGAAGCCCTGCCGGGCAAGCTCCTTGATACGCGCGACGTGATTGGGGGCGAGGTCGGGACGCATTTCCACGACGATATTGCCTTTGGTGGTTTCGAGAATGAGAGTGTCTTCGGGATTGGCCAAGGTATGGGCTCCTTATGCTTGCGTTTCGTATTGCACGTGAGGAGACGGTTACTCGATCGTCGCCTTCTTGATGTAGTCGAGTTTGGGGAACTGCGTGACCAGGTATGCGTTCCCTTGCGCCTTGATCAGCGCCTGTTTGGGACCGTCGCCGCGCGGGGCTCCTTCGCCATAGCCCTTGTATAGCGAATCGACCACATCCATGCCCGAGATCACTTTGCCGAAGGGCGCGAAACCCTGGCCGTTCAGCATAGAGTTGTTGTTGAAATTGATGAAGACCTGGGTCGTCCGCGTGTTGGGACCGGCGGTCGCGAACGTGACCGTGCCGCGGGCGTTCGACTCGCGCACCGGATCGTCCTTGATGTTGGCATCGGACCAGGCGGCGGACACATCCGGGTTTCCGCTGATCCCGAACTGAACCATGAAGCCGTCGATCACGCGGAAGAAGCGCGCATCGTTGTAGAAACCGGCCTTGACCAAATTGTAGAAGCGATCGGCGCCGTTCGGCGCCCAGTCACGATTCACCTGGATGACGAACGTTCCCTTCGAGGTCTCGAACCGTGCCTTGTACGTATCGGGCGCGCGCGCGTTGAGCGACGACGGGTCGCCGAGATTCTGGGCCGACGCGGGCGCGAACGCGGTCATGCCGGCTAAGAGCAAGGATGCGGCGAAAAGGACGGCGGTCCTGATTGTCATGGGGTTCCTCGTTTGTTGTGCACGAAAGACTAAGGGGCGAGTTTGCGCTTCAGCGCGATGTTGACGGAGTCCGGAACGAAGTTCGAGACGTCGCCGCCCATGGCCGCAATCTGACGGACGAGGCTGGCGGCGACATGGCGCGTTCCGGGCGAGGCGGCGAGGAAGACGGTCTCGATATCGGGCGACAGCGCCGCGTTCATGCCGGCCATCTGCATCTCATAGTCGAAATCGCCCGCGTCGCGCAGCCCGCGAAAGACGACCGCCGCGCCCGCGTCTCGTGCCGCATCGACCGTGAGGCCGTCATAGGTCACCACGCCAAGCTCTAGGCCGAACTCCGTGGCGACCGGTTCGAGTGCCTGTTGCGCGAGCACGACGCGCTCCTCCGGCGTGAAGAACGGCCCCTTGCTGTGATGCGTTCCAATGGCGATGACGAGACGGTCCACGAGATGCGCCGCGCGGCGCACGATATCGACATGCCCCAACGTGACGGGATCGAAACTTCCCGGATAAAGACCGACGCGCATGCCGCTCACGCTCCTGTTGTCCCGCCGGCAATCCGCACCCACGGCGGGACGGACGCGAAGGCAACCTCGCGGCCCCTTCTAGCCGCGCGGGGGCACGGTCGGCAAGAGCGCCGGGCCAACTTGACCACACTTGCCGGCCACACTTGACGGCCACACTTGGAACGCGAACCCGCATAGAAAATGGGCCCGGCGGATGACCGGGCCCAAACAGGTTGGCGGAGCTCGAAACGGCTATTTCAGGTCGTCATACGCGGTCGTGGGTCCGTGACCGCCCAACAGATCGCTGAGATTGAAGCGATAGCCGAAGCCGGCGGACACAATCAGCGGATCGAGATCCACATCGGCCCGGACCGGCGTTCCGTTCCATTTGGCCGACGTATCGAGCCAGGTCTTCTTCACGTCGGCATTCAGGTACCAGCCATTGCCGACGGAGATGTCCAGGCCCGCCTGAAGCGTGAAGCCAAGACCGTCGTCGATGTTGAGTGACGCCGCGCCCAGATTGTTCTGGCCCGTCCCCTCGTCGAAGAAGGCAATGTATTGGAGGCCCGCGCCGACATAGGGTTTGAACGTGCCGTTGGGATTGAAGTGATATTGCGCGGTCAGGGCCGGCGGGAAAATCCAGGTATCGCCAAGCTCGCCCAGGCCGGCGATGCTGCCCGCGGCGTCGATCGTGTGCTTCGAGAAGCAGCAGAACAGCTCGACCGCGATATTGTCCGTGAAGAAATATGTCAGGGTCATCGCCGGGATGACTTCATCGCTCGCCTCGGCGTCGGCGCCTGGGATGCGGGAGCCACCGGCGAACACGGTCGCGCTGGAATCCGGCAGAACGCCCGTCACCAGGCCGCGGATCATGAAGTTGCCGTGCTCGTCGCCGGCCAATGCGGGTTTCGCCACGCCGGCAAGCGACACGGCCAGGGCAAAAGCGGCCGCAAAGGCGGTCAAAGTCGTTTTCATTAGCGTCCCCCAGTCATTCCGGAGGCTTTTGGACCCCGGCTTTTTTCATAGTCCTATTTTCCTCCGACGGTTCTCTCGCACGCACCAGCCCGGATCGCGCCCAAAGGCTGACCGAAGTCAGAATTTGTCATCTCCCGAGATGGGTGTTGCGCGGGCGACACAGTTTTTTCTTGATTCAGATCAAACGCTTGGGGTTTCTCCCCGTCCCGCCCTCCTCATTTGGAACGAGCCTCTGTTGATCGGCGTCAAAGTACGACTCATCCGGTTTTGAGATGACTGGCGCAAGTTACACTGCCAGTCCTCTGTCTCGCGGGATGTCTCCTTTGGCCACTTCCAGCTTGAACGACCTGACGTTTGCCCATGGGGCCGATGCGTGTCAGCCGGCCGAATGGCCCGTCCGGATTCCGAATGGCGTCCTGAGCCACGGCACCACGGTGCATACACGGCGCGGCCAGCCTCTACCGCTTAGCATCGCCGGGGAGGAGACGGTCTTTGTCGTGCACCTGGCGACCCTCATGTTTCGCCTGACGCTGCCCGGGAATCTCCGCCAAGGCGTCTCGCTGCTCTATCCCGGGGACGTGTTCCGCTCCGCTTTCGTGCCGTCCGGGAGCGAAGCGCGCCTGCTGGCCCTCACCCCCGGCGAGGTGCTGCGCTTCCGTTTCGACGCGTTCTCCGAACTCATGGCGGCGGCACCCGCGGCACGTGCCTATTTCGATCTCGCGGTGGCGCGGCAGACGGCGCGCCAAGCCATCCACGTGGCCACGATCGGGCAGCTCGACTGCTTTCAACGGCTCGTCACGTTCCTGATGGAACTGGCCCTGCACACCGGCGCTCCGGCTTCGGACGGACGCGTGGTGTTCGAGATGCCGCTCAGCCGGAGCGAGATCGCGGAGTATTTGGGCGTCAACGCCGACACGCTCTCGCGGATCATGTCGCGGCTGCGTGGCGAGGGCCTTCTCATCCAGCCCGACCGTCACACCGTCTATGTAAGCGACCTCGGCGCGCTCGCCGCCCTGTCGCCCGCGTCGCCCGCACTGATGTCGTTGTGCGGCGCCGCGGCACCGGAAGCATCTGACCTCTAAGCGGTTTCCGGACCGATTGGGTCGATCTCGCCGCTATCCTCGTCATCGCCGTTTTCGTCGCCGCTGCCGTTCTCATCCGGAATGTGCTCCACGGAGACCACACGTTCGTCGGCGGCAGTGTCGAAAATGATGACGCCTTGGGTCGAACGGCCGACGACCGAGATGCCGTCCACGGGAACGCGGATCAGCTGACCGCGATCGGTCACGAGCATCACCTGATCGCTGTCGTCGGCGGGGAACGAGGCCACCAGCCTGCCGTTCCGCTGGTTCACGGTCATGCCGATAATGCCTTTGCCGCCCCGGCCGGAGACCCGGTACTCGTAGGCGCTGGAACGCTTGCCGTAGCCGTTCTCCGAGATCGTCAGCACCATCTGCTCGTGAGCGCTGAGTTCGGCGTATCGCTCGGGGCTGAGCGCGACATCGGCCCCGCCCTCGGTCTCCGGTTCGAACTCGGGTTCCAGTTCGGCACCGCCGCGGCGCATCATGTTGGCCTGGCGGACATAGGCGGTGCGTTCGGCCGCATCCGCCTCGACATGGGTCAGGATGGCCATCGAGATGACCTCGTCGCCCTTGCCGAGATTGATGCCGCGCACGCCGGTGGAATCGCGCCCCTTGAACACGCGCACATCCGTGACCGGGAAGCGGATGGCCTGGCCGTCGCGCGACGTCAGCAGCACGTCTTGCTGTTCGTTGCAGACATCGACGCCGACGATGCGGTCGCCCTCCTCGAGTTTCATCGCGATCTTGCCGTTCTGGCGGACCTCGACGAAATCGGAGAGCTTGTTGCGGCGGACGCTTCCATCATTGGTGGCGAACATCACGTCGAGCTTTTCCCACGAGTCTTCGTCCTCCGGCAGCGGCAGGATGGTGGTGATGATTTCGTCCTTGCCGAGCGGCAACAGATTGATCAGCGCCTTGCCACGGGCTTGCGGCGCGGCCAAGGGCAGGCGCCAGACCTTCATCTTGTAGGCCATGCCGCGCGAGGAGAAGAACAGCACGGGCGTATGCGTGTTGGCGATATACAGGCGGCTGACGAAGTCTTCGTCCCGCGTCGCCATTCCGGCGCGCCCCTTGCCGCCGCGGCGCTGCGCCCGATAGGTCGAGAGCGGAACACGCTTGATGTAGCCCTTGTGGGACACGGTCACGACCATGTCTTCGCGCTGGATGAGGTCTTCGTCCTCGACCTCGCCCATCATCTCCGTGATCTCGGTGCGGCGCGGCGTACCGAACTGGTCCTTGAGATCGGTCAGTTCGGTCTTGACGATCGCGACGATCCGCGCGCGCGACCGCAGGATTTCGAGATAGTCCGCGATCTGCGCGCCGAGTCCCTTCAGTTCGTCGCCAATTTCGTCGCGGCCGAGCGCCGTCAGGCGTTGCAGGCGAAGATCCAGAATCGCCTTGGCCTGTTCCTCGGACAATTTGTACGTCCCTTCGGACGACACTTTGTGCCGCGGATCGGCGATCAACTCCACCAGCGGCGCGACGTCTTTGGCGGGCCAATCGCGCTCCATCAATTGCGTCCGCGCGGTCGCCGGGTCCGGCGCCTTGCGGATCAGCGCGATGACCTCGTCGATATTCGCGACGGCGATGGCGAGGCCGACCAGGACGTGTGCCCGTTCGCGCGCCTTGCGCAGCAGATGCTTGATCCGGCGCCCGACGACCTCCTCGCGAAAGTCGGTGAAGGCGCGGATCATGTCCTTGAGGTTCAGCACCTCGGGACGGCCGCCGTTCAGCGCCACCATATTGCAGCCGAACGTGCTTTGGAGCGGCGAGAAGCGATAGAGCTGATTGCGCACCACATCGGCCATGGCCTCGCGCTTCAGTTCGATCACGACGCGCATGCCGGCGCGGTCGCTTTCGTCGCGAATGTCGGCAATGCCTTCGATCTTCTTGTCGCGCACGAGATCGGCGATCTTCTCGACCATCGAGGCCTTGTTCACCTGGTAGGGAATCTCGGTGACGATGAGCGCGTCGCGGTCCTTCCGCACCTCTTCCACGTGTACGCGCCCGCGCATGATCACCGAGCCACGGCCTTTGTGATAGGCGGAGCGGATGCCCGCGCGGCCGAGAATGAGGCCGCCGGTGGGAAAGTCCGGACCGGGAACGATTTCGATCAACTCGTCGATCTCGATCGCCGGATTGTCGAGATAGGCGATGCAGGCATCGCACACCTCGCCGAGATTGTGCGGCGGAATGTTCGTCGCCATGCCGACGGCGATGCCGCCCGCGCCGTTGACGAGGAGATTGGGGAATTTCGCGGGCAGAACGACCGGCTCCCGCTCGCGTCCGTCATAGTTGGGCTGGAAGTCGACCGTGTCGTTTTCGAGGTCGTCGAGCAGCGCCATCGCCGGCTTGGCCAAGCGCACTTCCGTATAGCGTTCGGCGGCCGGCGGGTCTCCGTCGATGGACCCGAAATTTCCCTGCCCGTCCACGAGCGGCAGACGCATGGAGAAGTCCTGCGCGAGCCGGACGAGCGCGTCGTAGATCGCCTGATTGCCGTGCGGATGGTACTTGCCCATCGTATCGCCGGTCACGCGCGCCGATTTGTTGTACGGCCGGTCCGGCGTGTAATTGTTCTCGCGCATCGAATAGAGGATGCGCCGGTGCACGGGCTTCAGTCCGTCGCGCGCATCGGGCAGCGCACGCGACACGATCACGCTCATGGCGTAATCGAGATAGGAGCGCTTCATCTCGTCGATGAGCGAAACCGGCTTGATGTCGGAGGAGGACGGCCCCTCGACACCTGAATCGTCTTCGTCAGCCAAGGACGGAAATGCCTTCCAAATATCGGTTTATGAACGTCACGGAAGCGCGCGAAGAGTGGCCTTGCTGCGCCTGCATTCCGGATTCGTTCGAGGAACGTCTTCTATAGCTGATTTGGGGTGGATTCCGCAACTGCTTTAGGGACTCGGGAGAGCTCGTTTTCTTTGTTTATTTCAACGAGTTGCATTCCGCGCGCCATGCGCTCCAAGCGCCCTCTTCACACCTATCGGGCGTCGCGTCGATCAGCGGCTTTTGAGCTTGCCTGGCCACCCCGGCGCATCACTTTGAGAGGAGCCGGAACTTTTGCTTCGGAAAGGCTTGGCGTTTGGCTTGCCGGTCGAGCCTAAGCGCTCACGCTCAGGGATTCGAGCCGCATCATTCGCGAAGATACATTTTCGCAAAAACTTGTTTGCAAGGACCTGCTCGCAAAGATTGAGTCGCAACGACGTGCGCCCCCACAGCCCGTCTTCGTGCGATCGACAGGGCGAAACTCTTACTCAGGTCTATCGCATAGAGGCTGCGCCAGCCCCGTTAGAACGGGATCTCGTCGTCCAGTTCCTTGTTGAACGACTGACCGCCGCTGAGCGGCTTGGTGCGCCCGAAATCGCCGCTCCCGCCGCCTTCGCCCATGCCGCCGCCCTGCTGGCGTCCGTCGAGCATGGTCAGGGTCGAATTGAAGCCCTGCAGCACGACCTCGGTCGTGTAGCGCTCCTGGCCCGACTGATCTTCCCATTTCCGGGTTTGCAGCGAGCCTTCGACATAAACCTTCGAGCCCTTCCGCAAATATTGCTCGGCAACCCGCGCCAGCCCTTCCGAGAAGATCACGACGCGGTGCCACTCCGTCTTTTCCCGGCGCTCTCCGGAGTTCTTGTCGCGCCAGCTCTCGGTCGTGGCCAGACGCAGATTGACGATGGGACGGCCATCCTGAGTGTGGCGAACTTCAGGGTCGGCACCGAGATTGCCGATGAGAATGACTTTATTGACCGATCCGGCCATGTTTTCGACCTCCCCGCATCTCTGCCGCTGTCACTTTCGCACCCGCCGGGCGCCGGAACCGCGCAAGCGTGCGCCCTCGCTCCCAGTCGAGGCAATCCGGCACCATAGGCGCACGACCATCCGCGTACCAGGAGACTTCCCGCCTCTGTCCCCCCTGTCCACAACCAACCGGCCGCAGCCGGAGTACGGGCAAATGTACCTATTTTGTTCTGCCCCGTCCACCATCTTGCACTCTTGTGATTCCCTGAATTGGGCCCTATGGCTAACAAAACGATCGACAAAATTCGGCAGCGCGCTTTCATCCTCCAAGGCCGCATGCCCTAGACTCAGGAAAAGCAGGAACGATGCAGCGGCAAGTCCGCCACGGACAATCATCCACGCGCCGAAAGGGCAAACGGCGCGATCCCCGCGTGAAATATTTCGGCTTTACCGCCATGCAGTGGCCCTTCATCGCCACGCTGGTCGGCAACTGGCTGTTTTCCGCCGCCGTCTTTGCGAGCGGCAAGATTTTCTGGGATTGGACGCCCGAGGCTTGGGGTATCGCCGACCGGCTTGCCCTCGTCATCAAGTGCTCGGTGATCGCGATCATTCCCGGCGTCATCGGCATCTGTATCGTCGCCGCGCAGCGCCTCGACCCGTCCATGTTCGTCGGCCAGGTGCCGAAGCCGAACTCGCCGGTCGAGATCAACACCAAGTTCATTCTGAACACGTTCGAGCAGTTCACGGCCTATTTCATCGCCAATGCGGGTCTTGCGATGTACTGCCCGATCGAGGAAGCGCGCACGCTTCCCATCCTGACCGGACTGTTCGTGCTCGGGCGCATCCTGTTCTGGGTGGGCTATCACAAGAACCCCTATCTGCGCGCTTTCGGCTTCGGCGTGACCTTCTATCCGACCGTCATCGCCTATGTGTGGCTCGTACTGGTCATGGTGTTCGGGATCCGGGTGCCGCTATAGCCGCTAGCGGCTATTCTGCCACTGCAGGACCGTTTCGCTCGGCCACAGCAGCATCAGCACGTTCAGCGCGAGCCCGTCGCGGATCATGATGCCGGTGAAGACCTCCATCGCGACGGCGATCAGGACGGTGAGCCAGACCGGCATCCGCGCGGCCAGCACGAAACCGGCGATCATGAACAGCATGTCGCTCACCGAGTTCAGCACGCTGTCGCCATAGTAATCGAGCGCGATCGTTGCTTCCCGGTAGCGGTCGATCACGAAGTCCGTGTTCTCGATCACCTCCCAGCCCGCTTCCACCAGGATCGCGAGGATCAGGCGCGTGCCGAACGAACTGCGCGGCGCGACCAGCCAGAACAAGAAGTAGAACAGGAAGCCGTGGATGATGTGGGACGGGGTATACCAGTCGAAGATGTGCTGGGAGTTCTCCGCGCTGACCACATAGAAATGCCAGAGCTTCACATACCCGCATTTGCAGATCAGCGGATGGCCCATGGCATAGAGCGCCACGGCCGCGGCCAGGACGATGCCGGCGGCGACGGCGAATTGGGTGCGACTGATGCTCATGTGCTTTTCTATGCGTGAAGATTCGCCGCTACGCTATCGGTTCGACGCGAATTGGCGTCGAGCGTACCCAGGAACGGGAGAAGGAATGACTCAAGACGAGGCCCTCGAGCTGCTCCGGACGGGCGCCAGCGTCTTCCTTACCGGCCAGCCCGGCAGCGGCAAGACCCATACGGTCAACCGCTATCTCCGGGAATTGGCCGAGGCCGGGATCGGCTACGCCTACACCGCCTCGACCGGCATCGCGGCGACCCACGGACACGGCACCACCATCCATGCCTGGAGCGGCATCGGCGTGCGCGATGCGCTGACCGGTCGGGACCTCGACGGTCTCGCCGCCAATCGCCGGCTCGCCGGACGGATCGAGAAAGCCAGCGTCCTGATCGTCGACGAGATCTCGATGCTTCCCGCGCACAGCCTCACCCTCGTGGACACGGTCTGCCGCCACATCCGGGCCTCGACCGCCCCGTTCGGCGGGCTGCAAGTGGTGCTGGTGGGCGACTTCTTTCAACTGCCGCCGGTGATGCGCCGGCGCGCGGAGCCGGACATGCTGGACTTCGGCGGCGGCGACGACAGCTTCGGCGCCACGTTCGCTCATGGCTCCTCCGCCTGGCGCGATCTCGATCCCCTCGTCTGCTATCTCTCGGAGCAGCACCGGCAAGACGACGAGCCGTTTCTCGACGTGCTGGATGCCATTCGCGCCAATGCCTGCACGGAGACGCACCGCGAACTGCTCGCCGCGCGCATGATCGCGGGCGGCCGGTTGCCCCCGAGGCGCACCCGCCTCTTCACCCACAACGCCGCGGTGGACGGCATCAACCGGCAGCATCTCGAAGAACTCGACGGCGATATTCGTGAATTCGCCATGACGGGCAAAGGTCCGCAAGCGGCCGTCGAGGCCCTGAAGCGGGGCTGCCTGTCGCCGGATATGCTGGCGCTGAAGATCGGCGCCGTGGTGATGTTCACCAAGAACGACCCGGCCGGCCGCTACGTCAACGGCACGCTCGGGCTCGTCGAGGCGTTCGATGCCGAGACGGGCTCGCCGGCCGTGCGCACGCGCAGCGCAAAACGCATCGTGGCCGAACCGGTCACCTGGAAGATCGAGGAAGGCGGCAAGGAGCAGGCGTCGGTCACGCAGGTACCCTTGCGCCTGGCCTGGGCCATCACCGTGCACAAGAGCCAAGGCATGTCCCTGGACGCCGCGGTGATCGACCTGTCCCGCGCGTTCGAATACGGCCAGGGCTATGTGGCCCTGTCGCGGCTGCGGACGCTCTCCGGGCTCTATCTGCTCGGGCTCAACGAGCGGGCCTTGCAGGTGCATCCGCTGGCGATCGAAAAGGACGCCGAGTTCCGCGCCGCCTCGGACCGCGCGCTCGATTTTCTGGCGCGTCTCGGGCCGGACGCGCTTGCCGCGCGGCAGGCGGCCTTTCTCGATACCTGCGAGGCGCATGCGCACGAGGGCGGTGCCGGGTCCGGCAGCAAGGGCTACGACGTGGCCGCCGTGCGCCAAAGCCACGGCAAGGCCTACACTCCGTGGACGGACGCGGAAGAGCAGGAACTGCGCCGCCTGCACCATGTGGGAGAAAGCCCGGCCGCGATTGCCGAGATCTTGGGGCGGAAGCCCGGCGCCATCCGCTCGCGCCTCAAGAAGCTGGCCTTGATCTAGGCGGACAGGGATATAGGCGGACAGGCCGTACCGGCCCTTGCCCGCGCCCATGCGGCCTCTTATGCCTTGCGCAGCGGCCTCCGTCCCACGACATTGCAAAGCAGCATGACCTCGAAATCCATCTCCGTCCGCGGCGCCCGGGAGCACAATCTCAAGAACGTGTCCCTCGACCTGCCGCGCGAACAGCTCGTGGTGATCACGGGCCTGTCCGGCTCCGGCAAGAGTTCCCTCGCCTTCGACACGATCTATGCCGAGGGCCAGCGGCGCTATGTGGAGAGCCTGTCGGCCTATGCCCGGCAGTTCCTGGACATGATGCAGAAGCCGGACGTGAACCATATCGAGGGCCTGTCTCCGGCGATCTCCATCGAGCAGAAGACGACCTCCAAGAACCCGCGCTCGACCGTGGGCACGGTGACGGAAATCTACGACTATATGCGCCTGCTCTGGGCGCGGGTCGGCATCCCCTATTCGCCCGCCACGGGGCTCCCCATCGAGAGCCAGACCGTGAGCCAGATGGTGGACCGGGTGCTGGAGCTGCCGGAAGGCACGCGGCTCTACCTGCTGGCGCCGATCGCGCGCGGCCGCAAGGGCGAATACCGGAAAGAGCTGGCAGAGCTCCAGAAGAAGGGCTTCCAGCGGGTCAAGATCGACAACGAATTCCACGAGATCGCCGAGGCGCCGAAGCTCGACAAGAAGCTGAAGCACGATATCGACGTGGTGGTGGACCGGGTGGTGGTGCGCCCCGATCTCGCCTCGCGGCTCGCGGACTCGCTGGAGACCGCGCTCGGCCTCTCCGACGGCATCGCCATCGCCGAGTTCGCCGACAAGCCGGAGAAGGGCCAGCCCGAGCGGCTGATCTTCTCGGCCAAGTTCGCCTGCCCGGTCTCCGGCTTCACCATCGAGGAGATCGAGCCGCGCCTGTTCTCGTTCAACAACCCTTACGGCGCCTGCCCCGAATGCGACGGGCTCGGCACCGAACTCTTCTTCGAGCCGGACCTGGTGGTGCCGGACGAGACGCTGTCGCTGAACCGCGGCGCCATCGCGCCCTGGGCGCGCACCTCCGCCACCTCGCCCTACTACCAGCAGACGCTGGAGGCGGTCGCCAAGCACTACAAGCAGTCCATGACGAAGCCGTGGAAGGATCTGCCGGAGGACTTCCGCGAGATCGTGCTGTACGGCTCCCTGGACGAGGTCACTTTCGTCTATGACGACGGCGTGCGCCGCTATGCGACCGAGAAGCCGTTCGAAGGGGTGATCACCAATATCGAGCGGCGCTGGCGCGAGACCGAGTCCAATTGGGTGCGCGAGGAACTGGAGCGCTACCAGTCCGACCAGCCTTGCGAGGCCTGCTCCGGCTATCGCCTGAAGCCCCAGGCGCTGGCGGTGAAGATCGCCGGCCTCCATATCGGCGAGGTCACGGACATGTCGATCCGCGAGGCCAAGGCCTGGTTCGACGCCCTGCCCGATCGGCTGACGGCCAAGCAGAATGAGATCGCCGCGCGCATCCTCAAAGAGATCCGCGAGCGGCTGAGCTTCCTCAACGATGTGGGCCTCGAATATCTGACCCTCTCGCGCGCCTCCGGCACGCTGTCCGGCGGCGAGAGCCAGCGCATCCGCCTCGCCTCCCAGATCGGCTCCGGCCTCACGGGCGTCCTCTACGTGCTGGACGAGCCGTCCATCGGCCTTCATCAGCGCGACAACGCCCGGCTCTTGGAGACGCTGAAGCACCTGCGCGATCTCGGCAACTCGGTGATCGTGGTCGAGCACGACGAGGACGCGATCCTCGAATGCGATCACGTGGTCGATATGGGTCCCGGCGCCGGCGTCCATGGCGGCCAGGTCGTCGCCGAAGGGACCCCTGCCCAGATCATGCGGAACCCGGACAGCCTCACCGGCCAATATCTCACCGGCTTCAAGCAGATCCCGCTGCCGAAAGAGCGCCGCAAGCCGAAACGCGGCAAGTCGCTGAAGGTCAAAGGCGCGCGCGAGAACAATCTCAAGGACATCGACGTCGACATTCCGCTCGGCCTCTTCACCTGCGTCACCGGCGTCTCGGGCGGCGGCAAGTCCACGTTCCTGATCGAGACGCTCTACCGCGCGGTCGCCCGCAAGTTGAACAATGCGCGCGAGCTTCCCGGCGAGTACGACGAGATCGCCGGTCTCGAACATCTCGACAAGGTCATCGACATCGACCAAAGCCCGATCGGCCGTACGCCGCGCTCGAACCCGGCGACCTATACGGGCGCCTTCACGCCGATCCGCGAATGGTTCGCCGAGTTGCCCGAGGCGAAGACGCGCGGCTACAAGCCGGGGCGTTTCTCGTTCAACGTGAAGGGCGGACGCTGCGAAGCCTGCCAGGGCGACGGCGTCATCAAGATCGAGATGCACTTTTTGCCGGATATCTACGTCACCTGCGACGTGTGCAAGGGCAAGCGCTACGACCGCGAGACGCTGGAGATCAAGTTCAAGGGCAAGTCCATCGCCGACGTGCTCGACATGACCGTCGAGGAAGCAGCCGGGCTGTTCAAGGCGGTGCCGGCCGTGCGCGACAAGCTGCTCACCCTCGCCCGCGTCGGCCTCGGCTATATCCATGTCGGCCAGCAGGCGACGACGCTGTCCGGCGGCGAGGCCCAGCGCATCAAGCTCTCCAAGGAGCTGTCGAAGCGCGCGACGGGCCGTACACTGTATATTCTCGACGAGCCGACCACGGGCCTGCATTTCCACGACGTGGCCAAGCTGCTCGAAGTGCTGCACGAGCTGGTCGATCAGGGCAACACCGTGATCGTCATCGAGCACAATCTCGAAGTCATCAAGACGGCCGACTATATCGTCGATCTCGGCCCCGAAGGCGGCGACGGCGGCGGCGAGGTCGTGGCCACCGGCACGCCGGAAGAGGTCGCGGAGGTTCCCGAGAGCTATACGGGCCAGTATCTCAAGCAGCTTCTGGGGCGGCGGGGGAGCGCCGCAAAGTCAACCGCCGCGAAGAAGCCTGGCGGCAAGCGCAAGGCGAAGGCCGAGGCTGCGGAGTGATTTTCTCCGGCACCAGCACGGACGCTCGCGCCCTCCGCGCCTAAAACACGCAGGATCGGCGAGCCTTATGTTGCGCCCGTCAATGGCGTCGGCGCGCCCGCCAAAGACATCGGCAAGAGTAAGCCACTGTCTTGACGCTCCAGGACAACGCCTCTATGAGAGATGTTATATTATAACATTCTGTAGAGGCCGTACCAGTGAAAGCAAGTCTTCGCCCGCCGGTCCGTGGGTTGGCCGCTCCTCTCGGGGACGGCGAGAACGGCCCGCAATGACCGTGGACACATCGACGCTCGCGCCCGCCCAAACCGTGGCGCTGGGGAGCACGCCGGACGTTCTCGACGAGATTTGGCTACCCGGCCGCGCCGCCGCGATCTGGCAGCGACGGTCGCAGGAACGATTACTGGCGCGGATCGACGCGCTCGCGCCGGAAAAGCTCCCGGAAATGCGCCTCGCGCTTCCTCCAAATCGCGTCGAGAGTTATTTGGAGAGGCTTTGCGCGGCGCGCGGCGGCGCCGGCAATCCGTGCGGAAAGATGCTGGCCAGCGATGCCGGATTCCTCGCAACGGTGTTCGCGCGCGTTCTGAAGGCGGACCTGGTTACGGTTCGCTTGGATATCCTACGCGACGATGCCTGCCGGAGGTTTCACCTCGACAACGTTCCGGCGCGTCTGCTCTGCACCTATCGCGGCCCCGGCACCGAGTATGGATGCGCGCGCGAAGGCGAAGATCCTGACACAATCCATCGGCTGCAAACGGGCGCGGTGGGGCTCTTCCGGGGGCGGCTGTGGCCGGGGCCCGAGCCCTCCGGCATCGTGCATCGGTCTCCGCCCATTGCCGGACTGGGAGAAACCCGGCTTCTGCTGGTGATCGATCCGGCCACGGACAGCGATTGAAATCGCTGTTCGGCTGGCAAGCCGCGCCTCTGTCAGGCGAAGTGGCCTAGAGCTATCCCCCTCCCCAAAACCTGCCGTACACTCCCTCCATCCCTCGTTCGTAGAGGACGCGAGCTGCAGACCGTCTGCTCTCGGGGCGGGGGATGCAGCGCCCGAGGTGGCGCGGAACGGATGGGTGTTGATGTCTCCGTGAAGGCCTGCCCCGGACTCCCGCGCCACGGCAAACGGACCAGCCTCGGGGGTCCCCGCTCCGACCGCCTGCGTTGTAACGCGTGGGCCATCGGGTGAGCCTCGGGTGCTCTTCGCGTCCGCGCCTGTGCCACCGGCGGTAAGCAGAGCGGACGGGGGCTCTAAAACATCGCTGCGGCCTTGAGGGCTTCGGCAGGTTCATGCCTTGCGAAACTCGATCGGCCATGCGGGGCGCCGGAAGGCTGCCCAATATCACCAATCGGACGGCGGCCGGCCAGCGCCCCGCAAGTCCCCGCTTCGCGGGTTTGAGTTTTGCGACGTAGGGAGATTGTCGTGAAGTCTCGTGTCTTCGGGCAGCGGGATGCCTTCGTGCGCGTTAGTACCCTCTGACTCGTCATCCCCGGGCTTGACCCGGGGATCCACTAGGGAGTCGGCAGTTGAGGCGCGGCCCAAATGGATTGCCGGAACAAGTCCGGCAATGACGACGAAGAGAGCAGCAAGCGCCGTGTCTATTCCGCCCGCGCGTCTGTCCTCCCGCTCGTCATGCCCCGACTTGATCGGGGCATCCGTAAATACCGCCCGTCGCGATCCGGTAGGGCTGTGGTTACCGGATCGCCCGGTCAAGCCGGGCGATGACGAGCAGAGGCGCCGCCGCGTTCGCCGCATCCCGCCGAAACGCCCGAGCGCGCGCATTTTCCCACTTGTCAGGGCGTTGTTTTAACCCACTATTCGCGGTTGCGCGGCGACTGGCCGCGTCCCTATCTGAAAGATCAAACTGAAGGATCAAAGAGAATGCTGAAGTTCTTGAGTGCATTGACGTTTGGTGCGGCATTGCTGCTTGGGTCCGCCTCCCTGACAACCCATGCCTATGCGCAGGACATGGAAGATGAGACCATGTCCGAGGAAGGTATGACCGACGAGGCTCCGGCCGACGACTCCATGACCGACGAAGCTCCGGCCGACGAGGCTCCGGCCGAAGAGGATCCGATCGAGGAATCCGAGTCCGGCGAATAAAGACGATCGAGCAATCATTCGAATGACAGGCTCGAGGCGCCGGTTTCCCCCGGCGCCTCACTTGTTTTGGATCAAGTCCATTTTCGCCTGGAATTTGCTAGGCTTGACCCGACCGCGATAACGCGCGAACCGCAGCCAGGAGAGACCATGAGCCCCGATTTGACGCTCGAGGAAGTCGAACGCCGCATCCAGATCGTCGAGGACAATCTGCGCGAGCTGATGGAGCAGGCCGCCGCTTTTTCCGGCGCCGCCGACGAAGAGCGCGCCGCCGCCAGGATCGCCGACCAGCAGGAGAAGCTCGACGCCCTTCGCAAGCGGCGCGCGGAGCTGATGGGCGAAGGCTAGCGCTCGCTTTGGGCCTAGCGCCGTTTGAAGGGCGAGAACAGTCCGCGGAACGGTCCGGTGCGCTGCCGGCCCTCGCCGGGACTCAAGGTCCGCACGGCCGGCGGTGCCGAGCTCGCGGCCCAGTTGCCCGCCGGATCCGATCCCGCGATCACAACCTTCGTCGCGGACAGACCTTGCTGCTCCACGAGGCGGAAGAGCGTTTCGGCGTTTTGAAGGGACAAGCGCACGCAACCGTGAGAACGGGGGGTCCCCATGCCGGGATGGTTGGAGCCATGGATGGCATGGCCGCGCTTGGTGAAAAAGATCGAGTGGGGCATGCCGGCGCCGTCCCATTCGTCGGAATAGTGCATGGGTTCCATGCGGAACGCGGTGTAATTGCCGGGCGGCGTCGAATAGCCGGTCGCGCCGGTGGAGACGGGCCAGCGATAGCGCGGCTCCCCATTCACCGAGACGGTCATGGTTTGCGTCGGCTTGTCGACCGTGATGAGGATGCTGGCAAAGGCCGGTCCCGCGAGCACGCAGAGCCATGCGATCAGCAGCGCCTGCAAGGCCCAGTGGCGGTGCCCGCGCCCTACCCGTCCTGCGGTGGTCCCTCGCATCCCTCTCGTCCCTGCCTTGGTCCCGTACCCGTTCATCATAGCATAAGCCGGTCCCGTTCGGGACCGCACGAACGCGTGACCGGCAGGCGCTCCTTGCGCCAGAATGCGCGCCCGCGGTAGCGCTCGAACCGATGGAATCGCGCAAAAAGAGGGACACGCCATGTCCAAGGTCGAAATCTCCTACTATTCGGACGTTCTATGCATCTGGGCTTATGTGGCCGAGCGCCGGCTCGATGAGTTGGCGGCGAATTTCGGAGACGAAATTGAGATCGTCCCGCGCTATTGCTCGGTGTTCCCCGATGCCTGGGGCAAGATCGAAGGCAAAGGCGGGTTCGAGAGCTTCAACCGGCACCTCAGAGAGGTCGCGTCACGCTATCCGCATATCGCCGTCAATGACGCGGTGTGGCTGCGCGGGCGGCCGCGCAGCTCGGCAAGCCCGCATCTGTTCCTGAAGGCCGTCGAACTTGTCGAGCGCGACCACGGCGGCAGTGCCGCCAAGCAATATCTCGAAAGGCTCTCGACGCGGGCGGCACGGGAGATGCGACGTGCCTTTTTCGCCGAAGCCATCGACATCGCCGACTGGCAGGTTCATCGCGACATCGCGGCGCGGATCGGCACCGACTACGATGCGGTGGAAGCACGGCTTCGCTCGTCCGAAGCCATCGCATGCCTCGCCCTCGACTACGATCTCAGCCAGAGGAACGGCATCGAAGGCAGCCCAACATTCGTGATGAACGAGGGACGCCAAAAGCTGTTCGGCAATGTCGGCTACCGGCTCCTCGAAGCCAATGTGCAGGAATTGCTGCGCCAGCCGGACAGCGAGCACGCGACCTGGTGCTGACCTGCCACGTGCCGGTCCGGCGGCGCGCTGACTTGCAGTGGGCTGATTGCAGTGGGCTGACTTATCGCAAACCCAGCTGGCCTAATGCCCGCCGCCCGCAAGTCCGATACCGGACACGAGGGCGAGCCAGACTTTGATCCGGAGTCCCCAGGCCTTGATGATGCCGAGCGCCCCGACGATATGGGCGAACGCGCCGTGGCCGAGATTGCGGTCGTAAGTCTGGACGGCGCAGCCACTGCCGTTCACCAGTAACTTCTCGTGCTCCGGATAGACCGTCTCCAAGAGCACAACGACCTCGCCGCGCCGCGCGAACTCCGAGGGTTCGATCAGCCGCCCGGTCGGCGCCACCTGACCGGCGGCGATTTCCGGCTGGATTGCCGCCACACGGGCCGGCAACACGGCATTCTTCATCGCAACGTTGAAATTGGTGTCGCAAGCCAGCTCCGCCGGCATGCCCACATACAGCACCGAGCGGGCGACTTGTGCGAAGCCGGCAACGACGCGCCGGGGATGAGCCTCGTCCCGGTCGGGGATGATGAGCATTGCCGGATTTGCCGCGAACTGTGCCGCGCGGGCGCCGACATGCAGGGTCAGCTGGTCGACGACGCCATCCACAAAGGACCGGACGATGGTCTTCTCCAATTCGACCTTGGCCTGATCGAGCTGCGCCGTCGCACTTTCCTTCTGTGCCGGCAGGACCTGATCCAACTGCAGCCTGGCCGCATCGAGATTGGCTTGCGCCTGGGCGACCTTCGCCTCGGACGAATCCCTATCGGCGACAGCCGCCTGGTAACGGCGCTCGTTATAGGCCGGAGACTTCCGTCTGCGGAGTTCGTCCTGGTCGTCGAAGACCTGCTTCGCCTGCTCCAACTCCGCGTTCTCACGATCCAGCGAGGCCTGTGCCGCATGCATCTCGGCTTCCGCGGAGGCAAACGACTTCTCGATCTCGGCGAGCTTCAGTTCCGCGGTCTTCACCGCCGCCGTCTCGGTTGTGTTGTCCACGGTGAACAGCACCTGGCCCGGACTGACACGGCTCCCATTGTCGACCTTGATCGCCGTGACGGTCCCGCCGTTCTCGCTCACGACGGGAACCGTGCGGAACGGAACGAAGCCGGTATAGGACTTCGGGTAGTAGTAGAAAACGGTGAAGAACACGATGAAGGCCAGCGCCAGCCACGCGAACAACGCCATGTGGACGTTGTAGAGCGTGATAGGCAGGCCCTTCCAGCGGAGATAGAGGATACGCAGCACGAACGGGATCGAGGTGACGGTCAGCTCAATCATCCTTGCCCTCCCCCTGTTCCGGCGCCTTCTCCGGCCCCTCGCCGAACTTCCTGGGCACCGGGGCGTCCGCGGCTCCGGACGATACTGGCCGGTTTGCCGCCTTTGTCTTGGGCTCAGACTCTGATTCTGGCTTGGATGCAGGGGCCGCGGCCGCCTCCTTCCGGTGCCTCTCGTCACGTTCGTGCTCGAGTTCTTCCGCGAGCCTATCTTCGAGCTCGCCGATGATGGCGTGCTCCTTCCTCGGCTCGAACCAAAGCATGAGGTCGCGCGCAAGGGCCGTCGCGATCAAGGCGATCGGAAGAAGGATGCTGAAATGCCTCAGCGGCGGAAAGACCTCGTAGGCGAAGGCGATCATAAGCAGCATTGGGACCGTCGTCTTCAACGGCGTCCCTTCATTGTGCCGCTCCGCGTAGCGATCGAACCGCGCGTAGAAATGGAACACGGCGAAGACAATCAGGAAGAGTAGGAACAGCGCCGCGAACGCGGCGCTGTCCGTTTCGCCTGGCGCCACCCACCAGGGGACCGATTGCGAGCCTGCGGCCGGCGCCGATTCCGGGTTCAAAACCGCTCTCCCTACCGTGCGTTCATCATCGCCGTTTTCCGATTGACCGTGTGTTCACGGCTTCATGAGTTCTTCAACGGCCTCCAAGAGATTCGCGTCGGGATGTTGCAGGCAGTAGTCGCGCAGCTTCTTCCCGTTGGCCTTTAGCTCCCCCACCTCGACAACGGTGTTTCCGCGCTTGCCGCTGTAGTAGCCGTGCAGCCAAACCGCGATCGTGTCCGGGTCGGACACCTTGTACAAAGCAAACTGATCGCAGCTGACTTTCGCGACATCGATCGTCACCTGCGCGGACGCGCCTGTGCTTGCGAATGCCGCCAGCATTACGGAAAGCGCAAGGCACTTTCCGGCTATTCTACTCGGCTTGTCATGCTCACTCATATGCGAGGCTCCTGGTTGGTCGTACTGCCTTAATGCCCTTCGTCGCCTTCGGAAATCGAAGCCTTCTTCGAGGCCGGCTGCTTTTCGATGGCGGGCACGGGGGCCGGTTTTGGTCCCTCCGCGGGGACAAAATGAACGTCTTGCTGCGGATAGGGAATCGAAATTCCCGCAGCGTCGAACAGCTCTTTTACATAGCGCGTCAGGTCCCAATAGACCGTCCAGTAATCGGCGGTCTTGACCCATGGACGGCAGATCAGATTGACCGAGCTGTCGGCCAATTCATTGACGCGAACGGTCGGCGCGGGATCCTTCAGCACCAGCGGGTGCGCTTCCACGGCCTGCTCCAGAACCTGCAAGGCCTCCGGAATGGAATCGTCGTACGAGATCCCGAAAACGAGATCGACACGGCGCGTGTCGCTCGCGGTCACGTTGGTGATGACGTTGCCCCAAACGTTCTTGTTCGGAATCACGATGACCTGGTTGTCCGGCGTGGTGACTGTCGTTGCGAAAATATTGGTACTCTTCACCGTACCGGCGACCCCTCCGACATCGACGTAGTCGCCGACGTCAAACGGGCGAGAGATCATGATCATCAAACCGGAGGCCAAGTTGCTCAGGGAATCCTGCATGGCGAAAGCGGCGATGATCGACGCTCCGCCGAACAGCGCGAAAAGCGGCGTGACATCGACCCCGAGGCCCGACAGCACCAGCATCAAGCCGATCGCCAGGACGATCCAATAGACGATGCCGACAACGAAAGCCTGCAAGAGGTCCGAGATATTCGGCACATGACCGATCCAGCGGCGGACGAGCTTACGTACCAGCCGCGCGACGATCACGAGAGCAAGGAAGGACAACGCGATGATTGCAACGTTTTTTGCGAGCGCAATACCTCCATCCTCGCTGGTGAACCAGTCCATCGTCCACGAGATCAGAGTCTTGGCGTCGGCCTTCCGGGTCTCCTCGAGAAAGATGGCGTTCTGGTAGTTCCGATAGACGGCGATCTCCGCGGCGTCGCCTCCCTTCTTCTGCCAGGCATTGACAACCGCGTTGTACCTGTCGAACAGGCGGTTGCGTTCGGCGTAGAGCTTTGTGAGCTTTTCCCGTTCCGCCGTCTGGGTCGCGCCATTCGTTTTCGAAACCGCGATCTGCGCGTTCACGACCTGCTCGGTCTTGCTCTGCACGATTTCGAGCCACTTCGCCGCCAGCGCCTTCAACTCGTCCACGGTGAGTGGAACCGTGAGCAGTTCCAAGTCCTCCAACTGCACTTGAGGGTCCGTGACCTGGGCGGGCAGGTTGTCGCCGGGCTGTGCTTCCTCCGTCTGTGCCGCCGGCGCAGGGGACGTGACAACCGGCGTAGGCGACGTGACAACCGGCGCGGGAGCTTGCGCCACAGTGACTTGCGCATGAGACGACTGCGGAAGCGCCGTTGTTACAAAAATGCCAAGCAGCAGCGTGCAAAGAAACGACAAACGCGACATTTTCATTCCCTCCCCGGTTGCGGCTAGGCCCTTACTAGACTTTTCGGCCCATGTGTTAAAGGCCCATAAGCCCTCACATCTTCAACACGCGACGTTCGATTCCGGGCGCTGCCGGACAAAGAACGCGGCACCCCCAGAGTGGAGATCGAAGCGTCAAGCTTGCCGTAGCTGATGGTGATGAAGGCATCGTCGCGACCGCCGGGTCGATACTCATACCGTTTCAATTGCGGAGCAAAATACGATCCACTGAAAGCGGCGAAGGTCGTCGCGGAGACAAAGCCGTGAACGAGGAACACGTAGGACTCCGGAATCGTTCACGGCCAAACACGGCAGACCGGCACGGCACCGCTACAAGCGGGCCGTGCCGTACTGCGTCCAGCCTATTTGTACGTCCAGCCTACTTGGACGTCATGTTACTGATCAGGCCCGCGACGAGGGTCACGACGATGCCGCCCACGCCGCCGCCCACGACATTGCCGATCCAGCCTTCAAGCATCGGGCCGGCGAAATTCCCGATCAACTGGCCGAGAACGCCGCCGCCCACGGCGCCGGCAATCGCGTTTCCGATCGGACTCAGCGAGTAGTTCTTCGCGGCAGCGCCGGCCGCACTGCCACCGACCGCACCGGAAACAGCCTGTACCAACAAGCTCGTTAGATCCATGAGATCGTCCCTCCCTAAAGAGCCACGCCGTTCGGCGGGCCGGACCACTCTAAATTGTCCGAAGGGCAGCCGTCATCCATCACTTTGCGCCTTGAGGGCACGATCACTCGATACGGCTGAAGAGCCGGACGGTCGCATAGGCCAGAACGGAGAGGACGAACACAGCCCCAATCGCCCCGAGCACGGCCACCCCCAAAGGCAGGCGGTTTGCATCCGCGACATCCAGGAAATCGAAGCCTTGAACGGCGACAACCGCGACGAGCACCATTCCAATCGCAAAGACGGTCGCGGCCACGAGGCGCGCGAAACGGCGCACTTGCCGGCGGCGCTCCAAACGGCTGCTGAACATGGCTCTACGCGACATCAGGAACTCTTCGCACCTCGGCCTCGGGGAGAAATACGAACGGCACTATATGTCCGAACTCCGGTCCTTGCGGCTGCCGCCCGCACCACACATGCGCGCAGAGAAGAAACGACCCTGGCCGCAATACGGTTCAGGCCAACGAGATGCCGTTCGCGCGAGCGAATGCCCGCTTACCGTCGATGGCTCCGTGGCGAACCGTTCGGACCAGTGCGGTCATGGCGCGCCTGTGGTAGCGGCTCGGAGACCCGCCAGCAAGCGCCGTCGATACCGCATTGCACACAGAACGAGCCGTTTCAACGCGCGTCAAAGCACGCTCGGCGCCACTGCATGGTCATCGTTGTGGGAAGGTGCGCGTGTCCGCGCGGAAAGCAAATCCGCCGGTCCTACCGAACCGCCTCGTCCTGCTTGCTCGCGCACTCACCAAATGTGGGCGTGTCGCCATAAGTCAAACAGGACGCCTGGGCGGTTTCCGCGGGAGCGAGTGCCATAGGCAATGCTGGCCCCTCTTCCGTCACGCACCCCCCTAGGGCCAGGGGTGCCAGGACAATCAGCAGCCATCTCATCGGTCCACTCCCATTGCCGGACAAGGGAATCCGCTAACGGGCTAGAGATATGTCGCGAGGTGAGAATTGCAAGGGGCGGCGATATGGTGCCGCCGGCGCGTCCTATGCGCTTGGATCCGCGTAGAAAATATGCCGGCCGATACGTGCGGTCAGTTCGAAGAACTTCGCCCAGTGCGGCCGGACATAGTCCGCATGGTAATGGGTGGCCGAGGCCAGAGACGCCAAGACGCGGTACTCGCTACCGGACGTCTCGTCGTTCGGTTCGTTCGCAAGCAACCAAGCGGCATAGCCGCGAACGCGAGACCAGACAGCGGTATTGCCGATCGTGTCGGGCTTGCCGTCGCACGCGAAGGAGAACTGGCAGCGATTGTGGAGATGGCTGTTCTGATACACGACGCCGCAAATCGTATCGGGATAATGCCGGCTCGCGACGCGGTTCAGAATCACGCGCCCTACGGCCAACTGCCCGCGCCACGGCTCCCCGCGTGCCTCGAAGTAAATGCCTTCCGCGAGGCAGCGAAGTTCGCGGGCGGAGGCCGCATCGACCGAAACTGGCGCGTTACCCAATGCCGCGACTTCCAAGGCCGCGGCCGACACGCCACTACCGGGCGTTTCGGCCAGGACACGATCGGCCGTCTCCTCGGGCGCGATCTGCGCGGCAACCGCTTGCGCCGCCGCCGTCAAACCAGCATTGGCATTGTGCATCGCAGCGGAATGTTTGTCATTTTGCGCCACGTCGCCAGCGCGCGCGGGCACTGTGACTACAAGCAATGTAAAGACCATCAAGAGAACCTTGATGCAGAAAGGCCCAAAACCCCTCATGAATAATCCCCACAATTATTGACGCTGCACGGGAGAAACCCGCTAAGGCGGTGGCTTTTGCTGGATAATTCTGACGAAGGGAGGTTCAGGTTGTGACGAAAACGTGTTCTCTCCGTTACGATCTGCGGCAAATTGTTTCAACCGGCTGGCAGGATGTTGCAGTGCAGCTACGGCCGAATCGTCCTGTATCGGCCGCAGGGCATGGAAAAGCGCCGCCCGGCTGTTGTGCCAAGCGGCGCCGTTTCTCTTTAAGTTATTGATTTATATTTATATTATTACGACATCAGCTTCTTCAACAGCTTCACGATCACCAACAAGATGACCGCGCCGATGAACGCCGCGATGATCGAACCCAAGATGCCGCCACCGATAGCCAGCACGAGACCAAACTTGGGAAGTACGATGCCCGTGACCAGAGCACCAAGAATGCCGACGACGATATCGCCGAGCAGTCCGAAACCCGTCCCTTGAACAAGCAAACCCGCGAGCCAGCCGGCAATAGCGCCGACAATCAAAGTAATGATAAGTGCTTCCAGCATTGTTCCCCCCATTGCTGAAGAAGTCTCTCTCAAGACGACAAAGACGATAGCACAGATTGCACCCGCGCCGTGCCGATATCGGCGCCAACTGCCGCTTGCCGTCGCGCAATCGTTCGGAATCGCGCCAAGCCTCAGATTTGCGCCAAGCCTCAGATTTGCGCCAAGTCTCAGATTTGCGCCAAGTCTCAGATTCGCGTCAGGTCTATGGCTTCAGGACGAGCGGGACCACCGTCCGGCCCGGAGGGAACCCTTCGCCGTCCGAAGCGTCTTCGTCGAAGACTTCGAGATGGCCGATCTGCTGTACCGTGACGTTGTACGGAATGGTGAAGCTAAACGGTCCAGGTCCGTCGACGCCGCCTCCGCTGGTGTTTCCGCTGGCAAGGATCGAGCCGTCCCGAGCGATGAGCTTCCATTGCACGTTGCTCTCGAAACTCCGCGAGCAACCCGTTACGTCGAAGCCGCTTTCGACGCGCTCTCCAGGCTTGGGGGCCGTGGCGATGACGAACGCGGCTTCGTTGAAGGCACCGTCCTCATTCGTACAGTTATCCGTCTCGTCGCCCCCGGAGAGACTGCCCATCGCCATCGCGGGTGAAACAGTCAAGACCACGCTCGCACCCATCGCCGCGCCGGCGACCAGCGCCCGCATCGTGCCAAAGCTCATAGCATCCTCCTTTTATCGGAACCCTCGGCTCCTCCCCGGAGCCAGAACCTTACCGTGGCATCGGCCACGACGTGAACACAATGCCCCACGACCGCCACGGTTCCGCCGGGACGCACGTACAGGCGCGGCGGCGGCCGCGGACTTGCAGGCCGGTTCGGCGCACACGCCGGCGCCTTCCGGCCCTTTCGAGACCGCAAGTCCACAAATCCTCACGGAGCCCGTTCGTGTCGTTCCAATTCGTGACTTATGATAAGCGACTCGCATAACGGACATCATCGAAGTGGCCCCATGACCACCACGCCCACGGCATCCGAAGAGACCTCGCCCGAACCCAAGGCCCGACAGGTCAAGACGGGCGTGGCCGCGCGCGAGCCGCGCGAGACCAAGGAGCAATCGCTCCGCGAGCGGTTACGGAGCCTTTACCATGGGCATAGCGACGCCGCGCACCGGTTCCGGTACGTGTTGCTCGCGTTCGACATCGTCACGATCATCTTCATCATTGGGACGTCGTTCACACCCCGCGAGACTTGGATCGAATATGTCGACATCGTCTTCGGGATCGTGATCCTAACGGACTTCCTCGCGCGCCTATGGGTCAATCCCCACCCGGCCCGCGAGTTCGCTCATCCGGCAACATGGGCCGACATCATCGCGATCCTGTCGTTCCTCGCACCGATCGTCGGCGAAGGACTTGGCTTCTTACGCATTTTGCGGACGTTGCGCCTGCTGCACACCTACCAGCTCGTGGCGCGCTTGCGCATGGACAGCCCCTTCTTCCGGCAGAATGAAGAAACGATCGGCGCGGTCGTCAATCTGGTCGTCTTTCTCTTCATTACGACCGGTATCGTATACGAGACCCAGCACTGGCGGAATCCGTCGATCGGCAACTATGTCGACGCGCTGTATTTCACCGTCACCACGCTCACGACGACGGGCTTCGGCGACATTACGCTGGAGGGCTCGCTCGGCAGGCTTATCGCCGTCATCATCATGATTTTCGGCGTCACGCTGTTCTTGCGTCTGCTCCAGACGCTCTTGCGGCCGCAGAAAGTCCGCTTCGCCTGCCCGGAATGCGGTCTGCAGCGTCATGAAGTCGATGCCGTATTCTGCAAGGCGTGCGGCACACGCCTCAACATTCCGGACGAAGGCCGGTTCTAACGTGGCAATCGTCTAGGCGGTGCGCTGAGTTTCGCAGCGCGAATGTTCCGCATGCTGCACAAAGGTCGAAAGCACGGCATCGAACGTCGCCTCTTCGGCGACCGCCGTGCCGCGTTCCGTCTGTACGGTTTCGAAAACGCCGCGATAGTCGTTGTAGCCCTGCAGTTCCTCGTGGCGATGCCACCAGAAATCGCCCATGTGGAAGAAGCGGATCCACGCGAACAGGCAGTCCGTCCAATCTTCGAGATAGGACTTCAGCCGAATGCTCGGGCACGACAGAACAGCCGTTTCCCCATTGCTGGCGGCAGCGACGAGCCGTCCGTCGAGAAAGTGGTGCTGCGGGCAATCGATGAAGACGAAGCTCATGCGATCATTCTCGGGGTACAGGCCGCGCGGATCGAAGAGCCTGAAATCGAGTCCGCGCAAATGCACCTCGTCGAGAGCGATGTACGAAGCCCCATCCGGTGCACTGCGGATCGACAGCCCCGCTTCCTCGGCTCTCGCGATCAGCGTGCCCGCATGAAGGCCGATCTCGGTGGAGACGAGGACTTCGCCTTTGTGAACATCGTGGATTCTGTGGACATTCGGCCGCGGCGCCGGACGATCCTGCCCGACCACCGTGAGAACCGGGCGCTCGCGAGGCCGCAAATAGCTGTCGCTCTGTCGCGCGAGCCGGTGCAATTTGTCTAAAAGGCGCAGCCGGGCTTCCACGCTTCGGCTATGGCCCTTCCAGATCACGTTTACCGGTGGCATGACGTCCAGGAGCCCCCAAAAAGTGCAAAAATCCAAAAATCCCCGATATCCACTGATGGCGCGGGAGGGTGGCAACTTGCGCTGCCGCTCCAAAAGACGCAAGGAACACCGGCAAATAAGGTTTCCGGCCACTTCACCGGATCGGTCGAATGACGCATGTCCACCAACGGCTGGCAGAAAACCCGCCGCCGGAACTGCCTCGCCGCGGCATCCACACCGGCGGATTTCGAGCGCCTTCGAGCGGAACGTCGCCGCGCCGGTACGGCCTCAGATGCAGAGACGCTTGAAACACGTGGAACCGAGAGCCTCGCTACGCGCATGATTGAAACCGTTCACGTCATTGGCGGCGGCCTTGCGGGCAGCGAGGCGGCTTGGCAACTCGCGAAGGCGGGCGTGCCGGTCATCCTTCACGAGATGCGCCCCGAGCGGCGAACGGAGGCCCACAAGACCGGCGGCCTCGCGGAACTCGTTTGCTCCAATTCTTTCCGGTCCGACGACTTCGAAACGAACGCCGTCGGTCTCCTGCACGAGGAGATGCGGCGCGCCGGTTCCATCGTCATGGCGGCGGCGGACGCGAACAAGCTTCCGGCCGGCGGGGCCCTTGCCGTGGATCGCGACGGATTTTCCAACGCCGTCACCAAGACGCTGGAAGAGCACCCGCTCGTCGAGATCGTGCGCGGCGAAGTACCGGATCTTCCGCCCCCGGACTGGACGAACGTGATCGTCGCCACCGGCCCCTTAACGTCCGAGGCGTTGGCGAAGGCCGTCGATGCTCTTACGGGCGAAGCCGAACTCGCCTTCTTCGATGCAATCGCGCCGATCGTGCATTTCGAGTCCATCGACATGAACGTTTGCTGGCGGCAATCGCGCTACGACAAGGTCGGTCCGGGCGGCACCGGAGCGGACTACATCAATTGTCCGCTCGACAAGACGCAATACGACTCCTTCGTCGAAGCCCTGCTGGCCGGAGACAAGACGGAGTTCAAGGCGTTCGAGAAGACGCCCTATTTCGAGGGCTGCCTTCCCGTCGAAGTCATGGCCGAACGCGGTCCCGACACATTGCGCTACGGGCCTTTGAAGCCGGTGGGTCTCACCAACGCGCACAAACCGGACGAGAAGCCCTATGCCGTGGTGCAGCTGCGCCAGGACAACGCGCTTGGCACGCTGTGGAACATGGTCGGCTTTCAGACCAAGCTGAAATATGCGGAGCAGGTCCGCGTGTTCCGCATGATCCCCGGCCTCGAAGCGGCCGAGTTCGCGCGGCTGGGCGGTCTTCACCGCAACACCTTCCTGAACAGCCCCGTGTTGCTCGACGACTCTTTGCGGCTCAAGGCCGACCCGCGCTTGCGCTTCGCGGGGCAAGTCACCGGCGTGGAAGGCTACGTCGAGTCCGCCGCCATCGGACTGATCGCCGGGCGCTTCGCCGCGTCGGAACGAATAGGCGAGCCATTGTCGCCGCCACCGCCGACGACCGCGCTCGGTGCATTGCTCGCGCACATCACCGGCGGCCATTTGAGCGTGGCGAGCGAAAGCGGCAGCCGCAGTTTCCAGCCCATGAATGTGAATTTCGGTCTCTTCCCGCCGATCGCCGTGCCGCGTCAGCCGAAAACCAAGGAGCCGCGCCCGGACGGCCGGCGCCCAAGCAAGGCCTTGGCCCGCAAGACTGCCATGTCCGCGCGCGCGCTTGCCGACCTCGAGAGTTGGCTGGCGAAGGACCGTTCGGTCGCGGCGGAGTAACGGCTAACGCGCCCGCATCAAGTGCCAGAGGCGGGACAGCGGATTGATGCGGGCAATGTCCCGCAGCGGGTCCTTAACTTTGGCGAGCGCCTTCAAATAGGGCTCCACAAGCGCCAATGGGAGAAACGCCGTCCGTCCCGCCTCGTCGAGGCCGGTGCCTTTCATCCCCTCCCCGCGAAGGTGAAAGCGCGCCTCATTCAGCGCCGCACGCGATTCCTCCCGCATCCCGGCAAGAAGGCCTGACAGCTCCGGCCCGCTTCTCCCGGCGAAGAGATCCTGCGGCGTGGTGCCGGCCCTTTCGAGTGCGTCCGCCGCGAGATAGGTGCGGCCCCTGGCGGCCAGGACGGGCAGGCTCCGCATCACGCGCACAAGCCCATAGGCCTGGCCAGCGGCCTGCGCGATCAGTCCTTGGTTCTCGCCCTCGGCGCCGGTGATTTCCGCTGCCAAGGCAAAGAGTCCACCGGTCGTGTCGAAGAGATAGGCGTTCAATGTCCGAGCGTCGGGCATGACCGTCTCGCCGATGTCGAAACTGCGCGCGTCGATGAGGCCGGCAATGCGCTCCCGGGACAATTTACGCCGCGCAAGCACGTCACCGAAGGCGTCGGCGACGGGATGACCGGTCGCTTCCCCTTCCTCGGCACGGACAAGCGCGTCCCGCCACCATTGCAACCGGATGGCGCCGAGGCCCGGCTCGCTGACTTGATTGGCGATGCGCGCGAGTTCGCAGTTCAAGGCGAAGAGTGCGAGGAGATCGTCTCGTACAGCCGCTGGAGCAAAGAGCGCGGCGATGGCACGGTCGGGATCGGCATCGCGGGCCATTCGCCGGACCGTCGCTGCTCGCTCCCGCTCGTTCACGATGAGGCCCCGATCGGCTTACGCCCGCGCTGCGGCCTCGGACTTGTCCTTGGCGGCACTCGGGCTTCCGGAGAAGGCTTCGCGCTGTACGCCAAGAATGAGCTGCATCGGCGAGGCCACGAAGATCGACGAATAGGCGCCGACCACGATGCCGAAACACATGGCGACCGCGAAGCCGTAGATCGCTTCGCCGCCGAAGAACAGGAACGGCAACATCGCGAGGAAGGTCGTGACATGGGTCAGCACGGCACGCGACAGCATCTCGTTGATGGACCGGTCGAGCAAATCAACGAGCGGCAGCCGCTTGTACTTTCGAAGGTTCTCGCGGATACGGTCGAAGATCACAACCTTGTCGTTGAGCGAATAACCGATGATGGTGAGAATGGCCGCGATACTCGAGACGTTGAACTCGAGTTGCAGCAATGCGTAGAGGCCGATGGTCGCGGTCACGTCGTGCACCAGCGAGGCAATGGCCGCGACGGCGAACTGCCATTCGAACCGAAACCACACATAGATCATGATGCCGATCATCGCGACGACGACGGCGAGCGTACCGCCCGCGATGAGTTCGGATGAGATCGTCGGTCCCACGATCTCCGTACGGCGATATTCGACGCTGTCGCCCAGGGCCCCCTTGACCTTCGCGATCGAAGCCTGCTGCTCTTCCTCGGTCGGCTGGGAAGCGATGCGGATCAACACCTCGTCCGGCGCTCCGAATTCCTGGATCTGAACTTCGCCGAGACCGAGCCCCGTAATCTTGCCGCGAATATCCGCAAGGTTCGCCGGGTTCTCCTTCGTCTTCACTTCGATGAGCGTTCCGCCCTGGAAGTCGATGCCCAAATTGAGGCCGACCGTCGCGACAAGCACCAAAGGCACGATGGTCAGGAAGGCCGACACGAACCATGTAATGGCACGCTGTCCGACGAAATCGATCTTCGTGTCCGGTGGTATGAAAGTGATGCCGCGAAACATGGGCGCGATTCCTAAATTGGCGAAGCTCTGTTAGTGCGAGACTCTGACGCAAACGTCCTTAGAGCGGTAACTCCTTTGGGCGTCTCCACCGCAGCCAAGCGGCAACCATCATGCGCGTGACCGTCACGGCCGTGAACATGGACGCCAGAATACCGATCGTCAGCGTGACCGCGAAGCCGCGCACCGGACCCGACCCCAACCAGAACAGCACAAGGACCGCGATCAACGTGGTGACGTTCGAATCGATGATCGCGATCAGCGCGCGTGAATAGCCGGAATCGACCGCCGCGATGGGCGACTTGCCGGCGCGGATCTCCTCGCGAATGCGCTCATTGATGAGCACGTTCGCATCGACCGCGATGCCGATCACGAGCACGATGCCCGCGATACCGGGCAGCGTCAGCGTCGCGCCTATGAGCGACAGCACCGCAAAGATCAGCGCGACGTTCACGAGCAATGCCATGTTGGCGAATAGACCGAAGAGCCCGTAGGCAGCGAACATAAAGGCCACGACGAGAATCATGCCGACGATGGCCGCCTTCTTGCCGCTGTCGATGGAGTCGGCGCCGAGGCTCGCACCCACGGTCCGCTCTTCGATGACCGTCAACTTAGCCGGGAGCGCGCCTGAGCGCAGCAGCACGGACAAATCGTTCGCTTCCTGAACCGAGAAGTTGCCGCTGATCTGTCCTGTACCGCCCAGGATCGGCTCGCGGATCACGGGCGCGGAAATCACCTTGTTGTCGAGAACGATCGCGAAGGGCAGTCCCACATTGTCCTGGGTCGCCCGGCCGAAGCGCTTCGCCCCCGCCGCGTCGAAACGGAAATGGACCACGGGCTCGCCGGTGCGCGAGTCGAAGCCAGGCTGAGAATCGACCAGATTCTCGCCGCTCACCATGACCCGGTCCTTCAGCACGTAGGGAATCGGCGGGTCGTCGTCGGAAAAGAGCAATTCGCTGCCCGGCGGGACCTTCTTGCTCAGAGCAATCTCGGCGGCATTGGCGGAGGGGTCCACGAGCTTGAACTCCAGCTTTCCAGTCTCGCCGATCAGGCCCTTCAAGCGCTGCACGTCGGAGACGCCCGGCACTTGGACCAGAATGCGGTTGCGGCCCTCGCGCTGGATGCTGGGTTCGGTCGTACCGAACGCATCGACGCGGCGGCGAATGGTTTCGATCGACGCCTGGATCGCGGAACTGATCCGGTCGTTCAAGCCGACCTCGGTCGCCGTCAGCGTGATCTTGTCGCCGCTCTTCGTAACCTCCAGGTCGTTCCCGGAGAATCCGCCGAACACGTCGTTGCCGACGGGAACCGCAAGCTTCCGCAGCTCCGTATAAGCCTTGTCCACATCCTCCGGCTTCCGGATCCGTACCGACACGCTGCGCGCGGACACGTTCTGCGCCAAGTCCACGTAGCCGATGCGGCTGCTGCGCAAGGCCTCGCGCACATCGCCACGGATGGTGCCGAGCCAATCCTCCACGAGTTCCTTCTCGTCGATCCGGTAGAGGAGATGCGCTCCGCCTTGCAGATCGAGGCCGAGATTGACCTGCCTATGCGGTATCCAGTTTGGCAGCCCCTGCAAGGCAGACGCGGGAATCAGGTTGGGAGCTGCGAAGATGAAGCCGGCCAGCACGATGGCAGAGACGAGAATCACCTTCCATTTTTGGAAATGCAGCATTGCCGGGTATGTAACTCCAGATCAGTGGACCGTCGCGCGCGGCGCCCTATTCTTCCGTCTTGTCCGTCTTGGCTTCGGATTTCGCCGGAGCGGCGGCCTCGCCCTTGCCACGCACATCCGAGATCGACGTCCGCAGATGTTTGATCCGCACGCCGTCCGCGATTTCGATTTGTAGCTCGTTGTCGTCGACCTTGACGACCTTGCCGATAATGCCGCCCGAGGTGACCACCGTGTCCCCGCGCCGGATGGCCTCGATCATCGCGCGGTGCTCCTTCATCCGCTTCTGCTGCGGCCGGATCATCAGAAAATACATGATACCGATGATCAGAATGGTTGGAATCAGCAAGCCGTTGAGCGCTTCCATGCCGCCGGACCCCATTTGCGCATAGGCGAAACCATTCATTGCTCGTATCTCCCGGTTGGCTTAAGGATGGCCGGAATTGGCCGATTTGGCGTGTCTCGCAGGCGTTTTTGCGAGCAGGCTCCAGCGCGCGATTGTGCGCGACTATACTGAGCTTGGACGCCTTTGCAACGGGGCCCGTATGAACTTTCAGGAACCGATATCCGGCGTTTTGGAGCGGATCGCGCGAGCGTTGGAGCGGCTCGCGCCGCGTCCGGCTTCACCCCCCGACTTCTCCCGTGCCGGCGCCTTCCTGTTTCACGCGGACACCGGCTCGTTCGAGCCCGTCGCGACGGTCAATTGCGTGCCTCTTCCCCTTCTCAAGGGTGTCGATCGCAACCGGGACGTTCTGTTCTCGAATACGGAACGGTTCGCGCGCGGCCTGCCGGCGAACAACGCACTCCTCTGGGGCGCGCGCGGCATGGGCAAGAGCTCCCTCGTCAAGGCCATTCACGCGGTCATCCACGAGGCGCACCCGGCGCTCAAACTGATCGAAATCCATCGGGAGGATATCGCCGCCCTGCCCCGCGTGCTGGCCCAGGCGCGCGCGGCACCGGCCCATCGCTTTCTCCTGTTTTGCGACGATCTGTCGTTCGAGGCCGTCGACAATTCGTACAAGTCGCTGAAGGCGGTTCTCGAGGGCGGCATCGAGGGGCGGCCGGCGAACGTTCTGCTCTATGCCACTTCGAACCGGCGTCACCTGATGCCGAGGGAGATGGTGGAGAACGAGGCCTCGACGGCCATCAACCCGGCCGAAGCCGTCGAGGAAAGGGTTTCGCTCTCCGACCGGTTCGGACTTTGGATCGGCTTCCACAATTGCAGCCAGGACGACTATCTCGCCATGGTGCGCGGCTATGCCGACCACTATGGACTTGAGAGCCCGGATATCGACGTCGATCGCGAGGCGTTGGAATGGGCCGCCACGCGCGGCAGCCGCTCGGGCCGCGTGGCCTGGCAGTTCATTCAGGATTTGGCGGGGCGCCTCGAAAAGACGTTGTAAGGCACCGCCGCTAGTCGGCCTGGGCCGCCATGCTGCTCATATATTTCGTCGGGTCGACGGGCCGGGATCCTTTTCGCAGCTCGAAATGAACCTGCGGCTGGCTGACGGAACCGCTGGTCCCCGCCTTCGCGATCACCTGCCCGCGCGAGACCTTGTCGCCGCGATTCACCAGGATCTGCTCGTTGTTCGCGTAAGCCGAGACCCAATTGTTGGCGTGGCGAACCAGGACCAGGTTCCCATAGCCTTTCAACTCGTTGCCCGCATAGGCCACGACGCCGTTCTCGGCCGCCCTGACCGGCGTTCCTTGCGGCACCGCGATATTGATGCCGTCATTGTGGCCGCCGTCTGCCTTGGTGCCGAAGCCGGAGATGATGTGGCCCTTGACCGGCCAGCGGAAGCTGTTCCCCGCCAAAGGTTCGGGCGCCGGAAGCTGGCCATTGCTCGCAACACTCGAGGAGGCGGGCGCTGCCGGCGGCGTGCTCTGTGTCGTTTCGGCCGGTGCGATCGCCGTCGTCGTGACCTTGCGGGGCGCCGGTACCGCGGGCTGCGCGTAGGCCTGCTGCACCGCTGGTGCTGCGGGAGCTGGAGCCGCGACATGCGGCGCGGGCTGTGACGCCGCGGCCATGTTCGCGCCCGGAAGGACAAGGACCTGACCGGCCCTCAGCGGCGTATCGCCGAGATTGTTCGCCGTCTGGATTGTTCCGATCGGCACGCCGTATTGCCGGGAAATGCCGCTCAGCGTATCGCCCTGCCGCACGGTGACGCGCGGGCCGGACCCATAAGAGGCGCCGGACGCCGGCGGACGCGAGGCCTGCTGCGACCCGTAATACCGTGTCTGGTTGGCGCTGGTGTAGGATGCGGCGCGCTGGGGCGCCGTGCCGCTATAGCCGCCGCCGGAGGGCAACGAAGAGGTCGTCGAATAATCGGCGTTCGCGGACCCGTTGTCGGCCAGTCCAAGCGCCGGGTAGTTGAAACGGGTGGACTGGTCGCTACAGCCAGCGACACAAAACGCCGTTCCCGCTGCCACAATGGCGCACGATATCCTCCGGAAAACGTCCGGCCCAAATGCCACGCGCATACTCGCTGGCCCCCACGCAAAACTCGATAACGTCAGTTAAGCCCGGCGGCGGTAAACAACGCTTTAAGACTTGGATGCGGCGCCAGCCGAAAGCGGGCTTAGTCGCGCTTCACGCGGCCATGAACGAGCGGCACGAAACGAACGGACAGGAGCGGCGTCTCCGCGAGCCCTTCGGGCGTCTTGTCGATTTGCACGAGCGACTGGGAATCCCGCGTTTCACCGAGGGGAATGATCATCCGGCCGCCGTCCTTCAATTGATCGAGCAGCGCGGCGGGCGCATCGACCGCGGCGGCGGTGACGATAATGCGGTCGAACGGAGCCTGTGGTGGCCAGCCCAGCCACCCGTCGCCAATGATCGTCGTGACGTTGGCGATCTTGAGCTCGGCGAGCCGCGCCTCGGCCGCCTTCTGAAGTTCGCGCCAGCGCTCGATCGTGTAGACCCGGCGGCAGAGCTGCGACAGGATCGCGGACTGATAGCCGGACCCGGTTCCGATCTCGAGGACCTTGTGGTTGGGCTTCAGATCCAGCTTCTCCGTCATGTAGGCGACGACGAAGGGCTGCGAGATGGTCTGTCCGCATTCGATAGGCAGGGCGATGTCCTGGTAGGCATGCTCCGAAAAGGCCTCGTCCACGAACAATTCGCGCGGAATCCGCTCCATGGCGCGCAGCACATTGGGGTCGCGGATACCGCGCCGCCGGAGCTGCATAATCAGCCCGATTTGATTTTGCACGTCCGCCACAGGCGGCCACCTCCTCCCCAGACGGTGCTCCGGGACAGTATCGGCCGAATCTCATAGAGCCGAGTAAGGACTATTTCTTCTTTTCTTCCAATACGGAAGCGAGTTCGGGAAGAGCCCCGCGATCGGTGAAGTCGAGGCACAGAGGCGTCACCGAAATCAGATTCGCACGCACCGCCCAGAGGTCTGACCCCTTCGGCGGGTTCGAGCCGCGCTTGGCGATGCCGATCCAGTAATAGGCCTTGCCGCGCGTATCCATGCGGTCGTCGATGTCGAGCAGCGCCGTGTCGCGCAAGCCCTGCACGGTCGCCGAAACGCCCTTCACCTGATCCGGCGCACAGTCGGGAAAATTGACGTTGATGACGGTGCCTTTCGGCCAGCCCGCATCGAGGAGTTTCCGGATGAGATCGGCGCCGTGGATCATGGGCGTGTCCCACGCCGGAACGCCGTGGTCGTAATTGCTGACGGCCTGGCTCAGCGCGATCGACGGAATGCCGAGCAGCGAGCCCTCGATCGCTCCGGCGACGGTCCCGGAATAGTTCACATCGTCGGCGAGGTTCTGCCCGCGATTGACGCCGGATAGAACCAGGTCCGGCGGATCGTCCTTGAGAAGAAAGCGAACGCCCATGATCACGCAGTCGGTCGGCGTGCCCTTCACGGCATAGCGCCGCCTGCCGATCTCGCGCATGCGTAAGGGCTCGGCGAGGGTCAGCGAGTGCGAGGCACCGCTATTGTCGGTCTCCGGCGCGACGATCCAAACGTCGTCGGTGAGGTCCGTCGCGATCTTCTCGAGCACGTCGAGACCCGCGGCCTCGATGCCGTCGTCGTTGGTGATCAGGATGCGCATTTTGCGAGTCGTTTCCTGCGTTTCATCCGGCCTGTTTCAAGTTTGAGTCAGGAAGGCGCTTCGATCTTCGTGAGCCCGCCCATATAAGGCTGAATCACATCCGGCACGCGCACGCCGCCGTCGGCTTCCTGGTAGTTTTCGAGCACGGCGATGAGCGCGCGCCCGACCGCCACGCCCGATCCGTTCAACGTATGCACGAGGCGCGCCGCTTTCGACTCCGCGGGCCGGTAGCGCGCGTTCATGCGGCGCGCCTGGAAGTCGCCGCAGACCGAGCAGGAGGAAATTTCCCGATAGGCGTCCTGTCCCGGCAGCCACACCTCGATGTCGTAAGTCTTCCGGGCGGAGAAGCCCATATCGCCGGTGGAGAGCACGACCACGCGATAGGGAAGTCCGAGTCGTTTCAACACGGTCTCGGCGCAGGCCGTCATGCGCTCGTGCTCCTCGGCGGACTGTTCCGGCGTCGTGACCGAGACCAGTTCCACCTTCGTGAACTGATGCTGGCGGATCATGCCGCGCGTGTCGCGCCCCGCGGCGCCTGCCTCGGCACGGAAACACGCCGTACCCGCGGTCACCCGCATCGGGAGGTTCGCCTCGTCGGTGATGTCCTCACGCACGAGATTGGTCAGCGGGACTTCCGCCGTTGGAATGAGCCAATATCCCTCGCCTGCCGGAAACTGATCTTCTTCGAACTTCGGCAACTGCGCGGTGCCGAACATCGTGTCGTCGCGCACGAGCAGCGGCGGGTTCACTTCGGTGTAGCCATGCTCGTCCGTGTGCAGGTCGAGCATGAACTGGGCGAGCGCCCGTTCGAGCCGCGCCAGCGCACCTTTGAGCACCACGAAGCGCGCGCCGGACAGCTTGGCCGCCGTCTCGAAATCCATGAGACCGAGCCCCTCGCCGATCTCGAAATGCTGCTTGGGCTCGAAGTCGAAACTCGGGACCTCGCCCACTTTGCGGAGTTCCACATTGGCGCTCTCGTCCGGTCCCACGGGCACGTCGTCCGCCGGCATGTTGGGGATGCCTGCCAGGAGATCGCGTAGCGCCTGGTCCTGTTCGCGCTCGTCCTCCTCGCCCTTCTGGATCGTGTCCTTGATCCCCGCAACCTCGTCCATCAGGCGCTGGGCTTCGGCTTCGTCCTTCGCCTGCTTGGCCTTGCCGATCTCCTTCGAGGCCGCGTTGCGGCGCGCCTGCAGGTCCTGCAATTGCTGAATCGTTTCGCGGCGTTGCGCATCGAGCGCGAGGATTTGAGTCAACAGCCCGGCGGGCGCGGGTTCGAAGCCGCGCTTCTCGAGACCGGCGACGAAGGCGTCTGGGTTCTCGCGTATCCATTTGACGTCAAGCACAGGTGGAACTCTCTTTCGGGTCGTCGGCTTCCAGGGTCCGCCGTCCCCGTATAAGGGGCTGGCCCAGCGTTGTCAGCCAGACATAAGGACAAAACCGGCCGTCACGACGACGGCTCGGCGGCGGTCTCCGGGGCCGCACGCTTCTTCTCGACCATCCGCACCGCGAAGATCGAGACTTCGTAGAGAAGCAGCGTCGGCAGCGCGAGGGCGATCTGGCTGACCGGGTCGGGCGGGGTCAGGATCGCGGCCGCCAAAAACACGCCGA
Organism: Hyphomicrobiaceae bacterium UBA7697; assembly: GCA_002482645.1. Classification (GTDB taxonomy): domain Bacteria; phylum Pseudomonadota; class Alphaproteobacteria; order Rhizobiales; family Methyloligellaceae; genus Methyloceanibacter. The sequence continues at coordinate 140,286 of DLGJ01000007.1, forward strand.
GAATGGCGTGGCGGCGATAGTGCTTCAGCGTCTCCGAGCCGACGAGACCCGCCCGCGCCAGGAGCGTGAGCAGCACCGGCAACTGGAAACAAATACCGAAACCGATAATCAGCATCATGATGAGAGACAGATATTCGCTCACCTTGGCCGTCAGCAGGATCTGCACGCCGCTGTCGCCCGTCTCCTGCATCGACAGGAAGAACCGCATCGCGAGCGGCATCGCGACGAAATAGACGAGCGCCGCGCCCATCAGGAACAGGATGGGCGTCGCGATCAGGAACGGCAGAAACGCCTTGCGCTCCTTGCGATAGAGGCCGGGCGCCACGAACATATAGAGCTGCGAGGCAATGACGGGAAAGGCGATGAAGATTGCCCCGAACAGGGCGAGCTTCACTTGGGTGAAGAAGAATTCCTGGGGCGCGGTGTAGATGAGTTCGATCGGCGCATCGACGCCCGCCGCCAGCCGATAAGGCCAGAGCAGCAGGTTGTAGATGGGCTTTGCGAACCAGAAGCAGACGAGAAAGGCCACGAAGGTCGCGGCCAGCGCCCATAGAAGCCGCCGCCTCAGCTCGACGAGGTGCTCGATAAGCGGTGCCTTCGAAGCTTCAATATCGATTTCATCGTTCACGGCTTCGGCTCGTCGGGCTCTGGGGCCGGAACCGGCTCGTCCGCTTTGGTTGCCTTGCGCGGTCTCTTGGCCGGCGTCTTTTTTGCCGCGGTTTTCTTGGCCGTAGCCGTCTTGCCTGCTGCCGTCTTGGCCGTGGCTGTCTTCGCGGGGCTTGCGTGCTTGGCTTTGGTCCCGGCGGCGGGCGCTTTCAGCAGCTCGGGCAGCGGCGGCTCCTCCGCTTGCACCTTAGGCGGTTCGACGAAATCGGTCTTGGAGGACGCCGCCGGTCCCGTCATCAGCGGTTTGCCGATCGGCTGACTCAAGTCCGGCACCGGCCCCATGTTGGACTTGATCGCCTCGAGGTTCTTCCGGACCTCGTCGGCTTCGCTCTCGGCGATGGCTTCGTTGAACTGACGTTGGAAGTCCGCAGCCATGCGGCGGACCTTCCCCGCATAGAAGCCGAAGGTGCGCATGAGCTTCGGCAGGTCTTTCGGGCCGACCACCACGATCGCCACGATGGCGACCACCAACAGTTCCGACCATCCGATATCCAGCATGGGTTTGATTCAGACGCATCGCGTGCCATGGGCCGTTCAGGACCCGTCAGGCGGACGCGCCGTGCCTAGCTCGTTTTCTGCTTCTTTTGCGCCGAGGTCTTCGACGGCGGGACCTCGGTCTCCTGCTCGATGACCTTGGTTTCGGCGCCGTCGTTCTCCTCGTCGGCAAGACCCGACTTGAAGCTCTTAATGCCCTTGGCCACGTCGCCCATGAGATCGGAGATCTTGCCCCGGCCGAAAAGCAGCACGAAGAGCAGCAGGACGATCAGAATTTGCCACCAACTCGGTCCCATGAATGGCCTCCAAGGCTGACCTCCACTGCGGAGGTCACGCCATACGTATCAAGGATTTGGCCGCACTATGGCAGCAAAGAAGCCCGCACCGCAAGCGGGGTCCGGACTAAGACGAAGGCGTCCCTTGGGCATCTGGTGCCGCGAACACCAACACGGCGCACGCGTCCACGCTGACGCCGACTTCGGTTCCGGGGAGCGGCATGTCCGGCTCGCGCACCCGGACCAAAATGGGCCCGTCGAGTCCCTCGACCGCGGCCTCCACGAGGCCGGCATCGCCGAGGAAACGCGTGTCCAAAACGCGCCCCAACGCGCCCTCGCCCGGCGCCTTGAGACGAATGCCGCCCTGGCGCACGCAAACGATGACGTCCGAACCGCCGGCGAATTCCGGGGCTGGAAACGTGCCGAGCGGCGTCTCGGCGCGCCCGCCTTGAACCCGAGCCGGAAGCTCGTTCAACTCGGAGAAGGTTCGCGCCGCGAAGATGTCCTTGGGCGTCCGGTACAGCTCCAGCGGCGTGCCGGTCTGCACCACGCGGCCGTTCCGCATCAGAGCCACCGCATCGCCCATGCGCATCGCTTCCTCGGCGTCATGGGTCACGACAATGCAGGTCGCGCGCGACTCCCGGATGATCGCCAAGGTCTCTTCGCGCATGCTCTCCCGAAGCTGCGAATCCAGGCCCGAGAACGGCTCGTCCATCAGCACGACGCCCGGGCGCGGCGCGATCGCCCGCGCCAGCGCCACGCGCTGCTGCTGGCCGCCGGAAAGAATATGCGGATATTCGTGCGCGTACTTTCCGAGACCGACCCGCTCCAGCGCGGCTTGCGCTTCGGCCTGAGCCTGCTGTTTGGTCAGAGACCGGAGACCAAAGGCGACGTTCCCAAGAATGGTGAGGTGGGGAAAAAGAGCGAAGTCCTGAAACATGAGCCCTACGCCACGCTTCTCAGGCGGCACGAAGCGATGGGCTCCCGCGACTTCCGCCCCGTCGATCAGAATTGAACCCCCGGTTGGGCGTTCGACGCCCGCGATGATCCTGAGCAGCGTCGTTTTTCCGCAGCCCGAAGGGCCGAGCAAGCACAGGACCTTGCTCGGCTCGATATCGAGAGACACGTCGTTCAGCGCGAAAGATTCGCCATAGCGGCGCGAGACGTGATCCACGCGAAGGCGCGCCGCGAAAGTGACGGCGGCTTTCCCTCGGGCCGCCGTGGATTGGTGTGTGGAGGCCGATCCCGGCCGCGCCTTGAGAAGGCCAAGCATTCCTATGCTCTACGCGATGGGGCGACCGGAAAGCAACGGTTCAAATGGCCACATAACGGATCGAGCCCGCCACAGCCTAGCCGTCCCGCGTGCCGGGTTCTCCGTCCGCAAGCACATCGTCGTCGTCCGCGCCCAAAGGCTCTTCGCGCTCGTCGTCTTCGAGCGGGTCCTCGTCCGCGCGCAGAGCCTCCGAATCGTCGGGACTTGGCATCGTGAACCCCGGAGGGAGGTTGGAATCGAGGAGCCCCGCACCCTTGAGTTCGCGAAGGCCGGGGAGGTCCTGAATCTGTTCGAAGCCGAAATGCTCCAGGAAGTTTTCGGTGGTGCCGTAGGTCACCGGCCGTCCCGGCGCGCGGCGGCGCCCCCTGAGCTTGACCCAGCCGGTCTCCAAGAGAACGTCCAACGTGCCCTTGGAGGTTGAAACGCCACGAATTTCCTCGATTTCGGCGCGCGTCACGGGCTGGTGGTAGGCAATGATGGCCAAAGTCTCCAGGGCGGCGCGGGACAGGCGCCGCTGGGCCACCGCCTGGCGCTCCAGGAGATAAGACAAATCGTCGGCCGTGCGGAACGCCCATTTGCCCGCCACGCGGACAAGGTTCACGCCACGCCCCGCGTAGAGACCCTGCAGCTCCTCCAGGAGCGCCTGCACGTCTTCGTCCCTGCCGAAATGCAAGGCGAGTTCGGTCTCTTTCAAGGGCTCTGGGGCCGCGAATAAAAGCGCCTCGATGATGCGCAGCTTCTCCCGCCGGTCCGCGGATGGAAGCGCCATCACGTTCGACGGCAACGGCAGCATGGGCGCGTCCGCACCTTGCTCGTCCTGATCCGCCGTCACGTCAACCGCCCTTTCGGCTTGCTTCGCTGACATTTGCTCCCCCGCGCCTCTTGTTATCACCGTCTTGTCCGCCTCGGCGTGCGGCACATTCGTGGACTGTCCGGCGACCGTTCTCAAGACCCGGTCGAGATGGATCAACGCCGCTCCGTCCTCTCCTTTGCCCGCGCTTTGCGCCAGCGCCGACAGGTCGTCCAGGACCTCCGCGAGAGTTGGAACCGTCTCCGTTTTTTGCTTGCGCGCACCGTCTTTTCGAACGGCCTTGGCGGACTTTGACGGCGCCAATTTGGGCTTCGGCATGATGGACCCCCTCGCGATCTCAAGTTCCGTCGACGCTGAACCTCGCTACGCAAACTCCCTTACAGTTCCCAACCGGCGCCCAGGAGACGCCGGTTACGCAATCTCGCTCCGGCGGCGGACCAAGAGCGGAGCGAACGATTTCGACTGGCGGATTTCCAGCGCGCCCTCGCGCGTCATCTCCAAGGTCGCCGTGAAGCTCGATGCGAGCGCCGTCCGCCTGATCTCGGGCTCGACGAGAAACTCCGCCAAGAGTTGATCGAGCGGCGCCCATTCATAGGCAACGCCCAAGAGGCGCTCAAGTTCGGAGCGGGCCTCCTTCAACGACCAGACGGTTCGCTTCTCCATGTGAAGCGTGCGCACCGCGTTGCGCTGGCGCTGCTGCGCATAGGCCTTGAGGAGATCGTAGACATTGGCGTCGTAAACGCTTTTTCGCGTCACGCGGATCGGTTCGGGCTCTCCGCGCGAAAACACGTCTCTGCCCAAGCGTTTGCGCGTCATCAGCTGTGCCGCGGCATCGCGCATCGCGTCCAGGCGCTGAAGCCGGAAGGCAAGCATGGCGGCAAGCTCTTCGCCCGACGGCCCGTCCTCGTTCGTGGGCTCCGGCGGCAGCAGCAGCTTCGATTTCAGGAACGTCAGCCACGCCGCCATGACGAGATAGTCGGCCGCCAATTCGAGGCGGAGCCGCTTCGCCTCCTCGATGAACGCCAAATATTGCCGCGCGAGGGCCAGGACCGAAATCTTGGCGATATCCACCTTCTGCGTCCGCGCCATCGCCAAAAGCAGATCGAGCGGACCTTCGAACCCCTCCACGTCGACGCGCAGCTTTTCGTCCTCGTCGGCCTCGTGGCCGACATCGGCTTCCCAGTCGGCGATTTCACCGCCAGAACGTTGCGTCTCGGCGGCCAATTCCGGGCTCGCCCCTTCCGGGGTGCCCGTCTCCGCCGCTTCGGCGCCGTCCGGTTCGGTTTTGCCGTCCTCGCTCATACCTGCTCCGTCGGGTCCGGCCCGAGCTGCGCGACCCGCGTGGCCGATGCCTCGCTGACCAGCGCCATGGCCTCGGCCTCGTCGAACGGCTCGGGATCGTGGAGGCAGGCCAAGGCGTCTTCGAAACGATCGAGGGACTTTCCGGCCAACGCGGGCGCCGCGCAGGCGACGTCCGCCATTTCCGAGAACTTGCCGCTGCAATGCAGCGCCACGTCGCAACCGGCGGCGATCACCGCGCGCGTGAGGTCTCCAAACGAACCCGAAAGCGCCTTCATGCCGATGTCGTCCGTCATGATCAATCCTGTCAGACCCAGCTGATCGCGAATCAGTTCCTTCATTATAGCCGGTGACAGCGTTGCGGGGCGTTCGCCGTCGTAGACCGGCAAAAGCACATGGGCGGTCATCGCCAGCGGCGCGTCGGCCAGGGCCCGGAACGGCCGGAAGTCGGCATCCTCCAGTTCGGACGCCGAAACATCGATGCACGGCAAGGACTTATGGCTGTCGGCCAAGGCTCTGCCGTGGCCCGGCACGTGCTTGATCACGGGGAGAACCCCCCCTGCCAGCATCCCGTTCATGACGGCCCGGCCAAGCGCGCCGACAGTGCGGGGGTCTGTGGAAAACGATCTATCGCCGATGATGTCGTGGGCACCCTCATGGCGCACGTCGATGCATGGCGTGCAATCCACGTTGATCCCGAGATCGTGCAGTTCGGCCGCCATGAGCCGGGCCGCCGCGAAGGCCGCGCGCCGGCCGGCCTCCTTGTCGACGGCATAAAGGTCGCCGAAACATCGCGCGGGCGGCATGGCGCGCCAATGGGGCGGCCGCAACCGCTGAACGCGTCCGCCCTCTTGATCGATCAAGATGAGAACGTCGCCGGTCCCGACCGCCGACTTGAAGTCCGAGACGAGCGCCTGGACCTGACCGGGATTTTCGACGTTCCTGGCGAAGAGAATGAGACCGCAGGGACGCTCCGAAGCGAAGAGCTCGCGCTCCGCGCTTGTCAGGGCCGTTGTCGCGCAGCCTGAAATGAAAGCCTTGAATGCCATGTCCCGGGGCTAGCCCCCAGACGTGTCCCGGTCAAGCGGTGTGTGCCGAACCTATTGCGCCATCACCAAGCAATCGCCATGCCCCTGGGCTTTCAGCTGGCCGCAAAGCTTGTAGGCGGCATCCTTGCTGGCCATGGGACCGACCTGCAGCCGGTACCAGGTACCCTTGGGCCCGAGATCGGTCTTGCGCACCAGCGGCTGATAGTTGCCGAGCAAGCTTGGATATTTCTGCTGGGCGTCGGCAAAGTTCGCCAGGGCGTCGGTCTGGCTCTTGCTGGAACCGAGCTGAACCACATAGGAACCCGCGGCGGCCGCTGCGGCGGCCGGTGCCGCAGCCGCGGCGGGCGCGGCCGCCATCTGCTGCGGTACGCCGGGCTGCTGGATGGCCGGCACCGGCATCATATTCGGCTGGGCCATCATGCTTTCGGCCTGAGCCGCCGCGTCCGCAACCGCACCAGCGGCCGGAACCTCCACGGAGCCATCGGGACGCACGACCATGGTCTTGACCTTACGCGGTCCGCCGTCTTCGGCGGCCTCGGCATTCGCCGCGTCCGTGGTGGCGACGGACGCCGGCAGTCCGGCCGTGGCCGTCGCGGGCGGCAGCGCAGGTACGGCCACGTCTTCCTGGCGCGGAACGAGGCGCTCCGACTCCGGCATCGTGCCGTTGGTCAGGCGGTCGTAGATCAACTTGTTCTTATGCGGGAATTCCTTTCCACCCGGCGAGTCCGGCGCCGCCTTCACTGGGGAGGCATCCGCCGTCACGATCGGCGCATCTCCACTGCCAATCGCACCGCCGCTCTGCTTGTAGGCGTAAGCCAGTGCGCCGCCGAGGGCGACGGCACCGAGAAGTGCGCTCGCGACCATTACCGCGCTGCGGCCCTTGAGCGCTCCCATGACCTTGGCCTTGAGGCCAGTGTCAGGCACCGCTTGGCCCGCGTCCATGAAGTCGGCGTCGCCGCGGTCGGCTTCGAAATAATCTTGGCTTCCGTGATAGTCCTGGGCTGCGTGATAGTCTTGGCCGTCGTGATAGTCCTGACCGCCTTGATAGGCTTGAGCCCCATGCTGCATTGACGCGTGCGCATGTCCGAGCGGAATCTGCGGCGGCTGACCGTATGTGGAATCGAAGGCCTGGAGCTGACGGCTTGGATCGGCGGGCGGCACATGGCCGTAAGGAGCGCCCTGCTGCGCGTAGTGAGACAGATCCTCCGAGGCCGGAACGTGCTGATGCCCGGCATAGGCTTCCGGCTGATAGGCCTCGGCAGATGCGTGTTCGGCCTCGTAACCCATCGGCGACCCCTGATAGGACATCTCGTCGGACGCCTCGGCGAACGACGTAGCCGCCTCTGGGAAATGAGCGTGCTGGAAACCCTCTTCCGCCAGCGCCGCGCCACTCTCGGCGGGAGCGGCACCGATTTTCAGATCGCCGAATATGGAATCCGGAAAACCGGAATCGACATTTCCGAGATCAGGAAGCTCGTTGTTGAAGCCGTGGTTCTGGGACGCGCCTGGCGCCGCATAGGCTTGAGGTTGAGCGGTGAACTGCTGACCGCCGCCGAATGTGTTCGGTTGAGCGGGGCGCGGCTGCGCGGCCTGCGCCTGCGGGCGGCCCTGGGACGCGGGTTCGGCGTAGCCTTGAGGCCGGGTGCTTGCCGCTTGCGGCGCGGCGGGGTTCTGAGGCTGAACGGGTGCGGGACGGGGAGCCGCCGGCTGCTGGCCGCCGCGCGTCACCGGGGTGAAGGACGGCATCTGCGCAAAAGACGGACCGCCGTTTCCGAAAATGGACCGCTGTCCGATATTTGGCTGACCTGGCCGGCCCGCTCCTTGAACCATGGGAGGTACCTCACTCATTTGGGTATTGGCCTGGCCCGCTCCCCACGATGGAGCTCCAGGCGCGACTGTCACGTTTTGCCCTCGTTGATTTAGACCATGGGCAAGGTTTGAATCAAAGCCAGAAGGTCCGCCATTTTGACGGCCGAACCCACCATCTTGCGTGGACATGGTTACTTCCCTCGAACCACCCCCGCGCCCGTTGTTCCGCTAGTGCAATTCGTGCACGGCTTGAACGCCGAGGATCCCCAAACCCAACGCCAATATACGCTGTGTGGCAGCCACAAGCGCAACACGAGAACGTGTTAACTCTCGGTCACTTTGGTGAATAAAACGTAATTGTGGCAAGTCTTTGCCTCGGTTCCAAAGACCATGAAAGTCTCCGGCAAGATCGTAAAGATAGAACGCGATGCGATGCGGCTCGTGTGCTTGCGCGGCCGCCTCCACAACACGTGGAAATTGCGCGAAGCGCCGGATCAACGCCAACTCGCTCTCGTCCTCCAACCGCTCCAGACCGGCCCGCGCCAAACTCTCGCCGTCCAAAGCAAGGTCCGGAAACGCTTCGGCGACGTTTCGCAGGACGGAGCAGGCGCGCGCATGAGCGTATTGGACGTAGAAGACCGGATTGTCCCGCGACTGTTCCGTGACCTTCGCGAAGTCGAAATCGAGCGGCGCGTCGTTTTTCCGATAGAGCATCATGAACCGGACCGGCGCCGCCCCCACCTCGTCCACGACGTCGCGCAGCGTCACGAACGTGCCCGCACGCTTGGACATCTTCACGGGCTCGTTCGCCCTGAACAAGCGAACAAGCTGGCATATCTTCACGTCGAGATCGGCTTGACCGTCCGTGAGCGCCTTGAGCGCCGCCTGCATGCGTTTGATGTGGCCCGCGTGATCGGCCCCCCAAACGTCGATCATCGACCTAAAGCCGCGCCGGAACTTGTCGAAATGATAGGCGATGTCGGCCGCAAAGTACGTATACGACCCATCCGCCTTCACGAGAGGCCGGTCCTGATCGTCGCCGAACTCGCTGGCGCGGAAGAGCAATTGAATCCGGTCTTCCCAATCCTCGTCCGCCTTGCCCTTGGGCGGCGGCAGGCGCCCTTCGTAGACGAGCCCCTTGGACTTGAGATCGGCGATGGTCTCGGCGACCTCGTCCTTGCCGCCGGTCATCGACCGCTCCGAGAAAAACACGTCGTGGCGGATATCGAGCTGGGCCAGGTCGGCTTCGATCATGGCGAGCATCGCCTTCAGAGCCGCGTTCCGCACCAGCGGCAGCCATTCGGCCTCCGGCATGTCGAGCAGTTCGCGGCCGTGATTGCCGGCAAGGCTCTTTCCAACCGGCTTCAAATACTCGCCCGGGTAGAGGCCCTCCGGAATCTCGCCAATGTCGTCACCGAGCGCCTCCCGGTAGCGCAGGAAGGCCGATCGCGCGAGCACGTCGACCTGCGCCCCGGCGTCATTGACGTAGTACTCGCGGGTCACGTCGTAGCCGGCGAAGGCCAGAAGATTGGCCAGCGCATCGCCGAACACCGCGCCCCGGCAGTGGCCGACATGCATCGGCCCCGTGGGATTGGCGGACACATATTCGACGTTGACCGCCTCGCCCTTGCCGATCGCGCTCCGCCCGAAGGCTTCGCCCTGTTCGAGCACCATGCGCAACACGCTCGGCCAGAAGGTCTGCTTCAGCGTGATGTTCACGAATCCAGGCCCGGCGATGTCCACCTTCTCGATATACGGATCGGATGCCAGCAAGGGCACGAGGCGCTCGGCCAGAACGCGCGGCGCGAGCTTCGCCGGCTTGGCCAGCACCATCGCGGCATTGGTCGCGAGGTCGCCGTGGGCCGGGTCCTTGGGCGCGCCGAGCGAGATGCCGTCCACGCTGGCGTCCTTGGGGACCACGCCATCGTGCTTGAGCTGTTGTACGGCGGCCAAGACGTGGCCATGAAATCCAGTGAAAACGTCCATGAAAACTCCGGAAAATCTGTGGCGCGCGACTATCGCAAATCCGGTGTCGCGTCAAACAGGCGGCGGTGTTCGGCGATCGCGTAGCGGTCCGTCTGCCCGGCGATGAAGTCGGCCACATGACGGGCCGAGGCGCGCGGATCGCCGCTGCGTGCCTCGGCGCGCCATTCGGGGGGCAGCGCGGCCGGATCGTTCAAATATCGTTGGAAGAGTTCGACCACGAGATCCTCGGCATCGCCCATGATCCGCATCACGCGCGGATGCCGGTAGACGCGCGCGTAGAGGAACGTTCGCAACTGGCCGAGATCGTCCAGCATCGATGGGGAGAAACCGGCGGTCGCGCGCGCCGCGGACCGGATGCCGTCCGCCGAAGCGGGCCGCAAAGCCGCAAGGCGTTCGCGCGTCTCGCGCAACAGGTCGTCGACCATGGCCGTGATCAGACGCCGCTTCAATTCGTATAGCCGCCGCGCCGGCTCGAGACCTGGAAAGACCGCATCGAGCTCGTCCAGATAGCGCGCGGCGAAGGGCACGCTCGCGAGATCGGCGAAGGAGAAGCAACCCGCGCGATAACCGTCGTCGATGTCATGCGCGTTGTAGGCGATGTCGTCGGCCAGCGCGGCGATCTGGGCCTCGAGCGAGGCGAAGCTGTCGAGTTCGAGATCGTGCGTCTGGCAGTAGTCGAGGATGGGCCCGGGCACGGGCTTCCCTGCCCCGCCCAACGGACCGTTATGTTTGACGAGCCCCTCAAGGGTTTCCCAAGTAAGGTTGAGCCCGTCGAACCCGCCGTAAATCCGCTCAAGCTTGGTCACGACGCGTAAGGACTGGGCGTTGTGGTCGAAACCGCCCGCCTCGGTCATGGCCGCGTCGAGCGCCCGTTCGCCGGCATGCCCGAATGGAGGATGGCCGAGATCGTGCGCCAGCGCGACGGCCTCGGTCAGATCTTCGTCGGCCTGAAGCGCCCGCGCAATGCTCCTGGCGATCTGAGAGACTTCAAGGCTGTGAGTCAGGCGCGAGCGGTAGTGATCGCCCTCATGATAGATAAACACTTGCGTCTTGTGGTTCAGGCGGCGAAAGGCGGTCGAATGCAGGATGCGGTCGCGGTCGCGCGCATAGGGTCTGCGTGTGGGGCTCCGAGGCTCGGAGAGCCGCCGTCCCCTGCTCTTGCGCACGTCCTGAGCGTAAGGCGCCAAAATGCCAGCCCCCGTCGGCCCCTCGCCGGAGGCGGGAGCGCCCAAAAGCGGCTCAACCTTCCCTGGTTCGCTGATTGACAATACCGCCGGCCGTTCTCATCTTAAGCTCACAAAGGAGTGGCTAACCGAAGATGAGCGACCCGTCCATTACCATCAGCGAGCGCGCGGCCAAGCGTATCGTGGAACTCGTGAACGCCGACGACAACGCGGAGATTTTCCGCGTCGCCGTCGAAGGCGGCGGCTGTTCGGGTTTCCAGTACCGCTTCGAGCTGGACAAGGGCGCGGCGCCCGACGACATGCTGATCGAACGCGACGGGGCCACCGTGGCCATCGATCCGATCTCCGCCGGTTTCGTCACGGGATCGGAACTGGACTTTGTCGACGAGTTGATCGGCGCTCAGTTCACGATCCACAATCCCAACGCCACCGCGTCGTGCGGCTGCGGCACCAGCTTCTCGATCTAGCAAAGACGGTCGTGGCGCCCTATGCGCGCGGTTGCCTCGCACGGCCGCGCAAGGCTATGTGGACGCATGAAGATCGCGACTTGGAACATCAACGGCATCAAGGCCCGGCTCGAAACCGTGAAGACGTGGCTGGGTGCGGCCTCGCCTGACATCGCCTGCTTCCAAGAGATCAAGAGCGTGGACGAGAACTTCCCCGCCGAAGCGTTCGAAGAGCTCGGCTACAACGTCGCCGTCCATGGCCAGAAAGGGTTCAACGGCGTCGCGCTTCTGTCGAAACTGCCGTTCGACGAGGTTGTGCGCGGCCTCCCCGGCGATCCGGACGACGTTCAGGCGCGCTACATCGAAGGCGTGGTCTCGGTCCCCTCCGGCGTCGTGCGCGTGGTGAACATCTACCTGCCGAACGGCAATCCGATCGACTCCGGCAAGTTTCCTTACAAGCTTGCCTGGATGGAGCGCCTCAAGGCGCGCATCGAAGAGCTGCTCACTTATGAGGAGCCGTTCGTCGTCGCGGGCGACTACAACGTTATTCCCACGCCCGAGGATGTTTACGATCCGGCGGCATGGCTGAACGACGCGTTGTTCCGGCCCGAGTCACGTGCGCACTTCCGGGCCCTGTTGAATTTGGGACTCACGGACGCGTTTCGCGCCTGCCACGATGAACCGCATCAGTTCACGTTTTGGGACTATCAGGCGGGGGCCTGGCAGAAGAACCATGGTCTTCGGATCGACCATTTCCTGCTGTCGCCGCAAGCCGCCGACAGGCTCGAATCCTGCGATATCGACTCCGAGCCGCGCGGCTGGGAGAAGCCGTCGGATCATGTGCCGGTGGTGCTGGAACTCGCGGTGTAGGCCGACATCACGCCTGCTATTGCAGTCCGCCCATGCCCGTATCGGACATCCCAAAGCCGACGGACATTCCCATCGCCGCCGGCGGAACCAAATCCACCGGGCCGAGCCGCGGCTCCGTCCGTGCGGTCAGCGACGGCACTTGAGCCGCTGGAACGGCCCGGACCGCCGCCGCGTCCGTCGCGATGTTCACCGCCGTGGTCGTGGGACGCGTGCCTGACATATGCGGCATCAGCGCCTGGGCTTCTTGAACGGTCGCGCGATCGGCAAGAGCAATCGTCTTCGTGTAGCTTTCATCGATCCAGACGACATTGTCGTCGTCTCCACCCGCGTTCTGCTTGGCGAGCATCAACAGAGCCAAGCCTTGCGCCTGCCGCTGCCGTACGCCGTCGCCGCTCCAGAGCATCTCGCCGAGAACCGCCTGCGCTCCCGCGTGCTGCTTGCGCGCGGCCATGGAAAGCCAATTTGCCGCGATGGTGCGGTTTTGCTCGACGCCCGTACCGGTGAGGTAGAGGCGCGCGAGCTGGTACTGCGCTTCGGCATCGCCGAAATAGGCGCCGGCATGACGCAGCAACCCGGCGGCATAGACGGGATCGGGATGCAGCGGTGCACCAGAGATCCCGGCAACGTAATAGCGTCCCAGCGCGCAGAACGCCTCACCCACATAGCGTGCGATCGGGCTCGACGCAGGAACGTCCGCATACTGATCGGCAATGTCCTGATAGTACCGGAACGCCTTCGTATCGTCTTTTGGCACCGCGCCGCCCTTGGCATAGAGCCGTGCGAGCTTGAGCTGCGCTCCGAGCACGCCGTGGCCGGCCGCATATTCGAGCGCAGGCAGCGCGGATTTCGGCTTGCCGGCATTCATGGCGCTCACGCCCTGACGATAGGCATCCGTCGCCGACACATAAGGCGGCGGAGCGTCGGTGCTGCTAACCCCGGCCGGGGTCAGCACGATAAAGGCCGCGAGCGCGCCGCCGATCTGGGATGCGCTAAATATCGGCATAGCACTTCCCTTCGGCCTCACCGCCAGGATGGGTCACGGCGCCTTCGCGCGCGGCGCCAACCAGCTGCGCGTATTTCCAAATACAGCCGCTCTCGAACACGGGCTCGGGCGGCTCCCAATCCTTGGCGCGCGCGGCAAGCTCTTCCTCGCCGAGTTCGACGTCGATAATGCCCTCCACCGCGTCGAGGGTGATCATATCGCCGTCGCGGATCAGACCGATGGGCCCGCACACCGCCGCTTCCGGCCCGACATGGCCAACGCAGAAACCGCGCGTCGCGCCGGAGAAGCGCCCGTCCGTGATGAGCGCGACCTTGTCGCCCATGCCCTGGCCGTAAAGAGCCGCCGTCGTCGACAGCATCTCGCGCATGCCGGGGCCGCCCTTGGGGCCTTCGTAGCGGATGACGATGACGTCTCCCTCATTGTACTGTTTCGCGCTCACGGCGGTGAATGCCTCTTCCTCGCTATTGAAGCAGCGAGCGGGCCCACGGAACTTCAGGTTCTTCAAACCTGCGACTTTGACGATAGCGCCGTCGGGCGCCAGCGACCCCCTGAGCCCCACCACGCCGCCGGTCGGTGTGATCGGGTTATCAGCAGAACGCACAACGTCCTGGTCTGGGTTCCATTCGACCTTGGAAAGATTTTCCGCGATCGTCCGGCCCGTGACGGTCAGGCAGCCGCCATGCAGGTAGCCGTGATCGAGGAGCGTCTTCATGAGTAGCGGCACACCGCCCGCCTCGAACATATCCTTCGCGACATAGCGGCCGCCGGGCTTGAGATCGGCGATATAGGGCGTCTTCTTGAAAATCTCGGCGACGTCGAACAGGTCGAACTCGATGCCGCATTCATGGGCGATGGCCGGCAGATGCAGCGCCGCGTTCGTCGAGCCGCCGGACGCCGCGACAACCGCCGCCGCGTTTTCCAGAGACTGACGGGTGACGATGTCCCGCGGGCGGATGTTGAGCGCGAGAAGGTCCATGATCTTCTCGCCCGCGGTCATGCAGAACCGGTCGCGGATCTCGTATGGCGCGGGCGCGCCGGCCGAGTACGGCAAGGCGAGACCGATGGCCTCCGACACCGTCGCCATCGTGTTGGCGGTGAACTGAGCGCCGCACGCCCCCGCGGAGGGACAGGCGACCTGCTCCAGTTCGTCCAAATCGTCGAGGGACATGTTGCCGACCGAGACCTGGCCGACCGCTTCGAACAGATCCTGAACGGTGACCGGCCGTCCGCGGAAAGACCCGGGAAGAATCGAGCCCCCGTAAATGAAAATCGACGGCACGTTGAGGCGGCACATCGCCATCATCATGCCGGGCAGCGACTTGTCGCAGCCGGCGAGCCCGACGAGCGCGTCGTAGCAATGGCCGCGCATCGTCAGTTCGACGCTATCGGCAATCACTTCGCGCGACGGCAACGAGGACTTCATGCCCTGGTGGCCCATGGCGATGCCGTCCGTGACCGTGATCGTGCAGAACTCGCGCGGCGTGCCGTCCTTGGACGCCACGCCCTGCTTCACGGCTTGCGCCTGGCGCATCAGGGCGATGTTGCACGGCGCCGCCTCGTTCCAGCAGGTGGCAACACCGACAAAAGGCTGATGAATTTGGCCGCGCGTCAGCCCCATCGCGTAATAATACGAGCGATGCGGGGCGCGGGATGGCCCTTCCGTTACGTGCCTACTCGGCAAACGGGACTTATCGAACGTCTTTGCGTCCATCTACCAATGCCAGCCAGCATTGGCAGCGCCGACGGTGTTCCGCCTTAGCCCTGCGTGCCAGCCAATCGCTCCCTGGCCTGCCCCCATCGCATTATCTTTGCGATTGTCTTGTGAGGCCAATGATCCTCTGAACTCATTTCGATTTCACAAAGTTTTATGGCGCAAACGAGGCGTGGAGTCGGCGCTTTGTTGTAATTCAGCTACAGTGGAGAATATTCTGAATTTTTGGTGTTTTCTAGCGCCGAAAGGGGAGCCGGCGCGGTCCCGTTCGTCCGCATACCGCGCTGTGCGGGGCGCCGAACAGAGCCCCCGCCCGGCCTCGCCTATAACGCCGCTTCCAGCCGCTTCAAAGCCTGCTCGAGCTTGGTCGCCGTCGCTTGTGCGTCCGCCTTGCGTTCGCGCTGCTCTTCCACCACGTGCTCGGGTGCGCGGGAGACGAATTTCTCGTTGGCGAGCTTGGCGTCGATCTGCGCGATCTCGGCACCGACCTTGTCGATCTCGCGCTTCAGGCGCCCGGCCTCCGCGCCGATGTCGATGACCCCCTGAAGCGGCAGCGCGATCGTGGCTTCGTCCTGGACGATCTGCACCGACCCCGCCGGCGGCGTGTCGGCGAACCCGATCGTGTCGAGCCGCGCCAGCCGGGATAGCGTCTCGATATGCGCGGCGATCCGTGCCTTGGTCTTGTCGCCCGCGCCCGAGATCACGACCGGCACCTTGGCTCCGGCCGGGACGTTCATTTCGGCGCGGACCGAGCGGACATCGGTGACGAAACGGATAACCCACCCTATCTCCGCATCCGCCGCGGCATCCTGGAGCCCCTGGTGCGTAGGCCAGCCGGTAAGCATCAAGAGGCTCTCGCGACGGGTCCCTTCGGGGCTGCGTTTCTCCCAAAGCTCCTCGGTGACGAACGGCATGAACGGGTGGAGAAGCTGAAGCGCCGTGTCGAGGACATACGCCGCCATCGCCCGGGTTTCCGTCTTAGCCGCCTCGTCGTCCCCGGCGAAGACCGGCTTGATGAGCTCGAGATACCAATCGCAGTAGATGTGCCAAATGAAATGGTAGATGGCGCCTGCCGCGTCGTTGAAACGGAAGCTTTCGAGCGCTTCCGTCACCGCCGCGACCGCCCGTTCCATCTCGCCGGCGATCCAACGGTTCAGGGTCGTCTGCGCCGACGCGGGATCGAACCCCGGGACGGGAAAACACTCGTTCATCATCGCGAAGCGCGATGCGTTCCAGAGCTTGGTGGCGAAGTTGCGATAGCCTTCGACCCGCTGGCTGGACAACTTGATGTCGCGTCCCTGCGCCGCCATGGCCGCGAGAGTGAAACGCAAGGCATCGGCGCCATAAGCGTCGATCAGTTCCAGGGGATCGATGACGTTGCCCTTCGACTTCGACATCTTCTGGCCCTTCTCGTCCCGGACCAGTGCATGGATGTAGATGTCGCGGAACGGCACCTCGTCCATGAAGTGAAGCCCCATCATCATCATGCGGGCGATCCAGAAGAAGATGATGTCGAACCCGGTGACGAGAACGTCCGTCGGGTAGTAGCGCGCGAGTTCCGGAGTCTTGTCCGGCCATCCCAGCGTCGAGAACGGCCACAGCGCGGACGAGAACCACGTGTCGAGCACGTCCTCGTCGCGCACGAGACGTTCATCCTTGCCGTAATGCGCCCTTGCCAAGGCCTTGGCATCGGATTCGTTTTCGGCGACGAAGACCTCGCCGTCGGGCCCGTACCAGGCCGGAATCTGGTGGCCCCACCAGAGCTGCCGGGAGATGCACCACGGCTGGATATTCTCCATCCAGTGGAAGTAGGTGGATTCCCAGTTCTTCGGCGCGAACGTGGTCCTGCCGTTCCGGACCGCTGCGATGGCGGGCTTGGCCAGCGTGGCGGCATCCACGTACCACTGGTCGGTTAGGAACGGCTCGATCACCGCGCCCGAACGGTCGCCATGCGGCACGGCATGGACGTGCGGCTCGATCTTCTCGAGATAGTCGTGGTTCTCCATGCACTCGACGATCATGGTCCGCGCGGCGAACCGGAACACGCCGTTCCACTCGAGGATCTTGCCTTTCAACTGCGGCGTCAGTTCCAGGCCTTGCATGAAGTCCGAATCCGGACCGAGCTCGAGCCGGGCGTCCTTGCTGAGGACGCTGATCATGGGCAGTCCATGGCGCTTGCCCACTTCGAAGTCGTTGAAGTCGTGGGCGGGCGTGATCTTCACGGCGCCGGAGCCCTTCTCCGGGTCGGAATACTCGTCGGCGACGATCGGAATGCGCCGGCCGACGATCGGCAGGATGACGTTCTTGCCGACAAGGTGCTTGTAACGCTCATCGTCGGGATGAACCGCGACAGCGGTATCGCCCAGCATCGTCTCGGGGCGCGTGGTGGCGACGACGATGAAGGTCGACGGATCGTCGGGATCGAAGGTGACGCCTTCGAGGGGGTAGCGAAGGTGCCAGAGATGGCCCTTGGACTCGACCTGCTCCACTTCGAGATCGGAGATCGCGGTGAGCAACTCCGGGTCCCAGTTCACCAGCCGCTTGTCCTTGTAGATCAGCCCGGCGCGGTAAAGTTCTACGAAGACTTTGCGAACGGCTTTGGACAGTCCCTCGTCCATGGTGAAGCGAAGCCGGGACCAGTCGCACGAACAGCCGAGCCGCTTGAGCTGACCGACGATTGTGTTGCCGGACTCGTCCTTCCACTTCCAAATGCGCTCGATGAATTTCTCACGGCCCATTTCCCGGCGATTGGGTTCCTGCCGCTCCATGAGTTGCCGCTCCACGACCATCTGTGTCGCGATGCCCGCATGGTCGGTGCCCGGCTGCCACAAGACGTCGCGGCCGCGCATACGTTCGAAGCGCACGAGAACGTCCTGCAGGGTGTTGTTGAGCGCGTGTCCCATATGGAGCGAGCCGGTAACGTTCGGCGGCGGAATGACGACCGCAAACGGCCGCGCACTCTCGCGGTCGCCGCGGCCGGCGGCGAATGCCCGCGCGCGCTCCCAGGCTTGGTAGACGGAGCCTTCGAAGTTCTTGGGTTGGTATGTCTTGTCGAGCATGGATGGACGCGGACGCTTGAATACGAGGGCTGCAAAAGAACCGCCCAGCAAAAATTGCTGGGCGAAAATGTAGGCCTGCGCGTCCTACGACCGCACGTTCCGTGCTGTCAACTTTCGTCTCTTCAGTCCTGACCGCGCTGCAACGCGTCCGCGTCGAGTTCCTCCCGGATCATGCGCGGCATGTTCTCGTCGAGCCACTCGCGGAGCATTGGACGAAGCATATCCTTGATGCTGTCTTCCAGTGATTTGGGGACGGACTGTTCGTGCGAAACGGCACCGTTGGTCTGAACCGCCAAGGCTTCCGCGGTGACCTGGGGTACCGGCGGTATGTAGAGAGGCGCGGCTTCCACCGCAGGTTCCGGTGCCGGCTCGGCGCTGGGCTGCGGCGGCCAGAACGGCTCTTTTTCCGGCTCGGCGTCTTCGAGAACAAACGTCTCGTCGGATTCCATATCCGTCAACGTCAGTTCGGCTTCGCCTTCCCCGGCCTCGAGTATCGGCTCCGGCTCCAATCCAACCTCAACCTCCGGCTCGAAATCCGGGACCATGTCGGCCTCCGGATCCAGATGAGTCCCTTCTTCGGGCGTCTGCTCGTCCATTGGAACGGCCATGGGGAAGTCGCCCGGCAACGAACTCATTCCGGTCTGCGCCTCGGCCGGCGGCAATTCCGGCTCCGGCGTGCCAGCGAATGGAGCCTCGGATACGGGAGCCTCGAAGCTCGGTGTCAGCGGTGCGGCCGCGGACGGCGACTGACCGGCTTTCAGCGCGGCGATCGCACGTTCAAGCGCGGAAGCGGCCTCCTCGCTGGCAGTCAATTTAGGCTCGGCCGGTATGGCTTCTTCCGGCATCTGAGGGGGCACCGGCGGCATCTCCGGGATCATGGCCTCCTGCGGGAGCGCGGGCGGCTCGGCCGCTTCCGCACTTTCCAACGTCTCGAAGACGTCGGCCTCCGGTTCCGGCGTGTCCGGCAAAACCTCGTCGAGTTCGAAGACCTCGTCGATCTCTTCGCGGACGTCCACGAACTCAGGCGCGGCGTCCACGGCCTCCGCAGGCTCTGGAAGTTCGGCCGGCTCATCCTCGACAAGTTCCAACCCGCCGAGTTCCGCCGTGAGATCCATGATCTCTTCGTCCTCGTTGGCCGGCGCGTCGCCGCCCGCGCTTAGGACACGCGCGATGTCGTCGATGATCTGATTGTCGGCTTCGCCCTCAAGCCCTTCGTCTTCAGACTGGACAGCCTTGGCCGGCGTCCCGGTCTGGTCCTGACTTGCATCGTCGTCTGTGATGATCCGGCGTATGGAAGCGAGAATATCCTCCATCGTCGGTTCGGGAGCGCGCTCGGTGTTGCTCATAACTTGATCCCTTGCCGCCTCTCAAACTCATAACGCCCGGCGAAAGTCACCAGGGCTAAACTTTAGAGATAACTTAACACAATGCTAACAGCCAAGTCTCTGCCTGGCTCGGGCATCGGCGCCTATGGTTAACGTCAGCGGTTGGGATTGGTTCAGTTGTCGGCGAGCGGCGGCTCCGGCGGCTTGAGGCCGAACCACTTATTCTTGATGATCTCGTAGTGCTCGAACGGATCGTAATAAGGAACTGAAAGACCGAGCGCTTGCGCATCCATCCGGCCGATGGCTGCATAGAGCGAGTACTCGGCGACCACCCTATCGCGCAGGGCCGAGACCAGGCCAATTTGGGAGTTCAGAAGCTCCCGCTGCGCATCGAGGACGTCGAGCGTGGTCCGCTGGCCCACCTTCTCCTCCTCGCGGACACCGGTCAGCGCGATCTTGTTCGCCGAAACGGCGGATTCAGCCGATCTGATCGCCGGTCCCGAGGACTGCAGAATTCCCCAGTTGGAAATCACGTCCGCGTGGACGCGCAAGCGGGCATCCTCCACTTCGCGCTTTAGCTGGTTGTTGGTCTCTTTGGCCTGGCGCACCCGCGCGGACACGCTGCCTCCTTGGTACAGCGGCACGTTGACGCGCCCCGTGACCGTGGTGGTCTCGACATCGCTGACCATGCGGCTCACATCGAAGCGCTTTTCATAGCCGGCTTGCAGCGACACCTGTGGTAGCAGTTCGCCCATAATGCGCTCGACGGCATAGAGCGAGGCTTCCTCATTGTAGACCGTCGCCAGAATCCCGGGATTCTCCCCATCGCCCAGCGTCATCGCTTCGTCCAGCGAATTGGGGAGGAGATGGCGGATGGACGGAGGCGCTTGAAGGCTCCCCGGCGGGTGACCGACGACCTGCTCGTAGGTTGCGCGGCTGGTCTTCAAATTGGCCTGAGCAACGCTCAGCGTCGCCAATGCCTCGGAGCGCCGCGCCTCGGCCTGGGCCACGTCGGTCCGGGTCACCTCGCCAACATCGAATCGGTCGCGCGTCGCTTTCAATTGCTCGGTCAGCACGCGCACGTCGTTCTCGCGCAGGCGCACGACGGCCTGATCCCGCACCACGTTGACATAGGCCGTCGCCGCGTCGAGGAGCACGGTCTGCTCGACTCCGCGAAGCACCTCGCGTTGGGCCTGCACGACCGACTTGGCCTCGCGCACCGCATTCAGGTTCTGGAAGCCCGCGAATAGCAGCTGAGACAACTGGACCGCATAGCCGTGGGGATGGCTCACGCCGTTCGAGCTCAACCCGCCGCCGATGACGGAGGCCGCACCGGCGAAATTGCTATTTTGCCTGACGTAGTTGGTATCGGCGGAACCAGAGATGTTCGGCCGCAATCCCGACTTGGCCAATGCCACCTGCTCGTCGATCGCGCGCAAGCGGGCCCGTTCGGCATTCAACACCGGATTGAGAAGATAGGCATCCGCAAGGGCTTGCTCGAGCGTCTCGGCCATCGCCGGCGTGGAGGCCATGCCGGCCAAGAGTCCGAAGCCAAGCGCAAGCCAACGGCCGCTCCACGGTGAACGCACCGCGCAGTGCGACTTTTCACGCCTGCCCCAAAACCGTAGCACGCTGTTCTTTCTCCCACCGGTCAACGGAGCCCCTACCGCTGCCGGGACTCACAATAAAGCAAGCGAGGCCCCAAAAGATAGCCAGGATGGCGGCGACTGTGGGTATTTCCGCAAAAAACTCAATGCACTGTGGGATCACCGCAACAGTGGCGAAAGGCCGCGCGATCGCCTAGGGGCGGCGCATTCAAGGCGTGGCGCCCTTCTCTGTGGAGCGGCGCGCCAAGACCCGCAACGGCCATCCCGATTCGATTCCGGCCAAGTTGCTTCGCACTGCGGCACTTACTCCCCATTAATGTGCCGGGTTGTATGCGAAAGCGAACGTGACGCTGGACACGCGCGAGATTAGCGCTAGAAAGTCCAGCCCGGTGGCCACGTGGCGGAGTGGTGACGCAGCGGACTGCAAATCCGTATACCCCGGTTCGATTCCGGGCGTGGCCTCCAAAAATCCGGGCTCGGCCTAGAGCCTTGCTCAAGCCCCTCCCTTCTCGATCGGCTCCTTCTCACCCTTCCGGCGATACCACCAAACGGTCATCTGGCGGCGCCAGCGGCGTACGGCCGGCAGATCGACCGAGAGCACGAGAAAACCCAGCGGAACCATCCAGAACCCGAGGACCGGCAGGAAGCCAAGCAACCCGCCACCGATGAGCATCGTGCCGAGGCCGATTCGCAGCGGCTTCGATTTCGGCAGACGCAAACGGCGGTCGAAAATACGGACCTTCGGGGCCATGTCGTTCTCTATCGGGTTTCTACTGTTGGACGAGCCAAGCCTCTCGCAACCTTGCGTATTTCGCCAATGCGGCTCGATTGGGCCGGAGGCCGGAGATAAGGGCTCCGGGCGCGAGGGGCAACCGTGCGCGACTTCGATTGGCCCTGCATGCGTAAAGCGCTGGAAAGCCAGTCGTCGTTTTGCTATCTAGCGCATCGGCACGGCGTGACTCGTATCGCGCTGCCCTGATCCCCGGTAGCTCAGTTGGTAGAGCAAGCGGCTGTTAACCGCTGGGTCGCTGGTTCGAGTCCGGCCCGGGGAGCCAACTTTCCCAATCTCAATTCGACGGTGCTGGCGTGGAAACGCGCCCAGAGCGGTGAACCCCAAGATGGTGCACCCAAATCCGCGCACCCCGGAAGGACGGTGCACGTCCCGGAGTGAAACGAGCGAAGGGAGCCCGGACAGGCCCCCTCACCCCCGTATACCCGTACGGTGGGCGGGAGACGCATGACAGATCCCGCCATTGGATCAGAACGCACGGCATTGCCGAGAGTTCCCGCCCAATTTGCATCCTATCCGGAAATGAAATGGCGCGGTTTCCGCGGAAACCGCGCCGAGGGCAGCTTGGGAGGAAGGAAATAGGCTAAGCGGGGACGAATTTGAGCGAGAGGCCGTTGATGCAATAGCGCAAGCCGGTCGGCTTCGGGCCGTCGTTGAACACATGCCCCAGATGTCCGCCGCAACGGCGGCAATGAACCTCGTCGCGGAACATGCCCCAGCTGAAGTCCTTTTCGGTACCGATATTGCCCTCGATCGGGGCATAGAAACTCGGCCAGCCCGTTCCCGATTCGAATTTGGTCTCCGACTCGAAGAGCGGCAGGTCGCAGCCCGCGCAAACAAACGTGCCCTTGCGCTTCTCCTTGTTGAGCGGACTGCTCCAGCTTGTCTCGGTGTCTGCCTCGCGCAACACGGCGTATTGCGCCGGCGTCAAGAGCTTGCGCCACTCCTCGGCGGTCTTCGTCACTTCGAATTTGCCTTCGGCGGCGGCCGTGGCCGCATCGCTCTGCCCGCGCAGAATCACCGCACCGGCGACCGCGAGGGCCGCGACGCCGGCAGTTCCGAGAAGAATTTGTCGCCGGGTTGCCATGATCGCTCCTTCCCCTTGGCGGTCCGTACGAAGCGGTTCGCCAAGTGTGTCAGGCCAAATTCAAGTGTGTCAGGCTAAATCTACGAGCTTGCTGGCGGTCTTCAATTCAACTTCCGCGCACGCAACTTCACGAGCGCTTTATCGCCGCCGGGCCGCTCCGTATTTCCGGAGCTGGAGGCAAGTCTACCCGCGGAAGTTCAAGTCTACCCGCGGGAGTTGATGTGTGAGGCCGGAATCACAATCTCGCAGCGGACGCCCTGCACGGGGAACGACAGCGCCACCTCGCCGGCCAGGGCCTTCCCGACGACATTCTCGAGCATGGCGCGTCCAAAGCCCGATCGCGACGGCGCCTGCACGTCGGGTCCCCCGCGCTCTTCCCATGTGAGCTTCAGTGCCTTCTCGTCGTCGCAGACATTCCAGCCGACATGGACCAGGCCTTCGGTATTTGACAGAGAGCCGTATTTCTCCGCATTCGCGGTCAACTCATGAAGCGCGAGACCGAGATTGTGCACGGCCTCGGGCTTAAGCACGACATCCTCGCCTTCGATCGCCACCCGGCTGCCCGCGCCATTGGCATGGGCCTCCAATTGCTGCTCCACCAGCATCCGCAACGACGCGCCGTGCCAATCGTCCGCGACGAGCAGGTCGTGCGACATGCCGATGGCATGTAGCCGTGCCCCGAACCGGTCGAGGAACTCATCGACCGTATCGGTTTGCCGCGCGGTCTGCCGCGCGATGGCCTGGATCACCGCAAGGAGGTTCTTCGACCGGTGAGTCAACTCCCGCAGCAAGAGCCTGAGCTGCTTCTCGCTCGCCGCGCGCTCGGTGTCGAAGAGCCGCTCGGCGTCCGCCAATTCCTTCGTACGCTGATCGAGATGCGCCTCGAGCAACGTTTGCGCTTCGTCCCGCGCGCGCGCCCTCTTGCGAGCGGTGTAGACGTAAATCAGAAGTCCGGAGGCAACGAGAAGGCCGAGCAACGTGAGCGCGGTCCCGGTTTCAGGGCTCATCTGCGCCTGCAGGGTGCTCAAAGAGAGCGTGGTGCTCATCGCGACTCGTTACTCCATCCCTTGACGCCGGCATGCGGGCCGTGAGCGAGGCGTCACGAGCGCGCCCCTTAGACGAGCGCCGCGATTAGCGTAACCAGAAAGACCAGGACGAAAATGAAAAACAGGACCCGCGCGACTCCGCCCGCGGCCGAAGCCACGCCACCGAAGCCGAAAACACCGGCGATCAAAGCCACGACGGCAAAAATGATGGCCCAATAGAGTAACATCGAAGACCTCGCCCATCGTTCGTCCGCGTTGCTTAGCGTCTGAGGCAGCGCGTTGGTCAAACGCCCAATTGCCTGAATTGTTGCACCCTTGCGGGGTCAAAATCCCGCGACCGCCGCGAGGAGCTCCTGATCGGTGAACGGCTTGCGGACCAAGGGTGCCGCGCTGTGCGTGGGCGGAAGACTTTCGCGCCCATAGCCGCTGACAAAGGCGAAGGGCAGCCCACGAGAAGCCAACGCGTCAGCGATCCGGCTGGCCGACTCTCCGCCGAGATGCGCATCGAGCAGCGCGCCACGGAGCGGGCCATTCTCGATCGCCGCAAGCGCGTCGCTGACCGTGCTCGCAGGGCCGACGACCGAAAGGCCCGCATTCTCCAGAGCCGCCACGATGTCGAGAGCAATGAGAAACTCGTCCTCCACCACAAGGATGGGATTTGCATTCGTCACTCCGAGTTCCTCCCGTGCCTTGACCGGCTCCTGCGCAGCGCCGCGCGGCGGCGTATACCCATCGGAAACGTGGGGATTGACGATCGGTTTCGCCAGTCCGGCGGAATGCGGTCCGCGCAGATCCAACGGGCTCCCCACGGAACCAACGCGAAATCCATATGTGCCGTGCGGAATCCTGGCGCGACGCGGAGAATAGTCTATGGTCGGCACCAATCGGACGATCACCCGGACAACCCGCGTTCAGGGACACGCAATGGGCCCGACAGTTCTCCTCATCATCTTGGCCGCGGTGCTTCTCGCCGTATTGCCGGCGTGGCCCTATAGCCGCGCATGGGGAGCGTTTCCGGCCGGCCTCGTCGGATTGATTATCGTCCTTCTGCTGGTGCTGATGTTCTTCGACAAGATCTGAGCCCGCCCGATGCCGATCCTGCCGGCCGCGGATGCTAGCCGGTCACGCCTTCCGTTTGGCGTGCTGCTCGAAGAACAGGGCCTGGGATACGATGGCCTTCACCGTGTCGGGCTGGTAGGGCTTCGTGATCAGAAATGCCGGCTCCGGCCGCTCGCCGGTCAGTAGGCGATCCGGATAGGCCGTAATGAAAATGACCGGAACCTCGAACGATCCAAGGATCTCGTTGACCGCATCGAGGCCGGAACTGCCGTCGGCGAGCTGAATATCGGCGAGCACCAGACCGGGCTTATGGTTTGAGGCCGCATCGACCGCCTCGGCGTGCGTCCGGGCAACGCCGGCCACCCGATGACCCAGCCCTTCGACAATGCTCTCCAGATCCATGGCGATCATCGGTTCGTCCTCGATGATGAGCACGTCCGTGGCAACCTGCGCGGCGATCTCGCGCCCGGCGTCGTCCAGAAGGGCCTGCACGTTGCTGGTCGTGGTATTGAGGATTTCGGCGGCCTCGTCGGCCGAGAAGCCCTCCACCGAGCATAAGACGAAGGCCTGGCGGGCCAGCGGCGTGATTTGCTCCAAATGACGGTCGACCGGCGTATCGCCCCTGTCGAAGACCTCCGTCTTCAGATTCAACCCTACGGAGTTCCACATGCTGACGAAGGTCCGGTAGAGCGCGACCCGCGAGCCGAGACTGTCGTCGAACAGCGACGAATCCTCCGCGAGGACCTGCAATGTCGCCGCCACGTAAGCATCCCCCGCAGTTTGGGAGCCCGAGAGCGCGCGTGCGAAACGTCGCAGCAGGGGCAGGTGCGGCGCAATAGATTGAGACAGCTGCATGGAAGGTTGCTCCCCTCGAGGGCAATGGAACTTCGTCGATCGATCGCCCCATTCTCTCACACAGAGGGGCCAAAGAAACAATGCGCGTGAACCGCGTCGCGTGGAAACCTCTCCCCAAACTTCGGCAAAACTATCGCGGGCTTGGAACCGATTGGAGGATCGTGGGTTTTTCGGGTGCAGCAACGCAGCGGTTATCGGTTACACTCCGCAAGCGGACCGAACCGACAAGGAACCGTTGTGACCGAAGACGAGAACGATAAGGCTCCCAGGCGCATGGCCGTCGACGCCAGTAAAAGTACCGATCGGCAAGACGCAGGGGGCCTCGCGCCGGACTCGAAGCCGGATATGAGTATGTCACCCGCACTTCAGGCCCACATTGGCAGGCAGGTTCGCGCCATGTTCGACTCCGTCGCGGACGAACCTGTTCCCGATCATCTCCTGAGACTCCTCAAGGACCTCGACAAGAGCGGAGAGAATTGACTTGCCCCGCACCGTCTCACCGGGCCTCAAGGACGCTCTCGTGGCCCAAATCGGCAATCTGCGCGCCTTCGCGGTCTCGCTTTGCGGCGACCGCGAGCGGGCCGACGATCTCGTGCAGGAGACGCTTTTCAAGGCTTGGAACCATCTCGACTCGTTCGAAGAGGGAACGAATCTGAAGGCGTGGCTCTTCACCATCCTTCGGAACACGTATTTCTCCGAACGCCGCCGGAAGAAGCGCGAGGTGGAGGATGTGGACGGCGCCTACGCGGCCCGGCTCTCGTCCATCCCCGAGCAGCATGGCCACATGGACATGCAGGATTTCCGGGACGCCCTGTCCGAGCTTCCCGACGATCAGCGCGAAGCCCTCGTGCTCGTGGGCGCCGCCGGCTTTTCTTATGAAGAGGCCGCCGAAATTTCCGGATGCGCCGTCGGCACGATCAAGAGCCGCGTCAACCGCGCCCGGCGCCGCCTCGCCGATACGTTGAAGCTCGACGCGGCGGAGGAGAGCGAGGACGAGAGGTCCGAGACGCCGCAGGTCCCGGAGTCGCGAAGCGCCTGATGCGCCGCGGCGAATTTTCCGCCTCTCATTGCACCAGCCAAATGAACGCGCTCATGGTGATGAGCGAGCCGAAGGTGCTTATCAGAAGCGCAGCGGCCGCTTCCGGAATGGCGACGCGGTATTGGACCGCCAGCATGACGACGAGCGTCACCGCCGGAAGCGCGGTCGTGACGACCGTCTGACTGAGAAGCGGATTGCCGTAGCCCAGCGCCAGCATGCCGAGGCAAACGACGGCCGGCTGCAATACGTTCTTGATGAATACCAGAATGACGACTGGCACGTTCAGCGTCATCTTGTAACCGGCCAGAATGATCCCGGCCGTGAAAAGGGCGACTCCGGCCGAGGAGTGTCCGAGGAGCGACATGGACCCTTCGACGAGATTCGGCAGTTGAATATTCATCAGTACGAGGATGAACCCCGAGCACGGCAGCCACACCATCGGCTGTCTCAACGATTGGAGCACCTTGCCGGGCATGCCGCCCCGTTGCTTGGGTGGCCGCGCCTGGCTTCCGGCTTCCGGAGCCGCCTCGGTGGCACCGGTGGGGTCGAGCGCGAGCAGGATGAGCGTCGCCGGAAGCAGGAAAACCGAAATGACGATGCCGCCAACCGCGATGGGGATGTCCGCGGTCGTGCCGTAGAGATATCCCAACACGGGAACGCCGACGAAGGCCGTGCTCGGGGCGGATGCCATCAATGCGCGGAGCGCGCTCAATCCCGGAGGATGACGAAGCACGAAGATCGCCACGACAAGCACCGCCGCATAGGTTCCGATCATCGCCAATGTGAGGAACACCAGGAGCGGCAGAGCGGCGAGCAGTTCATCCCGCCCTGCGCTCAGAACGCCCACGAAAAGGGCAAGCGGCAAGGCGTAGGTCATCACCATCCGGTTGAGCGTCGGGACCTCGTTTTGCGAGAAATCGTGATGCCGTGCCGCGAAATAGCCGAGCAGTATCGTGATGATCGCCGGAAGCAGCGCGCCTAAGATCTCTCCGAGCATTGGAATTCCCTACGGCTTTTCGTCGCCCGGCCCCGCCCCGGCCGCCTGTCGGACCCACCGGGCACGGCATCCGAGATGCCGTACCGTCGCGGCGATCCGGCGCCGGTCAGGCTACGACACCTGCGGCCCGAATTCATGGGGCGGGACTCAAAAAATCGGTCCCCTCTTGATGTCCGGCCCCTCCGACCAAATCTGTAGGTCTCATCCGGACCGGCTTGAAGGCCTTTGAGCGGCGGCGCTCAGATTGCGGCATCCGGCAAGCGGCTTGTCCGGAACGGCACGCAAGTCGTGCGGGCCGAATGCCTCGTCCCTAACCCAGGAAGCGAGAACACGTGCTCTATCGTCAATTGATTGCAATATGAGCGCACTGAGTTCCAATTCTTCGTCCTAGCCTCAAGAGACACGACATGACCGACGATCTCAAAGAGACTGAACAGGCCGACATGACCGGCCAGACCACAAAATCCGAAGCGGCCGACCAGGCCGACAAGGAATGGGAGGACTTGCGGCGCGAGCTCGAAACGCTTGGCGAGCAGGTGCGCTCCTTACGCGATCACGCCGGCGCTCTCGGCGAGACCGTTCTGGGCAATATGGAATTGCGCTTCCAGGATGTGTTGAGCCGTGCCCACGCCTACCGCAATACGACCGAATCCCAAATGGACGCGTTGCGGAAGCTCGCACTCTCGCAAGCCGGCGAAACGCAGAAATCCCTGAAGGAAACGGGGATGAGGTCCGCCGAGGCAGCCAAGGACAAGGCGCGCGAGATGTGGGAGCGGGCCGAACCGCTTCGCCAGGGCGCCCAGGAAGTCGGCCAAGGCTTTCTGCGGGCGTGGTCCGAACTCGCCGGCTCATTCGGGAAAGCGGCCGAAAAGATGCAGGCGGACAGAACCGGGGACACGGCGGACAACGGCGAATCGAAGCCGAAAGAGAACTTTCCGTCCTGACGCTTCGCCCGCGATATTTTTCGTCAAGCCCTTATCGGCGGAATGCCCGGGTCGTCTGACCTGAGCATTCTCTTTTGGGACGGGAGAAACGCGCCGTTCTCAAGTCTCGCCGGTGGCATGCGCCGGCTCGCGGCCGCCGATGTCAGGGCCGTGCATCCATTCGGCCCGAACGAGTCCACGGACCGAGTTGCCGAGATAAATGCGGTCGGCGGCTCTGAGATCGGCCTCGGTCAGTACGGCCTCGCTCGCGGCCGCGCGCGGCAGGTCGAGCAGTTCCTCCCGCAAGGTTCCGGGCAGCAGTCCGCAAGAGAGTGCCGGCGTGAACAAGCGCCCGTCCCGTTCGATAAAGAGATTGGTCCGGGTTCCTTCCGTCAGCTCACCCCGCAAGTTCAGGAACACGACCTCGTCGCAGCCGGTCAAATCCTTCTGCCGCTCCATTTCTCTGTCGTAGAACTGGCGGCGCGTGGTCTTGTGATAGAAGAAGGGATCCTTCTCGTCGACGCGCTGATCCGAGACGGCGAATCGCCAAACCGTATCCTTCGTCGGCAGTTCGATGTCCCTCGAACTGACCGTGATGGAGCCATCCTCGAACAGCAGTAGACGGACCATCGCTACAGGAGAAGTGATTTCTGCCGCCGCCGCGTCCAGGGCCGCGAGAACGGCCGTTCGCGAATAGGGATAGCCGAAATGCGCGGCGGAGGATTGCAGCCGCAAGAGATGTCGCTCCAAAAGGTGATAGCCGCGCTCGCTCTGCCAGCGGAGCGTTTCGATCAGCTCGAACGGTCCACCGGATTCGGTGAGGAACTGGGCTTTCAGCAGGCATTCGGCATATTCGGAATCCTCCTTCGAATCGGCGACGATGCCGCCGCCGATCCCCAACTCGCCCCGCCCGCCGGACAAGACGGCGGTCCG
Organism: Hyphomicrobiaceae bacterium UBA7697; assembly: GCA_002482645.1. GTDB lineage: Bacteria > Pseudomonadota > Alphaproteobacteria > Rhizobiales > Methyloligellaceae > Methyloceanibacter. The sequence goes on from DLGJ01000007.1 coordinate 169,883, forward strand.
GATCGCCACGTTGAACTGGCAATCCCCGGAAGGCGCGATGGTGCCGATCGCGCCGGTATAGATGCCCCGCGGCTCCTTCTCCAATTCGCGGATGATCTCCATGGCCCGGACCTTCGGCGCGCCGGTGATCGACCCGCACGGGAACAGCGCGCGGAGCATGTCGGCGATCTCCATGTCCGAACGCAGCTCCGACATGATGCCGGACGTCATCTGATGGACCGTGCGATAGGTCTCGACGGTGAAGAGATCCGTCACCTCCACCGAGCCGATACGCGACACGCGGGCGAGATCGTTTCGTAGGAGATCGACGATCATCAGATTCTCCGCACGCTGCTTCTCGTCCATGGCGAGCCAGGTCTTCAGCCGGGCGTCCTCGCGTGGCGTCCGGCCGCGGGGTGCCGTCCCTTTCATGGGCCGCGTGGTCAATTGCTGGTCTTCGCGCCTGAAAAACAGCTCGGGGGACAGAGACAGCACGGCGCGCTCGGGCGTCTGGATCAGTGCGCCGTAGGCGACCCGTTGCCGCCGGCGAAGCGCCGCATACAACGCGATCGGATCGCCTTCGAAGTCGAAGAGATATTTCTGGGTCAGATTGATTTGGTAGACGTCGCCCGCGGCGATGTAGTCCTGCACCCCACGGAAGGCTCGTCCGTACTCCTCGCGGGACCAGGACAGCGCGAGGTCCGAGATCTTGGCGTGCCCTGCCCCGCCGCGCTCATCGAGCCACGCTCGCGTGTCGTCGTCGTTCAAGCGTCGCCCAAGCCGGTACAACCCGACCCAGAACAACGGCTCGGCGCGATCGGAAGGAAGCAGATCGCGCAGCTTCGGCTCCAGGCAATAGCCGAGTTCGTAAGTGAAATATCCCGCCGCGTGGAGACCGCGCGCTAGGCCGTCCGAAATGCGCTGCAACCCAGCCTCGACATCCTCCGGACGGTCGACGCAGACGATTTCCTCGGCGTTTTCGAACAGCAGACTGCGATCACCGGCCGTGAGGCTATCGTCGAGTAGGACAAAGGGCGAAGATGTCATGAGATCGGCGCGACGCAAAAATGACTTTCGGCATCAAGAATATACAAGAGTAAGGGGGAAGCGCCTTCGATGCGTCAAGTACCGGCCGGACGAGCGATTCCGCCCGGCCTTAGCTCAGGATCAGCATTTCACCCTTGCCGAGCACCGCCATGTCGCCCATGAGGCGGCGGGCGCGGCCCCCGAGACGAATGCGCAGGCCCTGACCGCGGAGCCATGTCTCCAGCAGGCGAAGATAATCGAACTCCATCACACCGCTATCGACATAGGTGGGCAGCAAATGGCGCGGTTTGTCCGCAAAGACGAGGCTGCCACGGCGGTTGCCGTAACCGGCATAGCGGCCTACGCCCCCCCGCAACAGAATCGTGCCCGCAATCATGCGGCCGCCCGCATAGTCGCCTGCGTTGCCACCGACGACGATAAGCCCGCGGCGTAGGCGTTCGCCGACGAAATCGCCCGCGTCGCCGCCGATCGCGATGAAACCGCCTTTCATGCCAAAGGTCTCGCCGAATGCGACGCCCCCAGCCTGATCGCCGACGTCCCGCCGCACGGCAATTTCACCACCCGCCATGCTTGCGCCGGCGAGCACGCCCGCGCCGCCGTGAACGGCGATCTTGCCCGTTTTCATCCGCGCGCCCAGCAGCATGCCGGCGTCGCCCTCGACGACGATCTCGCCGCCCGTCAATCCGGCGCCGATCTTGTCGCAGCGATCGTCCGTGCCGATGAAATGCAGATTCTGAACGTCCCGCCCCTTCACTTTGAAGACGTCGCCAACTGTCACCGCCTCGCGCGTCGTGGCGACAGACAGCGCTTCGATCTCTTTGCGGTTCAGACCGTCGAGACGGGCCGGCACCAATGGCGACAAGTCGAGCCGTTGCTCAGGCCGCCTCTTGAGCTGAAAACAAAGCGCGGTCACCCGACAATCTCCTTAAGGTGGAAGTGATGGGGCCCGAGATTGCCGCCGTAATTGCCGGCCGTGATGTGCGTGACGCCGTCCCGTGCGCCGCCCTTCGCGATCGCATGGATTCCGGCATGCATGGCATCGTGAATGGCATCGGCCGTCAGCCCGTCGATAACGATCTCGAGAACGGCTTCCGCATTCGGCGGCAATTCCGAATCGGGATGCCACTTCAGGCCGGGGGCGTAAGCGTGGTTGGTCGACGCGATCTGACCCGCATATTTGGACCCGACCTTCGAGCCGGAGCGCACGATGCCACCGGGAAATGGCGTGATGACATCCGGAACGTCGGCCATGGCCCTCACGGCGCGCGTACATGCTGCCAGCACGGCGCTATGGGACTTGCCCACGACAAGGAGGTTGCCGCCGCCGACGGCCTTGGTGGTCAGCCCCGTCTTGTCCTCGCAGACGAACTCGCCGCCCATGACGGGAATACGCCAATATCTGCGCCCGCCGATGACCTTCGACATTTGCCAGCCGTCGCCGAAGAACCGCAAGGATGCGCCGAGCTTCAGCTTCTTGCCGCCTTCGAGGCCGGCATAGCAGGCCGAGCCGGGGCTGGTCAGCACGCACTGCCCCACACGATTGCGGAGCTGGGTTTGCAGCTTGTCCACGTCCATGGTGAACAGGAGAACCGCAATGCCCGGCCGCCCGTCGGGCGTCTCCGATTTCGGCAATATGCGTTCGATTCCGCCTTCGGCCCCGCAGGCGATCACCGAAGTCGCGAAACCGGTCATCGTGCGTGCGGAGATCATCGCCCATTCGGCCGTGGGCGCGGTGATGATGACGCGCGTGCCGACCATCGGGAAGGCTTCCGCGAACGTTTCGACAATCGTGACGCCTTTGACTTTCAGTTCTGGCATGTCAGCTCGCACAACGAATGGTCGCGAATCGATCTGGACGATCGGAAACGGCTTCGGTCACGCCGAACCAGGATGGGTCGGCGCCATAATAGGTGTCGTAGAACGCTTTGACGCGCCTCTTGATCTGAGAATCGAAACCGGGGTCGACGTGATAACAACGGCCCCAGGTCACATCGACGACGTCGCCCTTCCGCACCACAAGCTTGCCCGACTTGAACACCAAGTCGGCGGCGGAGAACATCTTCGTCTTGTCCCTCCGATTCGTGTAGACGGCCACGTCGGCTATGGCGCCTGGCGCCAGATGACCGCGGTCGGTCAGGCCCAAGAGCTTCGCAGGCGCCGCGCGCGTGATGATCGCCAATTCGGACAATGTCAGCTCACGCGAGATGCTGCCGAGCGTGGAAACCTGCCGCGTCGCTTCGGGCAACGAGTCGAACCAGCGCGACCGCTCGTTCTTGTCCATCAGCAGATGGAAGATCTCCGGATAACGGGTGAACAGCGCGCCATTGGGGTGGTCGGTCGAGAACAGAACCCGCCAGAGGTCGCCGGCGAGCAGGAAAATCTCAAGACCGATGGCCCATTGCAGCGCGTTGACGAAGCTCTTCTTCTTGTACTTGTACGGCACAAGGCCCGTGCCGTTGCCGTCGCCCTGATTGATGATCCATTTCTTCGGATTGGCGGCACGGCGCCCGTCGAACTGACGCAGAATATCGCCCGAAATGGTGATGGTTTGGCCGAACAGCACCTGCCCCACATCGACGGTCGCATTCTTGTGCTTGTTGATCGCTTCCATGAGGCGCGGCGCACCCGAGGAGAAGCCTTTGTCGCCTTCCTTGCCATAGCCGTAGAACTGGATATGCGCCATGTGGATAGGTAGGCCTTGCGTCGCTTTCAGCGTCGCCACGGCCGTATCCACGTTTCCGGCAATACCGAGATTGTTGATGTGCACGTGGGGCGGATGCGGCACGCGGAGATCGGCCACGGCCTTCTGCATGGCTTCGACGATGCCCCGCGACGTGACTCCGTATGCGGGAACCTGCTCGTCGAGGTCGAACGTGCGCGCGTTGAACTTGAACGCCTCCGAGCCGCCAGCATTGATAACCTTGAGCCCGATCGCCTTGGAATGCGCCAAGGTCCAAGCGACGTAGTCCTTCAGTTCGTCGCTCTTCGCATCGCCCTTGCGCAGAAGGTTCAGGGTGTAATCGTCGTTGCCGAGCACGACGAGACCGGCCACGTCGATGATCGGGATCGAGGCGAGTTCGGTCTGCGCCTGAATGGCATGGGTCGGGATCATCGCCGGCTCGATGACGGTGGTGTATCCCATCTGAGCGTAGCGGAGCCCCGTGGCGTACGAGCCCCAGGCCGCCGGGGACGGAAGAATGGGCTGACCTTCGGCGGCGGCGAGCAAAGGCAACTCGGGCATCAGTTGCCGGCCGAGGGTCACATTGCTGCCGGCGATGTGAGAATGCACGTCGATGGCGCCGGCCATGACGATCTTGCCCGAAACGTCATGCACCTCGTCGGGCTCGCGCCCCTCCGGCTTTTCGACGATGCGCCCGTCTTGCAAATAGAGGTCGCCGACGGCATCGCGATTGTGCGCGGGATCGATGATACGGCCGCCCTCAAGCTTTACGAGCATCAAGCGGCTCCCTTCGCATCGATCAGCGCTTCGATTCGGCTCAGCACCTCGGCGACTGTCGGCTTTTTCGAGTTCGCGGCTGTTGCCTTGACCATGCCGATTCCCGCGATCTGGGGCAGAAAGACCGCCGCATCGTGATCGGCGGCAGCCGCGCCGACCTCGATCACCACATCGTCCCGGCCGGCCTGGACCGGCCGTGAGGACAGCACCACCGCGGGAACGCCACGGAACGAACGAGCCGGAGGCGTGGCCTCCTCGCCGTCCAGCGCGTCGATCCAAACGAGTGCGTCGGCTTCGTTGCTCTTTAGAAGGCGCCTGGTTTCGTAGGCCCACATATTGTTCTCCGGCACGCCGCCGGCGAAGCTGGTGCGAACCGGCAACCCGCAGGTCCAGGTGGAGCACAGATTAACGCCCTCGCCGTTGCCGGGCGCGGACAGCGATAACGTCGCGGCGCGGGTCGTCTTCACCAGATGGCGAACGGCCTCGAGCACGGTGTGCAACACCGGCTCGTCAAGTTCGGCCGGATCGTAGACGAACACGGCAAAGGCCGAGTTCCGCAACCTCTCGCCCGCCGATAGAATCTTCTTGGCCAGCGCGGAATCGCGAATGTCGAAAGGCCCCTCGCGCACGGCCGCGGCCAGCAACGCGACGAGTTCGGGCAGCGCGTTCTTGCCGCCGATCTCCGTGACGCGGACGCCGGACGGGGTTTTGCCCTTCTTCGATCCAACGACGATCAGCTCGCGTTTGTTGTCGCCAGGACGCGGCAGCGTGGCTCCCGTGGGAAATAGTTTGTCTAGAAGCTTTGGGTCGCGCGTACGCGGCATACTGCCGATGACGACGATCGTATCGGCGCGATTTCGGACTTCGCCGAAACTTGCCGGGGTTGCGCCCGTCTCGCGCATCACGCGCGCGGCGCGGCTTGTTCCTTCGCTGGCGGCATGATCGACAACGCCACCCAGTTTTCGTGCCAGGGACAAAGCCGCGGCTGCGCCTTTCACATCCGTGAAGAGACCCCCGAAAACCGGAAGACGTGCTTGCGAAAGCAGCTCGGCGGCCCGTTGGAGCGTGCTGTCCAAACCCGTTCTCCTCCCCGGCGTCTTTTTATTGCACTCGTTACACAGATAAACAGGTGCTGCCGCTCGCGCAAGCACGCGGGCTACTCTTCGCGCGCAAAATTCCGATGGAGCGGCATGGAATCACTCCTGAACGGCCGGTCCCGGTCCCAATGCCTACGAACCGCGCAGGCACCGGCGTAAGGCTAGGCCTTGGGCTTGTCGTATTTGATATACGAGAATCGCATGTCGTCTTCGGGCGTGCCTTCGAGCGCGCCGCCCTCGCGAGCCGGCTGCCAATGGACGACCTCTTCGATCTTCTTCGCAAGCTCGAAATCCTTGTCGCTGATGCCCTTGGCGGCATGATTCGTCAGACGCACTTCGACCCAGGCATAGGACGCCGTGATGTCGGGATGGTGCCATGCCGCTTCCGAGAGATGGCCGATGGTGTTGATGACCATCAGCGTCCCCTTCCAGCTATTGGTCTTGTACTTGCGGCGAATCCAGCCGTCTTCGAGATACCAGTGAGGCAGCTCCTTTTTCAGCCGTTCCTCAACTTCCGCGTCGCTATAGGTGCGCTCTTGCGTTGCCATTGCTCTCTTCTTTTGAAACAGTGCGCCGCAGCATTCGAAATCCTGCGCCGCTTTATCCGCTATCGCCGGGGTGAGCATATCGGGCGGCACAGGACCGATCAATGGAGGCCGTTCGGGGGAGAACGTTCGTGCCGGACCTACAGCGCAACAAGGAGACGACAACGGCCTATTGCGACGTGGCCTTCATTCCGTTGCATCCCCGTGCGGCCGTCGAGCGGTGTGCGGGCGGCGCCTACATTCGGCGCGTCCTGCGGATCGCGCCGCAAAATTCAGCGAACCCCAACGGCATGCTTTGATGCCCATGCAGAAGTCGCCAGCCGCAGTACCTCAGTCCACCCACAACGATCCGTTTTCAGCGGTGTCGGTCGCGACGACGGCACGTTTGCATTTCGGTTTTTTCGACCCGAGCGGGAAATCGTCCAAGCCCTTCGGCAGTTTTGGCCTTTCGCTCAGCGAGCCTTGGACGCGGCTCACCCTGCGGCGCGCGAGCGAAAATGCCGTACACGGCCCGGAGGCGGAACGCGCGGCACGCTATCTCGACACGATTAGAACAGCTCATGGCATCGAACAGGCCTATAGCCTCGATATCGAGGCGGCCATTCCATCCCATGCCGGCCTCGGCTCGGGGACGCAACTGGCCCTCGCGGTCGGCACGGCGTTCGGGAGGCTCGAAGGGCTCGACCTTTCCCCGCCGAAGATCGCCGCTCTTTTGGAGCGCGGAACGCGGTCCGGCATCGGTATCGCCACGTTCGAGGTGGGCGGAGCCATTCTCGATAGCGGCCCGCGCGATGGCGCGTTGCCCCAATTGGTCACCCGTGCCGCCTTCCCGGAGCGTTGGCGCGCATTGCTGATCTTCGACCCCGAAGCAAAGGGGCTCGACGGAGCGGACGAACTTGCCGCGTTCGAGACCTTGCCGGCCTATTCCGAGGACGAACGCGCGGCGCTCGAGGCGCGCATCGTCGAGCGCGCCCTGCCAGCGCTGGAAACCGCAGACTTCGGCGCGTTCTGCGATGAGGTGGGCCACCTTCAGGCGCGGATGGGCGCTTATTTTGCGCCGCTCCAGGGGGGCGTTTTCACGAGCCGGCGCGTTGCGGCGGTCGTCGCGGCGCTGCGTGCCGCGGGCGCGCGCGGCCTCGGTCAAAGCTCCTGGGGCCCGACAGGCTTCGCCTTCGCGGAGACCGAGGCGGACGGCTTGAGGCTTCTCGACGTTGCTTCGAAGGCCGATCGTAACGGCACGCTCCGGTTCGTGATGGCCAGGGGGCGCAATGAAGGGGCCGAGATCACTGAGCTTTCCGCTTGAGGCGAAAAAATCTGGGCTCGACGGGCAGTTGAGGTTCTTTGCGGCCACGCCCTATGTCATAAAGCGAAGCGTATAAGAGCAACACTCATACGGTCCTTCGTGCCGGTTCGCATGCGTACCGGCGACACGAGGCGGCCGCAAATGCCTGGGGAGATTGAAGCGATGGCGCCGCCGCGCATTCTGCATATGATCACGCCGCTCAAATATATGAGCCCGTTCGACATCAATATGGGCCTCGATGCGGGTTACGATCACGCCGTTCCGTACACGAACGCGACGATCGAGGACGTTTACGGCCTGGTCCAGGACGCCATCTTCTCGCGCAGCCCGGAGGGCATCAAGCGGCAGGCGGTCTTCATCGGCGGAAAACGCGCCATCGAATCCCTGGACATGCTGGACCGGGCCAAGAAAGCCATGGTTCCGCCGTTCGAGGTCTCGGTTTTCGCCGATCCGGCAGGCTCGTTCACGACCGCCGCCGCCATGGTGGCCTGCGCCAAGCAGGCCCTGGAAGGTATTTTCGGCACCGACTTCAAGGACAAGCGTGTGATCGTTTTCGGGGGGACCGGCGTCGTGGCGTTCGCCTCCGCCGTGATCGCATCGATGGACGGGGCCAAGGCATTTCTCGTCGGCTATGACGGACCCGAGCGCGTCCGCCGTCTGACCATGGAAGCGAACGACCGGTTCGACGTGGATCTCGGTTACGCGGACGGAACGACCGAAGAGCAAAAGGAAGAGCTGGCGCACAGCGCCGACGTCATTTTCTCCGCCGGCCCCGCCGGGCGGCAGATCTTGAGCCTGGAGCAACTCAAGCCCGCACAGCAGCTGAAAGTGGCCGCGGACGTCAATGCCGTGCCGCCGCTCGGTATCGAAGGCGTCGGCATCCAGGACAACGGCGTTCCGATCGAGGGTATGAGTGGCGCCGTGGGCATTGGCGCGCTTGCCATCGGCGACATCAAGTACAAGACCGAGATCGGCATGTTCAAGGAAATGATCGCCGCCGAGTCGCCGGTCTATCTCGACTTCCGCGCCGCCTATAGGCTCGCCCAAGACCTCACGTCTTAAGTCCGGGGCCATGTTAATCCGGCCCAAGTCAGTCCGGGCCATGTCAGTCCGGGACAAGGCTCCGCGTATGGCGAGGGCTTAGGCGATGACGAAGCCGTGCGGTGCGATTCTGATCGCCGCCGTGTCGGGCCGGGCGTTGGCACGCGCGGCCGCCGATGCGCGTTACGTGCCGTTGGTCGTGGACTTCTTCGCCGACATGGACACGCAGGCGCTCGCACCGGCCCTCGTCCAACTGCCGGATCTCGCGCGCGGGTTCCGGTGGAGACCGCTTGAGGGGGCGCTCGAAACGCTCGCTGCCCACGCGCCCTCTCCGCCCGTGGGCCTGGTCTATGGATCCGGATTCGAGGACCGGCCCGATATCCTTGCGCAAATCTCGAAGCGCTGGCCGCTGCTTGGAAACGATCCCGCTACCGTCTCAGCGGTCAACGACCCGGCGCGCTTCTTCGGCGCCTTGGAAACGCATGCCATTCCCCATCCGGAAACCCGCCTCGACCGGCCGGCCGATCCGCGCGGCTGGGTCGTCAAACGGCTTGGCGGGGCCGGCGGTAGCCACATCGCGCCCGCCGGACGCGCCCACCCCCCGGCGAAGGTCTATTACCAGGCCTTGGTTCCTGGACGCTCCGTATCGGCCCTATTCGCGGCCAACGGCCAGGACGCCCGAGTTCTCGGCTTCAGCGAACAATGGCCATCCCCCACACCCGCCAAGCCATGGCGCTATGGCGGTGCGGTGCGGCCCGCGCGTCTCTCCCGAAAGGCCACCGGCGCCATGACCGCTACGGTGTTTCAGCTTGCGGCCCATTTTCGCCTGAAAGGCCTGAATTCCGCCGATTTCATGCTCGACGGCGAAGTTCCGCGCCTTCTGGAAATCAATCCGCGCCCGGGGGCCACGCTCGACATTTTCGCGAACGATGCCGCCCCGCTTCTTGCCGTCCATCTCGATGCGGTGTTGCACGAGGCCCTGCCGGAGCGGGCGCTCGTCATCGAAGACGCCTCGGCCTCCGGAATCGTCTTCGCGCCCGATGCAATCACGGTTCCGCACGAGACGGTCTGGCCCGACTGGGCGGCCGACCTTCCCCAACCTGGAGAACGGATCGACAAAGAGCGCCCGATATGCACTGTACTTGCGCGGGGGAGATCGGCGGACGAGGCGAGATGTCTCGTCGATACATACCGTGACCGCCTGCTGGCCGAACTGAGGGCGTCTCGGACCAACCCGAGCGCTCAAGAAGACTATCCCGCGGGAGAGGGAAGCAATCGATGAAGAAACCAAGCCTGAATACGCATGTCGCGCCGCTGGTGCAGGACTTAATCGACAATGCCGACGCGTTACGTGTCGGCGTCTCCAAGGGGTCTCTCGGAGAAACGTTGATCGATTGCGGTGTCGACGCCGTTGGAGGGCTCGAAGCGGGGCGCCGTTTGGCGGAAATCTGCCTCGCGGGGCTCGGCGTCGTGACGTTCGAGACCAGCAGCACGACCGATCCCTGGCCATTCCTGATCACCGTGCATACGAGCCAGCCGGTTCTCGCCTGTCTCGGCTCGCAATACGCGGGCTGGAGCCTTTCCGGCAAGGACGCCGGCGGCAAGGACTTCTACTTCCTCGGGTCGGGTCCTGCCCGCGCCATGGGCTCGTCGGAGCCCTTGTTCGACGAGCTCGGATATCGGGACAAGGCCAAGACCGCGGCGCTTGTGATCGAGGCCGACACGGCGCCGCCCGCCGCTCTGGTCGAGGAGGTCGCCAAGGCTTGCGGCCTGAAGCCCGAGAAGCTGACCTTCCTGTTCGCGCCGACATCGAGCCTCGCGGGATCGGTTCAGGTCGCTGGCCGCAGCCTCGAAGTCGCGCTCCACAAGGCGCATGAGCTCCACTTCCCGCTCGAGAACATCGTCGACGGCATGGCCACGGTTCCAATTCCGCCGCCCGTCCCCGGATTTGTGGAGGCCATGGGCCGCACCAACGACGCCATCATTTATGGCGGCCGCGCGCATCTTTACGTGGAAGGCGACGAAGCGGCGGCGAAGAAGCTCGCCGAAGAACTGCCGAGTGCGAACTCAAAGGATTACGGCAAGCCGTTCGCCGAGATCTTCGCGGCGGTGAAGGGCGATTTCTACCAGATCGATCCGATGCTGTTCAGCCCGGCGAAGGTCACCGTCACCGCCCTTTCGACCGGTAAGAGCTTCGAAGGCGGAGCGATCGACGACGCCGTGCTCGCACGCTCCTTCGCGTAGCGCTCCATGACGAACGACACCGCCATCACACCGTCCATCGTCCTCTTCGGCGATGGACGGGATTGGCACGGCAAGAGCCTTCAGCGCGCGTTCGCCCGGCGCGGTATCAACCCTGTCGTCGCCCCCCTGCCTTCGTGCGGTTTCTCGACGGATACGGCCACGGGCCTCGCCATACCGGGTCTCGGCGACCACACGCCGCGAGGCGCCTTCGTGCGGTTCATTCCCGGCGGCAGTTTCGAGCAGGTCACGCTGTATCTCGGTCTGCTGCATGCATTGCGCGAGCTCGGCGTCACGGTCTGGAACGATGCCCGTGCCATCGAGCGCTGCGTCGACAAATCCACGACGACGTTTTTCCTGCAGAAAGCCGGATTGCCCACCCCGCGCACTTTTGCCGGCGTCGATAGGACGACGGCGGAAGATGTCGTGTCGCGGCTCGTCGCCGAGGGTCGCAAGGTCGTCGAGAAACCGCTCTTCGGAGCGCAAGGCAAGGGCGTTCGCCTGGTCGAGACCACGGCCGGCCTTTCGCCGCCCGAGGACGTCGACGGCGTCTATTATCTGCAAGAGTTCGTGCCGCCCGCACAGGAGCGTCACCAAGACTGGAGACTGTTCGTGTGCGGAGGACGGGTCGTCGCTTCGATGATCCGGCACGGCACGAATTGGATTACCAATATCAAACAAGGCGCTCGCGCCGAGGCCGCCATTGCAAGTCAGGACCTCGTCGATCTCGCCGTGCGCGCCGCAGCATGCGTTGGCGCCGACTATGCGGGCGTCGATGTCATACAGGCTCGCGACGGCACGTTTCTCGTACTCGAGGTCAACTCGATGCCGGCCTGGAACGGGTTGCAAAAGGTCACGAGCCTTCGTCTGTCGGACCATGTCGTGGACGCCTTTCTCGCGGCGGCGCTGCCCGAGAGTGTCCGCAACGCGAGGGAGGAAGCTTGACAACCCGGATGACCAGCGATGCCGTCGCCTCGGCCTTCCAGACTGCGTGCCTGGCCGAACTCGACGCGCTGAAGCCGGGAAACGTGCATCGCCATGCCGAGGGCGCCCAACCGGCGGTATCCGACTTCGAACGAAGCGCAGCCGCGGCGGCGCCCGCCATCGCGGCGCAGGGACTGACGGCCGGGCAGCGGATCGAAGAAGCGGTTCGGGCGACGCGGGCCGTCGTCAGCCACAACACCAATCTCGGAATAATCCTTCTCGCCGCGCCCCTGGCCCAGGCCGCGCTCACGGCGGCGAGCGGTCCTTTGCGCCAATCCCTGGCCGAGGTTCTGGCCGCGCTGACGGTCGACGATGCCCGGCGCGCCTATCGCGCGATCCGTATGGCGGAGCCCGGAGGACTGGGCAATGCGTCCGAGCACGACGTCGCGACAGATCCCTCCACGACGCTCCTCGATGCCATGCGCGCCGCCGCGACCCGCGACCGCATCGCTTGGAACTATGCGAACGGTTTCGTCGATATCTTCGACCTGGGCCTGAAATGGCGCGCGGGCGGCATGAGCCGCTGGGGCGATGTGCCCTCGGTCGCCACCTACATCTATCTCGGCTTTCTCGCACACGTTCCCGACACGCTGATCGAACGCAAGTTCGGCCCGCACGTGGCCGCGGAAGTGCTCGACGAGGCAAGGCCGCTCGAGTCGGGATTGGCTCAATGCCACGATCCGAGGGAAATGATGGGGCCCTTGACGGCGTTCGACGTTTCGCTCCGGGAACGGGGTCTCAATCCGGGCACGTCGGCCGATCTCACCGTGGCGACATTGTTCGCCGGGGCGCTGACAGGCGCGTAACGTCCCGTAAAGAATTCGGCCGAAATCGAACCAAACGGCCAATAATCGGCTTGCATCCTTCCAGACCCGGCTTATGTTCAGCCACGCGGAGCCCAGATTGGGGCTGCGGACGGAGTGGTGCATCCCACGCTGCTTTGTTGGTTGGCGGCGGGCTTACGCTGGTAGCGCCGCTATTTTAGTTCTTGATCACGTCTCACGTACTAGGGAGGGGGCCACATGGCCAAAATCACTGGTGTTTGTATCGGCGAGTCGCTCGTCGGTGACGGCAACGAAGTTGCCCATATTGATCTTATTCTCGGCCCGCGCGGTAGCGCCGCGGAATCGGCTTTCTGCAACGCGCTGACGAACAACAAAGACGGCTTCACCACGCTGCTGGCCGTCGTTGCTCCTAACCTGCTCTGCAAGCCGGCCACGATTCTCTACAACAAGGTCACCATCAAGGACGCGCGTCAGGCCGTTCAGATGTTCGGTCCCGCCCAGTACGGGGTGGCCAAGGCCGTTGCCGACTCCGTCGCCGAGGGTGTCATCCCCGCCGACGAAGCCGACGACCTCTATGTCTGCGTCGGCGTCTTCATCCACTGGGAAGCCGCGGACGACAAGAAGATCCAGGACTACAACTACCAGGCCACCAAGGAAGCCATCGCCCGCGCCGTTGCCGGCGAGCCGAAGGCTGCCGAAGTCACCGCCAAGAAAGATTCTGCTGCGCATCCGTTCGCCGCTGGTTGAACAGGAGAAGCTGCGGATCGGGATACTCCCGGTAGAGGAAACGAGCCGGGCCCGATACGTCGGTGGCTCACAAAGCTTGGTTTCTAGTTCGCGGGATTGACCGCAGGTTAGGTTCGAGATCGCCGCTCTCCCCGGAGGGCGGCGATTTCATTTTGTCCCACCGCGCCGGAGTGCAGCGCCGTCGCGACGAGCACGCCGCGCGCACCGGCCTCCGCCACCGCTCTGATGTCGCCGTAAGATGCCACTCCGCCCGCGACATACACATGGTGGCCGCGCGCGTTCGTGACCGCGGTTCGCAGCAGATCGAAGTCGGGGCCGGTTTCGGTTCCCACCCGGCCAAGACTCATGAGGATCACGCGTTGCGGCCAGAGATCCAGATCGCTCATCAACTCCTTCGGCCCCCGCAAGCCCTGCTCGTCGAAATCCAACGAGAGCACGAGATTGCCGCCAAAGCTGTCGCGGATCGCCTTCCAGTCTTCGAGACTCCGGACGGTTTCACTGCCGATAACGAGGGTCGCCCCCAAAGGCAGCCAAAAGGCGCAGTCGTCCAGATTGCAGAAGCCGGCGTCGATCCAGAGTTCGACCCCAGGAAGCGCGTCCGCCAAAGCCCGACAGAGTTCGTAGTTGTTCCCGCGCCCAAGAATGGCGTCGAGATCGGCGATATACAGCGTCGGAGAGAAAGTGATACCGAGAAGCGCTCTCGCGATGGCTTGGGCGTCATGAGGCGGAGCAAACGGCGTCGCGATGGGACGGTATTCGGCCCTCTTTCCAGCGTGTGCCTGTTTGCCAGCGCGCGCGTGAACGACCATGCCATCCTTCAGATCGAGCACGGGTACGACGTCGAAGGAGTTGGGGGACTGGTCTCCGATGATCCCGGTGGACGGCGCCATGGCGAATGTGCCTCTCGAATCTCGTACCTATCATGACGCGGAATGGCGTCCTGGGAAATGAGGTCTCTATGGACACGTGTTTTGGATGGGATTTGGGCGGTGTCAACTTGAAGCTGGCACGCCGTGAGGGCGGCCGGACCGTATCGGTGACGCAAATTCCCTGCCCCGCGCTCGGCGACCCCTCGAAATTCGACCGCGCCTTGGAGGAAGCCTTGACCATCGTGGGCGATGCGGAGGCGTTCCACGCCGTGACCATGACCGGGGAACTCTCCGACGTATTCTCCACCCGCTACGAAGGTGTGATCTATCTCGTCTCCCTGATGCGCAAAGCCTTCGGCGAGATCGTGCAATTCTACAGTCTCAATGGATTTCTCGGCGCGCACGAGGCCATCGCTCAGTGGCAGGACGTCGCCTCGGCGAATTGGCATGCGACCGCCGCGCTCGCCGCATCCCTTCAAGGCAACGGGCTTTTGATCGATGTGGGAACCACAACCACCGACCTGATCCCACTGAAGGACGGCCACGCTTGCGCGATCGGCCGCAACGACGGGGACCGCTTGATGGAAGGCGAACTCCTCTATCGCGGGGTGGTCCGCACGCCCGTGATGGCGATCGCGGCCGTGGCCCCGTTCAAGGGCCGGATGCAGGGGCTCGCGGCGGAGCGCTTCGCCACGATGGCCGACGTCTATCGTTTGACCGGCGAGCTTGCGGAGGACGCCGACCCCTTCCCGGCCGCCGACAATCGCGGCAAGAGTATCGAGGAGAGCGCCGCACGGTTGGCCCGCATGGTCGGACGCGACGCCGAAGATGCCGAGTTCATCGCTTGGAAAGCTCTGGCGCACTTTCTGGCCCGGCGGCTGCTGGAGCAGGTCGAAGGCGACGCCAGGGCCTTGATCGAGCGGGAGGATTTGCCCCACGATGCGCCGGTCATCGGGGCCGGCTGCGGCCGCTTTCTGGCGGCGGCTCTGGCTTCGCGGCTGGAGCGTCCCTATCGCGATTTCGCCGATATCACGAGCTCCGGCGAGAACGTGCGCGAGATGGTCGCACGTTGCGCCCCCGCCGCCGCCGTGGCACAGCTTGCCTAGAGGCACGGCCGCTCCCACATTGAGTTGACTCAAAGTCAGGAGTCGCGGAATTTTTTATCATGCCGGCCGAATGTTAGTGGATTGAACGAAAAGGACTTACGACGAATATGGCAAGCGAGACCCAACCTGCCGAGGCGCACGACGACATTATCTACCCGTCGGCGATTCCCTTTCTTTTGGTTCATCTTGCCTGTTTCGGTGCCATTTGGTCGGGCGTGACCTGGGAAGCGCTGGTTCTTTGCGTATCGCTTTACTGGCTGCGCATCTTCGCCATCGGCGCGGGCTATCACCGGCTGTTCTCCCACCGTGCCTATTCCACGAGCCGGGCCTTTCAGTTCGTCCTCGCCGTTCTCTGCCAAAGTACCGCGCAGAAGAGCGTGTTGTGGTGGGCCGCGAAACACCGCCACCACCATCTGCATTCCGATACCGAACACGACGTGCATTCGCCGCGTCAGCACGGGTTCCTCTACAGCCATCTCGGATGGATCTTCTCCGCCAAGCACGACTCGTTCGACGCGGACAAGGTCGCCGACCTGATGCGCTACCCGGAACTGCGCTGGCTGGACAAATATCCGCTGGTGCCCGCCTTCGGGCTGGCGGCGATCTGCTTCCTCATAGCGGGGTGGTCGGGCCTGTTCGTCGGCTTCTTCTGGAGCACCGTGCTCGTCTATCACGGCACGTTTTGCATCAACTCCCTCGCCCATGTGCATGGCAAGAAGCGCTACGTGACCGGCGACGATTCCCGCAACAACTGGCTGCTCGCCATCTTCACCATGGGGGAAGGCTGGCACAACAATCACCACGCGTTCCAGAGCAGCGTCCGGCAGGGCTTCCGCTGGTACGAGTGGGATCCGACCTATTACATCCTCAAGGCCCTGTCCTGGGTTGGGCTCGTATGGGACCTGCGAATGCCGCCCAAGAAAGTCGTGCGGAACGAGCACGGCCTCGGCGTCGGCGTGATCAATCGCGCGGCCGAGCAACTCGCCGGGCACTTCAACTCCGCCCGCATCGCCAGCACGATCTCCTCGACCCTGCAAGGGGCGGAATTGGCGGCATTGCGCGAGCGCTTGGCGCGAGCTCAGGACCGGACCA
Organism: Hyphomicrobiaceae bacterium UBA7697; assembly: GCA_002482645.1. Classification (GTDB taxonomy): domain Bacteria; phylum Pseudomonadota; class Alphaproteobacteria; order Rhizobiales; family Methyloligellaceae; genus Methyloceanibacter. Next base: position 186,176 of record DLGJ01000007.1, read on the forward strand.
CCGACGCCCTCGCCCATGTTCAGATCCCCCAAATGCCGACCCGCGACGAATTGACGGCGAAAGCGAAGGCCATCTTCGCGCGGACCCAGTCGATCGAGGAGATCGTCGATCGCGCCAATCAGCTACTGCTGTCGTCGGTGCATTCGTATCTGGCGGAACCCGCGAAATCGCCCACCTAGTCGAGCGCGCATGAGCGCCCCTCGCGGAACTCCCCGATGACGGTGTTCGTGGCGCTGCTGCGCGCCGTCAACGTGGGTGGGACCGGCAAGCTGCCCATGCGCGATTTGGTGGCGATGTGCGAGCAGGCCGGCTACCGGAACGTTCGCACCTATATTGCCTCGGGCAATGCCGTGTTTACGAGCTGCGACCGGGAATCGGCCGTGAAGGCGAAACTCGAAAAGGCGCTGCAGGCTTATGCGGGCAAGCCTGTCGGCGTCCTCGTTCGAACGGCGGACGAGCTCGCCGCCGTCTTGGCGGGCAACCCCTTCCGGGATGCGCCGCCCAACAAAGTCGTCGCCATCTTTCTCGACAAGGCGCCGGAGCCCGGCGCGGCGGACGCGGCGACGGGCCGCAAGAACGAGGTGGTGCGTCCCGGTACGCGCGAAATCTATGTCCATTACCCGGACGGTCTGGGCCGGTCCAAACTCAAGATCTCCGCGGCGGCGCAAGGGACGGCCCGCAATATGAACACCATCGCGAAGCTGGTCGCGATGGCCGCTTCGGTGTAGCGCACCGCTATTTCGCGGCGGGAATGTGCTTGTAGAAGTCCTCGATCTTCTCGACGAGAATGCGCCAGGCCTCGTGCTCACGCGGTCCGGCCGTCTTCTCCACGGCGATCTGATGATAGGCCAGTTCGGTCTCCACCTTTTCGCGAGGCAGCATCTTGAGTCGGCTGGCAAGAATCGCCGTTTCGATCACAGCGGCCTGGGCGCGATTGAACCCCTTGAACGGTGCGTGATTCCCTTCATGGACGATCCGGCAATGGAAGCGCGGCCTTAGCTCGTCCTCCTCGACGCTCTCCACCGCCAGCTCGAGATGAGAGAGAGCGCCCTCCAGAACGGCACCGGACACGTGTTCGGCCGGACGCGTCGGCCAGTCCTTTTTGCCGGTCAAGCAACCGGCAAAAACCAGAACGTCGTCCGTGAAGTTCGCCACGGCGAAAGGGGTGCTTCTGAGATTGTCGAGGGTCGTGGACGGGCGGAAGGGCGCGATGACCCAGCCCTCGCCGGCTTCGATGAGGCCGAGCGGCGCGATATGCACCCTGCCCTCGGCACTCTGCGTGGTGACGATGCATTCGCGAATTATCGGCATTGAGGCACCTCAGTCCAACTCATTAGCTATCCCGCTTCTTCTTCATCGCGAGCGTATGGCCCGCCTCTTTCAATCGCGTCCGGTCGTCCTGCGGCCTGTCGGCGGCGACACCCCAGTCGAGCGGTTCGTCCTGGGCGTAGCGTTTGCCGAGCCGCCAGGCGATCTCGGCCTTGGCCAATTCGGCCGCGAGATAGAACGCGTGCCCGGTATCGTCCCCGAGATCGAGTTTCGGGAAGAACTCGAAGATGTCTTGGGCGACGTGATGGCCGTCGCGGTTGTAGATATGAACGCCGTCCTCGGCGACTTCGATGCGGAAGTTCCGGTCCCTTACCGCGGCCGCGTTCTCCGCGATCTCGTCCGGCGTAAGAGGAAACGGCCGCTTCGCATGCAGCCCTAGCAATTCGTCCGTATACCCTTTCGGCAATTCGCCATCGGCGCGCGAGGCGAACATCAACCGGCGCGCCGCGTCGTGCTCCTCATAGGTCCGGCGCGTATGGGGACTGACCTGCACCACGAGAACGTTCTTGATGTCGAGTTCGGAGGCGATGCCGATCAGCGCCGCCGTGATGCCTGTCGTATCGGCCTCGGTAAGTTCCGTCAGGTTCCCGGTCCCGAGCAGGATCTCGGCATCGGGCCGTTCGCGGCGGAGCTGCGCGTAGCGTTCCAGCGAGGCCATGAACCCGAAATTGATCGGGTCGAGCACGGGGTCTGCGAGATACGGAAGCCCCTTCCCGTCCAGCACCGCCATGGCCCGGCGCAGCGAGTCCATATCGCCGTGGGTCGCGGGGATCAGGACGGGTACGGACGAGACTTCGCCGGCAATATCCAGCCGGGTCTCGTCGAGGCTGAGAAGATAGTCCGCGCCCGCCTTGCCGCCGCGCAACAGCTCGTCCGGATCGGCGGAGTCGACGCTGACCTTGTAGCCGTAGGTCTTGAGCGCCTTCACGGCCTCTTCGAGATGCGGGAACGGAGTATCGGGCAAACATCCCAAGTCGATGACGTCGGCGCCGCGATGGGCATAGTCCTCGGCGCAGGCCAGGATGTCCTCGACGCTCATGGCCGTGGCGTCGATGATCTCGGCGAAGACCTTGATGTCGTATTTCGACATGTCCGAAGCGCGGCGCGCGCGGCCGAAGAACACGGGGATGTCCTTCACCTCGTCGGGCCCGCGCTCGACCGGCACGCCGTAATGCGCGGACAATCGGTCGAGGTCGGCGCGGCACCGCCCAGGCAGCATGATCTTGTCCGCACCGCCGGCATCGGAAAGCCGGCGCAAGATGATGTCCTCGGTCATCAACGCGGCGACCTTCACGCCGATGTCGAGGACACGCCATTCAAACTCCGGCTCCATGCTTTCGAGCACGGATTTCAGACGCGACTCGGCGAGATGCCCGGTGATGAACAGGATTTTCCCGGCCATGTCGTCCACGCTAGGCCACGACGGAGGCGCGCGCCGGCGACCGCCCGGCCAGATAGGACGCAAGCCCCGCTTCGTCGCCTTGTCCGAACATCGTGGTGCGAATTGCGGTCTCGGCCAGCATGGCGGAGAACGCCGCGTCGACCACGCCGTCGCCCATGAGCGCACCGGCGCTCAGGCTTCCGCGCGGCACCGTGGCGGACTTCACCACGCAGCAATCGCTCGCTCCGAGCTTGCCCGCAAGCCACAGCGCCAGGCTGTCCGAGGTCAACCGCCAGGTGGCTTCGAGATCGGTCCGGCCGGCGATGAGCGCCGATGGCGCCCACACGGCGGCGAGCCCGCGCTGCAGGATGTCACGCAACTCTTCCGGCGCAACGCCCACGGCGAAGCCGGACCGCACGCCGGCGATAGCCCAGGCAAGCTGATCCATCGCCAGCAGCGCCATGCGATGCGCCGTGCCGTCGCCGAAACCGAGTTGCCGCTGGCACTCCCGCACTTCGTCGGCAAGCGCCCCGCCCCCAGGCACGATCACGATGGGACGCTCAACCCCGGCAAGAGCTTCGAGCCAACCGGCGAGCCGGCCGCTACGGACGATGCTGCCCCCGAGCTTGACGACGGCTAGCGGCAGAGCGGACGCGCGTGCGACGGACGTTGGGGCCTGCAACGCGGCGTCCATGTCAGAACTCCTGCTTCCTCCGGACGATCTGAACGCCGACGGCACCAGGGTCCTTATCGAGCTTTTCGATGACGACTTCGACGCGCTCGGCGCGCGGGTGCGCGATGCAATGCCGGGCAACTCGTTCGGCGAGCGTCTCGACGAGATTGATATGTCCGCGCGAGATGATGTCCTTGATGCCGTTGATCACGTAGTCGTAGTCGAGGGTCTGGCTGATATCGTCGTCGAGCCTTCCCGAACTTTGCGAGATATCGATATCGACCGAGAAGCGGACCCGCTGGGTGACGCCTTTTTCGTTGTGGTGAACGCCGATTTCCGCTTCGAGCACATAGTCGTGCACGAAGATGCGGTCCAAAGGTTCACCCGTTTCGGTCACGGTACTCACGTGCCCTAGCTGCTTTTCCATTTGAAGCTCCGGTCTCCTCCCACTCTCGCCGGCCCGGAATTTCCTCCGCGCCGCTGGCCTCGTGCCGGGCCACGCTGATGCTCTAGCACATCGTGGAGGCGGAGCGCTCCTCGAAACGCCGGTCCGCATCCCCGCGGCCGGAGGCGATCAAGGCTCCGATCCGCGCGCAGGCTTCCGGATCGAGATTTTCACCCCGCACACCGCCGCGGCACAACCCGCCGCGAAAGCCGATCACGTCGGGCCGCAAGCCAAGGAGCGGCTTCACATGCGCGGCACGAAGCGAGCCGGCCACACCGGCCCGCAAGCCCGCATCATGCGCGCGGCCGATGAACCGGCCGATGGCATGCAGCGGCATATGATCCGGAAGCGCCCCACCGCCCTTGCCCGCCGTATCGAGCATCACGCCGTCCGCGCCGCACGCCTTGGCAGCCTCGATCGGGTCGAACCGCGGCATCTCGTCGGCGAAGAACACGAGGATCAAGCCTGCCCGCAAGTCTAGATCGCGAAGGGTCTCGAAACATGCAAACGGGTCGCCGCCAGACGTGACGCCAAGCTTCACATTGTCGACGCCGAGCCCGGCGGTGGCCGCGACGGCCCCGGCGACGATTTGTGGCGCCATCGGCAGATCGCCCACGGTTGCGCTCACGGGCTTCCGCCCGCCGACCGCAGCGAGACAGTCGACAACGATGCCGGGATCCACGGCGCCGAGCGCGCCTTTGCCGGGATCCTTGAGGTCCACGATATCGGCGCCAGCCGCGAGAACCGTCTCGGCCTCCGCCCGGTTCCGAACGCTGGCGAGGAAATGCGTCATGCCTGTCATGTCTTTATTGAAGCGGCCGTCCGGGCGGCGATGAATGCGCTCCACATCAGCGGAACAGCCAGCCCAACGGATTGCTATTCTGTCCGCCGCTGTTGCGGCGGGCGCGCTTGCGGTTCGTCTTACGCTGCGGCTGCTGCTGAGCGAAGCCGAAGAAGCCGCCGCCGTCGTCGCGCCGCCGCCGCGCCACCGGCGCCGCCTGGCTGCGTTCCGGCCGCAATTCCACGTCGCTGATATTGCCGTCCGGATCCGTCACCGATAGGGAGGCCGTTTTCCAGGTCCAAATGGCGGACTTGTCGCCCCAACGCTCGGGCTCGATGGAGAGCACTTGCCTCTTTTTCGTGTCGACAATGGCGACATATTCGAGTTGGCCCTCGCCATTCGCGTTTCCAGCGTCGTACTTCAAAAGACCGAGCCCAGACTGCGCGCCCTTGAGTTGATCCCACGCCAGGATCTTCGGCTGGCCGTCGCCGAACATCTCCATGTCCACGCTGACGCCGCGATAGTCCGGGTTCGTCGCGGCGAAGCGTCCGGGCGCCTTTTCGTTAATGACCCATCCCGCCACGGCAGGACCGACAGGCTTCCCGGTAGCGACCGGCATCGGCGCGCCGAGACGCTCCAGGGCCGCCCGCGACTCCTCTTGGAACGGATCCTTCGCCAGTGCCCTTTGGTAGTCCGCAATCGCGTTTTCCGTTCGCTTCTGCGCTTCGTAAATATTCCCCCTGATCCGCAAGGCGAGCGGATCGTCCGGCGCGAGGAGAATTGCAATGTTCACGTCGATATAGCCTTCGTCGGGGCGCCGGTCGAACATCTTGGTCTCGCCCCGCAACGCGTAGGCTTTGACGTTCTTCGGCTCCAGCTCCAGCACCTTATTGAAATCCCCGATGGCCGCATCGTACCGCTTGTTCTTGGCGAGGAGTTCACCCCGCTCCGCGAAGGCGTCCATGTTGTCCGGCTCGATATCGAGAACTTTGTCGAAATCGGCAACCCCTTCGCGAAAGGCGCCCTCCGCTGCATAGGAGCGGGCCCGCAGCATGAGAAGCTTGGCTTTGTCGTGCTCCGGCTCAAGATCGAGCGCCTGCGTGGCATCCTCGGCCGCGGCCGCATACTTCCCAAGTTCGAAATTGGCTGTCGCCCGATTGCGATAGGCCGCCGCGGACTTGGGATCGAGCTTGAGCGCGTGGCTGAGATCCCGGACGGCGGCATGATAGCGCTCGCGTTCGGCATGAGCCCGCCCTCTGCCATTATACGGCGCGGCGGTGGTGGACAGGAGCGCGGTGGCTTTGCGGAAGGACTGGAACGCCGCGTCGTAATTCTGCAGCGTGGCGTAGGCATTTCCGCGGTTGTTGTAGGCGGCGCCATACGACGGATCGAGAGCGATGGCGCGGTCGAAATCCTTGATGGCTTCTTCGGGATGTCCGAGATCCATCAGCGCATTGCCGCGATTGTTGTAGACAATGGCGTTGTCGGGCGCGAGTTGGATCGATTCATTGAAATCGTCGATCGCTTCTTTGGTGTTCTTCATGTGCCATTTGGCGACACCGCGATCGCTGTAGATGCTGGCTTGAACGAACTTGGAAACGTCCGGCGTGCCCAAAGCCTCGTCGTACAAGGCCACCGCGCGATCGTACTGCCCACGGAGCATTGCGGCCGCGCCTTCGCGCGCGCGCAGAAGCACCTGGTCGGCCGCTTGCACGGCACCGCTCGCCACCGTCGCCATGACGGCGCCGAGAAGAACGATCTTTGCGCGCATTCGGCGCTTTCCGGTGCGAGAGCGGCCCATCGCTTGAGCGGTCCTTCGATGCGTTCGGCAACGCCAAGAGCGATGCCGCGTCAAGGTGTCCCCCATAACCGGCGAGTATGTCAATAAACGGTCGCAGACCCGTTTTCCGGCCGCCGCCGCCGGAGCGCCTAGGATTCCTCAAGATTCGCGAGCACTTCGGGGACGAGCTCCGGCAGATCCTCGGCGATCAGCCCCGGCCCGAACAGCTTTGCGGCTTCTCCGTGCATCCAAACGGCCATGGAACCCGCGGAAAAGCCCGGCACGCCTTGCGCAAGCAGCCCCAGGACCATGCCCGCCAGGACGTCGCCCGACCCCGCCGTGGCAAGCCAAGGCGTGCCGTTCGTATCAATGGCGGCGCTCCCATCCGGCGCGGCAATTACGGTGTCTGGCCCCTTCAGGACGACGGTCGCACCCGATAAGGCCGCCGCGGCCCGCGCCCGGTCGGCCTTCGAGGCACCCCGGACCGTCCCGAAAAGCCTGGCGAACTCACCCTCGTGCGGGGTCATGACAACCGGGCTGCGCCGTGCGCGAACGGCCTCGAACAGCTGTTCCGGGGTCTCCGCGAAGGATGTCAGAGCGTCGGCGTCCAGCACCATTGCGGGTCCGGCCCGGATCGCCGTCAGAACCATTGCGCGCGTTTCCTCTCCGACGCCATGGCCCGGCCCGATCAGAAAGGCGTTCTTGCGGGTGTCGGCCAAGAGCGCTTCGAGACCCCGGGGGCCGTCGGCCTCTCGCAGCATGATCGCCGTCAGGTGCGCCGCATTGACGGCCAAGGCGTTGCGCGGCGACGCCACGGTCACGAGGCCCGCGCCCACGCGCAAGGCGCCGCGCGCGGCCAGGCGCGCCGCGCCGGTCGCGTCTTCGGGTCCGGAGGCGACGACGGCATGACCGCGCAAATATTTGTGCCCCTCGACGGTGGGCCACGGAAACCGGTCGCGCCAAAGACCAGGCTCGTTGGCGAAGAGCGCCGGTTGCACGGATTTCAGTACGTCGTCCGGGATGCCGATATTGGCGACGTGGATTTCGCCGCAGTGGAGTTGGCCAGGCATGAGCAAATGCCCCGGCTTGAGCCGGAAAAACGTGACCGTGCTCAGGGCGCGTATCGCGGTCCCGCGAACAGCACCGGTCGTTCCGTCTATGCCACTCGGCACGTCGATGGCGATGATCGGGGCGCCGCTCGCGTTCGCGGCATCGACCAGCTCGGCCATCTTGCCGTCTATGGGCCTCGAGAGGCCCGCGCCGAACAAGCCGTCCACGATGACATCCGCCCTGTCGAGCAGCGCGGGATCGAGCGGATGGATTTCGCCGGAATAGCGCGCGGCCATGGCTGCCGCGTCGGGGGGCAGCGCGCGCGGATCCCCATCGAAGCAGAGCCGGACGAAATAGCCGCGCTCCAAGAGATAACGGGCAGCGACAAAACCATCCCCGCCGTTATTGCCGGGTCCGCAAAGTATCGCCACCGTCGATGCATCGAGAAAACGCAAGGAGACTTCGTCGGCCACGCTTCGGCCCGCGTTCTCCATGAGAACGGCCCCCGGCACCCCGCCTTCTATGGCAAGTTTGTCGGCAAGGCCCATTTCTTTCGCGGTCAAGAGCTCCAACATGGTCTCGCCTACGGGCTAAGAGCTTCGCAATAATGCGGCTTGAGCAGCGTATAACTTGGTGCGAAGTTCGCCTGCCTTTTTTTTACGCAAACTGCCTATTCCATCGCCACCATGCCGAAGCGCACCGCCTCCACATTTTGCGCAAAATTTCTAACCCATTGACATCAAAGATGGTATGCCCGCCCATTCATTTGGCATAGCGTGTGCTAGGGCTAGGTGCGATCCAAGTGGCAGCGTGCATCGCGGCGGAGCGCTGCAAAGTTTAGACTGGGAGGTGTGACGACGAATGAAAAAGATTGAGGCGATCATCAAGCCGTTCAAGCTTGATGAGGTAAAGGAGGCCCTACAAGAGATCGGTCTTCAAGGTATCACGGTGACGGAGGCGAAGGGTTTCGGGCGCCAAAAAGGGCACACCGAGCTTTATCGCGGCGCCGAATACGTGGTGGATTTCCTGCCCAAAGTGAAACTTGAACTGGTGCTTGTGGACAACATGGTCGAGAAGGCCGTCGAGGCGATCGTCAGCTCGGCCAAGACAGGCCGTATCGGCGATGGAAAGATCTTCGTATCGCAGGTTGAGGAAGCTGTCCGCATCCGAACCGGAGAGACGGGAGACGACGCGATCTAGGCGCAATTGCGCTAGCAGAACCGCGGCATTTCACACATAAGACTCGCATATTTCTTGGAACAATCGTTCGTACGCCTCGTTCGGAGCAGCGACGGCGCAACGTGTACAGGGGAGAAAAATGGCAGACGCAAGTAGCACCGCCAAGAAGATCAAGGACGAAGAGATCAGGTTCGTCGACCTGCGCTTCACCGACCCGCGCGGGAAGATGCAGCACGTCACGATGGACGCAAACCTCATGGATGAGGAAGCGTTCGCCGAGGGCGTCATGTTCGATGGATCGTCCATCGCCGGCTGGAAGGCGATCAACGAGTCCGACATGAAGCTGATGCCTGATTGCGACTCGGCGGTCGTCGATCCGTTCTTCGCGCAGAGCACGCTCGCCGTCTTTTGCGACATCCTAGAGCCGCTCACGAACGAGCCCTATGAGCGCGATCCGCGCGGCATCGCGGGCAAGGCCCAGGCCTATATGCAGCAAACGGGCGTCGGCGATACGGCCGTGTTCGGACCCGAAGCCGAGTTTTTCGTGTTCGACGATGTCCGGTTCACCTCGGAACCCTACAATTGCGGATTCCGCGTCGACTCGACGGAACTTCCGACCAACACCGGGACGGAATACGAGATGGGCAATCTCGGTCACCGTCCCCGCATGAAGGGCGGTTACTTCCCGGTCCCGCCGGTCGACTCCGCGCAGGATCTGCGTTCGGAGATGCTTTCGGTGATGGCCGAGATGGGCGTCGTGACGGAGAAGCACCATCACGAAGTGGGCGCCGCCCAGCACGAACTCGGAATCAAGTTCGGTCCGATCGTTCAGACCGGCGATGCGATGCAGATCTACAAATACGTGATCCACAACGTGGCCCATGTCTATGGCAAGTCGGCCACCTTCATGCCGAAGCCGATCTTCGGCGACAACGGCTCGGGCATGCACGTGCACCAGTCGATCTGGAAAGACGGCAGCCCGACTTTCGCGGGCGACAAATACGCCGATCTGTCCGACACGGCGCTGCATTACATCGCGGGCATCCTGAAGCACGCCAAGGCGCTGAACGCCTACACCAACCCGAGCACCAACTCCTACAAGCGTCTGGTTCCGGGCTACGAGGCACCGGTGTTGCTGGCCTACTCCTCGCGCAACCGCTCCGCCTCCTGCCGCATTCCGCTCGGCACGGGTCCGAAGTCGAAGCGTGTCGAGGTCCGCTTCCCCGACCCCACCGCGAACCCTTATCTCGCCTTCGGGGCCCTGCTGATGGCGGGACTCGACGGCATCGAGAATAAGCTCGATCCGGGTTCGGCGATCGACAAGAACCTTTACGACCTTCCGCCCGAAGAGCTCGAGCAGGTTCCGACGGTCAGCGGCTCCTTGCGCGAAGCGTGCGAGTCCCTCGACGCGGACCGCGCCTTTCTCAAGAAGGGCAACGTGTTCACCGACGATGCGATCGACGCGTATCTCGAACTGAAGATGGAAGAGGTGGAGCGCTTCGAGATGATGCCCCACCCTGTCGAGTACGACATGTACTACAGCGTCTAGCCCTAACCCGGCTCGCCGGGTCTACAACGAAATCGGGGGCGGCCGCGGAATGCAGCCGCCCCCTTCTTTCGCCCGGCCTTGTGGAACCCTCGGTCTTTTTATTCGCGTTCCCCCGTCGGACGCGAAAACCAATCGGTTCCTACCAGGCTCCCCCAAACTGCTTCCCGAACTTCCTGACCTTTATCGGCTACATCAAATAGAACACGGCGTAGACGGCCATTCCGGCTCCGGCGAACAGCCACGTCTTGTTGGCAATGGCCCAACTGCCCATCATCGACGGCAATCCGAACGCAACGGTCCGGACAAAGGACAGCGCCAAGACCGCGCCGACCATTCCCAGAACCCATGCGGGAAGGTCGGCACTCGGCCCGCCCTGCCCGGCATCGACAAGCAACATGTTCGACTCGTTCGCACTGAGGTTGATGGCGCCGAAGATCGCCGCGGCCGCCGCCCCCATCAGCACTGCGTAACGCATCACCATGCTGCTCGAGCTCCCTCCAATTCGAGAAGAATTTTAGAGACCTTCGAGTAAAGAAACGGGAAAGCAACACGCTTAAGCGCGGGTTAATGGCACGGACGCCGGATCACGCGGCCTTCCACTTGATCGAGCAGCCGATCGAAGGCGTTTGATCCTCCGGCCCGCGACCGGTGCCGGCAATCAGCTTCATCGCCTCGAACAGATCGCGGCGGACGTTCGCGCTGGCGGCTTCGCGGCCGCTCTCGTCCAATCGGCCGCGATATTGCAGTTCGAGGTCCGCATTGAACCCGAAGAAGTCCGGCGTGCACATCGCGTCATACGCCCGTGCCACCGCTTGGCTTTCGTCGTGCAGATAGGGAAAGGTGAAGCCGTGCACTTTCGCGAACGTCTTCATGTTCTCGAACGAGTCGTCCGGATGGGTGGCCGCATCGTTCGAGCAGATGGCCACGGTGGCGACGCCGTATTGGACGAGCTCGGCCGCATCCCGGACGATGCGGTCGATCACGGCGATCACGTAGGGGCAATGATTGCATATGAAGACCACGAGCGTCCCCTTGGGACCCTTGAGCTCGTCAAGCGTGTAGGTCTTGCCGTCCACGCCCACGAGTGAAAATCCGGGGGCCTTCCAGCCAAAGTCACAAACGGGGGGTCGCTCGGCCACGGGTCTCTCCTTTTCGCAAATCTGTCATGACGCCCCACTAGCCTCAGCGTCCGTCTCTGTCTAGATGTTGCCGGCCGGCATGACCGCGCACATGCGGCACGGTAGCCGAAGGAATGCTCCAATGTTGACGCGAATGGTTCTGTCGCTGTGTTTCGTGGCCGCGCTCTGCATGCCCGCCGCCGCCGAATTTCGACTCGATAGCCGCTATCAGGACAAGGACGGCGACCTCATCGCGGATATTCCGGCGGACCCATCCAAGCAAATCGACCCGTCCACCCTGATCTTCGCCTATACGCCGGTGGAGGACCCAGCCGTCTATGTCGATGTCTGGAAGGGCTTTCTCGATCATTTGTCCGAGGTGACCGGCAGGCCCGTTCAGTTCTTTCCCGTGCAATCCAACGCGGCGCAGATCGAAGCGATGCGTGCGGGCCGCTTGCATATCGCCGGTGTCAACACCGGCTCGAATCCGCTTGCCGTCGCCTGCGCGGGCCTTCGTCCCTTCACCATGATGGCGAGCGACGACGGATCGTTCGGCTACGAAATGGAGATCGTCACCTATCCGGGCTCCGGCATCGAGAAGCCGGAGGATCTGAAGGGCCGCGTGCTGGCCTTCACGGCGGAGACGTCCAACTCCGGTTTCAAGGCGCCTTCCGCCCTGCTCAAGTCCGAGTTCGGTCTCGAGCCGGACAAGGATTTCACGCCGCGCTTCTCAGGCGCGCACGACAACTCGATCCTCGGCGTCGCCAACAAGGACTACGACGCGGCCGCGATCGCCAACACGATCAAGGCGCGGATGATCGACCGGGGCGTGGTCAAGGCCGATCAACTCAAGACCATCTACACGTCGCAAACCTTCCCGACGACGGGTTTCGGCGTGGCCTACAACCTGAAGCCGGAACTTCAGGAGAAGATCAAGCAAGCGTTCTTCTCCTTCGATTGGAAGGGAAGCAAGCTGCTGGAGGAGTTTTCGAAGTCGGGCGATACGACATTCGTGCCCATCACGTTCAAGGACGATTGGGCCGTCATTCGCAAGATCGACGAAGCGAACGGCGTCGAATATTCCTGCAACTGACATTTCCGCGCCGAACGCGGCGTCTTGCGCGCCCGGGCCGTTCTCGTACCATGCCCTGCGATCAGGGATCCCACATGCTGCGCGTTTCCTCACTCTCCAAGCGGTACAAGACCGGCGACGAAGCGCTGCGCGGCGTCTCCTTCGATCTACCGGCGGGACAAGTCGTTGCGCTGATCGGACCGTCCGGCTCGGGCAAGTCGACGCTCATCCGCTGCATCAATCGCCTGGTGAAACCGACCGGGGGCAGCATTGAATTCAATGGAACCGATCTCACCCGCCTCGGCGGCCGCGGTCTGCGGCGCGCGCGCCGGCACATGGGCATGATCTTCCAGGAATACGCCCTGGTCGAACGGCTGACCGTCATGGAGAACGTGCTGTCTGGGCGCCTCGGCTATGTCCCGTTCTGGCGGTCGTTCCTGCGGCGGTTTCCGCGGGCCGACCTGGACAAGGCGTTCGCGCTACTGGAGCGCGTCGGCCTCTCGGACCAGGTCGACAAGCGCGCGAGCGCGCTGTCCGGCGGGCAGCGCCAGCGCGTCGGCATCGCCCGGGCGCTCGAGCAAGACCCCGAACTCCTCCTCGTGGACGAACCCACCGCGTCGCTCGACCCGAAGACCGCACGCCAAATCATGCGACTCATCCGCGAAGTCTGCCGCGAGCGCGGTCTGCCCGCGATCGTCACCCTGCACGACGTGCCGCTCGCGAAGACGTTCGCAGACCGCATCATCGGGCTGCGCGCGGGCGAGATCGTGTTCGACGGTGAGCCCGGCGCTCTCGACACGGCGATGCTCTCCGAGATCTACGGCGAAGAGGATTGGACGCAGATCCATGCCGACGACGAGGCCGAAGCCGCGCACGACGATGCGCAATTGCGCGAAGAACGCATGGCCGGGCTCACATGACATCCGCTGCCACCCCGACGCGTTGGACACGCCCGCCACTGATCCGGAATGCCTGGCTGCGCTGGGGGCTGTATCTCGGTCTGCTGATCTATCTGATCGCGGCAGCTTCGACGCTCGATGTGAATTGGCAGCGCGTTCTCGATGGGCTCGGCAATAGCTGGCGCGTGATCGGGGGCTTCTTTACGCCCGACTTCACAACGCGCTCACGCGATATTTGGCAGGGCATGGTCGAGAGCCTGACCATGACGGTGACTTCGACGGTTGCCGGCTGTCTCGTCTCCATTCCCATCGGTCTCGGCGCGGCGCGGAACATCGCCCCCCTGCCCGTCTACGCGGTCTGCCGGTCCATCATCGCGATCTCCCGCGCGTTCCAGGAAATCATCGTCGCAATCCTGTTCGTCGCCATGTTCGGATTCGGTCCCTTCGCCGGCTTCCTCACCCTGTCCTTCGCCACGATCGGCTTCATGGCGAAGCTGCTCGCCGAGGACATCGAGGACATCGACGAAGCGCAGGCCGAGGCGATCCGCGCGACCGGCGCGTCCTGGTGGCAAGTAATCAATTACGGCATCCAGCCGCAGGTCATGCCGCGTCTGATCGGGCTGTCGCTCTACCGCCTCGATATCAATTTCCGCGAAAGCGCGGTGATCGGCATCGTCGGCGCGGGCGGCATCGGCGCGACGCTCAACACGGCCATGCAGCGTTACGATTACGATACGGCGGGCGCGATCCTGATCATGATCATCGCCGTCGTGCTCGCCGCCGAGTACATCTCCAGCCACTTGCGGAAATGGGTGCAGTGATGCCGGTGACGCGCCTCGACCACCGCAATCTCTGGCAGCGCCGCACGCCGCTCACACAGTGGGCCATCTGGTTAGGCTGGCTCGCGCTCGCCGTGCTGTTCGTCTTTTCGTGGCAGGTGATGAACAAGAACACGATATGGCTGTTCGTGGAGGACGCGCCTCGCCAGGCGGCCGATCTTCTGTCGCGCGCCTGGCCGCCGCGCTGGTCCTATCTCGACAAACTTTGGGGACCGCTCTGGGACACGATCAACATCGCCACGCTCGGCACCGTGCTCGGGATCGTCCTGGCGACGCCCATCGCGTTTCTCGCCGCGCGCAACACGACGCCGAGCGCGGCCTTGCTGCGCCCGGTCGCGCTTCTGATCATCGTCTCCTCGCGCTCGATCAACTCGCTGATCTGGGCGCTGCTGCTCGTCGCCATTATCGGTCCCGGCCTGCTCGCGGGCATCATCGCCATCGCGCTGCGCTCGATCGGCTTCATCGGCAAGCTGCTCTACGAGGCCATCGAGGAGATCGACGGCACCCAAGTCGAAGCGGTGCGCAGCACCGGGGCGTCAAGCTGGCAGGTGATGGACTATGCGGTCTGGCCGCAGATCGCGCCCGCCTTCGCCGGAATCTCCGTGTTCCGCTGGGACATCAACATTCGCGAGTCCACCATACTCGGTCTTGTGGGCGCGGGCGGCATCGGGCTCCAGCTTCAGTCTTCGTTGTCGCGTCTCGCCTGGGCCGAAGTCACGGTCATCTTCATCGTCATTCTCGCGACGGTCGTCTTGTCGGAATGGGTCTCGGCCCGCGTTCGGGCGGCGATCATCTGACCGCCATGGAGATGGACCGCGGCCCGATCGGCTGAGCCTGGGTTATGGGCACCCGGGTCCCCTTGAAAATGCCCGATCTCCATGCGAGCAAGAATCGCGTTCCTAACGCATCTGATTCTCTCCCTTTCGCGGGCTTTTTCCGCCCTCGAGCCCGGAGGACTCCACCGATCGCACCGAGACAGAAAACCACCGCCACCCAGGACCTCTTCGACGCCGCGCCGCCGGAGCCCGCCCGCGCCAAGGCGGCGCCGAAGGAGCGCGCGAAGGGCACCGACGCGGAGAGCGGCTATACGGCCGCCGATATCGAGGTCCTGGAGGGCCTGGAGCCGGTGCGGAAGCGCCCCGGCATGTATGTGGGCGGCACCGACGAGAAGGCGCTGCATCATCTTTTCGCCGAAGTACTGGACAACTCCATGGACGAGGCGGTGGCGGGCCATGCCAGCCGCATCGAGGTCTCGCTCGACAAGGACGGCACTCTCACGGTCACCGACAACGGCCGTGGCATCCCCGTCGACCCGCATCCCAAGTTCAAGAAGAAGTCCGCGCTCGAAGTCATCATGACGACGCTCCACGCGGGCGGAAAGTTCGACTCCAAGGTCTATGCCACCAGCGGCGGCCTCCACGGCGTCGGCGTATCCGTGGCCAATGCTCTGTCGGAAACGCTCGAGGTCGAGGTGGCGCGGGGTCAGAAGCTCTACCGGCAGAGCTATACGCGCGGCATTCCGGACGGCCCGCTCGAGAATCTCGGGCCCATCAAGAACCGGCGCGGCACCCGGATCCGCTTCCGCCCCGACGAGCAGATTTTCGGCAAAGGCGCGGCGTTCAAGCCGGCGCGGCTGTTCCGCATGTCGCGCTCGAAGGCCTATCTGTTCCGGGGCGTGGAGATCCGCTGGTCGTGCGACAAGGCCCTGCTCCCCGCCGGCGGCGAAATCCCGGAGAAGGCCGAACTGCATTTCCCCGGCGGCCTCAAGGACTTCCTGGCCGACAGCATCACCGGGCAGACCACCGTCACCAACGATATCTTCGCCGGGCGCGTCGAAAAGCCCGAAGGCCATGGCTCGGTCGAATGGGCGATTGCCTGGGTCGCGAGCACGGACGGCTTCATGAGCTCGTATTGCAATACGGTGCCGACGCCCGATGGCGGGACCCATGAAGCGGGTCTGCGCGCCGCCCTCACCAAGGGCTTGCGCGCCTATGGCGAACTGACCGGCGTCAAGCGGGTCTCCCAGATCACCGGCGACGACGTGCTGGGGACCACCGCCTCCATGCTGTCGGTCTTCATTCGCGAGCCCGAATTCCAGGGGCAGACCAAGGATCGTCTGGCGACCCAGGAAGCCACCAGGATCGTCGAGAGCGCCGTGCGGGACGCGTTCGATCATTGGCTGACCGGGCATCCGAACCAGGCCGGGAAGCTTCTGGACTGGGTCGTGGACCGCTCCGAGGAGCGCCTGCGCCGCCGGAAGGAGAAGGAAGTCGGCCGGCAGACCGCCACGCGGCGCTTAAGGCTCCCCGGCAAGCTCGCCGATTGCTCTTCGACAGGATCGAAGGGCACGGAGATCTTCATCGTCGAGGGCGACTCGGCCGGCGGGTCCGCCAAGCAGGCCCGCGACCGGGCCACGCAGGCCGTCCTGCCCTTGCGCGGCAAGATCCTGAACGTCGCGAGCGCGAGTTCCGCCAAGCTCGCGGACAACCAGCTCTTGAGCGACCTGATCCAGGCGCTCGGCTGCGGCACCAATACGCGCTATCGCGAGGAGGATCTGCGCTACGAAAAGGTCGTGGTCATGACCGACGCCGACGTGGACGGCGCCCATATCGCCTCGCTCCTCATCACCTTCTTCTACCGGGAGATGAAAGGCCTGATCGAGAACGGGCATCTCTATCTCGCGGTGCCGCCGCTCTACCGTCTCAGCCAGGGTTCCAAGACCGCCTATGCCCGCGACGACGCCCACAAGGACGCGCTCATGAAGGACGTCTTCAACGGGCGCGGCAAGGTTGATGTGAGTCGTTTCAAGGGCTTGGGGGAAATGCTTCCGAGGCAACTGAAAGAGACGACCATGGCCCCGGCGACGCGCACGCTGCTGCGGGTCGAGATCGACGACGAGGACCGGCACGGCACCACGGAACTCGTGGACCAGTTGATGGGCAACAAGCCCGAAGCCCGCTTCACGTTCATTCAGGAACGCGCCGCCTTCGCCGAGACCGAGGACTTGGATATCTAGGGTTTGCCGGCGGCCGCGCGCAGGCGCCGTGCCGCCCCTTAAAGCCAGCGCGGCACCTGCTCCAAATAGCGGCGATAGTCCTCGCCGAACTTCCAGGCCAGGTATTCCTCCTCGCGCTTCACCACCCCCTGGTGGAGCACGATCGCGGCCGGGATGAGCAAGAGCAGCATCCAGACGCTGGTCAGGACCAGGCACAGGCCGAAATAGATCAGGATCAGCCCGATATAGATCGGGTTGCGCGTGATCTTGTAGAGGCCTTCGCGGACAAGGACTCTCGACGGTTCGCCTGGGACGACGCTCGTCCCGGCCTTGCGGAACCGCCACGCCGGGAGGACGGCCAACGCGAACCCGGCCACCACGAAGACGATCCCGGCCGTAAGCCCCAAGCCGTTCGGCTTGGCGAGTCCGGGCCCGATCGGGAGCAATAGGGTCAGGACATAGCCGAGCAGCAGCGCCCCGAGAAACAGGATCGGCGGCCTGATGACCACATCCGCATAGTCTTTTGTCCTCATCCCAATCTCGCTGTCTCCGACGCTGCACGGAGAGCCTTGCAGGCCAAGCCCTGGACCTCCTATGAACTTTTGCCTCTTGCGCGTCCGCGCGATGCCGCCTATGTCATTCTCCAATTATCCACGGTCGTGCGGCCGTAAAGATCGGGTGCTATGTTGAAGGCGCCTGGCGAATCGTAGCAGCTAATCTTTCTAGCGATAGAAGAAGACGCAAGGCCAGTGCCAGCGTCGCATTTTTGCTAACACATGAGCTTTTCAAATCTTGGCTTAAGTCCAAAAGTCGAATCCGCCGTCACAGCGGCCGGGTTCGAGACCCCGACACCCATTCAAGCGCAAGCCATTCCGGTGGCTGTGACGGGCCGCGACGTTCTTGGGATTGCCCAGACCGGAACCGGCAAGACGGCGTCCTTCGTGCTGCCCATGCTCACGCGCCTCGAGCGCGGCCGGGCCAGGGCGCGGATGCCCCGCACGCTGATCCTGGAACCGACGCGCGAGCTTGCCGTACAGGTGGCCGAGGCCTTCGAGCTTCTCGGCAAGAGCCACCGGCTCACCGTGGCCCTGCTGATCGGCGGCGTGTCCTACGACGAACAGGACAAGAAGCTGGACCGGGGCGCCGATGTCGTGATCGCGACGCCCGGGCGGCTTTTGGATCATTTCGAGCGGGGCAAGCTTCTCCTCAACAGTATCGAGATCCTTGTCGTCGACGAGGCCGACAGAATGCTCGACATGGGGTTCATTCCCGATATCGAGCGTATCTGCAAAGTCCTCCCCTTCACGCGGCAAACCCTCTTCTTCTCGGCGACCATGCCGCCCGAAATTCAACGCCTCGCCGACAATTTCCTCCATACGCCCGAACGCATCGAGGTCTCCCCTCCGGCGACCGCCGCCACGACCATCGTCCAGTGCCTCAAAAAGACGTCGGATCTGCCGGCCGACAAGCGCGAGGCCTTGCGGGGTTTGATCCGGGAGCACGAAATCAAGAACGCCATCATCTTCTGCAACCGCAAGAAGGATGTGGGAATCGTCTTCCGGTCGTTGCAGCGCCATGGCTTCAATGCCGGTGCCTTGCATGGCGACATGGACCAGCGTCAGCGCACGGCAACGCTCGATGCGTTCCGCAGCGGCGAGATTCCGATTTTGGTCGCGAGCGACGTCGCCGCGCGCGGGCTCGACATTCCAGAAGTGAGTCACGTCTTCAATTACGACGTGCCGGTCCATCCGGAGGACTATGTGCACCGCATCGGCCGCACGGGCCGCGCCGGCCGCGAAGGTCATGCCGCCATGCTGGTCACGCCGAAAGACCACAAGGCGCTAAAAGCCATCCAATCCATGTTGCGCACGGAAATTCCCTGGATCGACGGCGCCCCCAAAGCCGAAGAACTGGACGAGGCCGCGGCTTCGTCCCGGGAGAACGGGCGCGGACGCCGCCGGGGCGGCCGTTCGCAGCGCGGAGGCCGGAAGCCGGAGAACACCACGGACAGCGCAGCACCGAAGCGCCACGAGTCGCCGGAGCCTGAAATCAAGGCGAAGACGGACACCGATGCGCCGAAGCGCGCCGCCAAGCCGGCCCGCAAAGGTTCGGACGGCGGCAAGCAGGCCGTCAAAGACAAGCCGCGGACGGGCCAGCCGCGCGACAATCAGCCCGTGGGCATGGGCGACCATGTTCCGGCCTTCATGATGCGGCCGGTGCGCGCAAGCTAGCTTTTTCGAATTTCCGGATTAGTCGGGGGTATTGGCGGGTTCGGGATCGGTTTGATCGGCCCGCGTCAGCATGACGGACTCGCCGCAACCGCAGGCGCTGGTTTGGTTCGGGTTGTTGAACACGAACCCGGAACGCATCTTCCCGGCCTCGTAGTCCATTTCCGTCCCGAGCAGGAACATGATCGCGGAAGGGTCGATGAGGATGGTCACACCCTTGTCCTCGACGACCTCGTCGTGCGGGCCACGCTCCGTGGCGTATTCCATCGTGTATTCCATACCCGCGCAGCCGCCATTCTTGATGCCGATGCGAACGCCTTCCACCTCCTTGCCGGACGCGCCGGCGAGTTCGCGCAGGCGTATGGCGGCGGCGTCGGTGAGTGTCATGGCTTGAGGGCGGGGGCGATTGCTCATGATCGAAAAATGGGACCAATTCCGTAGGGCTTCAAGGGCCTAGAACATGTTGAGCGCAAGTCGCGCTTCGTCGGACATGCGCGACATGTCCCAGGGCGGATCGAAGACCAGCTTGACGTTCACCTGGCCAACGCCCGGTACCGCCGAAACCGCGTTCTCCACCCAGCCAGGCATTTCGCCCGCCACGGGACATCCGGGCGCCGTCAAAGTCATCTCGATATCGATGTTCCGGTCGTCGTCCACGTCGATTTGGTAGATCAAGCCAAGCTCGTAGATATCGACAGGGATCTCCGGGTCGTAGACCGTCTTCAGCGCCGCGACGAGGTCCGCGTGCAGCCGTTCCAACACGTCGGGCGGAATGGCAGACGATTCTTCGTCGGTAAAAGCCGCAGGCTCGGGCGAGGCGCCCGGCTCGCCGGACTCCGGAGCCTCGGAGGCGGACTGAATATGCCCAGGAACGGACTGAGGCATACCGGGCGACATCTCGCTCGAGACCTCCGCATCGTCGGATCGTTGAGTCTTTTCAGTCATCTCGACAGCCATTCTTCAGAAACCATCTTAGCGCTAGGCGAACATCGTCCGCACTTTGTGAAGGGCCTCCACCAGCCGGTCCACGTCCGCTTCGGTATTATACATGGCGAATGAGGCACGGCATGTCGAGGTCACGCCGAAGCGCGCCAGAAGCGGCTCGCAGCAATGCGTGCCCGCGCGGACGGCGACGCCGTAGCGATCCAAGACCGTGCTCACGTCATGCGGGTGCGCGCCGTCCACCTCGAACGAGATGATGCTGCCCTTCCCTTCCGCACGGCCATAAATCTTCAGCCAGTTCAGTTCTCCAAGACGCTCCATGGCATAGGCCAGAACCCGATGCTCGTGGGCCGCGATATTCTCCCGGCCGGCCGACTCCACGTAGTCGATCGCCGCGCCGAGCCCGATGGCCTGGACGATGGCCGGCGTGCCTGCCTCGAAACGATGCGGGGGCGTCGCATAGGTGACTTCGTCGGTGGTGACGTAGCCGATCATCTCGCCGCCGCCCTGATAAGGCCGCATGGTCTCGAGATGGGCCTTCTTGCCGTAGAGCACGCCAATTCCGGTGGGCCCGTAGAGCTTGTGTCCGGTCAACGTATAGAAGTCGCAATCGAGGTCGCGCACGTCGACCGGCAGATGCACGGCCCCTTGCGCCCCATCGACCAACACGGGAATGCCGTGTGCGCGCGCGATCTTCACGACCTCCTTCACCGGTACGATCGTACCGAGGACGTTGGACATCTGCGTCACCGCGATCATCTTCGTGCGCGGCGAGATCAGCTTCTCGAATTCGTCGAGCAGGAAGGTCCCGTCGTCGGCCACGGGCGCCCATTTCAGGACCGCACCCTGCCGCTCGCGCAGGAAATGCCACGGCACGATGTTGGAGTGGTGCTCCATGATCGTGATGAGGATCTCGTCGCCCTCGCCGGTCATGGGGGCGCCGAACGACGACGCCACCAGATTGATGGCCTCGGTCGCGTTGCGGGTGAAGATGATCTCGTCGTCGTGGGCGGCGTTCAGGAACGCCCTCACCTTCGTGCGCGCCTTCTCGAAATTGGCCGTCGCCAAGTTCGACAGATGATGAAGCCCGCGATGGACATTGGCGTATTCGGCCGAATAGGCGCGGGTGATCGTCTCGATGACCTGGCGCGGCTTCTGGGCCGACGCGCCGTTGTCGAGATAGGTCAGAGGCTTGCCGTGAACCGTTTCCGACAGAATCGGAAAGTTCGCCCGGATGGCCTCCACATCGAACGATGCGGTCTGCGGTGCACCAGAAGACGGCGGCATGAGGTTCATTTTCGGCCCCTATTCCGCCGGTGAGCCGAGCCATTCGGCCGAAACGGCCGCGAACGCGTCGCCGATCGCCTCGTCGTCCAGAGCTTCGAACGCCTCGCCCACGAAGGCCTGAATCAGAAGCGCGCGGGCTTGCGCCTCGGGGAGGCCACGGGCACGCAGATAGAACAACAGATCCTCGTCGATCTGCCCCGATGTCGCGCCGTGTCCGCAAACGACATCGTCCGCGTAGATCTCCAGTTCCGGCTTCGAATCGAACTCCGCCGTTTCCGACAACAACAGCGCCTGCGACATCTGCTTGCCGTCGGTCTTCTGCGCGTCCCGCGCGACAACGATCTTGCCCTGAAACACGCCGCGCGACTCGTCGTCCAGGACCAGCTTGAACAGCTCGCGGCTTTCGCAGGCCGGCACGTCGTGCTCGACGACGAGCGTCGTGTCGCAATGCTGCTTGCCGCGCGCCAGCGTGGCCCCGGAAATATCCGTGGCGGCATCCTTGCCGGCGAAGCGTACAGACACCTGATTGCGCGCGAGCGCGGCTCCCATCGAAACCTGGAACGCGTCGTAGCGCGCATCCGCGCCGACATTGGCGACCCAGGCGTTCAGATGAATCGTCTCAAGGGCTTCACGCTGCAGCTTGATGTGATGAATCGCGGATTTCGCGGCCAGGGACACCGTGGTCACCGCATTGCGCTGAACGCCGGCGCGGCCAAGCGTGCCGAAGCTCTCGAGCACGGTCGCCGACGCACCCTCCCCGGCCACGAGAACGTTGCGCGTATAAACCGATCCCGGCGTGTCCGCGCCGTCGAGATGGATGAGATGGACCGGCTTCTGGAGCGTCAGGCCTTCCGGCAGACGCAATGCCACTCCGCCCGTCATCAACGCGGTGTTCAGGGCGATCAGAACGTCGTCGCCGGACGCAGAGGCGGCGTCGAGACTCGCCATGAGCCATTCCGGCGGCGATTCCAGCATCTGCGCCAGAGCGCCGAACTCGACGCCCGCATCGCGCAGTCCCTGGACATCCGAAAGTTCCGTCCGCACCGCACCCGCAACGAGAACGACGCGATAGGCCGGAAGCTGCGCGAACGCCTTGCCGAATGCCGCTTCGAACGCCGTGCCGTCGACCGGGGCATCGCTCTCGGCCAGGAGAGGCGGAATCTCGGCAATCGCCGCGCGCAGGTCCGTGTACTTCCAAGCTTCGATACGCCGATGCGGCAAACCGAGGCCCGCGTAAGTCCGGATGGCGCTCTGCCTTAGATCGGCGACGGACGCATCGCCCGGCAGCGCATCCACGGAGCGCTCGTAAAGATCGAGAAGCGCTTGCTCGGCTTCGCTGCGAAACTGTTGGACGGACAAGTCCATGACCACTCCCCTTACGCCGCCGTGGCTTCGTCGCCGTAATCGGCGTAGCCGGACTTCTCGAGTTCCAAGGCGAGCTCGGGACCTCCGGAGCGCGCAACGCGGCCCTTCGACAGGACATGCACCCTGTCGGGCACGATGTGATTTAGAAGCCGCTGATAATGGGTGATGACGAGCATGCAGCGCTCGGGGGAGCGCAGCGCGTTCACGCCGTCGGCCACGATCCGCAAGGCGTCGATGTCCAGCCCCGAATCCGTCTCGTCGAGAATGCAGAGCCCCGGCTCCAGCAGCGACATTTGCAGGATCTCGTTGCGCTTCTTCTCACCGCCTGAAAAGCCGACATTCAGCGGCCGGCGGAGCATCTCCATGTCGATCTTGAGGTCCTTCGCCTTCTCCTTCACGGTCCGCAGGAAGTCGGGCGTCGAGTATTCCTCTTCCCCGCGCGCCTTGCGCACCGCGTTCACGGCGCTGCGCAGAAAGGTCATCGTGGCGACGCCGGGAATCTCCATCGGGTATTGGAACGCCAGGAAGACGCCCGCTGCGGCGCGTTCGTCGGGCTCCATCGCGAGCAAATCCTCGCCCTTCCATGTGACCGACCCGTCGGTGACCTCATAGTCGTCCTTGCCGGCCAGTACGTAGGACAAGGTCGATTTGCCCGATCCGTTCGGGCCCATGATGGCGTGGACCTCGCCCGCGGGGATCGTCAGATCGAGACCGTTGAGGATCTCGCGGCCATCGACTTTGGCGTGAAGGTTTTTGATCTCAAGCATAAAACCGTCTTTCTCAACTCTTGGTCGTGAATCTCTTTTCGAGCAACGCGGCCCGGCCGGTCAGCCCACGCTGCCTTCCAGCGAAATGCCGATCAGCTTCTGCGTCTCGGCCATGAACTCCATCGGCAGCTGCTGCAGCACGTCGCGGACGAAGCCGTTGACGATCAACGCCACCGCCTCTTCTTCCGAAAGACCGCGGCTCAGGCAGTAGAACAGCTGGTCGTCGGAAATCTTCGAGGTCGTGGCCTCGTGCTCGAACGTGGCGGAGGAATTCTTCGCCTCGATATAGGGCACGGTGTGTGCGCCGCATCTGTCTCCGATGAGCAACGAGTCGCAGCAGGTGAAGTTCCGCGCGTTCGTGGCTTTGCGATGGGCCGACACGAGCCCGCGATACGTGTTGTCCGAAAACCCGGCGGCGATGCCCTTGGAAATGATGCGGCTCGACGTATCGCGGCCGAGATGGATCATCTTGGTGCCGCTATCGACCTGCTGATACCCGTTGGAGATCGCGATCGAGTAGAATTCGCCGCGGCTGCCGTGGCCGCGCAGGATGCAGGACGGATATTTCCAGGTGATGGCAGATCCGGTCTCGACTTGCGTCCAGGAAATCTTGGACCGGTCGCCCCGGCAATCGCCGCGCTTCGTCACGAAGTTGTAGACGCCGCCCTTGCCTTCCGCATCGCCCGGATACCAGTTCTGGACGGTCGAATATTTGATCTCCGCGTCTTCGAGCGCCACCAGCTCGACCACGGCCGCGTGGAGCTGGTTCTCGTCGCGCATGGGCGCCGTGCAACCTTCGAGGTAGCTCACATAGGCGCCTTTGTCGGCAATGATCAGCGTACGCTCGAACTGTCCGGTATTCTCCGCATTGATGCGGAAATAGGTGGACAGCTCCATGGGACAGCGCACGCCTTCGGGCACATAGACGAACGACCCGTCCGAGAACACGGCCGAATTCAGCGTGGCGTAGAAATTATCCGTGATCGGAACGACCGAGCCGAGATATTTCTTCACAAGCTCGGGATGGGTCTTCACCGCCTCGGAAATCGAGCAGAAAATCACACCGGCTTTGGCGAGTTCTTCCTTGAAGGTGGTGACGACGGATACGCTGTCGAACACCGCGTCCACGGCGACTTTCGGCGCGCCCTGAACGCCCGCCAGCACTTCCTGCTCCTTGAGCGGAATTCCGAGCTTTTCGTAGGTCCGCAGCAATTCCGGATCGACTTCATCGAGGCTCTTCGGCCCCTCGGTGCTCTTCGGCGCCGCATAGTAGTAGAGGTCCTCGAAGTCGATCTTCGGATAGTGGACCTTGGCCCAAGTCGGCTCCTGCATGGTGCGCCAGCGGCGATAGGCTTCGAGGCGCCAGTCCAGCAGCCATTCGGGCTCGCCCTTCTTCGCGGAAATGAACCGGACGATGTCCTCGCTCAGCCCTTTCGGCGCGCGGACCGATTCAATGTCGGTCGAGAAGCCGTATTTGTACTTGTCGACGTCGATTTCCTTGACGCGTTCGACAGTTTGTTCGACAGCGGGCATTGCCTTGTTCCCAAATTCGTTTCGGTTCCGTGCGGACCAGCGAGCCGAGGCTGCTAGGCCGCTTCTCTTGCATCTTTCCGGAGTCGCTTGACCAGGCCGCTGAACGCTCCGAGGAAAACTTGGATATCGTGATCGCCGTTGCCGAAACCAAGGCTTAGGCGGATCGCCGCCCGCGCGGTCTCGGGCGCCGCCCCCATGGCGGCCAGCACGTGAGACGTTTCGACCTTGCCGGACGAGCACGCGCTCCCGGCACTGACCGCGACACCCGCAAGATCGAGACCGATCACCAGCGTTTCGGCCTTGAGGCCCGGCACGGCAATGGACGACGTGTTCGGCAGGCGCGGTACGGCTTTCGAAAACACGACGGCATCGCCGGCGATTGCCTGAACGCCGGCTTCGAGCTCGTCGCGGAGCCGCGCGAGCCTATCCATTTGCCGCAGTTCCCGTGCCGCCAGTTCGGCGGCGGCGCCGAACCCCGCAATCCCGGCCACGTTCTCCGTCCCCGGACGCCGGCGCCCTTCTTGGCCGCCGCCGGTCATGAGCGGACGGACGGACGCGCCTTCCGCCAGCACCAGCGCACCGACGCCCTTGGGGCCGCCCATCTTATGGGCCGACAGGGCCACCATGTCCGCACCGAGCGCGGCCATATGGATGGGAAGACGGCCGGCCACCTGCACCGCGTCCGTGTGGAGGAGTCCTCCAGCTTCCCGGACGATGCCCGCCGCCTCGGCTACCGGCTGAAGCGCGCCGGTCTCGTTGTTCGCCGCCATCAGCGAAACGAACGGCCGGACGCCGTCTGCGCGGTCCTTCCCGATCCTCTCGGCCAGAAAATCCAGATCCACGACACCGTCAGAGGTCACAGGGACGATTGTCCTGGCGTCTTCGGGGAATCGCCCGCCCGCGAGCACCGAAGGATGCTCGATCGCCGAGAGATAGACGTGCCACGCGTCCCCGCCCGGCGGAGGCGCCAGCGCCAGGCCATTGGCCTCGGTGCCGCCGCTCGTGAAGATCACGTCTTCCGGTCGAGCCCCGGCGAGCCCCGCGACTTTGATCCGCGCCTCTTCGACGACCTGCCGCGCCGCGCGGCCTTCCGCATGCACGGACGACGGGTTGCCTTCCAGGTCCATTGCAGCAAGGACCGCCTCGCGCACTTCGGGGCGCAAGGGGCTTGTGGCATTATGGTCGAGATAGGCGCGCTGGTTCATGCTCTTTCGAAGCCCAGGAGGCGTTTTCGGCCTCGAAGCCCCTTCCATGCCGGTTAACGCTTGCACGAGCCCCGGTGACCCATGCTAAGAAGCCCGGCCTGACAGTCGGCTCGCTCCAAGCGCCCAGCTTTATTGGAACAGCCTTGTTTGGAACAATTCTAATTCTATGGTTGGTATAGGATTCTGAGGGGCCCGAGTCAAGCGATGCCGCGACCGTCCGCATGCGGCGGAGCCTGAAATTTCAGAAAATCGGCCCCATATACGAAGAGCAGTCCTGTCTGCCAACGCGACAAGTCGAGGCCACGTCGTTTATGCCTGAAGTCAATATCAGCGGCCCCGCTGGCCGGATCGAAGCTCGTTACCACCATCAGCCCGCCGCCAACTCCCCCGTCGCTCTGATTCTTCATCCCCATCCGCAATTCGGCGGCACGATGAACAATCAGGTCGTCTATCATATGTATTACGCCTTCCAGAAGCGCGGCTTCTCGGTCCTGCGCTTCAATTTCCGCGGCGTCGGCCGTAGCGAAGGCTTGTTCGACAACGGTCCCGGCGAGCTGGCGGACGCGGCGACCGCGCTGGACTGGCTGCAGGCTTACAACGCGGACGCTCCATCGTGCTGGATCGCCGGTGCGTCCTTCGGCTCCTGGATCGCCATGCAACTTCTGATGCGGCGCCCGGAGATCGAGGGCTTTATCTGCGTTGCGCCCCCTGCGAACCTTTACGACTTCTCGTTCCTCGCCCCCTGCCCATCCTCCGGACTGATGGTCAATGGCGCGAAAGACCGGGTCGTTCCACCGGATTCCGTCAAGAGCCTCGTGGAACGCTTGAAGACACAGAAGGACGCCGTCGTGGACCAGGCCACGGTGCCCGACGCCAATCACTTCTTCGAAGAACGCATGGACGGGCTCATGGACGTGATCGACGCCTATCTCGACAAGCGTCTCGGCAAATCGAAAAAGCGGAAAGATACGGCAGCCTAGGCCGAGCCGCGAGCCGGCGCGACGCCCTCGCTCCGGCGTCCCCCTAACCTGCATTCGTATCCCCCCACGCCGCACGAGACCGCATGGCGAGCCGTATCGTGGCCGTGCAATCCGGGCGTAAACCTGTTAGACGGCTGCGGCGAGCCCATCGCTCGACCTATTCCGTTCGATCGCATTTGCAGACCCGGCCCGATGAGCACCGCCAAATCAGATCTTCTCCACGAGCTTTCCAGCCGCGGCTACATCCACCAATGCACCGACGAGGCCGGACTCGATGCGCTCGCCCGCAACGAGATCGTCACCGGCTATATCGGCTTCGACTGCACCGCACCGAGCCTGCATGTGGGGCACCTCATCAGCATCATGATGCTGCGGAAGCTGCAGCAGACCGGCCATCGCCCCATCGTGCTGATCGGCGGCGGCACGACCAAGGTCGGCGATCCGTCCGGCAAGGACGAAGCGCGCAAGCTCCTCGACGACCAAACGATCACGGCCAATATCGTTGGAATCCGCGAGACCTTCACGAAATTCCTGACCTTCGGCAAGAGCGAGCGCGACGCGATCCTCGCCAACAACGCCGAGTGGCTCGACCGGCTCAACTACATTTCGTTCCTGCGCGACTATGGCCGCCATTTCAGCGTCAACCGCATGCTGAGCCAGGATTCGGTGAAGCTCCGGCTGGAACGCGAGCAGAATCTGAGCTTCATCGAGTTCAACTACATGGTGCTCCAGGCCTACGATTTCGTGGAGCTTCACCGGCGGACCGGCTGCCGTCTGCAGATGGGCGGCTCCGACCAATGGGGCAACATCGTCACCGGCATCGAACTCGGCCGGCGCACGCTCGGCGTCGAGCTCTTCGGGCTGACCACGCCCCTGCTCACGACGGCTTCCGGCGCCAAGATGGGCAAGACGGCCGCGGGCGCCGTTTGGCTCAACCCGGACATGCTGTCGCCTTACGACTACTGGCAATTCTGGCGGAACGCCGAAGACGCCGACGTGCCGCGCTTCCTGAAGCTCTTCACCGAAGTGCCGCTCGAGGAAATCGCCAAGCTCGGGGCGCTGGAAGGCGCCGAGCTCAACGAGGCGAAGAAGATCCTCGCGACAGAGGCCACCGCCCTCCTCCATGGCCGGGCGGCGGCGGAACAAGCCGCCGGGACGGCACGCGCCACGTTCGAACAGGGCCAACTCGCCTCGGAGCTCCCGACGATCGAGATCCCGCGCGCGGATCTCGAAAAGGGCTATGGCGTGTTGAACGCCGCCGTCCAAGCCGGATTCGTGAAGTCGACGGGCGAAGCCCGCCGCCAGATCAAGGGCGGCGGGATCAAGGTCAATGACGCGGCCGTCGGCGACGAACGTCAGGTGCTGACGCCCGCCGACCTCACCGCCGAGGGCGTTATCAAGCTGTCGCTCGGCAAAAAGCGGCACGCGCTGATCCGGCCGGTCTAGGTCGTGGACTCATAAGTTT
>DLGJ01000012.1 GCA_002482645.1 Hyphomicrobiaceae bacterium UBA7697
AATACCCCAATATCGATCCCCCCCCCTTGACCCCAATGGGCCGTTGCGACTAGGGAACAGGCCATGGCAGGCCATTCGAAATTCAAGAATATCCAGTTCCGCAAAGGAGCTCAGGACAAGAAGCGCGCCAAACTTTTCTCGAAGCTTGCGCGCGAAATCACCACGGCGGCGAAGTTGGGACTCCCCGATCCGGCCATGAATCCCCGGCTCAGGTCGGCGATCCAGGCGGCGCGCGCCCAGAACATGCCCAACGACAATATCGACCGCGCCATCAAGAAGAGCCAAGAGGCGGGCGGCGACAATTACGAAGAAGTCCGCTACGAGGGCTTCGGTGTCGGCGGTGTCGGAGTCATTGTCGAGGCGCTGACGGACAACCGCAATCGCACGGCGAGCGAAGTGCGGTCCATCTTCTCCAAGCATGGCGGAAATCTCGGCGAAACGGGCGCGGTCTCGTTCAATTTCGACCGGTTGGGCGCGATCCAGTTCGATCTGGACAAAGCCTCGCCCGACGACATGTTCGAAGCGGCGATCGAGGCCGGAGGAGAGGATGTCGAGACGACCGAGGATGGTCACGTGGTCTATTGCAACCCCGACGAACTCCATCAGGTCGGCAAGGCGCTCGAGGAGCGCTTCGGCGAGGCGACGACCATGCAGATCCTGTGGCGCCCGAAGCTGGAGGTTCCGATCGACGAGGAGGCCGGCGGGAAGCTCTTGCGGATGATCGATGCGCTGGAGGATTCCGACGACGTCCAACAGGTCTATGCCAATTTCGACTTGTCCGACGAGGTTCTTCAGAAGCTGACGGCCGCTTAGACGGCGAAAGGCAAGCTCATGGACGCGCCTCAGCCGCGCGACGGCGCCGAACATTCGCATCGGCGGCAGCAGTCCGCCTTACCGGGGAAGGGTGGGCTTGTTCGAATCGGCCGTGCGTTTTGGAACACGATGGGCGGGTTTCGCGAAGGCCTTGCCACGGAAGCGGCGATCAAGCAGGAGGCCGCGCTCTTGCTTCTGGCGTTGCCGGTCTCGGTCTTCGTCGCGGAGACCGTTTGGACTTGGGCCGCCCTTGTGGGCAGTCTGCTGCTGCTCCTGGCCGCGGAATTCCTCAATACGGCCATCGAGCGCCTCTGCAACCACGTCCATCCGGAGCGGCACGAGGCCATCAAGGTCACGAAGGATCTCGCCTCGGCGGGCGTATTCTGCGTGATCGTCTTGGCCGCGATGGTTTGGCTGGCGGCGGTGATCGACCGCTTCTTCATCTAAGCGAGTGCACTCTCCGCCGTGCCGTTTCGACGCGCAGGGCCCAGCCGGACCGCCGCGCCTCCGTCGCCAAAACGCCCCAATCCTTGCCCAAGGTCTTCCGGTCTCGGGGGACAAACGATGCTACGTTTTCGTAAGCGGGTGATCAGATCACTGTTGATCGTGTTCGGTGTGATCGGCATCTACGCGGGCTATACCGTCGCCACGAACAATTTCCACACGGTGATCGCAGGCGAGCTCTATCGGTCCGCGCGGCCGACGCCGAAGCTGATCGCCGACTGGCACAAGCGTTACGGCATCAAGACCATCGTCAACCTGATGGGGCCGCATCCAGAGTACCCGTGGTACCGGGCGGAGAAGGCCGCGGCCGAGGCGCACGGCATTACGCTGATCGACTACAAGATGTCCGCGGAGCGCGACGTCACGGCGGAGGAAGTCGAGGAAATCCTCAGCCTTTTATCGGAAGCCGAACGGCCCATTCTCGTGCATTGCCGCAGCGGCGCGGATCGCTCGGGCATTGTCTCCGCATTCTACGTCGCGGGCGTCGCGGGCGGGTCGGAATACTACGCCGAACTTCAGCTGACCCCGTTCTTCGGACATCTTCCCTTCGGCTTTCTCGACTCCTACGCGATGGACCGCTCTTTCGAGCGCGCCGAACCGCGTCTCGGCTTTCCCGATTCTTGAGGAACGGGCAATCCGGCAAAGAAAGGCGGGACCCTTGAAAAGAGGGTCCCGCCTTCGACAGTTCTGGCCGTCTTGGGGGGTATGGCGGCCAGAAAGGTAAAGGTCTTGCCTTAAGAGTCGTCACCGTCGTCGTCGGCCGCCTCGGCAGGCGCGGGCGCAGACTCAGGCGCGGTTCCGCTTCCGGGTTTTGCTTGGGGGGCATTCATGCCCCGGCCGCCACGGTTGTATTTCCCATGCTTGCCGCGATCCCAGCCATGATATTTTGCCATGCGCGCCCGGAAACGCTCTTCGATGACTTTGACCTTCTCCAACTGCTCCGACGTGAGCGTGGTGCGGAGCTTGGCAACGGCGTCCTTCAGCTTCTTGGCTTCGTCCGCACGTGCGATCGTGCGGTCGGCCAGCCTTTCGGCGAACGAGAAAGGTTCTGCCGTTTCGCCGGAGGCCATTTTGCCGGGTCCGCCGGGACGCATGGAGGACGGCTTCATCGTTGCCTGGAGGGCGTCGGTGAAGTCGCGCCAGTCGTCCAGTTGCTCCGCCCGGATGCCAATCTCGGTTTCCATCGCACTCAGGCGGGCGGCGAGGCGGTCCGGACGCTTGGCACCGTCGCCGTGCCGTCCATATCCGCCGTGCTTTCCGTGCTTGCCCTGGGCACACATCTTCTTGCCGTGCGAGTTCTTGCCGTGCGAGCCTTCGCCGGACATGCCGCTGGAGGCCAAGGCGCGGTCCGTGCCGGTCGCCATGGTCACGGCCGCGAGTGTCGCCACGCTCAAGGCCCCGGCGACGGCGACGGCGGCAAATGTCTTCGTGAAATTCATCTGAGTGCATCCTCTGTTATTGCTAACGGAGGACAACGTAAGGCCTCTTCGTTGCCATCCTAGGTCCGGCGTGTATCGGAATATTTCCGCGCCGCGCAATTTTGTGTCGAAACATTGCTGGAACGCGGTTGGCGCACTTTCGTTACAAGATCGCTCTCGTGGCAATGACCGCCGGGCGGTAGAAGACGCATTCATGACAATGGCTCCCAGAATCCTCGTCGTCGACGACGACCCCGAAATTCGAAAGCTTCTCGCCCGCTATATAGAGAGCCAGGGGTTTCGCGTGCTTCTGGCCGCGAGCTGCGGCGAGTTGCACGAGCAACTGGCCACCCATCACGTGGACCTGATCGTTCTCGATGTGATGCTGCCGGA
The DNA here is from genome assembly GCA_002482645.1 of Hyphomicrobiaceae bacterium UBA7697. Classification (GTDB taxonomy): domain Bacteria; phylum Pseudomonadota; class Alphaproteobacteria; order Rhizobiales; family Methyloligellaceae; genus Methyloceanibacter. The sequence continues at coordinate 3,129 of DLGJ01000012.1, forward strand.
CGGTTCGGGCCTGGATGCGTGCCGCGATCTCCGGGCGGCGCGGTCCAACGTCCCCATCATTCTCCTGACCGCTCTGAAGGAGGATGTGGACCGGATCATCGGACTCGAGATCGGCGCCGACGACTATCTCGGCAAGCCGTTCAACCCGCGCGAGTTGATCGCGCGGGTGCGGGCGGTATTGCGTCGGCGTGGAGACGTTCCCGCCGAGGCTCCGGCGGAGAAGGTCTACACGTTCGAGGGCTTCGTCGCCGATCCGCAGACGCGCAGCGTCGTGGGGCCCAATGGCGCGGTGGAACTGACCGGCGCGGAGTTCGATCTGCTCAAGACATTCCTCGAACGTCCGGGCCGCGTCCTGTCGCGCGATCAATTGCTGGATTTGACGCGCGGCCGGGAAGGCGACGGTTTCGACCGCTCGATCGACGTGCTTGTCAGCCGGCTGCGGCGAAAGCTCGGGGGCAAGCACTCGCAGTTGATCAAGACAGTGCGCAATGGCGGTTACCAGCTGGCCGCCAAGGTCGATTCCGAGGAGGGCCCGGCGTGAATACGCTGCGCGTCAAGATCGCCGTCCTGCTCGTTCTTGCGATCGTCTCGGTCATGGCGCTCATGACCTTCGTTCTGTTCTTGCTGCTCGGGCCGCCGCCGCGGTCCGGCCGCGCGCTCGACGTCGCCGCGAAGCAGGTGGCGCTGATTACGCGTCTGGCCGAGAAGGCGCCGGAGGCCGTTCGTTTTGTGGATGCGCCGCGAGGGCACCCCTACCGCCGGACCACGGCGGCCTTGCGCAAGGAGCTCCTGGAGCATGGGCACGATATCCCCGTCCTCGTCTCGCGCACACGACGATGGCATCCGGGGTCTCTCGCGGTCTGGGTGCCCGTGAAGGATCGGGGCTGGTTCCGCCTGCCGATGTCGCCGCTGCCGCCGCAAGGCGTGCCTTGGTTCGCGCTTCTGCGCTGGCTGGCCCTCATCACGATCGGGGCCACGGCGGTCGCGGTCTTCGTGTCCAGCCGCATGGTGCGTCCCCTGGTGTTTCTCGAAAATGCCGTCGCCTCAGTCGGCCCGGACGGGATCATGCCGGACCTGCCCGAGCGCGGTCCGGCGGAGGTTCGCGCGACCGCGCGCGCGCTCAATTCGCTGTCAGCGCGGCTAAAACGCTCGATGGAAAGCCGGATGCGTTTGGTGGCAGCGGCCGGGCACGACATGCGCACGCCGATTACGCGCATGCGGCTCCGTGCCGAATTCGTACCGGACGAGGAAGATCGCGAAAAATGGCTCAGCGACATCGACGAGCTTGAGCGTATCGCCGACAGCGCGATCCTGCTCGTGCGCGAGGAGACGGGAGGGGACGCACCGGAGCGGCTCAGGCTCGATGGTCTTGTCGAGAGTATCTGCAAGGAATTGCAGGAGCAGAAGTTCGACGTCACCTTCACCAACGGGCGTCCCGTGACGGTCTTGGCGAGTCAGCTCAAGCTGAACCGTGCGTTGCGCAACCTCATCATCAACGCGGCGACGCATGGAGTCCGCGCCCGGGTCAGTGTGGGCAGCGACGGGACCACGGCGCATGTGGTGATCGAGGACGACGGTCCGGGCATTCCCGAGGCCGTGATTGGGCAAGTGTTCGAGCCGTTCTTCCGGGCCGATCCCGCGCGCCGGCAAAATATCCCCGGCGCGGGTCTTGGCATGACGATCGCCCATGAAATCGTGACGCGCGCCGCGGGGACGATCCAGATCGTCAACCGGCCGGGCGGCGGCTTGATGCAGACGGTCTCCTTGCCGGAAGCGCCGGAGCCGGAGGAGACCGGCCCGCAGGCCCCCGATACGGACAATGCTTGAGCCTTGTCACATGCCTGGCCGATAGTAGGACGGTCGTATCGGCAAGCGGTACCGGCAAGGTTGGAGACGAACGCATGCGACTTCCCAAATTCATCATCTCGGCGGTGACCGTCGCACTCGCGCTTCTCGTATCGAGACCCGGCCTTGCGGAGGAACAGTCCGTTTGCGCCGACGCCCAGACCACCATCGAAATCGGCGATTGCGTGCGAAAGGCCTTCGACAAGGCGGACGCCGAGCTCAACGATGTGTGGAAGCAGGTCATGCAGACCTTCAAGCCCAACGACGAGATGACCGCGAAAGAGTTGAAGACCTGGAAGGACATGCTGACCGCCTCACAGCGGGCCTGGGTCGAGTTCAAGGAGAAAGACTGCGAGTCCGTCAGCTACGAATGGTGGGGCGGGTCGGGCGCCTCGAACGCCGTCATGTACTGCCTGCTCGATCACACGAGGAGCCGGACCCAAGACCTCAAGGATCGCTATCTCGACAGGTAGAGGCGCCCGGCCGCGGCGACCTCAGACCGCGAGCAGAATGGCCCAGCTGCGCGGCCCCACGATGCCGTCTGGACGGAGACCTTGGTCGCGCTGAAACTGCCGCACGGCGGCCTCGGTCGTGCCACCGAAACTGCCGTCCACGGTCAGACCAAGGATCGCTTGAACGTCTCTGACGTGGAGGCCCGCGGACCCGCGTTGCAAAGTCGGCCGTCCATCTCCGTCCTCGGACGGGACCTTGGAGATCCGCGGCGCTTGTCCGGCCATGATCGCCGCAACCTTGAAGCGGAAGTCGTTCATGTCGAACAGCGGATCGACCTTGGTTCCAGGAGGAAGTCTGTACTCTTTGTGACCGCAGCACATGATGGCGTCAGCACGGATCTTTTTCAGGATGGCTGCGGCGCAACGCTGATACGCATCCAATTGGACTTCGGGCCAGGGGTCCGCTTTTGGGCCTCTGTCGTAGCCGATATTTTCCGCCTCGATACCGATGAAGTTGGAATTGCCGCGCGTATAGCCTTGCCAGTTTCCGCTTCCGGCGTGGTAGGCGCGGCCGGCCGCAACGACGTAGCAGGTGCCATCCCGCCCCAGGCCGATTTGCGCAAGCGGCCCACTGAGTCCGCGCCGGCCATTGGTTATGACGTTGAGGCTTGGCATATTGCCGGTCAGCGGGCCCACAGTGTGGTGGCACATCACGCCCTTGACCGCGCCCATATTGCCGTGTCCGCGTGTTTTCCAGCCGGACTGTTCGGCCACGTTGAGCCCCGCGTCCCTCAAGACCTTGGGCAACCATGTCAGTGCGTAGGCCATCTCAGTCTCCCAGTCGTTTCCTCCAAAGGGTGAGAATCAGGATCGGGACCCGCGCGTGGTCTTCGTGCTGCGCTTGTTCGTCCTGGTGCTCCGTGTACTGCTTTTTCAAGACGTGCTTCGGCGGCCCGCGCTCTTGGCGGAGGTTTTCTTGGTCGCTGTCTTCTTCGTCGAAGTTTTCTTCGGCGAGGACCGCTTGCCTGCCCTGGTCCTGGGCGGCGCCTCGACCGCGCCGAAGGCCGCCGGCAAGTCTTCGTCTAGCGTGATGTCCGCGGTGAGGTCGCAATCGCAGCCGTCGATATCGTCGCCGGCATCGATTGAGGGCGTGCGCGTCCGGGCGGCCACACGCGCCTTCTTGGCTCTCTGTGAGGACTTGGAGCGGGATGCGGATGCCGGTGCCATGGCGAAACCTCCATTGCTCGATATGAGAGCGTTATGGAAAATAATCTACCATTAGTTGCATAAAGAGCAAGCCCCGCCGGGGCCCGTTTGGATATCGGCGGGGAGGGTCCCGAGGACTGATGCCGTCACTGGATGCGTGCGGCTACCTCTTGAGCCGCCTGGCGTGGCACAATTCCGGTGATTCGCGGGCCGCAGGCCCGCTTCCGAGGAGAGGCATGCGCCAGGTTCGCATCATCGGCATCGACCCGGGGCTGCGGCGCACGGGTTGGGGCGTCATCGACACCGACGGCGTGAAGCTCGGCTTCGTCGCCTGCGGTTCGGTGTCTTCGAACGCAGGCGAGGGCTTGGGCGTCCGGCTGCGGCAGATATTCGACGGGCTGTCGAATGTCTTGGCCGAGCTTGCCCCGGCGGAAGCCGCCATCGAGCAGACCTTCGTCAACCGGGACGCCGCCGCCACGCTGAAGCTCGGTCAGGCGCGGGGCATCGCCATGCTGGTGCCGGCGCTCGCCGGGCTCGCCATCGCCGAATATGCGCCCAACGCCGTCAAGAAGACCGTGGTCGGTGCGGGCCACGGCGACAAGGATCAGATCCGCGCCATGGTGAAGTATCTGCTCCCCAAGGCCGACCCCGACAGCGCCGACGCGGCCGACGCGCTGGCTATCGCCATTACCCATGCGCACGCGCGCAGCTGGTCGAAGCTCGAAGAGGCCATTGCGCTTGCGGAGCAAACGCCGCAAAGGACAGCGCCATGATCGGCAAACTCACGGGCCTTGTGGATTCGGTCTCGCTGTCGGCCGCCATTATCGACGTGGGCGGGGTCGGCTACGAGGTGACCATGGGCGCGCGCCAGCTCGGCGCCCTGCCGCACGTGGGCGAGCCGGTGTCGCTCTCCGTCGACATGCATATGCGGGAGGATGGCGTCAGGCTTTACGGCTTCGCCACCGAACACGAGCGCGCCTGGTTCCGCGCGCTGCAAACGGTGCAGGGCGTCGGCGCCAAGGTGGCGCTGGCCGTGCTCGGCACCCTATCGGTCGCCGACCTCGCCAATGCGGTAGCGCTGCAGGACAAGGCGCATGTAGCCCGCGCCCAAGGCGTGGGACCCAAGGTCGCCGCGCGCATCGTCGCCGAACTCAAGGACAAGATGCCCGCCCTCGCGCCCGCCATTTCCGTGCCCGGTGGGGGGCTGTCGCCCGCCGCCGAACTGCCCGAAGGGCTTGCGGCGCGCGATGCCGTGTCCGCCCTGACCAATCTCGGCTACGCCCATGGCGAGGCCGCCATGGCGGTGAGCGCGGCGATCCGGATGGCCGGGAACGAGGCCGGTGCGGCCGAGTTGATCCGGCTGGGGCTCAAGGAGCTGGCGCAATGAGCGAGCGCGTGCTGGCTTCGGCGAAACGCGACGACGATCAGCCGGAAGTGGCGCTGCGGCCGCAAACGCTTGCCGAGTTCATCGGCCAGGAGAAGGTGCGGGCCAATCTCAAGGTCTTCATCGATGCGGCGCGGGCGCGGCGCGAGGCGCTGGACCATGTGCTGTTCGCAGGCCCCCCCGGGCTCGGCAAGACCACGCTGGCGCAGATCGTGGCGCGGGAGCTCGGCGTCAATTTCCGGGCGACCTCCGGACCCGTCATCGCCAAGGCCGGGGATCTCGCCGCGCTCCTCACCAATCTCGAAGAACGCGACGTGCTGTTCATCGACGAGATCCATCGCTTGAGCCCGGCGGTCGAGGAAATCCTCTATCCGGCCATGGAAGACTTCCAGCTCGATCTCATCATCGGCGAGGGGCCGGCGGCGCGGTCGGTGCGGATCGACCTCGCCAAGTTCACGCTCGTGGCGGCGACCACCCGCACCGGGCTCCTCACCACGCCGCTCCGCGAGCGTTTCGGCATTCCCATCCGGCTGATGTTCTACGAGGTGGCTGAGCTCCAGGAGATCGTGCGCCGGGGCGCGCGGCTTCTGGGGCTCGCGCTCACGGACGAGGGCGCGCATGAGATCGCACGGCGGGCGCGGGGAACGCCGCGCGTCGCGGCCCGGCTCCTGCGGCGCGTGCGCGATTTCGCGGCCGTGCAAGGGGACGGCGCGGTGGATGCGGCACTTGCCGGAAGCGCCCTGTCGCAGCTCGAAGTGGACGGGCGCGGGCTCGACGCCCTCGACCACCGCTATCTCAGGCTGATCGCCGTGAACTATGGCGGCGGCCCTGTCGGCATCGAAACCATCGCGGCGGGGCTGTCGGAGCCGCGCGACGCGATCGAGGAGATCATCGAGCCTTATCTGCTGCAGCAGGGCTTCATCGCGCGGACCCCGCGCGGCCGCGTGCTGACGGGGCTCGCCTTCGGTCATCTCGGGCTTGCCGCCCCTCCGCAAGCCGCGCAAGGGACCCTCTTCACCGGGGGAGAAGACGAGTGAGCGGAAAACCTCCGAGGGATTGGCCCGATCTTGCCGGACGCATCGAGGGGGACACCCATGTGCTCCCGGTGCGCGTCTATTTCGAGGACACCGACTTCACCGGGCTCGTCTATCACGCGAACTATTTGAAGTTTTGCGAGAGGGGCCGGTCCGATTTCATCCGCAATCTCGGCATCGATCACCGCAGCCTCGAGAATCCGGCCGAGGGGGACCCGGCCGTCTTCGTGGTGCGGCGGATCGAAGTGGATTATCTAAAGCCCGCCTCCATCGACGAGGTGCTCGAAGTGGTGACGCGCTGCGCGGAGATCGGCGGCGCCACGCTGATCCTGTCGCAGGAGGTGCGCCGCGATGGGGTGGCACTGGCCCGGCTCAAGGTCAGCGTGGTGCTCGTGTCCAAGGCCGGAAAGCCGCAGCGCCTCGGGCGTCTCGTCCGGGAGGCGCTTGAACGTTTCGTTAATGCGCCGCGTTGAACCTAAGGAACGGCGGCAATGGATGTGTTGCGGATCTGAGCGTCTAGCGGCCTGTTCCGGCAGAGGATTTTGGCACGTGGACGGCTTGCGCGGCACAAATGGAAGGTGTGAGGCGAGCCATGAATCCGGATGATGCCGGTGCGTTTTCGAACGCCGTTCCGTCGGTTCTGACGCTGTTCCTCGATGCGCCGCTTCTGGTTCAACTCGTCATCGTCGTCATGCTCGCCGCACTTGTCTGGAGCCTCGTCGTCATCGCCGAGAAGACGTTCCAGTACGCCAAGGCGCGCAGAGAGGCCGACAAGTTCGAGCAGGTGTTCTGGTCTGGCCAAGCGCTGGACGAGCTTTATCAGGCGCTGTCTCAGCGCCGGAACGTGGGCATGGCCGCGCTGTTCGTGGCGGCGATGCGCGAATGGAAACGATCCACCGAAGGTGAGAACAGGACTCCGTCGATGCGGCCGGTGACGGGCGTCCAAGGGCGCGTGGACAAAGTGATGGACGTGGCTCTCACGCGCGACGTGGAACGGCTGGGGCGGCGCTTGACGCTTCTGTCGATCGTGGCGTCGTCCGCCCCGCTGCTCGGCCTGTTCGGTCTCGCATGGGGCCTCATGGCGGCGTTTCAGGCCGCGGGCGCGTCCGGCCTTGCCACCCTCGCCACGATCGCGCCCGGTATCGCGCAAGGACTTCTGGCCGCGGCGCTGGGATTCCTGGCGGCGATTCCGGCCAAGGCGTTCTTGTCGAAGCTCGAAGCCGAAGCGGAGCGCTATACGGCCCGGCTTGGGGGCTTCGCGGGCGAGTTCTCGGCCATCTTGTCCCGGCAACTCGACCGGGCCGGCTAACGCACCTGTTGTCGCAGTGCGGCACGAGGCTCCACGAGGGGACCGGCACGTCCGGTTTGGGGGCTGGGCGCGGGCGATGGCGGGGCGGCATGGCGAGCCGCCCGCGAGGTCTCCGATTTGCCGCCGGGCGCCGCCGTGCCATTTTTGCAAGCCTCTCCGCACCGAAAAAAGCCGCTAATTTTCCGATTTTTGCGTTCGTTTTCAGCGCCGGACATCACGCGGGGGCAAATTTGCAACAGCCGGTTACCTTTCCTTAACCCCTGCTATGCAACGTGGTTAACGGTGCCTTGATCGGTGTCTCAGCGGGGGATAGCGTCCAGAGGCTTATCGACGAGATTCGGCGTGGCATTTTCGCATCATCGACTGGCAAAACAGTTTGGGGACGCCAGTCCCATCTTGATCTGATTGCGCCGCACCGGTACACGCAAAGACGGCTATTGCCGTATTAACCAAAGGAGAGAAGACCATGCAGGGTTTGAAGGGCGTTATCGCCGCTGCCATGCTCGTTGCCGCTGCCGTTTCGCTCGGCGGTTGCTTCGGCCACCACGAGAAGGCCGTTGTTGTTGAGCCGCTGAAGCTCGGCTAACAACCGGTTTGGCAGATCCTGAGCGCCTTGGCGCTCGGATTTGCGGAAACTCTCGGGTTTCCATCCACGGGATTTGGGGTGCTCCGGGCGCTGGAGATTTCGGCGCAGGGAGTGCCCTTTTCCTTTTTTTGGGGCATATGGTTTTCCCGGGTGCACCGGCTCGCATTGCGGGTGTCCCGATGCACGATCCTTCGCCGGCGATGCCGCCCCGGCGGCACGCATGCACGCCGCGCGCGCGGCCCGGCTGCGTTCGATCCGCCGCGTTCGAGCCAATGCCGGCGCGTTTTTCCTTTCGCGATGCTTAACCGGCTAACACCGCATTAACGGCTGGACCTCTACGCTCCCACCAAGCCAAGCCTGTTGGGAGTCAATGGCAATGCGTCTGTGCGGTGGCTTCGGCCGCGCGAGCGCCCTTCTGGGCGCGCTTTTCCTGTCTTCGGCCTTGTCCGCGTGTTTGGGGCCCGCACCTCAGCAGCGAGAATATGCTCTCGGAGCGGCAGGTTCCGGAAGCGCCGAAGGACTTGCGGCCCAGGCGGCCGCCAAAGTCGATGCCAGCGCATCGCCGTCCGGGTCCGAGACGTTCGCCGCCGAGGCGGGCGATGTCGTCTATTTCCCGGGAGACAGTTCCGAGTTGTCGCCGGAGGCGCAGGTGACGCTTTGGAAGCAGGTCCGCTGGCTTAAGAAGCATCCGGACTATCGCATTCTTGTCGAAGGTCACGCGGACGAATGGGGCACCGAGCAGTACAATCTGACGCTCGGCGCGGAGCGGGCCGTGGCGGTCAAGAGCTTCCTGGAAACGAGCGGGCTGGAGACGGCCTCCGTTCAGTCCATATCCTACGGGAAGGAACGCCTCGCCGCCGACTGCACGGAGCTGTCCTGCCGGGCGCGGAATCGCCGGGCGCGCACGGTCGTGATCCCGCCGCCGCTGCCCTGATTCGCCGGCATCGAGTGTGACCGTTTAAAGGGCCGCGAGCCTCGGCCGCCCGGACTTGCGGGCATGGGCGCCTTGGGCCAATGCTGGACGGCATGAATGCGAGACCGCTCTCAGAGATCGAGGCAGACGCCCTGTTGGCGCCGCTCGCCCGGCACGCGCAGGTCGCGGTGGCCGTCTCCGGCGGCCCGGACAGTCTAGCGCTCCTTGCTCTGGCCGCGGCCTGGGCGCACCGTCATGAACGGCACGCACCTCATGCCCTGACCGTCGATCACGGTCTCAGGGCGGAGTCCCGGGCGGAGGCGGAGCTGGTGGCGCTGGTGGCGGCCAGGCTTGGCTTGCCGCACGCGATCCTGACCTGGCGCCATGGGCCGGTCGATGCGGGGCTCCAGGCGCGCGCCCGCGCGGCCCGCTACGACCTCATGGCCGCCTATTGCACTGCTCGTGGCATTCCGGCCCTGGCGACCGCGCATCATTTGGACGACCAGGCCGAGACCTTCCTCATGCGGCTGAAGCGCGGCAGCGGGCTCGACGGACTGGCCGCGATCCCGGAAGAGGGGAGTTGGGCGGGGCTGACGCTGCTGCGGCCCTTGCTGGACATCCCGAAAGACCGGCTTGTCGCGACCGCGGCGGCGGCGGGGCTGCCGTTCGTGGCCGATCCCAGCAATGACGATGCGCGGTTCGAACGCGGTCGCTTGCGCGGCGCGATGGCGGCATTGGCCGAGCTCGGCCTCGAGCCGGGCGCGATCGCGCTTTCGGCGCGGCGGTTGCGGCGGGCCCGTGTGGCGATCGGAGCCAGCGTGGATGCGTTTCTCGGCCGGCATGGCGAACGAAGCCCGGCCGGGTACGCATCGGTCCAATTGCCGGATTTGCTTGCCGCGCCGCAGGAGGTGGGCCTCCGGACGCTGGCCCGGCTGATCGGGACCGTCGGCGGCCTGTCCAAACCGGTCCGGCTCGCCAAGCTCGAAGCGCTTTACGACGCGCTCGGCACCGGGCCCGGAAAGGTTCAAACCTTGGGGCGCTGCCGGATCGTGCCTTCCCAAGGGCGGCTCTCCGTCTTTCGCGAGGTGCGGAAAACGGGCCTTCCCCGAGCGGAACTCCGCCCGGGAGAGCGAACGCTCTGGGACAACCGGTTCCGGCTCGAACTCGGAGCGCGGGAGACGGAGCCCGTGACCGTTCGGGCCCTGGGCGAGGACGGCATCGAGACCTTTACCAAGGATGGCGGCGCGGTCCTCGCGGTGCCGCGCGTGGCGGCGTGCGCGCTCCCCGTATGCCGGCGGGCCGGCGGGCAGCTCTATCTGCCTGATTTCGGTCAAGGCGCGTTCCCGTTCGAGGCGCCATCCTCGCGCCATGAAGGCAGGCTTGACTGCCGCGCGACGTTCCTCTGGGAGGGACCGTGAGCCGCATTGCGCCGGGGCTCCGGACCGGTCGAAAAGCGTCCGCAAGCCGGCGTTAGCGTTACTTGGCAAAAGCTATGCCCATTCTTATGTTAATTGGGCTTAGCTAAGCCGCCCCGTGCGGGTTTTCCGGGAGTATCCCGGTCCGCATGCCGCGAGGATCAATCCATCAGGTCAATGCATGAATTCGAACTTTCGTAATTTCATCGTCTGGGTCTTTATCGGCCTTCTGCTGGTCGCCCTGTTCAATCTTTTCCAAAGCGACGGCGTCCAGGTTCGCGGCAACGAAATCAGCTTCTCGGAGCTTCTTTCGGAGGTCGAAGGCGGACGGGTCCAGGATGTGACCATCGCTGGCAACAAGATCTCCGGCCATTTCGCCGATGGGCGCAATTTCCAGACCTATGCCCCGAACGACCCGGGCCTCGTTCAGACGCTGCACGAAAAGGGCGTGACGATCACCGCCAAGCCGTCCGAGGAGGACGTGCCTTCGCTGTTCGGCGTGCTGATCTCCTGGTTCCCCATGCTGCTCCTGATCGCGGTGTGGATCTTCTTCATGCGTCAGATGCAGTCGGGCGGCGGCCGGGCCATGGGCTTCGGCAAGTCCAAGGCCAAGCTTCTGACCGAGCGCCACGGGCGCGTGACGTTCGACGACGTCGCCGGCGTCAACGAAGCGAAGGAAGATCTGCAGGAGATCGTGGAGTTCCTGCGCGATCCGCAGAAGTTCCAAAAGCTCGGCGGCCGTATTCCGCATGGCGCGTTGCTGGTGGGCCCTCCGGGCACCGGTAAGACGCTGCTGGCGCGCGCGATCGCGGGCGAGGCGAATGTGCCGTTCTTCACGATCTCCGGTTCGGACTTCGTCGAGATGTTCGTCGGCGTCGGCGCGAGCCGTGTCCGCGACATGTTCGATCAAGCCAAGAAGAACGCGCCGTGCATCATCTTCATCGACGAGATCGACGCGGTGGGCCGCCACCGCGGCGCCGGTCTCGGCGGCGGCAACGACGAGCGCGAGCAGACGCTGAACCAGCTCCTGGTGGAGATGGACGGCTTCGAAGCCAACGAAGGCATCATCCTGATCGCCGCGACCAACCGGCCGGACGTTCTGGATCCCGCGCTTCTGCGCCCCGGCCGTTTCGACCGGCAGGTGGTGGTGCCGCGCCCGGACATCATCGGCCGCGAGAAGATCCTCAAGGTGCATGTGCGCAAGGTGCCGCTGGCGCCCGACGTGGACCTGCGCGTCATCGCGCGCGGCACGCCTGGGTTCTCCGGCGCCGATCTCGCCAACCTCGTGAATGAGGCGGCGCTGCTGGCCGCGCGCCGGTCCAAGCGTCTCGTCACGCAGCATGAGTTCGAGGATGCCAAGGACAAGGTCATGATGGGCGCGGAGCGCCGGTCCATGGCCATGACCGAGGAAGAAAAGACGCTGACGGCCTATCACGAGGGCGGTCACGCGCTCGTGGCACTTCATCAGCCTGCGTCCGATCCCGTGCACAAGGCGACCATCATTCCGCGCGGTCGCGCGCTCGGCATGGTCATGCGCCTGCCGGAGCGGGACCAGCTATCCCACACTCGTGCCAAGCTGAAGGCGGATGTCGCCGTCGCCATGGGCGGTCGCGTCGCCGAGGAAGTCGTGTTCGGCTACGACAAGGTCACGTCCGGCGCTTCGTCGGACATCAAGATGGCGACGCAACTCGCGCGGGCCATGGTCACGCAATTCGGCATGTCCGATAAGCTCGGACCGCTGGCCTATGGCGACAACGAGGAAGAGGTCTTCCTCGGCCATTCCATCGCCCGTCAGCAGCAATTGTCCGACGAAACCCAGTCGATGGTCGACGAGGAGATCCATCGCATCGTGGACGAAGGTTTCGAAGGCGCCCGTAAGATCATCTCCGAGAATCTCGACGATCTGCACACGATCGCGCGGGGGCTGCTCGAATACGAGACGCTGTCCGGCCAGGAGATCAAGGACCTGCTCAACGGCAAGCCGCCGGTGCGGGATTTCCCCGCCGACGACACGGAGAAGGGCGGGCCGCAGTCCGCCGTGCCGGTCGCGGGCCGGGCGAAGAAGCCGCCGGCGCCGGATGCGGGCGGCATGGAGCCCCAGCCGACGTAGAAGTTCCATTCACTCGAAAAAATGCCCGGCACAGTGCCGGGCATTTTGTTTGTGGTACCCGAGCGAAGCTGTCCGGCGCAAAGGGAAGCCGCGATGACCATTACCATCACCGCCTTCGAGCGGTCGCCCGATGGCGGCAGAGGGCTGGCGCGCGACACGCGGGTTCGCTGGGCCCTTGAGGAAGTGGGCCAGCCCTACCAGGTTCGGCTTGTTTCGTTCCGTGCAATGAAGGAACCGGCGCATTTGGCGCTTCATCCTTTCGGCCAGATACCGACTTATGAGGACGGCGATCTCGCCCTGTTCGAGACCGGCTCGATCGTCCTCCATATCGCGGAGCGCTATGCAGGTCTGTTGCCGGACGATGCCAATGCGCGTGCGCGTGCGATCACTTGGATGTTCGCCGCGCTCAACACGGTGGAACCGCCGATCCTTGAACTTGCGAATGCCGCGCTGCTCGAAGCCGACAAGCCCTGGCACGACGAACGAATGCCTCTGGTCGAGGATCGCGTTCGCGACCGGCTGAAACAACTGTCCGCACGCTTGGGCGGCGCAGACTGGCTCGACGGGGCTTTCAGCGCGGCGGACCTTTTGATGGTGTCGGTGCTGCTCAGGTTGAAATCCTCGGGTCTTCTCGACGCATTTCCCAACCTTCTCGCCTATCTCGCCCGTGGGGAGGCGCGGCCCGCCTATCGACGCGCCTTCGCTGCGCAATTGGCAATCAACGCCGTCAAGCCAACCGGCGACTGATGGAGTTCCGTTCCGGTCTCCAAGCCGTCATTCGCGTTTTTGTCACGGTCCTGACGGTCGCCTTGTTGCGGACGAGAAAGTGACGTGCGAGGCGGCGGAGCTGTGGTAAGGCTCAGCCATGTCAGACGGAAAGATCTATCTCCGGCCCTTGGGCTTTCTCTATGGACCTCAGGCCTATGCCGCGATCGAGGACGGGCTTGCGCTGCCGCTCGCGGGCGGAACGATTGCCTTCACGTCCGTCGAGCTGATCGAGGGCGCCCCCAAGAAGTCGAAGGCCTACATGTTCTCCGTCCCGGCCTTGAGCGAGGCCGGCGATCCGGATCTTCGTGCCAGGTTGGACCTTGTGATCCAGCCGCGCTCGCCCTTCGCGGGCCTGGATTTGTCGCGTCCGTCGCTCATGGGCATCGTCAACGTGACCCCGGATTCCTTCTCGGACGGCGGCCTTTACGACGAGACCGAGGGCGCGGTCGCGCATGCGGCGGAGCTGACGAAGGACGGTGCGGCCATCGTGGATATCGGCGGCGAGTCGACCCGGCCGGGGTCGGACACGGTGGCCGTGGACGACGAACTCGCGCGGGTCTTGCCGGTGCTGCAGGGGCTGAAGGGCACGAGCGCGGTGATTTCCATCGACACGCGCAAGGCCGAGGTCGCGAAGGCGGCGGCGAAAGCCGGAGCGAAGATCTTCAACGACGTCTCCGCCTTCACCTACGATCCGGATTCGCTGCAGGTGGCCGCGGAGACCGGACTGGACGTGGTGCTGATGCATGCGCGGGGCGAGCCCAAGACCATGCAGGACAATCCCACTTACGACGACGTGGTGCTCGAAGTGTTCGATTATCTCGAGGCGCGGATCGAAACCTGCGTCGCGGCCGGGATCGCGCCGTCGCGGATCGCCGCGGATCCCGGCCTCGGATTCGGCAAGACGCTTGAGCACAATCTCGCGCTGTTCGCCAATGTGAGCCTGTTTCACGGGCTCGGCGTTCCGCTGCTGATCGGCGCGTCGCGCAAGCAGTTCATTCGCGGCTTCGGGCAGGCGGCCGATCCGAAGGCCCGGGAACCGGGCAGCTACGCCGCGGCCATTGCAACGGCGTCCCAGGGGGCGCAGCTCTTCCGGGTGCACGACGTCGCTGGGGCGCGCCAGGCGCTCGGCGTTTGGCGCGCTGCCGTCTACGGCTCTGAAAAGTAAGGGCAATCGGACTTTCCGGCGGGGCCGGGAATGTAACGTTTGCTTACATTTTTTGAACCCATTTTCGCCGTTCGCGGGCGCATAATCCGCTCTTTCGCCAAAGGGATCAAAGAGGTATCGATGGGGGAGCCCCTGCTGGCGGCAGAGGGCGACTACGGAATTTTCGCAGGACCCGATGGAAGGGGCTCCTGGCGGCAGCGACGGGGGAATGACCGGGATGGCCCGCAAATTCTTTGGCACGGACGGAATCCGTGGCAGCGCCAACGCATATCCGATGACCTCGGAGGTGGCGCTCAAGGTCGGCATGGCGGCCGGCAAGCTCTTCACCAACGGGTCCTATCGTCATCGCGTGGTGATCGGCAAGGACACGCGGCTGTCGGGCTACATGATCGAGTCCGCGCTCGTGTCGGGCTTCACCGCTGTGGGCATGGACGTCTTTCAGCTCGGCCCGATGCCGACGCCGGCCGTTGCCATGCTGACGCGCTCGCTGCGCGCCGATCTCGGCGTAATGATCTCCGCCTCGCACAACCCTTACATCGACAACGGCATCAAGCTGTTCGGGCCGGACAGCTACAAGCTTTCGGACGAGCAGGAGGCCGAGATCGAGGCGCTGATCGAGGGCGACTCCGCGAGCCTGCTCGCGGCGCCGGAGCGGATCGGCCGCGCGACCCGGATCGAGAGCGCCCGTGAGCGCTATATCGAGTTCGCCAAGCGCACCCTGCCGCGCAATCTGCGCTTCGACGGCATCCGCGCCGTGATCGATTGCGCCAACGGTGCCGCCTACAAGGTCGCGCCCGAGGCGTTGTGGGAGCTCGGCACCGAGGTCATCAAGATCGGCGTCGATCCAAACGGTCTCAACATCAACAAGGATTGCGGCTCGACATCGCCGCAGAACCTGATCCGCAAGGTTCAGGAAGTGCGCGCCGATATCGGCATCGCGCTCGACGGCGACGCGGACCGCGTGGTGATCGTCGACGAGAAGGGCTGCATCATCGACGGCGACCAGCTCATGGCGGTGATCGGCGAGTTCTGGTTGCGCCGCGGACGGCTGGCCGGCGGAGGCATCGTCGCCACGGTGATGTCCAATCTCGGGCTGGAGCGCTACATGGAAGATTTGGGTCTCGGGCTCGCGCGCACGCCCGTGGGCGACCGCTACGTGACCGAGCATATGCGCCAGCACGGGTACAATGTGGGCGGCGAGCAATCGGGCCACATCGTCCTGTCCGACTTCTCGACCACGGGAGACGGGCTCGTCACGGCGTTGCAGATCCTGGCCGTGGTGGTGCAAAGCGGCCGGCCGGTGAGCGAGGTCTGCAAGCGCTTCGAGCCGCTGCCGCAGGTCCTGGAGAACGTGCGCTACAAGAACAGCCAGCCCCTCGACAATGTCGGGGTGCAACGCGCCATCAATGACGGCAAGTCGAGACTCGGCAAGGCGGGGCGGCTCGTCATCCGTCCGTCCGGCACCGAGCCGGTGATTCGCGTGATGGCCGAAGGCGACGACGAAGGCCTGGTTAAGACCGTCGTTTCGGACATCGTCCACGCTTTGTCGGACGCGGCCGCGGCATAGCCCGGCGCGTACGGCTCCAAGAAAATCCCGGATTTCCGCGCTTTTTGTTGTGCGATCGCGCCTGTGCGCAAGCCCCGTCCCACAATGGGCCGCATCTTAGGGGTCCATTAACCAAACCCGCCGATAGTCCCCACACGAGACAGCCAACGCGAATCGGCCTCGATGAGGCCCCGGTTTGCAAGGGCTGCAGTCAAAAGGGATATTCAGATGGGACAGACACGTTCAACACTTCTCGCGGCCGCCTTGGTCATGGCACCTTTGACGGCGGCCCATGCGGCCGATCTTGGCCTGCCGCCTCCGCCGCCTGTCGTCGAGGCCGTTCCGTGCGTCGGCTGCACGGGGCCCGTCTACTTGAAGGGCTTCATCGGTGCGGCCAATCCGGTCGTGGATGGTATCGACTCCGAGCTTTATCGGTACAACGACTTCACCGTCGTCCACGAGGACATCAAGAGCTCTCCGCTCTTCGGCATCGGTATCGGCTACCAGTTCAACAACTGGCTCCGCTTCGACATGACCGGTGAATATCGCGGCAAGTCGCTCTTCATCGCCCAGGACAAATATCCGGGCGGTAACGGCAGCTTTAGCCGGGCGAGCAACGACGCCGACGGAACGTTTCTTCCGGGCACCAACGAATACACCGCCGACATCGAGAGCTGGGTCGGTTTGTGGAATGCTTATGCGGACCTCGGCACCTATTGGTGCATCACGCCTTATGTCGGCGCCGGTATCGGTATCGCCTCGGTGTCCGTGCTTGGCCTGAAGGACGTGAACGTGCCCAATGGCGGCGTCGCCTACGGTGCGGACAACACGGAGACGAATTTCGCCTGGGCCGTTTACGGCGGTCTTGCCTACGACGTGAACCCGTCGCTGACGCTCGATCTGTCCTACCGCTACACCGATCTCGGCGAAGCGAGAAGCGGCACCGTGACGGCTTACGACGGCACCAGCTCCTATGCGGGCGTGGATCTCGGCCGCGTGACGTCGCATGACTTGATGCTGGGCATGCGCTGGAAAATGGGCCACGCCCAGGCCGCCGCCCCCATGCCGGTCGCGTTCAAATAGCCTGTCCTCCGTACGACTGACACCCTGACCGCCCGTCCTTGCGACGGGCGGCTTTTCTTTGCGGCGCTGTATGGGATTCGCGCCGGCGCGGCCTGCGAAAGGTCTGCTTGACGGTCGGAACAGGTGCGCGCTAGTGCTCCGCTTTGGTCAAGGCCTTCTTCGATGCGTTGACCGCGACGATTACCCTGGAGCATGTCCGTGACACCGTTGACCAAGCCGGCCCGCCGCCCTGAAGACCCACGCTTTTCCTCCGGTCCCTGCACCAAGCGCAAGGGCTGGTCTCTCGATGTCCTGAAAGGGGCGCTGCTGGGGCGCAATCACCGCCAGACGGATACGCTGGCGCGGATCGCGGAGTCCCTGTCGCGGACCCGCACGCTGCTCGAATTGCCGGACGACTATCGCGTGGCGCTGGTGCCTGCGTCCGATACGGGCGCGGTCGAAATGGCGATTTGGAACTTGCTCGGCCCGCGCGGTGTCGATGTGCTGGCCTGGGAAGCCTTCAGCGCGGATTGGGTCACCGACATTGTCGATGAGCTCAAGCTGAGCGATGTGCGCGCGCTCGAGGCGCCGTATGGCGAACTGCCCGATTTGACGGCCGTGGACTTCACCCGCGACGTCGTCTTCGCCTGGAACGGAACCACCTCCGGCGTGCGCGTTCCGGACGGGAACTGGATTCCGGACAGCCGCGAAGGCTTGACGATTTGCGACGGGACATCCGCCGTCTTCGCGCAAGACATGGATTGGCGGAAGCTCGATGTGACGACCTATTCGTGGCAGAAGGCGCTCGGCGGCGAGGCGCAACACGGCATGCTGATCCTGTCGCCGCGCGCGGCCGAACGGCTCGAAACCTATACGCCGCCGTGGCCGATGCCGAAGCTCTTCCGCCTGAAGCAGGACGGCAAGGTCTTGGAGTCGCTGTTCGAGGGGGTGACGATCAACACGCCCTCCATGTTGTGCCTCGAGGACTACATGGATGCTTTGTCCTTCGTGGAGAGCATCGGCGGTCTCAAGGGGGCGATCGCGCGGGCCGACGCGAACGCGGCCGCGATCGCCGATTGGGTTGCGCGGACGGCTTGGGTCGATTTTCTGGCGCGCGATCCCGAGACGCGCTCCAACACGTCCGTCTGCCTCAAAGTGGTCGATCCCGCGATCCCGGCGGATATCCATGCCGATTTCGCCAAACGCATGGCCAAGCGCCTCGCAGGCGAGGGCGTTGCCTTCGACATCGCCTCCTATCGGTCGGCGCCGCCCGGCCTTCGCATCTGGACCGGCACCACCGTGGAGCGGTCGGATGTCGAAGCGCTCATGCCGTGGCTCGATTGGGCCTTCGAGAGCGAAAAGGAAGCGCTGGCCACCGCCGTCTGAGCGCGGTTTCGCACTCGGCTTTCAGGGTAGGCTTCCAAGGCTGGCTTCCAGAGCCGGCTTCCAAGGCTGGCTTCCAAAGCTGGCTTCCAAGGCTCGCATCGGGCGCGCGCACCCGCTATAACGGCATACGGCCCTTGCCAGTCAGCGGGGGCCGTTTCTTTGTTTTATCCAGGATTTAGGGGATTTCATCGTGGCCAACGTCGTGGTCGTCGGCTCCCAATGGGGCGACGAGGGCAAGGGCAAGATCGTGGACTGGCTGTCCGAGCGCGCCGACGTGGTGGTGCGGTTCCAGGGCGGGCACAATGCCGGCCACACGCTGGTGGTTGGCGGCAAGACCTACAAGCTCTCTCTTCTGCCCTCTGGCGTCGTGCGCCAGAACAAACTCTCCGTGATCGGCAACGGCGTCGTGGTCGACCCTTGGGCCCTCGCCGAAGAGATCGCGCGCGTCGAAGAACTCGGGGTGTCGATCACGCGGGACAATCTTCGAATCGCCGAGAACGCCACGCTGATCCTGCCGCTGCATCGCGAACTGGATGCCTTGCGCGAGGCGGCGGCCGGCGACGGCAAGATCGGCACGACCAAGCGCGGCATCGGTCCGGCCTACGAAGACAAGGTGGGACGCCGTGCGATCCGGGTGATGGATCTCGCCGATCTGTCCGTGCTGAAGCCGAAAGTCGAGCGCATCCTTGCGCATCACAATCCGCTGCGCCGTGGTCTCGGCGAGCCTGAAATTTCCGCGGACGACCTCTGCAATCAGATTACGCAGATCGCCGGCAAGGTTTTGCCCTTTATGGATTCGGTGTGGGCGCTGCTCGATCGCGCCAAGCGGGACGGCAAACGCATCCTGTTCGAGGGCGCGCAAGGGGCGCTGCTCGACATCGATCACGGCACCTATCCGTTCGTGACGTCCTCGAACACGGTGGCGGCGCAGGCGGCCACGGGCTCCGGCATGGGTCCGGGCGCGATCAACTACGTGCTCGGCATTACCAAGGCCTACACGACCCGCGTGGGCGAAGGGCCGTTCCCGACAGAGCTTCAGGACGAGACGGGTACGACCATCGGCACGCGCGGGGCCGAGTTCGGCACGGTCACGGGCAGGGCCCGGCGTTGCGGCTGGTTCGATGCTTGTCTCGTGCGCCAGACCTGCAAGGTCGCGGGGATCAACGGTATCGCGCTCACCAAGCTGGACGTGTTGGACGACATCCCAGGCGGGAAACTGAAGATCTGCATCGGGTACAAGCTCGACGGCGAGACACTCGACTACCTGCCGGCCGCGCAAGGTGCGCAAGCGCGTGTGGAGCCGATTTACGAGGAAATGGACGGCTGGAGCGAATCGACCCAAGGCGCGCGCTCCTGGGCCGATCTGCCCGCGCAATGCATCAAATATGTCCGCCGCCTCGAAGAGCTGACCGGCGTGCCGGTGGCGCTTCTGTCCACGAGCCCGAAGCGGGAAGACACGATCCTCGTGCGCGATCCGTTCGTGGGCTAGCGCGGACGGGCGGAAGCACGCCGCGCAACTGCTCCGTGTTGCGTCGTAAGGAGCCGGCGCGGTACGAAACAGGGGCCCTTATCGCGATTGCTGGAATTGCGATGCCGTAGCAAGGTCCTCAGGTCGTGCGCATCAGCTTTCGTGCCACTCTCCTCACGCTCATGCTCGCCGTGCTGCTCACCGCCGTGGCGCTGCTGGGAACCGCGGCCTATTTGTATGCGCGCTTCGCGGTTCAGGATCTCGGTGCGCAGGTTCTCGATCAAGCCTCCAAGCGCGTCGAGCAACATGTACAACACGCGCTGGATGTGGCCGAAGACGAGGCGGATACCGTCGCGAGGCTGATCGGCGAGGATTGGATCGACCCGGACGATCAGAAACGTCTCGGGACCTATTTCCTCGCCGCGCTGGAGGCCCGCCCGAGCCTTTCGTATCTGTCGTTCGGCATGCCGAGCGGCAAGTACTACCATGCCTTCCGCGACCGGAACGGGGATCTCAGCGTTCTGTGGCTGACGCCCGAGCCCGACGGCAGTCGCCGCCTCCAGGAATTTACCGTCGTGCCGGGCGAGGACTGGCACGTCCTGCGCGATATCCCCCGGTCCAAGCGAACGCCGCCCTACGACCGGCCTTATTACCTCGCGGCGCAGGAGGCGGGAAAAGCGGTTTGGACGGAATCGTATGTCTTTCTCGGCTCCGGCGAATCGCTCGACGTCCCGGGGGTGAGCCGTGCGGTTCCGGTGAAACAGCCCGGCGGCGAGTTGGCCGGCGTTCTCACGGCGGATTTCGATCTCTACGCATTGAGCCGGTTCCTGCGCGACGTGGCCTTGGGTTCGGAGGGCGTCGCCTTCCTGCTGGAGGTGACCGGGGACGGCAGCCGCCGCGTCATTGCTCATCCCGCGGCAGCGGATCCCGATCCGGCCAAACGGCTCGATCTCACCCAGCCGGCGCCGGACGGGGACGGCCGTGTCACCATCCGCGCCGAAGACATCGCGGATCCGCGCGTGGCTAAGTTTCTTCAGACGCTCGGGCACGATCTCGCCGACGTGCCCGCCACGCTGCAAGAGCTGCGCTTCGAGACCGGGGAACGCGCCTATATGGGCGGCTTCCGGCATCTCGGCCGGCCGGGAGGGCCCAATTGGATCATCGGCATGCTGCTGCCTGAAGACGAGATCTTCGGCGACGTCCAGCACATGGCCGAACTCATGATCTATCTTGGCCTCGGGGGCGTGCTGGTCGCGGGTGCGCTCTCCGGACTCCTTTCGACGAGCGTCGCCGGCTATCTCGGCGCGATCGCGAAGGAAACCCGCAAGATCGGACAATTCCGGCTGGATCCAAAGCCGCCGGTGCAGAGCCGTATCCGAGAGATCAGCACGCTCGCGACGGCGGTGGAGGAGATGAAGACCAGTCTCCGCTCGTTCCAGAAATACGTTCCCGCCGATCTGGTCCGTATGCTGCTCGAATCCGGAGAGGAAGCGAAGCTCGGAGGAGCGCGGGCCGAGATCACGGTTTATTTTTCCGACATTGTGGGGTTCACCTCCATTTCGGAGGCACTCACGCCGGAAACGCTCGTCGACATGCTCGCGCGCTACCTCGACGAGATGACGGGTGAAATCCTCCGCTACGGAGGAACGGTCGACAAGTTTATCGGCGACGCGATCATGGCCTTTTGGGGCGCGCCGCAACCGTTGGAGCAAGATGCGCTTGCGGCTTGCCGCGCGGCACTGGCCAATCGTGCGAGGCTCGAAACGCTCCGGGAGGTTTGGGCGAAAGCGGACTTGCCGGCGCTCGACACCCGCACCGGCATTCACACCGGCACCGCGACCGTCGGCAATTTCGGCAGTCCGAGCCGTCTCGACTACACGGCGATCGGAGACGCGGTCAATGTCGCGAGCCGGTTGGAAAATCTCAACCGGGTCTACGGAACCGACATTCTGATCAGCGAGGTCACGCAGCATGAAGTCGCTGGCGTCATCGTGACCCGTCCCATCGACAAGGTTGCCGTCAAGGGGCGTCACGAAGGGCTCGTGATCTATGCCTTGATCGGGGAGCGCGAGCGTTGTTCCGAGGAGGAACTGGCATTGGCGCGATCTTGCACGGAGGCGATGGCGCTCTATTTCGAGCGGAAGTGGGAAGCGGCGGAGGCCGGATTCTCCGCCATCCTGGAACGGAACCCCGCCGATATGGCCGCCCTCATCCTGCGCGACCGGTGCCGGAAGTTCCGCGACTCGCCTCCCCCTCCGGACTGGGACGGCCTGACGCGCACGTAGCGGCGGAACTTCGCGACCTTGCGCTTCGTTCCGGCGGACAGTAACGATCCCCGAGCCAGATGGCCGAGCCGGCCGGAGCGAAAGAGGAGACGTGTCGTGGCTGCGTCTCCCGGCAAGCGGAACGGGAACGAAAGGGCCGAGATGAAATATCCCTGGAAGGTCGCGTGGATCACGGGCGCCTCGGGCGCGATTTGCGGCGAGATCGCGCGGCGGCTGGCCGATCAGGGCGTGCGCGTGGCGGCGACGGCGCGGCCGAGCGAGCGGCTCGAAGCGCTCGCGGCCTCAAGTCCCAACATCACGGCGTTTCCGGCCGATGTGCTGGACGCCGCCGCGCTCAAGGCCTGCGCGGCGAAGGTCGAGGCCGAACTCGGGCCGATCGATCTCGCGCTGCTGGGGGCCGGGATGTATGTCCCGTTCGACATCCGCGCTATCGATGCGGAAGGGTTCCGCCGGACCATGGCGCTCAATGTGGATGGCGTGTTGAACGGCGTCGCGGCGGCGCTCCCCGCGATGCTGGACCGGCACGCGGGCCATCTCGCCATCATGGGCTCGCTGTTCGGCTATGCCGGCTGGCCGGGCAATGGCGGCTATGGCGCCAGCAAGGCGGCGGTCATCAACCTGGCGGAGAGCCTGAAGCTCGAACTGCGCGGGTCGGGCGTCGGCCTCACGCTCATCAATCCGGGCTTCGTCGATACGCCGCTGAACGCGTCCTACGATCCGAAGAAGAAGCTCTTCGTGATGTCGAAGGAGCGTTGCGCCCGGAAGATCCTCGAACGGTTACCCAAGCGCCCTTACGAGATCGCGTTCCCGCCGCAGGTCGCGTTGTTCCTCAAGACCGTGCGTAACCTGCCGCGCGCGGTCTCGTTCCCGCTCGTGCGGTGGTTCATCAAGGCAACGGGCGCGTGAGCCTTACGGCGCGGCCGTGCGCGGGGGCGCCATGAACTCCGCTCCCACGGGATTGGCGATCGTCTCGGCGAGAATCCGGTCGATCTCTTTCATCGTCGCGGCGTCGATGTGCCAGCCCATAATTTCGGGCACGGCGTCGAGCTGAGAGGGGCGGCGCGCGCCCCATAACGCGATCGTGCCGCCCTGATCGAGAATCCAGCGCACCGCGAGCGCCAGCACGGACTTACCGAATGTCTCGCGTGCGAGTGCGTCGAGCTTGGCGACGGCCTCCAAATATTGTCCGCGCCGGGCGGGCTGGAACTTCGGATCGACGTTCCGCAGATCGTCGCCCTCGAACGTGGTGCCGGCGGTGATCTTTCCTGAGAGCAGTCCGCGGCACAGGGCACCGTATGTCAGCGCCACGATGCGGTGCGATCTCGCGTAGGGCAGAACATCGTCCCCGGCGCCCCGCTCGAACAGGTTGTAAGGCGGTTGGATCGTCGCGATCGGTGCGATTTTCCGGAAACGGTCCATCTGCGCGGTATCGAAATTGCTGACGCCGATGGCGCGGATTTTCCCCTCGCGCCGGAACGCGTCGAGCGTCTCGGCCGTGACCTCGAACGCCGTCGCTTCGTCCGGCCAATGCACCTGATAGATGTCGATCACGTCCGTCCGGAGCCGCCGCAGCGAATCGTCGAGCTCTTGCCGCAGGCGCTCCGGCGCCGAATTGCGGCGCGGGCGCCCCTCGCTCCAATCGAGCCCCGCCTTCGTGGCGATCAGGACATCGTTCCGGCGTCCCTCAAGGGCGCGCCCGACGATCTCCTCGGACCGGCCGAAGCCATAGACCGGCGCGGTGTCGACAAGATTGATGCCGAGATCGAGCGCCCGGCGGATGGTGGCGACGGCATCCTTCTCGTCCGCACCGCCCCACATCCAGCCGCCGATCGCCCAGGTGCCGAGCGCGATGCGGGAGGCCTCCAAGGGCAGGCCCGGAATGCTCATCTGTTCCATCATTGCCGTCCTCGTGATGGCGGACGCTTGCCGGTTCCGGCCCGCTACGACAGAAAGTCGCGGAAGTGCTGATCGAGGAACCGCTCTTTCGGATCGCGTTCGGCACGGGCGGCCGCGAATTTCTGCAACCGCGCACCGAATGCGCGGCGGACCATTTCGCGCGTCAGGAATGGCGTCTGGTTGAAGAGCGGCGTGCCGCCGCGCTCGCTGCAGAAGTCGTTGTAGGCATGCAGAAACTCTTCCCACTCCGGACCGCCCGTCGAGGCCGGATCGATGCTCATGCCGGGGCCTTCCCAGGTATAGGAGAACAGAGCCTCGCAATCCCGGCAAATCGAGTATCCCACCGACGGCAAGTTGCAGCGAAATCCGGTGCCTCTTTCATATGCGATGCAGAAGTCGCAATACTGATCGAGCACGTCGAAGAAGTCGCTTTCCCGGAACGACCACATGCTGAACAGGTAGAAGACCTTCGGCTTGCGCGGGTAGGTGATGATCTGCGCGTGGGGCCAGCTATGCTCGTAACGCATCAGCAGCACCATGAGCCGGCGCTGCATGCGGAACACCGCATCGTGGGCGGACGCCCGCCATTTCGGGTTCTTGATCTTCGCGTCGATCCACGTTGCGATCGCGGGCGCGTAATGTTTCCAGAACTTGTTGCGGTATTGCCAGCGGACCCGCGAAGTCGGCTTCACGTCCGGGTGCTGTTTGCGGAGTTCCACCACGACGCGCTTGGCGTAAGGGTAGATGTAGTACATCACCGCGTAGCCGCGCGCTTTGTAGATCGGGAAGAACTTCCGGAATTCCTCGAGCGAAAGCGAATAATGGCGCACCGAGAGCGCCATCGTGCGGTGGACCTTGATGGTGACCTCGAAGATGAGGCCGAAAAGCCCGTAGCTCGACCGGAAAAGCTGCATCCCTTGCGGGTCCGATTCCTCGGTAATCTCGCGAATCTCTCCGTTGGGCGTCACGTACCGGACGCCGACGACGTAGGAACTCACCTGGCCGTAGCCGTCCGGGAACGAACTGTCCTTCGTCGCGGCGCAGGCGAACGCGGCGAGCGTCGTGTTCCCGATCTCCGTGGTGATGTAGGGCTGCAGGCCGCGCGCCTTGAGGGCCTTGGCGAGTTCGCCATGGGTCACCCCCGCTTCGACGGTCACGGTGTCGCCGGCGAAATGCAGGATGCGGTTCATGGCCGTCATGTCGACCATGGTGCCGCCCTCGTCGTCTCCGTTCATGCGCGCCGTGGAATGCATCGAGCCGGCGGGGCGCACGGGCGAGGGAAAGCGCACGGGATCGGTGACGATCTCAACGAGATCGTCGACGCTCTCCGGCCTGACCTTCACGCGCGGGTGGTAGGTCCAGGTTCCGTCCCAATTCTTTACGGTGACGTCCTGCTGACTGTCCATAAAGCTCCCTCAAACTCGCCGCAGCGTGCCGCGGCGGATGACCTTACCGGAATTCGCACTCGAATCCAGGCTCAAGCCAAGCCGCCCGCCCGCCATTACAGAGCGTTGTCTCTTGCCGTGCGACTTGACCCAAATCAATGAGGTAGCGCCAAATCCCTGTGGGTTGATGAGGGGCCCCGGGAGTGCTTAGGTCGGTCGCAATGGGAGCTATAGCTTGGGCGATAATGTCGCATCCGAGGTCTGTGAGGTGACGTGAGGCGATTCTGCATTATTGGCGCGGGCGCTTGCGGCCTGCCCGTGGTGAAGAGGTTCGCGGAGAGCGGGATCGGCTTCGATTGCTTCGAGGCCGAGAACGACGTCGGAGGAATTTGGAATCCCGATAGCCCGCATGCGGTCTACGGCTCGACGCACCTGAACTCGTCCCGGAAGCTCACGCGCTATCCCGATTTCGATTTCTCCGGCGACTTCCCGGTCTATGCCAGCGCGAGGCAGGCTCATGACTATTTAAGGGCCTATGCTGAGGAGTTCGGCCTTTACGACCGCATCACCTTCAATACCCGCGTGGAAGAGATCGAGCGGACCGGCGACGGCTGGGTGGTGAGGATCGCAGGCGAAAGCGAGCCCCGGCGTTACACGGGCGTCGTCGTCGCTAGCGGCCACCACTGGCATCCGTTCGTGCCCGATTATCCAGGCACGTTCGAAGGCGAGATGCTGCACTCCCACGACGTGAAGTCGAAGGCGCTGCTGAAGGACAAGCGGGTCCTCGTCGTGGGTGCCGGCAATTCGGCCGTGGACATCCTCGACGACGCCGCCCATGACGGAAGGGCGGCCATCCATTCGATGCGCCGCAGCTACTACTTCTTTCCGAAGCTTCTGTTCGGCAAGCCGACCGATACGGTCATCGACCGGTTGGCTCACGCGCCTCTACCGCGCAAGTTCATGTACGGGCTCTACAAGCTCGGCATGCTGGTGCTGATCGGTCCTCACGAACGCTACGGTCTGCCGAAACCGGACCATGACCTCTTCGAGGCCCACCCCACGGCGTCCAACACCTATCTCGACCATCTCGTGCATGGGCGCGTCGTGGCCAAGCCGGGCGTGGAGCGGATGGAAGGCAAGCGAGTCTATTTCACGGACGATACGTCCGCCGAGGTCGACCTGCTGATTTGGGCGACCGGGTTCCGCGTCCATTTCCCCTTCATGGACGATTCCTACATCCTCGACGAGAAGGGCTGGTCGAAGCTCTTCATCCATACGTTCCATCGGGAGTGGGACGATTTCTTCGCCTGTGGTCTCTTCGACCCGGCTGAGGGCGGCGTTTGGCAGATCGCCGATTATCAGGCGCGTCTGATCGCGGCCTTCGTAACGGCGCAAGAACGGAATCCGGAAAAGGCGGCCTGGTTCCGCCAGTTGAAGGCAAGCGCGATGCCGGATATCGGCCACGGCATCAAGCGTCAGGATACGCCGTGGCACCGGTTCGAAATCCACCACCTGCGCTTCCGCCGGTATATGAAGCGTCTGCTTAAGAAGTTCGGTGCCTGCGCCGGTCCCGAACGCGAAATGCGTATGATGGGTGGGAGCCCGGA
Organism: Hyphomicrobiaceae bacterium UBA7697; assembly: GCA_002482645.1. Lineage (GTDB taxonomy): Bacteria > Pseudomonadota > Alphaproteobacteria > Rhizobiales > Methyloligellaceae > Methyloceanibacter. The sequence goes on from DLGJ01000012.1 coordinate 29,951, forward strand.
ACAACAGCAAGGCGAGAAGCTCAAGCTTGCGTCCTAGCAGGCGCGGGGGTCTGCGGCCGGACTTTCGTCCGCAGATCAAAAAAAAGGCCCGGAGAAGGAGCCTCCGGGCCTTTCCCGCTGCTCGCGGCTGAAGCCGGTTTACGCAGTGACTGCAGCAGTGGACTTGGCCACCGCCTTTTCAACCGGCTTGTAAGCGTCGCGAGCGACAGAAACATACATCTCGCTGACCTTCGTCATCTCACGGACCCACTTGTCGTAAGCCGCCTTGGCGTACGAAGACTGGATCTCGATGGCATGCTCAAGCGACTTGGCGCCGACGAGCTTTTCGAAGGCCGCGGTGGCGTCGGCGAAGGCCTGCTTCGAGTAATCGCTGAGGCTGGTGCCGATCTCCTGGAAACCCTTGTTCACCTCGCCATAGGAGCGAACAACAGCGTCGTAGCCGTCCTTGCCGAGTTTCTGGAAGTCATTGGAAGCCTTATCAAATTCGATCATATCCGTGGTCCTTTTCTGCAATGGGGTAGCGGTGCGCTGTTTGGTATGAGCCGTATATATTGCACTGCACAATAACTTTCAAGCAAATTGTGCGGCGCACAATACAAAAAATTTGGAGGGCCCGGTCGCCAGCCGCCGGCAGGCCCTTCGGCACCCCTCGGGGACCGGTGTCGCGAGGACGGACCCGGGCATGCCCGGAGCGTCCGGGCCGCAAGTTCTTGAGTGGGGCGCCGTCCAACTTTAAACCCAAGGTATGGCTCTGAAACGCGCGCAGCTCCTGGATACGGCCCGGCGGTGGACGATCCCGAACCTCAAGCACTTCCAGGAGACGCGGCAGCCGATCGTTTGGTTGCTGGCGCCGCTCATCGGCTTGGCGGCCGGGGTCGCCGCGATCCTGTTCCGCCTTGCCATCGGCGCGTTTCAATGGCCCTGGCTGCACACCGTAACCGAGCATGTTGCCGAAGCGGCGCGCCAGCAGCCCTGGTGGGTGATCATGCTGGCGCCTGCCTTTGGCGGCCTGCTGGTGGGGCTGTTGCTGCGCTACGCGCTGACCGCCAAACGCACCGTCGCGGTTCCCGATGTCATGGAGGCGCGGGTCAATGCGGGCAGGGAACTCGATTTGCGGCAGGGTCTGATCAGCGCGCTGACCAGCGCGCTGTCGCTGGGATGCGGCGGTAGCGCCGGGCGCGAAGGTCCCATCGTCCATCTCGGAGCCTGCATCGCCACCTCGCTGTCGCGGCGTTTCAATTTGCCCAACGCCTCGCGCCGGACACTGCTTGCGTCCGGCGCCGCCGGTGCCGTCGCAGCCTCGTTCAACGCGCCGATCGCCGGTGTGCTCTTTGCCCAAGAGGTCATTCTCGGGCACTTTTCGATCAGCACGTTCGTGCCGCTGGTTCTCTCGTCCGTGGTGGCGACGATCCTGTCCCAAGCTTGGTTCGGCGATGTGGCGGCTTTCATCGTACCGACCTACCGCATCGCCTCCTATCTCGAGGTTCCGGCATTCCTTCTGCTCGGCGTTATCGCCGCCTTGGTCGCCGTCCTGTTCCAACTCACGATTCTGATCGCCGACTGGGTGGCGCGGAACATCGACATGCCGCTGGTGATCCGGCCCATGGTGGGCGGCTTGCTCATCGGCATCATGGCCATCTGGTTCCCCGAGATCCTGGGGGTCGGCTACGACACCACGGACGCGGCGCTGAAGGATCAGATCGCCGTCAGCATGATGCTGCTTTTGATCGTGCTGAAGACTTTGGCGACGGCCGTCACGCTCGGCTCGCGCTTCGGCGGCGGCGTGTTCTCGCCGGCTCTTTATCTCGGCGCGATGACGGGAGGGGCGTTCGGCCTCATTGCCGCGAGCATCTTTCCGGAGATCGGCTCCGGTGAAGGGCTGTACGCCATTCTCGGCATGGGGGCCGTCACGGCGGCGGTGCTCGGCGCGCCGATTTCCACGACGGTCATGGTGTTCGAACTCACCGGCGGTTTCGAGCTGAGTCTCGCGCTGCTGCTGACGGTCGCCGTGGCCAACGGTATAAATCAGGCCATTCTCGGCCGGTCCTTCTTCCAGGCCCAGCTGGAATCGCGCGGAATCGTTCTGCAAGAAGGGCCGCACCGGACGATCATGAGGGACATACGGGTGTCGGACATCATGCGTCCCTTGGCCGAGGACGAGCCGAAGGACTTGCCCGAGGGAGCGCGCGAGCGGGCGCTGACGACCGACGAGACGCTGGAAACGGCCTTGCGCGCTTTCGACACGTTCGGTGCGGAATCCCTACCGGTGGTGGCGCCCCACGACCGCGGCAAAATCCTCGGCAGGGCCGAGCAGGTCCGCGCCTTGCGCGTCTTCAACCGCGAGCTGATTGCGGCGAGTGTCGAGGAACACCGCTGACACGGAGGTCTTCCGGCTTGAAAAACATCGCGATCTGAAGACTGGAGGCGATCCTCCGGGCTTTCTCCATGAAGGCGCCGGTGAGCGGAGCGGCGAAGAGTTCCTGGCAGGTCTCGGCGAAGAGTTGGAGCCATCGCTCGAAATGCTCGGGTGCAACGCCGTCGAGCCGGCGATGGGCGGCGACGGGGTTGCCGTGATAGCGGCCCGAGGTCAGCATGACCGAGGACCAGAAATCTCTCATCGTGGCCAGATGTTCCGGCCATTCGTCCTCGGCGATCGCGCCGAGGAAGATCGGAGCGAGCTGGCCGTCCCGGCGGACCTTGTCGTAGAAGCGGTCGACGAGGAGCCCGATTTCGTGTTCCGACGGCGCCGAGAGCGTGCCGGTTTCGGCCTGCGCGCGCTGGTCATCGAGCCCGGAACACGATGTCATGACAAACTCCTTTGCCCTAAAAGTCATATATGAGATATAACTTTTAACATCGCCCCGGCGATCGAAGCAATAGACGAAATATCGGCCTTCGCGATTTCGGGAGAACGGTCATGCGATTGACGGTCTACAGCGACTACGCCCTGCGCATGCTGATTTATCTCGCGATCAAAACGGACGGTCTGGCGACAGTGGGCGAGATCGCGGAGGCCTATGGCATCTCCAAGAACCACCTGACCAAGGTGGCGCACGAATTGGGCATCCGGGGCTATGTGGAGACCGTGCGGGGGCGCGGCGGCGGGCTTCGTCTGGCCCGGCCCGCCGGCGAAATCGGGTTGGGCGAAATCGTCCGGCAGACGGAGCCGGATATGGCGCTGGTGCCGTGCTTCGCACCGATCAACGACGATTGCGCCATCGCACGGTGCTGCGTGTTGAAAGACGTGCTCCATAAGGCGGGCGATGCGTTTCTTGGCGTACTCGATGGCTACACGCTGGAGGATTTGGCGCGATCCCCGAAGCCGCTTCAGTCGCTGCTGTCGATCGCCGAGACGCCTTGACACTCAAACTCGGGGGCGCGATTGGAGCGCGCGGCGGGGCGTTGGCCCGGATCGCGCGCCATGAATGCCGGGGACCGTGACACGACCGAAGATCGCAACGATGCGATGGGCGCCCGGACCGGGTGTCATAAAAGTGTAACGCGGAGTCCGTTTCCTCTTTGGCCTTGAGAGGAACCATGCCGAACGCTCAGTCCAATCCGCCATCCACGGTTTCGGATGTGCCGTCCGCCGCGGCGCAAGACGCCTGTCCGGGGCTCGTTTGGGCTTTCCGCATTCGCGGCGATGGGACGGCCGAGGAATTTGCCGAGTGCACCCTGACGGCCGCCGATCGAGGCAGGGGCGGGGAAGGCTGGCTGTGGTTGCATTTGAACCTCGCCGACGCCCGCGTCGCGCCTTACTTGCGGGCCACGGCGCTGGACGTCCCGCTAGCGGCGCTCGACCTTCTACTCTCGGCGGACGATCACCAGCAGCTCCACGCGGACGGTGCCTGTGTCTACGGCATCTTCGCCGATCTCGTTTACCGCCTCGGAGGGCCGACCGACGATCTCGGGCTGTTGCATTTCGTGGCCACGGAGAGGCTTGTCCTGACCGGACGGCGCGACGGCCTGAACGCGCTCGAGGCCGTGCGCCGGTCGTTGCGGGCCGGGACGAACACCAAGACCCAAACGGACCTGCTCGAAACGATCCTGTTGCAGGTCGTCGCCGGTGTCGAGGCGAAGGCCGAAGATCTCGGCGACGAGTTGGATGCGATCGAGGAGCGCTTGATCGTCGATTTGACCGACGACGTCCCCAAGCGCTTGGCCCGGACGCGGCGGCTCGCTGTGCGTCTTCACCGGCTGCTGGCCACGCAGCGTGCCGCCATCGGCCGTTTCGAGCAGAACGTCGTGCGCACGACAGGGAAGGCCCACGCCATGCAAACCGGCCATATCGCTCAGCGTCTCGATTGGCTCGATCACGAAGTGGTCGCCTTGCGGGATCGCGCCCATCTCCTGCAGGAGGAGATTTCGCTCCGGATGACCGACCAGACCAACCGGAACCTTCATCTGCTCACGATCGTGACCACCGTGCTCCTGCCCGCGAGCGTGGTCTCGTCGATCTTCGGAATGAATGTGGGAGGCCTGCCGCTGGCTCAAGACCGCACCGGCTTCGTCTGGTCCATGCTGCTGCTGATCGGCGCCTCGGCCCTGGTGTTTTGGATCTTGAGGCGGCTCGGCATGCTCCGGCGTTAGGCGCGCGAGTTTCGCGCCTTTTTTGCCGCCCGGCGAAGTTGCCGGGCGACGGTGTTGGGGAACAGAGCGTTCATCAGGAACAAGGCCCGATAGAGAGGCGGCTTTACCGTGAAGCGGCTCTTCCGCTCGGTGCCCTCGAAAATCGCGTCCGCCGCTTCCTCGGGGGTCAGCGTGGGGATCAGGCGCGGGTCCGTCTTGGGCACGTTCTCGCGGCTGCCGGGATTGTTCTCCCAATAGGGTGTTTCCACCGACCCCAAGGCCACGATCGTGACGAACAGGCCCAGAGGTTTCAGTTCGCCCTGGAGTGACTCGGCGAAGCCGGTGACCGCCCGGCGCGCGGCGATATATGCGCTTGCATTGGGCCAGGCGAGATAGGCGGCAGGCGAGGTGATAAAGGCGATGCCGCCGGAGCCGCGTTCGACCATGGCCGGGACGAACGCGTGCGTCAGATCGAAAGCCGCGAGATAGGGAACGCGCATCATCGCCGCGGCATCTTCGGGACTGGTCTCCTCCAACGGCCGCCAGCGGCCGATGCCGGCATTGTTGACGAGAAGGTCCGGTGTCCCGATCTCATCGGCAATGCGCCCGGCCGCCTTCAGCGTACCCTCCCGGTCCTGAAGGTCCGTCGGCATGACGGTCGCGCGGCCTCCCTCGTCCCGGACCGCATGGGCCGCCTGTTCCAAGCGTTCGGCATTCCGGGCCATGAGCACGACATGCGCGCCGGCTTGGCCGAAGCGCCGCGCCGTGGCTTTTCCGATTCCGCTGGACGCACCGGTCACGACCACGAGTTTGGACGGCATGTGGGATACTCCTTCGATTTCCGGCGCGCGACTGGCGTGACGTCGCGCCGAACAACAACATTGACGATAGACTGTGGTATTAGAGTAACAGGCGTTGGAGAACGCATTTCCTATGACCGCATGCCGCTGGTCATAACCACGGACGGCCCGTAAAACTTTTCCATCCTACACGTCCCAAGGAGGCTTCGATGGGGTCCTATTGGCGAGGCTTTGCTCTGGCATTTGTGGCGGCTTCTTTTTGCCTGGCTCACGGCGCGACGGCGCAGGCGGGTTGTGTCGGGCTGTCCGGTACGGCGGACGGAGTCGACAAGGCGACCGCGGTCAGCCGTTCCCAAAACGCGCTTGCCGAAGCGATCCAGGAGTACAAGGCGGCGAAGCGCCTCGGCAGCGTCAGAATTACGCCCATGCGAGCCAAACCGCAGCCCTACTGGCGCACCAGCGTGTCCTCCAACCTCTACCAGAAGCCCGACATCGTCACGTCGAGGTCTCATACGATTTGCTGGTCGGGCGTCGTTTCGCCGACCGTTTGCACCTCCGGCGCGAAGATTTGCTGGTAGCGGCCAACGCGTCCAAGGAGGCTTCGATGGGGTCCAATTTGCGCGCTCTTGCGCTGACAATGGCGACAATTGGTTTTGTCATGACACAGGGCGCTCCCGCGCAGGCCCGCTGTGCGACTGTGTTTGCCACCGATGACGGGCCCTATAAGTCATTTGCCGTCCAAGCCGCTCTGACTGCTCTGCAAAACGAGATTGAGGCCGTGAAGGCAAAGTGGCACGTGAGGGAGGCCTCGATCTCGCCGGCCCAGCCAAAGCCCAATCCTTACTGGCGGGGAGAAGTGACGCCGAACCTTTACCAGAAGCCCGACGTCATCACGTCGACCGCACACACGGTGTGCTGGCGGGGCGTTGTGTCGCCATCGGTTTGCACGGCGGGCGCTAAGGTTTGCTGGTAGCCGTATCCGGCGCGTGGAATTCAGTATACGCCTTATGCCTAATGCGCGACGACGAGGCCTGTCGTCTTCGGGCGCGACATGAAGAACACCACCGGCAGGATCGCCAAGGTGCAGAGTCCGATGAACCAGAACATGTCGTTGAAGGCGAGCATCTGCGCCTGACGGGCGATCTCGTGCATGACCGCCGCGCCGGCCTGCGGATCTTGCGGAGTCAGGCCGCGCTCCGTGAGATAAGGCAGCAAGTCCTTGTTGTACGGCGTGATATGCGCCGTGAGCTCCGCGAAATGGATATGCGCCTGCCGCACGAAGAGCCAGCTGACGATGGCGATTCCGGCCGAGCCGCCGATGCCGCGCATCAAGGAATAGACGCCCGATGCTTCGTCGTATTTGGCGTTGGGGATACTGGCGAAGGCGACGGCGGTGAGCGGCACGAAGAATAGGCCGGTGCCGGCGCCTGCCAGCAGGGTCGGCGCGATGATGCCCCAGGAATCGACTTGAAGGTTGAAAAACGCCATCGGCAATGTGCCGGCGGCGACCAGGATCAGGCCGGACGCGACGAGCCATCTCGGGTCGAAGAACCGCATCAACAGGCCGCCCGTTATGGCCAGCATCGCGGCGCTCACGAGGCCGCGCGGGATGAAGAGCATGCCCGCCAAATCCGCCGGGTAGCCGAGCAGGCGCTGTGTGAAGAGCGGCATCAGGGCCATCCAGCCGAACAGGCTGATGCCGAACAGCGTGATGGCGAGCGTGCCGGCGACGAAGCTGCGATCCTTCAAAAGCGAAAGATCGATGATGTTGTCCGGCTTGTTCCAGCCGCGCATGAAGAAGGCGATGGTGGTGAACAGGCTGACGATCGAGGCGGCGACGATCAGCTTGGAATCGAACCAATCGCGCATATGCCCCTGATCGAGCACGAATTGCAGCGTTCCCACCGCGACCACGAGGAGTCCGAGGCCGACCCAGTCCGTGCGGATATGCTTGATCGCGCGGCTCGGCAGGTAACCCAGGGATAGAAGAAGCGCGAGAACGCCCACGGGAATGTTGATGTAGAACACCATGCGCCAGGAATAGGCTTCGGTGAGCCAGCCGCCGAGAACGGGCCCGGCCACCGGCGCAACCATGATGCCGAGGCCGAAGATCGCGAGCGCTTGGCCCTGTTTGTCGCGCGGGAACGCGTCCATCAGAATGGCTTGGCTCAGCGGCACCAGTGGCGCGCCGAACACGCCTTGAGCAAGGCGGAACACCACCATGCTTTCCAGATTCCACGCCAAGCCGCAAAGGATCGACGAAATCACGAATCCCGTGATCGACAGAAGCAGCAGGCGCCGGCGGCCGAGCCAGTTGGAGAGGAAGCCGGTCAGCGGCATCACCACGGCGGCGGCCACGATATAGGATGTGAGAATCCAGGTGACTTGATCCGGGGTCGCCGCGAACGCGCCGAGCATATGCGGCACGGCGACGTTGACGATGGTGATGTCGAGGACTTCGAGAATGGCGGTCAGCACGACCGCGACGACGAGCGCGACGGGAGGCCGTTGATCGTGCGGCGGCGGTGCGGGCGGCTCCTTGGGCGGCTCCTTGGGCGGAGGCGGGAAGCCTGCGTCCCCTCCGCTGTGGCTGGGCGTCGCGGTGCCTTGTGCCGCGTTGAGGGCGCCCGGTTCCGGGGTCTCGACGGCGCTAGCGCCGCGAGTTGCCGCCGCGGCGGCCCGCTGGCTCTGCCCTTTGAGACGCTCGGCCTTGGTGGCCCGCTTTTTGGCCGTGCGGCCCGTACCGTGCCGGGCCTGGACCGTCCGGCCGCCGCCTCCCGCGCGTGGCTTTCGGCTCATTGCGCCCCTTTGGCGGAGCTGTCTTCGGCTGAGCTGTCTTCGGTGCCGGCGCTTTGCGTGGCCGTGCCTTTATCGCTCATGTCCGTGGCAGGCTTGTCGGTGGCAGGCATTTCGGTAGCAGGATTGGCTTCGGCCCGTGCGCCGCCAGCGCCGCCGCCGGTGGTGTCGACCCGTACCGTGGCGGTCGCGCCGACGCGCAAGGGCCGCCGCGGATCGTTCGTGCTGGTGATCTTGATCCGGACGGGGAAGCGCTGCGTCACCTTCACCCAGTTGCCGGTCGCATTCTCCGGCGGCAGCACCGAGAACAGCGCGCCGGAGCCTGGGCTGATGCTCTCGACCGTGCCTTGGATCGTGTAGCCGGGATACATGTCCAGCTTGATGGTGGCGGGCTGACCCTGCTGGATCCGGGCAAGGTCGGTCTCCTTGAAATTGGCATCGACCCACCAGTCGCCGGCCTCGACGAGCGGGAAGGCCGGTGTCCCGGCGCCCATGACCGCACCCGGCCGCACCCGAACGTTGGAGACCCAGCCATCGCCCGGCGCGACCACATGGGTCTTCACCCTGTCTTCCGTCGCCTTGTCGAGCTGTGCCGCCGCGCCGCGCAACTTCGCCGTGGGCGTGGTGACGACCATGTCCTTGTCCTGCGCTTCGTTGAAGGCGTCGTGGGCGTTCGCGTATGCGGCTTGGGCGTCGTGGACGGCCTTGAGTGCGTCCGTGGCCGCCGCGCTCGAGTCTGCGCCCGGCGCGTTCGCCGATTCGGCTTCGCGGTACTTGGTAAGCGCGTCGACCAAGGCGACGCGCTTGGTCTCCAATTGGTCCGCCGCCGCCTTCAGATGCTCGCCTTCGGTGCCGGCCGCGTTCAGCGCCGCGTCGAACTGGGCGCGCGCGCCGCGCAGCGCGGCCTCATAGGGCGCGGGGTCGATGTCGAACAAGGGATCGCCCTTGGAGACCTTCTGATCGTCCTCCACATAGACGCCGATCACCGGGCCCGCGACAAGGGGTGCGATGCGCACGATATCGGCGCCCGTGTAAGCATTGTCGGTCGACGGATAGATTTCCGCGTAGCGCCAATAGGCGAGCACGCCGCCAACTGTGAGCACGAACAGAACGGCCAGCGCGATCCAACGAAGCCGGGCCGCGCCACTCTTCGAGCTATCGATCGTGTCTTCCGAAGTATCTTGCGTGCTTGCGGAACCTTTAGCGTTCTGACTCACGGTTTAGGCGACCCCAATCCAGATGGCGGCTGATTAGATCCAGTGGTGTTTTGCGCCCGTTATTCGAGCTGAAGCAAGGCATATTGATGACGAGCCTTAAACCGCCTGGACGACGGCTGCAAGTTTTGGCCTAGAGACTTCAACAAGCGGCATTTTCGGCGCGCCGCAGCGATGTGTCGCGGGGCCGTGGGCTCGTATGCCGCTGAGGCCTTTCGGAGCGAGGCGCACGGGCGTAAGCTGAGGCTTCACCGAGGGGAGCCTCATGGGGAGGCTGAGAGTCCGCCGTCGCGCTCGAACGGGACACACGCGGAGACCCTTAGAACCTGATCCGGCTCGTACCGGCGAAGGGACAGGAAAGCGACACCATGAATCTCCATGACAAGACGATTGCCGCGCCCGATGTGACCACCGGGCCGCTCACCGGAAGCCGCAAGGTCCATTCTTCCCCTGGAGGCCACGGGCATTTGCACGTGCCGCTGCGCGAGATCGCGCTCAGCAACGGCGAGGCGTTTCGCGTTTACGACTCGTCCGGCCCTTACACCGGCAGCGAAGCCGCTATCGACGTGAAACGGGGCTTGCCGCCCTTGCGTGCGCCATGGATCGAAGCGCGCGGCGGCGTCGAGCCTTACGAAGGCCGCGCGGTCAAACCCGAGGACAATGGCGGCCTGGGCGGCAAGCATCTCGCAGAGGCGTTCGCCGTCGCGCGCGCGCCGTTGCGCGGACGTCCCGGCGCGCCGGTGACGCAGCTCGAGCTGGCCCGCGCCGGCATCGTCACCGACGAGATGGTCTATATCGCGCACCGGGAGAATATCGGCCGGGTGCGTGCCGCCGAGGAAGCGCAAGGCCGCCTCGACGACGGGGAAAGCTTCGGCGCGGAACTGCCGGCGTTCGTGACGCCCGAATTCGTGCGCGACGAGGTGGCGCGCGGCCGGGCCATCATTCCCGCCAACATCAACCATCCCGAGAGCGAGCCGATGATTATCGGCCGCAACTTTCTTACGAAGATCAATGCCAATATCGGCAACTCCGCCGTCACCTCGTCCGTGGAGGAGGAGGTGGAAAAGATGGTGTGGGCGATCCGCTGGGGCGCCGACACGGTCATGGATCTCTCCACGGGCCGCAACATCCACACCACCCGGGAATGGATCATCCGCAACGCGCCGGTGCCCATCGGCACGGTGCCGATCTACCAGGCGCTGGAGAAGGTGGACGGCGATCCGGTCAAGCTCGATTGGGACGTCTACAAGGACACGCTGATCGAGCAATGCGAGCAGGGCGTCGACTATTTCACCATCCATGCGGGCGTGCGGCTCGGCTATATTCATCTGACGGCGGATCGTGTCACCGGCATCGTCTCACGCGGCGGCTCGATCATGGCCAAGTGGTGTCTCGCCCATCACAAGGAGAGTTTTCTCTACGAGCGTTTCGCCGACATTTGCGAGATCATGCGGAAATACGACGTTTCGTTCTCGCTCGGCGACGGCTTGCGCCCCGGTTCGATCGCGGACGCCAACGACCGCGCGCAATTCGCGGAGCTGGAGACCCTCGGTGAGCTGACGAAAGTGGCGTGGGATCGCGGCTGCCAGGTGATGATCGAGGGGCCGGGCCATGTGCCGATGCACAAGGTCAAGGTCAATGTGGAGAAGCAGCTGAAAGAGTGCGGCGAAGCGCCGTTCTATACGCTCGGACCGCTCGTCACCGACATCGCCCCGGCCTACGACCACATCACGTCGGCGATCGGCGCGGGCATGATCGGCTGGTTCGGCACGGCCATGCTTTGCTACGTGACGCCGAAGGAGCATCTGGGCCTCCCTGACCGGGACGACGTGAAGCAAGGCGTGATCGCCTACAAGATCGCCGCGCACGCGGCCGATCTCGCCAAGGGACATCCGGCCGCGCAGGCGCGGGACGATGCGATCAGCGAAGCGCGCTTCGGCTTCCGCTGGGAGGATCAGTTCAATCTGTCGCTCGATCCCGATACGGCGCGCAGCTATCACGACGAGACCATGCCGAAAGAGGCGCACAAGCTTGCCCATTTCTGCTCCATGTGCGGGCCGAAATTCTGCTCCATGGAGATCACCCAGCAGGTGCGCGACTACGCGGCCAAGCTGAACGATGCGGGGCTGCTCTCGAGCAGCGAGGCGGTCGAGCAGGCCAAGAAGCAAGGCATGGACGAGATGAGCGAGAAATTCCGCGAGATGGGCAGTCAGGTCTATGTGGAAGAAGAGTGAGTCTCGGTGCGCGCGTACAGCTTCAGCGCGGTGAGGGGCCCGGCACTGCGGGCCCTATGCCTCGCGGCGCCGATCGTCTTGACTGCCGCGCCGTCCAGCGGACAGGAACCGCCGCCGAGCGAACAATGGATGACCCATTGCGCGCGGAACCTCGCGCCGGAGCAATTGCCGGAGGCCGTGGTCCGCAACTATTGCACCTGCATGGCCGGCCTCGGCGAGGAAGCCGAGATGCTGACCTGGTCGCAGACCGAGCTGGAGCGCTCCTACCCGCCGGCCCATGTGCAATGTCACGAAGCGGCGCGGAAGTGATGCGCGCGGAGTGGGAGATGCAAGCGGCGAAGAAACTCGGCGGCCATGTCGGTTCCGCCGATATGCAGATCGCCGTGGTGGGCGATCTCGCCCTCACGCACGACGAAATGGCGAGAACCTCAATATGGGCGACATGCCCGGCGCCGTCTCGCTCCGTGCCACGAACGTCTTCAGCAAAGAGAACGGCGCCTGGAAGATGATCGGCCACCACACGGACATGTTGCCGTTCTAGGGCTGAGCCGTGGCGCCGCACGACGGCTGCGGAGGAGCAGGCGCTTCAGGGGCGTGCCCTCCGCCTCTTTGCCGAGCGACAGAACGGCAGTGACGCGTGGGTTCTTCGCGTGATGGGCTAAGAGTCCCATGAGGAAGGCGCGTGCTCGCCGGATCGCGCGGACCTGTCTCGGCCGTTACGCAATGATTGCTGTGGAACTACGAATGACCGGGAAGCGGTTGATGAGTAGATATTTGCGGACCCCTGCAACCCGTCATACATGCGAGCAGTTGGCGTCGCATTGAGGGCAGCGGTGCCCAGCTATCCGAAATCCATAGAGCGAGGTGTGATCATGAGCAGAATGCCGAAAGAACGAATGGAAAAGGCCGTAAAGCAGCTGGAGACCATTTCCCAGGAGGACTATGCCAAGGTAAAGGCCCTCGCTGAAATTGTCCGGCCGTTGCGCAGCGTGATTCACAAGACGCCGGACGATTACGGCATCAAGGGCTGGACCGATCTCTATATTCCGTCCGACGATGGCACGCCGTTGGAAGCTTGGTACATTCCAGCCGCAGGCGGTGAAAGCGACAAACTAGTTGTCTTCAATCATGCCTTGCCCATGTGTCGGGCTGGGTTCCCTGGTCATCTCGGGGAACCCTGGAGCATGTACGACGCGGTCGAGATCGACTTTGTGCTCCAGTACAAGCATTTGACCGACGCCGGCTACAATGTGCTCACTTACGACATCCGCAACCACGGTAATAGCGGTGCCGCGAACGGCGGCTTGAGCGGAATCGGTCAATGGGAGTGGCGCGATTGCGTCGGCGTAAAGAAATATGTGGACCACCATCCCACGCTTTCAAAGATGAAGGTCGGCCTCTATAGCCAGTGCATGGGTGGCAACGCCCAATACCATGCGATTCATCGCCGCCCGGACCTCTTCGAGAATGTCAGATGCATGGTAAGTCCGATGGTGGTGTCCATGGCCGCGATTTACGACGCCTTTTCGGAACTGCAAGACGTCAACCAATATCAGGAGCTGATCGATCTCGAGTTGCTCAAGATGGGCGGCTTTGTCGCAGCCGAGATGACCCCGCATCTTTGGGCGGCGAGTGTGAAAATGCCGGTGCTGATGATTCAGGTTCTCGAAGACGCGTGGACGCGAAATCCCGAGGATGCGCAAACGACCTTCGACCTATTGGGGAGTAACGAGAAGGAACTGTACTGGATCGAAGGCACCACGCGGCGCTTCAAGGACGGCTATAACTACTTCGGACGACACCCGGAAAACGTCATTGCCTTCTTCGACAGGTACATGACGACGGCTTAAGAGACCCGAGCGCGCGGTGCGGAGAGTATCCACGGCTGCCGCGCTTGGCGGCGCGCGAGATGAAAATTCCCGAGGCCGCGAGTCGCGGACCGTCGTCCTCCTTCGCCGGAAGAATCGTCCGGTCAACGCTCTCGCCGTTCTCGTCTTCACGCGCGCCTGCCGTCAATCTTCCTCATTGTCGTGCGTAGTGTCCGCCGCGGCCGGGCAACGGGCTGATATCCAATGGAAGTCTTCAATAGTGGGGCTAAAAAAGGTATCTGACTGAACCATGCTGATGTTGCGTTCCATCCTTCTGCTCGTCGCGGCCTGCGCGGCCTTATGCCTATCGGCGCCGCGCGGCGCATTTGCTCAGGACGCGGTGCCCCCGGGGACGGCGTCGCCCATAGAGCCAGCTGCGTCGGAAGCGCCGGAGTCCGAAGCTACGGCCGCCGCCGAGGCGGAGTCGAAAGAGGCGATTCTCAAGGACAAGACGATCAAGGCCTTCGCCGATGCGCTCGACACGTGGGAGGCCGAAATCAAGGCGCACGAGGCGGCGATCGCGGCCGAAACCACGTCCGAGGCCGATTTGCGGAAGATCCCCGAACAGCTCGAGGACTTGCGGGAGTCGATCGTGGAGCAACGCGGACCCGTTGGGGCGAAGCTCCAGGATGCGCGCGAGCGGCTGGCGAGGCTCGGCCCTCCGCCGGCGGAAGGTGCGCCGAAAGAGAGCGAGGAGGTCGCCGCCCAACGGAAGCGCCTGGAAGCGGAAGTCGCCGCCATCGATGGACGGCTCAAGCGGGCGGACATTCTGTTCCTGCGCGCCAATCAGTTGACGAACGCGGCCAACAACGAACGCCGCCAACGCTTTATGGATGCGCTGTTCGAACCCGTTCCGAACTTCTACTCCTATGTGTTGCCAAACGCGTTCAAGCGGCTGCCGCGACAACTCACCGCCTATGTCTCCGAGGGAGAGAGCCGGTGGTCCCTCCTTTGGGATAAAGGCATCATCGCCGTTATCCTGATTTTCGCCGCCCCCATCGCCGGCTATGCGCTGGCCCGGCGCTTCATATCGAATATGGCCGCGCGCGCCGATGCCAGGCAACGTGCCGCGAATCCCGACGACCCGACGTTGCAAGAGCGGGGTGCCTGGGCCCTGCGGCTAACGGTGCGAAGCTCGCTTCCGTATTGGGTAGGGCTGCTCGTCCTCTACCTGGCCGCGGTGGCTACGGGGATGACGTATCCCTCAGCAGACGGATTTCTCACGAAGGCTCTGCTTGCGATGGCATGGGCCGTGTATCTTGTGTTTCTCGTCCGGCATTCTCTCGTTCCAGATGATAAGCTTTGGCAGGTTGTGCCCGCGCATGGCCGTGCCGCCTGGCGTGTCGCGATTCTGCTCTGGACGCTGATTGCCGTCTGGTTGCTCGACGTGTTGCTCGCGTTTGCCGACACGATCGTTTTCACGTCGTACCAAGTCTCGATCCTGCGGTCGGCCTTCTTCGCGCTGCTCTATGCGCTGCTCGGCACCGTCATCTTGATCTTGCGGACGATCCAGACCGGTCCCGTCATGCGCAAGGACGGCTTGCGCGGTTGGCGAGCTTGGTTGTATTCCATCGCGGCCATCGCCTCGGGTGTGGTCTTCTTCGCCGTAATCCTCGGCTACGAGTCTTTGGCTCGTTTCATCGGCATGCATGCGGTTTCGACCGCAGGGGTGATCTGGGCGATGTATCTGCTCCATCTCGCCGCCGAATCCATTTCCAGCGTCAGCGTCATCTCCGGCCAAACCCTGGACGAAGGCGTCGACGAGGAGGAAGAGAGGGACGCGCCGTCGCTGCTGACGATCCGCATCATCGTCAGCCTGCTCCTCGACATCACCATCCTGGCCGTCGGCATCACGATCTTGCTGCTCTTGTGGCGTTTCGATTGGGTCGAGGTGCGCAGCTGGATCCAAGCGGCGTTCTTCGGATTCCAATTCGGCAATCTCCACATCTCGCTTCAATCCGTGCTCATTGCGCTTGGCGTGTTCGCGGTCGGTCTTCTGCTGACGCGTTTCGTGCAGCGCTGGGTCGCCGAACGTGTCTTCGCGGGCCGGCATAGCGAGTCCGGGCTGCACGAATCCATCAAGATCGGTATCGGCTATCTCGGCTTCGTCCTGGCGGCGCTGGCGGGCGTTTCCTATCTCGGCTTCGACTTTTCAAACATCGCGATCGTCGCCGGTGCTTTGTCCGTCGGTATCGGTTTCGGTCTCCAGAGCATCTTCAACAATTTCATCTCGGGGCTCATCTTGCTCGTCGAACGGCCCATCAAGGCCGGCGACTATATCGAGGTCGGCGGGCTTGAGGGTACGGTCAAAAAGATCAGTGTACGTTCGACCGAGATCGAAACCGTTCACCGGCGCTCGGTGATCATTCCGAACGCCACGCTCATCACCGATCCCGTGGTGAACTGGATGCATCTCGATAGGAGTTGCCGTCTCGATATCCCCATCGGCGTCGATTACGATACGGATGTGGAGCGCTTGCGCTCGACGCTGCTCCGCGTGGCCGAGCGCTATCGCGGCGTGTTGAGGTCGCCGCCTCCAATCGTGTATTTCGCGGGATTCGGCGACTCGTCGCTCGATTTCGAGCTCCGCGTGTTCCTGCGCGACGTGGGAGTTCGCCTGAAAACGTTGAGCGACCTCCGTTTCGCGATTCTCGAAGCGCTTCGCGAAGAGGGCATCAGCATTCCGTTCCCGCAACGCGACGTTCACATCAAAGGCGGCCCCGCGCCCGAGGAGAGTGCTTCGGACCCTCAGTGAGGGTTTCTCGAGACCCGGCCTGCGTTCGGCTATTCGCGGACGAAAGTGCCGAGGCCGGTGCGGTCGTAGAAGTCGAGCACGACCTTTTGCGCCTTGCCGTCATCCCCAGACGCAAAGATCGCCCCGGCGAGCCCGTTGGCGTTCTCGCCGATGGTTTCGAAGCTGAACGTGTCGCCGTCGAAGTGGGTGAGGGCGAATTCGGCCGGTGCCGCTTCCGGTCCGAGGGTCATCGACAAGGCGCCCTCCGTTGCCGTGACCGTGAGCGGCCCATAATAGGAATTGCCGTAGGTTCCGGCGTAGGATTCGAGCGCGCGCGCCGGATTCGGCGCCGCGGGCCGCTGGGTGTAGTCCACTTCCGGAGCCTCCGCCGCCGCCATCTGCTCGAAAATGCCGCCGACAAAGCCGATCCAATCGACGGTCTGCTTGCCGTTCTGCGCCACGTCGAAGAAGGCGGCGGCGATCCCCTCCGGCACGCCGATAGGTTGCCCGTTGGTCAGCACGGCGATGCCGAGGTCCTCGCCAGGCATGAAGGCGACATAGGTCGCGGTCCCGAGCTCAAAGGCGCCGGAATGGCCGATCCGTGCCCGGCCTTCGTCGTCATAGGTCACGTTCCAGCCATAGCCATAGAAGCCTGCACGGCCTTCCGGCGAACGGGCCGGAGCGGAGATCGTCTGGGGCACGTGGCTTGGTGCCAGCGCGCCGGCCTTGACGATCTCCTTGCCGTCGAGCGTGCCGTCGCCGAGCTGGAGCCGCAGGAAGCGCAGCACGTCGTTGAGCGACGCGCTCGCCCCGCCGGCGGGAGCCTCGGCGTCCGGGTTGCGGTCGAACTTGGCGGCCCAGGTTCCGTCCTTCCGGCGCACATGGATGCGCGCGCGGTCCGGGTTGGCGAGGTAGTCCGCGTGGCGGTAGCTCGCGCTGGTCATCCCGGCAGGCTTGAAGAGTGCGTCTTCGGCGATCTCTTCCCAACCCTTTCCGGAGGCCGCGGCGGCGGCGATGGCCCCGGCGGTGTAGCCGAAATTGCTGTAGTGATACGTGCTGCGAAACGGATCCAACGGCTGCTGGTCGATATGGGACAGGATGTAGTCCCGGTCGAAGCCTAGATCCTCCAGGAGGTCTCCCGAGCTGGTGCGCAGACCGCTGCGATGGGACAGCAAATCGCCGATCGTGGCGTTCTCGGTGACGTAAGGGTCCTTGAGCGCGAAGGCTGGATTGTACGACTTCGCCGTGCCGGTCCAGCCGACCGTGCCGTCACCGACGAGTTTGGCCACGACGGTGGCCGCGATGGGTTTGGACACCGATGCAAGCAGGAACACCGTGTCCGGGTCTATGGCGCCGGGCTTTCCGGCCTCGCGGACGCCGAAGCCCTTGGCGTAGATGACTTCGTCCTTGTGGACAACGCCGACGGCGATTCCGGGCACGCCCGTCCTTTTCATGGCGTCGGCGACGGTCCCGTCGAGCGCCGCCGCCGCCCGCGTCACGTCCGCTTCGGTCAAAAGCGGCGGGACGGGCGACACCGGCGCCTTGAGGAGCGGCTTGGCGGCGTCCTCGGCGGATCCGGGCGTTACGGGCAGAGCGAAGGCGGCGCTCGCCACGGCGATGGCCGTGAGGATGGCCAGGCGCCGTGGGCGCGAAACGGGTCCGTCTCGAAGGGCGGCAAGGTCAATCATCTGTACTCTCCGGTTCGGGTAGCGGCGGCAGTTCGATCCGCTTTCCCCTGATGGTGACGGTGGTGAGGCTGGGGGCGTGCGTCAGCGCGTCAGCCGCTTGCCCTTCGGCGCTCAACGGCAGGAAGCCGAGCTTGCCCGCGAGTTCGAGCGTTTCCGTTTCCGGCAGGAAGTGCCCTGTCATGTCGATCCGCGCGATCTGTCCTTCGTCGCCTTCGGCATCCGGATAGGTGAAATCGAGCATCGTCGCGGTCAGCCGGACCGCGCCGTCCTCGTCCGCGCCGTCGCAGCGCCATGTGCCCGCGCTGTTGCCGAACGGGCGGCTGTCCATCGCCGCGCCGGTCTCGTCGGAGTCGAAACGGAGCACGTGGCCGCCATTCGTCAAGATCAGGAGGCTCGCGCTCGTTCCGGTCCTGCCGTTGTTGTCCAGCGCGTTTCGGGTGAGGAAAGTGCCCACGGCGTTGCCGCAGGCTCCGCCGATCTCAGCCGCCGCGGAGACCGGCATTAGCATGGCCGCAACCGCGAGTGCCGCATAGGCGGCTCCATTCGCGTTCATGGTCGTCTCCCTTGGCTCGCGTCTTCGATTTCCAAAGTATCGTACCGATGGCGTGCCCCCAAGCGGTCTTGGCCGGCGCGTCGCTCTCATGCCGAAGGGTTAACGTCTTGGCTGGGACCGCCGCCGATATTGGAACGGAGATTGGCCCATCCAGCGCGTGAAGGCCCGGGTGAAGTTGGCGTGTTCCGAGTAGCCGAGCGCCAGCGCCACTTCGGTGATGGTCAGAGTCGTCTCGGACAACAACTCTTTGGCGCGCCTGGAGCGAATGCGATCCAGAAGGTCACGATAGTTGAGACCTTCTGCGCTGAGGCTGCGTTGCAGCGTTCTGGAACTAACTCCGGCCAACTCCGCTGTCCCTACCAGGTCGGTCTTGCCTTCCATGAGCCGCAGCATCGCAAGCGCCACGATCGAGCGAAGCGGATCGCTGAAGTGTTGCACGGGGTCTTCGACCGTAAGGTCGGACAGCGTGATGCGCGATTGCTGCCAAGTACACGGCGCCGTCAGACATGCCGCAGGCATGGCGATTCCAACAGCGCCCGTGCCGAAGCGAACCGGCGCGGGCAACCGCGTTTCGATCTCGCGCGCATCCGCATCCCGCGGATAGTTCAGTTCGAACCAAGCCGGACGCCAATGCGCACCGAGGAAAAGCTGTAGGAAATACAGCATTGGGTAGAGAAGATGGTCGGAGTGCTGGATGTTCGCGACGTTGAGTCGTTGCGGGTAGTGGCGCAGAACCGCGAATGTCTCTTCGCGCTCCAGCGCGACGACGGATCTGGTTTGCTGGAAGCCCACGGAATCACATATGCGGAATATCGCTTCGCCGAGCGTCGCTCCACAGGCACAGTACTCGGACCACAGACCGAAACTTGGAAAGGCCATCCCTTGGCCTACGCTCAGGCCGAATTCCCTCGCGCCGACATGGCGGGCAGCGCGTTCGAAAACTCCCAGCATGGCCGTGTGCGGGACAAAGAGATTGGTTTGCTCCGCCGCCGTCAGGCTGAGGCCTTCCGAATGAAATGCATGGTGCAGAGCTTGCTCGCCCGCGTGTTTGGCAACGAGCTTCGGCAGCGGACCAAGCCCAGTCGTCCGCGTTACCGGCACTATTCGGCGTTTGGCCAAATTCGCCCCCTCAAGCCATTCTCGCGCGATGGCACGCAAAGTGCGAATGCACAGATAATGCTGCAGGCGGCTGATTTGAATAGGCCGTGACGTCTAAATGGCTTGTTCTCGCCCGTCCGTCCGACCGTGCGCAATCGTGCAAAGGCGATCCTCCGTGGCGGAACACGGCGGCCTAATGGGACCGCCGGCGGAAATGGAGAGGTGACAGGCCGGTCCAGCGGCTGAAAGCGCGGGTGAAGTTGGCGTGCTCCGAGTAGCCGAGCGTCAACGCCACCTGGGTAATCGTCAAATCGGTGTCCTTGAGCAGCGCTTGGGCTCTGTTCAAGCGGACCTGTTCCACAAGGCCGCGATAGTTCAGCCCGTCGCGGCTGAGAACGCGTTGAAGCGTTCGAACGCTAATACCAGCCATTTGGGCGGCGCCGTCGATATCGGTTCGGCCGTCCATCAGCCGCAAGGTCGCGATGGCCAAGATCGATCGCAGCGGTTCGTCGCAATTTTCCCGGATATCTTCGGCCTTGACGTCGATAAGGGTTATCCGGCGCGACGAATTCCGGGGCGGTCCCTCTCGGACCAAATACTCGATGGGGATCGCCATCCCCATTGCAGGGCGTCCGTAACGCACCGGGGCGGGCAACGCTTGCTCGATGATGTGCGCGTCCGCATCGCGTCGATAGTCCACTTCGAACCAGGCCGGGGTCCAGTCCGCTCCCAGGAAGTACCGGACGGAAGCGAGCATTGGGTAAATGACATGGTCCGTATGGTGGACGCCGTGACCTTGGCACGGATGCCAATAGCGCCACACGGCGTATTGACCCTCGCGGTGCAGCCCAAATTTCGCGCCACTTTGGTGGAAGCGGACCGTTTTGCCGGCCCGTTCGATGCCCTCGCGAAGTGTCGGCGCCTGCATGCTGTATTGGACCCACAGGCCGAAACCGTCCTGTTGCATGCGCTCGCCGACCCGCAAGCCAAAGTCCCTCCGGCCAACGCTCCGCGCCGCCCTTTGGAACACGGCCATCATGGCCGGTAAGGGAACATAGAGTTTCGGGTCGTCCAGAATGGCGAGTGAAAGACCTTCCGATTGGAAGGCGTTGTGAAGCGCACGCTCGCTTTCCCATTCAACCAGCATTTCCGGCAATGGGCCGAAGCCGATCGTGCGTGTCAGCGGAACAATCGATGATGCGGGCTTCGTCCGCACGAAATCAAGTGCCATGGGCGTGTACGAAATCGATTAAAGACCAATCCGGCTTTTTACGTGTGGACCGAACTTGGCGCAATCCACAACAATAGCGCACGCATCGCCACCGGCAGGCAAAGCTGGCGATCTCCTTGCAGGCTCGCCGTGCTGCGGATGTCCACTCCGTAGCGGCCGAAGGGCGGATGACGCGCAGTCTTCTTGGGACTTGCGAAAGCGGATGGAGGGGAGCCGGCGCTGTAATAGCCATGGTGCTTGTGCCCGGTCCGCGGCCGATAAGCCTTGACCCTGTTGCCGGCCTGCCGCGCGTTGCGATAAGACCTTCCTCGAGACGGTCATGCGTGCAACTCGGGAACGTACCGGCCGGTCTCGTTTTCCTTCCACATGCGGGCACCAAGCAAAGATATGACGAAATCGAAGTATAGACCCGGCGGGTTCGATCTCGCCGTCAAAAAGGCGCGTGCCGGCCGGGGGCTTTTCGCGCGCGAGGACATTCCCAAGGGCGTGTGCGTCATCGAGTATGTGGGCCGGACGCTTTCGAAAGACGAAGAGTATACGAGCCGCAGCCGCTATTTGTTCGAGGTCACCAAGAACAAGACCATCGACGGATGGGATAAGCGCAACACGGCGCGCTACATCAATCATTCCTGCAAGCCGAACTGCGAAGTCGAAATCCACAAGAAGCGGATCTTCGTCCTGTCCAAGCGGAAGATCGAGGCGGGCGAGGAACTCGGCTACGACTATGGCAAGTCCTATTTCGACTCCTTCATCAAACCGATCGGCTGCCGCTGTCTGAAATGCATGTCGGAAAAGGCCTGGACGAAGCTGCAGGCCAAACAACTCAAGAAAAAGACGCAAAAGGCTTGAGGTCGTTCAGGATCGCCCGGGCCGCGTTGTGACCCGGCGCACCGGTCACGCCGCCGCCGGGATGGGCGCCCGATCCGCAATGATAGAGCCCTTCGACGGGGCCACGATAGGCCGCATAGCCCATCGCGGGACGCGCGCAGAAGAGCTGATTGAGCGTCAACTGCCCGTGAAAGATGTCGCCACCGGTGAGGCCGAACTCCCGTTCCAGATCGAGCGGGCTCAACGTTTGGCGGGCCACCACGCTGTCTGAGAAACCCGGCGCGTAGCGGTCGACCGTCGCGATCATCACATCGGCAACCTCGTCACGGGCTTCGTCCCAAGAGCGTCCACAGGGCAATTCCGGCGCCACGTGTTGGCAGAACAGGCTGGCGACATGCGCGCCTTGCGGCGCCAGCGTGGAATCGAGGGTCGAGGGGATCAGCATCTCGACGACCGGTTCGCGGCTCCAGCCGTGTTCGCGCGCGTCGCGATAGGCGCGGTCCATATAGGCAAGGCTGGGGGCGATGACGATGCCGGCGCCGTGATGGTCGCCGGCGCCTGGCAGCGCTTTGAAGCCGGGCAGCTTCGAGAGCGCGACATTCATGCGGAATGTGCCCGAGCCGTACTTGAAATTGTCGATGCGCGTCAGGAAGGCGGGCGGCACCGCCTCTTGCGGCATAAGCTCCCGGTAGAGCCGCTTGAGCGTCATGTTCGCGGCAACCGCGCGGGCTCTAACGGTCCGCCCTCCTTGGAGCACGACGCCCGTGGCGCGCCCGCGCTCGATTAGGATCTCGGCGATCTCAGCGTTTGTTTCGATGTCGGCGCCGTGGCTACGCGCGGCGTTGGCGATGGCCTCGGATATGGCGCCCATGCCGCCGATCGCATGGCCCCACAGCCCCTTCTTGCCGTTCACCTCGCCGAAGGCGTGATGCAGCAGGACATAGGCGGTCCCCGGCTCGTAGGGGCTCGCATAGGTTCCGACAATCGAATCGAAGCCGAGCAGTGCCTTGACCGGCTCGCTCTCGAACCAGCGGCCGAGAAAATCGCTGGCCGAGAGGGTGAAGAGGTCCAGCAGGTCTTGCTGCCCGTCGAGCCCGAGCCGGTTCAGCGTCCTGCCGAGTGCGGCGGCGCGGACGAGTTCGCGCAACGCGGCGAGCCCGAACCCTTCCGTCGCGTTTGGCGGCGCGCGCAAGACGAGCACGCGAAGCGTATCGGCGATGCGCTCGAGATGGGCGCAATAGTCCCCATAGCGTTCGGCATCGCGCTTGCTGAACTTGGCGAACTCGTGCGCGGTGCGGCCCTCGCCGGTGAGGAGATAACCGCCGTCGGGCAGAGGCAGGAAGTTCATCGCGGGCCGCCCGACAATCGTGAGGCCGTGACGGTACAGATCGAGATCTTCGATCACTTTGGGATTGAGCAGGCTCACCGTGTAGGAGCAGACGGAATTACGGAAGCCGGGATGGAATTCTTCCGTCACGGCCGCGCCGCCGACGATGCCGCGCCGCTCGAGCACCTTCACCTTGAGCCCGGCGCGCGCGAGATAGGCGGCGCACACCAACCCGTTATGTCCGCCGCCGGCGATCAGAACGTCATTGCTGTCGGCGGAATTGGTGGCTTTAGCTGACATCTAAGCGAGCGAGTCCTCATGCCATCGTGCGAGAAGGGCTTATATCGGGCACGGTGTCTATCTTAGCGCGGAGGCGCCGCCCAGAACGAGCCATGGAGGACGTCCCGAGAGGGAAACGATGAGCGACGCGGAGACACAGCAACCGGCCGGGACATCCCGCCGCCGGTCCCTCGCGGGACTGATCGGTCCGGGGCTGCTGCTCGCCGCGACCGGCGTCGGTGCGGGCGATCTCGCCACCGGCAGCTTCGTCGGCGGGCTTCTTGGGACAGCCGTGTTGTGGGCCGTCGCGGTCGGGGCGTTCTTCAAATATGTCGTCACCGAGGGGTTGGCGCGCTGGCAGCTCGCTACCGGACAGACATTGATCGAAGGCGTGGCGACGCGGGCGGGGCGCTGGGCGATCTGGCTGTTTTTGCCTTATCTCTTGCTCTGGTCGTTCTTCGTCGGGTCGGCCCTGATGAGCGCGACGGGCGCGACGCTGTATGCGATCATGCCTGTGTTCGGCGATGCGGAAACGGGAAAGGCCGTGTTCGGCGCCGCCGCCAGCCTTGCCGGTCTCGCGCTCGTCTGGTTCGGCGGCTACCGGTTGTTCGATCACGTCATGCGCGTTTGCATCGGCGTGATGTTCGTGACCGTGGTCGTCACGGCCGTGCTGCTGTGGCCGGGAACGGGCGCCGTCCTCGAAGGACTGTTCCGGCCGAGCATTCCCGATGCGGGGGGGCTCGGCGTGACCTGGACGCTCGCCTTGATCGGGGGCGTTGGCGGCACGCTGACCGTGCTTTGCTACGGCTACTGGCTGCGGGAGGAGGGGCGCGACCAGCCCGGCGACTTGCGTCTTTGCCGCGTCGATCTCGCCACGGGCTATGCCATGACGGCGATCTTCGGGCTTGCCATGGTCATCATCGGGTCCGGCACGCGCATCGAGGGAAGCGGCGCCGGTCTGCTGGTCGCGCTGTCGGCGCGGCTGGACGAGGCCATCGGGCCCGCAGGCGCATGGCTCTTTCTGATCGGTACGTTCGGCGCGGTCTTTTCGAGCCTTCTCGGGGTGTGGCAGTGCGTGCCTTATCTGTTTGCCGATAGCTGCGATCTGTTGCGCGGCGAACGTAAGGGTGCCGCGAAGGTCGACACGGCGTCGTTTCCCTACCGCGCATTTCTCGTCTTCATCGCGACAGTGCCGATGCTTGGGCTGTTCTGGCGCTTCCGCGACGTGCAGATGCTCTATGCGGTGATCGGCGCCTGGCTGTTTCCGGTCCTGGCCTTGACGCTTCTGGTCTTCAACGGCCGTGCAGGCTGGGTCGGTGCGCGCTTCGTCAACCGGCCTTTGACGGCCCTCGCGCTGATCGTCGTGCTCGCGTTCTTCAGCTATCTCGGACTCAGACCGCATCTCGGCTGAGGCTGCGCCGGTGATCCACAAAGACACCGTCCGGCACGGACGTGACAAGGGCGGCGCCTCGAAAGAGACACCGCCCTTGCCGGTCAGGGGGGAGGAGGGAACCCCTGAGCTACGGAGAATCGACCAGCACGATCTCCGTATCGTCGAGCGCCTTGACCGTCAGAACGGTCTCGCCCGTGATGGCGATGCCATCGCGGGGGCCCGCGACAACGCCGTTGACGTCGATCCGTCCGTCCGGGGCGACGAGATAGGCGTGACGCTGCGTGCCCATGCGATACTCGGCCGTCTCGCCGGCCTTCAACGTGGCACCCAGCACACGGGCTTCGGCCCGGATCGGCAGGGCGTCTTCGTCACCTTCGAATCCGGATGCCAAGGGCACGAACCCGCCGGCACGGTCCGCCCGAGGGAAGGGCTTCGTGCCCCACGAGGGGGTTCCGCCCCCGGCCACGGGCTCGATCCAGATCTGGAACAGCGTCGTGGTCTCGTCCTCGCGGTTGTATTCCGCATGACGGATGCCGCTGCCGGCACTCATCACCTGGACATCGCCGGCCACGGTGCGTCCATGATTGCCGAGACTGTCGTCATGGGTGATCGCGCCTTTGCGCACATAGGTGATGATCTCCATCTCCCGGTGCGGGTGGGGCGGAAAGCCAGAGTTCGGCGCGATCTCGTCGTCGTTCCAGACGCGCAAGGCGCCGTGATTGGTACGCTTGGGATCGAAATAGCGCGCGAACGAGAAGTGATGCTTGGCCTTGAGCCAACCGTGATCGGCGGTCCCAAGCGTGTCGAACGGTCTGACTTCAATCATCGAAACCTCCTTCCTGCCCGTTTTCCCTGCGGGCGATGTCTATGCGTTGAAACCGCCGTCCACCGTGAGCGCGGTGCCCGTGATGTAGCTTGCGCCCGGGCTTGCCAGGAACGACACGGCGGCGGCGACTTCGTCGGCCGTGCCGTAGCGGCCGAGTGCCGTGAAGCCCTTCTGTGCGTCCGAGAACTCGCCGTTCCGGTCCGGGTTCATGTCGGTATCGATCGGTCCCGGCTGCACCGCGTTGACGGTGATGCCCCTGGGCCCGAGATCCCGCGCCCAGCCCCGGGTCAAGCCGAGAAGAGCGGCCTTGGTCGCGCTGTAGTCCGCCGCGCCCGCGAACGGGGTGCTCTCGCCGACGACGGAACCGATCGAGATGATGCGCCCGCCTTCGGACATCGATGGCGCGGCCGCGCGGACGGCCGCCGCGACGCCACGGACATTGACGTCGAACATGCGGTCGAACTCGGCAAGATCGTTGGCGCGCTCGTGCACCTGTCCGAGGACGAAGACGCCGGCATTGTTCACCAGGATATCGATCCGGCCGAAATGCGAGATGACGGCGGCAATCAGTCCGCTCGCCTCGTCGGGTTTGCCCTGGTCGGCCTGAAAGGCTTTGGCGCGGACGCCGAGGGCCCGCATCGCCTCAACCACGGCATTAGCCGCGTCTCGCGAGGCCGCATAGCTGATCGCGACATCGGCTCCGTCCTTGGCGAGAGCGCGGGCGATTGCGGCGCCGATGCCGCGCGAACCGCCCGTGACCAGGGCGACTTTTCCTTCGAGCGTCTTTGACATGGTCCAACTCTCCAATGGAAGATTTATATGTAGTGATCGCTACATAAGTAGCTGGACCGGTATCGTCAAGGGCATTATATAAGGAACGCTACATTTTGTGGAGGTGCTAGCAATCGGTCATTCGATAGGAGATCGCGCCGTGGCAGCCGGCCGCCCCAGAACATTCTGCAAGAACGAAGCGCTCGACCGGGCGCTCCAGGTCTTCTGGCGCAAGGGTTTCGAGGGGGCGAGCATTTGCGATCTGACCGAGGCGATGGGCATCAGTCCTCCGAGCCTCTACGCGGCGTTCGGGAACAAGGAGCAACTCTTCCGCCAAGCCCTGGATCGCTATGCCGGCGTCCATTCGGAGCGGCGAAAGGAGGCGCTGTCGGCGCCGACGGCGCGGGAAGCGGTCGCGGCCATCCTGCACGCGGCGGCTCGCAACCTGACCGATACGGCGAGTCCCGCCGGATGCCTCTACGTGCAAGGGATTGCTGGAGCCGGGGAGCACGCCAGCTGTGTCCGCGACATGCTCAACGCCAAGCGTGCCGACTCCGAACGGGAGATCTGCGAGCGACTGAAGCGCGCGCGCGCGGAGGGCGATTTGCCCGAGGACGCCGAGCCCGCGGCTCTGGCGCGCTATGTGGCGACGCTCACGCAAGGCATGTCGGTCCAGGCCGCGGGCGGCGCGAGCCGCGAGGATTTGGAGCGCGTGGCGGATCTCGCGATGCGTATTTGGCCAAGCTGAGCCGCGACGAGACGCGCTATCTTGCCGTTGTCATGCCGCCGGTTGTCTTGCCGCCGGTTGTCTTGCCGCCGGTTGTTATGCCTATCTAGTCGCGTTTGGTGCGTGCGGGCGGCTCCAGGCGGGCGGGCCCGTCCTTGGACGGGAACCGGCCGGCATCGAGGACGGATCGTAGAGGCGGGATCATCCGATGCGTCGCATTGGGACGATGGTGGCCCTCGTGGCCGGACTGACAGGGGGCCCGCACGGCGTGCTGGCGGCGCCGGAGCCCGACGCGGCCATGGCCGGCGGCATCAAGGCGGTCGCCGGCGTTCTCGGCGCGCCGCGTCCATTCGTGGAGATCGTGTGTCCCTATATGCAGCATCAGGCCGAGCTGCGCGGCCTGCCGCCGATGCCCTTCGTCCGCCTTATCTGGCGCGAGAGCCACTTCAATCCCAATGCCGTCAGCCCGAAAGGCGCGCAAGGCATCGCTCAGTTCATGCCTGGCACGGCGGAGGAGCGCGGGCTGGAAAATCCGTTCGAGCCGATCTCGGCCATCAAGCATTCGGCGAGCCTTCTCGCCGACCTCAGCCGGATGTTCGGCAATTTCGGCCTGGCGGCGGCGGCGTACAATGCCGGTGAGGAGCGCGTCCAAGGCTGGCTCGACGGAAGCCGGACCCTGCCGGGCGAGACCCGCGCCTATGTGCTGTTTGTCACGGGGCGCATTGCCGAGGAGTGGAAAGAGGAGGGCACCGAATTGCCCGAACCTCTTCGCACCGAGGGGCACCTCGTGCGGGATTCGTGCAAGAAGCTTGCGCCGCTCGTGGTGCGATCGTTCGACGAAGCCGCCCCGTTGACGGCGAGTTCGCGGTGGCGCCCATGGGGCGCGCAGGTCTCGACGGCCTTCTCGAAGGCCAAGGCGCTGGCGCAATATTCGCGCCTCAAACGTGCCCATACGAACGTGCTGGGAGACACGCAGCCCTTCGTCTTTCCAAAGCGGAATCGCAGCCGAGGGAGGCGGCCGCTCTACATGGTGCAGGTCGGGGCCAGTAGCCGGAACGAGGCCACGGAGATTTGCAATGCGCTGCGGCGCGACGGGGGCGCTTGCATCGTCAAGAAGAATTAGCGGCCGCCGGTGTTTCCCGCGGCAGCCGCCAATCCCAAAGACCGCTAGAACGCGAACGATGTGTTCGCCCAGAGCGTTCCGTCGCGCTCGAGCTGATAGCCGTTGACGTTCTCGTCCACCGGCTGAAGCCATTCGGCCGAGAAGCGCACGCCTTTCAAGGGTCCGCTCGGTACCACGGTATTGATGCCGAAGCCGATGTCCCAGAAGGTTCCGCCGTAGTTGAACTGAAGGTCGGGCGGGCTCGAGTGATTATGCGCGCCGTTGTAGTGACCTTCGATCTGTCCTTGGTCCGTGTAGAGGCCGCGAATGGAGGCCGAGATCCAGTTCGCGAAGCGGTAGCTTCCCCAACCGGTCACTTGCAGGACGTCGCCGAGGCGGTAGCCGGACTCGTTCTCTTCTTCCATGCGGATGACGCCAAGGACCTGCGCGCCCCATGCCAACCGGTCCGCCCGGCCCGTATAGGTCAGGCTGGGGAGAAAGTCCCAGGTGCCGGATCCGGGCTGCATCATGTAATGGGTGAAGACGCCGTTCGTCTTCTTGTCCACCGATCCCGTCGGCGCGCTGAACATGGGCGAGAACTGCAGATGGTAACCGGGCCCGTCGGCGATCCGGAGCTCGGGACCGAAGATCGTGTCGCCCCAGCCGTCGGTGCCATGTGAGTGGCTGCCGCTATGCATGTGGGTGCCATGGCTCATCATCCCGTCCATGCCGTCGCTCATGTCCATTCCCATGGCGCCGTCATGACCCATATGGCCGCCGTGTCCCATCATGCCCCCCGAGGACTTCAATGGGCGCATGGTCATGTCGTGCGTCATGTACATCGGCATCACCATCAGGGTCATCCAATCGGTCGGCGCGTACATGATGTCGAGCATGTACATGTTCATCGACATGTCGCTCTGGACCATCGAGCATTTGTGCGCCGGACCGCAGCCACGATCGATAATCGTTTGATCGCCGGCCTTGCTCCCCCCATGGAGGACGTCGCCGCCCTCGCTTGAATACATGTAGCGGAAGCCGAACATCCATTCGCCCTTCTTGTGCATGTGGTCGAACATGACACCGGCGGGGCCATGCGTATCGGGCAGCGGGCCCGCGGCGTGGCCGGAATCGGCAAGTGCGATGCTTGGTGCGGCCGTGACGGCCAGGGAAAGGCAAACGGCAAGGCAGACGGCAAGACGGCCCCTCAGCGCCGGAAGCGGCCGGCGCGAAATCGAAACGTTCATTGATACCCCCCGGGGTGAGCGCCGGATTGGACCGGTTCGCTCATGCGACGTCAGTGGTGTTGGGCGCGATACGAAGATTCCGCGTACCGGCCAGCGGCACGCGACGACGAGATCACGTTGTTGGAAAGGCTCTGTTCTTACGCGTGGGGTGGCGCGCGGGGCCGGGCATCCGCCAGCCGTGCGAGATCGTAGGCCGGCGCTTTCAGGCGCGCTTGCGCCAAGGGCTGGCCTGCCGGCGAAGGCAGCACCAGATACGCGAAGGACGGCAGAAGTCCGCCGCAGGCACCGCCGCAAGATTGACGGCAGGCCATATGGCAGCATTGGCAATCAGCGCTATTTTGGCTCTGCTTCTGAGGGTCGGGCGCAAACGTTCCGGATGGGACGGGGCTTGCCGTGCGTGTGGTGCAGAGAACGCCGGTGGAATCGGACCCGGCGGCGAGCATGGCCGCGTGCGCGGTCGTCGAGAACGGGATCACCAGCGACTGGAGCAACAGGCCCCAGACCATGATGAGCGTAATCAAATCCCGTTCCTTGCGGAGCCAGCGCATTGGAGTCCTTGAGTTTCCGTCCATTCCCATAGACAAAGGCAACGCGTCCATCGACAAAAGCAGCGCGAACGAACTATGGCGTTTCGCCAAGGGCCAAGAATTGATTTAGAACAATTTTTGTCCCGACGTCCAGTCGTTCCGCCGCCTCCAACTCTCCGGGAAAGCGCCGCGCCGCAATGATTACGATCTACGAACTCCGCGACGGTACCCTGACCGCCCAAAGGGGCCTGCCCCGGGTAACCGACGAGGCGGTTTGGATCGACCTCCTCAATCCCACGCGTGAAGAGGAAGACGTCATCGAACGGGCGCTCAAGATCGACGTTCCGACGCATGAGGAGCAGAAGGAAATCGAGGTCTCGAGCAGGCTGTACCAGGAGGACGGCAATTTCTTCATGACCGCGACCTTGGTGTTCAGGGGCGAAGGAACCGAAGTCAAGGTCACGCCGGCGACCTTTATCCTTGTCGGCAAGCGGCTCTTGACCGTGCGCTACGCCGAGCCTGGGGCCTTCGCGATGTTTCTCGGGCGTTGCAACCGGCAGGAACTCGATCTGACCAAAGGCAGCATGGTGCTGGTCGGTCTTCTCGAGGCGATCGTGGATAGGCTCGCGGACTCCATCGAGCGTATCCAGGTTCAGGTGGAGAACCTGTCGAAGTCCGTCTTCAAAAAGCAGGGCGGTGTGGCCATGCGGCAGCGCCGCTTCGATCTGGTGCTGCAAGCGATCGGCCGGGAAGGGGAGATCGCCTCGAAGGCCCGCGAGAGCTGCCACTCCCTGGGGAGGCTGTTGACCTATCTCGCCTATGCGGTCAACGAGCGCAAAGACGGCAAACTGGTTTCGCTGCGGGTGCGCGCGGCCGTGCGCGACATCAATTCGTTGACGGACCATGCGACATTCTTGTCGGGCAAGATCGTGTTCTTGCTCGATGCCACGCTTGGCATGATCCAGATTCAGCAGAACGACATCATCAAGATTTTCTCCGTGGCGGCCGTCGTCTTTCTTCCGCCGACCCTGATTGCATCTATTTACGGGATGAATTTCCATGCCATGCCGGAACTCGAATGGGCATTCGGTTACCCGGTGGCACTCGGCATGATGATCTTGTTTGCGATATTGCCTTACCTCTATTTCAAGCATAAAGGCTGGCTCTAGATATTGGGGGTTGCGCTCCGCCGCGCCGATGGCCACATTTGGGGTCAAATGGACCGTTGCGGTCACAATTTCGTTGACGTGCTCGTGCACGCATGAGGATCGCAAGTCCAGCCACCCGCTCGAACCCTCGATAGGAGGAATAATGACTCGTCTGATCGTTTCCGGATTTCTTTCGGCCGTCTGCGCCGCCGCCCTGTTCGCGACCGCGCCCGCGAGCGCCGCGCCTGCGGGCTTGACGATCCCCGCGGCGAAGAACGGGATCGTGCATGAGGTGGGCAAGCGCCGTCGCAACAACACGACCGTGGTCGATGCGCCGACCACGTCGGTGCGGACGAACAATTCCAGCACCAACGTGCGGGCGCCTTTCACCGATGTTCAGACAAGCCGCCGCGGCACTTGGGTCCGTGCGCCGTTCGTCAATCTGTTCGTGCCGAAGTAAACGTCGCGCAACGAGCACAAGCGTTTATGAGAACGCGGGAGGTTTTCCTCCCGCGTTTTCTTTTTAGGCGCGCCCTGTCGCCTGTCGGCTATTTGAGGGCTTGCGTGTGTGCGCTACCGCGCTTCGGAAATTTTCTCGTGGTTGTCATGGCCGGGCTTGACCCGGCCATCCACGACTTCCATCGACGAGAGTCGGACGTGGATGCCCGGAGCAAGTCCGGGCATGACGGCTAAGACGGTTGTTGTGCCTCCCGTCGCTGCTTCGGTGTCATCGTTGGAGTCCGGTTTTGCAAGACTGTGCCTCATCGCCGGCCTGCGTGACGGCTAAAGCAGCGCCGAGACGGCGAGGCTGGCGCCCGCGCAGATCGCAAGCGTTGGCAGGATGCCGAGCCGGACCCCGAAGATCAGCACGGCCGCGAGGACGGAAAAAAGCGCCGCGCCTGTCTGAAAACTGGCGGGCTCCGGGAGCCAAAGCCGCAACGGTCCGTAGTCCGTGGCGGAGACGGTCGTGAAGACGACGTGCAGCGCGAACCACAGGCTCAGGTTCAAGATCACGCCGACGACGGCGGCCGTGACGCCGCGCAAGGCGCCCGCCAGTCTCGGGTTTGTGCGGATGCGCTCCACATAAGGCGCTCCGGCGAAGATCCATAGGAAGCATGGAGCGAAGGTCGCCCAGAGGGTCACCAGCGCACCGAGCAGTCCGAAGGCCAGTGCCGGTTCGCCTCCATGCCGGTAGGCGCCGAGAAAGCCGACAAATTGGGTGACCAGGATCAAGGGCCCGGGCGTCGTTTCCGCGAGGCCGAGACCGTCCAGCATTTCCGGCGCGCCGAGCCAGCCATAGGTCTCGACCGCCTGCTGGGCCATGTAGGCCAGAACCGCGTAAGCCCCGCCGAAACTCACCACCGCGAGCGTCGAGAAGAACACGGAGATGTCCGCGAACACCGGCGGGAACAGGAGGCTGACGACAACGAGCGGCACGATCCAGACCGCAAGCCACAGACAGACGGTGCGAAGCGTTTGCCCGATCGGAACGGGTTCGGCAGCCGGGACGCTCGCATCCTCTGGCGCACCATTGTCGGGTGCGAAGCGCGCCGCCAAATATCCGGCGAGAGCCGCCAGCGCGACGATGAACGGGAACGGCACCGCGAAGAAGAAGATGGCGATGAAGGCCGCCGCGGCGATGGTCCAGGCGGGACCGCCGTGCAGTGCGCGCTTCGCCACCTTGAGCAGGGCGTCGATCACGATGACGAGGACGGCGGCTTTGATGCCGGCGAACGCCGCCTCGACCGCCGGCGTTTGGCCGTACCAGGCATAGGCGATCGAAAGCGTCAGGATCACCGCCGCGCCCGGCAGCACGAACAGGAGCCCGGCCGCGAGACCGCCAAGCGTGCCGTTGAGGCGCCAGCCGATATAGGTCGCGAGTTGCATCGCTTCGGGGCCGGGCAGCAGCATGCAGAAATTCAGAGCGTGCAGGAAACGCTCGGGGCCGATCCAGCCACGGTGCTCGACCAACTCGCGATGCATGAGCGCGATCTGACCCGCCGGCCCTCCGAAGGAGGCGACGCCGATCTTCGCCCAGACCGGAAGCGCCGCGCGCAGCGGCGGCGCATGCCGGTCCGTGTTCCCCGGCGCCGTCTCCTTCGCTGTGTCCGTCGGCGTGTCCATGACTCTCCTACACAATGACTTCCCTACACAATGGCTCCCCTAAACAATGGGTTGTCCAGAGACTGGCTTCTCCAATGAATGGAGTCTCCAAATCGGGGGGCGGTCGAGCCGTTACCAGCCACATTGGCGCGGGGACGCTTTTTCGTGATACGCAAGATGTGGTGGAGGGTATCGGGCGGATATGACAGAGGCGCAGCTCATTCAGGTGACGGTCTTTCTCGCCGCCGCCGCGATCGCCGCGCCGTTGGGTCGATTTCTGCGCATCGGTGCCGTGCTCGGCTACCTGGCCGCGGGTGTCGTGATCGGGCCTTACGTGCTCGGACCGCTCTACGCTCTCCACCATGTCGAGGAAGTTCTGAAGTTCGGCGAGTTCGGCGTCGTCCTGCTCTTGTTCGTCATCGGCCTCGAGCTGCGGCCCATTCGTCTCTGGGCGATGCGGTCGGCCATCTTCGGACTTGGCGCCGCGCAGCTCCTTCTGACGGCGGTGGCGCTTGCCGGGGTCGGCCTAGCCTTCGGCCTCGCACCGGTCCAGGCGCTCTTCGTCGGTCTCGCGCTATCGCTCTCCTCGACCGCGTTCGCATTGCAGGTCTTGGAGGAGAAGGGCGAGCTGACGGCGCGGCATGGGCGGCTCGCCTTCTCCGTACTGTTGTTCCAGGATCTTGCCGCCATCCCGCTGATCGCGCTGGTGCCGCTGTTCGCCCTAGGCGGCGATGAGCCCAGCATGGATTTCCGCAGCGCGGGTCTCGCCATTCTCACGATTGCCGCCGTGATCGTCGTAGGCCGCTTCCTGTTGAAGCGGCTTTACCGGCTCGTCGCGGCCACGGGAGTGCGCGAGGCGATGACCGCGACCGCCTTGCTGACGGTCGTTGGTGTGGCGCTTCTCATGGAGGAGGTGGGGCTGTCGGCGGCACTCGGCTCGTTCATCGCCGGTGCGCTGCTCGCCGACTCCGAATATCGCCACCAGATCGAAGCGGATATCGCGCCGTTCGAGGGACTGCTGCTGGCCGTGTTCTTCATGGCCGTCGGCATGTCCATCGATCTTTCCGTTCTGGTGGCGCGTCCGGTCATGTTGGCCGTCATCGTGGCGCTGTTGATCGCCGTGAAATTCTCGGTGCTGTATGGGCTTGGCAGCTGGTGGGGACTTAAGAGCGCTCCGGCCCGGCGGCTCGCCATCGTGCTCAGTCAGGGCGGCGAGTTCGCGTTCGTTCTGTTCTCCGTCGGTGTCTTCGAGGGGGTAATCGGGCGCGACGTCGCGAGTCTCCTGACGCTTGCCGTGACGCTCTCCATGGCCGCCACGCCGCTGTTGCTGCTTGCGGACGACATGTTCATCCGCATACGGAAGTCCGTGGCGCCGGACTATGAAATGCCGCTGGACGACGAGCAGCACGTGATCATCGCCGGCTTCGGGCGCTTCGGGCAGATCGTTGCCCGCGTGCTGCGCGCCCGCCATATCCCGTTCACCGCGCTCGACACGTCCAGCGCGCAGGTCGATTTCGTGAAGCGGTACGGCGCGAAGATCTATTACGGCGATGCGGGGCGGATCGACATTCTGCGCGCCGCCGGCGCCGGGAAGGCGGCCGCCTTTGTGCTGGCCATCGACGAGGTCGAGGACTCGATGCGCATCGCCGAAATGGTGCGCAAGAACTTTCCGGATCTTCCCATCTACGCCCGGGCCCGCGACCGCACCCATGTGCATAAGCTCATGGATCTCGGCGTGACCATCATCGAACGCGAGATGTTCCTCGCGGCGCTGGACCTGACGGGAAAGCTCTTACGCGGTCTTGGCCTCAAGCCGAAAGAAGCCAAGACGCTGATCGAGACGTTCAAGCGGCACGACCAGGAGCGTCTCTTCAACGAGTATGAGGACTATACCGACCAGGAGAAGATGCGCGCCAATGCGCTGACCGCCGCCGTCGAACTCGAAGAGCTGTTCGCGCGGGACATCGAAGCGTTGGAGAATGGATCGCCTAGCGACGAGACGTCAGATGGTCGAGGATCAACCGGTTGACCTCCTCCGGATGGGTGAAGGGGCTCATATGGCCCGCGCCCTTGAGTGTCTTCACCTCGACATTCGGGAGCGTCTTGCCCAAAAGGTCCGTGATCGCACGCGTCGGCGGCGGAGTCTTGGAGCCTTTGATCAGCAAGGTCGGGGCCTCGATCCCGGCATAGTCGAGCGCGGTGCTTTTCGCGTCGATGGCGATGGAGAACTCGAGCGCGACCTTGGGGATGGTGGCGGCGATGGCGTTCTTGAATCGCTCCGGCGCGATCCACCAGCGCCAGCGGCCCAGCCAATAGCCCATGAAGGCGGCCGCGGCCGTCTTGTCGTCGCCCTTCGCAACCGGGTCGAGAACCGCCTGGCTGAGCGCCTCCACGTCCTGCCACTCGGGAAGGTCTTCCAGGCGGAGCAGGTGAAACGATACCGGCTCCACGAGGGTGAGGCTCTTGATCTTGTCCTTGAGGGTGCGCGCGGCTTCGAGCGCGAGGGCGGCGCCGTAGGAATGGCCGACAAGGTGGAGTGGCGCATCGGCTTCACCGGCAACCGCGAGCAGCGCATCGACATCGGCCTCGATGGAGAAAGGCTCTTCCGCGGGCCAGGGGCCGGACTGACCGTAGCCGATGAAATCCGGCGCCAGGACGCGCCAGTCGTCCTTCAAGACGTCGATCAGCGGCAGCCACTCCTTGTGCGAGGCCGCCGAGCAATGCCCCAGAAGGACGCACGGCCCTTCGCCTTCGTCGAGATAGGCAATCTCGACATCGCCGGATTTCAAAACGTTCACGAGCCGTCCCCTGTCCGCATCCTGGATGCTTAGCGGCTGGGGCGATTCGCGTCTACGCCGGGCGGGCGATTCGGACCCCGGATATGCTCCGGGGGCCGATTTTCCATCGCGAGGCGCCGGGACGTAAGGCGGCGAAAGCGATCCTAGCGCGACCGCGCGGCCTGGCTCGCGTTAAAGGGCGGCCTCGGGTTCCGGCTCTGCCGCGGCGGCGGCTTTCTGCACGGCCTTCTGCACCTTCTCGAACGCGCGCACCTCGATCTGACGGATGCGTTCGCGGCTGACGCCGAACTCGGTCGAGAGCTGTTCCAGGGTCAGCGGCTCTTCCGACAGGCGGCGCGCCTCGAATACGCGGCGCTCGCGTTCGTTCAAGGTCTTCAGCGCATCGTGCAACATGCCCCGGCGCTGCTCTTGCTCTTCGGATTCGGCGAGCGCGGTTTCCTGGTCGATGGCGCTGTCGTCCACCAGCCAGTCCATCCATTCGCCGCTTTCCGCGTCGTTCCGCACCGGCGCGTTCAAGGACGAATCGCCCGCGAGGCGGCGGTTCATCGACACCACGTCGTCCTCGCTGACGCCGAGACGCGTCGCGATATGCTTCACCTGGTCGGGACGCAGGTCGCCGTCCTCGAGCGCCTTCAACTGGCCCTTGATCTTGCGGAGGTTGAAGAACAGCTTCTTCTGCGCCGCCGTGGTGCCCATCTTCACGAGGCTCCACGAGCGCAGGATGTATTCCTGGATGGCGGCGCGAATCCACCACATGGCGTAGGTCGCCAGGCGGAAGCCCTTGTCGGGATCGAAGCGCTTCACCGCCTGCATCAGTCCGACATTGCCCTCGGAAATGACTTCGCCGATGGGCAGGCCGTAGCCGCGATAGCCCATGGCGATACGGGCGACCAGCCGCAGATGCGACGTCACCAGCTCATGGGCCGCATCGCGGTCGCCATGCTCGCGCCAACTCTTGGCGAGCATGTACTCCTGCTGCGGCTCCAGCATCGGGAACTGTCTGATTTCTTCGAGGTAGCGCGTCAGGCCACCATGCGCGCTGACGCTCGGCAAACTTTTCGCGGCCATGGCTGTACTTCCCGGAACCCGTCTCGTGCAGAGACCTGTGTGTCCCTGATCTATCCCTTCAAAAACGTCCCCCGGCGCGTCCGTCTATAAGACGTTTCCGACAAGCACGAAAGGGGACCTCGATCACAGTTGCTTGAATTGTCGCACAATTTCGCCGAGATCGTCAGGGAGTGGACTGTTAAATTCCAGTAAGGTCCCGGACACCGGATGGACGAAGGCCAAATGCGCCGCGTGGAGCGCTTGGCGGTCGAGCGAAACGATGGCTTCCTGGAGAGGTTCGGGCAGCGTCCGCAGCTTGGTCTTGAAGCCCGTGCCGTAGAGCGGATCGCCCACGAGCGGGTGGCCGGCATGGGCCATGTGCACGCGCACTTGATGGGTGCGCCCGGTCTCCAGCATGCATTCGACCAGGGAGGCGACGGGTGCGCGGCCGCTCATACCGGCTCTGTCCTTCAGCGACGCGTGTCCGCCATAGGTTTCCACGAGACGCCAGTGCGTCGCCGCGTGCCGCCCCTTGTCTTCCGGAACCACGGCCATTTTGGTCCGGCTCGCGGGATGGCGGCCGATCGGCGCCTCGATGGTTCCGTGGGGCCGCGACGGCGCACCCCAGACAAGGGCGAGATAGCCGCGCGCCATCTCTCCGGTTCGTCCGTGGTCTGCGAATTGATCCGCGAGCGCCCGATGGGCCTGGTCGGTCTTGGCGACAACCATCAAGCCGCTCGTGTCCTTGTCCAGGCGATGGACGATGCCGGGCCGGGCGACCCCGCCGATGCCCGACAGGCTCTTCCCGCAATGAGCCAGAAGCGCGTTCACCAGCGTGCCGTCCGGCTGGCCGGCGCCCGGATGCACCACGAGGCCCGGCGGCTTGTCGATGACGATGAGGGCATCGTCCTCGAAGACCACGTCGAGGGGGATGTCCTCGGCTTGGAGCGCCGGCTCCGCCGCGGGCGGCAGGCCGATCTCGAAACGCTCGCCCGGTTTGACCCGGTATTTCACGTCCTCTATGGTCGCGCCGCCCGAGGGGCCGTCCGCCAGGCGCACATGGCCGTCGCGGATCAGCGTCTGGATGCGCGTGCGGCTCACATCGGGCAAGGCATCGCTCAAGAACCTGTCGAGCCGCTGGCCGGCCTGGGGCTCGGCCACCTCGGCAAGCAGGCGTTCGGTTTCCGCCTCGAAGGCGCTGGTATCAATCACTGTCGTTCGCGGCATTTTCGGAGTCTGTCATAGGATGACAACGGGATGACAACGGCGGTCGACCCGGACAATACGCCTATCGAGGGTACGGTCTTCACGCCCCGCCAGGTGCGGCTGCTCAAGGTCGCCGTGGTGGCGATGGGACTGATGATCCTGGTTGGGCTCGGCGCCGTGATCGTGGGCATGATCTACCAAGCTTCGAAGGTCGGCAAGAAGCCCGTGTCCGCCGCCCCGGCGGCTGTGGAGAGCGGCATTGCAGAGGCCGGCGCGTTGACGGTTCCGGAAGGGAGCAAAGTCACCACGATGGCGCTCGACGGCAACCGGCTCGCCGTCCATCTCACGACGCCGGACGGCGGGGAGATCGCCATCGTGGATCTGACCACGGGCGCGGTCCTCTCGCGCATCGAGCTGCGAACGGGGAAGGCGCCCGCGCAATAGGTCTTGATCGCGAACCTGGCGGGAACTATAGCTTCTCGCTCGCGCTGGCCCCGTTCGTCTAGAGGCCTAGGACGCCGGCCTCTCACGCCGGAAACAGGGGTTCGATTCCCCTACGGGGCGCCAATTAAATCAATGGCCTAGCGGCGGGCTTCCAAAAAGTTTCAACTGTTCCGGCCGGAGAGTTTCAGCTTTTCGTTCCTGCCGCGCGTGCGCCTTTGCCAGTGTGACAGGCCAGGGAGCGCAATTCCCCTGGCCCATCAGTGCTTCTACGTCGAACGAAGCAGGACGTAACCGAGCGCTAGCTGCGATCCCTAATAATGGTGCCCTTTACAAGGCCCTTCGAGCAGGCCTTTTTGAATTCCCGCTTCGAGATCCGGCCGTCCTGATCCTCGCCATCGGCGAGCTTGAAATTGACGATCCAGGGTGCCGCGTCGGCCCTATCGAGATACCGGCCGGACGGTACGGCGGCCTTCCAAACGGCCTTGCAGTCCTTGGAATTCAAGATCGCCGACGGGCGCCCGGAGGACATGGTCGCAGCCGATGCGTAGCCGGTCGTTATCAGCAATGCCAGTCCAAACAAAATCGCAAATGTCTTCATTTTACTTGTCCCAGGTTGACGTTCCTGAGGGTGCCAGGAACACAGGGGATTATTGTGCTGCCTTAGTTGGATTCAAGTTACGAATGGGCAATTGATTAAGGCAAACGCACTGCCATCCGAATCTTCACGGCCGCGTGCGGGCGCCGCGAACCGTTGCCTCCCTCCACGGGCTCCGGCGCAACAAAATGCCGCCGACGCGTGCGTCCGGCGCATCGTCAGCCGTGTTGCTGACCGAAGCCGGGAAACTCCAGCGCCCGCCGAAGGTGTATTGGGCAGCGCCTCACAAGTTGGGCGCATTTGCCGTTTATGCCGCAACAATCGAATATTTCCCGCGGAACGCGGCCGTAGCCGTTTCGCGTGACATCGCTTTGAAAGTCGTTCCACGACGGAAGTCAAAGACATTGCCGCCTGTTTGGCGCAGGAACCCGATCCAGCCTCAGCCGCGCTTGACTCGCCTAGAGGTTGCAATGAGTTTTGCGGCAAACTTCAGAACTCTTGAGCCCTCTTCGTCAGACCACGCATGTCCTCATCCACGTTACTCCGATTGGCTGCCCGCATCCTGTTCCTTGGTGCCGTAATCCTCTCCGTGCCAGTGATGGCACTCGCGGTCCTCTATGCCGACGTGTTCGAGCCGCTGCGCCGGACCGGCGTCGAGCGCCTTCTCTCCGCCGCGACCGGTGCCGAAGTCGAGGTCAGAGGCGCGGTCCGGATCAGCTTTCATTGGGCGCCCGTCGTAACGGTCGAGGACGTGGTCGCGGTGGCGAGCGCGTCGCCGGCGGAATTGAAGGATCTTTCAATTCGTTCGATGCGAGTTCGGGTGCCGATCTTCCCTGGCCGTGCCGCCAATCCCCAACACCGTGCGCTTGTCGTCGACGGGCTGAACGTGTCGATCGAAGTCCCCGAAGGGCGCGTGAGTGAAGACGAGGACGGTATCGACATTGGCAAACTGATCACCGACCTCGTGCGGTCCCCTTTCGCCGGAGATTTTCTCTTGCGCGACGTCACCGTGAACTACGTCAGTTTGGACAGTGGTTTTCGCCTTCACTACGTCCTCGATAAACTCGAGAGCCAAAGAACGGCGGATCGTGGCGTCGCTATCAATGGCTCCGGGCGCTTGAACGGAGAGCCTTGGAGACTCGATGGCCATGCCGCACCGCGGGGCGAGGACGAATACAAGCGTCAATTTGTTATCGCCGTGAAGCATGCCGGTCTCAGTTTGACGTTTGACGGCACGTATAAGCGCGACGCCGGTCTGTTCGATTTCGACGGGGATGCAATCGACATGACTGTGACGGCGGTCGCGCCGGATTTGAAGCGCATGCTTGCCATCTACGGCATCACCGGCGACCTGGCCGGAGCGGGTAACTTGACCGGGCGGCTCAAGGGTCCGCTCGATGCGATGACGCTGAACGATTTGGCTCTGAAATTCGCCTTCGAGAACGGCAACGTCTATGCGCTTAGCGGTGCCATCGGCGATATCAACGCGGGCACCGGTTTCGATCTGCTGCTTGAAGGCACGTTCGCCAGAAAGCCGCTCGCGGAAGGGGAGACCCGCCCCATCTACGATATCGGCATTACCGGTTTCGACGGGCGTATCGAGGGGTCGCGCGACGGTATTTTGGTGCGCGACTTTCATATCTTTACGGACTCTATCCGAGCGACACTCAGCAATATTGGCCCGATCACCGCGGAGCGGCTCTACAGGGACAGCGAGGGAAGGCTAGGTCTCTACGAGGTCTTGATCTTGGCTGGCGACCCCCAACGCCCCAGCGTGCGTGTCGCGGGGACGATCAAGGACATCATCGCCTTCAGGGGGGTCGACCTTGAAGGCAAGATCGACTTCTTCACGGCCGATCTCCTCGATCTTGTCGCGGTGGAACACGCGGAAGTGTTCGGCCGTCTCTCCGGAGACGTCGTCATCTCGGATGCGGACGGTTCGCTTGGCATCAAACATCTCTCGGCTCAGGTCAAGGACAGTCGTCTCATTGAGATGAGCATCGATTTGGTGTTCGACGACATCCCTGAAGCCAAAGGCCTCACATTCGCCACCCACCTGGAGATCCCGGAGTTCCAACACTTCGCCGCCGCGCTGGGCAAAGAGGTGGAGAAACTGGGGCCCGTCACGTTCGACGGTTCGATCAGCGGGAGCGGTGAACGCCTTGCCATGACCGGCACGATGCTTGTGGGACGGACCACGCTGAACGGTTCACTCACCGGGTCGTTGTCGGAAGAGCGCAAGCCAGTCCTGTCCGGTGAAATCTCCAGCCCGCTTGTCCACCTCAGCGATCTCAAGAAGCTCGCATCCATGGAAATCGTCTACCTGGAGAGCGTCGATGAGGCGGACGAGGACGTGGTCGATTATTCGAATATCTGGGAAACGCTGTTGGTGGATTTGCAGGTGAAGATTGCCGGGATCGCGGGCGGGGGCAACAAGGCGAGCAATATTCAGGGACGCATGACCTATCTTGCCGGTGTCATCGGCCTGGACTCGCTCACCATGACGTATCTCGGCGGCAGGGCTTCGATCAACGGCAGCATCAATACCGCCAGCGATCCAAAAACCTTCGCGCTGAACGGGCGTGTCAACAGACTGCCTATTGGCGCCGTGCTCAGGGAGATGGAGCTCAGATTCCCCGTGAGCGGCGCGTTCGATATGACCTACGACCTTTCGGGTGCGGGCAACACAGTGGCGCAGATTCCGCGTTCGCTGAACGGCTCGCTGTCAGTTTCCATGCGCAATGGCTGGGTCGGCACGGCTTTGCTTGACCTGTTGGGCATGAACCTGCCGCAGTGGCTATTGACCAGATCGCGCAACGGCAACCAGGCGACTCTCGTGTGTGGCGTGGCACCTTTCACGTTCAAAAACGGACGGGGCGAAACCCGCGGACTCGTGTTGGAGACCGAGAACGTGCTCGTCGCCGGCATCGGCTATGTCGATTACCGTGCGAACATGATCGATCTACGTTTCAAACCGCAAGCGCTCCGGCCGCAGTTCATCCAAACAGCACATCCTTTCGCAATACAGGGCCAAATCGGCAGCAAGAGCGTAAGACTGACCGGCAGGCCCGCGGCGAGTGCCGTCGTGGGAGTTTTGGCCTTTCCGTTCAACCTGCTTGGAACGATCGTGCTGCCGCGAGCGGATACGCCTGGGCGTGTGCCGTGCCAGATCGCGCAGCCGGCGCAGCAACGCGGTGGGCGAGCGCCGGCCACTCAACAGCGCTCTCGCAGTCCGCTCGGCTTGGGCATCATCGGCGGCCAACGCCGCCGTTAGCAGCCGGTTTGCCGGCCGATCGAACCGAGCGGCGTATCCCCGGCGCCGGACGGACCCTCTGGCGAGACCGCCGTGAGAGCCGTCTCCCTTGAAAAAAATCTGCGAAATACTGTGTGCGACGCCTTGGAGAAATGCGATGGGCCTCTGGACATCGGACTCGAAAGGCGCGGTCGCGGGAAGCAGATCGGCCGGCGGTGCCACCTATAGACCGGGCGCGCGATTTGGTCCGCAGGGCGTGCGGCGGATTTCGGCGCTCTACACGCCTTATAACTATGAGACGGGAGTCGATCTGCGCGAGCAGATGACGCTATGCGACGCGGGCGACGTCTTTGCCATACCCGGCAATCTTGAAAAGAGCTTCGATCAAATCAGCAAGGGCGTCTCGCACATCTTCTCCTCGGGCGCACTGCCGCTGATCGTCGGAGGCGATCATTCGATCGGCTATCCGTGCGTACGCGGTATCGCGGAGTGCACGTCGAAGCGCATCGGTATCATCCATTTCGACCGTCACCTGGATACCCAGGCGAAGGACATGGACGAGGGCATGCACCCCACGCCCTGGTATTGGGCGACGAACCTGCCGAATGTCTCCGCCAAGAACCTGGTGCAACTCGGCATTGGCGGTTGGCAGGTCCCGCGGGCCGGAGTCGAAGTGGCTCGGGATCGCGAAACGAATATCCTCACGATCGATGACATCGAGAAGCTTGGCTTGGAGAAGACGGCCGAGATTGCATTGGAATTGGCCTGGAAGGACACCGACGCGGTTTACATTTCGTTCGACGTCGATTCCATCGACTGCGGCTTCGTGCCGGGCACGGGTTGGCCCGAGCCGGGTGGATTTCCGCCGAGGGAGGCATTGCGCATTCTGGGGCTTGTGGCGGCCGAGGGAATTTGCGGACTCGAGGTCGTAGAGGTCAGTCCGCCCTACGATACGTCGGACATCACCTCTCTCGTGGGCACGCGTATCATCGTCGATACATTGGGCTCGCTCGTTGCGCACGGGAAGCTCGGGGCGCACAGGGCGCTGATCGACAAGCCAGTCAAATTCTGAGGCGCCCGGATGCACGATCATCACTCGCATCACCGTGGCCCTGTGGCGTTGGATCGTCACGATCATCCGCACGATCATGAGGGGCATGACACGGATCACCCTCTCGGACACAATCGGCCCAAAAAGACGGCGCAATGGCAGGTTCCCCATCTGCCGGACGGCGCCGCCGGCCAGTCGCCGCCCGAGTTGCAAGATCTCGACCTCGTGGAACAGAGCTTCGTGGAGAGCTTCCCGCAAGCCTCCGATCCGAGCAGCTTCCTGCGCCTGGCAGGTGTTCCCTTCGTGGGCGTGGACGCAACGGGCCGCCGGTTGCACTTGT
Organism: Hyphomicrobiaceae bacterium UBA7697; assembly: GCA_002482645.1. Classification (GTDB taxonomy): domain Bacteria; phylum Pseudomonadota; class Alphaproteobacteria; order Rhizobiales; family Methyloligellaceae; genus Methyloceanibacter. The sequence goes on from DLGJ01000012.1 coordinate 73,748, forward strand.
TGCGCGTCGAGATCGAATCCTTGACGGATATCGGCTCCGTCTCACCCTTGATGGGAGGACACGGCGTGCGCTACGACCCGCTTCCCGCGCGGCTGGTCTCTCAGCGTCCGCGCCTTGGCTTCATCTATCATGACGGGACCGGCATTGTTTCACTGCGGTTTGCCGAAGCGCGCGCTTTGGCCGATGAAAGCGCTCCGTCTGAGTTTGCGATTGAGAATGGACGGACCGGCTAAGTAATAGAGACGGCGCGCGGAGCAGGCGGCAATGCCGCAACAAGTGAGGGAAACTCAGTAACAAGCGATCGCGCGAAACCACCCATTGTCTTCACCGTGAGTTCGTACGGCCGGTCCCGCCGCCCGCAAACGCGAACGTGCCGGGGGTTGTCGGCGGTTCTCCGCCCATTGGGGACTTTAGACGCGGGGCTTGCAGAACTGCATGCGCGCGGTGCCTCGATCGCGTGACCTTTCGAGCCTAGGAAAATTTCCGGTTCCACGCCGCTCCTGTGCCGTGCGCGTCCGGTGCGCGCGACTCGGCGCGTACCGCGAAAACGAGTCGGCTCGGGCCGGGCCCGCCACTCGGGAATGAGCCCACTTTGGGCGCAAATCTAAGCAAAATCATATGCTTACTGGCTTGCAAAGTGTTCTCTGCCGCCGCTACATACGCTCGAGCAGGAGAGCCAGATCGAAGGCCTGTCGAAGCAGTGCAAGCACTGCATAGAAGGAGTGGACGCTCGCATGTCAGCGAAGCTTATTGACGGCAAGGCCGTTGCCGCCGCGGTCCGCGCGGACTGCAAGAAGCGGGTTCAGAATCTGCAAGACCGCTATGGGCGTACCCCTGGGCTCGCGGTCATCATGGTTGGCGACAACCCTGCCTCCGAAGTCTATGTGCGCAACAAGATCGGGGCGTGCCGCGATGTCGGCATCCGGTCGGAGAAGCTGCTCTACCCGGCCGATGTCGGCCAGGCCGAAGTGATCGAGCGGATCGAGGCTCTCGGTGCCGATCCGAACACCGACGGCATCCTGGTGCAGTTGCCGTTGCCGAAGGCGTTCGACATCAAGACGGTGCTGGGCGCGATCAACGCCGCGAAGGATGTCGACGGCTTCCACCTCTACAATGTCGGCGGTCTCGTCATCGGCGACACCGTCTTCCCGCCCTGCACCCCCTACGGGGTGATGTGTCTCTTGGAGAACGAGAACATCGAAGTCGCCGGGGCCAACGCGGTCGTCGTCGGCGCCAGCAACATCGTCGGCAAGCCCATGGCGCTGATGCTCATGCAGCGCGAGGCGACCGTTTCGGTATGCCACGCCAGAACGCGCGACCTCGCGGAGTTCACGAAGCTGGCCGACATTCTCGTCGTCGCCGCGGGTCAGCCGAACCTCATCACGGCGCCGATGGTGAAAGAGGGCGCCACGGTCATCGATGTCGGCATCAACCGCCTGCCGAACGGCAAGCTGGTCGGCGATTGCGATTTCGCCGGAGTGCGCGAGAAGGCGTCGTATTTGACGCCGGTTCCGGGCGGCGTTGGACCGATGACGGTCACCATGCTGCTCGTCAACACGATCTCGTCGGCGGAACGCACACTTTCACAAACTCCACAAGAACCGGCGGCCGAGGCGCTGCGCGCCTAGAAGGCGCCGCGCGTGGAGGTCCCGGTGCCCGAGGCCGCGATAGCCGGGAAGCTGCCTGTCGTGTGCGAGGGGCCGTCGAAGTCGTGAGGCCACCTCTTGTCTTCCGCGACAGTGCCGCCGGCGAGAGGACACATATCAAGACACGTGTAGTGTACTTGGCGCACGCCATGGCATGAATTGGGTTCGGGGCTCGCGGCTGTCTTGGCGGCATGGGCCTGTCGCGCCGACGACGAAATCGGCAAGGCCGGGATTTCGGATTGCGGAAATCCGGTGCGAAAACTAGCCTTGGGCCTTGGGAAGTCCCGCCGCGACTCCGGCAACCGAGAGAGCATGCGCATGAGCCAAGGCGCCTGGATCCAGCGTTTTGAAGGGTTGAACGGTCTGCCGGATCCGATCAAGCAGACGCTGATCGAGCGCAGCAAGGTGGTCTCGCTTCCCGCCGGTACCAAGGTTTTCAGCGCGGACTTCGTCCCCGACAATCTGCTTCTATTGATCGAGGGCACCGTCAAGGTGTCGCAAACTTCCGAAAGCGGCCGGGAGATTGTCCTTTACCGGGTCGAGGCCGGGCAAAGCTGCGTGCTGACGACGGCTTGCCTCCTCGCCCATGAAGCCTATAGCGCCGAAGGCGTTGCGGAGACGGACATCACGGCGGTCGCGATTCCGCGCGCGGTCTTCGACGAGCTTGTGGCCACGTCGCCACGGTTTCGCAACTTCGTGTTCGCGGCCTATGCGCGCCGGATCACGGATTTGTTCCGGGTGATCGACGATGTTGCGTTCGGCAAGATCGACGTCCGGCTTGCGGACCGGCTCGTCGGCCTCGCGGCCGGATCGGGCGAATTGCAGGTGACGCATCAACAACTGGCGACGGAGCTCGGAACGGCGCGGGAGGTGATCTCGCGCCAGCTCAGCGAGTTTCAGCGCCGGGGGTGGCTTCGCCTCGCGCGCGGGCGCGTGTCTCTTACCGACACGCCGGCGCTCACGCGTCTCGCGGCTTCCGTCTGAGGCGTACTCCGCGCGGGCGTACCGCAATCGCGAGTGTGACAACGTCACCGACAGTCGTGTCTCAAACAGCTAGTGTCGGCGCGAACTCGACCTTCAGAGAGGTTCGCCATGTCCGCAAATGTTGGCAGCATCGACCGGATCGTCCGCGCCATTCTCGGCATTGCTTTGCTTTGGTTCGCCTTTTTCAGCGGCTTGCCGTTGGCAGATAGTCCTGCCTTGAAATATGGCGCGGCCATCCTCGGGGTCGTCATGCTGGCCGTGGCGGTCGTCCGCGTCTGCCCGATCTACAGCATCTTTGGCCTGACGACCTGCAAGGCACGCTGACGGCGAAGGCTCTTCTTGCGCGGCAAGCGCGAGGGATCGCCCTTTGGCCAGCTACGTCACAACGTTTTGAGCTGCGGCGCGGTCGCGCGCCCAAACCCAATCCCAATTCCAAGCCCAAACCCAAACCAAGTCCAAACCCCATTCCGGAAAGGGCTGTTTTCATGACTGACTACCCGATCGACATGACCATCCACCCGGAGGTGGAGGCCTTCTTCGACGAGCCGACCAATACGGTCAGCTACATCGTGAAGGATCCGGAATCCAATGCCTGCGCCGTCGTGGACAGCGTGATGGATCTGGACTACGCGGCCGGGCGCATCACGCACGAAAGCGCCGACAAGATCATCTCCCGGATCAAGGAGCGCGGCCTCACGCTCGAGTGGATCATCGAGACCCACGCCCATGCCGATCATTTGTCGGCGGCGCCCTATATCCAGCAGGAACTGGGCGGCAAGCTCGGCATCGGCTCGAAAATCTTGACGGTGCAAGAGACCTTCGGAAAGGTCTTCAACGAAGGGACGGAGTTCCAGCGGGACGGCAGCCAGTTCGACGCGCTGTTCGAGGACGGCGATACCTACAAAATTGGAAACATGCAGGCATTCGCCATGTACACGCCGGGCCACACACCGGCTTGCATGGTGCACGTGATGGGCGATGCCGCCTTTGCCGGCGACACGCTGTTCATGCCCGATGGAGGCTCGGCGCGCGCCGACTTCCCCGGCGGCGATGCGGGAACGCTCTACGATTCCATCATGAAAGTGCTCAGCCTCCCCGGCGAAATGCGGCTGTTCATGTGCCACGACTACGCGCCGGGCGGCCGCGAATACGCGTGGGAGACCACCGTGGCCGAGGAGAAGGCCAGCAACATCCATGTCGGCGGCGGCAAGACGAGAGAGGACTTCATCAAGTTCCGCACCGAACGCGATGCGACGCTCGGCATGCCGCGGCTCATCATTCCTTCGCTCCAGGTCAATATTCGCGGCGGCGAGATTCCGAAGGACGAGGATGGACGGCCGATGCTCAAAGTCCCGGTCAACGGGCTTTGAGCGAGGAGGGCGTCATGAGGTTCAAACGGATATCCGATGCGCCGCCGGCGATCTATCGGCGGGCCAAGCTCAAGGGCAAGGAATGGATGGCCATGCCCGAGCGTCTCGCGGCCGCGGCCACGGACTTCGCCGCTCGCTAATCCGTCCCGGTCCGGATTTTCCGTCGGTCGGCCGAGGGAACCGGCCGCTCCGTCAATACTGAGTGTTTCGAGGCGAACATGATCGACCGCCTGCGCAGGTTCATTCCCGTGCTCGACTGGGGGCGCACCTATAACGGCGAAGCCCTGTCCAACGATCTGATCGCCGCGGTGATCGTGACGATCATGCTGATCCCGCAATCGCTGGCCTATGCGTTGCTTGCTGGCCTGCCCCCCGAGGCCGGGATCTACGCTTCGATCGTCCCCATCGTCCTCTATGCGATTTTCGGCACCTCGCGTGCGCTGGCGGTCGGCCCCGTCGCCGTCGTGTCCTTGCTGACGGCGTCTGCGGCGGGACAGGCCGCCGACCAGGGAACGGCCGGATATGTGACGGCCGCACTGACGCTCGCCTTTCTGTCCGGAGGCTTCCTGCTGCTGCTCGGAATCTTGCGCCTCGGGTTTCTGGCGAATTTTCTCAGCCATCCCGTGATCGCCGGGTTCATCGCGGCCTCTGGAATCCTGATCGCGGCGAGCCAGTTGAAGCATATTCTCGGCGTTCAGGCCGGCGGCCACACGCTGATCGAGATGCTGGGTTCGCTTGTCGCCCATCTCGGAGAGACGAATGTCATTACACTGATGATCGGTATTGTGGCGATTGCCTTTCTGTTATGGGCGCGCAACGGGCTGACGCCGCTTCTGCGCGGATTGGGCTTTGGGCCGAAGCTCTCCGGCCTCCTCGCCAAGGCCGGACCCGTCGCCGCCGTTGTAATGACGACGCTCGCGACATGGTATTTCTCACTCAACGCGCGTGGAGTTTCGATCGTGGGCGAGGTGCCGCAAAGCCTGCCGCCTTTGACGCTGCCAGGCTTCGCGCCCGGCTTGCTCACGGAGCTGGCGGTCCCGGCAATCCTCATCTCGATCATCGGCTTCGTGGAATCCGTCTCGGTCGCCCAGACGCTCGCAGCCAAGAAGCGCCAGCGTATCGATCCGGATCAGGAGTTGATCGGGCTTGGTGCGGCCAATCTCGGCGCGGCCTTCACCGGCGGCTATCCCGTGACCGGCGGGTTCGCGCGCTCGGTCGTCAATTTCGACGCGGGCGCGCAGACCCCGGCGGCGGGCGCCTATACCGCCATCGGTCTTGCGATCGCGGCGGTGGCGCTGACCCCGCTGGTCTATTTCCTGCCCAAGGCGACCTTGGCGGCGACGATCATCGTGGCGGTGCTGAGCCTCGTCGACTTGTCGATCCTCCAAAAGACCTGGGGTTACGCCAAGTCGGACTTCGCCGCCGTTGCCGCGACGATCCTGCTCACGCTTGGGCTGGGTGTGGAGTTCGGCGTCGCGACGGGCGTCGCGATCTCCGTGATGCTGCATCTCTACAAGACCTCGAGACCTCATGTCGCCGAGGTGGGGCTCGTGCCGGGCACGCAGCATTTCCGCAACATCAACCGCCACGCTGTCGAGACCGACCCAACGCTTCTGACGCTGCGTGTCGACGAAAGCCTCTACTTCGTGAATGCCCGCTATTTGGAAAGCTTGATCCAGGCGCGCGTGAGCGACGGCTGCGGCATCCGGAACGTCGTCCTCATGTTCTCGGCTGTGAACGCCGTCGACTATTCCGCGCTGGAAAGTCTCGAAGCGATCAATCGCCGCCTATCCGATATGGGAGTCGGGCTGCATCTATCGGAAGTGAAGGGGCCGGTCATGGACCGTTTGAAAACCTCCGACCTGATCGATCATCTCAACGGCCGCGTGTTCTTGTCGCAATACGATGCGTGGCAAGCCCTGACCGGCGGCCGCCGGAACGCCGCCAAACGGGTTCCGACCGAGGGCGCCGCAGATTCGGATCGCCCACCGGGCCGAGCGCACGACAGGTCCGAAAGCGCCGTCAACACCGCCGTGCAAGGTTGAGTCCGGCGATTGCCCCGATCCGTCGCGGTTGATCGCTGTTCCGCGCGCCACGGAAACGGCCGCCAGTTTCTATCCGGCAATGCTTGTTTGAAGCGCTGCCAGTTTCGCGCCCAGTGGCGATTGCATTATCGCGGCGACGATGAGAATGGCTGCGCCGGCGATCAGTCTCATTGTCATGCGAGAGGGCAGATACATGGGGGGTCTCCTTCTCTAGCGTGAGTGAGCCTTGTGTCGTTTCAACGCCGATGATCCTATCTCCGTTCCGCCGCCGTGGGGCTGACAATGCGTACACCGGACTTCACAGCTCGGTGAGGACCGGAGGCGAAGATGCGGCAAAGCCGCGCCGGGCGTTGCCGGCGTTCCTCGACGGCAGGAACGGAAGCGCGGCTAAGGGGCCGTGGCGAGCGCGATCGTGGCACCCGCCGCGAGCACCGCGAGCGAGACCGCGCCCATGACCCAGACCGGAGGCGAGGGGGCGTGCAGCGCCGAGCCGCTTTCGGCCATCTTCATCTTGTCCGCCATCGTTTCCTTGCCGGACATCGCCATGCCCGGCATCGCGGCGTGTTGGCTCTTCGGCTCGCTTTCCATGTTCATGCCTTCCATCGCCCGCGAGTCGGCGCGCTGAGCGTTGCCGGGCTTCGGCCGCACGGTCAGCATGCCGTGCTTCAGATGAAGGGCTACCAGCCAGTAATTCATGGGATAGGCGAACAGCGCGCCCACCATCAGCGCAAGCGACATGCGGAACCAGAACAGAGGCTGCGTGGGATCGTGCGCGTCCGCGTTGCCCTGGAAGGCCAAGGCGGAGACCGGCAACATGCCGCCCATCAGACAGTTCATGGAGAGGAACTCGGAACTGAACGTGCCTTTCAGTGCGCGCCAATACGAGCCGAACATCTCGCCCATGAACAGGGCCTGGAAGATGGTCCAGCCGAAGGCGAAGCCGAGCACGTATTCCAGGGCGAACTCCGCGGCCAGGGGCATTGCGACGAGGGCGCCAATCACGGCGCCCACGAGAATGCCGATGCCGTCGCCGGCGACGCAGTGCATGGTCGAGCCGAGAGCCTGGCGCCAGCGCGCTTCCACGTATCGCTCGTGGAGTCCCGGCAGAGGCTCGCGGCATCCAAGGACATAAAGAAATGCGCCGAACGGCCCCGAATAGGCCGTGAACAGAACGAAGGCCCACTTCATCACCGGGTTTTCCGGCGTCGCGCGGATATCGAGCGCGACGAAGGCCAGCGAGAGCGCCGTGAGGATGAACCAGAGCAGCATTACGCCGTCGATCAGCATGCCCGGTCCTTTCCGGTCACGGCCTTCGGCCCTTCTATCCCCGACCTTATCCCGGGCTCCGGTAAGTTACGAGGTGTCCACGCGCGGCGCGGCACGTCTGCTCACGGTTTAGGCAAATTCGGGCCATGCGTGGCGCCGGAATTGCCATTTTTCCTAAATGTGTTGCCGTGCCGCTCTAGGGGCCGGAGATCGTTCGCGCTAGGCTCATGGCGATCTTGCGAATCAGTTTATTGCGGTGCAGCATTTGTGTCGAAGGCCGGATGCCAGGCGAAAGCCTTGGAATTCCGGCACTTCATACCGGTCGAAGGAACCTCGAAATGCGTGCAAAACCGCTGAATTGGGGGCATCCTGACGCAGGATGCCGGTCATGGTCCGGTTTTGCACGGGTCTTGCGAGAAGCAGACTAAGCTTGTGCAGCCAAGCGGGTTGATGATGCGATGCAACATCAGCCGACCATGCGGGCGTAAAAGTTCCAACCGGTCTGGAAGAGTTACGGGAGGTGACGGTCCGAATAGGACCTTGAGGAGTGGCGTTGGTGCAACCTTGTTAGAGGGAGCCGAATGCCTACGAACCTGATCCGAACCACAAGGGCGGCACTGAGCCATACGGTTCAGTTCGTCGAACGGCCGCCCACGGCGCCACCATGGGCAGTCGCCGCGCCGCCGGCGCTCGAGAGTCCGCATGGCGCATCAATCCCCAGCCTGTCCTCCGGACGTTCCGGAGCGCGCAGAATAGACGCCGACGATTTGGCCCTCGGGCCGGGGAATCGCGGCATCGCGCATCTGCGCCATGGGGCGCGTTTTTCTCAAAAGTCGATGTTGACCGCTTCGGCGGGCCTTCCGGTCCCGTTGGAGGACCTTACGCATTATCGGGGAGCATGATCATGCCCGTACCAATGCCAACTGCCGTTGTTCTGATTGTTTGCAAGACCGTCATCGCCGGCCCGGCGGACCAGAACGCCGCCTACACCGGCTACGAGAACCGCCAATGGGCGACCGAGCACTCGATGATGGTGTGCCGCCGCCAGGAGGTTCAGCTTTACGACCAAGCCGAAGCGATGGGTGCCGCGGCGCAGCCGTTCAACCAGCAGCGTTGCCAGCGCGCCGGAATCTCTCTTGGCGTGAATTGGGACCAAGCTCATCGCGGCTCGAGCTATCGCTTCTGGCGCGTCGCGTGTCCGGTGCCGATCGTCGACACCAAGACGGGCGACATCATAGCTTGGAAGATGCCGGAGTGTGGCCGGCGTGATATAGTTGTTTGCGAGGTCGATACCGCGATCTAGCGCGGACCAGCCTCGATCTTGCGAACGCCGCCGGTGTCCGGTCACCTTGCGACCGGCCGGGGCGAAGGAGGATCCAGGCGATGCCAACGTGGGCGAAAGTCTCCGCCGGGCTGGCGCTTGCCATTGCCTTGCTGGGATTTGCAGGCCTCAAAGCCACGTCCATGAAGTCCGGACCTCTCGTGCAGGCGTACGGGACCACCTATTACGGCGGCGATGCGCCCGAGGCGCCGCCGGTTCCGTGCAAATCGGAGAGTGAAATCCTGTCGGCGATCGCCCGGGTGCATGCGAAGTACGATCTCTATGGCGGGGCGCGTCTGAAGGCCTTCGAGGAGCGCGCCACCCTGAAGAAGGGTCTGCCGCCGCTGCGCGTCGACACGCTCTATGTGATCACCGAGGACGATCAGATGCGCGATGGCGAAATGGTGCTGTTTATCGGGCTCGCGTCCAACTGCGTGAGCACGGTCTTCAGCTTCCCTGCGCAGCTCTATCGCGAACTTGCCGTTGGGCCGGGGGATGGCGTCTGAGCCCGTGTTCCCCATGATTCCCGAAGGCGAAGTGGTTTACGCGATCGGCGACATTCACGGGCGGTCGGATCTCTTGTCCGAGCTTCTGCGTTCGGTCGAGCGGGACGCCGCGCATTCGCAATCGCACGCGCGCAAGACGCTCGTCTTTCTCGGCGACTATGTGGACCGGGGGCCCGACAGCCGCGGCGTCATCGAGATGCTCTGCCGTGGTTTGCCGCACGGCTTCGAGGCCGTGTTCCTTAAAGGCAATCACGAAGAGATCCTATTGCAGTTTCTCGACGATCCCACGCTGCTCGGGTCTTGGCGCCGCAATGGCGGAGAGCGCACCCTCGAATCCTACGGTGTGGATTGCGGCCGGCTCGCCCGCGAGAACGCGAAGCCCGAGGCCTGGCGCGATGCCTTCGCGTCGGCCCTTCCGCCGGCGCATGTGAACTTTCTGCGGCAATTGCGCCTGACATACGAAATCGGCGACTACGCGTTCGTGCATGCGGGCGTGCGGCCCGGCCTGCCGCTCGACGCGCAAGACCCAGCCGATCTCCTCTGGATCCGGGACGAGTTCCTGACCTCGCAAGAGCCGTTCGGCAAGATCGTGGTTCACGGTCATACGCCGGGGGCCTGCCCGGTCGTGAGGCCGAACCGGATCGGGATCGATACGGGGGCCGTGTTCAGCGAGCACCTCACGGCGCTGCGCCTCGAAGACGGGCGAACGGATTTTCTGCAAACGTAAGGTCTAGCCGCGCGTTTCGGGACTGTCGGCGACGAGACCGCGAAGCCGGCTCGTGAGGCTTCCGCCGGATTTTTCCCCTTGCCGCTTGGAGCGCCGCATTGCGAATCGCTGCGACAGGCTGCGCTTCTGGCTCTCATGCTCGCTTGCCTGTCCCCCTGCCTGTCCCTGGCCGTCGTCGGAGGCATCCTCGTCGCCGTGATGGGGATCGTTCCCGGCGTGCTGAACGTGCCTGGCCGTATCGGCACCCTCGATCTCGTAGGTCTCGTAGTCCTCTTCGAGTTCGTAGGACTCCACGTCCTCAAAGGACTGCTCCGCCGCGCTCGCCTCTTCGGCCGCGTAACCCGCTTCGGCGGTGTAGGTCTGCCCGGCGTCTTCCTGCGCGGGCTCGGTCCGATAGTCCTCCTCCGCCTGGTAGGTTCCGCCGGCCGCATAGGCCTCTGCGGGATATCCATCTTCGGCCGTATGCGTCCCGCCGTGCTCCGCTCCGGCGTATTCCGTGCCGGGCTCCGCCGCGCCATTGCCGGTATAGGCGACGGTCTCGTGCGCGACACCGGCACCTTCGGCACCGGTCATCTCTTGAGCCGCCATTTCCTGCGCGGCCAAAGCCGCCGCTTCCGCCTGGGCCGCGGATTCCGCCCGGGCCAAAGCTTCCGCCTCGGCGAGGGCTTCCGCCGCAACGTCCGTCTCCTCCTCGTAGTCGGCTTGCGGCGCGGCCACGGTTTGGACGGTCGCGGGTTGGTAACGCGCGGCGTCCATGATCTGGGACGCGAGATGGCTCAATTCCCGGCGCAGGAAGGCGATTTCCTCGCTGCTCGTCCGAACCTGGTCGAGTTCTTCCCTGGCGCGCGAAAGCTCGGCCGCCAGCCGCTGACTTTCGGCCACGGCGCGGGAATCGGCTTTCGCCGAACCGCGGCCCGCCGCGCTGCCGCTTTCGAGCGAAAGCCGCAGCTGGTCGATATCGGCGCGCTGGTTATGGACGGTCGCGCGCGCGACTTTCAGGGCGTCCGATTGCGACGCCACGGTGTTCCGGAGTTCCGCATTGACGGTTTCCAGCTCTGACAGCGCCCTCTTGGCGGCCTTGAGGCGTGCGTCGAGGTCCGGCAGGCGCCGCTTGATGGTCTGCTGGAGCACGCGATTGGCGTTCTCGGCTTCTTGGAGCTCGCCTTTGACGGAGTCCAGATTGCCGTTCAGCATCTGAATCTCGACACGGCGCTTATTGGCCTCGATCAGTTCGCGCGCCGCCTTTTCCTTGGATTTCTCCAGTGCCACTTCGACCTTGCGCAACTGGATCGCAAAGTCGGCGCGGATTTGGTCCTTGTCCGCCTGAATATCGGCAAGCGTCATCGGCATCGTCGCTTCGAGCCGGCGCGTGGTGAGCTTCACGGCGCGGTTCCACAGCGGGGGCGCGAGCATGAGGCCGAGCAGGCATCCCAGGAAGAAGCCCAACGCCCCGAACATGAACCACTCGATCATCAAGGCCTTCGATTCCTTGAAAGAGGGCCGAAACAGGTGCCAGGTGCCGGCGCCCTCGTCGTCCCATATGCCGCCGCACGCGCGGGCGCGCCGGATTCCACCGGGCAAGCCAAAGTCTTGCGCGCCCCGATTGACCGCGACCCGCAAAACGCACGCTATAGCTTCATTAGCGCTTAATTAGAACGGATTCCAGGTCGGCTGGCGAGTATACTTCAAGTAGCCGACATTTGCGCCAAGTCTAAGGCCGACGCCCGAGCGTATCGGCGCAAGGACGACGTCGTCCCGCGCCAGATAGGTGACGCCGACGCCGCCGACCAGATAGGCGGAGCCGTCGACACCGGCGAACTTGTTGTAGATCTGGCCCGGATTCTGGAGATTGTAGACCAAAACCATGGTTTTGGAGCCTTCCGCGCCGAAATCGTAGCCGACCGACGGGCCTTGCCAGAAGACGCGATACTCGCCGCCGCTGGCCGTGTGCAACGTACCCTCGCCGTAACGCAGGCCCGCCACGAAGGCGCCGCCCGCCTCTTCGCCCGTGATATAGCCGTTCGGCCGCCCGGAACGCTGGAACGTGTATTCCACGGCGCTCGCGAAGCCCGACGACACTTTCCCGAAAAAGCGGTGTCCGGCGCTTTTGATCTCCTCGGCGGTGAAACCGTCCGACGCGCCGTCCAGCTTTTCGGAGGCGTAGCCTTGAGCCGGCACGGTCGTCTCGCCGGATTGATAGGCCTGCTGCTGGTAGTTTTGTTGCGGAGGGACCTGCTGCGGGTCGGTCTGCTGCGGATAGCTTTGCTGAGGATAAGACTGCGCCGGCTGGGGCGCGGGCGGCGGCGCTTGCGGGGCGCTCGCCGGCGCATAGCCCGGCTCGGGCACGTAGGCTCTCGTCTGCGGGTAGGCGCCGCTCACCGGAGCATTTGGGACCGGCATGGCGTTGGACGCGGCACCGTAGGACGTTTCTTGCGCCCATGCGCCGGTCGCCGGGATGAAGCCCACTAGGATCGCCGAAACGGCGGCGAACGCCGTACTCGAAATACGCATAACAAAAGCCCCCGGACGCGAACGCCGGCAATTTGGCCGGATGGAGGGGGCCGAAGGCCCCTGCCGCGATTGTTGACCGAAAGCATTACCAAACGGTGGAAGACTTACCGGGGCGTTAACACCCGGCGCCCCCAGGCGATGAAGTTCGTATTCTTCAGGCCGGCATCCGTCTTTCCATAGCGGAAGCGCGCGCCCCGGGTGTCCACCACATGGCCGCCCGCCGCTTCCAGCACGGCCTGGCCCGCGGCGGTGTCCCATTCCATGGTGGGCGCGAGGCGCGGATAAAGGTCCGCGTTGCCACGGGCGATCTCGAGGAACTTGACCGACGAGCCGGCTCCGCCGCGCTCGGTGACGGCGAAGCCCTTCAAGAAGTCCTCGGTCTTGGCGTCCAGATGGGACAGGCTGACAAGCGCCGTGATGGCGTCGGGGTTCGCGGCCCGCGCGTGGAGACGCTTATGCGCGAGCGCGTTGAGATCGGCCCCCGTCGCGCTGGGTACCATTTCGGCTTCGACCGCAACGCCGTCGGCGATCGTCAGCGCGAGCAGCGCGCGCGCGGGCGCATAGACGAGGCCGAAGCACGGAAAGCCGTCCTCCACCAGCGCGACATTGACGGTGAAGTCCGTGCGCTTCTTGATGAACTCCTTGGTGCCGTCCAGCGGATCGACCAGAAAGAACAAGCGGCCCAACGGCGCTTTCCGGTCCGTCACGGTCTCTTCCGAGACGACGGGAATCGAGGGTGCGAAATCGTGGAGCGCGGCGAGCAGGATGGCGTCCGCATCGCGGTCCGCCTTCGTCACGGGGGAATCGTCGTCCTTGTACTCGACCGAATCCGTGGTGCCGTAATGGGCCATAATGGCGGCGCCGGCCTTGGCGGCAGCGTCCGTCATGACCTCGGCGGCCTCGCGCAGGTCGAAGACCGCCGGTTGTTCGGCCAGGGCTGCTGTTGTGTGTCTCGGTGCTGACAAGGCAAGATGCTCCAAAGGGCTGTGATTCGTTTCGCGTTTCTGTTGTCCCAAATGATTGCGCCCTTCCTGTAACAGAAAATCGTACCCAGACCAGGATATCTCCGCGGAAGCCTCGCGGACACGACGAGGAGAAAGCCATGTCGGAGCCGATCGCGCTCGGCGATCTTGATCTTGCGGCGCTGGTTTCGAGCCGCATTTGCCACGATATCATCAACCCGGTTTCCGCCATTTCCAACGGCTTGGAAATGCTCGCCGAGGAGCCGGACGACGATATGCGCGAAGCGGCGATGGACCTCATTCTCAAGAGCGCCACCCAAGCCTCCGCGAAATTGCAGTTCGCGCGCATCGCGTTCGGCGCCGCGGGCTCGGCCGGATCGGAAATCGATACGCGGGATGCGGAGAGGGTGGCCCATGCCTTCGTCAAGACGAGCGAGAAACACGATCTCGTTTGGGAAGGCCCTGCGCTGATCCTGCCGAAGAACAAGGTCAAGCTTCTGCTCAATCTCGTGGCGCTCGGGGTCGTGGCACTCCCGCGCGGCGGCGAAATTCGGGCCGTCATTTCCGGCGATGGACCGGACGTGGCCTACACGGTGACGGCAACCGGCAAAGCGGCCCGGCTCGCCGACCACATCAAGGCGTTGCTGGCCGGAGACGCGGCGGGGGAGGTCGATGCGCATTCGATCCAGCCGTATTACGCCGCCCGCGTGGCCAGTGCCGCCGGAATGGACGTGACCGCCGAGGCCGGTGAGGACGAGGTCGTTTTTCAAGCCCGGTAACGGGCTCTCGTTCCCGTCGTCGCCACGTTCCGTCAACGGACCGTAAACCACGGATCGCCGACAATCCGCCGATCAATTAGTGCGGCATCTGTGCGGTGCGAATCGTTGCGCGATTCGCGCCGGGGCGAGTTATGGACGACCTCCTGTCGGAATTCCTGATCGAGACGGGCGAGCAGCTTGACGAGCTGGACGCCAGCCTTGTGCGTTTCGAGCGGGAGCCGAACGACGCCGGGATGCTCAACACGATCTTTCGTGTCGCGCACACCATCAAAGGCACGTGCGGTTTCTTCGATTTGCCGAGACTGGCCAAGCTCGCGCATGCCGCCGAGGCGCTCATGGGCCACTATCGCGACGGCGCAGCGGTTTCGACGGAGGGTGTCACCGCCATTCTCGCGAGCCTCGATCGGTTCAAGGAGATTCTTGGCGATCTCGCGCGCGACGGTATCGAGCCGCAAGGCTCCGACGACGATCTCGTTCAAGAGCTGCGAGCCCTGGCCGCCGCGTGCGTGGTGCCCGCGCGTGCGGGCGAGCCGGATCGCGGCGATGCGGAGAACGATGAAGGCGCGGCGGCAACGGCGCTCCGGGCCTCGCCGGTCCGCGAACGTTTCGACGCACTCGAACGCGCCTGGCAGGAGACGCAACGGCCAGCCAAGGCACCGGCGGACATTGCCGATACGGCGCCTGCATTCGAGGACGCCGCGCCGGATGCCGCCGAACCGGCGCCAATGGCGGCCGGCGAAAATCCGGATGCCTCGGCGGTTCGCCATCAGACCGTCCGGGTCGCCGTGGCGACGCTCGATACGCTGATGACCACGGTGAGCGAACTTGTGCTCACCCGCAATCAGCTTCGCGATCTTGCCGGCCGAACCGGAGCGGAGGCCTTCGCCCCGCCTCTGCAGCGGCTCTCCGCCGTTACGGTCGAGCTGCAAGAGGCGATCATGAAGGCGCGCATGCAACCGATCGCCAATGCGTGGCAGAAACTGCCGGTGCTGGTCCGCACGCTGTCCGTGGAACTCGGCAAGCCGATCGAGATCGAGATGCGCGGAGGAGACGAGGAACTCGACCGCCAGGTCCTCGAAGCGATCAAGGACCCGCTCACGCATATGGTCCGCAATGCCGCCGATCATGGTTTGGAAAGCCCGAGCGAACGTATCGCGGCAGGGAAACCCAAAACCGGCCGGATTGCGCTACGCGCCTCGCAGCAAGGCGGCACCATCGTCGTCGAAGTGTCGGACGATGGAAGGGGGCTCGATGTGGGCGCCTTGAGGGCCACGGCGCTTGCGAAAGGACTCGCGGCCCCCGACGAACTCGATGCACTCGGTGCCAACGAGATCTGCCAGTTCATTTTCGAGCCTGGCTTCTCCACCGCGGGCGCCGTCAGCCATATATCGGGCCGTGGCGTCGGGATGGATGTCGTACGCAGCAATATCGAGTCGATCGGCGGAAGCGTGGATCTGGCATCCTCATCGTCTCAAGGCACGACATTCGTCATCAAGATCCCTTTGACGCTCGCAATCATGTCGGCGCTGATCGTTGAGGTCGCGGGTGTCTCCTTTGCAGTTCCGCAGTTCGGCGTGGTCGAGCTTGTGCGCGCCGGGGATGCGTCTGGGCATCGCGTCGAGATCATGAACGGCGCCGCGGTCTTGCGCTTACGCAACAAGCTTCTCCCCTTGTTGGATTTGGGTTCTCGGCTCCGCCTGCGGGACCAAGATTGGAGCGAGGCCAACACGGCCGGGAAAACCGCGGTGATCGTGCAGGCGGGCGCGCAGCGCTTCGGCGTTCTCGTCGACCGGGTGTCCCATAACGAAGAGATCGTGGTGAAGCCGCTCGCCAGCGTGCTGCGGCAGATCCCTGTGTTCTCGGCCAACACGATTCTCGGCGACGGCCGCGTCATCATGATCGTCGATCCCGGCGCGCTTGCCGAAGCCGCCGGGCCCGCGGATCTTTTGGGCGAGGATACCTTGGCCGATGCTCCGGCAACGGAGGAAGAGAACCGCATCGCGCTGCTCTTATTCCGCGCCGGCACGCCGGTTCTGAAGGCGGTGCCTCTATCTCTCGTCACGCGGTTGGAGGAGATCCCCGCGGCGGCGATCGAGACCTGCGATGGACAAGACGTCACGCAATACCGCGGAAGACTTCTCCCTCTCGTTCATCTGAAGGACCGGCATCCGGAGCCGTCGAAAGCGATGCTTCCGGTTCTGGTGTTCACGGAGGGCGGGCGCACGGCGGGCTTCGTTGTCGATGAGATCGTCGACATCGTCGAGGACCATTTGGCCATCGATTTGCGGGCCGACGGCGCTGGCGTCGCGGGGTCGGGGATCGTCCGTGGCGAAGCCGTGGAGATCGTCGATGTTTCGCACTATCTGGGCCCGCTCTTCGAGCAGCAGGGCGCGCGGCGCGTACGCGGAGCGGCGCGGCAGCCGCGCATCCTTCTCGTGGACGACGGTCAGTTTTTCCGCGAGATGCTCGCTCCGCTCCTTCGAGGCAGCGGCTACGCCGTTACGGCCTTGGCGTCGGCACGCGAGGCGCTTGCGCTCAAGGAGAACGGCGAGCGCTTCGATGCGGTCGTGACCGACGTCGACATGCCCGGCTTGAATGGTTTCGATCTGGCGCGGCTCATCAGGGCCGATGCCGGTTGGAACGCCGTTCCCTTGATTGCGTTGTCGTCTCATCCGAGTTCCCGTCTCGTCGAGACCGGCCGCTTGGTGGGTTTCGATGCCTTTGTCGGCAAGTTCGACAGGCGATCGTTGATGGACGTTCTGCGGTCTTGTTGCGAAGGTTGGGGAGAAGCCGCATGAGGCTCGATCAGAGTGCGCAACGCGATGCCGAGGGGTTCGTCACGGTCACCGTCGCGGAACAACGCTTCGGTATCCCGCTCGCGTACGTGGACCATGTGTTCGTGCCCGACGCGTTGTTCGCGGTGCCGTTGGCGCCGCCGGAAATCGCCGGTCTTATCAATCTGCGCGGCCGCATTCTGACGGCCGTGGATTTGCGTCCGAGGTTGAGCTTGCCCGAGCGAGCGGATCACGGCCCCATGGTCGCATTGGAGATCGAGACATGTGGCGGGCTCTACGGGCTCCTCGCCGATGCGGCCGGGGAGGTCATGTGGGCCGCTCCGGGGTCCGTGGAACGCGCGCCTTCGAATCTCGACGCACGTTGGGCGGACCTATGTTCCGGCGTATGCCAACTGGAGGACGGGCTCCTGGTCGCGCTCGACGTCGATCGCGTTCTCAATTTCAGTCAATCGGCGTCATAGCACGAGGTATGCGGTGCTGCGCTAACCTATGCGAGGGACTATGAAACACTGCCTGGTCGTGGACGATAGCGCCGTCATCCGGAAAGTCGCGAGACGTATTCTGGATGAGCTCAACTTCACGACATCGGAAGCGGAGAACGGCGTCGACGCGCTCGACCAATGCCGTACGTCCATGCCGGATGCCGTGCTGCTCGATTGGAACATGCCCGAGATGGACGGCATCGCGTTCCTCGTCGCGTTGCGCAAGGAATCCGGCGGGCAAGAGCCGAAGGTCATTTTCTGCACGACGGAAAACGACGTGGAGCACATCGCCCGCGCGATCTCCGCAGGCGCCAACGAATACATCATGAAGCCGTTCGATCGAGAGATCATCGAAACGAAGTTTCAGGAGGTCGGGCTGCTTTAGCCGGATTATGACGGCGCTGGGCCAGAGCGGACAGATGGCGGAAACCGAAGTCACGCCACCGGGCGGGAGATGCAGGCGGGCGATCGCGGGCGATCCTGTCCGGGTCATGATCGTCGACGACTCGGCGGTCCTGAGCGGGTTCGTCTCACGCTGGATCGACGAAGATCCGGACCTGGAAGTCGTGGCGCGCCACACCAACGGCAAGCAGGCCGTTGACAACGTAGCGCGCGACGCGCCCGACGTGATCGTCCTCGATGTCGACATGCCGGTCATGGGCGGCCTGGAGGCGTTGCCGCTGCTGACGCGCGCGTGCCCCAAGGCTCGCGTGCTCATGGTGTCGGCACTGACCAGGCGAAACGCCGAGATCAGCCTCAAGGCGCTTGAACTCGGTGCGGTCGACTACGTGGCGAAGCCAGAGACGAGCACCGAAGCCGGCGGCCTTCCCGCGTTCCGGCGGGAGCTGATGTCGAAGCTGAAAGGGCTTGCGGCGGACCGCTCGCCGCGTCCGCGCGGCAGCGGGGACGGCGCAGGCGGCGGCCGCTTCGTGCTGCGTCCGTTTTCCGTTCGTCCGCCGGGCGTGATCGTGGTCGGGAGTTCGACGGGTGGACCCGAAGCGCTCTCCAAATTGCTTGCGGATATCGCCCCGTCGCTCGGCCGGACGCCTGTCCTGATCGCTCAGCATATGCCGCCGGTCTTCACGGCGGCTCTGGCGGAGCGGTTGGCAGACGTCACGGGCATCGGCGCGGCGGAGGCGCGCGACGGCCAGTCGCTTGCCGGCGGGCAGATCCATGTGGCGCCGGGCGGGCATCATATGGCGATCGAGGCTGGCGCGCCGCCGCGGATCGCCCTTCGCGCCGGTCCCGCGGTGAACTTCTACCGGCCTTCCGTGGATCTCTTGTTCAATAGCGCGGCCGGCATTTTTGGAAGCAGAACGCTCGGGATCGTTCTCACCGGAATGGGGTCGGACGGCACGGATGGCGCTACGCGTATCGCCGATGCAGGCGGAACCGTGATCGCGCAGGACATGCGGTCGAGCGTCATCTGGGGCATGCCCGGTTCGGCGGCGGAGGCCGGCGCGTGCGCCGCCATTCTGCCCCTGGGCGAGATCGCCAGGGTCGCGTCCCGGCTGCTCGCAGGGCGCCCCCCGGAGGTTCGCCCATGATGATGCACGAGTTCGAGGCGTTGCGCCGGGTGCTGCGCGACTATTCCGGGGCGGAGTTGAAGGAAAACACGATCGCCATCGTGGACGCGAAGCTCGCGCCGGTCCTCAAGGCGTTTCGGCTCCTTTCGATCGGAGACTTGACGGCCGCCTTGATGCGGCCTGGCAATGACTGTCTGCGGCAGTGCGTGGCCGAGGCGGTGGCCGTGAACGAGTCCTATTTCTTCCGGAATAGGGAATGCTTCTCCTACCTATCCGACGTCCTGCTGCCGCGCCTCATGGAGCGCCGGGCCCACACGCGCCGAATCCGAATCTGGTGCGCGGCCTGTTCCACGGGGCAGGAACCGTACTCACTGGCCATGCTTCTGGCCGATATGAGCGCGGCCCTCGACGGCTGGACCGTCGAGATTCTCGCCACCGACTTTTCGCAGGCGGCGCTGCGGAAGGCGCGCGATGGGCTGTATACCCAGTTCGAGGTTCAGCGGGGCTTGCCGGCGGCGAAGCTGATCGAATATTTCGAGAAGCCGGATGGGGCGTGGCAAATCAAGCCGGAGATCCGGCGGCGCGTCGTGTTTCGGGAGCACAATCTATTGGAGGACTGCGCCGGGTTCGGCCGCTTCGACGTCATTCTGTGCCGGAACGTGATGATCTATTTCGACGCGGCTCTGCGCGCCACGGTGCTGAAGCGCCTTGCCGGCCGGCTTGAGCCCGATGGCTATTTGATCTTGGGCGCGGCGGAGACGACCACGGGCTTCTCGCGAGACTTCGTGCGGGTACCGGATAATCCAAGCGGGGTCTTTTGCCTCGATCCCGGCGCGGCGCACACGGGCGAAGGGCCGGGGCCTTGGGCCGGCCGCAAGGAGCCGATGGCGCAACTCCGGAGCGTCGAACTCGACAGAGCCACGGTGGACCGCCTCGAGGCAAAGGCACGGGCGCGCGGCCTGACGCTGGCGGCGCTTCTGGCCGAATTCGCGGAGGCGGGACCGCACGCGGGCCCCTCGAACGGACTCAAACGCGGCTAGCCATTTGAAGCCGCCGGTCTGGTCCCGGATACAAAAATGGCCGGGATGGGCCCGGCCATTTTCTTGTCCAACGATCGAGACTTGCGCGGCTTACGCGGCGGCTTCGCCCGTATCCGCTTCGTCCTCGGGATTGCGCAGCACGTAGCCGCGGCCCCAGACGGTCTCGATGTAATGCTTGCCACCCGTCGCCGCGGCGAGCTTCTTGCGCAGCTTGCAGATGAAGACGTCGATGATCTTGAGTTCCGGCTCGTCCATGCCGCCATAGAGATGATTGAGGAACATCTCCTTGGTCAGCGTCGTGCCCTTGCGCAGCGAGAGCAGCTCGAGCATCTGATATTCCTTGCCGGTCAGATGGACCCGCTGTCCGTTCACATCGACCGTCTTGGTATCGAGATTGACCTTCAAGCCGCCGGTTTGGATGACCGACTGGGCGTGGCCCTTGGAGCGGCGCACGATGGCGTGGATGCGCGCGACCAGCTCGTCCTTGTGGAACGGCTTGGTCATGTAGTCGTCGGCGCCGAAGCCGAGGCCGCGAACCTTATCCTCGATGCCCGCGAGGCCCGAGAGGATCAGGATCGGGGTCTGAACCTTGCTCACGCGCAAGGATTTCAAGACCTCGTAGCCGCTCATATCCGGCAGATTCAAGTCGAGAAGGATAATGTCGTAGTCGTAAATCTTGCCGAGATCGACACCTTCTTCGCCGAGATCAGTCTTGTAGACGTTAAAGCCTTCGGACTGCAGCATTAGTTCGATGCTCTGAGCCGTGGCGCTATCGTCCTCGATCAGAAGAACCCGCATTTTAATTCCCCCGTATTCCCAATGTCCTGGCTATCCCCTGACCCATTACGTCGGACGCTGATTGGTTAATTTCGAATCAACAAGTTAATGATCAATAGTTAACAAAAACTAATCAACAGGCGAGCGCTAACCCAAACCGCTAACCACGTGCGCTAACCATTGCCACCGCAGTGGGTATTCACGATCGGTTGGATGCAATCCATATGGTTTACCGGGCCTTAAGAGCTGTCGGCGATGATCTTGCGTGAAGGGGCGGGGGGAACCGGTCCTTGAGACTTGTTTTAAGGCCGAATTCCAATTGCCGTGCCGGCCGCAAGCCGGACCGCGCGGGGTTCGGCCCGTGGCATGGGCATAAGACAGTCCGCGGTGGACGCGGACACCGAACAGGCTTGAGGGTATTGAGTATGAAGTCACGCGATGCAGTCATCCGATTGAAGCGCTTCGAGGTCGACGAGAAGCGCCGCAAGGTTGCCGATATCGAATCCATGATCGCCGAGTTCAACGACATGGCCGTGGATCTCGACCGGCAGATTTCGGTCGAGCAAGAGCGCGCCGGCGTCACCGACGTTAACCACTATGCCTATCCGACCTTCGCCAAGGCGGCGATGCAGCGGAGGGACAATCTGGCGACGTCCGTCGCGGGGCTCGAAGCCAAGCTCGCCGCGGCCAAGGGCGAGCTCGACGAAGCCGAAGAAGAGCTTCGCAAGATCGAGTTCATGCAAGGGCGCGACACGGACCGTGGGCGGGTCGAGGAACCGGACGCCGAATTCGCCATGCTGGGCGTGCAGCGCGCCGCCGGGTAGACTGCGGCGGGAGGCGTTCCGGATTTGCGAGCGGGGACGTGCGGACGATTTTGCACCGCCCGTCATCCGCGAAGCCCGGTCCTCCCGGTCCCTGAAATCCGAAATGCGCGAGGTGCGGCCATGCCGTCTTTCGATATCGTCTCCAAGACCGATCTCGCCGAGGTCGACAACGCGCTCGCGAACATGATCCGCGAGATGAGCCAGCGTTACGACTTCAAAGGCTCGAACGCGAAGATCGAGCGGAACGAGGGCGTCATCGTCATCAATGCCGACGACGACCTGAAACTGAAGCAGATGCACGAGCTCCTGCAGGGCCATCTCGCCCGGCGGGGGATCGACGCCGGCGTCATCGACTACAAGCAAGTCGAGAAGGCGGCCGGCCAAGCGGTCCGGCAGAACGCGGCGCTGCGCCAGGGCATCGACAAGGAGCTCGGAAAGCGCATCGTCAAAGAGGTGAAGGGCGGCAAGTTCAAGGTCCAGGTCGCCATCCAGGGCGATGAGCTCCGCGTCACCGGCAAGAAGCGCGACGACCTCCAGGCGGTGATCCAGTTCGTGAAGGAGCTCGACATCGAGCAACCGCTTCAGTTCGAAAACTTCCGGGATTGACCGGCATGGCGCGTTCGAGGCTCGCGGCCGCGCTTCGGATGGCGCCTCCCGCGGTCGCGGTCGCCTGTGCGGGACTGGGTGTTGCCACCTGCCGCAGCAACGGCCAGGGGCCCCAAGCCCAGCTCATCGCGGTGGAGCAGACCGGCGCCGTCCCCGTCTACAACACGCAGCCCCTGACCATGGCGACCGCGCGGCCCGTCGATGCCTATGTCATGCTCGGCGGGCGCATCAAGACCTGCTGGTTCAACAGGAGCGCGCCGCTTCTGCCGGCCCATGTCTACCGCGCCGATGTCAGCCCCGGCGGCGAGACGGTGAGGATCGCGATCCACGACAAGAAGGATGCGCGCGGGCTTGCCGGCGACGTCGCCTACAGCATCGACATTGCCGACCGGGACGGGGCCACGCTCATCACCACCCAGAACCGGACCATGACGCCGTCTCAAGCGGCCAAGATGCAATACGACATCAACCGCTGGAAGAGCGGCCAGACCAATTGCAGCCGCGAACGGCCGGGGCTGGCTGGGCGGTAGCCTGGCCGGTCCAGGCGGCGTTCCGCGATACGATCGCGAGGCGGACACGCGCGCGGCATTCGCTGGGGGCAATTTGCCGGTGTCACGATGCGCATGTAATGTGTTGCTTGACAGTTTAGTGTCATTTAGTACATTACAGGTGTGATCCGGTCGTTCAGGCACAAGGGCCTCAAGGCCTTCTGGGAGAAGGGGGAGGCCAAGAAGCTCCCGGCTGAGCGCGTGGGCCGGATCGAGAGAATGCTGGACCGCCTGAATGTTGTGGCCGATCCGACGGAGATGGATTTGCCCGGCTACCGCTTTCACGAACTCAAAGGCGCTCGGAAGGGCACCTATTCCGTAACGGTCTCGGGCAATTGGCGCATGACCTTCCAATGGGAAGACGGCGACGCCATCGATGTCGATTTTGAGGACTATCACTGATGACCAGGACCTATCCGAAGAGGGACCCGAACCGGCGGCCCAGCCATCCCGGTGCGCTACTTCGCGAAGACGTTATCCCTGCGGTCATCGAAGAGCGGGGACTGACCAAGACCGCCATCGCGAAGGGTCTCGGCATGTCGCGCAACCAGCTCTATCAGATCCTCGCGGAGAAGCAGCCCGTAACGCCCGAGACGGCGGTCAAGCTTGCCGCGGCCTTTGGCGGCTCGGCCCAGTCCTGGCTCAACATGCAGTCCGCCTACGATCTGTGGGAAGCCGAGAGAACGGTGGATGTCGGGCCGGCCAAGAAGCTGAGGGCAGCTTAAGTCGCGTGGCATCCGCGCCGCCGCACCCCGAATTGCATTTCGGCTTGCGACCGCCCACTTTCTAGGCGATGCACCCCGCTGCCCCCCACAAAGTTCCGATCGTCCGCAGATAAGTCATGATTTCGGTCATCGTTATCCTGATCCTCGTGATCTTCCTGCTGCTCATCGCAAGACGAAGCAGCAAGAACCGGGACGCGATTCTCATCGAAATCACCCTGGGCATTGCAGGTTCGGTCGCGGCGGCCGTGGCCGTTGCGTCGTTTCCGAAATCCGATGCGGGCAATATTTTGGGATATCTGGATTCCAAAATGTACGAAGCGATCTTCGGCGGGAAGGACGGGGAGACGCCTTCCGCCGGTGAGACGAAAGACGGCGCGAAGGGTGAAGTCGCCATCGCCGTCCGGCCGAAGCCTCAAGTTCGGAACCGGAAACTCGATGGCGTCTATGCCGGACTTGTCCGGTCCGTTCAGAACGGCTCGGAAGTGCTTTCGGAAAAAGCCTACGTCCTGAGAATGGATTCGAAGAAGAACGAGAAAGTCCTCGAGATCTACCAGGGCGGGGAGATCGAATACAAAATCCGGATCGACGGACAGTTGCAGAAGGACGGCGTGACCTGGGTCGGCGAGACGAAGTCCGTCCTGCAAGGCGGCGCGTTCGTTCAGGACGACCTGAAGCTTCTCGTTTCGCCCGAAGTCGGTCGGATCGACTGGCTGCAGCACGACAAGGTTCAGCGCATCGAGTCGATCGGCACGCTGCACAGAATCGACGAGGATGTGGTCTCGGAAAGAATCAGCGCGACGAACAGGATCAAGAACAACATCTTCATCTGCAACGAAGAGAGCGCCAAGACGGGCGGCAGCGCCGGGCAGTTTCTCTTCGTTCCGGTCGAATCCCGCGCAGGGCCGAACGCGCTTTCGCTGGAAGGTCCGCCCTATGCGGGCAGGCTGTTCACCGGGATCATCGCCGGATACGCGAAGCCCTACGAAGGGCCGTACGAGGCGCACTTCAAGACCGGCTTCAAGAGCACCGACTTCCCGGATCTTGCCGGCATGAACATGGTGAAGCCGGACCTGGCATCGCTTGCCGGGTTGTTCGGCAAGGACTACAGCGTCGGCGTCAATCGTTCCGGCGAGACGGTTCGCTGGTTCAAGGAGACCCTGGGCGCCTCCGAACCGTGCCGCGTGTTCTTCGTGGTCTTCCCGCCGGGGCAGGGGCCGGCCGTCACACAAGGGACACCCGTAGGTCCGGGGCCGCCTGCCCAGCAATAGGCCAACAAAATGGCCGGGTCGGGCCCGGCCATTCGAAACTCATATATTGAGTTGCGGAAAGGCGGTGGCGGCTAGCCGGCGCGATAATCCTGGATGCGCGTGGCGCGGAGGCCCGGCAGGCCGTGCTTGTCGATGGAGCGCTGCCAGCTCAGGAATTCGTCCACGGTCAGCGTATAGCGGTCGCAGGCTTCCTCGAGGCTGAGCAGGCCGCCGCGCACGGCGGCCACGACTTCGGCCTTGCGCCGGATGACCCAGCGTTTGGTGTTCTTCGGGGGAAGGTCGGCGACGGTCAGCGGACTTCCGTCTGGCCCGATCACATATCGGACGCGCGGCCTGTAATGTTCTGTCATCGTACGCAACACTCACAATATTCGATGAGCAACAATCAGCCGTGACCTTACCCGCGCGCCTTTTAAGATTTACCTAAGCCGCTGGGTAAAATAACCAGCAAAGAAATCTCCAAAACTCTCTGAATTGTCTCAAATTTCCAGGGTCTTCCTCGCGGGCTTAGATGCCCCTGCCCATCGGTTCGGCTTGCGCTGAGGCGGCCTGCTGCCTATGTTCTTGGGCTTATCGATAGTGGGCTTATCCAAACGGCCACAAGGGATTAGGCGAGAGGCCGGCAAAGCCTTCGGCCGCGAGCAGCCGCCCCACTGGGGAAGCGGTAAAATGCGGTTGGAACGCATCGAGTATTCGAAGCCAAAACGGCGAGGCCACGGAGAGACGGCACGCTTCCGACAGGCGGCGCCGGAAGCGCATTCAGCCAAGAGAGTGCCGAGCAGCAATCATGGTTAACAGTTTGCATCTTCCGGGGCGTCCCGCCGAGACGCGGGTGGTTGTCGCCATGTCGGGTGGCGTCGATTCGTCCGTGGTGGCCGGGCTGCTCAAGTCGGAAGGCTACGACGTGGTGGGTATCACGCTGCAGCTCTACGACCATGGCGAGGCCGTCGCCAAGAAGGGCGCCTGCTGCGCGGGACAAGACATCAAGGATGCGCGCCGCGTGGCCGCGGCCCTCGATATTCCCCATTACGTGCTCGACTACGAATCCCGGTTCGAGCAGGCGGTGATGGGCGCCTTCGCCGACAGCTACCTCAGCGGCGAGACGCCGGTACCGTGCGTCGCCTGCAATCAGAAGATCAAATTCCACGACCTTCTGGAGACGGCCGAAGAGTTGGGCGCGGCAGCGCTGGCCACGGGTCACTATGTGAAGAGCCTGCCGGGCACCGGCGGCTGGGAGCTTCACCGCGCCGCCGACAAGGAGCGCGATCAGAGCTATTTCCTGTTCAACACGACGCCGGAACAACTCGCCTTCCTGCGCTTCCCCTTGGGCGGCATGCCGAAGGACGAGACGCGGGCGCTGGCGCGGCGGTTCGGTCTCGACGTCGCCGACAAGTCCGACAGCCAGGACATTTGCTTCGTGCCGACCGGCCGCTACACGCAAGTGATCGAGCGCTTGCGTCCCGGCGCCGCCGAGCCCGGCGACATCGTTCACGTGGACGGGCGAGTGCTCGGACGTCACGGCGGCATCATCAATTACACGATCGGCCAGCGCAGGGGTCTCGGCATCGCCGCGGCCGAGCCGCTTTACGTGGTCAAGCTCGACGCGGGCCGCCGGGAAGTGGTGGTGGGGCCGCGCGATGCGCTGCGCGCCCGGACCGTCGCCTTGCGCGACGTCAACTGGCTCGGCGATGCGCCGTTCGAGACGGCCGTTGCGGACGGCCTCGAGGTTCTGGCGCGGATCCGGTCCACGGGCCCGTTGCAGCCGGCGTCCGTGACGGTTGACAATGGTACGGTCCTGGTGAACCTCGCCCATGGCGAGGAAGGCGTTTCGCCGGGGCAGGCTTGCGTGTTTTACGCCGCCGAGAGCGGCGGCGAGCGGCTTCTTGGCGGCGGCTGGATCAAGTCCGCCGAGGGAGCGGTTACGGCTAAGGATGCGTTCCCGGCGCAGGCGGCTCCGCCGCCGGCCGAGGCGTTCGTGATGGAATCGCGTTAGGCCGCGCAGACGAATGCGGCGCGGAGTCTTGGGGAGGTTAGAGCGTTGTCTTCCAATCATCCGGTGATGGACACGGAGTCCGTCCGCCATGCCTATCGCCGCTGGGCCCCCGTCTACGACTACACGTTCGGTCAGGTCGCCGAGGCCGGGCGCAAGCACGCGGTCAAGATCATCAACCAGCGCAAAGGGCGCGTCCTGGAAGTCGGCGTCGGCACGGGCCTGTCGCTTCCGGCCTACGGCAAGCATCTGACCGTCACCGGTATCGACCTGTCGCCGGAGATGCTCGACAAGGCGCGCGAGAAGATCGCCAAGAAAAACCTCGGCAATGTGGACGGGCTCCACGAGATGGACGCCAGCGCCCTCGGCTTCGCCGACGAGAGCTTCGACACGGTGGTCGCCATGTATGTGATGACCGTTGTGCCCGATCCCGACAAGGTCATGCGCGAGCTGGAGCGCGTGTGCGCGCCGGGCGGCGAAGTCATCCTGGTGAACCATTTCAGCCAGGAGCATGGCGTGCGCGGGCTCCTCGAGCGGAAACTCGCGAATTTCGCCGACCTGATCGGCTGGCACGCGGTGTTCGAGGTCGATCGCGTCCTGATCTGCGAGGATTTGCGCTTGGTCGAGCGGCGCCCGCTTTGGCCCGTGGGGCTTTTCACCATGCTGCGCTTCGTCAAGGAGCCCGGCTTCGGCGTCGCCCCGCAGGCGGCCAAGGAGTTCCTGGCGAAAGGGCGCCGCATGACTCCCGCCGCGATGGCCGCGGACGGCACGGCCCTGCCGCACCACGCGGGCAAGGGCGCCTTCGCGCGGCGTATGCTTGACAGCAATTACTGGCGGTCCCTATATCGCCGGCTCCAGAGTCAATGGGCCGAGCGGTAGAGCGTCTCGCAAGCGCGGTTGCTTCACGGATCCGGTGCTTTTTTGGCGCTACCGGCCTTTGGCCTGCTTGAGCGCTTTTTTTGGCGCTACTGGCCTTTGGCCTGCTTGAGCGCTTTTTTTTGGCGCTATCGGCCGTTGGCCTACTTGAGCGTATTTTGTTTGCGCTATCGGCCGTTGGCCTACTTGAGCGCAATATTTTTGCGCTCCCACGCTTCGCGCGGCTTGAGCGCGAGGGCAGTTTAGGGTCTAAGGTCGAAATGACCTTGTATGCGCCGGCGCCAGCCGCGCGATATTGGGGCGGAGTAGCTCAGCCGGTTAGAGCAGCGGAATCATAATCCGCGTGTCGGGGGTTCGAGTCCCTCCTCCGCTACCACCAGACCCCCCAATTTGTTCTCCCTTAGTCTCATGGTCGGGTAGTGCTCGCCGCCGATCAGGGCGGAGAAGCCGGGACTAGCGCGGTGCCAGCGTCGCGATCATCTCGTTCACCACCTCGGCCATGGTCATCGCGGCGCCGAAATCGAACTTGTTGATGGCGACGAAGGCGGCGACCCCGCGCGTCGGGGCGAAAGCGATATAGGTGAAAGTCCCTTGCAGGCCGCCGGCCTTTTGCAGGATCAGGGGGCGGTTCCCCTCCGGCATCATAACGACCCAGGCGAGGCTCATCGCGTCCATGCGCCCGGACTCGTCCATGCCCTGCACGGGATTGAGATTGTCGCGGACAAGATAGGCGGCGTGGTCGAGCAAGCGCGTCTCCGCGTCCTTCCCGGCGAGCCGGTCGAGATGCCATTGCATCCAGCGCAGCAAATCCTTCGGTGTGGAATAGAGCCCACCCGAACCGACAGCCATGCCGCCCGTCGGAATGTCCGGCAGCGGCTTCCCGTCGAAATCGTGCCCTTGCATGAAGCGGCTCTTCTGTTCCTCATCGAGCTCGAAGGTCGTGTCGCTCAGGCCGAGCGGCCCGGTAACGTGCTTCTTGAGAAGCGCGGGATAGGGGGTCTTCGCGGCGTCGGACAGGCCGATGGCGAGCAGATCGAAGGCGAAGTTCGAATAGAGCACGCCGGTGCCGGGGGCGTAGAGCAGGGGCTCCGTCTTGAGCCAGGATACGAACCCGTCGCGCGTGATCGTCTTGAGCGGATCGTCCGGGGGGCCGGGCTCTCGCGGCAATTCGCGCGGCAGTCCCGCGGAATGGGTGGCAAGGTCGATCAGGCGGATGGCCGAGAGGTTCGGGTCCTTGCCGGTGCCGAGATCGGGCGCGAGCTCGCCAAGCGGTTGCGTGAGCGAGACGGTTCCGCCGGCCGTGAGCGCGGCGAGCACCTGGCCCGTGAAGGCCTTGGTGATCGAACCGATTCGGAGCACCGTGTCGCCGTCCGGCTCCTTCCCGCCGGAACTTTCGCCGAAGCCGTGGATGGCGGTGTCGCCGTTGCGGACGGCGCCGATCAAGAGTCCCGGAACCTTGGTTTGCAGAAAGAGGACCGAGCCGGTGAACTCCACCGTCTCGTCCAGCAGGGGATCGGCGGATGCAGGCCCGGCCGCGGCGATGGAAAGACACGCAAGACCGGCCAACCCGCATAGGGCCCGCAAGGATACGAGACGTCGTGTCACAGGATGTCTCCCAAAGAAATGCCGGCGCCTCGGAGTTGCGGGGCGATAGAGAGATGCTTCGGTTTGGGCGCGGCTTCGAAGACGATAACCGGCATCTGCCCGGTGCAGTCACCCTTTTCTAACGAATTAACCTTTTTGTTCGCAATTTCGCCCTGGTTTTTCGAAAATTCGCTCTTAACTAGAGTGCGTGCCGCGTTTTTAACAACTTGAATGGGCTCGATGGGTTCATGAAAAAGATTGCGTCATTCGTTGCCGTGGGCGTCGCCGCGCTGTCCATCGCGGGCTGCGCGGTCGAAGTGCCGCTGTCGGCCTTCCGCATGGGACCGCCAGACCCGGTCCAAAAGGATGCCGCGAAAGCACAGCTTCGGCAGGACCAGGTTCAGGGCAACCAAGCCGATCCGCGCTAAGGGGTTTCTCCGCGTTCGGGGCGGGCGGTTCACATGGCCGCACGGCGGCGATTACGCGCCCTCGGATCGCTTTTCGCCGCATTCGTAATGAGAGGCGCCCCGGATCGCCGGCGCGCGCGTCAGGCGAAGTCGGACAGCTTTCCGAAGTGATCGGCCAGCATGTAATAAACCGTCACCCGGTTCTTGTTGCGCACGTCCTTCAACTTTTCGCCGATGGCCGCGATGGCGCCGTCCAGTTCCTCGTCCGTCATGCCGAGGCCGAGTTTCTTCTTCAGAAACTTCTCGCGCACGCGCTCCAGCTCCGACTTGTCCGTGAAGGACACGAGCGAGGCGTCCCGGCTTTGGAGCGCGATCCCGCAGTGACGAACGATTCCGGCGATCGCGTTGTCGTCGGCGTCCGGCACGTATTTCTTGACGTCCTGGCCCCAATCCGTGTCAGCCATCCAATCCTCCTTTATCACGTCGCAAGGTTCGCAAACTTCTTATGACAGCATCCTACGTCTGTAGGTGCCGCTCGTGACAAGACAATTGCAGTTCTGCCCACAATGTATCGGGCGGCGTGGCGTCTAACGGTCGATCTTGGTGATCTTCGACCCTTCGAGCGTCAGATTGTACATGAGACCTTTCGGGTCGAGGACGAAGCCGATCACCGGCTGCGTGATCCTGTCCGTGTCGATCGACCCGCCGGCGCCGACGGTGATGATGGCCACCGAGGCGTCCACGCCGATCTTGAACCCCGAGAGACTGTGGAACTGATCGAGCGCGTCTTGGGTCATGAACATGATGATGACCGAGCGCTGTTGCACGCCGAGCTGAAATCCGAACGAGGCACCGACGAGATTGTAAAACCCGGCTGGCCGCTTATCGACGATCAGCATGCCTTCGCCGTATTCGCCGCCGATGCCGATACCGGCTTTGACGATCGAGGGGAACACAAGGATCCCCACGGCCTTGTTGGCAAGCGCCCGTGCGCCGCCGATCTGATCGACGAAGCTGTGAAGTGTGTCGTTGACGTCGGCTTCGATTTCCTTCGCCGATGCCGCCTCCGCCTGCGAGGGCGCGACGAACGATGCGGTCAGCACGAGGAAGGCGGCAAGCAAATTGGTCGTCAGAACTTTCATGGCGCAGCTCCTTGAGGTCCCCCGAACCGCCCTATAGGGCCGCATTGTGGCGGACCTTCGCTCAGCATAGGGCAACAATCCGCGAATATATTGCCCAATATGTACGTGAGACGGCCAAACGGCCCCGGCAATGCAAACGGGACGGTGACGGCGGCGGGCACGCCGCCCTAAAGTTCGGCCATGGAACAGATCGCGGGAATCATCCTGGCGGGCGGCCAGTCGCGGCGCATGGGCGGCGTGGACAAGGGCCTCTTGCCGCTCGGGCAAGAGCCGGTCTTGGCGGAGGTCGCCGGCCGTCTGGCACCGCAAGTGTCCCGTCTCGTGCTCAGCGCCAACGGAGACCCCGCGCGCTTCGCGGGCCTCGGCCTTCCCGTCGTGCCCGACTCCGTCGATGGCTTTCAAGGCCCGCTTGCCGGTGTGGAGGCCGGGCTGTCCTGGGTGCGGCGAGAATGTCCCGGCGTGTCCTGGGCGGTCACGGTTCCGGGCGACACGCCGTTCATCCCGCGGGACTTGGTGGCGCGGCTCGTGCAAGCGCGGGGCGGAAGTCCCATGGCCGTCGCGGTTTCGGCGGCGGCCCTTCATCCCGTCATCGGCTTATGGCCGGTGTCCATGGCCGGAGATCTCGCGCGCGCGCTCGCGCGCGGGGAACGCCGGGCGAGTACGTGGGTGCGGGCGCAAGGCGCCGCGGAGGTTCCGTTCGATGCGGTGACCGTCGCGGGCGATGCGCTCGATCCGTTTTTCAACATCAACACGCCCGGGGATCTCGATTACGCACGGAGCCTCATTGCGCGCGCGACGGCCGCGCTCTAGGCCACGTCGCTCTTCGACGCCCCTTCGATGCGGCGCGGGTGGGTGAACGCCTCGAAGCCGTCCTTGCGTGCGACGGCGGCGAGCGTCATCCCGCAGGCCTCGGCCATGCGCACGGCGAGCGCCGTCGGCGCGGACACGGCGACGATCAGCGGTGCGCCGATCATGGCGGACTTCTGCACCATTTCGATCGAGACGCGGCTGGTCAGGACGACGACGCCTTGTTCGGCACCGCCGCCGTCGCGCGCGAGCGCTCCGGCCAGCTTGTCGAGGGCGTTGTGGCGTCCGACGTCCTCACGCACCGCGACAAGGCCGCGCGCCGGATCCCAAAAGCCCGCGGCATGCACGGCGCGGGTTTCGCGGTTGAGGTCTTGCCGGGCGCCGAGCGAGGCGACCGCCGTCATGATCTCGCCGGGCGTGAAAACTCGGCCCTCGCCAACGGCGGGCGGCGGGCGCATCGCCTCGACCAGGCTCTCGACGCCGCAGAGTCCGCAGCCGGTGGGGCCCGCCAGCTTCCGGCGGCGCCCCAGGAACTCGGCCGCGTCCTTCGCCTTCAGCCAAACACGGAGCTCGATGCCGATATCTTCCTCGACGATCTCGACCGCCTCGATGGCGTCCTTCGACGGAACGATTCCCTCGGTCAGGGCGAATCCGATGGCGAAGTCTTCGAGGTCTTGGGGCGTGGCCATCATCACCGCGTAGGAGGCGGTGTTGAAGGTGAAGGCGATCGCCGTCTCCTCGGGGATCGCGCGCGTGCCGGCGGACAGGCCTTGCCGTGGCGGTTCGGAGCGCCACACCGAACAAGAAACGCGGACAGTCGGTTTGATCATCGGGGTCTCCAGGGCGGCGCTCAGATCGTAGGCGGCTTTGCGAGAATCACTTGTTAGATAGGCGAGCGTATCAAGCTTCGCCACCGGGGGTTCGGGCACCAGGAACACGGGCAATTCCAACGGCGGACAATCCTCGCGACGCCGTCCCGGCGGAGAACGAGTATACTGCGAATCGTCATTCGCGGGTGGACCGTGCGACGGCGCGTGCCGCGACGCGATGCAAAGGGAGGGTAATGAAATGGCTGATTTGACTGCAAGCGGAAGCCAGTCGTCGATCTGGTGGGTGTTCCTGCTCGAAGGCATCGCCTCGATCATCTTCGGCTTCCTGCTGATCACACAGCCGGCTTCGACATTGGTCGCGCTGGCGATTTTTCTTGGCTTCTACTGGCTCTTCGTCGGCGTCTTGGAACTGGCGCGCGTTTTCGTCGACAGGAGCGTGCCCTGGTATTGGTCGCTT
Organism: Hyphomicrobiaceae bacterium UBA7697; assembly: GCA_002482645.1. Classification (GTDB taxonomy): domain Bacteria; phylum Pseudomonadota; class Alphaproteobacteria; order Rhizobiales; family Methyloligellaceae; genus Methyloceanibacter. Next base: position 106,549 of record DLGJ01000012.1, read on the forward strand.
TTGATCGGCGTTCTCGGCATCGCTGCGGGGCTTATCGTGCTGCGGCATCCGATCTTCTCCGCCGTCGTCCTGCCGGCGGCAATCGTCGTATGGCTCGGCGTTCTCGGTGTCGTGATCGGCATCGCCGCCATTATCGGCGCGTTCACGGGCGGTGGCATCGGATCGTTCATCTTCGGTCTCGTGAATCTCGTCATCGGCGCCATCTTGCTGTTCAACCCGTTGCCGGCGGCCTTGGCGGTGCCCCTCGTGTTCGGCATCCTGCTGCTCATTCAGGGCGTGATCCTGATCGTCTACGCCTTTAAAGTGCGGGAATAAGTTCGCGCGGCCGCCCGGAAGCGGCCGGGACACTAACTTGCGAGGGGAGTTTTGGTGAGATCGATATCGCCAGTTCGCGCTCTCCTCGCAATCTTCCTTTTGGCCGGTGCGTGCACGGCGCTTCCCGGCAGGAGCGAGGGGCAGGACAAAAAAACGCCCTGTACGGAGGATGCGATGATCGTGTTCGACGCATCCGGCTCCATGGCGGGGAATTTGGGCCAAGGCATCATGACCGAGAAGCCGCGCATTTACGAGGTGCGCAAGGCCTTGGCGCGCGTGCTGCCCGAGGTTACGCGAGTCCGCAAAGTCGGGCTCATTACCTACGGTCCGGGGCCATACCGGCAGTGCAACGTGCATCTGGATCTGCGGCCGGTTCCGAACGCGACCGAACCGATCATGAGCGTGGTCGGCGCTCTGAGCCCGGCCGGCAAGACGCCGTTGAGCGAGGCGGTCGAGCAGGCGGCGGAGGTTCTTCAATATCGTTCCAAACCCGGCGTCGTCGTTTTGCTGACCGATGGCGAAGAGACGTGCAACGGCGACCCCTGCGCCCTTGGCAAGTCGCTCAACGAAGACGGCGTCAATCTCACGGTCCATGTCATCGGGTTTCAGATGAAGAACTTCACTTGGATGGGCGAGACGAGCATTCTCGACGTCAAATGCCTCGCGCGGGAAACGGGCGGGCTATACATTTCCGCCGAGAACGAGGAAGATTTGGTAAAGGCCTTTCAACAAACCCTTGGCTGCCCCATGATGTCGATCTTGATGCCCGATATGCCGGTCGCGCGCGACGCCTCGCTTTTCCACGCGGGGTCGTAGACGCCGATGTCGCCGCGCATTCTCCGTCCGGACACCAAAATGTCAGAGAACCCAAAGCGTCTCACGGGCCGGATCTGGCGCGGCCTTGTCGCAATGCTTGGGATTTGCATTGGCCCCACCCTCGGCTTTGCGGCGGACGCTCCGGCTCCGTGCACGGAAGACGCCATGATCGTCTTCGACGCTTCCGGGTCGATGGCGGGCAGCCTCGCCGAAGGGATCGGCGCGAAGATCCGGCGCATCGACGAAGTGCGAAAGGCGCTTGCGGAAGCGCTGCCGCGCGTCACCCATTTCCGCAAGATCGGCCTCATCACCTACGGCCCGGGACCGTATTCGCAGTGCAACGTCAATCTCGACCTGCGGCCCGAGGCCAACGCGGCCCAGCCGATCATGCGGAAGGTCGGCGTGTTGAATCCGGCCGGAAAGACGCCTTTGACGGAGGCCGTCGAGCAGGCCGCCGAAGTTCTCGATTATAGAGCCAAGCCCGGCGTGGTCGTGGTTCTCACCGATGGCGAGGAGACGTGCGGCGGCGCGCCGTGTTCGCTCGGCACGAAACTGCACGCGGAAGGCGTGCGGCTGACGGTGCATGTCATCGGATTCCGCATGACGGCGTTCTGGACCGGCGCACAATCGGCGCTCGATGTGCAGTGCCTGGCCAAGGCGACGGGCGGCCTCTACATCGCGACCAACAACCAAGAGGAACTGGTGCAGGCATTCGAGAAGACGCTCGGCTGTCCCATGATGTCGCGTCTGGACCCCTTGGCCCTCGAGCGGTAGGCTTCCGCAAGTTTAGGCACGCGTCCCCAGCAGAAATAGGCGGCGATTGTCCGGCCCGGGTTCGCCATGAGTGACGATACGAGCAGTGGCATGAAGACTCCGTTCGGTGTCCTTACATGCGCGGGGCTGGCGCTGTCGGCCGTCCTGTCGGGGGCCGTTCCGGCGCTTGCTGCCGAGAACCCCGCCCCGTGCACCGAGGACGCGATGATCGTCTTCGACGCGTCCGGATCGATGTCCGGGAATCTGGATCCGTTTTCGACGGTGGTGCAGCTACGCATCGACGAAGTGCGTAAGGCGCTGCGCCGTGTTCTGCCTCGCGCCGCGCAGAATCGTAAGATCGGTTTGGTGACCTACGGCGCGGGCGCTTACAATCAATGCAACGTGTCGCTGGATCTTCGGCCAACGCCACATGCGGCGAAGCCGATCATGCGCATCGTCGACGCACTCCGTCCGGCGGGCAAGACGCCGCTGACGCAGGCCGTCGAACGGGCCGCCGAGGTGCTGGACTACCGCAGCAAGCCCGGCGTGATCGTCGTTCTGACGGATGGCCAGGAGACGTGCGAGGGGGCATCCTTGCGAGCTCGGCCGGACTTTGCGTTCGCAGGCCCCGGATTTGACCGTCAACGTCATCGGCTTTCGGTTGCAGTCGGACTCCTGGCTCGGCGCGCAGAGCTATCTCGATGCGAAGTGCCTCGCCGAAGAGACGGGTGGAACCTATTTGAACGTCCAGGGCGAGGACGACTTGGCCGAGGCGTTCGAGCAGACGCTGGGTTGCCCCATGATGTCCATGTGGGACCCGCGCGCTGCGATGGATCGGGGTCAATAGAGCAGATACGGCGCTCTCAGCGCCTCGAACGCCGCCACGCCCTTGGTCCAGCTCGCGGCGATCTCCGGAACCGGTACTTGCGATTCGACTTGTTCCCGCAATTCGGTGGACCCGGCGAGGATGTCGATGGGCATCTTTTCATGCTCGTACTCGTACGGCCCTTCGCGCCATTGGAACTGCTCCGGCGCGAGGCCGTAGCATTCGCGGATCAGCGCGGCGCCCGCGATGACCGGTTCGAAGTCCATGCGCGAGGTGACGTGCAACTGGCAGCCGCCGCACGGCGTTTTCGCATGTTTCTGGAAGGTCGGTTCGAAATCCGCGGGGCGGAAATAAACGCCGGGCAGCCGATGCGCGTTCATGCGCCCGGCGAGTGCGGCGCTGTCGAGATAAGGCGCGCCGATCAGTTCGAAGGGGCGGGTCGTTCCGCGTCCCTCCGAAACCATCGTGCCTTCGAACAAGACCGTGCCCGGATAGACGATCGCCGTGTCGAGTGTCGGCATGTTGGGCGAGGGCATGATCCAAGGCACGTCGGTGGCGTCGAAATAGAAATCGCGCGACCATCCTTCCATGGTCACGGTTTCGAGCGGCGCGCCGATCCCGAACGCCTCGTTGAACAGCTTGGCAAGCTCGGCCACGGTCATGCCGTGCCGCATGGGGATCGGATATTGCCCGACGAAGGATTCGAATCCCGGCTCCAGCATCGGACCTTCCGTCTGGATGCCTCCGATCGGGTTCGGCCGGTCGCAGACGATGACCGGCGTGCCGGTCTTGGCCGCCGCGCGCAGGCAGTTCGCCATGGTGTAGATGAAGGTGTAGATGCGCGCTCCGACGTCCTGAAGGTCGATCACCAGAACGTCGATCAGATCGAGCATCTCCTTGGTGGGCTCGCGCGTCTCGCTATAGAGCGAGAAGATGGGAACGCCCCGCTTCGGATCCTCCGCGTGAGGCGTCTCGATCATGTTGTCCTGAAGATCGGAATTGAACCCGTGCTGGGGTCCGAAGATCGCGGCCAGCGTGAAGTCGCCGCTTGTCGCAAGCCGATCGGCAATGTGGCGGAACGTGTGGTCGACCGAGGCGGGGTTCGCCAAGATCCCGACCTTCAAGCCGCGAAGCCGGTTGGTGGCGAGCAGGCGTTCGGAGCCGAGCAGCATGACTTAGAGCCTCCGTCCGGGACGGAGGCGCGACAGTGCCCGGGAAATCGTGTGGTGCGGCATTTGGTTCCCCCGTTTCCTTTGGCGGGAAGAGCGGCCGACCCTTCCTTATCGCCTAGCGTGGCCAAGGACTTAACCGGAGTCGGCCGATCTTTCCACGCTCCAATTTCGCTCCCCCTCCTTCGTTCTTGGGCTTAGGGGCTGGCGAAGCGGCGGATTTTGCGACAAAAAACCGGGCAAGGAACACTCCAAACGGAAAACTGGCCCGCCATGGACGGAACGCCGTCCGGCCGGGCAAAGAGCATCAAACAGAAGAGGTGGGCATGGCGGATCAGATTCGCACGGCGGTGGTCGGTACCGGGTACTTTGGGCGTTTTCACGCGAACCACTACACCAAGAACCCGGATGCGAAGCTGGTCGCCGTAGTCGATTCCGATCCCGAGCGCGCCAAGGCCATGGCCGAGGAATTCGGTTGCGAGGCCGTGACGGATCACCGCGACATCTACGGCAAGGTGGATGCGGCGAGCGTCGCCGTGCCCACGCCGTTCCATTTCGACGTTGCCCGCGATCTGGTCGATGCGGGCATCCACGTCAATATCGAGAAGCCCATCACGGAGACGGTCGAGCAGGCGCAGATCATCACGAAGCTGGCCGAGGAACGCGGCACGGTTCTTCAGGTGGGCCATATCGAGCGCTATTCCGCAGCCTACCGGGTCATCTCGGAGAAGATCGACCGGCCGCTTTATCTCGAGAGCTACCGGATCGCGCCGTGGAAGGCGCGCGGGGTCGATGTGGACGTCATCCTCGATCTGATGATCCACGACATCGATATGATTATCGGCCTGGTGGGATCGCCGGTCTCGAGCGTGGATGCGGTCGGCACCGGCGTGATGGGCCGCAAGATCGACATCGCCAATGCGCGGATCAATTTCGAATCCGGATGCGTGGCGAACGTCACGTCGAGCCGCATCAGCTACAAGACGGAGCGCCGCCTGCGCGTGTTCTCGCACAGCCAATATCTCAATTGCGATCTGGGCGAGCGGAAGATCTTCGGCTACAGCCTGCGCGGCGATCCAACGACCGAGGGGCTCGGCGCCATTGCAACGGACACGGTCGATATTCCGCAAGAAGACAGTCTCGGAAACGAGATCGCCTCGTTCCTCGACTGCGTGAAGAACGGCAAGAAGCCGTTTGTGGACGGCTATGCGGGATCTGAGGCGCTGCGCGTGGCGGTGATGATCAACGAAAGCATCGACGCCCAGTTGAAGAAGGTCCAGGCCTGGCTTGTACCCGGCGAGCCGGTCAGGGTCCCGTCCAAGAGCTGACGGCTCAAGACCCGGACGCTTCGCGCCCGGCGATGAGGCCGAGCACGACCTGCGCGGCGCGCTGGCTCGGCGGCGGATCCGCGTCGCCGAGAATATGCAGAACTTCTTCGAAGCCTTGCTGTTGGGCCGCGCGCGCTTCGGGCGATCCGAGCAGATGGCCAACCTTCTCGGCAACGGCTTCGGCGGTGCACTCTTCCTGAATGAGTTCCGGCACGACCTCGCGGTCGGCGAGCAAGTTCACGAGCGAGGCGTATTTGACCGCGATCGGCATGCGCCGCACGATAAAGGCCGTCAGCGCGCTCACTCTGTACGCCACGGCCATCGGCACGCGCGCCAGGCCCAGTTCCAGCGTAACGGTGCCGGATTTCGCCATGGCCACGTCGCTCGCGGCGAAGGCGTCGAATCGCTCGGCGGGGTTCGTCACGCGCACGACCGGCAGCGGCCAATTCGCCGTCTCGGCCTCGACCAGTTCGGCGACGTTGGGCGCGACCGGGATGACGATTTGAAGATCGCGATAGCGCTCCGTCAGCAGTGCGACCGCTTCTGCGAAGACCGGCAGCATGCGCCGCACTTCGCTGGTCCGGCTTCCCGGCACGACGCAAAGCAGCGGCGCGGTGTCGGCGATGCCATGAGCCTCGCGGAACGATTTGCCGTCCCCGGCGAGTGCCGATTCGATGGCCGGGTGGCCGACATAGTCGGTCGGAAGGCCGTGCTCGGCGAAGTAGGGGACTTCGAACGGCAGAAGCGCCATGAGATGATCCACGCGGTTGCCGAGGGTCCTCGCGCGGCCCGCGCGCCAGGCCCAGGCTTGCGGCGCGACATAGTGCACGATGGGAATGCCCGAACCGCGCAGTTTGCTCGCGACCCGCAAGGTGAAACTCGGCGCGTCGACCGTCACCACGATGTCGGGCTTCATTTCGCGAATTGTCGCGACGGTCTGGTTCATGCGCTTCACGAGACGCGGCAGGTGCGGCAGGACTTCGGCGATGCCGATCAGCGCCAGCTCACGCATGGGAAACAGGCTTTTCAAACCATGAGCTTCGCTTTGCGGACCGCCAATGCCGACGATGCGGACCCGGTTCCCGGTCATGTCCCGCAGTGCGCCGATCAGCCGCCCGGCGAGATTGTCGCCGGACGGTTCGCCGGCAATGATAAAGATCAGCGGCTCCCGCCCGCTCATGATTGGCTCCCCTCGCTTCGTCACGGCTAGGATGTAGGCCAAACGGTTGGGGTGGGGCTAGCAAAACTCGCGCCTGTGGAAACGTCAGTTCTCGATGCGGATACGGAACGTGGCGCGGAACGAGCCGCCTTTCGGGACGAGACGCAGACCCTCGCCGCTGATGAGAGCATTCGCGGGCGCCGTCATCGGTTCGAAGGCAATGTAATTCTGGTCGTGCGGCGCGTAGACCTGTGCGTGCGTGTAGCCTTCGAGCAGGTCTACGGAAATCCGCCGGCTTTCGTATCCGATCGAGAGCGTGGCGCCGGCGCCGGTCAGCGCGAAGCCGTCGTCGAAGTCGCGCGTGCCGAGCCGTCCATCGAGACCGGAGAACGGCACGCGCGCGCCGGTCGGAATTTGCCGCGCATCCATTTTGAGGTGCTGCATTTCCGGAAGCGTGATGCGCCAATCCGTGCGGTTGCCGTCGAGACCGAAATAAGGATGGAAGCCGAAGCTGACGGGCACGTCGCTATCGCCGGTCGCGGCGAGGGCAGTCTCGATCGTCAGACTGCCGGGAGCGATGCTCGCGGTCATGGATACTCCGCACGGATAGGGAAACACCGCGAGGCCTTGCGGACGCGACCAGTCCAGGCGCGCGGACAGCGATGTGCCGGATGCTTCGACGGTCTCCCATTGAAGGTGCGGCCACATCAGCCCGTGCATCGGAAGGCCGTTCTGATCGTAGCGCAGGGACAGAGAATGCGGCGGCAGCGTCACCCCGCGTCCGGCCGCTTCGTAGCGGAAATCGGCGAGACGGTTCGCGAAGGGAAACAGAAAGGGGATCCCCGCTGTGCGGTTCGCGGCGCACGCGACGATGAGGTTGTCGATCCGGCGCAAGACCTCGATGCCGTTCTTGCGCAGCGAGATGCCGACCATGCCATAACCCGGTAGGAACGTGGCTTCCGTATCGCCCGCGGCGATGCGCGTGGCCGTGGGGTCGTTCAACAGGTTCGGAACATACGTTTGCGTCACCAGCCTCTCCTTTCCGGCATTGCCGTTATCGGAGTGTGAGCGTGCCGCTCATCACTGGAATACACCGGCCGCCGACTTGGGTTGCCGTCACGACGCCGTTCCGCTTCGCGGCCATCGCTTCGATCAGGCTTGGGCGTCCCATGTCGACACCTTGGCCAATTCTGGCCTTCAGGACCAAGTCCGGCTTGCTGTTGAGATGGGCCAGGAGGCCGATCAAAGCCACATTTCCGGCGCCGGTGGCCGGATCCTCCGGTACGCCGAGAAGAGGCGCGAACATCCGGGCCTGAATCGGCGGATTGGACTGGGGCTCCCGAACATAGAGGAAAAGCCCGCTTGCGAGCTCGCGCGGCAAGTGTTGCGCGAAGGCGCTCGTGTTCGGAGAGGCCGCCGTCAAGGCCGCCCGATCCCTAAGTTGGGCGAAGACGAAGGGCATGCCGGCACTGGCGATCAAAGGAAGGTGCCGGCTCTGCTCGATGCTCGCGGGCGAAAGACCGCAAAGACTTGCGACGATGCCGGGCGCGAGGGTCGTTCCCACGCTCAGCCGTTGCGGCGCGGCGACTTGAGCGCCCATGATCGACCCGCCGTTTCTCAGCACGTTGACGGTGACCAGGCCGCCGGGCTCTTCGAATGTCACGACGTCGTTGGCGATCGGCTTTCCGCGCCGCTCCGCCTCGTTCGCCAGCACGTAGGCTGTGCCCACATTGGGATGGCCGGCGAATGGCAGTTCGGCCCATGGTGTGAAGATGCGAACGCGGGCGGTGTTCGCCGGATCTTGGGGCCGCAAGATAAACGTGGTCTCCGACAGATTGAATTCGGCGGCGATGGTCTGCATCTGCTGCGTCGAGAGTCCGTCGGCGCCATGGACCACGGCGAGCGGATTGCCGCCGAATTGGTGTTCGGCGAAGACGTCGACAGTCGCGTATCGAAGCAGACTCATGTCAGCGTGTCCCCATACAGATCGGTGCGGCGGTCCCGGAAGAATCCCCACTCGGCGCGATAGACGGCGATCTCGTCGAGATCGAAGCGTGCGACGATCACGCCTTCGGCGTCCTCGCCGAGGCTGGCGGCGATCTCGCCGGTATGGTCGGCGGCGAAGGAGTGCCCGTAATAGCGCTGGCGTGTGCCGTCGTTGTCTTCTTCGCCGATCCGGTTCGCGGCGATAATGGGGACGGCATTGGCGACGGCATGGCCCTGCATCACGCGGCGCCAGCGCTCATGGGTATCGAGCGTTTCGTCGTAGGGCTCCGATCCGATGGCCGTCGGGTAAAGCAGAATCTCGGCGCCTTCGAGCACCATGGCGCGCGCGGCCTCCGGATACCACTGGTCCCAGCAAATGCCGACGCCGATCGTGCCGTGCTTCGTACGCCACGCCTTGAAGCCCGTATCGCCGGGACGGAAATAATATTTCTCCTGGTAACCGGGACCGTCGGGAATATGGCTCTTGCGGTACACGCCCAGAATGGCGCCGTCCGCGTCGGCGATGGCGACGCTGTTGAAGAAATGCGGTCCGTCTTTTTCGAAGAACGAGATGGGGATCACGACGCCGAGTTCCTTGGCCAGCGCGGCAAGCGCGCGTACGCACGGATGCTCGCCGGCGGGAAATGCCGTCTCGAACCATTTCGGGTCCTGGCGGGTGGGGAAGTAGATGCTTTGGAACAGCTCCGGCGGCAGGATCACCTGCGCGCCCTGGCGGGCGGCCTCGCGGACCAACGCTTCGACCGTGTCGAAATTCGCGCTCAGGTCCGGACCGAAAGCCGCCTGAATTGCCGCAACCGTCACCTCGCGCGCCATGAGCTCACCTGGGTCCGGAATAGTTCGGATCGAAAACGGGCTCCTCCCGGGTGATGCAATGGAAGGCGCCGCCTCCAGCGTCTCCCGCCCCCAAGAGGCCGTAGGCGGGAAGCCCGATAACCTTGCGGTTGGGAAACACCGCTTGCAAGCAATCGAGTGCCGTGGTCTCCGTTTTCGTCCCGAACACCGGCACGGCCACGACGCCGTTGGCGATGACGAAATTCAGGTACGAAGCGGGCGCGGTCTCGCCGAGCGCGTTCAGAACGCGGCCAGGGCCTGGGATGCGGACGACCTCGATCGGCTGGCCTTCCGCATCGGTCGCACCTTCGAGGCCGGCAGCGACGGCCTCCAGCACGTCCGCATTGGGGTCGTCCGCACCGGCCGGCCTCTGACAGACGATGAGGCCGGGTCCGGCAAAGCGGGCGATGTTGTCCACGTGACCGTCGGTGTGGTCCCCGGCAAGCCCTTCGTCGATCCAGACGATCTTCCGTGCGCCCAAGGCCGTGCGCAGCGCGGTTTCGGCGTCCGCTTGGGACCATCCGTTGCGGTTCGCGTTCAGCAGCGTCTGCCGGGTGGTGAGGATCGTGCCGGCGCCGTCGCTGTCGATGGCGCCGCCCTCGAGAACGAAATCGGCGGAGAGTGTGGGCACGCCTGCGAGCCGTGCGATCGCATCGCCGACCGTGTCGTCGCCCGTGAGCGAGAACTTTCCGCCCCAGCCATTGTTCCGGAAGCGCAATGCCAGAGGGCCGTCGCTGCCCGTTGCGAAGATGGGACCGGTATCGCGGAGCCAAATATCGCCATAGGGCGCGGACAAAATTTCGGCGAACTCTCCGACGGCGCTCTGGGCGGAGCGCAGCGCGTCTTCATCGTTTGCGAGGAGCCGGACCCGGTTCGTGGGCGCGAGCGCGCGGACGAGAGCCGCGACATCCCGGCGCGGCGCTTCGAGATCGCCGTTCCATTCGTTCGCGTCGGCCGGCCAAGCGGTCCATATCGCCCGTTGTGGCGCCCATTCGGGCACAAGGGTCGGGTCGAGTGCAGGCAGGTCTGTTGTCGAGGCGTGCAAGGGTTGCCGGGGACCGAGAATTGCTGGATGGGCGGCGGCGCTGCCGTGCCAGGGTCTGGCGCGCATCGCCGGTTCGCGCACGATGTTATGAGAGATGAATTCCGTCCGGCAAGTTCGATTTCGCGGGCGTCCGCGCCGCGCACGGGGGGCACGGCCGAGGGGAGCGATCTTAGGCTGGCACGCGCCATCCCGCGTGCGAGGGCCCGTTACCGTGGCTCCGTAAATAGCTTAAGCCGACGCGACCCACATACCGGCGACATATCCGAAGGCAACCGCATCGGGATTGCGCTGGGCAGCCAGCACTAGCTGATCTTCAGCGTCCACCTTGACGGCGCGATCGCCACGCCTCCGCACGTCACCAGTGCCCTTGTCGTCGTTCTTGCAGTAGCCGCTCAAAAGAATGACCTGCTTGCCGCGAACGACAATCTTGGGGAGTGCCATACCCGCCTCCAATTTCGCCATCCTCGATATGTGCTCCGTTCGTTGACGCAGCGGAGACGTTGTCACGCTCGTGGACAGCAATTCTTATTTGGCGACCCCCACGTCAGCCTGTGGAAAACTATAGCGGTTGAATGCGACATTGATAAGACGAATGTCGCGAAAAGCGCTGAAAATTCCGTACGTTGCGCGGCGCAATATCGCCGCGCCGCAGCATGGCCGGAGCGCTTTGTTAATCAGGCACTTCTCTGGCGAGAGCCGCCAAGCCTTGTTGCGTTGCAACGGGCGGCGTCCAGGCCAAAGCGCGCAAAGCGGCCGGTTCGGCGACGAGAGAGTCGAACAGCGGCGCGGCATCCTCCCTTTGTCCCATGGCGCCCAGGGCGGCCTTCAGAAGCGGGGGCGGGACATAGAAGAGACCGGCTCTACGGCCCAGTCCTTGGCGCAGGGCGCCCACGATCTCCGCGACCGTGACCGGCGCCGGATCGGCCACGATAAAGGGGCGCCGCAACGGCGCGGGCGCGGCCAAGACCCTATCGATCGCTTCGACCAGATTGTCGAGGGCGAGCAGGGAATGCCGCGCTTTCAACCCCGCCAGCGGCAGCGGATAGGGCAAGCGCGCGAGCTTCAGGAGTTTCGCGATATTGCCGCCCGCACCCGGACCGTAGACCAGGGCGAGGCGAAGGGCGGCCCAGTCGAGGCCGGTCTCGGCCACGCCCCGTTCGGCTTCGAGTTTCGACCGGCCATAGGCGTCGGTGGGCCGTGGGTCCTGGTCTTCGGTCAGCGCGTCCGGCGCGGACGGGCCGGACTGCGCGCGGATCGAGGACAGGAACAGGAAGCGCTTCACGCGGGCGCGTTGCGCGGCGCGGGCGAACCGCACCGTCGCTTCGGTGTCGAGCAGGCGGTAGTCGTCCTCGGGCAGGCCCGTCATGGCGCGGGGAATGCCCGCGGTATGGATGACGGCATCGACCTCGGCTAGGGCCTCGGACATGTTGTAGGGCTTGGCGATGTCGCCGATCAGGACGCTGGCGCAGGACTCCGGCATCGCCGAGGGGCGGCGCAGCAAGACGCGCATCCGGTAGCCGCGCTCGGTAAGGCCCTTCAGAAGATGGCGGCCGATAAAGCCCGTTGCGCCGGTGAGGGCCACCAGCGGCTTCCGCTCCGGTCGCTGTGCGTCTGCTCCGGTCATGCAGCTCCAAACGGTCCGCCACGCGGGACGGGGGTCGCCTCCGGTCCCTTGGAGCCTGAGTTCACAACCACATTTGGGCCAGAGCAAGCCCCAAGGGGCGATGGAGGCAGGACCGGCCGGGGCTGCCCGCAAGGCGCGCCCAATTGTGCGGCGTCAGAATTTGAAGCTCACCGCCGCGTCGAAGGTCTCGCCTTCGAACGTATTCTCGGCCCCGAACTCCTTGTAGTACTTCACGATCACCGTCAGGGCCTTCGTCGGGTCTGGGCTGGTGGTGAAGGTCACGATCGGCCCGACGCCGTAGACCTCGGACTCGAACGATCCGAGATGTGCGCCCGCGCCGCTGTCGCCCGTCACCTGGATCATACCGTAGCTCGCGACGCCGACGCCGAGCGGGCCGAAATTCTTGGTGATCGTGCCTTCCACGTTGACGATGTCGCCGGTCTTGTAGTTCGTCGCCGTGTTCTCGGTGTTCCAGGTGTAGAGCACCGCGCCCGTCGCTTGCCACCCGGTCTGCGGGTCGAAATAGGTCGCGGCGAAACGCGGCATGAACGCCCAGTGATTGAGACTCGTGTTCGCGAGTTGATCGGTGCGATATTCGCCGGTCGGCGCGAGAATGAAGGCCGCGACGTTCCAATGGAAGTTGCCTTCGTCCCAACCGAGGATCGCCGGGGCGATCACGGTGTCGCCCAGAGCGAGATTGGTGTCTCCCCGGTTCACCGTGAAGCCGCCGAACCGATTGCCGCGCGGTCCCGTGAAGGCCGGGATTCCGAGCCCGACATCCACGTCCATCGCGACGACGGATGGCGTGACGTTCATGGCGAAGGTTCTGCCGAAGGGCTTCCAGGGCGACACATAGGTCAGAGACGGAACGGTCGCGGTGAAGCTCTGGTCGACGCCAAGTTCGACGACGCCGTTGAAGATCGTGGCATCGGCGCTGCCGCTATAGTCGTAAACGTCCGTGCGCAGATAGAAGCCGGGAACGGAGGGGATAACCCCGCCGAAGACATCCGTATAGCCCTTAAGCCAAGGGCTCGCGCCGAACTCGGCGCTCTGCGCCGCTCCCGGCGCGAACGCGGCCCCGATTAGCGCCAGGCCGCCGGCAATGACACTCGTCCGTCCCATCGATCCCCCTCCGTTCGATGCAGACTGGCATGTGTGGGGCGAGCCTAGCGCGGCGAGCGCGCGCATTGCCATGGCATTTTGCGACAGCGGGCAGGATCGCCGGCGGATGTGCAAATTTGCAACAGCGGCCGGTGTGGCGGTTCGAGGAAACCGGCCGGCCGCATCGGCCGGCCCGTCAAACGCCGCAGACGTCTTGGAGCCGCTTGCGGTCGATCACTTTGAGCCGTCCATAGCCTTGTTCCACGAGGCCGGCATTCGCGAACCGTTTGATCGTGCGCCTCAGCGTCGGCAAGGAAACGGCCAAGAGCTGCGCGAGATCGGGTTGCGAAATCTGGATCCAGTCATCCGCATTCGGATGAGCCGCCGCCTCCAGGAGCAGCCGGTCCGCCACGCGCTTGTCGATGGAGATGATCGCCAGATTTGCGACGACACTCAGGGCGGTTCTGAAATTCTCGTAGGTCAGTGCATAGAAATCTGTGTGAAGCTTCGGGTCCTCGCGCACGAGCCTGGCGACGTCGCGGGGCCGAAACTGAACCATGGTCGTCGGCTCGGCGGCATGGATCGAGACGAGCCGGGGTCCTTTGGCAAAAAGCGCAAGATCGCCCACCCAAAAGCCCGAACCGGCGTGGTGGGCAATGTAGTCTTCTCCGTCGTTCCGGGGGAAAGCGATATTGATCGAGCCCTGGACCAAACCGAAGATGCCGTTGGGAGCCTCGCCGGTTAGGTAGATCGGCTGATGGGTGCCGAAGGTCCGAAGTTTGGCTATGTCGGCCAATCGTCTTTGGGTCTCTTTGCTCCGTTCCGAGAACCAGCCGCGCGATTGCAGAATGCGAAGAGCGCCGTCCAGATCCGAAACGTTCGTCGTCATGCGGGAATCTCGTCAGATGAGCGGTTTTTGATTGGGCCGTGAGGGTAGCATCCGGTTAGTCTCTTCGCGAGAAGAGGATCTCGGCGAGGTTCGCTTCCAGGTCCGGGCCATAGCCTGCGACCCTCTTTTTCGTGTCTCCAAGCTTTGCGCAACATGCATCGATGCTTGCGCAGCGTGCATCACAACAAAGCAGCGTGCATCAAAACAAAGAAGGAGTGCTAGCATGAGTTTCGGCTTGTACAAGCAGTTATGCGGCCTGTCGGTGGCTGCACTGGTGGCCTGCGGTGGCGCCGCCCACGCGCAGGATGCCGACGCATCGGCGGATGCGAAGGACAAGAAACCCAACATTCTCCTGATCGTTTCGGACGACACCGGGTGGGGCGATCTCGGGCCTTATCTCGGCGGCGAGGCGCGGGGTATGCAGACCCCGAATTTCGACCGGCTGGCCAATGAAGGCATGTTCTTTACTAATTACTATGGGCAACCCAGTTGCACGCCGGGCCGCGCGGCGATTCAGACCGGACGCATCCCCAATCGTAGCGGCCTGACCACGGTGGCCTTCCAAGGGCAGGGCGGCGGTCTTCCGGCGGCGGAATGGACTCTCGCTTCGGTGCTGAAGAAGGCGGACTACGACACATACTTCACCGGGAAATGGCATCTCGGCGAATCGGACTATGCGCTTCCGAACGCTCAGGGCTACGACGTGATGAAGTACACGTTCCTCTATCACCTCAACGCGTACACTTACGGCGACCCGAAGTGGTTTCCGAACATGAGCCCGGAGTTGCGCGAGCTGTATCAGAAGATCACAAAGGGCTCTCTGTCCGGCAAGGCGGGCGAAAAGCCCGTGGAAGACTTCAAGGTCAATGGCGAGTACGTCAACACGCCGGAGAAGGGCGTTGTCGGCATTCCCTATCTCGACGAGTATGTCGAGAAGGCCGCAATCGAATTCCTCGACGAAGCGGCCAAGTCCGACAAGCCGTTCTTCATCAACGTCAACTTCATGAAGAATCACCAGCCGAATATGCCGGCGCCGGAGTTCGAGCATAAGTCGATCTCGAAATCGAAATATGCCGATGCCGTCGTCGAGCTCGACACGCGGGTGGGCCGTCTTCTCAAGAAGCTCGACGACCTCGGAATCGCCGACGACACCATCGTCTTCTATACCGTGGACAACGGCGCCTGGCAGGACGTCTACCCGGATGCGGGCTACACGCCGTTCCGGAGCACGAAGGGCACGGTTCGCGAAGGCGGTAACCGGGTGCCCACGATGGTGCGCTGGCCGGGGCACGTGAAGCCCGGCTCGAGGAGCGACGATATCCTCGGCAATCTCGATCTGATGGCCACGTTCGCGTCGGTCGCCGGAATCGAACTGCCGACCGAGGACCGCGACGGGAAGCCCATCATCTTCGACAGCTACGACATGACACCGGTCTGGACCGGCTCGGGCAAGTCGAAGCGCCATTGGTGGTTCTATTTCACCGAAGACGAGCTGTCGCCGGGCGCTGTCCGCGTCGACAACTTCAAGTACGTCTTCAACATCCGTGGCGATGACGGTGCGGACACCGGCAGTCTCGCGGTCGATACAAATCTCGGCTGGAAGGGCGCGAGCAAGTACGTGGCGACGGTGCCGCAAGTGTTCGATCTTCTCGCAGATCCGCAGGAGCGTTACGACATCTTCATGACGACCTTCACCGAAAGCACCTGGGCGGTGGTTCCGGCGAACGATTCCGTCGCAAAGCTCATGAAGACCTATGTCAAATATCCGCCGCGGAAGCTGCAGAGCGAGACCTATACCGGCCCGATCACCATCTCGAAGTACCAGATGCTCAAATCGGTCCAGGAACAGCTCGCGAAGGACGGCTTCAGCATCGGCTTGCCCACGGGCAACTAGGCTCCGATGCGCGAGGGCTCGTCTGACGAGCCTCGCGACAATAGGCTATAAGAGGGGCGGCTCAGCGATGGGCCGCCCTTTTTTCGCGACCGGAGTAGCGCCGATGATCACACGAGTCCGCCTGGCGACGTTCGTGGGCCTGCTCGCACTCCTGAGTGTGCCCCATGCCGCTTTTGCCGATCAGGACGCTGACCCGTTGCCGTCCTGGAACGACGGGGCCGTCAAGACGGCGATCCTCGACTATGTGGCGCGCGCCACGACGGACGGAAGTCCCGATTTCATCGCCGAAGCGGACCGCATCGCGACGTTCGACAATGACGGGACGCTTTGGGTGGAGAAGCCGGTCTACACGCAGTTCGTCTTCGTGATCGACCGGGTCAAGGCGGTATCCAACCAGTATCCGGAGTGGAAGAGCAAGGAGCCCTTCAAGTCCGCCCTCGACGGCAACACGGAGAAGCTCCTCACTTATGGCGAGAAGGGCGCCATGGCGCTCGTGACCGCGACCCATAGCGGGATGACCACGGTCGAGTTCAACGAGATCGTCTCGAATTGGTTGAAGACGGCCAAGCATCCGCGCTTCAAGCGCGTCTATACCGATCTCACCTACAAGCCGATGATCGAACTGCTCGGCTATTTGCGGGCCAAGGGCTTCAAGACCTTCATCGTCTCAGGCGGCGGAACCGCCTTCATGCGCGCCTATACCGAACAGTGCTACGGCATTCCGCCGTGGCAGGTGGTCGGCTCGTCCGGTGAGACGGAATACCGCATGTGGGATTCCAGCCCGACGCTGGTGAAGCTGCCCGATCTGCTGTTCTTCGACGATGGGCCCGGCAAGGCCGAGGGCATCAACCACTATATCGGGCGCCAGCCGGTCTTCGCCTTCGGGAACTCCATCGGCGACAAGGAGATGCTGGAGTGGACGGCCAACTGCAAGGGCCTTTGCTTCATGGGGCTGGTGCATCATGACGATGCCAAGCGGGAATATGCCTATGGGCCCAATTCGGATGTGGGCCGTTTCCCCGTGGAGTTGATGGAGCATGCCTTGGCCAATGGCTGGAACGTGGTCAGCATGAAGGACGACTGGAACCAGGTCTTTTCCTGGAGCCAGCCGGACTTTGGGCACAATCTCGAGGCAGAGACGTCAAATACTCGAGCTGGCGCCCAATAGGAGACGTAGGAACCATGGTGCCGCTGCTCGTTCTGGTATCGGGCTGCATCGAAATTCTGTTCGGCGTGTCGGCGATGTTGATGCCGGCCGTGGTCGTCGAGGGCGCCGGGGGCGCTCACGCCGATTTGGCGACGCTGTCGCTGATTCGATTGCTCGGCGTGGCCACATTCGGCCTCGGCATCGGGGCGCTGCTGGGGCGGAATTGGGCGGCCGCGACGGGCGACTACGATATGGCCTACGGGCTCGGCTCGTATGCGGCCGTTTCGCTCGCGGTCTACAACATTGTCGCCGCGCCTGCGCTCCTTTTCGGCGCGATCCAGACAGGCAGCCATGGGCTGTGGGCGGGCGGCGTGCTGCATGGCGTCATCGCATTGCTCTTCGTCGTTGCGCTGGCGAGGCGCCGTTGACGGGTTTACGCAGTTTTCAGGGTGGCACGGTCCACTAGCAAAGCCTGACGCGCTATTATAACTTGCGCGTGCGTAGGGGAGAACCGTCGCCAATGACGGTACGTCCAGGGAGAGCGAGTTTTGGGGAAGCCGAGTTCTGTGTTCGTCCGCCGCGTTTTTTGGCGGAGCCTAGCGATCTTGACCGCAGGTGTTTTGCTTGCGGCGTGCGGTGCCATGGGCGCCCGAAACGCCGTGCCGCTCTCGCTCGAAGATAGTGCGCAGGTGGCCGGCATGGGGCCCGAGACCATTCGCTTCTGGGGCGACGAACTGCCTCCCAATACGGCCGCTTATCAAGCGAAGCGCGTCTCCCAACTGACCCGAAGCCGTCCGGAGTTGCGGGGGGCCGGCGGCCGGCGGCCCGTGATGACCTCCTTGGCGCTGTCGGGCGGCGGTCCTTACGGGGCCTACGGTGCCGGTATCCTGGCGGGCTGGACGGCAGCGGGCACGCGACCCGAGTTCGACGTGGTGACCGGCGTTTCCACCGGCGCGCTGAGCGCGCCGTTCGCCTTTCTCGGGCCGAAATACGATCCGGCGCTGAAACACGTTTACACCGAGTCCCATATGAAGGATATCGCGATCATGCGTCCGGTGAAGGGCCTGCTCGGCGGCAGTGCGCTCTCCAGCAATAGCCCCCTTGCCAAGCTCATCGCCTCTTACGTGACGCCGTCGTTCCTCGCGGAGGTTGCCGCGGAGCATCGCAAGGGACGCAGATTGCTGATCGGGACCACCAATCTCGATGCAGGGCGTCCCGTTATCTGGGACATGGGAGAAATCGCCTCGAGCGGCCGTCCGGGGTCCGTCGAGCTCTTCCGTAACGTGCTCCTTGCGTCGGCCGCCATTCCGGCCGCGTTCCCGCCGAGCTTCATTAAGGTGACGGCCGACGGCTACAGCTTCGAGGAGATGCACGTGGATGGCGGCACGACGCGGTCGGTCTTCCTCGCCCCCACGCAACTGACGATGGGGAACATGGACCAAGCCCTCGGGGCCAGGCCGGACCGGCGCTTCTATGTGATCCTGAACGGCTATCCGACGCCGCACTATAAGGCCGTGAAGGCGCATACGCTGGATATCGCCGGCCGGGCGGTCTCGACCCTGCTCACCAACCAGGGTGTGGGCGATCTCTACCGCCTATACGAGTTCTGCCGGCGCAACGGCATTGCCTTTAATCTGGCTTATATCCCAGAGGACGTGATGGATACGAGCACCCAGGCATTCGATCCGGTCTTCATGACCCGTCTGTACGATATCGGTTATGAGAGGGCCCGGGGAGGCTATCCCTGGCAGCACCAGCCGCCCGGACTCTAGGATACGCCGGGATCGGCGCTCCGCCTCCTGGAAATTCTCCTGCGAAAGCGAGAAATCGTGGCTTGTAACGCGGGCGCGGCCATGGATTATGGGCGCTAATTCCGACCTGAAATTTTGCCTGATAGGGAGAGAACGATATGGACCTTGCGGCCTTGAACGAAGTCGCCACAGCGATGGTGCAGCCTGGCAAGGGGCTTCTCGCGGCGGATGAGTCCAGCGGGACCATCAAAAAGCGCTTCGACGCGATCGGCGTGACCTCGACCGAGGAAAACCGGCGCGATTATCGCGAGTTTCTGTTCCGGACCGAGCCGGCCATGAAGGACCGGATTTCCGGCGTGATCCTGTTCGACGAAACCATCCGGCAAAAGGCCGCGGACGGCACGCCCCTGGTCAAGCTGATCGAGGCGGCGGGATCGATTCCCGGCATCAAGGTAGACGCGGGCGCGAAGCCCCTGGCCTTCTGTCCGGGCGAGACCATTACCGAAGGGCTCGATGGCCTGCGCGACCGGTTGATCGAGTATCGTGAGCTCGGCGCCAAGTTCTGCAAATGGCGCGCGGTCATCGATATTGGCGAGGGTATTCCAAGCCACGACGCGATCAATTCGAACGCCCATGCGCTCGCCCGCTATGCGGCGCTGTGCCAAGAGCAGCAACTCGTGCCGATCGTCGAGCCCGAGGTGCTGATGGACGGCGACCACACCATCGAGCGCTGCGAGGCCGTGACCATGTGGACGCTCAAGACCGTGTTCATGGAACTCTATTACGCGAAGGTCCAGCTCGAAGGCATGGTGCTGAAGCCCAACATGATCGTTCCGGGCAAGAAATGCGCGGTGCAAGCCTCCGACGGGGAGATCGCCGAAAGAACGATCGGCGTTCTCAAGGATTGCGTGCCGTCGGCCGTGCCGGGCATCGCCTTCCTGTCGGGCGGTCAGTCCGATGTCGAGGCGACCGCGCGTCTCGATGCCATGAACCGCATCGGCGGATTCCCCTGGCATCTCTCCTTCTCATACGGCCGCGCGTTGCAGCACGCGCCGCAGGTCGCCTGGTCCGGCAAGACGGAGAACGTCCCGGCGGCGCAGGCGGCCTTCTCCCATCGCGCGGAGATGAACGGGCTTGCGACGCTCGGTAAATGGACGGCCGACATCGAGAAAAAGGCCGCGTAAGTCGGGCATACGGCTCGTGCGGGTTTTCAAGGCGGGGGCGTGGCTCCCGCCTTTTTCGTTCCGGCTATGCGGCCCGTCCGGAATGAGCGATCCGTTGACCGCGCCCGCCGCCAGTGCGGCCGGCTACGAACCGGAAGATCGCCTTTTCCAGTTCGACCACGATCAGAAGCACGATGCCGATGCCGACGATCACGAGGCCGTCGAAGGGCGCGATGGATTCGGTTGCGAAGATGGCCTGCAAGGGCGGCAGGTAGGTGAAGGCGAGTTGCGCGGCAACCGTCACGGCGACGCCGATCAGGACCGCGGGCGTTCCCAGCGCGCCGAGCCAGGTCAGAGACGTGCCGTGCACGTAACGGACGCTGAACAGGTAAGCGATCTTCATCGCGACGATGGTGTTGACGACCATGGTGCGCGCCATGTCGAGGCTCAAGCCGCGCTCCATCGCGTAATAGAAGATGCCGAAGGCGCCGAGTGCGAACAGCATCGAGACGAACAGCAGCCGCCACAGCACGGACCCTGCGAGCAACCGCTCCCCCGGCTTGCGCGGCGGCTTTGTCATTGTTCCGGGCTCGGTCGGTTCGAATGCAAGGGTCAGCCCAAGCGCCACCGCGGTGACCATGTTGATCCAAAGGATCTGAATGGCGGTCATCGGCAGGGTGAGACCGAAAGCAATGGCCGCGATCAAAGCCGCTCCCTCGCCGCCGTTCGTGGGCAAGGTCCAGGCGATGACCTTGCGGAGATTGTCGTAGACCGTGCGGCCTTCGCGTACGGCCGCGACGATCGATGCGAAGTTGTCGTCGGCGAGAACGATTTCGGCGGCCTCCTTGGCCGCGTCGGTGCCTTTCATCCCCATGGCGACGCCGACATCGGACCGCTTCAGCGCGGGCGCGTCGTTGACGCCGTCGCCGGTCATGGCGGTCACGGCCCGATCTTGCTGCAGCGCCTGGACGAGGCGCAGCTTGTGCGACGGGCTCGTGCGGGCGAATACGGTCGTCTCGCGAACGATGGCCGGGAGATCGGAATCGTCGACCTCGTCGAGCTGGCTTCCGGTCAGCGTTTTCAATTCGGGCGCCAAGTCGAGCTCGCGCGCGATCGCCGTCGCCGTTCCGGCGTGGTCCCCCGTGATCATTTTCACGTCGATCCCGGCCGAACGGCATTCGCGTATCGCCGGAAGAACCTCGTCACGCGGCGGATCGATGAGCCCGACAAGGCCGATAAAGATGGCGCCGCCTCCCACGTCAGAGAAGCTGAGGTCCCGGTGCCCCTTGTGGAAGGGCTTCATCGCCAGGGCGAGCATGCGTTGACCCCGGCGGGCCGTGGCTTCGGTTTCCCTGCGCCAGCGGTCCGCGTCCAACGCCTCTTCACCGTTCGCCGTCAGTTGCGTTCCGCACATGGCCAGAACGCGTTCCGGCGCGCCCTTGATGAAGGCGACGGCGCGTCCCGTTTCGTGGCCGTGATGGAGCGTCGCCATGAAACAGTGTTCCGTGTCGAATGGGATTTCATCCGTACGCGGTATTTGTTTCCGCAAGAGGCTCGGGTCGAATCCGGCTTTCATGCCGAAACTGACCAGCGCGCCTTCCATGGGATCGCCGTTCGCGGTCCAGTCGTCGCCGTCTTGTCTCAGCTCGGCGTCGTTGCACAGGATGGCGGCCCTTGCCGCCTCCGTCAGGATGGAGCAGCCGTTCTGCTCCACCGGCTTGCCGTCCGCCGTGAATCCGCCTTGCGGCTTGTAACCGGCCCCGGAGGTTTCAAACCTGCCATCCGCGGTCAGGAGGCTCCGCACCGTCATCTCGTTTCGCGTCAACGTGCCGGTCTTGTCCGAGCAGATCACGGAGACGGACCCGAGGGTCTCCACGGCTGGCAGCTTGCGGATGATGGCATTGCGGGCGGCCATGCGTTGCACGCCGATCGCCATCGCGATGGTCATGACCGCAGGCAGGCCTTCTGGAATGGCGGAGACGGCGAGGCCGATCACCACCATGAACGCGTCCGGCCACGGATAGTCGCGGACATAGACCGCAAAGGCGAACACGGCGGTACATGCCGCGAGAATGATGCCGGTCAGCCGCCGGGCGAAGCGGTCCATCTGGCGGATCAGCGGCGTGGTCAGCCTCTCGACCGTGCCGACGAGCGCGCTGATGCGTCCGAGCTCGCTGTTCGCCCCGGTGGCGACCGCAACCCCGGTGGCCGTTCCGTTGGCGACGAAGGTGCCCGAGAACGCCATCGAGGTCCGGTCGGCGAGCGCCGCCGGCGCGGGCACGGCGCCGGTGCTCTTGTCCACCGGAACCGACTCGCCGGTCAGGGCGGCCTCGTCGATCCGGAGATTGCGGGCACGTATCAGACGCAGGTCCGCCGGCACGCGCGTTCCCGGCTCCAAGAGGACGAGGTCGCCGGGAACGATGTCCTCCGCCGGGATGTCCGTGCGGCGTCCAGCGCGAACGACCGCCGCACGCGGATCGATCATGCCGCGAATCGCTTCGAGGGCCCGCTCGGCGCGCCCTTCCTGGATGAATCCGATGATGGCGTTGAGCAACACCACCGCAACGATAACCGTGGCATCGACCACGTTGCCGATGGCGGCGGCGAGCGCGGCCGCGGCGAGCAAGACGTAGATCAGAAGGTTGTGGAATTGGAGCAGGAAGCGCATCAGCGCCCCCCGCTGCTGGATGTCGGGAAGGCGGTTCGGGCCGTAGCGATCGAGGCGAGCGGCGGCCTCGTCTCCGCTTAGGCCACGATGCGGATCGACGTCCTGTTCGGTGAGGACGTCGCCGGCGCTCAGCGCATAAGGCAACGACGTCTCGGACGGCGATGGATCGTCGCGTTTTGCCAACGATTTTGCCCGTGATCGTGCCAATGGCCCTACCGATGGTCCTATCCGTGGTCCCGCCGCCGCTTCCGGCAGGCGGTTCAATCTCAAGAGGCTCGCATTGGCCGAAGGACGACGGAGCCGCGCCCATCGTCTTGTGCGTTCGCCTCGTGCCTTCTAAACCCTGTTGCAACGCCCGAACATTGCGCCAGATCAGCCATGCGGGGCGCCGCGACGCCGCGTGTCGCGCTATTGCGTCCCTTGGTCCGGTTCCGGCGGCATGGGGAGGTCGTCGAGATTATCGAGCTCGTCGAGATCGGCGGGAGGTGCTCCGGCATCGGGGCCCGGCGCTTCCGCGCCGGCCGCTTCATCCGGCGCGGGAACCGCCGCCAGCGTTTGGGTCGTCCATTCGAGAATGTTCCGGGACACGGCCGCGAACGCGTCCATCAAGGCAGCGATATAGTCGCGCGGCTCTTTTCCTTTCGCCGGCGCATCGGCTTCGAATTTCTTCGATGCGACGATGCTGCCGTCCGGTCCTTGCAGCTTTGCGAGGATAACGATCTTCGCGACGGGATCGCCTTCGGTCACGACGTCGAAGCGCCGGATATCGATGGACAGCGTATCGGCGTTCGGGAAGTCGCCGATGGTGCGGCTAACGGAGTTCGCATAGCCCGCATTTTCGAACGTCTCGACCAGCTTGGCCTGGACGAGAATGGGGAGGCTGTCGCTCCAGCGCGGCCCGTCCAACGGAAGGCTTTCGTCCGGCGCGGGACGCGTCATGATTTTGTCGGTGTTGAACGCCAGAAGCGTGCTCGGCTCCGGGATGATGAGTTTCCAGCCCGGCTGCGTTTCGGGCGCGGGCGGAAGATCGCCGGCCGGTTTCAGCGAGTAGAGGATCGCGCTTTCCTTGCCGCCACCGGTCATGCGCTGAATTCCGGCCAGGATGCCGTCGACCTTATCGGCATTGCGCGCCAGCGCGTCGGTGAAGACCTCGATATTCTCGATCGCCTCGTTGAGCGGGACCGCGTTCTGGTTGAGGATATCTTCGACCTGCTGGAATGCATCGCGGGCGCTCTGAGTCCAATCGCGCCCAACGCTTGGCGGGGCGACGAGCGTGGCGATCCCGGTGTCCGTCGTCAGCGGTTCCTTGGACGTGCCGCCGGTCAAGGTCACGGCAACACCGCCGGTCAGGCCCTGCTGTTCGACATTCACGACCGTGTCGTCGCGGATCGGCGTGTCCTTCATCACGGAAATGGTGGCGAGCACTTGCTGGGGCTCGGCCGGATTGAGGCCAACGCTGGTCACATCGCCCACGCGAATGCCGTTGAAGAGGACGGCCGATCCTACGTAAAGGCCGGGCACGGCGCTTTGGAACTGAATGCGATAGGTCTCGCGCTCGCCGAAGCCGCCTTTGTTTTCGAGCCAGTAGACGAAGCCGAAGCCCGCGCCGGCCACGGCGAGGATGAAGAGTCCGATCAGGGCATAGCGTGCGCGGGTTTCCATCGATCAGAATCCTTCTCGTTCGGTCATGCGTTCAGCATGTGTCGATTCGCGGCCGGCGAGGTTGCTGCCCCGCTTTCCTTGGAAATAGGTCTTCACCCAGGGATGTTCGCATTCCAGCATGTCGCCGATCGTGCCTTCGGCGGCAAGCTTGCCGTCGGCGAGGACCGCGATGCGGTCGCATGCGGTGTAGAGGCTTTCGAGATCGTGGGTCACCATGAAGACCGTAATCTCCAAAGTCCCTTGCAAGGTCCGGATCAATTCGTCGAAGTCGCCCGCCGAGATCGGATCGAGCCCCGATGTCGGTTCGTCGAGAAAAACGATCTCCGGATCGAGCGCGAGCGCGCGGGCCAGCGCCACGCGCTTGGTCATGCCCCCCGACAGCTCGGACGGGAACTTGTCGCCGTCGCGGGGCGAGAGACCGACCATTTCGAGCTTGGCATGCGCCATTTCGTCCATCAGGCGCTGGGAAATGTCGAGGTTCTCGCGCATGGGAAACTGGACGTTCTGCTTCACCGTCAGCGAGGAGAAGAGGGCGCCTTGCTGAAACAGCACGCCCCAGCGCCGTTCCAGAGCCCGCCGCTCCTTCTCGTCCACCTTGTCGAGATCCTTGCCCAGTACCTCGATCGAACCTTCGCGCCGGGGAATGAGACCGATGATGGTGCGCAGGAGAACCGACTTCCCGGCTCCGGACGCGCCCACGACACCCAAGATCTCCGATGCGCGCACATCGAGGTCGAGGTGGTTCAAGACCGTCTGCGTGCCGAATCCGACCACGAGGTCGCGCACCTTGATGACCGGGGCTTTCTCGCTCATGCCGGGATCACATTCCAATCGAGGCGAAGAAGATCGCGAACAGTCCGTCCAAGACGATCACCAGGAAAATGGATTCGACCACGGACTTGGTGGTTTGGATGCCGAGGGATTCGGCGCTACCCTTCACGCGCAGTCCTTCGGCGCAGGCCACAAGGCCGATGACGAGGCCCATGAACGGCGCCTTTATCATTCCCACCTGGAAATGGGTCAGCGAAATCGCGTCCGTCAGGCGAGCCATATAGATATCCGGGCTCATGCCGCCATAGAGCCACGCGACGAGGCCGCCGCCGTAAAGGGCGGCCAGGGAGCCGATGAATGTCAGGGCCGGCAGCGCGACGACGAGCACGAGGATGCGCGGCAGCACCAGAACCTCGATCGGGTCGAACCCCATCGTGCGCAGGGCGTCGATCTCCTCGCGCATCTTCATGGAGCCGAGCTCGGCCGTGTAGGAACTTCCCGATCGTCCGGCCACCATGATGGCCACGATCAGGACGCCGATTTCGCGCAGGACGAGGATGCCGACGAGATCGACCGAGTAGAGCTCGGCGCCGAATCTGCGGAAATGGAAGATGCCCTGCTGGGCGATAATCCCGCCGATCAAAAACGTGATGAGCACGATGATCGGAACCGCCTGCAAAGCGACACGGTCGAATTGGTGAACGGTCGACGTCAGCCGGTACTCGCTCGGCCGCCACAACACGCGGCCCGCGGCCATGCCCACCTCGCCGAGCATGTGCGCGAAGGTATAGAAACTCCTGGCGAACCCGGTGCTGCCGCGTCCGATGACGGCCAGGAACGAGACGATGGGGTTTCCGCGCTCCGGCTTTGGCGGGGTCTCGCGGTTGACCCCGTGCATCTCCTCGACCAGATCGGCGCTGTGTTGCGGCAAGCCGACCACCACGGCCTCGCGGCCGGACGCCGTCCATTGCCGTGTCAGGCGTTCGAGAAGCCAGGCGCCGAACGTATCGAGCTCGCGGACGCCCGCCATGTCGATGGAGACGTCCGTCGCCCTGGACGGCGTCTCGCCGGACGGGCTGCCGGTGAGCCGGTCGATCTCCGTTTCAAGCTCGCCCGCGTGCGGGGCGGTCCACGATCCGCTTGCGGTCAGCTCAAGCCGGTCTCCGACCAATTTCTGGCTTAGTAACGCCTCGCCCATGGCAGTTTGCTCCTCGTCCCCCAGTTCGCACCGCCCAAGGTGCCGCCCGGGAAGCCCGTGACACGAGCCTCCAAACGCAGAACATCATCGGGAAACACGGAAGGCGAGGGCGGCGAATTAGCCACTGCGCGTCAGTGAAACCGAAACGCCTCGCAGCGAAGTGCCCGTCGTCGAGATCGAGACATTCTGCCGGGTCTTCGTATAGTTCACGGTCATGCTCCCGTTGACCGTGCCGGAAATCCTCACGCTCAAGCGTCCGGGATTTGCCGAGCCGGCCGCGCTCCCCGCGGCATTGAAGGTGCGTTCTTCCCAAGTCCCCGAGACCCGATTGCCGCTCACACGCAGCTTGCTCCGAATCTCAACCTTGGAGGTCGGCGAGGTGCAGCGGATGGCCAGCCCGAGGCTGGACCCGCCGCCCGTGTAATAGGCGTTGCAGCTCAGGCGTTCGGTCCCCGACGTGTATCTGGCCGTGCCGCCGCCGCGCCACGAGCCGAGCAGGCCGTCAACCGCGCTGGCGGAGGCCTCTTCGGATGGGGTCGACATAAACACGCCCGTCAGAGCCGCGGTGGCAAGCAAAACGGGGACAGCATTGCGAATCAGAAGTTTCATAGGGTCGATCTTCTCGCAGTTTTGACGTCTGAAACAAGTCAGGATGGAGTTACGAGGTGACGACCGGCGGTAGGCCGATGCAACCCAAAACGAGCTTCATGGAACAAGGATGTTGCGCGCCGGTGACATTCCTTATCGATAATTCGTTCGAACCGTTGGGCCAATAGCCAATATGCTCTAACACATGCTCCAACACGAATGAGGCTGGAATCGGCCGCGTGCGGCAGTCTACAGTCTCCCGGTACGCTTCGCATCCTCCTGGAGCAAGTGGAATGACCGCGCCCTCGCCGAATATCGCCATCACCTATTGCAGGCTTTGCAATTGGATGCTCCGGGCCGCTTGGATGGGGCAGGAACTGTTGTCCACCTTTGCCGGCGAGGCCGGATCGCTGACGCTCATCCCCGACGATACGGGCGGCGTCTTCGAGATCCGCATCGACGGAAACCTGATCTGGTCCCGGAGCGAGCAGGGCCGGTTTCCGGAAATCGCCGAACTCAAGCAGATCGTGCGCGACAGGATCGCGCCCGCCCACGATCTCGGCCATGCGGATCGTGGCCACTCCGGCCATGCCGATCCTGGCGATGCCGATCCTGGCGATAAATCGCGCGGCGAGACATAACACGCCGTATTCCGGCGCTTTTTGCCGCCCCGCCGGATCGGCCGTAGCATGCGCTATCGCCTCGGCCGGTCCGCCGCGACCGCGTCCGCGATAGCGCGGAGCAGCGGCTGTTGGTCCAACTCTTCGATCGGAACGCGAATCTTGCGCCGCCAATTGGGGTGCTCGTCCACTGTGCCGGGAAGGTTGGCTTGCTCGACCGCGCCGAGCGCATCGTCGATCTGGACCGCAAGGAGGCGGCACGGCGTCGCCGCCAGGAAGCGATGGACGGCGATGATGACATCGTCCGGCATCTCGCCGGCCTCGCTATAGGCGGTATCCGGCGGCAGGGCTTGCGCCCCCATGAGAGCGTCCAGCAGGCGTTTGCGGTCCTTCTCGCGATTTTGCCGTTGAATGGCCGCTTCGGCCTCGGTCGCACGCCCGGATCTGATGCGCCAATCGATATCGTTGCAGGTCCACCAGCCTCGGAGCGTTGGCAGATCGTGGGTCGATGCGCAGACCGTGGCTTCGCGACGGTAGGCGTGGGGCGGCCGCCAGACCCCGCCGTCTTCGCTGAAATAGAAGACCTGATAGCTCAGAAGGCCGGCACGGACCATCGTGTCCGTGAACCCCGGCGGAACCGTGCCGAGGTCCTCGCCGATGATGACGGTCTGGGAGAGCCACGATTCCTGGGCGATGCCCTCCAGAAGTTCGCGGAACGGATAGGCGACATAGGCGCCGTCCACGGCGGTGTTGCCCTCGGGAATCCAGTAGAGCCGCTGCAACCCCATGGCATGGTCGATGCGCAGGGCTCCGGCATGCTTCATGTTCGCGCGCAGCATGGTTTGGAACGGCTCGAAGCGCTCCTCCGCGAGTCCGACCGGCGAGAACGGCACGAGCCCCCAATCTTGACCCTGCGCGCTGAATGGATCGGGCGGACAGCCGATACGGGCGGAACGCGCCATGGCCGGGCCGTTCTGCCAGCAAGCCGACCCGTCGGGCGAGATGCCGACGGCGAGGTCGAGATATAGGCCGATCCGCATCCCGGCCGCGCGTGCGCGCGCCTGGGCATCGGCGAGTTGCGTCTCGGCCGTCCATTGCAGCCAAGCGTGGAAGGCGATGCGCGTTCTCGCCGCACGGGCGAAGTCGCGGACGGCGATGTTCGTCGCGTCGCGATAGGCCTCGGGCCAGGTCATCCAGGCCACGCCGTGGCCCTTGGCGGCCATGTGCTCCGACAAGGCTTCGTAGAGCGCATGGATCTCCAGCGCCTTGCCTTGCTCGTAGCAATAGCGCTCGAAGGCGTCTTTCGCGTCCGGCGAACCGTTCTTCAAGAAGCGCGCGAACAACTCCTCGAGAATCGCGATCTTCACCGCGGCGACGCCCTCGTAATCCACGAACTCGGTCTGGCGCAACGCCGCGCAACGCGTGGCGAATATCGGCCGGTTGAGCGCGGCGAAGCCCGGCACGCGGTCGGGCGCGATCAGGAGCGGATTGAGAAACGTACGCGAGGACGGGCTGTAAGGGCTGATGCGCGAGGGGTCGGCGAGAAACAGCGCATGCAGCGGGCTGACGCCGACGAAGTCGGCGCCGAGCGTCGCCGTATATTCGGCAAGCCGTGCCAGATCCTCGAAATCGCCGATGCCCCAATTGCGGGCCGAACGCAGTGCATAGGCCTGCACCGCGAACCCCCAGGCGCGATGCTCCACCAGGAATTGCGGCCAGAAGGCCGAGGCGGACAGCCCGGCGATGTCTTCCATGCGTGCGGGCTTGGGCATTTCGCCGCCGCCGTCCAGCGGGACGCCCATCGCTTCGAGAACCTTTGCTTTCGTTGCGTCCGGTGTCGCGATCCAATCGCCCTGTTCGCTGATATAGCCGTCGGCAATGCCGAAGCGCTTTGCCAATTCGTCGATCCGGTCGGTCATAAGGGCTCCTAGAGGCTCAAGCTTGCGATAACGGACCAAGGAGGCAGGGTGCCGGTATCGGAAATGCCCGGCGGGGTCGTGAAGAACGGTTCGCCGCCCGCGTTCGAAGGGGTCGTGACGGGTTCATCCGATAGATTGGCCGTCAAGATCAACGCGCTGCCGTCGCCAAAGGTCCAGCTGACTGAAAATGCGGCGCCTTCGACGGCGGTGACGCGGCCGGCATGGGCGCCGATGGATTTGATGTGCGGAATGACATGCGCCTTGCGTGCCGCGATCAGCCGTTTCACCAAATCGAGACGCGGCGTTTTCGCCGGCGAGAGAATACATCTATCGAACGTCTCGACCGCGTTGGGGTCGGGAACGAGGTTCCTGCTCGCGGCAGCGGCGAACGTCGCGTTGCTGCCGAACTCGTCGCGGCGCCCCTTCCGGACGGCCTTGGCCAAATCGCCTTGGAAGTCGGTGAAGAACAGAAACGGTTTGGTCTCGCCGTACTCATCGCCCATGAACAGCATCGGGATGTGCGGCGCGAGCAGCAGCAATGTCAGAGCGGCGTCCACGGCTTCGTGTGGCGCCAGAGAAGAGAGCCGTTCTCCCAGGGCGCGATTGCCCGTCTGGTCGTGGTTCTGAATGAAGTTGATGAAGGCGGTTGGCGGCAGATGCGCCGAGGGACGGCCGCGGGCCTTGCCGCGAAACGCCGAGGGCGCGCCCTGATAGTCGTAGCCTTCGGCCATCGTTCTTGCGAGACGCGCGACGGGCTCGTCCACGTGATCCCGATAGTAGCCCGTCTCTTCTCCGGTCAGGATCACGTGGACCGCATGGTGCCAATCGTCGTTCCACTCGGCGTCGTAAAGGCGGGGAGCGTCGGTCTCGTCGAACCGGAACAGCCGCGTGGTGTTCTCGTCGTCCTCGATGGTGAGGTGGGCGTGGCGGTGCGGCATCCGTGTGCGGACTTCCCGCGCGATCTCCGCAAGGACTTCTTCTTCGGCGTCGTCCTTGATGTGGTCGATGGCGTCGAAACGAAGCCCGTCGCAGCGGAACTCCTCGAGCCAATAAAGCGCGTTGTGAATGAAGAAGTCGCGCACGGGCGCGCGATCGAAGGCGATGGCCGCGCCCCACGGCGTCTGCCGCGCCGGATCGAAGAAGTCCGGTGCGTAGAGGTGGAGATAGTTCCCGTCCGGGCCGAAATGATTATAGACCACGTCCATCAGCACCATCAGTCCGCGCGCATGACAGGCATCGACGAGCCGCTTCAATCCATCCGGTCCGCCATAGGCCGTATGGGGTGCGTAGAGCAGAACGCCGTCATAACCCCAGCCGCGATTGCCGCCGAACTGCGCAACCGGCAGAAGTTCGATGGCGGTGACGCCGGCATCCACGAGCCGGTCGAGATCGCGGGCGATGGCGTCGAACGTGCCGTCTTTCGAATAGGTGCCGGTGTGAAGCTCGTACAGGATGGCTTCTTGCCAGGGGCGGCCCTTCCAGTCCGCAGTTTGCCATTCATAGGCTTTCGGATCGACGAGCCGGCTTGGCCCGTGGACATCGCCGGCTTGCGCGCGGGCCGCGGGGTCCGGCACCCGGAACCCGTCCTTTAGGGCGAATTGATAGGCGCCGCCGGCGGGCACCGCGTCGGTCAGCACCTCGAACCATCCGCCGCCGGTTCCGGTCATCGGCACGGGCGCGCCGGTTCCGGGCACGAGGGACACGGACTCTTGCGCGGGCGCCCAGAGCCGGAAGCGCGCGCCGCCGTCCACGAGTTCGGCGCCCCAGGGCAGACTATGGGCGAAACGCGCCGTCACCGGTCGGTCCTTTCGAAGAGGAGAAGGCCGCTTCCGGGAATGGTCGTCTTGCCGACGGCAATAGGCGCGTCGGCCGGCCGGATGAGGCCGTTCGCGGTGTCGCAGAGAAGCTTCCAGTGCAGATGGCGCTTGCCGAAATAGGGAAAGATGAAATCGATTGGCTCGGTATCGGCATTGAACAGCATAAGGAGGATGTTGCCGCCGCCGGCGAAGGACGCCCCGATACATTTCGCCACCGGGTCTTCCCAATGCTTGGCCTGTTTCTCTTCGCCGTCCGGTTTGAACCAGGACACGTCCTTGATGCGGGGCGCGACGGGTTCGCCGTGCAGGAATTTTCGAGAGCGCAGAAGCGGGAGGTCTTGCCGCAAGGCGGCGAGGCCCCGCACGAACGCCAGGAAGTCCTTGTCGCGCTCGGAGACGTTCAGCCAATCCACCCAGGAGACCTCGTTGTCCTGGCAAAACGCATTATTGTTGCCGAATTGGGTGCGGCCGATCTCGTCGCCCATTTGCCACATCGGCGTGCCGTGGCTGAACAGGAGGCTGGCCGCGAGGGCGCGGCGCACGCGGTCGCGCCGATCCAATATAGCGGAGTCGTCGGCCGGTCCCTCGACACCCCAATTGGCGCTGCGGTTGTCGGAGTGGCCGTCCTTGTTGTCCTCGAGGTTCGCCTCGTTGTGCTTCACGCCGTAGGAGACGACGTCCTTCAGCGTGAAGCCGTCATGGGCGGCGGCGAAGTTCACGCTCGCCCAGGGCTTGCGTCCGCGCCGGTCGAAGATCGCCGCCGAGCCCGAGATGCAGCGCCCGAGCCCAGGCAGGGCCCCCATGTCCCCCTTCCAATAGGCGCGCAAGCCATCGCGCCATTGATCGTTCCACTCGGCCCAGCCCGGTGGGAACGCGCCGAGTTGATAGCCGCCCGTGCCCAGATCCCATGGTTCGGCGATGAGCTTCTTGCGGGACAGCACGGGGTCTTGGCCGATGGCGTCGAGGAACGAAGAGCTCGGATCGAAACCGGCGCCGTCGCGGGCGAGGGCGGGGGCGAGATCGAACCGGAAGCCGTCGACCCCGCATTGCTCGGCCCAATAGCGCAAGGAATCCATCACGAGCTGAAGCACCCGGGGATGGCCGATATTGATCGTGTTTCCGCAGCCGGTGGTGTCGTGATAGTGGCGTTTGTTTTCCGTGAGCTTGTAGTAGGACGCGTTGTCGATACCGCGGAAGGAGAGCGTGGGGCCGAGTTCGTTGCCTTCGGCCGTGTGGTTGTAGACCACGTCGAGAAGGACCTCGATGCCGGCCTCGTGAAGACGGTCGACGGTGGCGCGAAATTCGTCGACGTTCGAGCCCGGCGAGACATAACGTTCGGCGGGCACGAAAAAGCCGAT
Source organism: Hyphomicrobiaceae bacterium UBA7697 (assembly GCA_002482645.1). Taxonomy (GTDB): domain Bacteria; phylum Pseudomonadota; class Alphaproteobacteria; order Rhizobiales; family Methyloligellaceae; genus Methyloceanibacter. The sequence continues at coordinate 138,968 of DLGJ01000012.1, forward strand.
GCTGTTATAGCCCCAATAATTGCGGAGCCCGTGCTCCACAAGATGCCGGTCGTCGACGAACGCATGGATCGGCAGAAGCTCGATGGCGGTGACGCCGAGCGTCACCAGATGCTCGACGATGGCGGGGTGCGCGAGCGCGGCGAAAGTGCCGCGTATGGGCTCCGGAACGTCCGGGTGCCGTGCGGTCATGCCCTTGACGTGCGCCTCGTAGACGACCGTGTCGTGCCAGGGCCGGTTCGGCCGGTTGTCGAGGGGGAGCGCGCCGCCGCCCGTCACCACGCATTTGGGCATGAAGGGCGCACTGTCGGTCCGGCTCTTGACGAGGTCGCCGCGCTTGGCGCCGATCTGGTATCCGAACAGGCTGTCGTCCCAGATCAGCGGCCCCGCATAGGCTTTCGCATAAGGGTCGAGGAGAAGCTTGTTGCGGTTGAAGCGGTGTCCGTAGCGCGGCACGTAGGGGCCGTGGACCCGATAGCCGTAGCGCTGACCCGGCGCGAGCTCCGGCACGTAGCCGTGCCAGACCTCGTTGGTGTATTCCGGCAACGCGATACGGTCCGTCTCGGTGCCGCCCGTGTCGAACAGGCATAAATCGACCCTTGTCGCGTGCGCGGAAAACAAGGCGAAGTTGACGCCGCGCCCGTCGAAGGTCGCGCCGAGCGGTTGCGGTGCGCCGGGTCCGAGTTTCAGCGGCATCGCCGGCAATCCCCGGCAGTCCGGAATGAGGGCGCGGGTCTCAATCGCCCTCTCCCTCGATCGTAGTGTCGAGAGGCGCGACCAGCTCCAGCGCGGCGCGCAGCGGCGTCGCTAGATAGACGGGCCGGTTGGCCGTCTCGTAGACGATTTCCTCGAACAGCTTGTCGGCCAGGAAGAGCGGCAGGAGTTCGCCGCCCGCAAGGTGCGAGCCGCCGGTCTGGTCGTCTCGCGCCATGCCGTAGGCGCGCAGAAAGCGCCGTTCCGCGAGAGAGCGCCAAGTCAGTCCGCGCGTCTCGATCTCGTCGAGATGAGTCGCGCCGCGTTGGCGCTGCCGGTCCATGGCCGTCCGTGCCGCATAGTCGAACGAACGCAGCATGGTGGCGATGTCGCGCGACGGCGGCGCCTTCTGACGGCGTTCGTCGACCGGGCGGTCCGGTTCTCCCTCGAAGTCGATGATGAGAACGTCGTTCGCCGCGACCAGGGTCTTCGCGAGATGGTAGTCGTTGTGCAGCCGCAGTTTGTTGCCGCGCGCGATGGCCGGAACGAGCGTATCGATCCGTTTGATCATCGCCTCCCGCAAGGCGAGAAGGTTCTCGGCGAGCTGTCTGGTTTCGGCGTCCGTCGTTTCCGGCAGGGTCTTGAGAGCCTCGAAGGCCAACTCGGCCCGGGAGACGGCCCGCTTGCGCCACTCGTCGAGATCGGCGTTCGTCACCGGCTCCGGCGCGAAGTCCGGATCGCCGTCCTCCGCCGCCGCGAGCGCGCGATGGAGCTCGCCGGTCCGCCGCCCAATGGTTTCGATCAAGGCGAGAGAGTAGGGGAGACCCTTCTCGGTGCCATTGCCCGACAAGGTCTCGTCCTCCAGTTCGCGGTCGAGCGCATCGACCACGACGGACCAACCGTCGCCCTGATTGCGGACATATTCGAACGCAACGGCGATGGCCGTGGGGACGCCGCTCTCGTCGACATACTCCATCGAGCCCAGCAAGGCGGGACTGTTGGCGAAGCCCGACTTGGCGAGGAAGCGGCCCATCTCGATGCCGGGATCGGTCCCGGAGCGCAGCCGCCGCGCCATTTTCAGAAGGACCTTGTCGCCGAGCGTCCGCACGGTATGGGCGTGCTCGCCCGTGGCGACGCGCCGGACCTCCAGCGGCCCGGACAGGCCGAGCGCGCGAAGCGCCTCGCTCGCCTCGAAGCGGAAATGACCGCCCACGGCCGGCAGGGTCTCGTGACGGCGCATTGCGTCCAGCAGCGAGCGCGGGAAGGTATCGCCATGGGCCGCGTCGAAAGCGATGCCCGACGTCGCGCCCCGCCGGATTTTGCCGAGGACGTAGGGCAAAACCGGATTGTCGTGGCGAAGGCCATCTTCGCCCCAAGAAAGTTCCACCGGGATGAAGTAGCGCTGCGTGGCCCCGTCCGCCAAGGTCACGTTGCCCAGAATCAGGAGGAAGCTCTCGCTGCCGTCTTTGGGAATCTCGCCGAGCCGTTCGGGGCTGGCATGGGTTATCCCGGCGTCTTTGGGGCCGAACCACCGCTGCCGGGCGATATAGGTGGGGAGCATCTCGGTGACGATGCGGTCGATGCGGGCCGTGTCGTGCCGCTGGCTCTCCACCACCGTCCAGCCGTCGCCAAGAACGAAGGTCTCGAGCTCCGGCAGGGATTCAGGCTCTTGTTCGGGAAGCGAGGGCACCTGCGAGGGGTCGGCGAGCATGAACCAATAAAAGCCATAGGCCGGCAGCGTCAGCAGATAGGGTAGCGTCCCGACCGGCGGGAAGGCCGAAGCGCCGGTCAGTTCGATGGGCACCTTGCCCCGCTGGCTCGACAGGTCGAGTTCCACCGCTTGCGCCGAGCGGGACAGGTTGAAGATGCACAGAATCACCTTGCCGTCATATTCGCGCAAATAAGCGAGAACCTTCCGGTTCGATGGCCGCAAAAAGCTCATGCCGCCATTGCCGAACGCTTGATGGGTCTGGCGCACGGCGATCATGCGCTTGGTCCAGTTGAACAGCGAGCTGGCGTGCTTCTGCTGCGCTTCCACGTTCACGGTCTCGTATCCGTAGATCGGGTCCATGATGGGCGGCAGATAGAGGCGCTGCGGATCGGCTCGCGAGAAACCGCCATTGCGGTCGGCCGACCATTGCATGGGCGTGCGCACGCCGTCCCGGTCGCCAAGATAGAAATTGTCGCCCATGCCGAGTTCGTCGCCGTAATAGAGCACCGGCGTGCCCGGCATCGACAACAACAGCCCGGTGAGCAATTCGATTTTGCGCCGGTCGTTGTCGAGCAGCGGCGCAAGCCGGCGGCGTATGCCGAGATTCAGCCGCGCCCGCTGATCGGTGGCGTAGGTTTCCCATAGATAGTCGCGCTCGGTGTCGGTCACCATTTCCAGCGTCAGTTCGTCGTGGTTGCGCAGGAAGATGGCCCATTGGCAATCCTCCGGGATCGGCGGCGTCTGGCTGATGATGTCGGTGATCGGATAGCGGTCCTCGCGCGCAAGGCTCATGAAGATGCGCGGCATGAGCGGAAAGTGGAACGCCATGTGGCATTCGTCGCCGTCGCCGAAATAGGGGCGAGTGTCCTCGGGCCATTGGTTGGCTTCGGCCAGCAGCATGCGGTCCGGGTAGCGTTCGTCGATTTCCTCCCGGAAGCGTTTCAGGATCTTGTGGGTCTCGGGCAGGTTCTCGTTGTTGGTTCCGTCGCGTTCGATGAGATAGGGCACCGCGTCGAGGCGAAGGCCGTCGACGCCCATATCGAGCCAAAAGCGCAGCACGCGCAGGATGTCCGACAGCACCCGTGGATTGTCGTAGTTCAAGTCGGGCTGGTGGGAATAGAAGCGGTGCCAGAAATAGGCCTTGGCCACGGGGTCCCAAGTCCAGTTCGAACTCTCGGTGTCGAGGAAGATGATCCGCGTGCCGGGAAATTTCTGGTCCGTATCGCTCCAGACATAATAGTCGCGCCAGACCGATCCCGGCTTCGACTTGCGCGCGCGCTGGAACCAGGGGTGCTGATCGGAAGTGTGGTTGACCACGAGTTCGGTGATGACCCGGATGCCCCGGTCATGCGCCGCCGTCACGAACTGGCGGAAATCGCGCATGGTGCCGTAGGTCGGATTGATCGAGGTGTAGTCGGCGATGTCGTAGCCGTCGTCGCGCAGGGGCGATGGGTAGAACGGCAACAGCCACACCGCCGTGACGCCAAGGTCTTGAAGGTAATCGAGCTTCTTCACGAGCCCCGCGAAGTCGCCGATTCCGTCATTGTTGGCGTCGAAGAACGCCTTGATATGCAATTCGTAGATAACGGCGTTCTTGTACCAGTGCCGGTCGTTGCGATCGATCATGTGAATTTTAGCGATGCGAAGAGGGTTGGCGATTGCGATGTCCGGGCCGTGCCGTGAGCGGCGCCCGTTCTGGGCACGTTAAGAGGGTTCCTCCGTCACGACCAGAGGCAATGATGCCGGTGCCCGGGCATTCCTCCGGCGCGCGGTGCGCACCGGCAGGCACAGGTGCGCATGACTCAGGCAGCGCCTGCCTCTTTTGGGAACAGATTGACCGGATTCGTGTCGGATTCGGCGAAGGACTGAATGAAGCTGTCCCGCCAGTTGAACAAGTCGTAGGTTTCGATTCGCTGCCACAGCCTATTGTGACGGGCCCAGCGTTCCTGGCGCGGCATGGTCAGCGCGCGGTCGAGCGCCCTGGCCGTCTCCTGGATGTCGTGCGGATTGATGAGGATCGCCTCGCGGAGCTGTTCGGCGGCGCCCGCGAAGCGCGACAGGACCAGCACGCCGGGATTCTGAGGCGCTTGCGCGGCGATATATTCCTTCGCGACGAGGTTCATGCCGTCGTGCAGGGGCGTCACGAGTCCCACATGACTTCGCCGGAACAAGCGCGTGAGCGTGTCTTGCGGGACACCCCGATGCAAATAGATCACGGGTTGCCATGTCAGGTCGCCGAAGCGGCCATTGATGCGGCCGACCAGCCGTTCGACGTTTTCGCGGATCTCTTGGTAGACCGGCAGCCCCTCGCGTGTCGGCGGCGCGATCTGCACCAGACGGACTTTGCCGTGGTGCTCGGGAAACCGTTCCAGCAAGACCTCGAAGGCGCGAAGACGCTCGGGCAAACCCTTGGTGTAGTCGAGGCGGTCGACCCCGATGATCGTCTTCATGTCGTCGCCCGCATAAGGGAGGAGAGGGCCTTTGGCGTCTTCGGTCTCGGCGAGGTTGCGGACATGATTGACGTCGATGCCGATCGGGAAGACGGAGGCGAGCGTGGTCTCGCCCTGGGCCGCGATCCGGTCGCCCTGCAGTTGTTCGCCGTCGAGCGAGGCCATGACGTAGCGGCGGAAATTGTCCCGGTCCCAGGTGGTCTGGAACCCGACCACGTCGTAGACCATCAGCGCGTTGCCGAGACGCTTCTGGCTCGGGACGGCCGCGAAAATCTCCGGCGAGGGAAAGGGCGTATGCAGAAAGAAGCCGATCCGGGCGGTGCATCCCCGGCCGCGTAGTTCTTCGGCCAGGGGGATGAGGTGGTAGTCGTTGACCCAGATGAGATCGTCGGGTTCGATCAGCGGCATCAGCGCGTCGGCGAAACGGGCATTCACCTGAAAATAGATCTCGCTTTGCTCTTCGTTGGTTTGGGCGAGATCCAGCCGGTAATGCAGGGCCGGCCACAGGCAACGATTGGCGTAGCCGAAATAGTAGCCCTCCGCTTCGGACTTGGTGAGGTCGATCGTGGCGACCGTCAATCCCGAGACGGTCTCGATATCGGGCGGCGCGGTCAGGGCGCCGTCGCGCGTTTTGCCGCTCCAGCCGAACCAAACGCCTTTCGACGCCTTGAGCGCATCGCCAAGGGCGACGGCCAAGCCGCCGGTCTGGAACTTCGCGCTGAAATCGGCCACGCGGTTCGAGACGACGACGAGGCGGCGTGCTTTTTCCGGTGTTTCAGGCATTCGCTTCTGGTCTTACCTCAGCCAATTGGGCCGCCGTGGAAGGCCGGTCCGCGCCGGACCGAATCGTCCGCAGTCTTCCTATCACGCCTATCGCGCTCACATGACGCGGTCGTGTCCCCTGGGCATGCGCGATCTATCGCTCTAGAACGGTGCCCACGGCCATGCCTTCCGGCGCCGGCCGTGCGATCATAGACCAAATTCGTCACGATGGGTTCCCAACGCTTGGAATAATCTTTCCTTCGGGAGAGGTTTTCCTCTCCCGATTTTTTTCCCGATTCGTGCGGCGCGTCCTTGCGCGCACCGCCGATTCCGGCCCGCCGGTGGAAGACAATGAGCGAATCTTTGCCAGATGTGCCGCGCCACAGCGCGTTCTTCTTCGATTTCGACGGAACGCTCGTGGCCATCGCTCCGCGTCCGGACCTCGTGGCGGTCGAGCCGCATGTGCGGGACGTGCTGGCGGCGCTATCCGAGCAATTCGGCGGGGCGCTGGCGATCGTCACGGGCCGTCCTCTCGACGTGGTCGACGGGTTCATGGCGCCGTTGCGGCTCGCGACAGCGGCCGAGCACGGCTCGGTCCGGCGCGATGCCTCGGGCGGCATGCATATCGACAAGGGGAACGCCGCGGCCGTCGAAGCGGCCCATGCCGCGCTTGAAGCCTTCGCAGAGGACAAGGCCGGATTGCTGCTCGAACGGAAGAGTTCGTCCGTCGCGCTCCACTATCGGGCGCGGCCGGAGCTTGCGGCGGCGTGCCAGGCCGCCGTCGAGACGGTGGTGGCCGACAATCCCGAGCTCGTCGTCCTGCCCGGCAAGATGGTGTTCGAGCTGAAGCCGAAGGGTGTCGATAAGGGCGAGGCCGTTCGGGCGTTTCTCGCGGAGGCGCCGTTCCGGGGCCGGACGCCGGTCTTTATCGGCGACGATGTGACGGACGAGCATGCCTTCGCGGTCGTGAACGCGCTTCGCGGAATTTCCGTCAAAATCGACGACGGGGACACGCTGGCCCGGTACCGAACCGACCGTAAGGGCTTGTTTGACTGGCTCTTTCAGCTTGTCGAACGGGTCTAGGGTTTCGCCCGCTTGAACTCACTTACATCCGAGGGGCTCCAAACCTATATAAAGGCCGGTGTGTAAAGGGCGCGGGGGAGTTCTTTCTTAAGCCGGCTCCGAGGTGTCAAAGGATATGCTTGACGACATGGGATATGCTTGACGGCATGGCGCAGCGCGACACCGCTCTCGTGGAAATCTCCGACGGTGAGGCGCACGACATCGACGATGTGTCTTCGGCTTCGCCCGCGAAGGAGGAGTCGTGGGTGTCGCGCGTCACGCGCCGCCCGGAAAGAGCCGTCAAACAGAAGGTCGTGAAGCCGGGTCCGCTCGGCATGTTCCTCAAGCCCATCGGCATGGCGGTCGGGCTGATTCTGATCGCCTATGCGGTGCTGTCCTTGGGCACCACCTTCTACCGCAGCTACTACCGCCATCTCGATCACAGCGCGGCCGTCCATCCGGACAGGAGCCTCTTCGACATCTTCACGCCGAGCCGGACCTTGCCGCCGGATGCCGTCGATCTCGTGGTCAAGGATATCGACGGCAATCTGCACAAGGTCGTCGTCGGCCAGTCCGACGCCGACAAATTCGTCAACGGCACGATCTTGATGCTCGACGAGGAGCGCGCGCGGATCAAACGCGCGGCCCGCGACGATATCGCGCGCAGCTTCGAGCTCGCCTTTCAGGACCGGAACGCGGCCATCGAATCCTATGCCGACTGGTTTTTCGCGTGGAAGCGTTCCTACATCGTCTTGAAGGAAACGGTGGCCTCCGCGGCGAGCCGCTTCCTCGAAACCGGAAAGTACGAGTCGCTGAGCGAGGCGATTCAAGCCGACATCGAGGAGTATTTCCTGCGCAACTACACCGATCAGGTTCTAAAGCCGGAACTGCGCGACCGGACGATCACCAAGGGTGTGGAACAAGCCGTGCGTCACGCGCACGACAGTTTCCGCCGCGTGATCGCGAACAGCGATATGCGCCTGCAGCTTTTCCTCGCCGAGCACACGAGCAACATGGAGGAGATTCCCAAAACCACCTCCATGACCAATGTGAAGCTCGACTGGGACGCGCAGAAATGGAAGGCGCCGACCTATTTGATGGAGGATCGGGCGTTCGACGGCATCGTGGGTGTCGGAACGGCGGCGGCCGGCGGCACGGTCGGCGCGCTGACGCTTGGACGGGCCATCAACGCGATCGCGGCCAGGAGCTTTGGACAGATGTCGACGCGCCTTGCGACGTCGCTAGCGACGCGCGCGGGGCCCGCCTTGCAAGGGGCGGCGGTCGGGACCGTCGTCGAGCCCGTCGGCGGCCAGGTGATCGGTGCCGCGCTCGGTGCCGCGATCGGGATCGCCATCGACTATTTCGTCAACGAAGCAAGCGAGTCGATCAACCGCGAAAGTTTCGTCGCGGCCAATGAAGAGGCGCTCGATGCCACGATCGAGGCTTGGCAGTCCGGGCTGAACGACAGCGTCGACGCCGCAATAGACAGGTGGTTCGACGATGCGCGAGCATCCGTTGTTCTCGCGAACCGGTAGCGCCGGTCCGCAAGCTCGTACATTCGGGCCGGGCCCCGCTCGCCGCCGTCCCGCCGCGTCCACGCAGCTCGTCGAACCGGCGGAGCGGGCCAAGTCCGGGGAGCCGCTGGACCGTGCGCACGAAGCGGCCACCACGCCGCTCGAGCCAACGGGCCCCAGCCAACGCGATTTCATGTCGCAATTACGGGAGGCGGCGGGGTATTCTGAGTCCGAACCCGAATTCGAATCCCTCGACGAGAGCGGGGAGAAGGGCGTTTCGGAAATGGACGACGGCGCGAAGGATTTCGCCCGCCCGGCGGCAAGCCGGTCCTTGCGCGAAGCGATTCGGAAGGCACGGCTCGACGAAGCCGAGCGGCTCGATCGCACGGCCGACGATCGCGACGGCGAAATCGCACGGCTCGAGCTCCTGAAAGCCGAACTCGATGCGGTCTTCGCCGAAATCCCAAGCCAGGACGATCGTTTCAATCTCGCGCTGGTTCCGAGCCGGCCGGCGCGTCTGTGGATCGACGTGTTCACCTATGTGGCGGTGGATGACGCGACCAATGCCTATCTCTTCATCCGCAACAGCGAGAATGGCCGGCGCACGTTGTTCAGCACCGGCAACGTGGCCGAGATGTCGGACCGCATCACGCGCTATGTCGCCGGCGAGATCGTGCGCCGGGAACGGATGGAGTCGGCCCTCGTCGAGCGTAGCGGTCCGGCGCGCGCTGCCGCGCCGGAGCAGGAGTTGCAGCTCAATACCCGCATGGTGATCTTGAGCTTCATTGTCGGGCTGCTCACCGGAGCCGCGGGATTGTTCGCGGCGGTTTGGCTCAGCGCGACCTGAGCACGCGCTTTTCGCATTCCCAAACACGCGCGCTGTCGATGGCGGCCCGGCCGGTCATCTCCACGCGCCATCCATTGCCGGCACGTTCGATCGCATATTCGTTGTAGCGCGCGGCGGGTGTCTGTCCGTCGATAGCTTCCGAGGCCGACGGCGCGCCCACTACGATGGCCGGACCGCTAACCGTCTCCAATTCGGTCACGCTCTGCTCGTGGTTGTGTCCGTGCAGGACGAGCTCGGCGCCGTACGTCTTCAGAATGTCCTGAAGCTTGGCTGCATCGCGCAAGCCACGCCGCCAGCCTGCTTGGCCGGGCAGCGGCGGGTGGTGGATCAAGACGACACGGAACAGACCTTCGCGGCCGAGTGTCTCCAGGATCTGCGCCAGCGCCTTCCGCTGCTGACGGCCCACGCGGCCTGCGGCGATGAACGGCGCCGTGGGCACGGCCGACGACAACGCGATCAGGGCGATGTCGCCGAAGCGCCGCACGAAGGGAAATCCGCCCGGCGGCGTCTTATGGATTTCGTCCCCGGCCGCGTTGGCTTCCATGAAGGGGTGCCAATGGGCCGTGCTTTGATCCGGGTGGAGGCGCACGTAGGCGTCGTGATTGCCGGGAATCGCGGTGACGCCGTCCGGTGACCCAAGCTGGCGAAGCCACTCGCCCGCGAGCGGGAACTCCTGCGGCAGCCCCAGATTGGTGAGATCGCCGGTGACCGCGATATGGTCGGGATTGCGCTCGATCATATCGCGCGTGAGCACATCGAGGATCTCGCGACGGTGAACGAATTTCCGTCCCCGGTGCCAATTCACGTAACCCAAGACGCGCTTCGACAGGAGCTGATGGCGCTTCACATGCGGCATCGGGCTCAAATGAATGTCTGAGATATGGGCCAGCGTGAACACGGGCGAGGTCTTCGAGGCGGACATGCGATCTGCCTAGTGCAAAAAAACCCAGCCGCCAAGGTCAGGCTCACACGATGCTGTCTTCTGGACAAATCGCGGCCGGAGCCGTCATGGTGCGGCTCCGTTTCGGCACAATGACATCGGAGTTCCGCGCGTGAGCGCCAACGGACCACGAAGCAAGCGCTTGTCCAGGCTCGTGACGGCGATGATCCGGCCCATATGGCGCTTGCGCCGCGGCATGACGCTCGGGTCTCAGGGCGCCGTCATCGACGAAGCGAACCGTGTGCTTCTCGTGCGGCATGTCTATCGCGCTGGCTGGTTCTTTCCGGGTGGCGGGGTGGAATGGGGCGAGACCCTGGAGGAAGCGCTCGCGCGGGAACTCGAAGAAGAAGTCGGCGTGACGCTGACCGGGGTGCCTGTGCTGCACGGCATGTTCTCGAACAACGCCAATTTTCCGGGCGATCACATCGCCCTTTATGTGGTGCGGGATTGGACGCGGGACGGTGACTACCGGCAACGGGGCGAGATCGCCGAGACCGGCATGTTCGCAATCGACGACTTGCCCGAACCGCTGGATCCGGGGACGCGCCGCCGCCTGGCCGAGATATTCCGCAATACGCCGGTCGGTCCCAAATGGTCCGGCTAGGCGAAGCCCTACGCCTATTCTTCGCCCGTCATGAGCTTCTTGGTGATCCTCGCCACGTGGTGGCCCTGGAAGCTTGCCAGGTTGAGTTCCTTCTGCGAGGGCGTGCGCGAACCGTCGGGCGCGGAGATCGTACCCGCGCCATAGGGCGAGCCGCCTTTGACCTCGCTGATATCCGGCAGGTCCGGCGCCGAATAGGGCAGGCCGACAACGACCATGCCGTGATGCATGAGCGTGTGATGGACGGTGACGATGGTGGTCTCGTTGCCGCCGCCGGTCGAGGTGGAGGTGAAGACGCTGCCCACCTTGCCGATCAGCGCGCCGGCCGCCCAGAGAGGTCCGGTCTGATCGAGGAAGTAGCGCATCTGGGAGGACATGTTGCCGAAGCGGGTCGGCGTGCCGATGATGATGCCGTCATAGTCCGCGAGTTCCGAAGGATCCGCGATCGGGGCAGGCTGTTCCACCTTCATGCCGGCGGCCGTCATGACCTCGTCCGGCATGAGTTCCGGAACGCGCTTTACGGTCACGCGGATATCTTCGACCGCGCGAACCCCATGGGCCATGGCATAGGCCAGGGTCTCCGTGTGCCCATAGGATGAGTGATAAAGTACGAGCAGCTTCGCCTTGTCCGCCATGAATGTCCCCGCTTGACGTTCGGGGCGTAGGACCACGCCCCGCCAGTACCAGACGCGAAGTCTAGCAAGTCCAGACCTATACCGTGAGGCGATAATAGTTAGTGAACTTAGGCGGGTTCGTAAATGCGGCGCGCCTCCCGGCCCCGTCGATGACGCTGGACGATGACGCTGGACCTGGAGCCGCCGTCCGTGATATGGGCAGCGCCCATGACGGCGAGTGACACCATATTGGTCCTTCAGCGACGACGAGCGCGCGCCCGCTTCACGCGGAACGCCTGATCCTCGCCGCCGCCTCGTCCGTTCTCCTGCACGTCAGATCGTAGCGCTTGGCGCCCGGTAAGGATGTTTCCTTCGCCCTTCTTTCTGGTGCCGATCCCATGACGACCTTCGAAATCCACCCCGAAACCGCTGCCGACGTTCCGGCGCTCAACGCATTGTCCGCCACGGCCTTCGGCCCCGGCCGGTTCGCCCGCAGCGCCTATCGCGTGCGCGAGGGTGTTGCGCCGGCGGCCGAGCTCAGCCTCACGGGCTGGCAGGATGGGCGGATCAGGGGCGGCGTGCGGTTCACCGCCATCCGTATCGGCGATCGTCGGGGCGGGCTGTTGTTGGGCCCGCTCGTTGTCGATCCCTCCGTGGCCGGACAAGGGTGCGGCAAGGCCCTTCTGTTGGAGGGCATCGCGCGCGCGCGCGACGCGGGGTTCGCCTTCGTGCTGCTGGTGGGCGACATGCCTTATTACGGCCGTTTCGGATTCAGGCCCGCAGTACCCGGAACGATCCGTCTTCCGGGGCCGGTCGATCCGGCGCGGCTCTTGGTACTGGAACTCGCGGAGGGCTCGCTCGACGGCGTGTCGGGGGCGGTCTCGGCCTACGCCGATTGAGCGCTAATGGCCGCTGCCGCTAACGGCCCTCGCGGTACCAAGCCACCGCAAGAAGGCCAAGTAGCAGGGCCAGTGCCAGGAAGCCGCTGAAGAGCGGGAACAGACGGACGCCCTTGACGTGATAGGCGTCCCGTTTGTGAAGGCCGAGCCAGTCCGCGCCGTGCAAGACGTGGCCGCTGCGGATCATGGCGAGGCGAGGCAGGTCTCCTGCTTCGCCTTCCGCGCGGCCCATCCAGAAGGCGCCGCCGCCGGTCTCTTCCAGGATCGGCGCGAGCGGCTTGTCGGATGCGGTGACGGCGGAGAATTCCCGCGTATTGGCTTTGCCCACGGTGGCCAGTCCGGCAAGCTTGCCGGAGGCGACGCGGTAAACACCCTGTTCGCCGACTTGCAGCGTCTTGCGCCACAGCCCGCGCTCGCCCTTGTCGAGCGTCACGGTCATTTCCTTGCCGGACGGCGTCGTCACCGTCACCGGATCGATCTCGTCCTTCACGGAGCGGCGCTCGACGATCAGGGTCTGCCCCTTGCTCGAGGCCTTGAGGGTTTCCTCTTCGAGCTCCGGCTCCTTCATCAGCCAATGGGCCAGACGCCGCAGCAGGTCCGAATAGGGGCCGCCGCCGTCATAGCCGCGCGCCCAGAGCCAGGCGTGGTCGGAGAGCAGAAGCGCCACGCGTCCCTTGCCGCGTTCGCCAATCACGAGCAACGGCTTCCCGTCCGCGCCGTTCATCAGAACTTCGGCGTCCCTCGGCGAAACGTCCACGACGCGGAACCAGCGTCCCCAGCTCGGCTCCTTGCCGTCCGGGCCGCCGCCATGGGCGCCGGCCAGATCGCCAGTGACCGGATGTTTCTCGCCGAGTTCGGACAAGGCCGGGCGGTAGGGCTTCTCGACCACGCGTCCCGACGGCGCGGCGGGCAGGATCGTGCCCAGCGGCGTGCGGTAGAGGCTGAGCGGCGAGGCGTAGTCGTCGCCGGACGACACGAGCACCGCGCCGCCGCGCTCCACGTAGCGGGCGACGTTCTCGAGATAGAGCAACGGCAGCACGCCGCGCCGCTGATAGCGGTCGAAGATGATCAGATCGAACTGATCGAGCTTCTCCTGGAACAGCTCGCGCGTGGGGAACGCGATCAGCGACAGCTGATTGATGGGCGTGCCGTCCTGCTTTTCCGGGGGCCGCAGGATGGTGAAATGCACGAGGTCCACCGAGGCGTCGGACTTCAGCATGTTGCGCCAAGTGCGTTCGCCCGCATGGGGTTCCCCGGACACCAGAAGCACACGCAGGTTTTCGCGCACGCCTTCCACCGTCAGAAGCGTACGGTTGTTGATCTGCGTGAGCTCGCCCGGCGCCTCGTTGACCTCGATCTCGACGATGTTGGGGCCGGCATGGTCGATCGGGACGTCGATCTCGACGGGATCGCCGACGCGCACGGTCTTCGTCACGGGGCTCTTGCCCTGATGGGTGATCGTGAGCGTGGCGATGTCGTCCTCGCGCGGCTTGGACTCGGTCACCTTCACTTCGACGGTCTGCGTGCTGCCGACAATGCCGAAGCGGGGCGCGGCGGTCACTTCGAGCCTGCGGTCGAACTCATCCTTCTTGCCGGTGAGAAGCGCGTGCACGGGCGCATCGAAGCCGAGCGCCGCGGCCTTCTCCGGAACGTCGTGGACCTGTCCGTCGGTGATCGCGACGACGCCGGCCAAGCGGTCGGGCGGAACGTCCGCCAACGCTTCGCCGAGATCGGTGAACAGCATCGTCCCGTCCCGCTCGTTGTCGGCGGAAGACGAGTTGGAGCGCACCACGCGGACGTCGAGTTTCGGCACTTCCTTGAGGCGCGCCTCGAGCTCTTTGCGGATCTCGTCGGTGCGCTTCGTGCGCCCCGCGAGCGCTTGGCTTTGGCTGTCGTCCACGACGACCGTGACGATGTCGTTCAGCGGCTCGCGGTCTTCTTGCTTGAGGTGCGGGTTGGCGAGCGCCAGCAGGAGCGCGGCGAAGGCAAGCGACCGCATCACGGCGCCACGCCGGGCGCGCCAGAACAGCAGCGCCAGCAAGACCGCGCCGATCCCCGCCACGATCCAAATGACCGGCCAGGGTACGAACGGGATGAAGGTGATGGACCAGTTCATCGTCTACTGCCCCAACCGTTCGAGGAGGGCAGGCACGTGGACTTGGTCCGCCTTGTAGTTTCCGGTGAGCGCGTACATCACCAGATTGACGCCCGCGCGGAACGCCATCTCGCGCTGAACCTCGCCGCCGGGCACGACCGGGAACAGAGGCCGGTTCGCCTCGTCGAGCGCCCAGGCGCTGGCGAAATCGTTGGAGGTGATGACGACGGAACTCACGCCGTCCGTGCGCCGGGACCGTTCGCTGCGCTCGGTCTCGTCGGCCGGCTCCGCCTCGACCCAGAGCGAACCGCCGTCCCACCGGCCGGGGAAGCTGTTCATCAGATAGAACGAGCGGGTGAGCACGTGATTGCCGGGCACCGGCTCGAGCGCCGGAATATCGAGCCGTCCGATCAGACGGTTCAGCGCCTTGCCTTGGCTGCCGCCATAGGCCACGCGTTCCTGGTCGCGCGTGTCGAACACGATCATGCCGCCCTGTTTCATATAGGCGTCGATCCTGGCCAGCGTCTCGTCGGACAAGGGCTCGGCGTCCTCGCGAACGGGCCAGTACAGCACCGGGAAGAAGGACAGGTCGTCTTTCTCGATGTCGACGCCCATCGGCGCGCCCGGCTCGAGCGCGGTGCGGGCGCCGAGCACCTTGCTCAGGCCCCACAGGCCCTCTTCGCTGGTGCGGTCGATTTCGGCATCGCCGGTGAGCACATAGGCGAGGCGAGTCTTGAGGGACGCGCGCAGGCCGAAATCGTCCGCCTCCGAACCTGTCGCGGCGGCGGGGGTGTCCGCGGCTTTCGCGACGTGCGGAAAGGCTGCGGCGCCGAGCGCGACCGCCACGGCGATCGCGGCGGCGGCTCCATGGTGCCGGCGGAAGCCGAGCCCCGCGCTCAGGGCGAGGACCGCAAGGATATCGAGCGCGAACAGGCCGAGCGCCGTCAGATACAGCCAGGGTTCGAGCGCGAACGGCTTCCGCAGCGTGTAGAAGCCCACGGTGCTCGCTCCGGCGACATCGGGAAGCGGCTGGAGCTTGGTGTCGATCTTGACGATGTTCAGGGCGCGGGCCTGTCCGGACGGACCGTAATAGCCTGGAGGATGATCTGGATCGGCGACCGTCTTGTCGAACTGATCGGGGGCGATCGGCGCGGCGCGCAACGGCGGCGGCACGAGTTGGCCGAAGCCGTCGAGAGTCTGAATGGGTGCGAGCGCGGTCGTCGCCGCGTTCCGTAGTCCGGGTGAGGCGGCCTCGCCCGGCGCGCCATCCTCGCCGCCGGCCGCGCCCACCTGGCTCGGACCCAAGGCGATGGTCTGACGCAGCATTTGGACGAACAGGCCGGAGAGCGGCAGGTTCGACCAATCGGAATTGGCGGTGACATGGAACAGGACGATCCAGCCCTCGCCATGACGCTTGGCGGTCACGAGAGGCGTTCCGTCCGCGAGCGTCGCCCAGACTTCGGCATCCATCGCAACGGCGGGATCGGCAAGCACCTGCCGGTTCACGCGCACGTCCTCGGGAACGTCGAGCCCGCTGAACGGGCTCTTGTCTTCGAAGGGCGAAAGCTTTTGCGGCGTGCCCCAAGACAGCGCGCCGCCGAGCGAGCGCCCGCCACGGCGCAAGGCGACGGGCAGAAGTTCGTCGCCGCCTTGTTCGAGCCGGGGGCCGGCGAAGCGGATCAAGACGCCGCCCTTGTCGAGCCATGTCTCGAGCTCTTCCTGGGTCGCCGGAACGAGCTTGCCGATATCGGCCAGCACGATGGTGGAGACGCGCTGTTTCTCGATCAGATCGTTGACCGCCGTCGAGACGTTCCGCTCGGACGGCGTGATGATGTCGGCATAGGGCGTGAGGGCACGTTCCACGTAATAGAGCGGCGAGAGCAGCGGCTGCGCTTCCTCGCGGGATTCGCCCGAGACGATGCCGACGCGATGCCATTGCGACTGGGCGTCGAGGAGATGCACGGCTCCGGCGGAGCGCTGGCTCTTGATTTGGAGACGCGAGACCTGGTTGCGGATTTCGAGGGGGAGATCGAAACGCGCGATCGCCTCCGTCTCGCCGCTCTTGATCGCGAATGGCGCTTCGCCGAGCGGTTCTCCACGGGCCGTCAGGGCGCGAACGTTCCCCGTCAGAGGACCTTTCACGCCGCTGACGACGCGTCCAGCAAGGACGCCGCTCTCGCCGCGTGCTTGCCCGACGCCAAGCGCGGCTTCCTGCGGGTCCGGTTTCAAGACCGTGAGGCTCCCGCCTTCGGCCAGTTTGCCGAGCCACGTCGAAAAGTGTTCCGTATGGCCGTAGTCGAGGCCGTCGGTCAGCCACACGACCGCGTAACCCGATTTGTCTTTCAGGGCTTCTTCCATCGTCGCGGCGAGCTTCTCGCGGTTCGGCGCGAAGGGCTGCGGTAACAGCCCGGCGATGCGTTCGCGGACGGCGTCGGCCGGGAGCGGTTCGCCGATTTCCTCGGTGGAGGCGGTCGGCACGAGCAGGACGGCGCGGCCGTCACGGTCGGCGCGGTCGATGGCGGCGGCGATGGCCTCGCGGCGGGCGTCCCAATAGGCGGCCGAGGCCCAGCCGTTGTCGACCACGAGAAGCAGCGGGCCGCTGCCCGCGAAGCGCTCCTGGTCCGGATTGATGACGGGTCTGGCCAGCGCCAAAATCAAAAGCGCGGCGAGCAGCATCCGCAGAAGCGTCAGCCACCAGGGACTGCGCGCCGGCGTCTCCTCGGTGGGCTTCAGCTCCTTCAGAAGCCGCGTCGGCGGGAATTCGACCATTTTCGGGCTCGGCGGCGTGAAGCGCAGGAGCCACCAGATCAAGGGCAGCGCCGCGAGCGCCAGCAGCACCCAAGGCTGCATGAAGCCCAGTGGGCCGAGCGTCATCATGATCCGGCACCCGTTGCCGCCGGTGCGGCGGCCGTGGACCCACGCCCGGCCCGATAGCGATAATCGCGGTCTTGGCCCGCAAGCTGGCCGTGGACCGCCAGCAGAACCTCCTCCGCGGGCCGGTCGGTGTGGTGCAGTACGAAGGACCAGCCAAGTTGCCTGGCCGCCTCTTGCAGGTCGAGGCGGTGACGCTCCAGCCGCTTGCGATATCTCTCGCGCAAGTCTTCGGCACGGCCCGCGATCAGGCGCTCGCCGCCTTCGGAGGCCGCGAACTCGGTGCGGCCGTTATAGGGCAGCGTCTCCTCGGCCGGATCGAGAATTTGAACGAGATGGCCGCGCACGCCTTGGCTCGCGATCCGGTGAAAGCTCGCAACGATCTCTTCGATGGGCTCCAGAAAGTCCGAAAACAGGATGCATTCGGAAAAGCGGTTGAAGCGCGCCGGCGGCGGCAGGCTGGCATCGGCGGTTTCGCTGAGAAGAATTTCGGCGACCTTGCGGCTCGCATAACGGCCCGTGGAGGGAACGCCGCCCACGAGGCCCACGCGTTCGCCGGAGCGGGACAGGAGCTCGGTGAGCGCGAGCGCCAGAATGACGGCGCGGCTTTCCTTCGAGGTCTTGGAGAGGAACGACCGGAACCGCATCGAGGGCGACAGGTCGAGCCAGAGCCACACGGTATGCGCCGCCTCCCACTCGCGCTCGCGGACGAAGAGGCGATCGGAGCTGGCCGAGCGGCGCCAATCGATCGCCGCCATGGAGTCGTTCGTGTCGAAATGCCGGAACTGCCAGAAGGTCTCGCCAGGTCCTGACCGGCGGCGGCCGTGGGTTCCGTGCGTGACCGTATGCGCCACCCGGCGCGCCTCGACGAGAAGCGCAGGCATCCGTGCCGCAAGCCCGTGGGCTTCGGCCTCCTCCGTGAGAAACGGTTGAAGCGTTGCGCGCGCGTTTGCCAAAACGTGCCTACTTCAGCGGCTCGATGAGCCTTGCCATCATGTCGCTCATCTCGACTCCTTCCGCGCGTGCGGCGAAAGTCAGCGACATGCGGTGCTTCAAGACGGGCTCGGCAAGGTCGATGACGTCGTCGACGGACGGGGCGAGCCGGCCCTCCATCATCGCTTTGGCGCGAACGGCCAGCATCAAGGCTTGGCTCGCGCGAGGGCCGGGACCCCAAGCGATCATCTCGTCCAAGGCCTGGTCGATACCGGTGCCGGGACGGGCGGAACGGACGAGCGTCAGAATGGCATCCACCACCTGATCGCCGACGGGCAGTTGGCGCACCAGACGCTGGGCCATCATCAGTTCATCGGCCGAAAGAATGGTCCTCAGCTTGCGCTCCTCGGTGCCCGTGGTGGCGAACAGCATGCGCCGTTCGGCCTCGGCGTCCGGGTACGACACGTCGATCTGCAACAGGAAGCGGTCGAGCTGCGCTTCCGGCAAAGGATACGTGCCTTCCTGCTCCAGCGGGTTCTGGGTCGCGAGCACGTGGAACGGCTGGGGCACGTCGTGCCTGACACCGGCCATGGTGACGTGGTGCTCCTGCATGGCCTGCAGAAGCGCGGACTGCGTCTTGGGACTTGCGCGGTTGATTTCGTCCGCCATCAGGAGCTGGGTGAAGATCGGTCCCTTCACGAAGCGAAAGTCGCGGCGGCCGCCGGAGTCTTCCTCCAAGACCTCCGAGCCGATAATGTCGGACGGCATCAGGTCCGGCGTGAACTGGATGCGCTTGTTCTCAAGACCGAGCACGGCGCCCAGCGTTTCGACGAGGCTTGTCTTGGCAAGGCCGGGCACGCCGATCAGCAGCGCATGTCCGCCGGACAGCAGCGTCACCAAGGCCAGGTCGATGACGCGATCCTGGCCGAAAATCACGGATGCCGTCGCTTCGCGCACATCCTGGATTTTCGCGCCGATTTCATCGAGGCGGTCGACGAGTTGAGGCTCCGAATCAAGTGTGGTCATGGCTATCGTATCTTCGTTTTCGTTTTGCTCGATCCACAGGATGGAAAAAGAATAGGGCCAAAGTCGTGAGAAAGCAGAACACTTTCGACCGGGGACTGGGTCACGATTGGTTGTTCAGATATCTCAAGTTCTCCGTTGCGAAAACACGGTCGTCTTTGGCGTAATACGGCAATGTCTGACGAAAAGAACGAGCGACTCGTAGCACCTGGCCGTGATGGCGGCAAACCGCCGGAGCCATCATTGCCAAAGCTTAATGTTTGCGGCGATATCGGCCTGAAAATCACGCGGGATGGAACCTGGCACTATGAGGGTTCGCCCATAGGCCGCAAACCCTTGGTGAAGCTCTTTTCCACCGTGTTGCGGCGCGAAAACGACGGCTTTTACCTCGTCACGCCCGTGGAAAAAGTCCCCATCGACGTCGAGGGCGAGCCGTTCATCGCCGTGGCGATGATGCGGGAGGGCGCGGGGCCCTCGCAGCGCCTGACCTTCACCACCAATGTGGACGACGAGGTCGTCGCGGGACCGCAGCACCCCATCGGCTTCCGGGCCGAACCCGAAGGCGGACAAGCGCCGTTCGTCGAGGTGCGCGACGGTCTGCGGGCCCAGCTCTCGCGCCCCGTCTACTATGAGTTGGCGGAGATGACGGTGGAGACGGAGAAGGGGACAGGCGTCTGGAGTTGCGGGGCGTTTTTCCGATTTCCCGTGGAAGAGTGACGCAGGCGTGCCGTTATGAGGCGCCGCCCTCGCAATGTGGCGGCCGCGCCGTTAAGCTTCACGTCAAAACGAACCGAACTTCGAAAAACCTCCGAGCGAAAGACCTCCGAGCGAAAGACCTCCCGGCCCGATGTTACGCGTTGTCCTCATCGACATTATTCTCTTCCTGCTTCCGTTCATGGTCTATGCGGCCTACATGGTGTGGGTGAAGGGCGTCGCGCCCAAGAGCGCGATGTCGGGCGCCCCGGTCTTGTGGCTGATCGTGGCGGGCTTCGTCGTCCTGATCGTCGGCTTCCTCACGCTGGTGCAGTTTTCCGGTGGTGATCGCGCGGGCACATACCATCCCTCCGTCTTGGAGGACGGCGTCATCAAGCCCGGCAGCATCGATTGACGTTCGGCCGTTCCTGACCGACCAATTGGGGCCATGTCCGAGGACACGTCAAAACGCGGCGCGGCGCCGCCTTCGCTCGAGAGGGCCGCGTGGCTTCACCGGCCGGAGACGGCTCGCGTCTTCGCCGCGCTGGGCGGCAAGGACGGCGAGACGCGCGCGGTGGGCGGCGCCGTGCGCGACGCGCTGCTCGGGCTCGCCGTGGCCGACGTGGATTTCGCGACGGCGATCGTTCCGGACAAGGTCATGGCGCGGGCGCGCAAGGCCGGTCTGAAAGCGATCCCCACGGGTCTCGCGCACGGCACCGTCACGCTTGTCGCCGACGGCACCTCGTTCGAGGTCACGACCTTGCGCCGCGACGTGGAGACATTCGGCCGGCATGCCACGGTCGCCTTCACAGAGGACTGGGCCGAGGATGCGAGGCGCCGCGACTTCACGCTGAACGCGCTCTATGCCGGCGCGGACGGTACGGTTTTCGATCCGCTCGGCGGTTATCCGGATCTGATCTCCGGGCGCGTGCGGTTCATCGGCGATGCGGCGATGCGTATTCGCGAAGACTATTTGCGCATCTTGCGCTTCTTCCGCTTCAACGCGTCCTACGGCAAGGACGGGTTCGATGCCGATGGGCTCAAGGCGTGCGTGCGGGAGCGCGCCGGGCTGCGCCTGCTCTCCGCCGAGCGCGTGGCGAGCGAACTGAAACGCTTGCTCGTGGCCCCGCGCGCATCGGAGGCGGTGTCGGTGTCGTTCCGCCATGGCCTCCTTTGCGACATTCTCGGCGGGGTGCCGCGCCTTGCCCGGTTCGAACGCCTGATTGGGATCGAGGCGGAACTCGGCCGTGCCCCTGACCCGATCCTGCGTCTCGCGGCGCTGGCCGTGTTCGTGCCCGACGATGCCCCGCGCATCGCGCGCCGCTTCAAACTCTCCAACGCGGAACAGGCGTGCCTCGCGCTGGGCGGGGAGCCGTTCGGCCATGACTTGCCGGACGAGGCGGCGGCCAAGCGGACGCTCTACACGCTGGGGCCGGAGCGCTACGCATCGCGCGTGCTGTTGGCCTGGGCGAACAGTGCCGCGCCCGCAACCGATCCCGCCTGGCATCGTGCCGCGGCGTTGGCCGAACGATGGGAGGTGCCGGACTTTCCCTTGCGCGGCCAGGACATCATGGCGCTCGGCGATTTTTCCGGTCCACAGATCGGCGACATGCTGCGAAGGGTGGAGCGGCACTGGATCGACGGCGGCTTCGCGGAAGATCGCGAAGGCTTGCTGGCTCTGGCGGAGGCCATGGCCAAGAGTAGCGCCTAACAAAAAAGCCGCGCCCGGAGGCGCGGCTTTCGATTTCTCTGAAACGTCCGATGGACGCGTTGGGCGCGTGGCTTAGAAGCCCATGCCGCCCATGCCGCCCATGTCGCCGCCCGGCATGGCCGGCGCGGAGGACTTCTTCGGCAGTTCGGCGACCATGGCCTCGGTGGTGATGAGGAGGCCGGCCACGGAGGCCGCGTCCTGAAGCGCGGTACGAACGACCTTGGCCGGGTCGATCACGCCCTCTTTCACCAGGTTGCCGTACTCGCCGGTCGCGGCGTTGTAACCGAAGCTGTAGTCCTTCTTGTCCAGGACCTTGCCCACGACGACGGCGCCGTCTTCGCCGGCATTCTCGGCGATCTGACGGAGCGGAGCCTGAAGAGCGCGGCGAACGATGTTGACGCCGATCTTCTGGTCGTCGTTGGCGCCCTTGACGGAGTCGAGCGCATCGAGCGCTCGGAGCAGCGCAACGCCGCCGCCCGGCACGATGCCTTCCTCGACGGCCGCGCGCGTCGCGTTCAACGCATCGTCGACGCGATCCTTCTTCTCCTTCACCTCGACCTCGGTGGCACCGCCGACCTTGATCACCGCGACGCCGCCGGCGAGCTTCGCCAGGCGCTCTTGCAGCTTCTCGCGGTCGTAGTCGGACGTGGTGTCCTCGATCTGCTGACGGATCTGCGCCACGCGGGCCTCGATGTCCGCCTTCTTGCCGACGCCGTCGACGACGGTGGTGTCATCCTTGGTGATGACGACCTTCTTCGCCTGGCCGAGCATGTCGAGCGTGACGTTCTCCAGCTTGATGC
This sequence comes from Hyphomicrobiaceae bacterium UBA7697, assembly GCA_002482645.1. Classification (GTDB taxonomy): domain Bacteria; phylum Pseudomonadota; class Alphaproteobacteria; order Rhizobiales; family Methyloligellaceae; genus Methyloceanibacter. Next base: position 161,184 of record DLGJ01000012.1, read on the forward strand.
CGAGATCCTCGGAGATGACCTGGCCGCCCGTGAGGACCGCGATGTCCTGCAGCATGGCCTTGCGGCGATCGCCGAAGCCGGGAGCCTTCACGGCCGCGACCTTCAGGCCGCCGCGCAGCTTGTTGACCACCAGGGTCGCCAGGGCCTCGCCCTCGACGTCTTCGGCGACGATGAGCAGCGGACGGCCAGACTGCACCACCGCCTCGAGCAGCGGGAGGATGGACTGAAGATTGGAGAGCTTCGACTCGTTGATGAGGATGTAGGGGTTCTCCAACTCGACGCGCATCTTGTCGGCGTCGGTGATGAAGTAGGGCGAGAGGTAGCCGCGATCGAACTGCATGCCCTCGACCACTTCGAGCTCGGTCTCGAGGCTCTTGGCTTCCTCGACGGTGATCACGCCGTCATTGCCGACCTTCTGCATGGCCTCGGCGATGAAGCGGCCGATCTCCGGGTCGCCATTGGCGGAAATGGTGCCGACCTGGGCGATCTCGTCGTTGGACGTGACCTTCTTCGACTTGGCCTGCAGGGCCTCGATAACCTTCGTCACGGCGATGTCGATGCCGCGCTTCAGATCCATCGGGTTGGAGCCGGCGGCCACGGACTTCGCGCCTTCCTTGACGATGGCCTGCGCCAGAACGGTCGCGGACGTGGTGCCGTCGCCGGCCTCGTCGGCCGTCTTCGAAGCAACCTCGCGCACCATCTGGGCGCCCATGTTCTCGAACTTATCCTCAAGCTCGATGTCCTTGGCGACGGTCACGCCATCCTTGGTGATGCGCGGTGCGCCGAAGGCCTTGTCGAGCACGACGTTGCGGCCCTTCGGACCAAGCGTCACCTTGACCGCGTTGGCCAGAATATCGACGCCGCGAAGCATCTTCTCGCGCGCGTCTTGGGCAAATTTCACATCTTTCGCAGACATGTGGTTTTCACTCCTTGAAACTTTTCCGCTCGGTCCGCCCCGCGTTCGCGGCAGCGTTCAAGCGGCAGAACAGATTGCGGTTGGCTAATCGGCCGGTCGTCCGGCCATGCGGCCTTCTTCCGGCTACGCGGCCTTCTTCTTGGCTGCGGTCGTTTCGAGGACGCCGAGAATGTCGCTCTCCTTCATGATGAGAACGTCATCGCCGTCGATCTTGACCTCGGTCCCGGACCACTTGCCGAACAGCACGCGATCGCCGACCCGGACGTCGAGCGGCTGCACCTTACCCGTATCGTCGGCAACGCCAGGGCCCACAGCGACGACTTCGCCCTGCTGCGGCTTTTCCTTCGCGGTGTCGGGAATGATGATGCCGCCGGCGGTCCGTTCGTCCTCATCGATCCGGCGCACTACGACGCGATCATGCAATGGACGAAACTTCATCTTGCTTACTCCTCCAGACAGATTGTCCAAAAATTGTCGTGAATCGAGGGCGTTACCCGAGAGCCGGCGCCCCTCGCACGCTATGTAGATTCGGTTGTTAGCACTTTCAAGGCAGGAGTGCCAAAAAAGTAGCACTCAGGAAAGAGTGCTGCCAACATGCTGATTTTGTTCGATAAATCGCCTAGACGGAATCGCGGGGCGGTCTTAGCATCGGAAGTCCAAGAACACGAGCAAGAAATGGGGAACGAGAACCGATGGACCAAGCCTTCGTTCGTCAAATAGCCGGCTATTCTCTAACGACCGCTGAAATTCTCTACCGTCTTCCCGATCATCGGCAGCTCCTGCAGAGCTATGTCTGGCAGGATTTCGATCTTGCCCCGCGCTTTCCGAAATTGTCGGAGTTCCTGGATTTCTGGACGACCCATCTCGAAGGGCCGCTCTACCGGGTTCGCGTCGCCCATAAGGAACTGATTTCGCCCACTGAATTCAGCTTCGTGGCGGGCGAGTTGCGCGTGCACTAAGCCGTTCCGCGATTCGAGTTCAACCGTTCCGGAGCTTGAGCGCGTCTCGTCTTCATCGCCTCGCCATGGCAAGCTCCTGGCCTTCGGGGAAACCGCGCCGCTGTCGTCGGGGGCGCTCACAGGACAAAGGGGGAGATGCGCGATGTGGCGGTTCATCAAAGGGTTCTTGTCCGGCGGCCTGCTGGGTCTCGTCTTCGGCTTCGTGCTCGGCATCTTCTTCTTCCCCTACATCTTTCCGCCGCCGGAGGCCTCGGAGACGCTGAGCCGCACCGAGACGGGCGAACTCGTCGCGAAGGGAACCTTCATTCAGCCCAATCCGAACGATCCGGTGCATTACGGGAAGGGGAGCGTCAGCGTCTATCCGAGGACCGTGTTTCTCGGAGACGATTTCGAAGTGGGGCCGGGTCCCGACTTCCATGTCTATCTGGTGCCGCGCGCGAATATCCGTGCATCGGAGGACGTGAAGGACACGATGTTCGTGGATCTGGGGCGCTTGCGGGCGTTCAAGGGCAGCCAGAACTATGCGATCCCCGCCGGCGTCAACCTCAAGAACTTCCCGTCGGTCGTGATCTGGTGCCAGCAATTCGGCGTGCTGATCTCGCCCGCCGATCTGACTTTCGTGCAGGATAGCTGACGCGGGGCGCCAGCCGTTCCCGTCGAGAGGATTTCGGAGAGCACGTCACAGACGAGCCGCGCGCAAAAAAATGGCCGGGGAGAATCACCCGGCCATTTCCAATCCGAACCGGCCTGCGCCGTCAGCGCGTCTCGTGGGCGGCTTCCCGGTGCGGTCCGAAATCGTACTCGTAGATATGGGCGTGCTCCTTATCCAGCACCGGCCGCAGGTCGCGGAACGCTTCCTTGTATTTGTAGAACGGAATGCGCGGGAACAGGTGGTGGATCAGGTGGAAGTTCTGGAACAGGTAGAGCCAATCCACGACGGGCTCGACGACCTTGCCGTGGACCCAGAACACGTTGGTGTCGCGATAGCGCTCGCGCACCTTGTGCGGCTTATGGGGCAGGTAGGCGAAGAAATAGATGATGATCGCCGAGGCCAGGATGTGCGGAATGAGCCACAGCATCAGCACTTCGCGCCAATAGCCCATCACCGACAGCACGATCATGAGCCCGTAATAGAAGGCATGCATGACCGCGATATGGATGGTGAGGGCGCGCATGCCCGGAATGTGCGGATGGAAGGCAATGTGCTTCCAATAGAACTGATGGTAGATCGGCACGATCGTCAGGCAGCGCCAAACGAGTAGGAACGGGTTCTGAACCGCGACCCAATGGTCGGGATCGAGTTCCGGATCGTTCGTTTCCCGGTGATGCGCCAGATGCATGTACCGGAACGCCTTGTACTCGTGCAGAAGGATCGTTCCGCACACATAGCCGACGAGATGATTGAGCCAGAGATAGCGCGAGTTCTTGCCGGCGATGTTGCCGTGGCAGGCCTCGTGCAGCGGCGTCTGGTTCGCGTAAAGAATGAGGGTGTTCAAAATCAGCCCGAGCCAAAGCGGGATGATCCCCAACGTGCCGAGCGTGCAGACGGCCGCGAAGGAGACGACGATGCCGATGGCCAGGAACACGGTGGGCCAGGCGACCATGCCTTGATAGGGGCGAATCTTCTGGAGCGCCTCGCGGTCGGCGGGGGCGTTCGGCTGATCGCGGGAGATCTCGGTGATTTCGGGTTCGGCGACAACGGACATGGGTTCGTGAAAGTCCTCGGATTTTAAGCTTCTACGATCCTCTCGTCATCGAAAGGATAACCGTTGGGCCGCAACGCGCATTTGCGTCAAGACAACAAATTGGAGCGGCCGGCAAGCAAATACGCAGCCGTGTGCCAAACTCGTTCTGGAATGGGGCGATTTTGAGCTGTGGGGCCGTCCCGTTCAAGCCGGAATGGCGCATTCCTGTGTGTACGGTTGACGCAGGGGCAATCCGTTCACGGAAACAACGATTTAGCGCCGCACGGCTACGCTGTACGCAGCCTTCGGCGGCGGCCGGCGCGGACGCGCTGTGGCACGCATGCAACAGCCCGCCGGTGTCGATCCGGCGGGCCGTGGTGTTCGTCCAAGTCGATGCGCTAGCGGCAGAAACGCTCGTACCCGTCATAGCCGACAAAGGTGCCGGACCGCGGGTTGAAACTCCGGTAGCGGGACGAACAATAGGCGTACCAGTCTTCGGTCCATGGCTGGGGCCGATAGCCGGCACCCCGATAGGCCGGGGCCGGCGGGGTCACGTAGACCTGCTTGGGGGTGAGGGCGCTGCCGATCACCGCGCCGGCCGCAAGCCCGACAAGGCCCGCGCCGAGCGCGTCCAAGTTGCTGCCGCCGCGGCGGCCGTAATAGTTGTTCTGGACGTAACGTCCGCCGCCGCCCTTCCAGCCATGGCCGTGGCCGCGACCGGCTTCCGCCGGTGCCGCCGCCGCAAGGGCGAAGACCGCGACGAGCGCAGCCACAAATCCGAAATATGTCTTCCGACCCATTTTTCCGTTCCTCGAGAGCGGCGCCGTTGCCGGGCGCCGTTGAAGGTTGAAAGAACCCCCCAGATCCACCGAGGCAATCGTGCCTCTGCTGTGTGGCACTCTATGGGCGCGCACATGAACCTGAACTGAACGTCTGGGTGCGGCGCATGTTCCTCGCCGGGCATGAAAAAACCGCCGGTCCCCAGGCGGGGCCGGCGGTTTCAAAAGAAGTCTTCGGTGCTCTTTTTGGCTTCAGAGCACTGTCGAAGCTACTGCGCCATCTGCACGTTGGCGGCTTGCTTGCCACGGCCGCGGCGATCGTCCTCGATCTCGAAGGAGACCTTGTCGCCTTCGTTCAGCGGGGGAAGACCGGCACGCTCGACAGCGGAGGCATGCACGAACACGTCCTTGCCGCCGTCTTCCGGCTCGATGAAGCCGAAGCCGCGCGTATGGTTGAAAAATTTCACGGTGCCATTCACACGAGACATATCAGGGGGATTCCTTTCCCGTTCAATAGTTTCAAAATAACGGGCCGCGAGACCTCTTCGCTCGAGGCGCTCTCGAAAGATGCCCTCAAGAGAAGAAGCCCATGGCGTCTTCAGATGTCAGGAAAGGGTCGAGTTCGTCGCTACGTTCGTCGCTTACCGTCGTCTTAGTCCACGCCCAAACACCAGGCGCCCGGTGCCCTTTAGGATGCGGGAAGCGCGAACTGTTGGCAAGTCCTTTCGAAATTCCCCGCGTCTTGCTGGTCAAGGCTTTCGCGGTGGTTTCCGAAACCTAAACGCCAGATGAACGGCCCCCTCAGTTTGGGTTCAGCCGCCAGGTCCTAATCCTTTTCTCACGACGCGCCGCCGAGGCGGCGCCGGTGCCGAAGGAAGGGAGACGGATTATGGGACGGATCACGGGGAAACAGGTTGCGGGCTTCGCGCTTGGCCTGATCGCGCTGGCGGGCCTCGCGTTTCTCACCGGCCACCTGGCCGACGCCCATATCGCCACCCAGTTCGCCGACGGCGCCACCCCAATGATGTACGCGGGTATCCGGGGGTAGGGGCCTCTAAGGCCACATCACTAGGGGCGGCATGGAGGACAGGATCGCCTCGACATTGCCGCCGGTCTTCAGCCCGAAGATCGTGCCCCGGTCGTAGAGCAGATTGTATTCCACGTAGCGGCCGCGTCGGATGAGCTGCTCGGTGCGGTCGTCTTCGGTCCAGGGATTGCCGACATTGCGGGCGACGAGCTCCGGATAGATGGCGACGAAGGCCTTGCCGACGTCTTGGGTGAAGGCGAAATCCGCCTCCCAGTCGCCCGTGTCGAGATAGTCGTAGAAGATGCCGCCGATGCCGCGCGGCTCCTTGCGGTGGGCGAGGTAGAAATACTCGTCGCACCACTCCTTGAAGCGCGGGTAGTCGGCCGAGGGCTGGCCTTCGCAGGAGGCCTTCATGGCGGCGTGGAAGTCCTGCGAGTCCGGATCGTCCTGCGTGCGCCGGCGATTCAGCACCGGGGTGAGGTCGCCCCCGCCGCCGAACCAGCCTTTCGAGGTCACCACCATGCGGGTGTTCATGTGGCCTGTCGGCGCGTTGGGATTGGCCGGATGGGCGATGAAGGACATGCCGGAGGCCCAGAAGCGCGGGTCCTCGCTGGCGCCGGGGATTTGCCCGGCGAACTCCTTCGGGAACTCCCCGTGGACGGTGGAGGTGTGGCAGCCGGCCTTCTCGAAGACGCGGCCCGACATCAGCGACATGACGCCGCCGCCGCCTTCCTCGCGCGTCCAGGGCGTGCGGGTGAAGCGTCCGGCTTCCTTGCCCTCGCAGCCGGGGGCGCCTTCGGCCGCGTCCTCCACGGCTTCGAGCGCGGCGAGCATCCGGTCGCGCAGCTCCTCGAACCAGAGTTTCGCGCGTTCCTTACCCGCCTCGAAGGCGTCCTTGCCCGCCTCTAAGGCGTCTTTCGATCCCGGCGTTTCCATCGTTTTCCGCTCGCTGACAGTGGCGTCTTGCATCGATCGTCTACCTTAACGTTCCGTGCGCGGCACATGTTTGCAACATGGTTCCGCAAGCCCACTTTGGCCCTTGATCTACGTCAGAAATGCCTGCGCCAATTTGACCACTGTGGCTGCTGGACAACACTGCGCGGCAATGACAGAAAATCGCCATGAATCGCGTTGCACCACGGCGCGTGGCGGGGCAATAACTGGTCTGCGGCACGCTCGGTGTCAGAATAATCAGGAGCCGAGAAGCTGGGCAGTGCTCTCTTCGGTTCCGTCGATAATTGGGAGCGCTTGGCTTCATGGCCAATTCCGACAGTTCCACCAATCCCTCTCTTGCATATGACGACGATCCGTCGCGGCGCGACGTGATCCTCATCGGTGCCGGCGCCTTCGCGGCGATCGGCGGCGCGGTCGCGTTGTGGCCGCTGATCGATCAAATGAATCCCGATGCCTCGACATTGTCGCTGGCGTCGATCGACGTGGATCTCGCGCCGATCGACGAGGGCCAGGCGATCACGGTCATGTGGCGCGGCAAGCCGATCTTCATCCGCCACCGCACGGCGAAGGAAGTCGAGGAGGCGAAAGACGTCAAGCTCGACGATCTCGTCGATCCGCTGGCGCGCAACGCCAATCTTCCGGACGACGCCCCGGCGACGGACGCGAATCGCGCCGCGGCCGACAAGGAGCCTTGGCTCGTGATGATCGGAATTTGCACGCATCTCGGTTGCATTCCGAAGGGCCAGGCGATCGGCGATTACAAGGGCGAGTATGGCGGCTGGTTTTGCCCCTGCCACGGGTCCCAGTACGACACCTCGGGCCGTATCCGCAAAGGGCCGGCGCCGGAGAACATGTACATCCCGCCCTACGCCTTCACCTCAGACACGAAAATCAAGATCGGATAAGCCGGACCATGGCGCACGAATCGACCTACAAGCCGTCGACCGGCATTGAGCGCTGGCTCGACTCCCGTTTGCCCATACCGCGGCTCATGAACGACCAGTTCATGGTCTTTCCGACGCCGCGCAATCTGAACTACTGGTGGACGTTCGGGGCCATTCTCACCTTCATGCTCGGCGTGCAGATCGTGACGGGCATCGTGCTGGCCATGCATTATCAGCCGACGACGGAGGGTGCCTTCGAGTCCGTCGAGAGGATCATGCGCGATGTGAACTGGGGCTGGCTGTTGCGCTATGCCCACGCGGTCGGCGCCTCCATGTTCTTCCTGGCGGCTTTCGTGCACACCTTCCGGGGACTCTATTACGGGTCCTACAAGGCCCCGCGCGAGATCCTTTGGATGCTCGGCGTGCTGATCCTGTTCCTGATGATCGCCACGGCCTTCATGGGGTACTCGCTGGTCTGGGGCCAGATGAGCTTCTGGGCCGTCACCGTGATCACGAACCTTTTCTCATCGCTCGATTCGGTGGTTCCAGGGCTCGGCACCACGCTGGTGCAGTGGATCTGGGGCGGGTTCTCCGTCGGCGAGCCGACGCTCAACCGGCTGTTCGCGCTCCACTATCTGTTCCCGTTCGTCATCGCGGGCGTGGTGATCCTGCATATCTGGGCGCTTCACATCCCGGGCAGCAACAATCCGACGGGCGTCGACGTGAAGACCCCGTCCGACACGCTGCCGTTCCATCCCTACTACACGATCAAGGATGGCTTCGCGGTTGTCGTGTTCTGCATCGTGTTCGGTGTTCTTCTCTTCTACGCGCCGAACTGGCTCGGCCATACGGACAACTACATTCCGGCCAATCCGCTGCAGACGCCGCCCCATATCGTGCCTGAATGGTACTTCTTGCCGTTCTACGCGATCCTGCGCGCCATTCCGGACAAGCTATTCGGCGTCATCGGACTGATGGGTGCCATCATCGTCCTGTTCTTCATTCCGTGGCTCGACACCTCGCGCATCCGGTCCGTCAGCTACCGGCCGATCTTCAAATGGTTCTTCTGGCTGTTCGTGATCTGCTGCCTGGCGCTGGGCTATCTCGGTTCGCAGGCGCCGGAAGGCTGGTACCTATTCTTTGGGCGGGTATTCACGATCTACTACTTCGCCTTCTTCCTGATCATCATGCCGGTGGTGGGACTGATCGAGAGACCCAAGAGGCTTCCGGGCAGCATCACCGAATCTGTGCTCGCCAAGCACGGGGGGGCTGCGTAATGCGGAACGTTTCGAAACTGTTTGCCGCTATTCTCGCGGTCTCCGCGACGGCGCTTCCCTCGGCGGCTTCCGCCGAAGATGCCGGCCACGGCCCGGCCATCGAGGCACAGGAGTGGTCGTTCGCCCCGCCGTTCGGCCAATTCGACCGGGCCCAGCTTCAGCGCGGCTACAAGGTTTACCAGTTCGTCTGCGCGAACTGTCATTCGATGAACCTGCTATCCTACCGCAATCTCGCCCAGCCCGGCGGACCGCAGTTCTCCGAGAAGGCCGCGGCGACGCTCGCCGCTCAAGCGCAGATCGCGGACGGGCCGGACGATACCGGCAAAATGTTCCAGCGTCCGGGTCGGCCTTCGGACCGGTTCCGTGCGCCTTACGCCAACGACCAGGCCGCGCGGGCCGCCAATGGCGGTGCCTTGCCGCCGGATCTCTCGGTGATGGCGAAGGCCCGTCCCGGCGGTCCCGACTACATCTACGCACTGCTCACCGGCTATGAAGAGGCGCCCGCCGACGTGACGATGTCCAAGGGCATGCATTACAACTCGGCGTTTCCGGGCCACCAGATCGCCATGCCGAATCCTCTGGCCGAAGGCGTCGTCGAATACACGGACGGCACCGAGCCCAACCTGAACAACTATGCCAAGGACGTGTCGGCGTTCTTGATGTGGGCGGCCGAGCCGACGCTCGAGGCGCGCTACAGGCTCGGCGCGCGGATCATGATCTTCCTCCTGGTCTTCGCGGTAATCATGTATCTCGCAAAGAAGGCAGTTTGGGCGCGGGTCCACAAGCGCGATCACGCGGCCAAAAACGCCGCGTAAGGTACGCGATGGCGCGGGCGCTTCTCTTTTGCTGGATAGCGCTCGCCAGTTTCGCGGCGTTGGCTCAGGACGGTAGCGCTTCAAAACCGGAAGGCATGGTGCTGCTCACCGTGGGGGGACTGGTGGGCAAGTCCAATCGCGGCCCGTTCGACAAGGCGCGCGACAGTTCGCTTGCCCATCTCAAGGCCGATTTCAAGCACGCCTTCGAATTCGATCGCGAGATGCTGCTGGCATTGCCGCAAGGGACGGTGACGGCGGCGACGCCCGAGCTCGGGACGGAGGCCGTCTTCAAGGGTCCGCTCTTGCGCGAGGTCTTAGCGGACATCGAGGCGGCGATGGTCAAGACGCGCTTCGTGGCGTCTGACGGCTATAGCGGCTATCTCCTTCCGGAGGACATTGACGGCTCCGACTATATTCTGGCCCTCGAGGCGGACGGGAAGCCCCTCGGTCTCGGGCAGCAAGGGCCGCTCTGGCTCGTCAACACGCGCAAAGACGGCGAAGGCCCCGGCGAGGACAATCGCGGTAGCCATGTCTGGGCCTTGGTCTATATGCATGTCGGCGACTAGCGCCCGCCGGCTGACGGCGCCGCGCGCGCGTCTCGCCGCAATGTCATTCGCGAAGAGGGAAACATGACAAAGGCAGTGCTCGGCATTATCGGCGGTTCGGGGCTTTACGATCTGCCCGGACTTCAGAACGTGCGCGAGGAGCGGATCGAGAGTCCTTGGGGCGAGCCGTCGGCGGCGCTGCGGAGCGGCGACATCGGCGGTCTCCCGATCGTCTTCCTGTCGCGTCACGACAGGGGGCATCGGCTCTCGCCGACGGACATCAACTACCGCGCCAATATCGACGTGATGAAGCGGGCGGGCGTGACCGATCTCGTCTCGCTGTCGGCCTGCGGTTCCTACAAGGAAGAGCTGCCGCCAGGCACGTTCGTCATCGTCGACCAGTTCGTCGACCGGACGCACAACCGCCCCACGTCGTTCTTCGGCACGGGCTGCGTGGCCCATGTGTCCATGGCCCATCCGACAGCGCCGCGCCTTCGCATGCGCATCGCGGAGGCGGCGGAAGCCGAAGGGATTCCGTTCGTCCGCGACGGCACCTATGTGTGCATGGAAGGACCTCAGTTCTCCACGCTTGCCGAGAGTCTGACCTATAAGGGCCTCGGCTATTCGGTGGTTGGCATGACGAACCTGCCCGAGGCGAAGCTCGCCCGCGAAGCGGAGCTCTGTTACGCCACCGTGGCCATGGTCACGGATTTCGATTGCTGGCATGCGGATCACGACGCGGTCACGGTGCAGGACATCATCCGCGTGCTCACCGCCAATGCCGAGAAGGCGGCGCGTCTCGTCGGCAGGCTCGCCCGGGATTTTCCGCGCGAGCACGAACCTTGTCCCGCCGGGTCGGACCGCGCGCTCGATACCGCGATCATCACCGCTCCGGAGGCGCGCGATCCGGAGCTCCTGAAAAAGCTCGATGCCGTCGCGGGCCGTGTCCTGAACGGTTAGGGCGGCCGGCGGGTTCTGGCCAGCCGGTCCCCGTTCCGATATCAAGGCTTCCGCGTTCTCGCCCACTTTCGGCTTTCGGGCCGCAGGGAGATTCAGATCCAATGACCACAGACATCGACCTCAAGGCCCTCGTGCGGACCATCCCCGACTATCCGAAGCCCGGCATCATGTTTCGCGACGTGACGACGCTGTTCGGCCATCCGTCGGGCTTTCGTGTGTCGGTGGAGAAACTCGTGACCCCGTTCCGAGAGCAGCGGGTGGAAGCCGTGGCGGGGATCGAGGCTCGCGGGTTCATTCTCGGCGGCGCCGCGGCGGATCGTTTGCATTGCGGCTTCGTGCCCATCCGCAAAAAGGGCAAGCTGCCCCATAAGGCCATCGGTCAGGATTACGAGCTGGAATATGGCGTGGACGTCATCGAGGTCCACGAGGATGCGTTGAGCCCCGGCGAGCCGGTCCTGTTGGTCGACGATCTGATCGCGACGGGCGGTACGGCGGTCGCGGCCGTGAAGCTGCTGCGCCGGCTCAAGGCGGAGGTCGTGGGCGCGGCCTTCGTGATCGACCTGCCGGACCTCGGAGGTTGTGCGCGCCTTGCCGAGATCGGCGTGCCCTGTCATACGCTGGTGTCGTTCGACGGCGACTAGCCTCTCTACGCGTCCGGCCTGGTGTGCTAAGGCGGTGCCATGAATATCGACGGCAAACCCTACCGGACGATCTGGCCCGGCGCGGACGGTGTCTCGGCCGAGATCATCGACCAGACCAAGCTTCCTTTCGCGCTGGAGATCGTCTCGCTCCGGACGCTTCAGGACGCCGCCCATGCCATCGCGAGCATGCAGGTGCGCGGGGCGCCGCTGATCGGCGCGACGGCAGCTTACGGCGTGGCGCTGGCCATGCGGGAGGATGCCTCCGGCGCGGGTCTCGCCCGCGCTTGCGACGTTCTAGCGGCGACGCGGCCGACGGCGGTCAATCTGCGCTGGGCGCTGGACGAGATGCGGAAGGTGCTGGAGCCGCTCGCCCCGGAGGCGCGAACCGCCGCCGCCTTCGCCCGCGCCGCCGAGATCTGCGACGAGGACGTCGAGACCTGCCGCAAGATCGGCGAGCATGGCGTGGGGCTGATCGAAGCCCATGCCGAGCGCAAGCGGGGCGAGACGGTCAACGTTCTCACCCACTGCAACGCGGGCTGGCTCGCCACGGTCGATTGGGGCACGGCGCTCGCGCCGGTCTACATGGCCTTCGACAAGGGCATTTCCGTCCATGTTTGGGTGGACGAAACGCGGCCCCGCAATCAGGGCGCGTCGCTGACGGCTTTCGAGCTCGGCGCCCATGGCGTGCCGCACACGATCGTGGCGGACAACACGGGCGGCCATCTGATGCAAGCGGGTCTCGTCGATCTCTGTATCGTCGGAACCGACCGCACGACCGCGAACGGCGACGTGGCCAACAAGATCGGCACCTATCTGAAAGCGCTCGCGGCCAAGGACAATGGCGTGCAGTTCTTCGTCGCGCTTCCCCACTCCACCATTGATTGGACGCTCGACGACGGACGGAATATCCCCATCGAGCAGCGCGATGCGAGCGAAGTCACCCATATGACCGGACAATTGCCGGACGGTTCGGTCGCGACGGTGGCGATCGCGCCGCCGGGGAGCGCGGCGGCGAACTACGCCTTCGACGTCACGCCCGCGCGGCTGGTGACGGGCTTCATCACCGAGCGCGGCATCACCGTCGCTTCGCGCGAGGGGTTGTCCCTACTATACTCGTAGCGCCGGGAGGCGCCGCCGCTGGGTGTCCTCCGGATTCCGGTAGTCCGCTGGAAGGAGGCCAGGTGGATGGAGCCGCACGACCTGACGTCCGATGCGCTCCAGTTCGGCATCGCGATTCTGCTCGGCGCGCTGGTCGGCATCGAACGCGAGAAGCACCGCGAAGAACGGAAGGCCAAGACCGAACAGGCGGCGGGGCTGCGGACCTTCATTCTCCTGGCCATGTTCGGCGCTTGCGCGGGCTGGCTGTCCCGAACGTCGGACTCCAACTGGGTGCTGGCCGCGGGTGTGCTGATTGCCGGTGCGTTCGTGGTGGCCGGCTATGTGGTGACGACGCGCGGTCAGACGCAGTCTCTCGGGCTCACGACGGAAATCGCGTCGCTTGTCGTGTTCCTTCTCGGCGCGATCGTGACGTTGGGCGGGGCGGAAATCGCCATCGGCCTTGCCGTCATCACCACGGCTGTCCTTGCCTACAAGGACCCCATGCATGGCTTCGTGAAGCAGCTCGGCTGGAACGACGTCTATTCCGGCTTGCAGCTGCTTATCGCGACGTTCGTCGCGTTGCCGCTTCTGCCCGACAAGCCGGTCGATCCTTGGGGGGCGCTCAATCCCTACCAACTGTGGCTGCTGGTGATCCTGATTTCCGGTCTGTCGCTGGTCGGCTATGCGCTCACGCGCTGGCTCGGGCCGGGCAAGGGCGCGCTCATCACCGGGTTCGCGGGCGGCTTGGTTTCCTCGACGGCCGTGACGGTCTCCTTCGCGCGGGAAGCACGCACCAATCCGGCGAATACGACCGCTTTCGCGAGCGGCATCCTCGTTGCCTGGGCGATCATGTTCGTGCGCGTCTTGGTCATCGTTAGCGTCGTCAACCGTGCGCTGCTCGGTCCGCTTCTCGTTCCCTTCGTCGCGGTGGCGGCGGTCGGCGCCGGAGCGGCCGCGCTGCTCTTCTATAGGCGCAGCATGAAGACCCGCCCGGTCAACGCCCGGACGGACATTCGTGTCGCGAATCCGTTCAGCGTGGCATCGGCGGCCAAGTTCGCGGCCTTCTTCGCGGTTGTCCTTGTCGCGGTGAAAATCGCGCAGGAGAACTTTTCCAGCAGCGGCGTCTACGTGGTCGCGGCGCTGGCCGGGCTGACGGACGTGGACGCGATCACACTCTCCATGTCGGAGCTTGCGAGCCGCGGCGATGTTCGCGTGGCCGTTGTCGCCATCGTGATCGCGGCGTTGGTCAACACGGGGGTGAAATGCGCGATCGCCTTCGTCGTTGGCGGCGTGGCCTTGGGGAAGCCGCTTCTATGGGCGACGATGGCGATGCTCGCCGCCGGTTTTGCGAGCGTCTTGCTCGTGTAAACCGCAACAAAAAACGCGGCACCGGGAGGCGCCGCGTTTCTTCGGAACTCGATGTCGACCGTTCGATCGCTTAGATGCCGACATAGACGCCGACGCCCGGGCGCCGCCAGTAGTACGGCCGTGCGTACGGGCGGTAATAGGGGCGTCCATAGTAGCGATAAGGCCTGTAATACGGGCGGCGATAATACCCGTAAGGCCTATAGTACGGCCGACGGTAGTACCGTTTCTTGTACCACCTCTTGACCGGGATCACTTCCGATGCCGCGCCGGTGGCGTGGTTCAGAGCCGCCGCGGCAGGGACTGCCGAGGCGGGTTTGGGGGCGGAAACAACGAAAAGGGCGATGAGCCCCAAGAAGCCCGCATACAGAATTGAGCGCATAAGGTACCTCGCGTACGAATATGACCCTTCCTCGGTAAACCCTAAAGGTGGGGGCTCGTTCCGCAAAAGGGAACCCATTTCGTTGAAATTCATGAATCTCCCGGCGTTGCGCCGGCACCGGGCAAGGCCGGAGCCGGACCGCTTTCTTGAGGAGACGGCCCGGTTCCAAGCAGGTTTCGCGGTGACGCGTTCCGCGCTAAGCCAGCATCATCACGGCGAAGAAGCCGAGCGTCGCGGCCGCTGCGGTCGGCGCCATCCACCCCATGACCCCATGTCCGTTCGTCCAGAAACCCGCACGTGACGGCGGCTGGCTCATGACGGGCTGCGCGCCGGCGGCGGCCACGAGCGAGGCCGCATGTTTCGCGTGCCATTTCGGTCCCGGCCCGCGCATGTAGTGCTGCTCGGGCTTATATGCGTTTAGGAATTTCCCCACGACGGTGTCTCCCTCATCCCTAAGCACCCCTTAATGGCTGATTATCCGGTCGAATTTGTTTCGAATCCGTATCGCTTCGGGGCCGAAATGTGGTTTTTTCGACACAGGCGGGAAAAATAAGATCCCGTCTTGCCGCGCCCCGCGAAACTTGCCAAAACCCGCGCCATGAAGAGCCAATGGAACGACGACGACGCGAAGCGTGCGGTGGAGGCCTACGGCGCCGAGGGCGTCAATGAGGACATCGCGCTGCGCGTATACACGACGCGCTTGATCGGCCGCGATCCGATGCTTGTCCTGCATGGCGGCGGCAACACGTCGGTCAAGACGCGCGGCGCCGACGATCTCGGTCACGAGCACGACGTGATCGCCGTCAAGGGCTCCGGCGCGGACATGGCGGATATGGAGCCTTGGGGCCTTCCGGCCGTGAAGCTCGGACCGTTGCGGGAAATGCGCGCGCTGGACTCGTTGTCCGACGAGGCCATGGTCAACGTGCAGCGGCTCAACCTCTTGAATGCATCGGCGCCCAATCCGTCCGTCGAGACGCTGCTCCACGCCTTCCTGCCGCATAAGTTCGTGGACCACACCCATGCGGCGGCGGTCCTGTCGTTGGTGGACCAACCCGGCGGCGATGCCCTGGCCCGCGAGGTCTACGATGGGCGGATGGGCATCGTGCCCTATATCGCACCGGGGTTCGATCTCGCCAAAGCCGCGGCCGAAGTCTTCGATCAAAAGCCCGATGTCGAAGGGCTGATCCTGCACAAGCACGGCATCTTCACGTTCGGCGACACCGCCCGCGACGCTTACGAGCGCATGATCGAAATGGTGTCGCTCGCCGAGAGCCGTTTGCGTCAGGGGCGCCCCGTCGTGTTTCAGGCGGGGCAATTGCCGCCGGCGCTTGCCCCGGCGGCGGAGATCGCGCCGGTGTTGCGCGGTGCTTGCGCCATTCATCATCCGGGCCAGGAACCGACGCGCTTCATCGCCGAGTTTCGGACGGGCCCCGAAATCCTCGACTACGTGAATGGCGCCGAGCTCGCGTCCTATAGCCAGCGCGGGGTCGTCACGCCCGATCACATCATCCGGACGAAGAACAAGCCGCTCGTCGTGCCGGTGCCCGAGGCAGGGCAGCTCGACGGCTTCGCGCAGGCCGTCCAGGCCGCGGTCGAAACGTTCGTGGCCGAGTACGACGTCTATTTCACGCGGGAGAACGAGGCGGCGGGCGGCACCAAGACCAAGCTCGACCCCATGCCGCGCGTGATCCTCGTGCCGGGGCTCGGCCTGTTCGGTCTCGGCCGTTCGGCCAAGGACGCGGCTATCGCCGGCGATCTCGCCGAGAATACGGTGCGGGTCGTGACGGATGCCGAGGCCATCGGGCGGTACGATCCTTTGCCCGAAAGCGATTTGTTCGCTCTGGAATATTGGAGCCTGGAGCAGGCCAAGCTGAAAGGCCAGGTGGCCAAGCCGCTCACGGGGCAGGTGGCGGTCGTCACCGGCGCGGGCGCGATCGGCACGGCGACGGCCAAGGCGCTGGCCGGCGACGGGGCCGCCGTGGCGGTGTTCGACATCGACGGCGATGCCGCGACGGACGCGGCGCGGGCGGTCAAGGGGCTTGGCGTTGCCTGCGATGTGACCAATCCCGGCGACGTCTCCCGTGCTTTCGCCGCCGTGTGCGAGCGCTTCGGCGGCGTCGATATTCTGGTGTCGAATGCGGGCGCGGCCTGGCAGGGGCGCATTGGCGATGTCCCGGACGAGGTGCTGCGCAAGAGTTTCGAGCTCAATTTCTTCGCCCATCAAACGGTCGCGCGCGAAGCGGTACGGATTATGCTGAAGCAGGGCACCGGCGGGGCGCTCCTGTTCAACATCTCCAAGCAAGCGGTCAATCCCGGCCAGAATTTCGGTCCCTACGGTTTGCCGAAGGCGGCGACCATGCTGCTCATGCGTCAATATGCGCTCGACTACGGCGCCGACGGCATCCGCTCCAACGGTGTCAATGCCGACCGCATCCGCAGCGGACTGCTTACCGGCGAAATGATCGCGGCCCGTTCGAAGGCACGGGGGCTTTCCGAGACCGACTACATGTCCGGAAATCTTCTGCATGCGGAGGTCACGGCCGAGGACGTGGCCCAGGCGTTCCTGGCCCTCGCCAAGGCGCGCAAGACCACGGGTCATGTGGAGACGGTGGACGGCGGAAATATCGCCGCCGCCCTGCGCTGAGCCAGCGGCTTCCGCGGGTCTAAAGGGACTTTTAACCACAAAAGGCGAAGCTGCCTCGACACGCCAAGCGGCGTCTTCCGCTGCGCCGGCGTGCGCCGGTGTCCGTTCGGTGCCGGGTGGGTGCTTGCTATTGCCAGTTGAGAGTCCAATGGATCTCCGAAAGAAGCTGTCTTTCTTTTTCGCTGTGACGGCCATTGCCTCCGTGATCGTGACGGTCGCTTTTCAAATGGTCATGCCGGGGGTCGGTGGCGCTATCCTGCTGGCGCTGCTTGTGGCAGCCGGACTCGCGGCCGGGTTCGGTTATCTTTACGGCCGGTCGCTTTCGAGCGCATTGGACGGCCTTAGGTCCGTCATACTGCGCCTGACCAAGTGGGATACGACCGGCGACGTTCCGCACGTGGCGCGGCGCGACGAGGTCGGAGCTCTGGCCAAGGCGCTCGAAGCGTTCCAGGCCGACGCCGTCAGCTGGAGCGAGTCGCATCAGAGCGAACAAGACAGCCAGATCGAGGGCCGGCTCGCATCCCAAAAGCGGACCGAAGAGCTGATACACCAGTTCCGGGGGTCGATCGCCGGCATTCTTGGAGCCTTCGCCGAAAGCGCCAAGAAGATGGATGCGACCGCCCGGGTTCTGTCGAGCGTGGCCACCGACACGAACGAACGCGTCACCGTCGTCGCGTCCGCATCGGACGAAGCCTCGGCGAATGTACAGTCCGTCGCCGCGACGGCCGAGGAACTGGCCATGTCGTTCAGCGACATCGGCTCCCGCGTCGCCACGGCCAGCAATATCGTGGACCAAGTGACGGAGAACGCGCGCACCGCCAACCAAAAGGTTCAGGGCCTCAGTAGCGCGGCCCAGCGGATCGGCGATGTCGTCAACCTTATCCAGGACGTCGCCGCCCAATCCAATCTTCTGGCGCTCAATGCCACGATCGAGGCCGCCCGCGCCGGAGAAGCGGGCCGGGGGTTCGCCGTCGTGGCGAGCGAGGTCAAGGCGCTGGCCGATCAGACGGCAAAGGCGACGGACGACATCAAGAAGCAGATCGACTCCATTCAATCGTCGACCCACAGCGCGGTCGAGGCCATGCAATCCATCGTGACCACGATGGGCGACGTGAACAAGAACACGCAGGAGATCGCCGGCGCCGTGCAGCAGCAATCGGCGGCGACATCGGAGATCTCGCATAGCGTTCGCCAGGCCGCGCGCGGCACCGAGGACGTGACGGCCCATATGCCGGGCGTGACCAAAGCCGTGGACGAAACGAACCAGTCGGCGGAGGAGATGCTGCAGATCAGCAAGGACCTGTCGCGCCACGGCGAGCAGCTTCGGCACATGGTGGAGAATTTCCTGCGCCGCGTGGCCGCGGCCGACGCGCTGAAGAACGTCGGCTGAACGCCGCCTAGACCGCAACAACCGCATTCAGTACCGCGTATGGCCGCCGGGTCGTTTCGTCCCGGCGGCTTTTGCGTTTGGCTCCGGTCTGCCGGATGGGCTAGCGTCCGTGGTCACATGTGGAGGCCCGTCCGTGGGACGAATTGTCCGAGTTTTTCTGTCCGGCGCCTTGGCGCTGCTGCCCATCATGGTCACGGTGATCGTGACCGCGTGGGTCGGCTCGCTGGTCGCCACCTATGCCGGACCCGGCAGCTTTCTCGGCAATCTCATCACCTCGCTCGGACTCAACATCTATGGGTCCTCGACCGTCGCTTACTTCATTGGCCTGGGCATCATCCTTGGACTGATCTTCGTGCTTGGACTGCTTGTCGAATCGGGCCTGCGCAATTGGATCTCCAACAGCTTCGATTGGTTCATGATGCGCATTCCGCTCGTCTCGAACGTCTACGACGTGTCCAAGCGCTTCGTGGCCATCATGGATCGCAACGACGACGGCGACAGCCTGAAGAGCATGAGCCCGGTCTGGTGCTTTTTCGGCGGGGAAGGCAACGCCGGCGTCCTGGCGCTGATGCCCTCGCACGAGCCGGTGGAAATCGGCGACAAGAACTACGTGCCCATTTTGGTGCCGTCCGCGCCGGTGCCGTTCGGCGGCGCGCTCATCTATGTCCCGCAGGATTGGGTCAAGCCGGCGGAGGGTGGCGTCGAACGGCTGATGAATGTCTATGTGTCCATGGGCGTCACGCCGCCCAAGGGGATTTCGCCGGACAGCATGCAGCCCGCCAAGGAGGCAGGGGCCAAGGAACGCGCACCGGAGAAGGCAGCGCATAAGCGCACGGTCCGGGACAAGACGCCCAGCGCGGAAACGAAGGCCTAATTGGCGAAGCGGAAATGCAGCACGTCGCCGTCGTGCACGACGTAGTCCTTGCCCTCGAGGCGCAACTTGCCTGCGTCGCGGGCGCCCGACTCGCCGCCGAGGCCGACATAGTCGTCATAGGCGATGGTCTCGGCGCGGATGAATCCCTTCTCGAAATCGGTGTGGATCACGCCGGCTGCCTGCGGAGCACGGGTGCCGCGTTCGATGGTCCAGGCCCGCGCTTCTTTCGGCCCCACGGTGAAGTAGGTCAGGAGATCGAGAAGCTTGTAGCCTTCCCGGATCATCCGGTTGAGGCCGGGTTCATCGAGGCCGAGATCGGCGAGGTAGGCCAGCCGTTCGTCGGCATCGAGGTCCACGAGCTCGGATTCGATCTTGGCGGAGATGACCACGCAGCCGGCACCTTCGGCATCGGCGCGCTGCTGAACCGCGTTCGAAAGAGCGTTGCCCGAGGCGGCGGACGCCTCGTCGACATTGCAGACATAGAGAACGGGTTTTGACGTAAGCAGCCCCAGCGTCTGGAAGGCCTTCCGGTCGTCGTCGTCCTCGATGGCGAAGCGGGCGGGCTTGCCCTCGCGCAGCTTGGCGACGGCCCGCTCCAGAAGCGCCAGGGTCGCCTTTGCATCCTTGTCCTGACCGCGGATCTTCTTCTCGAGGGCCGGAATGCGGCGCTCGAGACTGTCGAGATCCGCCAGCATGAGCTCGGTCTCGATCGTCTCGGCATCGGCGATGGGGTCCACCTTGCCATCCACGTGCACAACGTCGGGGTCCTCGAAGCAACGCAGCACATAGGCGATGGCGTCCACCTCGCGGATATGGGCGAGGAACTGGTTTCCAAGGCCTTCGCCTTTCGAGGCGCCGCGCACGAGGCCCGCGATGTCCACGAAAGTCAGGCGCGTCGGGATCGTTTGCGCGGATGCGGCGATTCCGGCGAGCTTGTCGAGACGCGGGTCCGGCACCGGCACGTCGCCCACATTCGGCTCGATGGTGCAGAACGGGTAGTTGGCGGCCTGCGCCGCCGCGCTCTGCGTCAGCGCGTTGAAGAGGGTGGACTTGCCGACATTAGGCAGTCCGACGATACCGCATTTGAATCCCATCTCGTTCCTCGGTTGATGTGGCCCGTTGCGCGGGCGGAGCCGTGCCGGTGGCTAATCCGTTCCGGTTTGCGTCTCGTGCGCCACTTGGGTTTGAAACCTGTCTTTCTCGCCCTTGGCAAGATGGGGCGCGGCGTCCGACATCGCGAAGAGCACCGGCTCCAGCCACTCCAGATCCGCCTTCGCGAAATCGCGCATCACATGGCCGACGACGCGTTCGCGGTGTCCCGGATGGCCGATGCCGATCCGAACCCGCATATAGTCGTTGCCGAGATGCGCGGTCAGGGATTTGAGGCCGTTATGGCCCGCAACGCCGCCGCCGATCTTCACCCGCACCTTGCCGGGCGCAAGATCGAGCTCGTCGTGGAAAACGATCACGTCGTTGACGCCGATCTTGTAGAAGCGCGCGGCTTCTCCCACCGAGCGGCCGGATTCGTTCATATAGGTCTGGGGCTTCAGCAACAGCACCTGTTCGCCGCCGAGCTGTCCCTCGCAGGTCAAGCCCTGGAAGCGCTTGCGCCAGGCGGCGAACCCATGGGCCGCGGCGATGACGTCCACCGCCATGAAGCCGACATTGTGGCGATTGAAGGCGTATTGCGTCCCCGGGTTGCCGAGGCCGACAAGGAGCTTCATCGCGTCGTCCCGTCTCGCGATCCGAGGCGCGTGCTAGGCCGAAAGGAAGGATGTTACTCCTTCGACTCCTCGGCGGCTTCCTCTGCCTCATCCTGTTCCTCGGCGGTCGCCCCGGCCGATTCCTCGGCGCCGCGGCCAACGATCGTGGCGACGGTGAAGTCGCGATCGCTGATCGTCGGCACCGCGCCCTCGGGCAGCGTCACGGACGAGATGTGGATCGAATCGCCGATTTCGGTCCCGGTCAGGTCGATCTGGATCGAATCGGGAATGCGATCCGCCGGGCAGCGCAGAGAAATCTCGTGGCGCACCACGTTGAGCACGCCGCCGCGCTTGAGGCCGGGCGAGGCCCCCTCATTGAGGAAATGCACCGGCACGTCGACGTCGATCTCGGCGTTCTTCGCCAGCCGCAGAAAGTCGACGTGGATGGGGAAGTCGCGAACCGGATCGACCTGCACGTCGCGCGGGATGGCGCGGACCTTCGTGCCGTCCATGTCGAGCATGTAAACGGTGCTCTGGAAGTGGCCGGTTTGGATCTGCTTGGAGACTTCTTTCTTTTCCAAGGAGATGTTGAGCGGCTCGTCCTTGCCGCCATATACGATGCCGGGAATGCGCCCTTCACGGCGAACCGCGCGTGCGCCGCCCTTACCGGTGCGCGCTCGCGTCCACGCCTTGAGTTCGATCGCCTCAGACATATGATCCTCCGAACGTCTGAAATAGTGAGGGGCCGGAAACCGGCCCCCAAAACGGCGCGGCGCTCTCATCCTGGTCGCCGCGACGGAATTTGAGAGGCTTATAGCCCAAGGACGTATCGGAAGACAATCGCCTATCGGCGCCCGATTTGGAGGCCTAGCGGGCGTCGTTCAGGTCCTCCGGGGGCAGGCCCGGAGAGCCGTTCTTGGCCCTTTCCGCCTCCTTGACGCGCGCCAGCACGGCGCGGTTCAGCGGAGCCGGAACGCCGTGTGCCCCGGCCAGGCGGATGATCTCGCCCTGAAGATGGTCGATTTCGGTGCGCCGGCCGGCCTCGAGGTCCTCCCACATGGAGGAGCGGGCGGACTCGTCGATGGCGAAGATGCGCTTGGCGGCCAGCCGGAACAGGGCGTCGGGAAGGCGCAGGGCCAAGGCAAACACACGGGCCGGCACGCCCTCATAGGGGGCATGGCGGATACCAGCGGCGCGCAGGACCGCGATCCCTTCGACCAATTGCCGGGCCACGAGGCCGCGCCAGCGCCGGTCGCCGAATTGCGCCACGATCGGGAGACCCGAAAGCGCGTTCAGCCCGTTGTTGAGATTGACCAGCAACTTTCCCCAAAGCACGGCTTCGATGTCGTCATGCTCGGCGGCAGGCGCGCCGGGCACGCCGAGCAGGGAGCGCAAGATGCCGTCGCCCTTCTCGATGAGAACGGTTCCGCCGCTCGCCCGGTGGAATCGGGGGGTACCGCCAGCCGGGCGCGTCTGGACGACATTGAAGGGCACCATCGCGTCCACGACCCGGCCGTTTCCCAGTGTGTGGCGCAAGACCCCGGCGTTCCGCACGCCATTCTGCAGACTGACGATCCGCGCGTCCTGGTCGGCATGCGCCGCGATGAGCGCGGCCATTTCGGCGGTGTCGTGAGACTTGACGGTGACGAGAACGATCCGCGCACCGTCCAGCGCCCGATCGGGATCCGTCTCGACGGACAGGGCGTTCGGCGCCACCGTGATATCCCGTCCGTCGAGGTCCGACACGCGCAGCCCGTGTTCGCGAACGGCCTTGGCGAGATGCGGCCGGGTCAGCAATGTGACGGTCCGCCCCGCGGCCGCCAAGAGGCCGCCCATATAGCAGCCCACGCTGCCGGCGCCGGCGACTGTGATGGGAAGCTCCTCGTGCTGAGACATGTCGGAAGCCGGTCCGGCTCAATTCAGTGCGACCGGCGCATATGGTGGAGCCTTCGCCACCATAATGATAGGCCCCATTTCGCTTCCGGATTCCTGGTCTTATTATGTTAGATGTGGCCGATCGATTGGGGAAGTCCGGGAAACGCGCTCATTTCATGTATCGGCGATCCACACAAAGCGGGGATGCGCACAGCATGAACGAACAGTTCGACAGTCCTCTCTTCGGGTCGCCCGTTGCGGGGACGGAGGACAGCGGCGAACACGCGCCGCGCCGCGGCGCCATGATCCGCACCTCGCCGCTCGCCAACCACGCCGGCGACTTGAAGGCGCTGGCAAGACGCAGGCTCCCTAGAATCGTCTACGATTTTCTCGAAGGCGGATCTCACGACGAGATCAGCATGCGGCGCAACCGTGCCGATTTCGACGCCTTGTTCTTGCGCCAGCGCGTCTTCGATCATTTCGCCGCTCGCAAGAGCCAGGCGAATATGCTCGGACAACGCGCGTCGATGCCCGTGGGTCTCGCGCCGATCGGCATGAGCGGCGTGTTCTATCCGAGGGCCGAGATATGCGTGGCGCGCGCGGCGGCGGCCTTCGGGGTCCCATATTGTTTGAGCACGTTGGCGACCTGCTCGATCGAAGAGGTCTCGGCGGCGGCGGGCGGGCCTTTCCTGTTTCAGCTTTTCATGATGAAGGACCGTGCGATCAATGCTTCGCTGCTGGAGCGGGCGGCGGAGGCGAAGTGTCCGGGGCTGGTCGTGAACGTCGACACGGCGGTACAAGGCCGCCGCAACCGCGACCTCGACAACGGCGTGACCATTCCTTTGAATTTGCGCCTCTGGCATCTCTTCGATTTGGTGCGCCGTCCGCGTTGGGTCGCCCGCTATCTCGGCAACAAGCCGACGCTCGCCAATCTTGCCCCTTACGCGCCCGGCGACAGTAAGGACCTCGCTTCGGTATCGGACTGGGCGGAGCCGCGCTTCAAGGGAGCCGTGCACACGGAAGATCTGGAGTGGCTTCGGCAACAATGGCCGGGCACGCTCATCGTCAAAGGCGTGCTCGATCCGGAGGATGTGAAGATCGCTCTCGATCTCGGCGCCGACAGCGTGGTCGTCTCCAACCATGGAGGCCGTCAACTCGAGGGAGCGCCGAGCACGATCGAGATGGTTCCACGAATTCGCGACGCGGTGGGCGACGATGCGGAGCTCATTCTCGACAGTGGCGTCCGCTCCGGTTTCGACGTGTTGAAGGCACTTGGGCGGGGCGCCAATGGGTGCCTCGTGGGGCGCGCCTATATTTACGGGCTCGCGGCCCATGGCGAGCAGGGCGTCGCGGCGGCGCTCCACCTGCTGGCACAGGAACTGGACGAGGCGATGACGCTGACGGGTACGGGCAACGTCAACGCCTTGCCGGAGAACCTGGTGTTCGGACCTTCGTCCCGCGGTTAGGTCCGCCAGGGATGCGCGGGAAGCTCGGAGACGCCGAGTACGGCGACGCCCGCGGCGGCCACCGCGTGATCGTTCTCGACCGTGCTGCCGCTCACGCCGATGGCTCCGACCAAAATGCCCTCTTCGTCGACGATCGGCAGCCCGCCCGGAAACGTAATCAAGCCGTCATTGGAATGCTCGATGCCGTAAAGCGGCTTGCCGGGCTGCGACAGCTGCCCGAGGTCGCCGGTCGCCATGCCGAAGAAGCAAGCGGTGGTCGCTTTCTTGACGGAGATGTCGATGGACCCGACCCACGCATCGTCCATACGCATGAAGGCTTTGAGATTGGCGCCGGAGTCGACGACCGCGATGCACATCTGAGTCTTCAGCTCGATTGCTTTCTTGCGGGCCGCTTCGATTACGCGTTCGGCATTTTCGAGATTGACGTGCATGGATGGTCTCCTCCTCGTTGTTATCGGGTTGCCTTGACCGGCAGACCTCGGGCCCTTTGGGCCGGGCGATGCCGAAGCCCATTCGGCGGGTGACGATAGATGGCGAGCATGTCACGCGATTGACCGGGGTTCCATACGTTCCGATGCGAAGAGCCGGGAAACCGCGGCATGCGATCAGTAGAAGAGGCTCGAGACCGATTTCTCTTCGGCCGTGCGGGCAATGGCCTCGCCGAGAAGCGGCGCGATCGAGAGCACGCGGATATTGTGAGCGTTGAGGACGGCATCGCTCGGCTGGATCGAGTCCGTGATCACGAGCTCCGTCAGCTGCGAAGCCATGACGCGCGCGATGGCACCGCCCGACAAGACGCCATGAGTGATGTAGCCCGTGACCTGCTTGGCGCCCTGCTTCAGAAGCGCCTCCGCGGCATTCACCAGCGTGCCGCCCGAATCGACGATGTCGTCCACGAGAATGCAGCTATGGCCCGACACGTCGCCGATGACGTTCATCACCTCGGACTCGCCCGGCCGCTCACGGCGCTTGTCGACAATGGCGAGCGGCGCGTCGATGCGTTTGGCCAGACCGCGCGCGCGCACCACGCCGCCCACGTCCGGCGACACGACCATGATGTTGTCGTTGGCCATTACGTCCTTGATGTCCGAGACCATGGCCGGCGCGGCGAAGAGGTTGTCCGTCGGGATGTCGAAGAAGCCTTGGATCTGTCCGGCATGCAGGTCGAGCGTCAGCACGCGGTCGGCACCGGCGCGTACGATCATGTTCGCGACGAGCTTCGCCGAGATCGGCGTGCGCGGGCCGGGCTTTCGATCCTGTCTGGCGTAGCCGAAATAGGGGATCACGGCCGTGATGCGCCGCGCCGAGGCGCGTTTCAGCGCGTCGCACAGGATCAGCAATTCCATGAGGTGGTCGTTGGCCGGCGCCGAGGTCGATTGGACGATGAAGACGTCCTCGCCACGGACGTTCTCCTGGACCTCGACGAAGATCTCCTTGTCCGCAAATCGTCGGACAACGCAGCGGGCGAGCGGGGTTTCGAGGTAGTTGGCGATTGCCTCGGCAAGAGGACGGTTGCTGTTGCCTGCAACCAGTTTCATGCGTTTGTTCCCCGCAACTCAGCCAATGCGAAGGCAGCCGGTCGCCTTCGCCACACCCGCGCGCTTTTAACAAGCGTGTGGCACCTGTGTAAACGTTCTAAGTGAATTGGGGTGTGGCCGCGATGGCGGCGGCCCGGGGAGCCGACCCCCGTGCCGTCCGGGCTATTGGACGAGCTTCTTGATGCCCGGGACAGCGGCGCTCGCGGCCGCGTCCGCGATGGCGCCCCAGGGACCGTTCAGCGATCCCTTCGGAATCGTGTTTTCCTGCGAGACGGTGCCCTTGGTCTTGCCGTTCGGCTCCATCACCCGCCAGTCGATCCGGATTGTCTCCTTGCCCGCACCGGCGCTGGTGAGCTTCACCGTGCCGTTGACCGTGTAGACGTTCGTGCCGCGCCGCACGACCTTCACCCCGGCGCGGGGCAGCTGCTTCTTGAGCGCCGCCGGTAGAGCCCGGCTTCCGTCTCCGGGCGCGCCCGTCACCGAGCCGACGATCACACCGGACGGCGCGGGGGCGGCGCTGGCCGTGGGCTTCGACGCTACGGCGGCGCCGGTCGCGGCGGCCGTTCCACCGGCGATCGCGGCCGTCCGTCCAGAGGACGGCGACGAGGCGGTCGCCGGCGGCGATTTGGCGCCACGCCCGCCGGGCAAATTGGCGGCGAGTTGGGACGCGGTGCTGTTGGCGATGTTGCGGATCGCGGCCGCGTTCATGCCGCGCCACGGATTGGCGTCGGAGCCCCTGGCGACGACCTCTTCTCCGGAAACGCGGGTGACGCGCTTGCCGGCCGTATCGTTCACGTCCCACACATAGGAAATTCGGGAGCGGTTCCCGTCGACGGCGGACAAGAGATAGCCGCGCATCGTGTAGTCCGCTTCGGCGGACCCGCTGGGAAGAATCGTGAGATTCCGGTCCGCGCCGGCGGTCTGCAGGGCTTGAGTGAGTTGGGTCGCGATATTCTTCGGTGCGCCGACAATGGTTTCGACGGCGATCTTCGGCGAACTGCCGAAGAGGCCGCCCGCGCCTTGCATGATATCGCTCATGCCCGAACCGCCGCCGCAGCCCGCAAGCCAGACGGCCGTCAAGAGAACGGTGGCGATTGCCACAACGATGCCCTGGAAATTCTCGCTATGGTGCGGCTTTGCACCCAACCGACTGCTCCCTCGTTGGTCGCTGAACCCCGTCATGCGCCTTGCGCGTGTACGGCCAACGGCGCTTCAACCACGTCTTGGTGCCGCGGGTTCGAACGCGTGCGTTCGGCCCAAGCTCGTTGGCTGGCGCAGCTCACCTAGGGCGCAGCTTACATGGCGCGCAGCTTACTTGGGGAATCCCGAGGCCGTCCAGACGCGCGCCGCGTTGGAGGGGCGGCCAATCGGCCTATGGTGAATCAAGCTCACGTGAGCACGATGGCGGAAATTTGTCGCCCATAGTCCGGTTCTCCATGATGCTGCGAGCGCCGGTAGCTGTAGAAGCGCCATTCGTCGAAGTAGGTGCATAGGCCG
The DNA here is from genome assembly GCA_002482645.1 of Hyphomicrobiaceae bacterium UBA7697. GTDB lineage: Bacteria > Pseudomonadota > Alphaproteobacteria > Rhizobiales > Methyloligellaceae > Methyloceanibacter. The sequence goes on from DLGJ01000012.1 coordinate 188,458, forward strand.
AGATCGTAGATGTTGCCGGCGCCGGCCCGCGCGAGCCGGCCGGCGACATAGGCCGGCAAATCGAAATGCGGTTCGCCCGAGCCTTCGTCATTGGCGAAGAAGATGCCGCTATCGGGCTCCGTTTCGAGGAATTGCGCCTTGTAGTCCTCGCCGACCTCGTATGCGCCTTGGCTGATGGCGGGGCCGATGGCCGCGACCATGCGTCGTGGCTCCGCGCCGAGGCTCTTCATGGCCTCGACCGTGGCCTCGACGATGCCGGTGAACGCGCCGCGCCAGCCCGCATGCGCCGCGCCGACGACGCGCGCTTCCGGATCGCAGAGCAAGACGGGCGCGCAATCGGCGGTGACGATGGCGGCCACGACACCGGGCGTCGCGGTCACGACGGCGTCCGCCTCGGGCCGCGTTTCGGCCGTCCAGGAGCCGTCCGCCACGACGGCGACGTTCGAATGCTTCTGGTAGACGGTCGCGAGATTGCCGGGCGCGGCGCCGAGAAGCTTTGCGACGCGTATGCGGTTCTCTGCGACGGCTTCGGGCGCATCGCGCGAACCGACGCCGCAGTTCAGCGACTCGTAGAGACCTTCGGAAGACCCGCCCAGCCGGGTGAAGAAGCCGTGGCCGATGCCGTCGATCGCGGCGAGATTTGGAGCGTGAATTCTCAGCTTGTCGTCGGTGGTCATAGGCGTTGCGCTCGCATCGTTAGGCACTTTGTCCGAAGGCGGGGGGAGGGGGGAGATCCGGGCTGGCGATGGCCATCGCTTTGAACAGCAGTCCCATGGCCTCGGGGTCGACGAGTCTCGTCGTTCCGGAGACGAGGGTGTCGCGCTGGTCGTCAGTCGCGTCCTCGCAGAGTTTTTCGAGCCGCGCCTCCAGCCCGAGTTCCAGGAGTAGCGCCCCTTGCGGTTTGGGTCCGTACACGCGAAGCCCCTTGGCCTCGGCGGCGTCCTTCAAGGCGCCGAAATCGACATGGGCGGTGAGGTCCACCGCGCCCGGGTCGCGCAACGGGTCGGCGAATTTGTGCCGCGAGACAGCCTGAAGCGTATCGCCGCACTCGGTGGCCTCGTGGCCATAGTCGATAATCAGGGCGGCGAGCGGCGCCTGGCTGGCGCGGCCGGCGAGGGCCGCGACGGTCTCGTTCGCGGCAGGCCTGATCTCGAGGATCGAGCCCTCCGGCAATTGCTGCAATTGTGCGTCCCGGCGCAGGCCGTCCGATGCGACGGCGGGCCCGTCGCAGAACTCGAAACCGCCCTTCGCGCCGATCCGGACGCAGCGTTCCCGCCATTGGCCGCCGCGCCACACGATCTGGCGGATCGGGAGCGCGTCGATGAATTCGTTGGCGATCACGATCAGCGGGCCCGGCGGCAGCGCCTCGATCCGCTCATGCCACGAGAGGCGGGTCCCGCAACCGGCCAGCGTCTCTTGCTGGACGCCGCGCAGCAGCGGGCTTGTCTCCACCAGCACCACGTCCGCGCACTCGACGAAGCCGGGGAGACGGTGCAACGCCCGCAAGGCATCGGCCATCAGCGTTCCCCGTCCGGGGCCAAGCTCCGCGAAGATCACCGGATCGGGCGAACCCATCGATTGCCACACGGCATAGGACCAGAGCCCGAGGAGTTCGCCGAAGACCTGGCTGACTTCCGGGGCCGTGATGAAGTCGCCACCCGCGCCGATGGGTTGCTTCGAGGGGTAATAACCGGCGGTCGCATCGGAGAGGCACGCATCCATGTAGCACTCGACGCTCATGGGCCCGCCCCGAACGATCCGTTCCTTCAGGCGCACGCTCAGAAGGGTGCTTTCGATGCTGTGCGAGTTTTGCGCCGGCGTCATGTTGCGCCTCGTCAGGCCGTGACGGCCGCCTTCCTGCGCGCGCGCCAGATGAGCCAGATGCCGATGAGCACCATCGGTATCGAGTACACCATACCGGGTGTGAGGATACCGATGTCGAGGGGATGGCCCGGATGCGGCTCGCGCGCGAGTTCCTCCACCAACGAGCGGAAGATGCCGTAGAAAATCAGAAACAGACCGAACACCGTGCCGGGCCGGTTCAGCTCCTTATAAACATGCGTCGCGATGCGCAGGATGATGAAGAGGACGATGCCTTCCAGCGCGGCCTCGTAGAGCTGGCTCGGATGGCGCGGCAGATCGTCGGCGCCTGGAAAGACCATGGCCCAGGGCACGTCCGTGGCCCGTCCGTAAACTTCCGAATTGATGAAATTGGCGATGCGCCCGAAGAACAAGCCGAAGGGCGTGGCGGCCGATGCGATGTCCCCGAGGGAGAGCGGATTGATCCCTTGCGCCTTGGAGAAGAAATATACCGCGAGGACGACGCCGAGCAGACCGCCATGGAAGGACATGCCGCCGTTCCAGATCGCCGGAATCTCCGCCGGGTTCTGCCAGAAAAAGCTGGGCTCGTAGAACAAGACGAAGCCGAGACGCCCGCCCACCACGATGCCGAGCGTGATCCAGAGGAGGAAGTCGTCCGCCTGCCGCACCGTCATGGGCGGCTTGCCGTTCCAGAGGTCGGGACGGGACACGATTCGCCGCCCGTAGAACCAGCCGAGGAGAATGCCTGCCATGTAGGCGAGGCCGTACCAGCGGATGGACAGGGGCCCCAAGGAGAAGGCGACCGGGTCGACCACGGGAAAGGGAATTACAAAGAACGGCATTTTGCCTCGGGTGAAACAATCGTGGCGACCCTCTTCCGACCGCCTGTCACTGTCAAGCATACCCTTCGCTTAGCCTGCGCGGTGCCGAAGAACGAGCCCAGGCTTGCTTGCCTCCGCATGCGCGCTACGCGATAGTCCGGCCGAACGACAGTTTCGCCAAATGGAGCTTGGACCGGAGCTTGGACCGGAGCTTGGGCCAAGGTTTGGATTTGGACTGGGGCCGAATTCCGGGACGGCGCCATAATATTCGGAGATTGCGCGAGATGACGCAGACCAGCGGGCGGCTTTTCGACGAGTTGGGCAAGCTGCTCACCGACGCGGCCGGTGCCGCCGACGGTGTGAAGAAAGAGATCGAGGGCGTGATGCGCGGCCAGGCCGAGCGCATTCTCAACGAACTCGACGTGGTGCAGCGCGAGGAATTCGAGGCGGTCAAAGCGATGGCGCAGAAGGCCCGCGAGGAGAACGAGCTCCTGAAAGCGCGGATCGCCGCGCTCGAAGCCAAGTTGGCTGTGGATAACCGGGGATAACGCTTGGGCCGGAGTCGAGTCGAGTCTCGGATTCATCCACAGATTTTTCGCGCCATCCACAGCAATTCGGCGTGTCGGGACTCCGGCGCCGTTTTGTATGCGGACTCGCCGGTATATAACTGATTCATCTACTGATTCGCGGCTGCTGTTTCTTGTGCGCGGACCCCTTAACGAGGCCCGAGAGGATTCGCATGGCTTCTATCGAAGCGAGCTACGACCACATCACAAATCCAGTGGACATGCTGGAGCAGATAGCAACCATCCGCGACTGGGCGTTCGAACGCAGCACGCCCGACGAGTTGACCCTTTCGGTGGCCGGCGCGTGGTGCGACTACCATATCTCTCTGACATGGCGGGAAGACTTGGAGGCGCTGCACTTGGCTTGCGCCTTCGATTTCCGTGCAACCACGGCCCGGCTGCCCGAGGTCTACAGGCTCATGGCCAGTATCAACGAGCAGCTTTGGCTCGGGCATTTCGACCTGTGGCGTCAGGATGGGATGCTGCTCTACCGGAACGGGTTGCTGCTGGCGGGGGCGGAGACTCATGCGGCACAGTGCGAAGGGTTGCTGACGGCTGCGCTGGAGGCTTGCGAGCGCTACTATCAGAGCTTCCAGTTCGTCTTGTGGGCCGGCAAGACCGCCGAGGAGGCGCTTGCCGCCACGATGCTCGAGACGCAAGGAACCGCGTGAGAAACGGCTTGAGCAACCGCAACGGACAGGTCTTCGCAACGGACAGGTCTTCGCAATGGACAGGTCTTCGCAACGGATAGGTCTTCGAATGGCGACAGATTCGCGGCGGGCCAAGGCGGCGTCATGACGCTCAGCCTCACTGGCCCCTTGCTCTTGGTCGGCGCCGGCAAGATGGGCGGCGCGCTGCTCGAGGGATGGCTCAAGCAGGGGCTCGATCCCAAAAGGATATTCATCCGCGACCCGTCGCTGCCGCCCGCGATGGATGCGCTGGCGAAGCGGCTCGGCATTGCGGCCTCCACGGCGCCAAAACTGCCGGAAGCCCCCGCCGTCGTCGTCCTTGCGGTGAAGCCCGATCAGGCGGAGACCGTGCTGACGGACATCGCCGCGTCGATCGGTCCGGGCACGGTCGTCCTCTCGATCGCCGCAGGGCGCACCTTGGAAAGCCTCGCGCGGGTATTGCCTCCGGAGAGCGCGGTGGTCCGGGCGATGCCCAATACGCCGGCATCGGTCGGGGCCGGGATGACCGTCTGCGTGGCCAATCCTCATGTCAGCCGCGCTCAAAGAGACGAATGCGACGCCTTGCTCGCGGCGGTGGGCGAGGTCGCTTGGGTCGAGGACGAGGCGCTGATCGATGCGGTCACGGCCGTCTCGGGCAGCGGCCCGGCCTATGTGTTTCATCTGGCCGAGTGCTTGGAACGGGCCGGTATCGACGCGGGGCTCGCGCCCGATCTCGCCGCGCGTCTCGCGCGCGCGACCGTCTCCGGCGCCGGTGCGCTGTTGAAGCAATCCGAACTCGACGCGGCGACGCTGCGAGCGAACGTGACTTCGCCCAAGGGGACGACGGCCGCCGCGCTGGAGGTGCTGATGGACGACGATGCGCTGACCGACCTCATGACGCGCGCCGTGGCCGCCGCGGCGAAACGCTCCCGCGAGCTCTCGTCCTGAGTCGCGATTAACCTCTTGCCGGAGGGGCGGCCGTCCCGTCTTTCGATAGCCACTAATTCGGATTATCGTTTCCCTCGACAAGACGCCGAAACGCGTGCCTCAGAGAGGAGTACGGCCATGTTCGAGGAATTCTCCAGACGCAACAGAGCTGTCATCGCCGCCATGTCGCTTGCCGCGACGCGCGATTGGGGCGAGATCAGCCTTGCGGACATCGCCCAAGAAGGAAATCTCAGCCTCGCCGATCTCCGGCGGGAATTCGTCTGCAAGAACGATCTCCTGCGCGCCTTTCAGGCGGAGGTCGATGCGCAGGTTCTGGCACGCGTCAAACCCGGTGGAGCGGAAGACACCGTCCGCGATCAGGTCTTCGAGGCCGTGATGACGCGGTTCGATATCCTGGCGCCGTACAAGGGGGCGCTGAAGCGCATCACCCAGTATTTGCGTTGCCGCCCAGGCGAGGCCTCGATGTTCGTCTGTTCGCGGCTCATCTCGCAATATTGGACGCTGTCGAGCGCCGGCGCGAAGCTGGAAGGTCCGGCCGGGCTGGCGCGTGTCGCGGGCCTTTCGGCCGTTTACGGCAAGGCCTTCAGCGTCTGGCTCGAGGACGATTCGGCGTCTCTCGACAAGACGATGGCGACGTTGGACCGCGGGCTGAAGAACGGAGAGCGCGCGCTCGAGAACATGGAGAAGGTTTGCGGGACCGTGTGCGGGTTCCTGCGCGAATTTAAGCGCAGCTTCCGGCAAAAGAACCGTCCGGACGGCGAACCGTCCTCGGGTCCAGCCCCGGCTCCATCTGTCTAGACGTCGCGCTGCCCCGCCAAGCTGGCAGGCAGGCTAGTAGGGAAGGGGGTCCTCGTCGTCGGGGCCCGAGAGGCTTTCGGGGCCTTCGCCGGGCAGTTCCTCGTCGATCGGGTCCGGATCGCCGGGGCTGTCCGGATCGTCCAGCGGATCGAGCAATGGGTTTTCCTCGTCGAGTTGGATCCGCTTGGCCTCGCTCATGCCTTCACCCGCCGGCGGCTTGCCTCCCTCGCCCTCGAGCGTGCTCTCGCGGCCGAACTCGACCTTGCCGTCCGAATTGACATCCAGTTCGAACTCCGAGCCCGGCTGTTCGTCCTGTTGAAATCCGTCAGGCTCGGCCTGGCCGAATGCCGGTCCGGTTAGCGCCAGGGCCAATCCCATGGTCATTCCGCCGAAAATCTTGCGCATTGGGGCTCCCGAAAAGAAACGTGTCAGACAGGTAGTTTTAGCACGGCTTTCAATCCGCCGAGAGAAGATTGATCGAGCGTGATGTCGCCGCCATGAATGCGGGCGATGTCACGGGAGATGGCAAGGCCAAGTCCCGTCGATCCGGAGTCCTGGTTGCGGGCGTCGTCGATGCGATAGAATGGCCGGAACACGAGTTCCCTCTCGTCCTCGGGAATGCCCGGTCCGTCGTCCTCCACCTCGATCGACAGAACGCCGTCAGCCTGGGCCGCCGTGACGCGCACCGTATCGGCGAAGCGCGCGGCATTGTTGACGAGATTTGAGACGGCGCGCTTGAAGGCATGGCGGCGGACGCGGACGACCAGCGGTTCCTTCTCGATCCGAACCTCGATGGTCTTGCCATCGGTGTTTCCCTTGCCGTCATGCGCCTGAGCACGGACTTCGCCGAGCACTTCGCCGATATCGGCATAGCTGAAGGCTTCGCCGGAATCGCCCTTGGCGAAGGCCATGTAGTCTTCGAGCATGGCCTGCATCTCGTCGACATCGGCCCGCATGGCATCGATCTCCGGATCTTCCTCCAGCATGGCCAGTTGAAGCCGGAACCGGGTCAGGATCGTGCGAAGGTCGTGGCTCACGCCGGCCAGCATCAAAGTGCGCTGTTCCACATGGCGCTCGATGCGATCCTTCATCTCGACGAATGCGTGGGCGGCCTGGCGGACCTCGCGCGCGCCGCGCGGCTTGAAGTCCGCCGGCATGGGGCGCCCCTTGCCGAAGCTCTCCGCCGCATCCGCCAAGCGCAAGATGGGCCTGATCTGATTGCGCAAGAAGAGAATGGCGACCGTCAAGAGGACGAGGGACGTTCCGAGCATCCAGACGATGAAAATATGCGAGTTCGATGCATAGGTCTGATTGCGCCGCGCCAGGACATGCATGACGGTATCTTCAAGCTTGATGCGGATGTCGACGAAGTCCGACCGGCCAACGGTGTCGATCCAGAACGGGCGCCCGATCCGGCGCTCCAATTCGTCGGACAACGTCGTGTCGAGCAGGTCGAAGAATGGCTTGGAACGAACCTGCGGTAGCTCTTCGCCGGGTGCGAACCGGACGCGCAAGCCGAGATTCTTCGTCGCGAGCGCCGTCAGCGTGTCCACATTGTGCTTCTTTGGAAACGCCTCGTACATGTCGATGAGCATGGAGATGTTCTGCACCGTGCCGGTAGACAGACGATGGGTCACGGTTTGCCAGTGGCGCTCCAGAAACACGAAGGTCAGGACGGACTGCAGCAGCACCATCGGCGCGATGATGATGATGAGAGCCCTGGCGTAGAGGCCTTTCGGCATCTGCTCGCCGAAGCGCGCGAGCAGCCATTTGACCGGCCCTTGCCGTTCGGCCTTGGCGGGCTCCTCTGTGAGAGGGCGGGCGGTATCGGAGACGGCGCTCATCACTCGGAATAAAGGATGTAGCCCTTGCCGCGCACGGTCTGAAGATAGACTGGGTTGGCCGGGTCGTTTTCGATCTTACGTCTGAGGCGGTTGATCTGCACGTCGACCGCGCGCTCTCCGCCAATGTCTCCGTCCTTGTCCGAACTCTTGGCCAGTTCGAGGCGGGACACGGGCGTTCCCGTCCGCTGCGCGAAATAGCGCAAGAGTTCGCGTTCGCGTTCGGTCAGGCGCACGGTCTCGCCGTCGCGCTGCAGTTCGCCGCGGCTGATATGGAAGACGAAGTCTCCCATGCGAATCTCACCCGGCGGCGCCGCTTGGGTTCCGCGCTTGAGGATATTGCCGACGCGGAGCAGGAGTTCGCGCGGATCGAACGGTTTGGCGAGATAATCGTCGACCCCGGTCTCCAACCCTTCGATGCGGTGTTCCGGGTCGGCGCGCGCGGTGAGCATCAGGATCGGCACTTGGCTCTCGGTTCGCAGCGCCTTGGCGAATTCGAGACCGGACTCCTTGGGCATCATCACGTCGAGCACGATGAGATCGAAGGCGAGGCTGCGCATATGGGCGCGTGCGTCCCCGGCATCGACCGCCGTGGTCACGCGGAAATCGTGATCGTGCAGATAGCGCGCGAGGAGGTCGCGAATCCGGCTGTCGTCGTCCACGACGAGAATATGGGGCGCATGGTCGTCGGGTCCTGCCCCGCGATGGGATTTGATGCGCGTCGCCATGGTCAAACCGTCTCGTCCTTGTCAGCGTGAGTCCCCGGCAGCGGGGTTGGATTTGTTATGGCGGAAACTTTGGGCCGATCTTCGGCATTGATCATTGCTTCGAGAAAACGGCGAATCGCGGCCTCGCCCTCCAGGCCGGCCGCCTGGAGCGCCCCGCGAAGCCGTATCAATTGCGGCGCGGCAAGACGCGCGGCAAGCGCCTTTCCCCGCTCGGTCGGATAGAGCAGGCGTTCGCGCCGGTCCGACGCGCCCGCCTTCTGCGTGACATAGCCTTGATCGATCAGCTGCTTGAGCACGCGCGACAGGCTCTGCTTGGTGATGTTCAGAATATCCAGGAGGTCGGCGACACGTAAGCCCGAATGCCGGTTCACGAAATGCAGAACCCGGTGATGGGCGCGGCCAAACCCGAAATCCTTCAATATAATGTCCGGATCGCCGGTAAAATCCCGATAGGCGAAAAACAACAGCTCCGCGAAAGCGTGGAGCTGTGAGGCGGGCAGCGCGGGCTCGGGCAGTTCCTCCACGGATGTATCGTCTTCGGACATGAGCCGCCTTGGACCGTAATTTCCCGGACCGTGCACCGGACCGGCGGCTTGCTGCCCGGCGGGCCGCGGTCACGGGAAAGGGATGAATTTAGGTCAGCTATGTTGACATATATTTGGGCTTGGATTATGTCAGCCATGTTGACTTAATGCCCCCTTGATACGCTCCGGCGCGCCGAGGCGCAATTCTCCTGGCGTGCGTCCCTGGCGTGCGTCCCTGGTGTGGAGCCGCGCGGACGGACTTCGGGGCGGTCTGTGTGCATGGGGTGAGACGCTTGCGGCAAGACCGGCGCGCCCCCGCCGAGTGGAGGAGACCGATGCCGGGTTTTGACGACCGTAAGGGCGTGATCTGGTTCAATGGCGAGCTTATTCCGTGGACCGATGCGAAGGTGCATCTGCTGACCCATGCGCTCCACTATGGCAGCGCTGTGTTCGAGGGGATGCGTGCCTATGACGGCGAAATCTTCAAGTTGACCGAGCACAATCAGCGCCTGCGCGAATCCGCCGAAATTCTCGACTTCGAAGTGCCGTACTCCGTGGCCGAGCTCGACAAGGCGGCGCGCGAAGTCATCGCCGCCAACAAGTTCTCCGATGCCTATGTGCGCCCCTTGGCCTGGCGCGGCAGCGAGCAGATGGGCGTGTCGGCCCAGAGGACCAAGATCAACGTCGCCATCGCGGCGTGGGAGTGGGGCGCCTATTTCGATCCGGCCGCGATCGAGACCGGCATGAAGCTCAAATTCGCCAAATACCGCCGGCCCGACCCCGCGACCGCACCGGTCCACAGCAAGGCGGCGGGCCTCTACATGATCTGCACCGTCGAGAAGCATACGGCCGAGCGCGAGGGCTTCGCCGACGCGGTCATGCTCGATTGGCGCGGCTACGTGGCCGAGTGCACGGGCGCGAACATCTTCTTCGTGAAGGATGGGGTCATCGTCACGCCCACCGCCGATTGCTTTCTCAACGGAATCACACGGCGCACGGTCATGGGCCTTGCCAAGCAGCGCGGCTGGGACGTCGTCGAAAAGCGCATCCTTCCCGAAGAGCTTGCGGGCTTCACCGAGTGCTTCGTGACGGGCACGGCCGCCGAGGTCATGCCCGTGGGCTCCATCGGCGACTACACTTTCAAGCCGGGCGAGATCACCCGCACACTGATGGCCGACTACGCCGCGCTCGTGCGCCCCGCGAAAGCCGTCGCCGCGACGGGTTAGGAAGCAAGGCCATTCGAGCCGCCCGGCCTCGCCCGAAGCGTGCTAAATTTCTCCGCCATGAAAGCTCTCGGCCCCCAATTCGAACAGCGCCGCTCCGATCCGGACGACGTGCCATCCCCGCCGAAATTCGATGAGGATTTCCTCGCGCAACTCCACGAGTTGTTACGCTGGCGGCGCGACGTGCGGCGCTTCAAGCGCGATCCGTTGCCCGAAGGCACGATCGGCCGGCTCTTGAGCCTTGCCTGTCTCGCGCCTTCGGTGGGGCTCAGCGAGCCGTGGCGTTTCGTGCTGGTGGAGAGTTCCGCCGCCCGCGCCGCCATCCGCGCCAATTTCGAGGCCTGCAACAGCGAAGCGCTGTCCATGCAGGAGCCGGACAGGGCGGCGCTCTATGCGCGGTTGAAGCTTCAGGGCATGGACGAAGCGCCGGTGCAAATCGCCGTCTTCGCCGACCGCGAGACGGTGCAGGGCTATGGGCTCGGCCGGCTGACCATGCCCGAGACCATCGACTATTCGGTGGTCACGGCCGTGCACACGTTCTGGCTTGCCGCGCGCGCCGAAGGCATCGGCGTCGGTTGGGTTTCGATCCTCGATCCTTCCGGCGTCAAGGCGGCGCTGGACGTGCCCGAGGACTGGATCTTCGTCGGCTATCTCTGCGTGGGCTACCCGCAGGCGCAGGACGACCGGCCCACGCTGGAACGGGCTGGCTGGGAGTACCGCCATCCCACCGAGGGCGTCATCCTGCGGCGCTGAGATCGCGGCTTACGCGGCGGACGTTTCCCGCCGCTGTGCATAGGCCGTCATGCGGGCGAGCCACATGTCGTAAAGACGGTCCGTGAACGCCTCGTGCATGATCTTGCAGCGTTCGGGCAGCCGGTCGCGGATTTGTTCGATCGACTGAACGCTCGGCGCCGTGGGCTCGATGTCGTAGCCGTAAAGGTCGAGCCAGCTCTCGAGCAGTTCCGGCGTTACCTCCGGATGGGCGACCGTCGCCACCGTATTGCCGCGCGCATAGGCCTGCTCGGCGCAGTGCTGGCTGGAGCAAAGCGGCGAGGCGCCGGGCGGCAGGGTGAAGGCCTCGTGGTGCCAGACCAGAACCTCCACCGGGTCGGGCACGTTCGGGAGCCACTCCCGCGTGGCCGGATTGTCGCACTTCGTCAGCTGCCACCAGCCGATTTCCTTGTTCGGCATGGGCGCCACGGAACCACCCAGCGCCTTCGCGATAAGCTGGCTACCCAGGCAATGACCGAGCATGGGAACGTCTTCGGCCGCGGCTTTGCGGATCAACGTCATCTCGTCGATCAGCCAGGGAAGCGCGTCGTTGACGCTCATCGTCCCGCCGAGAAAGGCAAGGCCCGCCACGTCGTCGATCTGTTGCGGGACCGGCTCGCCCCGATCGAGGCAAACCACCTCCCAGGGAACCGACTGCGCATCGAGGTAGTCCGTCAGACGTCCGGGAAGAATCCAATCCTCGTGGCGGAAAATGCGAACGGGCTTCATGGCGGATGGCCTTTGCGTTTGGTGAATTCTATTCATGAGATTATCATGCAGTGGCGACGTGAAAAGCGATGTCTTTTCATCAGCCGTTGAAAGAATTTCATCATGCCGCCGCGTTTTCCGATTCCGCCCCTGGCTGGCTTGCGTGCTTTCGAAGCCATTGCGCGTTTGCAGAGCTTCCGCAAGGCCGCCGGCGAACTCTCGGTGACGACCTCGGCGGTCAGCCATCAGGTCCGCAGTCTCGAAGAGGCGCTGGACATCCAGCTTTTCGAGCGCGATACGCGCGGCGTCACGGTGACCTATGCCGGGCAGCGCTTCCTGCCGGAGGTGCAGGCGGCCTTGGACCGGCTGGCGCTCGCCGTGGCCGATTTGCGGCAGCGTTCGCCGAACGAGCCGTTGACGATCAGCACGCTGCCGACTTTCGCGGTCCGCTGGATGATTCCGCGCCTAGCCGACTTCCGGCGGAAGCATCCGGAGATCGAGGTGCGGCTCGACGCCAGCATGGAACTCGCCAGCTTCACGGGGTCCGACGTTGACCTGGCCATCCGCTATGGCCGCGGCAATTGGCCCGACCTGCACAGTGAGCCGCTCATCGCCGAACGCCTGATCCCGGTGTGCAGTCCGGCTCTCCTCGAGGGTCCGCTTCCCTTGAAAGAGCCGGCCGATCTCGCCCGTCACGTTCTCCTGCAGAACAGCGCGCACCCCGAAGACTGGGGCTTGTGGCTGACAGCGGCGAAGGTGGAGGACGTCGATAGCGGCCACGGGCCGAGCTTCGCCTATTCGGAACTGCTCCTGCGGGCGGCCGCCGAGGGGCTTGGGGTCGCCGTGGCGCGGCGGCATCTCGTCGAAACCGACCTCGCGGCGGGCAGTTTGGTGGCGCCGTTCGACATCACCCATGACAGCGGCATTTGCTATTGGCTCGTCTGCCCGCCGCAGTCGCTGAACGACGTGCGCGTCGCCGCCTTTCGCGCCTGGCTGCTCGATGAGATCGGACCTCAGACCACAATCGAAGCCGAGGCGTAGGCCGCACCGCGCACCACGACCGCTTAAGGAGAGGCTATCTGCATACTGACTATTCGGAGGGGGCGGGAAATCTGCGCCGCGGGCTTTGACGAGTAGGGCGTTTGCCGCTTCTAGCGCGGGCGCGCCCGTCTTCGGCGCGCTATGCGTGGGATGCTCGTCCCGGCATTGGCGCAACGCCACGATCCGTTCGCGATTTCGCTGAGCCGAATTCGAATGCCTGGCGGTTCTACTTCTCTACATCCCAAGTCGTCGTATCTGTCGAAATCTCAATGGTCACGATACCGGCGGGAGGCCATGGGTATGCGGCTGTGTGTGGGCTCGGACGGATCACTGATCTTGCCAAGTGATCCGTCCGAGCAAACAGAACTCAGTCGCTCTTGACCGCGATGGCCGAAATTTCGACTTTCATTTCCGGGTGTATGAGGTCGACTCGTACGCCCGAGTTTCCTGGCCGGATATGCTGCAGTTCCTCCTTGAGGACGCCTCCGATTGCATCCCAGTCATCCTGGTCCGTGAAGTAGGTAATGATTTGCACGAGATCGGAGAGAGAGGCTCCGGCCTCATCAAGTGCCGTCTCGATGTTGCGGAATGTCTGCCTGGTCTGTTCGGCAGGATCGTCCGACATCTGCTTGGTCTTGTAATCGTATCCCGTCGTACCGGCCACATAGACCGTATTGCCGACGACCACGGCTCTCGAATGGCCGTAGCGTTCTTCGAAGATCGACCCAGACGGGATATTTTTTCGTTCCATGGTAGTTCCTCCTATTTTGAAAGTGCTTTCTCCTGTGTTGAAAGATGACGTTGATAACGGCGCTCCTGGCGCATCCATTTAGGCCGCCACATTGTTCTATGGCGCAGCCTCTACCCATTTGTCGCCCGCGGGGCCGCTCTCGCGCTTCCAGAACGGAGCCGACGTTTTGAGATAGTCGATGAGAAAGCGCGCGGCCTCGAACGCCGCCTCGCGATGGGCCGAGGCGGCGGCGGTGAGCACGATGTTGTCGCCGGGCTCTAGCCGCCCCACGCGATGGACGATGAGCGTGGCCTGCAAGGGCCAGCGGGCATGGGCTTCGGCCTCGACGCGCGCCAGCTCTTTCTCGGTCATGCCGGGATAGTGTTCGAGCGTCATGGCGGTCACCTCGCCATGGGCATCGCGTACGGTGCCGGTGAAGGTCACGATCGCACCGATGCCGGTGCGTCCCTTTCGCAGAGCGTCGATCTCCTTGCCGATGTCGAAATCGTCCCTCTGCACGCGGATCACGGTCAGCCTCCCGTGACCGGCGGAAAAAAGGCGATCTCCTTTGCATCCGCGACGGATGTGTCGAGCCGCGCATGGGTTTGATCGACCGCGGCCCGGATCGCACCGTCTTGCTCGAAGGCATGCGTGAATTCGGGACCGCGCGTCTTCAGCCAGCCGATAAGATCCGCGACGGTCGAAATGCCGCCTGGCAGCTCGATGTCTTCGGACGCGATGCCGGTCTTGTCTTTGACCCAGGCGAAGTAGAGGAGGCGAGTCATTTCGCGGCTCTCACTCCGGATCCGTGACGACGTGCCGGAAGGTGGCACGCAGATAATCGTAGCCCGTATAGAGCGTCAGGATCGCGGCGATCCACAGCAGCGACAGGCCGAACAGCGTGGTGTAGGGCCAGACCTTGTCGCCGGCCGGGCCCGCCAGCAGGAAGCCGATCGCGACCATCTGCACCACGGTCTTCCACTTGGCGAGATTGGTAACGGGGACGCTGACGCTCAGCGAGCCCAAGAATTCGCGCAAGCCCGAAACCAGAATCTCGCGGCAGAGAATGATGACGCCGGCCCAGAGCGACCAGCCCGCAATGGTTTGGTTCGCCGCGAGCATCAGCAGGGCGGCCGCGACGATCAGCTTGTCGGCAATGGGATCGAGCATGCGGCCGATGGCGCTTTGCTGCTGCCAGGCGCGCGCGAGATAGCCGTCCAGGAAATCGCTGACGCCCGCGGCGATGAAGATCCACATGGCGAGCCAGCGGCCCCAATCGGCGGTAATGAAGAAGCAGGCAACCAGCGCCGGAACGGCGAGGATGCGGCCATAGGTCAGCAGGTTCGGCAGGCTGCCGAAATGCCGCCGATCCGTTCCTGGCCTGTTTGGCACGCCGTGTCCTGCCAATCCTTGTTCCGACATCTCCGGTCCGCTCACTTCGAACTTACAGTCTCCAACATACCGCAACGGGCGCCGGTTCTAACCGCGTTCATGGAAAAAATCGTAGATCGCCTTGGCCATTTGCGCGCTGATCCCGCCAACGCTCTCCAAATCGGCGACACCGGCGCGGCTGACGGCCTTGGCGGAGCCGAAATGTTGCAGGAGGGCCCTTTTGCGCGTCGGGCCGATTCCGGGCACTTCGTCGAGCGGCGAGGCCGTGAATCCCTTTTTCCGACGTGTCCGGTGTGCGCCGATGGCGAAACGATGCGCCTCGTCGCGCAGGGTCTGGATACAATAAAGAGCGGGATCGCGCGGCTCCAGCATCAGGGTTTCCTTGCCTTTGCGGTAGATGCGCTCGCGGCCGGCGTTTCTGTCGGGGCCCTTGGCCACGGCGGCTATATTGATGTCCGGCAGGCCGAGCTCTTCCAGCACGTCGTGAGCGGCCGATAGCTGGCCGGGACCGCCGTCGATCAGAACCAGATCGGGCGTGGACCAGCCTTCGCCCTCGTCGCCCGCCCGTTCCTTGATGAGGCGATTGAAGCGGCGCGTCAGCATTTGCCGCATCATGGCGTAGTCGTCTCCGGGGGTCAGATCGCCGCTCTTCATATTGAATTTGCGGTACTGCGCCTTCTGAAACCCCTCGGGTCCGGCCACGATCATCGCGCCCACCGGGTTCGTCCCCGAGATGTGGCTATTGTCGTAGACCTCGATGCGCTCGGGCGGTTCGTCGAGATCCAGAAGCTCGGCGAGGCGCGCATAGATCGCATGCTGCGAGGCATGTTCGGCAAGGCGCCGTGCCAGCGCCTCTTGGGCGTTGATGCGCGCATGTTCCACCAGCTCGCGCTTCTCGCCGCGTTGGGGCGTGACGACCGTCACCTTGTGCCCGGCCTTGAGCTCCAGCGCATCGGCGAGCAGGCGCCGGCCCGCGATCTCGTGGCTGAGCAGGATGTGACGCGGCGGCGGCTTGTCGTCGTAGAATTGCGCGATGAAGGATTCCAACACGTCCTCGGGCGGCAGGGACTTGTCCGCGCGCGGGAAGTAGGCGCGATTGCCCCAATTGTTGCCGTTGCGGAAGAAGAAGACCTGGATGCAGGTCTGACCGGCATCCTGATGGGCCGCGAACACGTCCGCGTCCTTCACGGTGTGCGGGTTGATGCCCTGATGCGACTGGATATGGCTGAGGGCGGTCAGCCGGTCGCGGAAGCTCGCCGCGCGTTCGTAATCCTGCGCTTCGCTCGCTTCGTTCATCAGCCCGTGCAGGCGATGCTTCACCTCGTCGCTCTCGCCGCGCAGGAAGGCCAAGGCCTCGTTCACGAGCGCGCCATAAGCGCCGACCGAGATTTCGCCGGTGCACGGGGCGCTGCAGCGTTTGATCTGATAGAGCAGGCAGGGGCGCGTCCGCGCCTCGTAATAACTGTCCGAGCAGGAGCGCAGCAAAAAGGCGCGCTGCAAGGTATTGACGGTGCGGCCCACAGCGCCGGCCGAAGCGAACGGTCCGAAATAGTCCCCCTTGCGATTGCGGGCGCCCCGGTGCTTCAGGATCTGCGGCACGGGGTGATCGCGCGCGATCAAGATGAAGGGGAAGGATTTGTCGTCCCGGAGGACCACGTTGTAGCGCGGCTTCAGCCGCTTGATGAGGTTCGCTTCCAGGAGAAGCGCCTCCATCTCGGTCTTCGTGGTCACGAATTCCATGGAGGCCGTATCGGCGATCATCCGCGCGATGCGATTATTGTGGCCCGTTCCGCGCGCGTAGCTTTGGACGCGCTTCTTGAGGTGGCGCGCCTTGCCGACATAGAGCACCTGCCCGCCGGAATCGAGCATGCGGTAGACGCCGGGGCCGGCCGGCGCCAGCTTGGCGTAACGCGCGATAACGCCCGCGCCGGTTTCGGCCGTCACGGTCGATTCCCGCTCAAGCGACCGGGTCTCGTCTGCGCTGTCAGGGCTCTGCTGTGTCATGAAATCGTGCTGTCTTGCCGCCCGAGCCTGGACTTCAGCCTGTGGGCCGGATCGGCCTTCAAGTTAAGGGGTCGCGGGTACGGCCTTCAAGGGGCCGTGCGTGGCGGCCCGGCCTCAGCCGGCGTCCGGGCGCCAATTGAGATGCCGCCCGCCGTCGAGAGCGATCATCTGACCGGTGATGGACTCGGTGTCCAGGAGGAACCGGACGGCCGCCGTGATGTCGCTGACCGGAACAGCGCGCTTTAGCAGCGTATCGCGGCACTCGCGTTCGAAGTCCTCGGCGGGCTGCCCCTTGTACGGAAGCACCGGGCCCGGCGCGATGGCGTTGACGCGAATCCGGGGCGCGAGGGCTTGGGCTTGGGTTCGGGTGGCGGTCCAAAGGGCCGATTTGGCGATCGTATAAGTAAAGTAATGCGGGTTCAGTGCGTGGACCTTCTGATCGATCAGATTGATGACATTGCCGCCGCCGCTGGCGGGGAGGGCGTTCGCGAAGGCCTTCGTCAAGAAGACCGGCGCGCGCAAATTGACCTCGTGATGCACGCTCCAGCCGGATTCGTCGAATTTGTCCGGCCAGTCCCATTCGAAACAGGCCGCATTGTTTACGAGGCATGTGACGGGTCCCAAGGCCTCCGCGCAGGCCCGAACCAGTCCTTCCAGATCGTTGAGACGGGCGAGATCGGCCGGCAGGGCCGCCGCATGGCCGCCGAGACCCTCGATCTCGGCGACGAGGCTCAACGCCTCCGCCTCGGAATCGCGGTAGTGGACGCCGATGCGCCATCCGTGCCGTGCCAGATCGAGCGCAATCGACCGGCCGAGGCGGCGGGCGGCCCCGGTGATCAGCGCGCACGCTTCCGGTGGGTCTGCGGCCATTCTGTCCCTTCCGGCGGTGGGTTCGAGCCGGCCCGAACGACGGCGGCCGGGGGCGACGGGCACTCTATGGGAGGCCATTTCCGAGAACAAGGCACCCGGAGTTGGAAGGTCAAATTTGACGGGCGGCCGACTCGACTCGGGCTCTGTCCGTGCGGTTCAACGCCTGGTTGGCGCAAGTCCGGTCCACGCGCCTGTATTTTGAGCACGATGGCTGGGCATTTGTGAAGCGGGCCCACGTGAATGAGCCCAATGCGGCATCAAATATCTCGAATCATTGCAGAATAGTCACACTGGCCAGGATGTTTATAGAAATCCCTGCTTTTTCGTTGCTTCGGAAAAGGTGCTGATTATTGTCATCGCCATGGGGGACGTTGCACCTGAGACACAGCGTGTACGCAGCATCCTAAACACAACGAATCAATTCGTCAGGGACAGGCGAAAAGCAGGAGACGGGACAATGGCTCGGCGCAATATTGCGGGGATTTTCAAATCGGCGGTTTTGGGAGCAGCGCTTGTTGGCGGGTTCGCTCTTTCGGCACAGGCGCAGGAACTCGAGCTCAGCGCGACGACGAGCTTCACGACGGACTATGTGTTCCGCGGTGTTTCCCAGACCGACTCGAACGCGGCCGTGCAGGGCTCGCTCGATGCCACGTACGGTATCTTCTACCTCGGCATGTGGGGTTCGAACGTCGACTTCTACGATAGCATCGAGATCGACTACTACGGCGGTATCACCCCGACCTGGGCCGGCATCGACTTCGACATCGGCGTGCTGTGGTATACCTATCCCGGTGAGGGCGACGCCGACATCGTCGAAATCAAGACGGGAGGTTCTTACACCTTCGGCGAATCCTTCACGCTCGGTGTTACCAATTACTGGGGTACGGACTCCGATTACGACGTTCTCGAGGTCGGCGGCGAATATGCCTTCGCCAACCAGTGGTTCAACTTCTTCGACCCGAGCGTCAGCGGCGTTGTCGGCTTCCAATGGTCCGATACTCCCGGTGCCGATTACACCTACTGGAACGTGGGTCTGACCCTCGGCTTCATGGACAATTGGGCCGCGGACGTCCGCTATTGGGACTCGGACCTGAGCGACACCGGTTGTGGGGCCTATATCGGTTGGCGCGACGCTTGCGACGGCCGGGTCGTGGGCACACTCAGCGCATCGTTCTAAGACTTTCCCAAACAGAACTATCTCGAAGGGGCGCCATTTCGGCGCCCCTTTTTTCGTGCGCGGACGGAGCTGCCGCTGCATAAGAAGGCATGAGCGAGACGAACGCGTTGAAGGGGGCAGGCCGGGACAGGCGGGCAAAAGGATCGGGGACCGCGGATCTGGATGCGATCGCAAAGGCGCACGCCATCTACACGCCTCTGTCACTACCCTTCTACGACATTGCGGTTCACGGTCTTTCCAACAGGTTCGCTTGGAAGTGTCCGACGCCGAAGCTCGTCGAGCTCTATCGCCGGCATCTGTCCCGCAATCACCTGGAGGCGGCGGTCGGCACGGGGCTATTCCTGGACCGTGCCGGCCGCGCGTTCGACCGCCTCGTTCTTCTCGACATCAACACCAACTGTCTTGAGACGGCGGCCGGCCGGCTTGGCCGGTTCTCGCCGGAGTGCCGGCGGACGAATCTGCTGTCGCCGGAGCCTCTCGATCTACGGCCGTTCGATTCGGTGGGTCTGACCTATGTGCTCCACTGCCTGCCTGGATACATGTCCGAAAAGCTGGTTGCCGTGGACCATCTGAGGCCTTCGATGGCCGACGGCGCCACGCTGTTCGGCGCAACGATTCTGGGTCGGGACATCCGGCCGAACGCCCCAGCGCGCGCCTTGCTGCGTGCCTATAACCGGCGGGGCGTTTTCAATAATCTCGAAGACGATCTTGGGGCGCTCAGGGAAGGCCTAGAGAGCCGCTTCGCGCATGTGGAGATCGCGCAGCACGGTCTCGTAGCCCTCTTCTCCGCATCCTAGACGGCGCCGTTCCAAAGCCCGCAGATCTCGAAGTCCGCAGGTCCGAAGTTTGCAGGTCCGAAGCCCGCAGGTCCAAACCCCGCGCGGTAAGGCGCGGACCGAAAACGCAGCTTCCGGCGAACCTTGTCGCGGGGTCCGATGCGCGGGGAGCGTTACTTGCCCGAACGCTGCGAATCCGCGGCGCCGGAGTCATCGTCCGCAAGGCCGTCCTTGAAGCTCTTGATGCCTTTAGCGACATCGCCCATGACCTCGGAAATCTTCCCGCGTCCAAAAAGGAGTACGAAGAGCACTCCCACAACCGCGATTTGCCACCAACTCGGTCCCATCGTCATTCCTCTTCGTGTTGCGGGGCTTGCCCGGATTACGCCCGTTCGAGCCGGACTTCAGTGCTGTGTACCGTCGTATTCTCGGCAATGTCGCTCTTACGGCCGGCGACGAGAATGTTCACGTTCGCATCGCCCATTGTCGTCGTGGGCCATTGTCCCTTGTAAACGATTCCGACGCCCGGTTGCGCGGCCTCCGAAACGAGGACCGAAACGTCGAGGCGCCCGGTTTCGTTCACCAGGACAGCCGGATCTCCATCGGCGAAGCCGTAGCCGGTGGCGTCGGCCGGATGAAGAAGCACAGAAGGAGATCCGAGCTTTTGGCGGATCACGGGATCGTTGCCGTAACTGGAGTTCATGAGCCAGGCGGACGACGGCGAGATGATGCGCAAAAACCCTCGGGCGCTTTTTTCGTCGGCATGTGCCGTCGGCGCCCGAGGCAGTCCAAGTTCGACGGCGGCGTCGTTCGCCAGTTCGATCCGGCCCGACGGAGTCGGGAATGCGAGATCGGGAAATTGGATTTGAGGCTCGTCGAACATCGTCACCGTGCCGGCCTTCGCCAGGTCGGCGAAACTTCCGGCGTATGAGGTCTGCGCAAGCAGGCGCTCGATGAGGCTGCTTTCGCTTTCGAACAGTCCCGGATCGTCGTAGCCCATGGCCTTGGCGAGGCGTCTAAAGATCTCGTGATTCGGCAGCGCAAGGCCCGGCGGTTCGACGGCCTTCACCTGGGCGGAAAGAGTCAGATCGAAATAAGACAGGATCAGGTCGTTGCATTCGAGGAAGTTCGCGGCAGGCAGGACAATGTCCGCATAGGCGGTCGTACCGGTGTGGAAGAGGTCGATGGCAACATGGAAAAGGTCGTCGCGCGCGAGCGCCTTACGGAGGCGCCGTTGCTCGGGAGAGGACGCCGCCGGATTGCTGTTCCAGGTCACCAATGCCTTGGCGCGGTCCGGCTGCTCCAGCGTTGCCGCCAAATCCATGTGGCTGATGGATGGGATTTTGCCGCGCGCGAGTTCGGGCATCGCGACCGTGTCCATGTCGATGCCGCGGCCGCCGGGGCCGTTCAAATAAAGGAATCCGGCACCGGGCTTTCCGACGTTCCCGCTGAAGGCAACCAGCGCCGCGAGGGCGCGGAACACATTGCCCCCGTAGGTTTGGCGTTGGCCGCCTTGGCCGAGCCATAGCAGCGACGGCCCGGTCGCGTAGGCGATGGCTGCCGCCTCGATCGTTTCAGCCGGAACGCCGCATAGCACTTCTGCTCTCGACGGCGGCATGCTGTCGATCTCGTCGTTCAGTGCCTTGGCTCCGACGGCGTGCGCGTCGAGGAACGCGTGATCGATCAGACCGTGCTCCCGCATCACGTTGAGGAACGCGAAGGCGAGGGCGGCGTCGGTGCCGGGGCGGAGCTTCAAATGGATGTCCGCCGCCGCGGCGGTCTCGTGTCCGATCGGATCGACCACGATAATCTTCGCGCCGGCTTTCGATGCTCTTTCCACAAAGACTTTGTCTTGATGTGGCGCGGAGTGCGATGGATTGGCGCCCCAGATCACGATGCAACGCGCGTCCTTGGCGGTACGAGGATCGAAACCCGCAAGCGATGTGCCGAAAGTGAGTTCAAGGGCCGCGTGTCCGGCCTTGTTGCACACGGTGTCGGGATCGACTTCCGTCGCGCCCATGCGGGCGAACAAGCGAAGCGGGAAAGCGATGCCGATCAGCCCAACCGTGCCGGTATAGTGCGTATGCACGATTGTATGGGCTTCGCCTCGATCGGTCAGACCGCGCAGCCGGGTGGCGATCTCCGCGAGGGCATCGTCCCAGGAGATCCCGACAAACGTTCCCGAGCCCTTCTCGCCCGTACGCCGCAGCGGACTTGTCAGCCTGAGTGCGGGATCGCGCCACGCACCGTTATACGCAATCGCACATTTGCCGCAGAGCTTGCCGCGGGACACGGGATGGTCGGGATCGCCGAGCACCTTGGTGATGGCGCCGTCACGCATATGCACCGCGATACCGCACGTGTCGTAGCAGTCGCGTGCACAGGTTGTTTTGACGACGACATCCTCCGGCACGATGAATCCTCAATGAAAACGCTCAAGATTTCATCACGTAATCCTGCCGAGTGCATGATCCGAAGTCGAGTGTATTTGCGTATCCCCTAGTAGTTACTCACTCAAGAGGATTGCCCCGGCGGGGGATAAATCCTGAAACTATTGAGCATCGCAATGTTTTCGGCTGCTTTGGTGGCCGAGAATTCGGTGGCGCAAACGACATCCGGAAGTCTGGGCATCATGAGCAGTCGTCTTGAGCTTTTGTCGGTCTTCCCTGCCGCCACTTCTGCATCTCCAATATTCAGCGACTTAAGAGACAGGCCGGTCGTCCGCTTTCACGGCCGTACCGCCGATCGACGTGGAGGGACAAAATGACGAGCAAATTTACGATTAGCCGGCGTGACTTTCTCTCGACCACGGCCGCGGCAACGGTCATGGCCGGAGTATCGATGCCGAAGATCGCCTTCGGCGCGGACGACGTGGTCAAGATCGGGTTCCTCGCGCCTTTGACCGGCGAGGTCGCGGCCTGGGGTAAGCCGGGTCTCGATGGCTGTCAGATCTGGGCCGATTGGGTGAACGCCGATGGCGGCGTCAAGATCGGCGACAAGGCCTACAAGGTCGAATTCGTTCCGTACGACGACGAATACGATCCCAGCAAGGCGCGTACCGGCGCGGTGAAGCTGATCAAGGAAGTAGGCGTCAAATTCGTCATGATGCTGGGCGGCGACCCGTGGCCGGGCGCGGCTCCGATCGCGGAAAAGGAGCAGATGCTCTTCTCGACGCTGCTGCCGAGCGACCTCAGCCCCGAGACGACGTTGCTCGTTGCGCCATGCGAGGTGCATCCGATCTACAACGTGACGGGTGTCGAGTGGCTGGCGGAGAAGAAGCCCGAGCTTAAGACCGCCGTGATCTGCGCCCAGGACGACTCGCTCGGCAAACCTTCCGTCGCGACATATTTGGCCGCGTTCGAGGCGGCCGGAATCGAAGTATTGGGCAAACCGATCTTCTTCGATCCTGCAACGACAGACTTCGCGCCGATCATGTCGAAGATGCTGGCGCTCAAGCCGGACATCGTTTGCCTCGATACCTGCTACGCCGACTATGTGCATCCGCTTGTGGAGCAGGCGTTCCAGCAAGGCTTCAAAGGCCAGATGATTTCGTGCACCGCCGACTTCTATCAGAAGATGGTCGAGAAGACGTCGAAGGAGTTCATGGAAGGCTTTGTCTTCCAGTTCCCGGATTTCGACGATCCGGCGCTCAATGCCGAGCATGTCAACTTCCGCAAGCCCAACGACTTCTACGCGGAGTTCGTGAAGCGCTTTGGCGCCGGCGAATGGAGCGCGGTGTCATGGGAGTACGCTTCCATCATGGATCTTTGGGCGGACGCGGCCGGACGAGCCGGGACGACGGAACCCGTCAAGGTTCTCGAAGCGATGCAGGTCGGCGGCACGGGCAAACAAGCCTTCGGCGAAGCCGACTGGTGGGGCAAGGAGCTCTTCGGCATCGACAATGCTCTCGTCGGCCTGTGGCCCGTCGTCAAGATCACGGACGGCAAGGCAAGGATCCAGGAATTCAAGTCGATCCCCGCCTGGTGGGACAAGCACAAGGATCTCCTGATCAAGCACATGACGGCGCTCGATCAGATGTACTTCCAGCGCGGCTAAGCGAGGCGGTCCGCGGGGACGCCACGACGGCCACACTGTTGGATCTTGCGGCGTCTTGCGGCAGCGCAGGGAATATTGAAACCGTGTTTTTGGGCAACCGGTGATCCATGCCTGGTCATCGAGAGGGACCGGGCATGTCACGGAGCGATATGGAATGACTCCCGAACTCTTTTTTCAAACTGTCATCAACGCGACCTACGCCGCCAGCTACATGGCGCTCATAGCGGTCGGATTCGTGCTCATTTTCGGCGTGATGGGTGTCGTCAACTTCGCGCATGGCGAACTCTATATGGCCGGCGCCTACACGGTCGTCGCCCTCTATGCCGATCAAGGGTTTCCCTTCTTCCTGGCCGTCGCGGCCGGTCTCGTCTTCGTGGGCGTCTTGGGCTTGCTCATGGAGTTCGCCTTGTTCCGGCCGTTACGAGACAATCCACTCGGCGGACTGATCGCGTCGATCGGGTTTCTGCTCATTCTGCAAACCATCGCCGTTCTCGGCTTTGGCGTGCGGATGGAAAACGTTCCGCCGTCGACGCAAGACAAGATCGTCTTTCTCAATGGCGTGGTCCTGACCTATCAGCGCCTTTACGTCATTGTGGCGGCTATCGGGCTGCTGACGGCGCTGTGGCTGTTCCTGCGCAAGAGCAAGTTCGGTTGGGCGCTGCGCGCCTGCGCGCAAGACCGGGAAGCCGCCGCTCTTCAAGGCATGTCGATCAACAACACGGCCCGTCTCGCCATGTTTATCGGTGCGGCGCTCGCGGGCGTTGCGGGCGCGCTGACGGCGCCGCTCGTTTCTCCGACGCCTTTCATGGGCCATCCGGTCGTCGTGGCGGCGTTCATCATCATTATCGTCGGCGGCTTGGGCTCGCTCGAGGGTGCCGTGCTGGTGTCCATTCTCTACGCCTTCGTCCACACCTTCGTCACGACACTCTATGACGGAACCTTGGCGAACATCGTCGGACTCTTGTTGATGCTCGCCGTTCTTATCGTGAAGCCAACCGGGCTGTTTGGGGCCAAAGAACGTGCATAAGCCGGAAAACAAATCACCGAACATTGTAGGCTTTATCGGCTTCGTTCTGCTCGTAGTCGTCCTTGCGGTCCTGCCGCATATGCTGTCGTTCTCGCAGCAAGAGATCTTGGTCCTTCTCGTGATCAACGTCTTGCTGGTCTGCAGCTACCGGCTGCTGACGCTGACGGGAGAATGGTCTCTGGCGCACGCCGTCATCATGGGCGTGGGGGCCTATGCTTCCGCTCTCGCGTCCAAGGAACTCTCCGTACCCGTGCCGTTGGCCATGCTGATCGGTGCCTCGGTCGCGGGCTTCCTCGCCTTTCTCTTGAGCTTCCCGTTGTTCCGGATGAAAGGGTTCTATTTCTTGATCGCGTCGTTTGCCGCAGGTGAAGTCATTCGCCTGTCGTGGAAATGGAGCGATTTGACGTTCCTGTTCGGCGGTCCGAAGGGGATCAAGCGGATTCCTCCGTTTCCGGATTTCCTCACGATCGATTTCTACGAGCCGGTCAACTACTACTATCTCTGCGTCGTCGTCGTGGCGGTGTCGCTACTCATTCTCTATCGTGTCGAGAAGTCCCGGATCGGCCTGACCTTTCATGCGATCCATTGGCAGGACAAGCTTGCCGAATCCGTCGGCGTCAACACGTTCCGCTACAGGATGCTGGCGTTTGTGATCTCGGCGTTCTTCGCGGGGCTCGCCGGCGCTCTCTATGCGCACTATGTGGGCGCTATCGCGCCGAAGCGCTTCGATGTCGAGGAGATGGTCTACATTCTGATCTGGGCCATCGTCGGCGGAACAGCGACGTTCTATGGGCCGATCATCGGTGTCGTCGCTCTCACTATCCTGAACGAGGTCGTTCTGCGCTCGCTCGGCGTGGACGAGATGCGTCCGATGTTCTACGGCGCGGTCTTGATCATCGCGATCCTGTTCATGCCAAATGGCTTGGAAGGCCTGGTGCCGAAGATCAAGAACCTGTTCACCGGTCCGCCCAAGGACGGGAACAGATCCCTGACGCCATCGCAAGCAACCGAATAGGGGAGGGGGCCGTTCGGCCCCCTTTTCGATTGCGCGCCCTCCAGGGGACGGCCGGGTGCCGATCGGAATTGCCTGCCGTCAGGTATCCGGAATGCCGGTAAGGAGCGGGCTTCAGCGGCCGTCGACGGGCGGCGCGAGAAGAAGCAAGCTCGCGGCCATGAGTTTCCGTGTGTCGTTCAGCATGGCCGGCCGCTCGCGCCGCCATGCCGCCAGGACGGCGTTGTCCGGTGCGACGACGGTCTCGTTGTTTTCTCTGAGTGCGGCGAGACGGCGCTGAGCGTCGGCGGCCATCTCGTTCCAACGCTTTTGCCAGCGCTCGCGGTAGGTATCGCGATGCAGCGCTTCCATCCGCAAATGAAACATCGAGCTGCGGGCAACGCGCGGCGCCTCCATGCGCGAGATCCAGGGCAGCGTGCCGCGCCAGGTCTCAAGCGCCTTTTCGACCAGTGACGGAAGGGCGTTCTTGTCGCCGGCAAGGTTGAGGCAAATGCCGTAATTGGCGAGGGCGGTGCCAAGCCGGGGATCGATCGGTTCGAAGCTCGACCGGGCCAAACGCAGCGCCTCGCCGGCTTGATCCTTTGCCTGCGTGTAGTCGCCGCCAACCGCAGACGCGACGGCCTGGTCCGACACGGTCTCCCAAGCGAGGTCGTTCTCGCTCCAGCCGGCGTTGATGAGTTCTTGTAGGCTCCAGGTCTCAGGCGCCAAGATAGGCCTGCCTCACATGATCGTTGTCGTGGAGTTCCCGTGCAGGCCCTTCAAGCGCGACATTGCCCGTCTCGAGGACATAGGCAAAGTTCGCAAGCTTCAGAGCGAGTTCGGCGTTCTGCTCGACGAGCACGACAGGCACGCCGCGGTCGACGATGTCGCGAATGACGCGCGCCATCTCCTGCACCATCACCGGCGACAGGCCCATCGACGGCTCGTCGAGGATCAGCATTTTTGGCCGGGACATGAGCGCGCGGCCGATCGCCAGCATCTGCTGCTCGCCGCCGGACAAAGACCGGGCCCATTGACCCCGCCGCTCTTCCATGCGCGGGAAGCGCTTGAAGACATCGCGCAGATCTTCCTCGATCCCGTCCTTGTCGGACCGCAGGAAGGCGCCGGTCCGCAGGTTCTCTTCAACGGTCAGATCCGGAAATACGCGGCGTCCCTCCGGAACGTGCGCGATGCCGAGAGCGACGATCCTCTCGGGCGCCAATTGGTCGATCCGCTGGCCGTTGAAGACGATCTCGCCGTCGCTGATCCGCACGAGGCCGGAGATTGCGCGCAGCGTCGTGCTCTTGCCCGCACCGTTCGCGCCGACGATCGTGACGATCCCCTTGTCGGGGACAGCCATGCTGACGCCCTTCAGAGCCGCGACCTTGTTGTAGTGGACTTTGATATTCTTGATCTCAAGCAGCATCGATTGCGGTCCCCAGATAGGCCTCGATAACGGCGGGATTGTTCCGGACTTCTTCCGGCGTTCCCTCCGTCAAGAGCGTTCCGAAGTTCAGCACCGTGATGATCTCGCACAGGCCCATGACGGCCTGCATGTCATGCTCGATCAGCATGATCGTGACGTTTTGCTCCGTCCGCACGCGCTGAACGAGTTCGATCATCTGCCGGGTCTCTTCCGGGTTCATGCCGGTAAACGGCTCGTCCAGGAGAAGCAGCTTGGGATCGGCCGCGAGCGCGACGGCGAGGCCCAGCGCGCGCTGATGTCCATGCGACAGATTCGCGGTCAACTCGTCCGTCAGGTCCTCCAGACCCAGGAACTCCAGAATGCCGCGAGCCTTCTCCTCCGCCGCCCTCTCGATGTTGCGATCCGTTCCGAGAATGCGGCTGAGAACGCTGGCCTTGGCGCTGCGGTGGCAGCCGAGCAGGACATTCTCGAGGACGCTGAGCTCGTGAAAGAGGGTCGTGCCCTGGAAGGTCCGGATCAGGCCGCGCGCCGCCAGCGCGCTTGTCGGCCGTCCCGAGACGTCTTCGCCGCAATAGATGATCTTGCCCCGCGAGGGCGGATAGAACCCGCTGATGACGTTGAAGGTTGTCGTCTTGCCGGCGCCATTGGGGCCGATCAGTCCGTGGATCGTTCCTTCCCGGACCGAAAGGCTGAAGTCGTTAATGGCGACGATGCCGCCAAAGACACGGCCGAGATCGCGAACTTCCAGAATAGGCGTCTGAGTTTCCGTCATCGGCGTTTTGTCATCCTGCGAATTGAGAGCCTCTCTGCCTCTACCACATCTTCCGCACGAACTGCATTCTTACAAGATCGTACCTCCAATGAGTTACGTCGATAAGAGCATTGAATACCGCTGGCGGGTTGGAGACGCTGCGAGTGGACGAGGCCAGGGAGGACGTATGAGCCGGATGCGGTAACGCGGGCCGTGCTCGTCGAATTTCAGAAGTGAGCACGGCAGCCGCAGACAGCGCGCCAGGCGATGCCTCCCAGGGCGCGCCGGGCCTTCAAAGACGTATCGGGTGGAAAGATGCGTTTTGGGTCGCCAGCGGCGTTCCCGCGCTCGTTCTATTCACCATCGGCGGCGTTGCCGCTACCTCCGGCAAAGTCTCGTGGCTCGTGTGGGTGGCCGCCATCGTGGTCGCCTTCATCCAAGCCTTTACCTATGCGGAGATCGCCGGGTTGTTTCCCGGCAAGTCCGGCGGCGCCGCCATCCACAGCGCGATCGCCTGGTCGCGCTACGGCAAATTGTTCGCGCCGATCGCGGTGTGGTGCAATTGGTCCGCGTGGTCCGTGGTGTTGTCGATCGGGGCGGGGCTCGGCGCCGGCTACGTGCTCAACCTCCTTTTCGCTCCCGATGCCGCCATCCTCGGCTGGCAAATCGTTCTGGCGGATCTCGGTTGGCTCAAGGAAGGGCTGACGTTACGCATCAACGCGACCTTCATCGTCGCGGCGGCGCTGCTGCTCGGCTGTTTCGCGATCCAGCGCGGCGGAATCCTGCAATCCGCGCGGGTGACGATGCTTCTCGGCATCGCCGCGCTCGTGCCGCTCATTCTGATCGGCATCGTTCCGATTCTCACGGGCGATATGCCCCGCGGCAACTTCTTGCCGCTGGTGCCGCTCACCTACGACGCGGCCGGTCAAGCGGTAGACGGGGCGTGGGACAAGGCGGGCTGGATCGCCGTCAGCGGAGCCTTGTTCGTGGCCCTGTGGTCCGCCAACGGTTTCGAGACGGCGGCGTGCTACACGCGCGAATTCAGAGACCCGGCCCGGGATACGTTTCTGGCCCTGATGTCGTCGGGCCTTCTATGCGTCGCGGTCTTCACGCTGGTGCCGCTGGCCTTTCAAGGGTCGCTCGGGATCGAAGGCATGATCGCGCCGGGGATCCGCAGCGGCATGGATGTGGGGCACGTGCTGGCCGACATTCTCGGCGGCGGGATCGTGCTCGAAACCATTGTCGCCGTCCTGCTGATCCTGGCGATCCTGCTGTGCATCATGACCGCGATGTCGGGCGCCGCGCGGACGTCCTATCAGGGATCGGTCGAGGGATGGTTGCCCCGCTATCTCTCCCACGTGAACAAGGCGGGCGCTCCCACGCATGCCATGTGGACGGACCTGGTGCTCAATCTCGGCCTGCTCTTGATGTCGGACTATATCTTCGTCCTGGCCGCGACCAATGTGTCCTACATGGTCTTTACGTTTCTCTATGTGAACGCGGGATGGATTCACCGGCTGGACCGGCCGCACTGGGCCCGGCCCTATCGCGTGCCGCGGCTTCTTCTCATTGCCGGCGTGCTGATGTCGTTCGTGAACATGGCGGTGGCGGGGCTCGGTGCGAACACGTGGGGGCAGGGAACCTTGCTGACCGGCTTCGTCATCGTGTTCCTGGCCGTGCCGTTCTTCGTGTACCGGCACTACATTCAGGACAAGGGCGTCTATCCGGAAAACATGGTCGAGGATATGCATCTCGGCGAGGAAGCAGGGGTGTCGGCGCGCGCCGGCATTCTTCCCTACGTGGCGCTTGCGGCCGCGGGCCTCGTCGTGGTCGCAGGCCAGTTGTGGGTGATGAGCTAAGGTACAGTCCCGCGCTTGGACGGGCGCGCGCTCACGTGGCCGGTCTTTGCCCGGCTCAAAGCGAACGTGAACTGTACGGCGCAAAAAAGAGCCGGCCGCGCTGTCCGGGCGCAACCGGCTCTAAAGGAACCACCCATGATGAAGGTTGCGGGCGGTATTTGGGGTTTCTACTCCTCGACGCGCAGCCGCAGGGGATCGTAGAACGGCGTTTGCACCACCGTGCCGGTGCAAATGCCGGGCTCTCCGCCAAGCGTGACCCGCGTGCCGAGACCGGTATAGGCCGGAAGAAGGTGAACCATCGCCAAGGACTTCATGAGATAGCGGCTAAAGCTCGAGCTCGTCACGACGCCGATTTCCTCGCCGTCTTTGTAGATCTTCGTGCCGGGTTCCACGGCATCGTTGTGATCGCAGACGATCCCGGCCTGCTTGACCCGCTCGCGGCCGCGCAGAAAGAGCACGGAGTCCTTGCCGATATAGTCCGCCTTCTTGTCGAGATCGACGGCCCAATCCATGTTGACTTCCCACGGGGTCGTGTCGCCTTCCGGCATGTCGAACGGGAAGAACAGGAGTGTCGACTCGACGCGAATGAGGTCCAGCGACGTCCAGGACGCCGGCACCACGCCGTACTCCTTGCCATGGGAGAGAATATTGTCCCAAATCTCGCCGGCGTCCGCCGAGGACGCATAGACCTCGTAACCGCGTTCGCCCGAATAGCCGCAACGCCCGATGATGACGTTCTTGCCGAACAACGTGGTCTCGGCGTGATTGAAGAACGGGAGTTCCTCGAGAGCCATCGGCGTGTGCGGATTGAGAGTCTTCAGCGAAGCCGGGCCTTGCAGGGACATCACATGCGTATCGCGGTCCCACTCTACGCTCACGTTCTTCCCTTCGGCGAGTTTCTTCAGGCGCTCGGGCGTGGCACCGCTGCCATGGGTGACGCGATATTTCTCCGGGCCGTCGCAGAGAATCATAATGTCGTCGACCAGCGCGCCGTTTTCGTCGATCTCCGCACCGAGCCGGGCCGTGCCCGGAGCAACCGTGGAGACGTCAATGGCAACGAGCGCATTCAGGACCGGCAGCGCGTCCGGACCGGTCACCCGGACGATGTTCAGCGCCGAGACGTCGTACAGGCCGGCGCAGGTGCGCACCGAAACGACCTCGTCGTTCGGATCGGCGTCGTAGCTCCACGGCACGCGCATGTCGCACCAGGTGTCGCCGTCCAGTTTCGATCCGAGTGCCTCGTGCCGATCATTCAATACCGAATTTCGTGTGCTCATGATGCCCCGAGAGTACGCGTGATTGATGAGAGTGCCGCCTCTTGCGGATGGGGCAAGTGTCGAAGCGATCGCGTTGAATGACAATTACTCTCCTGGAGGTAAGCCATTCTGATTAAGCGGCTTCCCTGCCGCCTCGGCCGCCGGCGCCTAACCCCAAGTGGGTATTCATCCAAGGGAATTGGCATCTCGCCGAATTGTTCGAGACTCGACTGGCCAGGACTGTCTCGGGTTGGGCGGCCGGTTCGGCGGCTTATGCCGTTGAACGAGACTTCTCCGGGCGCTGACTAGTCGAGAACAGCGGTCGCGTGGAGCCTATCTCCCCGCCGCAAGAAAAAGGGAGATGCACTCCATGGCGAGTGACTCGAAATACGACATCCTGTTCGAGCCCATCAAGATCGGGCCAAAGACTCTGCACAACCGGTTCTATCAGGTGCCGCATTGTATCGGTGCTGGGTCGGACAAGCCGGGCTTCCAGGCGGCGCACCGTTCTTTGAAGGCCGAGGGAGGTTGGGCCGGTATCAACACCGAATATTGCTCGATCCACCCCGAATCGGACGATTGCCATCGTGTTTCCGCTCGTATCTGGGACGAGGGAGACGTCCGCAATTTGCGCGCGATGACCGATCACATTCACGCCAATGGCGCTCTGGCCGGTGTCGAGATGTGGTACGGCGCGGCGCATGCACCATGCATGGAGACGCGCTGCACGTCCTACGGGCCGAGCCAGTTCAATTCCGAGTTCGAAAATCTGACCTATTGCCACGAAGCCGACCAGGACGACATCAACCGCGTGCAGCAATACTACGTGGATGCCGGTTTGCGCGCGCGGGATGCAGGCTTCGACATCGTCTATGTCTATGGCGCCCATTCCTATCTGCCGCTTCAGTTCCTGTCGCCCTACTACAACCGGCGCACCGACAAATATGGCGGTTCGCTTGAGAACCGTGCGCGATTCTGGCTCGAGACGCTGGAGAAGGTTGGCAAAGCGGTCGGTAAGGATTGCGCGATCGCCACACGTTTCGCGGTCGATACGCTTTACGGCGACGCCGGCGTCGAGGTCGAGGAAGACGGCATCAAGTTCGTCGAGCTCGCCGATCCGCTGGTCGACCTCTGGGACGTCAACGTGGGCGATATCGCCGAATGGGGCGAGGATGCCGGTCCCTCCCGCTGGTATCGCATGGGTCATCAAATTCCCTGGCAAAAGCACATCAAGCGGGTCTCCAAAAAGCCGGTCCTGGGTGTCGGCCGCTTCACCGACGCGGAGAAGATGGTCGAAGTCATCCGTGCCGGTGAGCTGGACATCATCGGCGCGGCGCGGCCGAGCATCGCCGATCCGTTCCTGCCCCAGAAGATCAAGGAAGGCCGCTTCGACGACGTACGGACCTGCATCGGCTGTAACGTCTGTATCTCGCGCTGGGAGATCGGCGGTCCTCCCTTCATCTGCACGCAGAACGCGACGGCGGGCGAGGAGTACCGGCGCGGCTGGCATCCCGAGAAGTTCCCCAAGGCCGAGTCCGACGATTCGATTCTCGTGCTCGGTGCGGGACCGGCCGGTTCGGAGGCCGCGCGCATCCTCATGGAGCGCGGGTATACCGTTCACCTGGTCGACAAAGCCGACAAGGTCGGCGGGTGCGTCAACACCATCTCGACGCTGCCTGGCCTCGGCGAGTGGAGCTATCACCGCGATTATCGTGAGACACAGCTCAACAAGCTACTCAAGAAGAACAAGGACTCGCAGGTCGCGCTCGGCGTGAAGCCGATGACGGTCGATGACTGTCTCGACTACGGTGCCGACAAGATCATCGTGGCGACCGGTTCCCATTGGCGTACGGACGGCACCAGCGGTCTGACCCACGAGCCGATCCCCGGCATCGACGCAACGACCCAGGATTGGTGCGTGACGCCCGAGCAGATCTTCGAAGGCAAGAAGAAGATCGGCAAGAAGGTCGTGGTGCTGAACGGCGATTGCTACTTCATGGGACCGAGCCTCGTGCAGCGGCTCAAGGAGGCCGGGCACGACGTCACCATTATTAACGGCGTTCAGATGGGCCGTTACATGGAGTTCACGCTCGAGCTCCCCAACCTGCACCGCTGGATGCACAACAACCATGTCGAGATTATCGACGGCGTTTGGGCGTCTCGCGCCGAAAAAGGCCGTATCGAAGTCTACGATATCTACGGCGACGGTTGGAAGCGGCAGTACAAGGGCCCCGGCCAGATCCCGCGCGACGAGAACAAGACCCAGCGCTGGGTCGAGTTCGACACGCTGGTGCTCGTGACGGGCCGTACCTCGGACGACGAGATCTACCGTGGCCTGAAGGCGCGGAAGAGCGAGTGGGCCGAGAAGGGCATCAAGGGCGTCTATGTCATCGGCGATGCTTGGGCACCCAAGCTCATTGCCGACGCCACTTTCGATGGACACCGCATCGCGCGCGAAATCGAAGAGGACGATCCGCAGCATCCGAAGCCGTACCGCCGCGAGGTGGCCGTCTGGGGTGCGCCTCACATGCCCGGCGGATCCGTGGAAATCCAGTACCAGGAATAGGCGATCGAAGTCCCGGGCGGCGCTACGGCCCGCCCGGGCCCTCCCTCCACGTTGGATCTCGCGGGTACGAGGTGTGTGAGGGTCTCCGCAAGAGACCGTCATGAATTGGACGCGTGAGAGTTTATGTGCATCGGCGTACTGAAGGCGCCCACAACATTCTTGGAGACGACAGTGATCGAAGCGGGACAGAACCCGGAGCAGGTAACCCGCATTCTGTTCCAAGATTTTCCGGCGTGGATGCTGGTGTCCTTCTACGTCGTGGCGTTCTGCGCGATCGCCGTCTTTCTGTACGGTTGCTACGCGCAGGTGCGGAAATACGCGCGCGGGCGCTCGCTGTCCAAAGACGGCTTGTGGAGCGGCATCAAGCGCATGATCGAAGCGCTTTTGACCCACCGCACCCTCCGGCGCCGCGACGCCGAGGCGGGCCGCAACCATGCGCTGATCTTTTTCGGGTTCGTGCTGCTCTTTATCGGCACGTCCACCATCACACTCGAATACGACATTCTCGAGCCGCTCACGGGTTTGAAGTTCTGGTACGGCTCCTTCTATCTCTGGTTCTCGCTGATCCTCGATATCGCGGGCACGGGCTTCGTCATCGGGCTGCTTTACATGATGTATCGCAGGAAGTGGCTGGCGCTGCCGAAGCTCGACTACCGTCGCCCGGATCGCGATCCGTCGGACCCGGATTACGCGCGCGACTGGTATCGCCTCGAAGATTGGCTGTTTCTGTGGGCGCTCGTCCTTCTCGGCGTCACGGGGTTCCTTCTGGAAGCCGCGCGGCTGGTGTGGCTGCAGAACGATCCGACCGTTTGGGACTATCGCTGGTGGTCGCCTGTCGGCGCGATCGTGGCGTATGGCTACAAGGCCGTCGGTCTGACGTCGGCCGGAGCGGGCGACTTGCGCATCGGCCTGTGGTGGTTCCACGGATTACTGGCGCTGACCTTCATCGCCGTGATCCCCTACACCAAGGCCAAGCATATCGTCACGGCGATGGCATCGCTTGCGCTCCGGGATGCGAAGCCTGCGGCGCACCTGCCAGACGCGGATTTGACGGCGAAGAAGGTGGGGGCCGACAGCATCACCGACTTCACCTGGAAGCAGCTTCTCAATTTCGATGCGTGCACGAAGTGCGGGCGCTGCCATGAGGCATGCCCGGCAAACGCAACCGGCTTTCCGCTATCTCCCCGCGATCTCATTTTGACTCTTCGCGAATTGTCGAACGCGACGCTCGAAGGCATTTCGATGCCGCCGCAGGACCGGCTGGCCGCGATCGGCGATGGCGTCAATCAAGTCAGGCCCGAGACCTTGTGGTCGTGCCGGACCTGCGCGGCATGCGTGGAGATCTGCCCGGTGGGCATCGAGCACGTCCCGGTCATTGTCGAGATGCGGCGCGCGCTCGTGGACGCGAGCGAGATGGAGCCGTCTCTGCAGAAGGCGCTTCAGAACATCCACAACAAGGGCAATTCGCTCGGCGAGAACAAGCGCAAGCGCACGGCGTGGACCAAGAAGCTCGACTTCGAGATCAAGGATGCGCGGAAGGAAGCGGTCGACGTCCTCTGGTTCGTCGGCGACTTTGCCTCGTTCGACCCGCGCTATCAGCGCGTCTCCCAGGCCTTCGCGCGAATTCTGCGTCACGCGGGCGTCGATTTCGGCATCTTGTACGAGGCCGAGATGAACGCCGGTAACGACGTTCGCCGTGTCGGCGAGGAGGGGCTGTTTCAGCATCTGGCGGAATCGAACATCGAGACGCTGCAGGAGTGCGACTTCAAGCGGATCGTGACCACCGATCCGCACTCCTACAATACGATCCGCAACGAATATCCGGACTTCGAAGGCGTGTACGAGATCGAGCATGCGAGCGCCATGATCCAGCGCATGCTCGCCAACGGTCAAATCGCTCTGAAGAAGAAGCTCGGATCGCGCGTGACGTATCACGATCCGTGTCACCTCGGACGCTTGAACAAGGGCTTCGATCCGCCGCGCGAGTCCATACGGATGCTTGGCGCCGATCTGGTCGAGATGGAGCGCTCCCGCGACAACTCGTTCTGCTGCGGTGCCGGCGGCGGCCGGATCTGGATTCCCGATCCGACCGACAAGGAGAAGCCGTCCGAAAACCGCGTGCGGGAGGCGGCGCGGATCGACGGACTGGAAGTCCTCGTCGTCAACTGCCCGAAATGCATGAACATGTTCGAGGATGCGCGCAAGTCCACCGGCAACGAAGACAATTTCCGCGTCATGGAACTGATCGAGCTCGTCGAGGAGTGCATGGCTCTCGGCGACGAGGCCGGCCCGGATGCGGGGGGAGCACCGGCGGGCGCCTCTCCGGGCGACGCATCTCCGGCGGCGCAAGGTGCCTAGCGAGACTGTCATGACCCTGGTGAACCGCGCTCTGCAATCTGGCGATGCGTATCTGGCGGCGGCCGTCTATGCCGCCGCCGGGGCGCCGCAACGAAAGACGCTGTCCGCGCTTCTGTTCGCCACGGCGAAACGCAAGCGGCAGTTCGGCGCCGCGATCTATGCGCCGGGTGCCGTGCTCGATGTGCTCGCGTCCGATAGCGATCCGAAAGTCAGGTTGCGGGTTGCGCGCAATCCCGCGGCGCCTACGGCGGCACTCGCGCGGCTTGCGGAGCCCGAGCCGTCACCCGAGATGGCCGCGGCCATCGCGTCGCACGCCAATACCGGACCCGGCATCTTGGAGCGGCTTGCGCGGTCTTCCGATCGAAGCGTTCGCCTCGCGCTTTGCGGCAATCGGAATACGCCGCCGGCGGTCCTCCAACAGCTGCTCGCGGACGGCGATCTTGCCGAGATGAAGGCCGCCGCCGCCAATCCGTCCGCCGATGCGGACATCCTGACCGCGCTTTGGGCGGGCGGAGATCTTTATGTCCGTGCGGAGGTCGCCGCGCACGCGGCCGCGAGCGAGGCCATTCTTCGCGAGGCGTTAAGCAGCGGCGAACCGATTATCCGCCGGAAAGTGGCCGCCAATCCGGCTCTCGATACGGCGTCTCTGGAGACGCTTCTCGACGATCCGGTGGGCGCCGTCCGTGCGGCGGCGGTCCGCAATCTTGTACCCGGCGGGCAGGCTGCCGACGAACTCGCCGGGGATCCCTGCTTCCAGGTTCGACGAGCCGAGGCGCGGCATGCCGGATTGAAGCCGGACGTCGCGCGCCGTCTGTCGGCGGATCGCGATGCTTGGGTGCGGCGCTGGCTTGCGCGCAATCCCGCTACGCCGGGGGACGTGTTGGAGCGCCTCGCCGCCGACGGCGAACTCGAAGTCCGGCGGGGCGTCGGCCGGAATTCGGCTAGCCCGGCCGCGCTCGTCCGGCAATTGGCGCAGGACCCGGCCGCGTGGGTTCGGGCCGGGATCGCGCTTCGGGACGACGTTGCCGAAGACATCCTGCTGACGCTTGGGCAGGAGGACGATCCGGATGTCCTGTCGGCGGTCGGCCGGAACGTCCGCACGCCGGAAAGCCTGCTGATCCGTATCGCGCAGCACCACGATGCCGACGTGCGCCGGTCCGTCGTTCTCAATCGAGCGGCACCGCGCGAAGCGCTTCGGCTGCTGGCCGAGGATCCTTATCCGCTCAACCGGGCCATGCTGGCACGACATGGAAATTTGTCCGTCTCCGATCTCGAGCCGATGCTCGGCGATCCGGAACCGCAGGTGCGCTTTACGGCGGCGAGTGCTCTGATCAAAAGAGCGAACACGAACTGAGCAAGGAATGAAGAGGAATCTTGTTGTGAGGGTGAGACTATGAAGATCTTGGTACCGGTGAAGCAGATCGGTGTGGTCGACGAGGACTTCGAGCTTCGCGGCGACGGCAAGGATGTCGATCCCGACTTTCTGAACTTCGAGGCCAACGAGTGGGACGACTATTCCTACGAGGCGGCGCTGCAGATCATGGAAGCGGCTGACGGCGTCGAGGTCGTTCCGGTGACGGTGGGCCCCGACGACGCGGAAGACGTTCTGCGCCGCTGCCTGGCGAAGGGCGGCGAGAGAGGTATTCGCGTTTGGGACGATGCGCTGGAAGACGCCAGCCCCGCCGCAATCGTTCAGGTTCTCGCGAAAGTCGTGGAGAAGGAGCAGCCGGATATGGTCTTTACCGGCACGCTGTCGTCCGACCGCTCTTATGCGCAAACGGGCGTCGGTCTCGCCGCGGCTCTAGGCTGGCCCCATGCGGCTGTTATCACGGGCATCGAATGGAAGCCCGGCGATCCGAAGGCGACGCTGTTGCGCGAACTCGAGGGCGGATTGGTCGAGCAGCTTTCCGTGAACTGCCCCGTCGTGCTGACCATTCAGCTCGGCATCAACACGCCGCGCTACGCATCGTTGCGCGGCGTGAAGCAGGCAAAGGAGAAACCGGTCGAAGACCTGTCGCTCGCCGATCTAGGGCTTTCCGGCGACGATCTTGCCGCGGCCGGCGGCTCGTTCCGGGTGCGCCGTATGTACAAGCCCGAAACCGGCCAGGCGGAACTGATCGAAGGCACGCCGGCGGAGCAGGCGGCACGTCTGGTTGAAATCATCAATGAACTCAAAGGGGCAGCGTAATGGGTGAGATTCTCGTTGTTGCAGAGCATCGGCAGGGGCAACTCAACCCGGCCACGCTGGAAACGATCGCTGCCGCGGTGAACCTGAAGGGCGGCTCCGATCGCAAGATCGCGGTCGCCGTTCTTGCCGAGAACCCGGACGATTTCGTCGGGCAGGTCGGCAAGGCCGGTGTTGACGAGATCGTCAAGGTGCCCGTCGGCGTCGCATCGTTTCAAAGCGATACCTACGAAGCCGCGGTTTTGGCGCTCGCGGAGGCCCGCAAGCCCTCCGTCATCATGCTTCCCCACACGGTCGACACGTGGGGTTATGCGCCCGCCGTCGCGGTTCGTGGCGGGTTCGGCTGCGCGACCGACGTCTTCGAAGCAAAATATGACGGTGACGAGCTTGTCGCGGTCCGGGCGGCCTATGCGGAGAAGCTGCATATGGAGGTCGATTTCCCGGGCAAGGACACGGTGGTTCTGACGGTTCGGACCAACGTCTTCAAACCGTCCGAGGACGACGCCTCGCCAAGCGTCAGCGACTTCGCGGCTCCGCCGGCCGAGGCCCGCACGACCCATATGAAGTTCATCGAGCCGGAGCAAACCGGCGACGTGGACATCACGCAGGCCGAATACATGCTTTCGATCGGCCGCGGGGTCGGCGAGGAGGACAATGTCGAGGAGTTCAAGGAACTCGCCGATACGCTCGGCTTCACCTTGGGTTGCTCGCGGCCGATCGCGGACAATGGCTGGCTGCCGAAATCCCGCCAGGTTGGACAGTCGGGCAAGACCGTGGCCAAGTGCAAGGTCTATGTCGCACTCGGAATCTCGGGATCGGTGCAGCACATGGCCGGCATGAAGCACGTCCCCAACATCATCGCGGTCAACAAGGATGCCGAAGCGTCCATCTTCACGATCGCGAGATACGGTATTGTCGGCGACATGTTCGAAATCGCCGAAGAGCTACGCGAACAGATGTGATCAGGGCGGTTCACGCCCAGCGCTTACCGGAAGGACCGTCACGCCCCGGAGTGACGGTCCTTTTGCGTTTGGGATGGATCTTCGAGGACGTGCCGCCGATCAAGCAGCGGGCGCATCGCTCATCTCGGCGACCTGGATACGGCCGATGCCTGAATTGCCGGCACGGGCCGCCGCGGTCGCCGCCACGCCGAGAATGTTCTCGGCCGATTCGGCGCCGATCTTACCGAGACCTGTCGCGATACCGATGCTGGCCGTCAAAAGGAATTTGTCGTCGCCTTCGCCGACCGGTGCGCGAAGCGCTTTCTGTATCCGCTCCGCCAATTGCGAGGCGTCGCATGTCCCGGCGAGGCCCGCGTGCAGGATCGCAAACTCGTTGCGAGTCCAGCGGCAAAGAGAATCCGAGCGGTCGAGAACGGACTCGATGCGCCGTCCGATGTTCAGAAGAGCCCGTTCTCTCGAATCGGCGCTCAGCGAGTCATACCAATTCTCAAACTGATCGAGGTGCAGAACTAGAACGGCCGCGTTCGAACTGCTCACCCGGTGCGCCAGGGCCATTTTCAATCGGTCGAGAAATAGTGTGGGGGTCGGCAATCCGCTCGCGGCGTCGTAGAGACCATCGCTTCTGTGGCGCAACTGCTCGTGCCGCTCCTGCGTGATATCGGTGATGAAACCTTCGACCCCAAGCAACTCACCGCTCGTGTAAAAGTTGCCGTGCCCTCTCTCGAGAACCCACTTCACCTCTCCCTGAGCCGTACGAATGCGATACATCAGCTCGAAGGGACGGCTCTCGCGCAGACTCGCCTGAACATGTTCCCAGACCTGGTCGCGGTCCTGCCGCAGAATGAGATCGGCATAGGTGAGTTGGTTATTGTTCACGAGAGCTTCCGGCGGATAGCCCGTGAGCGCCTCGCAGCCTTTGCTCATATATTCCATCGTCCACTGACGGTTGTTGCGGCAGCGATAGACGAGACCCGGGAGATTGTTGATCAGGGTCTCGATGGTCCGATGGCTGGCCTCCTTGAGTCCCTCTTGCTGCACCCGGCTTCCGACTTCCGACAGCGTCCCGACGAAGCCCTCGCAACGTCCTTGGCCGGAAATCAGGGCTTGCGCGGTTGCTTCGAGATACATCGTCTCGCCATCCCGCGTCAGGAAGCGCAAGACGAGAACGGGCGGACTTTCGCAGTCGCGCTTGCAGGCGTCGAGATAACGCATCCAGCGGTTCTGATCCGTCGGGTGCAGGTAATAGGCTTGAGTCAGGTTGCCGACGTCCGATTGGCCGAAGCCGGTCAAGCGCTCCCAAGCCGCGTTCACATAACGGAGGTTGCCGTCCGTATCGGCGATGAAGACGACCGTTTCGATCGCATTCAGGACCGGCTCGAACAAAGGCGGCGTCACGTGGTCGAACTCGACGGAGACTCCGTTGGACAGAGACCACGAGTGGGTCAGCATCTCGGTCAGACGTTCTACGGTCGCGCGTACCATGTCGTTAGAACTTCTTATTCTCGTTGAGTTGCCAAGCTCTCCCCTGCGCAGTCACAGGCTGCTCCATACAGTTTGGTGCGGGAGACAACGTAGTCAATAAACAAATCGGAGGATGATCTTTGTGAGTACGACGTTGTAGGTACCGAATGCAAAGCCTCGATGCTTTCGGGCGGGGACGTTCTGATTTTCGGCACCTTGGACCGGTTCCTTTCAGGTCGCGGAAGCGGTTGGAAAGACTGCCGCTCACCAACGCCACGTGTACGGCGCTTTGTGCCCGCATGTCGGACAGAGCCGCGCCGAGACGAGACGCCGTCGTAAAGACAAGCGCGCGGCAAGAGACGTAGACGGAAGGGTCCGCGCATAATCTCCTGTCGCCGCTAGCGGCCGGTGCGATAACGACCTCCGAAATCGTAGTGCTCCACAAAGGTTGGAATAAACCGCTACGAAGGCGTCAATGCCCACACTGCCGCTTCAAGCCGCGATTGCAGGTTCAGCTTGCGCAGAAGGTTCTTGACGTGAACTTTCACGGTCCCGTCGCTGATGTTCAGTTCGCGGGCGATGTGTTTATTGCTCTTCCCCGCCGCAATGAGCTGGAGAATTTGCTTTTCGCGCGTGGTCAGGCATTCGGCGTCGGGCGGGGGCGCCGGCGCGCCTTCGCGCATGGCGCCGAGAAGCAAATTCATCAACGGCTCCGTGAAGACCGTTTGGCCACGAGCGGCCAGACGAAGCTTGTCGAGGATTTCTTCGGGCTCTGATCCCTTCAAGAGATAGCCCTTGGCGCCGGCCCGAACCGCCCTGAGAAAATCTTGCTCCGCATCGGAAACCGTTAGCATGATGACTTCCGTGCAGCGGGAGGCGTCCTTGATCCGCCGCAGAGCGTCGATGCCGCTGCTGTCGCCCATATGCATGTCCATCAAGACGATATCCGGGTTCAGCGATTCGGCCAGAGCGACGCCGTCTTCGCAACATGCGGCCTCGCCGACGACTTCGAAGTCGGGTTGAGACGAAATGAGCTGGGCGACGCCAGAGCGGAATAATGGATGATCGTCCACCAAAAGTACTGTGCAACATTCAGTCGGCATGCGGAGACCTTCTCAATCGATAATCGTATCAACAGTCGCTTCGTCGCAGCGTGGACAACAGACGTTGAGACGTGTCCCGCCGCCGTCGCGATCCTCTAGGCGTAAGCTCCCACCGAGAGTGCGCGCCCGTTCCTGCATGATGATGAGGCCGTGATGCTGCTCGCCATCCTGCAACGCATGCTGGATGCCGATTCCGTTGTCTTCCACTCGCAGCGTGATGGAGCCGTCGTTCGTGCGCACGCTGACCCAGCAATAGCTGGCGTGAGAGTGGCGCACGACATTGCACAGCGCCTCTCGAAGAATGAGAAGCAATTGCGTTTCGTCCGCGACGGTCAATTTGCCCGCCTTCAACCGATTATCCAGATCGAACGCAATCGAGCTTCGCCGCTCGAACTCTTCGATAGAGTCCTCGAGTGCCTGGGCGAAGGTCCTGCCGCGCATGGTCAGACGGAACGTCGTGATGAGCTCGCGCAGTTGCAGGTCCGCCGTGCTCAGCGTGCTGCGCACCTCCTGAAGCATTTTGTCGACATCGGAAATGCTATCGGGCCGTTTCCGAAGTGTGTCCTGCAGCAGGCTAACCTTTACCTTGAGATAGGAAATCGACTGCGCCAACGAATCGTGCAACTCGCGGGCGATCGCCGCGCGCTCCTCGCTCTGCGCGCTACGCAACTTCATGCGGGCGCACCGGGCGCTATCGAGCACGCCGGACAAATATTTGCCGAAGGATTGGAGCGTGGCTTGGGAGACAGGCAGGTCGTCGCCGTCGACGCGCAAGAGCAGGAGCCCGTGACCGGTGGAGCCTTGCGCGAATCCCTGTGCCAGAACCGTCGACTGCGGGTCCTCGGGATCGGTAAGCATTTCCGGTGCTCCCGATCTGTTCGACGTCGTGAACAACCGGCATTGCCGGATCGTCAGCATCCAGCGATCGCGATCGTCGGGCCCGACGGCGGCGAGCTGCACCAATTGACGGCCGCTTTCGGTGCTGACGAAAATCGCACCGGACTGAGCGCCGGTCACTTCAATGATATGGGAGAGAATGAGTTCGAACGGCGCGACGGATTCCGGATCGGAGAGGAGGCGCGTCAAGACCTGATAGAGCAGATCGATGGTCGTGCCAGGGCCGTGCCGGTTCTCTTCGGTGAACGGCAGCGGCACCGACCGCGTGGCGAGCGTATGTCCGCCAGCGCGCTCAATATCGCCGTTCTCCCGGCTCTTCTTCGTTCCAGGAGTCACATTGCCCATAGCGACACCCCAGCACGACTTCCCGCCAGTGACAGAGCTTCTCCCGGCCCTTGACGCGACGGATCGTCCCTAGTGAAATGCGTCAAACATAAGAGCCTCTTTCAATATCATTGAATAATATTCGTGGCCAGACCTAATGGTAATCGGTTATGCTTGTCTGTGCGGTTTGTGTTGCAGCGCAGCATAAATGCTGCTACTTGGACTAGAAGCCATGGTCCTAGACAAAAACGATACCCAAGGACTCTTCGCAGACCCCGGGGACATCTACGACGAGAGCTCGAGCCGAGAGGTGGCCAACTCGATTGGCAGCCAGGTGCGGGCCGCGCGCAATAAGCACGGGCTGACGGTTGCGAGAGTTGCTCAACTGACCGGCCTATCGTCAGGCATGTTGTCGAAGGTGGAGAACGGCGTCGCCTTTCCGTCTCTCACGACGCTGCACGCCTTGTCGCGCGTCTTCAAAGTCCCGATGACATATTTTTTCGAGACGCATCAGGAGACGCAGGGCTGTTGCTACGTCAAAAGAGACGGCGGACTCTTTATCGAGAGCCGCGGCTCCAAAGTCGGGCACCAATATCAGCTCCTGGGACATGGTGTCGGCAAGGAATTGTCCGTTTCGCCGTACATGATCGAGATCAACGACAACTCCGAGGTGTTTCCTCTGTTTCAACACCCGGGAGTGGAGTTCCTCCATATGATCGAAGGCGAAATGGTCTACGAGCATGGCGGCAAGCCCTATCGCCTAAGTCCGGGCGATTCGCTCTTCTTCGAGGGCACCACGGCCCACGGTCCGCTCGAGCTCATCAAGCTGCCGATTCGGTTTCTCTCCGTCATTTCCGAGCTGGGCCGGAACGACAACGGACAGCGCTAGCTTGGCGCCGCTGAACGACGTTCTCGCGAAGTAACGTGTTGCGGAGAGCGCGCCGCCGCGCTTGGCGCGGGCAGGGTCAGTGCGACATGAGGATTGGCACGGTCATGGTCTTCATGATCGTGCGCGTCACCCCGCCCAGAATGTACTCGCGCATGCGGCTGTGATGATAGCCGCCCATGACCATCAGATCCGCGCCGAGATCGGCGACTTGCGACAAGAGCAAGTCGGCCGTCTTCGTATCTGGATCGAGCGGAATGCGGCGCAGTTCGACATCGACGTCGTGGCGCGCGAGGTGTTGGGCGATGTCGGTGCCGGGATCGGCGCCGAGCGTGGTGCTCTGTCCGTCCGTGGCCACGAGGATGACGGTCTTGCCTGCCTGCCGGAGAATCGGAAGTGCGTCGGCGAGGGCGCGTGCGGCCGTGCTGCTCGCGTCCCACGCCACGATGGTGGTTTGCGGCACGGGCTTTGGCCGGCCGGCCCAAGGAACCACAAGCACCGGCCTTCCGCTATGGAACAGGAGTTCTTCATAGACCGCGGTCTGCAACCTGCCTTGTTGCGATCCGTCCGTCGCCGGCTGTCCGATGACGGTCATGTCCGTGTGCCGGGCCTGGAGCGCCAATAGGCCGGCCAAGTCGCCGGGGGCGCATTCGGTCAGCCGCGTCTCCATCGTGAGGCCCCGCTGCTCGCCCGCGCGGGCGAACGCGCTCAACGCGGCTTGCGCATCGTCCCGCAACGAGGCAACGCCGGCGGGCACGTGGGCGACGCCGATCGTATGGGCTCCGTGGGCCTCGGCGATGCCGAGTGCGTAGGCCAATTGAGTCTCGGACGCCGTGAATGCGTCGATCTGAATGAGCAGGTCCTTGATGGCCATGGAGTCCTCGGATATCGGCGTTGAACGGGAGCGGCGCTAAAGCCGCCGTCGTGTCACCTCGTTGACTGAGTCCGTCCCGATTCGGGGCACGGCTCGTCCAAATGGGTCAGGTGGTGCCCG
This sequence comes from Hyphomicrobiaceae bacterium UBA7697, assembly GCA_002482645.1. Classification (GTDB taxonomy): domain Bacteria; phylum Pseudomonadota; class Alphaproteobacteria; order Rhizobiales; family Methyloligellaceae; genus Methyloceanibacter. Next base: position 232,967 of record DLGJ01000012.1, read on the forward strand.
AGCTTGTCGCGCTTCGTCCGCAGGTAACGCATGTTCGCGGGGTTGGGCGCGATTTCGAGCGGCACCTGTTCGACGACCCGTAAGCCGTCGGCTGCGAGCGCATGCACTTTTCGAGGATTGTTGGTCAGCAGACGGATGTCGCGTACGCCGAGGAACCGCAGGATCTGAGCGCCGATCGTGTAATCGCGCTTGTCCGCCGGAAAGCCTAGACGCAGATTGGCCTCGACCGTATCGAGGCCGGTATCCTGCAGGCGATAGGCTTGCAGCTTGTTCGCAAGTCCGATCCCGCGGCCCTCCTGGCGCATATAAAGCAAGACGCCGCATTCGGACTTGGCAATGCTGTCGAGCGCCGCATCGCGTTGCTCGCCGCAGTCGCAGCGCAAGGAATGGAAGACGTCGCCCGTCATGCATTCGGAGTGGACGCGCACCATGGCCGTCTTTCCGATCGGCGCCGAGCCCGTGCGTGCGGGGCTCGGAATCCCTCTCGTCAGGGCGACATGCTCAGTGCCGTCGAGAATGCTGCGGAAGAGGTGGACCATGAACGGCCCGTGCCGCGTGGGCATGGGGACGTCGAGTTCCACGGGCTCGAAGAGCTGTTCGGTCTGCTGCCGGTAAGCGACGAGGCTTTCGATCGTGCAAACCTTGAAGTCGAATTGCCGTGCGAATTTGTGAAGTTCGGGCGTCCGCGCCATGGAGCCGTCGTCGTTCATGATCTCGCAGATCACACCGGCTGGGCGCGCGCCGGCGAGCCTGGCGAAATCCAGAATCGCTTCCGTGTGTCCTGGGCGGACGAGAACGCCGCCGTCTTTCGCACGTAGCGGGAAGACATGGCCCGGCCGGCTGAAGTCCATCGACGAGGTGTCGGGATCGGCCGCGCGGCGAATCGTATGCGCGCGTGCGTGCGCGCTGATTCCGGGGCCAGGGGCGTCGGCCGCATCGATGGAAATCGTGAAGCCGGTCCCGAAGGCGTTGCTGTGACGGCGCGGTTGCAGTTCCAGGCCCAGCCGGTCGCAATCCCCGCCCGGAAGCGGGAGGCATATGAGCCCGCGCCCTTGGGTCGCCATGAAGCTGATAGATTCGGGAGTGGCGTACTCTGCGAGCATCGCCAGATCCCCCTCGTTCTCGCGGTCGGGATCGTCGATCAGGACGACCATGCGTCCCCGTTTCAGATCCTCTACCGCTTCGGGCACTGAGCAAAAACGATCCATCATCATGAGGCCATGATAGATGAGGTTGCGGCGCCTGAAACTACACCCGAAGTTATAGTCCCGATGGGGAATGGGGGCGTTGGACGTTCGCCGATGCGCGCGCGGACCCGTTCGGGCCGGAACGGTCCGGGCGGAGTGGCGGCAATCCCGGCAACGTCTCTATCTCGAAACTTCGAAATCCCATCCGTCATGCGCGCCGCTGCCGGCGGCGGCGCTTGGCGAGACCCCTTTTCAAGACTGGAAATTCGGGTGACTTGAAACTGACACCTACCCTCCATTGGGTATGGAAAGGCGCCAGCCTAAACGGATATCTTGAACAAGGTTCAAGGTTCGAGACTGACACGAAACATCAAATTGTTTGATGTTTGCCAGTGTCTTAGGCGCAAAGATGGGTTCAATGGAACAGTCAGCCAGTTCGAAATACGTTATTATTGGCGCAGGCATTCACGGCCTGAGCACAGCATATCACCTTGCGCTTCAATTGAAAGCGACTGGCAAGGGATCGGGCGAGGACATTCTCGTCGTGGACAAGGCTGCGATCGGCGGCGGTGCGTCCGGAATTGCCTGCGGTGTGGTTCGCAACAACTACTTCCAGCCGGCCATGCGCGAGTTGATGGCGCACTCCGTGGAGGTGTGGGAAAGCGACCCGAAGGCCTACAGCTATCATCCCGTCGGCTACATGCAGATCAGTGCCGAGTGCATGCATGAGGACGTGGCGACGATCTACGAACAGCAACAGGCGATCGGCTACGAGTCCACGTTCATCGAGGGCACGGACGACTGCCAGAAATACATGCTCGGCCTGTTCGACGATTGGCAGGCCAAGGGCATCACGTCGGTCCTTCACGAGAAGCGCGGCGGTTACGCCAACAACACGGCGGCTCTTTACGGCTTGGCCGGCAAGGCCGAGGAACAAGGCGTGCGCATTTCGACCGGCGTCGAGGTGCAGGGCTTCGAGTTTGCTCCCGGCTCCGGCGCGGTGACGGGCGTGATTACGAATCGCGGCACGATCGCGTGCGATGAGGTCATCATCGGCCCGGGACCGTGGGTGCTGAAGTTTTGGGACATGCTGGACCTGCCGCGGGCGATTTCCATCAAGGGCGCCGACGGCACGATGCACGACAACGTACCGATGTGGAAATTCTGGTGCTTGGAGGAGGGGACGCTCGGCGTCGATCCCGACATGCACAAGACGAACGACGGCAAGATGCCGCCCGTCATCCACGTGGACACGGACGCTCCGCTCTATTCGGATGTCGACGGTTCCGTGATCACCGATAAGCTGTGGGGTCTCTATTACAAGCCGGACTTCAACTTCGGCGGCATTCAGGGCGGTGCGTCGCCTTACAAGGTCGACGAGGATCCCTACAAGGTTGCGCTCGATCCATATGGTCCCGACTCGCCTGACTTCATCGTCGGCGACGACTTCATCCATATGTGGTGCTCGATGCTGGCGCATTGCCAGAAGCGGTTCGAGGGCAAGATTTCGTCCTACAAGCATAAAGAGAAGTCAGGTGGGCTCGGTTGTTTCACGCCCGACAATTTCCCTGTCTTCGATAAGTTCCGCGAGAACGTGTATGTCATCGCCGATTCCAACCATGGCTACAAAATGATTGGCGTTGGCAAACTCGTTGCGCAAGAGTTGGTCGGGGAGAAGAGCAAACTTCTGGAGCCGTTCCGTTTCGGGCGTTTCGCCAAGGGTGAATTGCATCCTGTCTCCCATAGCCCATTTCCGTGGAGTTGATGTTAGGGAGGCGTCAATGGATGTCATAAATTACGTTGAAGACCCGCAACGGCAAGAACTGGTCAAAGAAGTTCGTAAGAAGATCGACGAACTTGGAATTGAGTATCTTTACCTGCAGTTCGTGTCGATCACGGGCCGCATCATGGGTAAGGGCATCCCGGCCGATCACTGGGAGAACGTAGCGAAGAAGGGCTTCCAGCTCGTCTACGGCGCGACGGTCAACCTGTTCCTGAATCGGCACGGCGAATATTTCGGCTACGGTCCTGAAGCTGCGGAGCTCGTCGGCATCCCGGATCCCGAGACGTTCATGCAGCTGCCGTGGGATAAGCGGGTCGCGCGCATGTACTGCACGCTGTTCCGCAACCGCGAGGAAAAAGAGAACCCGGGTGGCTTCCTGACTTCGGATAGCCGCGGCAATCTTCGCCGTCTCCATCAGGAGTTCCAGAACAAGCACAACGGTCTGCATCTGCGTGTCGGCACCGAGCCGGAGATGATGTGGCTGAAGAAGGACGAGAATGGCAAGCCCGCGGGCGGCTATTCCGCGCCGTACTGCTACCACATCGACCAGTTCGAGAGCTTGCGTCCCGTCTACATGAAGGTGATCGAGTATTCCCGGAATATGGGTCTCGACATCATCCAGGGCGATCACGAAGATGCCCCCGGTCAGCTCGAGCTGAACTGGATGTATGACGACGTGCTGCGTAACGCCGACCGCCTGACGACCTACCGTCAGATTTGCGCTCAGGTCGCGCGCGAGTTCGACATCATCGCTTGCTTCATGACCAAGCCCTTCATGGGCGTGTCGGCGAGCGGTTGCCATCACAACATGTCGCTATGGCGCGGCGGTGAAGATGTGTTCCGGCCGACCGGCAACGACATCAACAATCTGCCGGGCATGGCGCAGAACTACATGTATGTCTCCGGCGGCGACAACACGTTCATGCCGGACGGCGACGACCCGCAAATGCCTGGCAAGGCGGGGCTCGCTGCCATCGGCGGTATCGTGCACCACCTGCGCGCCCTGACCGCGATCGGGTCCTCGACGGTGAACTCCTATCGCCGTCTTTGGGACACGGGCTTCTGGGCGCCGATCTTCGCGGACTGGGGTTTCCAGAACCGCACGACGGGCTTGCGCGTTTCGGCGCCGGGCCGGTTTGAGTACCGTTCGGTGGACTCGATGGTGAACCCCTATCTGATGGGCGCCACGATCCTCGCGGCCGCCGACGACGGTATCGACAACAATCTCGATCCGGGCGAGCCCGAAGAGCGCAACATCTACGACGCCATCGCGGCCGGCAAGGAAGTCAAGAGGCTGCCGATGAATCTCGGCGAAGCGCTCCAGGCTTTGGCTGACGACAAGGTCGTGCAGCGCGGCATGCCCGGCGAGATGTACCGTCTCTACGACGAGTACAAACGGGACGAGTGGGAGCGTTTCAACCACACCGTTACCGAATGGGATGTGGAGACGTACCTCAACTGCCTGCCCTAGTGGCTGAACAAGAGCTTGGACGCGTTGTGAATCATTCGACACGCGTTTGGTGAAACGGAGGAACGAAAACAATGTGCGGGATTGCTGGTGTCATTCACCGCGGTAAAGCGGTGGGCGTCGGTCAAGAGATGACCGCGATGCTACAAAGTCTGAAGCATCGCGGGCCCGACTCGACTGGGTTTGCCATCTACGGATTGCCCAAGGCTGACGAATACGTCATGCGCTTGAAGCTGGCCGAGGCCGAGGATTTCGAAACGGATTACAATATCCGCGACAAGATCCGCGACCGTCAGGCTCAGGTCGACAATCGGCTGGCGGAGCTCGGCGCGGAGACGATCGAAGTCGATCAGCCCACGCCTTACGCGTTTCGCTATCGTCTTCGCTATTCCGGCGATACGAAGCAGCTTGCCACCGATCTGGAGCATATCGAGGGCGGCGAAGTCCTGTCCTTCGGAAACTCCCTCGAGTTGATCAAGGATCTCGGCGATGCGACCGTCGTGTCGCAGCAGTACGGGCTCGGAGATTTCAAGGGCACGCACGGAATCGGCCATACGCGCATGGCAACGGAATCGGATGTCGATATCCGTTCGGCGCATCCCTACTGGGCCTATCCGTACAACGACATCAGTGTCGTTCATAACGGTCAGATCACGAACTATTGGATCATGCGCCGTGAGATGGAACGGCTTGGGCACCGGTTCATGTCGAACTGCGATTCCGAGTTGCTGGCTGTCTACACCGCCAACAACCTGGAGCAGGGCGCGACCCTGGAGGACTCGCTGAAATCCTCGATCAAGGATATCGACGGCGTGTTCACCTACATCGTGGCCACCGACAAAGAGCTCGGCATGGCCAAGGACACGATGGCCGCCAAGCCGATGGTTCTCTACGAAAGCGACGAGACCGTTGCGCTTGCCTCGGAGGAAGTGGCCATCCGCGCCATCGTCCCCCACGAAATCGATACGTATGATCCATATGATGAGGAGGTGCGGGTATGGCAGCGCTAAAGAAAGCTGCGCCGGCGAGCGGGCACGGGAGCAAGTCCCATGAAATGGGCATGCACCAGGAGCAGCTCACCGGCCGCACGCAGCAGGTCTTTTTCGACATCGATCTTAATGAGCCGCATCACGGTTTCGGCCTCCCCGACACGTTCGATGTGGACTTCAACAAGCGTGGCGAAATTGACGCGTCGAACATGGACGCCAACGCCGTCAACGCCCGTATTCGTGAGATGATGGGCGAGGGCTATGGCACGATCGTCCTCAAGAATCCGGCTTCCAAGCATTCCATGGCGGTCGGCATTCTGAACCGCTTGAACCTGATCATCGAAGGCTCGCTGGGCTATTTCGGCTGCGGGCTGCTCGACGGCCCCAACGTTCGCATCAACGGCCGTGTTGGCTGGTCGTGCGGCGAGAACATGATGGCCGGCACGATTCTCATCGAGAAGAACGCCGGTTCGCAGTTCGGCGCGGCCATTCGCGGCGGCGATCTCGTCTGCAAGGGCGACGTCGGTTCCCGTACGGGCATCGATATGAAGGGCGGCAATATTATCGTCGGCGGCAGCACGGGGTCGTTCACCGGCTTCATGATGCAGCGTGGCCGGATGGTGATTTGCGGCGACGCCGGAAAGAACCTCGGCGACTCGATGTACGACGGCACGATCTTCCTTGGCGGTGAGCCTCGGAGCCTGGGCGTGGACGCCGTTTGGAGTGAGATGACCGATCTCGACAAGGATTGGTTGGAGAAGAAGCTGACGAAGTACGACGTGATGCCCAAGGGTGGCATCGGGTCGTTCCGCAAGATCGTCGCCGGTAAGCAGCTCTGGAACTACGACAATCTAGAGCCGACCGAGAAGAAACTGGTTCTGTAAAGGGAGCTTCCGTCAATGGCTAAGGATAAAAAGCAAAAGGCAAACGGCGCGCAGGAGCCCGCCGAGCAGAGCCGCTTCTTGCTGGGCAAGAGTCAGATCTTCACGCCGGAGGTCATGAACGACATCCACGTGAAGGCGGAGCTGGGCCGGTATCGTATGCGCGGCTTCTCGCTCTTCAAGAAGATTCCCCATTGGGACGATCTAACCTTCTTGCCGGGCACGCTGACGCGTTTCGTCATCGAGGGCTATCGCGAGAAATGCGATACCAAGACGGTGATCGGCCCGCGGGCCAAGCGTCCGCTGGAACTCGACATCCCGGTCTACGTCACGGGTATGAGCTTCGGCGCGCTGTCCTACGAGGCGAAGATCGCGCTTGCGCGCGGTGCCACGATGGCCGGCACGGCGACGTGCTCGGGCGAGGGCGGTATGATCCCCGACGAGCGGCGCTATTCGTCCAAATGGCTGTATCAGTGCATTCAGTCGCGTTACGGCTTCAACCCGAGCCATCTGCGGCTTGCCGATGCGTGCGAGTTCTTCATCGGTCAGGGCTGTAAGGTCGGCCTGGGCGGCCACTTGATGGGCCAGAAGGTGACCGATCAGGTCGCCGAGATGCGCTCGCTGCCTGCCGGTATCGATCAGCGGTCGCCTGCCCGTCACCCCGACTGGCTCGGACCGGACGATCTGGCGCTGAAGATCGAGGAAATCCGCGAAGCGACGAACTGGGAAATTCCGATCCAGCTCAAGCTTGGTGCCGCGCGCGTGTACGACGACGTGCGTATGGCGGTGAAGTGCGGTCCCGACTCGATCTATATCGACGGCATGGAAGGCTCCACCGGTGCGGGTCCGCACATCGCGACGGAAGATACGGGCGTGCCCGGAATCGCCGCGATCCGGCAGGCTCGCCGCGCGATCGACGAGTTGGGCATGCGCGGCAAGGTCAGCCTCGTCTATGCCGGCGGTATCCGCAACGGCGGCGACGTGGCCAAGGCTTTGGCGCTCGGTGCCGACGCTATCGCGATCGGTCACTCGGTGATGATGGCGCTCAACTGCAACAAGGAGATCCCGGAGTCGGACTACGAGGCCGAGATGGGCGTTCCGGCAGGGCGTTGCTATCACTGCCATACGGGCCGTTGTCCGGTCGGTGTCGCGACGCAGGATCCGGAGTTGCGCAAGCGGCTCGATCCTGAAGAGGCGGCGGAGCGTGTCTACAACTTCCTGCACACGCTGACTCTGGAAGCGCAGCTCCTGGCGCGTGGTTGCGGCAAGACCGACATCCACAGCCTCGAGCCGGAAGATCTCGCCGCGCTCACGATGGAAGCTTCCGCCATGGCTCAAGTGCCGCTGGCGGGAACCGACATGACTGTCGGCGTTGAAAATTATCACAAGCTTGGGTGAGGAAGACGATGTCAAAGAAAGATCAGAACGACGTCGATAAGTACCTGAAGGACTCCAAGGGGCTCGACACGGACCGCGAGAAGGTGATCGGTCAGCACATCGGCTATCGCTACGATGTGAACCTGCTGCCGGACTACGGTCGGATTACGCCGTTCCTCGCGGAATACATGGAGTTCATGGGCTGGGACGACCTCAATTGGTTGGAGGACGTCCACATGGGCTACGAGGAAGGGCAGCCGGCCATCTTCGACCGCAACATCAACGGTTGGGTGCGCATTCCGAAGTCGATGAAGCTGCCGGACAATCAGCAGGACCGGGACATGATCGCCCGCGAGTTGCTGATCCGGTTCCAGACTTCGCCGAAGCACCCGCTCAACGATCTGAACAAGGCCTACCGCAAGTTCTAACGAACTTGCGGTTCGCCGCCTTTCAGAACACGTTTGAAACAGACGGGGAGGTGCGTGTAAGAACAAGCTGGTCTTGACTGAAAAATGAACAAGAAGCCCGAGCCGAAAAAGGCCGGATGACAACTAGGTTCGCGCATATAGAACGTCCTAGAGGGAGGAAAATATGGCTAATACAGCAGCGGGCACCGCAGGCGGTGCCGGCGAGCCGGGTACGCTTCATCGCGTAATCGGCTGGAAGGATGCGTTCTGGGTCGCCAGTGGCGTCCCGGCGCTCGTGCTCTTTTCCATTGGCGGTATTGCCGCCACGGTGGGCACGCCGTCCGTTCTTGTTTGGACTCTGTCGGTCCTTTTCGGATTCATCCAGGCATTTACATACGCTGAAATCGCCGGTCTTTTCCCGACCAAGTCGGGTGGAGCTTCGGTTTATGGCGCCGCGGCTTGGGTCCGGTATAGCCGTATCATCGCGCCGTTGTCGGTATGGTGTAACTGGCTCGCTTGGACCCCGGTCCTTGCCATCGGTTGCGGTATCGCCGCCGGTTACATCCTAACGGCACTGTTCCCCGCCGACGCGGCAATCCGGACTTGGTCGATCCAGCTTGTGGATCTGCATTTCCTCAAGGACGGATTGGCTCTTCGTCTCGATTCGACCTTCTTCATCGGCGCGATCCTGATGCTGATTTCGTTCGGCATTCAGCACCGCGGAATTATGTCCACCGCCAAGGTGCAGACGATCGTCGGTGCGTCGGTTCTGATCCCGCTGCTGATTATCGGTATCGTGCCTCTCATCACGGGCGACGTGGCAATGGAGGCGTTCCAGCCCTTCGCGCCTGGTACGGAGGCAGGTTCGGCGGCCTGGGACAAGGCAGGATGGTCGTTATTCTTGGGCGGTCTCTTCATCGCCGCGTGGTCCGCCTACGCGTTCGAGACGGCAATTTGCTACACGAGCGAATTCAGGGATCCCGCAACGGATACCTATAAAGCGATCCTGTACTCGGGCCTGTTGTGCATCGCCGTTTACACGCTGGTGCCGCTGTCCTTCCAAGGCGCCCTCGGGTTGGCTGGCGTGATGGCGCCGGGCATCGTCGATGGTTCGGGCGTTGCGCAGGCGATGGCCGGCATGGTCGGCGGCGGAGCCGTCGTCACGAACCTTCTGGTGGTGATGCTTCTGCTTGCCTTGATGCTGGCGATTACCACGGCGATGGCCGGTAGCTCGCGCACCCTGTATCAGGGGTCGGTCGATGGCTGGCTGCCGCGTTACCTGAGCCGGGTGAACTCGCACGGCGCGCCGACGAGCGGCATGGGAACGGACCTCTGTTTCAATCTCATCCTTCTCATGATGTCGGACTACCTGTTCGTTCTGGCGGTCTCCAATGTCTGCTACCTCGTGTTCAACTTCTTGAATCTGAACTCGGGCTGGATTCACCGGATCGACAACGCGCATGTGAAGCGTCCGTGGAAGGCGCCGACCATTCTTCTCGGCGCGGGCGTCGTTCTCGCATTCGTCAATGCGTTCCTTTTGGGTGCGGGTGCCAACATTTGGGGACCGGGCACGCTGCTTGCGGGCGCCGTCGCCATCGCGATCATCATCCCGGTCTTCCTGTTCCGGCACTATATCCAGGACGGTGGCGTGTTCCCGCCGCAGATGCTGGAAGATCTGTCGGTCGATGGAAAGACCATCAGCAAGCCGAAGGCGGGCATATTGCCCTATGTCGCTATTGCTGGCGGAATTCTATCCGCGGCGACTGGCTACATGATCTTCTGGGGCTAGTCGAAGACACGGAGATTACGAACGGCGCATCACAGCGCCTTCCCTCCCGGAATGGCCGAGACCAGAAATGGTTCTCGGCCATTTCCGATTCAGGCCTGAAGATTTGGAGCTCGTCGCAGCCGGTGCCGTGTCCGGCACCCCGGCCTACGCCGTAGCGAAACCGGAAGCCGGCGTGAACGCCGTAAGGCGCACATGCGGCAGGCATTGCCATGGAAGATGTCGTGGACGCCTTGCGGGCGCCGCCGGTCTTCGCGGCCGACGGCTTCATACGGCGGAGTGACCCGTGCTCGCCGCGTGGTCCCGCCGACCGCTCAGAAATTCGCTTCCGCGGACTTCCAGTCTGGTTTGAACACGATGACCCGCGCGCCGTCCGGGAGCGAAGGGTTGAACACGCGGTTGTGCCAGATGGCCGCGTCGTGATTGGCGTTGCTCTCCTTCACGGCCTTGACCTTGCAGGGAACGCGAAAGCTATGGCGCCCTTGCGTGAAGTCGAGAACGCATTGACCGGCCTCTACGAGTTCGCCGGCGAGGGCGGCGTCGGGCGGCAAGACGGCCAGGAGCCGGTCGGTAAATTGCGCCGCGTCGTGATAATATTCCGATTGGAGAAACCGCAGGGCTTTCTCGTAGGTTTCGCGCGGGTCCGGCGACTTCATGACCTGAAACCGGAAAAACGCCGTCGATTCCTCCGGGGCCTCGCGCGCGAGCAACACGGTGAGTGCCGGCAGGCGTTCCTCGCCGGATTGCATGAGCACACGCGGACACATGCCTTGCGCCGGCCGGCCTCCTTGTTCGCGCATCGCGGTCTTCCTCAGCTGGCACTGCCATTCGAGGAAGCGGTCTTTCAGCGATCTCGATCCTTTTTTGCTCACGGCGGCGTCCTGCCTCGTTTTTGACTTCGCGACCGTCGAACGGCCCGCGGTCATGCCTCTTGTGTCTGCGCGACTGGCCTCGGGATGTGCTTCGCGAGTTCCGCCGGGCGGCTCTTCGAGTTCGCCGAACGCGCGTCCGGAGCGAAGGGTATTTTATGGAAATGCGGCAAACAAGGTTGCCCTCGCGAATTCTAAGGCCACGCCCATTCGATCTTTTGTGGCAAGTCTTTTCGGGTCCGTCGAGACGGCCCAATGCGGTTTTGTGGCCCGTGCTGCGCCTGTCATTTTTGCCGCGCCGTCCACGTCTTCGCGATGCGGCTTGCGTTGGGCCATGTCATGGCTTGGCCATTAACCCGTCGCTAACCATACGAAGTTTCGCCCCCCTTCATCGTTAAGAGACGTTTAGGGGCAGGCTCTATCCTTCAGGGCGTGAGTGCCTGGTTTTGCCAAGGGGGGGGACAGGCGAAACGGGCTCTCGATCTTATGAGGGAGTGTCTTATGCGTACGGGATTTTTCCGGGCCGCGGCCTTTTCTGCGACCTTTGCGATCGGCGCCACGGCTTCATTGTCCGCTTTCGGTCAGGACGCCTACGGCTTGTACGATGGCAGTTCTTACTACGGTTCGTCCGTTCAGTCGCAGGATCGTTTCGAAGGCTGGTGGCTGGGCGGCACGATTGGCGGGTCCTTCGTAAATTACGGCATGTCGCCGGGGTCGGTGGACGCCGACGGCGTGATCGGCGGTGTCGTGGGCGGTTTCAGCTGGCAGCACGGTCCGTTCGTGATCGGTCTCGAGGGCGACTATCTGGCATCCGACATCGATGGCGGCGGCCTGATCAACGGGGGACCGAACAAGGCGCAGGTCGGCTTCGACAGTCTTGCGGATTTGCGTTTGCGTCTGGGTTACACGGTCACGCCCAACCTGCTTCTGTTCGGTACGTTGGGTGGCGCGTGGGCCAATGCCGACCTCTTTATCAGCGGGCCTGGCGGCGGTTTCCGCGAAACGACGTTCACGGGCTGGAGCGCGGGCGGTGGCGCCGAATACGCCTATGACAGGAACTGGAGCCTGCGCCTCGATTATCAGTTCACGGACTTCGGCGAGGAAACCGTGAAGTACTCCGGCGGCAAGCAGACTTTCGACCCGGATTCGAACTCGTTCCGCGGTTCGATCATCTACAGCTTCTAGGGAACCGGCACGGCGATACGACGGAGCGGGCAAAGGCGCTTTTGGCTTATGTTCGCTCCGCAAGCCTGCGGCTCGAAATCGTTGCCGAAGCATATCCGCACGTCGAAGAGATTGCCGCGACGGCACGTCACGGCGATCATGTCCGGTTCGAGCCAATCGTTCGCGGCTATGAACTCGCTTTCGATCTTCCCCGGCGACAGGAAGCGCTGGGTCTTGGGATCGTCAAGCGCCTTGGGAATGACGACCCGCTCATAGGCCTTGCGCGCCGCCGCGAAGTAATCTGCCGGAGACAGGCCGCTGTACGTCCCATGAGTCTTGTATTCGTGGATGACGATCCCCTTGTCCGGCATGATGCCGTGCATCTCGCCGATCACGTCCGAGGGAACCCAAGGACGCTGGCCGCGATAGCAATCCTCCGGCCAGCCGAAATCGTATTGCGGCCAGAAGCCGTGCAGGACGAAGTCCGCGTCGTTCCCCGCATTGCATTGTTCGTCGCCGCGCCGGAGTCCTTCCGTCAAGCAATGCGTCGGAGACCAGCTCAGGACGAGCGCGTAGTAGTCGATGCCGCCGGGATCCGCGTGGCGGAATGCATGCGGGCGGATTCCGTCATAGGCGGCCGCGGTCGCGGATGCCATGAGCAAGGCGCCCAGAGCGAGGACGCCGGCATGCACGCTACGCCGCATCGGTCGATCCGAGCGCGCCGAGAATGCGCGCCCAGCTGCGGGCGCCTTTTTCGAAACTGCTGAGATTGTACTTCTCGTTCGGCGAGTGAATGCGGTCGTCCTCCAAGGCGAAGCCGACAAGAAGGGCGTCCATGCCAAGGCGCGTCCGGAAGGCCTCCACGATGGGGATGGACGCACCGCAGCCGACAATCACCGGAGGCTTGCCCCATTCGGCCTCCAAGGCCCGCGCCGTGGCGCGAAAGGCCGGAGCGTTCGTATCGAAACCGACGGCGGGCGATCCGCCTTCGCCCTTGTAAGCGACGCCGACATCCGCGGGCAGGCGATCGGCGATGTAGCGATGCAGACCTTCGATGAGTTTTTCGGGCTGCTGACCGGGCACCAGCCGGAACGAGAATTTCGCCGAAGCCTCCGCTGGGATCACCGTCTTCGTGCCTGGTCCGGTATAGCCGCCGACGATGCCGTTCACCTCGACCGTCGGCCGCGACCAAAGCTGTTCGAGTACATTGCGATCCTTTTCTCCGGCCGGCACGCGCAAGCCCACCTCGCCGAGAAACGCATCCGCATCGAATTGCAGTGCCTGCCAGGCCGCGCGCTGTTCGATGGAGGGCTCCTGCACGCCGTCGTAAAAGCCGGGAATGGTGATCCGGCCGGCGTCGTCATGCAGTCCCGCGATCAATTCGGCGAGTACGCGGATGGGGTTCCGCGCGGGGCCGCCATAGATGCCCGAATGGAGATCGCGCGAGGGGCCGGACAGCGTGACCTCCGAGAAGGCCAAGCCGCGCAAGAAAGCCGTGATGGCCGGTGTGCGCGCGTCCCATTGGCCTGTGTCGCAGACGAGGGCGATATCGGCCTTCAAGGATTGTCCATGCGCCTGAAGAAACGGCTCGAGACTGGGGCTGCCGGATTCTTCTTCGCCTTCGAGCAGGACCGTGACGTCGACGGGCAGGGTCCCCTCGGCCGTCATCCAGGCCCGGCAGGCCTCGATGAAGGTCATGACCTGTCCTTTGTCGTCCGAAGCGCCGCGCGCGACGATGACCTTGCCATGGGTGGGGTCGTCGGCGAGGCGCGCCTCGAAGGGCGGCACCGTCCAAGCCTCCAAGGGATCGGGCGGCTGCACATCGTAGTGGCCGTAAAACAGCACGTGAGGGCGGGAGGCGCCGCTACCGGTCCCACGCCAGCGGCCAACCACCATCGGCTTTCCGCCGGTGGCTTCGATCCGGGCATCAAAGCCGGTTTCGCGCAATGTGTCCGCGCACCAGCCCGCGGCCTTGAGGCAATCGTCGTGATAGGCGGGATCGGTCGAGATGCTGGGAATGGCGAGGAACTGGAACAGTCGCTCAAGCGCGGCGGCGCGTCCGTTCGCGAGCGAATCCAAGACGTCGGCAAGTCCAGAGTCCAGCGCGCGGTCCGCCGCGCCATTGTCCCGCAGTGTCATGGCCTCGCCTCTATTGCAACGTTTGGAAAATAAAAAACCCGCCGACGATAACGGCGTCTTACGACGCCGGTATCGCGGCGGGTGGTAATCATGTTCAAGTTTTCGGGACGTTATTCTCCGAGCTGGACATTGATGGCCTGAGGCCCTTTGCCCCGGCGATCCGGCTCCGTCTCGAACGAGACCCGAGCCCCTTCATCGAGGGCCGGAATGCCCGAGCGTTGTAAAGATGAGATGTGCAGGAACACGTCCTTTCCACCATCGTCCGGCGTGATAAAGCCGAAACCCCGCGAATGATTAAAGAATTTGACCGTACCGGTCTGACGCATGGGAAGCTCCTTTCCCCGTAAAAAGCGCCGCGCGAGCGCGGATACATAGGCAAGTCTTATGAAGCGGGAAAAGAAACCACGTCATGTCCCAAGGAATGTACGCGGCCAGCCTCTACCCTGTTTCGCAGGCTGCCCAATAAAGCGCCTCACTCTAGTTGCGTCTGCCAGCCATGCGCAAGACCTGATCTTTGATCTACGCTGCGGCGGATGGAACAACTAGTTGGGGTACGGCGACTGGTTCGGTGGGCCGTTCAGGTGGTAGCCGCCAGGTCCATAGTCGTAGCCGGGCGATTCTTTCGACTGCTTGGGCATCTCAGGGACGCCCCACACGTCGCTCAAGGTCCAAGACGTGCCGCCGATGGCGGGTCCCCGATGAGGCTTCCTCAACACGCGTTCGGAGCGATCGCCGCGGACACCGTCCTGGGCCTGGACCGCCTCCATAGCGAGGCCGAAAGAGGTGGCGACGATAAGGGCCGCGAGGGGAAGCGTTCTGGCGAACGCCGTGAACGTGAGCATTTGGTAGCCTCCGGTCAGGCCGGGCTCCGTTTGGCCCGTCTTTCGAATCATCAGTCTATGTGGTTCGTGTGCAGCATGCACGCGCATTCGCCGATTATGGAGGCTTTCGGGGCCATTGCCTGTGGCTTCCGGGCAACGATCGAAAATGTTCTGCAGGCGTCGCCGTCGCGCCCCGGACATGAAGAAAGGGACACCCGGCTACCGGCCAGGCGTCCCTCGGATTGGCTGAGCCCGCTCTCGGGCGGGCGAACCGGCGTACCCCTTTAGCGCAGCGGGGTGATGCTGACCTTCGCGGTGCCGCTGCCGATCATGCCGATCTGTGCCGCGGCGGCCTTGGAGAGGTCGATGACCCGGCCGCCGGTAAAGGGGCCGCGATCGTTGATCCGTACGACAACCGAGCGGCCGTTGTGCAGATTCTTTACGCGCACCTTCGTGCCGAAGGGCAGCGTACGGTGCGCGGCGGTCAGGGCATTGGGGTTCATGCGTTCCCCACTGGCAGTCGTCGAGCGGAGCGCATACCACGATGCGTGTCCGACTTGAGCTGCGTTCGCGGTGCCGAGCGGCAGCAGGATGGCCGCTGCAAGAAGTCCCACCAACATAAGTTTCGTGCGCATTTCCATCATGCGTTTCTTGTCTCCTCGAGTTCTTTGGGAGGTTTGGTGAAGCGGCTGCCCCAGTCGCGAGGCGGCCGTTTCATCGTATGCAGCTGGACTTTAGGGAAGAAAGCGGCGGAAAACTGGCTGCGTCTTGGTCTTTGGGAGGCCATTTACAGGCCGCGCGGGCCACAGTTTTGCGAAATATTACAGAAGCTTAAATTTTTTCGGGAATTGCCGTAGCCATTTGACGCGGGGACGCGGACGAGCCGGGCTTTTCGGAGCCGCCCCGCCTTCGGGGTGCTGGCGCTCATCCGTGGCGATGGGCGGTCCTCAAATCGCCGGCCGCCGGGCGCAAATCCGCCAGGGGGTTGAGCTCGCGAAAATTGTTCCTAAATCTTTGACTCGTAGCATCGTTTGCTTGCCCTTTTTTGCGCTTATTGCAAGGCTTGCGGATACACACGGATTCCATTTGAGTGAACGCCAAGGACACGAGAGAAATGGGACGAGACAAGACGAGTCCTGAGGCTCAGGAGAGCCAATATATGCCCGCCGACTCCAACGGCATGGAGCCGATGACCATGGACCAGGCGGCGCGTCTCAAAATGCTGGCCGACGAAATGCATGATCCTCGCGCGTTCGAGCAGGGTTTGAGCCGTCGCGAGGCCTCCCGGCGCATCGACGTATTGCGGGAGAAGATCAGGATCTGGGAACTCCCGCCGCACACCGATTAGCGGCGGAGAGTCTGTGCGTTGTTCCATGGCGCTTCCGGCGTGCGTTCCTTGCATGTGTTCTTTGCGTGCCAAGCGGTCCGCTGTCTCTTGCGATCGGGGCGCCGCCGGTGTTCTTGACGGCGCCGTGACGCGGCCATAACAGCGCCATGACGCCGCCATGACGCCGCCATGACGCCGCCATGACAGGCCGGTGCCGATCTCGTTGCTTGCGCGCCTCTTCCGCTTGACGGATGCCGCCCGACTGGGTTCAGTGGCGCGCATGGCTAGATTCCCCCTGACTCGCGTCATTCGATACACAGCGCTTGCTGGCCTTTGTGCGGCGGTGCTGTTCGGTTCCGCTTCGTCCGCCGTTGCGCAGAAATGTCCCGGTCCCGCCGGGTTCGACAAATGGCTGCAAGGGTTCAAGCAGCAGGCGATCGCAGAGGGGATCTCGCCGCAGACCGTGAACTCCGCGCTCGCCGGCGTGACCTACGACCCGAACGTTATCGCCAAGGACCGCGCGCAGGGCGTGTTCGCGCAGGATTTCCTGACCTTCTCAAGCCGGATGGCCAACAACAACAGGTTGGCCAGCGGCAAGGCGCGGCTAAAGAAGTATGCGCCGGTGTTCCAACGCATCGAGCAGCAATACGGCGTGCCCGGGCCGGTCCTCGTCGCATATTGGGGTCTCGAGACGGACTTTGGCGCCTTCATGGGAAACCTCGACAGCATCCGGTCGCTCGCCACCCTCAGCTACGATTGCCGCCGGCCCGAGGAGTTCCAGGCGCAACTTTTGGATGCCCTGCGCGTGCTCGATCGTGGGGATCTTCGGCGCCAGCAGATGCGTGGGCCGCAGCACGGCGAGGTGGGACAATTCCAGTTCCAGCCGAGCACCTATTACAATTTCGCCGTGGACTATGACGGCGACGGGCGACGCGACCTGGTGAGCAGCGTCCCCGACTCACTGGCGTCCGCGGCGAACTACATCGCTTCGAAGGGCTGGCAGCCGGGTCAGCCATGGCTTGAGGAAGTGATCGTTCCCAAGAACCTGCCCTGGGATCAGGCGGACGTGACCATCCAGCGTCCCCGCCTGTTCTGGTCGAAATACGGGGTGAAGTACCGCAACGGACAGCCCGTTCCGGCGGACAGCACGCCGTCCTCGCTGCTCCTGCCCATGGGCCGCGACGGACCGGCCTTCCTCGCCTATCCGAATTTCATCAATGTCTACTTGGATTGGAACAACTCGCTCGTTTACTCGACGACCGCGGGTTATCTCGCCACGCGGATTGCGGGCGCGCCGCCGATGCGTACCGGCAATCCGGAGCCGTTCACGGCCGCCGAAAGCAAGCAGTTGCAGCGGCTCCTGGTGCAGCGCGGCTACGACGTCGGCAAGGTCGACGGCGTGATCGGCGCGGCGACCCGCTCGGCCATCCGCGAGATGCAACTCCAATACGGGCTGCCCGCGGACGGCTATCCGAGCCACGCGCTGTTGCGGAAATTGCAGGCCGACGGCTAGCGCCGGACCGGCCTGACGTTCCGGCGGGGATTCGTCCGCTATTTCGTCCGCCGCCAGATGAGATGGTCCAGGGAGATCGCGCCGGGTCCGCGCGCGACGAGCAGGAACAGCAGCGCGAACCAGAGGATGTGGTCGGGCCAGCCGTTCGGAAAGACGAAAATCTGGATGACCGCGACCATGCCGATAAAGGCAAGGGCCGTCAGCCGCGTTGCAATGCCTACCACGAGCAGCACCGAGCCGATGAGTTCCTGATAGGTGGCGAGATAGGCCGCGATGTCCGGCGGAATGATCGGCACCTTGTACTCCTCGCGGAAGAGAAAGAACGTGGAATTCTTCAACTGGAGAGTCTCGTCGACCTTCGTCTGGGCGGAACGCCAGAACACGCTGGCGACGGAAATGCGCGCGACGAGCGCGACGGCGCTATAGGGGACGCTCTCGGCGAGCCGCCTGCCGCGCTCCAGCCACTCGGTCAATATGGACATCTCGACTCCCTCGCTGTTCGTTGGCCGTTGTGCCCGCGAAGCTAGCCGAGGTTGCCGTCACATAGGGCTCATATCTGGTCACAAGCGCTTGACCCGCCCGCGAGCGCGCTCGACGAAAAAGCCCGGCGCGGGGGCCGGGCTCTTCGACGCAAATACTCTCGCTTTCCCATCCGCCCGGGCAGACCGCGCTGGCGGAGCGCGGCGTACGAGGAGGCAATGCCGGCGGCGGGAGAGCTTAATCGGCGGCGGCTTATTTGTACGGCACGGGAGCGGGCGGAAGCTCCGTGACGACGGCCGATTGATGCATGTGAAAGCAGCCGCCCAAGGTGACGGTGGCGGTCAGGACCGCAAGAGCGATGATGGTGCGCATAACTGATTCCCTCTACGCGTTGCGTACTCAAATCGGTACGAGCAAACTTTCGCTCCATAGGCTTGAGAAAGCGTTAAAGGGCGCGCCGGATTGAAACGCCGGCGGTTTCGGACAGCATGCGGGCTCCGAACGACAAGAAGCCCGGCTAGGGGCCGGGCTTCAGGTCCATAGGCTCTTCCCCGTTTTTGCGCGAAACGGGAGGGGGGAGAGATCCATATCCATGTGCGAACGCGTTCGCAGGGTTCGCGGGATATGTCGCAGGAGACGCCAAACGCCGTCGATCTCTCTGCCCACTGCAAAGACTAGCGCGGCGACGGCAACACTCCTTGCGCTGGATCAAGACTCGGAAAGCGGCTCGCGGTGCACGTCGTCACCGGCTCTTGCCTTTGAACGCACGCGTCCCCGGCTTGCCGGATTTCGAGCGCGGCTTGGCCTTGCGCAACGGAATCTCCCGGTTGTGCGGTCCCATCTCGTCCAGGCTCGGCTTATGGGGACGTGAGAGGTCCGCCGATGCCGCGGACCGCTCCAATTCCGACTGACGGGCCAGCGGATCGTTGGCGATGGCCAGTTCCATCTGGCGCAAGCGCTTGACTTCGTCGCGCAGGCGCGCGGCTTCCTCGAATTCGAGGTCGGCGGCGGCGGTGCGCATGCGCTTCTCCATGTCGGCGATGACGCTTTCGAGGTTGTGGCCGACCGTGCCTTCCAGTGCGGCTTGTTCGCCCTCGCCGAAGCCCGCGCCCGCATCGACGAGCACATGGTCGCGCTCGTAAACGCTCGCGAGGATGTCGCCGATATTCTTCTTCACGCTTTCGGGCGTGATGCCGTTGGCTTCGTTCCAGGCCATTTGCTTTTCGCGGCGGCGATTGGTCTCGGCGATGGCGCGCTCCATGGAGCCCGTCATGCCGTCCGCGTAGAGGATGACCTTGCCGTCCACATTTCGCGCGGCGCGTCCGATGGTCTGCACCAGCGAGGTCTCGGAGCGCAGGAAGCCTTCCTTGTCCGCATCCAGAATGGCGACGAGGGCGCATTCGGGGATGTCGAGGCCTTCGCGCAACAGATTGATGCCGATGAGGATGTCGAACGCGCCGAGACGAAGATCGCGGATGATCTCGATGCGCTCCAGCGTCTCCACGTCCGAATGCATGTAGCGGACGCGCAGGCCCTGCTCGTGCATGTATTCGGTCAGGTCCTCCGCCATGCGTTTCGTCAGTGTCGTGACGAGAACGCGGTAGCCGTTGGCCACCACTTTGCGCGTCTCGTCGATGAGGTCGTCGACCTGCGTGCTGGCCGGGCGGATCTCGACCGGCGGATCGACCAGGCCCGTCGGCCGGATGACTTGCTCGGCGAAGACGCCGCCGGTCTGCTCCAGCTCCCAGCCCCCGGGCGTCGCCGAGACATAGACGGTCTGCGGCCGCATGGCGTCCCATTCCTCGAAGCGCAACGGCCTGTTGTCCATGCAGGAGGGCAGGCGGAACCCGTATTCCGCGAGCGTCGATTTGCGGCGGTAGTCGCCCCGGAACATGGCGCCGATCTGCGGCACGGTGACATGGCTTTCGTCGACGAAGACGAGCGCGTTGTCGGGCAGATATTCGAACAGGGTCGGGGGCGGTTCGCCCGGTCTACGGCCCGTGAGATAGCGCGAGTAGTTCTCGATGCCGGCGCACGATCCCGTCGCTTCGATCATTTCGAGATCGAACAGGGTCCGCTGTTCGAGGCGCTGTGCCTCCAGGAGTCGGCCCGCGCCGTTGAGCTCGGCGAGGCGCTTCTTCAGCTCGTCCTTGATGCCCCGCACGGCCTGTTTCAGCGTGGGCTTCGGCGTCACGTAGTGCGAGTTCGCGTAGATCTTCACGATGGCGAATTCGTCCGTCTTGCCGCCGGTCAGGGGATCGAACTCGACGATGGATTCGATCTCGTCGCCGAACAGCGAGATGCGCCAGGCGCGGTCTTCCAAGTGAGCCGGCCACAGCTCGATCGTGTCGCCGCGGACTCTGAAGCTGCCGCGCACGAAATTCACGTCGTTGCGCCGGTATTGCAGCGCCACCAGATCGGCCATCAACTGGCGCTGTTCGAGGCGGTCTCCCCGCCTCAGGCTGAAGGTCATCGCCGTGTAGGTCTCGACCGAGCCGATACCGTAGATGCAGGACACGCTGGCGACGATGACCACGTCGTCGCGCTCCATCACGGCGCGGGTCGCCGCGTGGCGCATGCGGTCGATCTGCTCGTTGATCGACGAATCCTTCTCGATATAGGTGTCGGTCCGCGGGATGTAGGCTTCGGGCTGGTAGTAATCGTAATAGGACACGAAATACTCGACCGCGTTGTCCGGGAAGAAGCTCTTGAACTCGCCGTAAAGCTGCGCGGCGAGCGTCTTGTTGGGAGCAAGGACGAGCGCTGGCCGTTGGGTGCGCTGGATCACTTGCGCCATGGTGAATGTCTTGCCCGAGCCGGTGACGCCGAGCAGCACTTGATCGCGCTCCCGTGCCTCGGCTTGCGCCACCAGTTCGGCGATGGCCTGTGGCTGGTCGCCCTTCGGCACCATGTCCGACTTGAGTTCGAGCGGAATTCCGCCTTCGGACTTCTCCGGGCGCAGCGGCCGGTGCGGGACGAACGCCAGCTCCGCCCCTGTCACGAGCGGGTGTTCCTGGATCAGCGGTTGCGGCGCTTCGCCGAAACCGGGCTCGCGGCGGTCGCCGGAGACCGGCATGCCGGCCGCTTCGCCGGTGACGGCGCGGGGCTCGGCGCGCGATCCGAACGTCTTGGGCGGGCGAGGGGGCATGTCCGCGAATATGGCGACCGGAACCAGCCTTGGCTAGGGGCACCAGGGCCGCGCCCGGGATCGCCGTTGCCGCCTAGCCTTCCAATTCCTCGCGCACCTGGGCGTAGCTGATCAGGGCGAACAGAACCGTGCCGCCGGCCACGTTGCCGAGCAGGGTCGGGATGAAGAAGCCGCCGAAGGCTTGCCCAACGCCGACCTCGCCGATGAGCACCATATAGATCGCCTCAACGGACCCGGCGATGATGTGGGTGAAGTCGCCGAGCGCGATGATGTAGGTAATCAAGGTGATGATGAAGATCTCCGTCCCCTCCGATGACGGCAGCATCCAGACCAGGGCGGCGATCAGCCAGCCGGATACGATGCCCTTCGTGAACATCTCGGTCGGGCTGTTGGCCATGAGGTGGCGGCCGATCTCGGTGATGGCCGTTTGCGTCGGCTCGGCGAAGGCCCCGGAATAGGCGAGGAAGGCGGCGAAGACGATGCAGCCGACAAGATTGCCGGCCAGCACGATTCCCCATAGGCGCAGGACGTCCCAAATGCCGCTCCAGTCCTTGCGCACCATGACCGGCAAAACGGCCGTCAGGGTGTTCTCGGTGAACAGCTGCTGGCGGGCCAGGATCACGATCAGGAAGCCGACGCAGTAGCCGAAATCGGCGATGATCGCGGCACTCGGAAAACTGTGCAGATGCGCTTCGAGGAGCGCTTGCGACAGGACCGAAAACCCAATGGACAGGCCGGCGGCGAGGGCGGACCACCACAGCGCGTTGAACTTGCGGGCGAGCTCGGCCTCGCCTTCGAGACGTATGATCTCGTAGACCACCGCCGCGCGGAGGCGCCGCCGCTCCTTGACTTCCTTGTTTTCCTCTCTTGTCAGCCCTTCCTGGGGCTTCGAGTTCTTCGCGCTTGAACCTTTGTCGGCCATGGGGTGTTGTGTTCCGAATCGTTCCGGTCGGAGTCCGAGTATAGCGGAGTGTCCGCCGCGTCTTCACCGGCGGCACGCAACGATGGAGGGGACCATGCAGGATGATGTCCCGCCGCTGGCGCTGCTCTACGTGATGCGCGACACGCCTCTATGGCTGGTCGGTCTAATCATGACCGTTGTCGTCGTAGCCTACGCGGTCGGGCTGCTGCTCATGGCGCGGTACCGCTATGGCGAGGATCGCCTCAAGCTCAACAACGAGGTCGCGGGCTTCAAATATGCCGTTGTCGGTGTTTTGTACGCCGTGTTGCTCGCTTTCGTGGTTATCGCGGTTTGGGAGGATTACAGCGAAACGGAGGACGCCGTGCGGGCGGAAGCCAAGGCGGCGGTGGACCTGTATCGCGTAGCCGAGGCTCTGCCCGGAAAGGGCGCGGCGGTCGCCAGCGGCGTCGTCAAATACGTGAAGGACGTCCGCGAAACGTCTTGGGACGCCATGGCGACCGGCGAACAGAGCGAGCTTGTCGCACAAGACCTAAGAGCCCTCAGCCACCATATCTTCGCCCTGGATGTGGAAAGCCGCAAAGAACAGATCCTGTTCCAGAAAGCCCTCGATTTGTTGACGGTCATCACGGACAACCGCAACGAGCGCCTCGACAGTGCAAACGGCTCGGTGCCCGGCGTGCTTTGGTTCGTTCTCATCGTGGGCGGCATCATCACTGTCGGCTATCCGGCATTCTTCGCGGCGTCCAATCTCGCCGCGCAAGTCCTCATGACGGGCTCGCTGGCCGCACTGCTTGCGCTCACATTGTTCTTGGGGCTGGCTTTCGACTTTCCGTTCACGGGCGATCCGCACATCTCGAAAGAGCCGTTCGCCGACGCCTTGTTGCAGATGGACTGAGCGCGCTTCGTCTCGCGCATTCATTCCGCCGCTTGCAGTGCGATGCGGCCGGCCGATGGGCCGTTCACGAACGAATCGCCTCGGCGTCGCGATGCACGAACGCGCGTGTCTTGACGTCTATTGTGGAAGATTCGTTCGTTGGACTTCAACAAAGTACATATGTTGAATTGCAACAACGCCATTTCTATGTGCGTATACCAAATAAAAACAGTTCACTTGCCATCTGGTGCGGCAAGCCTGGAGCACTAGTGAAGCGTCTTTGAGAGTACGCGTCCTCGTGAACGGGTCGCTAAGCGACACCAAACAGCATCGGAGCAAACCTATGGCTACGAGAACAACTGGGAAGAAACGTACGACGAGTAAGAGATCGCCCGCGCGCAAAACCAGTGTGCGCAAGACGGCATCGCGCAAGACGGCATCACGCAAGACCGCCTCGAGAAAGACTGCCGCTCGGAAAACCACGGCGCGCAAAACCACGGCGCGCAAGACGGCGGCGCGCAAGACGACGGCGCGTAAGACAACAGCCCGTAAGACGACAGCGCGTAAGAGTACAGCGCGTAAGAGTACAGCTCGCAAAACCGCGACGCGTAAGAGCGCCGCTCGTAAGACGGCAGCCCGCAAGACCGCCGCGCGCAAGACAACCGCGCGCAAAACAACCGCTCGCAAGACAACAGCTCGCAAGACGGCTGCGCGCAAGACAACCGCGCGTAAGAGCGCCGCTCGCAAAACCGCGGCGCGGAAGAGTACGGCCCGGAAGACCGCTGCTAGAAAGAGCACGGCTCGTAAGCCGGCCGCGCGGAAGAGCACAACCCGGAAACCGGCCACGCGGAAGAGCGCTGTGCGGAAGACTGCTGCGCGGAAGAGCGCCGCGCGGAGGCCGGCGGCCAAGAAGTCCGCACGAAAGGCACCTGCTCGAAAGGCACCTGCTCGAAAGGCACCGGCTCGAAGATCTCCGGCCAGGAAATCGGCAACCAAGAAGACTGCCGCTAAGAAGAGTGCCGTCAAAAGATCGGCGGCTCGGAAGAGCACGGCCAGGAAGACCGTTGCCAAAAGGACCGCGGCGCGCAAGGCGCCGGTAGCGCGGAAGACCGCTGCAAAGCGTGCCGCGCCCAAGAAGGCGCCGGCAAGGAAGGCCGCTCCTAAAAAGGCTGCTCCTAAACGGACCGCGCCCAAAAAAGCCGCACCGAAAAAGGCCGCGGCAACGACCGTCGCGCCATCGAGACCGGTCTCGCCGGTGAAACCGCCCGAGGCGCGGCCCGTCCCGAGGCCGCCGCTGGCTCAGCCGGCATCGTCTCCCGCGCGGCCCTCGGCACCGCCTATGGGCGGATCGGCACCGCGTCCGGGACGGCCGGGAAGCGCCATTCCGGGATACACCCCGCCCCGGCCGCCAATGCCGGGTACGACACCTGGACCGTCCCCGACGCCGATGCCCTATCGTCCGTCATGGGCGCGGGATGACGACTAGGACGGCGATCAAGATTGGTAAAAGGGCCGGCACTCCTGCTGGCCCTTTTCTCTTGCCGAACCGTTCCGGAACCGGAAAACCAGGACAGCCGCCGCTCTGGACCGGCGGTCACACCCCTCTGAAAATATTGCCGATTGCAAGGATCACGTAAGCCGCGATCGCGACCCAGAACCGGTAGTCCCCGATGACCGGAAGCGTCATGACGGTGCTGAGGATGGCCAGAACGGCAAGTACGATCGATATGACGAAGACCATTGTGGTCGGTGGCGATAGACTCACGATCAATCCCTCCCTCGTGTTGACGTTTGAACTGTAATCGTTTTGTGTGACTTTGCGAGCGCGGAACCTTGGCGGAAGCGTCACAGCGTCGGCCGTTCGCGAGGGGCACATCGCCGGGAATGAAGGAGACGTTGGTATGGCGCCGATGATGCGGCTGGTCCTTGGACTTGGTGTACTTGTTCTCATTCTTTCGGCGGTCGCGCTTGGGCTTCCGGCCCATGTCACGGCGACGCGGTCTGTCGTGATCAACGCGCCCGAGTATGTGGTCTTTCCTTATCTGAACAATCTGCGCCGCTTCCAGGAGTGGGCGCCTTGGTCCGCGAAGGACCCCAATATCAAACTGACCTATTCCGGGCCTCCGGAAGGGACCGGTGCCAAGGTCGAATGGGTCAGCGAGGTTCCCTCGGTTGGCGACGGTAGCCTTCAGATCGTCGAATCGAAACCGTCCAGCAGCCTGAGCCTCACAGCTGATGTTAAAGGCCTTCAAGGCCTGAGCTATTTCGAGCTGACTCCGGCCGGGGCCGGTTCCAAGGTCTCATGGTCGTTCGGGTTCGAAACCGGTTCGAGTCCGTTGAAGCGCTGGAAGGGTCTGATACTCGACGGCTATATCGGCGAGGTCTACGAGGCCGGACTGGAAAAGCTCAAGCAGCATGTCGAGGCGGACCGTGCGCCGACCATCACGCAGCCCGCGCCCGCGGCGCCTGCCGCGCCGGTCGAGACGCCGACGGCACCCGAGGGCGGCGAGACCGTCGTTCCGGAGTTGACGCCGGCACCGCAGGCTCAATAGTCCGGCGCACGGGAAAGCCCGGCGCACTTCGCGCGCCGGGCTGCCGTCCAAATGTCCGAGATCTAAATCTTTAGAGGTTGCGCTGGTGGTTGGCCGGCAGCGGAGCCGCGACTCCCTTGCGTGCCGGTGTGCCTTCGGCTGCCTGTTGGGCCGCCTGTAGGATCAGGTTGTCCAACTGGCTGCAGTCGAACAGCCCGGCCTCGCCCGTGGCCCGCTCGGCATGGCCCGATGCGAGATGCGGATCGACTACGGGACGTCCCGTCACGCGATAGACGCAGGTCGCGCCATCGCTCGCGGTGAAGGTGATGCGGTCGCCGATTCCGACCTTGCCCGAACCGGCATCGCCCAGAGCCACGTCGCCCTCCATCGATCGGGTGACGGATCCGCCATTGGCCGCGGGCGAGCGATCCGATGGACCGGCCGCCGCGACGTCCGGCGCCGTGTCGCGCAGGGCGGCACTGAGGCCCAAGCGGCGCACCTTCGCCGACGGCAGGAGTGACATCGGCGCGGACACGTCCTGCCACGGCCAAGCATCCGCGGCCGATTGGTCCGACAACGCCTTATTCCAAGCGCTCTGGCGCAGCGATTGCGCGAAACCGCCATCATTGATGGAAGGAAACACTTCCCGGACTTCGGAGGCGCCGAGCAGCATGGCCAGGCCAACGCAAGCCCCTAAGCCCGCCTTCGCCACGTCGCGCCCGCGAACCCGCGGGAGCGAAAAGCGGTTCGATCTCCCAAACGGCATCAGTTCACCCTCCGGTTTTACTGCGGCGCACCAACCGCATGTCCGGCACGAAACAGCATTGCGTGCCCGATCGTGCCGAGCGAGACGAGGAGAAGGACCGACGGCGCCATGGTTTCAATCGTCGTTTCGATCGTTCCCAAGGTCTCCGCCACTGATCCCGGCCTGTCCCGAGTATCTTGCGGACCGAATTCCGGTCCGAAGCGGCCGATTCCGCAGTTCGCCGCAACTTTATCATAGAGTTCGCTCTCCGTAAGAGGTCTTGAGCGGCGAGTCGTCGCAACGAAATCGTTCCCGTCCTCCCGGTTCCCCAAACCCGGCTCAGCCCGGCAGGGCGGCGGCGTCCGAACTCTGGGCCGATTTTGTCCTTACATATCATCTAATTATGGACGAGTCGTTGCGCCGCATCCATGTATGGCGGTGCTCCGCGAGTTCCACAGCAACCGTCGCGATGACGGGCCAGTCCGGTTCGATGTCGCGGCAATGTGATCGGATGGCCCGGTTTTGGGCCCAAAGCGGGGATTCCTCCGCAAAGCGGCCCGAATCCCGCGCCCTTATCGGAAAAATCTATTGTGCAATGCACTTGCGGCAGCCAGAGCGCACGCATAGGGTTGCCGGGATTTTTCCGCGGTGCATCTGCGCCTTGCGGCCCTCAGACATCTTCAGGAGTTCTCCATGGGATTGGTTTCCCGAACGCTTGGGCGCGTCAAGCCCTCGCAGACGATGGCCA
The DNA here is from genome assembly GCA_002482645.1 of Hyphomicrobiaceae bacterium UBA7697. GTDB lineage: Bacteria > Pseudomonadota > Alphaproteobacteria > Rhizobiales > Methyloligellaceae > Methyloceanibacter. The sequence continues at coordinate 260,126 of DLGJ01000012.1, forward strand.
TCACGAACAAGGCACGCGAGATGAAAGCCGCCGGGTTCGACGTGATCGGGCTTGGCGCGGGCGAGCCGGACTTCGATACGCCCGGCAACATCAAGGCGGCCGCGATCGAGGCGATCAAGCGTGGAGAGACCAAATATACCGCCGTGGACGGCATTCCCGAGCTGAAGCAAGCGATCTGCGAGAAGTTCGCGCGCGAAAACGGCCTCGACTACAAGCCGGCCGAAATCACGGTGGGCAGCGGCGGCAAGCACGTCCTCTACAATGCGCTGCTGGCGACTCTGGACCCGGGCGATGAGGTCATCATTCCCTCTCCCTATTGGGTGAGCTATCCGGACATCGTGCTGCTCGCGGGCGCGGAGCCGGTGATCGTGGAGACCAAGCTCGAGGACGGGTTCAAGCTCACGGCGCAAGCGCTCGAGCAGGCGATCACGCCGAAGACGAAGTGGGTCATCTTGAATTCGCCGTCCAACCCGACCGGCGCGGCCTATACGCACGACGATATCAAGGCGCTGACCGACGTGCTGCTGCGGCACGAACGCGTATGGGTGCTGACCGACGACATTTACGAGCACCTCGTCTATGGGGACTTTACGTTCGCGACGCCGGCGCAAGTCGAACCGAAGCTCAAGGACCGTACCTTGACGCTGAACGGCGTCTCCAAGGCCTATTCGATGACGGGCTGGCGCATCGGCTATGCGGGCGGTCCGGCCGAGCTCATCAAGGCCATCGCCAAGCTCCAGTCCCAATCGACATCGAATCCGTGCTCGATCAGCCAGTGGGCTGCCGTCGAAGCCCTGCGCGGCCCGCAGGATTTTCTCGCGGACTGGGTCAAGGCCTTCCAGGAGCGCCGCGATCTCGTCGTGTCGATGCTCAACGAGACCGAGGGGCTGATGTGTCCGATGCCCGAGGGCGCGTTCTATGTCTATCCGTCCTGCGCGGGTGCGATCGGCAAGAAGACGCCGAAGGGCGACGCCATCGAGAACGATGCGGATTTCGCCACGCTGCTGTTGCAGGAAGAGGGCGTCGCCGTCGTCCACGGCGAGGCATTTGGCCTGTCGCCGTTCTTCCGGATTTCCTATGCGACAGACCTCGAAACGTTGCGCGAGGCCTGCAACCGCATCCGCCGCTTCTGCGAGAGCCTAAGCTAAGTGGTTTAAGAGCTTATAAAAACCGTATAGATAACAGAGAGGATGTCATGTCCAAGGGGGAGGAAATGAAGTTCTCGAAGCTGAGCACCGCGAACCAGATCGCGGGTAAGATCATGGAGATCCGCAAGGGCGCGGTCACGGCCATCGTCTATGTGCAGATCGCCGACGAGACCTTGGTCGAAGTGAGCGTGACGATCGCGTCGCTGGAGACTCTCAAGCTCTATGAGGGTAAGGCGGTGACGTTGATCATCAATCCCGTCGACATCATGATTGGCTGCGAATAGCGGCCAATCCTCCGGTATCCATCCAACACGGCCGCGCGCGGGGGGCAGGCCGCTCCCGCTCTATCCCGCCGCTCCAATCGATTCCGCAAAGTCATGGACCAACGCGTCTCGGACGACCCGCTCAACATCGCCGACCGGCTCGCGCGCGTATTGCATTTGCGGAACGGGCGGCGTCTGGGCTATGCGGAGTATGGCGCACCGGACGGCCAGCCGGTCATGGCGCTACACGGGACGCCCGGTGCACGGACCATGTTCGCCGTCGCTGATCAAGCGGCGCGCGCCAAAGGCATTCGCATCATCGCGCCGGACCGTGCGGGGTACGGACTGTCCGAAGCGCATCATTTCGATACTCTCGCGGATACGGCCGGCGACATCGAGGCGCTGGCGGACTGGCTCGGGCTCGACCGGTTCACGCTTGCGGGTTATTCCGGCGGCGCACCGCATGCGCTTGCGGCGGCCCTTCTGATGGGCGACCGCATCGAGCGCGTCGCGCTGATTTCTCCGGTCGGACTGGTCGCGGAGGGCGCGCACGTGCCGATGACGGGCGTACAGCATTTCATCTTCTCCTATCTCGGCAATTCGCAATTCGCGGCGCGGATGTATTTCCATAGCGTCCGGTCGATGATCGCGTGGCTCCCGGGCGGTGCCAAAATGCTGGTGACGCAATACGCGTCGGAATCCGATCGTGCCATCCTGCGCCAGCCGGGGTTGCGTGAACTGCTGGACTTGACCATGCACGAAGGCCTCGGCACCTCGGTCGACGGCGCGGTGCAGGACTTACGGCTCTATTGCCGCCCCTGGGGCCTGCCGCTCCATGAACTGGAGGCGCCTGCCCATATCTGGCAGGGCGCCGCCGATACCATCGTGGCGCCCGAGGCCGCCTACCAGCTTGCCAAGGCGCTGCCGAATTGTACGCTCGAAGTCCTGCAGGACATGGGCCATTATTGGCTCTTCGGTGCGTTCGAGGGCATCCTGGAAACAATCCGGGAAAAACCGCGCCAAGAGTTCGCACCGAAGACCGGCCTGCGAACTTGGTTCGGAGTTTCATGACCGTCGCGTTCACGCATTGCGCACTTCAAGTGGCGGACCTCGAAGAGTCCATCGCGTTCTATGGGCGCTATTGCGGCATGGAGATCGTCAAGGAGCATGGCGAGGGCGGTGCGCGCGTGGTTTGGCTGGCCAGTCCCGGCGCGGGCGGCCGCTTCGTTCTGGTGCTGCTCGGCGGCGGCGCGCTCCGAGAACAGGCCCCGGACGATATGACCCATTACGGATTCGGCGTTCCGGCCCGCGCCGACGTGGATCGCATCGCCGCGATGGCCAGGGCGGACGGACGGTTGCATTGGGAGCCGCGGGAGTATGCGCCGCCCACCGGCTATCTGTGCGGGGTGAAGGATCCGACCGGCTATATCGTCGAGTTCTCCTACGGGCAGCCGCTCGGGCCGCACGCGGATCGGATCTGAGGCCGGCCTCAGTTCGGGCTGTAGAGGCGGCAGCAGCAATCCTTCAGCCCGTCGGCGCGGAAATCGCAAACGAGCTTCTCTTGTCCGCTGCGGCAGGCTTGCGGCGCGGCGTTCGCCGCGAGGCCCCGTTTGCAGGTCTGCGTGTAGGGGATGCAATGACCGCCGAGGCGCTCGGAATTGAGCGGACAGCCTCCGGCCGAGGCGGCACTGCCCGCGCTCGGCGCCGAAGACGCCGCGTCGTCCTTGCCGCCGCCCCACAGCGATCCTCCGCCCCAGAGGCCGCCGGCTGCGGCCCCGCCGCTGCCCGGCGTGCCCGAGGAACTGCTGTTCGGGACCTTCGGCATCTTGCCTCGGCGAATGGCGCCGCGTTCGGACCAGCAGCGATAGCCTTCGGCCGTATCGCCGCAAACGAATTTCGCCTGGCCGACGAGCGAGGTGCCCTGCAAAGGCGCTCGCGTGAAGGCGGCGGCGCGATCCTGGCTCCCGGGCAGGGGCGATAGGCAAATCAGAACCAAAAGCGTGAACGCGGTTACGAGACGCATGAGCTTTTTCCTTGCGGCGGCCGGCGACAGCTTACTGTCTTGAGCGCCGGATCAGAAGGGCTCCCAGGCCGTGTTTTGAGAGTTGAGGACGCGGCCCTTGCCAGAGCATGTTTGACTTGTCACGATGGTGCCGCGAAGGCTCGTGGAAGGAAGAAGGGCCGAAAGAACGGCCTGCCTTGCGCGATTGCCAAGGGAGGAACATATGGGCCAAGCGCAGGGCCAACCAGCCCGCAGCGCCCGCTGCATCGCACTGGTTGGCCCCTATCTCAGCGGTAAGACGACACTTCTCGAAGCAATCTTGGCGCGGACGGGCACCATCAAGAGGCAGGGCACGGTGGGCGCCGGCAACACGGTCGGCGATGCGTCGGACGAAGCGCGCCATCACGGTATGAGCGTCGAGCTCAATGCCGCCACTGTCGAATTTCTCGGCGATACTTTCACGTTTCTCGACTGTCCGGGCTCGATCGAGTTCCAAGCCGACGCGGCCAATGTGCTCGCGGCGTGCGATGCGGCGGTCGTCGTGTGCGAGCCGGACGCGAAGAAGGTCCCGGCGCTGCAACTCATCCTGAAGCAGCTCGAGGACCAGGGCATTCCGCACTTCCTGTTCCTGAACAAGATCGACAAGGCCGAGGCCCGCGTGCGCGACATCGTGCCGATGCTGCAGCCGGCTTCCACGGTGCCTCTGGTCCTGCGGCAGGTCCCTATTTGGGAAAGCGGTATCGTCACCGGCTTCATCGATCTCGCCCTGGAGAGGGCGCATGTCTATCGCGAGCACGCGCCGTCGGAGGTGATCGACATTCCCGATGCGCTCTCCTCGCGCGAGCAGGAGGCGCGGTTCTCCATGCTGGAGCAACTCGCCGATTACGACGACGAGTTGATGGAGCAGCTTCTGGAAGACGTGCCGCCGCCGCGCGACAAGGTTTTCGACGACCTTGCGACGGATTTGCGCGAAGGCATGATCTGCCCGGTTCTCTTGGGATCGGCGGACAACGGCAACGGCATCGTCCGTCTCCTCAAGGCGCTGCGCCACGAGGCCCCGTTCGTGGACGCGGCGGCCGAACGGCTCGGCGTGGCGGACGCCCCGTCTTGCGCCTTCGTGATGAAGACGATCCACACCCCTCATGCGGGCAAGCTCTCGCTGGCGCGCATCCTAGCCGGGACGTTTAGCGACGGTGATGCGGTCTATGGCGGCGAGGCCGACGAGCGCATTGCCGGAACGTTCGACGTCCTCGGACAGGAGGCCGTCAAGCGCGGCCCCGCCAAGCCGGGCGATACGGTCGCGTTCGGGAGGCTGGAAAGCGTCAAGACCGGCGATACGTTGTCGGCCGAGAAGGCGGCCCTCGCTTCCGTCGGGCCGGGCGCCGTGTCGGAGCCGGTCTTCGGGCTCGCGCTCGCCGCGAAGGACAAGAAGGACGAGGTGAAACTCACCGCCGGGCTCGCCAAGATCATCGAAGAAGATCCCTCGATCTCCATCGCCCACGATCAGGACATGGGTCAGATGGTTTTGTGGGGGCAGGGCGAGATGCATTTGCGGGTCGCTCTGGAGCGGCTCATCCGCAAATACGGGGCAGCGGCCGAGACCTATCCGCGGCAGATCCCCTATAAGGAGACGATCCGCAAATCGGTCGAGGTGCGCGGGCGCCATAAGAAGCAGTCGGGCGGCCATGGCCAGTTCGGCGACGTTGTGCTCGCCATCAAGCCGCAGCCGCGCGGAGAGGGCTTCGCCTTCTCGGAAACCATCACCGGGGGCGTGGTCCCGAAGAACTACATCCCCTCGGTGGAGCACGGGGTGCAGGATTACCTTCATTCCGGACCGCTGGGCTTCCCAGTGGTGGACGTGGCCGTCTGTCTCACCGATGGCTCGTATCACTCTGTCGACAGTTCCGACATGGCGTTCCGGCAGGCCGGGCGGCTGGCGATGTCGGAAGGTCTGCCGCAGTGCCAGCCGGTGCTACTGGAGCCCATCATGGCGGTGGAGATCGCGGTGCCGTCCGAGGCGACGCCGCGGGTCAACTCGATCGTCTCGTCCCATCGCGGGCAGATATTGGGCTTCGACGCCCGCTCCGGCTGGCCGGGCTGGGACGTGGTTCAGGCCCATATTCCGGAGGCCGAGATCCAGAACCTGATCGTGGAACTGCGCTCGGCGACCGCCGGCGTCGGCACTTTCCAGGCCAAGCCCGACCATCTGGCGGAACTGGTCGGCAAGGCCGCGGATCAGGTTCTGTCCCACCGGCGTGATCGGGCCGCGTGACGATGGCCCTGGACCGGAGACGGCGGGCGGCGCGACCCAGGACGGCCGGGACGATTCGTTCTGGGCCATCCAGTAGGGTTAGGGCCACCAAAACTAGAGCGTGGCACTTGCCCCGCGCGCCCTAGCCCGCTAGACGAGTGTATCTTATACTTTCGTCGTACGAGTTTCATGAAATCGCATGAGACTCGTAGCAAAAAGTCAGCTTCCAGAGGGTATTCCCATGACCGTATTCCCGCAGCTAGAAATTCCAGAGACACTCGCAGCCGGCCCGGGGCCGGGCAACACAGATCCGCGCGTGTTGGAGCGTTTCGCCAAGACCGGCGTTGCCGATCACATGCAGGCCGATGTGCTGCGTGGCATGATCGAAGCCAAGCTGATGCTGCGCGAATTGTGGGGTACGAAGAACGCATACACCTACGGTGTCGCGGGCACGGGTTTTTCGGGTCTGGACTGCGTTCTCAGCCTCATCCTGCCGGGCGACAAGGTCGTCGCTTTCCCGAACGGGACGTTCTCGGGCATCGATAGCCTCACCATTCGCATGAAGGCTTCGACGGCGGAGGAACTGGCCGCCGACTCGCTCAATCCGAAGCCGGCCAGCGTGACCGTCATCGAGACGCCGCACGGTCAGTCGGTGACCGGCGAAGCGGTCGATGCCGCTCTTGCCGAGCACAAGCCCATGTGGGCGTTCATGGCCCATTGGGAAACCGGATCGGGCCGGGTGAACGACGTCAAGGGTTTCTCCGACGCGTGCCTGAAGCATGGCGTCATGGGCATCGTCGACGCCGTATCGAGCCTCGGCGTGGGCGACTTCAATATCGACGATTATCCGGGTGTGGTGGCTTGGGCTTCCTGTCCGCAGAAGGGCGTTCTGTCGCTGCCGCTGACCTATGCGCCGGTGAGTTTCACGGACAAGGCCATCGAGTCCGTCAAGAAGCGTGGTTGCCGGACCTATGTCCATCACCCGATCCTCGACGCCCGCCATTGGGGCATCGTTGACGGCAAGGACGTCGATGCGCCCGGCTATCACCAGACGCATTCGTGCTACGCGGTCGCCGCGTTCCACGAGGCGCTTCGCATCATTCTCGGCTACGGCCGCGCCCGCAAGGCGTCGGACTACAAGTATCACGAGGCCGCGCTGCGCCAGGCTGTCGAGGCCATGGGCTGCGAAGTCACGTCCGATATGCCGAGCCTGGTGGTGCTGAACCTGCCGGGCAAGCTGGCGGGCCGCGAGAAAGAGCTGGTGCAGGCCGCCCGCGCTCAAGGCTTCGGCATTTGGCCAACCTTGTCCGAGCCGGTTCAGGTCCGCATCGGTATCCTCAATCAGCTTTCGCCTGAGCAGATCACCGAGATCGCCAGCCGTTTCGCCGATGGCATGCTGGCCATGGGTGCGGAGTTCGACAAGGCTCAGGTGTTGAATCAGCTGAAGTCGTACTACGCGAAGGCCGCGTAAGACCGATCGCACCGGCGATCCCCTCTCCCTTGTGAGAGGGGTGTGACTTCATAAGTCCGCCGGTTTGCTAGACCATTTGCGAACAGCGTCCGCGCTTCCGGTGCGGGCGCTGTTCGCGTGAGTCCGTCTCATTTTTCAAGGCCGTTACGCACGCGGGGGGCAGTCCCGCGCGGCGCGCATCCGCCTCATCGCCTACGGCAGGGATGCGCGTCCCGGCCGTCGCGTCCGGGGTGAGCGCGGGCCACATCGGCACCGGATTCGTCGGCCAAAGCCATCGCGGCGTCAGTTCGTGCGCGGGTGATCCTGGCGCCAGGCGCCGGGCCTCTGGAAGGTCCCCGCCCAAATGCCGCGTCCGGCCGCGCGCGCTTCGCTTTCCGCCCCGGCATAGGCAAAGCCGGTCTGGCGGCCGAGGTCGATGGCAAAGCCCTCGCGGACCATGGTCTCGCCGAGATCGGGGACCCCGGCGGAACGGCACTGCGCGACATTGCGGCCGTATTTGTCGGTCGCCTTCTCGACACAGGAGACCTCACCGCTCTTGAGAAGCTTGCGGAGCAGCGTTCGCGCCTGGACGCCACAATCCCATTCCTTGCCCTTCGGGTCGGTGCAGGTCTGGTGGAGTTCGGGCGCGTCGATCCCGAAGATGCGATATTCGTCGCCGTTGCTCGCCCGCAGCGAATCGCCGTCGACCGCGACAAGCTTCGCACCTGGACCGACGCTCTCCGGTTCCAACGCGCAATATCGATTGAGCAGCAGCACCAGACCCAGCACGAGCAGCAGAGCGATTGCCCTGCCGAGCTGCTGCGCCAAGGTTTGCTTCGGCGATTGAGGGCGCCGGCCGCGGCTCGAGGCCGTGCTCCGCGCGCTGGGTGTGGTGCGGCGGGCCATTAGCCGCCGTCGATCTGCCGGCCGACGATGGCGATCGTCTGCTGGTAGACGCCTGCCGCGTTCCAGCCCTGGATCGCCCTGAAATTCGGCTGGCCCGGCTGGTAGCCGGCGCCGGGGCGCCAGCCGTGCCCGCGCAGGAAATTCGCCGTCGAGGCCAAGGCATCGGCCTTGTTGTTGAGATCGACGCGCCCGTCGCCATTGCCGTCCACGCCGTAAAGCAGCAGGTTCTTCGGCAGGAATTGCGTATGGCCGACTTCGCCGTGCATGGCGCCGACCTGGCCTGGGCTCAGGGCGCCGCGGTCGATGAGTTGAAGCGCGGCGTAGAGATGCGGGGTGAAGAACTCCGGACGGCGGCAGTCATAAGCGAGCGTGGCGACGGCCGAGAGCGTGTTCTGACGGCCCATATAACGGCCAAAGCCCGTCTCCATGCCCCAGATGGCGATCAATGGACCGGGCGGCACGCCATAACGGCGCTCGATGGCGTTGAAGAGCGCCGCGTTGGACGCCTTATAGCGCTTCCCTTGCGAGGCGATGGCCGCCGCGCCGCGCTTCTTCATGAATTGGTCGAGCGACAGCTTGAAGCTGTGCTGGCCCCGGTCGGCTTTGATGGTGCCGTAGGCGTATTGCGTGCCCATCAGGGCGTTGATGCCGCGTTTTCCGATACCGTTGGCCGCGGCTTCTTGCGCGAAGGCCCGCTTCCAGCTTTCGAAGCCCGAGGCGTTGTTGCCGCAGCGCGCGGCCAGCGCCGGCGCGGTGGCCAGGATCAGCAGTGCGCCCGCGAGCGCGATCAGTCTCGTATACGCCATCAGGGCCTTTCCTCATTCAGAGGTGCAGGGCGCACGCACCGCGCCGAGCCACCGTCCACAAATCGACCACACTCGCGCATTGCCGGCATGCACGAGCGACAAAGCCATGGATGTGAGCCCCGAACTCGCCAAGGCGGCCTTTGAGCGCATGGAACTCCGTCTCCGGCTCGGGCCCCTTCTTCGGGCACATGATTCGTTCCCCGCGGTCGCCGTTTTAGCGTGAGGATTCCTGGCTTGGCAATTGGTCCAGGGCGCCACGCCCGGCAAATTGCGGCCCGGCTCGACAGGGGCGTTGCCGGGTTCGCGGAGGCCTTGCGGCGCCCTGGGTGCCCGGCCGCGAGGCTGGTACGCACAGGCAACCTCAACGCGCGGTCCGGACTTGCCGGATCGACGCGCGCAGAAGAGGCCAGCGTCGGCCCACTCAGCATGGAGGATCCGGGAGGCTTACGATTTGGAGCGCCCCGATTGCAGGTTCTACAAGGCATCGGCCATCAGCCACGAGAGCTGTTGCGCTTGGATCCCGAAAGTCTGCATCTGGGTCTGCACGTAGCGGCTCTGCAACGTCATCACCTGCTGCAGATCCTTGGCCTGAGCCAGGTCGCTGGCCAGGGCGAAGGACCGGTCGGCGTTCTCTTTCGCAAACCCGATCGCGCGGTCCTGCAATGTCTTGAAGTTCTCCGCCTCGGGAATGCCCGATGCGGACCAGGCATTCATCGCCTGGCTCATGAACTCCATGAACTGTCCGTAAGCAACGCGTGCTTGCTCGACATTCTTTTCAGCCAGGTCACGCATGTCGGACGGAAATTCGAACATCTGCTTCTTAGTCATGGGATTCCCTTCAGCCCTGCACTTCACCGTTAAAGGGCACTGGGCCCCAGTTCGATAGCCTCGTAGATTACAGCATATCCTGCTCTGAAAGCTATGCCACGGGCTTTAAGGAACGCTTGCTCCAGCACCGGATCTCGCTGGAGGTTCCGCTTTCCGGCCGGTCCCTGCTTGGTGAGGCGGCGCGTCCGTGGCAATGAGCGGACCATATGGCGGGTATCGACGACAGTTTTGCGGTGCGGTCCGGGCCCAATCTTGGCCCCGAGGCGGCGCAACGGGAATTGACACCGCGCGCGCTCGCGACGGGACTGGTCTTGGGTGCGCTCTTGGCGCCGTGCAACGTCTACTCGGGGCTCAAGATCGGCTGGTCCTTCAACATGTCGATCACGGCGCTGCTGCTGGCTTTCGCCTTCTGGGTGCCGCTGGCCCGACTCTTGAGACTCCCCGCCTGGGGCATGCTCGAAAGCAATATCAACCAGACGGCGGCGTCGGCGGCGGCCGCCATCACGTCGAGCGGTCTCGTGGCGCCCATTCCAGCGCTTGCGGTGCTGACGGGCGGGAACCTCCCCTTGGGCATGCTGACGGCCTGGGTCTTTTCCGTCAGCTTTCTCGGCATCTGGATCGGCTGGTATTTGCGGCCCCGCCTGATCGAAAAGTCCAACCTCGTATTCCCTGCCGGCATGGCCACGGCGGAGACCATGCGGGACATGTTCGCGCACGGACGGGAGGCGATGAAGCGGGTCGCTGTGCTTATGTCGGCCCTGGCCGCCGCCGTCGTATTCAATGTCGCCGATAAGCTGGTTTGGGCCGTTCCCCGCCTGGCACCGTCGGCGGCCGCATCGAAGCTGACCTTCGTATTCGACCCATCGCTGCTGCTGCTCGGCTTCGGGGGCATCATCGGTCTGCGTGCCGGGCTCGGGCTTCTGTTCGGCGCTTTGATCGCCTGGGGGCTGATCGCGCCAGCTTTGATCGCGCACGGGATCGTTGCCGTTTCCCAAGACGGGGCGAGCTGGTTTCAGCCGCTCGTCGGCTGGCTGCTGTGGCCGGGGGTGACCATGATGGTCATGGCGAGTCTGACGAGCTTCGGCGTCTCGTTGCTGGACAGCGCCAGGAGGCGCGGGCATGCGGGTGGCAGCAAGACGGCGCCCGGCAGCGGGCGGATGCAGTTCGCCGGGTTCGTGCTCGCCGCCGCGATCGCCGTCGCCTTGCAGATCGTGTTGTTCGGCGTGCATTGGACCATGGCGCTGATGGCGATCCCCATCGCCTTCGTGCTGGCAACGGTGGCGGCGCGCGTGGTCGGCGAGACGTCGGTGGCGCCGATCGGGGCGATCGGCAAGGTCTCGCAGCTCTCCTTCGGCGCCATGGCTCCGGGTCAGCCCATCACCAATCTGATGACGGCCAATGTCGCTGGCGGTGCGGCCGGACAGGCGGCCGATCTGCTCAACGACTTCCGTGCGGGTCATGAGGTCGGGGCGCGTCCGGGCCGCCAGGTCGTAGCTCAATGTGCCGGCATTGTCGTCGGCAGCGTCGTGAGCAGCTTCGTCTATCTGGCGCTGATCCCCGATCCCGGGACGCAACTGTTCACGCCCGAATGGCCCGCGCCGGCCGTGGCCACGTGGAAGGCCGTGGCCGAGACCCTGGGCGACGGACTGTCGGGCATCGTAACGTCGGCGCTCATGGCCATGGCGGCCGCGGCGGTGCTCGGCGTTGTCCTGGCGCTGGTTGAGCGCCGCTTGCCCCCGAGGCATCTCTTGTTCGTGCCGAGCGGGGCCAGTCTGGGCTTGGCATTCGTAATCCCCGCGAGCACGTCGCTGATGCTGTTCGCCGGTGCCGCGCTCGCAAGCCTCGCACACAGATTCGCACCCGAATGGGCCGGGCGCTTTCTGCTCAGCGTGGCCGCAGGGCTCGTCGCCGGAGAAAGCCTGTTCGGCGTCGTGTCCGTCTGGTTCTGAGGCCGATCGCGTCTTACTCGGCGGCTTCGGCGTGCGCCGCGAGCTCCGCGAGATAGCGCTCCACGTCGAGCGCGGCCATGCAGCCCATGCCGGCCGCCGTGACCGCCTGACGGTAGACGTCGTCGGCGACGTCGCCTGCCGCGAACACGCCGTGGACACTGGTCGCCGTCGACCCCGGCTCGGTGTGGATATAGCCGCCCCGCTTCAGGTCGAGCTGATCCTTGAACAGTTCGGTTTGCGGCGCGTGGCCGATGGCGATGAAGATGCCGTCGATCTCCATCGTGGTCTCATCGCCGGTCTTGGTGTTGACCAGTTTCGCGGCCGTCACGCCAAGCGGATCGTCCACGCCCTCGACCGCGGCGAGCTGATGGTCCCAGAGCACTTCGATCTTCGGGTTCCGGAACAGGCGCTCCTGCAGGATCTTCTCGGCGCGCAGCTCGTCGCGGCGATGCACGAGAGTCACCTTCTCCGCCAGATTGGCGAGGTAGAGGGCCTCCTCGACGGCAGTGTTGCCGCCGCCGACCACGATGACGTTCTTGCCGCGATAGAAGAACCCGTCGCAGGTGGCGCACGCGGACACGCCGAAGCCCTGGAACTTCTCTTCCGACGGCAAACCGAGCCAGCGCGCCTTCGCGCCGGTGGCGATGATGAGCGCGTCAGCCAAATACTCGTCGCCGCTGTCGCCCTTCAGCCTGAACGGACGCTTGGACAGGTCCGCCTCGACAATGGTGTCGGAAATCATGTTCGTGCCCACATGCTCGGCCTGGGCCCGCATCTGTTCCATGAGCCAAGGGCCCTGGATCACGTCGGCGAAACCGGGATAGTTCTCGACATCGGTGGTGATGGTCATTTGACCGCCAGGCTGGATGCCCTCGATCAGGAGCGGCTGCAGCATGGCGCGCGCCGCGTAGATGGCGGCGGTGTAGCCGGCCGGACCGGCGCCGATGATGATCACCTTTTCGTGGCGGGAACCCATAAGACGTGCCTCTCGTTCAAGCTCGGATTGCGACAGGTAAGGCCGCGAGCGCGCGTGCGCAACCCATCAGGCTTCACAACTCATTTATCGTGGCGGCCGACGACCGGCGCTGCGTCCGGAACGAGGCCCAGTGCCCTGCGGATATGGGCGGCGACGGCCTCGGTGTCGTTCACCGGGGCGTAGGTCCACGCCTCGATGTGTCCCTCGAAGGGCCGCGTCGCGCCGCGTTGGCGCATCAGCGCGTGAAAGCGGGCGAGGCGAGTGGATTTGCCCGGCAAAGGCTGGATGTAGACGGGCTTTCCGGTGCCCGTGGCCTCGGTCACCATATTCACCGAGTCCTCGGTGACGACGATGGCGTCCGCCAGCGATAGAAAGGCGAAATAGGGGTTTTCGCCGGTTCCGTCCCAGACGACGTGCGGGACGTCTTTCACGGCCCCGGCCACGGCGCTCAGGGTTTCCGGCCGGGTGCGGCGCGACGGCGTGACGAGAAGCGTGCCGCCGCAGCCGCGGGCCAGAGTTGCAAGCGCCTCGCCGAAACGCGCTCCCGTTTCCGGCGGAAACTTGAACGCACGGCTTTCTCCACCCAAAAGGACGGCGATGCGCGGATGGGGCAGATCGGCGATTTGCGGCGCGAAGCGTGCTCCGGCCTCGGCTAGGCGGTCCGCCGTCACGCCATGGACCGCGCCGAACGTGGTGATGACGTTGGGCCCGTCGAAATCGTCGTGCACGGGCGCGGCGATCAGATCGAACAGGTGCGCCGGGACCTTCGGGTTCTGGATGTGGAGCCCATAGGCGCTCCCGATCCGTTTGATGGCGAGGGCCAGCGGCACGCTGCGGCGGCCGATGGAGATGACCAGCCGGGGCCACGGCGGGGTCAGCGGCGTGCTGGCCTCGGAGGCAGCAAGCCGTGCTCGCGCGGGGACAAGCAGTTGAAACCGGGTCGGAATCAGCCGTAGCGGCCCCGCCGGCCGCACACGCTTGAGGGTGTAGGGCAAGCCCACCGCTTGGGCCACGGCGATGCCTTGCGCCTCCATGCCCACGGCACCATCCGTGACGATCCAAGTTTCCGGCATGGCTTCCTTTAAATCCCGCTCACAAAAATTTCCAGAATGGAAAATGCTCAATTCCTTTCCGATTCTGTTGTGTGGAAGGCACAAAAATGTGCAAAGCTTCCCCAACGAACGTCAGTCATTTCCCATCGCGCCTTCTATCGCGATGGGCCCGCGATCGTCCAGGAGCATGGGCCCAGATGCGTGCCACCCGTCTCGACGCCACGGATTGGCTCATTTTACGTGAGCTTCAGGCCGACGGGCGCATCACCAATATCGAATTGGCGCGAAAGGTGGGAATTTCCGCTCCGCCGTGTCTCCGCCGCGTCCGCGCCCTCGAGGAGGCGGGCGTCATCGAGGGGTTCACGGTGCTCCTCGACGACAAGTCGCTGGGTTTCGATGTGTCCGCGTTCGCGATGATTAAGCTTCACAGACAGGCGGAGGCCGATCTCAGCGCCTTCGAGGCGTGGGTGGACGCCGCTCCGGTCGTCCGCGACTGCTACATGCTTTCCGGTGAGATCGACTTTTTGCTCCGCTGCGTCGCGCCAGACCTGACCGCGTTTCAGGATTTCATCATCCGCGAGCTCACGGCCGCCCCCAATGTGGAGAGCGTCAAGACGTCCCTGGTGATCCGCTCGTCGAAGCATGTCCCGGGCGTTCCGACGGAGTTGGTCTTGCATGAGGCGGAACAGGCGCGGCGCGGCCACTAGCGCGCGACATTCGCGTAGACGGCGAGGTTCCGGAACGACTCCGCACTCTCGAGGGCAAGGTCCGGCCCGAGCGGTTCCGGTCCCTTCATGGCGCGGATCGCGCCGTCCCTGGCGCCGTCGATCAAATTGTCGGTAACGAGGGCGGTACCCGCGCCGGTGCCGACGGCCACGCCGATCCCGATATGGCTCTTGCGGATCACGTTGCCCGTCACGGCCACGTCGCGCAGATAGTCGCCCCAGCCGACGATGATGCCGTAGGCGGGCGCGCCCTCCACCACGTTGCCGCTGACTGCGGTGTCCGCTTCGACGGCAATGCCGTTGCCGCGAGCCTCGCCCGTCTTGCGCAGGAACAGATTGCGGATGAGGTTGCCCTGAACCACGGCAAGCCGTCCGCCTTCGTTGAAATTGGTCACCGAGATGCCCGTCGCGGCGGTATCGACGATATTGTTGGCGATGATCGCGCCTTCGAAGCCGAACTCCGCGTAGAGCGCGACTTCGCCGAGGCGCGCGCAGGAATTTGCCACCATTTGGCAGTTGGAGCCCGCGTTGCTGCGGATGGCGGAAAAGGCGCAGTCGGAAATGCGGTTCTGTGTCACAAGCACGGAGCCCGCTCGAAAGACGTTGACGCCGTTTCCGTTCTGGCCGCTGCCGCCGCTCTTGGCGGCGATGCGTTCGATGCGGTTGCCACTGACGAGCGTGCCGTCCTCGCCTTGTTCCGACCGCCAAATCAAAACGCCGTTGTCGCCGCAATCGTGAATATGGTTGTGGCTGATCTCGAGCCCGGTGGCATCCTCGCTGAAGAGAGCGGCCGTCGCGATCTTGCCGAAGGTGCAGTTCGCGATACGGCCCGAGGTCTTGCGCAAGGTCACGCCGCCTCCGCCGCTATTCACGAAGCGGCAATCCGAAATATCGAGATCCGCGATCCCGGTCGCGGACAGGAGTGCCCCGTCGTCGCCGGGCGAGAGGCCTCCGCCGTCGAGCACGAGGCCCGACAGGCGGAGATTGTCCGCATTTTCGGCCGTGAAGATCGCCGCGCCCCCGGATTTCAGCACCGTGCGTCCGGGAACGCCATGGACTTGGGCGCCCGGTTTCATTTCGAGCGTGTCCGTCATGTAGGTGCCGGCCGGAAGGAACAGCGGCGTGCCCGAGCTTGCCGCAGCGTCGAGTGCCGCTTGAAGCGTCGCGGTCTGCGCGATGGCGCCATCGGCAGGCACGACACCATGGGTGCTGTACGCGCCCGCGGCCTCCGCCATGCGCGGTCCCGCCACGCTGGGGCCTGCGCCGAGTCCCAGCGTGCCGAGGCCGGTGCCCAGACCCGCGAACAACGCGTCGCGGCGGCCGATTTGCGGTCCGCCACCCAAGGCCGGCTTTTTCGGAGGTTCCTTCATGAGGACGTCTCCGCCGGCGGTGCGGGACCCGTTTCGTCCGGGCAAAGCTTGCTCTGCAGTTGCACGGCCCCGATCGCTTCGCGGAGGATCGATTCCGCGGCGAGCAACATGGACTCCTTACTCAAGATGTGAGTCTGCGGCACGTGCACGAAGAGCGCGTCGGCGCCGTTCCGCTCCGCCCAATACAGCGAGCGGAAATAGAGGTCGTTGCAGAGATAGCGCCCGCACGATTGGGAGACGCTTGCCGGAATCCGTTCGTTCCGCAGCCGGGCCGCGAATGCATCGACGGGGAGGCAGGTTTCGAGCGTATCGCCGCATTCCGGGAGCACCTGGTGGCGCTCGGGATGGGCGCCGCCTGCATCGACGCGACGCTCGATTTGGTTGTGGGCCCGGCATTCCAGAAGGATTTCCGTCGCACCCGGCCGGACGCCGAAATGGATCATCAGGCGCGGGCGGATCGCCTGATGAAAATAGGCGGCCCGGCTCGCCACTGCGTTCCATTCGGTCGGAAGCACCGCGCGATAGAGGGTGCAGAGGTCTGCTTGCGCGCCGGAGCCCGCCGTCTCGGCCAGCCAGCCCGAAGGGTTCTCCGCGACGCCGGGAAAGGGACCGAAGCCGGTCAGAAGCACGCGCGGTCTTGCCGGGATCTTTGCCCTGCCTTCTGCACTGACATCTGCCATGTCTCTGGCTTAGCTCCGCCCGCTGCTGGAGGGAAGCGCATTTGACGGCACGCGGCGGACCGCGTCCAGGCTATTCGGGGTCCTTCAGTCCAAGCAGTTCGGCGAGCGCGTCGGCGCCTTCGGCCGCGGTGAGGGCGCCTTCGCGCACCTGGTCCTCGATGTCCTGGTACTGCCGCGCCGCCTTTCGTCCGCCTTTGAAGGCCGCGAGCAGGCGCTGCTCGAAAATCTCGCGCATCCAGGCCGCCGCTTGATCGGCCCGGCGCTCGTCGAGCACGCCCGCCTCGGTCAGGGTGCGATGGCATTCGCCGATCTTCTCCCACAGGGTGTCCAGGCCCGTATTGTCGCGTGCCGACATCGTCAGCACGGCGGGCTGCCAGGCCGTGTTGCCCGATGCGAGAATGTGCAGCGCGGCGCGATATTCCGTGGCGGCGCGGTTGGCGCGTTCCACGTTATCGCTGTCGGCCTTGTTCACGGCGATGATGTCGGCGAGCTCCAACAGACCGCGCTTGATGCCTTGCAACTCGTCGCCCGCGCCGGGAATGGCAACGACCACGAACACGTCCACCATGTTGGAGACGGCGGTCTCCGACTGCCCCACGCCGACGGTTTCCACCAGCACCACGTCGAACCCGGCCGCCTCGACGATGGCGATGGTCTCGCGCGTCGTCTTGGTCACACCGCCGAGGCTCGATCCGGCCGGTGAGGGGCGGATGAAGGCGTTGTCGAGCGAGGCCAGACGCCCCATGCGCGTCTTGTCGCCGAGAATGGAGCCGCCCGTGCGCGACGACGTAGGGTCGACCGCGAGCACCGCGACTTTGTGGCCGGCTTCGATGAGATTGACGCCGAACTGATCGATGAGCGTCGATTTGCCGGCGCCCGGCACGCCGCTGATGCCGATGCGGATCGCCTTGCCCGTACCGGCCCGGAGCACCTTCAGCAACTCGCGTGCGCGGGCTTGATCCTGCGGTCTCGTGCTCTCGATCAGGGTGATGGCGCGGCCGAGCGCCACGCGGTCGCCCTTGCGCACGGCGGCGGCAAGGTCCTCGATGCTGGGCTGGGATGACGTCGTCACGGACATGGATTGGGGGTAGGCGGAAACGGGGCGAAGCGCAAGACTCGCCGGGAGCTGTCCACTCCGGCGCGGTCTGCTCCGTCAGTTCTACTCCGCCGCTTCCTTCGAGCCCACCCCGAGTTTTCCGAGGATGTCGATAGCGGCATCGGCGATGGGCGTGCCCGGACCGAAGATGGCCTTCGCGCCGGCCTCGTAAAGCTCGGGATAGTCCTGCGGCGGGATCACGCCGCCGACGACGATCATGATGTCGCCTCGGCCCTGGTCCTCCAGCGCCTGGCGCAAGGCCGGGACCAGCGTCAGATGGCCGGCGGTGAGAGACGAGACGCCGAGAATGTGCACGTCGTTCTCGATCGCCTGCCGCGCGGCTTCTTCGGGCGTCTGGAACAGAGGGCCGATATCCACGTCGAAACCGAGATCGGCGAATGCCGAGGAGATGACCTTCTGGCCGCGGTCGTGGCCGTCCTGCCCCATCTTGGCGACCAGGATGCGCGGCCGCCGTCCGTGCTCCGCCTCGAACGCGTCGATCATGTCCGCGACGCGG
Source organism: Hyphomicrobiaceae bacterium UBA7697 (assembly GCA_002482645.1). Lineage (GTDB taxonomy): Bacteria > Pseudomonadota > Alphaproteobacteria > Rhizobiales > Methyloligellaceae > Methyloceanibacter. Next base: position 278,145 of record DLGJ01000012.1, read on the forward strand.
CTCATGTTTCCGTCTTTCTTCATCTCGGATTTGTACACACCGGTGATCGTCGAAACGTTCGCGCGATGCCGGCCGTACACCTTCTCCAGTGCGTAGGAAATCTCGCCCACCGTCGCCTTCACGCGCGCCGCCGCGACGGCGCCCTCCAGAAGATTTCCTTTGCCCGTCTCGGCATATTGCGTGAGAGCGTCGAGGGCTTGCTGCACGGCGGCTTCGTCGCGCTCGCCCTTCAGGCGCGCCAGCTTCGCCAACTGCTGCTCGCGGACCGACCGATTGTCCACTTTCAGGATGGCGATGTCCGCATCCTTGTCGGAGCGGTACTTGTTCACGCCGACGATGGTCTGCCGTCCGGAGTCGATGCGCCCTTGCGTGGCGGTCGCCGCCTGCTCGATCATGCGCTTCGGGATACCGGCCTCGATGGCCTTGGCCATACCGCCGAATTCCTCGATCTCCTCGATATGCTTCATCGCCTTCGCGGCGAGGTCGTGGGTCAAGCGCTCCACATAGTAGCTGCCGCTCCACGGATCGATGATGCGCGTGGTGCCGCTTTCCTTTTGCAGCATGAGCTGGGTGTTGCGGGCGATGCGCGCGGAGAAGTCGGTTGGCAGGGCCAGCGCTTCGTCGAGGCCATTCGTATGGAGCGATTGCGTATGACCCTGCGTGGCGGCCATGGCCTCGACGCAGGTGCGGATGACGTTGTTGTAGACGTCCTGCGCCGAAAGGCTCCAGCCGCTGGTCTGGCAGTGCGTGCGCAGCGCGAGCGACTTGTCGTTCTTGGGATCGAATTCTTCCTTCATGAGCTTCGCCCACAGCACGCGCGCGGCGCGCATCTTGGCGATCTCCATGAAGTAGTTCATGCCGATGGCCCAGAAGAAGGACAGGCGCGGGGCGAACGCGTCCACGTCGAGGCCCGAGGCAATGGCCGCGCGCACATATTCGATGCCGTCGGCGAGCGTGTAGCCGAGCTCCAGGTCCGCCGTCGCTCCGGCTTCCTGCATGTGGTAGCCGGAAATGGAAATGGAGTTGAAGCGTGGCATCTCCTTTGAGGTGTAGCCGATGATGTCGGCGACGATGCGCATCGAAGGTTCGGGCGGATAGATATAGGTGTTCCGCACCATGAACTCTTTGAGGATGTCGTTCTGGATCGTGCCGGAGAGCTGATCGTGCGGCACGCCTTGTTCCTCGCCCGCGACGATGAAGAGCGCGAGCACCGGCAGCACCGCGCCGTTCATGGTCATGGACACGGAGACCTGATCGAGCGGAATGCCGTCGAACAGAACGCGCATGTCGTAGATGGAGTCGATGGCGACGCCCGCCATGCCCACGTCGCCCGTCACGCGCGGATGGTCGGAATCGTAGCCGCGGTGGGTGGCGAGATCGAAGGCGATGGACACGCCCTGCTGACCGGCGGCAAGGTTGCGCCGGTAGAAGGCGTTTGAGTCCTCGGCGGTCGAGAAGCCGGAATATTGGCGCACGGTCCAGGGCCGCTGCACATACATCGTGGGGTAGGGTCCGCGCAGATAAGGCGGCAGGCCGGGAAGCCCATCGAGGAAGTCGAGCCCGTTCCGGTCCTCCGGCCCGTAGACCGGCCTTACGGCAATGCCTTCAGGCGTCTCCCACGGTTCCGCGGCGGAGCCGAGCTTTGGCTCCTGCGGCTCGCGGAAATCGATCTCGTTGAATTTCGGAATGCCTGTCACTTAAGCCCCCAAATGTTCGTAGGCGCCGGACAGCGTTTCCAGCGCATTACCGCCCGCCGCGACGAAACTCTCGACGCCGGCGTCCCGCAGTGCGGCTTCGCGTTCACCCGGCTTTCCGGCGAGATAGACATGGGCCGCGCCCGCATCCTTCAGAGCCCTCGCGGCTTCCGCCCCGCCGGACGCATACATCTTGTCGGAGGAGCACAGGCAGGCAATCGACGCCCCCGAGGCGCGGAAGGCGTCCAATGTCTCGGGAAGCGTTTGCTCGGACGTCGCCGCGACCGCTTCGATGCCGCCCGCCTCGAACAGGCTCTTGGCGAAGGCCGCCCGCACGTTGAAGTCGGCCGGGCGGCCGAGACAGGCGAGGAAGATCTTCGGCCGCGCGCCGCTCTCGGCAAGAATCGTGTCGCTTCTGTCGCGCAAGGTCTCGAACGGCTCTCCGAGCCGCATCGGCGTCAGCGGCTTCACGGTCTGAGCGCCTCCGTCGATCTTGGTCGGCGCCACGTCCATGACGGCGACGGCGTCTTCGCCGAGATCGGGGAAGTCGGTCGTGCCGATCAACGAGTCTTTCCGGCTTGCCATGGCCGTCTCGCGGGCTTTGCCGGTTTCGGCGACGGCCTCTTGGAACAGCCCAGACTTTAGAGCCTCGACGGCCCCGCCAGCGTCTTCGAACTTCTGGAACAGGCGCCAAGCTGCGCCGCAGAGGTCGCGCGTCAAGGCTTCGAGCGCGCCGGAACCCGCCGACGGGTCGGCGACGCGATAAAGGTTCGACTCTTCCAGCAGCACCGTCTGCGTGTTCCGGGCGACGCGCCGGGCGAAATCCTCCGGGAGTCCGATGGCGCCGCTATAGGGCAGCACGGTGAACGCGTTGGCACCGCCGGCCGCGGCGGCAAGCGTGGCGATGGTGCCGCGCACGATGTTCCCTTGCGGGTGGCGCTTGGTCATCATGCGCCAGGCGGTCTCGCCCGCGACGAAGGCCGGTTCCGGCGTCAGCCCGCAGGCTTCCTCCACCCGCGACCAGAGTTTCCGCAAGCTGCGGAACTTCGCCGTGGTCAGGAATTGGTCCTGGTCCGCGGCGAGGCGGAAGAAGATCATCCGCCGTGCATCGTCGAGAGCGATCCCCGCCGCCTCCAAGGCGCGCAAGTAAGAGATGGCCGACGCGAGCACGAATGCGAGTTCCTGGGCCTCGGTGCCGCCCGCCTCATGGACCGGACGTCCATCGGCGACGGCGAACGGGCCTTCGAATCCACGCGCGGACAGATCCTTGGCGAGGGTAGCGGCATCCTCCACGGATGCATCGGTCCAGCCATTGGCCGCCAGCATGCCGATCGGATCGAAGCCGAAGCGGACATTCGTGTGATTTACGGGGATGCCGCGCTCGGCGATAAGGCCCGCGACGATCTCGCAGACCGTCTTGGCGTTCGTGCCGAGCTGAAGCTCGACGGGCACGCCCCATTCGAGATGCACGCCTTCGAGCGCGGCCTTCAGCGTGCCGGCGTCGGCGGTCAGTGCATAGCCGCGATCGCCCACGGCGCCTTGGAACAGCAGCGCGATGCCCGAGGCACCGCTATTGAGATCCTCGAGAATTTGCCTATTCGCCGTTCCGGCGTCCGGAAACTCGATCCGTTGGATCACCTCCCATGGAGCGCCGGGATCGCGGCCGGGCACCACGGCGCCGTCCTCGGACGGCGGATAGAGCGGGGCGATCGCCGCTCCATCGTAGGTCTTTGATTCCAGTGCGGAAAATGGTGTGCCCTTCAGGGCTTTCTCCACCAGCGCTTTCCACGCGGCGTCTTCGGCCTTCGGGAAGGCGGATACGAGCGACAATTCTGACATGCGACTAAGCCTAGATTGGTTCCGGAATTTCTCCTAGCAGAAGCCTGCGCGGCAAGGAACCCACGGAGGGTACCGTCGGGAAACGCCCAAGAGCGCCTGATAGCGCACTCCTGGTGCGGACGGCCATCTTGGCGTTTGCCACAGGCGGCAGTTACAGTGCCGCGCAGGCTCGAACGCGCGAACAGGGAGATCGGGAATGGCAAGGCGGAAGAAGGCATCGGACGGCGGTGCGGAGACCGGCGGCGAAACGCCGGAAAAGGCTTCCGGGATGGATGCGCCGGGGGCGGACGCGCCGGAGACCGCCGCAGTGGAGCCCATCGAGATCCCCGACAATTGCGTCTTTATCGGCAAGAGCACGAAGCCCGAATACATCCTTCTGAAGCTGGCCAACCGCCACGGCCTCGTCACCGGCGCCACGGGCACGGGCAAGACGGTGACGCTCCAGGGCCTTGCCGAGAGTTTCTCAGACGCCGGCGTACCGGTGTTCTGCGCCGACGTGAAGGGCGACCTTTCCGGCATTGCCGAGATGGGCAAGGAGAAAGGCTGGATCAAAGAACGCGCGGCCATGATCGGCTACGACGTGAAATTCTCGGCGCATCCGGTGATCTTCTGGGATTTGTTCGGCGAGCAGGGCCATCCCGTCCGGACCACGATCAGCGAGCTTGGGCCGCTGCTTCTGTCGCGGCTCATGGATCTCAGCGAGGCGCAGGAAGGCGTCCTCAACATCGCCTTCCGCATCGCCGACGAAGAGAAGCTGCCTCTGGTGGACCTCAAGGACTTGCAGTCCTTGCTGGAGGATCTGGCGGCGCGGGCCAAGGACCTGACCACGAAATACGGGACCGTCGGCAAGGTCTCGATCGGGGCGATTCAACGCCGGCTGCTCGTGCTGGAGCAGCAGGGGGCCACGCACTTCTTCGGCGAGCCGGCGCTCGATGTGGGCGAGGATCTGATGCGTACCGACAAGGACGGGCGCGGCTATATTGGCGTGCTGGCGGCCGACAAGCTCATGCAAAGCCCACGGCTCTACGCGACGTTCCTGCTGTTCCTTCTGTCGGAATTGTTCGAGGAGTTGCCGGAAGTCGGCGACCCTGAGAAGCCCAAGCTCGTCTTCTTCTTCGACGAGGCGCATTTGCTGTTCCGGGACGCACCGAAGGCTTTGCTGGAAAAGGTCGAGCAGGTGGTGCGCCTGATCCGGTCCAAGGGCGTCGGCGTCTATTTCGTCACGCAGAACCCGCGCGACGTTCCCGACACCGTCTCGCGCCAGCTCGGCAACCGGGTGCAGCACGCTTTGCGCGCCTTCACCCCGTCGGAGCAGAAAGCCGTGAAATCCGCGGCGGACACGTTCCGGCCCAATCCCGATCTCGATACCGAGCAGATGATCATGTCGATGGGCATCGGCGAGGCGCTGGTCTCGACGCTCGACGAGAAGGGCCAGCCGAGCATGGTCCAGCATACCTATGTCAAGCCGCCGTCCTCGCAAGTGGGGCCGATCACCCCGGAGCAACGCGCGGCCCTCATGGAGACGGACCCGGTGGCCGGCAAATACGACGAGGCGATCGATCGGGAATCCGCGCATGAAATTCTGCAAAAGCGGACGGAAGAGCGCGCCAAGGAGGCCGCCGAGGCCGGGGCCGCCGAAGAGCCCTCGAAGGCCGGTACCAGTTCCGGCCAGAGCAGCGGCGGATCGCGCGGCGACAGTTTCTGGACGGCCCTCGGCAAATCGGTGGTGCGCGCCGTCGTTCCCATGGCGACGCGCGTGCTGGAAGATGCGATCCGGCGCAACACGCTCGGAGGCCATTCTCGGGGCAAATAAGCGGACGCCGGCGCCAAGGCCAGTGGTGGCGCCGCCCGCGCCTGTGCTATCAGGCGCGCAATGTTCACGCTGGATTCCATCACCTTGCGCCTCGGCGGCCATGTCATTTTGGACCGCGCCTCCGTCGCCATGCCGCCGAAAGCCCGCGTGGGGCTCGTCGGCCGCAACGGCGCGGGCAAGTCTTCGCTGCTGAAGATGATCGCCGGGCTTTACGAGCCCGACGACGGCCGCATCGAGGCACCGGCCGGTACCCGGATCGGCTATCTTGCGCAGGACGCGCCGGGCGGCCTTGCGACGCCGTTCGAGACCGTTCTGGCCGCCGATACGGAGCGCGCGGCGCTTCTCGACGAAGCCGAGACGGCCACCGATCCACATCGTATCGCCGAGATTCACGAACGGCTGAACGCCATCGACGCGCATGGGGCACCCGCGCGGGCTGCCCGCATTCTTGCCGGTCTCGGCTTTCCCGAGGAGGCGCAGCACCGGCCGCTGGATCAGTTTTCCGGTGGCTGGCGCATGCGCGTCGCGCTTGCCGCGCTGCTGTTCTCCGAGCCCGACCTGCTTTTGTTGGACGAGCCGTCGAACCATCTCGATCTCGAAGCGGCTGTGTGGCTCGAGACGTTCCTTCGGGCCTATCCGGCGAGCTTGATCGTGGTGAGCCACGAGCGCGACATGCTGAACAATGTCGCCAGTCACATCGTCCACGTGGATCACGGCAAGACGACGCTCTATGCGGGCAATTACGATCAGTTCGAGCGGCAACGGCACGAGCGCCAGGCCCAGGACGCCGCGATGCGCGAGAAGCAAGAGGCCAAGCGCAAGAAGCTCCAGGCCTATGTGGATCGCTGGCGCTACAAGGCCCACACCGCCCGGCAGGCGCAGAGCCGCTTGAAAGCGCTGCAACGGATGGCGCCGGCCGCCGAAATCTTCGACGACGCCTCGCTCGTGTTCGACTTCCCCTCGCCGAAAGAGGTGAAGCCGCCGCTTCTGATGCTCGAAGACGTGGCGGTGGGTTATGCAACCGGAAAGCCGGTGCTCTCGCATGTCGATCTGCGCATCGATCCGGATGACCGCATCGCGCTCGTGGGGCGGAACGGCAACGGCAAGACGACGCTGGCCCGCGCCCTTGCCGGCGACCTCGTGCCAATGTCCGGGGCGATCAAGTCGAGCGGCAAACTCGCCGTGGGCTATTTCGCCCAGCACCAGATCGAGGAACTCGTTCCCGGCGATACGCCGCTTCAGCATATGGAGCGCCTGCTGCCGGACGCGAAGCCCGGCAAGGTTCGCAACCATCTCGCGCGGTTCGGTTTCTCCGGCGACAAAGTGAGCATCGCGGTGCGCGCTCTGTCGGGTGGGGAGCGCGCGCGTCTTTCGCTCGCGCTTGTGACGCGCGACGCGCCGCATATCCTGATCCTCGACGAGCCTACCAACCATCTCGATGTGGATGCGCGCGAGGCTTTGGTGCAGGCGCTCGCGGGCTTCGGCGGTGCGGTCATCGTGGTCAGCCACGACCGGCATTTGCTGAGCCTCATCGCAGACCGGCTGCTGCTGGTGGACGGCGGCACGGCGCGCGAGTTCGACGGCACGCTCGACGACTATCGCGACAGCATTTTGGGTGCGGCCAGGTCGAGGAAGGACAAGGATCGACCCGACGCGATCAGGGACCTTGTTTCGAAGGCCGAGCGCAAGGAGAAGCGCAAAGCGGCGGCGGATGCGCGCGAGCGCACCAAGCCGTTACGCAAGGCCGTCGCCCAAGCCGAGGCCGACATGAAGACGCTGTCCGCCAAGCGCGATGCGGTGGACGCCAAGCTGATCGAGGCGGCACCGTCCGAGGCGAGCGAGCTCATGAAGCAGCGCGGGCGGATTGCGCGCGACCTCGAAGACGCCGAGGCGCGCTGGCTTGAGGCGAGCGAGGCGGTCGAAGCCGCCATGGCCGGGCTCGAGGCCTAAACGAACGCGCCCAAAACAAAACGGGCGCCCCGAGGGACGCCCGCTTCAAAGTCCGCAATACCGCTCGCGCCTAGGTCGTGGACTCATAAGTTT